>NZ_JBMBTW010000001.1:0-4601 GCF_051161895.1 Leifsonia araucanica
CTCGGCGTCGGTCAGGCGCCCCTGCGCCGCGTGGGTCTGGAGCGCAGCGACGGCGCGCTCCCGCTCGTCGTTGCTGAGTCGCAGGGCCGCGCCGGAAGGATCGGTCAGGTCGGTCATGCACACAGTATGGCGCAGGTGCATTCGTCGGTCGATGGCTTTACACTCGTTAATCGAACAAACGTTCGAACGAGCGAGGTGAGAGGCATGACCGACATCGGAGAGTCCGTCGCGGTGTGGACGACGGACGACGGCATCCCGACCAGGCTGGTGTGGCGGGCGACCAGATACCGCGTGACAGACACGCCGACGGTGTGGGCGGAGGTCTGCGCCTGGTGGCGGCCGTTCGGCGAGCACCGCTACGGCGTCGGCAGCCTGCCGAGGGAGATCGGCGGCTGGCGCTTCCAGGCCACGGACGACACGGGATGCGCGCACGTGTTCGACGTGCGGCACGACAACACCAGCCGCAGCTGGCACCTGGTGAGGATCTTCGACTGATGGCGTGGCTCCCCCTCCGCCGCCCCCGCACCCTCTAGTCTCTCCGGGTGAACGACGACCGCTACGGAGCCGATGTGCTGGCGACCGACTGGAAGAACGCGGGCCGCACGGCCGTGCCCGAGGTCGAAGCGGTGCGCGACCTCGTCATCGAGGATGCCGCGAGCGGCTTCTGCGGCGCCGTCACCCGCATCGAAGGGCCGACCGTCGAGCTGGAGGACTACTTCGGCAAGAAGCGCGTCTTCCCGTTCAGCGGATCGTTCCTGATCGACGGGTCGCCCGTCACGCTGGTGCACGCCGCGAAGGGCGGAGGGGCGAGGGCGAGGACCGCATCCGGATCGTTCGCCGTCGCCGACCAGAAGGCCAGGGTCGCCCGCGCCAGCCGCATCTTCGTCGAAGGCCGGCACGACGCCGAGCTGGTGGAGAAGGTCTGGGGAGACGATCTGCGCGTGGAGGGCGTCGTCGTCGAATACCTGGAGGGCGTCGACGACCTGGATGCGATCGTGCGCGAGTTCGCGCCGGACCGGTCCCGCCGCATCGGCGTGCTCGTCGACCACCTCGTGCCCGGCTCCAAGGAGAGCAGGATCGCCGACGCGGTGAAGCGCGGGCCGTACGGAGAGCACGTCCTGGTGGTCGGGCACCCGTACATCGACATCTGGCAGGCCGTGAAACCGGCGCGCGTCGGGCTGGACGCCTGGCCGAGCATCCCGCGCTCGATCGAGTGGAAGAAAGGGATCTGCGCCGCCCTCGGGCTCCCCCACGAGACCCAGGCGGACACCGCCCGCGCCTGGAAACGCATCCTGGGCAGCGTCCGGAACTTCACCGATCTCGAGCCGGAACTGCTCGGCAGGGTGGAGCACCTGATCGACTTCGTCACCGAACCGTGACGAACCGCGACGGTCGGATTCTGCGTCACTGGTGTGTTTTTCGCGGTTGGCGGCTAGGCTAAGGCCAGTCGTGTGTTTTGCATGTGTTGGATAGGTGCGTCCCAAACCCGGAGCGTTGCCAGCTTTACAGGAGCAGGAGAACACGCGACGAGGCCCCGACAGTCGGGGTCGAGGAATATCGCTCCTGGAGGAGATATGGCTACTGGTACGGTCAAATGGTTCAACGCTGAAAAGGGCTTCGGCTTCATCGCTCCCGACGACGGCGGCGCTGATGTGTTCGCCCACTACTCGGCGATCGCTTCGAGCGGCTACCGCTCGCTCGAGGAGAACCAGAAGGTCGAGTTCGAGGTGACGCAGGGCCCCAAGGGCCTGCAGGCGGAGAACATCCGCCCGCTCTGACCTGAGCTTCGAACGGGGTCGCGCTTCGGCGCGGCCCCGTTTTCGTTTGCCCGGCGCCGCCCGCTTTCCAGCCGCATCTCCGCTTGTACGGAGTTTCCGGCGCCCCCCGGCCCCATCTCCGCTTGTACGGAGTTTCCGGCGCCCCCGGCCCCATCTCCGCTTGAGCGGATGGATGCGCGGTGTGTCGCCACGCGCATCCGGTGTTGCGCGCGCCGCGGCTCTGCTTCCGTTGCCCAGGAGATTCCCCTCGACACGCCGTCCGGCACTCCGCTGGAGCGGAGAAACGACGTGAAAGCGGCCAGTTCTCCGCCGGAGCGGAGTGCGCGGTGCGGGATGGGACGTGCCCGGCGCCGCCCGAAAATGCATTTGCCATCGTCGAACATATGTTCGAAAATAGAGGCATGCATTCTTCAGCAGCCACCGTCACCGAGCCGGTCGTCGACCGCGCGCAGGTGCACGAGCTGCAGTCGCGCATCCGGCAGATGCAGGCCACCACGCTGGAGAGCAGGCGGCTGGAGACGCACCCGGCGCTCTCCCCTCTGCTGCCGGGCGGTGCGCTGAAGGCCGGTGCCGCATACGCGGTGCGCGGGTCGACGACGCTCGTGATGGCCATGCTGGCCTGCCCGAGCGCATCCGGTGCGTGGTGCGGCGTGGTCGGGATGCCGGACTTCGGGGCGGAGGCGGCAGGCCGGTTCGGGATCGACCTCGACCGGCTCGTGCTCGTCCCGCACCCCGGCGAGCAGTGGCTGACCGTCACCGCCGCCGTCGTGGATGTGCTGAGCGTCGTGGTCGTCGCCCCCACCAGCCGAGCACGCGACGGCGACATCGCCAGGCTCACCGCCCGGCTGCGGCAGCGGGAGGCCACCCTGATCGTGGTGGGAGACTGGCCGCAGGTCGAGGCGACGCTCACGGTCTCCCGCAGCGGCTGGGACGGCCTCGGGGGCGGAACGGGCTACCTCTCCTCCCGCCGGGTGACCGTCGAATCCGCTCCGCGCGGCGGCTCCGGCCAGCGCCGCCGCGCGGAGCTCTGGCTGCCGGCCCTCGACGAGAGCTTCCGCTCGGCGTCCGGCACCACGCGCCTGGAAGCGGTGAGCTGAGATGCCGGCCGTCACCCGCGCGATCGTGCTGTGGTGCCCGGACTGGCCGGTGATCGCCGCCCTGCAGGCCGGCGACCTGCCGCAGGACACCCCGCTGGCGCTCCTCGACCGCAACCTCGTGTTCGCCTGCTCCGCCGCAGCCCGTGCGGAGGGCGTCACGCGCGGCCTGCGCATCCGGGAGGCCCAGGCGCGCTGCACCCAGTTGCAGGTGCTGCCGTACGATCCCGTCCTGGATGCGCGGGCCTTCGACCCCGTGCTCGCCGCGATCGAGGAGATCACCCCCGGCGTCCAGCCCATCCGTCCCGGCACCTGCGTGCTGCGCGCCCGTGGCCCAGCCCGCTACTACGGCGGAGAGGAGCAGGCCGCCGCCGAACTGCTGCGCTGCCTCGAAGGGCTCGGCATCCCGGACGCGCGCATCGGCATCGCGGACGGCCCGTTCGCCGCCGAGCAGGCGGCCCGCACGACCGGTGCAGAGCGCATCAGGGTCATCCCGCCCGGCGACTCCCCCGCGTTCCTCTCCCCGCTGCCCATCGCGCAGCTCGGGCAGGACGAGCTGACGCCGCTGTTCCGCAGGCTGGGCATCCACACCCTCGGCCACCTGGCCGCGCTCGGGGCGACGGATGTGCGGGAACGGTTCGGGGAGCGTGGCGCCTGGTGCCACACCATCGCGAGCGGGCTCGACAGCACGGCGGTGGTGCCGCGCACGCCGCCGAAGCAGCTGGAACGCGCGATCGAGTTCGAGCCGCCGCTCGACAGGGTCGACCAGGTGACGTTCGCGTTCCGGGGAACGGCGGAGGCGTTCATCGGCGGTCTCACCAAGGCGGGGCTGGTGTGCACGGCGCTGCGCATCGAGGTGACGGACGAGTCCGGCCGGGTGAGCGAGCGCAGCTGGCTGCACCCCCGGCTGTTCTCGGCGGCCGACGTGGTCGACAGGGTGCGCTGGCAGCTGCAGGGCTCCGGCAGCATCGAGAGCGGGCTCGGCTCCCCGATCGCGCGGGTGCTGGTGGAGCCGGAGGCCGTCGACGACATCGGCCACCACGAGGAGGGGCTGTGGGGCGGGGGCGCGGACGAGCGCATCCATCACGGGCTGTCGCGGGTGCAGAGCATCCTGGGCCACGATGCGGTGCTCACGGCGACCATCGGCGGCGGGCGCGGGCTCGCGGAGCGGCAGGTACTCGTGCCGTGGGGCGACCGCGCCGTCGGGGTGGCGCGCGCCGACCAGCCGTGGCCGGGCAGCCTGCCGGCCCCGGCGCCGTCGACCGTGTTCGAGGCGCCGCGTCCCGTGGTGGTGCTCGGTGCGGACGGCGAGCAGGTCGGGGTGACGGGACGCGGCGTCGTCACGGAGCCGATCGTCCGGTTCTCGTCGACGGGCACGGCACGGGATGCGCGCCCCGTCGACTCCTGGGCGGGCCCGTGGCCGGTGCGGGAACGCTGGTGGGATGCTGCCGCCTCGCGCACGGCGCACCGCTTCCAGGTGGTCGACGCGGACGGGAACGCGTGGCTGCTGGTGCTCGCGGACGGCGCGTGGCAGGCGGAGGCGCGGTATGACTGACCTGCCGCGGATGGCTGACCTGGGCGGGATGGCTGACCTGGGCGGGATGGCTGACCTGCCGGGTGAGGCCGACCGGGGCGGAGGACGCTGATGGGCTGGAATAACCCGCCGATCCCGTGGTCGGAGTTCGAGCGGAGGCTCTCCGGCCGGCGCACGGGCGAGCAGGCCGACGAG
>NZ_JBMBTW010000002.1:0-3970647 GCF_051161895.1 Leifsonia araucanica
TAAAGTACTTACTTGTCACCCCAAAGGTGCGGGAGAGCGGAACTGCTCCCCGGCCTCAAGCGGGACCACATCCCCGGTTTTCTTCTCGAATATCCGAGGGTGGTTATCCTCCACTTACTGAGCTGATCGTCATGCTCGGTCGTGTGATCGGTTGCCTGTTTCAGGCGGCCAGGTTGCGACCGGCTGATTTGACAGGATGGCTTCGAGTGGTAGGGTTGACAGGTTGCCCCATTTTGACCGTGTGATGCGGGATGGTGGGAGCGTCCGATCCTTGAGAACTCAACAGCGTGCACAATGTCAAATGCCAAAAACCTCGTGTTTAGCTTCGGCTAGGCAAGAGATTCCTTTGGATTAGATACAGAATGTCAGTAGATATTCGAAACTAGTCAGATCAACTCGCGGGGAGAACAGACCTTTTTCCGGTCCGCTTCTCGCACAATGTTTCCCGGTCGCTTGCGATTGTGGAGCTAAACATTTACGGAGAGTTTGATCCTGGCTCAGGACGAACGCTGGCGGCGTGCTTAACACATGCAAGTCGAACGATGAACCTGGAGCTTGCTCTGGGGGATTAGTGGCGAACGGGTGAGTAACACGTGAGTAACCTGCCCTTGACTCTGGGATAACCTCCGGAAACGGAAGCTAATACCGGATATGACGTACGGAGGCATCTCCTGTGCGTGGAAAGAATTTCGGTCAAGGATGGACTCGCGGCCTATCAGGTAGTTGGTGAGGTAACGGCTCACCAAGCCTACGACGGGTAGCCGGCCTGAGAGGGTGACCGGCCACACTGGGACTGAGACACGGCCCAGACTCCTACGGGAGGCAGCAGTGGGGAATATTGCACAATGGGCGCAAGCCTGATGCAGCAACGCCGCGTGAGGGACGACGGCCTTCGGGTTGTAAACCTCTTTTAGTAGGGAAGAAGCGAAAGTGACGGTACCTGCAGAAAAAGCACCGGCTAACTACGTGCCAGCAGCCGCGGTAATACGTAGGGTGCAAGCGTTGTCCGGAATTATTGGGCGTAAAGAGCTCGTAGGCGGTTTGTCGCGTCTGCTGTGAAAACCCGAGGCTCAACCTCGGGCCTGCAGTGGGTACGGGCAGACTAGAGTGCGGTAGGGGAGAATGGAATTCCTGGTGTAGCGGTGGAATGCGCAGATATCAGGAGGAACACCGATGGCGAAGGCAGTTCTCTGGGCCGTAACTGACGCTGAGGAGCGAAAGCGTGGGGAGCGAACAGGATTAGATACCCTGGTAGTCCACGCCGTAAACGTTGGGCGCTAGATGTGGGGACCATTCCACGGTTTCCGTGTCGCAGCTAACGCATTAAGCGCCCCGCCTGGGGAGTACGGCCGCAAGGCTAAAACTCAAAGGAATTGACGGGGGCCCGCACAAGCGGCGGAGCATGCGGATTAATTCGATGCAACGCGAAGAACCTTACCAAGGCTTGACATATACGAGAACGGGCCAGAAATGGTCAACTCTTTGGACACTCGTAAACAGGTGGTGCATGGTTGTCGTCAGCTCGTGTCGTGAGATGTTGGGTTAAGTCCCGCAACGAGCGCAACCCTCGTTCTATGTTGCCAGCACGTAATGGTGGGAACTCATAGGAGACTGCCGGGGTCAACTCGGAGGAAGGTGGGGATGACGTCAAATCATCATGCCCCTTATGTCTTGGGCTTCACGCATGCTACAATGGCCGGTACAAAGGGCTGCAATACCGTAAGGTGGAGCGAATCCCAAAAAGCCGGTCTCAGTTCGGATTGAGGTCTGCAACTCGACCTCATGAAGTCGGAGTCGCTAGTAATCGCAGATCAGCAACGCTGCGGTGAATACGTTCCCGGGCCTTGTACACACCGCCCGTCAAGTCATGAAAGTCGGTAACACCCGAAGCCGGTGGCCTAACCCTTGTGGAAGGAGCCGTCGAAGGTGGGATCGGTGATTAGGACTAAGTCGTAACAAGGTAGCCGTACCGGAAGGTGCGGCTGGATCACCTCCTTTCTAAGGAGCATCTGGCATCCCGGTGTTGAAAGACGCTGGTGGTGTCCAGGCGCCAGATCGAGACGAATGTTCTCGCTGGTAGCTCATGGGTGGAACATTGACATTGGTGCGGAGCTGATCGGCTCGGACTCAGTACGCTTCCTTCGGGGAGTTGGAACGGTTCGGACCTGGATGTTCCGCATATGCACGCTGTTGGGTCCTGAGGGACCGGGCCTCATCCCGTCAGGGGGTGGGAAACGAACCTCTGGACCTTTTCTTGTTGGCCATGATGTGGCTGGCGGAAAGGGTACCGCCCGTACTTTGAGAACTACACAGTGGACGCGAGCATCTTAGATTCGAGACTTTCGAGTCTCGGATCACAAGATCAAATCGACACTCTTTTGGAGTGTTGGTAGATCATTGGTCAATCTGCTCACCTTTTGGTGGGCCGATCGATTCATAAACTCATGTGATTTCAAGTTTCTAAGAGCAAACGGTGGATGCCTTGGCATCTGGAGCCGAAGAAGGACGTAGTAATCTGCGATAAGCCTCGGGGAGTTGATAAACGAACTTTGATCCGAGGATTTCCGAATGGGGAAACCCCGCTGGGCCCGTAAGGTGACCCAGTGACTCCCGCCTGAATATATAGGGCGGGTAGAGGGAACGTGGGGAAGTGAAACATCTCAGTACCCACAGGAAGAGAAAGCAAAAGCGATTCCGTTAGTAGTGGCGAGCGAAACCGGATCAGGCTAAACCGATCATGTGTGATAGCCGGCAGGCGTTGCATGGTCGGGGTTGTGGGACTTTTCTGCTGCTTCTGCCGAACAGCGAACGTTACAGAGGAATATAGGCGAATGGTTTTGAAAGGCCAGTCATAGAGGGTGCCAACCCCGTAGCCGAAATGTTCTGATGGCGTGAAGAGTATCCCAAGTAGCACGGGGCCCGAGAAATCCCGTGTGAATCTGTCAGGACCACCTGATAAGCCTAAATACTCCCAGATGACCGATAGCGGACAAGTACCGTGAGGGAAAGGTGAAAAGTACCCCGGGAGGGGAGTGAAATAGTACCTGAAACCGTTTGCTTACAAACCGTTGGAGCCTCCTTGTAGGGGTGACAGCGTGCCTTTTGAAGAATGAGCCTGCGAGTTAGCGATATGTGGCGAGGTTAACCCGTGAGGGGTAGCCGTAGCGAAAGCGAGTCTGAATAGGGCGATTCAGTCGCATGTCCTAGACCCGAAGCGAAGTGATCTATCCATGGCCAGGTTGAAGCGACGGTAAGACGTCGTGGAGGACCGAACCCACTTAGGTTGAAAACTGAGGGGATGAGCTGTGGATAGGGGTGAAAGGCCAATCAAACTTCGTGATAGCTGGTTCTCTCCGAAATGCATTTAGGTGCAGCGTTGCGTGTTTCTTGCCGGAGGTAGAGCTACTGGATGGCCGATGGGCCCCAAAAGGTTACTGACGTCAGCCAAACTCCGAATGCCGGTAAGTGAGAGCGCAGCAGTGAGACGGTGGGGGATAAGCTTCATCGTCGAGAGGGAAACAACCCAGACCACCAACTAAGGTCCCTAAGCGCGTGCTAAGTGGGAAAGGATGTGGAGTTGCACAGACAACCAGGAGGTTGGCTTAGAAGCAGCCACCCTTGAAAGAGTGCGTAATAGCTCACTGGTCAAGTGATTCCGCGCCGACAATGTAACGGGGCTCAAGCACGCCACCGAAGTTGTGGCATTGACATTAGTGGTAGGCCTTCGTGGTCCAGCCGTGTTGATGGGTAGGAGAGCGTCGTGTGGCGAGTGAAGCGGCGGTGTGAACCAGCCGTGGACGCTACACGAGTGAGAATGCAGGCATGAGTAGCGAAAGACGGGTGAGAAACCCGTCCTCCGAAAGACCAAGGGTTCCAGGGCCAGGCTAATCCGCCCTGGGTAAGTCGGGACCTAAGGCGAGGCCGACAGGCGTAGTCGATGGACAACGGGTTGATATTCCCGTACCGGCGAAGAACCGCCCAAGCTAATCCAGTAATGCTAAGTGTCTGAATCCCCTTGATCGAGGCCTTCGGGTTGAGACGAGTGGGCCTAGCACACGACCCTATGCTGGTGCGGCTAGCGTATTAACAGGTGTGACGCAGGAAGGTAGCCGAGCCGGGCGATGGTTGTCCCGGTCTAAGTGTGTAACCCGAGAGATAGGCAAATCCGTCTCTCATATAGGGCCAGGCACGATGGGTAGTCTTAAGTGACGAAATCGGTGATCCTATGCTGCCAAGAAAAGCATCGACGCGAGGTTCCAGCCGCCCGTACCCCAAACCGACTCAGGTGGTCAGGTAGAGAATACCAAGGAGATCGAGAGAATCGTGGTTAAGGAACTCGGCAAAATGCCCCCGTAACTTCGGGAGAAGGGGGGCCTGAGGCGTGAACGGACTTGCTCCGGGAGCGTTTGACGGCCGCAGAGACCAGTGGGAAGCGACTGTTTACTAAAAACACAGGTCCGTGCTAAGTCGCAAGACGATGTATACGGACTGACGCCTGCCCGGTGCTGGAAGGTTAAGAGGAACGGTTAGCCGTAAGGCGAAGCTGAGAATTTAAGCCCCAGTAAACGGCGGTGGTAACTATAACCATCCTAAGGTAGCGAAATTCCTTGTCGGGTAAGTTCCGACCTGCACGAATGGCGTAACGACTTCCCAGCTGTCTCAACCGCGAACTCGGCGAAATTGCACTACGAGTAAAGATGCTCGTTACGCGCAGCAGGACGGAAAGACCCCGTGACCTTTACTACAGCTTGGTATTGGTGTTCGGTGTGGCTTGTGTAGGATAGGTGGGAGACTGTGAAGCGGGCACGCTAGTGTTCGTGGAGTCATTGTTGAAATACCACTCTGGTCACTCTGGATATCTAACTTCGAACCGTAATCCGGTTCAGGGACAGTGCCTGGTGGGTAGTTTAACTGGGGCGGTTGCCTCCCAAAAAGTAACGGAGGCGCCCAAAGGTTCCCTCAACCTGGTTGGCAATCAGGTGTCGAGTGTAAGTGCACAAGGGAGCTTGACTGTGAGACTGACAAGTCGAGCAGGGACGAAAGTCGGGACTAGTGATCCGGCAGTGGCTTGTGGAAGCGCTGTCGCTCAACGGATAAAAGGTACCTCGGGGATAACAGGCTGATCTTGCCCAAGAGTCCATATCGACGGCATGGTTTGGCACCTCGATGTCGGCTCGTCGCATCCTGGGGCTGGAGTAGGTCCCAAGGGTTGGGCTGTTCGCCCATTAAAGCGGTACGCGAGCTGGGTTTAGAACGTCGTGAGACAGTTCGGTCCCTATCCGCTGCGCGCGTAGGAAATTTGAAAGGATCTGACCCTAGTACGAGAGGACCGGGTTGGACGAACCTCTGGTGTGTCAGTTGTTCCGCCAGGAGCACCGCTGATTAGCTACGTTCGGGATGGATAACCGCTGAAAGCATCTAAGCGGGAAGCCGGCCTTGAGATGAGATTTCCATGCCTTCGGGCGAGAGGCTCCCAGCTAGACTACTGGGTTGATAGGCCGGATGTGGAAGTGGGGACTAAAGACCCATGGAGCTGACCGGTACTAATAAGCCGATAACTTGACAATCACTACTCACACACATGTTGTAAGGCTGGTGTGTGAGGCCTGAAGAATGCTTGCGTCCACTATGTGGTTCTCGATGTACGGTCGAGAACCGAACCAATCAGCTGATTGGTCCGTTCACTTTGATACATCAATAGTGTTTCGGCGGCCATAGCGAGAGGGAAACGCCCGGTCACATTCCGAACCCGGAAGCTAAGACTCTCTGCGCCGATGGTACTGCAGGGGGGACCCTGTGGGAGAGTAGGACACCGCCGGACTCCTTTTAGAAAGAGCCACCCCACACCGGGTGGCTCTTTCGCATTTAACACCACCACAACACCACACAGACGGCTATATGCCGGTGCGGACATGAAGAAAGGGCCACCCGAAACCGGGCGGCCCTTTCTGCGTTGTAGCGGGGGTTCTGGCGCTACTTGTGGCGCGGCTTGCGCGCCGGGCGATCGTCGCGATCCGCCCGCGGAGCACGGTCGTCGCGGTGGACGGTGCCGCCCCTGCGGTCGGGGCGCAGCTCGATGAGCTTGCCGCCGATGCGTGTGCTCTCCAGGCGCTGGAGGACGTCTCCGGGCAGATCCGCCGGCAGCTCCACCAGGGAGAAGGCGGGGAGGATCTGGATGGCTCCGAAGTCCTCGCGACTCAGGCCGCCCTCGTTGGCCAGGGCGCCGACGATCTGGCGCGGCTCCACCTTCTGACGGCGGCCCACCTCCAGACGGTACGACGCCATCGGCTTGCCGCTCGGACGGCTGCGACGCTCCGGACGGTCCGAACGGCCGGAGCGGTCGCCCCGGGAGTCGCGGGTGTCGCGTCCGTCGCGCGAGTCGCGCGTGCGCTCCGCGCTGCGGCCGTCGCGCTCCACCCGGCGGGAGAGTTCGTCCTCGGGGGAGAGCAGCAGCGGCTCCTCGCCCTGAGCCACCACGGCGAGAGCGGCGGCCACGTCGGCCTCCGGCACGTCGTGGTGCTCCACATAGTGGGTGATGATGTCGCGGAAGCGGGCGATCCTGTCCTCCTGGCCCAGCGCATCCGTGATCGCGTCGTCGAAGCGCGCCAGGCGCGTGACGTTGACGTCCTCGATCGTGGGCAGCTGCATCTGGGTCAGCGGCTGACGTGTGGCCTTCTCGATCGCGGCCAGCAGCCGGCGCTCACGGGGAGTGACGAAGCTGATCGCGGCGCCGCTACGGCCGGCGCGGCCGGTGCGGCCGATCCGGTGCACGTACGACTCCGTGTCGATCGGGATGTCGAAGTTGACGACGTGACTGATGCGCTCCACGTCGAGACCGCGGGCGGCCACATCCGTTGCCACCAGGATGTCGAGCTTGCCCGACTTCAGCTGGTCGACGGTGCGTTCGCGCTGAGCCTGGGCCACGTCGCCGTTGATGGCGGCGGCCGAGTATCCGCGGGCGCGCAGGCGCTCGGCGAGCGTCTCCGTCTCGTTCTTGGTGCGGACGAAGACGATCATGCCCTCGAAGTTCTCGACCTCGAGGATGCGGGTGAGCGCATCCACTTTCTGCGGGTACGAGACCATCAGGTAGCGCTGCGTGGTGTTGGCCGAGGTCGTGGTCTTGTTCTTGACCGTGATCTCTTCCGGGTCGTGCAGGTACTTCTTGGAGATGCGGCGGATCTGGGCCGGCATCGTGGCGGAGAACAGCGCCACCTGCTTGTCGTCCGGGGTGTCGGCGAGGATCGTCTCCACGTCTTCGGCGAAGCCCATCTTGAGCATCTCGTCCGCCTCGTCGAGCACGAGGTACTTGAGCTCGGAGAGGTCGAGGGTGCCCTTGGCCAGGTGGTCCATGATGCGGCCGGGCGTACCGACGACGACGTGGACGCCGCGGCGGAGCGCGGACAGCTGCACGCCGTAGCCCTGGCCGCCGTAGATCGGGAGGACGTGGACGCCGCGCACGTGCGCTGCGTACTTCTCGAACGCCTCGCACACCTGCAGCGCGAGCTCGCGCGTGGGTGCGAGGACGAGTGCCTGCGGGGTCTTCTGGGAGGTGTCGAGCCTGGACAGGATCGGCAGCGCGAACGCCGCCGTCTTGCCGGTGCCTGTCTGGGCGAGGCCGACGACGTCGCGGCCTTCGAGGAGGAGTGGGATGGTCGCGGCCTGGATGGCGGACGGGGTCTCGTAACCCACGTCCTTGAGTGCCTTCAGCACAGCCCCGTCGAGTCCCAGCTCAGAGAATGTCGTCGCTTCGCGGGCAGTCTCTGCCTCGTCCTGCGCTGTATCCGGTGCTGTCATACGTTCAACGGTAGTCCTCAGCGGGCTCAGCCGCTCACGCGAGCCTGGCGTCGCGGGCCGCGCGGGTCGATGATGGCAGGTGTGACGACACCGGATGCGCGGAGCGGACGCCGGCCATGAACCCGGCGGCACGGCGAGTGCAGAGGATCTACCTGACCCTGCTGCTCGGCAACACGCTGGCTGCGTCCTTCATCTGGGGCATCAACACGCTGTTCCTGCTGGACGCCGGGCTGACCAATTTCGAGGCGTTCGCCGCGAACGCGTTCTTCACCGCGGGGATGGTGGTCTTCGAGATCCCGACCGGCGTCGTCGCCGACACCGTCGGCAGGAAGGCGTCGTATCTGCTCGGCACGGTGACGCTGTCGGTGACCACCGCGCTGTATTGGATGCTCTGGCTCTGGCACGCCCCGTTCGTCTGGTGGGCGCTCGTGTCCGTGCTGCTCGGGCTCGGCTTCACCTTCTTCTCCGGCGCCGTCGACGCCTGGCTGGTGGATGCGCTGGCCGCCACCGAGTACACCGGGAGTCTCGAGGCGGTGTTCGGGCGCGGGCTGGTGGTGACCGGCATCGCGATGTTCGCGGGTTCCGTGCTCGGCGGGGTGATCGCCCAGGCGACGAACCTGGGGGTGCCGTTCCTGCTGCGGGCGGGGGTCCTGGTGGTGATGTTCGTGTTCGCGGCGGTGGTGATGAGAGACATCGGGTTCACGCCGGACCGGTCGATGGGGCCGCTGAAGGCGACGAGGAACGTGCTCGTCCAGTCCATCGACCACGGGCTGCGGAAGCGCTCGGTGCGCTACGTGATCCTGTCTGCACCGTTCGCATCCGGGGTCGGCATCTACGCGTTCTACGCGCTGCAGCCGTACCTGCTGGAGCTGTACGGGGATCCGACCGCGTACTCGGTGGCCGGGCTGGCGGCGGCGATCCTGTCGCTGGCACAGGTGGCGGGCGGCGTGCTCGCCCCGCGCATCCGGGGGCTGTTCGCGCGGCGGACCACCACGGTGATCGGGGCATCGCTGTGCAGCGTGGTGGTGCTGATGGTGCTCGGGATCACGAGCCTGTTCTGGCTGGCGGTGGTGTTCCTGGTGGTGTGGGGGTTCGTGTTCGCGGTGGCAGGGCCGGTGCGGCGGGCGTACCTGAACGACATGATCCCGTCGAAGCAGCGGGCGACGGTGCTCTCGTTCGACTCGCTGTTCGGCAGCCTCGGCGGGGTGTTCATCCAGCCGGCGCTCGGGCGCGCGGCCGACGCCTGGGGGTACGGGACGTCCCTGGTGATCGGTGGGGTGGTGGAGCTGATCGGGATACCGATCCTGTACCTGAGCAGGCGGCAGCGCGATCCGGCGGACACGGACGCGGTGCGCGGCGAGGCCGAAAGGCGGTGACGGCTCAGGCGCCGACCTCCGCGAGGGCCTCGGCGACCGCCTGCTCGACCGAGAGTTCGCGGCCGGCGGCGATGGCAGTATCCAGGGCAGCGCCGTCGCCGGCGGCGGTGAGCCGGTCGAGGTATTTCTGGTGGAAGGTGAACGTCGGTCCGTTGTGCAGACCGCTGCGCTCGCGCAGCGCCCTGGCGGCGCCGGCCAGCCGCCCTGCCCGGTCCACGTCACCGGCGATGGCGGCGATGGCGACCATGCCCTCCAGGCCGTACGCCAGACCCTCGACGTGGCCGAGCGCGGCGGAGACCGTGACGCTGCGGGCGAAGTCGGCGCGGGCGTCGTCCGTCTCGCCGAGCATCAGCTGCGCCCAGCCCAGGTGGTATGTGGCGATCCGCTCTCCGACCGCATCCCCGGCGGAGCGGGTGAGGGCGAGGCTCCTCGCGAACCGGTCCCTCGCCTCCTGGATGTCCTGCTTCCGCAGCGAGACGCGGCCGAGGAGGACGAGCGCCATCGACTCGCCCCACACGCTGCCGCTGGAACGGAACAGGCGCAGGCTCTCCTGCATGACCTCCTCCGCGCGCTCTGGGTCGGGCTTCGCGCCGGCAAGCAGCGCGAGGGCGAGGGAGATGCGGGTCAGGCCCTCGCCGTCCGGATCGCTCACGCTGCGGAACAGGTCGGCGCTCTCCGCGAGCTCGGCGGCGACGCTGCCGTCCGGGTCCTTCCAGAACATGATGGTCCTGGTGAAGTAGAGGGCGATCGCCCTGGTGTGGTCGGTGAGGTCGCTTCCCGAGTCGAGGGCCTCGTCCATCCAGGTCCTGACCTCGCCGAGCAGGCCGGAGACCCACCAGTAGAGGTAGAGGCTGTACGCGAGGTGGGCGGCGCGGTCCCAGTCGCGGCTGCCGAGCAGGAACCGCTCGGCAGCGCGCAGGTTAGCCCGTTCGTCGCCGAGCCGCCGCAGCCACTCGCGCTGCCTGCCGCCCTTCAGTTCCTCTTTGGCGCTGTCGCCGAGCGAGAGCAGGAAGCGGGCGTGCGCTTCGCGGGCGGCGTGCAGCAGACCGGCGTCCCACAGCTGCTCCCTCGCGTACTCGCGCACGATGGCCTGCATGGCGAACCGGGCGCGCCCATCGCTGTCCTGTTGCCGCACGAGGCTGCTGTCGACGAGGGCGGCGAGGTCGCCGAGGACGTCGCGGACGGCAGCGGCGCCCTCCGCGCTCGCATCCGCACCGATCACCTCCGACCCGATCGCCTCCGCCGCCTCCAGGGTGAAGCCGCCCTCGAACACGCCGAGGCGCGCGAGCAGCCTGCGCTGGTCGTCGTCGAGCAGCTGGGTGCTCCACTCGATCGTCCTGCGGAGGGTCTGCTGCCGTTCGGGGAGGTCGCGGGAACCGCCGACGAGCACCGAGAGGCTGCGGTCGAGCCTGTCGAGCAGGTCGTCGGGGGAGAGCACCCGGATGCGCGCGGCGGCGAGCTCGATGGCCAGCGGCATCCCGTCGACGGCCGCGCAGACGCCGGTGACCGCCGACCGGTTCTCGTCCGTGACCTCGAAGTCCGGCTTGACGGCGTGGGCGCGCTCGACGAAGAGGCTGACGGACGAGTCCTCCGGGAGCGGACCGACCTCGAAGCTCTGCTCGGCGGTGAGCCGGAGCAGCGCGCGGCTGGTGACCATCATCGAGACGCCGGGCGCTGCGGCGAGCAACGCGGTGAGGGTGGGAGCGGCGGTGAGCACCTGCTCGAAATTGTCGAGCACCATCAGCAGGTGCCTGTCCTGCAGGGCCGTCGCCAGGTTCTCCATGATGGGGGCGTCTCCGGTGTCCCGGACGCCGAGGGCCTGCGCGATGGCGGCGGGCACCCGGTCAGGGTCGTGGACGGCCGACAGGTCGACGAACACGGCGCCGTCGACGAACGCGGGGGTGACAGCGCGCGCCGCCGCGAGGGCGAGGCGGCTCTTGCCGATACCTCCGGGGCCGGTGAGCGTGACGAGGCGGGCGCCGGCGCTGTAGAGGTCGCGGATCGCATCCAGGTCGGCGTGGCGGCCGATGAGCCCGGTGAGCGGTTCGGGAAGCCGGACCGGCTCCGCGACCCTGTCCGCGTCGGCGGGGACGTCGAGCGGCACGAACGACCTGCTCTGCTCGAAGCGCTCGGCGAGCAGAGTGGCGAGGTCGGCCTCGACGAGGCGGGCCAGCTCCTTCGCCGACTCGAAGTATTTGTACGCGGCGCGGTCGTCGTCCCTGATGCGGTTGAGCAGCTCGGTGAGCTTGGGCTCCCGGCGCTCGGCGGGCGTCTTGACGTAGAGCAGGCGGGGGAGGTCGTCCGGGCAGAGGTTGTACTCGTCCTCGAGGCCGGAGACCTCCTCCTCCGGCGCCACCCAGCCGTAGCGTTCCCAGTAGAGGCCGAGGAACACGTCGCTCTGTTCGAGGTAGGCGCGGTACAGATCGCGGGGCGGATGCGGGCGGGCGCCGAGCTCGAACATGACGGGCGCGAGGTGCAGGCGCTCGATGGCGGACCGCGCGGCGCGACGCTCATCGGCGAGCTCTTGCAGCGTGGAACTGACGAAGATCCGCAGCCGTTGATCCGGAGTGCGGATAACATGAGGGCCCCTCATAACTGCATTCTGTTGCGGGTGGCAACAATAGTCCAGTGTTTGCGGGCGATTCGGTGCGGCACGGGCGGGGGAGGCGCACACTGGGGACCGTGGACGGGGACGGCGGAGACACCTGGGAGCGCGGCGACGCGTACGAGCGGTACGTGGGGCGGTGGAGCAGGCTGCTCGCCGTGCCGTTCCTCGACGGACTGAGTGCTGGCCCCGGACTCGACTGGCTGGATGTGGGGTGCGGCACCGGAGCGCTGGCCGGCGCGATCCTCGACAGGTGCGACCCGGCGTCGGTCGTCGGGGTCGAACCGTCGGACGGCTTCCTGCGCTCGGCCGCCACGAACCTGGGCGGAAGGGCGAGGCTGCTGCGGGGGTCGGCAGACGCGCTTCCTCTGCCCGGCGCGTCCATCGACGTCGCGGCGTCCGGGCTGGTGCTGAACTTCGTGCCGGAGGTGCAGGCGGCGCTCGCCGAGGCGGTCCGGGTGGTGCGGCCGGGCGGGATGGTCGCGGCGACGGTGTGGGACTACGGCGGCCGGATGGAGTTCCTGCGCTGCTTCTGGGATGCGGCGGTCGAGCTCGATCCGGCGGCGGCCGAGCTGGACGAGGCCGCCCGGTTCCCCCTGTGCAGGCCGGAGGCGCTGGGGGAGGAGTTCGCCGCCGCCGGCCTGACCGGCGTGACCGTGCGGGCGGTCGACATCCCGACCGTGTTCGGCGACTTCGACGACTACTGGACGCCGTTCCTCGGCGGGCAGGGGCCGGCACCAGGCTACGTCGCGGGGCTGGATGCCGCAGCACGGGACCGGCTCCGCGATCACCTGGTCGGGCACCTGCCGATCCAGGAGGACGGGACCATCCCGATGGTCGCGCGCGCCTGGGCGGCCAGCGGAAACCCGGGCTAGTCGGTGGGCCTCCCCGGTGAGAGGATGAGCCCATACCGAAAGCACTGACGAGGAGGTCGTGCGATGTGTAGATGGCTGGCATATTCCGGAGGGCCGCTCAGACCGTCGACCCTGGTGCTCGACGCGCAGAATTCGATCGTCGCGCAGTCGCTCAACTCGTCGCTCGGAGCAGAGCCGGTCAACGGCGACGGCTTCGGCCTCGGCTGGTACCCGAGCGGGGGAACCCGCGACGACACCCCCGCGATCTTCCACAGCACGGAACCGGCGTGGAACGACGCCAATCTGCGGGAGCTCTCGACGGCGATCGAGAGCCCGATGTTCTTCGCGCACGTGCGGGCGGCGACGCATCCACCGATCCAGCAGACCAACTGCCACCCGTTCCGCCACGAGCACTGGATGTTCATGCACAACGGGGCGATCGACGAGTTCCCGAAGATCAAACGGGACCTCACGATGGCGGTCGACCCCGCCCTGTACCCGTACATCCAGGGCACGACGGACAGCGAGGTGCTGTTCTACCTCGCCCTCTCCTACGGGCTGAGGGACGACCCGATCTCGGCGGTCGCCGCGGCCATCCGGAAGGTCGAAGAGATCGGGCACGCGCACGACATCCGGTTCCCGATGCAGGGGACTCTCGCCGTGGCGGACGGGAAGACCATCTGGGCGTTCCGGTATTCGACGCAGCACAGGACGCGGTCGCTGTTCCACTCGGTGGACATCCCGACCCTGCTGGAGATGTACCCGGACATCGAACGCTTCAAGATCTTCGACCGCCGCGCCCACCTCGTGGTGTCCGAACCGCTCAACGACCTGCCCGGCGTGTTCCTGGAGGTGCCGGAATCGACGGTGGTTGTGCTCGACGGGTCCGGATATCATCACGAGGCGTTCCTCGACGACGAGCACGAGGTCGAGCGGAGCGGGGAGCCTGCCCTGCACGGCTAGACTCCACTCCATGCCGCAGACCACCGCGACCACAGCGACCTCACTCCTCCGTTGGGTCTCCGACGACCGCATCAGCAGCGTCTACCAGCACTACGTCGTCGAAGACTCCGAGCGGTGCATCGCCCTCTGGCAGCCGGCGGGAACCGTCGGCAGAGTGGCCGTCGGGCGACGCGGAGGGCCGCGCGGGCGCAACATGCTGCCCGGCGGCTGGGGCGGCGGCTACGAGGAGCACGTCTGGACGGGCGACGGCGTGCTGCGCGTGCACGTGCCAGGACAGCCGTGGTCGATGTGGCGCTGGCTCACCCCGGACGGGTGGACGGAGCACGCGTACGTGAACCTGGAGTCGCCGTGGGTGCGCACGCCGCTCGGATTCGACACCGCCGACTGGATCCTGGATGTGATCGCAGAGCCGGACGGCAGCCACAGCCTCAAGGACGAGGACGAACTCGCCTGGGCGGAGGAGACGGGCAAGTTCGACGCCGCCAGGATCGCCGCGGTCGAAGACGCACGACGGCGGGCGGTGGAGGCCGTCGAAGCGCAGGCGTTCCCGCTGTCGGTGGACTGGGACACCTGGGCCCCGCTGCCCGGAGAACCGCTGCCGCTCGCGTCCGGCTGGGAGAGAGTGGGAGCCTAGCTCTCCGGCAGCGGCTCCTTCGGGAGCTTGCGGACCTTGGTGCGGCGACGGCGACGCTCGGGGATCATCGAGCGCATCTCCTCCAGCTTGCCGAAGCAGAGGAGACGGTCGCCCGCCTCCAGCTCGACGTCTCCGCGCGGGTTCGGGATGACGGTCGCTCCGCGGTGCAGGGTGAGCACGGTGATGTCGCGCTCGCCGAGGCCGGAGTCGCGCATCCGCTTGCCGACGAGGTCGGCGTTGCCGTGCACGACCAGCTCGGCCACGCCGTATCCGGTGGAGACGCTGAGGCGCTGACGCACGTCGATCTCGGGGAACGCGACCTGGTTGTCGATGAAGTCGATGATCGCACCGGCCACATCCAGCCCGGTCGCCGTCTCGATGCCCTCCAGTCCGGGGGAGGAGTTGACCTCCATGACCAGAGGGCCGTCGTTGCCCTCCAGCATGTCGACACCGGCGACGCGGAGGCCCATGATCTGGGCGGAGCGCACGGCGGCCTGCTCGTACTCCGGCGACAGCTCCACCGGCTCGACGGAGCCGCCGCGGTGCACGTTGGAGCGGAACTCGTCGCCATTCGCCCTGCGGCGCATCGCGGCGACGACGCGGTCGCCGACGACCAGCGCCCGGATGTCGCGGCCGCGGCTCTCCGAGATGAAGCTCTGGATCAGCACGTTCTGCTTGGTCGAGTGCAGCGTCTCGATGATGGCCTCCGCGATCTTCACCTCGGGGGCGAGGATGACGCCGATGCCCTGCGTTCCCTCCAGCAGCTTGATGACGACGGGCGCCCCTCCCACCTTCTCGATGGCGAGGCGCACGTCGGCGCGGCTGTGCACGAACGCCGTCGCCGGCATCCCGATGTTGTGGCGGGACAGGATCTGCGTCGCCCGGAGCTTGTCGCGGGAGTTGGTGATGCCGTTCGCGGTGTTGGGTGTGTACACATCCATCTGCTCGAACTGGCGCACGACGGCCGTGCCGAAGTACGTGATCGAGTTGCCGATGCGCGGCAGGATCGCGTCGTAGTCGGACAGCAGCTTGCCCCGGTACTGCAGGTCGGGCTCGTCGCCGGACAGATCGATGGCGAAGCGCAGCGTATCCAGCACCTTCACCCTGTGCCCCCGTTGCAGCGCGGCCGCTCGGAGCCGCTGAGTGGAGTACGCCTGCGGGGCGCGCGAAAGGAGCGCGAGTTTCATCGGGGGTGTCCTGCCAAGATGGTGGGTGTGAAAGACGACCTCCATTCAAGCACCATCGTGGGCTGGCGCGAATGGGTGAGCCTGCCCGATGTCGGCGTGCCCTGGATCAAAGCCAAGCTCGACACCGGCGCGCGCAGCTCTGCGCTGCACGCCTTCGACATCGAGGACGACGGCGACACGGTCCGCTTCCGGGTGCGGCCGTGGCAGAGGTCGGAGGACGACGTGGTCACGGTGGAGTGCCCCGTGCACGACCGCCGCACCGTCCGCAGCTCGTCCGGGCATGCGGAGGAGCGCATCGTCGTGCTGGTGGACGTGCACCTGTTCGGGCGCACCATCACGGCGGAGACCACGCTCAGCAACCGCGACCAGATGGGCTTCCGGATGCTGATCGGCCGCGAGGCGCTGCGTCAGGGCTTCGTGGTCGACCCCGGCAAGTCGTTCCTGGCCGGGCGTGCGCCGCGGGTGGTGCGGCGGCGCAACCGCGGGCGGGAGTAGGAGCGGAGCTCAGGAGAGCGCGCTGAGCGTGCGCGCGATCGCGACGCTGCGCGCGGCGACCTCGTCCGGGCTGCCGACGGCGCCGGCGTCCGCCCACTCGCGGAGGGCGATGCGGATGCTGCCGATGCAGGTGACGACGAGGAGCTCGGCCTGCGCCTCCGCGGAGACGGGACCGTCCGCATCCACCAGTCCCTCGCGCAGCATCAGGTCGGCGATGGAGCCGACCAGGCCGGAGCGCAGGTCGTCGAGGCGGCGCATCCTGCTTTGGATGAGTCCGGGGTTGCGGGAGGCGATGAGCATCCTGGCCGCGTGCAGGTCGGGGTCGGTGGCTGTGGGGAGGCCCCTGATCAGCGTGGTGACGACGCACTCGACGATGCTGCCCGCGTAGACGCGTTCGAGGTGTTCCGCGACCAGGGCCGCGTCGCCCCAGGAGTGGCGGAAGCCGAGGAGCGCGTCCTCCTTGCAGTCGAAGTAGTTGAAGAACGTTCGGTGCGAGACGGGGACGGCCGCGCAGATCTCGTCGATGGTGACGTCGTCGATGTCGCGGTCGAGGGTGAGCGTCACGGCGGCGCGCTCGAGGCTGGCGCGTGTCTGCGCCTTCTTGCGCTCGCGGAGGCCGAGCTCGGCGGCCGGTGCTGGAGTTTGCATATTGAGAAATTTTGCAGCAATGCAGAGAATTAGTTGATTTCGGTCACCTAATTATATATCGTTGCTCCTCGTCAACCAATTACGAAGGAAAAACATGTCACGCTCTCTCACTCGAGAGGAAGAGGCGCCGTCGGCGTCCATGTCACACCGGCAGGTGCTCGAAGCGCTGTCCGGCCTGCTGCTCGGGATGTTCGTCTCGATCCTCGCCGGAACCGTCGTCTCGTCGTCGCTGCCCCGCATCATCTCCGAACTCGGCGGCGACCAGTCCGCCTTCACCTGGGTCGTCACCAGCACGCTGCTCGCGACCACGGTGTCCACGCCCATCTGGGGCAAGCTCGCCGACCTGCTCAACCGCAAGCTGCTCATCCAGCTCGCCCTCGGCCTGTTCGTGCTCGGCTCCGCGCTCGCCGGGTTCTCGCAGAACCCCGAGATGCTGATCACGTTCCGTGTCGTGCAGGGTCTCGGCGCCGGCGGTCTGACCGCCCTCAGCCAGATCATCATGGCCGACATCATCAGCCCGCGTGACCGCGGTCGCTACATGGGCCTGTTCGGCGCGATCATGGCCGTCGGCACCATCGGAGGACCACTGATCGGCGGTCTGCTCACCGACTCGATCGGCTGGCGCTGGAACTTCTTCGTCGGCGTTCCCGTCGCGATCCTCGCCATCATCCTGCTGCAGCTCACGCTGCGCCTGCCGAAGCGCCCGAAGGGCAAGGTCAAGATCGACTACCTCGGCGCCGTGCTCATCGCCGGTGGCGTCTCGCTACTGCTGATCTGGGTCAGCATGGCCGGCACGCAGTTCGAGTGGTGGAGCTGGACGACCGCGTGGATGGTCGGCGCCTCCGTGCTGATGCTCGTCGCTGCGGTCATCACCGAGCTCCTGGTCAAGGAGCCGATCATCCCGCTGTCCCTGTTCAAGAACCGCACGTTCACCCTCGCGGTGATCGCATCCATCTCGGTGGGTGTCGCGATGTTCGGGACGTCGGTGTTCCTCAGCCAGTACATGCAGCTCGCCCGCGGTGCGACGCCGACAGAGTCCGGTCTGCTGACGCTGCCGATGATCGGCGGTCTGCTGATCTCGTCCATGGTCGTCGGAAACCTGATCAGCCGCTTCGGCAAATGGAAGCCGTACATGATCGTCGGTTCGATCATGCTCACGATCGGCCTCTACCTGATGAGCACGATCGAGTACGACACCAACTACGTCATCGTCTCGATCTACATGTTCATCCTCGGCGCCGGCGTCGGCATGGTGATGCAGAACCTCGTGCTGATCGTGCAGAACACGGTCGACCCGTCGCAGCTCGGCGTCGCCAGCTCGTCCGTCGCGTTCTTCCGCAGCCTCGGCGGCACGGTCGGCGTCTCGGTGATGGGCAGCGTGCTCGGCTCCAAGGTGGTCACGATGCTCGGCGAGCGTCAGCACGACCTGCAGGTCGCGATCGGCAAGCTGGGCGCTGCGGGTGCCGAGGTGGCGAAGTCGCTGCAGAGCGGCACGCTGCCGGAGGTCAACAAGCTCCCCGTCGGTGTGCGCACGATCATCGAGTCCGTCTACGGCCAGGCCGTCGCAGACATCTTCCTCATCGCGGTGCCGCTCGCGGTCATCACGATCATCGCCATCCTGTTCCTGCCGAACATCAAGCTCGGCACGCAGACGGCGCTCGAGAAGATGCGAGAGCGTACAGGTCACAACGGGGCGGAAGAGGCCGAAGAGACCGCGATCGAGGTCGCGGAGGCCATGATCGGCGCCCCGGTCACCGGCTCGGTCGGCGCTGTGCGTCCGCCGTCCGAACGCTCGGAGGAACAGCGCTAGCCGGTCGGTTATGATCGCGGCCATGAGCAACGCGGAACGGGTGGTGGCGCCGAGCGGCGCCGCCACCCGCGAGAACGACGAGGCCATCGCCTCCGTCGAGGAGCAGTTCACCGTCCTCTTCAACAAAGTGAGCGCCGGGATGCGCGACCGGGCGGCCGGCGTGCATCCCGACCTGCAGCCGGTCGGCTTCAAACTCCTCAGCACCCTCGCCAGGACGGGGCCGGTCCACGCCGGCGCGCTCGCCGGGATGCTGTCCACGGACAAGAGCGTCGTCAGCCGTCAGGTGCGCATCCTGGAAGCCCTCGGACTGGTCGAGAGACGCAGCGACCCGGAGGACAGGCGGGCCAGCTATCTGGTCGCCACGACGGAGGCGATCGAGAAGGTCAACGAGGTGCGTGCCAGCGACCAGCGGGTGTTCTACAGCAACCTGCGGAAATGGGATCGCGGAGACGTGGAGCAGCTCGCGTCCCTGCTCGCCCGGGTGAACGGGACGGGACGGTAGTCAGCTGCAGAGGGAGACGCCCGCGGACGTCAGGATGACGGAGCGGTTCTGCTCTGCGAGAGCGTCCGAGTACTTTCCCGCCGCGTCCGTCTCGCTCTTCCAGCCGCACCAGTCGTAGCCGACTCCGGCCGTTGTGAGCAGGCCGGGGGAGACGCCGAGCTTCACCAGTGCGGCTTTGACGGCGTCGGCGCGCTTCAGCGACAGGGCTGTGTCGGCGGTGTTGTTCGTCGCCTGGTCTTTGGATGCTGTGCCCGTGACGGTGATCGGCTGACCGTTCTGCTCGATCGACGGCACCAGTTCGCCGAGGACGGACTGCGCGTTGGCCTGGTCGGAGAACGTGGCCGTGTCCTTCGTGAAGAGGAGGTCGCTGTTGCGGATGACGATGGGCTTCGTCCAGTCCGTCTTGGTCTGGACAGCCTCGACGGGCACGGCCGAGACGGCGGGGAGCCCCGAGCGGGCGGCGCCGGATGCCGGCTCCGGCAGCAGGGACAGGGTGCCCCCTGCCGCCTTCACGATCGCGGTCCAGATGGCGGTGAGGTTGCTCCTGGCCGGGATGGTCAATGGGGTCTGCGCTCCCGCGACGTCGCCCATCCCGGACCAGTAGACGGTGACGCCCTTGAGGTCGGTGGGGAGCAGGCCGCGGGAGGTCAGGTCGCTGACGACCTGGGCCGGATCTGCGTAGAGGACGCCGCTCGTGGAGAAGTTCAGCGGGTCGGTGGTCTGCAGGCCGCTGCCGATCACGAGGACGCCCATCGGGTGGGAGCCGAGGTTGCGGGCTGCCTGGTCGATGGAGGCGAGGAAGTCGACCTCGGGGGATGCGGAGGCGAGGCCGTTGATGTACGAGGTGATCTGGGTGAGCTTGGTGCGCTGGTCGTTCTGGCAGACCACGGCATCCTGAGCCGTCGAGCCGATCACCGTCGTGCCCATCACCTGCGGGGTGCCGGAGGGGACGACCACCGTCACGCTGCCGTTGCTGGCGCCGACCGCCTTCAACTGGTCGACGGCGGAGGCGGGGAGGTTCGTGACGGGGGCGTTCGCGGTGCTCCCGGCGACGACGCCCATGTTGCGCTTCTGCGACTGGTCGCAGGCCGCGCCGGATGCGGTGGCCGATGCGCAGGCGGTCATGGTGGCGCCCAGGGCGATGGCGGCCGCAATGGCGACGAAGGCCTTGGCGAGAGGTCGGGAAGTCAACGGTCGTCCTTTCGGGAGACGTTCGGGAGGAGAGGGCTCAGTCGGTCAGCCGACCGGGCTGGGCGCCCTGGCCGAGCTCGGGGTCGCTCAGCCGTCTGGCGCGCAGCTCGCGGATGATCTGGCTGGTGCTCTCCGGGTCGCGCTCGTGCTGGGCGAGCCGGGTTGCGAGCTGGGCGCGGAGCACGTCGACGCGCGAGGCGAAGGTGATCCTGGCGCCGGTGTACCTGGCGCCGTCCGCGGCGGCCAGGTGCATGGCCTGGGCGGTCTCTTCGCGGGCGGCGACGGCCTCGCCGAGCAAGCGGTCGCGGTAGCGGCGCAGCTCGTCCACGTGCGCGTGCGCCTTCTCGGAGGCGCTGAGCAGCGGGCGGGTGGTGAGCCACGCCACGATGAAGCTGATCGCTCCGGAGGTGGCGAGCACGCCGAGCATGAGGAACGCCATGATCGTGTCGGGTGCCGTCCAGGAGAAGCCGGTCGCGGCCGGTGCCGCAGAGCCTCCGACGAGGCCGGTCAGGCCGCCGGCGTTCTGCGCGTCGATGCCCGCCTTGATCCTGGCGACGGTGATAGCGGTGAGCAGCGCCACCCAGATCAGCGACATCAGCACGGCGGCGATCGACCAGCGCCTGTCCATGACCCTGGCCTGGATGCGCCGCATGACGACGGCGACGACGTGCGGCAGAGTGACGACGGCGAGCGAGATGCCCAGCGTGATCACGTACATCTGCAGCCCGATCGAGCCGTACTGGCTGTCGTTGCGCAGCAGCAGGGTGAGCGCCTGCGACAGCAGCACGTAGTCGACGGTGATCATCCCGAGCAGCAGCAGGTAGACGAGCACGTGCGCGAAGCGCGACATGTGCCCGACGCGGGGACGGATGCGGGGCGGTCTCTCGACGATGTCTCTGGCCATGATGTGTCTTCTCTCCGTCTCAGGCGTAGTTGTGCAGGTCGGGGTCGTGGCCGAGCAGGCGCGCATCCAGTCGCTCGGCGGCGACCTCGGCGCGCTTCAGCTGGTGCTCGGTGCGCTCGATGGAGCCGCGGATCAGCTCCTCGCGCTTCTGGGACGCGGTGACGCGGGCGGCGCAGGCGGCCAGGTTGCGGGTGCGCTGCCGCTCGATCTCCGCGACGCCGCCGCGCTCGAACGCGGCGAGCTCGTGCTCGAACACCTCCAGCGTCTCGACGTCGACGGCGGCGCGCATCCTGCGCAGGCGCCAGAACAGCCGGCGGCGGAGGCGGCCGGTCTTCGGAACGGAGTAGTCGGCTGGCTGCCGGTCACGCTTTGACATCGTTTCTCCCCTGCCAGAGTTCGAGAAGCCGGGTGTTCTCTTTCGTGGTGAGCCACTCGGAGCGCCGAAGGACCGGCGCCCTGTCGAGCCCCCTGTCCGGTGCGAGCTCCCTGCGGTACGCGCCCCAGTAGACGGCGAGCTTCTCGTCCGCGTGGTCGTAGTAGCGGTTGGTGCGCAGCTTCGCGGCGGTGAACCGCGAGTGGATGAGGGCGGAGAGCTCGTCGACCCGGCGCTTGCCGCGCTTGATGCGCCGCTCCAGCCTGCGCAGCTCCTCGAAGCCGGGGCCGGTGCCGTTGGCGATGAACTCGCGGTCGTCGAGCCGGACGTCGCCGGTGAGCGCGTCGTAGTCGGCGAGGTCGCTGTCGAGCGCCCTCGACAGCACGCGGTACTCGGTGAGTTCGCGGTCGATCCTCGCGAAGAAGCGCTGCTCCTCGCGCCGGGCGTATCCGTCGGCGTGGGCCTGCATCGCCTGGACGTGCGGGGTGGTCGGCTCCCCGGAGCCCGCATCCCCGGCCGGGCCGGAGGCAGTGGTCGCCGCATCCTGCCTGGCCTGCTCGATCAGGCAGCGACGGGCGAAGAAGCCGACGCGGAACGGCCGCCGATCGGCGCGCGGCGCAGGCAGCGACCGTGTCGTCATGCGTTTCCCCTCCGTACGTGAAGCCGGCAGTGCGGCGGACCTCGAAGGTTACGCAGGCTGTCTGGCAAGGAACTAGGGGAATGTCGTATGCCAGCCGAGAGCGCCGGGGCGGGCGGATGATCCGTCCGCCCCGGCGCTCGGTGGGGTGATGCCTGTTTCGGCTACTTGGCGAGGAAGGCCAGCAGCGCGGAGTTCACCTCGTCGGCGTGGGTCCAGAGCAGGCCGTGCGGGGCGCCCTCGATCTCGACGTACTCCGCGTCGGCGAGCGCTGCGGTGAAGCGGCGGCCTGTGGCGTCGATCGGCAGGATGCGGTCCGCCGTGCCCTGCAGGATGAGCGCAGGCACGTCGACCTTCGCGATGTCCGCGCGGAAATCGGTGAACCAGGTGAGCGGAGCAGCACTGGATGCGACGGCGCCGCTTCCGGCCGCGACGGCCCAGCTGTTGCGCACGGCCTCCTCGCTGATGCGGCTGCCGAGGTTCTCGTCCAGGTTGTAGAAGTCGTTGTAGAAGGCGGTGAAGTACGCGTAGCGGTCGGCCTTCACCGCGTCGACGATGCCCTGGAAGAACTCGAGCGGAGCCGCGCCGTCCGGGTTCTCGTCCGTCTTCAGCAGGTACGGCTCCAGCGGAGCGAGGAACGCGGCCTTGCTGACCCGCTCGGAGCCGTGGGTGCCGAGGTACCTTCCCACTTCACCGGTGCCCATCGAGAAGCCGACGAGGACCGCATCCCGCACGTCGAGCGTCTCGAGGACGGTGGCGAGGTCGGCGGTGAAGGTGTCGTAGTCGTATCCGGTGGCCGGCTGGCTCGACTGGCCGAAGCCGCGGCGGTCGTAGGTGATCACGCGGTAGCCGGCGTCCAGGAGGGCGGCGGACTGCTTCTCCCAGGAGTGGCCGTCCAGCGGGAAGCCGTGGATGAGGACGACGGGCTGTCCCGTCCCGTGGTCTTCGTAGTAGATCTCGATGGGGGTGCTGTTCTCTTCGCCGACGGTGATGAACGCCATGTCCGTATCCCTTTTCGTGTGTGCTGTTCGCCGAGAACGGTCGTTCTCGGCTGCTGTTGACGATCATATGAGAACGATGGTTCTCGCGCAAGCTATACTTCTGGGTATGACTGGAGAGCCTGTGCGGGACCGCATCGTCGATGCGGCGGACGACCTCTACTACGCGCGCGGCATCACGGCCGTCGGCATGGACGAGATCCGCGACACGGCGGGCGTGTCGCTCAGGAAGCTGTATCTGGAGTTCCCGTCGAAGGACGACCTCGTGCTCGCCGTGCTCGACAGGAGGCACCGGATGTGGACGGACGGCGTCGCAGGCAGGGTCGCCACCGTCGACGACCCGGAGGAGAAGCTCCTCGCCATCTACGACTACCTGGCGGACTGGTTCGCCGACGACTCGTTCCGCGGCTGCGGTTTCATCAACGCGTTCGGGGAGCTCGGCGGCGGGCATCCGGATGTCGTGGCGGCGGCCAGGAAGCACAAGCAGTCGTTCCAGGAGTACGTCGCCCGGCTCGTCGAGGAGGCCGGGGCGTCCCCGTCGCTCGCTCCCCAGCTCGCGATCCTCGCCGAGGGCGCGCAGACCACGGCGGCCATCGCGGGCACGGCGGACGCCGCAGAGCAGGCGAGGGACGCCGCGCGCATCCTGGTGCGGGCGGCCAGGAGCGCCGACCGCGGCTGACCGCGCCATTGCGGCCGATGCGCGCGGAGGAACATACTGAGCGCATCCGGTCGGGGAGGAACACCCCGCAGAGTCGGGAGCCGCACATGAAGAAGTGGTCGGTCGTCATCGTTCTGGGAAGCGCCCAGTTCGTGATGGTGCTCGACGGCACCGTGATGAACGTCTCCATCTCGACCGTCGTGGCCGACCTGCACACCACGGTCGCGGCGATGCAGGCCGCGATCACCTTCTACACGCTGACGATGGCCGCGTTCATGCTGCTCGGCGCGAAGCTCGGCGACGTCTGGGGCAGGCGCAGGGCGTTCGTGATCGGCTCGTGCGTGTACGCGCTGGGGTCGCTGCTGACCGCGGTCAGCCCGAACATCGAGACGCTGTTCCTCGGCTGGTCCGTGATCGAGGGGCTGGGGGCCGTGCTGGTCATCCCGGCCATCGCCGCCCTGATCGCCGACAACTACCGCGGGCACGACAGGATCACGGCGTACGCGATCATCGGAGCCGTCTCCGGTGCGGCGGTCGCCGCCGGGCCGCTGATCGGCGGGTACGTCACCACCTACCTCGACTGGCGATACGTGTTCGTCTCCGAGGTGGTCATCATGGCGATCGTCGTGCTCTTCAGCAGGGTGGTGCGCGACGCGACGGGACGCACGAAGTCGAGGATCGACGTGTGGAGCGTGCTGCTGTCGGCGTTCGGCCTGGTGTTCGTGGTCTACGGGATGCTGCAGAGCAAGACCTGGGGCTGGCTCATCCCGCTGCACTCCCCGGTGATCGGCGGCGTGCCGATCAACCCGTTCGGGATCTCCCTGACCGCCTGGTTCATGCTGATCGGCGGCGTGCTGCTGTTCCTGTTCGCGCGAAGGCAGCGGAAGCTGGCCGACTCCGGCCGATCGCCGCTCGTGCACATCGAGATGTTCGGCATCCGGCAGTTGCGCAGCGGCCTCAGCGTGCTCGGCGCGCAGTACGCGGTCACGGCCGGGCTGTTCTTCATGGTGCCGGTCTACCTGCAGATGACGCTGGGGCTGGATGCCCTGTCCACGGGACTCAAGATCTT
Source organism: Leifsonia araucanica (assembly GCF_051161895.1). Classification (NCBI taxonomy): domain Bacteria; kingdom Bacillati; phylum Actinomycetota; class Actinomycetes; order Micrococcales; family Microbacteriaceae; genus Leifsonia; species Leifsonia araucanica. Next base: position 24,699 of record NZ_JBMBTW010000002.1, read on the forward strand.
CCCGCTGTCCATCGCGCTCATCCTGTTCTCCGTGCTCGGCACGATGCTGTCCCGGTTCTGGTCGCCGAGGCGGATCGTGCGGGTGGGGCAGGTGATCCTGGTGGTCAGTTCGCTCATCCTGCTCGGGGCGGTCACGGCCGACCTGCGGAGCTGGCTGTTCGGCATCGGGATGTTCCTGGCCGGCGGGGCGCTCGGGCTCTTGGCCTCCCAGCTCGGCAACGTGAACATGTCCAGTGTCGGCGAGAAGCAGTCCAGCGAGGTCGGCGGCCTGCAGGGCGTGTTCCAGAACCTGGGCTCGTCGCTCGGCACGGCGCTGATCGGCTCGATCCTGATCGGCGCGCTCGCCACGTCGTTCGCCTCTGGGGTGTCCAGCAGCAGCCTGCCCGACAGTGTGCAGTCGACCGTGCAGGAGCGGACGAACGGCGGCGTCGACATCGTCCCTGCGGACAGCGTGCAGAAGATCGGTGAGGACGCAGGACTGTCGGAGAGCGACGCGAAGACGCTGGAGTCGATCTACCGGGATTCGCAGCTCTCGTCGCTCAGGATCTCGATCTTCGGCCTCATCGTGATCTCGGTCGGCTCCCTCGCGCTGTCGCGCGGCATCCCGACGCAGGTGCTGGGGCGCAAGCGGGAAGAGGAGACCGAGAAGACGGTCAGCTGAACGCCTGCATCCCGAGCACGCCGAGCAGGGCGAGCTTCTCCGCGCCGTCGGTGCGCGGGGGAGCGGTGAGGACGAGCAGGCACTGCGACTGGTCCTCGGTGAACAGCACCTGGCAGTCCAGCTCGATCGGGCCGAGCTCCGGATGCACCAAGGTCTTGTGGTCCTCGAACCGGTTGGCGACCTCGTGCCTGTCCCACAGCTCGGCGAACTCCGCGCTCTCCCGCTGCAAGGCGCGCACCAGCTCGCCGGCCTGCGAGGAGGAGCCCATCGCGCCGTACGCGACCCGCAGCGAGGCGACCTGCGCGCGGCTCTGCCTGTCCCTGTCGTCCTCCGGGTACCGGATGCGCTCGGTCTCCGGATGCACGAACCAGCGGTACGCCTCGAACCGCTCGATACCGGTGAAGCCGGAGCGGTCGCCGAGCAGCGCGGCCGACATCGCGTTCTGCACCAGGGTCTCCCCGAGGTTGGACAGAATGAGGGCGGGGGTGTCGTCGAGCCGGTCGAGCACGCGGAGCAGAGCGGGAGCGACGTGCGCCGCCCCGGCGAACCGGTCGGGCGGGTTGTGGCCGGCCGCGCGGAACAGGTAGTCGCGCTCGTCGCCGCTCAGGCGGAGGGCGCGGGCGAGGGAGCCGAGCATCTGCTCGCTCGGCTGCGGGCCGCGCTGCTGCTCGAGCCTGGTGTAGTAGTCGGCGGACATGTTCGCCAGCTGGGCCACCTCCTCGCGCCGCAGGCCGGGCGCGCGGCGGCGGGCGCCGGACGCGAGGCCGACGTCGGAGGGCCGCAACTCCTCCCGGCGTCTGCGGAGGAAGTCGGCGAGGTCTGCGCGGTCCATGTGTCCATCATCCGTCGTCCGGCCGTGGCGAGCCAGGGATCGCGGATCCCCCGATAACCGCTCTCTGCCGGGAGGCGAGCAGCCCCCGGACACTCGAAGCATGAACATCACAGGAAACACCGTCTTCATCCCCGGCGCGACCAGCGGGATCGGCCTCGCTATCGCCGTCGCCCTGCACGCGAAGGGCAACACCGTCATCGTCGGCGGCCGCCGGGCAGAACTGCTCGAACGGATCGCGGACGAGCACCCGGGCATCCACACCGTGCGGATCGACACGGCCGACCCGGAGAGCATCCGGTCGGCGTCCGCAGCGGTGATCGCCGCGCACCCCGACCTCAACGTACTGATCGCGATGGCCGGGATCATGCGGGTGGAGGACTGGCACTCGGCAGCGGGCTTCCTGGAGTCGGCAGAGGCCACGGTCGTCACCAATCTGCTGGGCCCGATCCGGCTGATCGCAGCATTCACCGAGCACCTGCAGAGCAGGCAGGATGCGACCATCGTCACCGTCTCGTCCGGTCTGGCGTTCGCGCCGCTCGCCGTGACGCCGAGCTACAACGCGACCAAGGCGGCCATCCACCAGCTGAGCGAGAGCATCCGGCTGCAGCTGGCCGACACGAGCGTGCGCGTCGTCGAGCTGGTGCCACCCGCGGTGCGCACCGGGCTGCTGCCCGGCCAGGAGGAGAGCGAGGTGGCGATGCCGCTCGACGCGTTCGTCTCCGAGGTCATGGAGCTGCTGGAGACGCAGCCGGATGCGCGGGAGATCCTGGTCGACCGGGTGAAGTTCCTGCGCTACGGAGAGGCGCGCGGCGACTACGAGACGGTGGTGGCTGCGCTCAACGCGAGCGACCCCCACGGGAAGGCGCCGGTCGCGGCGAACTAGGCGCGCTCGACGGCGAGGCCGAGCCAGGCGGCGAGGTCGGCGATCTCGGCGTCGACCGCATCCCGCGTCTCCGAGGTGAACGGGGTGTCCTCGTGCACGGCGGCCACGCGGAGGACGCCCGCCTTCCTGTCCGCGGTCGCGTCGAGCTTGCCGACCAGGCGGTCGCCGTGCAGGATCGGCAGCGCGAAGTAGCCCCAGCGGCGCTTCGCGGCCGGCTTGTACATCTCCAGCAGGTACTCGAACTCGAAGACCTCCAGCGTGCGCACCCTGTCGTGGATGAGCCTGTCGAACGGCGAGAGCAGCGCGGTGCGGCCGGAGAACGCGTGGCCGGAGCCGGCATCCAGGGCGTCCAGCGCATCCGGGTCGGCCCGCCACGGCCGGCTGCTGCCCTCGATCTCGACCGGCACGCCCGCTTCGCCGACCATCGCGGCGCGGGCGATGCCCTGCGAGCGCAGGCGACGGGCATCCCGGATGCGCGCGGCCTCCTCCTCGGGGACGACCTCGATGCCGGACGGATAGACGCGCTCCGCGAGGTCCCATGTGCGCTGCTTGCCGATGCGTCCTGCGATGGCGATCTCGCCCCGGGCGGAGAGGAACTCGAGCATCCTGGTCACGTTCTGGCCGTGGGTCCAGCCGCTGGACTCCCACGGCACGGCCGCCGTATCCGGGATGTCGCGGGAGAGCAGAGGGCCGTCGGCGCGCAGCCGGGCGAGCACATCCAGGCGGAACTGCGCGTTCGCCTCCAGCCAGGCGTGCACGCCGCTTCCCTCGCGCGGCCACCTGGCCATCGCGTCGAGGTGCAGGCCAAGGGCGGAGGTGGGGCGGAGCATGGCGATGGGCGGGGTGCTCTGGTCGTCCTGCGCCTTCTGCTCGAACAGGGTGCGGTCGGTCTCGACCGCCTGGCGCAGCTGCTCCGGCCGGAAGGTGGAGCCGAGACGGGTCCAGGCGATCAGTTCTGCGCTCGGTGCGATGGCCGCCGTCGGGTCGAGTTGCAGCAGGGTGAGCTGCTCGACCAGGGGGATCAGTTCGGTGGGCCGGTCGGCGTCGAGGCGCTGCGCGGTCACCGCGATCCTGCGCGCCTCCGCGCGGCTCAGCCCGGTGGACGGCATCAGGCCTGGTGTCCCGCGTCCGCCAGTTCCTCGACGATGTGCTCGAACAGCGCAGAGGAGATGAGGTGCCGCCGGAGTGCTGTGCCCGCGACCTCCATCGGTCCTCCACCGCCCTGGCCGAGCGGCAGGCCGTCGAGGGGGACCGGAGGGATCTCGCGCAGCCGCGCCACGAGTTCCGCCTCGTCGAGCCGCCCTGCGCCGTACGCCTCGAACAGGCGGCCTGCGTACGCACCGCCGTCGCGGAGAGCGGTGATCTTGGCCCCCACCTCGTTGAGGTAGCCGAGCTCCCGCCACTGCAGGATGTTCGCGTGCGCCTTCCGCGCGGCGTTCGCGACGGCGGACTTCGCCTGGGCGGGCGGCGTGGACAGCGGCACCCGCGCACGGAACGCGGCGAGAGGGAGGTCGCTGAAGCGGACGAGGAATCGGGCGGCGTCGTGCTCGACGGAGACCGTGTCGGCGTCGGCGTGCATGGGGGACTGGAGCGCTGACGCTACAGCGTCGTACAGCGCCCTCGCTTTGGCATTCGCGACGCCATTCCTGGAGCCGGCGCGACTTTCCATCCACCAAGGTTAACGCGGCCGACGGTCGACGGCGAACGCGCCGCGGCCGTGTTCGGGCCCGCGGGAATACCTCGCACCCCGCAGCGTTGAACTTGAGTGCAGTTCACTCAACTTTCAACACACAGGAGATTTCGTGCCCGAAGACTTCACTCCCGACAGTAACGAAGGAAACTCGTTCGACGAGTTCCTCGCCCGTTACCTCGCGGGTGAGCGTGCGCGTACCGCGCGCTCCATCGACATCAGCCGGTTCCTGAGCCGGCGCACGCAGGAGACCCTCGCCGAGGCCGGACGATTCGCGCTCGAACACGGCCACCGGGAGCTCGACGCCCTGCACATCCTCCGCGTCATGGCGACGGCAGAGCCCGCCGCAGACGCCATGCGCCGCATCGGCGCAGACCCGCAGGCGGTCGCCGCCGCGGCAGAGCAGCGACTCCCGCAGACGGGCGACCCCGTCGACGTGGATGCCGCATCCATCACCCCGTCCGCCCAGCGGGCGCTGTTCCACGCGTACCAGGTCGCCCGCGCATCCGGATCGACGTACATCGACCCCGAGCACCTCTTCTTCGCGCTCGTCATCATCCAGGACGCCCCGGCCGGGCAGGTGCTGCAGGCAGCAGGCGTCACCCCGGATGCTCTGACCTCCGCCATGCGCCAGACCACGACCGTCGGCGCCGGAACTGCTGGACAGGCCGCTGACGGAGAGGACGCGGAGAACGCATCCACCACCCCGATGCTCGACCAGTTCGGCACCGACCTGACCGCGCTCGCCCGCGACGGCAAGCTCGACCCGGTGATCGGCAGGCTCGACGAGATCGAGCAGACCGTGGAGATCCTGTCCCGCCGCACCAAGAACAACCCGGTGCTCGTCGGTGAGGCAGGCGTCGGCAAGACCGCGATCGTCGAAGGCCTCGCCAGCGCGATCGTCGACGGCGGAGTGCCGGAGCAGCTGCGCGACAAGCGCGTTGTGTCGCTCGACCTCGCCGGAATGGTGGCGGGCACCCGCTACCGCGGCGACTTCGAGGAGCGCCTCACGAAGCTGATGGACGAGATCAGCGCGGCCAAGGACGAGCTCATCGTGTTCATCGACGAGCTGCACACCGTGGTCGGCGCCGGCGGCTCGGGAGAGTCCGGCGGCATGGACGCCGGCAACATCCTGAAGCCGCGGCTCGCCAGGGGCGACCTGCACCTGGTCGGCGCGACCACGCTCAAGGAATACCGCCGCATCGAGAAGGACCCGGCGCTCGAACGCCGCTTCCAGCCCGTGACGGTCGGCGAGCCCAGCATCGAGGACGCCGTGCTCATCCTCTCCGGGCTCCGCGGAGCGTACGAGGAGCACCACGGCGTGCGATACACCGACGACGCGATCCGCGCGGCCGTCGAATTGTCCGCCCGCTACGTCTCCGACCGCTTCCTGCCGGACAAGGCCATCGACCTCATCGACCAGGCAGGGGCACGTCTCCGCCTGCGCCTCGGCAAGCGCGTCGACACGACAGAGCTGATGGCGACCCTCGCCACCCTCGAGTCGGAGAAGAACTCCGCCGTCGCGTCCGAGCACTACGAGGAGGCGTCGCGCCTCCGCGACGAGATCGAGGCGGTGCAGCGTTCGCTGGACGAGCTCGGCTCCGCGCCCCGGCCGGAGGCTGTGGTCGACGAGCCGGAGATCGCCGGCGTCATCTCGCGTGCGACGGGCATCCCGGTCAGCCGCATCGGAGAAGCGGACCGCGAACGCCTCGCCAAGCTCGAAACCGAGCTGCACGAGCGCGTGATCGGTCAGGACGACGCGGTCGTCGCCGTCGCGAAGGCGGTGCGCCGCAACAGGACAGGGCTCGGAGACGAGCGCCGCCCCGTCGGCAGCTTCCTCTTCCTCGGACCCACCGGCGTCGGCAAGACCGAACTCGCGAAGGCGCTCGCCGCATCCCTGTTCGGTGACGAGAAGGCGATGCTCCGCTTCGACATGAGCGAGTTCGGCGAACGCCACACGGTCGCCCGTCTGGTCGGCGCCCCTCCCGGATACGTCGGATACGACGAGGCGGGCCAGCTCACCGAGCGTGTGCGCCGCAACCCGTACTCTGTCGTGCTGTTCGACGAGATCGAGAAGGCGCACCCCGACGTGTTCAACCTGCTGCTGCAGGTGCTCGACGACGGCCGCCTCACCGACGGCCAGGGCAGGACGGTCGACTTCCGCAACACGGTCGTCATCATGACCTCCAACCTCGGCTCGGAGTTCCTCGCATCCCGCAGCGGCGCCCTCGGCTTCGTGCCGGTGGGCGGCGACGCCTCAGCATCCGGTTTCGCGTCGGAGAAAGACCTGCGCGACCGCGTGATGGGCAAACTGCGCGAGGCGATGCGTCCCGAGTTCCTCAACAGGATCGACGAGATCGTGCTGTTCAGGAAGCTCGACGCCGAGCAGCTGCGCGACATCGTGCGCCTCCTCCTCACGGCGACGAGCGCCCGCCTCGGTGCGCGCTCGATCGGCTTCGAGGCGACGGACGCCGCGGTGGAATGGATCGCCGACGCCGGCTACGAGCCGGAATACGGCGCCCGCCCCCTGCGCAGGGTCATCCAGCGCGAGATCGACGACAGGATCGCCGAACTGATGGTGAGCGGCGAGCTGACCGACGGCGGTACCGTCACCGTCGACGCGGTGGATGGCGCCGTGCGGGTGACCGCCGGTGCGCGTGCTGCGGAGTGGATGGCGCAGGCGGCGTAGCCGCGGTTGTGCTGAGGTGAAAGAGGCGGCGTCCCCGGGAGGGGGCGCCGCCTCTTTGTCTGGCCCGGGCTCATCGAGCCACCGCGTCTCGGACCGACTCGGCAGCTCCCGCACGGCTGAGGTGTTAGAGTAAGAGTTTCATATATTAAATTCTCGCCCCTATCCGACTCTGGAGTCTCCGTGCCTGCCCCTGTACCCGCGCCCCACCGGTCCTTCCGTCGGGATGTTCAAGGCCTTCGGGCGCTCGCTGTCGTCGCCGTGATCCTCGACCACCTCCTGCACTGGCCGCGTGGCGGCTTTGTCGGGGTCGACGTCTTCTTCGTGATCTCCGGCTTCTTGATCACCGGGCTGCTTCTGCGGGAGATCGAGCGCGACGGGAGGATCTCCTTCTCAGCGTTCTATCGCAATCGCATCAGGCGTATTCTGCCCGCGGCTGCCCTCGTGCTTGTCGTGACTGTTTCGGTCGGATGGGGCGTGTACGGCACAGAGCGGGCCCTCTCGATCGTGCGCGACGCAGGATGGTCGGCTCTGTTCGCCGCGAACTGGAACTTCGCGTCTGCGGGGACCGACTATTTTCGGGCAGACGGCCCGCCCTCCCCGCTTCAGCACTTCTGGTCGCTTGCCGTCGAGGAGCAGTTCTACGTCGTTTGGCCTCTCGTGATGCTCGTCATCCTTGCTGTTGTGAGCCGCCGCACCGTGGATGAGCGACGGGTCAGAACCGGCATGGGTGTCGCACTTCTGCTCATCATCACTGTGTCTTTCGCCTGGGCGGCGTTCGAGAGCGCGGCCTCTCCGAGCTGGGCGTACTTCTCTACGTTCTCCCGCGCGTGGGAGCTTGGCATCGGCGGGCTTCTCGCGCTCTCGGCAGCGATGCTGGAACGGTTGCCACGATGGTCGGCGCCGGTGTTGCTGGTGGCGGGGCTCTGCGGCATCGTCGGCTCGATCGCATTCATCGACGACGGGATGCCGTTCCCGGGTCCGTGGGCCGCCGTCCCTGTGGTGGCAACGGCGGCCGTCATCGCTTCCGGGGCCAGGGTGGAGCTACGGACGGCATGGCCGCTCACCAACCCCGTGTCCCAGTACATCGGAAACATCTCGTACTCCCTCTACCTCTGGCACTTTCCCGTCGTCGTCATCGGCGTCAGCCTGATCGGGGAGGGCGCGTGGCAGTATGCGCTGCTCGCGCTGATCGTGGCCGCCGCCTCCGTGTATTCGTTCCACTTGGTGGAGGCTCCGGTCCGTCGGTCGGGATGGCTCGCGCGGGGATGGACTCTGCGACGGTCGGGCTCGCGTGGCGTGACGACGTCGTCACGCTCGCGGACAGTGCTCGTCCTCAGCTTTCTCGCCTGCATCGCCGTCGCCACCACGGCGTTCGCCGGCGCGAAGAACGCGCAGACCGTGAAGCCGGTCGTGGCAGCCCCCGCGTGGAACAGCGCGAGCGACGACGCACCGCCGACAGAAGAGGCGCACCTCGCCGCGCTTCAGGATGAATTGCGCGCCGCGCTCGTCGAGCCGGGCTGGCCGGAACTCGATCCAACCATCGACGTGGCTCTGCAGGGTGGAGCGCTCGGGTTCGCGGCCGCAGATATCGTCGACTGCAATCTCGCTCCTGTCGTCGACGAGTCGAAATGCACCTGGGGGGCTCCGACGGCGACGAAGACGGTCCTCGTTGCGGGGAGCTCCATCGCGACAGGCATTACCAGCATGCTGATCGACGCCCTGCGCGACGAGCCGGACTGGAAGGTGGTGTCATACGCGCGAATCGCGTGTTCGTTCGGCGACGTCTCGCAGGCGAAGGAGAAGCCTGAGGGATGCCTCGAACGGGCGGATGCGGTTGTGGAGGCCGTGAACCGCATCCAGCCGGAGCTGGTCGCCATCGCCGGATTCAGCGACACGGGAGTGAAGGAGAAGCTGGCGGAGATCGCCGCCCCGTCGAAGATCGCGCTGATCGCGATGTCCGTGAGCGACAAGCCACTCGCATCCTGCTACACGAAGTTGAGCGGTCCGCAGGATTGCGTGAGCGCTGCAGAGAAGCTCGGACCGAAGAGTTTCTTCCACAGGCTGGCAGCCATCGATCCTGCGCGCCGATTCGTCATCGACACGACGGACTGGTTCTGCGCGGATGGCCTCTGCCCTCCCTTCGCGGGGAAGACCATCACGAAGTCGGATGGCATCCACATGACGGAGGCTTACACCAAACGACTCGCCCCTGTGATGCACGAGCGACTGGCCAAAGCTGGACTGTTCTCGAGTTGACGCGCGCCGCGCCCAACCTGAGTGCCCCGCCCCGCACGTCTGAAAGGACGGACAGGGTTCGCCGCGGTGCGTCAGTGGTTTCTGAGTGTTGCGGTGAAACGCTGGATGGATGTCTTCCCGCCCGCAGTTCCGTGACCGGCCGTGGTTCGTCGCGCTCTCGCGGCGGTTCGATCCGTTGCGGGGGTATGAGATCCGGCCGGCGAGGTCGCGGGCGGGGCTGATCGCGCAGTTCGGGGTGGTCGCGCTCATCGCGGCCGTGCTGAGTTCGGTGTTCGTCATGCCCGGGTTCCTGGGAGTCGGCCAGACGGCGGCTGCCGCGTCCAGTGCGTTCGAGGCGCTGCCGTCGAACCTGGAGATCCAGCCGTTCGCGCAGAACACCACGGTGTACGCCAAGAAGGGTGGGGCGGATGTTCCGATCGCCTCGTTCTATGCGCAGAACAGGCAGGACGTCGGCTGGAAGGATGTGGCGCAGACCGTCAAGGACGCCACCGTGGCCGCCGAGGACCCGCGGTTCTACTCCGAGGGCGCCGTCGACCTGCTCGGGACCGTGCGCGGGGCGTTGTCGACTGTGAGCGGGAGTTCGGTGCAGGGCGGGTCGTCGATCACGCAGCAGTACGTCAAGAACGTCGAGGTGGAACGCTGCGACGCGCTCACAGACGCGAAGAAGCTGCAGGCCTGCTACACCGACGCCGCCGGGGTCACCCTGCAGCGCAAGGTGCAGGAGATGCGGTACGCGGTCGGGCTGGAGAAGAAGTACACCAAGGAGCAGATTCTGCTCGGCTACCTCAACGTCGTCGGATTCGGCGGCACCGTGTACGGCATCGAGGCGGCAGCGCACTATTACTTCAACACCACGGCCGCCCAGCTCAGCCTGCCGCAGGCCGCCACGCTGGTCGCCATCCTGAACAACCCGGCCAACCTGCGCATCGACGAACCGAACAACAAGGACAACGGCGCGGCCGACGGATACAAGGCCACCAAGGAGCGGCGCGACTACGTGCTCGACCGCATGGCCATCAACCACAAGATCACCGCTGCCGACCGGGATGCGGCGAAGAAGACGCCCGTGCAGCCCGTCATCACGCCGACCACCTCCGGATGCGCGGCCGCCTCGCAGTACAACGCCGCGTTCTTCTGCGACTACGTGCGGGATGTCGTGCTCAACGACCCGGCATACGGTGCGACCGCCGACGACCGCTGGGCGACGCTCAACCGCGGTGGGCTGAAGATCTACACCACCCTCAACCTCGACCTGCAGGCGGTGGCGCAGCAGTCGCTCAGCGCATACATCCCGCCGTCGATGGCGGGGATCGACCTCGGCGCATCCAATGTCTCGATGGAGCTCGGCACGGGCAGGATCGTGACGATGGTCGAGAACAGGGCGTTCAACAACACCGACCAGCCGCAGGACGGCACGACGGCGGTGAACTACAACACCGACGAGGCGTACGGCGGATCGCAGGGCTTCCAGACCGGCTCGACCTTCAAGGCGTTCGACCTGGCGGCGTGGCTCGAAGCGGGCAACAGCCTGTACGACACCATCAACGCCACCCAGCACGACTTCCCGACCTCCGAGTTCACGAACAGCTGCGCAGACATCAACGGACCGGACTGGCCCGTCACCAACGACGAAGGCTCGGCCAGCAGGCTCTCGGTGATGGCGGCGACGGCCGAATCGGTCAACACCGCGTTCGCGAAGATGGGGACGAAGGTCGACCTCTGCTCGATCCTCAACGCGGCGAAAGCGCTCGGCGTGCATCCCGCATCGTCGAGCAACCCGCTGACGTCCGTGCCGTCGATGATCCTCGGCGTCAACTACCTGTCGCCGTTGACGATGGCGAACGCGTACGCGGGCATCGCCAACAACGGCACGGTCTGCACGCCGGTCGCCATCGACAAGGTCGTGAACGCGGACGGCTCTGCCCACAAGGTCAGCCCGACCACCTGCACGCAGGGGCTGCAGCCGAACATCGCGGCCGGAGTCACCTACGCGCTGCAGGGCGTCATGCGCGGCGGCGGCACGGCGGCCAGCGCCAACCCGTACGACGGGACGCCCATCATGGGCAAGACGGGCACGACGGACGACTCGCTGCAGAACTGGCTCGTCACCTCCACCAGCAAGGTGTCGACGGCGACCTGGGTCGGCAACGTGTCAGGGTCGACCCCGCTGCGCAGTCTCGACTTCAACGGGGTGGGCGGCGGCGACGTGAAGTTCTCCGTCGCCAAGCCCATCCTCGAGGCCATCGACAGCCTGTACGGGGGAGACGCGTTCACCAAGCCGACCAACGCCGTGCTGTACGGCGACCAGGTGACGATCCCGGATGTGTCCGGCAAGACCCCCGACGAGGCGCAGTCGCTCCTGACGGGGCTCGGCCTGGACGTGACGGTCGACCAGACGCCTGTCGACTCCGCCCAGCCGGCTGGGACGGCGGCGGGCACCGATCCTGCAGCAGGATCCTCCGTCAACAAGGGCAGCTCGGTGACGGTGCAGATCAGCAACGGGCAGTCCGCGACCATCCCGGGTGGCCTGATCGGTCAGTCGGAGAGTGCGGCGAAGGCGGCGCTGGCCGCGGCCGGCTTCACCAACGTGAGCGTGAAGAAGCCGGATGCCGGTGGAGGTAACGGCGGCGGCAACGGCGGCGGGAACGGGAAAGACGCGTCCAGCCTGACGGTGACGGCGGTCGACCCCGCTGAAGGAACGCCGGCGAGGAAAGACCAGGCGATCGTCCTCACGCTCGGCTGACCGGATGGCCAGCGCGCCGGGTGGCGTGCGGCCGCCCGCCTCGCGTGGCGCACAATGGAACCATGCAGGACGGCAGCGGGGGAGCACGGGCGACGTGTCCGTCGTGCGGTGCTGAGGCGCACGTGGTGCGGAACCCGTACTACGGCGCAGGTCTCGCGGTGCACGAGCTGATCGTGGAATGCCCGCAGTGCGGCGTCTCGTTCCTGGACACGGTGCCGGTCGCGCACGAGGATGCGCCGCCGAAACGGCGAGGACTCGGGGCGAGGCTGCTCGCCCTGTTCGGCCGCTAGGCGCCCAGTGCCTCCAGCGGGTTCTCCGCCAGCTTCCGCACGACGCCGTTCGCGACGATCCTGGCCGCCTGTGTGGTCGGCTTGCGCGCGGCCTGATCTGTCACGCACGCTCCGAACTCGGCGGCGATGCTGAGTCGCGGGTACGCGGCGAGCACCTCCTCCCGGAAGGCGAGAGGAAGCAGGTCGGCGCGCACGCCGGAGATGTCGAGGCCGGTGGCGATCTCGAGCAGATGGCCCTCCGCATCCAGTGCTGGATCGACCGTCGGCCAGTTGTGGCGCACGATCACCTCGTGCACGCGGGTGCGCCGCTCGGCAGGCCAGCCTGCGCCGGCGGTGAGCGCGGCGGCGACGTGACCGCCGGCGTCCTCGTAGCTGAGCGTGACGTTGTCGAACTCCTCGACCAGCCCGAGGTCGTGCAGCAGCGCCGCGACGTAGAGCAGCTCGTGGTCGATGTCGTCCGCGCCGTCCAGCTCGGCGAAACCGAGCGCCCACAGCCACGACCGGATGCAGTGGTTCAGCAGCGCCGGCGTCTGCCGCTCCGCGGCGAACTCGTACGCGGCGCGGGCGGCCTGGGTGTCTGGCGGGGTGAAATCGGCGAGGCGCATACGGCCATCATGCCGGGTTTCCGGGAGGAGGGCGCGCTCAGGCCGGGTGGACCACCGTGATGCCCGTCGGCGAGGCCGTCTCCGCATCGGGGAGCATCGCCGCGCCGGTCTCCAGGTTGACGGCACCGGAGAGCAGGGCCTGCGGGCGGAGGGCGCCGGAGGCGACGAGGTCGAGCATCCCCGGGTAGTCGGCGGCGGACATCCCGTGGCTGCCGAGGATGTCGAGCTCCCAGGCGAGCACGCGGTCGAGGGGGAGGACGGGGAGCTGGTCGGCGGAGAGCAGGCCGACCTGCACGTGGCGGCCGCGGCGACGCAGCGACAGAACGGCGTCCGTGCTGGTGGTGGACGAGCCGACGGCGTCGATGCTCACGTCGGCGCCTCCTCCGGTGAGGTCGGTGATGGTGGCCGGAGTGGATGGGTCCGCGAGCACGACGTGCTCTGCGCCGAGGCGGGCGGCGAGGTCGAGTGCAGCCGGGTTGCGGTCGACCGCGACCACTCTGGCACCGAGAGCCGCCGCGATCATCACCGCGCTCAGGCCGACGCCGCCCGCTCCGTAGACGGCGACCCACTCGCCGGGGCGAACGGCGGCGCGCATCCGGACGGCGCGGTACGCGGTGGCGAAGCGGCAGCCGAGGCTGGCGGCCGCATCGTCGTCGAGGCTGTCCGGCACGGCGACCAGGTTGAGGTCTGCCGCGCGGATCGCGACCAGTTCCGCGTGCGATCCCCAGTGCGTGAAGCCGGGCTGGGTCTGGTTCGGGCAGACCTGCGACTGGCCGGATGCGCACCAGGAGCATGCGCCGCAGCCGTTGACGAACGGCGCGGTCACCCTGTCTCCGACCCGCCAGCCCGTCACGCCGTCGCCGAGCGCGGCGATAGTCCCCGCGAACTCGTGGCCGGGGACGTGCGGCAGGTGGACGGTGTCGTCGTGGCCGGCCCAGGCGTGCCAGTCGCTGCGGCAGAGACCGGATGCCCCCACCCTGATCACCGCGCCACCCTCCGGAGCCACCGGGTCGGGGACGTCGCGCACCTCGACGGGACCGCCGAAGCGGTCGTAGACCATCGCCCTCATGCCGTGAGCACCCGGACGGCTGGCACGTCGGCCGCGGCCCACTCCAGCGCCGCCAGCTCCGTGGTGCGGACCCAGAGGAGCGCGTCGTGGTCCGTGCTGCGCGTCGGCAGCTCTCCGGTGAGTTCCGCGCGGTAGCAGGCCAGGTCGATCGGGCGTCCGCCCGCCTCCGTGACACTGCGGTCGACCAGCTCGCCGACCAGGATGCCGACGCCGAGCTCTTCGCGGATCTCGCGCACCAGCGCGGTCTCCGGGGTCTCGCCCTGCTCGACCTTGCCGCCGGGGAACTCCCAGAGTCCTGCGGCGTCTTTGCCGGGGGCGCGGCGGCACGCCAGCACACGCCCGTCGCGCACGAGGACGGCAGCCACCACTTCGAGGGGTTCCACGACTCCATCCTGCCCCCTGGGGGGCGAAACCGCCGGGTGCCCGCGCCGTCGGGCGTGACAGGCCGCTCGCGCATCCGGTCAGCGGGTGAAGGTGCCGACCTTCTCCGTGTTGTAGTACTCGAACACGAAGGAGGCGCTGCGACCGTCCGACGGCGGGGAGAACGTGATCGCGGAGAGGGAGCCGGGCGGCGCGTTCTCGCTGTCGAGCGGCGTGACGAACTCGTCTCCCGTCCAGTGCTTCAGCGTGTACACGGTGTTCTTCGGGCCGAGCGTGATGGTGAGCGTGCCGCCGGTGTCCGCGACCGTCGCCGGGCCGGTGTACGGGTTCTGGTACGTGCCGACGAACGAGCTGAGCGGTGCGGACGCGACAGGAGAGGTGGGAGGCGACTGGCCGACCAGGGTGCCGACGGGTTCGTCCATGTGGGCGAAGGCGTTGCTGTACAGCTTCGCCCAGTCGGTGCGCGGCGCGCTGTACTGCACGAGGTCGAGGAACTGCATCGCCAGCGTCTCCGCCGTGCCGTTGGCCGCCGCGTTCACCAGGACGACGATGCCGAGGTCGGCGGAGGGGAGCGTGACGAACGTGGTCCCCGCGCCGAGCTGGAACGCGCCGGAGTGGCTCACCGTGGTGCGGCCGGAGGCGGCGACGCCGACGTTGAAGCCGTAGCCGTACTGGCCGGGGCGGGTCTCGGCGTTCGCGACCGGGCCCGTGATGATCTGCGGGGAGATGGCGGGCAGCAGCGCCTTGCCGTCGACGATCTCGTGGCCGCCGTACCGTCCGTCGTCGATGACCATCGCCATCCACTTGGTGAGGTCGGTGACGGAGGAGCTGACGCCGCCGGCCGGGGACTGTGCATCCGGCTCGCGCTGGTACTTGGCCTCGTACTGGCCGTCGACCAGCACGTGCGGCACCGCGCGGTCGGGCCTCGCGATGTAGTCGGAGAAGCGCGAGCTGGTGGCCGTCATCCCGAGCGGTCCGTAGAGGTCGCGCTGCGAGAGCGTCTCCCAGTCGGTTCCTGCGGCATCGGCGACGGACTGGGCGGCGGCGGTGATGCCGAAGTTGGTGTACGTCCACTGGGCGCGGAACGGTTCGAGGGGAAGGTAGCGCAGCCGCGACAGTACCTCTGCGCGGTCGTAGCCGAGCTCTTCGAGGTCGTCGCCGGCGTGGTCGGGGAGGCCGGAGCGGTGCGCGTAGAAGTCCGCGATGGTGGCGTGCGTCGTGACGTACGGGTCGGCGAGCGCGAACGACGGGAGGTTGGCCGTCACCGGGGTGTTCCAGGCGACGGTGCCTTTGCCGACCTCGTCGGCGATGACCGTGGCGCCGATGGGCTTCGACAGCGACGCGAGCTGGAACACCGTGTCCGCGTCGACGGCGCCCGGCTTGCCGACCTCGCGGACGCCGAAGCCCTTCGCGAAGACGGTCCTGCCCTGATAGGTGACGCCGACGGCGATGCCGGGCACGCCGGTCTGCGTCAGGATCGACGACGCGAGCGCGGGGAGCCTGTCGATCGCGGCGGTGACGGCACCCTGCGCGATGGGCACACCGGCGTCCGCTCCCGGATCCGTGCTCAGGCCGGCCGGGGCCGCCGGCGTGTGCGCCGGGTCTCCGCCCCCGCCGCTCGCCGTGCACCCCACCAGGGTGACCACCGCCACCGCGGCACCGATCAGAGCACCCGCCCGTCGCATCCTCACGATCCGCACTCTAGCGGTCAGGCGGGGGTCGGGCCCAGGGTTTTTCGTTGTGATTCGGCGGGACTCGCCGCCTCGGGCGAGTGACTGTCAGGGGCGGGCAGGGGCCGGACCGGTGGACGCGCGAACGATGAGGCGGGGCTCGACGGAGGCAGGGGCGAGCGTGGTGCCGGGGTCGGCGATGTAGCGCAGCAGGTGGGAGACCGCGAGACGCGCCATCTCGGAGAACGGCTGGGCCACCGTGGTGAGCGACGGGGAGCAGTACTCGGCGAGGGCGATGTCGTCGACGCCGACCACGGACACGTCCTCCGGGATGCGCTTGCCCAGCTCGTGGAACGCCCTGATCACGCCGAACGCCATCTCGTCGCTCGAGACGAACACTGCCGTCACGTCCGGGATGCGGCCGAGGATGAGGCCGTTCTGGTATCCGGATGCCGGCGACCAGTCGCCCTTCAGCTCGGGAGGGGGAGCGATGCCCGCTGCTTCCAGGGTGGTCCGCCAGCCTTCGCTCCTGCTCACCGCATCCAGCCACTCGGCGGGGCCGGAGACGTGCCAGACTGTTTCGTGGCCGAGGTCGAGCAGGTGCTGGGTGGCGAGCTTGGCCGCCTGCGACTGGTCGACGGCGACCACCTCGGTGGAGGAGGTGCGCGAGCCGTCGATGGTGATGGTGGGGATGTCCTTGGTGAGGTCTTCGATGCCCTTGGTCACCTGGATGAGCGGGAGCGCGAGGATGATGCCCTCGACGCTCTGCTCGGCGAGCCGGGACATGGCCTCCTCGATCGCGACCGGTTCGAGCGACGGACTGGTGGCGGCGCTCACGGCGTAGCCGGCCTCGCGGGCCGCCTGCTCGACACCCGCCGTGACGGCCGTGCGCGAGTACGAGTTGGTCTGCAGCAGCACGATGCCGATGGTCCTGCTGTGCCCGGACGACAGGATGCGCGCCGCGTTGTTCTTGCGATAACCGAGCTGCTCGACGGCGGCGAGCACCCGCGCACGGGTCTTCTCCTGCACGTTGGGGTGGCCGCTGAGGGCGCGGGAGACCGTCTGGGCGGAGACGCCGGCCACGCGCGCGACGTCGGTCATACCGGGTGGCTTCGCCGCCGCGTCCCGGAGCTCGGTGTTGCTCATGGTCTCGATGATAGCGGGCGCATGTGCGTGTTCGCGCAGATTTCCGGCCGTTTCGATCAATTCGGATTGACGAGTTGTTATCGCTATCAATTCTGTGCGACACTCGCATCTCGAACCCGCTCTCGGGTTCCTGTGATCAAAGGAGAGGCAGTGAAGAAGTCAGCAGCAATCCGCATGGCGGGCGCGGCGGGGGCGGTTGCGCTCGGCCTGATGTCGCTCGCCGGGTGTTCCGGCAGCGCAGGATCCACCGAGCCGAGCACGGCGAAGGTCACGTTCTGGGGCTGGGCCCCTGGATACGCCGACGCCGTCAAGGCATTCAACGCATCGCACAAGGACGTGACGGTGACGTATCAGGAGGTGCAGCCCGGCTCGAAGGGCGGCTACCAGAAGATGCTCAACGCGGTCACCGCGAACAACGCCCCGTGTCTCGCGCAGGTCGGATACGAGACCCTGCCGAGCTTCGCGGCGCAGGGGGCACTCGACGACGTCTCGCAGTATGCGAACGATGACAAAAAGGACTTCCAGCCCGCCGCGTGGAGCTCGGTGAGCATCGGCGACGCGGTCTACGGCGCCCCGGTCGACACGGGGCCCATGGGCCTGTTCTACAACAAGGAGCTGTTCGACTCGCTCGGCCTCTCCGCCCCGGCCACCTGGGACGAGTACAAGGCGGACGCGGAGAAGATCCACGCCTCCGACCCGAAGAAGTTCATCTCGTCCCCATACCTCGACTACGACTACGCCGGGCTCGCCTGGCAGACCGGCGCGAAGTGGTTCAGCGTCGACGGTGACGCGTGGAAGGTCTCGATGGCCTCCGACGCCAACGCGGAGGTGGCCGACTACTGGCAGGGGCTCGTCACCGAAGGACTGATCAGCAGCGCCCCGATGTACGACCAGGCCTGGTACACGGGCCTCGGCGACGGCAGCATCGCCACCGTCGTCGGAGCCGTCTGGCAGGCGGGGGTCATCAAGGGCGGCGCGGCGAACGGCTCGGGCAAGTGGGCCGTCGCGCCGATGCCGCAATGGAAGGCGGGGGACGACCAGGTCGGCAACGCGGGAGGCTCCGCGACCGCCGTGCTGAAGGGCTGCAAGACCCCGAAGGCGGCCTGGGAGTTCGCGCACTGGCTGAGCACGGACAAGGACACGTACGCGACGCTCGTGCAGAAGGCCGGCCTCTACCCGGCAGCGACGGCGCTGACGGACCTGCCTGCGCTCACGGAGGCCGACCCGTACTTCGGTGGCCAGAAGATCTTCGACGTCTTCGCGAAGGCGGCGCCGAAAGTGAACCAGGACTGGACATGGGGCCCGGTGATGACCAAGACCGCCGCCGACCTCGACGACGGCCTCGGCAAAGCTTGGGCGGGTCAGGGCACCATCGCAGACGCGCTGAAGACAGCGCAGCAGAAGACGGTCGCTGAGCTGAAGAAGCAGGGCCTGACGGTCTCCCAGTAGTGACAGGTGGATGCGGCGCGCCGACCACGCGGGCGGCCGCCGCATCCACCGTGGACGAGCACGCGCATCCCGTGTGCGGAGAGAAGGAAACGTGACCGACCTGGCCGTCGCCGAGCGCATGGCGACCACCGCGGACGCAGCGCCGTCGACCGGGCGGGCGCCGCGCAGGCGCCGCTCGTTCGACTGGCGGGCGCCGCTGCTGTTCCTCGGACCGTTCTTCGTGCTCTTCCTGGGCATGTACATCGCGCCGATCGTCTATGCCTTCATCAGCAGCCTGTTCACGGTGAAGCGCTCCGGACTGGGGCTGACGGCGCCGACGCAGGTGTTCGACCCGTTCGCGAACTACGCGCACGCGTTCTCCGACCCCGACTTCACGGCGTCGCTCGGCCGGGTGGCCCTGTTCGGGGTGGTGCAGGTGCCGCTGATGCTCGGTCTCGCGCTGGCCCTTGCGCTGCTGATCGACTCGAAGTCGGCCCGCGGCAAGGGCTTCTTCCGGCTGTCGAGCTTCCTCCCGTATGCGATCCCCGGCGTGAGCGCCGCACTGGTCTGGTCGTTCATGTACTCGACGACGTCGAGCCCGATCAACCACCTGCTGGAGCCCCTCGGCATCCAGCTGCCGTTCTTCGACGACGGCACCGTGCTCTGGTCGGTGGCGAACATCGTCACCTGGAGCTGGACCGGATACAACATGATCATCATCTACGCCGCCCTGCAGTCGATCCCCGCCGAGGTGCTCGAAGCGGCGAAGCTCGACGGGGCGTCGGCATTCCGCACGGCGTGGAGCGTGAAGATCCCGATGGTGCGCAGCGCGATCGTGCTCACAGCGGTGTTCTCGATCATCGGGTCCGCCCAGCTCTACAACGAGCCGACGGTGCTGCAGCCCATCTCCGGCGGGTCCGTCTCGTCCACGTTCACCCCGATCATGTCTGCGCAGGCCGCGGTCGGCGCTGGCAACTATCCGTACGCGGCGGCGCAGTCGGTCATCCTGGCGGTGCTCGTCGGCGTGATCTCGTTCGTGTTCTTCCGTCTCACCAGCAAAGGAGACAAGGCGTGACCGCCATCAGCCCTCGCGGCATCAGGAGCAGGAGGGACACGTCCCCGCTCAGCCGCACCGTCGTGATGGTGCTGCTCGCCGTCCCAACCGTGTACTTCCTCTTCCCGCTCTGGTGGCTGCTGGTGGCGGCGACCAAGCCGTTCGGCGAGCAGTTCTCCGGCAGCGGTCTCTGGTTCGACGGGTTCGGCCTGTTCGACAACCTGGCCAGGCTCACCGCCCAGAACGACGGGATCTTCTGGCAGTGGATGCTGAACAGCCTGCTCTACTGCGGCGTCGGCGCCGCGATCGGCACCGTCCTGTCCGCGATGGGCGGATACGCTCTGGCGAAATACGACTTCCCCGGCCGGGGAGCGGCGTTCGGCGTGATCCTCGCGGCCGTGCTCGTGCCCAAGATCCTGTTCACGCTCCCGCTGTACCTGATGTTCTCCGGCGTGCACCTGATCAACAACCCGCTCGCGGTGCTGCTGCCCAGCATCGTCAGCCCGTTCGGCGTCTACCTGGCGCGCGTGTTCGCGGCGCAGTCGGTGCCGGACGAGGTGATCGAGGCCGGTCGCCTGGACGGCGCGAGCGAGTTCCGGATCTTCCGCGCCATCTCCACGAAGATGATGCTGCCGGCGCTGGTGACGATCTTCCTGTTCCAGTTCGTCGACATCTGGAACAACTACCTCCTTCCCGCGATGGTGCTCGGCGACGACCACATGCAGCCGGTCACGGTCGGCCTGGTCGGCTGGAACGCCAGCCACGTCGCTGTGCCCCCGTCCCTCGTGGTGATCGGCTCTTTGGTCTCCGTCGTCCCGCTCATCGTGGCGTTCCTCGCCCTGCAGCGGTTCTGGCGTGCCGGCATGACGGCGGGAGCGGTGAAATGACGCTGACGGCCACCACCGCCCTGCTGAGCTACCGGGACGGAACGCTGCTGCGCGCGGGAGAGCCGCACAGGGTGCTGTCCGGCTCGATGCACTACTTCCGCGTGCATCCCGAGCAGTGGCGGGACCGTCTCGAGCGGATCGCGGCGCTCGGGCTGAACACCGTCGACACCTATGTCGCGTGGAACTTCCATCAGCGGCATGCAGATCGGCCGGCGTCGTTCGATGGCTGGCGCGACCTCGAAGCGTTCATCCTGCTGGCCGGGGAGGTGGGGCTCGACGTGATCGTGCGGCCGGGCCCGTACATCTGCGCCGAGTGGGACAACGGCGGCCTTCCCGCCTGGCTCACCGGCAGGATCGGGATGCGGGCACGCAGCTCGGAGCCCGCGTTCCTCTCCGCCGTGTCCACGTGGTTCGACGACCTCGTCCCGCGCCTCGCGGCGCTGCAGGCGTCGAACGGCGGCCCGATCGTGGCCGTCCAGGTGGAGAACGAGTACGGCAGCTACGGCGACGACGCGGGATACCTGACCTGGCTGCGTGACGCGCTGACCGAGCGCGGCGTGACGGAACTCCTCTACACCGCCGATGGGCCGACTGACCTCATGCTCGACGGGGGAAGCATACCCGGGGTGCTCGCCACGGCGACCTTCGGGTCGCGTGCACGGGAGGCGTCCGCTCTGCTCAGCGCGCGGCGCGACGGGGAGCCGTTCCTCTGCGCCGAATTCTGGAACGGCTGGTTCGACCACTGGGGCGAGCTGCACCACGTGCGCTCTGTGCCGAGCGCCGACGCCACCCTGGACGAGATCCTGGACGCCGGCGGTTCCGTGAGCCTGTACATGGCGCACGGCGGCACCAACTTCGGGCTGTGGGCCGGCGCGAACCACGATGGACGGCTGCAGCCGACGATCACCAGTTACGACTCGGACGCTCCGATCGCGGAGCACGGGGCGGTCACCGAGAAGTTCCACGCCTTCCGCGAGCGGTTCTCGGCCGTGAGCGGGAGGCCGGTTCCCGCCGTGCCCGGCGATCCGCGCATCCTGACCGGACGCAGCGTGCGGGTGGCGAAGGGCGCCGGGCTCCTGGAGGCGCTCCTGTCGGCGCCCGTGACCGCCGAGCATCCGGCGCCGCCGAGCTTCGACGAGCTGGGGATCGCCTCCGGGATGGTGCTCTACAGTGCTTCTCCGCTGCTGCCGCGCGGGGAGAACGCGATCACGGTCACCGGGCTGCACGACCGGGCCCAGGTGTTCGTGGACGGTGTGCCGTGCGGCACGCTCGACGCCGACGGATCCGTCCCGGTGACGGGCAGAGGCGAGACGATCGCGCTGCAGCTGCTGGTGGAGAACCAGGGACGCATCAACTACGGGCCGCTGCTCGGGCAGGGGAAGGGCATCCTGGGCGGTGTGCAGGTCGGGCGCAGGCTGGTGCACGGCTGGACGGCCAGGGCGCTGCCGCTCGACGAGTGGACGGCGAGCGAGGTCGCCGGCTTCGCCGGCGCGTACGCAGCGACCAGGGATGCGGACGCCGCCGGGTTCTCGACGGCACGGGTCGTGCTCGGGGCGGGCGAACCGGCCGACGCCTTCCTCGCGCTGCCCGGCTTCGGCAAGGGATTCGTCTGGGTGAACGGCTTCCTGCTCGGGCGCTACTGGGAGATCGGCCCCCAGCGGACCCTGTATGTCCCCGCTCCTCTGCTGGTGGAGGGGGAGAACACGGTGACCGTGCTCGAGCTCCATCGCTCGGGGACGACGGTCGAATTCCGCGCGCGACCGGAGCTGGGGGAGCGGGAGGAATACGTCGAGACCTTCTGACGGCGGGTGTCGGTGCCGTGCGGCAAGATGAGGGGGTGCGCTCATCTGTGAACCCCACCGTCCTCATCGTCATCGACCTGCAGCGGGGGGTGCTCGCGGAGTGCTTCGACGCGGAGGGTGTCGTCAGCCGCACGGCCGCACTGGTCGATCGGGCGAGGGACGAGCGGGTGCCGATCATCTGGGTGCAGGACGAGCACGACTTCCCGCAGGACAGTGAAGGCTGGGGACTCGCGGAGGGGCTCACCAGAGCGCTCGGGGAGCCGCTCGTGCGCAAGTCGTACTGCGACGCGTTCGCGGACACCGGGCTCGACGAGCTGCTCGAAGGCTTCGACGTGACCCACATCGTGGTCGCCGGCGCACAGTCCGACTACTGCATCAGGACCACGACGCAGGCCGCCGCCGTCCGCGGCTACGACGTGACGCTGGTGGGCGACGCCCACACCACGACGGACGCGGAGTGGGACGGCGAGCAGCTGACGGCCCAGCAGATCATCGCGCACACCAACAGGTACTTCTCCGGGCTGCGCTACCCCGACCAGACGTTCGCCGTCGTTCCGGCGGCCGACGTCGCGTTCTGACCCCCGAAAACATCGAGTCCGAACTTGTTCACGCCCTACACCGGCGTGTCGCGTGAACAAGTTCGGACTCGATTGTTTGGGGAGGGGGGCTCGCGGCTAGAGGGTGGCTCCGAGCTTGAAGCCCTGGGTCTCCTCGCCCTTGCGGGTGTACGAGAAGCCGTCGGCCCCGATGGTGACGTCCATCTCGGAGTCGTCGGTGCGGGAGGTGAGCGGCTGGGGGTTGCCGTCGAGGTCGAGCACCGGGGAGGCGTCGGTGTACCAGGACGGGACGACGGGGTTGCCCCACCAGTCGCGGCGCTGGTTGTCGTGCACGTCCCAGGTGACGACGGGGTTGTCCGGGTCGCCGGTGTAGTAGTCCTGGGTGTAGATCTCGACGCGGTGGCCGTCCGGGTCGCGCAGGTAGAGGTAGAACGCGTTGGAGACGCCGTGGCGGCCGGGGCCGCGCTCGATCGCGTCGCTGCGGCGGAGGGCGCCGAGCTTGTCGCAGATGGCGATGATGTTGTGCTTCTCGTGCGTGGCGAACGCGACGTGGTGCATCCGGGGGCCGTCGCCGCCCGTCATCGCGGTGTCGTGCACCGTGGGCTTGCGGCGCATCCACGCGGCGTATGTGGTGCCCGCCTCGTCCTGGATGTCCTCCGTGACGCGGAAGCCGAGGTCCTCCATGTACTTGACGGCGCGGGGCACGTCGGGGGTCACCTGGTTGAAGTGGTCGAGACGGACCAGCGCGCCGGGGGTGTAGAGGTCGTACCGCCAGGCGAGACGCTCGACGTGCTGCACGTCGTAGAAGAACTCGTACGGGAAGCCGAGCGGGTCTTCGACACGGACGGAGTCGCCGACGCCCTTCGTGAATCCGGAGGCGTTGCGCTCGACGCGGCAGCCGAGCTCGGTGTAGAACTCGACGGCGCGGTCCAGGTCTTCCGGGGTGCGCACCCGGTACGCGAACGCCGCGACGGCGGCGACAGGACCCTTGCGGAGCACCAGGTTGTGGTGGATGAACTCCTCGAAGCTGCGCAGGTAGACCGCGTTCTCGTCCTCCTCGGTCACGACCAGGTCGAGCACGTCGACGTAGAAGTCGCGGCTGGCCTGCAGGTCGGTGACGACGAGCTCCATGTACGCGCAACGCACGACGTCCGGCGGCGTCGCCTTCGGGGTGGGGATGGCGGTGGTGGTCATGGGGTGAATCGCTTTCTCTTCGTTGAGGGGGGGTAAGGGGTGAAGGTCAGTTGGCGCCGAAGCGTGCGGTGTGCACCGGGCCGAGGGTGATGTGCACGGCCTGCTGGTCGGTGTAGAAGTCGATCGAGCGGTAGCCGCCCTCGTGACCGAGGCCGGACGCCTTGACGCCGCCGAACGGGGTGCGCAGGTCGCGGACGTTGTGCGAGTTGAGCCACACCATCCCGGCCTCGACGTTCTGGGCGAAGGTGTGTGCGCGCTTCAGGTCGCTGGTCCAGATGTATGCGGCGAGGCCGTAGCGGACGCCGTTGGCGAGCTCGAGGGCCTCCTCGTCCGAGTCGAACGGCGTGATGGCGACGACGGGGCCGAAGATCTCCTCCTGGAAGATCCGCGCATCCGGTGCGACATCGGCGAACACGGTGGGCGCCACATAGTTGCCGTGGTCGATGCCCTCCGGACGGCCGCCTCCGGCGAGGAGCCGGCCCTCCTGCTTGCCCAGCTCGACGTAGCTCATCACCTTGTCGTAGTGCTCGGGGTGCACGAGCGCGCCCACCTCGGTCGTCGGGTCGTGCGGGTCTCCGACGACGATGTTCTTGGCGCGGGCGGCATAGCGGGCGCAGAAGTCGTCGTAGACGCTGCGCTCGACCAAGATGCGGCTGCCCGCCGTGCAGCGCTCGCCGTTCAGCGAGAACACGCCGAACAGGGTGGAGTCGATCGCGGCGTCCAGGTCGGCGTCGGCGAAGACGACCGCCGGCGACTTTCCGCCGAGCTCCATCGACAGGCCTTTAAGGAAGGGAGCGGCGTTGCCGAAGATCAGCTGGCCGGTGCGGCTCTCACCCGTGAACGAGATGAGCGGGACATCCGGATGCTTCACCAGCGCGTCTCCCGCCTCCTCCCCGAGGCCGTTGACGAGGTTGAACACGCCGTCCGGCACCCCGGCGTCGCGGAAGATCTGCGCCCACAGGCTGGCGGAGAGCGGCGTGAACTCCGCGGGCTTGAGCACGACCGTGCAGCCGGACGCGAGCGCGGGGGCGAGCTTCCAGCTCTCCAGCATGAACGGCGTGTTCCACGGCGTGATGAGCCCGGCGACGCCGATCGGCTTGCGGTTGACGTAATTGAGCTGCGAGCCGGGCACCTTGAACGCGTCGTCGGCCTGGGCGACGATCAGGTCGGCGAAGAACCGGAAGTTCTCCGCAGCGCGCTGCGCCTGGCCGAGCGCCTGGGTGATCGGGAGGCCGGTGTCGAAGGTCTCCAGTTCGGCGAGGCGTGCATCCTGGGCTTCGACGGCGTCGGCGACGCGGTTCAGGATACGAGCCCGCTCGCGCGGCTTCATCCGCGGCCACGGGCCTTCTTTGAAGGCGCGGGTGGCCGCGGCGACGGCGAGGTCGATGTCCTCCTTCTGGCCGGCCGCGGCGGTGACGTACGTCTCGTTCGACACAGGGTCGAGCACGTCGAACGTCGCGCCGGAAACGCTGTCGACGAAGGCGCCGTCGATGAAGTGCTGGATGCTGTCAGGCAGATTCTCCGGAATGTAGTGCTGCGTCATGGGCGCACGCCTCCTTCGGCGGTCGGTGAATTGATGTGTAGTGGTCTCAGTGCTGAGGGTGCTTGTGCTCGTCCTGATAGGCGTGGAACGCATCCAGGGTCGCGAGGCGGTGGCGGCGGGCAGCCAGCTCGATGTCGAGAGGCTCGGCCCCCCGCTCGATGAGCTTCAGGATCTGCTCGTGCTCCTCGACGGATTCGCGGGCACGGCCGGGAACGAAGCTGAAGGTGGAGTCGCGCAGCACCTTCAGCCTGTTCCAGCCGCGGTGCACCAGATCCAGGATGTGCGGGTTCGGGCATTCCTCGAACAGGACGGCGTGGAACTCCAGGTTCAGCTCGGTGAACCGGTGCGGGATGAAGTCGTCGAGGCACGCGATCATCTCGCGGTTGATCGACCTGGCCCTGTGCAGGTGGTCGCCGTTCAGCAGGGGAGCGGACATCTGGGTCGCTGCGCCCTCGACCAGGGCGAGCGTCTCCATCGTGTACGTGTACTCGGTGTCGTGCAGCAGGGCGACCTGGGCGCCGACGTTCTTCTCGAACGTCACCAGCCCTTCCGCCTCCAGCCGGCGGATCGCCTCGCGGACGGGCACGACGCTGATGCCGAGCTCCCCGGCGATCTGGCCGAGCACGAGCCGGAAGCCGGACACATACCTGCCGTCGTCGATGCGCTCCCTGATCCAGTCGTATGCCAGCTGGGATTTGCTCGGCGTCGCCGTCTTCGCGGTTCCTACTGCTGTGTCAGCCACACGCGGTACCTGTCCTTCCATTCGGCGTTCATCGGGAACAGACCGTCGATCGGCGCGCCGGCAGCGACCTGCTCGGCGATGAACTCCTCTTCGCGCTCCTGTTCGAGCGCGTCGGCCACGACCTCCTCGACCAGGGCGGTCGGGATGACGAGCAGGCCGTCGGCGTCGCCGACGATCACGTCGCCCGGCTGCACGGCCGCACCGCCGCAGGCGACGGTGATGTCCGCATCCCACGGCACGTGCTTGCGGCCGAGGACGGCCGGGTGACCGCCCGCGTGGTAGGTGGGGATGTCGAGCGCGGCGACGATCGCGAGGTCGCGCACGCCTCCGTCCGTGACGATGCCCGCAGCGCCGGCGACCTGCGCCCGCAGGGCGAGCACGTCGCCGACGGTGCCGCTGCCGCGCTCGCCGCGGGCCTCGATGACGAGCACGTCGCCGGGGCCGAGGGCGTCGAACGCGCGCTTCTGGGCGTTGTATCCGCCGCCGTGCGCTGCGAAGAGGTCTTCGCGGTTCGGCAGGTAGCGGAGCGTCTTGGCGCGGCCAACCAGCTTGGCGTCCGGCCGGGTGGAGCTGAGGCCGTCGATCGAGACGTTGTTCAGGCCGCGCTTCCGCAGCTGGGAGCTGAGGGTGGCGGTGGAGACGGAGAGCAGCTGGGCGCGCAGGGTGTCGGTCAACTCGAATCCGGGAGTTACGTTCTCAACCTCGGTCGCAGGCTCCCTCGGCGCTGGGGTCGCGGCATCGCTCCGCGCTGCCTCTGAGCTCCACCGCGCCCACGCCTCCGACCGCTGGAAGTCGTCCACGGCGGGCTTCGTGCCGAAGTCGCCGAACGGGACGGTGCCCTCGGTGATGCGGGTGGCGAGGCGGCCGGTGCTCGGCGCATCCGGAGCCGTCGGCGCGTCGACCTCGACCTCGACCAGGTCGCCCGGCTGCGTGACGGACGAGCCTGCCGGGGTGCCGGTGAGGATGATGTCTCCCGGCTCCAGGGTGAGCAGCTGGGAGAGGTCGGCGACGAGCTGGCCGAACGGGAAGAGCAGGTCGTCCGTCGTCCCTTCCTGCACCAGTTCGCCGTTCAGCCAGGTGCGCACGCGGAGGGCGTCGGGGGAGACGGCGTCCGCCGGGATGATGCGGGGGCCGATGGGCGTGAAGCCGTCGCCGCCCTTGGAGCGGACGTTGGATCCCTTGTCCGCCGCACGCAGGTCGTAGACGCCGAAGTCGTTCGCCGCGGTGACGCCGGAGACGGCCGCCCAGCCGTCCTCGGGGGAGACGCGGCGGGTCGGTCGGCCGATGATGAGCGCGATCTCGCCCTCGAAGGCGAGGAGCTCGGTTCCCGCCGGGCGTTCCAGCTCGGAGCCGGAGGCGGCGATGGAGGAGGCCGGCTTGAGGAAGTAGGACGGGGTGGCGGGTGTGCGACCTCGCTGCGCGGCACGCGAACGGTAGTTCAGGTGCACGGCGATGATCTTGCCGGGGAGGCTGATGTCGCTCACGGGGTGGTTCTCCTCGTCATCGGGGACTGTATCTGAGATTGTATACGATCCGTGACGCGTGCGCCAGCGCGCATCAGTAGCTCGCGGGTGCGACATCGGAACCGCCGCCGATGAAGCGATCGGCCAGCGCCTCGGAGGCGCGCGCCAGCAGGGCGACATCGGCGCCGACGAGCACCCAGCGCGCACCGGCGGCGAGATAGCGGTCGGCGGCGACCGGGTCGAACGCGTTCACGCCGACCGGCTTGCCCGCCGCCGTGCCTGCCGCGATGGCCGTCTCGACCGCGGCGACGACGTCGGGATGCGTCTGCTGGCCGAGGAGTCCCATCGACGCCGCGAGATCGGCCGGACCGACCAGGAGGCCGTCGACGCCGTCGACCGCAGCGATCTCGTCGACGTTCGCCAGCCCATCCACCGTCTCGATCTGCACGTACAGGGAGACCAGGCCGTCGGCGCGGGAGAGGTAGTCGTCGATCCTGCTCCACCGGGCGGAGCGGGCGAGGGCGCTGCCGACGCCGCGGACCCCGGCCGGCGGGTAGCGGACGGCGGCGACCATCTCCGCAGCCTGCTCCGCGCTGTTCACCATCGGGATGAGCAGGTTCTGCGCCCCGAGGTCGAGCAGCTGCTTGACGATCACCGTGTCGCCGATCGGCGCGCGCACCAGCGGCGTCACCGGATACGCGGCGACGGCCTGCAGCTGCGCGAGGATCGACTCGAGGCCGACGGGGGAGTGCTCCCCGTCGATGAGCACGATGTCCAGTCCGGCCCCCGCGCAGATCTCGGCGACGAGCGCGCTGCCGGAGCACGACCAGATGCCGAACTGGGGACGGGATGCTGTGCGCAGCCGGTCGGCGAGCGTCGGCGTTGGTTCTAGGCGAATCGGCATGTGATGGCTCCCAGGGTTCCGTAGTCTGCGTGGACGGTGTCGCCGCGTTCCACCCACATCGGGCGGGTGAACGAGCCGGCGAGGACGATCTCGCCGGCTTCGAGGGTGGTGCCGTGTGCCGCGAGCTTGTTCGCGAGCCACGCGACGCCGGAGGCCGGGTGGTTGAGGACGGCGGCGGCGACGCCGGACTCCTCGATGGTCTCGTTGCGGTAGAGGAGGGCGGACACCCAGCGCAGGTCGACAGCATCCACGGCCACAGGACGGCCCCCGACGACCATGCCGCCCATCGCGGCGTTGTCCGAGATGGTGTCGACGATCGTGCGCCCTGCCATCTCGATGCGGGAGCTGAGGATCTCGAGCGCGGGGACGACGTACTTCGTCGCGTCGAGCACGTCGTAGAGCGTGCAGTCCGGGCCGGTGAGGCTCTCGCCGAGCACGAACGCCAGCTCGACCTCGATGCGCACGTTGGAGTACGCGTCGAACGGGATGACGGAACCGGTCTCGAAGACCATGTCGTCGAAGATGACGCCGTAGTCGGGCTCGGTGATCCCGGTCGCCTGCTGCATCACCTTGGAGGTGAGGCCGATCTTGTGGCCGACCAGTCTGCGTCCAGCGGCGATGCCGCGTTCCTTCCAGACGTTCTGGACCGCGTACGAGTCCTCGACGGTCATCTCCGGATGGCGGGCGGTGAGCAGCGGCACGGTGCTGCGGTCGCGTTCTGCGGCCGCCAGTTCGTCCGCGATCGAGTGGATGGTCGAGTCTTCGAGCACCGGATGGTCCCTTCGTCGTCGGAGGTTCTGGCCGCCGGGGCAGCCTCGGGTGAATCGTATATCATCCCGTACATCTTGGCGATTTCGCGGAGCGGCCGAGTCGTGGAAAGCTCGTCTCACCCCGTTTTTCTCCACAGGTTGTTTTTCTTGTCAACAACTGTAGAATTACCGCCACGACACAGCGATGTGTAGCCAACCTCGGTTGACGACCGGATCAGTAACTGCTGTGTCGTACGCCTGCGCAGCGTTCGATTGATGTTTTAGCTCCTGCCTTGCCAACCGAGAGAAGAAGACATGAAGAAAGCAATGATCGCGGTGGCCGTCGCCGCCGTGACCGCGCTTGCGTTGACCGCATGCGGCTCAGGGGGAAGCGACACCAAGGCCACGACCGGCGCATCCGGTGGCCCGCTCAACATCGGGAACTTCGCCGATGTGACCAGCTGGGATCCGTCGCTCGCCGATATCGGCTTCGACGGCCCGTACCTGTCGGCGGTCTACGACCCGCTGGTCAGCGTCGACGGCGACGGCAAGCCCACGCCGGCCCTCGCCACCTCCTGGAAGGTCTCCGACGACTTCCTGAAGGTCACCATGACCCTCCGCACCGGCGTGAAGTTCAGCGACGGAGAGGCCTTCGACGCGGCAGCAGCGGTGAAGAGCCTCGACTACCTCAAGAAGGGCGCGCGCTCCGGCGAGGCGTACGAGAACGTCGCGAAGTTCGTGGCCGTCGACGACAAGACCCTGGAGATCGACCTCACCAAGCGCGACGACACCCTGCTCTACTTCATGGGCATCGGCCGCAGCTGGATGATGGCGCCCAAGGCCATCGCGGCCGGCACGCTCGCGAAGACCCCGGAGGGCTCCGGCCCGTACACGCTCGAGACCTCGAGCGTCGCCGGCTCCGAGTACCACTTCAAGAAGGTCGCGAACCACTGGGACGCGAAGCAGTTCCCGTTCGACCCGCTGGCGATCTACCCGATCCAGGATGCGACGGCCCGCGACAACGCGATGGCCTCCGGTCAGATCAACGTGAACTACGCCGACGACACGGCTCTCAAGCAGGCCAAGGAGAACAACTGGAACGTCGCGGCCAAGGTCTCCGGCTGGGTCGGTCTGCAGTTCACCGACCGTGCGGGGGAGAAGTTCAAGCCGCTCGGCAACGAGAAGGTGCGCCAGGCGCTGAACTACGCGTTCGACGGTGCGAGCATCCTGAAGTCGGTCGGCAGCGGAGCAGGAGCGGTGTCCAACCAGGTGTTCCCCGACGGCACGCCGGGCAACGTGAAGAGCCTGAACGGTGAGTACAAATTCTCCATCGCCAAGGCCAAGTCGCTTCTCGCCGACGCCGGATACGCCGACGGGTTCGACCTGCACATGCCGATGTCCCAGGTCTTCCAGGTCTGGCAGCCGGTCGTCGACCAGACCTTCGGCCAGCTCGGCATCACAGTCACCTGGGACGACATGCAGTACATGGACTACCAGAAGAACGCGCCGACCTACCCGATGTTCGTCTCCTTCCTCGCGATGGACTCGAACCCGGTCGCGACGGTGCAGCGCATGATCAACCTGCCGCAGTGGTTCAACCCGACCCCGCAGGTCGAGAAGTTCCCGGATGTGCAGGCACAGGTCGAGAAAGTGCTCTCCGCCGACCCGAGCAAGCAGACCGCCGAGATCGAGAAGCTGAACACGCTCGTGACCGGCAAGGCGTGGTTCGACGTCTGGTACCAGGCGAACAACAGCTACGTCTCCACCTCGAACATCTCGATCACCCCGGTGACCGGCATGATGTTCCCCACCCTGCGCCAGATCACCGTCAAGGGCTGACGCACCCCAGGCGGGCCGCGTGAGAGCGCGGCCCGCCATCCCGTTTCATCCCACTTCCCGCTCCACTCCCTCCCCGTCTCCGACAGGACAAGACATGATCAGATTCACGGTCAAGAGGCTCGTCTCCGGCGTGATCCTCCTGCTCGTCGTGGCGACAGGCACGTTCTTCCTCGCCCACGCCGCCATCGGCGACCCGACGGCGGGGCTCCTCGGCTCGTCGGCGACGCCGGCGCAGCAGGCGGCGCTCGCTGCGAAGATCGGCACAGACCGCCCGCTCCTCGTGCAGTTCTGGGAGTGGGGCTCGCACGCGATCGTCGGCGACTTCGGAACGTCCTGGCGCAACTTCCAGCCCGTGAACGCGCAGATCGCGATCAAGCTCCCCGTCACCCTCTCCGTGGTGACGGCGGCCACCCTGCTGTCCGCCGTTTTCGGTGCCCTGTTCGGCGTGCTGGCCGGGCTCCGGCCCGGCTCCGTGCTGGACAAGGTGATCAAGGCGGCCTCGGTCATCCTGTTCGCGCTCCCCGGTTTCTGGGTGAGCCTCGTGCTGGTGATCTGGTTCGCGGTGAACCTGCACTGGTTCCCCGCCGTCGGCTACGTGCAGCCGTCGCAGAGCATCGACGGCTGGCTGCGCTCTATCACCCTGCCGTCGATCGCCCTCTCGCTCGGCGCCATCGTGATGATCGCCGAGCAGCTGCGCAACGCGATCATCTCCGCGAACAACCAGGACTACGTGCGCACCCTGCGCAGCCGCGGCCTGTCCCAGCGCCGCGTGGTCGTGCACCTGATCAGGAACGCGGCTCCGGCATCCCTCACCGTGCTCGCCCTGATGTTCGTCGGCCTTCTCGGCGGCGCCATCGTGGTGGAGCAGATCTTCTCCCTGCCGGGCATCGGAGCGCTCACCAGCGGTTCGTCGCAGAACGGCGACATCCCCATCCTGCTCGGCATCACCGTCGTCACGGTCATCTTCGTGGTGATCGTGAACTTCGTCCTCGACGTGGCGCTCGGCTGGATCAACCCGAAAGCGAGGGTGCAATGACGACTCCGACCGACGTGATCATCGACCCGCGCGCCGGTCGTCGCGGCTCGACGTTCGCCCGCTTCATCAAGCGCCCTGCCGGTGCGATCTCGTTCGCCGTGCTGGTGCTCGTGGTGCTCGTCGCGTTCTTTGCACCGCTGCTCTCGCCGCACGACCCCAACTTCGTCGACCTCGCGCTGACGAAGGCGCCGCCGAGCCCCGCGCATCCCCTGGGCGGGGACAGCGCGGGCCGGGATGTGCTGAGCCGCCTCATCTGGGGAACGCAGTCGACCCTGTGGGGCGCGTTCGTGACCATCGTGGTCGCGGTCGTCGTCGGCGTTCCCGCCGGCCTGGCCGCCGGATACTACGGACGCTTCTTCGACAGGGCGGCCACCTGGGTGAGCGACGCCCTGCAGGCGATCCCGGCCATGATCATCCTGCTGATCGTCGCGGCGGGGACACGCAACGACTTCACCGTGCTGATGGCGACGCTCGGCGTCTTCATGGCGCCCGGCTACTTCCGCCTCACACGCTCCACCGTGCTGGCGGTGCGCAACGAGCCGTACGTGGATGCCGCCAAGGTCTCCGGCCTCGGCAACGCCAGGATCATGGCGAAGCACATCGTCAAGGCGGTATACGCCCCGGTCATCATCCAGACCGCGCTGACCGCCGGGATGGCGATGGGCATGCAGGCCGGCCTGCAGTTCCTCGGCATCGGCGGGGCGAAGACGCCCGGCTGGGGCGCGATGATGAACGAGGGCTTCCGCACGATGCTGACCACCCCTCTGCTGCTGCTCTGGCCGTCGCTGGCCCTCGGCATCACCATCGCGGCGCTGGCGGTGCTCGGCTCGACGCTCGCCGACGTGGTGAGCGTGCGCACTCCGATCGGGCGGCGCAGGAAGGCCTCGCGGCGCGTACGGCGATCCGGTGCAGAGCCGGTGGTCGTCACCGCGTCGACGGGCTCCGTCGCCCACAAGTCGGTCGACTCCGCCGTACAGCTGCAGAACCTGCGGGTGAACTACGTGACGCCGGAGGGCGGGACCGTGGAGGTGGTGCACGGCATCACCCTCGACGTCGCCCCCGGCGAGGTGCTCGGCATCGTCGGCGAGTCCGGCTCCGGCAAGTCGCAGACGGTGTTCTCGATCCTCGACCTGCTGCCGGCCGGCGGCGAGTACACGGCCGACGCCCTCTGGATCGGCGGAGCCGACGTGACCAGGATGGCGCACGCCGACAGGCAGAAGCTGCTCGGCCACGAGGTGGGATACATCCCGCAGGAGCCGATGTCGAACCTCGACCCCTCGTACACGATCGGCTACCAGCTCACCGAGCCGCTGCGCTCGGTGCACAAGCTGTCGAAGGCGGACGCCACAGCC
The DNA here is from genome assembly GCF_051161895.1 of Leifsonia araucanica. Classification (NCBI taxonomy): domain Bacteria; kingdom Bacillati; phylum Actinomycetota; class Actinomycetes; order Micrococcales; family Microbacteriaceae; genus Leifsonia; species Leifsonia araucanica. Next base: position 58,164 of record NZ_JBMBTW010000002.1, read on the forward strand.
CGGGCTCTGGCGATGCTGGACAGGGTCGGCATCGTCGACCCCGCCAGGGTGATGAAGTCGTACCCGCACCAGCTGTCCGGCGGCATGGCCCAGCGCGTGCTGATCGCCGGGGCCATCGCCGGGAAGCCGTCCGTGCTGGTCGCCGACGAGCCGACCACGGCGCTCGACGTGACCGTGCAGGCCGAGGTGCTCGAACTGCTGCGCGAACTGCAGCAGGAGTACCGGATGGCGCTCGTGATCGTGACCCACAACTTCGGCGTCGTCGCCGACATCTGTGACCGCGTCGTGGTGATGCGCGACGGCGGCATCGTGGAGGTCGGCACGGTGGAGCGCATCTTCTCGCAGCCGACCGACCCGTACACGGCCGAGCTGATCGCCGCCTCGCTCGACGGCGCGGCCAGCCGGTCGGAACTGGATGCGTCTCTCGCCGCATCGAGCGGGCCGACAGAACCCACCGAACCGCGGAAGGCGGTCCTCGCATGAACACCCCCTTGCTCAGCGCCTCCAACGTGGTGGTCGACTACGGCACCCGGCGCGGGACGTTCCGCGCGTTGAAAGAGGTGTCCATCGATGTGGGCGCGGGAGAGTGCGTGGGCCTGGTGGGGGAGTCCGGGTCCGGCAAGTCCACCCTCGGCAAGGCGATCCTCGGCCTCGTGCCCGTCGCGAGCGGCAGCATCCGGTTCGACGGCGAGGACATCACCCGGCTGAAGGGCGCGAAGCGGCGGGCGCTCGCGTCGAGCATCCAGGTGGTCTTCCAGGACCCGTACGGCTCGCTCAACCCGGCCATGACCATCGGGGACATCCTCGCGGAACCGCTCACCACGGCGGGCACCGGCCGACGGGATGCCCGGGCGGCCGTCTCCGAAATGCTCGACAGGGTCAAGCTGCCGTCGACGGTGATCGACCGCTACCCGAAGGAGTTCTCCGGCGGGCAGCGGCAGCGCATCGCCATCGCTCGCGCGCTGGTGCGCAAGCCGCGCCTGATCGTCTGCGACGAACCGGTGAGCGCGCTCGACCTCACCACCCAGGCGACCATCATCGACCTGTTCATCGAGCTGCAGCGCGACACCGGCGTCTCCTACCTGTTCGTCTCGCACGACCTCGGAGTGGTGCGCAGGATCTGCCACCGCGTCGCGGTGATGTACCGCGGCGAGATCGTCGAGACGGGCGACGGCGAGCAGGTCACGCGCGACCCGCAGCACCCGTACAGCAAGCGGCTGCTGATGGCGTCGCCGGTCGCGGACCCTGCCGGGCAGGCGGAGCGCCGGGCGGCGTGGCTGAAGCTGCGCGAGCAGGCGGCGTGAGCGGCGCGAGCGGGACCGGGGCAGGCGCGAACGGGGCGCCGGCGGACAGCAGGGGCTACGAGGGGTTCGGCGGGTTCGTCGCCGAGGTGGCGAGCGCATCCATCCCGTCGTGGCCGCCGCGCGTCCGCGCGCGCGAGGGTGCGCCGAACGTGATCGTGGTGCTGCTCGACGACCTCGGGTTCAGCGACCTGTCGCCGTTCGGCAGCGAGATCGACACCCCGGCCGTGCAGCAGCTCGCCGAGTCCGGCTACCGGTTCACCAACTACCACTCGACGCCGGTGTGCTCCCCGGCGCGCGCCGCGCTGCTCACCGGGCTCAACCCGCACAGGGCGGGCTTCGCCTCCGTGGTGCACGCCGACCCGGGGTTCCCGGGCTACGTGATGGAGATCGCGGACGACGTCCCGACCATCGCGGAGTCGTTCCGCGCATCCGGGTACGCCACGTTCATGGTGGGCAAGTGGCACCTCACCACCGAGTCGAAGATGCACGACGGCGCAGACAAAGCCTCCTGGCCGCTGCAGCGCGGCTTCGACCGGTACTACGGCTCGATGGACGGCTTCACGACGCTGTTCCACCCGCACCGGCTGGTGAGCGACAACAGCCCGGTGACCGTCGACGAGTTCCCGGACGACTACTACCTCACCGACGACCTCACCGACCGCGCCGTCGGCATGATCCGCGGCCTGCGCGCCAACGATGCGGACAAGCCGTTCTTCCTGTATTTCGCGCATCACGCCGTGCACGGGCCGATCCAGGCGAAGGCGGCGGACATCGAGAAGTACCGCGGGGCGTACGAGCGCGGTTGGGACCACATCCGGTCGGAGCGGTTCGCCCGGCAGGTGCGGGACGGGCTGTTCCCGCCGCAGACGGTGCCTGCCCCGCGCAACGAGGAACCGCTTGCTCCCGTCACGGCGTGGGACGACCTCTCCAACGAGCAGCGCGCGCTGTTCGCCCGCTATATGGAGGTGTACGCGGCCGCCGTCGACAACGTCGACCAGAACCTCGCGAGACTCGTGGATGCGCTGCGCGAGAGCGGAGAGTACGAGAACACGATCATGGTGGTCGCCTCCGACAACGGGGGCACGGGCGAGGGTGGCACGGAGGGCACGCGCAGCTATTTCAGCCAGTTCGTGCAGCTCGCCGGGCTGCCCGCCGACTGGGAGCGCGACGTCGACCGCGACCCGTCGCTGATCGGCGGGCCCCGCGTGTTCGCGCACTACCCGGCCGGATGGGCGTACGCGTCGAACACCCCGTTCCGGCTCTACAAGGGGGCGACGTACGAGGGCGGCATCCGCGTCCCGCTCGTGGTCTCCTGGCCGGCCGGACTGCCGCGCGACGCGGACGACGACGGCGTGCGCGACCAGTACACCTTCGTCACCGATCTCGGGCAGACCCTGCTGTCGCTGGCCGGCGTCGAGCCGCTCGCCTCGCGCGCCGGGTTCCCGGCGAAAGAGGTGGACGGCGTCCCGTTCGACGAGGTGCTGCGGGATGCGGACGCTCCGGCGATCCGCGCGGAGCAGTACTCGGAGTTCGCCGGCAACCGTGCCTTCGTGAGCGGCCGGTGGAAGATCGTCACCGACCACCGCTGGACCGACGCGTTCACCGACGCGGAGTGGCGGCTGTACGACCTCGCGGACGACCCCACCGAACGCGTGGATCTGGCGGGGGAGCATCCGGAGCTGGTGGCCGAGCTGGCGGAGAAGTGGCGTGCGTCAGCGTGGAGGAACACGGTGTTCCCGCTCGGCGACGACGGCTCGCTGTTCACGCACCGGCCGTCGACGGAGCTCGAGCTGGAGCAGCCGGTGACCCTCTACCCCGGTACCCCGACGCTGGAGCGGTTCCGGGCGAGCAAGCTGACCAAGCTGCGCAGTTTCGACGTGGAGGTGCGCGCCGACCTGGCCTCGGGAGAGGGCACGCTGGTCGCGCACGGCGACCAGGGCGGCGGATACGCGCTGCAGGTCTCCGACGGGCGGCTGACGCTCGCGTACAACGAGTACGGCCGGATGCGCAGGGTGACGGTGCCGCTGACGGCGCTGGGCGGCCGGGACGTGACTCTGCGCTTCGAGGCCGTGCCGGGCATCCGGTGGCTGATCGGCGTGGAGGCGGGCGGCGAGAGGGTGGCGGAGCTCGGGCCGGTGCTGCAGCTGGTCGGGATGGCGCCGTTCACGGGCATCAGCGTCGGCGTGGACCGCGGCGGCCCCGTCGACTGGGACGTGTACGAGCAGCGGAGGTCGTTCCCGTTCAGCGGGGTGCTGCACGCTGTGCGCTATGTCCCGGGACGGAAGGCGGAGGAGAACCCCGAGGTCATCATCCCGATCGAACGGGAGCTCGCGCGCATCTACGAGTGACGGCGCACGACGAAACGGCCGCGGCCCCCTCGGGAGGTCGCGGCCGTTTGTGTTCGTCGCTCAGTAGTGCAGCCAGACCGACTTGGTCTCGGTGTACGCGTCGATCGCCCACGGGCCCATCTCGCGGCCCCAGCCGCTGGCCTTGTATCCGCCCCACGGCGCTGCCATGTCGGGGATGGACGGCATGTTCACGAACACCGCACCGGCCTTGATGCCGTTGGCGAGGCGCTGGGAGGTGGCGATGTCCTTGGTCCAGATGGTGGCGGCGAGGCCGTACTCGGTGTCGTTGGCGCGGGCGATGATCGCGTCGAGCTCGTCCTCGTCCTCGTAGCTCGTGATCGACAGGACGGGACCGAAGATCTCGTCGTGCATGATCGTCATCTCGTCGGTGACGCCGGCGAACACGGTCGGGGTGAAGAAGTAGCCGTCGCGGTCGGCGCGCGTGCCGCCGGTGACCAGTTCCGCCCCCTGCTGCCGCCCGATCTCGACCAGACGCTCCACGTGGCCGAGGTGCTTGGCGGAGACGAGCGGGCCGAGGTCGACGCCCTCGTCGAGGCCGTTGCCGAGGCGCAGACCGGCCACGCCGCCCGCGAGCTTCTCGACGAACTCCGCCTCGCGTTTCTTGTCGACGTAGAACCGCGTGTACGCGGCGCAGACCTGCCCGGAGTTCAGGATGCTGCCCGCGATGTTGCCGCCGACGGCCGCGTCGATGTCGGCGTCCGCCGCGATGATCGACGGCGCCTTGCCGCCGAGCTCCAGCGTGAGCCTCTTGAGGTTCGAGTCCGCGCTCGCCCGCGTGATGATGCGGCCGACGGCGGTGGAGCCGGTGTACGAGAGGTGGTCGACGTCCATGTGCTCGCTGAGCATGGCGCCGATCGCGCCGTCGCCGGTCACCAGGTTCACCACACCGCTCGGGATGCCGGCCTCTGCGCACAGCTGCACCAGCCGGATGGTCGTGAGCGGCGTGACCTCGCTCGGCTTGATGACCACGGTGTTGCCGGTCGCGAGCGCCGGGGCGAGCTTCCAGGCGAGGATCATCAGCGGGAAGTTCCACGGGGTGACCAGCGCGTTGACGCCGACCGGCTCGCGCCGCGTGTAGTGCAGGGTGTCCGGGAACGACACCGGGTTGACCGTGCCCTGGATCTTCGTGACCCAGCCCGCGTAGTAGCGGAAGTGCTCGGCGGCGCCGGTCACGGACACCATCTTGGAGATGCCGAGCGGCTGCCCCTGGTCGCGTGTCTCCAGCGCGGCGAGCTCGTCGTGGTGCTCGTCGATCAGGTCGGCGAGCCGGAACAGCAGCGCGGCACGCTGGACGGGCAGGAGCCCGGCCCACTCCGCCGTGCCGAGGGCGGCGCGCGCGGAGGCGACCGCCGCATCCACGTCGGCACGGGATGCGGTGCCGACCTCCTCGATGACCTGCTCGGTGGCGGGGTCGACGGTGGCGATGGCGCCGCCGGACGCCTCCGTCCACTCGCCGTCGATGAACAGTTTGGTGGCCACTTTCGTGCTCCTTTGCGTAGCCGGACGAGACGGGCGGACTCCGCTGACGGACGCCCACGCAAGCAGTATCCGCGGGGGAGTCGTGCGCTGTCTTGACCGGTGGGGCACGGCCGTTGTCTGCGAGCGAATGGTCGGAGGACGGACGTTCCGCGGCGCGGGTGCGGCGTGCGAACCTCGGGGGGACTCGAAGGGGAGGACCTGTGGCGGAGACAGTGGACGCGAAGGCGGCGGCGAGCGGAGCGGCGGATGCGGCAGCGGCGGAGGTGCCGCGCAGCGTGATCGTCATCGGTGCGGGCTCTGCCGGTTCCGTGGTGGCCAGACGGCTCGCGGACGCCGGGGTAGCCGTGACCGTGCTGGAGGCGGGCGGCGAGGACACCAACCCCGCCATCCACGACCCGTCCAGGATGGGCGAACTCTGGCACAGCGCAGACGACTGGGACTACTTCACGGTGCCGCAGGAGCACGCGGACGGACGCAGGCTGCACTTGCCGCGCGGCAAGGTGCTCGGGGGCTCGCACTCGCTCAACGCGATGATCTGGGTGCGCTGCGCCCCCGCAGACTTCGACCACTGGGCGTCTCTCGGCAACGACGGCTGGGCGTGGAGCGACGTGCTGCCCGTCTACCGCGCCATCGAGCGGCACTCCGGGGGAGCATCCGAGCTGCACGGTGCCGACGGCCTGCTCGACGTCACGGACGACTACGCGCTCGACCCCATCCAGCAGTCCATCGTCGACGCCGCGGTGGAGGAAGGTCTCGAACACAATCCCGACTACAACGGCGACCACCTCGACGGCGTCTCCCAGCAGCAGATCACCGTGCGCGACGGCCACCGCCTGAACACCTACCTGGCCTACCTCAAACCGGTGCGCGACCGGGTGGATGTGCGCACCGGATGCTGGGTGCACCGTCTGCTCACCGAGCAGGGGGCCGACGGCGTCCCGCGCGTGGTCGGCGTCGAGTTCGAGCAGGACGGTGAACTGCACCAGGTGCGCGCCGACGAGGTGGTGCTGTGCGCCGGGGCGCTCGACTCCCCGCGCATCCTGTTGCGGTCGGGGATCGGCCCGACGGATGAGCTGACGGCGGTCGGAATCCCGCCGCTCGTCGACCTGCCGGGGGTCGGCAAGAACCTGCACGACCACCTGCTCTCCCCGGTGATCTTCGGCACGGAGCGCGAGGTCGGGGCTCCCCGCCCCGGCGTCTCGGTGACCCAGTCCCACCTGTTCTGGAAATCCGACCCCGAGCTCGAGGTACCGGACACCCAGCCCATCCACTTCTCCGTCCCGATGTACCAGGACGGCATGACCGGCCCGGCCGACGGGTTCAGCCTGATGGCGGGCATCGTCTCCCCGAAGGCGCGCGGCAGCGTCACCCTGTCCGGTCCGGGCCCGCACGACCCGCTGCTCATCGACCTGGATGCGCTCGGTCACCCGGACGACGTCGCCTCGCTCGTGGCCTCTGTGCGCCAGTGCCGCAGCATCGGCACGCGTCCGGCGCTCGCCTCCTGGGGTGCGACCGAGCTCTACCCGGGGTCGGCGGTGGGCGACGGGGACGACCTCGCCGACTACGTCCGCTCCACCGCCGTCACTTACCACCACCAGGTGGGGACGTGCGCGATGGGGGTGGATGCGCAGGCCGTGGTGAGCCCGCGGCTGCGCGTCCACGGCGTGCACGGGCTGCGGGTGGCGGACGCGTCGATCATGCCGAGGGTGACGACGGGGAACACCAACGCGCCCAGCGTGCTGATCGGCGAGAAGGCCGCGGCGTTCATCCTCGCGGGGGAGTGAGCGGAGCCGGCGCGCCGCCTGGGCGTGTGCCGCGGGCGCGTGCGCCACCGACCCGCATCCCGGCCAGGCGCGGCACGACGGCCCAGGCGAGCAGCCCGGCGACCGTGGCGGCGATGGCGATGGTGAGCGCCATCGCCAGCGCGGTCGAACCGCCGAGCGAGGCGAACGGCCCAACGATCGGCCCGACCGTGAACGTGACCGTGCCGAGCACGGCGGCGGCCGTCCCCGCCCTGGCGGAGTGGGAGCCGAGGGCGAGCGTCGTGCCGTTCGGGCCGCCGACACCCGACGAGAACAGGAACAGCGCCAGCGAGGACAGGACACCGGCCAGCCCCCAGCCGAGCAGCACCGACGCCAGCAGCAGGAGGGCGGCCGCCGCCGTCGCGAGCTGGCCGATGAGGTACATCCTGCCCGGTCCGACACGGCGGACCAGCAGCCTGCTGAGTTGTGCGCCGAGCAGGTTGGCGAGCGCGTTGATCGCGAAGAACAGGCTGAACAGCTGCGGGCTCAGGCCGAACTGGTCCTGCAGCACGAAGCTCGACATCGACAGGTAGGCGAAGAACGCCGCCCCTCCCGCCGCCGCCGCGATCACGATCACGACGAACAGCCGGTCGCGGAACAGCTCGCGCAGGTGGCCGCCGGTGGTCCGCAGCCCACCGCTGTGCCGCATCCCGGGCGGCAGCGACTCCTTCAGGCCGGTGAGCGCGATGACGAACAGGGCGAGGCCGATGCCGGTCAGCACCAGGAAGATCCCGCGCCAGTCCATGACGAGCGCGAGCGTTCCGCCGACGACCGGCGCCACGATCGGCGCGGACGCGCTCACCACCGCAAGCAGCGACAGCATCCGCGACAGGTCGACGCCGCTGTACATGTCGCGCGCGACCGCCATCGTGATCACCAGCCCGGCCGAGCCGGCGAGCCCCTGCAGCAGCCGGGCGACGAGCAGCACCTGGATGTTCGGCGCGAGCACGCACGCCAGCGAGAGCAGCGTGAACAGCGCGACCCCGACCAGCAGCGGACGGCGGCGGCCGTACCGGTCGCTGAGCGGACCCGCCACCAGCTGGCCGACGCCGAGCCCCACCATGCACACCGACATCGTCGCCTGGGCGAGCGCGTCGCTGGTGCCGAGCGATGCGGCCAGCTGCGGCAGCTGCGGAAGATAGAGGTCCATCGACAGCGGCCCGAACGCTTCGAGCAGGCCGAGCACCAGGATGCTGCGGCGCACGCTCATCACGGGAGCGACCGCGCTGGACGCTGTCACGGGCACGACGCCGTCACGAGCGCGGCAGGCGCAGGGTGCGGCGCAGCCAGCTGTCCCTGGCGGCGATGGCGGCCTTCGACACGATGGCGTCCGGGGAGAAGCCGGAGAAGCCGTGGTACGCGCCGGACCAGACGTGCAGTTCGGCCTGGCCGCCCGCCGCCCAGATCCTGCCCGCGTATACGATGGACTCGTCGCGGAACACCTCCGCGGCGCCGACCTCGATGTATGCGGGAGGCAGGCGGGACAGGTCGGTGGCGCGGGCAGGGGCGGCGTACGGCGAGACGGCGTCGGTGAACCTGTCGGAGCCGAGGATCGCATCCCAGGCCGTGTCGTTGTTGTTGCGGTCCCACGCGCCGATCCCGTCGTACTGCCAGGCCGAGACGGTCTCGTTGCGGTCGTCGAGCATCGGGCAGTTGAGGAGCTGCCCGGCCAGGCGTGGGCCGTTCCTGTCCCTCGCCATCAGCGCGACGGCCGCGGACAGGCCGCCTCCCGCGCTCGCCCCGGACACAAGGAGGCGCTCGGGGTCGACGCCGAGGTCTGCGGCGTTCGCGGCCAGCCAGAGCAGCCCGGCGTAGCAGTCCTCTCCCGCCGCCGTCCCGGGATGCTCGGGGGAGAGCCGGTACTCCACGGCCACGCCGACGGCGCCGCACTGCTCCGCGAGCTCGATCAGCTCTCCCGTGCCGAAGAAGCGGGTGCCGAGCACCTGCCCGCCGCCGTGGATGCTCAGCACGCCCGGCGCATCCGGAACCTGCCGCACGGGACGCACGATGGTGATCTCGATGTCCGGAGCACCGGCAGGGCCGGCGATGACGGCGTTCTCCGCGATGACGGCGCGCCCGGCGACCTGCTGCTCGATCGGCGGGATGATCGTGGCGAAGTGCGCGCGGTTGGCGAGGATCGTGTCCGCCCGCAACGGGATGCGCTCCACCAGCTCGAGGAACGCGGTGAGGCCGGGCACCAGCGCGGGGTCGTACGGCACCGGATGGTGGGGCGATGCGAGCGTCATTGCTGTGCCTTTCGTTGGGGCCGGCTGGGGCGCCGGGGCCGGGGCCGTAGGCGGGTCAGAGGCCGAGGATGCGGCGCAGCCAGGAGAACCGCGCGGCGAGCGCAGCCCTGGTCAGCTCGCTGCCCGGTGCGTAGATGTCGAACCCGTGGAAGCCGCCCGACCAGACGTGCAGCTCCGCCTCGCCGCCGACGGCCCAGATCCGGGACGCGTACTCCACGTCCTCGTCCCGGAACGGCTCGGCGGCGCCCACCTCCACGAACGCGGGAGGGAGACCGGAGAGGTCGGTGGCGCGGGTGGGGGCCGCGTACGCCGGCGCATCCGGGCTGTACGCCAGCTCGGCGCCGAGGACGCAGTCCCAGGCGAGCAGGTTGGCTTCGCGCGTCCAGGTGCCGACCCCGGAGTACTGGTGGCTCGACACGGTGGTGTTGGTGTTGTCGATCATCGGGCAGAGCAGCAGCTGGCCGGCGATGGCCGGTCCCCGACGGTCGCGGGCCATCAGCGAGACGGCGGCGGAGAAACCTCCTCCCGCGCTCCCGCCCATCACGACGATCCTGTCCGGATCGACGCCGAGTTCGGCGGCGTGCTCCGCCAGCCAGGCGATCCCGGCGTAGCAGTCCTCCACCCCGGCGGGGAACGGATCCTCCGGCGCGAGCCGGTACTCCACGTTCACGGCGATCACGCCCAGCTCGGCGACCAGCTCGACCAGCCGCGCGGTCTCCCAGCTGCGGTGTCCGACGATCATGCCGCCGCCGTGGATGTTGTACAAGGCTGGCAGCGCTGCGGAGGTCGCGTCGTGGCCGCGCGGGGTGAGGACGGTGATCTCCAGGTCCGGCGCACCGGCCGGCCCGGGGATGACGAGGTCGACGGCGTCGATCGGAAGGTCGCCGATGACCTCGGCGGCGCTCGGGAACAGGCCGGACGCTCCCTGCCTGCTCAGGTGCAGGGTGTCCCTGCTGAGCGCCGGCTGCGGGTTCTGCGCCAGCGCGTCGAGCACCGGGGCGATCTCCGGGTCGAACGGGACGCGGGGGATGGACGTGGCGGAGGTGGCGGTGCGGTCGTCTTCTGCGATGGTCATGGCTGCTCCTGCTGGTGTGGTGGTGGGGTGGGTGTGGTCTCGCGACGCGATGCCGAGGTCCACTCAGGGGCCTTCGGGGTCGACGACGCCCGTGTCCGCCCAGAACGGCTCCACCCTGGCGCGCAGTTCCGCCGCGCCGACGCGCTCGACCAGGGCGACAGCATCCAGGTTCTGCTGCACCTGTTCGAGACGGCTCGCACCGAACAGCGTCGTCGTGGTGGCCGGGTGGGTGAGAGTGAAGGCGACGGCGAGCTGCGCCGGAGTCGTGCCGAGGTCGTCCGCGACGGCGGCGAACGCCGGAACGTCGGCGACGATGCGCTCCCTGATGGCCCCCGGGTCGCGGCCGACCTCGCGGCCCGGCGTGACGTTCCCGGCGAGGATGCCGCCCTCCATCACGTCCGACGCCTGCATCGTCAGGCCGTCGGCGAACAGGCGCGCGAACGGTTCCCCATCCGGGATCGATCGGCGGGCGACGCTGTACTTGAGCTGCGCGATCTGCGGGCCGGCGACCCCCTCCGCCGCTGCGATGTCGCTCAGCCTCCGGATGTTCGCCGCAGACCAGTTGTTGACGCCCCACGCCCTGATCAGCCCGGCGTCCGCCAGCGCAGCCAGGTCGACGACGAGGTCGCGCAGGTCGATGTCGTCCCGGCGGAGGTCGCCGAGGATCACCAGATCGGCGTACTCGCTGCCCACCCGGAACAGCGCGTGCTCCAGCTGCGGCCGGAAGCCGTCGTCGCCGAACCCCTCCAGCCACAGCTTCTCCGACAGCAGGTAGTCCTCCCGCGGGATGCGCGCCGCGCGGACGATCGCGGAGAACAGCACGTCCGTGAACACGGGCGGCTGCATCCCGCGGAACCCGTACACGCCCACGTCGAACAGGGTGATGCCGTGCTCGACGGCGAATGCCACCATGTCGACGGCGTCGGCGAAATCCATCCTGTCGTAGGTGTGCCACGAGCCGAGCGAGAGCACGGACGCCTCGATGCCGGAGGTGCCGATGGGGCGGCGCGGGAGGGCGGTGGATGTGGTGGTGGGCGTGGTGGCGGGGGCTGCGGCGGGTGCCGGTGTCGGTGTCGTGGTCATGGCGTCTCCTTCGTCGTCGTGCTCGGGGTGCTGCTGCGCGCATCCATTGGTCAGCCGATGCGCGGGTCGATGACGGCCTTGATCTCGCCGAGCCCGGCCATCGCCGCCACCTTCTGCGACGCCTCCGCCAGGCCGACCGGTGCGCTGAACAGGTCGTCCCAGGGCAGGCGGTCGGCGAAGCTGCGGAAGAACTCGATCGCGCGGTAGTAGTCGGAGATGTCGCCATTGAGCGAGCCGACCACCGTCAGCTCCTTGCCCATGATCGTGCTGAGCGCGACGGGGTCTCCCGCCGGTCCGGTGCTGCCGACCACGACGAACGTGCCGCGCTGCGCCGCCATCGCGAGCGCCTCCGGCCCGACGCTCGGCGCTCCGGCGACGTCGATGATCAGGTCGGCGCCCTGCCCGTCGGTGAGGGCGAGCACCCGCTGCACGGTGGCGTCGGAGCCGTCCGCGATATCGACCACGTGATCGGCGCCGAACCTCCGGGCGACGGCCAGCCGCTCGGCGGGCGCGCCGACGGTGATGACCGTCCCCGCTCCGGACAGGTGCGCGACGGCGGTGGCGAAGATGCCGAGAGCGCCGGACCCCTGCACCACCACGCGCGAACCGGGACGCACCCCGCCCGCCCGGTGGAACGCGCGCAGCACGGTCTTCGCCGCGCATCCGGCCATCGCCGCCCAGGCGTCCGTGACCTCGTCCGGTATCAGGAGCTTGGCCGCGCCCGGCGTGACATACGCGTAATCCGCGAGCCCGGCCGTCGCGTACGGAGGAACGTCGGAGCGCTGCAGGAAGCCGTAGCCGCGCTTCGAGCAGGCGACGGGCTCGCGCAGCACCGTGCAGCCGAAGCACTCGCCGCAGGTGGACTCCGACCAGCCGATCCTGTCGCCGACGCTCAGCGCGCGACCGAGCGCATCCCGGGTGTCGAGGCCGAGCGCGACGACCTCGCCCACCATCTCGTGCCCGAGAACCATCGGCAGCATCCCGGGGAAGCTCATCTTCCCCGACCAGATCTCGATGTCGGTGCCGCAGAGGGTCGCACAGTGGATGCGCACGAGCGCCGCGCCCGGCTCGAGGTTCTCGGGGAGGGGGATGCGCTGCAGCGTGAGCGGCTCGCCGTGCGCCGTGAGGACGGCGGCGCGGGTGGAGGTGGGGGTGGGGGTGCCTGTGTCGGTGCTGGGGCCTGGGTTCGCCATCGAAGTCTCCGTTCCGTTCGACGGATTCCGGTGGCTTCGCTGCGCATCCGGTCGTCGATGTGGGTTATTCTACATACGTTGACCAAAATAGCGAGCCTCTCGAGGAGGAGAAGTGCAGCGACGCGACACCCCAGACCCCAGCGCAGATCTCGTACTGCGCGGTGGGACCGTGCACACCCTCGACCAGGACGACACGACGGGCACGGCCATCGCCATCCGCCACGGCCGCATCCTGCGGGTCGGCGGAGACGCAGAGGTCACCGCATCCATCGGCCGCCGCACCCGCGTGATCGACCTCGACGGCCGCGCGGTCATCCCGGGCATCAACGACTCCCACCTGCACGCCACCTGGCTGGGGGCGATGTGGCCGAATACGGTGTTCGGGGCGATGGATGCGGGGACCGGGGATGGCGCTGCTGCTGCTGGTGGTGGCGCGGCCGGTGCTGCTTCCTCCACCACCCCCGTCGCACCGCCGCCACCCGTGGATGGCGACCCGCACGACACCTCCCACTCCGCGCCACTCCTCACCACGCGCGCCGAGCGCCGCGCCGCCATCCTGCGCGCAGGCGAGCTGATCGCCTCCCTCGGGATCACCAGCTACACCGAGCCGGGCATCGGCCCCGGCGAGGACGGCGGCGCGACCGGCTGCTTCGGCCAGGACGTCTTCGACGCGTACGTCGAACTCGAAGCCGAGCGCCGCCTCACCGCCCGCGTGAACGTGCTCGCCCTGTTCGGTGTGCTCGACGGGCCGAGCACCCTCCGCGACGTGACGACCGGCCTCCGCTCGCTCGAACGCGAGACCACCCGCCCCACCTGGCTGCGCGTCGCCGGGGTCAAGCTGTTCGCGGACGGCATCCCGCCCATGCACCAGGCCTGGACGCGTCACCGCTACCCGGACGGCACCTCCGGCGGCCTCCTCGTCGCCGGCCTCGACGAGGAGGAGCGTGCGGAGAACCTGCGCAGGATGATCGTCGAAGCCAACCGCCTCGGCTACCAGGTGGGCATCCACGCGACAGGCGACCGCACCATCGACACCGCCATCGCCGCCGTCGAGGACGCCCTCCGCGACAGCAGGGCGGAACTGCGCCACTACATAATCCACGGCGACCTCGTCGGCCCCGGCGAGCTCGCCCGTATGGCCACGCTCGGGATGGGCCTCAACGTGCAGCCGGGCATCGCCGTGAAGACGGCATCCTGGCTGGCAGCGGTCCTCGGCGACGACGTCGCCGCCTCCGCATGGCCCATCGGCGAGGCGGCACGCGCCGGAGTGTCCGTCTCGCTCAGCTCCGACGCCCCCATCCTCGCCCCCGACTGGCGTCAGGGCATCGCCGACGCCGACGCCTGGCTCGGCGCTCCGCTCAGCGGACCCACCGCGACCGCCGACCGGATGCGCGCCCTCCTCCGCGGATACACCGTCGCCCCCGCCCGCCAAGACGGCGCAGAACCCTGGAAGGGCACCCTCGAACCCCGCAAGGTCGCCGACCTCTGCGTGCTCGAAACCGACCCGCTGAACGTGGCGGCGTCGGAGCTGCCCACGGTGGGGGTGGAGCTGACCGTGGTGGACGGGGAGCTCGTGTACGAGCGGGAGCCGGTGTATATGCGGTGAGGTGCGTGCGGGTGGCGGGGCGGGGGTGCGTGCGTTGCCTCCGTGCGTCTCCGCTCCAGCGGAGTTCGTGTCCGCCGCGCCGTGCGCGGTTCCGCTCTAGCGGAGTTCGTGTCCGCCGCGCCGTGCGTGTTTCCGCTCTAGCGGAGTTCGTGTCCGCCGCGCCGCGCGTAGCTCCGCTCGAACGGAGTTCGCGGCGACGGCCGCGGGCTGTTCCGTTCGGACGGAGACGTGCCTATCGCGCTCGACCCGATCACCACCCGCGCGACTCGCGCGTTCCCTCTCCGCTCGAACGGAGTTCGTGCCAGGAGGCCGCGCGTATCTCCGCTCGAACGGAGACACGCGCGGCGTGTTGGCTGCGTTCTCCTGCGTTGCTGATGCGCGAAGGCTCCCTGGCTCGGGGAGTCGCCCGACCCCGCGACCACACGGGAACGCGGCCCGCCCACGGCGAGCGCATGGGAACGCGAAGCGGCGCATTCAGGCCGCTCCGCGCATCCCGCGTACTTGTCGCACAGCAATGCGTGCACAAGAAGGAACCCGCGGCGGCGCACGCACCTCCTCCTCGCGCATCCCGTGTGCTTGTTGCACCCGCAACGCGTGCACGGGGAGGAACCCGTGGCGGCACACACGCCCCACCCCGCCGCCCCACACACGCCCCACCCCGCCGCCCCACACACGCCGCGCGCCGCCGAACTACCGAACTACACCAGCAGCTGCCCGCCGTCGACCGCCAGGCTCGTGCCGGTGATGTGCGCCGCCCCCGGCCCCGCCAGGAACAGCACCGCCGGGGCGATGTCCTCCACGTCGGCGAGTCTTCCCAGCGGGATGCGCGACGACCAGGCCGCGCGCTCAGGCGAGCCTTCCGGCATCCCCAGCTGCAGCATCGGCGTGAGCACCGGGCCGGGGGCGACCGCGTTGACGCGGATGCCGTGTGCGGCGAGTTCGATGGCGGCCCAGCGGGTGATCGAGTCGACGGCCGCCTTGCTGGATTCGTATGCTCCCATGCCCGGCGTCGGCTGGCGGCCGCCGATGGAGGAGATGTTGACGATCGCGCCGCGGGTGCCGGTGGCGGTCATCTGCCGGGCGACGGCTTGCGTGACCGCGAAGGTTCCGAGGATGTTGACACGCACGATCGCGTCGTAGTCGGCGACGCTGAGGTCGGTGAGGCGTCCGTGCACCGACAGGATGCCCGCGTTGTTGACGAGGACGTCGATGGGTCCGTGGTCGGAGGCGATCTCCTCGACGGCCGCCGCGACGGCCGCCTCGTCGGTGATGTCGAGGGCGATCGCGGAGGCGCCGATCTCGCTCGCCACGCGGGCGACCGTGTCGGCGTCCACGTCGGCGAGGACGACACGGTCGCCGTTGTCGATGAAGGCTTCTGCGATGCCGCGGCCGATGCCGCCGCCTCCACCGGTGATGAGCACTGTGCGGGTTTCGGTCACGGATCTCTCCTTGTCAGGCGTCGCGCCACCACGTCATGGCGTCGAATGCAGTTATATTATACAAACGTAGAAAAAAGCGAAGCTGCTTCAGGAGGCCAGTCGTGTCATTCACCGGAACCGTCCCCACCCGCACGCTCGGCCCAGGCGGCCCCGACGTGCCGGTCTTCGCCCTCGGATCCTGGAACACCTGGGACAGGATGGAGTTCGACGACGCCGTCTCGCTCATCCGCAGAGCGCACGAGGTCGGCGCGGCGTTCTTCGACGTGGCGCACTACAACATGGGCCCGCACGCCGAGAACGCGAAAACCGACCTGATCTTCGGCGAGGCGGTCCGCGCATCCGGGATTGCACGCGACGACTACCTGCTCTGCGGAAAGCTGTGGCTGTGGGAGTACCCGCACACCACGTTCGCCGACCAGATGCGCACCTCCCTCGACCGCATCGGCGTCGACAGGGCCGACCTGGTGGTGGTCGGCGACTACTTCGGTGAGGTGGATGTGCGTGCGATCGTCACCGACGTGGCCGCCGAGATCGCGGCCGGCCGGTTCGACGGCTGGGGCGTGAACAACTGGGCGATCGACGACGTGCGCTTCGCCATCGACTTCGCTCGCGACGAGGGCCTCACCCCGCCCACGTTCGCGCAGCTCAAATACGGCCTGGTGCGCCGCACGATGGCGGAAGGCTCCCACTACGGCGAGCTGTTCGCCTCCGGTGCGCTCGCGCTGCAGGCCTCCGACGTGTTCGAGGGCGGCATCCTCGCTGGCAAGCTGGCGCCGTCGCGCAAGATCGGCGCGGACGTCGGCGGCATCCGGGATCGCATCGTCGCCGCATACCCGCGCGTCCAGCAGATCGCGCACGGCCTCGACGCCACCCCGACGCAACTCGGACTCGCGTTCGTGCTCGCCCACCCCGCGACGGCGAACGTGCTCTTCGGCGTCAGCCGCGCGGAGCAGCTGGAGGACAACCTGGGGGCGCTGGCGCTGCTCGACCGGGTGGGTGCGGAGGGGATTCGCGCGATCACGGCGGACCTGTGGCTCGACCGCGAGGTGAACGCGGATGGGACGTGGGCGACGCAGGCGTGAGGTGGCGGGGTGAGGCTGGCGCAGGGTGAATGCGGACGGAATGTGGCCGATGCTGGGGTGAGCGCGCGGATGCGTCACCCGCCCAGGAACGCCACCGCCGCCGCCCGGAACTCGGCGCTGTCGAGCGCACCCCGGTGATCGCCGGGAACCCGCACGATGGCCGCGCCGGGCACCGCGGCCACCAGCTGACCGATCCCGCCGGCCATCGGGTCCTCCGACCCCGCCACGAAAAGGACGGGCACGTCGGGCGCGCCGGACTCCGGCGCGAACGGCTCAGACCCCAGCCCGGCGATCAGGGCGACCAGGGATGCGGTGTCCGCGCCCGGTGCAGACACCATCGCCGCCATCATCCCGGTGAGCGGGTCGGTGGCTGGGGTGGTGGTCTTGGTGATGCTGGTGCTAGTGCCGGTGCTCGTGGCTGCCGCGTCCAATTCCACCCCGATGGACGGGGCACTACTCGCGGCCGCCGCATCCATCCCCACTCCGGTGAGGCGGCGCAGCGCATCCAGGTCGACGGCGGTGAACGGCTCGAACGGGCTCAAGCCGCCCAGCACCATGCGTCGCACGCGGCCGGTGGATGCGGCGGGCAGCTCCCACGCGAGCCGCGCGCCGAGCGAGTACGCCACCACATCCACCTGGTCGGCGCCGAGGGCTTCGATCGCGGAGACGATCGCGCCGACCACCGACGTGGTGGTTCCGGATGCGGCATCCGTGACGGCGGGGGAGTGGCCGTGGCCGGGCAGGTCGATGACGTGGGTGGTGTGTCCGGCGTCGGCGAAGGTGCGCGGCCAGCCGGTCGCGGTGAAGTCGTCGTCTCCGCTCGATGCGAAGCCGTGGAGGAGGATCACAGGCGGAAGGTGGTCGCCGGAGGCGGCGGACGCGACGGTCGTGCGGACCGCGAGCGGCCCTTCGATCCCTGCGCTCACGGCGGGCGTCCCTGGCTCGTTCTGCGGTGTCGGCATCCTGGTCTCCTTCGACGGTGAGGTGTTTTTCTATGCTAGTAGAAAATAAACGTCAACGTATGTAGAGTCGTGGCATCTCCACTCAGACATCGCCGTCCGGAGAGGCTCATTCCGGAGCAGACTGCGGCGGCGCCAGGACAGAAAGAGCGTGACAAGTGACCTCAACCCGTGCAGCAACGCCCGAGGCGATCGTCGACATCGCGATCGGTTTCATGGGAGCGAAGCAGCTGTTCGCCGCCAGCCGCGTCGGACTGTTCTCCGCCCTCGCGGACGGGCCGCTCGACGTGGCCGGGCTCGCGGCGGCGACCGGCGTCTCCGAGCAGCAGATCCGCATCCTGGCCGACAGCATGGCCGCCCAGGGACTCCTCAGCAGGACAGACGGACGCTACGCGCTCACCCCCGACGCCGCCGCCTACCTCACTGGCGACCGCGCCGAGCTCGACCTTGCGCCGTTCCTCGCCTTCCTCAACGCCACCAGCTACAGCCAGTGGCTCGGTTACGACTCGACGGTCGACACCAACGACGCGGGAACGCTCGACCTCGACGACGCCGGCTGGGGTGCGTTCCTCGACGGCGTGATGACGTACAACGAACTGCACGCGGCGATGCTGGTGCAGAACTTCGACTTCACGCCGTACCGCAACGCGCTCGACCTCGGCGGCCTGAGCCCCGCGTTCGCGGCGAAGGCGATGGCGGCGAACCTCGAGCTGCGCACCCGGTTCGTGTTCGACCCGCAGTCGGTGCCGTCCGTGCAGGCGGCGGTCGAGGCGGCCGGGCTGGCCGATCGGTCGGTCGTGGAGGGGGCGGAGACCGCGACGGCGGAGCCGGGCGGGGAGCACGACCTCATCCTCGTCAACCACGTCATCCACCGGTTCGACGACGCCCAGAACCGCGGCATCTTCGAGCACGCCCGTGCCGCCGCTGCGCCGGGCGCGACGCTGCTGGTGCTCGACTTCTTCCTCGACGACGAGCCGGAGCAGCGCAAGATCGACGCCCTGCACGCGGGGGAGTACTACAACATCGACGGAACGGTGGTCTACCAGGAGAGCGTCGTGCGCGACTGGCTCACGGCGGCCGGATGGACCCCGCGCGGCACGGTCGCGCTGCCGGGCAGCCCGCGCATCCTGATCGCCGACGCCGCCTGACCAGGCGAGCGGACAGTGGATGCGCGGGTGGCGCGGCCGGGCACGTTCCGGCCGCGCCACCCGCGCGCACACCACACCCCGATACCCTGAAGCGGTGACCGGGCAGCTGCGAGAACTCCACGCCGGCGTGCACGCCCTGCGCGTCCCGATGCATGCCGGCGGGCTGCCGTACAGCCTCTGCTACCTCATCGAGGACGCCGACGGCCGCATCCACATCGTCGACCCCGGCACGGCGGGCAGCGACAACCTCGCCGCCCTCGACGCCGCCCTGCGCAGCATCGGGCACGGGATGCACTCCGTCGCGTCCGTCATCGCCACGCACCTGCATCCCGACCACCTCGGGCTCGCGTTCGAGGTGAGTGCGGCGTCCGGCGCTCCCGTCGTGCTGCACGAGCGGGAACGGGATGCGCTGCTCGCGCCACCCGCGCCCGCTACCGACCCCGCCGCGCTGCTCGAGGCGTGGGGCGTCCCGGAGCAGCGGCGCCCCGAGCTGCTCGCCGCGGCGGCCAGGCCGACGGCGACGACGACGCTCCCCGACGGGGCCGCCGACCGGATCGCCGGGGTGCGGGACGGCGACATCCTCGCGATCCCCGGCAGGAGCATCCGGGTGCTGTGGACGCCCGGCCACACCGCAGGCCACCTCTGCCTCGACGACGCCGGGCTCGGGATGCTCTACACCGGCGACCACGTTCTGCCCACGGTCAACCCGGGGCTCGGACTCGGCGCTGGCTTCACCAGGAACCCGATCGCCGACTACCTGGACTCGCTGGAACGCGTCGCGGCGCTGGGCGAACGCGAGGTGGCGCCCGGTCACGAGGACGTGTTCACCGGGCTGGCGGAGCGCTGCGTGGAACTGTCGCGGCACCAGCTGCGCCGCACCCAGGAGGTCGCCGCCGGGCTCGCATCCGCAACCGCCGCAGAGGAGCAGACCGTGTGGGAGCTGGCGCGCACCCTCACCTGGACGAGCGGCTGGGACGGCCTCTCCGGCTTCACCCTGCTGTCCGCTCTCACCCAGACCGGGATGCACGCCGCGTTCGCGCGATCACCGGAGGGACGCGACCACCTCAGGCGGTGGTGATCCGCTCGAAGAACGCGTCCAGCTGCGCCTCCAGCAGTGCCGGGGTGGAGAGGTGTGGGGCGATCAGGCTCATCACGTTGGCTCCGACGTTGATCAGGACGATCTCGTCGACGAGCTGCTCGTCGGGGGTGGAGGTGACGATGTCGCCGGCCGCCCTACCCTGCTCGATGTAGGTGCGCAGGCCGCCGCGCCAGCTGGTGAGGTGGGAGAGGTACGCCTGGTGGAGGTCGTCGTTCGACATCGCCCGCTCCCAGAAGCTGAGCAGGACGCGGCCGGCGACGATGGCCTCCTCGGTGAGCGGGGCGGAGGCGTAGACGATCGCGCGGAGGGCTTCGAGGCCGGTCGCGTCGCCGACAGCGCTGGCCACGCCCTCGCTCATCATGCCGAGGGCGCGGTCGTACGTGCCTTGGATGATCTCGTCCTTGCCGGGGAAGTAGTGCTTCAGTGCCCCGTTGGCGAAGCCGGCCTCGCTGGCGATCTCCCGCATCGTCGCAGCTTCCAGTCCGCCTTTGACGATCAGCGCCCAGGTGACGTCGATGATGTCAGAGCGCCGCTGATCGTGGTCGATCACCTTGGGCATACGTCTCCCCTCGAAACGCGCTGGGACTCGGCCACGATGGTGTGGCGGGCATCGACAGCCGCGTAGTCAACAAGTGTAGGGTAACCGCTCCACCCGGCAGGGGAGGACGCGTCACTCCCGCGAGAACACCTGCTCACCCTCGAAAAACGTCTGCAACACCCTGATGCTGTGCAGCTCGTGCTCCCGCACCGCGAACGGGTCGCGGTCGAGCACGACGAAGTCGGCGGACTTTCCGGGTTCGAGGGAGCCCGTCACGTCTCCGAGGCCCATCGCCGTCGCGCCGTTCACGGTGAACACTTCGATGGCCTCCGGCAGCGTGATGGCCTGTTCGATCCCGAGCACGCCGCTGCGCTGCCCGGACGGGTCGGCCCTCGTCACGAGCCCCTCGATGCCCTCCCAGGCGTTCGGGGTCTCGCTCACCGGCCAGTCCGACCCTCCGGCGACCAGGGCGCCCGAGTCGATCAGGGACCGGTTCGGCTGCAGCCCGGCGACCTCCTCGGCCGGCCGCACGGTGCTGAGGGCGTCGGCGATCACGCCGGGGAACCACAGGAACGGCGAGATGTCCGCAGACACCCCCAGCTGCGCGAAGCGCGGCAGGTCGCTCTCGGCGATGAACTGCCCGTGGGCGATCTGGTAGAGCGGAGCGGTGTGGCCTTCCGCGCGGACCGTCTCGACCGCATCCAGGACCATCCGGACGGCGGCGTCTCCCGAACAGTGGATCTTGGCCGAGATGCCCTGGGCTGCGGTGCGCCGCAGCCAGCCGAGCAACTCGTCGGCGGGCATCGTGGTCGTGCCGTGAAAGTGGGCGCCGTGCGCGTCGGACGGAAGATAGGGTTCGAGGAACGCGCCGCTGTGCGCCGGCGGCGTTCCGTCGAGGAAGATCTTGATGAAGTCGGGGCGGTGGTGCTCGCCCGTCAGCTCCGCACGGTGCGCGATGAGCGCGTCTCCCAGCTCGGCGTATCCGAAGATCTGGTCGTTGACGGTCATCGAGGAGACGACCCACGCGCTCAGCGCCCCACGGTCGTCGAGCGCCTTGAGTGCCCGCATCTGGTCGAGCGAGATCGCCGCATCCTGGAACGCGGTGATGCCGTAGGAGTGCACGATCTCGATGGCGCGCGCCGACGCCTGCTCCTGCTGGGCGGCGTTGAGCGCAACGGCGGGCTGCGCCACCTCTTCGACGAGCAGGCCGGCCGCTTCGAGCAGCACGCCGCTCGGCTCTCCGGTCTCCGGGTCGCGCACGATCACGCCGCGATCCGGATCCGGCGTGGATGCGTCGATCCCGGCGAGTTCCAGCGCCCGCGAGCTCACCCACCTGTTGTGGTGGCTGTCGTCGGTGAGGAGCACGGGACGGCCCCCTGCCGCTTCGTCGAGCCCGCGCCGCGCCTGGGCGTGCCCGAGCTGGTCGAGGAGTCCCGTGCCCCAGCTGCTGCCCACGATCCACTCGTCCGGACCGCGGGTCGCGGCGTATGCGCGCACCGCACCGAGGATCTGATCGTAGCTCGCGCCGTTCGAGAAGGTGAGCTCGAACAGTTCCGCCCGTCCGGCGTGGGCGTGGTGGTTGTGCACGTCGACGAGGCCGGGCATCACGAACGCGCCTGCCGCATCGAGCATCCGCGTCTCCGGCCCGCGCAGGCCGGACAGCTCCGCCGCCGAGCCGATGGCGACGATCCGGCCGCCGCGCACGGCGAACGCCTCCGCCCGCGAGCGATCGGCGTCCACGGTGTACACGGTGGCGTTCGTGACCAGGAGGTCGGCCGCGCCCTCGCCGACGGTGCTCATCGCGCGGTGTCCGCCCCGGCATCCTGAGCGTGGGCGCCCGCCGCGGGAGCAGCCGCCGCAGGATCGTACGGGTCGGGATGCACGGTGTTGCTCAGCAGCCGCCCGTACGCCCCGAAGGTGAAGTGCGTCGGCACGGTGCCGGACTCGTCCAGCCCGAACAGCACGCCGTGCGACCGGATGGCGCGCACGTTGCGGTGGTCGGCGATGGTCACCGACGCGCACGGGATGACCTTCTCGCGCCAGGTGAACACGTAGATGCCGGGACGGATCTCCCAGACCGAGTTCTCGTCGGTGTCGGCGAGACCCTTCTCCGGTCCGGCCAGGCACTGCCACGAGTACCACTGCGGGCTCAGGTAGACGTGCTCGTACGCGTGCTCGCTGCTGTACACCCACATCACCCGGCGGCCGATCAGCGCGGTGGTCGGCGCCGGTTCCGCTCCAGCGGTCTCGACGCCCTCGATGAGCGACGGCACGAACAGCTGACGCACCGCGGTGTTCCCGGGGAACTGGTCTCCGATGGCCTGGATGATCGACAGCGCACGGCCGTTCGTCAGGTCGATGACGAGCGACACCGCCTCGTCGGGCTTGTGCTGGTGGTGGAACTGCGCGAAGTACAGTCCGGTGTCGACCTCGAACGCCTCGTACGGGTCTGTACCAGAGGAGGCGGCGATCGGATCCCCGTCTCCCGGCTGGTACTCCCACTCGACGCTGTCCGCGCCGAAGTGGTGCACGATCCTGGTGCCGCGCTCGTCGACGAGCGCGACGGTGCGCCCGGCGAGGTCGGCGGTCGGCTCCGCCTTGTTCGCGTCGAAGCCGGGGGCCAGCCCGTCCAGCGGGAGCCAGGTGGAGGTGTCAGACAGGGTGAGAGCGCTCATGTGATGTCTCCGTTCGGTGAGGGGTGGTGCAGAGGGTCATGCAGAGGATGATCCAGAGGGATGCCGTCAGGTGGTCAGTGCTCGCAGCGGCACTCGCCGCCGCCGCCGTGCTCGCCGCCATCGCCGCCGCCCGCGCAGCAGGATGACGCGGCAGCGCCATCCGGCAGGTCGAGCGCCGGGTTGCGGTCGAGGAAGCCGTACGGCTTGAACAGGAAGCCGGAGTAGTCGACCGGCATGATCGGCCAGTCTTCCGGGCGCGGGATGTGCGTCGGACCGAAGACGTGCCAGAGCACGATGTCCGTGTCTTCCAGCGAGCGGTCGGCGGCGGTCCAGGCGGGGAGGCCCGCCCCTCCGGCGTGTGCGTTGGGGTAGTCGCCGGCCGGGAAGCGCTCCGCCGGATCGAACGCCGTCGCCCACAGGTGCTTGGTGGCGAACGTCGCGCGGCCGAACACGGTCGATTCCGGCTGCGCCATCAGCGTCGCCCCCGGCTGCGGCACGAGGTGGTACGCCGTCGGCTTGCCGACCAGGTTGCGCCTGTCGGAGCTGGTGACCTCCCACACCCGCGACGACGCGGTGTTTGCCAGGCGTCCGGCCTCCCGTTCGCTGCGGATGGGCGTGGTGGTCCAGGTGAACGCGTTGCCGTACGGGTTGTCCTCGCCGATCGGGATGCCGACCACGTCGACCTCCGCGAGCGAGTTGCGCTCCCCGTCGATCGCGACGTCGAGCCGCGCGCAGAACAGGTGCTGGTGCACGGGAGCGAACAGTCCTGGCGCGATCTCGGTCGCGTGCGGGTCGTCGGAGCCCGGGATGCCGGCTCCCGCGAAGACGATGCCCGTCGCCTTCGCCTCCACCTGGATGGTGCCGTCGAGGTAGAAGTACCAGAAGAAGCCGTAGTCGTAGTTGCCGATGGTGGAGAAGTACGAGACGACCAGCCGGCGGGAGCGCCGCACCTCCGCCTTGCCGGTGAGGTCGGTGTGCTTCCAGAGCACGCCGTAGTCCTCCTCGTGCATGCACACCACCTGGGGGATGGTGACCGGGTTTCCGTGGTCGTCGGCGACCACGCCGTCGAAGTAGTGGATGACGCCGAGGCAGTCGCAGCCGAGGGTCAGGCTGTTGGCGTTCTTGCCGAGCAGATACTCGCCGGCGTCGAAGTAGCTGATCCAGAACCGGGTGGGCGTCGTGTCGCCGTACGGCACGACCATCTCGGGAACGGACGCACGCGAGAGCACCGGCCGGTCTTCGTCGCCGTCGCGGAACGTGACCTGGTTCAGCACCAGGCCCTCGCGCGCGTTGAAGCCGACCCGGAACTTCCAGTTCTCCCACTCGACAGCCTGCCCGTCCACGTGGAAGCTCGGCCCTTCCGGCTGTGTGATCTCGATCGGCTTCAGCGAGGTGCGGGCCGGTCCGACCGTCGCTGCGTCGTAGTTGCCGTCCAGCGCAGGCACGGGGACGTCGCCCTCGTCCTCGACCCGGATCACCGTGCCGGCGGTGAGGTCGATGTGCACGATCAGCCCCTCCACCGGATGCGACCACGGCGAGTCGTCGATGCTCGATCGCAGGAACGTCAGCGACCGGATGGCGCGCCTCCCCACTTCGTCCGCCCGGTTGAAGTGCCCGGGCGCGAGCGGTGCGCAGAACGCCAGCTCCATGCGGTCGGCCAGCCCGCGACGCGTCATGGCTGCCTGCCACTCCGGGGACGCCTTGGCGATCCGCTCCGCCGCCTCGTACTCCTCGAAGAGGTATTGCGGCTGCCCGTACGGCGCGGCGTCCGTCGACAGCGGCGTGTGGCTCACGAGTTCCGAAGTGGTGAGGGAGACGACAGCCTCCGCCGGCTGCCCGGTGGCGGTGTCGAGCAGCACGAACAGGATGCGCCGCTCGATCGCATCCCCTGGCCGGAAGGAGGCGACGGCCTCCTTGGCGGGCTCGACGGGGAGCACGGACGGGAACCGCGTGCCCGGCCCGATGAGCCCCGCTGCGTCGAGGATGTCGCGACCGCGCGCGAGCTCGGCGGCCGTCAGCGAATCGAGGGGATGCGCGACCGTGGTCGGGGCGGTCGTGGTGCTGGTGTGGTGGTGCGCGGACATGGACATCCTTCTCCTGGTGGTCTGTTCAGTATCGAAGCCGTACTCCATCCTGGGGAATGCGCACCGGTGCGATGTGCCTGTTGAGTCAAGTTGTGTGCAGTTGGAGCCAAGCCCGATCTGTGGAGGAAGCGGGAACATCGCTGATAGCCGTGGCGAATCCTGTGCCGCGCCGACCGAGGAGTACCCCGTGACTTCCACAGACCAGGCAGACAACGCCGTCGCCGCCACCACGCCGTCCGCGCACCGGCGGCGCCTCGGCGTCCCCGCCGTCACGTTCATGATCATCGCGGCGTCCGCGCCGCTCACCGTGCTCGCCGGCGGCGTCACCACCACGTTCGCGGTCACCGGCGTCACCGGGGTGCCGCTCTCGTTCCTCATCCTGGGCGTGACGCTCGCGATCTTCGCGGTCGGCTACGCGGCGATGAGCCGCTTCGTCACCAACGCCGGCGCCTTCTACTCCTACGTCGCCCGCGGCATCTCCCGCCCGGTCGGCGTCGGCGTCTCGATCGTCGCGCTGGTGTCGTACAACGCCATGCAGATCGGCGTCTACGGCTTGTTCGGCTTCCAGGTCTCCTCCCTCCTGAACGCGAAGTTCGGCTGGGACGTGCCGTGGTGGGTGCCGATCCTCGTCTGCATCGCACTCATCGCCGTCCTCGGCGTCAACAGGGTGGACCTGTCCGCGAAGGTGCTCGGCGTGCTGGTCGCCCTTGAGTTCGTGGTGGTCATCGTCTACGACGTCGCCGCGTTCATCGTCGCCCCGGAGGGCGTCAGCGCCGAGGCGCTCAGCCCGTCGAGCCTGTTCGTCACCGGCATCGGCGCCGTGTTCGCCTTCGGCATCGCAGCATTCATGGGCTTCGAGTCCGCCGCCATCTACGGCGAGGAGTCGAAGGACCCGAAGCGCACGGTCGCGCGGGCCACCTATACCGCCGTCGGCATCATCGCGCTGTTCTACGCCCTCTCGTCCTGGGCGATGACGGTCGGCTCCGGCCCGAGCAAGGTCATCGCGGACGCCACCAAGCAGGGCCCCGACCTCATCTTCACCTTCCTCTCCACCAACGTCGGCGTCGTGGTCAGCGACATCGCGCAACTGCTCTTCGTCACCAGCCTGTTCGCCTCCCTGGTCAGCTTCCACAACGCCGTCGCGCGCTACTTCTTCTCGCTCGGCCGCGAGGGCGTCCTGCCCGGCTGGCTGTCCAGGGTGCGCGCCAGCAGCGGAGCCCCGTGGGCAGGCTCGGTGACGCAGACGGCGCTCGCCGTGGTGGTGATCGCCGTGTTCGCCATCGCGAGCGTCGGCTGGGTGCCGCCGGAGGGTGCTCCCGCCGCGCTGTTCCCCGTGCTGACGCTGTTCTCCTGGCTGACCAACAGCGGGGCGATGGGGCTCGTGCTGTTGATGGCCGTGGTGTCTGTGGCCGTGATCGGCTTCTTCCGCCGTGACCGGCACGGCGTCGGGGTCTGGCAGCGGCTGGTCGCCCCCGTGGTCTCCGGCGTCGCCCTGCTCGTGGTGTTCGTGCTCATCCTGGTCAACTTCAATGTGCTGCTCACCAGCGACCCGACCGCCCCGGCAACCGCGACCACGTTCATCCTGCCCGCCGTGGTGATCGTGCCCGGCATCCTCGGGATCGTCTGGGGCGCGATCCTGAAGCGACGCAACCCGCGCGTGTACGCGCAGATCGGCCACGGCACAGAGGAGACGGGCGCTCCCGAGCTGGTGCCGGAGGACTGATGGAGCTGGCACTCGCCGGCCGCGGCGTCATCGTGACGGGCGCGGCCAGCGGCATCGGCCGGGCGTGCGCGCTGGCGTTCGCCGCCGAGGGCGCGCGGGTGGCGCTGCTGGACCGGGATGCGCGGGGGCTGGCCGCCGTCGGCGACGAGCTGCGCGCATCCGGGGCGGTCGGCGCCGTCGGAGCCGGCGGCGCCGTCGAGGCCGCGGAGTTCGTGGTGGACGTCACCGACGAGTCCTCCGTGGCCTCGGCCGTCGCGTCCGCGGCGACAGCACTCGGCACCGTGGATGCGGTGGTCGCCTGCGCCGGGATCTCCGGCCCGTTCGGTTCCCGCGTCGACGACATCGCGCTGGAGGACTGGAACGCGGTGCTCGCCGTCAACGTCACCGGGCCGTTCCTCGTGGTCAAGCACGCGCTCCCGTCGTTGCGGCTCTCCGCCACGCCGTCCGTGGTGCTGCTCGCGTCGGACTCCAGCTTCGTCGCGGCTCCCGGGATGGTGCCGTACAACGCGTCGAAAGGCGCCGTGCTGCAGCTGATGCGCGCCCTGTCCGTCGATCTCGCCGCCGACGGCGTGAGGGTCAACGCCGTCTGTCCGTCGATCGTCGACACCCCGATGGCGCGCGCCGATCTGGGCGTCGAGCCCGGAGGGTTCGCGGGCGCGGATTTCCCCGTGCAGAGCCCGGACGAGGTGGCCAGGCACGTGCTGTACCTCGCGTCGCCGGCATCGAGGCCGGTCAACGGGCACGCGCTGGTCTCCGACTTCGGCTACCTGGCGCGATCGTCGTTCCCGGCGTGATCGCCGACGTCACCATCCACAGCGTCACCACCCACCACAGAAAGCAGGCAGCCGTGCCCCTGAGCCGAGCATCCATCGACGGCAAGGTCGTCGTCATCACCGGGGGAGGCACCGGCATCGGCGCCGCGACCGCCCGCCGCTATGCGGCCGAGGGTGCGCACGTCGTGCTCGTCGGCCGTCGTCGCGGGCCGCTCGATGCCGTCGCCGCGGAGACCGGTGGGCTGGCGATCGTCGCGGACGCCAGCGTGCGCGAGGACGCGGAGGCCGCCGTGCGCCAGGTCGTCACCGAGCTGGGACGCATCGACGTTGTCGTGGCCAACGCCGGAGGGCACGGGCTCGGCACCGTGGACGAGACGGACGACGCCGCGTGGGAGCGGTCCTTCCGCACCAACGTGACGACGGCGTTCGTGCTCGCCCGGGCCGCCCTGCCGCAGCTCGTCGAGTCGCACGGGCAGATCGTGGTGGTGTCGTCGCTCGCCGGGCTCTTCGCAGGTCCTGGCGTTGCCGGATACACGGTCGGCAAGCACGCGCTGATCGGGCTGACCCGGTCTCTCGCCCGCGACTACGGCCGGTTCGGCGTGCGCGTGAACGCGGTCTGCCCCGGCTGGGTGCAGACGCCGATGGCCGACGAGGAGATGGACGACTTCGCCAGGGCGTCCGGGCTGGCGAGCCGCGAGGAGGGCTACCGCATCGTGACGGCCGCCGTCCCGCTCGCGCGCCCGGCCCAGCCGGAGGAGATCGCCTCCGTCATCCGCTTCCTCGGCTCCGCCGAATCCTCCTACATCACCGGCGCCACCATCGTCGCCGACGGCGGCGCCCACATCGTCGACGTCCCCACCATCCCCCTCGACGCCTGACCCCGGACTGCCTCCCAAACAATCGAGTCCGGACTTATTCACGCGACACGCCGGGTGGAGGCGTGAATAAGTTCGGACTCGATTGTTTGGGGGAAGGGGAGAGGGAGAGCAGGAGAGAGAGGATCAGCCGCCGAGGTAGGCGCGGTGGAGGATCTCGGGGGAGGCCTGCAGGGTGGTGGCATCGCCCGCGTACGTGACGCGCCCGCCGGCGACCACGAGGGCGTCGGTCGCGACGCCCAGCGCCAGGTGCGTGAACTGCTCGACGAGCAGCACACCCACCCCGGATTCGCTGAACTGCTTGATCATCGGCAGCAGCCGCATGAACACCACCGGCGCGAGCCCGAGCGACATCTCGTCGATCAGCAGGAACCTCGGCTTCGACGCGAACGCGCGCGCCAGCACCACCATCTGCTGCTCGCCGCCGGACAGCAGCCCGGATGCGCTCGTCCGTCGCTTCTCCAGCTCGGGGAACTGCGCGAGCGCCTCGTCGACGCCCTCCTGCGTACCGGCGGTGAGCCGGATGTTCTCCTGCACCGTCAGCGACGGGAAGATGGCGCGCCCCTGCTCGATGTGCACGATGCCGCGCCGGGCGCGCTGCACCCGGGAGAGCCGGGCGATCGAGTCGCCGTCGACGCTGATCGTGCCGCCGCTCGGAGACACGATCCCCGAGATGGCTTCGAGCAGACTGGTCTTCCCCGCGCCGTTCGGCCCGACCAGCGCCGTGATCCTGCCCGGCTCGACGCGCAGGCTCACCTCGCTGATCACCGGTCCTGCTCCGCGGCTGACCGTGACCGCATCCAGCACCAGCTCGTTGTCCGCGTTCACAGCATCTCCGTTTCACCCATGTACGCCTTCACGACGGCGGGGTCGGCGAGCACCTCCGCCTGCGGACCGCTGGCGAGCACCTCGCCGAAGTCGAGCACCGTGAGGCTCGAGCAGACGGAGCGCACCAGGTCGAGGTCGTGCTCGATCAGGACGATGGACATCCCGAACCGGGCGGGTGCCTGCAGCAGGCGCGCTCCGAGCTCGAGGTGCTCCTCGTGCGACAGCCCGGCCGCCGGCTCGTCCAGGATCAGGATGCGCGGACGGGCGAGCACGTTGGCCGCCACCTCCACGAGCCGCCTGGTGCCCACATCCACGTTCTGCAGGCGGGTGCGGGCGGTGGGGCAGCCGAAGAAGGCGAGCGTCTCGTCGAGCTCGGCCGCGCTGAGGCGACGGCGGGCGACGAAGCGGACGTACGCGTCGACCGTGAGCGTCGGCGGCACCCTGTCCTGCTGGAAGGTGCGGCGGAGGCCCAGCCTGGCGCGCGCCGTGGCGGACATCCCGCGCAGGTCGCGGCCGTCGAGGCTGACCCGTCCGGTGTGCTGCGGCAGGAATCCGGTGACGGCATCCACGAAGGTGGACTTGCCCGCGCCGTTCGGGCCGATGAGTCCCATGATCGTGTTCTCCGGCACCACCAGGCTCACGCCGTTCAGCGCCTTCACCTGCCCGAAGGCCACGCCGAGGTCTTCGACCACCAGCACGGGTGCTGCGGCCGGGTCCGGCGCGGGCGGCTGGGCGGGGGAGAGCACGGCATTCCGGGCAGTGTCCGCCTCCGACAGCGGGGCGGCCACCTCCAGAGGACGCCGCGCCGCCTGCCGCTTCCACCAGGCGTTCCGGATGCTCTGCCCCAGATTCGACCCGCTGGTCAGCGCCTGAACGCCGAGCACACCGAAGATCACGAAGCCCCAGTCCTGCGGGATGCCCCAGCGCTTCAGCAGCTCGGGCACCGCGATCCAGACGATGCCGCCGAAGATCGCCATGTCGATCAGGTACGCGCCGGACATGATCGCCAGCACGTACAGCGCGAGCGACTGGATGGGCGTGAAGCTGCTCGCGAACGGCAGCCCCACCTGCCCGGCGATCAGGCCGCCGCTCACTCCGCCGAGGGTGGCGCTGACGGCGAAGGCGGTGAGCTTGGAGCTGCGCACGCTCGCCCCGACAGAGGCTGTGCCCCGCTCGGAGAACGCGACGGACTTCCAGCTGGACCCCCAGCGGCCGTTCTGCAGGAAGTACACCGCGATGCCGCAGACCACCAGCACGAGCACGCTGAAGAAGAAGTACGAGCGGTCGTCGCTGAATGCGTCCGGCCGGAGCACCGAGATGCCGTCCGTCGAGCCGGGGAACTGGATCTGCACCAGCGTCACGTCGGCCGCTGCGGCGAAGCCGAGCGTGACCACCGCGAGGTTGACCCCGCGCAGCCGGAGGGCCGGCAGGCCGACGAGCACGCCGACCACCCCGGCGGCCAGGCCGCCGACGATGAGCCAGACGATGAACCCGCCCGGCGCGTTCAGCACGTTGAGCAGCGAGACGATCCACGCTCCCACCGCGGCGAAGGTCAGCTGGCAGAGCGCGATCATCCCGGCGCTGCCGGTGACGATGCCGAGCCCGAGGATCGCGATGGCGGCGACGACGGCGCTCACCGCGAGGAAGACGAAGTAGCCGGAGAGCGAGACGCTGAGCGCGTATCCGGCGCCGAGGCCGACGGCTCCGACGATGAACGGCAGGGCGATCCGTGCCGCGGGGGTGCCGCTAACGCGCCGCATCCCACACCTCCTTGCGCTGCGTCCACAGCAGGAATCCGATGATGAACAGGAACGGCAGGAAGTTCCGGATGAACGACACCTCGTCGATCTGCGCGACCAGGCCGCTGAGCAGCCCGAGCACGAGACCGCCGATAACGGCGAGGTCGAGCCGTTTGAACGCGCCGAGCAGTGCCGCCGCCGACGCCGGCACGATGAGCATCGACAGGCTGGTCGCGTCGTTCGACTGCGACGGGGCGACGATGATGATGACCAGGGCGGAGATGAGCCCGGTGACCGCCCACACCGCGACACTCAGCGGCTTGGCCGGGATGCCGATCAGCTCGGCCGTCGTCGGCCGCTCCGACAGGGCGCGCAGCTTGGTGCCGATCGAGGTGCGGGTGAGCACCAGCCGGCAGGCCACGGCGACGACGACGGCGAGCACGACGGTCGCGACCGTCACCTGGCTGACCACCACGCCGCCGATCGAGAACGCCGGACCGGAGAGGATCGGGCTGAACGGCTGCGGCTTGTTGCCGAACAGGATGAACGACAGCGAGATCAGCAGCAGCAGCGGTCCGACGGTCACCGCCGACCGCGTCGTGGTGTCCGCCTCCGGCAGCCAGGTGGCGATGATCAGCCCGATCAGCGCGCTCAGCGCCCCGCCGATGAGCACGCCGGCCAGCGAGCCGAGCCAGATCGGCCAGCCGCCGTGACTCACCAGCCACACGGCGACGAAACCGCCGAACATCCCGGTCGCGGCCTGGGAGAAGTTGACCACCCGCACCAGGCGGGACATCAGGGTGAGGCACACCGCGAGCACGGCGTACAGTCCACCGGCGGCGAGGCCGGCGAGGGCGCCCTGCAGCATCCGGGGCTCCTTTCAGAAACAGTGGATGCGGGGCTCGCCTCCGCGAGGGAGGCGAGCCCCGCAGATGGTCACTTCTTCGGGATCGTGATCCAGTCGTCGCCGTTCAGCTCCCAGGCGTTCTTGCCGGTGACGAGCTTGATCGGCCAGCCCGCGGTGTTCCCGTCGTGCACCGTGGCGGTGCCGAACGTGTACGGCGTTCCGACCATCGGGTTCTCGATCGGCTTCATGTCGTGCAGGGCCTTCGTGACCGAGTCCCTCGTCACGTCGCCCTTGATGCCCTTCGCGACCTCGATGAAGTACTTGGCCGCGAGGTATCCGCCCTGCGAGAACGAGGTGAGCGGGATGTCGTTCTTGGTCATCAGGTCGCGCCAGTCCTTGTTGATGTCACTGGATGCGTCGGTGAACGGGTAGAACTCGGCGGGCACGTAGATCCCGGCTCCCGCGTCGCTGACCGCCTTGGCGAAGTTGTCGCTGTACACGCTGGTCAGGTAGAGCCAGTTCACGTCCTTCCAGCCCTGCGCGTTGGCCGCCTTGACCTGGGCGATGGCGTCCGGCTCGACCGGGTTGATCGCGAGAGCCTTGCAGCCGGCGTCCTTCGCCTTCACGATGTACGGCGTGTAGTCGCTGGCCCCATACGGCACCGTGTCGTCGACGTAGAGCGGCTTCTTGCCGGTGATCTCGGTCCACTTGTCGATGGCCTTCTGGTAGGCGGGGCGGGTGCTTCCCGCGATCTCCAGCAGCACGCAGATGTTGTCGAGCTTGGCGACCTCGGAGCCCCAGTACAGGGTGAGGGTCATGTCGTTGAACGGCCCGACGTTGGCCGGCGAGATGTTGGGGCTGTCGAAGCAGCCGGTGTCCACCCCGACGCCCGGGATGGAGAGGATCTTCTGCTGCTCGTAGTACTTGGCGTTGATCTCGCACTCGATCAGGCTCGCCGAGCCGACCATCGCCACGGCCTCGTCGCTGCCGACGATCTCGCGGGCGTTGGCGGATGCGGTGGCAGGGTCGCCCTTGTCGTCGAGCGCCTTGTAGTCGATCGGGTGGCCGTTGATGCCGCCCTTCGCGTTCTGGTCTTTGAAGACCGCAGCGGCGGCGAGCGATGCCTCGGGGAACGTGGCTGCGCCGCTCTTGGTGTTGACCGATCCGACCACGATCGGGGACTTGCCGTCGCCGCTGCCTCCGCCGCTGCAGCCGCTCAGCACGAGTGCTGCGGATGCCGCGAGCGCTGCGGCCGCGTAGATCAGGTGTTTCCTCATGCGCTTCCCTGCCTCTCGGGTTGCGCCACGACCACTTCGTCGTGGCATCTCGACTGAAACCTATGGCCGGGTGTGTCTCCGGGTGTTGCCTGTGGCTGCACCCTTCTTGCCCGTCCGCGCTCTCCCGTCGCTACTGCACCGCATCCCGGACCAGCGCGGTGTCCGTGAACTGCTCGAACGCGACGACCTTGCCGTCCGCGAGCCGCCAGACGTGGGCGACGCGGGCTTCGAAGAAGCGGCCGGTGGCCCTGTTGGTGCCGCTGTACGTGCCGAGGCCGACGATGGTGTCCCCGCCGTCGACGAGCTCGGTGATGGCGGCCGTGTAGCCGTCCCACTCGGCGCCGATGCGCTCGAAGACGCCCGCGCGCACCTCGTCCGGTCCAATGTACGTGCCCGCGTACGGGAAGCCGGCCATCTCGGTCCAGCGGGCGTCGGGAGCGAGCGGGGCGAGCATCCCGTCGATGTCTCCGCGGTCGGAGGCGGCGTAGTGCGCCGCGATGATGTCGTGATTGCGTGTCATGCTGCTGCTCCAGTCAGTGGATGCGGTCAGTGGATGGGATGGATGCGGTCAGACCGGCTGCGCGTCCGGGTACGAGACGGAGCCGAGCGGGTAGATGTGGCCACCCCCGCGCGAGTGCTCGGACTCGCCTGCGCCGTTCAGCCCGAGGAAGATGCCCGTGGTGCGCAGGTCGTAGCCGAGGTCGTGCAGCCACACGCTGGCGACGGCGATCCGGAACTCGCGGAAGCAGAACAGATACAGTCCGTCGGCGAACTTCCACACGGTGGAGAGGTCCATATCGCCGTGCCCGCGCTGCACGCCTTCCAGGCACTGCCAGGCGTAGCGCTGCGACGACACGTAGACGTGCTCGTAGAGGTGCTGCGGGCTGTAGCGGTAGATGTTCCTCTTGCCGATCAGGTCGCGGGACGGAGCGGGCGCCTCCCCGGTGGGATCTCCGGCATCGGTCGCCGCCGCGTGGAATGTCTGCCGCACCCGCGGGGTGCCGTCGACGTCCTCCTCGCCGATCACCGAGTGCGCCACCAGCGCGCGGTGCGTCCGTGTCGAGTAGACCACCGTGATCGCCTCCCGCTCCACGCTCGTCAGCGGCAGGTTGACGAAGACGACGTCGTCGCGCACCGCGACAGCGTCGTACGGGTCCGTCCCTCCGGAGCCGATGGCGCCGGATGCGGTCCACGTCACTGCGTCGGCGTCGAACGTCAGCGACAGTGTCGAGTCGTCGTCGAGCGTCAGCGAGAGCGCGGTGCCCGCCAGGTCGGTGTTCGGCAGCCGGTAGGTGTCGATGCCCGCGGCGAACTCGTCGTATGTACGCCACTCGTCCGTTGCTGGATCGTGGGGTGCCGGGTCGTGGGGCGCCGGGTCGTGCTGGGTGTCCGTCATCGCATTCCTTTCGTGGTGCGCGTCTCAGCGCAGGGAGTATCCGCCGTCGATCAGCAGGTCGGTGCCGTAGCAGTACCCTGCGTCGTCGGACAGGAGGTAGAGGGTGCCTGCCGCGATCTCCTCGATGGTCGCGAAGCGTCCAGGCACGGTGTTCGGCAGCCACTGGGCGTGCAGGGCGCTGTCGCCGTCGAGGAAGGGCGTGGAGACGTAGCCGGGGGAGACCGTGTTGACCCGCACTCCGCGCGCGCCCCACTCGACGGCGAGCGTGCGCACCATCGCCGTCACTCCCGCCTTCGCCGTGTTGTAGTGCACGGTGCGCTGCGGCACGTTCACCACCCGGTTGCCCGACATGGATGCGACGGCCACCATGCTGCCTCGCCCCGCCGCGAGCATGGCGGGGGCGAACGCCTGCAGCGTCAGGAACACCCCGCGCAGGTTCACCGCGAGCACCGCGTCGAACTCCGCGATCGGCAGCTCCTCGGCGGCCGTGTCGGACCCGCGGATGCCCGCGTTGGCGACCACGTGGTCGATCCGCCCTCCGCTGAGCGCGAGCAGGTCGGCCGCCGCATTGGCGACGCTGTCCGCGTCGGAGACGTCGCAGGGGATGTGCTCGCCGATCCCTCCCGGTTCGACGTCGAGCCCGAACACCGTCGCGCCCTCGGCGGCCAGCGTGGAGGCGATGCCCCTCCCGATGCCGCTCGTGGTGCCGCTGACGGCGACAACGCGCCCGCCGAACCGTCCGGCCCGTCCGGCCCGCTCGCCGGTCATCGCGCGACCACGCTCACGCCGGGGTCGATCACGGCTTTCAGCACTCCGCCGTCACGCCGCTCGATCACGTCGTACGCCGCACGCACCTCACCGAGCCCGAACCGGTGGGTCACCAGGGACTCGTAGTCGAAGTCGCCGCGTTCGAGCATCCGGATGGCCGGCTCGAAGCCTCCGGCGGACAGGAACGACGGCAGCAGGTCGATCTCGCGGGTCAGCAGCTCCTCGTCGGCGAGGAAGGTCACCGGAGCGTTCGCACCGCACGCACCGGCGAGCACCACGCGCCCTCCGCGCCGCACCAGCCGCACGGCCTGCTGCTGCGCAGCCGTGGCTCCCGCGATCTCGATGACCACGTCGGCCAGGCGTCCGCCGAGTGCGGAGGAGACCGCATCCACCGGGTCGGTCTCGCGGGAGTTCACCACGGCGTCCGCGCCGAACCGCATCGCGAGCTCCAGCCGGTTCGCGCGGGTGCCGACGACGATCACGCGTCCAGCGCCCGCCGACCGGGCGGCAGCGGCGGCGAGGATGCCGACGGGGCCCGGCCCGATCACGACCACTGACTCGCCGGGCGCCACCCGCCCCCGCGCGATGGCGCGGCAGGCGACGGCGAGCGGTTCGGTCAGCACGGCGCGCTGCCAGGGGAGCGCATCGGGAAGCCGGTGCACCACCGCCTCGCGTGGCACGAACAGGTGCTCGGCGTATCCGCCCCACAGGCCGGGCGCGACCGTGCGCGGGATGTTCACGCCCAGCTGGCGGCCGTGCGGCAGCCCGGAAGCCGGGTCGTCCGCCTCGCACAGGTTGTACCGGCCTTCGCGGCAGCGCGCGCAGACCTGGCAGGGCAGCAGCATCTCGACGGCGACGTGGTCTCCGACCGCCAGCCCTCGCGCCTCGGCGGCCGCGTCGCCGATGGCCGCGACCTCCCCGACGAACTCGTGACCGGGCACGAGCGGGAACGGGTCGCCGATGTGCCCGGCGAGCAGGTGCTGGTCCGTCGCGCACACCCCGACGAGGGCGACGCGCAGGATGAGGTCGTCCGGCCCCGGCGCAGGCAGCGGCTGCTCGGCGGTCTCGATCACACCAGCGGACGGGAAGACCACCTGTCTGCTGGTCGGGGGAAGGGCGGTGCCTGGCATGCGGGTTCCGTTTCCGCCCGCGCTGCGTCGCGCGGGTCGCACCCATCGTGCTCACGCGCATCCATCGGCCTCAACCGCCCGGCCGCGATCATGCCCCGACCGTCAAGCCCCGTTCCCTCCCCGACAAAGAATCGAGTCCGAACTTGTTCACGCGACACGCCGGGGCGGGGCGTGAACAACTTCGGACTCGATCGTCAGGCGGCGCGACCGGAGGCGCGCAGTTCGCTGGGGGACTCGGCGTACGTCGCCTTGAACACCCGGGAGAAGTGCGCGGCGTCCACGAACCCCCAGCGGGCGGCGATCGCGGCGACGGGACGGTCGCCGTAGAGCGGGTTCAGCAGGTCGCGGCGGCAGCGTTCGAGTCGCCGGGTGCGGATCCACGACGACACCGTCGTGCCCTGTTCGCGGAACAGCCCGTGCAGGTGCCGCGTGGAGATGAAGTGCGCTGCGGCGATCTGCGTCGGACCGAGGTCGGTGGAGGCCAGGTTCGCGTCGATGTAGCCCCGGATGCGCTGCATCAGCGCCTGGTGCGGGTTGCCGGGCCCGCTGGTCACATCGAGCTCGTTGGAGAACATCGTCGTCACCAGGTCGAGCGCGCTGTGGGCGAGCCTGGCGCCTGTCGCGCCGTTGAGCTGCTCGAGGTTGCCGACCAGTTGCGCCAGGAACGGGACGATGATGCTGCCCACGCCGGACTTCCCGCTCATCTTCACGGCGGTGAGCTGCGCGACCACGTCGGCGGGCAGGTCGATGAGGTGCTTCGGGAACATGACGACCATCGTCCGGAAGTCGTCGTCGAACACCAGCGAGTACGGCCGGTGGGTGTCGTAGACGGCCAGATCGCCCGGCTGCAGCACGGCTTCCCGGTTGTCCTGGATGAGCAGACCGGTGCCCGACAGCTGCAGGCTCAGCTTGAAGTAGTGCCGGTCGGAGCGCGC
Source organism: Leifsonia araucanica (assembly GCF_051161895.1). NCBI lineage: Bacteria > Bacillati > Actinomycetota > Actinomycetes > Micrococcales > Microbacteriaceae > Leifsonia > Leifsonia araucanica. The sequence goes on from NZ_JBMBTW010000002.1 coordinate 95,636, forward strand.
GATCAGCTCCGGCGTACGCTCGACGACGTGCTCGGCGGCGCTGACCTCGGAGACGTGCACCTCGTCGGCGCCTGCCGACCGGATGCGCCCCCAGAACGGGTCGGGACGCGAACTGGTCACGTGCAGCGGCACGAACGACTCGGACACCGCGGTGCGGAACTCGCTGAAGTTCCTGGCGATGGAGGTGGTCACGCGGTTGGCGCGCGGCTGACCGGCGGCCTGCGTGGCCTGGCCGGGCTGCATGATCTGGCTGTTCTGCATGGCCGGGCCGGGCTGCGTTGTCTGGTTGACGGCCTGCGTTGTCGGGTTGAGCACGGGGTTACCTCACCTGATCGGGACGACACTGTATACGATCCGTGATACGGATCGTAGCACGCGTACCCCCGCGCGCTCCGGCCGAACCGTGCGGGCGCGGGCAACAGGGATGCGCGGGCGGCACACCGGGACAACGGCGGCCTTCGTAGCCTGACGGTATGACCAGTGCGACCGTCTCGCCGCGTCCGGCCGCGCGCCGCATCCCGAGCGTTCCGCTGATCGTGCTGCCGGCGCTCTCGCTGCTCGCGACGGCGGCGATGGCGGCGGACATGGCGGGTTATGCGATCGCCGTCACCCTGGTTCCCGGAGCCGTCTGGGCCGCTGGGCTGTTCGTCGTCGCCGCGGTGGTGGCGGCCGCGGGGCGCAGGCGCGGCCAGGCGCGGTTCGCGGTCGAGCCGTTCACGATGGCGCTCATGGTCGTGCTCGCGGCGCTCCACGGTCGCGACGGCGCAGCGTCCGGCGTAGCAGTCACCGCATCCGGCGATCCGCACGCCGCCCACCTCGGCGGCTCCTGGCTGGTGCTCGTCATCGCCGTCGCGGTCGCAGCGCTCACGGTCGTCTGCCTCGGCTGCGCCGTGCGCCTGGCAGCGACGCATGGCATCGTCGCGGCCCTGCTTCCCGTCGCCTCCGCCGTCGCGATGTGCGCGATGACGACCTGGATGCTCGTCGCCTGACCTCGCGCGCCTGACCCCTTACAGCAGCGTCTCGATCCCCAGCTTCACCACGTCGCCGAGACCCACGCCCTCTTTCTGCCGCACGGAACCTTTGATCGCGACGATGTACGACCCGTCCGCCGACTCGGGGAACACCGACGTCGACCACCGCGAACCACCGAGCGTCACCATCACCTTCACCGAGCCGAACCCGGCGGGTGGATGCGGTTGCAGCCGGATGTCCTCCGACACGTCGAGCGGCAGCCGGGCGAACACCCACAGGTCCCGCCTGGCCTCCCACCGCCACAGTTCCGCTTCGAATTCGTATCGCACACCGGCCATGCCACCACTCTGCCTCACCGGGGCGGTTTTCCGACAGAATGGAAGGGCAGGGCGGCGCCGCTCCTTTCCGCGCCGCCTGCGATCCGAGGAGAGGGATGCGCTGGCCGAACTGGTTCCGCAAGCGCGCGGTCACGCCGCGCACCCGGCCGTTCGACGAGGACGCGCTCGAGGAAGCGGCTCCGCCGACCCTCGAACAGTCCGTGGAGGAGGGGATGCTCCTCGCCGACTACGCCACGAGGATGGCGGTGAAGAACCACATCGTGGTCGACACCATCCAGCAGGACAACCCGTTCGACCCTGCCAGGCACACGGCGCAGGCGGCCGAGATGCTGCGGGAGCTCGCCGACGAGCAGGACCAGGCCGCCGAGCGGGCGGCCGAGGCGCGGCTCGCGGTGGCGGGGCTGGGCGGCGACGCGACGCACCCGCACGACTACCGCGACGTCGACGCGGGCAACCTGGCGCTGCGCGAGGAGGCGGCCAGGGCGCTGGCGACGGCACTGCGCGCGAAGGCGGACTCCGAGGAGGAGCTGCTGAGGATCGTGGAGCGCGCCAGGCAGGACGCCTGGGACGAGGTGGGCCGTGCCATACAGGCCGGACTCGACGCGTTCTCCGGCGCTGAGGCGCTCAAAGCCAACTACGAGGAGGAGCGCCCCGCTCGGCTGCGGCTGCTGATCTGGCGCGACCTGGCCAAGCTCGAGGAGGAGCGCGGCGGATACTGAGCCGGCCGCGCTGGCGCGCAGCTGCGCTGCCGCTCAGCCACGCAGCGACACCGGTGGGACGAGGTCGGCGATCTCCTCGCGCATCCACCGGTCCCCGGATGCGCGTTTCTCCTCCCTCGTCGTGAATCGGTAGAGGAACATCCTGGCCCGCACGGCCCGCGGCGGGCTTCCGCCGAACGGGTCGGCGCGCAACAGGCGCAGGGTCGGCCTGTCCGCCTCCAGCAGCCGCAGCAGGAACATCTCGAACCACTCCGTGTCCCTCGACCCGAGCGCGAGGAACCACATCAGCCAGTCGAGTCGCAGATGGTACGGCGCGAACTGTCGCGGGAGCCGCTTCACGTCGCCCGGCTTTCCTTTGAACGCGTACTCCCGCCAGCGCGCATCCGGATCGTTGGGGTCGTCCTCGGTCCCTTCGACGATCACCTCGAACCGCTCCTGCGTGACCGTGCCGAACGCCCCGTACGCGTTGACGAGATGCCACCGGTTGAAGCTCGCGTTCATCAGCTGCCTGCGCGCGAACAGGTTCCGCAGCGGCTGCCAGCTGAGGCCGACGATCAGGATGCTCGCCACCAGCACCACGACCGCGTACCAGCCGGGCACGCCCTCCGCCCCGATGCCGCCGAGCCGCGCGCCGCCGAACAGCCACGAGAACGACGCGTCGTCCACCGCCGAGAACGCGAGCACGATGGTGATGACGTTCAGCCAGGCGAAGTTGCCCGTCGCCACCAGCCACAGCTGGGTGAGGATGACGACCGCCGCCGCGATGCTGGCCACCGGCTGCGGCGCGAACAGCAGCCACGGCACGATCAGCTGCGCGAAATGGTTGCCGAGCACCTCCAGCCGGTGCCACCACTTCGGCAGCAGGTGGGCGGTGCGGCTCAGCGGGTTCGGCATCGGCTGGGTCTCGTGGTGGTAGTACAGCGCGGTGAGGTCGCGCCACGACCGGTCGCCGCGCATCTTGATCATCCCCGCACCGAACTCGAGCCGGAAGACCAGCCAGCGCAGCAGGAACACCACCGTCACCGGGGGAGCGGTGTCGAGAGCGCCGAGCAGCGCGACGGTGAACCCCGCTTCGCAGAGCAGGCTCTCCCAGCCGAACCCGTAGAACGTCTGCCCGATGTTCACGATCGAGAGGTAGAGGAACCAGACGAGCAGGAAGACGGGCAGGAACACCCAGGTCGGCGCGAGCTGCGGAACACCGGCGACGATCAGCGCCGAGAGCGCTGCGCCGGTCCAGGCGACGGCGAGGAGCATCCGGTCGGAGTATCGGCGGCGGAAGATGGTGGGCTGGCTGCGCGCGTATGCGCTTCGCAGGAAGCGCGGGGCGGGCAGCAGCCCGTGCTCACCGAGCAGCGCGGGGAACTGGTTGACCGCGGAGACGAACGCGATCAGGTAGATGGCGGCGACGCCCCGCTCGAGGATCTCGCGCGCGATCGTGTAATCGGTAGCGGCCAGCCACCCGAGAACGTCCACGCGCACCACCTCGCCAGGAAACGCGCTTCACGATACGCCGCGCCCGGCGGGCGGTCCAGGTGCCGGTCAGGCGGCGAGTTCGGCGTCCAGGCTGATCGCCCGGTGGTCGGAGGCGCCGCGTGGCAGCACATCCACCCGCTGGATCTCGAACCCGGTCGAGGTGACGAAGTCGAAGTATCCGGTGAAGAACTTGTAGCGCAGGTAGGTCGGCTCTGTGCTGCGGCTGAGCGCGTATCCCGCCGTCGTCAGGTGCCGCTCCAGCCCGCGGATGAACCAGGGGTAGTTGAAGTCGCCGACCATCACCGACGGGATGTCGGCGGCCAGGGAGCGCATCCCGGCGTGGGCGGCGGCGATCTGCTTGCGCCGCAACGAGTTGGATGCGGTCAGCGGCGCAGCGTGGAACGACCCGACGAGCACGTCCTCCTCGGTCTCCCTGTCGTGCAGGCGCACCGCGAGCAGCCGCTCGTTCGCCGGGGCGAGCACGCGGTCGTGCACCGACTTCTGCACGGCGAACACCTTGGTGTCGAGGATGTCGTAGCGGTCTTCGCGCACGTAGACGGCGAGGCCGAGACGGTTGGTCCTCGTCGCGTCGGCGAGGATCAGGTGGTGAAGGCGTTCGGGAAGCGCCTCACTGTCGCACTCCTGCAGGCACAGCGCGTCGACGTCGTAGGTTGCAGCGATGTCCGCGAGCTCGTGGCCTGCTGCGTGCTTGCGCAGGTTGTAGCTGACGATCTTCAGGGGAACTCCTCGTGTCTCGCACCCCGTCTTCGGGGACGCCTCATCATTCTCACCCACAACGGTGCCGAGACGCGCTCGCGCGCCGCTTCGCACACGGAATTCACACGAGTGCCATCGGCTTCGGCGACCGGACGGGTACGGTGTGAGCATGGCAGGCGACGCAGTTGTCCTCACGGTCCCCGGTCCGCACGGCGAACGCGAGGTGCGGATCTCCAGTCCCGGCCGCGTGCTGTGGCCCGAGCTGGGCATCACCAAGCTCGACCTCGCGAACTACTTCGTCGCGGTCGGCGACGCGTTCGTTCGCGCCAACGGCGACCGGCCGGTGTCGCTGCAGCGATTCCCGGAGGGCATCGACGGCGAGCAGTTCTTCTCGAAGAACCCGCCGAGGGGCGCGCCGGACTACGTGCGCTCGGTGATGGTCGTCTACCCGAGCGCCCGCTCGCATCCCCAGCTCGTCATCGACGAACCGGCCGCCGCGGTGTGGGCGGTGCAGATGAACACGGTGGTCTTCCACCCGTGGCCGTCGCGCGCGGAGAACTCGGACAACCCCGACCAGCTCCGCATCGACCTCGACCCGCAGCCCGGCACCGACTTCGGCGACGCGATCCCCGCCGCCATCGAGCTGCGCGCCGTGCTGCGCGAGGCGGGCCTGGATGCGTTCATCAAGACCTCCGGCAACCGCGGCCTGCACGTGTTCGCCCCGATCGAGCCGACCCACGAGTTCCTGGATGTGCGGCACGCTGTGATCGCCGCCGCCCGCGAACTGGAGCGCAGGATGCCCGACAAGGTCACGACGGCGTGGTGGAAGGAGGAGCGCGGCGAGCGCATCTTCGTCGACTTCAACCAGGCCAACAGGGACAGGACGATGGCGGGCGCATACAGTCCGCGCGCTCTCGCCCACGCACCGGTGGCCACGCCGATCACCTGGGACGAGCTGGAGTCGACGGACCCGCGCTCCCACACCGTCCTGAGCATCCCGGAACGGCTGGCGACGGTCGGCGACCCGTGGGAGACGTTCGGCGACAAGCCGGGCCGCATCGACGAGCTGCTCGGCTGGTGGCAGCGCGACCTCGACGACGGCCTCGGCGAACTGCCGTTCCCTCCCGACTACCCGAAGATGCCCGGCGAGCCGCCGCGCGTGCAGCCGAGCCGCGCCAAGAAGGTCTAGCCGCGCCACGGAGGCTTAGCCGCGCGCCGCGCCTGGCGCCGTCAGCTGAGGACGTCGCCGAGGTCGTAGGCGATCGGGCGGTCGAGCTGCTCGTATGTGCAGGAGCGGGCGTCGCGGTCTGGACGCCAGCGCTCGAACTGGGCCGTGTGGCGGAACCGCATCCCCTCCATCTGGTCGTAGCGCACTTCGAGCACGCGCTCCGGCCGCAGCCGCACGAACGACACGTCTTTGCCGGACGAGAACCTGCTGCGCTCCGTCTCGCCGGTGACGGTCTGCCCGTCGTCGTCCCGGAGCACGAGCGGGTCGAGTTCGTCCACCAGTTCCAGTCTGCGCTTGTCGGTGAACGCGGAGACGCCCCCGATGTTGCGCAGTTCGCCGTCTGAGTCGTACAGGCCGACGAGCAGGGAGCCCACCCCGCGCCCGCTGGTGTGGATGCGGTAGCCGAGCGCCACGACGTCGGCGGTGCGGTGGTGCTTGACCTTCAGCATCGTGCGCTTGTTCTGCGCGTACGGCGCCGCCAGTGGTTTGGCGACGACCCCGTCGAGCCCGGCGCCCTCGAACTCGACCAGCCAGCGGCAGGCGAGGTCGACGTCGGTGGTGGTCCTGGTGAGTTCGATGGGAGCGGGGAGGTCGCCTGCGAACGCCTCGAGCGCGGCACGGCGCTCCGAGAACGGCCGGTCGAGGTACGACTCGTCGCCGAGCGCGAGCAGGTCGAACGCGACGAAGGTGGCCGGGGTCTGCTCGGCCAGCAGCTTCACCCGGCTCGCGGCGGGGTGGATGCGCTGCGACAGCGCCTCCCAGTCGAGCCGCTGCGCGCCGGGCTCGCCGGTCGGCACGACGATCTCGCCGTCGAGCACGCACGGCCCGGGCAGGATGCGCGCGAACGCCTCGACGAGTTCGGGGAAGTACCGCGTGAGCATCTTGGAGCCTCTGCTGCCGATCTCAACGCTCTCGATGGTGCCGGTGCCGTCTGGGTTGCTGGTGCCGGTCGCGTAGACGATGGCACGGAACCCGTCCCATTTGGGTTCGTAGCTGAGCCCCCCGTCGACCTTGTCCGGATCCGGCACGGTGGGGACGGCTTTCGCCAGCATGGGGGCGACCGGTTGGGCGGGCGACGGGTGCGTTGGCTCCATGCGTCGATCATCCCGCGTCGGCAGGCCGGGCGGAACCCTTGCGTTCGGCACCGTGCGCTCGGCACCCTGCTGGCCGGTCGCTGGGCATCCGCTCGGAGCCCTTCGGTGTTAGGTAAGGCTCGCCTATACTGAGAACACGATGTACCGACCCGATCACGCGAACCACACCGCGACCACCGCCCACCACGACGACCGTGTGCAGTTCCTCGTCGTCGGTGACGAGTCGTCGCTGACCGAGCTCGAAGCCGAGCTCGCGCTGCTTCCGCTGTGCGCTCGCGGCCGGGTCTTCGTGGAGGTCGGCGACGCGGACGACATCGTCCAGCTGGCCACCCCGATGCGCATGACGGTCACCTGGCTCACCCGCCACAACCGCAGCGGCCGCCCGGGCACCGGCGAACGCTGCGCCAGGGGAGAGGCCGCCACCCGCGCGGTCCGCGCCTGGACCACCGAGATGCTCTGCGACGGACCGGGCGAGACCCGCGTCATCCTGACCGGCGGCTTCGCCCTGGTCTCCGAGGTGCGCGACCACCTCGAATCGGTCGTCGGCATGCCCGCCGACGCCATCGTCGCCCCCGCCTACCACTGACGGCGCCCCGCACACTCACCCGCAGGTGTCCGTGGTGGCCCCTCGCGCCCGACGTCTGCGCGCCCTTCGCATGCCGGCGTCAGCTGCGCTCCCACCCGCGGCGCCCATCGTTGCGTGACACGCGGGTGTCCACCCCCACGAGCTGTTCGGTGATCGTCCACAGGTCGCGACCGAGCTGCGCGTCTTTCGCCTGCGCGGCGGTGGGACCGTTGGCGCTGAGGCGGTCGAAGTACGTCCCGCTCGGCGCACCGACCGGAGCCTCCGCGGCGAGGCGGACGAGGGGTGCCGCCCCGGCCTCGACGGGGACGCCGTAGCCGTTGCGGGTGACGAACGCCCCGAACCGGATCAGCGGCGATGTGCGGCCGAAGTTGGTCGCGATCGTGCCCGGATGGAACGAGAAGGCGTCGACACCCGTGCCGGTGAGACGCTCCGCCAGCTCCCTGATGAACAGGATGGTCGCCAGCTTGGCCGTGCCGTATGCCCGCCAGCCGCCCAGCCAGGCGCGCTTCTCCCAGTCGAGGTCGTCGAGGCGGAGGTGACCGAAACGGTTGGCGAGGCTGGCCGTGGACACGACCCGCACATCCCGGCCCAGCGCCGCCGTCTGTTCCAGCCGGGGCCGCAGCAGGTGGGTGAGCAGGAACGGCGCCAGGTGGTTGGCCTGGATGGTGCGCTCGTGGCCGTCGACCGTGAGCTCGCGCTTGGCGTTCAGGCCGCCGGCGTTGTTGGCGAGGACGTCGATGGTGTCGTAGCGATCCAGCAGCGCGCCGGCGAGCGCCCGCACCTCGTCGAGCTTCTCGAAGTCGGCGAGGAACGGCGTCGCCCCGATCTTCTCCGCGATGCCCCTGGTGCGCTCCGGGTTGCGCCCGACCACCGCCACCTCGTTGCCCTGCTCGGAGAGCCGCTGGGCGGCGACCAGCCCGATCCCGGAACTCGCACCGGTCAGGACGATCGTGCGCCGGGAGCCGTCGGACGCTGCGGTCATCGGTAGCCACCTTTCTCGAGGCCGGCCTCGATTTCGAAACGGTTCTTCAGCGGATCCCGTCCGGAGACGAGGTAGAGCAGAGGGAACACCATGCCGTAACGCTGCCACTGACGCTTGTGAATCGCCTCGTGCTCCAGGATGTCGTCCGACACGTTCTGCGCGGTGAGGTAGCAGCCTCCGACGCACGAACCGCCCCTGCCGAACGTGCGCTCCGGCATCCCGCGGAACACGAACAGCCCGGCGCGGCGCTCGACGCGGCCCGTGCTCCAGATGAAGCCCCAGACCAGGCCGACGGCCGTGGCGTAGAGGTAGCCGAGCGTGCTGATCGGGGAGTCGAACAGCACGCGGGTGATCACGCGCATCCCGTTATTCCTTCGGCCGGCCGTACGTTTCGAGCAGCCGCAGCCAGACCTCGCTGAGGGTCGGGTACGACGGCACGGCGTGCCAGAGGCGGGAGAGGGGGACCTCGCCGACCACCGCGATGGTGGCCGAGTGCAGCAGCTCGCCGACGTCCTGCCCGACGAAGGTGACCCCGAGGACGACCTGACGGTCCTCGTCGACGACCATCCTCGCCTTCCCAACGTAGTTGTCCGCGGCGATGCTCGCGCCAGAGACCCCGCTGATCTCGTAGTCGACCACCCTGGTGCGGTATCCGGCCTTCTCGGCGGCTGCGGCCGTGAGCCCGACGGACGCGACCTCCGGGTCGGTGAACGTGACCTGCGGCACCGACTGGTGATCGGCCGTCGCCACGTAGGTGCCCCACGGCTCGAGGGAGACTTTCGCGCCCTTCGCCCTGGCCGCGATCGCGTCTCCCGCGGCCCGCGCCTGGTACTTGCCCTGGTGGGTGAGCAGCGCGCGGTGGTTGACGTCGCCGACGCCGTAGAGCCATCCACCGTCGACCGGCTCGCCGTCGGCGCCGAGGACGCGCATCGAGTCGTCGACGTTCAGCCACGCCCCGCCTTCGAGACCGAAGGCCTCCAGGCCGAGGCCCGCGGTGTGCGGGATGCGTCCGGTCGCCACGAGGAGTTCGTCGGTGCGGATGGTGGTGCCGTCGTCGAGCGTCAGCTGGAAGCGGTCGTCGTCCGTGCGCTCGACGGCGGTCGGGGACACGTCGAGGTGCAGGTTCGCGCCGAGTTCGCGCAGCGAGTCCGCGACGAGTTCCCCGGCGAACGGCTCGTTCGCGCCGAGCAGGCCGCTGCGGGAGATGAGGTGCACCTCCGTGCCGAACCCGGCGTACGCCGTGGCCATCTCGACCCCGACGACACCGCCGCCGAGGATCGCGAGCGACACGGGCACGCGCTGGACGCTCGTGGCGTCCCTGCTCGTCCACGGCTCACTCTCGCGGAGGCCCGGGATGTCGGGAAGGAGGGAGGCGGAACCCGTGCAGACGGCGACGGCGTGCTTTGCCGTGAGCACCGTTTCTGTGCCGTCCTCGGCCGTCACGGTCACCTCGCGGACACCGGTGATGACGGCGTGGCCCCTGACGAGGTCTATGCCTGCTCCGTTCAGCCACTCCACCTGCCCGTCGTCTTTCCAGTCGCTCGTCATGACGTCGCGGCGCCGGAGCACCGCCTCCACGTCGAGCGGACCGGTGACGGCCTCGCGCGTCCCGCCGACCCGTTGCGCCGCGCGCAGCAGCGCTCCGGAACGGAGCAGCGCCTTCGACGGCATGCAGGCCCAGTACGAGCACTCGCCTCCGACCAGCTCGGCCTCCACGATGACGGTGCGCATCCCGCCCTGCACCGCTCGGTCGGCGACGTTCTCGCCCACCGCTCCCGCTCCGATCACGATCACGTCGTATTCGTTGCTGCTCATGCTCTCTCCTGTCGATTCGTTGTCGTGCGGGGTGGTCGGGGAGGGGGGACGCCGCTAGCGGCCCACGAACTCCGCTTGGGTCCTGGTGAGGAAGGCCTGCATGCCGATCGCGGCATCTTCGCTGGTGGCCAGCCGGACGAGCGCCGGCTGCAACTGGGCCTCCGCCGCCGCGTCGCCTTCTCGCACGGCTAACTTGGCGTTGGCGAGCGCGGCCTGGACGGCGAGGGGAGCCTGCGCCGCGACGCGCTCCGCAATGGCGAACGCCCTGTCGAACTGCTCTCCGTCCTCGACCAGCTCCTGCACCAGGCCGATTCGATGGGCCTCTGCCGCGTCGAAGGAATCGCCGGTGAGGATGTAGCGCATGGCGTTGCCCCAGCCGACAGCGCGGGGGAACCGGATGGTGGCCCCGCCGAACGGCAGGATGCCCCTGGACACCTCGATCTGGCCGAACGTGGTGGACCGGGCCGCCACGGCGATGTCGCTCGCCAGGATCAGCTCGATGCCGAGGGTGAGGCAGGTGCCGTGCACGGCGATCACCACGGGCTTGCTGAGACGCTGCCCGGACACCTGCCACGGGTTGATGCCGTCGTCGCTCTCGATGGTGAGGCCGTCCGCTCCGATGCGCGGCCCGATGTCTGCGAGGTCGAGGCCTGCGGTGAAGTGGTCGCCAACGGCGTAGACGAGGCCGACGCGCAACTCGGGGTCGCGTTCGAGCACGCCGTATGCGTCGGAGAGCAGCCGGAGGAGTTCGAAGTCTGCGGCGTTGCGCTTCTCCGGCCTGTTGAAGCCGATGAGCAGGATGTGGCCCCGCCGCTCGGTGATGATCTTGGGTTCGGTCATGTCTCCCAAGCTACCTCCGCCGTCAGGACGCGTCATCGGCAGGGCGCGGATCTGTGGAGAGATGGCGCGCGGCGGTGCCTGTGGAGGAACCGCCGCCCGCGCCAGCCGCGCCGCCCGCGCCGCCAGCGCCACCGCCCAGCCGCCCGGTCAGCGCGCCCAGGATCCGCAGGATCACGGCCATGTCGCGCCCCGCCGCATCCGGGGACTCCGGCGCGAACTCCGTGATCGCAGCGCCGGCCAGCTCGAACCGCCCGCGCAGCGCCCGCACCGCGTCGCACAGCGCCTCCGGCTGCACCCCGAACGGCTCCGGGTACCCGATGCCGCTGATGGTGGCCGGGTCGAGCACATCCAGGTCGATGTGCACGTACACCGAGGTCGCTCCCGTCGCCTCGACCGCAGCCACCAGGGCGGCCGGGTCGTCGAGGTCGGCCGGGCCGAGCATCCGGATGCCCATCTCCTCGATGTACGCCGACTCGTCGTCGTCGAGTGCTCGCGTCCCGGCCAGGATCACCTGCGCGGGGGAGAGGAGGGACGGTCCGGCGGACGCGAGGCCGTCCGGTGCGTCACCGAGGAGGGCGCGCACGACCATGCCGTGGAAGGCGCTCGACGGGGAGGATCCCACGTCGTTGATGTCGGCGTGCGCGTCGAACCAGACCAGGGCGACCGATCCCGGCTCTGCGACGGCGACCGCGTGCTGGACGCTGGCGAGGTCGGCGGCGCAGTCCCCGCCGATCGTGACCACCGGAGCGTCGAGCAGCATGAGCTCGGCCGTCGCAGCGTCGCGCACGGTCGTGAGCGCCGAGAACCGGTGCACGCCGGTGCCGAGGGATTCGCCCGCCGCGGCGGGGACGGGCACCACGGTGGTCGCGGCGGCGGGCAGGTCGCCCCTGATCGCCTCCGCCCCGTCGATCAGCCGCATGGCCCGCGACGATCCGGACCCCTGCCACTGCGGCACCACCAGAAACGATGCGCCGCTCATCCGCGCATCCCGTCGTCGTGGTCTGCGGGTGGCACGGGTGTCGTCATGGTGTCCTCAACTGCGTTCGTTGTCCGGATGTTCCAGGCACGGGATGCGCGGCGCCGACGGCTCCGTCGGCGCCGCCACCCGTCACTGACCGGGGGTGTACGGCGCTGACGACGCCGGGTCGGCCGTCACGGCGGGCTGCGCGGGTGCTCCGCCGGTCTTGAGGGCGGCGAGGCGCGCCTCGACCTCCGTCATCTCGCCGAGGTCGTCGAGCTGGTTGAACTGCGCGTCCAGGCTGGAGGCCGCGAGCTCCGACGCTCCGCGGACCCTCGCCTCCTCGCGGCGGATCTTCTCCTCGAAGCGGCTGACCTCGCTGGTGGGGTCGAGGATGTCGACGCTCTTGACCGCATCCATCACCTGCGACTGCGCCTGGGCGCTCTTGGCCCTGGCGATCAGCTCGGAGCGCTTGCTCTTGAGCTGTTCGAGCTTGGTCTTCATGCCGTTGAGGCCGGACTTCAGCTTCTCGACCACCTCGGTCTGCGCCGCGATCTGCGGCTCTGCGGCCTTCGCCTCGTTCTCCGAGGAGATCTGCCGCTGCAGGGCGACCTTCGCGAGGTTGTCGAACTTGTCGGCGTTCGCGGTGTCGCCACCGGAGCGGTAGGTGTCGGCCTGCTTGCTCGCCGCGAGGGCCTTCTGGCCCCACGACGATGCCGCTTCGACGTCTTCCGCGTGGTCGTCTTCGAGCAGGCGGAGGTTGCCGATCGTCTCCGCGATGGCGCTCTCGGCGTCGGCGATGCTGTTGGTGAAGTCGCGGACCATTTGGTCGAGCATCTTCTCCGGGTCTTCCGCCTGGTCGATGAGCGCGTTCACGTTCGCTCTCAGCAGCTGTGAGATCCGACCGAAAATGGACTGTTTTGCCATCGTGTTTTCCTTTCGCTGAGGCCCCCGGTCAGGCGCCTTAGAACCGTCCGCCTCCGCGGCGCGAGCGGGTTCCGCCCCCGCCGAAGCTTCCCGAGCTGAACCCTCCGCCGCCGCTGCGACTGCGGCTTCCTCCGCCACCGCCGCCTCCGCCGAGGAGCCCGCCGCCTCCACCGCCGCCGCCGAGCACGGAGTTGATCAGGATGCCGCCGAGGATCGCCCCCATCGCGCCGTTCCCTCCGCCGCGGTTGCCGCCGCCGGAGCCGCCTCCGCTGAACCCGCCGCCTCCGAACAGGCCGCCGAGGTCGCCGAGGCCGCCGGAATCCGGCTGGAACCCGCCAACGTCGCGCTGGGCGAGCTGCGTCGCCTCCTCGGCCAGCTGGGCGGCGCGCTGCGCCTGGGCGAGTGCGGTCACCGGGTCGGCCGTTGCCGTCGCCTCGGCCTGCACGACCAGCCGTCCTGCCTCGGCCAGCCGGGTGCGTGCCTCCGGTCCGACCGCTCCGCGGCGAGCGGTGATGAAGTCTTCGCAGGCGGACACCCTGGAGCGCGCGGCGAGGAGCGTCTGCTGCAGCGACGCCTGGGCGCGCTGGGTCTGCTGTCGCGCATCCCGCACGTTCTGCAGCACGCCGTCGATGTTCTGATTGGCTGCTGCAAGTCGCTGGGCGATCTCCAGCGGGTTGATCGGGCCGGCCGCGATTTTCGATCTGACGTCGGCGACCGTCTGCTCCGTTGCGGCGACGACCCCGGCGACCGCCCCTGTCGCGTCGTCGGTCGCCGCGATGGTGCGCGCCTCCGCGAGGTCGCTCTCCAGCTCGGAGATGGTGGAGTCGATGGTCTGCTGCGCCGTCCCGAGGTCTGCGCCGACCCTGTCGACCGCGTCGAGCAGCAGCTTGGCCTGATCGACGGACTCTTCGGCCGCCCGCACGCCGATCGCCGCAGCGCTCGTGTCCCCGGCGTCGCTCTTCTGCTTCGCGGCCGTCAGAGCCGTTGTCACGAACGCGAGCCGCTCCGTCGCCTGGTGGATGTTGTCCTGCACGGTCGCGAGGGACGCCGCCGTGTACTTCGAGGACAGGGTGGCGAAGGTGGCGGCCGTCTGGTCGAGCCTTCCGTGCACCGTGTCCGCTGCCGTCTGCACTTCCGCCATCGCCTGTGGGATGCGCTTCTCCAGCGCACGCAGTTCGTCGAACGCGTCCGCCTGCTTGTCCAGGGCGTCGTTGGCCGCCGCGCAGAGCTGCACGATCTGGGCGTTCCACTCGCGCTTCTGCTGGTCGGTGTCCGGTTCGGCGTCGTCGAGCCTCTGCTTGAGGGTGAAGGCGTCTCTCAGCTGCGCTTTCGCCGCATCCAGCGCCGCCTGGAACGGCACGACGGAGTCTGCTCCGTATTGCGCCGTCGCGAAGCCCAGCTCCTCCTCGCTGGTGCGGATGGCGTCGTCCGTCTGCACCAGGGCGGACCCCGCGCGACGTTCGAGATCGACGAGCGGGATGGTCTGCAGCTCGCTCTGCGGGGTCTGCGGCTGCCCGCCGGCGGCGACCTTCTTCCGCGAACGCGAGCGGACCACGAAGAATATGATGACGCCGATCACCACGACGGCGATGATGAACACCCAGAAGAACCCTGCGCCGCCCCCTCCGCCTCCGACGGCGTCTCCGAGTCCCGTGGCAGCCGCGACGGCGGCGCCCGACCAGTCGCCTGCGCGCAGTTTCGGCTCGATGTCGTTCTGCTCGATCTGCGTGAGCTGGTCGGCGGACACCGGCCCTGCGTCGTCCCCGGACAGGTAGTACGCACGCCCGTCCGTGGCGACGGCCAGCAGGTAGTCGGACGGACCGAGGTTGTTCTGCGCCGCGGTCTCGTTGGCCCAGTCGGCCGCATCCGTCGGGTTGGTGAACCGGTCGACGTAGACCACGAACAGGTCGATCTTGTGGTCGGTGTACAGCTTGTCGGTCGCCGCCTCGATGGTCGACACCTGCGACGTGACCACCCCGGCCTGATCGACCACGTGGCCGGAGCCGAGGTCGACCGGGTCGACAGCGCTCGCCATCGACGCTGTGCCGAGGGCAGAGCCGAACACCAGTCCGATCGCCAGCAGGAATCCGCCACGTACGCGTCGTCGGTGCATCTACTCACTCTCTCGAGTCGGTGGTACCAGCCGAGTCTATTGGGGGCTCGGGAAGACGCGCCAGGGCTCCGCCGCCGCCGTGTGTTTCACCCTGTTACACGCGGGATGCGTCCTCCTCCGCCTCCGAACAGAATGGACGGGACGCACACCGACGGGAGAGGAGCAGGCATGGGCATCCAGGGTCGCTCCCTCGCCGTGGTCGAGGCCACCCGTTTCCGCGGTGACGACCCGGAGTACCACGGCTACGTGCAGCTGCTCGTCGGCGCCGTGATCGCCGAAGCCCAGTCGCAGGGCTGGACCGTGTCGAGGCTCGCCGCCGACGACGGCGTGGATGCGCTCCTCGCCCGCACGGAGGCGGCCGACGCCATCGTGGTGATGGGCGGCGAGGACATCGCGCCCCGCTTCTACGGCGGAAGCACCGGATATCCGGGGGAGAGCCGCCACCTCGAGACGGCGGACGAGGCACAGCTCGCGCTGGTGCGCCGCGCCGTCGAGCGGGAGACGCCCCTGCTCGGAATCTGCCGCGGCCTGCAGATCCTCAACGTCGCCTTCGGCGGCACCATCGTGCAGCACCTCGGCGACGACAGCACGCACAGGAACCACGGCGTCCCGATCCGCCAGATCATGGCGTCGCATCCGGTCGCCATCGCCGAGGACAGCCTCACGGCCGACCTGCTCGGCGCGACGTCGGTGGACGTGCAGAGCGCCCACCACCAGGCAGTGGATGCTGTGGGCTCCGGCCTCCGCGTCACCGGCCGCGCTCCCGACGGCCACGTCGAGGCGCTCGAACACGAGACGGCGCCGGTCATCGCGGTGCAGTGGCACCCGGAGGACCCGGGAGCGCCCGCGGGCCAGCTGGCCGCGCTGATCGCGCACCTGTCCGGCGTCCAGTCGGCCGCCGTCGCCGCCGTCGCCTGACCCGGCCCGACTGGTCCGACCGACGAACCAACCAACCCGGCCCAACCGGCCCGAGCCGTCACCCGCCGTCCGGCCCCCACCCCGCCTCGCCGACCAGCGGCACGAACGCCACAGCGCCCAGGTTCGTCGACACCAGCCCGCCGTCGTCCGCCCGTGTGAACGCCGCGAGGTGCTGCGCCCCGCCTGCCCGCCCGATCGGCATCACGATCCTGCCGCCCGGCGCGAGCTGGGCGACCCACGCCCGCGGCACATCCGGGCCGGTCGCCGCCGCGACGATCGCGTCGTACGGAGCACCCTCCGGCCAGCCGAGCGTGCCGTCGCCCGTGACCACGTTCACCCGGTAGCCCAGCGCTTCGAGGGTCGCCGCCGCGGTGACCGCGAGATCGGGATGCCGTTCGACGCTGACCACGCGGTGCCCGAGCTCCGCCGCGACGGCCGCCGCGTATCCGGAGCCAGTCCCGATGTCGAGCACGGCGTCCTCCGGCCCGATCCGCGCTGCTTCCAGCATGAGAGCCACGATGTACGGCTGCGAGATGGTCTGTCCGTCGCCGATCGGCAGGGGATGGTCGTCGTACGCGTATCGCGCCTGCTCGTCCGGCACGAACAGGTGCCGTGGCACACGCCGCATCGCGTCGAGGACCCGCTGGTCCTCGATCCCGCGGGGGACGAGCTGCTGCTCGACCATCCGCCTGCGTTCGTCGGCGAATTCGGTGTTCGTACCGCTATTGAACCACCGCGGGAGCGGCCGCGACAGGCAGTCCCGCCGCCGCCTGACGCGACGCCAGCTGTTCGCGCGCCTTCGCGAGCGCCGCCGCGTCCGCGCCTGCCGCTTCGAGCGCGAGCAGCCCCGCCCCGAGGATCGGCGCCGCCGTCACCAGCCGGATGCGCGCGAGCGGCGCGGTCTCGGAGAGCCCGCTCTCGATCGCGGACAGCAGCCGCGCATCCCGGGCGCCGATCACGCCGCCGCCGAGCACCACGGGCACCGGCCGGTCGAGCAGTTCCAGCCGCCGGAGCGTCGTCGCGGCGAACACCACGATCTCCTCCGCCTGCCGGTCGACGAGCGAGCCGGCCACCGCATCCCCTGCCCGCGCGGCGTCGAACACCGACGGCGCGATCCGGGAGAGGTCGCTGTTCGGGATGCGCTGGAAGTGCAGCGCCTCGATCACGTCGGTGACGCTGTCCAGCCCGTAGACGGCAGGGATGTCCGTGACGAGCCTCGTCGCGGGCCCCCGCCCGTCCACCGCGCGCGCCGCGTGCCAGAGCGCCTGCTCGCCGAGGTGCCAGCCGCCTCCCCAGTCTCCGGACATGATCCCGAGCGACGGGTAGCGCACAACGCGGCCGTCTCCGCGCACGCCGACGCAGTTGATGCCGGTGCCGCAGACCACGGCTACCGCATCCGGTTCGCTCGTGCCCGCGCGCAGCAGTGCGAACAGGTCGTTGTCGACCACCGCGTCCGCCCAGGCGTACCCGGCGATCCCGTCGCGGAACGCGGCGACTTCCGCCGGCAGGTCCAGCCCGGACAGATAGATGTTGGCCGCGGCGATCTGCCGCTCCCCGGTCTGCGCGAGCAGTTCCTCGATCAGGCCGTCGACCAGCGCGGCCGCCTCCGCCATCCCGATGATGTGCGGGCTGGACGTGGTGCTGCGCGCGCTGGCGATCACGGTTCCGTCGAGGTCGATGGCCACGGCGTCCGTCTTCGACCCTCCGCCGTCCACCGCGATGGCGATCGGCCGCGCGTCGCTCACTTCGCCCACGAGAGGTGGTCCCTGTTCCCGGCGATGAGCAGGTCGGTGAGCTTCTCCGCCTTCTCGTACTGCCCGACGAGGGGATGCGCGAGCATCGCCCGCACCACCCGCTCGCGTCCTCCGTGCACCGCGGCGTCCAGTGCCAGCCGCTCGTAGCCGGCGACATGCGAGACGAGCCCGCGGATGTCGTCCGGCAGCGGCTCGATCGGCAGCGCGGTCACCCCGGCGGCGCCGACCGTGGCCGGCACCTCGATCACGTGGTCGTCCGGCAGGAACGGCAGGGAGCCGTCGTTGCGCAGGTTGACCACCTGGGTGTCGCCGCGGTCGCTCGTGAGCGAGGCGATCAGGTCGACGGCCGCCTCCGAGTAGAAGGCACCTCCGCGCTTCGCGAGCTGCTCCGGCTTGGTGTCGACGGCCGGGTCGGCGTAAAGCTCGAGCAGTGCGCGCTCGACCTCTTGCACGGCCTCCGCGCGGGTGGGGGAGCCGAGCTGTTCGCGCAGCACCTCGTCGTGCGCGTAGTAGTAGCGGAGGTAGTAACTGGGGACGTTCCCGAGCATCCGGATGAGGGATGCGGGGAGTTCGATCTCCTCGGACAGCTCTGCCAGGTGCGTGGAGAGGAGGGCGGGGAGCGCATCCCTGGTCCCGGCTTCGTCCGTCACGTATGCCGCGCGCTCCCAGGTGAGGTGGTTCAGCCCGACGTGACCGAGCGTCACCTGCGTGTGGTCGACGCCGAGCAGGTTCGCGAAGCGCCGCTGGAAGCCGATGGCCACGTTGCAGAGCCCGACGGCGCGGTGACCCTCCTGCAGCAGGGCGCGGGTGACGATGCCGACCGGGTTGGTGAAGTCGACGATCCAGGCGTCCGGCTTGGCGTGCGCGCGCACGACGTCGGCGACGCGCAGCACCACCGGCACCGTGCGGAGGGCCTTCGCGAAGCCGCCGGGCCCGGTCGTCTCCTGTCCGATGCAGCCGCACTCGTGCGGGAAGGTCTCGTCTCCGTGCCGGGCGTTCTGGCCTCCGACGCGCAACTGGATCAGCACGGCGTCCGCGTCGGAGACCCCGGCGACGAGGTCGCTCGTCGGCACGATGCGGCCGGTGTGGCCCGCGGCGCGGAACATCCGTTCGCTCATCCCGCCGACCAGCCGCAGCCGGTCTGGATCGGTGTCGACGAGCCACAGCTCCTCGATGGGGAGGAGGTCGCGCATCCTGGCGAATCCGTCGATGAGTTCGGGGGTGTAGGTGGAGCCTCCACCGACGACTGCGAGTTTCACTGCTATCCCTTCACGCCTGTGAGTGTGATGCCCTCGACGAAGACGCGTTGGGCGAAGAAGAAGATGAGGACGACGGGGATGGTGACGAGCATCGTCATCGCCATCGTGAGTCCCCAGTCGGTGCCGTGCACCCCGCGGAACGACGCCAGCCCGTATGCCACCGGCCACGCGGCCGGGTTCTCGGACGTGTAGAGCAGCGGGCCGTAGTAGTCGTTCCACGAGTTGAAGAACATGAAGATCGCCGTCGCGGCGATGCCCGGCTTCGCCATCGGAAGCACCACGCGCCAGAGCACGCCGAACTCGCCGTTGCCGTCGATCCTCGCCGCGTCCGCGTACTCGCTCGGGATGGTGAGGAAGAACTGCCGGAGCAGGAAGATCGAGAACGCGTCGCCGAGCAGGTTCGGCAGGATCAGCGGCCAGAGCGTGCCGGTCAGGTTGAGCTGCGACCACATCACGTAGATCGGGATGGCCGTGACCTGCGGGGGGAGCAGCATCGCGATGATGATCACCGTGAACAGCGCACCCGAGCCGCGGAACTTGATCTTGGCGAGCGCGTACGCGGCCGGGACGCTCGACACGAGCATGAAGGCCGTGGCGAGGATCGCGTACAGCGCCGAGTTGCCGAACCACTGCAGCAGCGGCACGGTCGTGAACACCTTCACGTAGTTGTCCCACTGGAACGGCTGCGGCCAGAGCGACGCCGTCAGCGTCTGCTCGCTCGACATCAGCGACGTGAGGAACACGAACACGATCGGTGCGGCGAACAGGATGCCGAGCGCGACGAGCACGATGTGCTCGGCGATCCAGGCCAGCACGCGCCTGCTGCGGAGCGACCGCGGGGTCGGGATGCGTCCCTGCGGCTGGGCGGGGGGCGCCGGCGGCTTGGTCAGGGTTGCGGAGGTCATTGTGCGCCTTCCGGGGTGAACGCCTTGAAGCGGCGCAGCAGGAGGATGAGGATGACGGCGGCGACGACGAACAGCAGCACGGCGAGCGCGGACGCGTATCCGAGCTGGTATGTGCCGAAGCCGCGCACGTAGAGCCACTGCGTGTACGTCAGCAGCGAGCCGTCCGGATAGCCGAGGTTGTTGCTGATGCCCTCGCCGATCACCGCCTTGCCGGAGGCGACCCCGGAGGCGACGGCCGCCTCCGTGAAGTACTGGATGGCCGCGATCACACCGGTGACCACCGAGAACAGCAGCACGGGGGCGATGCTCGGCAGCGTGACGTATCGCACCTTCTGCACGCCGTTCGCGCCGTCGAGGGATGCTGCTTCGTACTGCTCCTTGGAGACGTCGAGCAGGGCGGCGAGGAAGATGATCATGATGTCGCCCATCACCCACACGCCGAGGAGCACGAGCGACGGCTTCGACCACGCAGGGTCGTTGAACCAGAGCGGTCCCTGGATGCCGAAGATCTTGAGCACCTGGTTCACCGGTCCCGTTCCCGGGTTGAACAGGAACACGAACGCCACGACGCTCGCGACCGGCGGCACGAGGGCCGGCAGGTAGAACAGCGTCCGCCAGAATCCGGATGCGCGCTTCGCCCGGGCGAGCAGCCCGGCGATCAGCAGCGCGAACGCCACCTTCACCGGCACCCAGATCACGACGAACCAGAGCGTGTTGAGGGTGGCCTGCCAGACGTTCGGGTCCTGGGTGAACAGGTACTGGTAGTTGCGCAGGCCTATCCACTGCGGAGACGACACGAGGTCGAACCGGGTGAACGAGTAGTAGACGGATGCGATCAGCGGGTACACGAAGAAGATCGCGAGACCGAGCAGGGCCGGCGCGAGCAGCGCCAGCGTGACGAGCTTCCGCTTGGTGCGGGCCCGCGAGGGGCGGACGCGTGCCGCCCGCCCCTCCCGGAGTGCCGTTGTCGTCATCGTCACGGACCGGTCGTCAGCGCGAGCGCGTCATTGATCTGCTTGTCGACGTTCTTGAGCCCTGCCTGCAGGTCTCCGCCCTGGCTCTGGTACTTGTTCCAGAAGTCCTGGAACGACTGCTGGTATCCGGCGCCGAGCGGGCTGGCCGGAGTGGTGGCGACATTCTTGTCCGACGCGATGTCGAGGAAGGTCTTGTACTGCTCGGAGACCTCGAGCTTCGGCGAGTTCAGCGCGTCCGTGGTGGTCGGCACGTTCTTAAGGCCGTTGGCGAGCTTGACGACGGCATCCGTGTCCGTGGTCAGGTACTTCAGCAG
Source organism: Leifsonia araucanica (assembly GCF_051161895.1). Lineage (NCBI taxonomy): Bacteria > Bacillati > Actinomycetota > Actinomycetes > Micrococcales > Microbacteriaceae > Leifsonia > Leifsonia araucanica. The sequence goes on from NZ_JBMBTW010000002.1 coordinate 116,522, forward strand.
CGCCCAGGCGAGCTCCGGGTTCTTGGAGCCCTTCGAGATGCCGATGATGTTGCCCGTCATGTATCCGCCGCCGTACAGCTCGGTGTGGTCGTCCGCCGTCGGGAACGGCGCTGTGCCGTAGTCGAGGTTCTTCGCCTGGTCGGCGATGAAGGCGGTGCGGTACTCGCCGTCCATGTTCATGGCGACCTGGCCGGTCTGGAACGCGTTGTCGGCGGAGAACTCCTGGCCGAGGCCGGAGGTGTACGTGTTCAGCTTGTCCCAGCCGATCTTGTCGACGTAGGCCTTCTGCCACTCCATCAGCTCGGTCCAGCCCTGGCTGGAAGAGATCGCGCTCTTTCCGTCCGGCTTCAGCCACTCGGCTCCCGCCGCTGGGCCGTAGTGCGCTGCCGCGTTCTCGTACCAGCCCATCGTCGGGTTGAACCCGAGGGTCTTGATCGAGCCGTCCGGGTTGAACGTGGTCAGCTTCTCCGCCATCGACTCCAGCTCGGACAGCGTCTTGGGCGGTGCGGTGAACCCGGCCGCGGACAGCAGCGCCTTGTTGTAGTAGAGGCCGTAGACGTCGGCCAGCATGGGCATCGCGCAGCGGGTGCCCTTGAACTCGGTGTACGACTTCACGGTGGGCGAGAACTGGCTCATGTCCACCCCGTCGCGCTTGATCACCGTGTTGAGGCTGCGGAACGCGCCGTTCGAGCAGAAGTTGCCGACGATGTCGGTCGAGTACGAGAGTCCGACGTCCACCTTGCTCCCGGTGGCGATGGCCTTCTGCAGCTTCTCGTCGTCCTGGCCGGAGTGCACCTCGACCTTGACCTTCGGGTTCTTCTTCTCGAAGTCGTCGACCACCGACTGGATGACCTTCGCCTCTCTGTCGGAGAAGAAGTGCCAGAACGAGACGGTGCCGGACAGCTCCTTCGGGGTGCTCGCGTCGAAGGAGGCGCTGCTGCCGCCGCCGGAGCATCCGGCGAGGGTCAGAGCCGCCGCCGCGGCGACCGCGACGGTGGCGATGATGTGATGTTGACGGTGTTTCACGGGTGGTTCCTCACTGATTCCAGTTCGTGATGCGTGCAATGGACGGGTGGTGCTGTTTTACGCGGAGATCCTCGTTACGCGGAGATCCTCGAGACTTCGGCGAAGAGGGCGTTGCGCACCTCGGCGAGCAGGTGCTCTCGCGCGCCTCTGAGCACGGGATGGGCGGGGACGCCGGTCGCGACGACGGTGGACGACCCCCAGGATGCGCGGAGCTCTGCGCTCACGAGCTCGGCGAGCCTGTCGCCGCCCGCGCGTCCTGTCGGCCCGCCGAGCACGACCAGTTCCGGGTCGAGCAGGGCGAGGACGGGGACCACCCCGACGGCGATGCGCGGCGCGAGTTCGGCGAGCAGCGCATCCCGGGCCGGCGAGCCGGGGATGGCCTCGACGGCGGCGGTGTACTCGGCGGCGTGGATGCCGTGGCGCTCGGCCAGACGCGCGACGGTAGGGCCGCCGATCAGGTCTTGCAGGTCGTGGGCGTCCTGGTCGAGTTCGGCGGCGCTGCGGGGGATCGGCAGATAGCCGATCTCGCCTGCGCCTCCGGAAGCCCCCCGGTGCACAGAGCCGCCCTGGTCGACGGAGAGGCCGAGGCCGTCTCCCATCCAGAGCAGCGCGAAGCCGCCGGTGTCGCGCCCGACGCCGTCGGTGCGCTCGGCGATGGCGGCGAGGTTGACGTCGTTGTCGATGTGCACGGAGATGCCGAGCGCGTCTTCGAGGTGCGCGGTGATGCCCTGCATCGGCCAGCCGGGGAGCGTCTCGATGAACGTGAGCTCGTCGGTGCGGGGGTCGAGGGCGCCCTGCACGCCGACGCAGACGGCGCTGACCCTGTCGCTCGCGACGCCCGCCGCCTCGCACGCGCCGTCGATCGCGGCGCGCACGTCGGACTCCGGCGTGCGGTCAGGATCGGTCACCCGCAGGGGAGTGGCGGCGATGGGATGCTCCGTGCCGCTCGCGTCGACGACGGTGGAGCGGATCGTGGTCGCGTCGATGTCGACGGCGACGCCGAGCACCCGGTCGGTGCGCACGGCGTAGCTGGCCGCGTTCGGGCCGCGGCCACCTGACACCTCGCCCACCGCGTGGATGAGCCCGGCGGTTTCGAGCCGGGAGACCATCTGGGCCGCAGTCGGCTTGGAGAGGCCGGAGAGCTCGCCGATCCTGTTGCGGGTGAGCACCCCGTGCTCGAGCAGCAGGGACAGGGCTGTGCGGTCATTGGTCTCGCGGAGCCAGGAGGGGGTTCCCGGTACTGGTCTGGTGGCCATCGCGCACATCCCTTCGTTCGAACAATCGTGCGTGGTGAATGTATCAGGAAAGTTTCTTAATAGTAAAGAGGCTGTTTCGATGTCGGGGGATGCGGGCACAATCGGACGCACGTATCGCGACGAGGGGAGCACGCCATGACCGCACGACCGACGCCCGTCGACCCGCCGGGCCTGCACGCCAGTCCGGCCTTCGCCCAGGGGATGCTCGTGGAGCAGGGGCGCACGCTCTACGTCGGCGGGCAGAACGGCACGAACGCAGAGGGAGCACTGCTCGACGGCCTGCAGGCGCAGACCGAGCAGGCGCTACGGAACGTCCTCGCCGTGCTCGCCGAGGCAGGCAGCGGCCCCGAGTACGTGGCCAAGCTCACCATTTACCTCGCGGTGGGCGTCGATCCCGGCGAGGCGTACGCGGCCACCGGCGCCGTGTGGGGTACGCACCGCACAGCGGTGACAGTGCTCTCCGTCACCCCGGCACGCGCGGGCGCGCTCGTCGAGATCGAAGCGGTGGCCGCCGTCCCGGACTGATCCGGCTCTACCCGAAGGCGCGCGCGTGCTCCACCAGCCGGTCGAACGCGGTGTCGAGGTCCGGATCGAGACGTTGACGGGACGGATCGGCGAGGAACCATTCGACGATCTCGCCTGCACCCTTCGCAAACGGCACCCGTGCGTGGAACTCCGGCACGAGCGCCTTCACCTTGCTGTTGTCGAACACCATCGAGTTGGCCTTGTCGCCGATCAGACCGGGGCCGAGCTCCGGCACCACGGCCGCGATGGACTCGCTGGCGACGTGCACCAGCTCCGCCTCGACCCCCAGGCCCTCCGCGAGGTAGGCGTAGATCTCGTTCCAGGTCGGCGCCTCGTCCGAGGTGATGTGGAACGCCTCTCCGACCGCTTCCGGGCGGCCGAGCAGACCCACGTACGCGACGGCGAAGTCGGTGTTGTGCGTGATGGTCCAGAGGCTCGACCCGTCGCCGTGCACCACGACGGGGGCGCCGCGGCGCATCCTGGCCAGGTCGGTCCAGTGCCCGCTCGTCGGGATCATCGTGCGGTCGTAGGTGTGCGACGGGCGCACGATCGTGATCGGGAACGCCCGCTCGCGGTACGCCTCGACGAGCAGGTCCTCGCAGGCGATCTTGTCGCGGGAGTACTGCCAGAACGGGTTGCGCAGGGGCGTCGACTCCGTCACCGGCAGGCGGGACGGCGGCGTCTGGTACGCCGAGGCCGAGCTGATGAACACGTACTGCCCGACCCGGCCCTCGAACAGCCGGAAATCGGTCTGGATGTGCTCAGGCGTGAAGGCCAGGAACTCCGACACCACGTCGAAGCTGCGCTCGCCGAGCACCGCGTGCACGCTCTCCGGCTCCCGGATGTCCGCGTGCAGCACCTCCACCCCGTCCGGCAGCGGCCGGATACTCGAATTGCCGCGATTAATGACGGTCACCTCGTGTCCCGCCTCGAGAGCTCTGGCGACGCAGGCCGAGCTGATGACCCCCGTGCCGCCGATGAAAAGTGACCGTGTCGCTGCCATGCGTACTCCTTCGTCGTCGACTTCCCCCGATGCATCAGCGTAGCCCGCGCGTACACTCCGGGGCACACCCGATCCCCGATAAGGAGCCCCCGTGTTCGTCCTGCGTTCCTGGCCAGGTCTCGCTGTCGCCTGCGTGGTGGCCGTCCTGGCCGCCATCGTGATCACCGCCATCGTCGGCGCCGTCTTCCGCGCCATCGCGCGGCGCAGGGCGTGGGCGGCCCTGCTGATCACTCGGGCGCGCATCCCGTTCCGGATCCTGCTGATGGTGATCGTGCTCTGGATCGCCGTCGCGATCACCCTGCCACGGGATGTGCCGCTCGGATGGCGTGACGCCGTCCAGCACACCTTCCTCATCCTCACCATCGCCGCCGGCGTCTGGTTCGCCGCTGCCCTCGCCGTCTACGTGGAGGATCTCGGCCTCGCCCGCTACCGGCTGGATGTGCCGGACAACCGCTACGCGCGCAAGGTGCGCACGCAGGTGCTCATCGTGCGGCGGCTGACCATCGTCGCGGCGGTCGTGATCGGCCTCGGCGCGATCCTGCTGACCTTCCCGGCTCTGCAGGCCGCCGGTGCGAGCATCCTGGCCTCCGCCGGTGTCATCGGCATCATCGCCGGTGTCGCGGCCCAGTCGACGCTCGGCAATCTGTTCGCCGGGCTCCAGCTGGCGTTCAGCGACGCCATCCGGATCGACGACGTGGTGGTGGTGGAGCAGCAGTGGGGCACGATCGAGGAGATCACCCTCACCTACGTGGTCGTGCACATCTGGGACGACCGCCGCCTCGTGCTTCCGTCCAGCTACTTCACCACCAAGCCGTTCGAGAACTGGACGAGGCAGCACAGCGAACTGCTCGGCTCCGTCGAGTTCGACCTCGACTGGCGGGTCTCGCCGGGAGGGATGCGCTCGGAGCTCAACCGCGTGCTCGCCTCGACGGACCTCTGGGACGGCCGCACCGGCGTGCTGCAGGTGACGGATGCGGTCTCCGGCTGGGTGCGCGTGCGCGTGTTGGTGACGGCACGGGATGCCCCCACCCTGTTCGACCTGCGCTGCCTGGTGCGCGAACGCCTGATCGACTGGATGCAGCGGTACAGCACCGCATCCCTCCCGCGCACGCGGGTGGAGATGGTGGAGGCGCCCGACCAGCTGACGCCGCCTCCGCGCGCCAGAGCGCAGCAGGAGGCCGGACTGTTCAGCGGCACCCCGGAGGGCGAGCAGAGGGCCGCGCAGTTCACCGAGTCCATCCCGATCGTCCGTGACGACGAACCGGATGGGGTCGAAGAGCCCGACCCCCGGTGACGGCGCGGCCCCGCCGCGCGACTTCGCTGCTCAGCTCACCGCATCCACTGCCGCCAGGATCGCGTCGATCGCGGCCTGGGGATGCGACACCATCGAGACGTGCGACGCCGCGACCTCGGTGATCGTGGAGCCCGCCCGCTCCGCCATGCTGCGCTGCGTCGCAGGCGGGATCACCTTGTCCTCCGTGCCGATGACCGTCCAGGAGGGCAGGGTGCGCCAGGCGGGGGCGCCCATCGGCGTGGTGTTCGCCGCGAACGTGATCGGGCGCTGGCCGGCGGCGATGAGCAGCCGGTCGGCCTCCGGAAGGTCCTGTGCGAACGCCGTGTGCACGGTCGCCGGCTTCAGGAACGCCTCCGCGTCGCCCTCCGGCGCTCCCGGGTAGCCGGCGACGTCGAACACCGTCGACGGGTCCGGAACGTCGAACGCCGATCCGGAGCCGCCCAGGATCGAGAACACCGTCTCGCCCTCCTCCGGGATGAAGGCGTCCACGTAGACGAGCGCCTTGACGTCCCCGCCGCCGAGCCCGGCCCCGCTGATCACGGCGCCTCCGTACGAGTGGCCGACGAGCACGACGGGACCGCTGGTGCGCTGCGCCACGAACGAGGCGACGTACGCCGAATCGCTGATGGGGTTGCGGAGCAGGTTGGTGGGGGCGAGCACCTCGAAGCCCTGCTGCTGCAGGGCACTGGCGACGGCGTTCCAGCTGGAGGCGTCTGCCCAGGCTCCGTGGACGAGGACGATGGTGGGTTTCGCGGACATGGAGGTTCCTTCGTTCGTGCCGGTCCGCGGCCGCTCCCATCGGGGTACCGCGTGCTCAGCGGTGGGTGTGGTGGTGATGGAACGTGCACAGACTAGATCGGCCGGGTGAACGAGCGGAAGAGCGCGTCAGCGGGGGAGAGACTCCTGGTCAGGCTCTGGGTCAGGCTCCGCGTCTCCCTCGACGTCGCCGCCGCGCAGGGAGGCGATCATGCTCTGCAGGCTGCGGAACGCGTCAGCCTGCTCCGTCGCCGTCATGCCGCCCAGCATCCTGAGCTCGACGGAGCGGACGGCCGCCGTCGCCTTCTCCAGCTCGCGGCGCCCGAGCGCGGTGAGCCGCGCGGGGAGGGCCTTGCCGACGGGCGCCTCGGCGGGCCGGGTGACGACGCCGTCGCGTTCCAGGGACTGGAGCAGCACGTTCATCGTCTGCCTGGTGACGAACGCGCCACGGGCCAGCTCGGAGTTCGACAGCCCCGGCCGCTGCGCGAGCAGTTCCAGGCAGGAGTAGTGCGTCACGCTCATCCCGAGGGGACGAAGCACGTCCTCCATCGCGGATCGCAGCGCGCTCGACGCCTCTTTCAGCAGATAGCCCAGTGACGTCTCCAGGTCGACGCCGACACCGTCTTGACTCATGTCAGTAGTCTGACATAGAGTCAGCCATGTCAGAAAACTGACACGAAAAGAAGGAACACATCATGCCAGCCATCGGCCCAGACTTCATCTCCATCCAGGTGCGCGACCTCGACGCATCCCAGGCGTTCTACGAGCAGTACCTCGGGCTCGTCCGCTCCCCGGCCGGCCCTCCGCACGCCGTCGTCTTCGACACGAAGCCGATCGCGTTCGCGCTCAGGGACATCGTCGAAGGCACCGACCTGGCCTCCGTCTCGCAGCCGGGCATCGGCGTCGCGCTCTGGCTCCACGCCACCGACGTCCAGGATATCCACGACACCCTGGTCGCGGACGGCCGCACGATCGTCTCCGCGCCCATCGACGGCCCGTTCGGCCGCACCTTCACCTTCGCCGACCCGGACGGCTACCAGGTCACCCTGCACGACCGCGCCTGATCGGTCATTGCCAGGGAACACACAGTTTCAGCGGGACCAACCATCCGCCTCGCCGTGTTCTATCCACTGACGGCCCAGCAGCCAGCTGCGCCGGAACCCCGTCGAGGAGGATCACGTGTCACACGATTACCGCAAGACCCAGGATGCAGTCTCCCGCCTGACCCCCGAGCAGTACGCCGTCACGCAGCGCGAGGCCACGGAGCCGGCGTTCCGTAACGAGTTCTGGGACAACAAGGAGGCGGGTCTCTACGTCGACATCGTCTCCGGAGAGCCGCTGTTCGCCTCGGTGAACAAGTACGACAGCCGGTCGGGCTGGCCGAGCTTCACCGTGCCCGTCGACCCGGCCAACATCGTCGAGAAGCGCGACAGGACGTTCGGGATGGTGCGCACCGAGGCCCGTTCGGCCCACGGGGACAGCCACCTCGGCCACCTGTTCGACGACGGCCCCGCCGAGGCGGGAGGGATGCGATACTGCATCAACTCCGCCGCCCTCCGTTTCATCCCGCTCGCCGACCTCGACACCGAGGGCTACGGCGACTATCGTCACCTGTTCGAGAATGAGGAGGTCACCCGATGACCGACGCAACACCCACCACCCCCGCCACTCCTGCCACGGAGAAGGCCATCCTCGCCGGTGGCTGTTTCTGGGGCATGGAGGACCTGATCCGCAAGCGCCCCGGCGTGCTCGACACCCGTGTCGGCTACACGGGAGGCGACGTGCCGAACGCCACGTACCGCAACCACGGCAGCCACGCCGAGGCGATCGAGATCGTCTTCGACCCGTCGAAGGTCAGCTACCGCGACCTGCTGGAGTTCTTCTTCCAGATCCACGACCCGTCGACCAAGAACCGCCAGGGCAACGACGTGGGCACCAGCTACCGCTCGGCGATCTTCTACGAGACCGACGAGCAGCGCCGAGTGGCAGAGGACACCATCGCCGACGTCGACGCCTCCGGACTCTGGCCGGGCCCCGTCGTCACCGAGCTGTCGCCCGCCGGTCCGTTCTGGGAGGCGGAGCCCGAGCACCAGGATTACCTGGAGCGCATCCCGTGGGGCTACACCTGCCACTACGTGCGTCCAGGCTGGAAGCTCCCGCGCCGCGAGGAGGTCGCTTCCTAGCGGCACCCGTTCCTGAAACACACGAGAGGCCGTCCCGTTTGGGGCGGCCTCTCGTCGTATGTGCCCCCAGTAGGATTTGAACCTACGGCCTTCTGCTCCGGAGGCAGACGCTCTATCCCCTGAGCTATGGGGGCCAGGGTGCATCCAGGCTAGCATCCCGCGGGACGCACCTTTCGCACCTTCCGGTGGGCGCTACTTCGGCAGGTTGGCGAGCACCGATTCCATCAGGGGGGCTGCGTCGCCCGGCTCGAAGAAGGCGGCCGAGTCGGAGACGATCCAGTATGCGCCGCGGAAGACCTGCACCTGACCGGGGGTTCCCTGCTTGAAGTACCCCTCGACCTCCGGGGGAACGCCGTAGGTGGGTACGGGGGTCGCTGCGGTGACCGCCGCGTTCTTCAGGCCTTCGAGGGCGCTCGCCGGCGGCTGGGCGACCGCGATCTCGATCACGTCTCCGCTGGTCTGGTTGAGCCAGGCGCAGGTGACGCCTTTCCAGTCGGCGACCTGCTTCTCCAGGCTGCCGTCCTTGGGCTGGTATCCGGGGTCCGTGCCGAAGTTGGGGTTGTATGCGTAGGCCTGGTCCGGTGTGACGATCTGGTCGCAGGTGAGGGTGACGGGGGTGGGCGGGTCCGTCGGCGTCGGGGTGGGGGTCGGCGTCGGCGCCTTCGTGCCTCCCGCGTTCGCAGACGCGGAGGGGGACGATGAGCCTCCCGCGCTCTTCGAGGGGCCGGCGCACGCGGTCATGGCCAGGGTGCAGGCGAGGATCGCCGTGACGGCAGCCGCTGCTCGGGCGGCGGTTCTGGTGGGGTTGGCCATGCGTGTTCGTTCTCCGTCGGATGGTCGGGCTTCACTGCGAGAGGATGCGCGGCGGCGCACATCGCGATGACCCTATCAAGCCGGGCGGAGAGGACCGGCCGTCGCGGGCCGTTCGTTAGGCAATCGATGCAGCGCGTGCCCGGTAGAATCGTTGATCGTGACTCCTGCTGACCTCTCTGCTGCCCTGCTCGACATCGTGACCTCCGTTGTCGAGCGGCGACGCGGGGACGGCGCGGAGGAGGGTGCAGGGGATGCGGTCGTCGTCACGATCGACGACGTCCCCCTCGAGCGCCCCAAGAACCGCGAGCACGGCGACTGGGCGTCCAACGTCGCCATGCGCCTGGCGAAGAAGGTCGGCGCCAACCCGCGGGAGCTGGCCACCGAGATCGCCGAGGCCGCCGCATCCATCGACGGCGTCGCCTCCGCAGAGGTCGCCGGTCCTGGCTTCATCAACTTCCGGCTGGACGCTGCTGCGGCCGGCCAGCTGGCGAAGACCATCGTCGAGGCGGGCGACGACTACGGCAACGGCCACCTCTACGACGGCCTCACGGTCAACCTGGAGTTCGTCTCCGCCAACCCGACCGGCCCCATCCACATGGGCGGCGTGCGCTGGGCGGCCGTCGGCGACAGCCTCGCGCGCATCCTCAAGGCCGAGGGCGCCGACGTCACGCGCGAGTACTACTTCAACGATCACGGCTCGCAGATCGACCGCTTCGCCAGGAGCCTCCTCGCCGCATACCTGGGGGAGCCGACGCCGGAGGACGGCTACGGCGGAGCGTACATCTCCGACATCGCGGCCCAGGTGGTCGAGCGCTACGACGGCGACATCTCCTCCCTGTCGCGCGACGAGCAGCAGGAGGTGTTCCGTTCGGTCGGCACCGAGCTGATGTTCGCCGAGATCAAAGAGAAGCTGCACGGTTTCGGCGTCGACTTCGACGTGTACTTCCACGAGGACTCGCTGCACGAGTCCGGGGCCGTCGAGCGCGCCATCGAGCGACTGCGCGAGCAGGGCCACATCTTCGAGGAGGACGGAGCCGTCTGGCTCCGCACCACCACGTTCGGCGACGACCGCGACCGCGTCGTCATCCGCTCGAACGGAGAGCCGGCGTACATCTCCGGCGACCTCGGCTACTACCTGAACAAGCGCGAGCGCGGCTTCGAGCAGAACCTCATCATGCTCGGCGCCGACCACCACGGCTACGTCGCGCGGCTCCAGGCCGCCGTCGAGGCGTTCGGCGACGTCCCGAACGTCAACCTGCAGATCCTGATCGGCCAGATGGTCAACCTGGTCCGCGACGGTGAGCCCGTCAAGATGTCGAAGCGCGCCGGAACCATCGTCACGCTCGACGACCTGGTGGATGCGGTAGGCGTCGACGCGGGCCGCTACGCCCTGGTGCGCTCGTCCAGCGACTCGCAGCTCGACATCGACCTCGACCTGCTGAGCAAGCGCAGCAACGAGAACCCCGTCTTCTACGTGCAGTACGCCCACGCCCGCACCCGGTCCGTCGCCGCCAACGCAGCGGCCGCCGGTGTCGACCGCAGCGCGTTCGCGCCGGAACTGCTCACGCACGAGAGCGAGTCCGCTCTGCTCGGCGGGCTGCAGGAGTTCCCGCGGATCGTCGCGCAGGCGGCCGAACTGCGCGAGCCGCACAGGGTCGCCCGCTACATCGAGGAGCTCGCGGGTCTCTACCACACCTGGTACGCAGCGACCCGCGTCATCCCGCTCGGCGACGAGCCCGTCACCGACCTGCACCGCACCCGCCTGTGGCTGAACGACGCCACCGGCCAGGTCATCCGGAACGGTCTCGGGCTCCTCGGGGTCTCCGCTCCGGACAGAATGTGAGCATCCGCCGATGACTGACACGCAGGCGACAGAGGTGATCGTGGAGACGGCCAGGCCGCCGAAGCGGAGGCGTACGCTGCGGCTGGTGCTGTGGATCGTCATCCCGATCGTCGTGCTCGTCGGGCTGTTCTTCGTCGCGGACGCCATCGTGCGCCAGGTGGCGCAGCAGCGCATCTCGGCCGAGGTGGAGAAGAGCCTCCCCGCCGAGGTGAAGGGCGACGTGTCGACCAGCATCGGCGGCGTCTCCGTGCTGCAGCAGTATCTGAGCGGCCGGTTCGAGAAGGTTGTCCTGGACGCGCCGGCGCTGAGTGTCAACGGCTCGCCCATCCACGCCAAGGTCACGGCCACCGGCGTGCCCGCCGACTTCTCCAAGCCGGTGCAGAGCATCGACGGTGCGCTGACCATCTCGCAGTCGTCGCTGAACAAGCTGGTCACGGTCCCCGGCGTCGACGGCGATCTCGCCCTCGGAAAGGGCACCATCAGCTACGACGGCACCGCGTCCCTCCTCGGCCTGCCGATCGGCTACCAGGTCACCGTCTCCCCGGAGGCGGCAGGCAAGACGGTCAACCTGCTCCCGGTGGATGCGAAGGTCACCACGGGCGCGGCCGACACGGCCCTCGACCTCTCCACCCTCGTCAAAGCGCTGACCAACCGCGGCCCCATCCCCGTCTGCGTCGCCCAGTACCTCCCGGACGGCGTGCTGGTGAACGACATCGCGATCAGCAAGGGCATGGCCACGGTCACCCTGAACGCGCAGGACTTCGTGGTGAACGAGAAGTCGCTGAAGAGCAAGGGCAGTTGCTGACGGGCAACGCACCCCGGTCCGTAACACGGGCGAATCCCCAGCCCGGCCCCCGATAGACTTCCGGTACTTCTCCACCGGCTTCAGGGACCAATCCGGGTCCGCTCGCCTCCGAGAGATCCCCACTCGATTCATTCCGTGAGGTTTTCCCAGTGGCCTTTGACACGCACGCGGCAGCCAATCCGCTCGCCCCCGAATGGCTCGCCGTTCCTGGCGACGCCAACGCCCTCCATCCCGGCCTCTGGTCGCGCACGGTGGAACGACGGGACGGCGAGCTCGTCGTCGGCGGTGTGAGCGCCGCCGAACTCGCCGCCCGCTACGGCACCCCCGTCTACATCGTCGACGAAGTGGATGCGCGGGAGCGCGCCACCGAGGTGCGCTCCGCCCTGGTCGGCGCTTTCGAGCGCGTCGGGGCCTCCGCGAAGGTCTACTACGCGGGCAAGGCGTTCCTGAGCATCGAGGTCGCGCGCTGGATGAGCGAGGCCGGCCTCAACATCGACGTCTGCAGCGGTGGGGAGCTCGCCGTCGCCGTCGCTGCGGGCGTCGCCCCGGAGCGTCTGGGCTTCCACGGGAACAACAAGTCCCTCGCCGAGATCGACAGGGCCGTCTCGCTCGGCATCGGCGCCATCATCATCGACAGCGTGCAGGAGCTCGAGCGCGTCGCAGAGGCCGCCGTCAGGCACGGTCGCGTCCAGTCGGTGCGGCTGCGCGTCAACAGCGGGGTGCACGCGCACACGCACGCGTTCCTCGCGACCGCCCACGAGGATCAGAAGTTCGGGATCGGGCTGGCGGCCGCCGCGGACGCCGTCGCGCGCATCCGGAGCCACGCGTCGCTGAACTTCCTCGGCCTGCACTGTCACATCGGCTCGCAGATCTTCGGGGCGGACGGCTTCGCGGAGTCCGCCGCCCGGCTGCTCGCCGTGCACACCGAGCTTCTGGCCGATGGCCCGGTTCCCGAGCTGAACCTCGGCGGCGGTTTCGGCATCGCGTACACGTCCGCCGACGACCCGACGCCGATCGAGGAGCTGGCGGAGACCATCGCGCAGACGGTCGCCGCCGGCTGCGCCGAGCTGGGCATCCCTCTTCCCGTGGTAGCGTTCGAGCCCGGCCGGGCGATCATCGGACGGGCGGGGCTCACGCTCTACACCGCCGGCACGACCAAGGATGTGCCCGTGGCGTTCCAGGACGACGGGGAGACCGCGATCCGCCGGTACGTGAGCGTCGACGGCGGCATGAGCGACAACGCGCGGCTCGCGCTCTACGGGGCCGAATACTCCGTGCGCATCGCCGGACGGCAGTCCGTCGCGCCCCCCGAGCTGGTGCGCATCGCCGGCAAGCACTGCGAGAGCGGAGACATCGTCGTCGACGCCGACTACCTTCCCGGTGATGTCGCCCCCGGCGACCTGCTCGCCGTCCCTGCGACCGGCGCATACTGCTGGTCGCTCGCGAGCAACTACAACCACGTGGGCAGGCCGGCCGTGATCGCCGTCCGCGACGGCGCATCCCGCGTCATCGTGCGCGGAGAGACCGAGCACGACCTGCTGATGCGCGACGCTGCGTACGAAGGAGCCGACGCATGATCGAGTACCGCAACCTCCGGGTCGCCCTCCTGGGCGCAGGCTCCGTCGGATCGCAGGTGGCACGGCTGCTACTGGAACAGGGAGACGAGTTCGCCTCCCGGGTCGGCGCGAAGCTCGAACTGGTCGGCATCGCCGTCCGCGACCTGGATGCGCAGCGCGACGTCGACCTGCCGCGCGAGCTGTTCACCACCGACGCTGCCTCGCTGATCCTCGGCGCGGACATCGTGGTCGAACTGATGGGCGGCGTCGAGCCCGCCCGTGGCTACGTGCTGCAGGCCATCAACTCCGGCGCGGACGTGATCACCGCCAACAAGGCGCTGCTGGCCACGCACGGTCCCGAGCTGTTCGAGGCGGCGGAGCAGGTCGGCGCCCAGCTCTACTACGAGGCGGCCGTCGCCGGAGCCATCCCGATCATCCGGCCGCTGCGCGACAGCCTCGCCGGCGACAGGGTCAACCGCATCCTCGGCATCGTGAACGGCACGACCAACTTCATCCTCGACCGCATGGATGTGAACGGCGAGTCCCTGCAGGACGCCCTCGCCACCGCCACCGACCGGGGTTACGCCGAGGCGGACCCGACGGCCGACATCGGCGGATACGATGCGGCGCAGAAGGCCGCGATCCTCGCGAGCCTCGCCTTCCACACCACGGTGCCGCTCGAATCCGTCTACCGCGAGGGCATCACCTCGGTCACCACGGCGCAGGTCGACGCGGCCAGGGAGGCGGGGTCCGTCATCAAGCTGCTCGCGATCTGCGAGCGCCTCACCGACCCGGAGACCGGCCAGGAGGGCGTGTCCGCGCGGGTGTATCCCGCGCTGATCAGCCGCGACCATCCGCTGGCCGCCGTGCACGGTGCACACAACGCGGTGTTCGTGCAGTCCGCCGCCGCCGGCGACCTCATGTTCTACGGTGCGGGCGCCGGGGGAGTGGAGACGGCGTCCGCCGTGCTCGGCGACCTCGTCTCTGCGGCCAGGCGGCACGTCGTCGGCGGCCCGGGCGTCGCGGAGTCGACGCACGCGCAGCTCCCTGTGCTCGACATCGGCCGCGTCGTCACCCGCTACCAGATCACTCTGGATGTGGCGGACCAGCCCGGCGTGCTGGCCGCGGTCGCGCGCATCCTGAGCGATGGCGGTGTGAGTGTGGAGACGGTGCAGCAGTCCGTGCCGAGCACCACGGGGCCGGTCACCATCCCCGGCGCCGTCATCGCGGGTAACGCTGCGGTTCACGGCAACGGCGCGCCCACCGCTACCCTGGTTATCGGCACCCACGAGGCCGAGGAGGCCGCACTCGCGGCCACCGTTGAGGCTCTCGCGGCGAGCGACGCCGTGACAGCCATCTCATCCGTACTCCGAGTCGAAGGATCGTAATGCCCGAGAAAGCGAATAGTCGTCAGTGGCGGGGCGTCCTGCGTGAATACGCGGACCGCCTGAACATCAGCGATGCCACTCCGATCGTGACGCTCGGCGAAGGCGGCACGCCGCTGCTGCCCGCTCCTGCGCTCTCCGCGCGCACGGGTGCGAACGTGTTCGTCAAGTTCGAGGGCATGAACCCCACCGGTTCCTTCAAGGACCGCGGCATGACGATGGCCATCTCGAAGGCCGTCGAGCACGGCGCGAAGGCCGTCATCTGCGCATCCACCGGCAACACCTCCGCGTCGGCCGCGGCGTACGCGACGCACGCGGGCATCCAGGCCGTCGTGCTGGTGCCGGAGGGCAAGATCGCGATGGGCAAGCTCAGCCAGGCCATCGCGCACAACGCGCAGCTGCTGCAGGTGCAGGGCAACTTCGACGACTGTCTCGACATCGCCCGCGAACTCGCGACCAACTACCCGGTCCACCTCGTCAACTCGGTCAACCCCGACCGCATCGAGGGCCAGAAGACGGCAGCGTTCGAGGTCGTCGAGGTGCTCGGCGACGCCCCGGACTTCCACATCGTCCCCGTCGGCAACGCGGGCAACTACACGGCGTACCACCGCGGATACACCGAGGAGCTGCAGCGCGGAGAGGCCACCAAGCTGCCCAGGATGTTCGGCTTCCAGGCAGCAGGCAGCGCCCCGATCGTGCTCGGCCAGCCCGTCAAGGACCCGGACACCATCGCCACGGCCATCCGCATCGGCAACCCGGCGTCGTGGGAGCTCGCGCTCAACGCGCGCGACGACAGCGACGGCTACTTCGGCGCGATCTCGGACGAGCACATCCTCGAAGCGCAGCGCATCCTGTCCGCCGAGGTCGGCATCTTCGTCGAGCCGGCCTCCGCGATCAGCGTCGCCGGCCTGCTGGAGCGCTCGGCCGCCGGGGTCATCCCCGCCGGCGCGACCGTCGTCCTCACCGTCACCGGCCACGGCCTGAAGGACCCGCAGTGGGCCCTCCGCACCGCTGACGGCTCCGACGTCCAGCCCACCGTCGTCCCCGTCGACACCACCGCCATCGCCGACGTGCTCGGTCTGGTGGCGAGCGAAAAGGCCACCGCGTGACCTCGCAGGCCGCCGACCTGAGCGGCCGCGCCGTCACCGTCAAGGTTCCGGCGACGAGCGCCAACCTCGGCCCGGGCTTCGACACCCTCGGTCTCGCCCTCGCGCTCTACGACGAACTGCAGGTGTCGGTCCGCGACGAGCCCGGCGCGACCGTCGAGGTCATCGGCGTCGGAGCCGGCGAGGTGCCCACCGACGAGACCAACCTCGTGGTCCGGGCCATCGCGCACACCTTCGAGTCCGTCGGCATCCCGATGCCCGGGCTGCAGCTCGTCGCCCGCAACAACATCCCGCACGGCAGGGGACTCGGTTCCTCCGGTGCCGCCATCGTCTCCGGCATCATGGCGGCGAAGGGGCTGCTCGACGGCATCGTCGACATCGACGCCCAGGGCCTCCTCGCGCTCGCCAACGACATGGAGGGCCACCCGGACAACGTGGCCCCCGCGCTCTTCGGAGGACTCACCATCGCGTGGGTCACCCCCGAGGGCCCGCGGTTCAAGAAGCTGATCGTGCACCGCGGCGTCTCTCCGCTCGTGCTCGTGCCGCAGCACGTCATGTCGACGGCGCTCGCCCGCAGTCTGCAGCCGCAGTCCGTGCCCCACGAGGATGCGGTCTTCAACGTCTCGCGGTCCGCGCTGCTCGTCGCGGCCCTCATCCAGAGTCCAGAGCTGCTGCACGCGGCAACGGAGGACAAGCTCCACCAGAGCTATCGCGCCTCCGCCATGCCGGAGACCGACCGGCTGATCACGCTGCTGCGGGAGAACGGCTTCGCCGCTGTCGTCTCGGGAGCAGGCCCGTCGATCCTGGTGCTCTGCAGCGACCCGAGCCAGCGGCTCGCCGCCGCCGAGCTGGTGGCCGCGCAGTCGGAGACGCCTTGGCAGGCGCTCATGCTCGCGGTCGACTTCAAGGGCGCAACGGTCTCGCAGCTCGCCGCGAAAGCGCTGGACACGCCGGTCGCGTAGCGTCAAGAGCAGTCCCGCATCAGTGGTAAACTGTGCGTGCACCCGCAGAAACCTCTCCATGAGCGAATCTGATCTTCGGGTGATTTCTAGCAATCATGCCGTCACTCCTACCTGTGCACCCGAGTACCTTTCGGTGACACCCCAGAACCGGTAGTTCATGTGACGAGTGCTCCAGAACGACGGCGAGAATCGCGCGTCGGGGGAAAGGAATCCTCTTCAGTGACTGATGTCGAACTCCACGCCGGGGGCGTGGACACCAGCGACCTGACCTCCCTCAAGGTGGCAGAGCTTCAGGCTCTCGCCGCCCAGTTGGGACTTCAGGGAGCAACCAAGCTTCGCAAGGGCGAACTCGTGACGGCCATCGCCGCCGCGCGTGCGGAGGCCGCGGGTTCCGCGACCCCCGCAGCCGAAGCACCCGCTGCCGCACCGGCAGCGGAGAACGCCCGTGCAGCATCCCAGGTCCTCATCGAGCCGCTCATCGCAGAGCCGGCATCGGAGGAGCCGCACGTCGGAGAGCCCGTGCTGCCTGACGCAGCCACCGCTCCTGCCGAGCAGGCGCCCCGCCGCCGCGGCTCGCGCCGCGTGTCGAGCGCAGACGGCACCGGGATTGCAGCAGCGACCCACGTGAACACCGGCGCGACCGGCGTCGACTCGCTCATCCCGGATGTGGATGCGCTGCTCGACTCCGCGCTCGCCAACCGCGAGTCCGCCGCCCAGCAGGCCGGCGCCGACGGCGACAAGCAGTCGGAGCAGGGCCAGGGTCAGGGCCGAAACCGCCGCCGCGGTCGCGGACGGGACGCCGACCAGAACGCCCAGCAGGACCAGGGCGAGAAGGCCGACAACGGCGCAGAATCGCAGGATGCGGGCGACGCGCAGGCTCAGGGCGACGCCCAGGGCGACGGCGACCAGCAGCCCCGTCAGGGCCGCAACCGCAACAGGAACCGCAACAAGAACGGCCAGGGCCAGAACGGCCAGCAGGGCGGAGACGCCCAGCAGGCGCAGAACCAGCAGGGCGGCCAGCAGGCCGACCGCGACAGGGACCGCGACGACCAGAAGCAGGGCGGCCAGAACGGCCAGCAGAACCGCAACGGTCAGCAGAACCGCAACGGCGGCCAGGACACCCAGGCGGACGGCGACCGCGCAGGCCGCAGCCGCTACCGCGACCGCAAGCGCCGTGGAAGCACCGGAGCAGACGAGCTCGAGCCCGAGATCAGCGATGACGACGTGCTCATCCCCGTCGCGGGCATCCTGGATGTGCTCGACAACTACGCGTTCGTCCGCACCTCCGGCTACCTGCCGGGTGCCAGCGACGTCTACGTCTCCCTCGGCCAGGTCAAGAAGTACAACCTGCGCAAGGGCGACGCCGTTGTCGGAGCGATCCGCCAGCCGCGCGAGGGTGAGAACAACACCCGCCAGAAGTACAACGCCATCGTCAAGGTCGACTCGATCAACGGCCAGACCATCGACGAGGCGGCAGGCCGCGTCGAGTTCGGCAAGCTGACCCCGCTCTACCCGCAGGAGCGCCTGCGCCTCGAGACGGAGCCCGGCAAGCTGACGCAGCGCATCATCGACCTGGTCGCCCCGATCGGCAAGGGCCAGCGCGGCCTCATCGTCGCGCCTCCGAAGGCCGGCAAGACGATCGTCATGCAGCAGATCGCCAACGCCATCACCACGAACAACCCTGAGGTGCACCTCATGGTCGTCCTGGTCGACGAGCGTCCGGAAGAGGTCACCGACATGCAGCGCACGGTGAAGGGTGAGGTCATCGCCTCCACCTTCGACCGTCCGGCAGAAGACCACACCACGGTCGCCGAGCTCGCCATCGAGCGTGCGAAGCGTCTGGTGGAGCTCGGCCACGACGTCGTCGTGCTGCTCGACTCGATCACCCGCCTGGGCCGCGCGTACAACCTGGCTGCCCCCGCATCCGGTCGCATCCTCTCCGGTGGTGTCGACGCCTCCGCGCTGTACCCGCCGAAGCGCTTCTTCGGCGCCGCCCGCAACATCGAGCACGGCGGATCGCTCACGATCCTCGCCTCTGCGCTCGTCGAGACCGGTTCCAAGATGGACGAGGTCATCTTCGAGGAGTTCAAGGGCACCGGCAACATGGAGCTCCGCCTGTCCCGCCAGCTGGCGGACAAGCGCATCTTCCCCGCTGTCGATGTCAACGCATCCGGCACCCGCCGCGAAGAGATGCTGATGGGCGCGGACGAGGTCAAGATCACCTGGAAGCTGCGTCGTGCCCTCGCCGGCCTCGACCAGCAGCAGGCGCTCGAGATCGTGCTCGGCCGTCTCAAGGAGACCTCGAGCAACGTCGAGTTCCTGATGCAGGTCCAGAAGTCGATGCCCGCGCCGGCCAACGGCCACGGCACCGCGCACTCGCACGGCCACGAGAACGACCACCGCTAGCTGAGAAGTGCCCGCCGACCCCGCAGAACCGCGGAGTCGACGGGCACTTTTCCGTTCCCGGACACGCTCGTACCCACTCAGAAAGAAGACGCAATGTTCGAATCGGTGAACAGCCTGATCGCCGAGCACGACGACCTGCAGGAGCAGCTCGCCGACCCGGAGCTGCACAGCGATCCCGTGCGGTCCAAGAAGGTCAACCGGCGCTATGCGGAACTCAGCCGCATCGTCGCCGCGTACCACCAGTGGAAGCAGCTGGAGGACGACCTCGCGGCGGCGAAGGAGCTGGCAGCGGAGGACGAGGCGTTCGCCGAGGAGGTGCCTGGGCTCGAAGCGAGCCTGGAGGAGTCCGGCGAGAAGCTGCGCAGGCTGCTGATCCCGCGCGACCCCAACGACAGCCGTGACGTCATCATGGAGATCAAGATGGGCGAGGGCGGGGCGGAGTCCGCGCTGTTCGCCGCCGACCTGCTCCGGATGTACCTGCACTACGCGGAGTCGAAGAAGTGGAAGACCGAGATCCTGGAGCAGACCTCGAGCGACCTCGGCGGCATCAAAGACGTCCAGCTCGCGATCAAGGGCTCGTCCAGCGACCCGGCGGAGGGCGTCTGGGCGCACCTGAAGTACGAGGGCGGGGTGCACCGCGTGCAGCGGGTCCCGGCGACCGAGTCGCAGGGACGCATCCACACGTCGGCGGCGGGCGTGCTCGTCTTCCCCGAGGTGGATGAGCCGGAAGAGGTCGAGATCAACCAGAACGACCTGAAGATCGACGTCTACCGGTCGAGCGGCCCCGGCGGCCAGTCGGTCAACACGACGGACTCCGCCGTGCGCATCACGCACCTCCCGACCGGCATCGTCGTGGCGATGCAGAACGAGAAGAGCCAGCTGCAGAACCGCGAGGCCGGGATGCGCGTGCTGCGCGCCCGTGTGCTCGCGCGTCAGCAGGAGGAACTGGATGCGGAGGCCGCCGCCGTGCGCAAGAGCCAGATCCGCACGATGGACCGTTCAGAGCGCATCCGCACGTACAACTTCCCGGAGAACCGGATCGCCGACCACCGCACCGGCTACAAGGCGTACAACCTCGACGCCGTCATGAACGGTGCCCTGGAGCCGGTCATCGACTCCTGCATCCAGGCCGACGAGGAGTCCCGCCTGGCCGACCTCGCCACCGACTAACCCTCTCCCGACCCGGCCGTCAGATGTAGATGGCCGGGTCGAGGAAGTCGTCGCCGGGGATCTGCTCGTGGCCGGTGCGCGGGCGAGCGCGGGCCGGGACGCCGGTGAGGACGGACCCCGAGGGGGAGTCGTGGATGACGACGGCGTTCGCGCCGATCACGGTGTGCGACCCGATCGAGATCGCGCCGAGCACTTTCGCCCCTGCGCCGACGATCACGCCGTCGCCGATCGTCGGGTGCCGCTTGCCGTGACCGCTGCCCTTCCCGCCCAGGGTGACGCCGTGGTACAGCATCACGTCGTCGCCGACGAAGGTGGTCTCGCCGATCACCACGCCCATCCCGTGGTCGATGAAGAAGCGCCGTCCGATCGTGGCGCCCGGGTGGATCTCGATGCCGGTCAGGAACCGGGTGAACTGCGACAGGAACCGCGCAGGCATCTTCAGCCCTGACCGCCACAGCCGGTGGGCGAGGCGGTAGGACCAGATCGCGTGCAGGCCGGAGTACGCCGTGAAGACCTCGAAACCGCTGCGCGCTGCAGGATCGTGTGTGCGCGCGTTCGCGATGTCCTCACGGATGCGGGAGATGAACGCCAATGGATCAGTCCAGCAGGTCGGCCCAGAGCGGGGTCGAGATGTAGCGCTCACCGGTGTCGCACACCACGGCGACGATGGTCTTGCCCGCGTTCTCCGGCCGCTTCGCGAGCTGCAGGGCAGCCCAGACGATCGCTCCGGACGAGATCCCGGCGAGGATGCCCTCCTCGCTGGCGAGCTTCTTCGCGATGTCGAGAGCGTCGTCGAACGACACGTCGACGACCTCGTCGTAGATCGTGGTGTCCAGGATCTCCGGCACGAAGTTCGCGCCGATGCCCTGGATCTTGTGCGGCCCTGGCTTGCCGCCGTTCAGGATGGGGGAGTCGATCGGCTCAACGGCGACCACCTGCACGCCGGGCTTCCGCTCCTTCAGCACCTGGCCGACACCGGTGATGGTGCCTCCGGTGCCGACGCCGGCGACGAAGATGTCGACACCGCCGTCGGTGTCCTCCCAGATCTCCTCCGCGGTCGTCGCGCGGTGGATGGCGGGGTTGGCCTCGTTCGCGAACTGCTGCGCCCAGATGGCGTTCTCGGTGTTCGCGACGATCTCCTTGGCCTTCTCGACCGCTCCGCGCATCCCGTCCGGTCCCGGCGTGAGCACGATCTCCGCGCCGAACGCGCGCAGCAGCACGCGGCGTTCCTTGCTCATCGTCTCCGGCATGGTCAGGATCACCTTGTATCCGCGGGCGGCGCCGACCATCGCGAGCGCGATGCCGGTGTTGCCGCTCGTGCCCTCGACGACGGTGCCGCCCGGACGCAGCGCTCCCGCTTTCTCCGCCGCGTCGATGATCGCGACGCCGATGCGGTCTTTGACACTGCCGGCCGGGTTGTAGAACTCCAGCTTGCCGAGCACCGTCGCGCCGACGCCTTCGGCGATGCGATTGAGCTTGACGAGCGGGGTCCTTCCGACCGCCTCGGTGATGTTCTCGTAGACGTGACCAGTCATGGCTCTTCCTCGTTGACGCGGGTGGACGGTGTGAAAGCCTTACAACTCTATTCCCGTCGCGGCGGGTAACCGTCTGTGTGACTCCTGGGGTGTGCCGTAGGCTCGACGGGCGATGTCATCCGAAGCCAGCTCCCCTCCGTCCGTCCGCTCCGTCAGAGACGAGGTCGCAGCGCTCCTCGCGCGCGCGGGCGTCCCCGACCCGGAGGTCGACGCAGACCTGCTCGTCGGCCATGTGCTCGGCGAGGGGCGCGGGCGCGTGCAGGCGCTCATCCACCTGGATGCGACAGTCCAGGATGCGGACGTGTCGCGCATCAGAGAACTCGCAGAACGCCGCGCCACCCGCGAGCCGTTGCAGCACATCACCGGCACCGCCCCGTTCCGCTCTCTGGAGCTGGCCGTCGGGCCCGGCGTGTTCGTCCCGCGGCCGGAGACCGAGCAGGTGGTGCAGTTCGCGATCGACGCGCTGCGCTCCGTGCCGAGCGCAGAGCCGATCGGCGTCGACCTCGGCACAGGGAGCGGGGCGATCGCGCTGGCGATGGCGACGGAGGTGCCGCACGCGCGCATCCATGCTGTCGAGAACTCGCCGGAGGCGTTCATCTGGGCCAGGCGCAACGTGGAGGAGTCCGGCGTCACGAACGCCAGGGTCGTGTTCGTGGACCTGGCCGACGCGCTGCCCGAACTCGACGGCACGGTCGACGTCGTCATCTCGAACCCGCCGTACATCCCGGCCGAGGCGATCCCGCGCGACCCGGAGGTGCGGCTCTACGACCCGCCCGCTGCCCTCTACGGCGGTCAGGACGGCCTCGACGTCGTCCGGACGATCTCGCGCGTCGCCCAGCGGCTGCTGCACGAGGGCGGAACGCTCGTCCTGGAGCACGGCGAGCTGCAGGGAGCCGAGATCCGGGAGCTGCTCACCGCGGACGGGTGGCGTGCCGCCGCGACGCACCGCGATCTGACGACGCGCGACCGCACGACGACCGCGATTCGCTAGCCCTTCTGCCGCGCGCGGCGCTCCTCCTCCTTCGCCAGCCGCTCGCGCACCTTCGCGATCACCTCGCGCTCCCGCTTCCGCGCCTCCCGCAGCTGCGACTCCGCCTCCCTGCGGGCCTTCGCCGCCTCGCGGATCGCCTTGTCGTTCGGCACGGGCTCCGGCCGGGGCTCGTAGGCCGTGACCGGCTCGCCGCTGCGCCGGGACGACACGTAGTGCTCGATGCCGTCCAGGATGCGTTCCAGCCCGAACGCGAAGTCGTCCTGGTCGTCGTCGCCTTCTGCGTCCGAGTACGTGCCGGAGAGCACAAGCGGCGACAGGTATGGGAAGCGCTCAGGGGTGACGAGCTCGGCCAGCGCCGCGGTGAACGCCTCGCCGCGCTGCGGAGGGCCGTCCAGCTGCCGGGAGCGGGTCACATCCCGTTCGACCACCGCGGTCGCGCGCGCGTACGAGCTGAGCAGCAGGGCCGTCGACATCTTCTCCGGCTCGGTGAGCGGCAGGTCTTTCATCACCCGCAGTCCCCAGTCGAGCACCGCGAGGTTGTTCGGCATCAGCGGCATCCCCGCGATCGGGATGTCGGGGAACCAGGGGTGCGCCTGAATCACCTGGATGCTGGCCATCGCCCAGAGGCGCAGCCCGCTCCGCCAGTCGGTGTCCTCCTCCTCGGAGGGGATCGGCACGGCGCAGACCGCATCCTGCATCAGGGCGAGCACGTCGTCCTTGCTGGTGACGTAGCGATAGAGGGACATCGTGGTGAAGCCGAGCGCCGTCGCGATCTTGCTCATCGAGACCGCAGCGAGGCCTTCGTCGTCGGCGAGCTGGATCGCCGCGTCGACGATCCGCTCGATGCTGAGCTCGCGTTTCGGCCCGCGCTGCGGGCGCTCTGCGACTCCCCAGCTGAGCGCTACGGCTCGGGGGAGTGCTTCTTCGACGGCATCGGCCATGTCGCGCCCTTTCGGTTGTTGACACCCATCCTAGAACTGTGTATACCTTAAACAAAACAGCGTGCACCATAAACAGTTTGCGTCGTACTCAGAAGAGTGGATGCAGAAAGGAACCGATCATGACAGCTCAAGCGATCCAGATCGCCGGCCTCCGGAAGTCCTTCGGCGACCAGCGTGTGCTGGCCGGCATCGACCTCAGCGTCGCGGCGGGAAGCGTGTTCGCGCTGCTCGGGCCGAACGGCGCAGGCAAGACGACGCTGATCAACATCCTGTCCACCCTGGTGGCTCCGGATGCGGGCAAGGCCACCGTCTGCGGCCACGACGTCGTGCACGACAGGGAGGGCGTCAAGCGCTCGATCAGCCTCACCGGCCAGTCCGCCGCCGTCGACGACGTGCTCACCGGCGAGGAGAACCTGCGCATGATGGCGAGACTCTCCGGATACACCGCAGCAGGAGCGCGGACGCGGACGGCGGAGCTCATCGAGCGCTTCGACCTCGGCGACGCGGCCCGCAAGCGCGTCAAGGCGTACTCCGGCGGGATGCGCAGGCGTCTCGACCTCGCCATCAGCCTGGTCGCGACCCCGCCGGTCATCTTCCTCGACGAGCCGACCACCGGACTTGACACCCGCAGCAGGCAGACGCTGTGGGCGATGATCCTCGACCTCGCGGCGCAGGGCATCACCATCCTCCTCACCACGCAGTACCTGGAGGAGGCCGACCAGCTCGCCGACCGCATCGCCGTGATCGACCACGGCGTCGTCGTCGCGGAGGGCACGGCCGCCGAGCTCAAGGCGCGCGTCGGGGGAGAGGTCGTCGAGCTGAGGGACGCCGACGACGAGATCGTCCGCGAGCTCCCCACCGACGGCACCGTCCACGGACTCCGCGCCGCCATCGATCAGCTGGATGCGCACCTCCTGCCCGGCGGCAGCGTCAGCATCCGCAAGCCCAGCATGGACGACGTGTTCCTCGCGCTCACGTCGAGCCCCGCGTCACCAGCATCCACCGCATCCCGTGCAGCAGAAGAAATGGAGGTCACCCGATGACCGTCGCACTGGACACCCGCCAGACCGCAGCCCCCGCCGCCGTCGACCGTACCGTCTCCCGCCTCACGAGCACCGTCGTGTTCGTCGGCCGCAGCCTCCGCCACACCGTGCGCAACGTCGAAGCGCTCACGATGGCGATCCTGCTCCCGATCATGCTCATGCTGCTCTTCACCTACGTGTTCGGCGGCGCGATCGACGGAGGAGGGGACTACGTGAACTACGTCGTCCCCGGCATCATCCTGCTCTGCGCGGGCTTCGGCTCGTCGAGCACCGCGGTCGACGTGGCCGACGACATGACGAACGGCATCGTCGACCGGTTCCGCACCATGCCGCTGCACGCCAACGGGGTCATCACCGGCCACGTGGTGGCGAGCCTCGTGCGCAACCTGCTGGCCACCGGCGTCGTGATCGGCGTGGCCCTCGCGGTCGGTTTCCGGCCGACGGCGAACGCGGCGCAGTGGCTCGGCGCCATCGCGGTGATCGCCCTGTTCATCCTCGCGATCACCTGGCTGTACGCAGCGATCGGGCTGGCGGCGAAGAACCCGACGGCCGCGAACGGCTACGGCTTCGCCCTGCTGTTCCTGCCGTACCTGTCGAGCGCGTTCGTGCCGACGGACACGATGCCGACCTGGCTGCAGTGGATCGCCGAGAACCAGCCGATCACACCCATCATCGAGACGATCCGCAGCCTCCTCTTCGGCACGGACGCCGGCACCCGCCCGCTCTGGGCGATCGGCTGGTGCCTCGCGATCATCGTCGGCGCCTACCTCTGGGCGGCCATCCAGTTCCGTCGCAAGGCCGGCCGCCGCTGACCCCGCTGTCGCCCACCCCGCCCGTGGCCGGAAGGCTACGGGCGGGGACGGGTGGAGAAGGAGTGGATGGCGGCGCGGAGGCCGTCGGTGTCGAAGGTGCCGTCGGCCAGCTTGGTGAAGTGGAAGGCGTGCATCCCGGCCTCGCGGGCGCCCTCGACGTTGGCGAGGGAGTCGTCGAACAGGATCGCGTCTGCCGGGTCGACGCCGAACCGGCCGAGAGCCCTGGTGAAGATGCGCCGCTCCGGTTTGCGGGCGCCAAGCACGGCGGAGACGAGGTCGTTGCCCTGCAGCACGTCGACGATCTCGGGGGTCAGCACCGGCAGCGAGTCCTTGAACGGGATCGGGTTGTTGGACAGCAGCGAGACCGTGCCGAGCGTCGCCGCCTCGTGCAGGGCGTCGATCGAGCCCTGGATCGGTGTCATGGCCGCCTTCCTGGCCTGCTGCCACTGCTCCAGCGTGAGGCGGGCGCCCGTCACGTCGGCGAACGCATCCAGGTATTCGGCGCTCGTGGAATACTCGCCGATCTCCGCCGCGCGCTCGAACCCTCCCGCCCACCAGCTGGAGGCCAGGCGGTACTGGCTCACACCGCCGAGCTGCGCCAGCGCGGGCAGGCGCTTGTGGAAGTCGTAGTCGTAGAGGGTCTTGTCGCAATCGAAGAAGTAGACATCCATCAGGACAAGTATCGACCTTCCAGCAGGGAACGCCCTGATCGCTCATCTATCATGGTGGGCGACATGTCTCCCATCTACGACTGCTCCGTCGACTCCGAACTCCTCACCGGCATGCGGCTCGCACGCGCCGCCATCGGGCGGGGCGAACTCGTCGTGATACCGACGGACACGGTCTACGGGGTCGCGGCGGACGCCTTCAACCCCGCCGCCGTGCAGCGCCTCCTGGATGCGAAGGGTCGCGGCCGTCAGTCGCCTCCCCCCGTGCTCATCCCCGGCATCCCGACCCTCGCCGCCCTGGCAGAAGAGGTCCCGCAGGCCGTGACCGACCTCGTCCAGGAGTTCTGGCCGGGCGGGCTGACCGTCGTGCTTCCCGCGCAGCCGTCGCTGGTCTGGGACCTGGGGGAGACCCGCGGAACGGTCGCCCTGCGCATGCCGAGCGACACCATCGCCCTCGAACTCCTCTCCGAGACCGGCCCGCTCGCGGTCTCCTCCGCCAACCTCACCGGCCGCCCCGCCGCCCGCACCGCCGCGGAAGCAGAGGCCATGCTCACCGACTCCGTCTCCGTGTACCTCGACGGGGGAGAGGCGGGCGCCGGGTACGACCGCGTCGACGGCAAGGACAGCTCGTCCACCATCGTCGACGCGACCGCGCTGGCCGCAGGAACGGGAAAGCTCCGCATCCTGCGTCACGGGGTGATCTCGGCGGAGCAGATCCGTGCCGTCGTCGGCGACCAGCTCGCGGACGACAGCGTGGTGGAGCCCACCGATTCCTCCCCGGGCGCCTGAGCCGTGACCCTCCTCCTCGCCCTCGCGCTGATCTCGGCCGTCATCACCTTCGGGATGTCGCTCGTCGTCTACAAGCTGAGCCTCAAGTACCGGCTGTACCCGAAGATCCGGGAACGGGATGTGCACACCAGGCCGACTCCGCGGCTCGGCGGCATCGCGATGTTCCTCGGCATCCTGGTCGCGTTCGGCGTCGCCTGGCTGCTGTCCAGCCAGTTCGGCGTGCTGACGCTGATCTTCTCCGACTCCGGGCCGATCATCGCCATCCTGGGCGCCTCGCTGCTGATCGTGGTCATCGGCGTCGCCGACGACATCTGGGACCTCGACTGGATGACCAAGCTGGCCGGGCAGTTCGTGGCGGCCGGGCTCGTGGCCTGGCTGGGCGTGCAGATCTACTCGCTGCCGATTGGCGGCCTGACCGTCGGATCGCCGGTGATGAGCATCATCATCACGCTGTTCGCCATCGTGCTCGTGATGAACGCCATCAACTTCATCGACGGCCTGGACGGTCTCGTGGCGGGCGTGGCGCTCATCGCCAACGGCTCGTTCCTCGTCTACACCTATCTGCTGCAGCGCGAGATCAGCCCGCAGAACTACTTCAGCCTCGCCGGCGTCATCGCGGCCATCCTGGTCGGAGCGTGCGCCGGGTTCCTGCCGCTCAACTGGCATCCGGCCAAGATGTTCATGGGAGACGCGGGAGCGCTCCTGATCGGGCTGCTCATGGCCACCTCGGCCATCTCGGTCACCGGCACGATCAACCCGGAGGCGCTGCAGACCCTCGGCAAGTCGTCTCTGGTCCCCGCCTTCATCCCGATCATTCTGCCGTTCGCCGTGCTGATCGTGCCGCTCCTCGACTTCGGACTCGCCGTCATCCGGCGGCTGCGGGCGGGGAAGTCGCCGTTCAGCGCCGACCGCAAGCACCTGCACCACCGGCTCCTCGACATGGGGCACACCCACCTGCACGCCGTGCTGATCTTCTACGGCTGGACCGCCGTGTTGTCGATCGGCTGCCTGCTGTTCTTCTTCGACCCGTACTGGATGGCGATCGTGTTCATCGCCGTCGGCCTGGTGGTGTGCGCGGCGTTCACGCTCGCCCCGCTGAGCCGCAGGAAGGCCAACGAGGCCGCGGCGGAGCTCGCCCCTGCTGGAACGGACGAGGCGGACGCGACCGCCCGCTACGACCAGCTGGACGCTGCGAGCGAGAACGCCCCCACCACCGCGCCCACCCCGGCGACCACCCCCCTCAGCAAGGAGAGACAATGACCGACCACGACGGCGGAACCCCCGCCGACGGCCGGCCCGACGAACCCGCCGCACCGCAGCAGGCGGCGCCCGCCCAGCCATCGTCGACCCCCATCCTCAAGGACGTGCTGAAGTACGGCCTCATCCTCGCGCTGGTCATCGCCGTCGTCGGCGCGATCCTCGGCGGCGTCTTCGCCGGATGGATCGGCGTGACCAGCGCTCTCATCGGCACCCTGATGGCCGTGGTGTTCCTCAGCATCACCGCTCTGAGCATCCTGATCGCCAACAAATTCGTCGGCACCGATCTGTTCGTCGGCCTGTTCTTCGGCATCGTACTCGGCGGCTGGCTGCTGAAATTCGTGCTGTTCCTCGTGCTCGCCTTCGTGCTCAGGGACCAGCCGTGGATCAACCCGATCGTGCTCTTCCTGAGCCTGATCGCGGGGGTCATCGGGTCGCTCGTCGTCGACATGATCGTCGTCTTCCGGTCCCGCGTGCCATACGCCAGCGACGTCACGCTGCCCGGTGAGAAGCGCTGACCCGTGTCCGATTCGTTACCCTGCGAAAACTCTTGTAGAGTTGTGGTGATTCCCCACCCGCATAGCGCCTCAGGCTTCAATCGGCGCATGATCCCGGGTGTCCAAATGTTCGTCGCTGCGAGAGCTTTGGCTCGACGCCCCGAAACAGGAGATAGCGCTGTTAGCTAACGCTGTGAACCTGCTGGTCCAGACCGCAAGCTCCGATGATGGTAGCTTCCACGGTCCGTCGATCGATGAGTTCTTCCCGCCCGCAATCTTTTCCATCGGTGGCTTCGAGGTCAACCGGATCATGGTCATCCGCTTCATCGCGGTCCTGGCCATCGTCCTGATCTTCTGGCTCGGCACCCGTCGCATGAAGGTCGTCCCCGGACGCTTCCAGTCGATCGTGGAGATGGGGCTCGACTTCGTTCGGGTCAACATCGCAGAGGACCTCCTCGGCAAGAAGGACGGTCGTCGCTTCCTGCCGATCCTCACCACGATCTTCTTCATGGTGCTGTTCATGAACCTGACGGGCATCATCCCCGGCCTGAACATCGCAGGCACCTCGGTGATCGGTGTCCCGCTGGTGCTCGCCATCGTCGCGTACATCTCGTTCATCTACGCAGGCATCAAGGCGAGCCCGGGCAACTTCTTCAAGAACTCGCTGTTCCCGCCCGGTGTGCCGAAGGCGCTCTACATCATCGTGACGCCGATCGAGTTCATCTCGACCTTCATCCTTCGCCCGATCACGCTGACGCTCCGACTTCTGATGAACATGGTCGTCGGCCACCTGCTGCTGGTGCTGTTCTTCAGCGCGACGGCGTTCTTCCTCTTCACCGCCGGAAGCTGGTGGTCGCTCTTCGGAATCGGCACCTTCGCGTTCGGCTTCGCATTCACCCTGTTCGAAATCCTGGTCGCAGTCCTCCAGGCCTACGTCTTCGCGCTGCTCACGGCTGTCTACATTCAGCTCGCAGTCGCCGAGGAACACTAATAACGTTCCGCGCACTCGCACGGAACGCCATCACGGAAGGAAACACATAACGTGGACATCGCTGCTATCTCCGGCAACATTGCCACCGTTGGATACGGTCTCGCGGCCATCGGCCCGGCCATCGGCGTCGGCATCGTCGTCGGCAAGACCATCGAGGGCGTCGCTCGCCAGCCCGAGCTCGCCGGCCGTCTCCAGGTTCTGATGTACATCGGTATCGCGTTCACCGAGGCGCTCGCGTTCATCGGTATCGCCACCTACTTCATCTTCACCTCCTAGGCAGCCCTCTTTATCTCTCTTCAGTAAGGAGGAACGATGCTCTACGGTTTGGTTCACGCCGCCGCGGAGGCCGAGCAGCGCAATCCGCTCATCCCCGAGTGGTATGACATCGTCGGTTCATTCATCTGCTTCGTCATCATCCTGTTCTTCTTCTGGAAGCTCGTGCTTCCGCGGATGAAGAAGCTCCTGGATGAGCGCGCAGAGGCGATCGAAGGCAACATCGCGAAGGCCGACGAGGCTCAGCACAAGGCGGAGGCACTCCTCGAGGAGTACACCGCCCAGCTCGCCGACGCCCGCGCAGAAGCGGCCAAGATCCGTGAGCAGGCTCGCACCGACGGACAGAAGATCGTCGCAGAGGCGAAGGACAACGCGACGGTCGAGGCCGCCCGCGTCACCTCCAACGCCCAGGCGCAGATCGAGGCAGAGCGCCAGTCCGCCGTCGTCGCTCTCCGCAGCGAAGTCGGCTCGCTCGCCATCGACCTGGCATCGGGTGTCATCGGTGAGGCTCTCAACGACGACAAGAAGTCGCAGGCGATCGTCGACCGCTTCCTGGCCGACCTCGACGCCAGCGAAAAGGCAGGGTCGAACAAGTAATGGGAAGCGCCTCCAGAGAAGCACTGGCCAGGTCCGTGTCGGCTCTCGCCGCTCAGGGCTCCAAGGCCGATCTGGCGACGGCCGAAGACCTGTTCGCCGCAGGACGGGTCGTCGCAGACTCCGCCCAGCTCCGAGCGGTCGTCAGCGATCCCTCGGCCGACTCGGCGGGCAAGACCGCGCTCGTGCAGCGCGTCTTCGGCTCGCTCTCGGCGCCGGCCGTCGAGCTGCTGGGTGTCGTTGCGTCCGAGCGCTGGTCGAGCCAGGACGACGTCCTGGCCGCGATCGAAGAGCTCGGTGTCCGGTCGATCGCCCAGTCGGCGCCGAAAGACGTCGACATCGCCGCAGAGCTGTTCGCCTTCGGAGGCGCCGTGACCTCCAACGCGCAGCTCGAACTCGCACTGCGCAGCAAGCTCGCAGACCCGGCATCCAAGAGCGCGCTCGTCGAGCGCCTGCTCGACGGAAAGGCCTCCGTGCAGACGGTCGCCATCGTGCGCCAGCTGGTGCTGCAGCCTCGCGGCCGCAGCATCCGCGAGGGTCTGCGCGAAGCAGCCCGCGTCGTCGCGGCCCAATCGGGACTCACCGTTGCGACGGTGTTCACCGCGAAGCCGCTCCCCGCCGCGCAGGCCGAGCGCCTGCAGGCGGGCCTCGCAGCGAAGTACGGACAGAAACTCAAGATCAACCAGGTCGTCGACCCCACCGTCCTCGGTGGACTGCGTGTGCAGATCGGCGACGACGTGATCGACGGCAGCATCGCCTCGCGCATCACCGATTTACGACTTCAGCTGGCGGGCTGACCGCCCCAAGATAGGGAACAACGATGGCAGAACTAACGATCAGCCCCGACGAGATCCGGGACGCGCTCAAGGACTTCGTCACCAAGTACGAGCCCACCAAGGCAGCGACCACCGAGGTCGGACACGTCATCGACGCGTCCGACGGCATCGCGCACGTCGAGGGTCTCCCCGGCGTGATGGCGAACGAGCTCATCCGCTTCGCAGACGGAACCCTGGGCCTCGCCCAGAACCTCGACGAGAACGAGATCGGCGTCGTCGTCCTCGGCGAGTTCGACGGCATCGTCGAAGGCATGGAGGTGACCCGCACCGGCGAGGTCCTCTCCGTCCCCGTCGGCGACGGCTACCTCGGTCGCGTCGTCGACCCGCTGGGCAAGCCGATCGACGGCCTGGGCGACATCGCCTCCGAGGGTCGCCGCGCACTCGAACTGCAGGCGCCCGGCGTCATGCAGCGCAAGAGCGTGCACGAGCCCCTCCAGACCGGCATCAAGGCCATCGACGCGATGATCCCGGTCGGCCGCGGCCAGCGCCAGCTCATCATCGGTGACCGCCAGACCGGCAAGACGGCCATCGCGATCGACACGATCATCAACCAGAAGGCCAACTGGGACTCGGGCGACGTCAACAAGCAGGTTCGCTGCATCTACGTCGCCATCGGCCAGAAGGGCTCGACCATCGCCTCGGTGAAGGGCGCGCTCGAGGATGCAGGCGCGATGGAGTACACCACCATCGTCGCGGCTCCCGCCTCCGACCCCGCCGGCTTCAAGTACCTGGCTCCGTACACCGGCTCGGCCATCGGCCAGCACTGGATGTACGGCGGCAAGCACGTCCTGATCATCTTCGACGACCTGTCGAAGCAGGCAGAGGCCTACCGCGCCGTGTCGCTCCTCCTCCGTCGTCCGCCGGGACGCGAGGCATACCCGGGTGACGTGTTCTACCTGCACTCCCGTCTGCTGGAGCGTTGCGCCAAGCTGTCCGACGAGCTGGGCGCCGGCTCGATGACCGGTCTCCCGATCATCGAGACCAAGGCGAACGACGTCTCCGCGTACATCCCGACCAACGTGATCTCGATCACCGACGGCCAGATCTTCCTGCAGTCCGACCTCTTCAACGCCAACCAGCGTCCGGCGGTCGACGTGGGTATCTCGGTCTCGCGCGTCGGTGGCGACGCGCAGGTCAAGTCGATCAAGAAGGTGTCGGGCACGCTCAAGCTCGAGCTGGCCCAGTACCGCTCACTCGAAGCCTTCGCGATGTTCGCGTCCGACCTGGATGCGGCCAGCCGTCGTCAGCTCGCCCGTGGCGCACGCCTCACCGAGCTCCTCAAGCAGCCGCAGTACTCGCCGTTCCCCGTCGAGGAGCAGGTCGTCTCGATCTGGGCCGGCACCAACGGCAAGCTCGACGAGGTCGCTGTGGAAGACATCCTGCGCTTCGAGGCAGAGCTGCTCGACCACCTCCGCCGCAACACGGACGTCCTGAACGTGCTGCGCGAGACCAACCAGCTGTCCGACGAGACCGTCGCGACGCTCGAGGCAGAGGTCGACAAGTTCAAGCTCGAGTTCCAGACCGGAGAGGGCAAGCCGCTCGCCTCCGTCGGGCGCGAAGAGTTCGAAGCGATCGCCGAAGAGGATGTCAACCAGGAGCGCATCGTCAAGGCGAAGCGCTGAGCCGCGGCATCGCCCGGCGACAGCAGATAGTTACGTAGGAGAGACATGGGAGCGCAACTTCGGGTCTACCGGCAGAAGATCAAGTCTGCCCAGACGACCAAGAAGATCACTCGGGCCATGGAGCTGATCTCCGCCTCACGCATCCAGAAGGCGCAGGCGAGGGTCGCCGCTTCAACGCCGTACGCCCGCGCCATCACGCGCGCGGTGTCGGCCGTGGCGACGTACTCGAACGTCGAGCACGTGCTCACGACGGAGCCGGAGAAGATCGAGCGCGCAGCGATCGTCATCTTCTCCTCCGACCGTGGACTCGCAGGCGCGTTCAACTCGAACGTGCTGAAGGAGTCCGAGCAGCTCGCAGAGCTGCTCCGGAGCCAGGGCAAGGATGTCGTCTACTTCCTGATCGGGCGCAAGGCGAGCGGATACTTCAGCTTCCGCCGCCGCGCGTTCGAGCGGGTGTGGACGGGCGGCACGGACGCTCCGGAGTTCGAGCAGGCCAAGGAGATCAGCGACGCGATCCTCGAGTCCTTCCTCCGCGACTCCGCGGACGGCGGGGTCGACGAGATCCACATCATCTACAACCGCTTCGTGAGCATGCTCACGCAGGAGCCGGAGGTCGTCCGACTGCTTCCGCTCGAGGTCGTGGAAGGTGTGGAGGAGCCGGGCGACAAGCAGATCCTCCCGCTCTACGAGTTCGAGCCGGATGTCGGCACCGTTCTCGACTCGCTCCTCCCGGTGTACATCGAGAGCCGCATCTTCAACGCCATGTTGCAGTCGGCTGCGTCGAAGCACGCTGCGACGCAGAAGGCGATGAAGTCCGCGAGCGACAACGCGGACAAGCTCATCACCGACTACACCCGCCTGGCCAACAACGCGCGCCAGTCCGAGATCACCCAGCAGATTTCCGAGATCGTCGGCGGTGCGGACGCACTGAGCTCCGCCAAGTAACTCGGACGACACACGTTTAGCAAACGAGAAGAGAAGACACCATGACTACCGCAACCGCCGAAGCTCAGGCTTCGACCGCGCAGCCGGCCGGCGTCGGGCGCATCGCCCGCGTCACCGGCCCTGTCGTCGACATCGAGTTCCCCCACGACTCGATCCCTGGCATCTACAACGCGCTCAAGACCACGATCACGATCGGCGAGGAGTCGACCGAGATCACCCTCGAGGTCGCACAGCACCTCGGAGACGACCTGGTCCGCGCCATCGCGCTCAAGCCGACCGACGGCCTGGTCCGTGGCGGAGAGGTCCGCGACACCGGAGCACCCATCTCGGTGCCCGTCGGTGACGTGACCAAGGGCAAGGTGTTCAACGTCACGGGCGACGTTCTCAACGCAGAGCCCGGCGAGACCATCGAGATCACCGAGCGCTGGCCCATCCACCGCCAGCCGCCGGCGTTCGACCAGCTGGAGTCGAAGACGCAGCTCTTCGAGACCGGCATCAAGGTCATCGACCTCCTCACCCCGTACGTGCAGGGTGGAAAGATCGGCCTCTTCGGTGGTGCGGGCGTCGGCAAGACCGTCCTCATCCAGGAGATGATCCAGCGCGTCGCGCAGGACCACGGTGGTGTGTCGGTGTTCGCCGGTGTCGGCGAGCGCACCCGTGAGGGCAACGACCTCATCCACGAGATGGAGGAGGCGGGCGTCTTCGACAAGACCGCCCTCGTCTTCGGCCAGATGGACGAGCCGCCGGGAACGCGTCTGCGCGTCGCCCTGTCCGCCCTGACCATGGCGGAGTACTTCCGCGATGTGCAGAAGCAGGACGTGCTGCTCTTCATCGACAACATCTTCCGCTTCACGCAGGCCGGTTCCGAGGTCTCCACGCTGCTCGGCCGCATGCCGTCCGCGGTGGGCTACCAGCCGAACCTCGCCGACGAGATGGGCCTCCTCCAGGAGCGCATCACCTCGACCCGCGGTCACTCGATCACCTCGCTGCAGGCGATCTACGTCCCCGCGGACGACTACACCGACCCGGCTCCGGCGACCACGTTCGCCCACCTCGACGCCACCACCGAGCTTTCGCGCGAGATCGCGTCGAAGGGTCTGTACCCGGCCGTCGACCCGCTGACCTCGACGTCGCGCATCCTCGACCCCCGTTACTTGGGCGAGGACCACTACCGCGTCGCCACCACGGTCAAGCAGATCCTCCAGAAGAACAAGGAACTGCAGGAGATCATCGCCATCCTCGGTGTCGACGAGCTCTCCGAGGAAGACAAGATCACGGTGTCGCGTGCGCGCCGCATCCAGCAGTTCCTCTCGCAGAACACCTACATGGCGAAGAAGTTCACCGGTGTCGAGGGTTCGACGGTTCCGCTCAAGGACACCATCGAGTCGTTCGACGCCATCGCCAAGGGCGAGTTCGACCACGTCGCGGAGCAGGCGTTCTTCAACGTCGGCCCGATCAGCGACGTGGAAGAGAAGTGGGCTCAGATCCAGAAGGAGAACGGCTAACAATGGCTGTCCTCAACGTCAGCGTCGTCGCCGCCGACCACGAAGTGTGGTCGGGCGAGGCGAGCATGGTCGTCGCGAAGACGGTCGAGGGTGAGATCGGTATCCTCCCCGGCCACGAACCGCTGCTGGCCATCCTCGCCTCCGGCGAGGTGCGCGTGACCCTGAACGGCGGGGAGTCGATCAAGGCCCAGGCCGACGACGGCTTCCTGTCCGTGGAGAACAACACGGTCACGGTGGTGGCACGCCAGGCGGAGCTCGTCTGACATGGCCGAGCAGCCCGTCAGCGTCGAGCGTCAGTTCGGCGACGTGCGCGTCCCCATCCTGATCGCGATGGCGGGCCTGCCCGGCTCAGGCAAGTCGACGCTCGCCGAGATCATCGGCGCCAGGCTCGGCGCCACGACGGTGTCCGTGGACCCGATCGAGGCGTCGATCCTGCGCGCCGGTATCGACTCCGATCAGCCGACGGGCCTCGCGGCCTACCTGGTCGCCGAGACGATGGCGGAGCAGGTGCTGCAGTCCGGTCACTCGGTGATCGTGGATGCCGTCAACGCCGTCGAGCCCGCCCGGCTGCAGTGGCGCGATCTCGCTGAGCGTTCCGGAGTGAAGCTGCGCGTGATCGAGGTGGTCTGCTCCGACGACGAGCTGCACCAGTCGCGGCTGGCGAAGCGCACCGGTCTCACGGCCGCGTACGCGGTGGAGCAGAGCGTCGACGAGTACGACGAGTGGAGGGGCGCCTGCGCCACCCTCCCGCGCGTCACGATCGACACCGCAGCTCCGCTCGGCCAGAACGTCGAGATCGCTCTCGACTTCCTGGTGGCCTAGTTTGCTCATCCTCCTCCCGCCCTCCGAGACCAAGCGCGACGGGGGAGCGGGAGACCCGCTCGACCTCGACGGCCTCCGCTTCGGCGAACTGAAGCCGGTGCGCAGGAACGTGCTCGCCGCGGTGGCCGCGCTGTCCAGGAACCGCGAGCACAGCATCCGCGCCCTGAAGCTCGGACCCAAGCAGGCGGCGGAGGTCGACCGCAACCGCGCGATCCGTTCGTCGCCCACGATGCCGGCGCTCAGCCGGTACACCGGAGTGCTCTACGACGCTCTGGATGCGCAGACCCTCATCGACGACCAGTGGGCGTTCGCGGGTTCGACCGTCGTGGTGCAGTCGGCCCTGCTCGGCCCGGTGGCCGCCACCGACCTCATCCCGGCCTACCGGCTGTCGTTCGACTCCCGATTGTCGCTCGAGAGGGGCGTCGCGACGCTCAAGAAGCGGTGGGCGCCGGCTGCGAGCGCGGTGTTCCACGCGCATCCCGGGCTCATCGTGGACCTGCGGTCGGAGGGCTATGCGGCGCTCGGGCCGCTCCCCGGGCGGCCGGATGCTCACTATGTGCGCGTGCTCGCCCGCGACGGCGACGGCCACGTGCGCGCGCTCAACCACTTCAACAAGCAGGCGAAAGGCCTGTTCACGCGCGCGCTCATCGAGGCGGGGACGGACTTCGCCACCACGGACGAGCTGCTCGCCTGGGCGGCCGCCGAGGGCTACGAGCTGCGCGCGGCCGGGGACGGGTCGGCGGAGCTGGAGCTGATCGTGCCCGAGGTGGCGGGGGAGCCCGGCGCGTTGATGGCTGTGCTGCGCTGAGGCGGTGCCGGGGCACATCCGGAGCTGGACGGATGTCGAGATTGTGCGTGAATCAGTGGTGGACTTCCAAAAACTGAGATATGCTCAACCCTAGGTGAAGCGTCTCGGATAGCTTCGCATCGGGCAATGCGAGCAATGAGGAGGAGCCAGCCAGCCAGCCGGGGTCAGTGGGTGCGTTCGAAGTCGAACGGCCACCTCACCTCGTCTATCAGTCGGGCCGACGCAACGGAAACCCGGCGTGATCCCCTCACGCCGATCTCCTGGCCGGATGCGCGATGACACAACAGATTCCGCCTGCGGTCGGGCACGTGCGGACGTGACATCGCCAGCGAGAATCCGGTGCTACTAACGAGTACCGTCGTCGGCCCGACCCTCTCCTGGGTGGTGAGCTTCACGCGTGGGCGCGGAAGCAGCCGGTGAAGTGGTCGTCGACCATCCCGGTGGCCTGCATCAGGGCATACATGGTTGTCGGGCCGACGAAGCGGAAGCCGCGGCGACGCAGCTCTTTGCTGAGAGCGGTGGACTCGGGCGTGACGGCGGGGACCTCGGACCATGCGTTGGGGCGCTGGCGGCCCGTGGCAGGCGGGGCGAAGCTCCACATGAGTTCGTCGAGCGGCGTGTCGAGGGCGAGCACGGCGTGCGCGTTGGAGATGGTGGCCTGGATCTTGCCGCGGTGGCGGATGATGCGCGCATCCTGGAGCAGGCGCTCGATGTCGGACTCGGTCATGGCGGCGACGGCGACGGGGTCGAAGCCGTGGAAGACCTCGCGGAAGGCGGGGCGGCGGCGCAGGATGGTGATCCAGGAGAGGCCGGCCTGGAATCCTTCGAGGCAGAGCTTCTCGTAGAGGGCGCGCGGGTCGTGCTGCTCGCGGCCCCACTCCTCGTCGTGGTAGCGGCGGTACTCCGGGTCGCTCGCCGACCAGGAGCAGCGGGCCAGGCCGTCGTCGCCGACGATCACGGCCGCGCGCGGGGGGAAGGGTGGCTCGGCAGCAGCGGCAGGAGTGGCGGGGGCGGTGGTGTCGGTGCTCATGCGGCCAGCATGATCCCTTCGTGGGTGAGGAGCCAGAGTTTGGTGGGGATGCCGTCGCCTCCGCTGTATCCGGTGATCTTGCCGGAGGAGGAGAGCACGCGGTGGCAGCCGACGATGATGGGGATGGGGTTGGCGCCGACAGCGCCGCCGATCGCGCGGCCGGAGCCGGGGCGGCCGATGCCGAGGCCCAACTCCCCGTATGACGTGTATGTGCCGAACTCGAGGCCGGCCAGTTGTTCCCAGACCGCGAGCTGGAAGGCTGTGCCGTCGAGCTTCACGGGGAGGTCGAAGTCTTTGCGGTCTCCCGAGAAGTACTCCTGCAGCTGCAGTTCGGCACGCTCCAGGACCTCGGTGGTGCGCTCCTCGTGCTCTTCGAGCGGGAGGTGGCCGGAGCGTTCGATGGAGAGGGAGGTGATGGCGTGACCGTCGCTGGTCAGCTCGATGCGGCCGATCGGACTCGGCATCCGTGTGAGGTAAGCGAAAGAAGTGGTCATGGGAAGACTCTACGGGGGGCCACCGACGTGTTCTCGCGGAAAACGGACATGGGGGATAAGTCGGGAGGGGGACGTGGCTGTGGAGGGATCCGTGGCCTGCATAGACTCGGAGCATGGCAGAAATCGACTATCGTCCTCTCGGGAATTCGGGGCTCATCGTCTCGACCATCGGCCTCGGCTGCAACAACTTCGGGCGCGAGGGAACCGCATCCGAGACCCAGGAGGGGACGGACGCGGTGATCGGCGCCGCGATCGACGCCGGGGTCACCCTCTTCGACACCGCCGATATCTACGGCAAAGAGCGCGGCCTCTCCGAGACGCTGATGGGTAAGTCGCTCGCCGGCAAGCGCGACCAGATCGTCCTCGCCACCAAGTTCGGGATGGACATGGCCGGCACGAACGGACCCGACTGGGGTGTGCGGGGGTCGCGCCGCTACATCCGGCTCGCGGTCGAGGCGTCGCTCAGGCGGCTCCGCACCGACTGGATCGACCTCTACCAGCTGCACCAGCCCGACCCGATCACGCCCATCGAGGAGACCCTCGAAACGCTCGACGACCTCATCGCCGAGGGCAAGATCCGGTACATCGGGCACTCGAACCTGGCCGGCTGGCAGATCGCGGAGGCGGAGTTCACCGCCCAGCTGAACGGGCATCCGAAGTTCATCTCGTCGCAGAACGAGTACAGCCTGCTCGTGCGGGATGCGGAGCGGGAGGTGCTCCCGGCCGTCAACCAATACGGGCTCGGCTTCCTGCCGTACTTCCCGCTCTACAACGGCCTCTTCACCGGCAAGTTCTCGCGGGACGGCGGCCCGTCAGACAGTCGCATCATGATGATCAGGCGGCACCTGGTCGACAACGCGCCGTGGGATGTCATCGAGCGCTACCAGGCGTTCTGCGACGAGCGCGGCGTGACGATGCTGGCCGCGACGTTCGCCTGGCTGCTCGCCCAGCCCGGGCTGACGAGCGTGATCGCCGGCGCCACCAAGCCGGAGCAGATCACCGCGAACGCCGAAGCGGCCACCGCCTGGCGCGCGACTCCGGAGGAGATCGCGGCCATCACGGCCATCTTCACC
Source organism: Leifsonia araucanica (assembly GCF_051161895.1). Taxonomy (NCBI): domain Bacteria; kingdom Bacillati; phylum Actinomycetota; class Actinomycetes; order Micrococcales; family Microbacteriaceae; genus Leifsonia; species Leifsonia araucanica. Next base: position 156,137 of record NZ_JBMBTW010000002.1, read on the forward strand.
CCCGCCGCCTGACCGGCGCCTGGCGCCCGCCAGGACTCGCCCGTTTTCCTGCGGGGGAGTCCTGGCGATTGTTCGCTCAGGGCGAACACACCGAGCGTTGTGAGTGAGCACTCACTCCGCGTAGGATCGCTGCCGTGGATACGGCGGAGGACGAACTCGAGGACGCGGCGGAGCGAGACGCCAAGCGTCCGCCGCGCGCGCAGCCGCTCAGCCCGGATGACCGGAGGGCGATGATCGTCGACGCCGTCATCCCGTTGCTCGTCGAGCACGGACGCGGGGTCACCTCCAAGCAGATCGCGGAGGCCGCCGGGATCGCGGAGGGCACGATCTTCCGCGCGTTCGGCGACAAGGAGACGCTGGTCCAGGCCGCGATCGAGAAGTACCTGGATCCCGAACCGCTCAGGAACGCGCTCAGAGCCATCGACCCGTCGCTGCCGTTCGAGCACAAAATCCGCGCCATCCTGTACCTGCTGCGCGAGCGGTTCGAGAGCGTCATGCGGATCATGGCCGTCGTCGGCCCGCAGCGCCCGCCCGTGCCGCAGGAGCGCGGCGAGTTCGCGAGGATCATCGCGCAGGTGCTCGAACCGGAAGCGGAGCAGCTCAACTGGCCCCCGGAGCGGGTGGCGCACCTGCTGAGGCTGATCAGCTTCTCGTCGGCGTTCCCCATGCTCAACGAGGGCATCGAGTTCAGCATCGACGACCTCGCCCGCTTCACGATGGTCGGCGTCGCCGGGCGCCCGATCGACTTCGACGCGCAGAGCGCCGATCTGGGACCGGCGACGGCAAGCGCGTCCCCATCCGCACGATAACCCGCACCCAAGGAGACCCCATGTTGCTCAAACTCCTCGGCCGGTTCCTCCGACCGCATTGGCCGCTCCTCGTCGGGGTGGTGTTCTTCCAGCTCGCCCAATCGCTGCTGTCGCTGTGGCTGCCGACGCTCAACGCCGACATCACCGACAACGGCATCGCGAAGGGCGACACCAACTACATCGTCTGGGTGGGCGCCGGGATGCTCGGGGTCACCCTCGTGCAGGTCGCCTGCTCGATCACGGCCGTCTACTTCGGCGCGAAGGTCGCCATGCGCGTCGGCCGCGATCTGCGTGGCGCGATCTTCCAGAAGGTGGGCGAGTTCTCCGAGCGGGAGGTGTCGAAGTTCGGCGCTCCATCGCTGATCACCCGCAACACGAACGACGTGCAGCAGGTGCAGATGCTCGTGCTGATGACCTGCACCCTGCTGGTGTCCGCGCCGATCCTGGCGATCGGCGGCATCATCCTGGCCATGCAGCAGGACATCCAGTTGTCCTGGCTGATCGCCGTGAGCGTGCCCATCCTGCTGGTGGCCGTCGGCCTCATCATCACCAGGATGGTGCCGCTGTTCCGCACGATGCAGGAGCGGATCGACCGGGTCAACCGGGTGCTGCGCGAACAGCTGACGGGCATCAGGGTGGTGCGCGCGTTCGTGCGGGAGGATATCGAGACCGGGCGGTTCAGGAAGGCGAACGCCGACGTCACGGACACCGCGCTCCGCGCCGGCCGTCTGTTCGCGCTGATGTTCCCGATCGTGATGCTGGTGCTGAACGTGTCGAGCGTCGCCGTGATCTGGTTCGGCGCGTTCCGCGTGCAGGACGGCTCGATGCAGATCGGCACGCTGACCGCGTTCCTGCAGTACCTCATGCAGATCCTGATGGCGGTGATGATGGCGACGTTCATGGCCGTGCTCGTGCCGCGCGCCGCCGTCTGCGCCGACCGGATCGGCGAGGTGCTCGGCACGGAGTCGTCCGTGCGCATCCCGAGCTCGCCGGTCACCGAGCTGGAGGCGAACGGGACGCTGGAGTTCGTGGATGTCGGGTTCTCGTATCCGGGAGCGGAGCAGCCGGTGCTCAGCGACGTGACCTTCCTCGCCAAGACCGGGCAGACCACGGCGATCATCGGCAGCACGGGAGCGGGCAAGACCACGCTGGTCAACCTCATCCCGAGACTGTTCGACGCCACCAGCGGACTGGTGCTGGTGGACGGAGTGGATGTGGCGGAGCTCGACCCCGATCTGCTCTGGTCGCGCATCGGGCTCGTGCCGCAGAAGCCGTACCTGTTCTCCGGCACGATCGCGTCGAACCTGCGCTACGGCAAGCCGGACGCCACCGACGACGAACTCTGGCAGGCGCTCGAGATCGCGCAGGCGCGCGACTTCGTCGAAGCGATGGCCGACCGACTGGATGCGCCGATCGCCCAGGGAGGCACGAACGTCTCCGGCGGCCAGCGTCAGAGGCTCGCCATCGCGCGCGCCCTGGTCAAACGCCCCGAGATCTACGTGTTCGACGACTCGTTCTCCGCCCTGGACACGGCGACGGATGCGCGGCTCAGGCAGGCGCTGTCGCGTCAGGTCGCCGGCGCCACCATGATCGTCGTGGCCCAGCGGGTGTCGACCATCGTCGACGCCGACCAGATCATCGTGCTCGACGACGGCCGCGTGGTCGGCCGCGGAACGCACGACGAACTCTTGCAGACCAATGAGACGTACGCGGAGATCGTGTCGTCGCAGCTCACCGCGGAGGAAGCAGCATGAGCGACAACACCGAGACGGAAGAACGCGTCCCCGAGCGCCCGCCGGTCCGCCGCGGCCCGGGTGGCGGCGGCCCGTTCGGCGGGATGCAGGGACCGGTCGAGAAGTCGATGAACTTCGGCCCGTCCGCCAAGCGCCTCGTCGGGAGATTGCGGCCGGAAGCCATCGGGATCGCGTTCGTCACCCTGCTCGCCGTGGTGAGCGTCGTGTTCGCGGTGCTCGGGCCGAAACTGCTCGGCAACGCGATCAACCTCGTGTTCGCCGGAGCGCTGTCGCTGCAGTTCCCGAAGGGGGCGACGCAGGAGCAGGTGATCGCCGGACTCCGGGCCAGCCACCAGACGCAGCTGGCCGACCTGCTCTCCGGCACCACCTTCACGCCGGGTGCGGGGATCGACTTCACCGCTGTCGGCGGTGTGCTGATGTGGGTGCTCGCGCTCTACGTCCTGTCGTCGGTGTTCAGCTACCTGCAGGCGTACGTGCTCAACGGGATCACCCAGCGCACCGTCTACCGCCTCCGCGAAGAGGTCGAGGCGAAGATCCACCGCCTGCCGCTGCGCTACTTCGACGGGATGCAGCGCGGCGAGCTGCTGAGCCGGGTCACCAACGACATCGACAACATCTCGCAGACGCTGCAGCAGTCGATGAGCCAGCTGCTCACCTCGCTGCTGACCGTGATCGGCGTCGTCGTGATGATGTTCGTGGTGTCCCCGCTGCTCGCGGTGATCGCGCTCATCACGATCCCGCTGACGCTCATCATCACCACCGTGATCGCCAAGCGGTCGCAGAAGCTGTTCGTCGCGCAGTGGAAGAACACCGGCGAGCTGAACGGCCAGATCGAGGAGGCCTTCACCGGCCACGCCCTGGTGAAGGTGTTCGGCCGTCACCGCGAGGTGGAGGAGCAGTTCCGGCTGAAGAACCAGGAGATGTACGAGGCGAGCTTCGGCGCCCAGTTCATCTCGGGCATCATCATGCCGGCGATGATGTTCGTCGGGAACCTGATGTACGTGGTGATCGCGGTCGTCGGTGGTCTGCAGGTGGCGAGCGGCGCGATGCAGCTCGGTGACGTGACGGCGTTCATCCAGTACTCGCGTCAGTTCACGCAGCCGCTCACGCAGCTGGGCTCGATGGCCAACCTGCTGCAGTCCGGCGTCGCGTCGTCCGAGAGGGTGTTCGAGCTGTTGGATGCGGACGAGCAGTCCGCAGACCCCGCCGACCCGGAGAGCCCCCAGGGCACGAAGGGACGCCTCGCGTTCGAGGACGTGTCGTTCCGGTACACGGAGGACAAGCCGCTCATCGAGGACCTGTCTCTCGTCGCGGAGCCCGGCCAGACCGTCGCCATCGTCGGCCCGACCGGTGCAGGCAAGACCACCTTGGTCAACCTGATGATGCGCTTCTACGAGCTCGACTCGGGCCGGATCACCCTCGACGGCGTCGACATCGCATCGATGACCAGGCTCGACCTGCGCAGCAGGATGGGCATGGTGCTGCAGGACACCTGGCTGTTCAACGGGACGATCCGCGAGAACATCGCGTACGGGCGTCCGGATGCGACGGAGGAGGAGATCCTGGATGCGGCCCGCGCCACATACGTGGACCGCTTCGTGCACTCTCTCCCCGACGGCTACGACACGGTGCTCGACGACGAGGGCGGCAACGTCTCCGCGGGCGAGAAGCAGCTGCTGACCATCGCGCGGGCCTTCCTCGCCCGGCCGAGCGTGCTCATCCTGGACGAGGCGACCTCCTCGGTCGACACCCGCACGGAGGTGCTGGTGCAGAAGGCGATGGCGGCGCTCCGCAGCGACCGCACGTCGTTCGTGATCGCGCACCGGCTGTCGACGATCCGGGATGCCGACCTCATCCTGGTGATGGAGGCCGGCCGCATCGTGGAGCAGGGCACCCACAATGAGCTGCTGGCCGCCGGCGGCGCGTACTACACGCTGTACAACGCCCAGTTCGCCGCCCCGGTTTCCGACGAGGCCTGACCGCCGCTCCGCCGCCTCAGCAATCGAGTCCGAAGTTGTTCACGCCCCGCACGGCGTGTCGCGTGAACAACTTCGGACTCGATGGTTTCGGGGCGGGTCAGTGTCCGGTGAGGGGAGCCATCAGGCGGGCGGCGATGGAGGGGCGGTCGGTGACGCGCTCTTCGAGGTCGGCCAGCTCGGTGCCGACGAGGCCGGCGTTCGCACCGGCGAAACGGAGCGGCTCCGGCTCCCACTGCGGGGAGCGGTGGCCGACCCAGGGGAGTGCCGTGAGCGCGGTGCGGCGGCCGCCGAGGAGGTCGGCGACCGTGCGCCCCGCGAGGTTGGTGGTGCTGAGGCCGTCGCCGACGTAGCCGCCCGCCCAGGCTTCCCGCGCATCCGGATCGTGGCCGACGCTCGCGTGCCAGTCGCGGGGGACGCCGAGCGGGCCGCCCCAGTGGTGCGTGATGCGCGCGCCGGCCGCATCCGGGAACAGGTCGAACAGCGCGCGGGTGAGGTGCTCGCGCACGCGGGGTGCGCGGTCGTACTCGGGCAGGATCGTGCTGCCGAGGTGGTAGCGGGCGCCGCGTCCGCCGAACGCGAAGCGGTTGTCGGCCGTGCGCTGGCCGTAGATGATGAGGTGCCGGAAGTCGGCGAAGGTCTGGCCGTGCTGGATGCCGATCCTGTCCCAGACCTCGTCGGGCAGCGGCTCGGTGGCGATCATCAGCGAGTACAGCGGCAGGATGCGCCTGCCCACCTGGGGCAGCTGCGAGCCGTAGCCCTCCGTGGCGTTCACCACGGTCCCTGCGCGGACGGTGCGGACCAGGCCGCCGGACACCGCGGTGACCACGCCGTCCGACCAGGACAGCACCTCCGTCTGCTCCGCGATGGTCGCCCCGCGCGCCTCGACGACCCGCGCCAGGGCGCGCACCAGCTTGGCCGGGTGGATGCGCGCGCAGTCCGGCGTGAACGTCGCCGCCACGGCATCCCTCGCCCCGAACCGGTCGGTCACGGTGTCCGTGCCGAGGATGGAGACCGTGTCGACGCCGAACTCCTTCGCCTCCGCGTATTCGGCGCGGGCGGCGGCGAGCTGCACGCGCGAGCGGGCGAACGTGACGGTGCCGCCGCGCACGTAGTCGCAGTCGATGCCCTCGGCGGAGACGACGCGGCCGACCTCGCCGACGGTGTCGATCATCGCGCGGCGCTGGGCGACGGCCGCGGCCAGGCCGTAGCGCGCACGCAGCGCGGACGCCGACCACGGGAACAGGGCGGAGCACCAGCCGCCGTTGCGACCGGAGGCGCCGAAGCCGGCGACCTCCTTCTCGAGCAGCACGATGCGCAGTGAGGGGTCGGCCTCCTGCAGGTAGTACGCGGTCCACAGTCCGGTGAGCCCGGCGCCGACGATCGCGACATCCGCATCCACGTCGTCGCCGAGACCGGGACGGGGACGGAAGCCGTCCTCCGCCTCACTGATCGACTCGAACCAGAATCCGACCCGTTCGTAGCTCACGCGCATCCCTCTCGTCTCGCCAAAAGATCGAGTCCGGACCTATGCACGCGACACGCCGTGAAACGCGTGCACAAGTCCGGACTCGATTGTGTGTGTGGTGGGTGGTTACAGGTGGTTCTCGGCCTCGGTGAGGACGGACTCGAGGATCTGGCGGATCTCGGTGAACTCGGCAGGGCCGATGGTCAGCGGCGGTGCGAGCTGGACGACGGGGTCGCCACGGTCGTCCGCGCGGCAGTACAGCCCGGCCTCGAACAGCGCCTTCGACAGGAAGCCGCGCAGCAGGCGCTCGGACTCGTCGTCGTCGAACGTCTCCTTCGTGGTCTTGTCCTTGACCAGCTCGATGCCGAAGAAGTAGCCGTCGCCGCGCACGTCGCCGACGATCGGCAGCGCGAGCAGCTTCTCCAGCTCTGCGCGGAACAGCGGCGAGTTCTCGCGGACGCGCTCGTTGAGCCCCTCCTCCTCGAAGATGTCCAGGTTCTCCATCGCGACAGCGGCGGAGACCGGGTGACCGCCGAATGTGTAGCCGTGGTAGAACGACGTGTTCCCGTGCTTGAACGGCTCGTACAGCTTGTCGCTGATGATCGTCGCGCCGATGGGGGAGTACCCGCTGGTCATCGCTTTGGCGCAGGTGATCATGTCCGGGACGTAGCCGTACTCGTCGCACGCGAACATGTGGCCGATGCGGCCGAAGGCGCAGATGACCTCGTCGCTGACCATGAGCACGTCGTACTTGTCGCAGATCTCGCGCACGCGCTGGAAGTATCCAGGAGGCGGCGGGAAGCATCCACCGGAGTTCTGCACCGGCTCGAGGAAGATCGCCGCGACGGTCTCCGGACCCTCGAACTGGATCATCTCCTCGATGCGGTTCGCCGCCCACACGCCGAACTGCTCGATGTCGTCCGTCGGGGCACCCATCTCGCCCGCGCGGTAGAAGTTCGTGTTCGGGACGCGGAAACCACCCGGCGTCAGCGGCTCGAACATCTCCTTCATGGCCGGGATGCCTGTGATGGCGAGCGCACCCTGCGGCGTGCCGTGGTACGCGACGGCGCGGGACAGCACCTTGTGCTTGGTGGGGCGGCCCTGCAGCTTCCAGTAGTACTTGGCGAGCTTGAACGCGGTCTCCACCGCCTCGCCTCCACCGGTCGAGAAGAACACCCGGTTGAGGTCACCCGGCGCGTAGTGCGCGAGCCGGTCCGCCAGCTCGATGGCGTTCGGATGCGCGTACGACCAGATCGGGAAGAACGCGAGCTCCTCCGCCTGCTTGGCGGCAGCGGCGGCGAGGCGCTTGCGGCCGTGACCGGCGTTGACCACGAACAGCCCGGAGAGGCCGTCGATGTACTTCCTGCCGCGGGAGTCGAAGATGTGGTGGCCCTCGCCGCGGGTGATGATGGGGACGCCGTGGCCGTCCTCCATCACCGACTGGCGTGCGAAGTGCATCCAGAGGTGGTCCTTCGCCTTGGCCTGGAGGGCGTCCTCGTCTGCCGTCGAGATGGCGGGGTCTTCTGTGGTGATTGTCATCGTGTTCCCCAGTTGTAGAACTGTTTGTGGAGTTTGAGATAGACGAACGTCTCCGTCGATAGCACGCCTTCGATCGTCCGGATCTCGGAATTGAGCATGGTGATGAGGTCGAGGTCGTTCTCGCAGACCACTTCGGCCAGGATGTCGAACGTCCCGGCCGTGAGGACCACGTAGTCGACGGACGGCATGGCGGCCAGCTTGTCCGCCACCGCCCTGGTGTCCCCGGTCACCCGCACGCCGATCATCGCCTGCCGGTAGAACCCGAGCTGCATCGGGTCGGTGACGGCGACGATCTGCATGACCCCCGACTCGGTCAGTTTCTGCACGCGCTGGCGCACCGCCGCCTCGCTGAGACCGACGGCTTTGCCGATCTCCGCGTATGAGCGACGGCCGTCCACCTGCAGCTGCTCGATGATCGCCTTGGAGACGTCGTCGATCTGGACAGGCTTGGCGGCAGTGACTGCCCGAGGGGAACTCATGGAGCGATTCTGTCAGTGAGATGGTCGTCGGGCAAGCGAATCCGCACGAATCTGTGTCGTTTTCTATCGAAATCAGTAGACTTCCGGCATGACAACGCGAGAACTCCGCAATTTCGTCAACGGCGCTTTCTCTGAATCCCGGGCGACGGAGCGCATCCCGCTGATCGACCCCGCGACCGAAGAGGTCTACGCGACGGCACCGGTGTCAACAGCGGATGACGTCGCCGACGCGTACGCCGCCGCACGGGATGCGTTCGAGGTCTGGGGAGAGACGACGCCGGCCGAACGCCAGCTCGCGCTGTTCAGGATCGCCGACGCGATGGAGCAGAGGGCGGAGGAGTTCGCCGACGCCGAGTCCCAGGACACCGGCAAACCCCGCGCCACGCTGGTCGACGACGAGATCCTGCTGTCCGTCGACCAGATCCGCTTCTTCGCGGGGGCGGCCCGCAACCTCGAAGGCCGGTCGGCGGGGGAGTACCTGAAGGACCACACCTCGTTCATCCGGCGCGAACCGATCGGCGTCGTCGGCCAGGTGACGCCGTGGAACTACCCGCTCAACATGGCGGTCTGGAAGTTCGCCCCGGCGCTCGCCGCGGGGAACACGACGGTGCTGAAGCCGTCGGACACGACGCCGCTCTCCACGCTGGTGCTCGCCGAGGTGGCCGCCGAGTTCCTGCCGGCCGGGGTGCTCAACGTGGTGACGGGGGACAGGACGACGGGCGCCGCGATGACGGCAGACCCCATCCCACAACTGATCTCGATCACCGGCTCGGTGCGGGCCGGGATGGAGGTGGCACGCGCCGCATCGTTCGACCTCAAGCGGGTGCACCTGGAGCTCGGCGGGAAGGCGCCGGTGATCGTGTTCGACGACGCGGACATCGCGCAGGCGGTGGAGGGCATCGTGGCCGCCGGCTACTTCAACGCCGGCCAGGACTGCACGGCGGCGACCCGTATCCTCGTGCAGGAGGGCATCCACGACGAGTTCGTCGCAGCGCTCACCGCGTACGCGCGCGAGAACGCCCGGACGGGGGCTCCTCGTGAGGACGGCATCCTGTTCGGGCCGGTGAACAACGCCAACCAGCTCGCCCAGGTGAGCGGATTCGTCGACCGGCTTCCCGACCACGCCACGGTCGAGCTCGGCGGCCACCGCCAGGGCGACAAAGGCTACTTCTACGAGGCGACGATCGTCTCCGGCCTCCGCCAGGACGACGAGGCGGTGCAGAACGAGATCTTCGGGCCGGTGCAGACGGTCCAGAAGTTCACCGACGAGGCGGAGGCGCTGCGCTGGGCGAACGGCGTGCAATACGGTCTGGCCTCCTCGGTCTGGACGAAAGACCACGGCCGCGCGATGCGCTTCGCGAAGAACCTCGACTTCGGCTGCGTGTGGATCAACACCCACATCCCGATCGTGGCGGAGATGCCACACGGCGGGTTCAAGCACTCCGGGTACGGGAAAGACCTCTCGATGTACGGGTTCGAGGACTACACGCGGGTGAAGCACGTGATGTCGTTCATCGGGTGAGTGGATACCAGTATTAGTGAAATGTAAACAATAGGAATGTAAAGTGAATTGGCTTAGCTTCGTCGTAGTGAATCGATTACTCGTAGCGACGGAGGTATGTACATGAAGCGGCTAATTACAGGGATGGTGGGCGCAGGTCTTGTGCTCGCATCGGTATTCGGCACAACGACGGCAGCGAGCGCGACGGTCGCATACCCCGAGGGTGGCACGTGGGACTACGGTGTCCGCTGGCTTGGCGGAAGCAACGAGCAGGCCTACTCCGACTATCACCACAACAAGCGGGTTCACAAGTCCACGGCCTGTTCGACGGCTGCCTGCACGGTCTCAGCATGGATGCAGGTCAACAGGTGGGCGCTCTCCACGCGACCTGCCAGCCTGTGGGGCAATTCGTTCTACTACGACGTCCGCTGAGTCGCGGCGATGAGTCGCGTGTGGGTGCGAAGCCGTCTCTCAGCAGCCGTCGGCGTTGTCGCCGCAGTGGTGGCACTGGCGGGATGCGCGGCGGACGCACGGCCGGCGAAGCAGGACTTCGACGGGCCGTGGGCCGCAGAGTTCAAGCTGAAATACAACGAGTCGACGTCCGGCTTCGTTCGCTCGGTGTTAGAGGACGGAACGATCTCGTACCAGGAGTACCAGGAGATGCGGGATCGGTACCGGTCCTGCCTGGCGGCGTCCGGCATCGAGTTGTCTGATCGGGCTGGATCCTCGGAGTTCACGTTTCCTCCGTCTTTGGGCGCCGCTCGGGCGAACAAAGTAGAGAACGAGTGCTCGACGAGCTCGGGGGAGTTTTCCATCGGTGCTTTGTACACGTGGATCCAGCGCAATCCAGAGAATCTCGACGAGGACGCGATCATGGCGGAGTGCCTCGTGCGGACGGGGGCCGTCGAGCCCGGCTACACCGCGAAGGACCACATGGCCGACACGCCGACGCGCGAGTGGCCGTTCATCGACGCCACGCGTGGACGAGACATGTACGAAGCGTGCGACGACGACCCGCTCGGGCTGCTCGACGGGCTCTGAGCGGGAAAGGGGTCTCGGCGGGCGGGTTCGGAGATTACACTCGGATAACGCACGCCCACGATCACCACTCACCCCACCACGACGACAGCCACGGGAGGAAACCTCGGTGTCTCCCGGATACGTGAGGTACGCCCCGGTCGCAGGGCCGTCGCGGTGGCTGCTGATCGCCGGGCGGCGGTTCGTCGCCGCCGTGGAGAGCTCTGTCGCCGACTCGATCGTCGACACGGTGTGGTGGCTGGCCGACTCCGACCTGGCGACCATCGAGTCGGTCGTCGGCGCGTTTCCGCTGGTGGGCCAGGATGCCGTGCGCTCGTTCGCCGTCGCCGAGCTGAGTGAGCCGAACGCCGCAGGCGAGGTGCTCGTGACGGCCGTCGTGCGCGGGACGGCCGCCATCGACGTCTTCTCCGTCGGCGGATCCCGGCGGTTCTCCGCCGCCGGGGTGCAGCCGTGGGTGCTCGCCGAGTTCCGTTCGGTGACCGGGCTGGTGATCGGCGGGGACGACCTGCCGACCGGTCCCGTCGCCCGGCTGAGCGTCGGGTCGCTCCCGGTGGGGCTCGGCGTCGTGGACGGCGAGCTGCTGACCTGGACGCTGTCGCCGATCGAGCGCGTCGAGCGCACGGCGCCCGGGCGATACGCGGGCGGAGCGGGCGGCGGAGCCAATGCCACCGACAGTGCACCCAGCGCCGACACCGACGACGACGCCCTCTCCGACGAGACCATCATCCGGGCCAGGCGCGGCGCCAGCATCTTCGCGCGCGAGGCCGAGCCGGAGGCCGCCCCCGCGGCCTCCGTCCCTGCCGGGCACGAGCTGCCGGGTGCCGTGGACATCGAGCCACCCTCCGACACGCCCGGACCGTTCGCGACGCCCATCACCGGCGATGCCGACGTTCAGACCCAGCCCGTCATCCTCCCTCCCGCGCCGGCGCAGTACGCGATCCGTCTCGCATCCGGTGAGGTGTTCGACCTCGATCTGCCCGTCCTGATCGGCAGGCGGCCGTCCGCTCCACGCATCGAGCAGGGGGCTCCTCCCCGCCTGGTCGCTGTCGCGTCGCCGGAGCACGAGGTGTCGTCGACCCACGTCAGGATCGAGCAGGAGGGGGACGCCGTGGTCGTCACCGACCTGCGTTCCACCAACGGCACCGTCGTCACCGCAGCTGCGGGAACAGAGTCCCGGCTGCGGCCTGGACAGTCCGTCGTCGTGCTCGCGGGGGCCACCGTGGAGATCGGCGACGGTAATATCATCGAGATCACTGCCGTGGGCCAGCGCGCCGACGGCGACGCATCGGCCGAACCGACCAGAAGAGGACGCGAGTGACCCAGATCGGTCGCAGCAACAGACGCCACACCGTGGTCGTCCCCGGCGATTCCGACGCGCGGATCAGCCTCGCCTGGGCGGCGCTGAGCGACAAAGGCTACCGGCGCTCCGTCAACGAGGACAGCCTGCTCGCCCGCTCGCCGATCTTCTCCGTCGCCGACGGGATGGGCGGCCACACCGCGGGGGACTTCGCCAGCACCGCCGTTGTCACCCGGCTGGCCGAGCAGGTCTCCGTCGACTTCGTCGGCCAGGATGCGCTGACCAGCGCGCTCCGCTCCGCCGTCGACGACATGGGCCGCGGCGTCGGCCACACCGACCTCGGCACAGGGACGACGGTGACCGGCATCGCCCTTACGCTGGTCGACGGCTCGCCGTACTGGCTGGTCTTCAACATCGGCGACTCCCGCGTGTACAGCTATCACGACGGCACGCTCGAACAGGTCACCGTCGACCACTCGATCGTGCAGGAACTGCTCGACTCCGGCGCGATCACCCCGGCAGAGGCCGAGGTGCACCCGCACAGCAACGTGATCACCAGGGCCGTCGGCTTCAACGAAGACCCCGTTCCCGACTTCTTCTTCATCCCGATCGTCGCCGGTTCCCGGCTGCTGGTCTGCTCCGACGGGCTCACCAAGGAGCTCACCGAGCACGGCATCCGGTATTTCCTCGGGGAGGGCGCCTCCCCGCTCGACGCGGCGCAGCAGCTGATGGATGCGGCACTCGGCAACGGCGGACGGGACAACGTCACCGTCGTGGTCGTCGACGTGCTCGCCACCCCGGAGAGCGGACCGCACGGCGACGGCGTGCCCCGGCGGGCAGCGCGCCGCCACTGACCGGCTCGCCGCATCCGGATGCTGGCCCCCGAGTTGGGGGTAGGTATCCTGTCCCCAGTCCGGGACCTGGCCCGATCCGCCCAGCAGGCCCTGCCTACAATTGGGGGACCGTTTTGTGCTTCAACCGACCCGGGAGGCGATATGGCCCGGCGATTGCCGTCACAGCCGCCTAATCTTCCCGGGTTCTCGTACGTTCGTGTGCTCGGCTCCGGCGGCTTCGCCGACGTGTTCTTGTACGAGCAGAACATGCCGCGCCGCCAGGTGGCGGTGAAGGTCATGCTCGCCGAAGTGGTCACCAGCCAGGTCAAGCAGATGTTCCAGGCGGAGGCCAATCTGATGGCCCAGCTGAGCACGCACCCGTCGATCCTCACCGTCTACCAGGCGAGTGTCTCCGCCGACGGCCGCCCGTATCTGGTGATGGAGCTGTGTTCGTCGGCGATCGGCCAGCGCTACCGGATGGACCCCCTCCCCGTCGCCGAGGCGCTGAGCATCGGCGTGCGGATCGCCAGCGCGGTCGAGACGGCGCACAGGGCCGGCGTGCTGCACCGGGACATCAAGCCGTCGAACATCCTGACCACCGCATACGGGCATCCGGTGCTGAGCGACTTCGGGATCGCCGCCACCCTGGGGGAGGCCGAGGTGACGGAGGCGATCGGGCTGTCCATCCCGTGGTCGGCGCCCGAAGTGCTGCTCGACGAGACCAGCGGCACGATCGCGAGCGAGATCTGGGCGCTCGGCGCGACCATATACTCGCTGCTCGCCGGCCGTTCGCCGTTCGAGGTGATCGGCAAGGAGAACACCTCCTCCGAGCTCATCTCGCGCATCACCAAGGGGCGCCCGCAGCCGATCGGCCGCGTCGACGTTCCTCCGCGGCTGGAGCAGGTGCTGCAGAAGGCGATGTCGAAGAAGCCGTCGGCCAGGCAGCGCAGCGTGATCGAGTTCATCCGGGAGCTGCAGGCGGTGGAGACCGAGCTCGGCCTGCCGCAGACTCCGATCGAGGTCGCGATGGACGACTGGGCGCTCGCCACGGCGGAGGACCCGGAGGACAGGACCCGCGTGAAGGGCCTGGTCTCCGTCGACCCGTCCGCCGCCCGCCGGCGGCGCAGGAACGCGTCGGCGGCGACCGTCATGCGCGCCCCGACGAGGACCGTGGTGCGCGAGAGCGCAGGAAGCATGCCGAGCAGCACGGCGCCTCCGCCCGCCCGGTGGTCGCGCGCACTCGTGCTCTCGCTGGTCGCGTGCGCGATCCTGGTGGTCGCGCTGGCCGTGACGGCGACGTTCGTGCTGGTGAAGGTGTCGTCGAGCGGGGAGATCCCGACGGTGCGCGACCTCTCCGGCCGGGTGTCGTCCGGGACCATCGTGTTCAGCTGGACCGACCCCGGCCTGCAGCCGGACGACACCTATCAGGTGGCGGTCGGGGACGAGCCGCCGAGCAGCCAGCACGCCACCGAGTTCCGGGTGGATGCGAAACCCGGCGAGACCGTGTGCGTCACCGTCACCGTCAACAGGGACGGCAAGACCGGCGCCCCCAGCGGCCAGAAGTGCGTTCAGAGAGCCGACAGCCCGTGATCGGTGCCTGGATCGCGGCGCACAAGTCGCTCGTGGCGACCGTGACGAGCAGCACGGCTGTCGTCGCGCTCGTGACGACGCTCGCCGTCGTCTCCGGCGGATACAGCGCCCAGCACCTGCAGCTCGGCGACGCGGCCGTCTGGGTGGCGAGCGGAGCGAAGAAGTCGCTCGGCAGGGCCAACACCGAGATCGACAAGCTGAACTCCGTGGTCACCGGCACGGGGGAGGCCATCGACGTCGTCCAGGACGGCTCGAACGTGCTGCTGCTCGACAAAGAGACGAACACCCTCGCCGTCGTCGACCCTGCCACCAGCGAGGCGGGCAAGTCCGTCGCGCTTCCCCCGCGCTCGCCGCGGGTCGACATCTCCGGCGACCACGTCTCGCTGCTCTCGCAGGCGACGGGGCAGCTCTGGCTGACGACGGTGCCGCAGCTCGACCAGTTCAACGCGGGCTCCGGCTCGACCATCGACCTCGGCGGACGGACCATCGCGGCGATGGGTCCCGCGGGAGCGTTGTTCGCCTACCTGCCGGACACGAAGACGGTCACCAGGATCGACGTGACGGGCTCCGAGCCGACGACCACCTCGCAGAAGGTGCCGACGACGGGCGACGGAGCCTCGGCGGCGCTCACCGTCGTGGGTGGCAAGTGGGCGCTCTTCGATCCGGATGCGCGTGCCGTCTACCTGGCGGGGAGGACCGTCGACCTCTCCGGCTTCCTCCGCACCGGCGACGACGCCGTCGTGCAGCAGCCGTCCGCCTCCGGGGACGCGGTGTGGATCGCGACCAACTCCGGACTCATCGAAGTGCCGCTCGACGGCACGAAGCCGTCCCGCGCGTTCGCTGACGCGTCCGGCGCCCCAGCGGCTCCGATCACCGTCGGCGACTGCACGTACGCCGCGTGGGCCGGAGGAGCCGCGTGGTCGACCTGCGACGCATCCGGTGCAGGAAAAGCCTCGACGCTCAGGGAGGTTCCCGGCGGAGCGGCGCTCGCCTTCCGCGCCAACACGGGCAGGGTCGTGCTGAACGACGCCAAGTCCGGCGTCTCCTGGGCCGTGCAGAGCGGCAACACGCGCATCGACAACTGGGACGAGCTCGTCGCCAAGAAGAACACCAAGGAACTCGTCGACCAGTCCAGGCAGGACACGACGCCGCAGTACGAGAAGCAGCAGCAGCCTCCAGTGGCCGTCGACGACCAGTTCGGCGCGCGGCCGGGACGCGTGACGCCGCTGCCCGTGCTGCTCAACGACTACGACCCGAACGGCGACGTGCTCACGATCGACTCGTTCACCGGCATCCCGGTCGAGCAGGGCACCCTCGAGCTGACCAACAGCAACCAGCAGCTGCAGATCACCCTGCCGGACACGGCGAGTGGCACGATCGCGTTCGACTACACCATCTCGGACGGCAGGGGAGGCACGGCGTCCGCCCACGTGGTGGTGAGCGTGCGCCTGCCCACCGAGAACTCCCCGCCGGTCTGCGCCAGGGCGGCGAAGGCCGTCGTGCAGGCGGGAGGCCGGGTCACCAGCTCGGTGCTCAGCGAGTGCTACGACCCGGATGGCGACTCCTTCTTCCTCGCCGGGGCGAGCGTTCCCGGCCCGGACACCGTGACGTTCACGCCGCAGGGCCAGGTCGCGTTCTCCGACCACGGCCAGGGCGGCGACCTCAAGGACGTGAGCCTGGTGGTGTCCGACGCCCTCGCCCAGGGGACGGGGACGCTCGCCGTCACCGTGCGCGCGCCCGGCCAGGTGCCGATCATCGCCGACCCGTTCGCCGTGCTCGCCTATCAGGGCCAGGAGGTGACGGTGCAGCCGCTCGCGCACGTGCGCGGCGGGAACGGCACCGTGCGGCTGAGCAACGTCCCGAGCAAGGCCGACGCGACGATCACGCCCGACTACCAGGGCGGCACGTTCCGCTTCGACTCCGACCAGGTCGGGACGCACAACATCGAGTACACGGTCTCCGACGGCGTCGTCACCTCCACCGGCACCGTCCGGATCGACGTGAAGGCCCCGCCCGGCGCCAAGACGGCGCCCATCGCCGTGCCGCACACCGCGTTCATCCGGGAGCAGACCACCCAGGACGTGGATGTGCTCTCCACCGACATCGACCCGTCCGGCGGCGTGCTGCTGGTCACCGGGGTGACCGCGCCTCCGCCGACCAGCGGCGTCCGCGTCGAGATCCTCGGCCAGCGCACACTGCGCGTGACGCTCAACCGTCCGCTCGCCGGCCCGATGGACTTCCACTACCAGCTGAGCAACGGGCTCGCCGACGCGGTCGGCACGGTGACGGTCGTGCAGCTGCCGCCGCTGACCGTTCACCAGCCGCCGATCGCGGCGCCGGACTCCGTCTCGGTGCGCGTGGACGACGTGGTCGACATCCCGGTGCTCACCAACGACATCCAGCCGGACGGCGACAAGCTCACCCTCGACCCGACGCTGGCGACGCCGCTGCCGTCCGGCGCCGGCCTGCTCTTCGCGAGCGGCAGCCAGCTGCGCTACCTCGCGCCGTCGAAGCCGGGCAACTTCACGGCGGCGTACAAGGTGTTCGGCGAGGACGGCCAGTGGGCGACCGCCGAGGTCAACATCGCCGTCCGCGAGCGCGACGAGGCCACGAACAACCCGCCCGTGCCGAAGACGGTGACGGCGCGCGTGCTCGCCGGTGACACGGTCCGCATCACGGTGCCGCTGTCCGGCATCGACCCCGACGGCGACTCTGTCCAGTTCATCGGGCAGGAGACGAACCCGCAGAAGGGCGCCGTGATCGCCTCCGGCGCGGACTGGATGGACTTCCAGGCCGGAGACTACGCGGCAGGCACCGACACCTTCAGCTACGCGGTGGTGGATGCGCTCGGCGCGCGGGCGACCGGAACGGTCAGGGTCGGCATCGCCCCGCGCGTCGACGGAGCGCGGAACCCCGTCGCGGTCGAGGACGACGTGACGACCAGGCCGGGCAAGACCCTGAACATCCAAGTGCTCGCCAATGACAGCGACCCGGACGGCAGTCCGCTGACGGTCACCAAGGTGTCGTCGCTCGACGGCAAGGCGAAGGCGAAGATCACCGACGACATCGTGGTCGTCACCGCGCCGAAGGCCGAGGGGACGTACGGCTTCCTCTACACGATCCAGAACCAGCGCGGCGGCACGAGCGAGAACTTCGTGCGCGTGACGGTCAGCGCGAACGCCCCTCCCGCGCGTCCGGTGGTCTCCGACACCTCGCTCGGCCTGTCGGACATCCTGGGCAAGGACAGGGTCAACGTCAATGTCCTGGCCAACGTGTTCTTCGCGGACGGACCGGTCTCCTCGCTCAAGCTGCAGCTCGTGCCCGGCTACGGCACCAGCGCCCAGGTGACGGCCAACAAGCGGATCAGGATCACGATCGGCGCCAAGAGCCAGATCATCCCGTTCAAGGTCACCAACCCGGACGACGAGTCGATCTCCGGCTACGGGTTCGTGCACATCCCCGGATACAACGACGCCCTTCCGCAGGTGAAGCGCGGCGCCCCCGACCTCACCGTGGTCAGCGAGAAGACGCTGACGATCCACCTCAACGACTACATCGTGGCCGTCGGCGGACGCAAGGTGCGGCTGACCGACGCGGCGACCGTGCGGGCGACGCACGCGAACGGCGACGACCTCGTCGTCAACAACGACACCCTGCAGTACACGAGCACGTCGCGCTACTTCGGGCCGGCATCCATCTCGTTCCAGGTGACGGACGGCACGTCGGCCGGCGACCCGAACGGCAACGTCGCCACCATCGTGCTGCCGATCCAGGTCACGGCGCGGCAGAACCAGCCCCCGGTGTTCACCGGGGCGCTGATCGATTTCGAGCCTGGGCAGACGAAGACGGTCGACCTCACGAAGCTCACCAGCTACCCGTATGCGAAAGACCAGAACGAGCTGGCCTTCAGCATCCAGGACCCGAAACCCGACGGCGTCTCCGTCTCGCTCGACGGGCGCAAGCTCACGATCGCGGTCGCCGCCGGCACCGCGAAGGGCGCGCATCCCTCGATCGCGATCGGGGTGCGGGATGCGGTCAACGCCGGGCAGCCAGGACGCATCGACCTCAACGTGGTGCCGTCCACCAGGCCGCTGGCGAGTCCGCAGTCCGACACCGTGATCGCGCCCCGCGGCCAGACGACGAGCGTGGATGTGCTCGCCAACGACAAGGCGACCAACCCGTTCCCCGACAAGCCGCTCAGGGTCGTCGGCGTGCGCGGGCTGGGCAGCAGCGACCTGCCGAGCGGGGTCACCATCACGCCGAGCGCGGACAACTCGACCCTGAGCATCCAGGTGTCTGCGACGGCGGCGCCCGCCGACGCGACCGTGCAGTACGAGGTGGCGGATGCGACGGGCGACCCCGACAGGTACACCTGGGGAACGGTCACCGTGTCCGTGCAGGACAAGCCGGCCCCCGTCTCGAACGTGCAGATCACGGCGTTCGCCGACCGGTCGCTGACGGTGTCGTGGATTCCCGGCGCGTTCAACAACTCTCCGATCACCGGATTCGAGGTGACGGTCGCGAACGCGGCGACGGGCCAGGTCTTCTCCACCACGCCGTGCGCGACGACCAGCTGCGCCGTCCAGACGCCGGGCAACGGCCCGGACAACGCCGTCACCATCGCCGTGCGGGCGAAGAACGCGCTCGGGCTGTCCGACCCGACCGCATACACAGAGCCGGTCTGGTCGGACGTGATCCCCGGAGCCCCGTCCGGGCTGTCGTCGCAGCCGCTCGACCACGGACTGCGGATCAGCTGGACCAAGCCGGCCGACGTGCCGGGCGCCAGCCCGATCAGCTCGTACGTGGTCACCCTCGGCGGACAGACCGCCTCGCTCGCCGTGCAGCGCGGCGACGCGGTCGGCACCCAGTACTCGCTCAACCTCGCGGACGGCAGCATCGCGAACGGCGCGGCCATCGGATACGCGGTGTCGTCCCGCAACGACTTCTACGCCGGGCGCACGAGCTGGAACCAGAGCCAGAGCAGCGGCGTGCCCGCCGGCGCTCCGCTCGTCACCGGCCCCGCGCCGACGGCGACGCCGAGCATGACGGACGGGTCGACGGCCACGCTGAGCTGGCCGACGGTGTTCAGCGACAACGGCAAGGCGATCACGCGCTACTACGCCGGTGTCTTCCAGGGCTCGGCGATACCGAACTGCACGGTCACGGGTGTCGAGTCCGGCAACCCCGTGCTGCAGGTGGACCCCACCTCGTCGTCGTTCGTCGCGACGACGGGCACGAGCACCACCTTCCGCGGGCTGCAGCCGAACACGAGCTACAACTTCGTGGTCTACGCGTACAACGGACAGGGATGCACGCGCAGCACCTTCGCGACGGCCACCCCGCGGCAGGCACCGGGGGCTCCGACCGCCGTGAGCGTGTCCGGGCCGGTGTCCAGCTTCCCGGACCGCTACGACTTCCGGCTCGACGGCGTGACGTACCGCGCCGGCAGTGGGGCCAACCCGGTCGTGTCCTATCGGCTGACCGGTGCTGGCGTCAACGAGTCCGGCACGATCAACGGCACCTCGGGGCTGCTGACGGGAACAAACGGCAACCATTACGGCATACCGCTCACCCTGACGATCATCCGGATCTGCGAGGGCTACCCGGACGGCTCCACGCTCTGCAGCGATCCGGGCGCCCAGCTCAGCGTGCCGCTCGGCGTGGCCGTCGCGACCGACCTCGGCGGGGTCCGGTTCACCACCACTCCGGTCCCGGACACCGACCCTGTGACCTACACCTACGCGTACACCTGGACGTCGTGGCCGACGGGCTCCTACGACGCCGTGACGTACAGCTGCGACGGCGGCGTCACCCAGACGCCGATGCCCGCCGTCGGTCAGACCGCATCCTGTGCCCCGGTGGACCCGAGCTTCCCGCTGGTCGTCTCCGTGACCGTCGGCGGCAGCACGTACACCCAGAGCTACGCGAGTTCTGCCGTGCCGCAAGGGTAGGAACGGCCATACTGAATGACAATGCCCGCAATGCAGACGAACCCCCACGGCACCGGCCGCGGCACCACCAGAAGACGCTGAGAGGCCACGCATGACAATGACCCCCGAGCAGGCGACGTGGTTCTCCGGCGTCTTCGAGCGGCTGGTGTCGAACATCGACAGGGTGCTGCTCGGCAAGGCGCACATCATCCGGCTGTCCCTCACGGCGCTGTTCAGCGAAGGGCACCTGCTGCTGGAGGACTTCCCCGGCACGGGCAAGACGTCGCTGGCGCGCGCCATCGCGCAGAGCGTCCGCGGCACGAGCAACCGGGTGCAGTTCACCCCCGACCTGCTGCCGGGCGACATCACCGGCGTCAACATCTTCGACCAGCGCACCGGCGCGTTCGAGTTCCACCGCGGCCCGGTCTTCGCGAACATCGTGCTCGCCGACGAGATCAACAGGGCGAGTCCCAAGACCCAGTCGGCGCTGCTCGAAGTGATGGAGGAGGAGCAGGTCACGGTCGACGGCGTCCGCCACCAGGTCGGCGCCCCGTTCATGGTCATCGCCACGCAGAACCCGATCGAGCAGGCGGGGACGTACCGGCTTCCGGAGGCGCAGCTCGACCGGTTCCTGATGAAGGCGTCGATCGGCTACCCGGACCACGAGGCGACCCTGCGCATCCTGGAGGGGTCGGAGCACCGGGCGCACGAGATCGTCGTGCCGGAGGTCATCTCGGCGGCCACGGTGGTGGAGATGGCCGGCATGGCGCGCACGGTGCACGTCGACGCCACGATCAACGACTACGTCTCCCGGCTGGTGGATGCGACCCGCACGGCCGACGAGATCCGTCTCGGCGTCAGCGTGCGGGGCGCCCTCGCGCTCGTGCGCGCGTCCAAGACGCTCGCTGCGTCGGCCGGCCGGTACTACGTGACGCCCGACGACGTGAAGGCGCTGGCGGAGCCGGTGCTCGCCCACCGCCTCGTGCTCGACCCCGAGGCCGAGTTCGAAGGTGTGACAGCGTCGAGCGTGGTCGCCCAGATCCTGATCGAGACGCCGCCGCCCGGGGATCGGGTCGCCGTGTGAGCACCACCGTCAGTCGCACCCAGGCGGAGCTCACCAACGCCAGGGCGAGGATCGTCGGCACCAGGGACGGATTCCTGGCCGACGTGATCGTGCTGGTCGTGCGGTCGACCTCTGCCGCCTGGCGGGCGGTCTCCGGGGTGGCGCGCAGGATCGGCTCGGTGGTCACGCCGCTCGGCTGGGCTCTCGCCGTCGTCGCGATCCTCGGGCTGACCTCCGGCTATGTGTACGGCTGGCTGGAGGCGGTGGTGGTCGGCTGGTCTGCCGTCGCCCTGCTGGTGGTGGCCTCCGGCTACCTGGCGGGGCGAAACGCGTACCGGGTGCAGCTGGCCCTGCCGTCGAACCGCGTCGTGGTGGGGGAGAAGGCGCCCGGCGAGGTGATCGTGCGGAACCCCGTGCGTCGCAGGCTCCCCGGTGTGCGGGTCGAGGTGCCGGTCGGGCACGGCCTCGCCGAGTTCGCCGCTCCGTCGCTGGCCGGAGGCGAGGAGCACTCCGACGTCTTCCTGGTGCCGACCACGCGCAGAGGCATCGTACCGATCGGCCCCGTGCGCACGGTGCGCGCCGACCCGGTGGGCGTCGTGCGGCGCGAGATGGTGTGGGCGGAGTCGCTCGACCTGTTCGTGCATCCCCGGACCATCGCCATCCCGAGCATGAGCACGGGGTTCGTGCGCGACCTGGAAGGCGCCCCGACGCGCGACCTGACCGCGAGCGACATCGCGTTCCACGCGCTGCGCGAGTACGTTCCGGGCGACGAGCGCAGGAACATCCACTGGAAGTCGACGGCGAAGACCGGCAGCTACATGGTGCGGCAATTCGAGGAGACCAGGCGCAGCCACCTGCTGGTCGCCCTCAGCCTGTCGAGCTCCGACTACGGCAACGACGAGGAGTTCGAGCTGGCGGTGAGCGCCGCCGGTTCGCTCGGCGTGCGCGCCATGCTCGACTCGCGCACCGTATCCGTGGTCGCGAGCGCACGCACGCCGGACTTCGCGAAGAAGATCGTGCACACCGTCCGACGCCTCAGCGTCGTGAACAGGGGCAGGCTGCTCGACGACCTCGCCAGTGTCGAGTTGGCGCCGACGGCACTCCGACTGCCGGAGCTCGCGCAGATCGCGGCGGAGGAATCGACGGGCACCTCCATCGCGTTCCTCGTCTGCGGCTCGACCGTGACCGCCACGCAGCTGCGCGCCTCCGCATCGCACTTCCCGCTCGGCGTCGACGTGGTCGCCGTGGTCTGCGACGAGGGGGCGGTGCCCGCCCTGCGCAGGGTGTCCGACCTCAGCGTGCTCACCATCGGCTACCTGGAAGACCTGCAGAAGAGCCTGGCGAAACGGCTGGCGACCTGATGGCAGTGCAGCAGAAGACGAAGCGCACGACCGTCCCCGCCGTGGATGCGCGGAAGCGGCTGGCGGGCGCCGCCGTCGACACCACGTTCGCGATCGTCGCCACCGGGCTGGCCGCCGCGGCCTTCTGGCCGGTGTACCAGTCGTCCGCGTTCGCCGTGATGCTCGGCGTGACCCTCTTGGTCGGGGCGGCCATCGCCGTGCTCGGTGCGGTGTTCCGCTGGCCGAGCATCGTCGTCGCTCCGCTCGTCGTACTGGTGTACCTCGGTCTCGGCACCCAACTGGCGGTGCCGGGCGAGACGACGGCGCGCGGCCTGCTGCCCACCGCGCAGGGCTTCGGCGACCTGGTGCGCGCCACCTGGCTCAGCTGGAAGCAGCTCGTCACGATCTCGCTGCCGGTCGGGTCGTACCAGGCGCTGCTCGTCCCCGCGTTCATCCTGATCCTCGTCGCCGTCGTGGCGACGGTGTCGACAGCACTGCGCGCCAAACGAGGAGAGCTGGCCGCCATCCCGCCCATCCTCCTGATGCTGGCGGGCATCCTGCTCGGCTCCGGCACCTCCGCCGTCCCGCTCTGGCTGGCGCTGACCCTGTTCGCGGTGCTGCTCGGCTGGATGATCCGCTTCCGGCTGCGCAGACGGGCGGCGTCCGTGCGCAGTCTCACCGAGCAGAGCGGCGTCATCGTCGAGTCGGCCCGCGACAGGAGGATGACCGTCGGCCGCACCCTCGTCGGCGCTGCCGTCATCGTGGCCATCGCCTGCGTCGCCGGCACCGCCGCCGCCGTGCTCGCCCCGCCCGACCGCGAGCGCCAGGTGGTGCGCACCGCCGTCGAGCAGCCGTTCGACCCCCGCTCGTACCCGACGCCGCTGAGCGGCTTCCGCTCCTACCTCGAACCGGCCAAGGCCGACCAGCCGATGCTCACCGTCGACGGGCTCCCGTCCGACCGCCGGCTGCGCATCGCGACGCTCGACACCTACGACGGAGTGACGTACTCGGTCGGCACCGACGCGGTGACCAGCGCATCCGGATCGTTCACCCGCGTGCCGTACCGGATGGACCAGAACAGCGTCACCGGAACGCGCGACACCATCGCGGTGACCGTGCGCGACTACCGCGGCCCCTGGGTTCCCGGCAGCGGCCAGCTGCAGCAGATCACCTTCCACGGCTCGAACGCGCCGACGCTCTCCGGCGCGTTCTTCTACAACGACGTCACCGGCACAGGCGCCGTCACCCGCAGCCTCGCATCCGGCGACAGCTACACGATGGATGCGGTGGTCAAGCCCGAGGTCACCGCCGCCGGCCTCACGAAGGCGGAGCCGGGTAGCGCCGTGGTCCCGAAGCCCGCGATCATCCCGGACGAGCTCTCGCAGACGCTGCAGAAGTACACCGCCGGGGTGACCGGCGCCGGCGCAAAGCTCGCAGCCGCGCTTGACGGGCTCGCGGCCGACGGGTACATCAGCCACGGCATCGGACCGGACGAGCCGCCGAGCAGGTCGGGGCACGGAGCAGACCGCATCACGGAGCTGCTCACCGACATCCCGATGCTGGGCGACCAGGAGCAGTACGCCGTGACCGCTGCCCTGATGGCGAGGCAGCTGGGGTTCCCGGCCCGCGTCGTCGTCGGATTCGTCGCTCCGAAGGACCAGGCGAGCTCGGCGAGCGTCACCCTCACCGGTTCGGACATCTCGGCGTGGATCGAAGTGCAGACGGCGGACGGCTGGGTCACGGTCGACCCGACCCCGCCGCTGCGGCCCGTTCCGCCGAAGCAGCCGGACCAGCCGACGCAGATCACGCGCCCGCAGACCAACGTGCAGCCTCCCGTCGACGACACGCCCGCGCAGCGCGACGACCCGCCGCAGGCGCAGGTCGACAAGAGCAACACCCCGCAGCCCAACCCGCTCCTGGATGCGATCCTCACGGTGCTCACCATTCTCGGCTGGGTGGTGCTCGGCCTGGCGATCCTCTCCGCGCCGTTCCTCGCCGTCCTCGCCGCGAAGTGGCGGCGCAGGGCGCTGCGCAGGCGGGCGCCGACCTCGGTGGAGCGCATCGCGGGAGGGTGGCGCGAGTTCGCGGACACCGCGGTCGACCACGGCTACGACCCGCCGCCCGCTGCGACCAGGAAGGAGTTCGCCGGCACCATCGGCGGCTCCCGGGCGAGCGCCCTCGCGGCGGTCGCCGACCGGGCGGTGTTCAGCCCGATCGCCCCCACCGAGGAGGAGGCGGACACGGTCTGGAAGGCCGTCGACGAACTGCGCGGCCAGCTCGGCAAGCGCGACACACGGTGGAAGCGCCTGCTGGCGGCGGTTTCGCTCCGCTCGCTCGGCTACCGTGGGTGGAAGGGCAACGGAAGGAAAGGCAGACGATGAACTGTCGGGTGTGTGGCAGCGAATTGTCGGACGGAACCCTGTTCTGCGGCAACTGCGGAAGCTCGGTCACGGCGGCGCGCGTTCGGCCGCCTGCCGTCGCGGACTCCCGGCCCTCCGACACCTCCATCGTGGAGCGGCTGCCCAAACCGGCGGTCGCCGGACGGTTCCCGGGAGCGGAGCCCCTGGACGACGCGCCGATCCTGGTCGAAGACCTCGACACGGCGCCGCCGGTCGAGCAGGCACAGGTGACGTACACGCTCAGCTTCTCCACCGGCCCGAGCGTCGAGGTGTCGGGCACCGGCCTGATCGGCCGCCGCCCGATCACGCAGCCGGGGGAGCAGGTCGACCAGCTGATCACCGTCGACGACCCGGCCAGGAGCGTCTCGAAGACGCACCTCGAGTTCGGCATCGAGGCGGGGGAGCTGTGGATCTGCGACCGGTACTCCGGGAACGGGACGGTCGCACATCCACTCGGCGGCGTCGCCCGCCTCTGCGAGGCAGGACGACGCTACCGCGTGACGCGCGGCACCCGCGTGGAGATCGGCGACCAGTGGTTCGACGTCAGCTGAGCTGACGCCGCAGCGCCCCGCCGGGATGCGCGGCTAGGCGAGCGCGTCGGCGACCGTCCCGGAGGTGAGGCCGTGGGCCTCTGCCACGGCGGAGTTGGTCACCGTGCCCGCGTGCACGTTCAGGCCGAGCGCGAGGGAGGCGTCAGCAGACAGCGCCTCGCGCCAGCCGCGGCTCGCGATGGCGCGCGCGTACGGCAGCGTCGCGTTGGTCAGCGCGTACGTCGAGGTGTGCGGCACCGCGCCCGGCATGTTCGCGACGCAGTAGAACAGCGACTGGTGCACCGTGAACGTCGGGTCGGCATGGGTGGTCGGGTGGGAATCCGCGAAGCAGCCGCCCTGGTCGACGGCGATGTCGACGAGCACGCTTCCCGGCTTCATCCTGGACACCAGCTCGTTGCTCACCAGCTTCGGCGCCTTCGCGCCGGGAACGAGCACGGAGCCGATGACGAGGTCAGAGGCGACGACCGCCTTCTCGATCTCGAAGCTGTTCGAGGCGATGGTCTTGATGCGGCCCGCGTAGAGCGCATCCAGTTCGCGCAGGCGGGCGATGTTGGTGTCGAGCACCGTCACCTCCGCGCCGAGGCCGACGGCCACCGAGGTCGCGTTCGTGCCCGCGACACCGCCGCCGAGCACCGTGACGACGGCCGGGTGCGTGCCGGGAACGCCGGGGACCAGGAGGCCAGGGCCGCCGTTCGGCTTGAGCATGGTGTTCGCGCCGACGATCGGGGCGAGGCGGCCGGCCACCTCGCTCATCGGGGCGAGCAGGGGGAGGGCGCGGGACGGCAACTGCACGGTCTCGTACGCGATGGCGGTGACGCCGGAGTCGATGAGCGCGCGGGTGAGGTTCTCCTCCGCGGCGAGGTGCAGGTAGGTGAACAGCACGAGGCCGGCTCGGAAGTGCTGGTACTCGCTCTCGATCGGCTCCTTGACCTTGAGCACCAGGTCCGCGATCTGCCAGGTGGATGCGGCGTCCGGCAGGATCGTGGCGCCCGCCGAGGCGTAGAGCTCGTCGGGGATGGAGGAACCGACACCCGCCTCGGTCTCGACGTAGACCTCGTGCCCGTTCGCGACGAGGTCGTGCACGCCGGCCGGGGTGATCGCCACCCGGAACTCGTTGTTCTTGATTTCGCGGGGGATCGCGACCTTCATGGGGCTCCTTACACGTCGACGTGGTGGTTCGATGATCACCCTAGCCCGAACACAACGACGATTTCGACTGTCCGTTGGTCGTATTTGTGCTGATTTCGTGAATTCGCAGGGGAGAGGGTGCGGATTCCGCCAGCGCGTCTCCCTCGGAAGGGGCTGCACAACGGTTTCCCCGTCGAAAACGACGATCCGGAACGGATTTCGTGAAGATTGTGTTTCGGAATGGACGTTTTCCCCATTGGATGATGCGCACAGCACCGGCCATGTGCCAGTATCGACCCACCGCACGGGCACATCGAAGTGCCGGCGGGTTGTTGTGCGTGATCGTGTTCGACCCCGAAGGAGCACCACTCGTGAATTCCAGGCAGCTTCCGCAAGACCCGATGATCCAGAAACTGGTGGAATCCGCCAGGCGTTCTCAGATGACACGCCGCGGGCTCCTCGCCGGTGCCGGCGCCAGCGCTGCGGCGCTCGCCCTGGCCGCCTGCTCCACCGGCGGAGCGTCGAGCAAGCCGACCGCGGCCAAGGACGTGTCGTCGTCGGACAAGACGCTGACCTGGGCCAACTGGCAGGCATACCTCGACCAGGACGACAACGGCAAGTACCCGACGCTCATGGCGTTCGAGAAGCAGACCGGCATCACGGTCAAATACGACGTGGCCGTCGACGACAACAACACCTACTACGCCAAGGTGAAGGACCAGCTCGCCCTCGGCAAGGACATCGGGGCTGACACCGTCTGCCTCACCGACTGGATGGTCGCCCGCCTCATCCGGTTCGGCTACGTGCAGACCTTCGACGAGTCGGCCATCCCGAACAAGAAGAACCTGTCGCCGTCGCTTCAGGATGCCGACTTCGACCCTGGACGCAAGAAGTCCCTGCCCTGGCAGAGCGGTTTCGCCGGCATCTGCTGGAACAAGTCCAAGCTGCCGAACGGCCTCAAGTCGGTCGACGACCTGTGGAAGCCCGAGCTCAAGGGCAAGGTCGGCGTGCTGAGCGAGATGCGCGACACGATGGGGCTGCTCATGCTGCAGCAGGGCGTCGACATCTCGAAGAAGTTCAGCGACGACGACTTCAACAAGGCCATCGACAAACTGACCAAGGAGGTCAGCGACGGGCAGATCCGCAACATCAAGGGCAACTCGTACCTCAACGACCTCAAGAGCGGGGACACCCTCGCCGCGATCTGCTGGTCGGGCGACATCACCCAGCTGAACGCCGAGGCTGGAGACAACTGGGAGTTCATCCTGCCGGAGGCGGGCGGCACCCTGTGGAGCGACAACTTCGTCATCCCGATCGGCTCGCCGCGCAAGGCGAACGCCGAGAAGCTGATCGACTACTACTACCAGCCGGAGGTCGCAGCGGAGGTGGCCGCCTGGGTGAACTACATCACCCCGGTGGTCGGTGCGAAGGAGGCCGCGGTCAAGATCGACCCGGAGCTCGCAGACAACCAGCTGATCTTCCCGGACGACACCACCCTCTCGAACGCGCACATCTTCCGCACCCTCACCCCGGCGGAGGAGCAGAAGTACCAGGCGGCGTTCCAGAAGGTCATCCTGGGCGCCTGATGGCACGCGGAGCATTCGCCGAGTCCGGCGCCGACCTGCAGCTGGTCGGGATCAAGAAGCGCTTCCCGGGGTTCACGGCGATCGAGAACCTCGACCTCACCATCCCGGCCGGTTCGTTCTTCGCCCTGCTCGGGCCGAGTGGATGTGGGAAGACCACCACCCTGCGCCTCGTCGCCGGGCTCGAAGAGCCGACGGAGGGCCAGATCCTCATCGGCGGCAAGGACGTCACCAAGACCAAGCCGTTCCAGCGGCCGGTCAACACGGTGTTCCAGAGCTACGCGCTCTTCCCGCACATGACCATCCTGGAGAACGTGGCGTTCGGGCTGCGCCGCCGCAAGATCGGCGACCCTGTACAGAAGGCGCACGAGGCGCTGCGCCTGGTGGAGCTCGACCACCTCGCCTCCCGGCGGCCCGCCCAGCTGTCCGGCGGTCAGCAGCAGCGCGTCGCCCTGGCCCGTGCCGTCGTCAACCGGCCCGCCCTGCTGCTGCTCGACGAGCCGCTCGGCGCGCTCGACCTCAAGCTGCGCCGTCAGATGCAGCTGGAGCTGAAGTCGATCCAGAACGAGGTCGGCCTCACCTTCGTGCACGTCACGCACGACCAGGAGGAGGCCATGACGATGGCCGACACCGTCGCCGTGATGAACAAGGGCGAGATCGAGCAGATGGGCGCACCCGCTGTGCTCTACGAGCTTCCGGCCACGGTGTTCGTGGCGAACTTCCTCGGCCAGTCCAACCTGTTCGTCGGCCCGATCCTGGACGGGGGAGGAGACGTGCTCGGCGTGGATGTGGCCGGGCAGCGCATCCAGGTTCCCCGGTCGCGCGCTCAGCGGCACACCGGAACGGTCACGGTGGGCGTCCGGCCGGAGAAACTGTCGCTGTTCTCCGACCCGTCCGCGATCCCCGGCGGCTCGAACATCCTGGGTCCAGGCCGGGTGATCGACGTGTCGTTCAGCGGTGTGAGCACGCAGTACCTGGTGCAGGTGCCCGGCGCGGGCACGATCGTCGTGTTCGCGCAGAACCTGTCGAGCGGTCCCGTCGCCACCCTCGGCGGCGAGGTGTGGATCGCGTGGGACCCGTCGCACACCTTCGTGCTCGCCGACGAACCACCGGCGGACGGCCGCTTCGCCGACGACTCCGACACCCAGATGATCGCGACGCAGGCCAAGGAGCGCATGCTGACGGAGCTCGAGGAGGCCTGATGGCGCTCGCCACGTTCTCGTCGGCCGCACCGCCGACGGCGCAGGACCAGGAGCCGCCGCAGCGGCGCAGGAGCGGCATCGCGCTCGTGCTGCTGCTTCCGGGCATCCTGTACCTGGTGCTGTTCTTCCTCACGCCGCTGGTGTCGCTCATCATCACGTCGTTCCAGACTCCCGTGGTGGATGGGGACATCGGGCAGTACCAGGCCGCCTTCCAGTGGCAGAACTACACGGACGCGATCGCGGAGTACTGGCCGCAGATCATCCGGTCGTTCGTCTACGCGATCATCGCGACGGCCGCCGCTCTGGTGATCAGCTACCCCCTCGCGTACTTCATCGGCGTGAAGGTGCGGAAGTACCCCCTGCTGCAGAACCTGCTGATGACGCTCGTCATCGCACCGTTCTTCATCAGCTTCCTGCTCCGCACGCTGGCCTGGAAGCAGCTGCTCTCCGACGACTCCTGGTTCACCAGCTCGCTCAAGGCGCTGTCGATCCTGCCACCGGATGCGCACGTCACCGGCACGGCGTTCTCCGTCATCTTCGGTCTGACGTACAACTTCATCCCGTTCATGACGCTGCCGCTGTACTCGACGCTCGAACGACTGGATGTGCGCTACCTGGAGGCGGGAGCCGACCTGTACGCGAGTGCCTGGACGACGTTCCGCAAGGTCACCATCCCGCTGTCGATGCCCGGCATCGTCTCCGGCACGCTGCTGACCTTCATCCCGGCGGCCGGCGACTACATCAACGCGTCGCAGGACTTCCTCGGCGGCTCGGACACCTCGATGATCGGTAACGTCATCGAGACGAACTTCCTGGTGCTGCAGAACTACCCGACGGCCGCGGCCATGTCCGTGGTGCTGATGGCGGTCATCCTGGCGGTGGTCGGCGTCTATGTGAAGCGCAGCGGGACGGAGGATTTGCTGTGAAAGGCTTCCGTTTCAAGGGCCTCGGCCTCGGCGTCTACGCGTTCCTCGCGCTGGCGTTCCTGCTCATCCCGATCGTCTACACGTTCATCTTCTCGTTCAACGACGCGCTCAAGAACAACATCGCCTGGCGCGGGTTCACCTTCCGCAACTGGACGAACGTCTGCGACGCCGCCGGCATCTGCGACGCGTTCATGGCGAGCATCATCATCGGCATCGTCGCCACCGTCATCGCGACGGTGCTCGGCACGATGATCGCCATCGCGCTGATGCGCTACCGCTTCCGGTTCCGGTCGCAGACCAGCCTGCTGCTGTTCCTGCCGATGGCGAGCCCGGAGGTCGTGCTCGGTGCCGGCCTCGCCGCGCAGTTCCTCAGCCTCAGCGTGAACAAGGGCTTCGGCACGATCATCATCGCCCACGTGATGTTCTGCATCAGTTTCGTGGTGGTCACGGTCAAGGCGCGCGTCGCGAGCCTGGACCCCGCCCTGGAGGAGGCCGGACGCGACCTGTACGGGTCTCCGATCGCCGTGTTCTGGCGCATCACGTTCCCGCTGCTGCTCCCCGGCATCCTGTCGGCGGCGCTGCTGTCGTTCTCGCTCAGCTTCGACGACTTCATCATCACCAACTTCAACGCAGGTGCCGTGACGACGTTCCCGATGTACATCTACATCGCGGCGTCCCGCGGCATCCCCGCCCAGGCGAACGTGATCGCCTCCGCCGTGTTCATCATCACCATTCTCGTGGTGCTGATTACCCAGCTCACGGCGGCGGCACGAGCGAAACGGCTCGCCAGGAACGTGGGCTGACCGCTTCCGGTACCCGAGCCGAAGCACCCAGACCCCCAAAGGCGAGACGGCCCGACAGCACCCAGCTGCCGGGTCGTCACGTCGTTCAGAACAGGACGCCCGGGCCCCGCAGCACCCCGGATGCCGCTGCCCCGGCCAGGATCGCCGCCAGCACGGCGAGCGAGACGGCGAAGAACACGGCGTCCGTCCTGCCGAGCGGGACCGGCCGCCAGACGGTCCTCGGACTGCGGCCGAGTCCGCGCAGCTCCAGCGTGCCTGCCACCCGTTCTCCCCGGCGGATCGAGCCGACGAGCAGCGCGAACACCGCGGCGGCCAGCAGGCGCGGTCGCGCCCTGCGTCGTCCGGAGCGGCCGACCGGGCTGCGCACGAGCTGCGCCTGCCTGATCGTCGTCCACTCCGCTCCGAGGTCTTGGAGCATCCGGTATCCGGCGAGGATCGCGTATGTGACGCGCACGCTGAGCCCGGCGTGCTGGTGCAGGCTGTTCACCAGGGCGACGCCGTCTGTCGAGACGAGGAACGCGACGGCGAGCAGGCCGGTCAGCATGGTGCGTCCGGCGAGCGCGAGCCCGACCAGCACGCCCTCGGTCGTGACCCTGAGCATCCCGGCCTGCCAGAGCACGTCGCCCGGCCGGGTGAGGACGTTCACCACGAAGACGCTGACGGCGAAGAGCAGGAATGGCGCGAGTGACCGGGCGAGCGCCGTCACCCGCATCCCGGTGCCGGCCACGACGGCGGTGAACGCCACCAGCAGGAGCACGGCGGGCGTGACGGGGTCGAGCACGAACATCACGGCGACGGACACCACCAGCATCAGTAGGAGCTTGACGCTCGGGTTGCGTCTGGCCAGCGGCGAGTCGGCCACCTCCCGCACGAACGACGCGGTCACGACGGCACCCGCGCCCGGTCGACGGCGGTGACCGCCGCGCGCAGCTGGGCGGCGGTGTCGCAGCGGGCGGCGAACCAGCGCAGCAGCCGGGAGGGATGCACGCCCGCCGCGTCGACCAGGGCCGGCCGGGCGAGGAGCCCGGGCAGGTCGCCGTCGTATGCGATGCCGCCGTCCGCCACGACCACGACGCGGTCGGCCAGAGCGGCGACGAGCCGGAGGTCGTGGCTGGCGAACACGACGGCGCGCCCGGCGTCCGCCGTGCGGCGCAGCACCTCGGCGACGGCGACGGTGTCCCTCCTGTCGAGACCGAAGGTCGGCTCGTCCGCCAGCAGCACGCCGCGGGCATGGGCGAGCATCGCCGCGAGGCTCAGGCGGCGTTTCTCCCCGCCGGACAGCTGGTGCGGGTGCCGCTGGGCGAGCGCGGTGAGGCGGTGCTCGGCGAGCACGCCCTGCACGTCGAGGCTCCGGATGCTCCGCGCATCCAGGCCGCAGACCAGTTCGCGCTCGACCGTGCCGGCGACGAACTGGTGCTCCGGATTCTGGAAGACGAGCGCGGGACGGTCGCCCTCCACCCGCCCGGCGAGCGGCCGGAGCAGCCCGGCGAGCGTGCGCAGCACCGTCGACTTGCCCGCGCCGTTGGCGCCCAGCACCGCGACCGTCTCCCCGGCGTGCACGGCGAGGTCGATGCCGGAGACCGCCGGGGCGCCGCGGCGGCCCGCTGTGACGCCCACCGCCGTGAGCGCCGCGTCACCGAGCGGGCGCCCGGCCGCCTCCGCTTCCGCCTCTGCCCGCTCCGGGATGCGCGAGGAGAGGAAGCCGTCGAACGTCCCGTCCTCCACGCGGCCCTCCCTGCCCGTGATGGCCTGCAGCTCGGTGTCGAGCGGCAGCCAGCAGCCGAGCGCGTGCAGCCGCGCCGCGTTGGCGGAGAGGACGGCGTCGGTCGGTCCCTCCATCAGCACCGTCCCGTCGTCGCCGAACGCGACGGCCCGCTCCGGCAGCCCGGCCGTTCCCGCGTCGCCCGCGAACTCGTCCAGCCGGTGCTCGACCAGCACGACGGCCGGGCGCGTCTCGCGCACCGCGTCGTCGATCGCCTGCCGGACGGCGCGCACGCCGCGCGCATCCAGCATCGAGGTCGGCTCGTCGAGCAGCAGCACGGGCGGTTCGCCGACCACGGCGGCGGCCAGCGCCACCCGTTGCAGCTCGCCGCCGGACAGCTCCGCCGTCGAGCGCCCTTCGAGCGCGGCGGCCCCCGCCATCCGGAGGGCGGAGCGCACCCTGCCGTCGATCTCGGAGGGAGGGACCGCCGCGTTCTCCAGGACCAGGGCGAGTTCGGCATCCACCCGGGGGAGGCACACGCCCGCAGCGGGATCCTGACCGACCATCCCGATGACGGGAGAGCGCTCCACCACCGTGCTCGCCTCCGTGACGCCGTCGCCGATCCGCACCGACCCGTCGAGCACGGCGTGGACGCTGTGCGGGATGCTTCCCGCCAGCACCTGCAGCAGCGTCGACTTGCCGGACCCGGACGGCCCGAACACCAGCACGCGCTCACCGGCGGCGACCCGGAGGTCCACGCCGTTCAGCACGGGATGCTCCTGCAGCCGGTAGCGGACGGCGACGGCGTCGAGCGCGATCACCTGGCCGCCGCCGCGTCCCGTCCGATGGCGAAGTTGTCGACGGCGCCGGTGCGCTCCACCGCCCGCACCAGCACCTTCGCGAGCAAGCCGCCGATGATCGCGCCGGACAGCACCTGGATGATCAGCCTGGTCCAGAACAGGTCGGTGCCGTACCAGCCCGACCGGAACGCCGAGTAGAAGAACACCGCACCGGCCCCGAGCGCGCCGGACAGCGTGTACCGCAGCCAGCCGAACCGCCGGTAGCGCCCGGCCGCGAACGGCAGCTCGCTGCCAGCGCCCTGGATGGCGGCCGCGATCAGCAGCGTCGGTCCGACGGCCGAGCCGAGGAACACCACCTCGATCACGGAGGCGATCACCTCCGCCAGCACGCCGGCGAACGGCCGCCGCACGATCGCGATGGCGAGCGGCGCCACCAGCAGCCAGCCACCGAGGAGCACGTGCTGCACCAGGTCGCCGAACGGTCCGGCCAGCGCGGACAGGGCGATCCAGCCCTGCACCAGCGCCCAGTAGAGGAAGCCGAAGACGACCCCGAGCACGACGACCAGCATCAGGTCGCGCAGCGACCAGCCTCGCCGGACACCGGCGCTCATCGGGTCACGCTCGGGCTGTTGACGGAGATGGTGGCGTGCGTCGTCACGTGCGCGACGGAGCGGCCGACCGCCGCCCAGGTGCCGGCGATGGTGCCGACGATGTCTGCGAGGTCGCCGGAGAGCCTGGTGACGTAGTGGTCGCTGCCGACGTACGTGCCCGTCGCTTTCGCGTCGTCGATGGCCGCGTAGATGTCGCGCATGTGGTCGGCGGTGCGCTCAGGGGTGCCGTGGTCGTCGAGCGGGTAGAGCGCCCACTGGGCCAGCGCATCCACGCCGGTCCGCGGCACGTCCAGCGGGGCGTCCGAGAACACCGGGGGATGCTCTGGACGCTCGCAGGTGACCTCGCCCGGGCAACCGCGGGAGAGCATCACGGTGGCGACGACGTGGTGGCCGCCGGCGGAGGCTGCGGAGATCAGCGCGCTGACATAGCGCGCGATGTCCTGCTCGTGGCCGGTGACCCAGGTGCTGATCGGGTCGGTCTCGACCGTCAGCCCGGTGCTCGGCGTCGCGCCGAGAGCGCCGAGGATGACCTCGACGTAGTCGTCGCTCATCACCGAGAGGGTGATCCTGCCGCCGACGCCGAACGCGCGCGGCTCGATGGGTGGGGTGGGTGTTGCGTGCACTGTCGTGCCCTTCCTGTCGGAGGTGGGGCACGGGAAACACCGTCGCGGACGCGACGATATGCGAGAATTCAGCCTCCCTGCGCTGGCATGATCCAGATCAGGTTCGACGGTCGAAGCGTTCGACGCTTCCTCTCAGCCCGGTTCACCGGACTCCCGTGTTCGGGACCACCTTAGCGCGGTCCCGGACACGGGGCGTACGTCACGGGGCGTGCGTCACACGTACGACGCGCGGATCTCCCCGACCTGCTCGCCGCGGCCGTACACCGCGAGGTCGAGTCTCGGAGCGATGGCGTCGACCGCCTGGCGCTCGATCGCCCCGGCGTCCGCCAGCAGCGACAGGGCGACGATGCTCGCCGCGCGCAGGCTGCCGTCGAGGATCTTGAGCGCGACGGTGGTGCCGTCGGGGGCGGCCATCACCATCACGCCCTCTGCGCCGAGCTTGGCGAAGACGCCGAGCTCGTCGATCACCAGGGTGTTGGCGCGTCCGGGGCCGTCGATCGCCCAGCCGTTGGCCAGCACCGCGTTCTTGAGCGTCGCCGCGTTGCGGTAGAGCGCGAACGGGGAGCCCTCCGATGCGGTGGCGATGCGCTGGATGCCGCGGGCGAGGGTGCTGAGGGCCATCGCGAAGACCGGGGCTCCGCAGCCGTCGATGCCGGTCGCGACGACCTTGTCCCCTGTCAGCCGCTCGACCACATCCCGCACCTGCTGCTGCATGGGGTGCTGCGGGTCGAGGTAACTCTCGGTGGGCCAGCCGTTGACCATGCAGGCCAGCAGCATGGCGGCGTGCTTGCCCGAGCAGTTCATGAACAGCGGCTGCTTGTGGTCGCCTGCCCGGATCGCGTCGTCGCGCGCCGCGAAGTCGAGCGGCCAGTCGTTCGGGCACTGCAGGGCGTCCTCGGTGAGCTGCGCCTGCGCGAGCAGGCCGCGCACGACGGACAGGTGGGCGGGCGTCCCTCCGTGGCTGGCCGTGGCGAGCACGGCCGCGGCGCCCTCCAGCGGGACACCGGCGCCCATGACCGCGATGGCCTGGAACGGCTTCATGCTCGACCGGGGGAAGACGGGAGCGCTCGGAGCGCCGAGCGACCGGACGACGCTGCCGTCCGGTCCCAGCACGATGGCGGAGCCGACGTGACGGGACTCGATGAAACCGCTGCGCTCGACGACCGCCAGCTCGACGGCCTCCTCGCCGGTGAAGACCGCGGGGCTCACAGGGCGGAGAAGGCGTCGTCGAGCACCTGGACGGCGTCGGCGATCAGTGCGTCGGAAACGGCCAGGCTGGGCAGGAAGCGCAGGACGTTCCCGTACGTTCCTGCCGACAGGACGAGCAGCCCGTGCTGGGCCGCGTACGCCACGATGGCGGTGACGGCCTCAGGGTTCGGCTCCTTGCTGGTGGAGGCGGTGCCCGGCTGCACCAGCTCGATCGCCAGCATCGCGCCGATGCCGCGCACGTCGCCGATGATGTCGTACTTCTCCTGCAGGGCGAGCAGCGCCGGCTTGAGGGTGTTCTCGATGCGCTTGCCCTCGGCGAGGAGGTGGTTCTTCTCGATCGACTCGAACACCGCGACGGCGGCCGCAGCGGCGACGGGGTTGCCGCCGAAGGTGCCGCCGAGTCCGCCGGGCTGCGCGGAGTCCATGATCTCGGCGCGGCCGGTGACCGCCGCGAGGGGGAGACCGCCGGCGATGCCCTTGGCGCTCAGCACCAGGTCGGGCACGAGACCGAAGTGCTCGCTGGCGTAGTACGCACCCGTGCGCGCCATGCCGCTCTGGATCTCGTCGGCGATGAACACGACGCCGTTGGCCGTGCACCACTCCTGCAGGGCGGGCAGGTAGCCGTCTGCCGGAACCATGAAGCCGCCCTCGCCCTGAATGGGCTCGACGACGAGGCAGGCGAGGTCGGATGCGCCGACGACCTTCTCGAGGTATGCGATGGTGCGCGCTGCCGCCTCCGCACCGCTGAGACCGTCGTGATACGGGTACGAGCTGGGTGCGTGGTAGACGTCGCCGGCGAACGGACCGAAGCCGGTCGCATACGGCATCGCCTTGAAGTTCATCGCCATCGTGAGGTTGGTGCGCCCGTGGTACGCGTGGTCGAGCACAGCGACGGCACGGCGGCCGGTGTGCTTGCGGGCGATCTTGACACCGTTCTCCACGGCCTCCGCACCCGAGTTGACGAGCACCGTTTTCTTGGCGTGGTCGCCCGGCGTGTGCGCGGCGAGCAGCTCGGCGACGCGCACGTACTCCTCGTACGGCGTGATGGTGAAGAGCGTGTGGATGACGTCCTGCAGCTGAGCGGCAGCAGCATCCACGACGGCCGTCTCAGTGTGGCCGACCGTCGTGACGCCGATGCCGGCGCCGAAGTCGACGAACTGGTTGCCGTCGACGTCGACCAGGATGGCGCCGTTCGCCTTGGCGATGTAGACGGGAAGGGTGGACGAGACGCCGGTGGGGACCACAGCCAGGCGTCGCTGGTGCAGCTCCTGGGACTTCGGGCCGGGTACGGCCGTGACGATTCGGCGTTCTTGCGCAACGCTGTAAACGGGCGCGCTGGTGCTCAGAGTGTCGGTCATGATGAGACGAGTTTAGCTCCGGTGGCAGAATCGGACCATGAGGCTCGAGCACAGCTACGCGATCGACATCGAATGGACCGGCAACCGTGGAACCGGGACGAGCGGCTACAAGGACTACGGGCGGGAGCACGTCGTCACGGCCGAGGGGAAGCACCCCATCGAGGGCTCGGCGGACCGCACGTTCTTCGGCGACCGCGACCGCTGGAACCCCGAGGAACTGCTGCTCGCGGCGCTCAGCCAGTGCCACATGCTCAGCTATCTCGCCGAGGCGGCACTGGCCGGGGTCGTCGTGGTGGGATACACGGATGCGGCGACCGGAGTGATGGAGCAGACCGGCAACGGGGGAGGCCACTTCACCAGCGCCACCCTGCGCCCCCGCGTCACGATCGCCGACCCTGCTCAGGCCGAGCTGGCCGCCTCGCTGCACGCCCCTGCCGCGGCCAAGTGCTTCATCGCGGCGTCGGTGAACTTCCCCGTCGCCCACGCCCCCGAACTCCTCACCCTCGCCTGAAAATCGAGTCCGAAGTTATTCACGCGACGCGCCGGTTGCGGGCGTGAACAACGTCGGACTCGATTGCTATGCGTGGCGGGTGCGGACGGAGGCCGGGGTCGGGGTGGGCGCGGACGCGCGCTCCTCCTCTGCCCAGCGGTGGATGGCGGCCGCCCAGCGGCCGTCGCGGGTGAGCGGTGGAGGCTGCTCGGTGCCGGAGTCGCGGCGGGTGCGGAGCAGTGCCTGTTCGCGTTCGCGCTCGCCGAGTTCGGCGATCGACGTCAGCCACAGAGTGAGCGGATGCATGATAACCACCTAACTTGTTTTGGTGGTTAGAGCATACCGTAACCAGTTATCGAGTTACAATGGTTACATGCGTACGAATGCAGTCGAGCTCGGTGCCGACCTCCTGGTCGACTTCCTCAACACCTACGACGTCGAAGACGGCGTCGACGCCATCGACGACGCCGCCGGCTTCGCCGCCTGGGCGCAGGCGCGCGGCGTCGAGCCGGGCGACACGGAGGAGGCCAGGCGGGTGCGGGATGCGCTGCGCTCCGTGATCGACGGGGACGCAGCATCCCTCCCGTCCGTCGAGCTGCAGACCACCTGTGGGGAGCGCACCGTCGGCCTCATCGCCCGCACCGCGGCGCAGGCGGCGGTCGCGAGCTCGGTCATCCTGAGCATCCAGGGCAGGCTCGAACGCGTGAAGCTGTGCGGGGCGGACGACTGCCGCTGGGCGTTCTACGACAAGTCGCGCAACGGATCACGCACCTGGTGCAGCATGGGCGTCTGCGGCAACAGGCAGAAGGCGCGCACCTACCGCTCGAAGGCGACGGATGCGGATGCCGACACCGACGCTGACACCGACGCCGCCGGCGCTACCGACGCTCGGGGTGGAACGCCCGCTTGACGCGCTCGACCGCGTTGGCCGGGGGAGCCTCGTTGTACCGCTCGGCCAGCTCCTGCCCGGTGAGCCCGTGGATGGCCGCCATGATCTCGTCCGTCGCCTGACGGCGAGCGCGACCAGACTCCGCCGACCCGTACGTGCTCACGTCGATCGGCTCGCCGAACTTCACCGTGAACTTCCGGATGCGCGGCACCTTCGAGCCCACCGGCTGCAACTCGTTCGTGCCGATCAGGCCCACCGGCACGACCAGTGCGCCCGTGGTGAGGGCGAGCCAGGCGACGCCCGTCCGCCCCTTGTACAGGCGTCCGTCGAGCGACCGCGTGCCCTCCGGATACAGCGCGAACGCCGCTCCGGTGTCGATGATCCGCTTGGACTGCTCCAGCGCATCCTGGGCGGCCTGCCCTGCGCCGCGCTCGACGCCGACGGCTCCGATCGCCGTGAAGAACGTGCGGGAGACCCAGCCCTTGAAACCGGTGCCCTCGAAGTAGTGCGACTTGGCGAGGAACTGCACGCGCCGCGGAGCCATCAGCGGGATGACGATGCTGTCGATGAACGACAGGTGGTTGCTTGCCAGGATGATCTTGCCGGTGCGCGGCACGTTCTTGCGGCCGATGATCGTCGGCCGGTAGAGCAGCCGGGCGACGGGCCCGATGACCGAGCGTCCGAGCAGGTAGACGAAACCGGGCTTCTTCACCTCGGTCGTCCCATCGTCGGGTGCGGTCTGTGTCACGGATACGAGCGTAGTCTCGGGTGTATTCCGCGAACGGAATGCGTGCGGCCTCACCCGCCGTCGAACGGCCGGACCGGTTCGCAGCCGAACCCGCCGGTGTAGATCAGGCAGGCCGGAACGAACCCGGCGAACCGCACAGCGAGCGGCGAGCCGAACCAGGCGTTGTACAGCCGGGAGAAGTTGAGGTTGCCGAAGGTGGAGCACGCGCCGGCCGGTCCCGTCGGCTTCGCCAGCGTCTCCGCGTTCGGCTGGTACGGCGTGTAGTTGTAGAGGTTGGCCGTCGCCTGGTTGGCGATGGTCACCGTGCTCGTGCCGCAGGTGGCGTCCGGGTGGTACTGGATGGTGTTCTTGCCGATCCGGTATCGCCAGTCACCGGGATGCACGGTGTACTCCCGGAACTGCCACGCCGCCCGGTACACCTGGTTGAAGAACCCGAAGAACTTCGCGTCGCACTCCGCCGTGTCCGGGCACGCGTATCCCGTTGCCTTCTGGTATCCGGATGCGCTCGGCGCGGTGAGCAGCGACTGCTCCTTCTGCAGCAGCACGAGCAGCACCCGCGGGCTGATCGTGCACGCGGCGGCGACCCGCGCGATGACGTTGCTCGCCCGCTCGTTGCGCTGGCCGCGGAGGGCCGTGCAGCGCTCGGGGGAGGCCGCGACATCCGGTGTGTCGACGCGGTAGCGCGACAGACAGGGCACGCCGTCCTTCGGTTTGCACGGGCGGGCGGCCAGGAACTTCTGGATGTCGGCCTGCGTCATCGCGTTCGGGTTGAAGAAGCTGTCGTCGCTGATGATGTCGCCAGGATCGAACGACGCCTTCTGCTCGGCGAACACGCCGACGGCGGGCACCAGGGTGAAGACGGCGGCCAGGGCGGCCACCCCGGAGAGTGCGCGCCACCGTCGGCGAAGGAATCCCACGTCAGGCTCAGCCGAAGGTGGCGAGGGCTTCTTCGATCACGGACGCCGCGTCGTCGATCAGCTCCTCGCTGATGACGACCGACGGCAGCAGGCGCAGCACGCTGTCCCAGCTTCCGGCGTCGAGCGGGATGACGCCGTTCGCGGTCGCGTGCGCGAGGATCGCCTTCAGCGCGTCCGGGTTCGGGTTCTTCGTGCCTGGGATGACCAGCTCGACGCCGAACATCGCCCCCTTGCCGCGCACCTCGCCGACCACGGCGAAGCGGTCCGCCCAGTCGCCGATGCGTGCCCAGAGCGCCTTCTCGACCCGCTGCGCCTCGGCGAGCAGGTCCTCCTTCTCGAAGACGTCGAAGACGGCGAGCGCTGCCGCGGTGGAGACCGGGTTGCCGCCGAAGGTTCCTCCGATGCCGCCCGGCTGCACAGCATCCATGATCTCGGCGCGGCCGGTGACCGCCGCGAGCGGGAAGCCCCCGGCGATGCCCTTGGCGCTCGTGATGAGGTCGGGGACGACGCCGTGGTGCTCGATCGAATACCAGGTGCCCGTGCGGCCGATGCCCGCCTGGATCTCGTCGGCGACGAAGACGATGCCGTTCTCCGTGCAGAACTCGGACAGCCGCTTGAAGTATCCGGGGGCCGGGATGATGATGCCGCCGTCGCCCTGGATCGGCTCGACGAACAGCGCGGCCAGCTCGGTGGCTCCGATGTGGGTGTTGATGTAGTCGATGGTGCGCTCTGCCGCCTCCTCGCCCGTCATCCCCTCCGGGTCGCGGAACGGGTAGCTGATCGGCACGCTGTAGATCTCACCGGGGAACGGGCCCATGCCCGCGCGCTCCGGCCAGGGGCGGTACGTCATAGCCATCGTCAGGTTGGTGCGGCCGTGGAAGGCGTGGTCGAGCGTGGCGATGGCGCGGCGGCCGGTGAACTTGCGGGCGATCTTCACCGCGTTCTCGACGGCCTCCGCACCCGAGTTGACCAGGATGCTGTGCTTCTCGAAGTCGCCGGGGGTGATCTCGGCCAGCTTCTCGGCGACGCGCACGTAGTTCTCGTACGGCGTGACCGTGAACAGGGTGTGCGTGAGCTTCGATGCCTGCTCGAACGCGGCGGCGGCGACCTCGGGATGCGCGTGGCCGATGGTCGTGACGCCGATGCCGCAGCCGAGGTCGATCAGCCTGTTGCCGTCGACGTCGACCAGAATCGCTCCGGAGCCCGACTCCATGTAGATGTTCGCGAGGGTGCCCGCCCCGCGGCTGACCGACGCGACCCTGCGCTCCTGCAGCTCGATGGAGCGAGGGCCGGGAAGAGCGGTGACGAGGTTGCGGGTCTGCGGGACCGAG
Organism: Leifsonia araucanica; assembly: GCF_051161895.1. NCBI lineage: Bacteria > Bacillati > Actinomycetota > Actinomycetes > Micrococcales > Microbacteriaceae > Leifsonia > Leifsonia araucanica. The sequence goes on from NZ_JBMBTW010000002.1 coordinate 198,024, forward strand.
AATTCGCGAGTCATGTGTTCCATCGTATGCGGCGCTCGCTGTCAGGTTGGGCAAAGGAGGATGCGGCAGACTGGGTACTCCTGCCCGCATTCCGGAAAGTATCACTGTGCGCAAAACTCTCTCGATCGTCACCGCCGCCCTCGTCGTGGCCGGGCTCGCCGCCTGCAGCTCGGGGGCGCCAGAGCCGTCGGCGACACCGGCGGCGAACGCGTGCCAGAACGTGAAGGCGGGCGACGCATCGAAGTCGATCAAGGTCTCCGGCGACTTCGGCGCTACGCCGAAGGTCACGGTGCCGACTCCGCTCAAGACGACAGACATCGAGCGCAGCGTCGTCATCACGGGCAAGGGCGCTGAGGTCAAGGGCGGATCGTCTGTGGCGATCGCGCTCGCCGCGTACAACGGCATCACCGGAAAGGAGCTGACGCCCGCCGTCGGCTTCGACGGTCAGGCGCCGCAGACCATCCAGGTCGATGACAAGACATACGTTCCCGGCCTCGTCCGGGCCGTCGAGTGCCTTCCGCTCAAGTCTCGCGTCGTGCTCACGGCAACGGCCAAGGAAGCGTTCGGCAGCCGAGACATCTCCACGCTGAACATCAAGCCGACCGACCCGGTGGTCTTCGTCGTCGACCTCGCGAAAGAGGTGCCGACGCGGGCGGATGGCAAGTCGGTCACGCCTCCCGCGGGCTTCCCGACCGTCAAGCTCAGCTCGAGCGGCGAGCCGAACATCACGATTCCGAAGAGCGACCCGCCGACGGAGACCAAGATCGGCGTGCTCAAGCAGGGCGACGGCGACGTTGTGCAGCCGGGCGACACCGTCACCGTGCAGTACAAGGGCGTCCTGTGGAGGAACGGTCAGACCTTCGACTCCAGCTGGAGCCGCGGTGAGTCCGTGTCGTTCCAGACCACCGGCGTCGTCGTGGGCTTCAAGAAGGCTCTCGAAGGCCAGAAGGTCGGCTCGCAGGTCATCGCGATCGTCCCGCCCGCCGACGGATACGGTGCGAAGGGCTCCGGGGACATCAAGGCCACGGACACGATGGTCTTCGTCGTCGACATCCTCGACACCAAGCGCTGACCTTTCCGTAGCGCTGACCTTTCCGTAGAGCTGACCCTTCCATCGCGCTGACCCTTCCGTAGGCTGGACCCGTGCGCAGAGTCATCATCCTCGGTTCCACCGGTTCGATCGGCACCCAAGCCCTCGACGTCATCCAGGCGAACCCCGACCGCTTCACCGTGGTCGGGCTCACCGCCGGCAGCAACGCGGACGAGCTCGCCGCGCAGGCCGAGCGGTTCGGGGTGCGGGAGACCGCGCTCGGGGCCGACGACTCCGAGCGGCTGGTGCGCGGCGTCGAGGCCGATGTCGTGCTCAACGGGATCACCGGCTCCGTCGGCCTGGGCCCGACGCTCGCCGCGCTGGAGACGGGGGCGAGCCTGGCGCTCGCCAACAAGGAGTCGCTGATCGTGGGCGGGGCGCTCGTGAAGGCGGCGGCGGCTCCTGGGCAGATCGTCCCCGTCGACTCCGAGCACTCCGCCATCGCGCAGGCGCTGCGTTCCGGCACGCACGGCGAGGTGCGGCGGCTGGTGCTGACCGCATCCGGTGGGCCGTTCCGGGGCAGAACCCGCGCATCCCTCGCGGACGTCACGCCCGGGGAGGCGCTCGCGCACCCCACCTGGGACATGGGGCTCGTCGTCACCACGAACTCGTCGACCCTGGTCAACAAGGGGCTCGAAGTGATCGAGGCGCACCTCCTGTTCGATGTGCCGTACGACAGGATCGAGGTCACGGTGCACCCGCAGTCCGTCATCCACTCGATGGTGGAGTTCGTGGACGGCTCGACCATCGCGCAGGCTTCTCCTCCGGACATGCGGCTCCCGATCTCGCTCGGCCTCGACTGGCCGAACCGGGTGCCGGGCGTCGGCGTCCCCCTCGACTGGACCGCCGCGCACAGCTGGACCTTCGAACCGCTCGACGCCGAGGCGTTCCCCGCCGTCGCGCTGGCGAAACGCGTCGGAGAGGCGGGGGAGACGTACCCGGCCGTGTTCAACGCCGCGAACGAGCAGGCCGTCGCCGCCTTCCACGCCGGGGCCATCGGCTACCTCGACATCGTCGACACCGTCGAACGGGTGGTGGAGGCGCACCGCCCGGCCGGCGAGCTCACCCGCGAGAGCCTCGCGGAGGCCGAGCGCTGGGCACGGGATGCCGCCGACCGGTTGATCGCCGCCGCATAGCTCTGCCGCATAGCTTTACCGCATAGCTTTCCCCCGGCTGGTTCCAAGCTGATCGCGGCTAGCCTGTAGCCGTGGAATCCGTGCTGCTCTTCGTCCTCGGCGTCGTCATCATCCTGGTGGGCGTCGCACTGTCGATCGCGCTGCACGAGATCGGCCACCTCGTGCCGGCGAAGCTGTTCGGCGTCAAGGTCACGCAGTACATGATCGGCTTCGGCAAGACGCTGTTCTCGTTCCGTCGCGGCGAGACGGAGTACGGCGTGAAGGCCATCCCGCTCGGTGGCTACATCTCCATGATCGGGATGTTCCCCCCAGGCAAGGAGGGCGGCTCCGGCCGCAACGCCACCACAGGGTTCATGCAGTCGATGGCCCAGGATGCGCGGTCGGCGAGCGCGGAGACTGTGCTCGTCGGCGAGGAGAACCGCACCTTCTACAAGCTGCCGGTGTGGAAGCGCATCATCATCATGTTCGGCGGACCGTTCATGAACCTCCTCATCGGCGTCGTGCTGTTCGGCGTGCTGCTGATGGGCTTCGGCACCGCGCAGCAGTCGACGACGGTGGCGACGGTGAGCCAGTGTGTCATCGCGTCGAACAGCGCGCGCCAGACCTGCGCGGCCGACGATCCGACCGCACCGGCCGCCGCGGCGGGCATCAAGCCGGGCGACACCATCGTGAGCATCGACGGCACGCCGATCACCAGCTGGGCGCAGTCCACCAAGATCATCCGCGAGTCCGCCGACCGCACCCTCTCCGTCGTCGTCCTGCGCGACGGCGCACAGAAGACGCTGACCCTCACCCCCAAGACCAACACGGTCGCCAAGACCGACGCATCCGGTGCCGTCGTCAAGGACGCGGACGGCAAGGTCGCAACGCTCACCGCCGGATTCGCCGGCATCGGGTCGCTGCAGAAGCTCGTGCCGCAGCCGATCACCTCGGTGCTCCCCGCCGTCGGGGCGCAGACCGGAGCGGTCGTCGGCGTGATCATCCACCTGCCGCAGCGCATGGTCGACGTCTGGAACGCGGCGTTCGGCTCGGGCGAGCGCGACCCGAACGGGCCGGTGAGCCTGGTCGGCATCGGGCGGGCGGCCGGAGAGCTCACGGCGCTCGACGGCGTACCGGTGATCGACAAGGTGTACTCGATGATCGGGATCCTGGCGTCCCTGAACATCGCCCTGTTCGTCTTCAACCTCATCCCGTTGCTCCCGCTCGACGGCGGACACATCGCCGGGGCGGCGTGGGAAGGCATCCGGCGCACGTTCGCGAAGCTGTTCAAGCGTCGCGACCCCGGGCCCGTCGACATGGCCAAGCTGATGCCGCTGACCTTCGCGGTCGTGATCGTCCTCGGCGGGATGAGCGTGCTGCTGATGTACGCGGACATCGTCAAGCCGATCAACCTGTTCGGCTAGGCACCGCACACCCCGCGCCCAGCCGGTTCCCAAACAGCCGCGTAGGATTGGGGACGTGGCAGCAATCAACCTGGGGATGCCGAAGGTTCCCGAAACACTCGCACCCCGACGCAAGTCCCGTCAGATCAAGGTCGGCAAGGTCCTCGTCGGCGGCGACGCCCCGATCAGCGTCCAGTCGATGACCACGACGCCGACCACCAACATCAACGCGACCCTGCAGCAGATCGCCGAGCTCACCGCATCCGGATGCGACATCGTCCGGGTGGCCGTGCCGAGCCGCGACGACGCGGAGGCGCTGCCGATCATCGCGAAGAAGAGCCAGATCCCGGTCATCGCGGACATCCACTTCCAGCCCAACTACGTCTACGCGGCCATCGACGCCGGATGTGCGGCCGTGCGCGTCAACCCGGGCAACATCCGCAAGTTCGACGACCAGGTCGGCAAGATCGCCGCAGCCGCCAAGGCCGCGGGCGTCTCGCTGCGCATCGGCGTCAACGCCGGATCGCTCGAACCCAGCCTGCTGCAGAAGTACGGCAAGGCCACCCCGGAGGCGCTCGTCGAGAGCGCGGTCTGGGAGGCGAGCCTGTTCGAGGAGCACGACTTCCACGACTTCAAGATCTCGGTCAAGCACAACGACCCGATCGTGATGGTCAAGGCGTACCGTCTGCTGGCCGAGCGCGGCGACTGGCCCCTGCACCTCGGCGTCACGGAGGCCGGGCCCGAGTTCCAGGGCACGATCAAGTCGGCGACGGCGTTCGGCATCCTGCTCTCCGAGGGCATCGGCGACACCATCCGCGTCTCGCTCTCCGCTCCTCCCGCGCAGGAGGTCAAGGTCGGCCTGCAGATCCTGCAGTCGCTCAACCTGCGCGAGCGCAAGCTCGAGATCGTCTCCTGCCCCAGCTGCGGGCGCGCCCAGGTGGATGTGTACAAGCTCGCCAACGACGTCACCTCCGGCCTCGAAGGCATGAGCGTCCCGCTGCGCGTCGCCGTCATGGGCTGCGTCGTCAACGGACCGGGCGAGGCCCGCGAGGCCGACCTGGGCGTCGCATCCGGCAACGGCAAGGGCCAGATCTTCGTCAAGGGCGAGGTCATCAAGACCGTGCCGGAAGCCGAGATCGTGCAGACCCTGATCGCGGAGGCCAACCGCCTGGCGGCCGAGATGCCCGACGTGACCTCCGGCGAGCCGACGGTCACGGTGGGCGCGCACTAGGCGCACGACTTTCACAACGGCGGAGTTACGGGGCGACTCGCCGCTGTCCACTCCGGTATTGCGGAGATCAGCCCGTCGTGCTTCCGTTTCTCCGCTGGAACGGAAGCGGCGGCGTCTGCCGCACCGACTCCGTTGGAACGGAGAAACGGCGTCGGTGCGCCCGCTTCTCCGTTCGGGCGGAAAGGCGGGCGGCGCGTCGCGCGCATTCTCCGCGCGAACGTAACGCCCTACACGACGACCAGCGCCACCCGCCCGTCCGGGATGCTCGCGGCCGTGAGGCGCACCCGCACGACCGTTCCCGGCAGCACGGAGTCCGGGCGCGGCATCGACGCGACCACGGCAGGGTCGGCCAGCTGCACGGTCATGTCGCCGTTCCGGATGGCCAGCACCGTCGCGTCGAACTCGTCGCCGATCCTGTCGCTGAGCAGGGCGGCCTCGACGCGGTCGACGCTCGCCGCGCCCAGCTGCGCCGCGACGCGCGACGACGTCCCCATGATCGCGGGAAGCTCGCCGAGCGAGTCCGTCACCCACTCCGGCACCGGTCGCCCAGCGCTCAGCGCCTCGCAGATCACCAGCACCCACCGGTCCACGAGCCTGCGCAGGGGAGCGGTGGTGTGCGCATACGGAGCGGCGACGGCGGATTGCAGCGGGTCGGCGGGCGCCTCGCCCGCCATCACCACGTAGCCGGCCCCGCGAAACAGCCCGGTGGCCGCCTGCATCACCGCGAGAGCGCGCGGGTCCCCGTGGTCCAGGGTGCGCAGATACTCGCCGTACGACACGTCCTGTGGCCAGGGAAGGCCGAGTGCTGCCGTCTGCGCGCGGAACCCGGCGACCGCGTCGTCCGAGGGAGGCGGCATCGTGCGCAGGATGCCGACCCGCGCATCCAGCATCAGTCCGGCTGCGGCCATCCCGGTGAGCAGCGAGATCTGCGCGTTCCACTCCTCGACGGGCAGGGGAGCCCGGCGCTCGAGCGTGTACGCGCCGTCGCGGAACACGATCTCCTCGTCCGGCGCGTTCAGGCTCGCGCCTCCGCGCTCCCGCTCGCACTGGATGCGCAGCAGGCCCACCGCCTTGAGCAGCTGCAGCGTCTCCGGGCCTGAGCCGTCGTCGATCGCGGCCTGCGCCTCCGGATACGACCACTGGCGTCGCGACCGGATGGCGGCGCGGGCGACGGAGACGGAGACCTGGCGGCCGTCGGCGTCCAGGGCCAGCTCCCAGACGTACGCGCTGCGGTCCTCGCCGGCAAGCAGCGAACCGGCGTGCTCGCCGATGGCCGGCGGGTGCAGCGGGATGCGGCCGTCCGCCGCGTAGATCGTCTGCCCGCGCTTGCGCGCCTCGCCGTCGACCGCCCCGCCGGGATGCACAAGTGCCGGAACGTCGGCGATGGCGTAGCTGACCAGATAGCCGTCCGTCGTGCGCTCGATGTGCACGGCCTGGTCGAGGTCGGTCGAGCCCTCCGGGTCGATGGTGAGGAACTCGACCGCCGTCAGATCCCGGGAGGGGAGTCGCAAGCTGCCCGCCGCGGCCGCCGCTTCGTCCTCGACGGCGGCCGGGAAGCCGTCGGGGAGGTCGAGCGAGGTGCGCAGCGCAGCCAATGCCTCCGCGAGCTCGCTCTGGGCTGCTGAGGCGGTGACGTGCGTTCTGCGGTCGGGCATGCGGTCAGCCTATTCCGGCGGTGCGACACCGCCCCGTCCCCGCCGTCTAACATGGAACGGTGCCTACACGCCTGACGAACTACTTCCTCCGCACCCTCCGTGAAGACCCCTCCGACGCCGAGGTCACCAGCCACAGGCTGCTGGTTCGCGCCGGATACATCCGACGCCAGGCGCCGGGCATCTTCGCGTGGCTGCCGCTCGGCCTGCGCGTGAAGGGCAAGATCGAGGCCATCATCCGCGAGGAGATGTCGGCCGCGGGAGCGCACGAGGTGCACTTCCCCGCGCTGTTGCCGCGCGAGCCGTACGAGGTCACCGGCCGCTGGGAGGAGTACGGCGACGGGCTCTTCCGCCTGCAGGACCGCAAGGGCGCGGACTACCTGCTCGCGCCGACGCACGAAGAGGCGTTCACGCTGCTCGTGAAAGACCTGTACTCCAGCTACAAAGACCTGCCGCTGGCGATCTACCAGATCCAGGACAAGTACCGCGACGAGGCACGCCCCCGCGCCGGCCTCCTGCGCGGCCGCGAGTTCACGATGAAGGACGCGTACACCTTCGACTACACCGACGCCGGCCTCGACGCCAGCTACCAGGCGCAGCGGGATGCGTACGAGCGCATCTTCACCAGGCTCGGCCTCTCCTACGTGATCGTGCAGGCGGACGCCGGTGCGATGGGCGGTTCGCGCAGCGAGGAGTTCCTGCACCCCACCGTGGTCGGCGAGGACACCTTCGTGCGCTCGGAGGGCGGATACGCGGCCAATGTCGAGGCGTTCACCACGCTCGCCCCCGCCGCCCGCTCGTACGAGAAGCTGACGCCGCAGGAGGTGCTCGACACCCCGAACACTCCCACCATCCAGACGCTGGTGGATGTGGCCAACGAGAAGCACCCGCGACCGGACGGCCGCGCCTGGACGGCGGCGGACACGCTGAAGAACGTCGTGCTCGCCGTCACCCACCTGGACGGGACGCGCGAGCTGGTCGTCGTCGGGCTGCCCGGCGACCGCGAGGTCGAGCTGAAGCGCGCAGAGGTGGCGTTCGCGCCCGGTGAGGTCGAGCCGGCGACGGACGCCGACTTCCAGAAGCACCCCGGCCTGGTCAAGGGCTACATCGGCCCGTGGGGCGTCGACGGCCCCGTGCTCGGCGAGGAGTCCGCCACGGGCATCCGGTATCTGGTCGACCCGCGCGTCGTGGACGGCTCCGGCTGGATCACCGGCGCGAACATCGACGGCAAGCACGTCTTCGGGCTCGTCGCCGGTCGCGACTTCTCCTGGGACGGCACCGTGGAGGTCGCCGAGGTCAAGGAGGGCGACCCCGCTCCGGACGGCTCGGGCCCCGTCGAGCTGGCGCGCGGCATGGAGATCGGTCACGTCTTCCAGCTCGGCCGCAAGTACGCGGACGCGTTCGGCCTCAAGGTGCTGGACGAGAACGGCAAGCTCGTCACGGTCACGATGGGCTCGTACGGGATCGGCGTCACGCGCATCCTGGCGATCATCGCCGAGGAGAACAACGACGACAGGGGCCTGATCTGGCCGGAGTCCGTTGCGCCGTTCGACGTGCACGTCGTCGCCGCCGGCCGCGATCAGGTGGCGTTCGACGTGGCGGAGCAGGTGACGGCGACCCTCGAGGAGGCCGGCCTGGACGTGCTGTTCGACGACCGCCCCAAGGTCTCGCCCGGCGTGAAGTTCGGCGATGCCGAGCTGATCGGCGTCCCGCGCGTGCTGGTGGTTGGCCGTGGCGCTGCCGACGGCGAGGTCGAGCTCTGGAACCGCAGGACGGGCTCGCGCGAGACCCTGCTGATCGCGGACGCGCTGGCTGCGCTCACGGCGTAGCCGGCCGAAGCGGGGCGGCTAGAGCCGGATGGCGACGGCCCTGACACACCAGAACAGGCCGTAGGCGATCAGGCCGATGGCGATCAGGATGAGCAGGAACACGCCGAACGGAAGCTGGGTGAGCGACTTCAGCGCGCCGTCGAGACCGCCGGCCTTGCTCGGGTCCACGGTGATCGCCGCGTAGACGACGAGGCCGCCGACGATGCCAAGGGCGACGCCCTTGGAGATGTACCCGACGCGGCCGAGGGTCGTCGTGATGCCCGCCAGCGCGTTCGGTGGGAGGCGGAGGCCGCGCTCGAACTTGTGCGTGATCCCGTTGACCAGGAAGCCGATGCCGACGCCGACGATCGCCAGGCCGATCGCCGCCAGCAGGAAGACGCCGCCGGGGACCGCGAGCAGTTTCGAGCTCGCCGACTTCTCCGTGGCGGACGAGTTGGACCCTCCACCGGATGCGATGCTGATCGCGGTCACGGCGAGCACGGCGTAGACGATGCCCTTGCTGATCTCGACGACCCGCGTGCCCGCCTTGTGCGCCACGACGGTCTGCAGGATCTGCCACAGCGCGAGCGCGATCAGGCCGACGATCACCGCCCACACCACGAACAGCCCGCCCGGCACGTCGACGAGCGCCTTCAGGGCGCCGAACTGGTCGGCCTTGCCGCTCCCGCCTGCACCGAAGGCGACAGCGAGCGCGATGGCGCCGATCAGGATGTGCAGGATGCCGATGGCCGCATTTCCGACCCTGGCGAGGACGCGGACGGCTGGGATGCGCTCGACGCGTCTGGCGGCAGACGTGGGGGAGGTCATGTTCGGAACGGTACCCCCGTTCCGGCCGGTCGGAACATCGGGTACCGTAGTTAGTCGAGTCCGTCGCGCAGAACGCGGCGGCGAGATCTGAATAGAGGAGGCCGGCATGGACATCGACCTCAGCGTCTTGCGTCTCATGGAACGCGAGCGAGAGATTCCCTTCGATGAGCTGGTGCAGATCATCGAGCAGGCGATTCTGACCGCCTACCTGAAGCACACCGATCAGGCCGACCACAAGCACGGGCACACCGAAGAGCCGCCTGCGGCCCGCGTGCACCTCGACCGCAAGACCGGTCACGTGTCCGTGTACGTCCCCGAGAAGGACGACGAGGGCAACATCGTCGGCGAGGCCGAGGACAGCCCGAGCGACTTCGGTCGCATCGCGGCGTTCGCCGCCAAGCAGGTCATCAACCAGCGGCTCCGCGACATCGCGGACGACGCCGTGCTCGGCGAGTTCCGTGGCAGGGAGGGCGACATCGTCGCCGGTGTCATCCAGCAGGGGCCGAACCCCCGGATGATCCACGTCGACCTCGGCAGCGTCGAGGCGATCCTGCCGCCCGAGGAGCAGGTGCCCGGCGAGGAGTACACCCACGGGTCGCGCATCCGGGTGTACGTGACGAGTGTCTCGAAGGGCCTCAAGGGCCCGCAGATCACCGTGTCGCGCACGCACCCCGCGCTCGTGCGCAAGCTGTTCGCACTCGAGGTGCCGGAGATCGCGAGCGGCGTCGTCGAGATCGTGTCCCTGGCTCGCGAGGCCGGTCACCGCACCAAGATCGCGGTGCGCGCCACGGAGCCCGGAGTGAACGCCAAGGGCGCGTGCATCGGCGAGCTCGGACAGCGCGTCCGTGCCGTGACGGCCGAGCTGAACAACGAGAAGATCGACATCGTCGACTACTCGCCCGACCTCGCCACGTTCGTGTCGAGCGCCTTGTCGCCCGCCAAGGTCACCAGCGCGTTCGTCATCGACGAATCGCTCAAGGCCGTCCGCGCTCTCGTGCCCGACTACCAGCTGTCGCTCGCCATCGGCAAGGAGGGTCAGAACGCCCGTCTGGCAGCCAAACTGACGGGCGCGAAGATCGATATCCAGCCCGACTCGATCCTGGACAAGGAGTAGTCGCGCCCGACCGGGGTTGTGCGCGGGTGTAGGATGGAACCTGTTAGAACGTGCGTCGGATGCCGTTCTCGCGCTCCCCGATCCTCACTTCTGAGGGTCGTCGCCCAGAACTCGAAACTCGTGGTGGACCATTCCGCCACGCTTCCCGGGCGAGGCGCGTGGCTGCATCCGGTCGTCGGGTGTCTCGACAAAGCCTTGCAGAGGCGCGCCTTCGGGCGGGCTTTGAAGGTCGACGGGATGCTCGATACGACGGCCATCCAGGCCGCACTTGAAGAGAACAGGCTGAACGGCACAGTGAACTCAAATGAGTGACAACTAATGAGCGGCTCGAAATGAGACCCGTCCGTAACTAACGGTCTGCCCTGCTAGGGGTAGACCCCCTAGACAGGAGAATTGTGGCTGCAAAACCACGCGTACACGAGGTCGCAAGCGAACTCGGAGTCGACAGCAAGGTCGCCCTTGCGAAACTGAAAGAGATGGGCGAGTTCGTCAAGGGACCGTCCTCCAGCATCGAACCGCCGGTGGCGCGCAAGCTTCGCGCTGCCCTCGAGGCGGAAGGCTTCACGGCCGACAAGGCTGCAGCGGCAGCACCGGAGCAGAGGGCGGCAGCGCCGAAGTCCTCCGCTCCCGCGCCGGGCGCTTCGCGTCCGTCGTCTGCTCCCAACCCGGGCGGCACGGCCCCCAAGCCGGCGGCCCCGCTGTCGGTGGCAGAGCGCCAGGCCCTCGCGGAGCAGAAGGCTGCTGCCGAGAAGGCTGAGGCCGACAAGGCCGCGGCAGACGCCAAGGCACAGGCGGCGAAGGACGCCCCTGCGGCCTCCGCAGATGCCGCCGCGCCCGCAGCGCCGTCGGACGCCGTCAAGCCGAACACCGCTCGCCCGGCAGGCGGGAACGCCGCGAGCAGCAGCATCCCGCGCCCCGGCGCACCGCGCCCGGGCAACAACCCATTCGCATCCAACCAGGGCATGGGCCAGCGCCCGAGCGCACCACGTCCCGGCAACAACCCCTTCGCGAGCTCGCAGGGCATGGGCCAGCGCCCGTCGCCCGGCAATATCCCGCGCCCGACGCCTCCGCGTCCCGGTTCGCCGCGCCCCGGTGCCCCCGGAGCGGGCGGCAACCGTCCCGGCCAGCGTCCTGGCGGCGGTGGTGGAGGCCGTCCCGGCTTCCAGCAGCGTCCGGGTAGCGGCGGTGGAGCAGGCGCCGGTGCCGGTGCAGGTGGCTTCCAGCGCCCTGGCGGCGGCTTCGGCGGCCCGCGCCCGGCAGGCGGCGGCGGCGGTCGTGGTCGTGGACCGGGCGGTGGAACCGCTGGTGCCTTCGGTCGCGGTGGCGGCAAGAGCAAGGCCCGCAAATCGAAGCGCGCCAAGAGGCAGGAATTCGAGCTGAGGGAAGCTCCGTCGCTGGGCGGCGTGAGCGTACCCCGTGGCGACGGCAACACCGTCGTCCGGCTGCGCCGCGGTGCATCCATCTCGGACTTCGCCGACAAGATCGACGCCAGCCCCGGCAACCTGGTCACCGTGCTGTTCCACCTCGGTGAGATGGCGACGGCGACCGAGTCCCTCGACGAGGCGACCTTCGGCGTGCTGGGCGAGGAGCTCGGCTACAAGGTCCAGATCGTCTCTCCGGAGGACGAGGACAAGGAGCTGCTCGAAGGCTTCGACATCGACCTCGACCAGGAGCTCGAGGACGAGACGGACGAAGACCTCGAGATCCGTCCGCCCGTCGTCACGGTCATGGGCCACGTCGACCACGGTAAGACCCGTCTTCTCGACGCGATCCGCAACGCGAACGTCGTCGCAGGCGAGGCCGGTGGCATCACCCAGCACATCGGTGCGTACCAGGTGTGGACGGAGCACGAGGGCATCGAACGTGCCATCACCTTCATCGACACCCCCGGTCACGAGGCGTTCACCGCCATGCGTGCCCGTGGTGCGCAGGTCACCGACATCGCGATCCTCGTGGTCGCGGCGGACGACGGCATCATGCCGCAGACCATCGAGGCGCTCAACCACGCCCAGGCGGCCGGTGTGCCGATCGTGGTCGCGGTGAACAAGATCGACAAGCCGGACGCCAACCCGGCCAAGGTGCGCCAGCAGCTCACCGAGTTCGGTCTGGTCGCCGAGGAGTACGGCGGAGACGTCATGTTCGTCGACGTGTCCGCGCGGAACGACATCGGTATCCAGGACCTCCTGGACGCCGTGCTGCTCACCGCGGACGCCGGGCTCGACCTGCGCTCCAACCCCAACAAGGATGCGCGCGGTATCGCGATCGAGGCCAAGCTCGACAAGGGCCGCGGTGCTGTCGCGACCGTGCTCATCCAGTCGGGAACGCTGCGCGTCGGAGACTCGATCGTCGCCGGTACGGCCTATGGCCGCGTCCGTGCGATGGTCGACGAGAACGGCGACGCCGTTCACGAGGCGTACCCGTCGCGTCCTGTGCAGGTGCAGGGTCTGTCCAGCGTTCCGCGAGCGGGCGACACCTTCCTCGTCACCGAGGAGGACCGCACGGCCCGTCAGATCGCTGAGAAGCGTGAAGCGGCCGAGCGCAACGCCATGCTGGCGAAGTCGCGCAAGCGCATCTCGCTGGAAGACTTCACCCGTGCTCTGGAAGAGGGCAAGGTCGAGGCGCTCAACCTCATCATCAAGGGCGACGTGTCCGGTGCCGTGGAGGCGCTGGAGGAGTCGCTCATGAAGATCGAGGTCGACGACTCGGTCCAGCTCCGCATCCTGCACCGCGGCGTCGGCGCGATCACCGAGTCGGACATCGACCTGGCGACCATCGACAATGCGATCGTGATCGGCTTCAACGTCCGCCCGGACGTCAAGGCCCGCGAGCGTGCTGCCCGCGAGGGTGTGGATGTGCGCTTCTACTCGGTCATCTACAACGCGATCGACGACATCGAGAGCTCGCTCAAGGGCATGCTCAAGCCGGAGTTCGAAGAGGTCCAGTCCGGTGTCGCCGAGATCCGCGAGGTGTTCCGCTCCTCCAAGTTCGGCAACATCGCCGGTGTGATCGTCCGCTCCGGGACGATCACGCGCAACGCCAAGGCGCGCGTCATCCGCGACGGCGTCGTGGTCGGGGACAACCTGGCCATCGAGTCGCTGCGTCGCTTCAAGGACGACGTCACCGAGGTTCGGACGGACTTCGAGGCCGGTATCGGTCTCGGCAAGTTCAACGACATCCAGATCGGCGACGAGATCGAGACGACCGAAATGCGGGAGAAGCCCCGCGCGTAGGTGTGGAAAGGAGGTCCGGAGGGTTCGCCCTCCGGGCCTCCTCCCATCCCGCTCGGTGGTATCAGGGCAGTGAAGGAGAGACAACATGGCTGACCCGGCACGCGCGAGGAAGCTCGCGGACAGAATCAAGGTCATCATCGCCAAGCGGCTCGAACGCGGCGTTCGCGACCCGCGCATGGGCTTCGTGACCATCACGGATGTGCAGGTGACAGGCGATCTGCAGCACGCGTCGGTCTTCTACACGGTCTACGGCACCGACGAGGAGCGCACGGACACCGCTGCGGCCCTCGCAGCGGCCACCGGGATGCTGCGCAGCGAGGTGGGCAAGAACATCACCGCCCGCCTGACGCCGTCGCTCGAGTTCATCCTGGATGCGATCCCGGAGAACGCGGCGCACATCGAAGACCTGCTGCGCGAGGCGCGGCAGCGCGACACCGAGGTGGCCGGGCTGGCCGCCGGCGCAGCATACGCCGGTGACGAGGACCCGTACGTCAAGCCCCGCGAGGACGACGACGAAGACTGACCCCGGTCTTCCGCCTTCCCAGACAATCGAGCCGGGACTTGTGTACGCACCGCTACAGCGTTTCGCGTACACAAGTCCCGGCTCGATTGCTGCGTGCCGCGGCGTCAGGGGAGGGTGTAGCCGCCTGGGGCGGTGACGGCGAGGCCGTCGGCGAGGAGGCCCGCCAGGGCGCGGTCGCGCTGGGCGGCGTCCGGCCAGACGGACTCGAGTTCGGCGGCGGTCACCGGGATGTGCGAGGCGCGCAGTTCGGCCAGGATGCGTCCGCGCACCTGCCGGTCGCTGCCCTCGTATTTCTTCTGCACGGCCTTTTTCGGGCCGGCGTACTCCGGGTATCCGGCCATCCGCCAGGCGCACAGGTCGGCGAGCGGGCACACGTCGCAGCGCGGCGTCCTGGCCACGCAGACCAGCGCCCCGAGCTCCATCACGCCCGCGTTGAACGCTGCGGCCGCTGCACGCTCGGCGGGGAGCAGCGACTCCATCGCCGCGAGGTCGCGTCTGCTTGGCGGCGAAGGCTCGCCCTGGCCGTCGACGGCGCGGGCGATCACGCGCCGGATGTTCGTGTCGACCACCGGGTGCCGGTCTCCGTACGCGAACACCGCGACGGCGCGCGCCGTGTAGTCGCCGATGCCGGGGAGCGCGAGCAGCGCATCCACGTCGTCGGGGACGACACCGCCGTGACGCTCGGTGATGGCGACGGCGCAGGCGTGCAGCCAGAGCGCGCGGCGCGGGTAGCCGAGCGACTGCCAGGCGCGCACGGCCTCGCCCGGCGGGACGGCGGCGAGGTCCGGCGGCGTCGGCCAGCGGGTCAGCCACTCCTCGAGCCGAGGGATGACGCGGTTCACCGGGGTCTGCTGCAGCATGAACTCGCTGACCAGAGTGCCCCAGGCGGTGAAACCGTCGCGGCGCCACGGCAGGTCGCGACGGTTGGCGTGGAACCAGTCGATGACGGAGGCGGAGAACGAGTCCTGAGCATCCACCATCGTTCCAGCGTAATCGGTGCGCGCGCGGCTTAGGCTCGTGCCATGAAGCTTCCACCGACGCCGCGCGTCCTGTTCCTCCGCGAACTGGTCGGCGAGGTGACGCGCAGTTATGGGCACGGCCGCACGATGGTGGCGGTGGACGGAGTCACGGACACCGCGCCGTTCGCCGACGACCTCGCCGAGGTGTTCCGCGAGGCGGGCTACGATACCTTCCGCGCGTCGATGACCGACTTCCACCGCCCGCGCGCCGACCGCACCAGGCTCGGGCCGGAGTCGGCGCTCGACTACTACCGCGGCTCGTTCGACTACGTGACCTTCCGGCGCGTGCTGATCGACCCGTTCCGGATGGCGGGCAGCACCGGGTTCCAGACGGCGGCGTTCGACGAGCGCCGGGATGTGCCGATGGAGAGCCGCTGGGAGACGACCGGCCAGGATGCGGTGCTCGTGGTCGACGGCGAGTTCCTGCTGCGGCCGGAGCTGCGCGGGATCTGGCACTACTCCGTCGCGCTGGTGAACACGCCGCAGGACGCGATCTACGAGAACGACGCGGAGCCGCGGATGTGGGCGAGCGCGCTGGTGGACGACAGCGACCCCGAGCTGCCGCGGAGGGTGTTCGCGGACAGCTGCTAGACGACCGAGCGCATCCGGTCGACGACCACGGCGGGCTCGATGAACGCGCGCGTGCGCTCCACCTCGTGCACCAGGTCGACGATGGCGGCGTTGATCGGCGCCTCCCTGCCGAGGTCGTGGGCTTCGCCGACGATGGCGCCGTTGAGGTAGTCGATCTCGGTCAGCTGGCCGCGCCGGATGCTCTGCAGCGTCGACCCGGGGTTGGGGGTTGCGCCCATCCTGCGCTTCATCATGAGCGGCACGAGCTGGCCGGCCCAGAGCGGGGAGACGGCGACGAACCGCAGGATGCCGTTGCTGAGCCCCTGGATGCTGCCGTAGTGGATGCCGCGGTCGAAGCCGACCCGCACGGCCTCGCGCATGCTGGCTGTGACGATGCGGCGCAGCCGGCGGTCGCCGAGCGAGTCCTGGGCGCTCAGCCCGGTGATGGCGGGCATCGCGTTGATCTGGTTGACGATGAGCTTGGTCCACTGGGCGCCGTCGAAGTTGTCGACGGCGAAGGCGGGCATCGCCGCGTCGAGGACGCGGGTGGCGAAGACCGCGGCCTCCGGCGGTTCTCCGCTCCCGGCCCCGATGTATGTGTTCGCCGCCGTGGTCACGGTGACCCGGCCGGGGGAGAGGTAGCTGGCCGCGTAGAGGGCGAGGGCGCCGACGCACTGCGAGTCCGGGAGCATCGTCATGGCCTGGCGCAGCCCGGTCAGGCCGTTCTGCACCACGACGACCGGGATGCCGCCGAGCAGGTGCTGGTTCTCCCGGAGGGCGGCGGCCGCATCCTGGGCCTTCGTGCAGAGGAAGGCGAGTTCGGGCCGGGTGCGCAGCACCTCGTCAGCGGCCACCTGCGCGGTGTGCGAGCCCCACGCGCCGTCGAGACGTAGCCCGCTCTCGCGGATGGCGGCGAGCTGATTGCCGCGCGCCGTGACCTCCACCTGGTGGCCGACGCGGTCGAGCAGGGCTGCGATGGTGCCGCCGATGGCTCCCGCTCCGATGACGCCGATCCGCATCCCCCCACCCTAGCCGCGCGGCAGGGGAGGAGGGATGCGGTGCGACCGGATGCCGTCAGTCGACCAGTGCTGCCGCCTGCGGGGAGCCTTCGGCCGCCGCCGCCTCCGCGAGCTCGGTCTCCGCATCCTGGTGGCCGCGGCGGCGGATGCCGGACGGCAGGGCCAGCGAGATGATCGCGGCGACCCCGAGCACTCCGGCGCCGACCCAGATGGCCGGGATGGCGGCATCCACGTAGCCGGTGGGGGTCAGCGATCCGCCAGCGCCGGTGAACACGGCGGTGAGCACGGCGATGCCGAGGGCGACGCCGATCTCCCGGAGGGTGGAGTTGGTGCCGGACGCCTTCGCGTGGTCCTCGGCCTTCATGTTGGCCAGCACGGCGGTGGAGCTGGGGGCGAAGACCAGGCCCATGCCGATGCCGGCGAGGGCGAACGGCGGCCACATGGCCGAGTATTCGAGATCGGCGGACAGGGTGAGCGCGATCCAGGCCATCGCGACCGTGAGCAGGACCAGGCCGACGAGGATCGGCAGCCGGGTGCCCGTCCAGCCGGAGACGAGGCCGGTGAGTGGCGCGACCACCATCGGGGCGAGGGTCCACGGCATGGTCATCACACCGGCTTCGAGGGGCGTGTGGCCCTGGACCACCTGCAGGAACTGGATCAGGATGAAGACCGCCCCGAAGATCCCGAAGCTGAACGTCACGCCGACCAGGTTGGCCACGGTGAAGCTGCGGTCGCGGAACAGGCGCAGCGGCAGCAGCGGCGCGGATGCGCGGCCCTCCCAGAAGACGAACGCCGCGAGCAGCACGGCGCCGGCGATCAGGGAGCCGAGCACCTCGAAACTGTCCCAGCCCGCGTCGTTGCCGCGCACGATCCCGAACACGATCCCGAGGACGCCTGGGCCGGCGAGCAGCAGGCCGACGATGTCCGCCCGGACGCGCTGGCCGAAGCTGTTCGGCAGGGCGGCGAGCACGAGCGGCACGGCGATGACGCCGAGCGGGACGTTCAGCCAGAAGATGGCCTGCCAGTTCCAGCCCTGCACGACGGCGCCGCCGATCAGCGGTCCCGTCGCGACGCCGAGGCCCGCGATGCCTCCCCAGATGCCGATGGCGGCCGGGCGCATCCTGACGCTGACGCTTCCGGCCAGGAGGGTGAGGGACAGCGGCATGAGAGCTGCTGCTCCGACGCCCTGCACGGCCCGGGCCAGGATGAGCATCCAGGGTTCCGTGGCGAGGGCGCTCGCCGCCGAGGCGAGGGTGAAGACGGCAATGCCGCTGAGGAACACGGTGCGGCGTCCGAACCGGTCGCCGAGGGCCACCGCCATGAGCATGAGAGTGGCGAAGCTGAGCGTGTATGCGTTGATGACCCACTGCAGTTCTTCGATGGAGGCGCTGAGGTCTTTGGCGATCACCGGCAGGGCGCTGGTGACGACGAGGTTGTCGAGGGTCGCCATGAACATCGGGAGCGATGCTGCGACGACGGCCAGCCAGATCGGGATGCGGCGGGCGGTGGAGGGGGACGACATGGCGGCACATCCTGTCGAAGTCACGGGAATGTTGTTATCGGATGATTACAACAAGACCGAGATTAGTAATCGACTGATAACCTGTCAAGCGTGACCGACAAAATCAGTGAGCGCATTCCGGCGGAGGAGCGCAGAGAGCAGATCCTCGCCGCCGCCAGCCTCGTCTTCGGGGAACGCGGATACGTCGGCGCCACCACCGACCAGATCGCCAAGGCGGCCGGCATCAGCCAGCCATACGTCGTGCGGATGTTCGGCAGCAAGGAGAACCTCTTCGTCGAGGTGCTCTCGCGCGCCCTCGGCAAACTGCTCGTGACGTTCGAAGAGACCATCGCGGGCTGGAAGGCCGACGGCTCGCCCGACGACCAGATCGGCCGGCTGCTCGGCACGGCGTACGTCAACCTGATCGAGGACCGCGGGCTGCTGCTGTCTCTGATGCAGGCGTTCAGCATGGGCCACGACCCCGTCATCGGCGAGCAGGCCAGGCAGGGCTTCATCGCCATCTACACGATGCTGCGCGACGAGGCGGGCTTCGAACCCGAGCGCGTGCGCTCCTTCCTGGCGGAGGGGATGCTGCTGAACACGCTGCTCGGACTCCGCCTCCCCGAGAAGTACGGGATCGACGAGGCGGCGACGGAACTCCTCGAGTGCACGTTCCAGACCAAGCTGCAGCTGGTGCTCGACGTCGTCGGCACGAGAAGCGCCGAGAAGAGCGCATGACGGGCTCCGGCATCCTGCTCGTCGACAAGCCGCAGGGCTGGACGAGCCACGACATCGTCGCGCGCACCAGGAGGCTCGCGGGCACCCGCAAGGTGGGCCACGCCGGCACCCTCGACCCGATGGCCACCGGCCTGCTGATCGTCGGCCTCAACTCGTCCACCCGGCTGCTGACGTACATCGTCGGCACCGACAAGGAGTACCTCGCGACCATCCGGCTCGGCCAGAGCACCACGACGGACGACGCGGAGGGCGACATCGTCGACGAGGCGCCCCAGGATGCGGTCTCCGCGGTCACCGACGACGCCATCCGATCCGGCATCGCCGACCTCACCGGCGAGATCGAGCAGGTTCCGAGCTCGGTCAGCGCGATCAAGGTCGACGGCAAGCGCGCGTACGCGCGGGTGCGGGCGGGGGAGGAGGTCGTGCTGCAGGCGCGGCCGGTCACCGTCTCGGAGTTCGAGCTGCTCGCTACGCGGCGGCTGCCCGCCGCCATCGACCTCGACGTGCGGGTGGTCTGCTCGTCCGGCACGTACATCCGGTCGCTCGCCCGCGACCTGGGTGCTGCGCTCGGCGTCGGCGGGCACCTCACGGCGCTGCGGCGCACGCGGGTGGGCTCGTTCAGCGTGGAGGACGCGCATCCCATCGAAGCCCTCGACGTCGCCTCGGTGCTCGTTCCGGCCGCCGAGGCCGCCACGACGCTGTTCGAGCGGTTCGACCTGACGGAGCAGCAGGCCATCGACCTGACCCACGGGAAACGCATCCACGTCGCGGACAGGGAGAATGGGGGAGGCGAACCGCTCGCGGCCATCGCACCGACCGGACACCTGGTGGGACTCATCGAGTTCCGCGGAAAGGAAGCAAGAACCCTCGTGAACTTTCCGACAGACGAGATCGCGACCGCATGATCGAGTGGTTCACGGCGACGCAGGTGATCGTCGCCGCCGTCGCCGGCGTGCTCTGCATCGTGCTCGGACTGGCCGGACGCGTGCCCGGCGACCTCAGCATGGGCGCCGTCGCGCTGGTCGAGGTGCTGCTCATCGCCCAGCTGATCGTGACCATCGTCGCCCCGGCGGTGGGCAACCAGCCGAGCGGCAGCCTGCCCGAGTTCTACATCTACCTGATCTCCGCGCTCATCCTGCCGCCCGCCGGAGCGTTCTGGGCGCTGATCGAGCGCAACAGATGGTCGACGGTCATCCTGGGCGGCGTGTGCCTCGCCATCGCGGTGATGGTGTACCGGATGGGGCAGATCTGGTTCGTGCAGGGAGCCTGAGCCAGCGCGAATAGAATCGTAGGCGATGTCACACCACACCATGTCCGCGCGCGAACACCCGGAGAGCCCCACCGCCAGGCGGCGGATCACCGGCATCGGGCGTGTGCTCGTCTTCGTCTACGGAGTCCTCGCCCTCGCGGCGACCGGACGCAGCGTCTTCCAGATCATCGACCGCTTCCACGAGGCGCCGGTCGCGTTCACCCTCTCGGCGCTCGCCGCCGTCGTCTACATCGTGGCCACCGTCGCGCTGATCGCGCCGGGGGTCGCCTGGTACCGGGTGGCCTGGATCACCATCACCTTCGAGCTGGTGGGCGTGCTCGTGATCGGCTCGCTCAGCCTGTTCGCACCTGCCGCCCTCGGTCTGCACGACATCGACCCGTTCGGCCGGGATGCGACCGTCTGGTCGGTCTACGGCATGGGCTACCTGTTCATCCCGCTCGTCCTGCCGATCCTCGGTCTGATCTACCTGCGCGGGCACAAGCCGCGCCCGGCCGCATCGTGAAGGTCTTCCGGTCCGTCCAGGAGGTGCCGGACGGCTTCGGCCCGAGTGCGGTGACCATCGGCAAGTTCGACGGGGTGCACACCGGCCACCGCGCGGTGATCGCGCGGCTCTGCGAGGTCGCGGCCTCCGGAGGGCTCACCCCGACGGTCATCACCTTCGACAGGAACCCGCTGGAGCTGCTCGCGCCGGAGAAGTGCCCGACCGCGCTGGTCAGCGTCGAGCAGAAGCTCGACCTGCTCGCGGGAACCGGCGTCGAGGCGACGCTGATCGTCCCGTTCGACCGTGCGCTGGCCGACCTCAGCCCCGAGGAATTTGTGCAGCACATCCTGGTCGACAGGCTGCACGCCGCGGCCGTGCTGGTCGGGAGCGACTTCCGGTTCGGCAGGCGCGGGGCCGGCGACGTGGAGATGCTGCGCGCGTTCGGCGAGACGTACGGCTTCGTCGTGCATCTCATCGACGACGTGCGCCCGGAGCACGGACGCCGCGTCTCCTCCACCTGGATCCGCGAACTGCTCGCCGACGGCGACGTGGCGCACGCCGGCGAACTGCTCGGCCACATCCCGACCCTGCGCGGCGTCGTGGTACACGGGGCGAAGCGCGGCAGGGAGCTCGGCTTCCCGACGGCGAACCTGTCGCCGGAGTCGGAGGGGCTGATCCCGGCGGACGGCGTGTACGCGGGCTGGCTCACCGACGGCGGCGAACGCTATCCCGCCGCCATCTCGGTCGGCAACAACCCGACGTTCGAGGGCGTCCCGCAGAAGCAGGTCGAGGCCTACGTGCTCGACCGCGACCTCGACCTGTACGACCACCACGTCGAGATTTCGTTCGTCGAACGCATCAGGGGCATGGTCGCGTACGCGGGCATCGAGCCGCTGATCGCCCAGATCGCGGACGACGTGGCACAGGCCAGGAGCATCCTGCAGCCCGAGAACGCCAACTGATGACGGAACTCCCCGCCAGGCCCCTGTGGCATGGCCGCGCCATCGCGCTCATCGGCATCCTGCTGGTCGCCAGCAACCTGCGGACGGCCGTCGCCGCCCTCTCGCCGATCTTCTCGGAGATCCGCACGGAGTTCGCGGTTACCAGCGTCGGCGTCGGCCTGCTCGGGATGCTCCCGCCCATCTTCTTCGCGCTGTTCGGCCTGCTCGCGCCGTCGCTCACACGCAAGGCGAGCCTCGAGGGCGTGCTGATCGCGGCGCTCGGCGTGATGCTGCTCGGGCACGTCCTGCGGGCGACGGCCGGCTCGTTCGCCATGCTCGCCATCGGTTCGGCCGTGACCTTCGCGGGGATGGGCGTCGGCAACGTGCTGCTGCCCCCGCTGGTCAAGCGCTACTTCCCGGACAGGATCGGGCTGGTCACGTCGCTGTACGCGACCGTGATGTCGGTGAGCACGCTGCTGCCTCCGCTGGTCGCCGTGCCGGTGGCCGACGCATCCAACTGGCACGTCTCCGTGGGGATGTGGGGTGTGGTGAGCCTGCTGGCGATCCTGCCGTGGCTGCGCATCATCCTGACCAGGCGACCGGTGCATCCCGAGCACGACGTCGAGGTGGAGGGCGCTGAGCCCGGGATGCTGGGCAAGGTGTGGCACGCGCCGCTCGCCTGGGCGATGGCCGTGGTGTTCGCGGCGTCCAGCCTGAACGCGTACGCGATGTTCGCCTGGCTGCCGGAGATCCTGCACGACGTGGCGGGCTCGACGCCGGTGGAGGCCGGCGCGCTGCTGTCGCTGTACGCGGGCATGGGCATCCCGGCCGGGCTGCTGGTGCCGCTTTTGGCCGCCAGGATGCGCAACGTCGCCCTGCTGCTCTACGCGGGCGTTGCGTTCTTCGTGCTCGGCTATCTGGGGCTGATCATCGCCCCGGGCACGGCAACCTGGCTGTGGGTGGTGTTCGCCGGTCTCGGGCCGCTGCTGTTCCCGCTGTGCCTCGTGCTGATCAACGTGCGCACGCGCACGCACGAGGGCTCGGTGGCGCTCAGCGGCTTCACGCAGGGCCTCGGCTACACGCTCGGTGCGCTCGGTCCGCTCGCGGTCGGTGTGCTGCACCAGCTCACCGGCGACTGGACCGTCGCCCTCATCGTCCTCATCGGCACCGCGCTCGCTGCTGCCCTCGCCGGCACCGTCGTCGCCCGTCCCCACGCCCTCGAAGACCACTTCCGCCCATAAAAATCGAGTCCGAAGTTGTTCACGCCCCTACTCGGCGTGTCGCGTGAACAGGTTCGGACTCGATTGTCAGGGGAGGAGGTGGGCGCGGTGGATGAGCGCGGCCGCGCCGATGAGCGGGCCCTCGGAGGAGAGGGCCGAGGGGATGATGCGGACCTTGCGCACGTACGGGAAGTAGTGGTTCTCGATGACGCGGCGCATGTGATCGAACAGGTCGGGCGTCGAGTGCGAGAAGCCGCCGCCGATGGCGACGAGCTCCAGGTCGAGCAGGGCGGTCGCCGACGCGATGGCGCGGCCGACGGCCTCACCGGTGCGCGCGATGGCCTGGTGGGCCACCTCGTCGCCCGCCGCGTACGCCGCTGCCAGCTCCTCGCCCGTGTTCCCGGTGAAGCCGTGGCGCCGCGCCCAGGCGACGGTGTGCGGGCCGGAGGCGATGGCTTCGAGGGCGCTCGGGTTGCCGAACGTGTCCTCTCCGACCAGCTCGCCCACCTCCACATGCCCGATGTGTCCGGCGTTGCCCGTCGGACCGGTGATCACGCGGCCGCCCACGATGAGGCCCCCGCCGATGCCGGTCGAGACGACCATGCCCATCACGTTGTCGACGCCCTGCGCGGCGCCGACCCAGTGCTCGGCGAGCGTGATCGCCACGCCGTCCATCTCGAGCGTCACCGGGATGTCGAGCCCGGCGTCCGCGATGACGCCGGCGATGAAGTCGCGCATCGGGTAGTCGCGCCAGTGCGGGACGTTCAGCGGGGACACCAGGCCCCGGATGCGGTCGATCGGCCCAGCGCAGCCGATTCCCGCTCCGATGAGCGTCGCACCGGCGGGCACGGAGGCGATGGCGTCACGGACGACGCCGCCCACCGAGGCCTCGAGGTCGGCGACGGTCGCCGTGCGGCCCGTCGGGCGGCGGAAGCGGGACGATTCGAGCAGGCGACCGTCCGCATCGACGATGGCTGCTTCGACTTTGGTTCCGCCGAAGTCGACGGCGAGGGCGAGGGGAGTTGGCACGACCTTTACCCTAAACGAAACCGCCCGCGCTCATATGAGCAACATCCGCGCAACCGTTGCTCAGACGCGCATCCGGTTCCTAAGCTGGAACCGTGGCCATGAACGACACCGATGAGATCCTCGCCGTCAAAGCCGCTGAGCTGTACTACGAGGCGGGCAAAACCCAGGACGAGATCGGTCTCGCCCTCAGTGTCAGCCGCTGGAAGGTGGGACGGCTGCTCGTCGCAGCGCGCGAGCACGGCTTCGTGCGCATCGAGATCGTGCACCCGAGCGCCAGGCGGTTCTCGCTCGAACGCGAGCTGTGCGGCTTCTACGACCTGCAGGACGCCGTGGTCGTGCCGTCCCTCGACTCCGACTCGGACGTGCAGGCGCGCGTCGCGCAGGCCGCCGCCGATTACCTGACCACCCTGCGCCCCGTTCCCCGCACGCTCGGCGTGAGCTGGGGACGCACCCTGCACGCGGTGGCGGCGCGGCTGCGCCCCGGCTGGGCCGTCGGCGTCAACCCCGTGCAGATCAACGGCAGCGTGTCCAGCACCCGGCAGGCGACAGCGGCGGCGGACACCGCCGTCGTGATCGCCCGGAAGGCACAGGGCACGGCCACACTGCTTCCGAGCCCTGCCATCTTCGAGCACGCCGCCACCCGGCGCGCCATCGAGGCCGACCGATCGGTGCAGAGCGTCCTGGCGCTGGCGAGGAGCGCCTCCGCGTACCTGTTCAGCGCTGGCGTGGTCGACACCAGCTCCGTACACGTCGACTCCGGCTACCTGACCGCCGACGACGTCGCATCCCTCGCCGCGAAGGGCGCCGTCGGCGACGTGGTCGGCCGGTTCATCACCGAGGACGGCCAGGTCGCCGATCCGGAGCTCGACGGAAGGACCCTCGGCATCTCGCTCGACGAGCTCCGCGCCGCGCGCACCAGCATCGCCGTGATCGCGGGGGAGACCAAGCACAGGGTGGCGCACGCGATCGTGTCCAGCGGGCTGTGCAGCACGATCATCACCGACGAATCCACCGCGAACCATCTGCTCGGCCGCTCAGCGGCCAGCTGAAAGAAGGAGTGACGTGACCATCGAAACGACGCCGCCCGTGCGAACCCTCGCACCGGCGGCCAGGGCCGTGGAGGTGCTCGGGGGCGACTTCACCGAAGCCTCCCTGCGCCGCTACCTGAACGGCATCCCCGGGGTCGACGCCGTCGGCCTCGAGCAGCGCGCCGCCGGGCTCGGAACGCGCTCCATCAAGACCACCAGCAAGGCCTGGGCGCTCGACAAGATCATCGAGCTCATTGACCTGACCACCCTCGAAGGCGCTGACACGCCCGGCAAGGTGCGCTCGCTCGTCGCGAAGGCGCTCACGCCGGACCCGAGCGACCTCACCGCTCCCCGGCCGGCCGCCGTCTGCGTGTACGGCGACATGGTGCCGTACGCGGTAGAGGCGCTCGGCGCATCCCATGCCGGACGCTCCGGCGGTGCTCCCGGCAGCGTGAACGTCGCCGCCGTGGCGACCGCGTTCCCGAGCGGGCGCGCATCCCTCGCCGTGAAGCTGGCGGACACGGCGGACGCCGTCGCCGCCGGTGCGGACGAGATCGACATGGTGATCGACCGCGGGGCGTTCCTCTCCGGGCGCTACGGGCTCGTCTTCGACGAGATCGTCGCCGTGAAGGAAGCCTGCCGCCGCGCAGACGGCAGCTACGCCCACCTCAAGGTGATCCTGGAGACCGGCGAGCTGAACACGTACGACAACGTGCGCCGCGCATCCTGGCTGGCGATCCTCGCCGGAGGAGACTTCATCAAGACGTCCACCGGCAAGGTGTCCCCGGCGGCGACGCTGCCCGTCACGCTGCTGATGCTGGAGGTCGTGCGCGACTGGCACAAACTCACCGGCGAGGAGATCGGCGTGAAGCCGGCGGGCGGCATCCGGTCGTCGAAGGACGCCATCAAGTATCTGGTGACGGTCGCGGAGACGGTGGGCGAGCACTGGCTGCAGCCGCACCTGTTCCGGTTCGGGGCGTCCAGCCTGCTCAACGACGTGCTGCTGCAGCGTCAGAAGCTGAGCACCGGCCACTACTCCGGCGCCGACTACGTCACGATCGACTGACCAGCAGAGACCGAAGGCAGAACAATGAGTTTCCTCGAATACGCACCAGCGCCGGAGTCCAGGGCCATCCTGAACCTGCGCGACCAGTACGGCCTCTTCATCGACGGCGAGTTCGTCGAGGGCAACGGCACCCCGTTCCAGACCATCTCCCCGGCGACGGAGGAGCGCATCGCCACCATCGCGACGGCGAACACCGCCGACGTGGATGCTGCCGTCGCCGCAGCGCGCCGGTCGTACGAGCGCGTGTGGTCGAAGATGAGCGGCAGCGACCGCGGCAAGTACCTGTTCCGCATCGCGCGCCTCGTCCAGGAGCGCGCCCGCGAGCTCGCGGTGGCGGAGAGCCTCGACAACGGCAAGCCGATCAAGGAGAGCAGGGATGTGGACGTCCCGCTCGTCGCCGCCTGGTTCTTCTACTACGCGGGATGGGCGGACAAGCTCGACCACGCCGGTCTCGGCCCTGCGCCCCGCGCGCTCGGGGTCGCCGCCCAGGTGATCCCGTGGAACTTCCCGCTGCTGATGCTCGCCTGGAAGATCGCCCCGGCCCTGGCGGCGGGCAACACGGTCGTGCTGAAGCCGGCGGAGACCACCCCGCTGACCGCGCTCCTGTTCGCCGAGATCGTGCAGCAGGCGGGCCTCCCCGCCGGCGTCGTCAACATCGTCACCGGTGCGGGCGAGACCGGTCGCGACCTGGTCGACCACCCGGATGTGAACAAGGTCGCCTTCACCGGCTCCACCGCCGTCGGCAGGGAGATCGCCCGCGCCGTCGCAGGAACCGACAAGAAGCTGACCCTCGAACTCGGCGGCAAGGCGGCGAACATCGTCTTCGACGACGCCCCGATCGACCAGGCCGTCGAGGGCATCGTCAACGGCATCTTCTTCAACCAGGGGCACGTCTGCTGCGCAGGCAGCCGCCTGCTGGTGCAGGAGAGCATCCACGACGAGGTCGTCGACCGTCTGAAGAACCGCCTGTCGACGCTGCGCCTCGGCGACCCGCTCGACAAGAACACCGACATCGGCGCGATCAACAGCGCAGAGCAGCTGCAGCGCATCCGGGAGCTGTCCGACATCGGGGAGGCGGAGGGGGCTGACCGCTGGACGGCCGACTGCGCCATCCCGGAGAACGGGTTCTGGTTCGCGCCGACGATCTTCGACAACGTCTCCACCAGCCACCGGATCGCCCGCGAGGAGATCTTCGGGCCGGTGCTCTCCGTGCTCACCTTCCGCACGCCCGCCGAGGCCATCGCGAAGGCGAACAACACCCCGTACGGCCTGTCCGCCGGCATCTGGAGCGACAAGGGCAGCCGCATCCTGGCCGTGGCGGACAAGCTGCGCGCCGGTGTGATCTGGGCGAACACCTTCAACAGGTTCGACCCGGCCAGCCCGTTCGGCGGATACAAGGAGTCCGGCTACGGCCGCGAGGGCGGTCGCCACGGGCTCGCCGCGTACCTGACGCCCGGCCGCGCGCTCGGCGGCTCGTCCGCCGCGGCGCTGACCTCCGCATCCACCACGACCCGCAAGGGAGCGAAGAAATGAGCCGCCTGACCGTGCCGAAGACCTACAAGCTCTACATCGGCGGAAAGTTCCCGCGCAGCGAGTCCGGTCGCACGTACGAGGTCGTCTCCGCGAAGGGCGCCTTCCTGGCCAACGCGGCGAAGGCGTCCCGCAAGGACGCCCGGGATGCCGTGGTCGCCGCCCGCGGAGCGCTCGGCGGCTGGGCGGGCGCCACCGCGTACAACCGCGGCCAGGTGCTCTACCGCATCGCCGAACTGATGGAGGGCCGTCGCGCCCAGTTCGTCGACGAGGTGCAGCAGACGGAGGGCGTCTCCGCCTCCGTCGCCAGCGCGCAGGTGGACGAGGCGATCGACCGCTGGGTCTGGTACGCGGGCTGGGCGGACAAGTTCGCGCAGGTCGTCGGAAACGCCAACCCGGTCGCCGGGCCGTACTTCAACATCTCGGTGCCGGAGCCCACCGGTGTGGTCGCGATCGTCGCCCCGCAGGACACCGGGCTGCTCGGCTTCGTGAGCGCCGTCGCCCCCGCGCTGGTGGCGGGAAACACGGTGGTCGTGGTGGCGAGCGAGCGCTTCCCGCTGTCCGCGATCAGCCTGAGCGAGGTGCTCGCGACGAGCGACGTGCCCGGCGGTGTGGTGAACATCCTGACCGGCTCCCCGGCCGAGATCGCACCGTGGCTCGCCTCGCACGCCGACGTCAACGCGCTCGACCTGGTCGGCGCGGGCGGCCTCGAGTGGATCGACCTGCAGATCGCGGCGGCCGACACGCTGAAGCGCGTCCTCACCCCGGAGAACGGTCCGGATGCGGCGGCGCCGTCGCTCGACAGGATCGCGTTCTTCACCGAGACGAAGACGGTCTGGCACACCAAGTCGCTGATCTGATCCCGACCGATCCGTGCATCCATGAGGGGTGTACCGCAGCCCTGCGCAGCGGTACACCCCTCGCGCCTTTGCGCATCATGGGGGAGGATGAAGGAAAGACTTAGGAGGTCCGGATGACGGATCAGGGGATGTCGGGTATGGGTCCGACCGCCCTCGTCGGAGACAGTCTCACGCAGGGCGGCGACTGGCAGGCGTGGATGCCGGGGGAGACCATCTACAACTTCGGGGTCGGGGGAGACACCACGGACGACGTGGTGGCCCGTCTGTGGGATGTGATCAACGCGCAGCCCACCGTCGTGGTGCTGCTGATCGGCACGAACGACCTCGCCTGGCGGCGCTCGGTCGAGCACATCGTGCGCAACGTGGAGACCATCCTGGTCACGCTGCGCAGGGAGCTGCAGGAGACGCGCATCCTGGTGCAGTCGGTGCTGCCGCGCGGCCACGAGTTCGCGGACCAGATCCGCGACATCAACCGCCACCTGTGGCAGTTCGCGCCCACCGTGCACGCACAGTGGCTCGACCTCTGGCCCGCTCTGGCGCTGGAGGACGGCGAACTGAACCCCGCATACAGCGAGGACCGCCTGCACCTCAACGACGAGGGATACCGCGTCTGGCTGAACGAGCTGGTGCCCGCCCTGGAACGCCTGCGCCAGCAGCCGCCGACCAGCCGCGCGATCACGCTGCCCGACCTGGGCGGGGCGGCGTAACGCCGCCTGCACGCGGTCAGCGGCTGCGCAGCAGCCGCTCGTAGAAGCGGATCCCGCGGAGCCAGGTGGCCACGTGGATGCGCTCGTTGCGGGCGTGCAGCGTCGCCCGCTCCTCCCCGCTCATCTCGAACGGGGTGAAGCGGTAGACCGCGTCGCTGATCGTGGTGAAGTGGCGGCTGTCGCTGGCGCCGAGCATGATGTACGGCGTCACCACCGCATCCGGATGCACGGCCGAGATGCTGCCGGCGATCGCGTCCCACTCCTGACCGGTGGTGGGGGACACCGGCGACGGTTCGCTCGGGTCGATCGCCTCGATGCGCACCAGCGGGTCGCGGACGGCGCGGCGGAGGTGTGTCATGGTCTCGGCGACGCTCGACCCGACGGCGATGCGGACGTTGACGACCGCTTCGGCGGTCTCCGGCAGGGCGTTCGCGGCGAGGCTGCCGGACAGCTGCGTGACCGCCGTCGTCGTGCGCACGATCGCGCGGGTCTCGTCGCTCACCCGGCCGAGCACGGCGACCAGTGCGGGCTTCAGGCGCCTGGCCCGGGTGAACACCGCGCGCAGCGGGCCGGTGGCGTGGGCGCCGAGCGTCTCCACCATCTGCAGGTTGGTCTCGCTGAGGCCGGCGGGGAACGGTTTCGCGTTCAGCCGCGTGATCGCGCGCGCCAGCCGCACCGTCGCGGTCAGCTTGGGCGGGGTGGAGGCGTGCCCTCCGTTCTGCTCGACCGTCAGCCGGACGCTCGTGATGCCCTTCTCGCTGACGCCGACGACCGCGATCGGCTTCGCGACGCCGGGGAAGATGCCCTCGACGACCGCACCGCCCTCGTCGAGCACTAGGGCCGGCCGCACGCCGCGGTCGGCGAGGGAGGCGACGATCGTCTTCGCCCCGGACCCGACGGTCTCCTCGTCGTGGCCGAAGCTGAGGTACACGTCCGCGGCAGGGGTGTGGCCGGCGGCGACCAGCGCATCCACTGCTTCGAGGATGGCGACGAGGGCTCCCTTGTCGTCGAGGGTGCCTCTGCTCCACAGCACGCGGGCGTCGCCTGTTCCGGTGAGCTCGGCGCCGAACGGCGGGTGCTCCCAGCCGTCGTCGGTGGCCGGCACCACGTCGTAGTGCGCCATCAGGACGGTGGGGGCGCCGTCGCCTGCGCCGCGCCAGCGGTAGAGCAGCGGTAGAGCAGGGAGTGGCCGTGCTGCTCCCGTTCGAGCGCGGCGTGCAGGTGCGGATACAGCTCGGGCAGCGTGGCGATGAAGGTGTCGAACGCCTCCCAGTCCGTCTGTTCGACCGCATTGCGGGACATGGTCGGGATGCGCAGGAGCGTGCGGAAGCGGTCGATGGCGGCATCGTCGTCGATGCGCGCTGGATCGCTCACTCTCCCGCCGCCCGGCGGAACGCTGCGAGGGCGTCGTCGGAGTAGAGCACGAAGCGCACCAGCTCCACCGGCCCGAACGACGCGGCGAGCACGGCGCGGACCGTGCTGACCGCGATGCGGGCGGCGTCGTCCATCGGCCAGCCGTAGACCCCTGCGGAGATCGCGGGGAAGGCCACCGAGGTCGCGCCGACCTCGCGTGCGACGCGCAGCGATGAACGGTAGGCGTTCTGCAGCAGCTCTGTCCTGTCCTCCGTTGCGGACCAGACGGGGCCGACCGCGTGGATGACCCACGTGGCGTCGAGCTCGCCGGCGGTGGTGGCGACGGCCTGGCCGGTGGGGAGCCCATCCGGGAACGTCGTCGCGCGCAGTTCGCGGCAGGCGTCGAGGATGGCCGCACCGCCGCGGCGGTGGATGGCGCCGTCGACGCCTCCTCCGCCCAGGAGGGAGCTGTTCGCGGCGTTGACGATGGCGTCGACGTGCTCGTCGGTGATGTCGCCGCGGACGATCTGGATCAGGTCGTCCACCGTCAGCCCCTGTTGTTGGAGAGCTCGTACACCTTCAGCAGCTCGACGATGGCGTCGTCGCGCTGGCTGCCGCCCTCGTCGAACATCTCGGTGACGTGCGTCTTGAGATGGTTCTCGACGAGCAGCTTGTTGAGCGAGCCGAGCGACTTCTGGATGGCGAGGGACTGGGTGATGATGTCGATGCAGTAGTCCTCGTTCTCGATCATCTTCTCCAGGCCTCTCAGCTGGCCTTCGAGGATGCGCGTGCGGTGCATGGCGCGTTTCTTGATGTCTGCGATCACCCGTCCAGGATACCGCGCCGATCCCATATACCCCTATGGGGTATGTGTTACAGTCGAAGACATGGAAACGAGCTACGACATCCAGGGCATGACCTGCGCGCACTGCGCGCACGCGGTGAGCGAAGAGCTGGGGGCGCTCGACGGCGTCACGGCTGTGGCGGTCGACGTGGCGGCAGGCACGGCGACGGTCACCAGCGACGCCGCTCTCGCACGGGATGCGGTCCAGAGCGCGGTCGAAGAGGCCGGGTACACGCTGGCGCACCCCCGACAGCTTCCCCTGCTGTGACGAGCGCCGACACGGCCGCTCCCGGCATCCAGCTCGACCTCGCGATCGACGGGATGATCTGCGCCAGCTGCGTCGCCCGCGTCGAGAAGCGGCTCGGCAGGATCGACGGCGTCACCGCCAGCGTCAACCTCGCCACCGAACGGGCCAGGGTCACGGCCCCCGCGTCCATCGATCCAGCTCTGCTGGTCGCCGAGGTGCAGAAGGCCGGATACGGCGCGCACGTCATCGAAGCGGTGGAGCCACCCCGGGATGCGTCGTCGTCGTCCGCCCTGCGCCTGCGGCTGATCGTCAGCGCGGCGCTCACCGTGCCTGTCGTGCTGCTGGCCATGATCCCGGCCTGGCAGTTCTGGGGCTGGCAGTGGGTGTCGCTGCTGCTGGCGACGCCGGTGGTGCTGTGGGGCGGCTGGCCGTTCCACCGCTCTGCGGCGATGAACCTGCGGCACGGGGCGGCCACGATGGACACGCTCGTGTCGCTCGGCACGGCCGCCGCCTACCTGTGGTCGCTGTGGGCGCTCGTCTTCGGCACGGCGGGCGAACTGGGGATGCGGCATCCGTTCACCCTCGTCGCGGAGCCGGGCAGCGCATCCGGGGCCATCTACCTGGAGGTCGCTGCCGGCGTCACGACGTTCCTGCTGCTCGGGCGGTTCGTGGAGGAGCGGTCGAAGCGGAGGGCGGGCGCCGCGCTGCGCGAACTGCTGCAGGCCGGGGCGAAGGACGTCGCGATCCTGACCGGCGACGGGTCGGAGACGCGCGTTCCGGTCTCCGCGCTCGCCGTCGGCGATCGGTTCGTGGTGCGGCCGGGCGAACGCATCGCCGCGGACGGCGTGGTGCAGGACGGCGCCGCCGCCGTCGACACCAGCGCGATGACGGGGGAGTCCGTGCCGGTCGAGGTGTCACAGGGCGACACGGTCGCCGGAGGTACCATCGCGCACGCCGGCACGCTGGTGGTGCGCGCATCCCGGGTCGGAGCGGACACGCAGCTGGCCAGGATGGCGAAATTGGTGGAGGAGGCCCAGCTCGGCAAGGCGGCCGTCCAGCGACTGGCCGACCGGATCTCCGGCGTCTTCGTGCCCGTGGTCATCGCGCTCGCCCTGGCCACTTTCGGCGTGTGGATGCTCCTCGGCGGCGGCACGTCCGCCGCGATCTCCGCCGCGGTCGCCGTGCTCATCGTCGCCTGCCCGTGTGCGCTCGGTCTGGCGACCCCGACCGCGCTGCTGGTCGGCACGGGACGCGCCGCCCAGCTCGGCATCCTGATCACCGGCCCGGAGGTGCTCGAACGCACGGGCCGCATCGACACGATCGTGTTCGACAAGACCGGAACCCTCACCACCGGAGCGATGACGGTCACCGGCGTCGTGACGGCGGACGGGGTGGATGCGCAGGAGGTGCTGCTGCTCGCCGCGTCGGCCGAGCGCGGGTCGGAGCATCCGATCGGCCGGGCGATCGCTGCGGCAGTGGATGCGCATGCTCCCGTCACCGGATTCCGCGCCGTGGCCGGCTTCGGCGTGACCGCGCAGGTGGATGGACGGACGGTCGCCGTCGCACGCGCCGACACGCACGCGACGCTCCCTGACGTGCTCTCCAACGCGCTACGCGACGCCAGGGCGGCGGGCGCCACGGCGGTCGTCGTCTCCGTCGACGACGCACCGGCCGCGGTCCTCAGCGTCACGGACCCGCTGCGTCCGGACGCCGCAGAGGCGATCGGCCGGGTGCGGGCGCTCGGCCTGGAGCCCGTGGTGCTGAGCGGCGACCACGAGGAGACCGTGCGCGCCGTGGTCGCGCCGTTGCGCATCCAGCGCGTGGTGGGCGGGGCGACGCCGGAGGGCAAGGCGCAAGCCGTCCGGCGGATGCAGGACGACGGCCGGTCGGTGGCGATGGTCGGGGACGGCGTCAACGACGCTGCGGCGCTCGCGGCCGCCGATCTGGGCATCGCGATGGGCTCGGGCTCGGATGTCGCCATCGAGGCGGGCGACCTCACGCTGCTGCGCTCGGATCCGGTACTCGTGGCGGACGCGATCCGGCTGTCCAGGCGCACGGTCTCGATCATCAGAGGCAACCTGTTCTGGGCGTTCGCGTACAACGTCGCGGCCATCCCGATCGCGGCGTCCGGGCTGCTCAACCCGATGATCGCCGGGGCGGCGATGGCGTTCTCGAGCGTGTTCGTGGTGCTCAACAGCCTGCGGTTGCGACGGTTTTCCGGGCGTACGGTTTCTTCCTGACGCGGGCGTCATATTCGGCGCCGGGATGCGTCCATATCAGTGACCCTGTGTGCGATCTGAACAGTATCCCGGCGTGCCGCGTGCATTCACCCCTGAATGGGGGGTGGGGGAGGACATACTGCCGGGTCTATCCTCCACATAGGGGTTGAGAAATATTCGTTTTACAGGAAAGGCCCGACTTTGCTGAAGAACCTCAGCCCGCTGCTGTCCGGTGCGCTCTTGAGCGTCCTTGATTCCATGCACGATGGCGACATGCTTACCCTTGTCGGCAGCGGCTATCCACAAGAAGAAATAGTTTCACCCGTCATTCATCTCGGAGAGGTGACGACTGAAGCCGCGGCCGACGCGATTCTCAGTGTGTTCCCTCTCGACAACGACGATCCGTCGCCGATCACGTTCCTCGATCTCGCCGGTGAACCGTACGATGTCCCAGACGTGGCGTTCGCGGTGAACGGCATCGCTTCCGATGCCGAACTCCGTCGCGTGCCCATGACCCGTCTGGAGCTCGGCGAATTCGTCGAGCTCGCCCGCCATTCCGTTGTGACCGTGAGCGTGGGGTCGGACGCCCCACCATGCGCGTTCCTGTTGCGGAAAGGCCCCTGCTGAATCACACGCACAGCTGAACGTGGGCGTGCCGGAGCCTCATCGGCGCCGGCACGCCCCACCAGCGTGGATGCTCCTGCCGTAGACTCGGTGACCGTGTCCCGACCCACCACGCAGCCGACCTTCAACCGCGCGGCTCTCGCGCCCGGCATCCTCGGGGCGATCGTCCTGATCGGCGGCCTCGCCCTGATCGGGGGCGAGTGGTACCTCTACGTGCAGTATGCGGTGAGCATCCTCGCGCTCATCCTCTGCGTCTTCGCCGGACAGGCCAAGCAGTGGTGGTGGCTGGCCGGTCTGATCCCCGTCGCCGTGCTCTGGAACCCGGTCTGGCCGATCACCTTCGGAGACGTGGTCATCCGTCTCCTGCACCTCGCGGGCGCCGTGCTCTTCGTCGCCGTCGCGGTCACCGTGAAGATCCCCGTCGATCCGCGTCGCTGATTCGCGCATCCTCGCGTAAACTGGTGGTCGCGTCGCGAGTTCCTGCACGACGCGTCCCCGGCGCTCACCGCGGCGGGCGGGACCATTCGGTTCCCCGCCCGGACGCTGCGCCGGCCCTCACGCCATACGGCGTCCGCTCTTCGTCAGCGCGCGACGCTCCCCCTGGAGGACCATGTCTCGTTCCGGTCAACGCACCAGCTCGTCGCGCCAGCAGCAGCGACGCACCCGCCACGCGAACAACGACGGGCTGATCCCCGTCCTCGCGCGCAAAGTGCGGGAGGTGGAGGCGAAGGCCGCGGACGGCAAGAAGCTCGGACCGACCAATCGCACCAAGTTCCAGGTCATCGCGTTCCTCATGCGCGAGGAGAGGGCCAGGGCCAAGTCGGACCCCGAGCTGAGCGACGCCGCTCGCGCGGAGCAGCTGAAGCGTCTGGACGGCATCGCGACCATCCTGGCCAAGACGGCAGCGCGCGACACCTCGCTCATCGCCCTGCTGGAGAGCGAGTCCCCTCCCACGGCGACCGCGCAGACCATGCGCAGGGACTGGCTGCTCGAATCGGGCACGGAGCTCTCGCCGGACGACCTCATCATCACCGTGGAGCGTCCCGTCGCCAAGCAGGACAGCGTCATCACGCCGGAGCTCGCCGAGAAGCAGGTCATCCCGCAGTCCGTGCGTGCCAGGCAGCTCTCGAACCCGTTCCTCGCCCCCGACTTCTCGAAGGCCACGGCCGCGCAATCCGCTCCGCGGCGCCGACTCGACTCGTGGGAGCTGCTCGGCCCGCTGTTCAAGTCGTTCGAGTACGGCTCAGGCGGCCAGGCGGCCAGCATGGAGCTGCCGCCCGCTCCGGCCATCGACCGGTATTCGCCTCCCGGCCTCGAGCTGATGCACCACCAGGCCCGCTTCGTGGAGAGCGTCCGGCTCGGCCACCGCAGCTTCCTGCTCGCCGACGAGCCGGGCCTCGGCAAGACGGCGCAGTCCGTCCTCGCTGCCAGCGTCGCCGGCGCGTATCCACTGCTCGCCGTCGTGCCGAACGTCGTCAAGATGAACTGGGCGCGCGAGGTGGAGCGCTGGACGCCGCACCGCAGAGCGACGGTCATCCACGGAGACGGCGAGGGCCTGGATGCGTTCGCCGACGTCGTCATCGTCAACTACGAGGTCCTGGATCGGCACCTCGCCTGGCTGAGCACGCTCGGCTTCAAGGGCATGGTCGTCGACGAGGCGCACTTCATCAAGAACCTGCACTCGCAGCGCTCCAAGTACGTGCTCGGGCTCGCGGACGCGATCAAGAAGAACGGCGACCCCTTGCTGATGGCGCTCACCGGCACCCCGCTGATCAACGACATCGACGACTTCAAGGCCATCTGGCAGTTCCTCGGCTGGATCGACGGCAACAAGCCGGCGCCGGCCCTGATGGAGAAGCTCGAGGAGACCGAGCTGACGCCGGCCGACTTCGGCTTCTACGCCGCCGCGCGCGAGGCCGTCATCGACATGGGCATCGTCCGCCGCCGCAAGATCGACGTGGCCGCCGACCTGCCGAGCCGCCGCGTGGTCGACCTGCCGGTCGAGCTGGACGACGACCTCGGCCGTAGCATCCGCCAGGCGGAGAAGGAGCTGGCCGCACGCCTCGTCGCCAAGTTCCGCCGCGCATCCGCCGCCGGCCGGCCGGACTCGTTCGACGGAGACGACGACGCGCACCGTGCGCACCTCATCCGCCTCGTCGCGCAGTCTGAGCTGGAGGACGCACGCTCGTCCAAGAGCGGCGACAACGTCTTCACGATGGTCCGCAAGATCGGCCAGGCGAAGGCGGGGCTGGCCTCCGACTACGCCGCGCAGCTCGCGCGCTCCGTCGGCAAGGTGGTGTTCTTCGCCAAGCACATCGACGTGATGGATGCGGCGGAGGAGGCCTTCGCCGCCCGCGACCTCAAGACGATCTCGATCCGCGGAGACCAGACCGCGATCGCCCGCCAGCGGGAGATCGACGCGTTCAACAACGACCCGGAGGTGTCGGTGGCGGTGTGCTCGCTGACCGCCGCGGGCGTCGGGCTCAACCTGCAGGCGGCATCCAACGTCGTCCTGGCCGAGCTGTCCTGGACGGCGGCGGAGCAGACCCAGGCCATCGACCGCGTGCACCGCATCGGCCAGGAGGAGCCGGTCACGGCGTGGAGGATCATCGCCGCGCAGACCATCGACTCCAAGATCGCCGAACTGATCGACGCCAAGCAGGGCCTCGCGGCTCGCGCGCTCGATGGCTCGGATGTCGAGCCGGGCTCGGCGGACTCCGTGCAGCTGGATGCGCTCATCCACCTGCTGGAGGACGCGCTGGGCTAGTCGCCCGGGTGGGGGCCGCGCCGCCTCAGGCGATGTCGGCGTCGTCCGGGTCGAGAGGCACCGGCCGGTCGTCGTCCGGGACGAGGTCGTCGTCCTCGTCGTCGGCGACGGGCAGGTCGTCCTCGTCGCGAACGATGGGGGCCGGCTCGTAGTCGGCCTCCTGGGCTTCGCGGAAGTCGTCCAGCTCGTCGTCGCCGCCGCGCGTGTCGCTCTCGGTCATGCACCGAGGGTACCTCTCGCGCCTGCCGCGGTCGAGAGGCGAGTGTCAGCCGAGCGTGAAGACGAAGTACGGCCCTCTGCCGTCGTGCAGGATGCGCGCCTGGCCGGAGAATGCGGCGAAATCGCCCGTCCCCGTGCCGGGGATGATGTAGCCGAACGCCGAGTCGTCGCTCGGGTGCTGCAGCGCGCCGTGGTGCACGGTGAACGAGCCGGTCCTGCCGTCGTCGAGGGTGCCCGTCACCCGCTCGGCCGCGAGGTAGCCGCGGCTCTCCTCCGTGCCGGACGACACGAAGTGCGCGACGGACTCTCCGACCAGTCCCTCCGTGTACGTCTTCCGCATGGTGATCGCTCCGACCCAGTCCCCGTCGATGCCGGGAAGCTCTGCCGGGTCCCAGCCGGTGACCTCGAATCGGGCGGTGATCGTCTCGTGCTCGCTCATCCCCTCACCATAGAGAGGGGGCCGGTCGCCGTCTTGTAATTTCGCGACAGAGCGAATCTGCACTAGACAAGGGGCATGCCACAGCACTCCCAGGTCGAGATCGAGCGCAAATACGACGTCGACGAGACCACGGCCCCTCCGCTGCTGGTGGGCGTCGGCGCTGTCGCCACGCAGACGGAACCGGAGACCGCCGAACTCGTCGCCACCTACTTCGACACCGCAGACCTCACCCTGGCGCACGCGAGGATCGCGGTGCGCGTCCGCCGCGGGGGAGCCGACCAGGGCTGGCATGTGAAGCTGCCGGCCGAGGAAGGCCGCACAGAGCTGCACTGGCCGCTGACCGACGGGGACGACGTTCCGGAGGAGCTGATCGCCTCCGTCGCCGCCGTGGTCCCGGATGCGCGGATCGCCTCCGTCGCCGCCGTGGTCCCGGATGCGCGGATCGCGGAGGCGGAGCTGGTGCCGGTGGCCAGGGTCACCAACCGGCGCGTCACCGTCGTGCTGCAGGATGCGGCCGGGTTCGACCTCGCCGAGTTCTGCGACGACCACGTCACCAGCGAGAACCTCCGCAGCGGGGGCACCCAGTCGTGGCGCGAGTGGGAGGTCGAGCTGCTGAGCGGCGCACCAGACACCCGCTCCGGCCGCACCGCGCTGCTCGACGAGATCGAGGAGCGCGTGCTCGCCGCGGGCGCCGTGGTGTCGGCGAGCTCGTCCAAGCTGCAGCGCGCGCTCGGGCTCTAGCGGCAGCGCGAGCGGGTCCTGTACCCGCGTTTTTGTGCTGGTGCCCGGCGTCGGGCATGATTCACAGGTAGCGAATATCACCCAGGGAGCAGCATTTTGAAGATCGGCATCCTCACCAGTGGCGGCGACTGTCCAGGACTGAACGCGGTCATCCGCGGCGCTGTCCTGAAGGGCGACCGCGTCCACGGCTCCGAGTTCGCCGGTTTCCGTTACGGCTGGCGCGGCGTCGTCGACGGCGACATCATGCCGCTCGACCGGCACAGCGTCCGTGGCCTCTCCCGTCAGGGCGGCACGATCCTCGGCTCCAGCCGCACCAACCCGTTCGAGGGCGAGAACGGCGGCCCTGAGCACATCCAGGCGATGATGGACGAGAACGGCATCGACGCCATCATCGCGATCGGCGGAGAGGGCACGCTGACCGCTGCCCGCCGTCTCACCGACGCCGGTCTCAAGATCGTCGGCGTCCCGAAGACCATCGACAACGACCTGGCCGCCACCGACTACTCGTTCGGCTTCGACACCGCCGTCGAGATCGCGACCGAGGCCATCGACCGGCTGCGCACCACCGCGGAGTCCCACCAGCGCTGCATGGTGGTGGAGGTCATGGGCCGCCACGTCGGCTGGATCGCCCTGCACTCCGGCATGGCGGGTGGAGCGCACGCCATCCTCATCCCCGAGCAGCCGCAGTCGATCGAGCAGATCATCGAGTGGGTCGAGTCGGTCCGCGACCGCGGCCGCGCGCCGGTCATCGTCGTCTCCGAGGGCTTCCACCTCGACACGATGGAGGAGGCGCACTCCCACAAGGGCCTGGATGCGTTCAACCGTCCGCGCCTCGGCGGCATCGGCGAGATGCTCGCCCCGATGATCGAGGAGCGCACCGGCATCGAGGCGCGCGCCACCGTGCTCGGCCACATGCAGCGCGGAGGCGTCCCGAGCGCGTACGACAGGGTGCTCGCCACCCGCCTCGGCATGGCGGCGGTCGACGCCGTCTACGAGGGACGCTGGGGCTCGATGGTGTCGCTGCGCGGCACCGACGTCGTCAACGTGTCCATCGCCGACGCGACCGGCGGCCTGAAGACCGTTCCGCAGGCCAGGTACGACGAGGCTGCTCTGCTCTTCGGCTAGGCCGGCTGACTAGACTCCTCGTCACAGGCGTGAAGGAGTCGATGTGCCCAGGTGCGTTCAGTTCGACGAGTTCGGTTCCCGCGACGCTCTCCGGATCGTCGACACGGAGCGGCCGTGGCCAGGGCCCGGTGAGCTCGTCGTGCGGGTGATGGCGGCCGGCCTCAACGCCATCGACGTCAAGGCGTACCGGGATGCGGACGTCGCGTCCCGCTTCGGCGTCACCGTCCCGAGCTGTCTCGGCCAGGACTTCTCCGGGTTCGTCGAGGAGGTCGGCGAGGGGGTCACGCGCTTCACCGTCGGCGAGGCCGTCTTCGGCAGCGCGCCGTTCCGCACGTTCGCCGACTTCATCGTCGTGCAGGAGGACGGGGCCGTGCTGCACAAGCCGGACCCTCTCACCTTCGAGGCGGCCGGAGCGCTCGCGACGGTGGGCAGGACGGCCGTGGCGACCACGGCATCCATCGGCCTGACGGAGGACGACACGGTCCTCGTGAGCGCAGCGGCAGGAGGCGTCGGCGTGCTCGCCGCCCAGCTCGCGGTGCGCGCGGGAGCCACCGTGATCGGCACGGCGGCCTCGGAGAACCACGCGTATCTCGACGGGCTCGGGATCGTGCCCGTCGCCTACGGGGATGGCCTCGCCGACCGGGTGCTGGCTGCGCTCGACGGCGGCGCGCTGACGGCCGTGCTCGACAACCACGGCAGGGAGACCATCGAGGTGGGGATCGCGCTGGGCGTGCCGGTGGAGCGCATCAACACCATCGCCGCGTTCGGTCCCGACGCCCTCGGTGCGCGCACGGTCGGAGGGTCGGCGGCGGGCAACGAGGAGCTGGCCTGGCTGGCCGGGCTGCTCGCGGAAGACGAGTGCATCCTGCCGATCGACTCGATCTTCCCGATCGAGCGCGTCATCGAGGCGTTCGCCCGGCTGGAGGCCGGCCACGTGCGCGGGAAGATCGTACTGGTCACGGACTGAGAGGAAACATCATGGTTCCCGCAATCAACTACTGGGCGGTCATCATCGCCACGGCATCGAGCATGGCGGTCGGCGCCGTCTGGTACGCCAGAGGCGTGTTCGGCCGCTACTGGATCAAGGCCACCGGGCACGACGAGGAGTCGATGCAGAAGGGCGCGGCGGTCGCGCTCATCACCACGGTCGTCGTGAGCTTCATCACGGCGTGGGTGCTGGCGGGGGCGACCGACATCGCGTTCCGGTTCTACGGCGGCTCGTTCTTCTGGAGCGCCCTCCTCACGGGCGTGGTGCTCTGGGCGGGGTTCACGGCGGCGCGGATGATCACGCACGACGCGTTCGACAGGCGGCCGAGCGGGCTGACCATCCTGAACATCGCGCACGAGCTGGTGACGATCGTGGTGATGGCGATCATCATCGGGGTGTGGCCGCCTGCGGGGGCGTGAGGTCTCCGGCTGGGCGTGAGCGAGTGCCGGGCGGGCACGCTCTGGGTTTCGCAGGGTCGGGAGCCTAGACTCGCGGACATGGTTCTCACGAGCAGGCTCAGGAGCATCCGATGATCGCAGACGACACCGCCCGCCAGTTGCGTGCAGCAGGGCTCCGCTGGCGCCCGCAGTCCGGGGACACGTTCGCGATCGACCGCGACGAGCTCGCCGGCGACCGGTTCACGGTGAGCGACATGACCATCGAGCCGCACGAGTTCGACACGGGCACGATCCTCGGCTTCAACGGCACGACCGAGTGGGCCCTCGACTCGCTCGCCGTCGAAGACGCGCTGTGGATCCCGCGCGAGGATCAGCTGCGCGAACTCCTCGGCGGCTCCTTCCTGCACCTGGCGCGCACCCCGGACGGCTACCGCGTCAGCATCGCCATCGGCGGTGAGGAGCGCAT
The DNA here is from genome assembly GCF_051161895.1 of Leifsonia araucanica. NCBI lineage: Bacteria > Bacillati > Actinomycetota > Actinomycetes > Micrococcales > Microbacteriaceae > Leifsonia > Leifsonia araucanica. The sequence goes on from NZ_JBMBTW010000002.1 coordinate 239,427, forward strand.
GTTCGAGGACGAGGATGCGGCGACCGCGTACGCGACGGCACTTCTGTCGCTGATCGGGGCGTCGGTGTCCTGAGCCGGTGCCGCCGGTGCTGGTGCCGGGCACCCAGGGTCAGGCGAAGATCGACGCGTCCAGCTCGGCGACGCTGCGCACACCGGCGAGCCCCAGGGTGATGTCCAGTTCCGCGATGGTGTTCCGCAGCAGCTCCCGCACGCCGGCCTCGCCCGCGAGTGCGAGCGCGTAGACGTACGGGCGCCCGATCGCGACCGCGCGCGCGCCCAGGGCGAGCGCGACCACCGCGTCCGCCCCGCTGCGCACGCCGCTGTCGAACAGCACCGGGATGCGTCCGGCCACCGCTTCGACCACGTGGGGGAGCGCATCCAGTGCGGGCTGCTCGTTGTCGATCTGGCGCCCGCCGTGCGTCGACACCTGCACGGCGTCCATGCCCGCGTCGATCGCGCGCACGGCGTCGTCGGGGTGCAGCACGCCTTTGAGCACGATCGGCAGCGCGGTGCGCTCGCGCAGGAACGCGAGGTCGGCCCAGGTGAGCGCCGGGTTCGCGAACACGTCGAGGAACGTCTCGATGGCCGCGAGCGGCTCAGCGGAGCGGAGGTTGTCGCGCAGGCGGCCGGGGTGGTGGCGCAGGATGCTCGCGAACGAGGCGATCGTCGCGGGGGTGACGGGCGTGCGCTCTCTCGGGTGTCCAGCGGCGATGCGTTCCCGGACGAGGCGCAGGAAGACGGGATCGCTCGTGTACTGCGCGATCCCGCGGCCGCGGCTGAACGGCAGGTAGCCGAGATCGAGGTCGCGCGGCCGCCAGCCGAGCACGTGGGTGTCGAGGGTGACGACGATGGCCTCGCAGCCGGACAGCTCCGCGCGGGAGACGAGACTCTCGACCAGCTCGTTCGACGAACTCCAATACAGCTGGAACCAGCGGCTCGCGCCTTGGTTCACCGCATCCATGTCCCGGGCGACGGTCTCCATCGGCGTCGACGCCTGGTTGGACAGCATGGCCGGGATGCCGAGCGCGGCGGCGGCGCGGGCCGCACCGCTGTCGGCCGATGGATGCGCGAGGTCGAGCACTCCGATCGGCGCGAGCAGCAGCGGGGTGGGCCTGTGACGCCCGAACAGCTCGATGCCGAGGTCGCGCGACGACACGTCACGGAGCACCCGCGGCACGATCCGGTGGCTGCCGAACGCGGCCGTGTCCGCCCTGTCGGTGCGTTCGAGCCCTGCGGAACCCGCGACGTACGCGATCGCCGCCCGCGACATGCGACGCTCGGCCGCCCGCTCCAGCGCGGTGAAACCGACCGGGATGCGCGGGGTGCGCCCCGCCACGCCCGCGCGGTAGATGGCGGACTGGGCTTCACGACCGGCGCTGAGCGACATGGCAACATTCTGCACCGTGGGCGGAGCGGGTGGAGCGGGTGGAGCGGGTGGAGCGGGTGGCGTGGGCGGAGCGGGTGAAGCGGGTGGCGTGGGTGGAGCGGGTGGCGTGGGCGGCGGGGCCCGGCCGATGTGGCTCAGTGGGGTGGCACGGCTCAGTGGGAGCGGCGGCCGCCTCCGCGGCGCGGCGGGCGGCGCGGGCCGCCGGTCGGGCGCCTCGTCTGCTTCGAGCCTGGGCCGTTGGGGCCGGACGCCGGGCGCTTGCCCCCGTCCTTCCTGCCGCCGTCCTTCTTGCCGCCGTCCTTCTTGCCGCCGTCCTTCCTGGTGCCCTCCTTCGCCGCGTCGGCCTGCGCGGCCGCCACGTCGGGGTTCCGGGAGCTGTGGGCGGTGCGGCCGCGGACGATGCCGATGAACTCGTCGACCAGCTCGTGCTGCGCATCCCGTGGCCAGGCGAGTCCCACCCTGCTCTGCTCGGCGTCTTCGAGCTTCATCGCCACCACGTCTTTGCGGCGCAGGGACTTCGCGACCGACTGCGGCATCACCGCGATGCCGTCTCCAGCCGCGATGCTGCGGAACATCGCCTCGGACGGCTCGCCGTCGACCACCGCTTGGCCGTCGAGTTCGGCCAGGTGCAGCTTCTTCTCCAGGGTGAGGAGGTGTTCGTGGTGCATCGCGACCACGATGTCCTCGGAGTAGAGGGGGATCAGGTGGAGGCCGTCGGTGTCGACCGGCTCGCGCACGAAGGCCATGTCTGCCCCGCCGGTGTCGATGGCTGCGCGCTGGTCCGCATCCGGGACGCGGGAGACGATCAGCTGCACCTCGGGGTGGCGCTGCTCGAAGACGCGGGTCCATTTGCCGACGGTCACGCCGAGGGGGAAGACGATCGTGAACGTGGACGGCATTCTCCGAGGGTATCGAACGGATACCCTTGAACCTATGAGCGCCCAGAAGAAGCCCCAGACGATGAAGGCGGCGACCGCCGCGAAGAAGCTGGGGATCTACCTCCCGGCCGCCCCTGCCGAGTTCCAGGAGGGCGAGGTCAGCCGCACCGACTTCGACGAACTCGCCGCCAACCCGCCGGAGTGGCTGGTCACCCTGCGCGCGGAAGGACCGCACCCGCGCGACGTCGTCGCCCACAAGCTCGGCGTCTCCAACTCCGGCCTCGCCCGCGGTGGCGTCACCGAGGCGCTGACGACGGCGGAGATCAAGGCGCTGCTGGAGAACCCGCCCGCGTGGCTGGTCACCGAGCGCGCCACCCAGGCCGCCGTGCACGCGGAGAACGCCCGCGTCAAGGCACGCAACGCGGAGCGCGCCGCCCGCACCGACTGACCTCCGGCGCGCGTCCCGCGCTCGTCACCCCACCCGACGCGCGACAGGACGACGCACGCCCGCGCGTCAGCGCTGCGTACGCGCAGCCGACCGCGCGATGACCTCCGGACCGGTGACGAGCGCCCGGCGCCACGGCGCCACCCCGTCGATCTCGATCTGCAGCGAGAAGCTCAGGACGGTCCGGATGAGGACGATCAGCGCCAGCGCCAGGGCGTCGGTGAGCGACGGCGTCGAGGTGACCGTCCTGACCAGATCGGCGGCCACCAGCACTTCCAGTCCGAGCAGGATGACACCGCCGAAGCTCTCGCGGAGCGTCTTGAACGCCGTCCGCCCGGAGCGGGAGATCACCCAGGCGCGGATCGCGATGGCGACCGCGACGAGGAAGCCGACCGCCATCGCGCTGACGCCGACGACCTCGAAGGCGACCGCGATGGTGTCGAAGAAACCCTGACCGAACATGCGCTCATGCTGCCACAGCCCGGCCACGGTCAGCTAGCGCACCGCCCAGCGCGCCCCGCCCGGAGCACCCCGCCCCGCGTGCCCCGCGTCAGGACACGTGTACGGCCGGGCGGCGCTTCACGTCGCGTTCCGCCTCGCGCAGCACCTCGCGCGTCACAGGAGCCACCTCGCCGACACCCGTGATCAGGAACCGGAACATGTTGGAGATCGGGTTGCCCTCGGTCCACTCGAAGTAGATCGTCGGCACGACGCCGGTGACATCCCGGATCTCCAGCAGCACCGCCGCGATCGTGTTCGGAACGTTGCCCGCCTTCACCTGCAGCACCCGGTAGCCGTGCTTGACCACGCCGTGCACGATCAGGTCCTCCTCGAAGTCGGACGAGTCCGACCGGTGGACCTCGATGAAGATCGTGCGGGAGCGCTGCGGGATGTGGCTGTACTTGCGTTCGTCCTTGTTCTTCTGCTCGTACTCTTTCGTCGTGTCGACGTCCGGCTCGTGCGAGATGATCCGGATCTCGCCCTCCTCCGCGTCTTCGAGGACGAAGTCGAGCGCCGTGACGTCGAGAGTGACCGACGTAGCGCGCAGCTGGAACGACCGGCCGATGCGGGAGACGATCGAGATGGTGATGATGCCGATGATGAACAGGCTGGCGATGCGCAGGCCGTCCGGGCGCTCGAAGATGTTGGCGATGGTCGTGTAGACGAAGATCGTGGTGACGATCGCGAACGCGATGGTGCGCTTGCGCTGTCTCTTCCGCCAGGCCGACAGGGTGACGGCGAGGGATGCCGACGTGATCAGCACCAGCACGCCGGTCGCGTACGCGCCGCCCTGCGCATCCACGTCGGCCTGGAAGACCAGGGTGATGACGAACGCGATGAGCGTGAACACCAGCACCAGCGGGCGCACGGCGCGCGCCCACTGCGGCGCCATGCCGTAGCGGGGGAGGTAGCGCGGCACCAGGTTCAGCAGACCGGCCATCGCCGATGCTCCCGCGAACCACAGGATGAGGATGGTGCTGAGGTCGTAGACGGAGCCGAACACGTTGCCCAGGTATTCGTGGGCCAGGTAGGCGAGCGCGCGGCCGTTGGCGGAGCCTCCGGACTGGAACTCCTTCTGCGGGATCAGCAGCGTGGTGGTGAAGCTCGACGTGATGAGGAAGCAGCTCATGATGATGGCCGCGGTCGTCAGCAGGCGGCCGGCGCCCCGGATGCGTCCCCGCGGGTACTCCGGGTCGTCGTCCGGCCGTCCCTTGATCTGCGGCATGACCGCCACACCGGTCTCGAAGCCGGACAGGCCGAGGGCGAGCCTCGGGAAGACGAGCAGCGCGATCCCGACCACCATCAGCGGATTGCCATGCTGCGTGTTGAGCGCGGCCCACCAGTCGTCGATGGCAGTGGTGTGCTGGAACACCTCGACGATGGACGTGGCGACGACCACCACGTTGAGCGCCAGGTACACCGCCACCAGGACGACGGCGATGCCGATGGCCTCCCGGAAGCCCTTGAGGAACACCGCGCCGAGGAGCGCCAGGAGGAACAGCGTGATGCCGACCTGGTTGCCGTGGAACCACTCGGGCGTGTACGGGTTCTCGATCGCGTGGGCCGTGGCGTCCGCCGCGGACAGGGTGATCGTGATCATGAAGTCGGTGGCGGCGAAGCCGAGCAGCACGAGCACGAACAGCTTTCCCGCCCACCAGGGCAGCAGGCGTTCGAGCATCGCGATGGATCCGGAGCCCTTGAAGCTCTCCCTGGCAACCCTGCGGTACACCGGCAGGGCGCCGAGCAGGGTCAGGGCGACGAGCACGAGCGTGGCGAAGGGGGAGACCACCCCGGCGGCCAGGGCGGCGATGGCCGGCTGGTAGCCGAGGGTGGAGAAGTAGTCGACGCCGGTGAGGCACATGACCTGCCACCAGGTGTGCTGGCGTTCCGGCTTCCTGCCGTGCGGGCCCTGGTGGGTGCCGCGCTCGTCGATCAGTCCGGAGAGCAGCCAGTGCCGGAACGTGCTCTTCCCCGGCCTGGCCGGTTTCCGCGGCTCGTGCGCCTGGCCGGGAACCGGAGTCGGACTCGTGGGGGCAGTCTCCGCAGGAGTGCTGGACATCGGTTCCTTCGTTCTCGTGCAGGTCGGCGCGCAACTGAATTGTACGCACGGAGAGAGCGCGGGAACGTGCAGGGATGACGCGACGCGGCCGCGTCGGGCTAGCGGATCACCAGGCCGAGCTGCGGTAGTCCTTCAGGAACACGCCGTGCAGGTCTTCTCCGGCCTGTCCGCGCACGATCGGGTCGTACACGCGGGCGGCGCCGTCGACCAGGTCGAGCGGGGCGTGGAAGCCCTCCTCCGCCAGGCGCACCTTCGTGTAGTGGGGGCGCTCGTCGGTGATCCAGCCGGTGTCGACCGCCGTCATCAGGATGCGGTCCGTCTCGAACATCTCGCCCGCGCTGGTGCGGGTGAGCATGTTGAGGGCGGCCTTCGCCATGTTGGTGTGCGGGTGGCCCGGCCCCTTGTAGCGGCGGCCGAACACGCCCTCCATCGCCGAGACGTTGACGATGTACGCCCGCCCGGCCTCAGCGGCTGCCGTGGCGGCGGCCATGGATGCGCGCAGCCGGCTGATCAGCAGGAACGGTGCGGTGGTGTTGCAGAGCTGCACTTCCAGCATCTCCAGCGGGTCCACATCCTGGACCGCCTGGGTCCAGCTGTTGACAGTGTGCACATCCGGTACGAGCCCTCCGGCGTCGATGGCGGTGCCGTCGGCGTGCTTGGCGAGCGACGACGAGCCCGGCGCCATCGCGAGAGCAGCAAGCTCGTCGGCGGTGAGCGCAGACGGACCGGCGAGTTCGGCGACCGTGCCGGCGACGTTCGCGGCGGAGAGCAGGGGATGCGCGGCCACGGACGCCTCCAGCGCGTGCGGGTGCGGGTCCGCCGTGTGACCGAAGGTCTCCATCTCGGGCAGGGGACCGTCGGGGAGCGGCTGGCTCTCCGCCTCGGCGAGCAGCGAGTACGCTCCCGCCGAGCGACGGACGGTCTGGGCGGCGTTGTTGATCAGGATGTCCAGCGGGCCCTGCGCGGCGACGGAGTCGGCCAGCGCGATCACCTGGGCGGGGTCGCGCAGGTCGATGCCGACGACACGGAGGCGGTGCAGCCAGTCGGACGCATCCGGCAGCTGGGAGAAGCGGCGGACGGCATCCCGGGGGAACCGGGTGGTGATGGTGAGGTGCGCGCCGTCGCGCAGGAGCCGCAGGGCGATGTGCATCCCGATCTTGGCGCGGCCGCCGGTGAGCAGGGCGCGCTTGCCGGTGAGGTCGGTCCTCGCGTTGCGCTTGGCGTGGCTGAGGGCTGCGCAGTCGGGGCAGAGCTGGTGGTAGAAGGCGTCGACGAGCGTGTAGTGCTGCTTGCAGATGTAGCACGCGCGGGACTTCAGGAGGGTGCCTGCGCTCGCCGCCTCCGTGCTGGTGGTGAGGTCGAGGCCGCGGGTCTCGTCGTCGATGCGGTCCGGTGCTCCGGTCGCGGTGGCGGCGACGACGGCCTTGTCGGCCTCGGCGACGGCGCGGCGGATCTCCTTGCGCCTGGCCTGTTTGACGGCCTTGAACATGTGCGCGGTCGCCCGGCGCACGGTGATGAAGTCGGGGTGCTCCTCGTCGAGCTCGTGCAGGTTCTCCAGGACGCGGAGGGCCGCTGCGAGGTCTGCGGGGTCGACGCGGGACGCAGCGGAGCCGGATGCGCCGGATGCGCCGGGCGCATCGGAATCGAGCGCGTCGGAGTCGGGGGAGGGGGAGTCGGGGAGCACCGGAGAATTCTACGCGGTGGCGGCTGGACGCATCTCCAGCCAGCTCAGCCCGCGCAGGTCGACGCACACCGTCTCGCGTTTCTCGACGGCGACCACGAGCACGTCGCCGCAGACCGAGCAGCGCACCACCAGTCCGTGATCGTTCGGGTACACCCGCGCGACGGCGACGACGGCCTCGTCTCCGCAGCTGGCGCACTTGCCGACGGCGCTGGTGATGTCGGCGGCGAAGACCTCCGACAGCAGCCCGGCCGCCGCGTTCCCGTCGAGGTAGTCCAGTCCGGTCATGCCGCCCCTCCGATCCCGCCGTAGCGTTCGGTCCTGATGCGTGCAGGGTCGTGCCCGGCGTCCACCAGCCAGCCGGACACCGTCTCGACGAACGCGGTCGCGCCGCAGAGGTAGAACGTGGGGGTCGCGGTGACCGGCAGGACGGCCGCCGCCAGCGCCTCCGCGGTCAGCCGTCCCGCATCCACCGGCCAGTCGGGCGGGGTCTCGCGGGTGTAGACGTAGTTCACGGAGAGCGGGGCGGCCGTATCCCCGGCGAGCATGGCGAGCTCGTCGCGGTAGTAGACGGCCTCGGGGGAGCGCACGGAGTAGAGCAGCCGGAACGGTGCTGCGCTCGCCGCTGCGGCGTGCGCCCTCGCCATCGACATCAGCGGCACGACGCCGGAGCCTCCGGCGATCAGCTGGATGGGCGTCTGCTCACCCGGCCGCCAGACGAACCAGCCGCCGACCGGGCCGCGCACCTCCAGCTGCTCTCCCGTCGTCACGCCGCGCACGAGGTAGGGGGAGACCTCGCCGTCCGCGAGCTCCTCCACGGTCAGTTCGAGTTCGTCGCCGGGCAGGGCAGACGCGATCGAGTACGACCGCACCGCCTGGTATCCGTCGGGAGCCGTGAGCCTGATGTCGACGTGCTGCCCGGCCAGATGCCCGCTGAGGCCGGGGATGCGCAGCCGCAGCGTGCGCGCGGTCGGCGTCTCGAAGCGGGCGGCCACCACCTCCGCGACGCGCCAGGCCGTGCTCACCAGTAGCGCTCTTCTTTCCAGGGGTCCCCGTACATGTTGTAGCCGTTCTGCTCCCAGAACCCCGGCTGGTCCTGCGGCAGCATCTGCAGGCCGTTGACCCACTTGGCGCTCTTCCAGAAGTAGAGGTGCGGCACCAGCAGGCGCGCGGGCCCTCCGTGCTCCGGGGCGAGGTCCTCGCCGTCGAAGGTGTGGGCGATCCAGGCCTTCCCGTCGAGCAGGTCGGCGAGCGGGACGTTGGTGGTGTATCCGCCGTAGGAGTGCGCCATCGTGTACTCGTAGTCGGTGTCGACGCCCTCGAACAGGGTGTCGATGGCGACGCCCCGCCACGAGGTGCCGAGTTTCGACCAGCTGGTGACGCAGTGGATGTCCTGGGTCACGTCGTCCTGGGGGAGGGCGAGGAACTCGTCCCAGCTCCAGCGGTGCACCGTCCCGTTCTCGGTGGTGATGGTGAACGCCCACTCGTCGTGCGTGATGCGCGGCGTCGGACCGGCGGAGAGCACGGGGAAGCCCTCTGTGAGGTATTGGCCTGGCGGAAGTCGTGTGTCCTCGGTACGGCGGCGGCCGAGGAATCCGGAGGAGATGATTCCCATGCGCGCAGCTTATTACCCGGCCACCCGCGCGGTCTATGGTGTTGCCTATGACCGTCGTCAACCTCGGCACGCCGCGGAGCGCAGCTCTGCGGACAGAGCCGAGCACGGAGGGCCGCCCGGACACACGGGACCTCGTCGACCGGTACGGCAGAGTCGCCCGCGACCTGCGCGTCTCCGTGACGGAGAAGTGCTCGCTGCGCTGCACGTACTGCATGCCGGAGGACGGCCTGCCGAGCATCCCGCGCGACGACCTGCTGAGCGCCGTCGAGATCTCCAGGCTGGTGCGCATCGCCACGCGCGACCTCGGCATCACCGAGGTGCGGCTCACCGGCGGGGAGCCGCTGATGCGCGCAGACCTCGCCGAGATCATCGGCCTGTCCGCGGAGGCGGCGCCGGGCGTCGACCTCTCGATCACGACCAACGGGATCGGACTGGACCACCGCATCCGGAGCCTGGTGGATGCCGGGCTCACCCGGGTGAACGTCTCGCTCGACACGGTCGACAGGGAGCACTTCGCCCGCCTGACCCGGCGCGACAGGCTGCCGGCGGTGCTCGCGGGCATCCGCGCGGCGCACGACGCCGGGCTCACGCCGCTCAAGCTGAACGCCGTGCTGATGCGCGACACGCTCGCCGGCGCCCCCGACCTGCTCGCCTGGGCGATCGAGAACGGCTGCCGTCTGCGCTTCATCGAGCAGATGCCGCTCGACGCCGACCACACCTGGATGCGCGACAACATGGTGCCCGCCGCCGAACTCCTCGACGTGCTCGGCGCCCGTTTCACCCTCACAGAGGCGGGCAGGGTGGATCCCTCCGCGCCGGCGGAGGAGTGGCTGGTGGACGGCGGCCCTGCGACGGTCGGCATCATCGCCTCGGTGACGCGCTCGTTCTGCTCGGCCTGCGACCGTACCAGGATCACGGCGGAGGGCACGGTGCGCTCCTGCCTGTTCGGCGACGACGAGACCGACCTGCGCGCACTGCTGCGCGGCGGGGCGGACGACGCCGAGATCGCCCGCTGGTGGCGGGGAGCGATGTGGGGCAAGCAGGCCGGCCACGGGATCGGGGCAGACGGGTTCGTGCCTCCGGTGCGGAGCATGGGGGCGATCGGTGGCTGACGCGGCCGGAGCGGTGGACGGCACGGCCGACGGCGCCGCTGACGGCACCGTGCTCGTGCGGTACTTCGCCGCGGCCGAGGAGGCGGCTGGGCGGCCGGAGGAGCGCATCCGGTTGGCGGAGCCGACGCTCGGTGCCCTGCGCGCCGAACTGCTCGCCCGCTACGGCGCGCCGATGGAGCTGGTGCTGCGGTCAGGGTCGTTCCTGGTGGATGCTGTCGTGTCGCGCGACCCCGCCAGACGCGTGGCGGGGACCGTGGATGTGCTTCCGCCGTTCGCGGGCGGGTGACCTGACCCGATCTGACCTGACCGGTGCGCTAGGGTTGGCGCAACAGTGGGGGCTGAGCAGGGGAGGTGCGCGATGAGCACGCTGATGGACGAGTTCGCTGCGGTGCAACGGCGTCGGCGGAGGGTTGCGTTGCTGATCGTGGCGGCGATCGTCGCCGGGGTCGCCGCATGGCTGACCGGGCCGATCGGGATCGTGATGATCGGTTTCGGCGACGCGGCGGGCTGGGCGCTCGCGGCGGCCGGCCTGGTGCTGCTGGCGGCCATGATCGTGGCGATCGTCGCGGCGGTGCGCACCCGCGTCGCCCCGTCGAGCCAGCCGGGCAAGGCCAACCTGCGCTTCGACGACCCGCTCCCGTCCCGCAATCCGAACGGCGGCAACGCTATGAACGGCTTCCAGATCGGCTCCTGAGCCGCGGGCGCTCGTCGCCAAGCCATCGAGCCGGGACTTCTGTACGCGACACGCCGGGAGCGGGCGTACACACGTCCCGGCTCGATGACTCCGGACGTCAGAGGGCGTAGACGGGCAGGTCGGCGGGATCGACCGCGACGGTGACCGGTGTGCCCGGCATCAGGGCGAGGTCGGCGACGACCGACGGCGCGACCAGCGCGGGCAGGCTGTCGGTGCGCACGAGCACGAGGTCGCCGCGGGGCTCCAGGTCGTGCACGGTGGCGGGGAACTGGTTCGGGATGTCCGGCGCGGGATCGAGCGCGCGGAGCACCCGCACGGTCGACGGCCGAACGGCGGCGGCGACCCGTGAGCCGATGGGCGGGGCGGGGGAGGTGGCCGTTCCGTCGAGCACAGTTCCGTCGAGCACCGTTCCGTCCAGCGCGGTCCCGTTGTCGGTGACGATCCCGGATGCGGTGCGCCGCCCGGTCAGCAGCGTCACCCCGGTCAGCTCGGCGGTGAACGCGCGGCGGGGGCGGTCGAGCACGTCCCTGGTCGGTCCGTCGTCGACGATCCGGCCGTCGTGCATCACGATCACCCGATCGGCGAGCAGGTAGGCGTCGAGCGCGTCGTGGCTGACGATCACGGCCGTGCGCCCGGCGAATGCTCGCGCGAGTGTCTGCCGCACCTCGCCGGTCACGGCGACATCGAGCGCAGAAAGCGGCTCGTCGAGCAGCAGCAGCCGGGGTTCGGCGGCGAGGGCGCGGGCCACGGCGACCCGCTGCGCCTGCCCGCCGGACAGCTCGTCGGGGCGGCGGTCGGCGAACGCCTCCACACCAACGGAGCGCAGCCAGCCATCGGCGACGCCCCGCGCGTCGACCCGGGATGCGCGTCCGGCCCGCGGACCGAACTCCACGTTCTGCCGCACGGTCAGGTGCGGGAACAGCAGCGGCTCCTGCGCGAGCAGAGCCACCCCGCGGCGGTGCGGCGGGGTCCAGGCGCCGGGCAGGTCGAACAGCACGTCGCCGCCGAGCGTCGCCCGGCCGGTGTCGGGGCGGACGAGCCCGGCGAGCATCCCGAGCACGGTGGACTTGCCTGCGCCGTTCGGGCCGAGCACGGCGACGGTCTGGCCGTCCGCGATGCTGAGGTCGATGTCGGTCCCGCGCTCGGACAGCGTCGCGCGCATCCGGACGGTGGAGTCGGAGTCGCTCACCGCGCCGGCGCTGCGCTCCGCGTCGACGTCGTTCACCGCGCCGCCGCCTGCTCCGACCGGCGGGCAGACCCACCGGCCGCCCGCAGCCGCCGCCGTCCGGGCTCGCCGGCGCCGTGCGCCACCGCGACCACCACCACCGCCACCGCGATCAGCACCAGCGAGAGCGCGACCGCCGCATCCGGGTCGGTCTCCCGCTGCAGGTAGATCTCCAGCGGGAGGGTGCGCGTGACGCCCTGCAGGCTGCCCGCGAAGGTGAGGGTCGCGCCGAACTCCCCGAGGGCGCGGGCGAACGACAGGATCGCGCCGGACAGCAGCGCGGGGAGCACCAGCGGCAGCGTCACCCGGAACAGCACCGTCGCCGGCCGCGCTCCCAGAGTCGCGGCGACCGCCTCGAACCGGGTTCCCGCCGTGCGGAGGGCGCCCTCCAGACTCAGCACCAGGAACGGCAGGGCGACGAACGTCTGCGCCAGCACCACCGCCGTCGTCGAGAACGCCACGTCCAGCGAGCCGCCGAGGAGGCCGCGCCGGCCGAAAAGATAGAGCAGGGCCAGACCGCCCACGACCGGCGGCAGCACCAGCGGCAGCAGCACCACCGCGCGCACCACCCGCTGCCCGCGGAACGGCACCCGCGCCAGCACCGTCGCCATCGGCACCCCCAGCAGCACGCAGAGCGCGGTCGCGGCCAGCGAGGTGCGCAGGCTCAGCCAGAGCGCATCCAGCGACGACGGCGACGTGATCAGCGGGATGAACTCGCCCCAATCGACGCGCAGCAGCATCGCGACCAGCGGCAGCAGCACGAACAGGCCGCCGAGCACCGCCAGCGCGACGATCCAGCCGGGCACGTCGGGGCGGCGCGGCGGCGACGCCACGCTACGGCGCACCGAACCCGGCGGCCGCGAGCACGGCGCGGCCCTTCCCGCCCGTGACGAAGTCGACGAACGCCGCGGCCCCCTTCGGGTTCGGCGCCCCGGCCACCGCCACGATAGGGTACGTGTTGACCACGCCGGACGCCTCCGGGAACGCGACGGATGCGACCTTCGAGCCCGCTCCCTTCACGTCCGTCACGTATACGATCCCGGCGTCCGCCTCACCGGACTCCACCTTGCCGAGCACGTCGGTCACCGACGACTCCTGGCTCACCGGCGTGAGCGTCACCCCGCTCGACGCCTCCACCTTCGCGGTCGCGGCCCCACACGGCACCTGCGGAGCGCACACGACGGTCTTCACCCCCGGCTTCGCGAGGTCGGCGAACCCGGTGATCTTCGCCGGGTTGCCGGGAGGAACGGCGATGGCGAGGACGTTCGTGGCGAAGTCGACCGGTTTCCCGTCCGCCAGCTTCGCCGTGACCGCCTTCGCCATATTGGCCTCGTCCGCCGACGCGAACACGTCGGCGGGCGCGCCCTCGGTCAGCTGCGAGACCAGGTCGGACGACCCGGCGAAACTGAAGGTGACCTTCGCCCCGGGATGCACGGACTCGAACGCCTTCCCGAGCGCGGTGAAACTGGACGTCAGCGATGCAGCCGCGAACACGGTGACCGTGCCGTCGACCGTATCCGCCGACGCCGACCCCGTTGATGCGGTGGGCTGCGTCGCGGAGGAGGCCGCGCATCCGGAGAGCAGGAGGGCGGGGGCGAGGGCCGCTGCCGCGATGGCTGTCGCGATGGAGCGTCGATGCACGGTCGGTCGTCGGGGCACGGTCAGTCGTCTGGGCACGGTCAGTCCTTCCCGATGGGGGTCTCGACGATGACGGTGGTGGCCTTGACGACCGCGACGGCGACCGAGCCGGGTTCGAGCCCCAGTTCGCGCACCGCCTCGCTGCTCATCAGCGACACCACCCTGTGTGGGCCGCACTGCAGCTCAACCTGGGCCATCACGGTGTCCATCACGATGCCGGTCACCAGTCCGACGAAGCGGTTGCGGGCCGAGCGCGCGACGCCGGACGGGTCAGCGGGGAGGACGGCGTTCTGCTTCGCGAGCTGGGCGAGTTCGAGCCCGTCGACCACGGTGCGGCCCGCACTGTCCGTCGCGCTCCCGAGCGTCCCGGCGTCGATCCACCTGCGCACGGTGTCGTCACTCACCCCAAGGTAGAGCGCGGCGTCTTTTATCCGAATCTGCGGCACAAAACACACGATAGCGCCGCATCTGCGTCAGTGCACGCGGATCTACGGCTAGAGTCCCACCCATTCGGAGACGCCGTCGGCGAAGTGCTGGCGCTTCCAGATCGGCACGCGCGCCTTGATCAGCTCGACGAGAGCGGCGCAGGCCTCGAACGCCTCCGCCCGGTGCGGTGCTGCGACGGCGGCGATGAGCGCCGGGTCTCCGATGGTCAGCGAGCCGACCCTGTGCTCCGCGGCGACCCTGAGTCCCGTCTGCGCCGCGATCTCCTCGCAGCACTCGCGGAGGAACCGCTCGGCCTCCGGATGCGCCCGGTAGTCGAGCGAGACGACGCTGCGCCCGCCGTCGTGGTCGCGCACGATGCCCTGGAAGGAGACGACGGCGCCGGACTCGGCCCGCCAGACGAACTCGTCGACCGCCGTGCCGTCGAGAGGGTCGGCGCTGATCGAGGCGTAGACGTCGCTCATCGGGTGTGATCGCCTCCGCGCAGTTGGTCGAGCAGGTGGGGGAGCAGGTCGTCGAGCACAGCGAGGCCGTCGGACACGCCGCCGCGCGAACCGGGCAGGTTCACCACGACCGTGCCTCCCGCGACTCCGGCGACGCCCCTGCTCAGGGCGGCGAGCGGCGTGTGCGCAGCGCCGCGGGCGCGCAGGGCCTCCGCGACGCCGGGCAGGGTCCTGTCGAGCACGGCAGCGGTCGCCTCCGGCGTGCGGTCGGTGGGGGAGACGCCGGTGCCCCCGGTGGTCAGGAGGACGGCGGGGCGGGCGGACAGTGCATCCCGGATGGCCGGGGCGATGTCGACGTCCGCGACCACGCGCACCTCGGCGGGAAGGCGACGCTCGGCCAGCCACGCGGCGATCACCGGGCCGGTGGTGTCGTCGGCCTCCCCGGCGGCGGCGCGAGTGGAGGAGACGATGACGATGGCGGTGGATGCGGTGGGTGCGGTCGCGGTGTCGCTGCTGGCGTGGGCCGGTGCGCCCGCTGACTGCTCCGCCTCCGCGTCCTCCCTCCGCCACTCGCCGCGCTTCCCGCCGCTCTTGGACAGCAGCTGAACATCGGTCAGCGTCGCAGCGGGATCGACCGCCTTGATCATGTCGTGCAGGGTGAGGCCGGCCACCGCCACCGCCGTCAGGGCCTCCATCTCTACTCCGGTGCGTCCGTGCGTGCGGGTCGTCGCCTGGATGTCGATGACCCCGGCCTCCGCGTCGAGCGAGAACTCGATGTCCACCGCGGACAGCGGGAGCGGATGGCAGAGCGGAATCAGTTCCGAGGTGCGTTTCGCCCCGCCGATCCCGGCGAGCCGAGCCGTGGCGAGCACGTCGGCCTTGGGGAGGTCGTCGGCGCGGACCAGCCGCACCACGTCCGACCGGGTGACGACGCGCCCGCGCGCCACGGCCTCCCGATCGGTCTCCGGCTTGCCGCCGACGTCGACCATCCTGGCGCGCCCGTCGCCGTCGAGGTGGCTCAGCCGTGCCTGCGACCCAGCACCAGACCCCGCTGCAGCAGACCCCGCTGCACCGGACTCCGCAGCACCCGTTCCCACAGCATCCCCGCTCATAGTGTCCACACTGTCACGTCGTCGCCCGCCGCGAGCGTTTCCGTCTCCGCCGGCACGTCGATCAGCACGTCCGCCCTGGCCATCGCGGCCACCAGGTGCGAGCTCGGACCTGCCACCTGCTCGACCGTGCCGTCCGGCAGCCGCCTGCCACGCAGGAACTGCCGTTTCCCCACCACCGACCGCAGCTCGGCGGCGAGCTGCGCGGTCTCCACGCCCGCGGCGGCGAGCCCGGCGGAGGCACGCAGCAGGTCGCGCAGGAACACCGTGAACGACACCTGCGTGCTCACCGGGTTGCCGGGGAACGACAGCACGGGCACACCCGCGACGACCGCCGTGGCCTGCGGGCCGCCCGGCTGCATCGCGACCGTCACCACCTCGGCTCCGTGCGGCTGCAGCACCTCCCGCACCACCTCGTACGCGCCCTTCGAGATGCCGCCGGAGGTGACGACGAGGTCGCTCGCCCCCACCGCATCCATCAGCGCCCGCTCGAACTCGTCGTGGTCGTCGCTCGTCGCCGTGCGCACCGAGACGACGGCGCCGGACTCCTCCACCAGCGCGGCGAGCGCGATGCCGTTGGCATCGAACACCTGGCCGAACCCGGCGGGCGTCCCGTCCGTGCCCCTTTCGGCGCTGCCCTTTTCGGCACTCACGAGCTCGGCGCCGGTCGTGAGGATGCCGACGCGCAGCAGCTGGCGCACCTCGACGGCCTCCACCCCCGCAGCCGCCAGCGCGGCCAGGTGGCGCGCGGCGAGTCGGACCCCGGCCTCGACCAGCACGTCGCCCCTGCGCAGGTCGCTTCCCCGCTCGCGCACGAACTCGCCCGGGCGGCGGGACCGGCCGATCGTGACCACGGCGCCCCTCAGGTCGTCGTCGCGGCCGAGCACCAGGTCGGTGTCCTCCACCGGGACGATCGTGTCCGCTCCGCTCGGCACCGGCGCGCCGGTCATGATGCGCAGCGCCGTCCCCGGCGTGAGGATGACCGGAACGGTGTGCCCGGCCGGGATGTCGCCGCTGACCTCGAGCGCGACGGGGACGTTCCGGATGTCGGAGGAGCGGACGGCGTACCCGTCCATCTGCGAGTTGCGGAACAGCGGCAGGTCCACGTCGGAGCGCACGGCGGCGGCCGTCACCCTCCCGGCGGCCTCCGCGAGCGGCAGGCGCTCCGTCGTTCCCCCGGCGAGCAACGGCTCGACCAGCCGGGCGATGGTCTCTGCGTGCTCCTCGACCGTGCGCGGTGGCGTCATGGTCTCAGTATCGCGCCAGGTCGGCGTCGATGTCGCGTGCCCAGGCGTCGATGCCCCCGGACAGGACGATCCCGGATGCTCCCGCCTCCACCAGCCGTTTCCTCGCCGTCTCCGCCCGGATGCCGTGGTGGCAGACGATCACGATGGGGTCGTCGCCCAGCCGTGAAGCGACGCCCTCCGCGTCGTCCAGCACGACGCCCAGCGGAACCAGCAGAGAGCCGGGGATCTCGGCGATGTCCGCCTCCCACGGTTCGCGCACGTCGAGCAGCGTGTGCGGTTCGCCGGCGAGGAGCCTGGCGTGCAGCTCGGCCGGGCTGATCGAGTGGGCGACGGCGTCGGTCAGCCCGCAGAACGCGTCGTAGTCGATCAGGCCGGTGATCGGCGCGGCGGCGGGGTCGCGCTCGTACGCCAGCTCGCGCACATCGCCGCGCAGCGCGTCGTGGATGAGCACCCGGCCGATGAGCGGCGTCCCCGTCCCCGTGACGAGCTTGATCGCCTCGCTGACCATCACGCTGCCGATCATCCCGCATACCGACGGCAGCGCACCGGCCTCCGCGCAGCTGGCGACGCTGCCGGGCTCCGGAGGCACCGGGAACAGGTCGCGGTAGTGCGGTCCGTGCTCCGCCCAGCTGACGCCCGCCTGGCCGCCGAACTGGTGCACGGCGCCCCACACCACGGGCACGCCGGCGAGCACGGCGGCGTCGTTCACCAGATAGCGCGTGGGGAAGTTGTCGCTGCCGTCGAGCACCAGATCGAACCCGTCCAGGATGCGCTCGGCGTTCTGCGCGGTCAGCCGCTCGCGGAACAGCACCAGCTCGGTCTCCGCGTCCAGAGCGCGCACGGCGTCCGCCGCGGAGTCGACCTTGGCGCGCCCGACGTCGGCCGGGGTGTGGACGGTCTGCCTCGGCAGGTTGCTCCGCTCCACCCTGTCGTCGTCCACGATGCCGATGGTTCCGACGCCCGACGCGGCCAGTAACGGGAGCACAGCGGCGCCGAGCCCGCCCGCGCCGACCACGAGGACGCGGGAGTTCCGGATGCGGCGCTGGGCGAGCATCCCGAAGCCGGGCAGCTGGGCGGTGCGGGCGTATCGTGCCTCGCGGTCCGGCGAGAGGTCTGGTCCTGGTGCGACGAGCGGAGGAATCCCCATGAGCCCAGTATCGCTTGCGGAGGGGACGGTCTCTCAGTCGGCCGGTTGCTCAGGAGACGGTGACCTGGATGCTGTGCAGCCCGGTCGCGCCGTCGGGCACCACATCGGCGACCCGCGAGGTCTGCACCATGCCCGTCGCATCCGTCGCCCGCACCCGGATGGTGTGCGAGCCCTTCGTGGCCGCCCATGCGTACTTCCACTGCCGCCAGGTGTCGGCGGAGATCGCGTCGGCGAGCGTCGCCTCGTGCCACTCGCCGCCGTCGATCTGGACGTGCACGGCACTCACGCCGACGTGCTGCGACCAGGCGACACCGGCGACGGCCACCGTTCCGGCCGCGACCTGGCGGCCGGACGCGGGAACGTCGATCCGCGACGACAGCTTCACCGGGCCGCGCTGCGACCAGCCCCTGTCCGTCCAGTACGAGGTGACCGCGTCGAACCTGGTCACGTTCAGCTCGACCACCCACTTGGTGGCCGACACGTATCCGTAGAGTCCAGGCACGACCATCCGCACCGGGTAGCCGTGCTCCAGAGGGAGCGGCTGCCCGTTCATCCCGACCGCCAGGATCGCGTTCCGCTCGTCGGTGAGCGCCTCGATCGGCGTGCTCGCCGTCCAGCCGTCCTGGCTCTTCGACAGCACCATGTCCGCCTGCGGCTTCGGTTTCGCGCGGGCCAGCAGGTGCCGGATGGGGTAGCCGAGCCAGGTGGCGTTGCCGATCAGGTCGCCTCCGACCTCGTTGGAGACGCAGGTGAGGGTGGTGGTCGACTCCTCCAGCGGCAGCTTCAGCAGGTCGGCGAAAGTCAGCTCGACCTCGTTCTCGACCATGCCGGTGATGCGCAGTTTCCAGGAGGACGGGTCGATGCCGGGGATCTGCAGGGCGGTGTCGATGCGGTAGAAGTCGGCGTTGGGGGTGACGACGGGGGAGAGTCCGGCGATGTCGAACGACGCGCCGGCCGGGATGGGCGGGGCAGCGACCGCGGGCTTCGGCAGGTGGAACGCCGCGCGCGCCGCCGCTGCCGTGCGGTACCCGGTCGCCACGACCTGCCCGACGACCACGGCCAGCGCACCCACGGCTGCCGTGGTGGCGGTGGCGGTCACGAAGCGGCGCCTGGTCACGGCGCCGTCCGGCGAGATCCTGCTCGGCACAGTGCCGCGCAGCATCCTGGCCAACGACCCGAGCACGAGGATGCCGACACCGGCCGTCACGACCGACGGGACAGCATCCAGGAATCCTGCCCCAGACCGGGTGAGCGCGGCCAGCACGCCGAACGCGCCTCCCAGTCCGATCAGGATGCGCCCGAGCGGCGGCCTGCGCAGCTCCAGCCAGCCCGCCAGCGCTCCGGCGACCAGCAGCACGATGCCGAGCGAGATCACCAGCACGGCTTTGTCACCGGTGCCGAACAGGGCGATGACGCCCTCCTTCAGCCAGGCGGGGACGAGGTCGATCACCAGGGCGCCGACCACGAGCACCGGGCTGCCGTTCTGCACCAGGAACGCGCTGACCAGCTCCCCGGCCCCCACACCGGCGAGCACACTCGCCACCCCGGTCGACGCCGAGCGCCAGAACGACACCATGCGCCGAGAGTATGGCCGCAAGCTGGGACCGAGTCGAGTGCTGCGCCCGCGCCGCATCCGGGCGTGGGAGGCTTGACGCACGATGTCAGAACGCAGTCAGCTCCGCGTCGGGACGATCCCCGGCTACACCGGTCCAGCCACCCTGGACGACGACGCCATCTACGACACGTTCGTGGACTGGGTGGAGGAGGGCGGCATCAGCCTGTACCCGGCACAGGACGAGTCGGTGATCGAGATCGTCGCCGGCGCGAACCTCATCCTGAGCACACCGACAGGAACGGGCAAGTCCCTCGTCGCCGTCGCGGCGCACTTCGCCGCGCTGGCCCGCGGAGAGCGCAGCTTCTACACCGCACCGATCAAGGCGCTCGTGTCGGAGAAGTTCTTCTCGCTGGTGGAGACCTTCGGGGCGGAGAACGTCGGCATGATGACCGGGGACTCGGCCGTCAACGCCGATGCTCCGATCATCTGCTGCACGGCGGAGATCCTCGCGAACCTCGCCCTCCGGCACGGAGCGGACACCCCGGTCGGTCAGGTCGTCATGGACGAGTTCCACTTCTACTCCGACCCCGACCGCGGCTGGGCGTGGCAGGTGCCGCTGCTCACCCTCCCGCGCACGCAGTTCGTGCTCATGTCCGCGACCCTCGGCGACGTGACGGCGCTCGCCGACGACCTCAGCGCCCGCACAGGACGGGAGACCGCGACGGTCACCGGCGTCGAGCGCCCGGTGCCCCTGCACTACTACTACGAGCTCACCCCGGTGCACGAGACGGTCGAAGACCTGCTCAGCACCGGCCAGGCGCCCATCTACATCGTCCACTTCTCCCAGCTCGCCGCCCTCGAACGCGCGCAGGCCCTGTCGAGCGCGCGCATCGCCAGCAGGGAGCAACGGGATGCCATCGCCGAGCTGATCGGCGAGTTCCGCTTCACCACGTCCTTCGGCAAGACGCTCTCCCGGCTGCTGCGCCAGGGCATCGGCGTGCACCACGCAGGGATGCTGCCCAAGTACCGCAGGCTGGTCGAGCAGCTCGCCCAGCGCGGGATGCTCCGCGTCATCTGCGGAACCGACACCCTCGGCGTCGGCATCAACGTCCCCATCCGGACGGTGCTGCTGACGGCACTCACCAAGTTCGACGGCACCAGGATGCGCCAGCTGAACGCCCGCGAGTTCCACCAGATCGCCGGACGCGCCGGCCGGGCGGGTTTCGACACGGCGGGGACGGTCGTGGCCCAGGCGCCCGAGCACGAGACGGAGAACCTGAAAGCCATCGAGAAGGCGGGCGACGACCCCAAGAAGCGCCGCAAGATCGTGCGCAAGAAGGCGCCGGACGGCTTCGTCTCCTGGGGAGAGCCGTCGTTCAGGAAGCTGATCGAGGCCGAGCCGGAGACGCTGACCTCGTCGATGCAGATCACGAGCGCCATGCTCATCAACGTGA
The DNA here is from genome assembly GCF_051161895.1 of Leifsonia araucanica. Taxonomy (NCBI): domain Bacteria; kingdom Bacillati; phylum Actinomycetota; class Actinomycetes; order Micrococcales; family Microbacteriaceae; genus Leifsonia; species Leifsonia araucanica. The sequence continues at coordinate 260,061 of NZ_JBMBTW010000002.1, forward strand.
TCGCCCGCGGCGGCGACGTGTTCGAGCACGTCCGCGCGCTGGTGTTCGACAACCACGAGCCGTGGAAACGGCAACTCGCCCTCGCCAGGCGCGCCCTCGGCCTCTACCGCTCGCTGCTCACGGCGGGCGTCGTCGAGAACGTGGACGGCCGCATCCAGCTGACCGTCGACCTGCAGCCGAACTTCGCCCTCAACCAGCCGCTGTCCCCGTTCGCGCTCGCCGCGTTCGAGCTCTTCGATCCAGAGGCCCCCGAGTACGCCCTCGACATCGTCTCGGTGGTGGAGGCGACCCTCGACGACCCACGGCCGGTGCTCTCCGCGCAGCAGTTCCAGGCGCGCGGAGAAGCGGTGGCGGCCATGAAGGCCGACGGTGTGGAGTACGACGACCGGATGGAGGCGCTGGAGCAGGTCACGCATCCCCAGCCTCACGCCGAACTGCTGGCCGCCGCGTTCTCCACCTATGCGGCCAGCCAGCCGTGGGTGGCCGACTTCGAGCTCAGCCCGAAATCGGTGGTGCGCGACCTCTACGAGCGCGCGATGACGTTCGGCGAGTACATCGCCCTCTACAAGCTCGCCCGCTCGGAGGGCGTGGTGCTCCGCTACCTGTCCGACGCATACCGGGCCCTCGGCCAGACGGTGCCGGCCGACCTCCGCACCGACGACCTCCGCGACCTGATCGAGTGGCTGGGCGAACTGGTCAGGCAGGTCGACTCGAGCCTGTTGGACGAGTGGGAGGAGCTCATCCATCCGGATGCTGCTGCGCACGCGGCATCCGCGGGAGAGCTGGCGCCTCCTGCGCCGCGGAACGTGACCACGAACCGGCGCGCGTTCTTCGTGCTGGTGCGCAACGAACTATTCCGCCGCGTGCAGCTGGCGGCCCTCGACAAGGTCCAGGACCTCGGCGCGGTCGAGGTGGAGGCCGCAGCCCTCGCCGGACTCGCCACCCCGACCTTCACCGAACTCGACTGGGACGAGGCCCTGGAGGCCTACTACGCCGACCACGACGAGATCGGCACGGACGCAGCAGCACGCTCGGCCGCCATGATCATCGTCGACGAAACGGCAGCGGCGACAGACGGCATCTGGAAGGTGCGCCAGATCTTCGCCGACCCGGCCGGCGACCACGACTGGGGGATCAGCGCCGAGGTGCTGCTGCCCGCGTCCGCGGAGGCGGGCGTCGCGGTGGTGTCGGTGACGGGCGTGGGGCGGCTGTAAGCGGGAGGGGCGGCGTTCAGCGGTCGGTGGGGTGCGGGGTTGGTGTGGTCATCCAGTAGCGGGTTTCGATTCCACCGCCTTCGCGATCACCGGGAAGGACTTTGCCCTGGTCGCGCTCAGCGTCGTCTTCCTCGTTCAGCGCGACGTCATCGCCTGGCCCGCAGGGCATGATCGCACCGATCCGATAGGAGTGCTTGGCTGCGTCGGTGTCGAAGCTCGCGCGAAGGACGGGGCCTCCTTCGGCGAACACGGTGGGGGTGGTGTCGGCGTTGACGGTGTAGACGAACATGCCGAGCGATTCCCAGTAGTCGGAGACGCGTCGGGCGTCATCGATCGGGTCGGTCCCTGCTGGCGCCCACCGGGCGTGGCTGTATGCGGCGCCCATTTTGCCGCCGGGTAGTTTGCACTCTTGCGCGTACGCGACGGCGGGTTAAGGCACCCAGCTGGTGACGTCGAGGTGCTCGATGGTGTCGAAGACGAAGTTGACGACGATGTCTCGTCCTTCTCGTGCGGGCATTCTCGGTTCGTCCTTTCCCGTGCACGCGGAGCTCGTGGTCGTCACGAGAGCGGCGAGGGCGATGGTCGTGACCGCTGCGCGGAAGGGCCGTGTTTGCGTGCTTCGCATGCGCGCGAACGTCTACTGGTCGCTGGGTTGCGGGGTTGGCGTCGTCATCCAGTAGCGGGTTTCATTGGACTCGCCTTCGTCGTCGCCGGGCAGGATTACTCCCTGCTCCTGTTTGGCGATGTCTTCGCCGTTCAGCGTGATGGCGTCGCCTGGCCCGCAGGGCATGATCGCGCCGATCCGGTAGGAGTGCTTGGCTGCGTCGGTGTCGAAACTGGCGCGGAGCACGGGGCCGCCACGGCCATACACGCGCGGAGTAGTGTCGGCGTTGACGGTGTAAACGTACATGCCGAGCGATTCCCAGTAGTCGGAAATGCGTCGGGCGTCATCGATCGGGTCGGTCCCTGCTGGCGCCCACCGGGCGTGGCTGTATGCGGCGCCCATTTCACCGCCGGGTAGCTTGCATTCTTGCGCGTACGCAGCGGCGGGGTATGCGACCCAGCCGGTGACGTCGAGTTGTTCGATGGTGTCGAAGACGAAGTTGACGACGATGTCGCGTCCTTCTCGTGCGGGCATTCTCGGTTCGTCCTTTCCCGCGCACGCCGAGCTCGTGACACAGACCACCCCGGCGAGGGCGATGGCTGCGAGGACTCTGTGGCGGTGTGTGGTGGTGCTAGTGGGCAATCGTTGATCCGTCGATGAGGGAGCGTTGGTAGTCGGTCGGCCCGAGCGGTTTGTATGGCGTGATATTCGTGGTCTCCCCCTTGATGGCGAGCGCGACGTTGTCAATGGATTCGGTGCCTTCGTCGAGGTATCCGGCGTCGTCGCCCTTGCCCTTGAGGGGGCTGTGGTCGGTGACGGGGCGGCCGGCGGGGCTGCCGGTGTCGACGCCGAAGGGGTGGGCGCCGAAGTCGGGGGTCACAGGGTTGAGGTGGTGGTCGCGGCTGCCGGTGCGGCCGGTCCAGGCCCATTGGTCTCCTGGTTCGGGTTCCCACGGGAAGACGTTGCGGGCTTGCCCGGCGTAGACGGTGTCGGCGTTCAGGTCTGTGGTGGTGTGGATGTTGTCGGGGAGGCCTGCGGAGCCGAGGGTGATGAACGTGTTCACGTGGATGCCGGGCTGGGTGAGGGCGACGGCGGCGGTGGTGGTGCCGTAGGAGTGGGCGACCACGTGCAGTGGGGGCATGGTGTCCCCGCGGACGGCAGCCAGCCCGGTGAGCGCGGTGGCGAGACGGTGACCGCCGGCGACGGCGTGATTGACGTCCAGGACCCCGAAGTCCAGGTTCACGACCGACGGGACGGGCGGGGGCTGGTAGCCGATCCACGACACCACCGCGCTCCCCTCGGGGAGCAGGTCGTGCAGGTTTTGTGCAGCTTGGGTCCACCCGGTCATGTCGTTCGTCGTCGTCCCCATCCCCGGAATCGCGTAAGTGACGCTCGTCGCGGTGTCCAGGTCACCGATCGAGATCGCGGCCAACGGCGGCTGATCCTCAGTCAGCGAGATCAGGAAGCGGGTCGCACCTTTTGGCGATCGTGTCAACGCGTCACGAATGTTCCGCAGCGCGTTCCGTTGGGATTCCATCTCGGTGAGGGACTGTTCCAGTTGCGCCATCTTCGCAAGGTCCATCCGCAGGGTCGGGCTGGCCCCGTCGACCTGTCTCCGTAACGCTTCGATGCGCGCATCGATATCGCTGATCGCCGCGGTCAACGCGATCTGGTTGGCGTGGTCGCGGGCGCCGTTAGGGATCCCTTCGAGGTTCCCGAACACCACCGGCAGTGTGGTCAGCAGCAGCTCTTGCTGTGCCGAGTACCGGTCGCCCGCATCCGGGTTCATGGTCTGCCACCACGCGTGGACCACGGCCGGGTCCATACGCTCCAGCTGTTTCCGCAGCCCGGGGGAGGCGGTCAGCAGCGCGGCAAGATCGTCCCCGCTGAGGGTGCCCAGCGCCGCCAGCAGCCGCCGGTCGCTCACCGTCGCGTCCGTGGCGGCGACGGCCAGGTCGAGGGCGGTATTCGAGAGCCGGGCGCCGCCGGCGGCGTCGAACGCGGTCGCGACCCGGTCGATCCAGGTGACGTCTTCCCGGTTCTCCTCCAGCAGACGCTGAGACCCGCCGAGGAAACTCGTCGACCCCACCGGCACCCACGAACAGGCGCTGGTGAACCTCGTCCAGGCGTTCTGCACCCGCTGCAACTCATCGCCCATCCGGATGTTGCTCGCCCCGGCCTGGCTGACGAACACCCGCAACCGGTCCGGGTCCGCCGACGACGTTCCCGCCAGCCCGCCACCGGATGCACGGTGCCGGTCGTGCGCAGCGAACGCGGCCGACACCGTCGGCGGCAGGACAGGGGTGTCGGAGGGTTGCGGGTCGAAGACCGCGTCCATGTTCGCCCCGACCCCGCCGAAGAAGTCGTCCGTGGCGCGGCGTCGCTCCCGCTCCTTTTCCCGCAGCCGCCACGCGGCCAAAGCCGCCTGCCGGTCGCGTTCTTCCTCCGCTTTCCGCTGCGCCGTCCAGACCGTGTCGGCGAGGTCGTGCAGGATCCCCGACAACCGGCCCCGGTCCTCGGACTCGATCGACGCGGCCACCGTGAACAGGTCCGCGTATCCGCCGGCGAACCCGTCGACCGCGTGCTCGACCGCTCCCCGCCGCAGCACGCCCTGCGTCCGCAACTCGTCGGACGCGACCCGCAACACCCCGGTCAACGCCGTCGCGGCAGCGTCATCGAAGGCAATCCCCATCACCACTCCCCGTGAAACCTCATCCCACGCACGAAACGTGGAATGTCACATTATCACGAGTAACGCATCACATGTGTTGGCTACTCCACGTGGTGCCGCCGCTCCAGCGCCGCCCCTTCCACGTCCACGTTCGGCAGCGCCTTGTCGAGCCATCGCGGCAGCCACCAGGCCGAGCGGCCGAGCAGGTGCATCAGGGCGGGCATCAGAAGCATCCGGACCACGAAGGCGTCGACGAGCACGCCGAAGGCGAGGCCGAAGCCGATCGAGCGAATCATCGTCGACTCGCTGAAGACGAAGCCGCCGAAGACCGAGATCATGATGAGGGCCGCAGCGATCACCACGGTGCGTCCGGCCCGGAGGCCCTTCGTGACGGCCAGGCGGGCGGAGGCTCCGTGCACGTACGCCTCGCGCATCCCGGACGCCAGGAACAGCTGGTAGTCCATCGCCAGGCCGAACAGGATGCCGACCAGGATCACCGGGAGGAAGCTCAGGATGGGGCCGGTGTGGATGCCCAGGGCGTCCGCTCCCCAGCCCCACTGGAACAGGGCGGTGATGGCTCCGTATGTCGCGAACAGCGACAGGATGAAGCCTCCCGTCGCGATGAGCGGCACCAGCAGCGAACGGAACACCAGGATCATGATCAGCAGGGACAGACCGACCACGACCACCAGGTAGAGCGGAAGCACGTCGGCGAGATTCTGCGAGATGTCGAGGTTGATCGCGGTCTGGCCGGAGACGCCGAGGGTGACGTCGCCGTCGAGGGTGCCGAGCGAGCGGAGGGCGCCGACGAGTTTCTCGGTGGAGACGCTGTTCGGGCCCTCGGTGGGGATCACCTGGAACGCCATCAGCCGGTGGTCGTCGGAGACCGCGATCGGCGCGACGGCGACCACGTCCTTCTGGTCGGCGAGGGTGCGGGCGACGTCGAGCTGGGTCGCGGTGACCTTGTCGTCCGCGAGCCCGGCCGGGACGTTCGCGGTGACGAGCAGCGGGCCGGTGGCGCCGTCCCCGAACGCGTCGGCGGTCTGCTCGAACGCGTTGTACGTGGTCGATCCGACGGGCTCCGAGGAGCCGTCCGGCAGGCCGACCCGCATCGACAGGGCCGGGATGGCCACCACCAGCAGGGCGGCGGCGGTAGCGATCACCGTGACGACGGCACGCCAGGTCGCCATCGGCTTCACGGTGCTGTCGTCGTGGTGCACCGTCCCCACCTTCGTCCTGGCGCGCTTGGAGAGCAGCCGGGTGCCGAGGAGGCCGAGGACGGCGGGCGTCAGCGTGATCGCGATGAGGACGGCGAGCACGACCGCGACGGCGCCGACCGTGCCCATCAGGCCGAGGAACGGGACGCCGGTGACGTTCAGCGCGAGCAGGGCGACCACGACGGTCGTGCCGGCGAACACCACGGCGTTGCCGGAGGTGCCGTTCGCGAGGCCCACCGATTCGTGCGGCTCCGCCCCCTCCAGCAGTTGCCGTCTGTGCCGCTTCACGATGAACAGCGAGTAGTCGATGCCGACGGCGAGGCCGAGCATGATGGCGAGCACGGGCGTGACGGACGCCATGTCCACGATCCCGGAGAACGCGAGCGACCCGAGCGCCGCGACGGCGACGCCGAACAGGGCGGTCACGAGGGGGAGCGCCGCCGCGACCAGCGAGCCGAGCACCACCACCAGCACGATCGCGGCGAAGACGACGCCGACCGCCTCTCCGACGCCCACGATCTGCGGGACGCCCTGGGCGATATCGGTGGAGAACGAGACCGTGACGCCGTCGATCGGCTTCGCCTCGAAGTGCTTGATGACGGCCTGCTTGGAGTCCTCGGACAGTTCGAGGCGGGGCTTCGTGAACGACACGTTGACCAGCGCCGTCGCGCCGTCCTTCGACACCACCCGGATGCCGTCGGACAGTTTCAGCAGCTCGGCGCCCTGCGAGAGCTCCTTCTGCTTCGCCTCGACGGTGGCGCGGTTGGCGTCGATGGTCTGCTGCTGCGCGTCGAGCTGCGTGGTCGGCAGGCCGGCGGCCTGGAGCTGCTGCTTCGCCGCATCCAGTTGCTGCTGCCCGGCGTCGAGCTGTGCCGCCGCCGCATCCAGCTGCGTGGTGCCGTCTGCGACCTGCGCCTGGCGGTCCGCCCGTTCCTTCTCGGTGCTGAACGGGTCGTTGACGCCGGACACGTCCGGAAGGCCGTCCGCGTCGGCGACGAGGGCGCTGATGTCCTTGCGCTGCGCGTCGGTGAGGGCGGAGCCGTCCTTGCTCTGGAACACCACGGTCCCCGAGGCGCCCGCGAAGTCCGGGAGCTTCTTCATCAGCTCGTCCACGACCGCCCCGGATGCGGTGCCCGGCACGTCGAAGCTCGTCGCGAGCCCCTTGAAACCGATCAGGAACCCGCCGACGGCGATGCCGAGCACGATGATCCAGGCCACGATCACCCGCCCGGCGCGTCGTGCGGAGAACTTCCCGAGGCGGTAGAGCAGTTCGGCCATGTCGCATCCCTTTCGTGGCGTCCGCGTCGATAATACGCAACGGTCCGTCTCGAAATATGCAGGTAAGCTGTGAGCCATGCCGGAAGGACGACGAGGGGCTCCCCGCAGCGAAGCGGCTCGGCTCGCCATCCTCGACGCCACGGCAGCGCTGTTCGCCGAACGCGGCTACGACCACCTGAGCATCGAGGGCATCGCCGCGCGCGCCGGCGTCGGCAAGCAGACCGTCTACCGCTGGTGGTCCGGCAAGAGCGAACTGATCGCGGAGTGCCTGCTCGAAGGGATGCTGCTGCCGGAGCGCTTCGTCCTGGCCGACACCGGCGACCTCCGGGACGACCTCACCTCCTGGCTCATCGAGGTGCTGACCGTGCTTGAGAGCGCGACGGGGGAGGCCCTGTTCCGGTCGCTCATCGCCGCGGCGACGGCCAACGCCGACGTCGGGAGCAGGCTGCGCGAATCCCTCGCAGACCCCCGCCTGTTCGCCACCAGGCTGCGGGATGCGCGCGCGTCGGGAGAGCTGCGCGCCGACCTCCCGATCGACGACGTGAGCGAGACCGTCATCGGCGCACTGATCTTCCGCGCCCTGGCCGGAGCGCCCTCCGACCCCGGATTCGCGGAGCGCCTGGTCGATCTCGTCCTCGGTCCCCGTCCGGTCAGCTCCCGGTGAAGTTGACCTCGCCCGCCAGCCGTGTGAGTATCTTCGTGGCTGCCTAACAGCGCCAGGTCACTTGCATGAATCCCCGATGAACTTCCGCGGGGCGGACTGTGTCCCGAGACGAGAAAGAAACCGGTGGATCTCACCCTCATCGTCGTGCTGGTCATCGCGCTGGCCCTGTTCTTCGACTTCACCAATGGCTTCCATGACACAGCGAACGCCATGGCCACCCCCATCGCCACCGGTGCGATGCGCCCGAAGGTCGCGGTCGCTCTCGCTGCCGTCCTGAACCTCGTCGGCGCGTTCCTGTCGACCGAGGTGGCGAAGACCATCTCGGGCGGCATCATCCGGGAAGGCGACGGTGGCGTGCAGATCACGCCGGAGCTGATCTTCGCCGGTCTGGTCGGCGCCATCATCTGGAACATGGTGACCTGGCTGCTCGGCCTGCCGTCGTCGTCCAGCCACGCCCTGTTCGGCGGCCTGATCGGCGCAGCCCTGGTCGGTGCCGGCCTCGGCTCCGTCGACTTCGTGGTCGTGCTCGACAAGGTCATCCTGCCCGCGGTGATCGCCCCGGTCACGGCCGGCGTGGTGGCGTACTGCGCCACGAAGCTCGCGTACTGGATCACCCGCCGCTACGACGGCCGCCCGGATGGTCGCGGCGGCTTCCGCTACGGACAGATCTTCTCCTCCTCCCTGGTGGCGCTGTCGCACGGAACGAACGACGCGCAGAAGACGATGGGCGTCATCACCCTCACGCTCATCGCCTCCGGTGCGCAGGCAGCGGGCTCCGGGCCGGAGCTCTGGGTCGTCATCTCCTGTGCGCTCGCCATCGCCATCGGCACGTACTCGGGCGGCTGGCGCATCATCCGCACGCTCGGCCGCGGCCTCACCGAGGTCAAGCCGGCGCAGGGCTTCGCGGCGGAGACGAGCACGGCGGCGACCATCCTGGCCTCCAGCCACCTCGGCTTCGCCCTCTCCACTACGCAGGTCGCATCCGGTTCGGTGATCGGATCCGGCCTCGGTCGCCGCGGGGCGTCCGTGCGTTGGGGCACGGCGGGCAGGATCGCCCTCGGCTGGCTGCTCACCCTCCCGGCCGCCGGCATCGTCGGGGCCGTCTCGGCCTGGCTCGTGGGCCTCGGCCCGATCGGCCTCGCGGTCGACGCGATCGCCGCTGTGATCGTGATCGTGCTCATCTTCTGGCTGTCCAACCGCAACAAGGTCGACAGTGAGAACGCGGTCGCCCCCGCCCCGGTCCAGGGTGTCAGCGAGGTCGCAGCATCCGGTCGCGCCGTCAAGATCAAGAAGGTCAAGCCGCTCAAGAAGCCGCGCGGCAAGGAGAAGGAATCAGCATGATCGACTGGGTCGCCTTCCTGATCGTCTTCGCAGCATCCATCGTCGGCGCGTGCGTCGTCGTCAGCCTGTACGCACTCGGCACCCGCCTCCTCGCCGTCGCCGGCCGGGCCCTCTTCGTCGAGCCGGTCGAGTTCACCGACGCGATCACCGTCATCTCTCCGGAGGAGGCGGCGCGCGCCCTCAAGAAGGCCGCGAAGGCCCGCAAGAAGAATCCCCTGTCGGACGCGCAGAAGCGCTGGGCGCTGACCGGCGCGTACGCCTGCTTCGTGGGGTGCGGGGCCGCGGTGCTGTATGGGCTGTATTTGATCATTCCGTTCTTCCACCAGTAAGGGCGCCTCGCGCGAGTGGCCGCGCGTGACATTCTGTATGTCACAATGGGTGGATGCACCATCGCGTCGCGTCGACGGATGTGCGCGTGCTGCGCCTTCGCGAGGGCGATGCGGTCGAGGCGACGGCTCCCCACGCGGGCGAGCTGGCCGTGCTGGTCCAGCTGAGCGGCAGGACCGACCTGCCGCAGGACACCCGGCCGGTAGTGGTCGGCCGCGGCGACATCGTCTCGCTCTCTCGTACGGCGTTGGGCCGAGCCCGGCTCGGCGTCGACTCGGACGCCCTGGCCCTGCTGCTCCCAGCCCGCACCGTGCCCGGCCTCGACGACGCCGTCGCGTCCGCCCGCGGCGGCGTGCTGCGGGCGCCGGACAGTGCGCTCCTCCCGATCGTGCTCCCGTTCGCGAAACACTTCGCCGAGCACGTCGCCGACCTCGGCGACCTGACAGCCCCCGCACCCCAGCAGCTCGTCCGCGGTGCGGCCAGGATGCTCGCTGCAGCCCTGTTCGCCGACCCGCCCGAGGCCGTGGATGCGCTGACCGCCGCCCGCGCATACATCGACACGAACCTCGGATGCACCCGTCTGAACCCCGCGATGGTCGCCGCGGCCACCTTCGTCTCTGTCCGCACCTTGCACGCCCTGTTCGCCCCCACGGGCGCATCGGTGAGCGCCCGGATCCGAAACCGCCGCCTCGACGCCTGCCGCCTCGATCTCGCCGACGACGGCTGCGCCCACCGCACGATCGCCGACATCGCCCTGGCCCACGGACTCGCCGACCCCGCCCACTTCAGCCGCCTGTTCGCCGGCCGGTTCGGGGTGTCGCCGCGTGCATACCGCGCCGGGCGGCGGCGCGAAGGGTGAGTTCGCGTCCGCCGACCGGCGCAGGGTCGGGTGCTGGGTCAGTCGATGGTGGACCGGCTCGCTGAGGCGGCCGGCGCTGACCCGGCGGACCCGCGGCGCCGCACGGCAGCGATGGTGAGGGCGAGCACCCCGAGCACCGCAGCACCGCCGCCCGCCATCCCGACCACGGCGGCGTCGGCGACGCGGGAGCCCGTGGCGGCCAGCCCCTGCGGGTCCGGAAGACCGGTCACGCCGGTGGTCGCGGCGTCGGCGTTGGCCGCGTGAGCGGACGCACCCTGCTCGCGTCCCGGATGCTCCACCCCCGGCTCATCCACCCCCGGGTCCTCCACGTCCGGCTCCTCCACACCCTCGTCGTCCCCGTCCTCCTCGTCGTACTCGTCGTCGACCGCACCCGGCGGGCGCGGCGGGTCCTCCGGCTCGTCCGGCGTCTCGACGGTGGGGGAGGTCCGGCTCAGGCTGAGTGAGAACGCCGCTTCGTCGTGGTTGGAGATGAGGCCTTTCGTCTGGTCGTTGAGGGTGGCCTGCACCGCCGAGTACGGGTAGTCGCCGCCGCCGAGACCGTGCGGGTACTCCTTCGTGAACGCGAGCGTCAGGTCGTCGTCGAGTGGTTTGCGCTCGGTGATCGTGATGTCGCCGTCGCGGTGGATGCGTACGTCGACGTAGTCCCGCGCATCCGGGGTGGAGTGCTCGTCGTCGAACAGCACCTCGAACCCGTCGAGCGCGTCCGCGTCCGACAGCACCAGGCGGGTGTCGATCATGTGCGTCTGCTCGGCGGACGACGGCGTCGAGCGGTAGCGTCGCACGGTGTCCTCGACGTCGGCCGTCGCTTCGGACAGATCATACGGCTGCGGGGCCGACTCGTCGCCGTTCGCCGGGCGGGTGACGCGGAGGTCGTCCAGCCGCATGTGCGGCAGCGGATGCGTCAGCGAGTTCTTGGCGAACAGGTACCACGCCTTGCGCTGCGCCGCCAGCAGATACTCCCCGGCCTCGTCGGTGGTGACCGTGAGGGGGACCGAACCGTCGACCCGGATGTCGAGCCCGACCTCGGAGGCGAGCTGGACGCCGGCGTTGACCGTGTCGATGATCTCCCTCGCGGTGTCGGCCGGGACGAGCCGGGTGAGGTCGTAGTAGTCGGAATCCTTCTCGATGTGGAAGCTCATGTGGAAGATGTCGATGCAGAGGGCGACGTACTCGGGGAGGTAGCGACCGGTGTGCGGGTCCTTGCCGAAGAAGTAGTAGGGGAGGCCGACGACGGGCGTGCCGTCGCTCTGGCGCATGCTGGGCAGGTCCATTCCGGCGTGCACGAGTTCCAGGCGTTCGACGTCGACGGCGACCGGGGAGAACTGCCCCCGGCGGGCGATGCTCGGCCGCTCCTCCCAGTCGAGCGCCGCGATCGGCTGGACGGGCGCATACGGGTCGTACAGCTCGGGATGCTCCGCCGCCGTCGACGCCGGTGACTCGAGCAGGGCGAGAGCAGTGGCCGCCGCTGCGGCGACTCCGATCGCTGTGGCCGTGAAAGATCTCATGGAACTCCTCAAGAAGGTCTTGTGGGTTCCGGCCTGGGATACAGAGTGCAGGTCGTCGTGCGGCGGGCGCAGCGGCGGGCGCGGTCTGTGCGCGCACATCCAATGTCGCGGATGATGCGCGCACGGATGCGCAAGAGGGATCAGTGGTCGAAGGGAAGAGGAGCGCCTTCGGGGAGTGCCGTCACGCCTTGGCTCGGGGTGAGGGTGACGAGTCCGCCGGTGTCGTTCATCGCGTACACGATGACGCGGTCGGCAGCGCTCGCGAGCGCGTCGCCGCTGGTGTACCCGTCGCCGCCGTCGCACGGGTCGGCGCGTGAACCGATCCGCACCACGGTTCCGGATTCGCCGCCTTTGACCGCATCGTCGACCTCGAACCGGTAGGCGCGCACGTCGCCGAGAGCGGTCCCGATGGTGCCGTCCCGTCCCGCGACGTGTCCGACGACGACCACGTCGGCCTGCCGGTATGCGGCGTCGGGGTCGGAGAAATCCGCCCAGCTCGGGCAGGAACGCACGATCGGCGCGCACCCGGAGAGGGTAGCGGCCGCGAGGACGAGCGCGCCGAGCGCTCCCGCGACGGCAATGGGCCTCCTCGTCCTGTGCACACGCTCATCATGCCCCAGGGTGCGGGACATCGCAGGGATGGCCGCGTCACACCGACGAGTAGGCTCCGTCGATGAGGAGGTTCTCGCCCGTCAAACCGCGTCAGTCGGTGCCGCGCAGGCGGGCCACCGTGCGCATCAGGTGGTAGACCACGATCGCCGCGATGGTGCCGAGCGCGATGCCGTTGAAGGTGAGCTGGCCGAGGTTGAGCGTGAAGTCCGCGATGCCGACGATGAGGGCCGTGGCGGCGGTGAACTGGTTGACCGGCTTCGAGAAGTCGACCTTGTTGTCGAGCCAGATCTTCACACCGATGATGCCGATGAGGCCGTAGAGGGCGGTGGTCACGCCGCCGAGCACACCGGCCGGGATCGTGTTGATGACAGCGCCGATCTTGGGGGAGAGGCCGAGCAGCACGGCCACGAAGCCCGCCACCCAGTATGCGGCGGTCGAGTAGACGCGGGTCGCGGCCATAACGCCGATGTTCTCGCCGTATGTGGTCGTTCCCGAGCCGCCGAAGAAGCCGGCGACGGTCGTCGCCAGGCCGTCGGCGAACAGGGCGCGACCGGTGAGCTTGTTCACGGACGGGTCGGTCAGCTGGGCGACGCCGCGGATGTGGCCGACGTTCTCCGCCACGAGCACCAGGACGACCGGCAGGAACGCGGGGAGGATGCCGAACGTCGCACCGGGGTTCTCGAACGGATTCGCCGGGAACGCGAACGTCGGGAAGCCCAGCCAGTCCGCCTTCGCGACGGCGGTGAAGTCGACCTCGCCGACGATCACGGCGAAGATGTAGCCGACCACCACGCCGATGAAGATCGACAGGCGGCCGAGCAGGCCCTTGAACAGCACGGTGCAAAGCAGCACGGCGAGCAGCGTGACGATGGCCGTCCACGGCGCCTTCACGAAGTTGTCCCGGGCGGCGGGAGCCAGGTTGAACCCGATCAGCGCCACGATCGCGCCGGCCACCACCGGGGGCATCAGGGCGTCGATCCAGCCGGTGCCGGTCAGGATCACGATCCCGCCCACGATGGCCAGCAGGATGCCGACGGCGACGATGCCGAACAGGGCCCCGCCCATCCCGTTGCTGGCCGTCGCCGCCGTGATCGGCGCGATGAAGGCGAACGACGAGCCCAGGTAGCTGGGCAGCCGGTTGCCGGTGATCAGCAGGAACAGGATGGTGCCGATGCCGGAGAAGAGCAGCGTGGTGCTCGGCGGGAAGTGCGTGAGCACCGGCACGAGGAACGTCGCACCGAACATCGCGACGACGTGCTGGGCGCCCAGACCGATCGTGCGCGGCCAGGTGAGCCGCTCTCCCGGGAGGACGACGGCCGAGGCCGCGACGTCTTTTCCGTCACCGTGTAGCTTCCAGGGCAGGGGCATGGCGCATCCTTCGCGTCGTATCGGGGCGTTGCGGGCGTCTAGGCTTATTGGCGCGCGTTCGCGCATGAAAGCCCTCGGAGATACTACGGGAGACGACCTTGTCCGCATCGCCTACGAACACCGAAACCGCGCCGACGTTCCGCGGCAGGCTCGACCGGTTCTTCGAGATCAGCGCCCGCGGGTCCAACTGGGCCACTGAGCTGCGCGGCGGCGTCCTGACCTTCGTGACGATGGCGTACATCGTCATCCTCAACCCGCTGATCCTCGGCGGGACGGAGGATGTGGCAGGCCACTCGCTGCAGGGGACGCAGCTCGCGGCGGTCACCGCTCTGAGCGCCGGTGTGATGACCGTGCTGTTCGGGCTGGTCGCCCGGCTGCCGTTCGCGTTCGCCGCCGGGCTCGGGATCAACTCGTTCCTCGCGGTCAACGTCGTGAAGATCCTCACCTGGCAGGAGGCGATGGGGCTCGTCGTCATCAACGGCGTCATCATCGTGATCCTCGCGGCCACCGGTCTACGCCGCCTGATCTTCAACGCCGTCCCTCCGCAGCTGAAGACGGCGATCACGGTCGGCATCGGCCTGTTCATCGCGTTCATCGGCTTCGTCGACAGCGGTTTCGTGCGCAGCACCAACATGTCGTCGCCTCCCGTGCAGCTGGGTGAGGCCGGGTCGATCGCCACCGTGCCGACCGTCGTGTTCCTCGTCGCGCTGGTGATCATGGCCGTGCTGATGGCCCGCAAGGTCAAGGGTGCCCTGCTGATCGGGATCGTCGCTGCCACCGTCGTCGCGATCGTCGCCGAGGCGATCTTCCACGTCGGGCCGTCGCTCGGCAAGAACCCGGCAGGCTGGAACCTCACCGTCCCGCAGCTGCCGACCTCGCTCGTCGCACTTCCCGACCTCAGCCTCGTCGGCCAGTTCGACGTGGTCGGCGCGTTCGGCCGCATCGGCGCCCTCGCCGCGATCATGCTCATCTTCACCCTCGTCTTCACCAACTTCTTCGACGCGATGGGGTCGATGACCGGCCTCGCCCGCAGTGCCGGTCTCGCCAAGGAGGACGGCACCTTCCCGCGCCTGCAGCCCGCGCTCATCGTGGAGGGCGTCGGCGCCATCGTCGGCGGTGGCACCTCCGCATCGTCGAACACGGTGTTCGTCGAGTCGGCATCCGGCATCGGCGAGGGGGCGAAGACCGGCTTCGCCAGCGTCATCACCGGCGCGCTGTTCCTGCTCGCGATGTTCTTCACCCCGCTGACCCAGGTGGTCCCGCTGGAGGTCGCCGCTGCCGCCCTGGTGATCGTCGGTGCGCTGATGGTCGTGCAGATCAGGCACATCGACTTCTCGGAGTTCTCGAGCGTCCTCCCGGTCTTCCTCACGATCATCGTGATGCCGCTGACGTACTCGATCGCCAACGGCATCGGCGTCGGCTTCATCAGCTGGGTGCTCGTCCGGTCGCTCTCCGGGAAGGCGCGCGAGATCAGCCCGCTGCTCTGGATCGTCGCAGCCGGCTTCCTGGTCTACTTCGCCAGGGGTCCGATCGAGGCCGTGCTCCCGCACTAGCGAAGATCAGCCCCCGATTCCACTCAGGGTGACCCCTGAGCGGAATCGGGGGATAACCGGATGGTGTGGATGCGCGCCCACCGATTGACTGGATGCACACCATCGATCGAGGAGAACCAGCACCCATGACCAACGTCGCATACCAGGCTCCTGCCAGGACGCTCAGCATCACGAGCTTCGTGCTCGGGCTCGCGTCGATCGTCTTCAGCTGGACGTTCGTCGCCCCCATCGCCGGCCTCGTGGTCGGCATCCTGGCGCTCGGCCGCGAACCGCAGGCGAAGGCGTTCGCCGTCTGGGGCATCGTCCTCAACTCGATCATGCTCGCCGGCGCCGTGTTCGTGGCGCTGCTCGCGGTGATCGGCGTCGGCGTCGGCCTCGCGTTCCTCCCGCTCGCCTGGCTCTAGCGCGCGCTCCAACCCCGGCAGCTCCAGCCCCGGACTTTTGCGGTCCCCAGGTTTGGGACAATGGAGAACGTGGACGACGAGAAGCAGCAGCAGAGCACCCGCACCCGCAGTTTCGTGACGCGAGGGCGGAAGACCGAGGCGCAGACCCGCGCCATCGACGAGCTCTGGCCGGTGTACGGCGTCGAGTTCGACGGGCAGCTCCTCGACCTGGATGCGGCGTTCGGCCGCCGGGCGCCGCGCGCGGTCGAGATCGGCTTCGGCAACGGCGAGAACCTGCTGACGCTCGCCGAGCGGCATCCGGACACCGACTTCCTCGGCGTCGAGGTGCACGGAGCGGGCGTCGGCCGCGTGCTCGGCGAGATGCGCGTGCGCGGCATCGAGAACATCCGGGTGGTGCGGCACGACGCCGTCGAGGTGTTCGAGCACGGCCTTGCCGAGCACAGCATCGCCGAGGTGATGATCTACTTCCCCGACCCGTGGCCGAAAGTCCGCCACCACCGCAGGCGCATCGTGCAGCCGGATGTGGCGAAGCTCATCGTCCGTGCGCTCGTCCCGGCCGGCGTGCTCCGGCTCGCCACCGACTGGGAGCCGTACGCCGAGCACATGATCGCCGTGCTGGATGCGGAGCCCGGCCTGGTGAACACCGCAGGAGAGAGCCTGTTCATCCCGCGTCCGGAGGACCGCCCCGTCACCAAGTTCGAGCAGAGGGGCGAACGGCTCGGGCACGCCATCTTCTATCTGGAGTACCGTCCGGCCGCGCATCCGTAGGATGGCCGCATGACACCTGCGCAGACCGCCGACGACCTCCGCGCCTCCTTCGATCGCGGCATCACGAAGCCCCTCTCGTGGCGGCTCGCCCAGTTGCGTGCACTGCGCAGGATGCTCACCGAGCGTTCGGCCGAATTCGAGGACGCCCTGCTGTCCGACCTCGGCAAGAACCCGACGGAGTCGCAGATCGCCGAGCTGGGGTTCGTGGTGGGCGAGATCGACCACATGACCAGGCATCTGCGCCGCTGGCTGCGGCCGAAGCGGGTCGGGGTTCCCGGCGCTCTGCTGCCGGCCGGCGCATCCATCGTCCGTGAGCCCGTCGGGGTGGTGCTGGTGATCGCCCCGTGGAACTATCCCGTGCAACTGCTGCTCGCTCCCGTCGTCGGCGCTCTCGCGGCGGGCAACGCCGTGCTGCTGAAGCCGAGCGAGCTGGCCCCTGCGACCTCCTCCGCGATGGCGAGACTGGTCCCGGAGTACCTCGACACCCGGGCCGTCGCCGTGGTCGAGGGCGGCGTCGAGGAGACCACCGGGCTGCTCGCCCAGCGCTGGGACCACATCTTCTTCACCGGCAACGGCCGGGTCGGGCGCATCGTCGCCGCGGCCGCCGTCGAGCATCTCACGCCTGTCACGCTGGAGCTCGGCGGCAAGTCGCCGGTCTACGTCGACGACACCACCGACCTGGATGCTGCGGCCCAGCGCATCGCCTGGGGCAAGTTCATGAACGCCGGCCAGACCTGCGTCGCCCCCGACTACGTGCTGGCGACCCCGAGCGTCGCCGCCCGCCTCGCGACCGCACTGGCCGCCGCCGTGAGCGACCTCTACGGCGCAGACCCGTCGACCAGCCCCGACTACGGCCGGATCGTCGACGACCGCCAGCTCCAGCGGCTGACGACGCTCCTGGATGCGGGCGCGACCGTCACCGGGGGAACCCACGACGCCGCATCCCGCTACCTGGCGCCGACCGTGCTCATCGACGTGCCACGCGACGCCCCGGTGATGCGGGAGGAGATTTTCGGCCCGATCCTGCCGATCGTCACGGTCGACGGGCTGGACGACGCCATCCGGTACATCAGGTCGGGCGACAAGCCGCTCGCGCTCTACGTGTTCAGCGAGGACAAGAGGGTGCGCAGGCGCTTCCTGACGGAGACGAGTTCTGGCGCCGTCGGCTTCGGCGTCCCGGCCGCGCACCTGGCGGTCGCGGGGCTGCCGTTCGGCGGGGTCGGCGCCAGTGGCATGGGCGCGTATCACGGCGAGCACTCGCTGCGCACGTTCAGCCACGAGAAGGCGGTACTGACGAAATCGCTGAAACCGGACACGATGCGGCTGATCTACCCGCCGTTCACCGAGGCGAAGGACCGGTTCGCCCGCAGGCTGCTCCGCAAGCTCGGCTGAACCGCTTAGCCCCCGACCGCGCGGGATGCACGGGGTAGGCTCGTATCGTCGGTGGCCACGAACGACCGACATCAGAATGCCAACCCAAAACGATAGGCAACGGAGCCAAGCGTGAATACCCCGACAGCAATGATGGACGAGCCGAAGACCCACCCGATTCCCGTGATCGACGCGTCGCAGAACGTCTCGGACGTTCCCACCCCGACCGCGGAAGGCGGCCCCGTCCGCACCGAATCCGACTCGCTCGGCAGCCGGGAGATCCCGGCGGACGCGTACTGGGGCGTGCACACGTCCCGCGCGCTGGAGAACTTCCAGATCGCCAAGCGCCCCATCTCGGTCTACCCGGATCTGATCGTGGCGCTCGCCAGCGTGAAGCAGGCGGCGGCGCGCGCGAACCTCGAGATCGGCGTGCTGGACAAACACAAGGCCGCTCTGATCGACCAGGCCTGCCAGCTCATCATCGACGGCAAATTCCACGACCAGTTCGTGGTCGGCGTCATGCAGGGCGGCGCGGGCACGTCCACGAATATGAACGCCAACGAGGTCATCGCGAACGTCGCGCTCGAACTCGACGGCCACGGCAAGGGCGAGTACCAGTACATCAGCCCGATCGACGACGTCAACCGCAGCCAGAGCACCAACGACACGTACCCGACGGCCATCAAGATCGCCCTCACCTTCGCTCTCGGGCACCTGCTCGACCAGCTCGCTCAGCTGCGCGACTCGTTCGCGCGGAAGGGCGAGGAGTTCCGGCACGTGCTCAAGGTCGGCCGCACCCAGCTGCAGGATGCGGTCCCGATGACGCTCGGGCAGGAGTTCCACGGCTTCGCGACCACGCTCACGGAGGACCACGCCCGCCTCACGGAGACGAAGTGGCTCCTCGCGGAGATCAACCTCGGCGCGACGGCCATCGGTACAGGGATCACTGCAGACCCCGGATACGCGGCAGCGGCCGTGCGCCACCTCAACGTGATCACCGGCCTCAACCTGGAGACGGCGCCCGACCTCATCGAGTCGACGAGCGACGCAGGCGCGTTCATGTCGTTCTCCGGTTCGCTGAAGCGCAGCGCCATTAAACTCTCGAAGATCTGCAACGACCTGCGCCTGCTGTCGAGCGGCCCGCAGGCCGGCCTCGGCGAGATCAACCTCCCGCCGCGCCAGGCCGGGTCGAGCATCATGCCCGGCAAGGTCAACCCGGTCATCCCGGAGGTCGTCAACCAGGTGGCGTTCTCGGTGGCAGGCGCCGACGTGACGGTGACGATGGCCGCCGAGGGTGGTCAGCTCCAGCTGAACGCGTTCGAGCCCGTCATCGCGCACTCGCTGCTGCAGTCGATCACCTGGATGACGCAGGCCTTCCACACGCTGCGCGTGAACTGCGTGGACGGCATCACCGCGAACGAGGAGCGCCTCGGAGCGATGGTCGGTTCGTCCGTCGGTGTGATCACGGCGCTCATGCCGCACATCGGATACGCGGCCGCTGCCGCGCTCGCCAAGACGGCGCTGCTCACCGGAGGCAACGTGGCCGACCTCGTCGTCGAGGCCAAGCTGATGAGCCGCGAGGACGTGACCAGGCTCCTGTCGCCCGCTCGCCTGAGCGGCCTCGAGGCGATCACCACGGCCATCCCGATCATCGACGCCGGCACCGACCCCACGGCGTAACGCAGGACGCGCGCGGCGACACGCCGCCGAAACCTCCGCTCACGCGGAGTTTTCGGCGCGCGTCGTCGCGTTCTCCGCTCACGCAGAGCTTTGGCGAGGGCGCCGGGTTCTCCGTTCGTCCGGAGTTTTGGGTAGGGTGACCTCGCGTTCTCCGTTCGTGCGGAGTTTTCTGCGGCGTGTCGCCGGGGTCTCCGTTTGGGCGGAGCTTCGCAGCGGGCAGCGGGCAGCGGGCAGCGGGCAGCGGGCAGCGGGAGGCGCGGCGCGTCAGTCCTGGCGCGCCGCCTCCGCGCGCTCTGCGCGGCGGAACAGCGCGACCATGTCGCGCGCGAGCTGGTGCGGGGCCGTCTCGCACGGGCTGTGTCCTGTGCTGTAGACCGCGAGCGTCGCGCCGAGCGCCTGCGCGTTGGCTGCGTGCAGGTGCGTCGGCCACAGGTCGTGGTTGCCGGTGGCGACCAGCATCGGGATGCGCATGGCTGCGACCCTGCCCCGCACATCCGGAACCCGTTTCATCAGCCCGACGATGTCGTCGACGCTCGACCGGCGGGTGAGGGCGAAGCGCGAGCGCACGAACGCGAGCCGCGACGGCGGCACCTTGTTCTTGTTCGTGACGATGCCCCAGATCATCAGCCCTGCGCCCTGGCGGCCGCCGAGGAACCAACTCAGCCAGCCGATCACCCTCACGCCGCGGAACGCCTGGCCGGGCTCCGGCGGCGTGGTCAGCAGCGTGAGGCTGCGGAACAGCCCGGGATGCTCGATCAGCGCCAGCTGCGCGAGCACGCCGGCGAACGAGTATCCGAGCACGTGGGCAGGTGGCCCGGACTGCAGGAACGCGACGATGTCGGTGACCAGCAGCTCGTACGTGTAGTGGCCGCCGGGCACGGGGCCGGCGTCCGCGGACTCGTACTGGCCGGCCAGGTCGAAGCTCTGCACGTGATACCCGGCGGCCACCAGGATCGGCGCCAGCAGGTAGAAGTCCTCCTTCGAACCCGTCACGCCCGGGATGAGCACCACGCGCGGGTCGGACGGGTCGCCGAGCGACACCACGGCGAGCTCGCCGCTCGGCGCGGCGAACCTGCTGAAGACGGCTCCGACCGGCGCGACGGACCAGTCGATGTCGGGAAGACCCGCATCCAGACGCGCAGCGTCGTCGTCGCCTCCGGCGACTCCGGGCCGCCTCTGTTCGATGGACACCCTTCCACGCTAGCCGACACGCCGGACCTTTCACGGCATCCAGCGCGTTTTCGTGACCCACCACCGCGCCCGATAGCCTGGGCAGGTGAGATTCTCGCACCTCAGCTCCACCACAGATCCAACGCCGCGTCTTGCGGCCGTCATCGGCGACGGCGCCCTCTTCCTCGAGGAGGTGATGGACCCGGCCCCGCGCGATCTGCAAGACCTGATCGAGCAGGGCGACGGTGTCCTCGCACACGTCAAGGCGGTCGTCGACAACGCACTCGCACAGCACACCAGCCTCACGCCGGTCAGGGAGCTGCGGCACGCCTCGGCTGTGCTGCGGCCGCCGGCGGTCATCGCGATCGGCGCGAACTACGCCGCTCACGCCGCAGAGCTCGCCCTGCGCTCGGAGAAGGCGGCCACCATCTTCTCGCTCTGGCCGAACTCGCTCGCCGGTCACGGCGGCACGACGACCTGGCCGGGGGACCTGACGACGCAGGTCGACTACGAGGCGGAGCTCGGCGTCATCATCGGCAAGCCGGCCCGGGATGTGTCGGTGCAGGATGCGCTCGACTACGTCTGGGGATACACCGTCGTCAACGACATCACGGCCAGAGACCTGCAGTTCTCCGAGGCGCAGTGGTCGCGCTGCAAGTCGTTCGACGGGTTCACCCCGAACGGTCCCGTCGTGGTGACGGCCGACGAGATCCGCGACCCGCAGGACCTCTGGCTGACCACGAACGTCGACGGCACGATCCTGCAGGACGCGTCGACGGCCGACATGGTGCGCTCCGTCGCCGAGATCGTCTCCTACCTGTCCAAGTCGGCGACGATCCAGCCGGGCACGCTCATCTCCACCGGCAGCCCGGGCGGAGCGGGATACTCGCGCACTCCGCCGGTGTTCCTCAAGGACCACTCGACCGTGACCGTCTCGATCGGCGGGATCGGCTACCTCACCACGTACTGCCGCGTCACCTGACGCAGGCGTAGGCGTAGGCGCAGATTCAGGCGATCGCGCCCGGCGCGTCGTCCGCGTGCTCGGCCTCCCAGCGGCGGCGCGCTGCGCGACGACGCCACGGCGACTCCTCCGGCAGGTGCATCCTGAGCGTGGTGTACGCCCAGCCGAGCCGCCGGCCGAAGCCGCGCCAAGTGCTGAACGGGCGGGCGGAGATGCCGACGGTGAGGCGTTCGTCGTAGCGCACCACCTGGCTGGGGTCGAGGTGGATGGCGAGGTCGAGGTCGTCGTGGATCTCGCGCATCCCGCGGTGCACGCGACCGCGCACGCTCTCCCAGACAGTGCGCCGCATGGCGAAGTTGGAGCCGAAGATCGGCGGGTGGCCGAGCCAGATCTCCATCGACCAGAAGTAGCCGCCGATGTAGAGCGTCTGCCCGAGGCCGGCGATGAGCGTGTTGCCGTCGTAGAAGATGCCTGGGCCGGTGAGCACGCCGATGTCCGGGTCGTCGACGAACTCGGCCTCGATGTGCAGCAGCCAGTCGACCGGGGGACGGGAGTCGGCGTCCAGGCGGGCGATGATGTCTGTCGATGCCGCGTCGTAGCCGGTGGATGCGGCAGGCCAGATCCCGCGCTGCGACTGCTCGATCACGGTGGCGCCCTTCGAGCGGGCCACGGCGGCGGTGTCGTCCGTGCTGCCGTTGTCGACGACGATGATCTCGTCGGCGGGCCGGAGCTGGGCCGCGAGGTCGTCCAGGCAGCGCGCGAGCATCTCGGAGTCGTTCAGGGCAGGGATCACGACGGCGATGGTTGGCACCTGCGAGA
Organism: Leifsonia araucanica; assembly: GCF_051161895.1. Lineage (NCBI taxonomy): Bacteria > Bacillati > Actinomycetota > Actinomycetes > Micrococcales > Microbacteriaceae > Leifsonia > Leifsonia araucanica. Next base: position 282,468 of record NZ_JBMBTW010000002.1, read on the forward strand.
TCCCCTCCTCCCTCAGCGCATGTCAGTCGAATGCATGTAAGTCCTCAGAGAGCCTACGCCTGCGCGGACCTCCACAGATGCATTCCGGCGTAGCTGCGCCACGGCGCCCAGCGAGCGCCGTATACGGCGAGCGCTTTCGCGTCGCCCGGCAGGCCGAGCTTGGCTGCCCCCTGACGGATGGCGAGGTCGCTGGTGAGCAGGATGTCCGGGCTGCCGAGCACGCGCATCGCGATGTAGCCGGCGGTCCACGGGCCGATGCCGGGAAGGGCGGTGAGCCGTGCCTCCAGCTCCTCGCGTGACTCGCCGACATCGATCACGAGCTCGCCGGAGGCGATGGCCGCCGCCGTGTTCACGATGGTGTCGATGCGTCTCGCCGGACCGCGCAGCACCTGCCTGCCGTGCGCGGCGATGTCGGCGGCGGTGGGGAAGAGGCGCGTGAACCCGCCGAGGTCGAGCGGGCGGCCGAGCGCGTCGGTGAGCCGGGTGAGCGCCGTGCGCGCGGCAGGGACGGAGATCTGCTGGCCGATGAGGGCGCGGAAGACGATCTCCTCCGCGTCGACGGCGCCAGGCACCCGGCGCCCTGGGGCGGCGGAGACGCTGGCCGCGAGGGCGGGGTCTGCGGAGAGGGCGGCGTCGATGGCGGCGGCGTCGGCATCCAGGTCGAGCAGGCGGCGCACGCGGGCGACGAGCGGCGCGAGGTCGGCCACGTCGGCGAGGGTCGCGTCGCACTCCACGTGCGGTGCCGTCGGCGTGCCGCCGAGGGTGAGCCGGACGACGGCAGGGCCGTGGGGGAGGGCGAGCGCGCGGCTGTACGTCTCCGCGTCTCCGCTCTCGACGCCCGCGATCGACCTGGCGCCGAGGAAGCCGAGGAGGGCTGCGCCGTCGAACGGCGCGCGGGCGGGGAGCCGGAGGCTCAGGGTGGCTGCCCCGGATTCGGCGGGTTCTCCGCCATCCTTCACGTCGGTGGATGCTGCCCGTGCGCCCGCCCGCCCCTTCGCGGACGCCCGGATCGCGCCGGGCGTCGTGCGGTAGATGTCGGCCATCGTCTCGTTGAACTGGCGCACGCTGGTGAATCCTGCAGCGAACGCCACGTCGGTGATCGACAGGTCGGTGCCCGCGAGGAGGAGCCGGGCGGTCTGCGCCCTGTGCGCCCTGGCGAGCGCGAGGGGTCCAGCGCCGAGCTCGGAGGCGAGCACCCGCCCGAGGTGGCGTGGCGTGTATCCGAGGCGCCGGGCGAGCCCAGGCACGCCCTCGCGCTCGACCGTCCCGTCCGCGATGAGACGCATGGCCCGGGCGGCGAGGTCGTCGCGGGTGTTCCACTCCGGGGAGCCGGGAACGGCATCCGGGAGGCAGCGCTTGCAGGCGCGGAGACCTGCCTCGTGCGCCGCGGCCGCTGTGAGGTAGAAGGTGACGTTGCCCGGCTTCGGCGAGACCGCCGGGCAGCTCGGGCGGCAGTAGATGCCGGTGGAGTGCACCCCGGTGATGAACTGCCCGTCGAACCGTGTGTCCCTGGCGCTCATCGCACGGTAGCGCTCGGCGAAGACCGGGTCGGCGAGCTTGTCTGTTTCGCGGTTCATGCCTCCAGCCTCGCACTCGGCACCGACGTTCGATAGCGGAAAACGGACACTACCCGCGTTGAATATGCTGAATCGCATGGACGTTCTGGATTGGTTGTCGGCAGCACTCGGTGAAGAGGCCATCGCGGCCGGGGTGCTCAGCACCGATCGGGAGGCGCTCGACGCGGCCCGCACGGATCGCTCCGGCTGGATCGCGGACGGAAGCCCGCTCGCCGTCGTCAACGCCACGGCCGTCGAGCACGTGCAGGCGACCATGCGCGCCGCCAGCGAGTTCCGCATCCCGGTCGTCCCCCGCGGAGCGGGCACTGGCCTGGCCGGGGGCGCGAACGGCACGGACGGCGCGATCGTGCTCAGCGTGGCCGGCATGAACCGCATCCTGGAGATCTCCGCCGACGACGAGCTCGCCGTCATCGAGCCCGGCGTCATCAACGCCGACCTCAACGACGCCCTCGAGCCGTACGGCCTGTTCTTCGCTCCCGACCCGGCGAGCAAGGCCATCTCCACGGTCGGCGGCAACATCGCCACCAACGCGGGCGGCCTGCTCTGCGCCAAGTACGGCGTCACCCGCGAGGCCGTCCTCGCCCTCGACGTCGTGCTCGCGGACGGACGTCTCGTCTCCACCGGTCACCGCACGGTGAAGGGCGTGACCGGGTACGACATCACCGCGCTGTTCGTCGGGTCGGAGGGCACGCTCGGCGTGATCGTCGGCGCCACGGTGCGCGCCATCCCGATCCCCGCCGGGGAGCCGACCACCATCGGAGCGCTGTTCCCGGATGTGCGGTCGGCGGCGGCTGCGTCCGCGCGCGTCACAGCATCCAGGCTCCGCCCCGCCGTGATGGAACTGCTCGACGCCGCCTCCCTCGATCGCATCTCCGCCCACCTCGGCGCGGACACCATCGCCTCGGCGTTCGGCACGACGGGAGGCGGCAGCTACCTGCTCGTGCAGTTCGACGGCCCGAGCGCTGCGGCGGACGCCGCCTCCGCCGCCGAGCTGATCGGGGCGGAGGGAGGCACCGTGCGCGTCTCCGCCGACGCGGACGACGGCGAGCGCCTGCTGGCCATCCGCCGCGCCTTCCACCCCGCGCTCGCCGCCACCGGAGAGGTGCTGATCGAGGACGTCTCCGTGCCTCGCTCCCGGATGCCGGAGATGTTCGCCGAGATCGAGCGGATCTCCGAGAAGTACGGGATGCCCATCCCCACCGTCGCGCACGCGGGCGACGGCAACCTGCACCCCAACTTCGTCTACACCGGCGCCGAGGTGCCTCCGGCGGTGTGGGATGCGGCGAACGAGCTGTTCCGCACGGCGATGGACCTGGGCGGAACGCTCACCGGCGAGCACGGCGTCGGTGTGCTGAAGCGACGCTGGCTCGCCGATGAGCTCGGCCCCGACTCCTACGACCTGCAGGTGAAGCTCAAGTCGGTCTTCGACCCGCTCGGCATCCTCAACCCCGGAAAGGTCTTCGGCTGATCCGCTGTTGCCGGCCCGGGTGGATGCGCGTCAGCGCACCGCCTGCGGCAGCAGCACCTCCACGTCCGCGTACGCGTGCTCGTCAGTGCGCGACGGCAGGTCGAACACGCGCCCGGCCTCCGTGGCGGCGTCGAACGGCGCCCATCCAGGGTCGCCGCCGACGATGAACGACACCGCGGCGCCGTGCACGTCGTCGGCGAGCGCCTGCGGAGGGTTCGTTCCGGCGATGTTCTGCACCCGCTCCGCGTCCAGGCAGTCGAAAAAGAACGGCACGTCGAGGCAGTGGCAGGCGCCGCCGATCGTCGGGGACGGCCAGGAGAACCGGTAGAGCCAGGTCGGCGCGCCGGCGGCGGCGCGCTCTCTAGCGATGGTCAGCGCCGTGGTGCGGAACATCCGGTCGGTGATGTACTGGCCGAGGATGTCGGCGGTGTCGCGCCCGTCGTGCACTGCTGCGTACGCGGCCGCGGTGTCGTCCGCCAGGCCGAACCGGGTGAGGACCGCGGGCGCTGGAACGGCGGCGAGCGCATCCCGCTGGGCGGTCAGCGCCATGTTGAACTCGTTGTCCGTCGCCCCGAGCACCAGCTCCTTCTCCGCACCGACGCCGGAGCGCAGGGCGGCGGCGACGGCCTGCGGCAGGAGGTCGCCGTCGACGACGGGACCCCAGACCAGGCCGCCGGCGGCGAGCTGGACGAGACCGGCCAGCGCGTCGTCCTCGCCGTCCTCGTCGCCCGGCGCCGACGCGGGTGAGGCGACCTGCGCCTGCAGCGCGAGGATGGTCGCCTCGTCGAGCGCGGACAGTCCCGCTCGGGTGGGCTGCACGCCGGCGAGCTCGGCCAGCCTGCGCCCGAAGACCTCCGCGTCTGCGACGGGCAGGTCGCTGGTCGCGCCGGAGATGCTGATGACGCGCTGGAACAGTGCGGCGGCCCGCGGCACGGCCAGCAACGACAGCACCGCTCCGCCTCCCGCCGACTGCCCGGCGATGGTCACCCGCGCCGGGTCTCCGCCGAACGCTCCGATGTTGTCCCGCACCCACTCGAGCGCCAGCAGCCAGTCCAGGACGCCCCGGTTCTGCGGAGCGTCCTCGATCCAGCCGAACCCGTCGAAGCCGAGCCGGTACGAGACGGACACGGTCACCACGCCGTCCCTGGCGAAGGCGGCGCCGTCGTACCAGGGGCTCGCGGGGGAGCCGGCGACGAACCCGCCGCCGTGGATGTAGACCAGCACGGGCAGCGCGGAGTCGCTGCGCGGCGCGGGCGTGACGACGTTGACGTTGAGGGTCGAGTCGCCGGGGATCGACGGCTCGGGGATCAGCGTGATCTCGGACAGCGCGGCACGCTGCGGGGTCGCCCCGTACGCGGTGGCGCCGAGCACCCCCTCCCACGCCGCGTGCGGGACGGGAGCGGCGAATCGGCGCTCGCCGGTCGGAGCCTCGGCGAACGGGATGCCGAGGAACGCGGCGGAGCCATCGCGCCAGACCCCGCGGACCCGGCCGGCGGTCGTGTCCACCTCGGGGGCGGTGGTCGGTGACGTCATCTGGATGATCCTCTCTCAACGGACGCTCGCTCCCGAACGTCAAAAACCGTGTGTTGCTTGGTAATGAGTATCGGTGACACGGTCGTTTAGTTCAAGCGTCGAATTAACTCAGGCGGACGACGAGGGCGCCGAGAACGGCTAGCGCGACGCGAGGCTCAGCGGGTCGGCGATGGCCGCATCCCGGGCCTGGTGCAGGGCGCCGAGCAGCGCGGCGTCCGCGCCGAGGCGGCCGGCGACGATCGGGGGAGCGGGCGCGAGCTGTTCGGCGGCGCCGATCCGCAGGCGGGGAGCGGCGGCCGCGGCGATCCGCGGCGCGAGGTCCGCCCAGTATCCGCCGAGCACGATCACGGACGGATCGAGCGCCATCCTGAGCAGTGCGATGGTCCTGGCGATCCACACCGCTGCCGCGTCGAACGCCGCCGTCGCCGCCGCGTCTCCCGCCTGCACCCGCTCGACCAGCTCGGCGAGCGCCGCGGTGAGGCCGTCCCGGTCGCGCAGCTCGGCCAGTCCCGCCGCGGCGAGCACGACGTCCGGCCCTGCGACGGTCACGAAGCAGCCGCGCTGGCCGCAGGCGCAGGGGAGTCCGTCGTGGTCGACGGGCAGGTGCCCGATCGCGCCGGCGAGCGAGTGCGCTCCCGCGATGAAGGCACCGTCGGCGAGGTACGCCCCGCCGATGCCGCTGTTGCTCTTCAGGTACAGCACGAACCGTTCGCCAGGCAGGCGCTGCGCCTCGGCCAGGGCGGCGGGCTCGTCGGAGGTGAGGATCGTGTCGGCCGGGAGGCGCGGCTCCCGCGCGCCGAGCATCCCGAGCACGTCCACCTGCCCCCAGCCGAGGTCGGTGTCCGCGAGCACGATCCTCGGCTCGCCGCCCACCGGCGCGAGCATCACGACGGTGAACCCGACCGGGATGCGGCCGAGGCGTTCGAGCGCGTCGAGCCCGGCGCCGAGGGTGTGCGCTGCGACGTCGAGCACGGCGTCAGGGTCGCCCATCGGCCTGCCGTGGTGCTCGGCGACGCGCACCAGCTCCTCCCCGGCGAGGTCGTGGGCGAGGAAGATGGCCTGATCGGCGTCGAGCTGCATGGCCGCGAACGCGATGCCGTCCGCCGCCAGGGCGAGCATGGTCTTCGGCCGCCCGTTCCCCGACCCGACCACCGCGGACTCGCGCACCAGCCCTGCCGAGCTCAATACGTCGACCAGGGCCGTGACCGTGCCCCGGGAGAGTCCTGTCGCCGCCGCGAGCTCGCTGCGCGCGCTCGGCCCGTCGACCAGCAGGCGCATCAGCAGCGCCAGGTTGTGGATGCGGACGTCGGCGCTGTCCAGTCCGGCTGCAGAACTCATAGCGTCAGAATCTCACACGGCGAACGAGCGGGGGCGGAGCATCCCGGCCGACGCTGATCCGACCCCGTTAAAGACTCGACGCCCGGTGGTGCGGCGATGCCTGCGACTCTCCCGGGCGACGAGTTGATCTTGTGATCTACGTCAAGGGTGCTCCGCATCCCGGGCGAGCGCAAGAGCGGATTTCGGACGTGCGCTCTCAGAGAACGCGCTTTGACGCGGGCCCGCGGAGCCAGTTGGATGGATGCATGGCAGAAAACACCAACCAGAAGCCCGAAGTCGACGCCCCCGACGGCCCGGCTCCCGAGACCCTCGAAATCGTCGACATCGTCGAGGGCACCGGCCCAGAGGCGACCGCAGGTTCCAAGGTGGACGTGCACTACCTCGGCGTCGAGTACGAGACCGGCGAGGAGTTCGACTCCTCCTGGAGCCGTGGGCAGTCCATCAACTTCCCGCTCAACAACCTCATCAAGGGCTGGCAGGACGGCATCCCCGGCATGAAGGTCGGCGGTCGCCGCAAGCTGACCGTCCCGCCCGCGCAGGCATACGGCCCGGCCGGTGGAGGTCACCCGCTTTCCGGCAAGACCCTGATCTTCGTGATCGACCTGCTCGGCGTCTCCTAGATCGTCACGATCTCCCAGACACGCGCACGAGGAAAGGCGCGGTGCGGCTCGAGGCCGCACCGCGCCTTTTTCACGCGTGACGTGGTTCGCGCCGGTCAGAGCGCCGGCGGGTGCATCAGCGTCGGGATGGCGATCCGGTTCCAGACGTTGATCGTCGCGATGGCGAGCAGCAGGTTCGCGAGGCCCTCCTCGCCGAACTCGGCGAGCGCGCGCCCGTAGAGGTCGTCAGACACGCCGCCCTGGATGAGGGTGACCTCCTCGGTCAGTTCGAGCGCCACCCGCTCCCGCTCACTGAACCACTCCGACTCCCGCCAGGTGATCACCGAGAACACCTTGCGCAGCGGGTAGCCGCCCGCCTGCAGGTCGACGGAGTGCATGTCGACGCAGAACGTGCATCCATTGATCTGGGATGCGCGGAGTTTGATGAGGTCGCCGAGCGGCTCCTCGACGTGCTGGGCCACATAGCCGTCGAGGTTGATGACCTTGCGGTAGCCGTCGGGGACGATGGAGGAGATGTCGATTCGTTCTGTCATGTGGCCAGCCTAGAAACGTCATTGGCCGCGGGTAAGCTCCAATTCGCCACATTCCGATCAGGCCAATCGCGGGAGGTCCCTGTGGACGTGCACGTGCAGATCGACGGCAGGGGCGACCGCGCCGACCGCATCTACCGGCAGCTGCGCGACGCCGTCCTGGATGGGCGGCTGCGGCACGGCGAGCGCCTCCCGGCCACCAGGGAGCTGGCGGAGCGGCTGTCCGTCTCGCGCTCCACCGTCGCGACCGCGTACGAACGCCTCACCGCCGAGGGCTACCTGGCGTCGCGGGTGGGGTCCGGCACTTTCGTGTCCGCGCCCACGGCCCAGCCGAGCCCGTCGGCGGCGCGCGGGGAGCGCACGGCGGCGCGTCCTGTGCAGCGCTGGGCGGACATCCACGACCCGTTGTGGATGGAACCGCTGCCGATCGCGTACGACTTCAGTGTCGGGACACCGGATCCCGCGCTGTTCCCCGCCGAGTCGTGGCGCCGGTTCGTCGCGGCCGAGCTGCGCGGCGGCATCCTGCGCTCCGGCCACTACCGCGATCCGGCTGGACTGCAACGGCTGCGGGATGCGCTGGCCAGGCACCTCGGCGTCGCCCGGTCGGTGGATGCGCTGGCCGACGACATCCTGATCACGAGCGGAGCGCAGCAGGCGTTCGACCTGATCGGGAGGGTGCTGCTCGACCCCGGCGACGTCGTCGCGGTCGAAGACCCCGGATACCCGCCGGTGCGGCAGTTGTTCGAGACGATGGGCGCGCGCGTCGTTCCCGTTCCGGTCGACGAGCACGGCATCCGGGTGGATGCGCTGCCCGACGGGGCGAAGCTGGTCTATGTGACGCCGTCGCACCAGTTCCCGCTCGGCGGCGTTCTCTCGTTCGAGCGTCGCACCCAGCTGCTCGCCTGGGCGAGCGCGAACGACGCGGTGATCGTGGAAGACGACTACGACAGTGAGTACCGATACGCCGACCGCCCGCTCGATCCGCTGCAGCGCCTCGACACCGAGGGCCGCGTCGTCTACGTCGGCACGTTCTCGAAGACCATGCTGCCCGCGCTCCGGCTCGGCTTCCTGGTGGCGCCGCCGTCGCTGATGCCGGCGCTGCGCAGCGCGAAACGGCTCACCGACTGGCACAACGACCACGTCACCCAGGCGGCGATGGCCCGGTTCATCGACTCCGGCGGCTTCGCCAGGCACGTCAGGCAGGCCACGAAACAGTACGGGATGCGGCAGCGCCAGATCCTGGAGCAGGCGGAGGCCATGCTCGGCGATGTGCTGCAGGCCGTGCCGTCGGTGGCCGGGCTGCACGTCTGCCTGCTCCCGCGGGACGGGGCCGTGTTCGACTCGGACCGCGCGGCGGCCGAGGCTGCGGCATCCGGGGTGTCCGTGCAGTCGATCGCCCGCTTCGGATTCGGCGAGACCCCGGCCTCCGGCCTCATGCTGGGCTTCGGCGCCATCGCGCCCGCCGACGTGCCGGACGGCCTGCGCGTGCTCGCCCGTGCCGTCGCGCGCTCGCACCGCGGCGGAGACGCGCAGCCGGAGCCGCGCGCCTCCGCGACGGGACGCGACTAGATCGCCGACCAGCCTCCGTCGGAGGCGAGGATGACGCCGCTGACGTTGGAGGAGTCGTCGCTGAGCAGCCAGGTGATGGATGCGGCGAGCTGCTCCGGCTGGGCAACCGGCGGCACCATCGTCTGCATCAGCGGGCCGAGGCGCTGGCCCGCCCATTCGGAGCGGAACGGCGCCTCGATGTTGGTGGCGACCGGTCCGGGTGCGACGGCGTTGGTGCGGATCCCCTTGGGGGCGTAGAACACCGAGGTGGACTTCGTGTATCCGACCACGGCGTGCTTCGAGGTCGTGTACGCGACGCCGGCAGCCGAACCGCGGAGGCCGGCCTCGGAGGTGACGTTGACGATGGAGCCGGCTCCGGCCTCGAGCATCACCGGGAGCACCGCGCGGGTGAGGCGCATGATGGCGGTGATGTTGATGTTCATCACGCGGTCCCAGGTGGCGTCGTCGATCTCGGCGGCCGGCTGGAAGCCGTCCATGATGCCGGCGACGTTGGCGAGCGCATCCACGCGTCCGCCCGCAGCGTCGAGGATGGCGGCGATGGTCTCCTCGCTGGACACGTCTCCTGCGACGGTCACCAGGTCGAGGTCCGGGTGCTCCGCGGTGAGCGCCTCCAGGCGGTCGGGGGCGATGTCGCTGGCGATCACGCGGCCGCCTTCCGCCGCGATGCGGAGCGCCGTCGCCCGGCCGATGCCCGAACCGGCGCCCGTGACGATGGCGGTCTTGCCGGCGAAGCGAGCGGAATCTGTTGTGCTCATTCCTGAATCTCCTGAGTCGTGTGTGGCGCTCGATCTGGGCGTCGATGTATTTATAGCACTCGGTGCCATAATGGAGATGTGAATTCGCCAGCAGCCGAACAGGAGCAGCAGCCCGCCGCACGTCGCCGCGGCCGTCCCGTGGACGTGGACCCGGACGAGGTCGCCCTGCTCGCCCTCCGGCACTTCGCCGAGCACGGCTACGAGGCGACCACGATGGATGACATCGCGCGCGTCGCCGGCATCGGGCGCCGCACGCTCTTCCGCTACTTCCCGAGCAAGCCCGCCCTCGTCTGGGGCGGCATGGAGCCCGTGGTCGCGCGCACGGCCGCCGAGCTCGACGCTGCACCGGACGACGAACCGATCGCATCCGTGCTTCACCGCGCCATCGCGCGCGCCCTCGACCTCCCCCCGGATCGCGTCGAGGCCACCCGACGGCGCCTGCTGCTCATCGGCTCCGACGACGCCCTCATCGGTTTCGGACTGAGTCGACTGGCCGCCAATCGGGATGTGCTCGCCGCGTTCATCGCGCGCCGCATGGGAACGGCGCCGGACGGCCTGCACGCGAAGGTGCGCGCCGACGCCCTCTCCGCCGCATCGTTCTCCGCGCTCACCTGGTGGGCGGCGAACAGCGACGACGATCCGGCCACCGTCGTCGCCGCCGCTCTGGATGCTCTGAGCGCCTGAAGCGCTCCGGCTAGCCGTTCGGCAGGATCACCGCGCGCCCGCGGATCTTCCCCTCGTGCAGCCGCTCGTACGTCTTCGGCGCCTCGTCGAGCGAATACGTCTCGATCTCCACCTCGATGGAGCCGGCGCGGGCCAGGTCGAGCACCTCGATCAGCTCGGAACGGGAACCCCAGTACGGCGTGCGCACAGCGACATCGTATGCGATGCGTCCGAAGCCGACGGCGAGCGCCCCTCCGCCGATCCCCACGATGGTCACGTCGCCTTCCGTCGCCGCCATCGCACCCGCGAGGTCGACTGTGGGCTGCACACCGACGAAGTCGAAGACCGCGTTCGCACCCCGGCCGCCGGTCAGGTCGCGGACGGCGGAGACCGCATCCTGGTTGGACAGCATCGTGTGGTGGGCGCCGACGGCCTTCGCCAGGTCGAGCTTCTCCTGGTTGACGTCGAGCGCGACCACCGTCGCCCCGGAGAGTGCGCGGAGGATCTGGATGCCGACGTGGCCGAGGCCGCCGGTGCCGATCACGACGGCCGTGGTGCCTGCGCCGAGTTTCGGCAGCGAGTTCTTGATCGCGTGATACGGGGTGAGGCCCGCGTCGGTGAGCGAGACGTTCTCGACCGGGTCGAGCCCGTCGAGCGGGACGAGATGGCGTGCGTTGTCGACCACCATGTACTCGGCCATCGAGCCCGGCGACCCGAGTCCGGGCGGCATGATCCCCTCCGCCTGGGCGTTGAGGCAGTAGTTCTCCTTGCCCTGCGCGCACATCAGGCAGTGGCCGCAGCCCCACGGGCCGTAGACGGCGACCGCGTCGCCGGGCTTCACGCCGGTGACCCCGTCGCCGACCGCCTCCACGATGCCTGCGCCCTCGTGGCCGAGGGTGAGCGGGAGTCCGTAGACGTACTGGTCGGCCGGAAGCCCCATGATGAACTCGTCGGAGTGGCAGACCCCGGCAGCGGTGACCTTCAGGAGCACCTGGCCGGGGCCGACGTCCGGATCGGCGATCTCGACGACCTCTGGACGGGAACCGATTTCGCGATATTGGAGTGCCTTCATACCGCGCACGATACTCCCTGCGGCTATCGCAGGGGCCGGCCGTCGCGCGTACGATACCGGCCATGCCGATCATCGACAGCTTCCCGCAGGGCACGCCGATCTGGGTCGATCTGCAGAGCACGGACCAGGCAGGAGCGGCCGCGTTCTACCGCCGGATGTTCGGCTGGGACGTGACGCCGGCGAGCGCCGAGACCGGCGGATACTCCGTCGCCACGCTGCGCGGTGTGCCCGTCACCGCCATCGGCCCGCTGCCGGAGAGCTTCCCGGAGGGGAGCACCTCGGTCTGGACCACGTACTTCCTCGTCGACGACATCGCCACATCCACCGCAGCCGCCACCGCGACAGGCGGGTCGGTGCTGCTGCCGCCCGGTGAGCTGGTGCCCGGACTGCAGCTCGCCGTGGTCGCCGATCCGGCGGGAGCGGTCTTCGGGCTCTGGCAGAAGGAGAGCGGCGCCGGGGACTCCCCGTGGCTGCGCGAGGAGCCGGGAGCCGTGGACTGGCTGGAGCTGGTCGAGAACGGCTGCGAGGCGTCGTACCCGTTCTACGAGTCGGTGCTCGGCGTCGGCGTGAGCCAGCTGGAGCTGGGAGACGGCCTGTACACGCTGTTCGACGTGGGGGAGGCGAGCGTCGCGGGAGCCTACGAGCCGGGAGGGGACGTGCCTCCGCACTGGCTGGTGTACTTCGCGGTGGCCGACCTGGATGCGGCGACGGTCCGCCTGACCGAGCTCGGCGGCGCGGTGCGCGGCGAGCGTGCGTCCGCGCCGGGCGTCGGCCGCTGGGTCGGTGCCGTCGACCCGTTCGGCGGCGCGTTCGCGCTGCTCGAACCGGAGCCGGAGGCCGCGTGAGCGCGGAGGGGGAGTGGCCTCTCGTCTGGTAAGCTTTCCAGGTTGCCGTCTAACGGCCGCGGATAAAGAGAGCCCAGGCATTCGGCCATCGGGCACCGCGCAACGAGAGAAAGGGGATCACCTCTATGGCACTTGATGCAGACGTCAAGAAGGCGATCATCGAAGAGTACGCGACCCACCCCGGTGACACCGGATCCCCCGAGGTTCAGGTTGCAATCCTGACCAAGCGGATCAAGGACCTCACCGAGCACCTCAAGGAGCACAAGCACGACCACCACTCGCGTCGTGGCCTGCTCCTCCTGGTCGGTCAGCGTCGCCGCCTGCTCGGCTACCTGTCGGACATCGACATCGCCCGCTACCGCTCGCTGATCGAGCGTCTCGGACTCCGTCGATAACTCAGGAGCCGCCTGTGGCAGCTCCTCGCTGACACCGCGAACTTCTTGCGAACGGGCCGTCACCCTCCGGGGTGGCGGCCCGTTTCGTCGTTCGCCCCGGTGGGAGCGGGCCCCCGCGCAGCACCCCGCCCACTAGAGTCGTGCCGTGGCCTCCCGGTTCGTGCCGTACATCGTCGTCGGCGTCCTCCATCTCCTGTCCGTGCTGCTCTCCGGCGTCCTGCCCGGCGCCGAGCTGCTCGTCGACCTCACCAAGCCGCTGCTGATGCCGGTGCTGCTGGTCTGCCTGCTCTGGGCTCTGCCGGCGCGCCGCGGCGAGGTGGCTGTACTCGGTTCGCTGGCCGTCCTCTTCGGCTGGCTGGGCGACGTGTCCCTGATGGATGTGGGCCCCGGCTTCGTGATCGGCCTCGGCTTCTTCCTGCTCGGGCACCTCGCGTACGTCGTGCTGTTCTGGCGCAGGATGCGCGTGCGCAGGCCGCCGTGGTGGGTGGCCGTCTACCTGCTCTGGTTCGCCGCGCTGCTCGGCGTGCTCGCCCCGCACGCCGGCGCGCTGCTCGTGCCGCTGGCGGCGTACGGGCTCGCCCTCGTCGCGCTCGGCGCATCCGGGGCCGCCTGCAACAGCTGGATCGCGGTCGGTGCCGCCTGCTTCGTGGTCTCGGACAGCCTGCTCGGCCTCGACAGGTTCCTGCCCGGCTTCGCCCTGTGGCAGGTGGATGCGCTGATCATGCTGACCTACATCGTCGCCCAGGGACTGATCTGCTTCGGCATCGTGCGCAGGATGCGCGCCGCAATGCCCGCCGCCGCCCCTGCGCCGCTCGCGCCCGCGGTGGGAGGCTAGGCCGGTACGCCTACCGGCCGCCTGCCAGCCCGGTCTACCGGGCCGCCGCCCGTGCCTCCACCGCGCGGTCGACGAGCGTCGCCGCCACCAGCGCCGACGCGACCACCGCCACCCCGATGGCCACGCCGATCAGCCCGATCACCGGCGACGCCAGCGGCAGGGCGAGCAGCAGGACCACGGCGATCCCGGTCTTGAGCGGTCGCACCACCACCTCGTCCACCAGCGGTCTGTGCAGCACGTACAGCATCACCAGGAACACCGCGACGGGCACGACCACCGCGTACTCCACCACCGTGTCGGACAGCGTGACCCCGCCCTCCGAGCCGCGCTGCACCGCCGTCTCGATTCCGGCGCCGAGCGCCGCGAGGGAGGCGAACACCAGGTAGTGACCGTAGCCCCAGTAGAACGAGCGGCCGCGCCGGGATCTCAGCCCCTCCGCGGCGGGCTCCAGGAAGTACAGCCACCAGAGCGCGAACAGCAGCACCAGGCCTGCGGAGGCGATCACCACCAGGGTGAGGGAGACGCCGTTCGCCTCCAGCGCCTTCTGCACCCCGATGGCCGACGCGGACACCGACTCGCCGAGAACGATGATCGTGAACAACCCGTACCGTTCGGCGATGTGGTGCGGATGCCAAGAGGTCTTGCCCGTCCGCTCCGCCCAGATCGGCACGGAGAGGTCGAGGGCCGCCGCGATCAGGAACGTCCACAGCCCGGTCTCCGGAGGCAGGAACAGCCTGGACACCCACAGCAGCTGCACCGCCGACACCCCCGCCGCGTAGCGGAAGGCCGTCACCCTGCCCTGGGGATGCTCGATCCCGGCCCTGATCCACTGGCTCACCAGCCCGACGCGCATGATCAGGTAGCCGATCGTGATGGCGGTGAAGTCGCCGCCGCCGAACGCGCTCGGCACCCCGGCAGCGAGCACCAGGACGCCGCCCATCTGCACGAGCGTCGTGATCCGGTACGGCACGTCGTCCGTGTCGTACGCCGACGCGAACCAGGTGAAGTTCATCCACGCCCACCAGATCGCGAAGAACACGGTCAGGTACGGCCCGATGTCGGCGGAGAGCTCTCCGTGCAGGGTTGCCTCCGCGAGCTGCGCCGCCACCTGGGCGATGGCGACCACGAAGGTCAGGTCGAACAGCAGTTCGAGCGGGCTCGAGACGCGATGGGCCTCGTCGGTCGCGCGGCCGGTCATCGGGATGCGGAAGGCGCTGGTCATGCATTCATTGTGGCCGAGGGGAGGGGCAGGCGGTGGGGCGCGTGCGCCGCCCGGCCGGGTGCGCCAGCATAGGGGTATGCTCCGCCGCCATCCCGTCCTCAGCATCGTCACGGCCCTGTACCTGGTCGCCGTCGGCTGGATCACCCTGTCGTCGCAGCCGCAGGACTCGGAGCAGAACACGTTCATCCGGGATGTCATCGCGCAGATCGGGCGGTTCCCCGCCACCTCCTGGGTCACGTACAACGGCGTCGAGTTCACCGCGAACATTGCCATGTTCGTGCCGATGGGCGTGCTGTTCACCCTGCTGCTCGGGCTGCGCAGGTGGTGGGTCGCCCTCCTCATCGGCGTCGTCGCCACCTGCACCATCGAGTTCATCCAGCTGTTCCTGCCGACCAGGTACAGCGACGTGCGCGACCTCATCGCGAACACCGCGGGAACACTGATCGGGATCGGCGTGGTCGCGCTGATCACGTGGCTGAAACGACGCGGGAATAGTCAGGGCACACCGTCCGTTGATGACGATATCCATGCAAACGCATTGAAATAGGGAGCAGCGGAAATGCAGTTCGGAATCTTCAGTGTCGGCGACATCACCACCGACCCCACCACCGGTCACACCCCGACCGACGCCTCGCGGTTGCAGGACGTCCTCACCATCGCCCAGCACGCGGAAGAGGTCGGCCTCGACGTCTTCGCGATGGGGGAGCACCACAACCCGCCGTTCTTCCCGTCGAGCCCTGTCGCCATCAACAGCTACCTCGCCGCCAAGACCAGCCGCATCATCCTCTCCACGGCCACCACGCTGATCACCACGAACGACCCGGTGCGCATCGCCGAGGAGTACGCGATGCTGCAGCACCTGTCCGGCGGCCGGATGGACCTCACCCTCGGACGCGGGAACACCGGACCGGTGTACCCGTGGTTCGGCGAGGACATCCGCCAGGGCATCCCGCTCGCGCTCGAGAAGTACGCGCTGCTGCGCCGCCTCTGGACCGAGGAGTTCGTGGACTGGGAGGGACGCTTCCGCACACCGCTGCAGGGCTTCCAGTCGACCCCGCGCCCGCTCGACGACGTGCCCCCGTTCGTCTGGCACGGCAGCATCCGCAGCCCGGAGATCGCCGAGCAGGCCGCGTACTACGGTGACGGGTTCTTCGCGAACCACATCTTCTGGCCGGCATCGCACACCCAGCAGATGATCGCCCTCTACCGTCAGCGCTTCGAGCACTACGGTCACGGCACCGCCGACCAGGCGATCGTCGGCCTCGGCGGTCAGGTGTTCATGCGCAAGAACTCGCAGGATGCCGTCGCGGAGTTCCGCCCGTACTTCGACAACGCGCCGGTGTACGGCCACGGCCCGACGCTCGAGGAGTTCACCTCGCAGACGCCGCTCACCGTCGGCAGCCCCCAGGAGGTCATCGACCGCACCCTCGGCTTCCGCGACTACGTCGGCGACTACCAGCGCCAGCTCTGGCTGATGGACCACGCCGGCCTTCCGCTGAAGACCGTGCTGGAGCAGCTCGACATCCTCGGCGGGGAGGTCGTGCCCGTGCTCCGCAAGGAGTTCGCGAAGGACCGTCCCTCCCACGTGCCGGACGGCCCCACCCACGCCGCGATGGTCGCCGAGCGCGACGCCGCGGAGCTCGTGGCCGACGCGGACGCAGCAGGCGCGGACGCCGTATCCACTGTTTCGGAGGTGAAGTGATGACCGCCAGGAAGATCGCCGTGATCTCGGCCGGTCTCAGCCAGCCGTCGTCGTCCAGGTTGCTGGCCGACCGGCTCGCCGAGGCGACCGTCCGCAGGCTGGAGGAGCAGGGCGTCGAGGTCGAGGTGACCACGATCGAGCTGCGGGATGTGGCGAAGGACGTGACCAACAACCTCCTCGCCGGGTTCCCCAGCCCCGCGCTCGCCGATGTCATCGAGGCGGTGACGGGAGCCGACGGCCTGATCGCCGTGACGCCCATCTTCACCACGAGCTACAGCGGGATGTTCAAGTCGTTCTTCGACATCCTCGACCCGACAGCGCTCGACGGGATGCCCGTGCTGATCGGCGCGACCGGAGGAACCGAACGGCACTCGCTCGCCCTCGAATACGCGATGCGCCCGATGTTCACCTACCTGCACAGCGTCGTCGTGCCGACCTCGGTCTACGCGGCGTCGGCGGACTGGGGGAGCGGAGCAGACACGGTCAAGGCGCTGCCCGACCGCATCGAGCGCGCCGCCGGCGAGTTCTCCACGCTGGTGAGCGCGTCCGACCGCTCGTCGCGCGTCAAGGATCCCTTCGCCCTCGACGGCGACTTCGCCTCGATGATCGGCGGGTTCCAGGGGGACTAGTCCTCCTGCTGCTCCTCCCGCCCGCGGGTAGGTTCGGTGCATGACAGACACCGTCGAGAAGTCCAGGCCGGATGCGCCACCGCTGTTTTTCGAAGCGGAGGCCGCCGGCCTGGACTGGCTCGCCGCCGTGACGCCCTCCGGCGGAGCGCGGGTGGTCGGCGTCGTGGAGGTGGCCCCCGGCCGGATCGTGCTCGAACGCGTCAAGGAGGCGCGCCCCACCCCGGATGCCGCCCGTGCCTTCGGCGCTGCCCTCTCGGTGACCCACGCTGCGGGCGCCGCCGCGTTCGGTGCTGCGCCGGACGGCTGGGACGGCCCGCTGTTCATCGGCACGCGTCGACTGCCGGTCGCCGCGGAGTCGTCCTGGGGACGGTTCTACGCGCGCGACCGCGTTCTGCCGTACCTGGACATCGCGGTGAACGCCGGCGGCGTGTCCGCTGCGCAGCTGCCGGTCATCAGGGAGGCCGTCGACCGGGTCGCGTCCGGCGAGCTCGACGACGGTGAGGCTCCCGCCCGCATCCACGGCGACCTGTGGAACGGCAACCTGCTGTGGGATGCGCGCGGCTGCGTGCTCATCGACCCGGCGGCCCACGGCGGCCACCGCGAGACCGACCTCGCCATGCTCGCCCTGTTCGGCGCCCCGCTGCTCGACGAGATCACGGCGGGGTACGACGCCGCCCGGACGCTGCGCGCCGGCTGGCGGGAGCGCATCCCGCTGCACCAGCTGCATCCACTGGCCGTGCACGCCGCGTCGTACGGGCCGTCGTACGGCGACGCGCTGGCCGCCGCCGCGCGCGCCACGCTCGCGCTCCCGCTGCCGGAATAACGGCCTCACCTGCTAGGATTCTTGTGGTCGGCTGCATGCCGACCGCAAACTCAATACTGAGTACCAAACGGAGCAGGCTGGCAGGAGCTGGTCCTCGGTGGTGGTATCCGGATGCGTATGGCGGCCCTGAAGGGCGCGCAACCGTGTATTTCTACTGATGGCCAGACGGGCACAGAACCGCGCCGGGACACCGTCCTGCGCGCAGGAAGCCGCACGTACACGGAGGACTTCCGTGTCGATCTGCCTGTTCCCCTGCTCCGATGGAGGAGTCGCCGCCCATACGGGGCGACGACGTAAAACAAAGGAGAAAGACCTCTTGGAAGGTCCCGAAATCAAGTTCGCCGAAGCAGTCCTGGACAATGGACGATTCGGCACTCGCACGGTCCGGTTCGAGACCGGACGCCTCGCACAGCAGGCACAGGGCGCCGTCGCCGCCTACCTCGACGAGGAGACCATGCTGCTGAGCGCGACCAGCGCCAGCAAGCACCCGAAGGACAACTTCGACTTCTTCCCGCTGACCGTCGACGTCGAAGAGCGTTCGTACGCAGCAGGCAAGATCCCCGGCTCGTTCTTCCGTCGTGAAGGCCGTCCGTCGACCGAGGCCATCCTGGTCTGCCGTCTGATCGACCGGCCCCTGCGTCCGTCGTTCGTCGACGGCCTGCGCAACGAGGTCCAGATCGTCATCACCGTCCTGAGCATCGCTCCCGACGAGTTCTACGACGCTCTCGCGATCAACGCCGCATCCATGTCGACCCAGATCTCCGGCCTGCCGTTCAGCGGCCCGATCGCCGCGGTGCGCCTCGCGCTCATCCCGGGCAACGGTGCTGCAGAAGACCAGTGGATCGCGTTCCCGAAGGCGTCGCAGCTGGAGGAGGCCGTCTTCGACATCGTCGTCGCCGGTCGCGTCATCACGGACAAGAACGGCCAGGAAGACGTCGCGATCATGATGGTCGAGGCCGAGGCCACCGAAGGCAGCTGGAACCTCATCCAGGCCGGCGCCACCAAGCCGAACGAAGAGGTCGTCGCACAGGGCCTCGAGGCCGCGAAGCCGTTCCTCAAGCAGCTCGTCGCCGCGCAGAACGTCGTCGCGGAGCAGGCCGCCAAGGCCATCGCCGACTACCCGGTGTTCCTGCCGTACTCGCAGGAGACCTACGACAACGTCGCCGGCCTCGCATACGACGAACTGGTGAACGTCTACCAGATCGCCGACAAGATCGAGCGCCAGAACGCCGACGACGCCCTCAAGGACCGCGTCAAGGTGGCCCTGACCGAGAAGGTCGAGGCCGGTGCGCTTCCCGCCGAGGTGCTCACGCAGTTCTCCGCGGCGTACAAGTCGGTCTCCAAGGTCGTCATGCGCGGACGCGTCCTCCGCGAGGGCATCCGCATCGACGGCCGTGGCCTCACCGACATCCGTCCGCTCGACGCCGAGGTGCAGGTCATCCCGCGCGTTCACGGTTCGGCGATCTTCCAGCGCGGAGAGACCCAGATCCTGGGTGTCACCACGCTGAACATGCTCAAGATGGAGCAGCAGATCGACTCCCTGTCGCCTGTCACGAAGAAGCGCTACCTGCACCACTACAACTTCCCGCCGTACTCGACCGGTGAGACCGGTCGCGTCGGTTCGCCGAAGCGTCGCGAGATCGGGCACGGCTTCCTCGCCGAGCGCGCCCTCGTGCCGGTGCTGCCGAGCCGCGACGAGTTCCCGTATGCGATCCGCCAGGTGTCCGAGGCTCTCGGCTCCAACGGCTCGACGTCGATGGGCTCCGTCTGCGCATCCACCCTGTCCCTGCTGAACGCCGGTGTGCCGCTGCGCGCCCCCGTCGCCGGCATCGCGATGGGCCTCATCTCCGACACCGTCGACGGTGAGACCCGCTACGCGGCCCTCACCGACATCCTCGGTGCGGAGGACGCGCTCGGCGACATGGACTTCAAGGTCGCAGGCACGAGCGAGTTCGTCACGGCGATCCAGCTCGACACCAAGCTCGACGGCATCCCCTCCGCCGTCCTGGCCGGTGCGCTGAAGCAGGCGAAGGATGCTCGGACGACCATCCTCAGCGTGCTGAACGCCGCCATCGACCAGCCGGACGAGATGGCCCCGACCGCGCCCCGCGTGATCTCGGTCCAGATCCCCGTCGACAAGATCGGTGAGCTGATCGGCCCGAAGGGCAAGACGATCAACGCCATCCAGGACGAGACCGGCGCCGACATCTCCATCGAGGAGGACGGCACCGTCTACATCGGCGCCGTCGACGGCCCGTCGGCCGAGGCAGCCCGCGCCCAGGTGAACGCGATCGCGAACCCCACCAACCCGGAGGTCGGCGAGCAGTTCCTCGGAACCGTCGTCAAGATCGCCGCGTTCGGTGCGTTCGTCTCGCTGCTCCCGGGCAAGGACGGCCTGCTGCACATCTCCGAGGTGCGCAAGCTCGCCGGTGGCAAGCGTGTCGAGAACGTCGAAGACGTGCTCGGCGTCGGCCAGAAGATCCTGGTGGAGATCACCAAGATCGACGACCGCGGCAAGCTGTCGCTCGCCCCGGTGCTCGCCGAGGCCGACGACGCGGACACCCACGGCCGCGACGCCGCCAGCGAGGGCCCCACGGCTCCCGCCGAAGGCGAGTAGTCCCGCCCGACCCACGAAGGCCGTCCCGACTCCGTCGGGGCGGCCTTCGTCGTCCCCGCCGATGGCTGCGGTCAGCGCGCGGCGTCTCTGGCGAGCAGGGGATGCAGGCGGTAGGGGATGAGCTCGCCCATGTCGAGCGCGGTCTCCGCGCGCTCGACGCCGTCGGCGGCCTGGATGGCGCCGGTGATGCGGAACAGGTCCTCCGCGTCCGTGCAGACGACGCGCACGAGCAGATCGGACGGACCGGAGAGCCCGTGCGCCGAGACGATCTCCGGGATGGTCGCCAGCTGCTCCACGATCGTCGCGAGCTTCTGCTGGTGCACGTGCACCGTCACGAACGCGGCCAGCGGGTAGCCGGCGGCGTTGGCGCTGATCCGGCGATCGAACGACAGGAACACCCCGGACCGCTCCAGCTCCGCCACTCGCGACTGCACCGTGTTGCGGCTCAGCCCGAGGCGGTCGGCGAGCGTCACGTTGGACGATCGGGGGTCCTCCGTGAGGGCCACGAGGATGCGTCGGTCGGTGCTGTCGATAGTGCGCATAGTGTGAAAGCTAGCACGCGGCGACACGGCCGGATAGTGCAGGTTGCACGGTCGACACGCCGATGGTTGTGCGTGGTGATCCGAAAGCGTAACGTTCCGGGTAATTCCGGCAAGGACGCCGGAAGCCGGTCCACAGCGCCACAAGCGTGAGGGCCGGGCGCGAGAGTGAAGGTTGCGTGAACCGTGACGATCGACAATCAGCCTGACATCCGGATGTCCGACGACGACGGTCGGATGGACGATGTGCACCTCGGCGAGCTGCGGCTCGGCGGCATCGACACCGTGCAGCTCCTGACTCCCGACGGGATGCGGTTGAGCGACGACAGGTACGACGCCTGGATCTCCGACATCGGCGACGAGCAGCTCCTCTCCTTCTACGAGGACATGGTCGTCATCCGCCGCATCGACACCGAGGCGACCGCCCTGCAGCGCCAGGGCGAGCTGGGACTCTGGCCGCCGCTGCTCGGCCAGGAGGCCGCCCAGATCGGCTCCGGCCGCGCCCTCCGCTCCGACGACTTCGTCTTCTCCAGCTACCGTGAGAACGGCGTCGCGTACTGCCGCGGCGCCCAGCTCACCGACCTGGTCAGGGTCTGGCGCGGCACGGCGCAGTCCGGCTGGAATCCGTACGACATCAACATGGCCACTCCGCAGGTCATCATCGGCGCGCAGACGCTGCACGCCACCGGATACGCGCTCGGCATCCAGGCCGACGGCACCGACGCGGTCGCGGTCGCGTATTTCGGCGACGGCGCCACCAGCGAGGGCGACGTGAACGAGGCGATGATCTTCGCCGCGACCTATGCCGCCCCCGTCATCTTCTTCTGCCAGAACAACCAGTACGCGATCTCCGAGCCCGTCGCGCTGCAGGCGCAGCGGCCGATCGCCGAACGCGCTCCCGGGTTCGGCATCCCGAGTGTGCGGGTGGACGGCAACGACGTGCTGGCCGTGCTCGCGGTGATGCGCTCTGCGCTCGAACGGGCGCGCTCCGGAGGCGGCCCGACCTTCATCGAGGCGGTCACATACCGGATGGGTCCGCACACCACCGCGGACGACCCCACCCGCTACCGCGACCCCTCCGAGCTCGAGCAGTGGAAGGTCAAGGACCCGATCGCTCGCGTCGGCGCATACCTCAGCCGCAGCGGCGCGCTGGACGCCGCCCGCGAGGAGCAGGTAGCCGCGAAGGCCGACGCCGTCGCCGCCGAGCTGCGCGCCGGATGCGTCTCGCTGCCCGACCCGGACCCGATGACCGTGTTCGACAACGTGTACGCCGAAGCGCACACCGGCATCGCCCGCGAGCGCGACCACTACTCCCGCTACCTCAGAACCTTCGTCGGAGGTGACTCGCGATGACGACGCTGACCATGGCGAAAGCCATCAACGCCGGGCTCCGCCACGCGCTGGCGGACGACGACCACGTGGTGCTGATGGGCGAGGACATTGGCACCCTCGGCGGCGTCTACCGGGTGACGGACGGCCTGCAGACCGAGTTCGGTCCGCGCAGGGTGATGGACTCGCCGCTGGCCGAGTCGGGCATCCTGGGCACGGCGGTGGGCATGGCGTACCGCGGGTACCGTCCGGTGGTGGAGATCCAGTTCGACGGGTTCATCTACCCGGCGTTCGACCAGATCGTGAGCCAGGTGGCGAGGATGCACTACCGGACGGCCGGCGCCGTGCGGATGCCGATCACCATCCGGGTGCCGTTCGCGGGCGGGATCGGCGCTGCCGAGCACCACTCCGACTCTCCGGAGGCCTACTTCGCGCACGCGGCGGGGCTGCGCGTGGTCAGCCCGTCCGGTCCGGAGGACGCGTACACGCTCATCCGGCAGGCCATCGCCTCCGACGACCCCGTGCTGTACTTCGAGCCGAAGCGCCGCTACCACGTGAAAGGCGAGGTGGATGAGGACGCCCCACTCGCCGACGCCCGCCCGATGGGCACGGCGCGCGTGGTCGTCCACGGAAGCGATGTGACCCTCGTGACCTACGGTGGCCTGGTGCAGACCGCCAGGGATGCGGCCGCCGCTGCCGCCGACGACGGCGTCTCCATCGAGGTGATCGACCTGCGCTGCCTCTCGCCGCTCGACGTCGACACGGTCGCCGCTTCGGTGCGGAAGACCGGCCGCCTGGTGATCTCGCACGAGGCCGCGCTGTCCGGCGGGATGGGGGCGGAGATCGCCGCGTCCATCACCGAGCGCTGCTTCTACCACCTGGAGCACGCGCCGGTGCGCGTCACCGGCCACGACATCCCGTACCCGGCCGCGAAGCTGGAGGGGGCGCACCTGCCCGACCTCGACCGCATCCTGGACGGCGTGGACCGCGCGCTCGACCGCCCGAACTCGCTGAGCGGGGTGGAGGAACTGTGACCGTCAAGGAGTTCGCCCTCCCGGATCTCGGCGAGGGGCTGACGGAGTCCGAGCTGGTCAGCTGGCGGGTCGCGGTGGGCGACACGGTGCAGCTGAACCAGATCATCGCCGAGGTGGAGACCGCGAAGGCGCTGGTCGAGCTGCCTGCGCCGTACGAGGGCCGCGTGTCGCAGCTGTTCGTGGAGCCGGGCGTGACGGTGTCGGTGGGGGAGCGGATCGTGGCGTTCGAGGTGGGCGGCCCGGAGGAGCCCGCACCGGATGCGCCGACTCGGGATGCGCAGGAGCCCGCCGTCGTGGACGCCCCGGAGCCCAACCTGGTCGGCTACGGCGCGAAGGCCGACTCGACGGCGCGACCGCAGCGCCGCGCCCGGGTGGCGGCGTTCGCGGCGGGGGCGACGACGGTTCCGGATGCGCGGGTGGCTGCGCCGTCCGACGTGCCCAGCGCTGCGCCTACCGCCGACCGGCCGCGCAGCACGCCTCCCGTTCGGAAGCTCGCGCGTGAGCTCGGCGTCGACCTCGCGAGCATTGCGGGAACCGGCGAGCGCGGGCTGGTCACGCGTCACGATCTCGAGGCGTTCCTGGAGGCTGCGACCGGTGCCGCCTCGACTGGTGCGACCACTGCCGCCTCCGCGGCAACCCCCACGGGCCGCGAGACGCGCATCCCGATCAAGGGGGTGCGCAAGGCGACGGCGGAGGCGATGGTGCGCAGCGCGTTCACCGCTCCGCAGGCGACCGTCTTCCTCACCGTCGACGCCACGCCGACGATGGAGCTGGTCGAGCGGCTGCGGGCGGCCGCCGAGAGCCCGGAGCGCCGCCCAGGGCTCCTCACCGTCATCGCGAAGGCGCTCTGCATCGCCGTCCGCCGCACGCCGGAAGTCAACGCGCGCTGGGACGACCCGGCGCAGGAGATCGTGCAGTTCGGCTACGTCAACCTCGGGATCGCGGCCGCGACGCCGCGCGGGCTGGTCGTGCCGACGGTGCGGGATGCGGACGCGCTCGGCCTGGGCGACCTGGCCGCGAGCATCCGGAGCCTGGCGGAGACCGCGCGGGCAGGACGCACCGCGCCGGAGAGCATGACGGGCGGGACGATCACGATCACGAACGTGGGGGTGTTCGGGATCGACGCCGGCACGCCCATCCTGACGCCGGGCGAGGCCGCGATCCTCGCGGTCGGTGCTGTGCGTCGGCAGCCGTGGGAGTTCCGCGGCGAGGTCGCGCTGCGCGACGTGCTGACGCTCGCGCTCTCGTTCGACCACCGCCTGGTCGACGGCGAGCAGGCCGCCCGTTTTCTCGCGGACATCGGCCGGATCGTCTCGGACCCTGCCTCCGTCCTCACGATGGTCTGACGCCTCCGCATCCGTTCGAGCGGAGATCCCGGTCCTCCGGCCCCGGATCTCCGCACCAACGGAGGAATCTGCGGCGCGTCGGCCCGAACCTCCGCGCGAACCATAAAAACGGAACCTCGGGGAGACACGCCGCCGGGAACTCCGTTTGGACGGACGTTCGGCCGCATCCCGGGCAGTTCTCCGGCGGAGCGGAGCGCGGACGGGGAGTCGGTGGACGGGCGGGTGACGCGGAGCGGGAGGCGCTGCGGGCTACGCGTGCAGGGCGGCGTTGAGCTCGACGCCGCCGCCTGCGCGGCGGAGGACCTCGACGGCGCCTGTGAGCGAGTTGCGGCGGAAGAGCAGGCCGGGCACGCCGGACAGCTCCACGGCCTTGACCGTGCGGGGCGCGCCGTCGGCCGTCGGCACGTCTCCGACGAGCACGACCTTGGTGCCCGCGGTCACGTACAGCCCGGCCTCGACGACGCTGTCGTCGCCGATCGAGATGCCGATGCCCGAGTTCGCGCCGAGCAGCGCCCGCTCACCGATGGCGACCCGCTGGGTGCCTCCGCCGCTCAGCGTTCCCATGATGGATGCGCCGCCGCCGATGTCGGAGCCGTCGCCGACCACGACGCCCTGCGAGATGCGGCCCTCGACCATCGAGGTGCCGAGCGTGCCGGCGTTGAAGTTGACGAAGCCCTCGTGCATCACCGTCGTGCCGGGGGCGAGGTGCGCGCCGAGCCGCACGCGGGAGGCGTCGGCGATGCGCACGCGGTCGGGCGTCACGTAGTCGAGCAGGCGCGGGAACTTGTCGATGCCGGTCACCTGGATGCCCGCCCGCTGCAGCTGCGGGCGCAGCCGGGAGTAGTCGGCGGGATGCACGGGGCCCGCGTTGGTCCACGCCACGATCGGCAGGTGGCTGAAGACGCCGTCGAGGTTCACCGTGTTCGGGGCGGCGAGCAGGTGCGAGAGCAGGTGGAGGCGGAGGTACGCATCCGGGGTGGAGGCCGGAGCGGCATCCAGGTCGATCTCGACCGTCACGATGTCGACGCGCACGTTGCGGCGGGCGTCTTCGACGGCCAGCGCCTCGAACTCGGCCGGAGCGATCCAGCGGTCGCGCCCGGCGGGCAGGGAACCCAGCCGCGGCTCGGGGAACCAGGTGTCGAGCACGGTGCCGTCGCCTGCGACGGTCGCGAGGCCGTAGCCCCAGGCGGTGCGGGGGGATGCTGGCGCGGCGGATTCGGAGGAAACGTCGGAGGGCATGGCTCTAGATTAGTAGGGTGCCTCTCGACCTCAGCGCCTCGTCCATCGACATCACCCGCCAGATCTGCGACATCGAATCGGTGTCGGGCAACGAGAAGGAACTGGCCGACGCGATCGTGGAGGCGCTCAGCGGCCTCGACCATCTGGAGATCATCCGCGACGGCGACACCGTCGTCGCGCGCACCGATCTCGGCAGGGAGCGCCGCGCCGTCATCGCCGGTCACATCGACACCGTGCCGCTGAACGACAACCTGCCCACCCGCTTCGAGACCGCGGACGGCATCCAGTACCTCTGGGGCCGCGGCACGGTGGACATGAAGTCCGGCACCGCCGTGCAGCTGAAGCTCGCCGCCGAGCTCACCGACCCGGCCATCGACATCACCTGGATGTGGTACGACCACGAGGAGGTCTCCGCCGACCTCAACGGCCTCGGCCGCCTCGCGCGCAACCGGCCCGACCTGTTCCAGGGCGACTTCGCCATCCTGGGCGAGCCGAGCAACGGCGTCGTCGAGGGCGGCTGCAACGGCAACCTGCGGGTGGAGGTGCGCACGTACGGACTGCGGGCGCACTCGGCCCGCGGCTGGATCGGCGACAACGCCATCCACAAGGCCACGCCCATCCTGGACACCCTGGCTGCGTACACGGCGCGCGAGGTCGAGGTCGACGGGCTCGTCTACCGCGAGGGCCTGAACGCGGTCGGCATCACCGGTGGCGTCGCCGGCAATATCATCCCGGACGAGTGCATGGTGCACATCAACTACCGGTTCGCGCCGTCCCGCACCTCCGAGGAGGCCATCGCGCACATGCACGAGCTGTTCGGCGACTACGAGATCACCGTCGTCGACCGTGCGGACGGCGCCCGCCCCGGACTGGATGCGCCGCTCGCGCAGGAGTTCCTCGCCGCGGTCGGCGGAACGGCCAAGCCGAAGTACGGCTGGACGGACGTGGCACGGTTCAGCGCGATGGGCATCCCGGCCGTCAACTACGGCCCCGGCGACCCGCTGAAGGCGCACGCAGACGACGAGCGCGTCGCGGTCGATCAGATCACCGCCGTCGAGGCGGGACTCCGCGCCTGGCTGACCGGTGCTTCCCGCCGCTGACGTCGAGGCGCCGCCGGCGGCGGGCGGCTTCCAGCGCACCTGGGCGCGCTGGTGGGTGCGGGTGCTGGCCGTGTACGCGGCGAGCAGGGTCGTCTCCACCGTCTTCCTGCTGATCTTCGCGAGCGTGCAGGGCAAGAACCCCTGGACGGGAGCGCACCCGGACTACTTCTCGTTCGCGACGATCTGGGACGGGCTCTGGTACAACATCGTCGCCGTCTCGGGCTACCCGTCGTCCCTGCCGACGGTCGACGGTATCCACGTCACCGAGAACGCGTGGGCGTTCATGCCCGGATACCCCGGCCTCGTGAACGTCGTCATGTTCCTGACCAGGATGCCGTGGGCGCCCGCCGCCGTCACCGTCTCCGTGCTCTGCGGGGCAGGGGCGGCGCTCGTCTTCTACCGGCTGATGCTGCGGGTCGGCCTGTCAGCGTCGACGAGCCTGTTCGCGGTGGTGCTGTTCTGCGTCTCTCCGGTCTCACCGCTGTTCCAGCTGGCGTACGCGGAGTCGCTGTACCTGCTGCTGCTCGCCACCGCCCTGCTGCTGCTCGTCGAGCGGCGGTACGGCTGGCTGTTCCCCGTGGTCACGGTCATGGCGTTCACCCGTCCGAGCGGACTGGCGTTCGCGCTGGCACTCGGGATGCACGTGATCTATCGCTGGGTGGTGCGCCGCCGCGACCCGTTCCCGGTGCGCGACCGCATCCTGAGCCTGTCGCTGACGGTGTTCAGCGGGCTGGCCGGGCTGGCGTGGCCCGCCATCGCCGCCGCGGCGACCGGGTCGATCACGGCGTACACGGACACCGAGCTGGCCTGGCGCTCTCCATACATCGGATACACGCACCTGGTGCCGTTCGCGTCGTGGTTCCAGGGCGCGTACTGGTGGTCGAACGCCATGCTCGGGCTGCCGGGCTGGCTCGGCATCGTGGTGCTCGTGATCGTGCTCGCCCTCTTCGCGATCACCCTGTTCTCGCCCGGTGTGCGGAGGCTCGGCGTCGATCTGCGGTTCTGGATCGTGGCGTACGCGCTGTATCTGCTCGCCGTGTTCTTCCCGCAGTCGAGCACGTTCCGGCTGCTGATGCCGCTGTTCCCGCTGCTCGGTGCGATGGCGCTGCCGCGCAGCAGGGTGTACCGGGTGGGGCTGGTGCTGCTCTTCCTGGCGCTGCAGGTGGGCTGGCTCGCGATCGCCTGGGGTGTCGACGGAGCCGACTGGTCGCCCCCGTGATCGGCGGTCAGCCCCGAACGCGGGTGGATTCGATTTCCGCCCGTCCGCTCCGATGACAGATAATAGACATACATCCACGAAAGGGGAGCTGCATGGCGGCCATGAAGCCGAGGACCGGGGACGGGCCAATGGAGGCTGTGAAGGAGGGTCGGCTCATCATCGTGCGGGTGCCGCTCGAAGGTGGGGGACGGCTCGTCGTCTCCGTCAACGACGCGGAAGCCAAAGAACTTCACGATGCTCTCGCGAGCGTCGTGACGACCTCCTAGCGCACACGAACGAGTACCCGAGGAACGGGCCCCACGGGGCCCGTTCCGCCGTTAGGGCGTCGGTTACGGCGTCAGCTTGGTGAGCTGCAGCAGGCCGTCTCCCGCGGGGGAGAGCGCGGCGATCACGGCGCCTGAGCCCGCGGTCTCCGTGATGAGCGTGCGGAAGCCGGTCGCGACGTCGTCCCGCGCCGCGGGGTCGGAGACGCGGCCCTTCCAGAGCGCGTGCGCCACGAGCACGGTTCCGCCGGGGCGGGCGAGGCGGAGGCCGTGCTCGACGTACTCGATGACCGAGCCGGGGTCGGCGTCGACGAAGACGATGTCGTAGGAGTTCTCGTTCATCCGGGGGAGCACATCCAGTGCCCTGCCGGTGATCAGCCGCACCCGGTTGGAGGCGATGCCCGCCTCGGTGAAGAACCCGCGGGCGTGCTGCTGGTGGTCGACCTCGGAGTCGATCGAGGTGAGCTGCGCCTCCGTGCCGCCTGCGAGAAGCCACAGGCCGGAGACGCCCACGCCCGTGCCGATCTCGACGATGCTCTCCGCCGCCGTCGCGGCGACGACGACAGCGGCCTGCGCACCGATGCTCGGCGCGATCGGCTCGATGCCCAGTTCGAGCGACTGCTGCCTGGCGCGCGCGATCACCTCGCTCTCGACGATGACGTCGTCGGCGAACTTCCAATTCGAATCTTTGTCAGACACAGTGCTCCCGATGCTCTCCGGTCCAGGATACGGCCAGGACGCACAGCAACACCGCAGGCGCGACCGCGATACCCTTGCTCCTGTGTTCGGTCTGACTTTCGACAAGTTGCTCATCGTGGCGGTGATCGCTGCCTTCTTGCTCGGACCGGAACGCCTTCCCACCTACGCGGCCAAGCTCGGCAAATTCACCAGGTCGCTGCGCGATTTCGCGAACGGCGCCAAGACCAGGATGCGCGACGAGATGGGCCCGGAGTTCGACGAGGTCGACTGGAAGAAGCTGGACCCGCGCCAGTACGACCCGCGCCGCATCATCCGCGAGGCGCTGCTCGACGATCCGGCCGCCACGTCGACGGTCACGGAGAGCAGCATCAAGCCGGTGACCGAGTCGGCGTACGCGCAGCGCAAGCGCAAGCTGGAGGCCGGCGCGGTCCCGCCGTTCGACACCGAATCCACCTGAGCGGAAGCCCGTAGCGCTGAATCCTCCTGGGAGGCCCCCGCATCCAATACGATGCGGGAATGATCGCAACGGAGCAGACGGTCGCACGCGCGACGGTCACGCGCTACGCCGTCGGCTCGCTCGGCACGGGCGGCTTCTCCACCCTGCCGGGGCTGGTGCTCGTCTACTACCTGACGGACACGCTCGGCGTCGCCGCGATCGTCGCCGGCCTCGTCGTGACGCTCGCCAAGGTGTGGGATGTGATCATCGACCCGGTGATCGGCGCCCGCTCCGACCGGATGCTCGCCGTCGGCGGGTCGCGCCGCCCGATGATGATCCTCGGCGCCGTCACCCTCCCCGTGCTCTTCCTGCTCACGTTCGCCGTGCCGGTCGGGACGCCCGAGCCGCTCGCGGCCGTGTGGGTGTTCGTGGCGTTCCTGCTGACGGCGACGGCGTTCAGCCTGTTCCAGGTGCCGTACATCGCCTTGCCCGCTGAACTCGCCTCCGGCTACGACCAGCGCACCAGGCTACTGACCTGGCGTGTTGTGGTGCTCACCTTCGCGATCCTGCTGTTCGGCGCGGGTGGCCCTGCCTTGCGGTCGCTCGGCGGCGACAACCAGTTCGCCGGCTACTTCCTGATGGCGCTCGTCGCCGGTGTGGTGATCGGGGCCGGGATGCTCGTGTCGGCGTTCGTCGCACCGCGCCGGCCGGCATCCACCGTCGTCCCGCCGACGGTGGGGGTGCTCACGACGCTGCGCACGAACTACGCGGCCGGGGTGGCGGCGCTCCGCGACAGCCAGCCGTTCCGGGCGCTGCTGCTGACCTTCCTGCTGCAGGGGCTCGCCACCGGGCTGATGCTCGCCGGTGCCAACTACGTGGCCACCTGGGTGCTGCACTCCGAGGATGCCGTGACGTTCTTGTTCGTCGCGCTCATCGGTCCTGCGCTGATCGTGACGCCGCTCTGGGGCGTGATCTCGCGCCGGATCGGCAAGGAGCGCGGGTTCGTGGCCGCGAGCATCCTGTTCGGGGTGGCCGCGCTCTCGATGGTGCTGCTGGTGTGGTTCCCTGGGGCGTGGGTGTACGCGCCGGTCGCGCTGGTCGGTGCAGGGTACGCCGGGATGCAGTCGCTGCCGATGGCGATGCTGCCCGACGTGATCTCGCACGACGCCACCCGCAACGGACCCGGCAGGGCCGGGACGTTCGGCGGGATGTGGACGGCGGGGGAGACCACCGGGATGGCGCTCGGCGCGACCGTGCTGACGATCATCCTGGCGCTCACCGGCTACGTCACCCGGTCGATGACGGAGTCCACGGCGATCGCAGCGGGCCAGCCGGCGAGCGCCGTCGTCGGCATCGTGATCGGTTTCAGCATCGTTCCAGCGGCGATCGTGGCGCTCAGCCTCATCCCGCTCGCCCGGTACGGCCTGCGCAAGGAGGACATCGATGGTCGCGTTTGACTCTGCGGCGATCCTGGGGCGGCTCGCCGCGCTCCGGGCGGCGGACGCCCCGACGCACGGCGGTCGCGTGCTGAGCTACGTCTACGACTCGGGTCTCGCCGAGGTGGACGAGCTGGCCGCGCAGGCGATGCGCCTGGTGCAGCCCGTGAACGGGCTCGACCCCACCACGTTCACCTCGGTGGCCGTGATGGAGCGCGAGGTGCTCGGCTTCGCTCGCGAACTGCTGCACGGAGCGGACGACGTGGTCGGCTCGGTGACGTCGGGCGGCACGGAGTCGTGCCTGCTCGCCGTGAAGACCGCGCGCGACGTCTGGCGCGCGGCGGGCGGCACCGGCCGGGCGCGGATGGTCGCTCCCGTGACGGTGCACGCGGCGTTCCAGAAGGCGGCGCACTACTTCGACGTGGACCTGGAGCTCGTCTCCGTGCATCCGGAGACGGGTGTGGTCGACGCGGACGCGATCGTCGGCAGGCTCGGCGCAGACGTCGCGCTCGTCGTCGTCTCCGCGCCCGGATACCCGCTCGCGGCGCTCGACCCTGTCGAGGCCGTCGCCGCCGCCTGCGCGGACGCCGGCATCGCTCTGCACGTGGATGCCTGCATCGGCGGCTGGATCCTGCCATTCTGGCGGAACGCCGACGGCTCTCCGCTGCCGCTCTGGGACTTCCGCGTTCCCGGCGTCACCAGCATCTCCGCCGACCTGCACAAGTTCGGCTACGCACCGAAGGGCGCGAGCGTGCTGCTGCAGCGTGGCCGCGACCGACAGAGGATGCAGTACTTCGCGACCACGGGCTGGCCGGGCTATCCGGTGGTCAACCCGACGATGCTCGGCTCCAAGTCGGCCGGAGCCCTCGCGGCGTCCTGGGCGATCGTGCAGGCGCTCGGGGCCCGCGGCTTCGCGGAGCTGGCCGAGTCCTGCCGCCGGGCGACGCGCGCGCTGGCCGACATCATCGGCGACATCGACGGCCTGCGGATCGTGGGGGACCCGGTCGGGCCGCTGCTCGCGGTCGCCACCGACGAGTCCGTCCCTCCCGAGCGCCGCGTCGACCCGCACCACTGGGCGGACAGGGCGGGGCGCCGCGGCTGGCACCTGCAGCTGCAACCCGGTCTGGTTCAGCCGGACGGCACGCGGCTGCCGCACACCACGCACCTCACGATCACCCCGGTGACCGAGGAGCGCGTGGACGAGCTCGAGGCGGCGCTGCGCGCCTCTGCCGACGAGGTGCGCGGCGTGCCGGCGGTCGACCCCTCTGCGATCCTCGGGGCGCTCCCGCCGGGCCTCGCGGACGGCCCGCTCGACGCGGAGACGGCGTGGGGCGTGCTGCAGGCGATCGGGCTCGCCGGCGCGAGCGACGACGCGTCAGGAGCCACGCTGCCGGACGAGCTGGCGCCGTTCCTCGCGCTGATCGGGGCGCTGCCCCGGCCGCTCACCGAACGTCTGCTGATCGAGCTGCTCGCGCGGATCGTCGAGCCGACCGAGAGCTGACCCCCTGAGACCTGCGCCGCCCGGGCGAGACTCAGACCACCGAGATCCCGAGCTTCCGCCCGGAGAGTCCGCGCGCCCGGGTGGCGAGCCTATCCGCCACCGACCGGATGGCCACGGCTGCGGCATCGGCGGGGTCGGTGACCACGATCGGCGCGCCCGTGTCTCCACCTGCTCGCAACGGGATGCTCAGCGGCACCGACGCGAGCAGCGGCACCTCCTCGTCCTGTCCGGCGGAGAGGCGGCGCGCGACCTCGGCCCCGCCGCCGCTGCCGAACAGGTCGAGCACGGTGCCGTCCGGCTGGGGGAGCCCCGCCATGTTCTCGATGACGCCGATGACCTTCTGGCCGGTCCGACGGGCGAGCACGCCACTGCGCTCAGCGACGTCGGCGGCCGCGGGCTGCGGGGTGGTCACCACGATCACCTCGGCGTTCGGCAGCAGCTGGCCCACCGAGATCGCCACGTCCCCCGTGCCGGGCGGCAGGTCGAGCAGGAGCACGTCGAGATCGCCGAAGAACACGTCGCCGAGGAACTGCTGGATGGTGCGGTGCAGCATCGGGCCGCGCCAGGCGACGGCGGCGGACGGCGAGTCCACGAACATCCCGATCGACACCACCTTCACCCCGTAGGCGACGGGAGGCAGGATCATGTCGTCCACGCGCGTCGGGCGCTGTGCGACGCCCTCGGCGTCTGTAAGGCCCAGAATGCCGGGGATCGAGAAGCCGTGCACGTCCGCATCCACGATCCCGACCCGCAGGCCACGCTCCGCGAGGGCGACGGCGAGGTTGGCGGTGACGGTCGACTTGCCGACGCCGCCCTTTCCGCTGGTCACCGCGTAGACGCGGGTGAGCGAGTCCGGCCCGAACTGCTGGGCCCGGGATGCGCGGCCTCCGCGCAGCTTCTCGGTGAGCGCCCTGCGCTCCTCCTTCGACATCACCGTCACGTCGACCGTGACGGCGGTGACGCCGGGCACGCTCGCGGTGGCGGTGCGCACATCCCGTTCGATCGTGTCGGCGGCCGGGCAGCCGACGATCGTCAGCTTGACGCCCACCCTCGCGTGCCCGGACGGGTCGACGGCGACGCCGCCCACCATGTCCAGCTCGGTGATGGGCTTGCGGATCTCGGGGTCGAGCACACCGGCGAGGGCGTGCATGACCGTGTCGGCCAGCTCAGCCACGCGCCTGCGCTCCGTCGCCTTCCCTGCTGCCATCGTCGTCGCGCCGGTCCAGGTCGTCGAGGAGGGCGCGCAGCTCGGCGCGGATGAAGTCCTTGGTCGCGATGTCCTTGATCGCCAGCCGCAGGGCGACGACCTCGCGCGCCAGGTACTCCGTGTCCGCCAGGTTGCGCTCCGCGCGCTGCCTGTCCTGCTCGATCTGCACGCGGTCGCGGTCGTCCTGCCTGTTCTGGGCGAGCAGGATGAGCGGGGCGGCGTACGATGCCTGCAGCGACAGCACCAGGGTCAGCGCGATGAAGCCGAGCGCGATCGAGTCGAACCGCCAGGCGACGGGGGCGAGGGTGTTCCACGCCATCCAGAACACCACGAAGACGGTGAGGCCCAGGATGAACCAGGGCGTGCCCATCGCGCGGGCGATCCACTCGGTGAACCGGCCGAACCTGTCGTTGTTGTCGACGGTCTGGCCGCGGCGGGGGATGACGGTGGTGCGGAGGCCCTTGGGCGCATCCAGGCGGGTGTCCTGCTTACCTCGTGCCATTGCCGCCCCTCCTTCCGTTCACAATGCGGATACTGCCGGTCTGATCGGAGACGGGCGCGCGTTTCACGGGCTCGTCTTCGTCGCGACTTCGCCAGTCGTCTGGCAGCAGGTAGTCGAGGATGTCGTCAATGGTCACCACCCCGACCAGTCGGTGGTTGTCGTCCACGACGGGAACGGAGACCAGGTTGTAGCTGGCCAGGATGCGCGACACCTCTGCAGCGGAGGTGTTCGCCGTCACCGGTTCCAGGCTCGGGTCGAGCAGGGTGCCCAGGCGCACGTGCGGCGGGTAGCGGAGCATCCGCTGGAAGTGCACGACGCCGAGGAAGCGCCCGGTCGGGGCCTCGTACGGCGGCAGGGTCACGCACACCGCCGCGCCGAGCGCCGGGGCGAGCTCGTGCCTCCTGATCAGGGCGAGTCCTTCCGCGACGGTGGCGTCGGCGGAGACGATGATGGGCTCGGTCGTCATCAGACCGCCCGCGGTATCCGGCGCATAGCTGAGCAGCATGCGCACGTCCTCCGCCTCCTCCGGCTGCATCAGTTCGAGCAGGTGCTCTCCACGCTCGTCGGACAGCTGGGCGATGAGGTCGGCGGCGTCGTCCGGCTCCATCTGGTCGAGCACGTCCGCCGCGCGGTCGTCGTCGAGCTTGGCGAGGATCTGCACCTGCTCGGACTCCGGCATCTCCTCGAGCACGTCGGCGAGACGGTCGTCCGGCAGCTCTTCCGCGACCTCGAGCATCCGGAGCGGTGGGAGGTCGAGCAGGGTGTTCGCGAGGTCGGCCGGCTTCAGCTCGGAGTACGTGGCGATCAGCTGCTCGGCGGACTGCGCCTCGCCGCGCGCCTGCTTCTCGCGCACCTCGTTCCAGGTGACGAACGTGGTCGGGCCCTTGCCGAACGGGGACGATCCGGACTTCGGGCGGCGCACGAAGAGCTGGCTGATCGCCCACTCTCCCGTCGCGGACTCCTCGATCGCCACGTCCTCGATGGTCGCCTCGCCCGTGCCGTCGGCGAACAGCACCTTGCGGCCGAGCATCTCGGCGATCACGCGCACCTCGCCGCCGCGCTGCTCGAATCTGCGCACGTTGATGAGGCCGGTCGTGATGATCTGGCCGCTGCCGATGCTGGTCACCCGGCCGATGGAGACGAACACCCGCCGCTTGCCAGGGATCTCGACGATCAGCCCAACGACGCGCGGCGGATCGCTTTTTCGGTAGACCACCAGGACGTCGCGCACCTTGCCGACCCGGTCGCCGACCGGGTCGAAAACGGTGCACCCTGCCAAACGGGCGACGAAGACTCTGGTGGCACTCACATGTAATAACTTAAGCCCTCCGGCCGTCAGGTCGCTGCGGATGGAAGAATGGAGCGATGAGCAGCCAGAGTCCGCTTGGCGGACGCAACCGTGTCATGTTCCCCACGCTCCCGCGCGGAGAGGTCGTCGCCACATACGAGACCTACCCGGAAGCGCAGCAGGCGGTGGATGTGCTGGCGCGCGCGGACTTCCCCGTCGACAAGGTCTCGATCGTCGGAAGCGACCTCAAGAGCGTCGAACGCGTGACGGGGAAGCTGACCTGGGGGCGTGTCGCGGTCGCCGGTGCGGCATCCGGTGCGTGGCTCGGAATCTTCTTCGGCCTGCTGCTGGTGATCTTCTCGCCGCAGGTCAGCCTGGCGTTCGTGCTCGCCGCCGTGCTCATCGGCGCCGGGTTCGGGATGCTGTTCGGCGTCGTCTCGTACGCCATCAACCGCCGCCGCCGCGACTACACCTCGGTGATGCAGGTGATCGCGACCAGCTACTCGGTGCTCGTCGACTCCGACCTCGTCAACCGCGCACGCAACCTGATGCAGGGCGGCGTCGGAGACGGCAGGGAGGCGCCGGTCGCGCACCCGTCCGACCCGCCGGTGGCGCCGCATCCGTCCGACCCTCCGCCCGCGTTCCCGCAGCCGGAGCACCCGTCCGATCCGCCGCCTGCGCCGCCAGCGCCGCCCGCTCCGGCTGGGCCGCCCGCGCCTGAGGAACCGCGCTAGCGCAGTCGCTGCACCCACGCCTCCACGTCGTCCGCCGTGCGCGGGATGGCGATGGAGAGGTTCTCCGCGCCGTCCTCGGTGACCAGGATGTTGTCCTCGATGCGCACGCCGATCCCGCGGAACGCCTCCGGCACCGTGAGGTCGTCGGGCTGGAAGTACAGGCCGGGTTCGATGGTGAAGGTCATGCCGGCCTCGAGCACGCCGTCCAGGTAGAGCTCGCGCCGGGCCTGCGCGCAGTCGTGCACATCCAGTCCGAGGTGGTGGCTGGTGCCGTGCACCATGTAGCGGCGGTGGTGCTGGTTGTCGGCCTGCAGAGCCTCCTCAGCGGTGACCGGCAGCAGCCCCCACTCCGCCGTGCGGCGGGCGATGACCGCCATCGCGGTGGCGTGGATCTCGCGGAACCGGATGCCGGGACGCACGATCGCGAACGCGGCGTCCGCCGCTTCGCGCACGGTCTCGTAGACCAGCCGCTGCGTCTCGGTGAAGGTGCCGTCGATGGGGAACGTGCGGGTGATGTCCGCGGTGTAGTAGCTGTCGACCTCCACGCCGGCGTCCAGCAGGATGAGGTCGCCGGGAACCACGGGGCCGTCGTTGCGCGTCCAGTGCAGGATGCACGCGTGCGGTCCGCTCGCGGCGATCGTGTCGTAGCCCACCGCGTTCCCGTCAGCGCGGGCACGGCCGTTGAAGACGCCCTCGACCAGGCGCTCGCCGCGGGGATGCGCGGTGATGCGCTCCAGGTCGCCGATCACGTCGTCGAAGCCGCGCGCGGTCGCCGCGATGGCGGAGCGCAGCTCGGCCACCTCGTACGCGTCCTTGACCAGCCGCAGCTCGGACAGGTCGCGCGCCAGCTGGTCGTCCGTGTCGTGCTGTTCCGGGTCGTAGCCGGGCGCTGAGGCGTCGTCTCCTGCGAGGACGAGGCGGAGCGCATCCACGGAGTCGGTGATCGCTGAGTCGGCCTCGCGCAGCACGATGGTGTCTGCGTCGGTGGCGTCGACGACCGCATCCAGGTCGGCGATGCCGCGGGTGGCGAGCGCGAGATCGCTGGCGACCTGCGCGAGCGACGGGCGCGGGCCGATCCAGAACTCGCCGATCTCCGGGTTTGCGTAGAACTCGTCGGAGTCGCGGCCGGCGCGCTCACGGAAGTAGAGCGTCGCGTCGTGGCCGGCGTCCGTCGGTTCCAGCACGAGCACGCTGCCCGGCTCGGAGTCGGAGCCCCAGCCGGTGAGGTGCGCGAACGCCGAGTGGGCGCGGAAGGCGTAGTCGGTGTCGTTCGAGCGCTGCTTGAGGCGCCCGGCCGGGATGATCAGGCGCTTGCCGCGGTAGAGCTCGGAGATCGCCGCGCGGCGGGCCGCGGCGAACGACGCCTGCTCCCGCGCATCCGGCAGCGTCTCCTCCCGCTCGGCCCAGCCGCTTCCGATGTATTCCTTGAAGCCGTCCGAACCCGGTGTCGTCGACCGGTTGGAGGTGGCGCGCGGGGCGGGGGCTGCTGTTGCCGGCTGGGTCTGCTGCTGCGAGGACATGCCGACCATTCTTCCACTCCTAGGATGGAGTGCATGGCTGATGTGCGACGCTTCCGTGGTCCCATCGACCTGCACACCCACTCGTCCGTCTCCGACGGCACCGAGACACCGGCGGAGCTGGTGCGGGCTGCAGCGGTCGCCGGGCTCGGCACGGTCGCGCTCACCGACCACGACTCCACCGCCGGCTGGCTGGATGCTGCGGCCGCCGGAGCAGAGGTGGGCGTCACCGTCCTCCCCGGCATGGAGCTCAGCACGCGCATCGAGTTCGCCAGCGTGCACATGCTGGGCTACCTCTTCGACCCGCAGAACCCGGCGCTCGTGGCGGAGACGGCGCGCATCCGGGAGGGCCGGCTGACCAGGGCGGAGGAGATGGTCAACCGCATCGCGGAAGACTACGACATCACCTGGGCCGACGTGATGGACCAGGCCACAGAGGGGGCGACCGTCGGACGCCCGCACATCGCGGACGCCCTCGTCGCCCGCGGGCTCGCCAGCGACCGCAGCGCCGCCTTCGCGGGCATCCTGCACTGGCGAGGCGGCTACTATCAGCCGCACTACGCTCCGGAGCCGCTGACCGGGGTGCGTCTCATCCGCGAGGCGGGCGGCGTCCCCGTGCTCGCGCATCCGGCGACGGGCGGGCGCGGCAGGGTCATACCGGAGCAGCGGCTCGCCCGGCTGGTGGATGCCGGCCTCTTCGGCCTGGAGATCGACCACAGGGAGAACACCGAGGACGGCAAGGCCAGACTGCACGAACTGGCCGCGAAGTTCGGGCTCGCCGTGACCGGGTCGAGCGACTACCACGGCGACGGGAAACCGAACCGGCTGGGGGAGAACACGACCGATCCTGAGGTTGTTGACAGGATCATCGAAGAAGCGACAGGCGCGGCGCCCTTCTACGCGTCCTGAGGTTTTCTGCTTAGCCTGGGTCGGGGTTCGAAGCACGGAGCCCAGGATCGAGCACGGGAGACGAGGTCAGGCGTGAGCCGACGGAGCTGGTCAGCAGCGGCAGCGGCCGCGGTGCTGGTCGCCGCCATCGTGACGGCGGGAGGAGCATCCCCTGCCGTCGCGGACACCTCGTATCCGTCGTGGGACGACGTGCAGGCGGCGAAGGCCAACGCCGCGGCCAGTCAGGCGGAGGTGGACCGCATCAACGGTCTGCTCGCCTCGCTGCAGACCTCCGCGGACGCCGCAGGCGACCTCGCGATCAAGCGCGCGGGCGAGTACGGGCAGGCGGAGGCCGCCCTGCAGGCGGCGACGCAGAAGGCGGACGACCTGCGGACGGCCGCGACGGCGGCGAGCACCAAGGCGGCGTCTCTGCGCTCGCAGAGCGGCAAGCTCGCCGAGCAGCTCACCCGCTCGGGAGGGGCGGAGGTGTCGTTGCGGCTCTTCCTCACCGGGAACAGCTCGGTCAAGTCGTCGGAGCTGCTCTACCAGCTCGGTGCCGTCTCCAAGCTGGCCGACCAGGCGAGCACCCTGTTCGCGCAGGCCACGGCGCAGAAGAACCTCGCAGCATCCCTCAGCGAGCAGGCCGCCCAGGCCCGCACCATCCGCGACGGGCTGGCGACGCAGGCCAAGACGGCGCTCGACGCCGCCAAGGCGGCCAAGCAGGCGGCGGATGCGCAGCTCGCCGACCAGAAGCAGCACGCCACCACCCTGTACGCGCAGCTCGCCGCGCTGAAGAACACCGAGGCGTCGGTGGAGCAGAAGTACGCGGAGGGTGTCGCGGCGGCGCAGGCGGCGGCAGCGCAGGCCGCAGCGGCCGCAGCGGCGGCGGGCGACGGAGGGGCGGACGGCTTCGCCCCACCTCCGGGTGTCGACGTCGACCCGGCCGGAGCGCAGAACTACGCGTCCAGTGTGCTCGGGTCGTACGGCTGGGGTGGAGACCAGATGGGCTGCCTGATCCGGCTCTGGAACCAGGAGTCCGGCTGGCGCACCGACGCGTACAACACCTCGAGCGGCGCATACGGCATCCCGCAGTCGCTTCCCGCGAGCAAGATGTCGTCGGCGGGCGGCGACTGGATGACCAACTACCGCACGCAGATCAACTGGGGTCTGGGCTACATCAGCGGCCGCTACGGCTCACCCTGCGGAGCCTGGACCCACGAGATCGGCTACAACTGGTACTAAGAAATCGAGTCCGGACTTATTCACGCGACACGCCGGAGCGGTGCGTGAATAAGTCCGGACTCGATTGGTCCTGGCGCTGGTCAGGCGGTGGGAGCCGTCGGGGCTCCGCCGCGGGAGCGACGACGACGGCGGCGCGGTGCGCTGTTGCCGTCGTGGTGCTCTGCTCCTCCGCCGTCGTGGGTTCCGGATGCCGGGGTGTCCGTCGCCGGGGCGGTCTCGGCCGAGCCTGCTCCGCTCGGGCGGCCACCGCGGGTGCGGCGACGGCTGCGCTGGCTGTCGCCGGCAGCGTCGGATCCGCCGGAGCGTCCGCCCTCTGAGCGACCACCCTCGGAGCGACCGCCTTCAGAGCGTCCACCGTCCGAGCGTCCGCCCGAGCGCTGCGCGCCGTCGGCCTTCACCGCGGGCGTCGCCTTCAGGCGGCCCTTGGAGCCGGCGGGGATGTCCAGGTCGGAGTACAGGTGCGGCGACGACGAGTACGTCTCCGTCGGCTCCGGCTGGCCGAACTCGAGGGCGCGGTTGATGAGCGCCCACTTGTGCAGGTCTTCCCAGTCCACGAACGTGACGGCGATGCCGGTCTTGCCGGCGCGTCCCGTGCGGCCTGCACGGTGCAGGTAGGTCTTCTCGTCGTCCGGGATGGTGTGGTTGATGACGTGGGTCACGTCGTCGACGTCGATGCCGCGGGCCGCGACGTCCGTGGCGATCAGGATGTCCTTCTTGCCGGCCTTGAACGCGGCCATCGCGCGCTCGCGCTGCTCCTGGTTGAGGTCGCCGTGCACGGCGGCGGCGTTGAAGCCGCGGTCGTTGAGCTCCTCGACCAGCTTGGCCGCCGCGCGCTTGGTGCGTGTGAACACCACGGTCTTGCCGCGGCCCTCCGCCTGCAGGATGCGGGCGACGACCTCGTCCTTGTCGAGCGAGTGGGCGCGGTAGATCAGGTGCTTGATGTTCGCCTGGATCTGGCCCTCGTCCGGGTCGGTCGCGCGGATGTGGATGGGGCGCGTCATGAAGCGGCGCGCCAGGGCGACGATCGGGCCGGGCATGGTCGCGGAGAACAGCATGGTGTGGCGCGTTGCCGGGGTCTGCGCGAACAGCTTCTCGATGTCGGCGAGGAAGCCGAGGTCGAGCATCTTGTCCGCTTCGTCGAGCACCATCTCGCGCACGTTGGAGAGGTTGAGGAGTCGCTGGCCGGCGAGGTCGAGCAGACGGCCCGGCGTGCCGACGACGATCTGCGCGCCCGACTTGAGCTGGGCGATCTGGCCTTCGTACGCCTTGCCGCCGTAGATGGCGACGACCTCGGTGTCGCGGTTCGCCGCCGCCTGGGAGAGGTCTTCGAAGACCTGGACGCACAGCTCGCGGGTGGGGACGACGACGAGTGCCTGCACCCCGGGCTCCGGGTGGAGTCCGAGACGCTGGATGATCGGGAGGCCGAAGCCGAAGGTCTTGCCGGTGCCCGTCTTGGCCTGGCCGATGATGTCCTGGCCGTCGAGAGCGAGCGGGATGGTCTGCGCCTGGATGGGGAAGGGCTCGATGATGCCCTTCGCGGCGAGAGCGTCGACCATGTCCTGGTCGATGTTGAGTTCAGAGAAAGTCACTAGAGAATATGCCTGTCGATCGTGAGTTGAAGGTCTACGCCTTGTTCCTCGTTCGCAGGCGTAGGGCCGTCGATCCAGCGCCGACGGCGGCACCAGCTTACTGGACGTCCCCGTTACACTGCTGTACGTGGCAACCTGGATCTCCCGACGCCGGCCCCCGGTCGAGCTTCCCCGACTGACGCCGCGGAACACTCCCACGCAGGCGATCCGCGTCGATCTACACGAGGTCATGCCCGATCTGCTGCCGTATCTCGGCCAGGCCGCCTACCTCCAGCTGGAGACGTTCCAGACCCTCTCGCGCGTCGTCGGAGAGGTGGATGCGCTCTCCGCCAAAGAGAAGGTGGCTGCGGCGGCCGGCCACGCGCTGTCCAAGCACCAGGGCGTCGTGGCGGAGATCCGCCGCCGCGGAGACGACCCTGCCGAGGTGATGAAGCCGTTCGCCGACGAGATCGACGGCTTCAGCGCGCTGACGACCGGGACGGACTGGCGCGAGACACTGCTGGCCGTGCTGGTGACGAGCGGCCTGCTCGACGACTTCTTCATCCGCCTGGCGGCCGGGCTCCCCGGCGACGTCGGCCCGCGCATCGCCCAGTTGCTCGGCTCGGACGGCGGCCAGGAGGGCGTGCTCGACGTGCTGCGCGACGAGATCGAGGCCGACCAGCGGCTGTCGTCGCGCCTGGCGATGTGGGGGAGGCGCCTGGTGGGCGACACGCTCCTCGTCGCACGCTCGGCGCTGCACCTGTCCGGCAACCCCGCGAAAGACGACGAGCGCATCGAGCCGATCTTCACCGAGCTCATCGCGGCGCACACCCGCAGGATGGACGCCCTCGGCCTCACGGCCTGACGCGGCCTCACGGCCTGACGCGGCCTCCTGGCCTGACGCGGCCTCGGGCCGACGCGGCCCCATCGGCAGCGGGTGTTCGACCGGAGTTCTGCCGTGACACGCCGCCGGGTTCTCCGCCCGAGCGGAGAAACTCGGCGCATCGGCCCGAAACTCCGCCCGAACGGATCGGGCGCGACGCGGAGGTCCGTTGCGTCGGAGAAGGCGCGCGTGGCCGGGATCTCCGTCGTTGCGGAGGATGCGGGCGCAACGGCCGGGATCTCCGCAGTTACGGAGAGTGCGGCGGCGTGTCGGGCGCGGATTCCGTTCGAGCGGAGCCGGTGGGACGGCTTCAGCGCGCGACGGCGCCCTTGGTGAGGTCGGCGAGCATCCGGTCGTCGTGCGCGGTGCGGACACGGCCGATGACCACGTCGACCACGGCGACCACCAGGGCGGTGCCGAGGAGCGTGATCCACCAGATCCAGCCGCCGTTCCACTTCAGGCCTGCCCAGGTGAGGGCGACCCAGAGCACGCTCGACACCATGACCCCGAGAGCGGGCATCAGCACGGCGCCGTGCGTGTGACGGTTCGGCAGCAGATAGCGGGCGGCGAGGCCGATGATGGCCCCGCCGAGCGCGACGAAGAGCAGTTCCACGCTGGCGAATCTAGCCGACGAAGCCGATGCGGCGCGACTCGTCCGAACCGATCTCGATGTATGCGATGCCGGCCGTCGGGACGACGTACAGCTTGCCCTTGTTGTCGGTGAGGCGGACGAATCCGGTGCCGCTCGAGAGCGCTGCCTCGACCTGCGATGCGATCTCCTCCGCCGTCTGGGACGACTCGAAGCTGAGCTCGCGAGGAGCGTTGACGATTCCGATGCGGATCTCCACGTGTGGTGCCTTTCGAATCTGACCGGCGGATGTGAGTTCAGACTACGACACGCAGCCTGCGGCGCTGCGCCGCGTTCTCTGTCGGCGGACGCCGGTAGCGTTTCAGGCATGACGATCCGAGGTTTCCGACCGCCGCCTTCCGCGGAGCAGACGGCGGCCGACCTCGCACTCGACGACACGCAGGCGGCCGTCCTCGCGCTGCCGGACGGCGCATCCGGTGCCGTCATCGGCGCGCCGGGCACCGGCAAGACCACCGCGCTGGTCGAGGCGCTCGCCGAGCGGGTGCTGCAGCGCGGCTACGGCACGGGGGAGGTGCTCGCGATCAGCGCATCCCGGTCGGCGGCCACCCGGCTGCGCGACAGGCTCGCGCTGCGGATCGGCGTCCCGACCAACGGCCCGCTGGCGAGGACGGCGACGTCGCTCGCGTTCCAGCTCGCGGGGGAGCGCGCCAGGGCGGCGGCACTGGAGCCGCCCCGCCTGCTCACCGGCGGCGAACAGGACCAGATCATCGCCGAGCTGATCGACGGCCATCTCGAAGACGGCACGGGACCGGCCTGGCCGGAGCCGCTGGTCGCCGACGTGCGCACCCTCCGCGGCTTCCGCACCGAGCTGCGCGAGCTGATGGCGCGCTGCGTCGAACTCGGCGTCACACCCAGCAGGCTCTCCGAGCTGGGCGCGATCACGGGGCACGACGAGTGGAGGGCCGCCGCGCGTTTCATCGCGGAGTACCAACGCGTGGTGGACAGCTATCGCGGCACCTTCGTCGACTCGTCGGAGCTGATCGCCGAGGCCGTGTCCGTCGTGCGCGGCGGCAGCTCGCTCGACCGGCTGAGGGCGATCTTCGTCGACGACCTGCAGGAAGCGACGCTCGCCGCCGTCTCCCTGCTGCGCGCCTTCGCCGCCCGCGGCGTGGCGATCGTGGCGTTCGGCGATCCGGATGTGGCGTCCACCACGTTCCGCGGGGCGGAGGCGACGGCCATCGGCCAGCTGGAGGCGCGGCTCGGCGTCCCCGTCACGCGCTTCGTCCTCGGCACGGCGCACCGCCAGACGCCGGCGCTCCGCGACCTCACGACGCGCGTCACCGAGCGCATCGGCACGGCGGCGGCCGGCGTCCAGCGCCTCGCAGCAGCAGGCCGGGATGCGCCGCCGTCCGGCCAGGAGGTCGTGCGCATCGAGGCGTCGTCCGCCCCGGCAGAGGCGGCGCGGCTGGCGCGCAGGCTGCGGGAGCAGCACCTGATGAACGGTGTGCCGTGGAACAGGATGGCCGTCGTCGTCCGCTCCGGCGCGCACGTGCCTGGCCTCGCCAGGTCGCTCGCGGTCGCCGAGGTGCCGACCAGGACCAGCGTCGCAGGGCGCGCTCTGCGCGACGACTTCGCCGCCCGGCAGCTGATCACGGTCGTCGGCGTGGAGCTCGGCGCCGTCGAGCTCGACCCTCCCGTGGTCTCCGACCTGCTTCTCGGGCCGTTCGGCGGCCTCGACGGCATCAGCCTGCGCCGCCTGCGGCTGGCCCTCCGCCAGGAGGAGCTGGCCGGCGACGGCAACCGCTCGGCCGACGACCTCCTCGTGGAGGCGCTGAGCGCGCC
This sequence comes from Leifsonia araucanica, assembly GCF_051161895.1. NCBI lineage: Bacteria > Bacillati > Actinomycetota > Actinomycetes > Micrococcales > Microbacteriaceae > Leifsonia > Leifsonia araucanica. The sequence continues at coordinate 327,062 of NZ_JBMBTW010000002.1, forward strand.
CGGCCGGTTCTCCACCATCGACTCCGCCCCGGCACGCCGCGCATCCCGGCTCGCTGAAACCATCGCGGCCGGACGCGAGAAGGCGCAGAACGGCGCCACTATCGAGGAACTGCTCTGGCACGCCTGGGAGCGCAGCGGGCTCGCCAAGCGCTGGCTGGAGCAGTCGGAGCGCAGCGGCATCGTCGCCGACGAGGCCAACCGCCACCTCGACGGCGTCGTCGCGCTCTTCACCGCCGCCAGGCGGTTCGTCGAGCGCTATCCGGAACGTCCCGCGTCCGACTTCGTCGTCGAACTGCTCGGCGCAGAGGTCCCGGAAGACACCCTCGCCGCGCAGACGGCGGGGGAGGCCGTGCTGGTCTGCACCCCGAGCGCCACCATCGGCGCCGAGTTCGACATCGTCGCCGTCGCAGGCCTGCAGGAGAGCGTCTGGCCCAACCTGCGCCTCCGCGGCTCCCTGCTGCACCCCCAGGCGCTCGCGGACGCACTCGCCGGAACCACATCGGACACAGTGGACGAACGCGCCCAGGTGCTCGGCGACGAGCTCCGCATGTTCGCGCTCGCGGTGTCCAGGGCGCGCACGCAGGTCATCCTCACGGCCACCGCCAACGACGACGAGCAGCCGTCCCCGTTCCTCCGGCTCGCCGGCGATCTGGCCTACGACGACACGGACGACTCCGTGCATCCACTGTCGCTGCGCGGGATGGTCGGGCGGCTGAGGCGGCGGCTGGTCACCACCGGCGCCCCGGATGCGGCCGACGCCCTCGCGCGTCTCGCTGCCGCGGAGGTGGAGGGCGCGAGCCCGGACGACTGGTACGGCCTGATCGCGCCGTCGACCGAGGAGCCGCTGGTCGACCTCGACGATCCGGATGCGGTGGTCAGGGTCTCCCCGTCGCGCCTGGAGACCTTCGAGAAGTCGCCGCTCGCCTGGTTCGTCGACGCGATGGCGTCCTCGCCGAGCGGCCTCGCCGCCGGGATCGGCACCGTCGTGCACGCGGTGATGGAGCAGGTCAGCACCGAGCCGGACGGCGACCTCAGCGTCGAACGCGTCTGGCGCGGCGTCGAGGAACGCTGGAACGAGCTGCAGTTCGAGTCCCCGTGGCTCGAGGAGAAGGAGCGCAGGCGCACCAGGAAGCTCGCAGAGGGCGTCTCCGAGTACCTGCGCGACTTCGAGCGGGCGGGAGGGGCGCTGCTCGGCTCGGAGGGCGCGTTCGAGCTCTCCGTCGGCCGCGCGCTGATCCGCGGCACCATCGACCGCGTCGAACGCACTCCGGAGGGAACAATCGTCATCGTCGACCTCAAGACAGGCAACACCGTGCCGAGCGCCGCGCAGGTGGCCGGGCACGCCCAGCTCGGCGCGTACCAGCTCGCCCTGGAACACGGGGCAGTGGATGCGGCGGAGGGCGCCCCGTCCGGCGGCGCGAAGCTGCTCTACGTGAGCAAGGGCGTGCGCGGAAAGAGCTACAGGGAGGTGGCCCAGGAGCGGGTCGACGGCGACGGGCTCGACCGACTGAAGGCCAGGGTCGAGCAGGCAGCGGCCGGGATGGCGGGCAGCACGTTCGCCGGAGTGGTCGACCTCGGAGACAGGGACCCGCACGCGAAGTACGAGTACCGCATCCACCTCGTTCCGGCGGTCAGCGCATGATCGGGGGGCGCCCATGATCGAGGAGAACGGCGACGGCCTGCTGGAGTGGGGAGCGGACGAGGCGACGCTCGACTTCGTGGAGCAGGCGTTCACGCTCGCGCACGAGGAGCATCCCCGACCCGTGCGCAGGATCAGTGCGGTCGAGATCGCGGAGGCGCTGGGGCTGCCCACCCCCACGCTGCAGCAGCAGGCCGTGATCGAGGCGCCGCTCGAACCGGCGATCGTCGTGGCCGGCGCAGGCAGCGGCAAGACGGAGACGATGGCCAACCGGGTGGTCTGGCTGCTCGCCAACGGGCACGTCAGGGTGCCGGAGATCCTCGGCCTCACCTTCACCCGCAAGGCGGCCGGTGAGTTGGCGATCCGCATCAGGAAGCGCATCGAGCAGCTGGTGGCGTCCGGGCTGACCGACATCGAGTTCGACCCGTTCGACGCGCCGGAGGTGGCGACGTACAACGCGTTCGCCAACGCGATCTTCCGCGAAAACGCGCTGCTGATCGGGCGAGAGCCGGAGTCCGCCGTGCTCAGCGAGGCGTCGGCGTGGCAGGTCGCCCGCCGCCTCGTGGTGACGAGCACCGACGACCGGCTGGTCGAGCTCGAGAAGAGCGTCGACACCGTCACTTCGGCCGTCATCTCGCTCAGCCGCGCGCTCAGCGAGAACGTGGTCGAGGCTGCGGACGTGCTGCGGATGACCGAGCGGTTCCAGACCATCGCCGACCTGCCCACCGGCAGCGGGAGGGTCAAGGAGCTGTACGCCTCCGTGCGCGCGGCCATCCAGGTGGTCGGTGCGCTCCCTCCGCTGCTCGACCTCGCGGAGCAGTTCGCGGCGGAGAAGGTGCGCCGCGGCTTCGTCGAATACTCCGACCAGGTCGCGCTCGCGCTGCGCGTCAGCGAGCGCGTTCCGTCCGTCGCAGACGACTACCGGTCCCGCTACCGGGTGGTGCTGCTCGACGAGTACCAGGACACCTCCGTGGTGCAGACCCGCCTGCTCTCGGGCCTGTTCGGCGGGCAGGCCGTCATGGCGGTCGGCGACCCGCACCAGTCCATCTACGGCTGGCGAGGGGCGAGCGCCGCCAACCTCGGCCGGTTCTCGCTCGACTTCACCGGCACCCGCGACGGCGCCGCCGAGTACGCGCTCAGCACCAGCTGGCGCAACCCCACGAGCGTGCTCGACGCCGCCAACGCGCTGGTCGCCCCGCTGACCGCGAGCTCGCCCGTCCACGTCGAGCAGCTGCAGCCGAGGCCCGGCGCGGAGAAGGGCGAGCTGCTCGCCGTCTTCGAGCAGACCGTCGCCGACGAGGCGGAAGCGGTCGCCGCGTGGCTGGGCGCTCGCCTGGCCACCCGGGATGCGCGCGGTGCCGTGCCGAGCGCCGCCATGCTCTGCCGGTCGCTCAAGAAGATCGACGTCTTCACCGCGGCGCTTTCGCGGAGGAACATCCCGTATCACGTGCTCGGGCTCGGCGGCCTGCTGGAGCAGCCGGTGATCGCCGACCTGGTGAGCGCCATGCGCGTCATGCACGACCCGACGGCCGGCTCCGAGCTGATCCGGCTGCTCACCGGAGCGCGCTGGCGGATCGGGCCGAAGGACATCCAGGCGCTGCGGAACGTCGCATCCTGGCTCGCAGCGCGCGACCACCGGTTCCAGGAGCTCGATCCCGAGGTGCGCAGGCGCCTGCGGCAGTCGGTGGCGGGCGACGAGTCCGCGTCCCTCGTCGACGCCCTCGACTTCGTGGTCGAGGCGAAGGACGGGCACTCCCAGCTGGCCGGGTTCAGCGAGGCCGGCCTGCACAGGATGCGCGAGGCCGGCCGCCAGCTCGACCATCTGCGATCCAGGGTCGGTCTCGACCTGCTCGACCTGGTGACGCTGGTGCAGCAGGAACTGCTGCTCGACATCGAGGTGGCCGCGAACGAGACAGCCCAGCTCGGCCAGGCGAGCCTCGACGCGTTCGCCGAGCAGGTCTCCTCCTATCTGGCCAGCGACGATCAGGCCACGCTCGGCTCGTTCCTCGCCTGGCTGGCCGAGGCGGAGCGCAGAGACAACCTCGCGCCGCGCAGCGAGGAGCCGGAGCCCGGCACGGTGCAGATCCTGACCATCCACGGGTCGAAGGGCCTCGAATGGGATGTGGTCGCCGTGCCGCGGATGGTCGACGGCGAACTGCCGGGCGGGCCGCAGAGCAAGCGCGGCTGGTTCGAGTTCGGCGCTCTGCCGTACGAGTTCCGCGGAGACTCCACCGAGCTGCCCGTGCTGGCCTGGCGCACGGCGGAGACGCAGAAGGACATCGACGAGTCGATGACCGCGTTCGAGGAGGAGATCGTCGCGCGGCACGCCGCAGAGCAGCGGAGGCTCGTCTACGTCGCCGTCACCCGGGCGAAGGAGCACCTGCTGCTCTCCGGGTCGTACTGGTCGACGCAGAAGAAGCCGCGCGGACCTGGCGCGTACCTGCTCGAGCTGCAGGCCGCCGGTCTGCTTCCGGACGACGCGTTCCCGGAGTGCGCTGAGCCGGACGAGAACCCGTTCGCGCTCGACGCGCAGACGGTGACGTGGCCGCTCGACCCGCTCGGCGTGCGGCACGACAGGGTGCACGCCGCCGCAGCGGCCGTCAGGAACGCGCTAGAGCGCGGGCCAGGCGACGGAGGAATCTACGCCGCCGACCTCGACCTGCTGCTCGCCGAGCGTGCCCGCCGCCTCGACGACGCCGGCCTGGTCGAGCTGCCGACGCGCATCCCCGCCTCGCGGTTCAAGGACTACGTCACCGATCCCGGGTCCGTCGCGGCAGCCCTCCGCCGCCCGATGCCCGAGCGCCCGTACCGGCAGACCCGTCTCGGCACCCTGTTCCACGGCTGGGTGGAGCAGCGATACGGCACGGTGGCGGGAGCTGCAGACGTCATCGACGCCGCGGCATACGAACTGGACGACCCGGCAGGGGAGCAGCTCGAGGCCGAGCAGCTGGCCGAGCTGCAGCGCACCTTCGCGGCGAGCGAGTGGGCGGGCCGCCGCCCGGACGAGGTGGAGATCGAGATCCACGTCACGCTCGCCGGGCAGGTGGTGGTCTGCAAACTGGATGCGGTCTACCCGGCGGACGACGGCGTGCACAGCCATCAGATCGTCGACTGGAAGACCGGCAAGGCGCCGCGCGACGCCGCCGACCTCGAACGCAAGCAGCTCCAGCTCGCCCTCTACCGGCTGGCGTACGCGCAGTACGCCGGCGTCGACCCGGAGAAGATCGACGCCGTCTTCTACTTCGTGGCCGACGACGAGGTCATCCGGCCTGAGCGGCTCTACTCCGCGGAGGAGTTGCGGTCGCTCTGGTCCTCCTCGACGGGCTTCATCCCGCCGGCGTGACCGTAGGCATCCGAGCTGCGGTCGCCCGGCGTGCGGTCGAGCATCGCCTCGACGTCGTCGATCGCGAGGATCGGTCCCGTCGCGGTCGACAGCGGGGTGACCGCATTGCTGTGCACCCGGTCGACCAGGCCGTCGAGCATCTGCACGGCGTCGTCGACGATGCTCTGGTCGCGCACCTCGCGGCCGTGCAGCAGCCAGCGGGCGACCTCGAGCTCCGCGTACAGCATCGCGCGCTGCGTGAACTGGCGGTCGGTGGCGACCTGGCGCGTCGAGGCGTATGCGCCGAGCGCGCCCTCCGTCGCCTCCGGGTTCATCGCGAGAAGCCAGTGCAGGTCACGTGCAGGGTCGCCGACGCGCAGCGCCGACCAGCCGAGCACGGCGAGCACGGTCTCGTCCTCCACCAGGAACGAGTCGGCGGTGAGGGCCCCGTTGACCACGGTGGGCTGGAACTGCCAGAGCGACTGGTCGGCCGACGCATCGCGCCAGCGGTCGCGGAGCGCACTGGGCAGCAGACCGGTGGATGCGGCGGACTCGATCAGGGCCGTGGTGGACGTGTGGCACTCCGCGGCGCTCAGCACCGGGAGTCCCGCCTCGCCGACGAAGTTGGTCGGGAGCGTGTGGATGGCCGCGATGGCGTGCCCGATCGATCCGGCCAGGCCGTCGCCGGGCGGGATGTCGTCGACGTCGATGTGGTGGCCGGGCAGGAAGTCGTAGACGATCGCGCGCGTGCCGCCGACGGGAGCCTGGCCGAGATAGGTCGGCACGTCGAACGGGAGGCGGCTGCGGATGCCGGTGGTCAGCGCGCGCAGGGCGACCAGGTCGGCGCTCTGCTCGGTCTCCGCCGCCTGCGACGTGGGAACCCGGATGACCGACGTTCCGCCGTCCCGCCCGCTGAGCAGCGCGGAGTCGAACTCGCCCGCGCCCCCGAGTGTGTAGCTGCGGGCACCGGAGACCTCGAGCCCCGGCACGGCCGAAGTGGCCAGCGCGGCTAGAGTGAGATGGGATCTGGCCATGCGCCAAGGTTAATTGGACTTCCCCGCGTGAGCCGTTCGCCACGCCCCGAAAGGACCTCGATGTCGCCCATCCCATTCGATTCGCTGCCGCTCTCGCGTCACGCCGTCGACCGCGATCATGTCTCCCGGTCGCGTCCAGCGCTGTTCGACGAGCTCTGGGAGGAGCCGTCGACGCGCGTGCTCGCGCTCTGGAAGGGCAGGGCGCTGCTTACGGCGGACAGCGTGGAGGCGGCGACGCCCGCCGCGGACGGCTGGGGCGCATCCGGTGCCGGCGCTGCCGCGCTCGAGCTGCTTCCCGTCGAACGGGTGACCTCGGCACTGGTCAGGGTCTACCTGGGACGCACGCTCGTCGCGAGCGACGCGGAGCCCGCCGGCACGGCCGTCGTGCTCGAAGTGCTGACCGACGCCGCCGCGCAGGAGCTCGAACCGGATGAGGCCCGCTGGGGGAACCTGCGCACCGTCGCCACCGCGCTCACCGACCGTGACGCCGGGCTGTTCACCGAGGCGCTCGCGATCGCCAACTGGCACGCCTCCCACACCCACTGCCCGCGCTGCGGCACGCCGACCGTCGTGGAGCAGGCCGGCTGGGTGCGCCGCTGCTTCGAGGACGGCTCCGAGGTGTTCCCGCGCACTGACCCCGCCGTGATCGTGACCGTGCTGGATGCGGACGACCGGCTGCTGCTCGGATCGAACGCGATGTGGGAGAACTCGCGATACTCGCTGCTGGCCGGTTTCGTCGAGCCGGGGGAGTCGTTCGAGTCCGCCGTGCAGCGTGAGATCTTCGAGGAGGCGGGCATTCGGGTGGTCGACCCGCAGTACAAGGGGTCGCAGCCGTGGCCGTTCCCCGCATCGGTGATGGTCGGCTTCACGGCCCGGCTGGCCGACGACCAGGCGCCGTCCGGGCTCGCACCGGACGGGGAGGAGATCCTCGACCTGCGCTGGTTCAGCCGCACCGAGCTGTGGGAGGCGCGCGAGCAGGTCATCCTGCCCGGCCGGTCCTCGATCGCCCGCGCCCTGATCGAAGACTGGTACGGCGGATCGTTGGACGAGGCTCCGGTGGCGCGGTGACCGGGGCGGCACGGTGAATCCGGACAGTCTGCTCGACGGGCTGGATGCGCAGCAGAGGGTCGCCGCCGAGGCGCTGCTCGGGCCGGTCTGCATCCTGGCCGGTGCTGGAACGGGCAAGACGCGCGCGATCACGCATCGCATCGCGTACGGCGTGGCCTCCGGTGCGTACGCGCCGAACCGCGTGATGGCGCTCACCTTCACCAACCGTGCGGCTGCCGAACTGCGCGGGAGGCTGCGCCAGCTGGGCGCGGGCGGTGTCGCGGCGCGCACCTTCCACGCCGCTGCGCTGTCCCAGCTGAACTTCTTCTGGCCGCAGGTGGTCGGCGGCCAGCTGCCGAGCGTGCTCGACGGCAAGGGCAGGGTGCTCGGCCAGGCGGCAGAGCGCCTGAAACTGCGTGTCGACACGGCGACCCTGCGCGACGTGGCCGCCGAGGTGGAGTGGCGCAAGGTGTCCGGACTCAGCATCGAGCAGTACGCCTCCGCCGTCGCGGACCGCACCGTGCCGGGCACCCTCACCGCCGAGCAGCTGGTGCTGATGCTGCAGACGTACGAAGACCTCAAAGACGAGCGGAAGCAGATCGACTTCGAGGACGTGCTGCTCGTCTGCGCGGGGATGATCGAGATCGAGCCGGCCGTGGCGATGCAGGTGCGCGAGCAGTACCGCTTCTTCGTGGTGGACGAATACCAGGACGTCTCCCCGCTGCAGCAACAGCTCCTCGATCTGTGGCTCGGCGGCAGACGCGACGTCTGCGTCGTCGGCGACGCCAGCCAGACGATCTATTCGTTCGCCGGGGCGCGCAGCGCGTACCTGCTCGACTTCGAGCGGACGCATCCGGGGGCGACGGTGGTGCGGCTGGAGCAGAACTACCGCTCGACGCCCGCCGTGGTGGATGCGGCGAACCGGCTCATGCGCGGCCGTGCGGGCGCGCTGACGCTGCACTCGGCGGCAGCGGTGGTGGCGACGCCGGGCGAGGCGGCTACGGGTGCGGCCACGCCGGGTGCGGCCGACTCCGCTGCGCCGGGCATCCCGTCGCCGACGGCGTACGAGAGCGACCGGGACGAGGCCCGCGCCGTCGCCCAGAAGATCGCCGCAGAGCTCGCGGCGGGGGCGAAGCCGGAGGACATCGCGATCCTCTACCGGGTGAACGTGCAGGCCGCCGCCATCGAGCAGGCGCTCGGCGATCTCGGCATCAGCTACCAGATCCGCGGCTCGAAGCGCTTCTTCGACCTGCCGGAGGTGCGCCAGGCGATCATGTCGCTCCGCGCAGCCAGCGTCGCGGTCGGCGACGAACCGCTCTTCAAGTCGGTCAGCGACGTGCTGCGCTCGCTGGGCTGGAGCCAGGAGCCGCCGGAGACACGGGGCGCCGTGCGCGACCGCTGGGAGTCGCTGAACGCCATCATGGGCCTGGTCGACACGATGCCGCCCGGCACGTCGTTCCGTCGCTTCACCGACGAACTGCTCACCCGACAGGCCGGCCAGCACGAGCCGACCCTGTCCGCCGTGACCCTGGCGACCCTTCACTCGGCGAAGGGCCTGGAGTGGGAGTCGGTCTACCTCGTCGGCCTGAGCGAGGGGCTCGTGCCGATCAGCTACGCGAAGAGCTTCGAGCAGATCGACGAGGAACGCCGCCTGCTCTACGTCGGCATCACCCGGGCGCGCAGCAACCTGCAGCTCAGCTGGTCGCAGTCGGGCCAGTACGCCGGTCGCTCCTCGGTGCGCCAGCCGTCGCGGTTCCTCGCCGAGATGGCCCCGCACGTGCCCGTCAGTCGCTGAGCGTCACGCGGGGTCGGCCGGCAACCCCAGGCACCCGCATCCCGGATGCGCGGCCCAGTCCGTCTCCTCTCTCGCGCCGGTGCCGTAGTCGACCGCCACGCTCGACCGGCTGAGTGCGCGGCCGCCACGCAGCCGGTCGAGCACCGCGAAACCGGCCACGCCGGAGGCGGCGGCCGCGACGAGCGGCGTCTCGCGCCGCGCATCCCGGGTGTACAGCTGCGTGGCCATCGCGGGCCAGGCCGGATCGGCGTCCGTGATCCGCAGGTCCACGCAGCCGAGGCACGGTCCAGCGCCCGGGTCGACGAAAGGCCCGACGCGCACCCGCTCGTCGCCGAACACGATGGCCAGGTGCGGCACGTCCCTGCGCAGCCAGCGGCGATGCCGCTCCGGCTCGACCGCGAACGAGCCGACCACGACGGCGGCCGCTGCCGTGTCGACGGCAGGGTCGTCCCAGGTCAGGCCGCTGCGCGCATCCACCCCGGCCTCGCCGAGCGCCTCGATCAGTCGGGCGGCGGTCTGGCCCGCGCCGTCGATCACGACGACGGGGCGCTCGCCCTCCGCCTCCGGCGGCGGCGCCAGCACGGGTGCGAGACGCTCCAGCAGCCGCGTGGGAGCCCCGGCGTCCGCGCGCGCCCTCCTCGCCACCATCTGCAGCCCGGACATCGTCACCCCGGCGTCGAGCGCCACGAGCATCCGCTCGTCCGCGTTGCTCAGGTCGTCCAGCGTCAGCACCGCCGTGTCCACTCCGAACTGCAGGGTACTGGGCGACCGCCAGACCCGGTGGATGCGGGGATCGAGTGCGTAGACCATCCCGGCATCATCCCGCAGCCGGCCGGGCAGCGCGGGAGTTATCCACAAGCCGGAGGCGCCGTCCACACGCTCAGCGGGCGTGCGCACCGTGCTTCCTCGTCGCCCACCGCTTCCGCAGCCCGTTGAGCCCGCGCGTCGTCGGCCGCTCGACGATCAGGTAGCACACGCACGACGCGACAACGGCGACGCCGAGCGCCAGTGTCACGCTCACCCAGCCGAACCGCGCCCCGGTCAGCCCGACGATGGCGAGTGCCGCGGGAACGGCAGGCGCGATCAGGGGATGCGTCAGGTACAGCGAGTACGACGCGTCGCCCAGCCAGGTCAGCCAGCGCGGGATGAACGGGGAGATGCGGTCCTCGAACAGGACGGCGACGAGCAGGATGCCCACGATCGCCACCCAGGTGATCACGCTCACCGCGTTGCCCGAGGCGTACGGGCCGACGAACTCGATGAGCGTCCAGAGCGCGACGATCCACGCACCCCACAGCAGGGCCGAACGTGTGTTGCGCCGGATCGTCCAGCGGGCCAGCACCATCCCGGCGAGGAAGAACAGCACGATCGGGTCGAAATAGAACGCCCAGGCCGGCCAATCCGGTCCGCGCAGGATGTTCCCCAGAGACACGAGCGAGAGCACGATGCCGCAGAACCGGATCGGGTCGACGCGCAGCGCGATGGCGACGCTGACCAGCAGGTAGAACGCCATTTCGAAGATCAGTGTCCAGCCGACGGCGAACAGCGGCTGCACGTCGCCGTCGATGTTGCGCGACGGCAGGAACGCGTAGGAGAGCACGGTCGTGTCCCACCGGAGCGCCGCGTGGAGCACGAGCGACGGCACGGCGACCAGCGTGATGAGCTTGATCGTGGTCACGATCCAGTAGAGCGGGGCGATCCGGATCACGCGGCGCAGCGCGAAGTCCGCCCAGTCGCGGCCGCCGCGGCCGTCAGCCGTGAGAAGCATCACGAAGCCGCTGATGCCGAAGAACAGCATGACGCCGAGCCCGCCCTCGTACCAGACGCGCATCGACGGGTCGAGCCGTTCGGAGGTGTAGTACGTGGCGTGCGCGAGGACGACGAGGGCAGCGGCGACGAAGCGGAGTGCCTGCAAGCCTCGGTAGGTCTTGCGCGGCCGCTCCGCTGGGGAAGCTGGCGGGCGGAAGGTGCTGCGACGGGGACGGGATTCGAGAGACGTGCGCGTTAGATCAAACATATCAACAAAACATTACAAGTTTGAATGCGGCTGATTATCTAAAACACCTGTGTGCTCTCCTTCGAACGAAAAAAGCGCCGCGCCCCGAAGGGCACGGCGCTGAATCCGGCAGGCCGGCGAGCTCGCAGACCGGCGGCCTATTCCTCCGTCGGTCGCTCCGTGTCGCCGCGGAGCAGGTCTTCGAGGGCCTGGTCGACCGCGTCGCGCTCCGGCTCCTGGCCGTTCGCGGTGGCGGTGAGCCTGGCGACGATCGCCGACGGGTCGTCGAGGTCGCTGGACTGGGGGAGCAGGTCGGGGTGCGACCACAGGTCGTCCCTGGCCTCCTGGCCGACGGCGTCGGTGACGGCCTGCCACATCGCGGCGGCGTCGCGCAGCCTGCGGGGGCGCAGTTCGAGGCCGACGAGCGTCGCGAACGCCGACTCGGCCGGGCCACCGGATGCGCGGCGCCTGCGGACCATCTCCGCGATGGCGTCCGCCTTCGGCAGCAGCCGGGTGGCGTTGGCGGTGACCACATCCACCCAGCCTTCGACGAGCGCGAGCACCGTCTCCAGGCGGGCGAGCGCCTCCTGCTGCTCCTCGGTCTTCGGCGGGATCAGCGCGCCGCTGACCATCGCCTCGCGCAGCTCTTCCGGGTTGGAGGGGTCGAAGCCCTCCGCCAGTTCTTCGAGCCGGTCGGTGTCGATGGTGATGCCCTTGGCGAAGGCCGTGATCTGGGTGATCAGCTGCAGCCGCAGCCACTTGGCGTGGCGGAACAGGCGGGCGTGGGCGAGCTCGCGCACCGCGAGGTAGAGCTGCACCTGGTCGGCCGGGATGTCGAGGCCGTCGCCGAACTCGGCGACGTTCTGGGGGAGCAGGGCCGCCTGGCCGTCGGCGAGCAGCGGGATGCCGATGTCACCGCCGGAGACGACCTCCTTGGCGAGCTGGCCGACCACCTGGCCGAGCTGCATCGCGAAGAGGGCTCCTCCGACGCTGCGCATGATCTGCCCGGCGTTGGCGAGCATCCCCTGCATCTCTTCCGGCGCCTGCTCGGTGAGCACGCGGGTGAGCGCGTCGGAGATGCTGAGGGCGACGGGCTCCGCGAGCTGCGTCCAGAGCGGCATCGTCTGCCTCGCCCATTCCGCGCGGCCGATCAGCTGGGGCGGGCTGGTGAGCTCGGACACCGTGGTGACCTGGTCGAGCCAGAGGGCGGCGACGTTGAACGCCTGGTCGAGCGTCGCGCGCTCGGCCGGGGTGACGGAGTGGGCGCCCTCGGACGCGAGCGTGCGGGCCTGCTCGAGCGAGAGGTCCCAGTTGATGCCGCCGTCGGTGTTTCGCATCGCGTTCTGCAGCTGGCCGATCAGGGCCTGGATGCTCGCTGGATCGCTCGGCAGTCCTGCGGCCCCTGCCAGCTGGCTCGGGTCGATGGACGCGTTTCCGGAGAGCATCTCGCGCAGCAGGCGGGCCAGCTCGTCGTCCGGTTCCTTGTTGGGATCGTCGGCCATCGTTACGCCTCTTTCGTGTGGTCCGGCTTTCAGGCTTGGAATCTACGCTAGACCGTGTACGACGGCGCCGGGTGAGAATTGGCCTAGGCTCGGGCTCTGGATGTGCGCCCGTGGCGAACAGACGAGCGACCAGCCGATGCACCACACGAAAGGGACAGTGCGTGAGCCTCTTCAGCGACGACGAACTGCAGCCGCCTGCGGAGGAGAGCACCACCAGGGTCGCCCCTCCCCGGCGGGTGATCGCGGGATGGATCGCCGTCGGCGTCGCCTTCGCGCTGACCCTCGTGCTCGCGGTCGCGCCGGCGCCGTTCGTGATCGAGCAGCCCGGTCCCGTCTTCAACACGCTCGGGAAGGACCAGCCGGTCGGGTCGAAGGAGAGCGACAAGGCGAAGCCGCTGATCAGCATCCCGTCGCAGAAGACGTACCCGACGGCCGGCTCCCTCGACCTGCTGACCGTCTCCGTCGTCGGCAACCCGGACCAGCGGCCCAGCTGGTTCGACATCATCTCCGCCTGGTTCCAGCCGAGCAAGGCCGTGCTGCCGGTGGACGTCGTCTTCCCGCCCGGCACCACCACCGAGCAGTCCAACGCGGAGAACGCCGCCCTGATGGTCAACTCGCAGCAGGATGCGGTGGCCGCCGCCCTCAACCACCTCGGCTACGACTTCCCGGAGGCCGTCGCGGTCAAGCAGGTCATCAAGGGGACACCGGCAGCCGGCGTGCTGAAGGTGGACGACGAGATCACCAGCGTGAACGGCGAGCCGGTGCCCGGCGTCGCGACCCTGCGCGAACTGATCGACAAGAACGGCACGGACAAGGCGGCCGAGGTCGGCATCATCCGCGGAGGCGCGGCATCCACGGTGTCGATCACGCCCGTGAAGTCGGGCGCGCAGACGGTCCTCGGCATCGGAGCAGGAATGGACTACACCTTCCCGTTCGACGTGAAGATCCAGCTCGACAACGTGGGAGGGCCGAGCGCCGGCCAGATGTTCGCGCTCGGGATCATGGACCAGCTCACCCCTGGATACCTCAACGGCGGCAAGAAGGTCGCGGGCACCGGCACGATCGACAACGAGGGCAACATCGGCCCGATCGGCGGCATCCGGCAGAAGATGTACGCAGCGAGGGACACCGGGGGAGCCACGTACTTCCTGGCGCCCGCGACGAACTGCAACGAGGTCACCGGACACATCCCGTCGGGGCTGCACGTCTTCGCGGTGAAGACGCTGGACGACTCGCTCGCCGCACTGAAGGCGATCAGCTCGGGAGGCAGCACCTCCGGCCTGGCCACCTGCCCTGCTTCATAGCGCTTACATAGGCTTCGCCCAGCGCCCGCCGCGAGCTTCGCCGCAGGCGTATTCGATACGGCGTTCTCCAAGCGACGGACGCCTAGGATGGATTTCTGACCTTGCCACGCGAGAGCAATGAGGGCCATTCGTGAGTTCAACAGCAGCAGTCCGACCACCTGGGCGCCGTCGCGCGGCCATCTGGATCACCCTGGGGGTGATCGTCGCTCTGGTGATCGCCTTCTTCGTCTTCGCCGGACTGTACGCGGACATCCTGTGGTACCAGCAGGTCGGTTTCCTCAACGTCCTCACCACACAGTGGTTCGGCGCGATCACGATGTTCTTCATCGGGTTCCTCGGCATGGCCGTGCCCCTGTGGCTCGCCATCCAGCTCGCATACCGGCTGCGACCGGTCTACGCCAAGCTGAACTCGCAGCTCGACCGCTACCAGCAGGTCGTCGAGCCGCTGCGCCGCCTCGCGATGTACGGCATCCCGATCGTCTTCGGCATCTTCGCCGGCGTCTCGGCGGGCAGCCGCTGGCAGACCGCCGCCATGTGGCTGAACGGCACGGCGTACGGCAAGACCGACCCGCTGTTCCACCTCGACATCGGCTTCTACCTGTTCGCGCTGCCGTTCTACCGCGGCGCCGTCGGGTTCGCATCGGCCGTGGTGCTCATCGCACTGCTGGCAACGCTCGCCACCTGCTACCTCTACGGTTCGCTGCGGGTGAGCGGGCGCGAGGTGCGCATCTCGAAGGCCGCGCGCATCCAGATCTCGGTCATCTCGGCGCTCTACCTGCTGCTGCAGGGTGTGAGCATCTGGCTGGACCGGTACGCGACCGTCACGGACTCCAACGTCAACGACATGATCAACGGTGCCGCGTACACCGACGTGAACGCCACCATCCCCGCCCGCGCGGTGCTCGCCGGTGCGGCGGTCTTCGTGGCGCTGCTCTTCGTGCTGACGGCCTTCATCGGCCGCTGGCGCTTCCCGATCGTCGGAACCGCGCTGCTCATCGTCGCAGCCCTCATCGCCGGTGCGATCTACCCCTGGGTGATCCAGCGCTTCCAGGTCGAGCCGAGCCAGAAGACGCTCGAGACGCCGTTCGTGCAGAACGGCATCGACGCCACCCGGGATGCGTACGGCCTCAGCGACATCGACGTCATCCCCTACAACGCCACGACGGACGTCGAGCAGGGCCAGCTGCGCCAGGACGCGCAGACCACGGCGCAGATCCGCATCATCGACCCTGCCGTCGTCAGTCCGTCGTTCCGCCAGCTGGAGCAGTTCCGCCAGTACTACGCGTTCCCGAACAACCTCGCCGTCGACCGTTACGACATCGGCGGCAAGGAACAGGATGCGGTGGTCGCGGTCCGCGAGCTGCAGCAGTCCGGCCTGACGAGCGCCCGCAACTGGTACAACGACACCATCGTCTACACGCACGGCTACGGCCTCGTGGCCGCGTACGGCAACAAGCGCTCCGTCGACGGCCAGCCCGTGTTCCTGGAGTCGGGCATCCCGAGCCAGGGGTCGCTCGGCACGTACGAGCCGCGCATCTACTTCGGCCAGCAGTCGCCGACGTACTCGATCGTCGGCGGTCCGAAGGGCGGCAAGAACGTCGAGCTCGACTACCCCGGCGGCAAGGGTGACGCGCAACAGACGTACACGACGTTCAGCGGGGAGGGCGGCCCGAAGCTCGACAACATCTTCAAGCGGCTGGTCTACGCGCTCAAGTTCCAGGACGAGCAGATCGTGCTGTCCGACGCGGTCAACAACGACTCGCAGATCCTCTACGACCGCGACCCGGTCAAGCGCGTGCAGAAGGTGGCGCCGTACCTGACGCTCGACTCGCAGGCGTACCCGACGGTCGTGGACGGCCGGGTCAAGTGGGTCATCGACGGATACACCACGAGCGACCAGTACCCGTACTCGCACGTCGGCAGCCTGAGCGACGCCATCGCGGACACCGAGACGCCGAAGCCGGCATACGCCTTCGACGACATCAACTACATCCGCAACTCGGTCAAGGCCACGGTCGACGCCTACGACGGCTCCGTCACGCTCTACGCCTGGGACGCCAAGGACCCCATCCTGAAGACGTGGGAGAAGATCTACCCCGCCACGGTCAAGCCGATGAGCGACATGAGCTCGCAGCTCCTCAGCCACGTGCGCTACCCGGCGGACATGTTCAAGGTGCAGCGCTCGGTGCTCGGTCAGTACCACGTGACCGACGCGGGATCGTTCTACTCGCGGGAGGACGCGTGGACGACGCCGAACGACCCCGTGTCGTCGCCGACCGATCCCACGCTGCAGCCGCCGTACTACCTGACGATGCAGATGCCCGGTCAGAAGGCGCCGTCGTTCTCGCTGTACACCACCTTCATACCCCAGGCATCCAGCGAGTCGAGCAGGTCGGTGCTGAAGGGCTACCTGGCCGTCGACTCCGATGCGGGCTCGACGAAGGGCAAGGTCTCCTCGGCCTACGGCAAGTTGAGACTCTTGACCCTGCCATCGAGCGACACGGTGCCAGGGCCTGGACAGGTGCAGAACACGTTCAACTCCGACCCGACGGTCTCCGCGCAGCTCAACCTGCTCAGACAGGGCAAGACCGACGTGATCAACGGCAACCTGCTGACCCTGCCGGTGGGTGGCGGTCTGCTCTATGTGCAGCCGGTCTACGTCAAGTCCACGGGCGAGACGAGCTACCCGCTGCTGCAGAAGGTGCTGGTGGCGTTCGGCGACAAGATCGCGTTCGAGGACACCCTCGACCAAGCGCTCGACGCGCTATTCGGCGGTGACTCCGGCGCGACCGCCGGCGACAACAACGTGCCGCAGACCGGGGGAGGCACCGGAGGAACGGGCGGTACAGGAGGCACCGGAGGAACGGGCGGCTCCCAGACCGGCTCAGGCGGCTCGGGCTCGGCGCAGAACAACCCGGCTCTGCAGCAGGCGCTCGCACAGGCGAAGCAGGCTCTCGCCGACCGTGAGACGGCGCTGAAGGCGGGCAACTGGGCAGAGTACGGCCAGGCCGACCAGCGCCTCCAGCAGGCGCTGCAGGACGCACTCGCGGCAGAGGGCACCAGCTCCTCCAAGTAGCGGGCGGACTCCGACGGGCGGGGCGTGCATCCACGGGATGCACGCCCCGCCCCTTTTTCGTGTGCTCGGTCCTGTATGTTCAGCCGCCGTACAAAGTGTCGCGGGCGGGGACGCGCGCGAGTGGCGGATTTCCGCGACGCGCCACCGCGAGGCCAGGAAACGCTTGCGAAAACTTTGATTGTCGACTTTACTAACAAACATGCTGGTCGACGAAGGACGGCGCTCCACCGCGAGCGAGCACAGCACGATCCCGCAGGATCGCGGCATGGTTCCCGGGCGTGCGCTGCGCCCGCGCGGCAAGGTGCTCCCCGAGCACGCCCGCAATCACAACCGCTCCCTGGTGTTGCAGACGCTGTATCGCGCCGGCCAGGTGAGCAGGGCGGACATCGCGAGGGAGACCGGCCTCACCAGGGTCACCATCTCCGACCTCGTCGGCGACCTGATCGCCGAGGGCCTGGTCATCGAGCTCGGTCAGCGGGACGACGCGCGACCGGGCAAGCCGGCCGTGCTCCTCGACATGAACAGGGCGGCGACGCAGATCGTCGGCGTCGACCTCAGCGAGCACTCCGCCTTCCGCGGCGCGGTGCTCGACATCGACGGCACGATCCTGGCGACCGCGGAGGTCGCTCTCGCCGGCAGCCACGGCGAGGAGGCCGTGGCCAAGGTACTTGGGCTCGTGGACAGGCTGGTCGGGATGACGACGGCGCCCATCCTGGGAATCGGCATCGGCTCGCCCGGCATCGTCGACCCGTCCGGCACGGTCGTTGCCGCCCCGAATCTCGGCTGGACGGACCAGCCGCTGCAGCGCCGGATCGAAGAGCGCACCGGTCTGCCGGTGTTCGTGACGAACGACGCGAACGTCGCGGTGCTCGCCGAGCACGGCTTCGGCGGCGCGCACGGGGACATGATGCTCATCAAGGTGGGCCACGGCGTCGGCTCCGGGCTGCTCGTCGCCGGTGCTCTGGTGCTCGGCAGCAGGTTCGCCGCCGGTGAGATCGGCCAGGTGATGGTCGGCACGGACGACGGCGCGGAGGCGGAGTACGACAGGGAGAAATGCCTGGAGGCCTGGCTCGCCGTGCCCCGGCTGGAATCGCGCGTCGCGGCCGCGGCGATCGCCGGAGAGCCCGTCCATCAGGTGCTGCGGGTGGCCGGCCAGCGGCTCGGCGTGGCGCTCGCACCGATCGTCGGCGCACTGAACCTGTCCGAGGTCGTTCTCAGCGGCCCGGAGGAACTGCTCGACGGCGCGCTGATCGATGCGGTGGGGGAGACCCTGCGCAACCGCACGATGGCCGGCTTCCACTCGGACGCCACGCTCCGCATGACGAGTCAGGGCCGGGACATCGTGGTGCGCGGCTGTGTGGTCATGGTGATGTCGGCGCAGCTCGGGGTGTCCTGATGTCCCTGGTGCTCGACCGTCCGGCGACCTCGGAGGTGATCGCCCGGTCGTTCGCGTTCGCGCCGGCAGCTCAGGATGCGCTTCCCGCCTTCCGTGGGCGCTGCACGGTGGTGCGGCTGGCCACCGTCGACAACGAGCTGCTCGGCGTGCCGCGCTGGTCGACCCTCGCCGAGGCGTGGGCGGAACCGGACTCGCCGTCCGGGCGGCAGTGGGCCGCCAACCCGGTGGTGTCCGTCGCGGAGGGTGACGACCCGCATCTGGTGCTGGCGACGCAGGCTCCGGTGGTGATCGTCGGCGTCGACAACGAGCGGAGCGCGTGGGTGCGCGCCGTGGTCGACGCGGTGCGCGCATCCTGCCGGTCGGTGCTGGTGGTGGATCTCGGGCACAGGCTGACCGGTCACGCCTATGCGGACATCGCGACGTTCGGGTTCGACAGAGCGCGCGGGGGAGCGCTGCTCGATCTGCTGACCGGCGCGCACGAGCACGCACACGAGCACCGGGCGGAGCGGGACGGCGCGGCCTAGAGCGCCCAGCTGACCCCGAGGGTCGACTGCATGGCGTGCTGTGCCGCGCCGCGGAAGGGCTGTTCGAGCGCGACCTTCGCGTAGCGGAAGCTGAGCGGCATGGCCGCACGGACCGGGTGCCGCGCCGCCTCTGCGCGCAGGTGGCCGATGAACTCCTCGCCGAGCTTGGGCGCCGTACCGCCCAGCACGACGTTCGGCACATCCAGTGCTGCCCCGACGAGCAGCAGCGACCGGGCGAGCACGCGCGCGCCGAACGCGATGCGCTCCCTGGATTCCGGCGTCGCGGCGAGTCCGGCCACATCCACGGATTCCAGGTCGGTTCCGTGCGGGAGGCCGAGCAGGGCAGTGACGGAGACGACCTCTTCGAGGCAGCCGCGGTTGCCGCACGGGCAGAGCGGCGCATCCTGGCCGAACAGCACGGGCACGTGGCCGATCTCGCCTGCACGGTGGGCGGCACCGGCGAGCACGCTGCCGTCGACGATGAACGCAGCGCCGACGCCGGTGCTCAGCGACACGACCATCTGGTTGGCGCCGAACTGGTCGGAGCTCGAATAGTCGGCGAGGGCTTCGGCGTCGGCGTCGTTGACCAGGTGCACGGGGGCGTCGACGATGCCCAGGAGCGCGGCGCCGAGGTCGACGTCCGTCCAGCCGAGCTGCACGGACTCCCGGATGAGCGGGCCGTCCGCGATGCCGGGCACCTGCACGCCGACGGCGACGATGGCCGCGGTGGTGGATGCGGCGAGCCTGCGCACGACGGACTGAACGTCCTCGATGGCGCCGGGCGCAGACGGGCGCTGCGACACGGTGGTCAGCTCGGCCCCGAGCAGGTTGACGACCGCGCCGCGCACGAGACCCGGCTGCACGATCACCGACAGCAGCACGTGTCGTTCCTGATCCACCTGCAGCGTCGTCGCGCGCTTGCCGCCCGTGCTCTCGGCGCGCTGCCCTTCGAGGACGAGGCCGTCGGAGATCAGCCCGGAGAGGAGGGAGGACACGGTGGCGGAGGTGAGGCCGGTGCGCCGGGCGATCCCGGCGCGCGTCGCCGTGCCCCCACCGGAGAGGACGAGCTGCAGGGCGCTCCGGACGTTGCGCTCACGGATGGCGGCCTGCGTCGCCGTGCTGTGATCGTCTGCCACTGTCTTCCGCTCCTCGGTGCGCATTTCCTCGGTGTGCATTCCCTCGGTGCGCGTTGCTCCCCGCTGACGACCATAGCGAATCGGGCTCGCCCGGGATGCTGCACGGACTGGCGGGTCGCCGGGGGTGGGCGGATGATGTGGAGATGGGTTACGGACTGATGCTGGTGGATGTGCAACGCAACATGCTCGACGGCGAGACGGCGATCGAGGGTGCTGCGGCGTTCCGCGAGACGATGTCCGGGCTGCTCGAACGGGCGAGGGAGGCGCGCATCCCGATCGTCCACGTGCAGAACGACGGACGGCCGGGAGACCCGGACGAGCCGGGGACGCCGGGCTGGGAGTTCGTCTTCCGACCGCTGCCGGGCGAGCCGGTGGTGCGCAAGGACGTGGCCAACACGTTCGAGTCGAACCCCGCGCTCGCCGACGTGCTGCACGCGATGGGCGTCTCCACCCTGATCGTGGCCGGGCTGCAGAGCGAATACTGCATCCGGTCGACGGCGCTCGGCGCGCTGGAACGCGGCTTCGAGGTGATCCTGCCCGCCGACGGGCACGCCACGTACGACGACGGCGAACCGGCGGAGGACATCCGTGAGCGGATCGAAATCGAGCTGACCGCCGAAGGCGTCACCGTCGTGGATCTGGTGGAGGTGCGGTTCGACTGAGTCGGGTCACGCGGCGTATGCGTCCGCGAGACTGCCCCACACGTGCTCGTGCGGGCCCTCGTCTTCGAGGTCCAGACTCACATCCTTCGCGGCCGTGTGCATCCCCGCCGCCTCCATCGAAGCCACCACCAGGGTGGTGTACATGAAGTGCGCCAGGTTCTCATGACCGTGAACGTCGTCCCGGCGGAGCGGCGTCCGCTCTTTCGTGGATGCCCGCAGGGCGACGTGTTTGATCTCGTTGTTCGTGTTCCAGCTCAGGTTGACGAGCGAGCGGAACCGGGTGGACCCGCGCAGAAGCGGTGAGACGAGGTCGGTGATCGTGCTCGCGGTCGACGGGGTGCGCCCGTGAACGTTGCGCTGCACCCAGTGGGAGAGGTGCTCCCAGCCGATGGCGAGCGAGCTGATCCTGTTGCGGCGGTCTGTGATGGTGGTGCGGTGCTCTCCGCTGAGCGCGGAGGCGATGTACGGAACGTTGTGGCAGAGCGTCATCCACTCGAGGATGCCGCGCAGGCCGCCGATGGAGTGGATGTCGAGCTTCCCGCGCGTCCCGACCCGCATCCACGGCGCGAGCGCTGACGTGTCCGCGGTCTGGCCGAGAAGCGCCCTCGACCACCATTCGCTCGCGACGACCTCGCCGGGGCGGCCGTCGACCGTCGACCAGACCCACAGCTCTCTGGAGGCGTCGATGCCGGTCTCTCCGACAGCCTCCAGCAGCGTCTGCGCGGCGAACAGCGCGCTCCGTGCGTCGCTCAGTGAGGTCGGCGCATCGAACTCGAGTTCCAGACAGACCTGCTCGAGGTCGCTGCTCGCGATGGTGCGGGGCGCGTTCCGCTCGCTGGAGAATCGCGACGAGAACGTGAATGCGCGCACCGTCGTCCCGCCAGTGAGGTCACCGCTTGCCGCGTCGAGCTCGTCCAGCACCGCGTGGTCCACCGGCCAGACGCTGCGCCCGTTCACGTGGAGGTCCGCGTCGGGGTTCGAGGCTCGGAAGAACTTCGCGGACGCGCGCGGGTCGAGGCCGAGCCAGACGCGGGTGACCCGCGTCGGATCGGGAATCTCCGTCGCAGCGATCTCCGCCCAGCTGACCAGCAAATCGTCGAGTAGCAGCTCCCGCGTCTCCATGTCGCCGCGGCCGGCGGCCACGGTCGCGTGGAAAGTCGACCCGCGCTGAGAGTGCCCGGCCACGGATGCTGGAATCCACATCCGCTGAAAATCAGGCGTCAGCTTGAGGGTCGGTCCGGAGGGATGCATGGAGAGGAACGCTCGTTCGTCCGTCGCGGGAAGCTCGACGTTCAGGCCCGTTGTGATCGCAGGTCTCATCGGATCGAGTGTATGAGGAAGCGGAGCCGTGCGGGCGCAGGCAGCTCACCACCCGCCTCCGCCGCCTCCACCCCCGCCGCCTCCGGAGAAGCCGCCGCCACCGGCGCCGCCGGTGAAGCTGCTGCCGCCCGAGCCGGAGTATGACGAGACCGGCGGCGTCGTCGCGAACGGGGTGCCGTGGTACAGCGAGCTGAACGCGGCGACTTGGAGGGGGAGGAGCGCCGGGTTGGCCGAGCCGGGCATCCACTCGGGTTGGGTGGCGGTGACCTCGTAGGAGTGGGCGAGTTCGCGCATCCACTCCTTCTCGACGCCCCACACGATCGCGTACGGCAGGAGCTTCTCGTTGAGTTTGACCACGGCCGTGCCGTCGCGCGCGTCCACGCGCTCCGCGCCTTCCGGGCTCTGCAGCACGCGGAAGCGGTCGGCCTCGGCGAGGGCGAGATAGTCGCGCAGGCCGAGGAGATAGTCCCGGAGCTCGACCCCCTTCTCGGTGAGCAGGTTCGGCACGGCGCTCAGCGGGAAGACGGCGATGGTTGCGACGATCACGCCGGCGAAGCCCCATCCCAGCACGGCCGTCGTCGCGTTCTGGGTGGTCGACCAGGCGAACACGACGATCCAGGCGATGAGGATCAGCACGATGCCCAACCGGAACAGGAGCGGGAGGCGGCTTTTCGGGCGTGCCCTCAGGCCGCGTTGGG
The DNA here is from genome assembly GCF_051161895.1 of Leifsonia araucanica. Taxonomy (NCBI): domain Bacteria; kingdom Bacillati; phylum Actinomycetota; class Actinomycetes; order Micrococcales; family Microbacteriaceae; genus Leifsonia; species Leifsonia araucanica. The sequence goes on from NZ_JBMBTW010000002.1 coordinate 349,513, forward strand.
TCACCACGGTGTTCAGTGCGCCGCCGAGTCCGGCCAGGCGGTCGCCGAGAACCTGGTTCTGCGGGTCGAGCACTTCCTCGTGGCCGGGTTCCGCCGCACCGAAGACCCTGGTCAGGATGTCGCGCTCCGCGTCGTCCCTCACGGTCGCGGGGTCGGCGAGGAGGCGCAGGCCGAACGGCCGGGACTGGGAGGCGTCCGAATGGTCGATGATCGCAGCGACCCGGTTGACGGCGAAGCCGACGAGCTGGGCGGGCAGCGCGCGGTCCTCCCGCTTCAGGAGCGTGGCGGCCAGGGCGGGGAACACGCCGGGCGGCGGGGTGTACTGCGGCACGATGATGCCGCGTCCGCGCGGCGTCCGCCAGAGGACCGAACGCGCGACCAGGGCGCCCGCGACGATCAGCGCGGCGATGGCCAGCAGGATCCAGGGCAGCACGGCGAAGGGGAAGGCATCCCTGGCGTCCGGCGGGGGAGCGAACGTGCCCGGGCGGAAGCCGACGGCGATGGTGACATTCTGCCGGGGCGGCACCGTCTCGTGGCTCACGGAGATCACCGTCCCGTCCGGTGCGGGAGCCGACGAGATGGTGCACGGCGTGATGCTGCCCTGCTCGCCGACGTAGCAGGACTGCTGACCGGTCAGCGCACCCGTCAGCGCGCTGTCGAGATGGAGACGTGCGCTGACCTTGCCGAACGGTTGATCCCATCCGGTGCCGTTGACGTCCCAGTAGAACTCGTCGTCGTGCGTGTCGGCGAACGGCCGGACCACGAAGCGTTGGGTGTAGGTGATCACGTAGGTCTGGCGTCCGTGCACGTATGCGTCGGCGGAGCCGATCGTGAGCCGGGCGAAGCCGTCCTGATCGTCGCGGGTGAACGGGATGGCTGCGCCGTCCGCGTCCGTGACCGAACGGACGTCGAGCCGGAGATCGGTGTGCTGATTCGACAGCGGGATGGCGCGGACGATGCCGTGGTTCTGATCGAATGACGGGAACTCGGCCACCAGCGTCTCGATGGTCGTCAGCGTCGAGTCCTTGTTCGCGTCGCGCGTGAGCGTGTAGTCGGCGTCGAAGGAATCGAAGGTGAAGTCGGCGGTGTCGGCGCGGACGGGTCCGGCGGGCTGGACGGGACCGGCGGCCTGGGCGGGACCGGCGGCGACCGCTGCCGTCGCGGGCCCGGCGCCGATCAGGCCGAGCGCGACGACGGCGGCGACGATGACGGCGCGAATTCGAGGCAACCAAGACACGAGAATGAGGCTACCCGAGGGTGCTGACCGGTCGAGACGCAAAGAACAAGGCCCGGATTTCCGTGGAAATCCGGGCCTTTCTGGTTGCGGGGGCAGGATTTGAACCTACGACCTCTGGGTTATGAGCCCAGCGAGCTACCGAGCTGCTCCACCCCGCGTCACAAGAATTTACTTTAGCACCGGCCGGCGGCGAAGGGAAAATCGGGGTCGCATCCCGGGCGTGCCGCGTCGTCGGCGGCGGTCGCCGGTAGACCGATCTGTCGATGCCGTGTTTCGGGGCCGGAACCGGAGCGGCCCCGCCGGTAGAGTCGACGCAGGGAGGGCGCCCATGCCGAGTTCGCTTCAGAAGTACCGGGTCTGCGTGATCGAGGACGATCCGGATGTCGCCTTCTACATGAAGACCGTGCTGGAGAAGCGCGCGGATGCGTCGGTCATCGCGATCACCGATCCGTCGAAGGCGTTGGCCGCCATCGCCGACTTCGAGCCGGACCTCGTGCTCACCGACATCGAGATGCCCGGCATCTCCGGTCTCGACCTGCTCAAGGAGCTGCGCAGCCAGTATCCCGGGATGCCCGTCGTCGTGATGACGGCGCACGTGTCCGTCGACTACGCCGTGTCCGCTCTGCGGGCGCAGGCGGACGAGTTCCTGACCAAGCCGGTCTCCTCCGCCGATCTGGTCTCCATCGTGACGCGGCTCGCCGAGCAGGGGCGCACCAAGAAGGCCGCGCAGCGTCCGCAGGTGGTGCTGGCCATCGGCGCGCATCCCGACGATGTCGAGATCGGTGTCGGCGGCATCCTGTCCGCCCACCGGGATGCGGGCAACACCGTGGTCATCCTCACCATGTCGAGGGGTGCACGGGGAGGGGATGCGGACGACAGGCAGCACGAGTCGCTGGCCTCCGCCGAGCTGCTCGGCGCCCGCCTGTTCATGGAGGACCTGGAGGACACGCAGATCTCCGCGGCCGACCCGACCGTCGGCATCATCGAGCGCGTCGTCGCCGAGGTGCAGCCGGACATCGTGTACACGCACTCCGCCCACGACCGCCATCAGGACCACCGCGCCGTGCACTCCGCGACCCTGGTGGCCACCCGGTCGGTGCGCACGGTCTGCTGCTATCAGAGCCCGTCGGCGACGATCGACTACCGGCCGACCCGGTTCGTGCCGATAGATGGTTTCACAGACGCGAAACTGCGACTGATCGATTGCTTCCGGTCGCAGACCGAGCTCCGCTCCTACCTCGAACCCGATTTCGTGCTCGCCACGGCGCGCTACTGGTCGCGGTTCGGCGGAGGGCAGAGCTGCGAGCCGCTCGAAGTGATCAAAGACACCGCCGACATCTCGGTGCCCGCATCGTCCCTGACGACGGACGCCAGGACGAGAGCGAAAGAAATGGATAGAGGAACAGAGAAGTGACCCGTGTTCTCGTGACAGGCGCAGGCGGCCCAGCCGGTGTCGCCGTCATCCGCTCCCTGCTGGCCCGCGACGACGTGCAGGTGCTCGCCGCCGACATGGACGGCTGGGCGAGCGGCCTCTACCTGGTCGACGCCGCCGACCGACGCATCGTGCCGGCCGGGAAGTCCGCAGGATTCGTCGACGAGCTGATCGGGATGTGCGAGGCGGACGGCATCGACGTCCTGTTCTCGACGGTCGACGTCGAGCTGCCCGGCCTCGCAGCCCGGCGCGACGACCTGCTCGCCGTCGGAACGGCGCTCGCCGCCCCCAGCATCGAGACGCTGACCGTCTGCCTCGACAAGTACCTGCTCGCCGAGCGCTGCGCCGGGTCGCTCGCCGTTCCGGAGACGCGGCTGCTGAACGCGGACGGCGTCGCGCACGACTGGACGTTCCCCGTCATCATCAAGCCGCGCAGCGGAGCGGGCTCCCGCGGCGTCCGCCTCATCCCCGACCGCGAGACGCTCGAGTCGCTCGGCACGGACGAGAGCATCCTGATCCAGGAGAACCTCCCCGGCGACGAGTTCTCCGTCGACGTGCTCGCCGCACTCGACGGCAGCGTGATCGCCGCCGTTCCCCGCTCGCGCGAACGCGTCGACTCCGGGGTGTCCATCGCCGGACGCACGGTGAAGCGCGACGAGCTCTCCCGCACGGCGGCCGACGTGGCGCGCGCGATCGGGCTCACTGGAGTGGCGAACGTGCAGCTGCGGTACAGCACGGCGGGCATCCCGGCCCTGCTGGAGGTGAACCCGCGCTTCCCCGGCGCGATGCCGCTCACCATCGCCGCCGGCGTCGACATGCCGTCGCTGCTGCTCGACCTGGTCACCGGGTTCGGCGCACCCGCCACGGTCGACTTCGTCGAGCTGGCGAACGTGCGCTTCCTCGAAGACGTGTTCCTCGACCCGTCCGACGTCCTCGTGTCCGAGAACGCCGCCCACGCGGAAGGCCCGGGCGAGGAGTGACGACGGCCCCGCGCGAGCTGCTGCTCGGCGACTACCACGTCCACTCCACCTTCTCCGACGACGCGGTCAGCACTCTCGCGGAGAACCTCGCTGCCGCGGAGGCGGCCGGTCTCCGCGAACTGCGGCTGATCGACCACGTGCGGGCGTCGACCACCTGGGTGCCCGAGTTCGTCCGCGCCGTCGCTGCCGAGCGCATCCCGAGCGGTCTCACGGTGTTCACGGGGGTGGAGACGAAGCTGCTGGATGCGTCCGGCGCCATCGACACGCCGCCCGACCTGATCGTCGGAGGTGACGGTGGGGTCGACGCCATCGTGATCGGCGACCACCAGTTCCCCGGCACGGACGGCCCGTGGTCGCCGCGCGAGACGACGGAGCGCCTGGCGGCGGGACTCTCGGAGGACGACGCGCTGGATCAGCTGATCACCGCGAGCATCCTGGCCATGCAGCGCACGCCGAACGCGCAGCTGGCGCACTGGTTCTCGATCCTGCCCAAGGTGGGCCTGTCGGAGGACCAGCTGGGCGCCGACCGGCTCTCCGCCTGGGCGGAAGCGGCGGCACGCACGGGCACGATCGTCGAGGTCAACGAGAAGTGGGCGTGTCCCGGTCCGGAGGCCGTCGCGGTCCTGATCGCGGCCGGTGCACGCATCGTCGCGTCGACGGACAGCCACGACGCGGTGGACGTCGGTCGATACGAACGTGTGGCGCACATCCTGGACGACGCCTATCGTCGTTCCCAGGACGACGTCGAACGAGCACGAGAACGAGCAGCAGGGGAGGAGGACCGATGAGTCCCATCCAGATCGACAGTGAGACGTACGACGAGATCCAGCGCGAGATCGACGCGAACAAGCGCTGGGAGTTCCGTCTGCTGCCGTACGCGGGGATCGCGCTGGTCGTGCTGGCCGCGATCGTCGTGGTGCGCACGGTGTTCCTCACGTGAGCGGTGCAGGCATTCCGAGGGTCGTCATCGCCGATGACGACGACGACATCCGCGGGCTGATGCAGATCGCCGCGCGCCGCGCGGGCGTCGAGGTGGTCGCGGCCGTCGACAACGGTCCGGCGGCGCTCGACGCCGTGCGGGCGGGCGGGATCGACCTCGTGGTCCTCGACATCTCGATGCCGGGGATGAACGGGGTGGAGGTGGCTGAGGCGGTCAGGGCCGATCCGGTCGCCAGCGCGACGCTCATCCTGATGGTCTCCGCGTCCGTGCAGCTGCTCACCGACCATGGCGTCGTCGCCGAACGATCGGACAGCTTCATCATCAAACCGTTCAGCCCCAAGGTCCTCACCGCGCGGATCCGGGAGATGCTCGGGATGGAGGCGACGGTATGACCCTCGACCGCTGGCTCGGCAGGATCTCGCTCGACTCTCCCACCCCGTTCGTCAAGCAGCTTCCGACGATCATCGGCTTCCTGATCGCCATCGGCGTCATCCTGCTCCCGGTGAGCCCGTGGCCGACGGAGCCGCTCTACTTCACGATCGGCGTCGTGCTCGCCGCCCTGGCGAGCATTCTGTCGTTCGCCCTTCCGTGGAAGAAGATCCGCACGGAGTGGTCGATCCTCATCCCGGTGGTGTCGCTGATCGCGGTCGGACTGTTCCGTCTGGGGACGGGCGGATCGACCTCGCCGTACGGCGCACTGCTGCTGCTGCCGTTCGTGTGGATCGCGACGGAGGAGGGCAGGATCAACGCCGTGATCGCGGCGCTCGGCACGTTCCTCGTGCTCCTCGCCCCGCTCATCTCGACCTCGGTGCCCAGCACGGTCGGCGACCTGGTGCGCGCGTTCTTCTCCCCGCTGATCTACATGATCGTCGCCGTCGTGATCAACGAGATCGCGCACAGGGTGAGGGTGCAACTCGCCGCGGCCAACGAGGCGGCGAAGCTCCGCAAGGAACTGCTCGAGCAGGCGGTGCGCGCCCAGGACGAGCTGGTGCTCAACGAGGCTCGCCTCAAGACGGCCAACCGGCTCATCCAGAGCATCTGGAACGCCGTCACGGAGCAGTCCGTGATCGGCACGGACCTCGACGGGCTGATCGACGTCTGGAACCCCGGCGCGGAGAAGATGCTCGGACTGACCGAGAAGCAGGCGCTCGACGGCCGGCGCCACATCATCGACTTCCACCTGGCCTCCGAGCTGGAGGAGCGCCTGCGCGCGATGGACGCGCGCGTGCAGACCGTGTCCAGCGCAGAGGACTTCTCCGCCCTGGTGGATGCTGTCCGCTCCGGCTACGCGGACGTGCGCGACTGGACCTACGTGCGCCCGGACGGCAAGCAGGTGCCCGTGCAGGTGGCAGCGACGCCGCGCCTGGACGAGAACGGCCACAGAGTCGGCTTCATCTTCGTGGCGACGGACATGACCCAGGCCCGCGAGTTCGCGCGCCTCAAGGACGAGTTCGTCGGCCTCATCTCGCACGAGCTGCGCACGCCGCTCAGCTCGATCCTCGGCTATCTGGAACTGATGCGCGACGACGAGGACGACCCGCTCTCGCAGGAGCAGCTGCAGTACCTCGGCGTCGCGGAGCGCAACGCGCACCGCCTGCTGCGGCTGGTCGGCGACCTGCTGTTCACGGCGCAGGTGGAGTCCGGCCGGTTCCCGCTGGAGCACAAGGACGTCGACCTCGGCCCGCTGATCGCGGCCTCCGTCGAGTCGGCCGGCCCCGTGGCGGCCAACGCTGGGATCACCCTGGCCGCCGAGTTCCCGGATGAGCCGGTGACGATGTTCGGCGACCCTGTGCGCATCGGCCAGTCCGTCGACAACCTCGTCTCCAACGCCATCAAGTTCACCCCGTCCGGCGGCACGGTCACCGTGACGCTGTCCACGGACGGAGGGGATGCGGTGATCGCGGTCAGCGACACCGGCATCGGGATCCCGGCCGTCGAGCTCGGGCAGCTGTCCAACCGGTTCTTCCGCGCATCCACCGCCACCCGCAACGCGGTGCCGGGCGTCGGACTGGGTTTGACGATCACGAAGGCCATCGTCACCGCCCACGGCGGGAGCATCGACATCGCCAGCGAGGAGGGCGTCGGCACCACTATCAGCCTGCGCCTGCCGCTCGAGGTCACGACGGATGCGGTGGTCGAGGGAGGCCGATGATGGACGAGGCTCAGACGGTCACCGTCGCCGTGGTGCAGTTCACGCCCACCGACGACAGAGTGCACAACCGGGATGCGGTCGCCGCGTTGGTCGCGGTCGCGGCGGGCCGGGGGGCGCGGCTGGTGGTGTTCCCGGAGTACTCGTCGTACTTCGAGCATCCACTGGGCTCCGGCTTCGCACGCAACGCCGAGCCGCTCGACGGCGCGTTCGTCGGGGCGCTGGTCGAGGCCGCGCGCGAGCACCAGGTGTTCGTGGTCGCCGGGCTGGTGGAGAGCACGGAGGACAGGCACCGGTTCTCCAACACGCTCGTCGCCGTCTCCCCGGACGGCGACGTGGTCGCCACCTACCGCAAGCAGCACCTCTACGACGCGTTCGGCGCGAGCGAGTCGGAGTGGGTGGTCCCCGGAGCGCTCGACGCACCGCAGACGTTCGACGCCGACGGGATCACGGTCGGGATGCAGACCTGTTACGACCTGCGCTTCCCCGAGGTCACCAGGCGCCTGGCCGACGCGGGGGCCCAGCTGGTGCTCGTGCCGGCGGAGTGGGTGCGGGGGCCGCTGAAGGAGCAGCACTGGCGCACGCTGATCGCCGCGCGCGCCATCGAGAACACGCTGTACGTCGCAGCCGCCGACCACGCGCCGCCGATCGGCGTCGGGTCGAGCACCGTCGTGGACCCGATGGGCGTCGCGCTCGCGACGATCGGGGAGACCACCGGGGTGGCCGTCGCCGAGGTCGACGCCGAACGCGTGCGCTCCGTCCGGGAGCTCAATCCGGCCCTCGCGCTCCGCCGCTACCGGGTGGAGCCGATCGACTGAGGCGCGCCGCAGCGCACGCCCGTCCGGTCAGTGTCGCAGCCCGGTCAGTGTCGCAGCCCGGCGAGCTGGGCGGCCGCCCGCTCGAGCACCTCGGTGCGCTTGCAGAACGCGAACCGGACGAGGGATGCGGTCCGCGCCCGGTACTCGTCCGTGCAGAACGCGGACAGCGGCACGGCCACCACCCCGGCGAGGTGCGGCAGTTCGCGGCAGAACCGCACGGCGTCGTCGAAGCCGAGCGGGGCGGCGTCCGCCACCACGAAATACGTTCCGTCGGAGTTCGCGACACCGAAGCCGGCCTCGCGCAGGCCGGCCGACAGCAGGTCCTTCTTGCTCCGGAGGGTCTCTGCGATGCCGGTGAAGTAGTCGTCGCCCAGCCGGAGCCCGGCCGCGATGGCCGGCTGGAAGGGTGCGCCGTTCACGTAGGTGAGGAACTGCTTCACGGTGAGGATCGCGGTGACGAGCTCGGCCGGGGCGGTGAGCCAGCCGATCTTCCAGCCCGTGGTGTTGAACGTCTTCCCTCCCGACGAGATCGTCACCGTGCGCTCCCGTGCCCCGGGCAGCGTGGCGATGGGGACGTGGGGGAGACCGAAGGTGAGGTGCTCGTACACCTCGTCGGTGACGATGATGGCGTCGTGCTCGTGCGCCAGCTCGACGATCGTGCGCAGCACCTCGGCGCCGAGCACCGTGCCCGTCGGGTTGTGCGGCGTGTTCACGAGGATGATCCTGGTGCGGTCGGTGACCGCATCCCGCAGCTCGTCGAGGTCGGGCTGGAAGTCGGGCAGCCGCAGCGGCACCGTCCGGTGCCTGCCGTCCGCGAGGCCGATGAGGCCGCCGTATGCGTCATAGAACGGCTCGAAGGTGACGACCTCGTCTCCCGGCTGCAGCAGGGCGAGCAGGGTGGCGGCGATGGCCTCCGTCGCCCCAGCTGTCACCAGCACCTCGCGGTCCGGGTCGACGGTGAGGCCGTAGAAGCGCTGCTGGTGCTCGGCGATGGCGAGCCGCAGCTCGGGGATGCCGATGCCCGGCGGGTACTGGTTCCTGCCGTCCCGGATGGCGGAGACGGCGACGTCGAGGACCTCGGCGGGCCCGTCCTCATCCGGGAAGCCCTGGCCGAGGTTGATCGCGCCGGTGCGCACGGCGAGCGCGCTCATCTCGGCGAACACTGTCGAGGCGATCGTCCCGTCCGCCCCGAGCAGCCCGGCGCCGCTCGCCGCCCGTCTCCACGCGCCTGGCACCGTCATGGTCACGTCCTCTCGCCGTCCTGCCTCCCAACCTACGGGGTGTCGGTCACCGGATGCATTCGGTACGTTGTGCAGAGTCATTGACAGGCGGTAGCTCGTCCACAGGGGCCGCAAATAGAACACCCAGGTTCGCATCCCAAGCTGTCAGTGCTTGGAAGGAGCAACACCATGACTGACACCCCGATCACTCCGGAGCCCGCGAAGGCCCAGCACGACGCCGACACCGAGTCGGTCGTGGGCGCTGCAGCCGAGACTCCCGCCGCAGCAGAGAACCAGGCGCCGGCCGCGCCCGCCGAGTCGGCGGAGACCGCAGCACCGGCGGCCCCCGCGGCGCCCGCCGCCCCCGCCGCTGGCACGCCCGCTTGGGAGGCGCCCGCCGCCGCCGAGACGGCACCCGCAGCACCGGCTGCGGCCGCCGCGTCCGCCGCTGAGCAGCCGACGGGCGCTCAGCCCACCGCGCAGCAGCCGACGGCTCCCGTCGCACCGGCCGCGCACACCACGCAGCCGACGCAGCCCGTCCCGCCGCAGCCGTACGGCCAGCAGCCCACGGCCCAGCAGCCGACGGCGCAGCAGCCCAACTACGGCAACGGCGCTTTCGGCCAGCCCGCATACCAGGGCGTGCCGCAGCAGCCGTACGCCCCGCACACCCAGCAGGGCCCGTACGCCACGGCCCCTGGCGTCGCGGCCGCAGACAAGCCGGCCAAGAAGCGCAACACCGGCATGATCATCGCCACCCTCGCGATCGGCGCCCTCATCGGCGGCGTCGCCGGAGCGGGAGCCGGTGTCGGCATCTACGCGGCCACCAGCTCGAACAACGCCACGATCAAGACCGTCTCGGGTCCGCAGAACATCACGGTCAACGACGCGAACAACGCCACGACGGTCACCGCCGTCGCCGCGAAGGCGTCCCCGAGCGTGGTCACCATCTCGGTGACCGGGTCGAGCGAGGGAGGCACGGGCTCCGGCATCGTCCTCACCTCCGACGGCTACGTCCTCACCAACACGCACGTCGTGACCCTCGACGGCCAGGCATCCAACGTGACCGTCAGCGTCCAGGACAACGACGGCAAGATCTACACGGCCAAGATCGTCGGCACGGACCCGACGACCGACCTCGCCGTGATCAAGCTGGACGGCGCATCCGGGATGACCCCGATGAAGTTCGCCGACTCCAGCAAGCTGAACGTCGGGGACACCGCGGTGGCCATCGGCGCGCCGCTCGGCCTGTCCGGCACCGTCACCGACGGCATCGTCAGCGCCCTCAACCGCAGCATCAGCATCGCGTCGTCCGCCGCCCCCAAGTCGGGAGACGACTCGTCCGGCGGCAGCGGGGGAGACAACAACGGAAACCCGTGGAACTTCGACTTCCCGGGCCAGGGCGGCTCCGGCCAGCAGCAGCAGCAGCAGCAGGCGACCGCGACCATCTCGCTGCCGGTCATCCAGACCGACGCCGCGATCAACCCCGGCAACTCGGGCGGCGCCCTGCTGAACAGCAAGGGCGAGCTGATCGGCGTCAACGTCGCCATCGCCAGCGCGAGCGGTTCGTCGTCGAGCGGCAGCCAGTCGGGCAGCATCGGCGTCGGCTTCGCCATCCCGGCGAACCTCGCGGAGCGCGTCTCGCAGGAGATCATCAAGAACGGCTCGGCGACGCACGGCCTGCTCGGCGCATCCGTCACCGACTCGTCCTCCGACGCCAAGGCGAAGAACGTCGGCGCCATCATCAAGGAGGTCACCTCCGGAGGAGCGGCAGCCGCTGCCGGCCTGAAGGCGGGCGACGAGGTCGTGAACTTCAACGGCCTGCCGATCACCAGCGCGACCGATCTCACGGCTCAGGTCCGCGCCCTCGCGGCCGGTGCCAAGGCGGACGTGACGTACATCCGCGACGGCCAGACCAAGACGACCACCGTCACGCTGGGTTCCCTCCCGGCGAGCTGATCGCCACCAGCGCCACCACGAGGCCGTCCCGCAGCAGCGGGGCGGCCTCGTGCCGTGCGGGGGTGCGGTTCCCAGGCGCGGCGATCCACGGCTGATAAGCTCGATTGACCCGAAAACGACGAATGGAACCGATGCCGGACAACACTGTGCACACCCTTCCCGGTGTCTCGTACGTGATGCCCGTTCTGAACGAAGTCACTCACGTGCGGGCGGCCGTCGACAGCCTCCTCGCGCAGGACTACGCAGGACCGTTCGAGGTGACCGTCGCCCTCGGCCCGAGCATGGACGGCACCACGGAGCTCGTCGAGGAGCTCGCGGCGATCGACAACCGCATCCACATCGTCGAGAACGTCGTCGGCTCCACGCCGGCCGGGCTCAACCTGGCCATCCGGCAGTCGCACTACCCGGTGGTCATCCGGGTGGATGCGCACTCGGTGCTTCCCCCCGACTACGCCCGCATCGCGGTCGAGACCATCCTGGAGACGGGCGCCGACAACGTCGGCGGGCTGATGGATGCGCAGGGCACCACCCCGTTCGAGCGCGCCGTCGCGCGCGCATACGGCAGCCGCATCGGCCTGGGCGGCACCAAGCTGCACGTCGGAGGCGAGGCAGGACCGGCCGAGACCGTCTACCTCGGCGTCTTCCAGCGCGACCGGCTGCTCGAAGTGGGCATGTTCGACGAGGACATCAAGCGCGGGCAGGACTGGGAGCTCAACCGCCGCCTGCGCTCCACCGGGGGGACGGTGTGGTTCACCCCGCGCCTCAAGGTCACGTATCGTCCGCGCCCCAACCTGTACCGGCTGGCCAGGCAGTTCGTCTCCACCGGCGTGTGGCGCGGAGAGCTGGCGCGCCGCTTCCCGGCCGCAAACGGGCTGCGCTACTTCGCGCCGCCGCTGATGGTGGTCGCCGTGGCCGTCGGGCTGCTCCTCGGCATAGCCGGCATCGTGCAGGCCATCGTCGGGGCTGCACCGTGGCTGCTCATCGGTTTCGCGATCCCCGCGTTCTACGTGCTCATCGTGCTCGTCTCCGCGCTGGTCTGGGGACGCTCTCTGCTCGCAGGGCCCGACGGCGGCTTTCGTTCGTTCTTGTGGTTTCTCGTAGTCTTGCCGTGCATCCATTTCTGCTGGGGGAGCGGGTTCATCCTCGGATACCTGTCGCTCACCCGGAACATCACTGCCCACACGGGAAGGTAGCCATGTCAGCCCCAGGAGCCGGCGCGCACGGAGCGCGCCCGACCTCGATCGCCGAACTGCGCGCCGTCGCGCAGCCGCCCGAGGTGCGCGGCCGACGCAACGCCGAGCACTGGACGGCGTCGCTCTACCTGCGCAACTTGTCTCCCTACCTCACCTGGTTCCTGCTCAAGACGTCGATCTCGGCCAACGGCGTCACCGGGCTGATGATCCTCACCGGATGGGCGACGGCCGCGAGCCTGCTCATCCCGGGCATCGGCGGTGCGGCGCTCGCGCTCATCCTCGGTCAGCTGCAGATGCTCGTCGACTGCTGCGATGGCGAGGTGGCGCGCTGGCGCAACACGTCGTCTCCCGCGGGGATCTTCCTCGACAACGTCGGGCACTACTCCACGGAGACGCTGATCGCCATCGCGCTCGGCATCCGCGCCGCCGGATACCCGTTCGAAGCTCCGGCCGATTACCTCTGGACCAACCTGGGCACGCTGCTCGCCCTCATCATCGTGCTCAACAAGGCGCTCAACGACATGGTGCGCGTCGCCAGGGCGAACGCCGGGCTCGGCAAGCTGGCCGACACGCAGGCGGCGTATGCGCCCACCCACGGCGTGATCGCCCGCCTGCGCCGTGCCGCCCGCTTCGTCCCGTTCCACCGCCTGTACCACTCGGTGGAGCTGACCATCATGATCTTCGTGTTCTCGATCGTCGGGCTGTTCATCGGCGACCAGCTGGCGAACCGCATCCTGCTGTCCGTGCTGGTGCCGCTCGCACTGCTGGCGCTGATCGGGCACTTCGTGGCCATCATGTCGTCGAAGCGCGTCCGTGGCTGACCGGCAGGTCGCCGTCGTCGTGCTCACCCAGGGCACGCGACCGGAGGAGCTGCGCCGCGGCGTCGACTCGGTGCTGGCGCAGACGGGGGTGACCACCGACATCGTCGTGGTCGGCAACGGCTGGGATCCTGCGACCTCGGACCCCGCGCTGCCGGAGGGTGTCCGCACCCTGCACCTCCCGGAGAACCTGGGCATCCCGGCCGGACGCAACGCCGGCGTGCCGCTGGTGACCGGCGACATCCTGCTCTTCCTGGACGACGACGCGTGCATCCCGTCGCCGCAGTTCCTCAGCGACGCGATCGGCAAGCTGGAGGCGGACCCGGGCATCGGGATGATCCAGCCGCGCATCGTCGACCCGTCCGGCACGATGTCGCCGCGGCGCTGGATCCCGCGCATCCGCAAGGGCGACCCGGCGCGCCCGAGCAACGTCTTCTCGGTGTGCGAGGCGGTCATCGTGCTGCCGCGCAGCGTGTTCGATGCGGCAGGCGGCTGGGCCGCCCCGTTCTTCTACGCGCACGAGGGCATCGACCTGGCCTGGAAGGTCTGGGACCAGGGCCTGCGCACCTGGTATGCGGGCGACCTGATCGCCAACCACCCGGCGGTGTCGCCCACCAGGCACGCGTACTACTACCGGCTCAACGCCCGCAACCGGGTGTGGCTGGCGCGCCGCAACCTCCCCGCCGTGCTGGCGCCGCTCTACGTGGGTTCGTGGACGGGCATCCAGCTGCTCCGCTGGTTCAGGAAGCCGGCGGTGCTGAAGGCGTGGTTCGGCGGCTGGCGGGAAGGCTGGCGCACCGACCCCGGAGAGCGCCGCCCACTCCGCTGGCGCACGGTCTGGCGGATGACGCTGGCCGGCCGCCCGCCCATCGTCTGAGCGCTGCCCCAGCGCTGCGCGCGCTCAGTCGCCTGCCCGCTCGCCTGGTGCCCCTTGCCCCGGCTTAGTCGTCGGCGCGCTCGTCGAGTGCGAGCAGGTCGGTGTCCTGTCCCTGCCCCTGCTCCAGCTCTGCCGGGGCGTCGGTCGCTGCCCGGCGGCGGGGGACAGCGCCTCGCAGCACTTTCCCGGCGCGGACGGCGGCACCACCGGCGCTCGCGCCCATCCTGCGCACGCCGTCGGTCGTCGCGGCGAGGGAGCGGCCGGCGATGTCCGGCTTCTTCTCGCCGATTGCGACCGGCCGGATGACCGGGTCGGTCGCCGCCGGGAAGACTTCGGGCGCGCGGCCGAAGGCCAGGCGGGAGTTCTGCACGACGCGCCTGCCCAGGATGTTGTTCCCCGCGCCACCGATGACGGCACCGACGCCGAACGGGATGGCGCGGCCGATGATGCCCGCCCCTCCGCGGATCGCGAATTGCCGGATGAACGCGCTCTTCAGCCTGTCCACCAGCGGCCCGACCATCATCGTCGGCAGGCTGGACGTGACCATCTCGCCCCAGTACGCGCTGCGCCCGGCACCGGATCCTGCGACCTGCCCGGCGAGCTGGCGGACGAGGTCCGAGCCCTCCTTGCCGAGCATCATCGTGAGCACGAGGGCGCGGGCGCGTTCCGGGTCGTCCACGGCGATGCCGTGCAGCTCGCTGAGCGACTGCGCGTAGAGGGCGGTCGCTTCCAGGAAGGCGGCCGTCTCGAGACCGGAGAGTGCGATGGTGACGCCGGTGCCGATCGCCGGGATGACGGCGGTGACACCGACCGCGGCTCCGCCGGTGGTCACGGCGGCCAGGTAGCGGCGTTCGAGGATGGCGGCGAGCTGCGCGGGGGTCGCATCCGGGTTCCTGCGCCGGATGCTCCGCAGGTGGGCCAAGACGGCCGGCCGGTGGATCGCGAGGAAACGGTCGAGCGTCGAGTTGAGCACGCGGGGCGTCTCGGCGCCGGACGGCGCGCCCCCGGTGACCGATACGAGCGGTTTCTGCTGTCTAGCCATCGCCTCCGAGTGTATGCGTACATTCTGCGAGGAACACGGGGGTTGACTCTCCCGTGTTCCTCGCGTGGGCGTGCCGGACTCAGAGCGGGCGGCGCGAGCGCCCGTGCCGTGACCGCAGGTAGTCGGAGGCGGGAAGCACGCTGTAGACCTCCGGCAGATGCTCACCGGTCAGATCGGTGGTGAGGGCGCCGACGTCGACCCCGAGCACGCTCGCGATGCGCAGGATGGTCACGAGGCTCGGGTTGGCGACGCCGCGCTCGATCTTGCCGTAGTTGGTGACGTGCATCTGCGCGAGGTCGGCCACGTTCTCCTGGCTGAGACCGAGCTCGATGCGGACGCTGCGCACCCGACGACCGAAGATCAGGGCGGCTGGGGACAGGGGTTCTGGGGACATAAACAATAAATACGGCGAGCGTGCGTCCGTGGCCAGAGCCGAAACACCTCGGACTCTTTCACCGTGTGCGTAAAAGATGTGAAATACATGCGATGCCCGGCGCGCCTAGAAGCTGACGTTCCAGAGGTATTCCGTGCCGTCCGGATGGAACCACCGGACGACGAGGATCGTGTCTCTGGCAACGTCGCGCCCGATCACCGTGGCGACCACCGACGCATCCGGGGCGATCGTGCTGGGCGAGCTCACGCGGAGCCGGGAGCGGCCGGAGATGCTGACCGTGACCCCGCTGAGCACATCCCGGCTGGTGTTCACCAGCCGGTAGAGCGGGGGAGCGCTGCGGTCGACCACCCACGGAACGGGGCGTGCGACGGCGTGCCCCGCTCCGGATGCCGGTGGCCGGCGCACCACGGGGGCGCGGAGCGCGGACGGGCGCCGGAGGGCGGAGGGACGACGGGTCTCGGAGGGACGGTGGGCTTCATGGGGACGGCGGATCATGGCTACAAACTAATGATGGCGTCTGACGCGGGAGCCGTCTGGTCGGGTGTTCGTGCCCTTTATGTGGACAACGTGTCGTAATTTAAATTGTGGAGGGATTGGCGGGCCTGTGGAAACCGCCGTTGACCGGGAGTTTCGATCAGCTCCCGTAGTCGCGGTTGTAGAGCTCGAGCACGTCGTCGATGGAGCCGTCGAGCACCAGGGAGCCCTTGTCGAGGTAGAGGCCGCGTTCGCAGAAGCGGCGCAGGTCCTTCTCGTTGTGCGAGACGAAGAAGAGCGTCCTGCCGCCCGCGAGTAGCTCCTCGATGCGCCGGTAGCACTTCTCTCGGAAGCCCCGGTCTCCGACGGCGAGCACCTCGTCCACCAGGATGATCGGCTCTTCGAGCTGCGAGATCACGGAGAAGGCGATGCGCACCTTCATGCCGCTCGACAGGTGCTTGTACGGGGTGTCCACGAAGTCGCGGATCTCCGCGAAGTCGATGATGCTGTCGAACCGCTCGTCGATCTGCGAGCGCGACATCCCGTGCAGCCCGGCGGTCAGGTAGACGTTGTCGCGCACCGTGAGATCGTCGACGAACCCGCCGGTGATCTCGATCAGCGGCGCGACGCCGTCCTCGACCCGCACGAAGCCCTCGTCGGGCAGCATGACGCCGGCCACCAGCTTCAGCAGCGTGGACTTGCCCTGGCCGTTGCGGCCGACGACGCCGATGGCCTCACCCTCGCCCACGCTGAAGCTGACGTTGCGGAGCGCCCAGAAGTCGTCGGGGCGGGTGCGGCGCTGCCGCGAGCTGAACAGGTCTTTGAACGAGCGCCGGCCTCCGCGGTTCCTGCGGAACCGCACGCCGAGGTCGGCCACGTCGATGATGGGTGCCGTCATCAGATCTCCTTCAGGACGGCGCGCTCGCTCCGCCGGAACACCAGGACGCCGACCACCAGCAGGATGAGCGACACCAGGGCGCTCATCAGCACGAGATACCAGTCCAGCTCCTTCGCGAAGAAGGTGGCCCTGTACAGGCTGAACAGACCGGTGAGCGGGTTGAACGCCGCCAGGTCTTTCAGGATGTGGATGTGTTCGAGGTCGCGTGCGCTGTAGATGATCGGGGACGCGTAGAAGAGGAAGCGCAGGAACAGCTTGATCGCGCGCTCCAGGTCGCGGAAGAACACCACGAGCGGTGCGACGATCAGCCCGACGCCCACGGTCAGGATGACCTGGATCAGCACGGCGAGCGGGAACAGCAGGATGTCGACGTTGATGGTCGCCCCTCCGATGATCGCGAAGAACGCGAGCACGGGGAGGGACAGCAGGAACTCGATGCCCTTGGATGCGACGATCCTGTTCACCCAGATCGAGCGCGGGATCATGGTCGACCGGATCAGCTTCGACTCGCGGAGGAAGGCCCTGGTGCTGTCCGAGACCGCGCCGTTGAACCACATCCAGGGCAAGAGGGCGGCGAGCAGGAAGACGATGTACGGGTCTTCGCCGACGTTGCGGTGGAAGATCTGCGTGAAGACGAGCCAGTAGATGCCGCTCATCACCAGGGGGTCGAGGATCGACCACAGGTAGCCGAGCACGCTGGTCGAGTATCGGACCCGCAGGTCGCGCTTGGTCAGCAACCAGAGGGAGTGCCGATAGCGGGCGAACTTCGTTCGCTGCGCAGGGCGCACGGCAGTGAATGTACTGGTCACGGAACCCATCGTATTGATCGAAGCTGCGTGCTCGTCACGCAGCCCACATGACTATACGAAAATACAGCGACGACGCGTGAATTTCGTTTGCGCGGCGGACTACACGAAGAGGTTCGCGCGCTCCAGGTCTTCCTGGAAGTCGACCTCGACGGCGTACAGGTCGGAGATGTCGACAGGCTCGACGAGCATCCCGTCCTGCTCGATCGCGAGCTCGATGCCGCGCTCGAAGTAGTCCTGGTCGCCGACGCGCTGCAGCTGGCGCAGCAGGCCCGCCTTGTCTGCGCTGGAGATGTAGTTGATGCCGACGGCCTCGCCCAGACCGTTCTTGACGGTCTTCGACAGCTCCTGGATGTAGCCCTCTGCTCCGGTGGTGTACTTGACCTCCTCGTCGGCGACCGACGAGGTGTTGACGGTCACGAACGACTGGTCGCGGTTGACGGTGGCTGCTGCACGCACGAGGACGGCCGGGTCGAAGACCACGTCGCCGTTCATCCAGAGCACGCCGCCGTTGCCGGACGCCTGCAGGGCGCGCATGAGGCTCTTGGAGGTGTTGGTCTGGTCGTACTGCTCGTTGTAGACGAAGGAGGCGTCGGGGAAGGCCTCGATGATGTGCTCGAGCTTGTAGCCGACGACGATCGTGACCTTGGCGTCCTTGCCGAAGGCAGCGTGGATGTTGTCGAACTGCTGCTGCATGATGGTGCGGCCGTCGCTGAGCTCGGTGAGAGGCTTCGGAAGGCTTCGTCCGAGTCGGCTGCCCATGCCGGCTGCCAGAATCACTACCTGGGTCGTCACAATTGTCTCCTTGGGTTCCGTGCGGACGGGTGATGGTGACCTTCTGGCCGCCACGTCACCGAAGTCTGGTTGAGGGTTCGCCCAGGGTTCAGCCGCACTTACGCGTATCGACACCCCTTCATGCCTCCGCCAGAATACCGGCGCACCCATTCGAGGGGCAGGGGTTGACGGATGTCGTTGTTGGGTCGTTATGTACCTCACAGGACTTTCCTAGGCTGCAGGACCGCTCCAGATGGCTGGGTGGGGCTCCGAAGACCCGGGCGTCTTGGTACGTTAGCTGCGTGAGTTCCGAGCAAGCGCCATCCGACAGCACCGAGCCGATCACGGCGCGCACGCCGGGGACGCCGAGACGGAAGACCACACAGAAGACATCGAGCGCTGGGGAGCGGACGGGGGACGAGATGGCCGCGAATGCAGGTGAGGGAGACGGTGTCTCCTCGCCGCCGACGAAGGCTGCGAAGCCCGCGGCGGTGAAACGCGCTCCGAGCGCGAAGACGGCGGCGGCAGCCGCTGGTTCGAGCACGCGCAGCGCATCGCCGCGCGCACCGCGCACCACGAAGCCGCGTGCGACGAAGGCGACCCTGCCGGTCGAGACGACCGCGACGATCGAGGTCGCCGCGCCCGCCGAGGTGGCTGCGCCTGCTGCGGTGGATGCGCCCGCCGAGGTTGCCGTGCCCGACGCGGTCGACGCGCCCGCCGCATCCACTGCTGCCACCACCCAGACGAAGGCGGCGCCCACCTCCACCGAGAGCGTGCTCAGCGTCACCGGGCTCTACAAGCGCTTCGGCGACACCGTCGCCGTCGACGGCGTGTCGCTCGACGTGAAGGAAGGCTCCTTCTACGGCATCGTCGGGCCGAACGGCGCGGGAAAGACCACGACCCTCTCCATGATCACCGGGCTGCTCCGGCCGGACGCCGGACGGGTGCTCGTGCACGGCATCGACGCCTGGACAGACCCCGTCCGCGCCAAGCGCGCGATCGGCGTCCTCCCCGACAAGCTGCGGCTGTTCGACCGGCTCACCGGCGCCCAGCTGCTCCACTACTCCGGCACGCTGCGCGGACTGAGCGCCAAGACCGTGCGGTCGCGCTCCGCCGACCTCGCGACGGCGTTCGGCATCGAGGACGCCCTCGACCGCCTCGTCGCCGACTACTCGGCGGGCATGACCAAGAAGATCGCGCTGGCCGCTGCGATGATCCACTCGCCGCGCCTCCTCGTGCTCGACGAGCCGTTCGAGTCCGTCGACCCCGTGTCCGCGGCGAACGTCATCGAGATCCTGCAGCGTTACGCGGCGGCGGGCGGCACGGTGGTGCTGTCCAGTCACGGCATGGACCTCATCCAGCGGGTGTGCGACAGCGTCGCGATCATCGTGCAGGGCAAGGTGCTCGCGGCGGGGACCATCGACGAAGTGCGCGGTGAGCAGACCCTCGAGGAGCGGTTCGTCGAGCTGGCAGGCGGGCGCAAGGCAGCGGAGGGCATGGAGTGGTTGCACAGTTTCTCGGACTGAAGCTGCGCCTCATGGGCAACGCCTTCCGGCGGAGCCCGTGGCAAGTCGTCGGCCTCTCGGTGGGGCTGGTCTACGGTTTCTTCGTCACCTTCGTGGTCGTCGGCAGCCTCATCGCCGCCCGCTTCGTCCCTGACGTCGCCCAGGTGCACCACGTGCTCGTGGTCGTCGGCTCGATCGTCGTGGCCGGGTTCTTCCTGCTTCCGCTGGTGTTCGGGGTCGACGACACGCTCGACCCGCGCGCGTTCTCGCTGTTCGGCATCCCGAACCGGCAGCTGTCGACCGGGCTGCTGCTCGCCGCGCTGATCGGCATCCCGTCCATCGTGCTGACCATCTGCGCCGTCGGGACGGTCGTCACCTGGTCGCGGGATCCCGGCACCACGCTGATCGCGATCGTGTCCGCCGCGCTGCTGGTGCTGACCTGCGTCCTGGCGAGCCGCGTCTCGACGTCGGTGGCGTCGTTCCTGCTCGCCACCCGCCGGTCGCGCGAGTTCGGCGGGGTCATCGGCATCCTGATCATCGTGCTGATCGCGCCGGTGATCATCCTGCTGATGACCATCGACTGGGGACGCGACGGCCTCGGCGTGCTGTCCGGGTTCGCGGCCTGGCTCGGCTGGACGCCGCTCGGCGCCGTGTGGTCCGTGCCGGGAGAGGCCGCGGAGGGCGCGTGGGGCATCGCCGTGCTCAAGCTCCTGATCGCCGCGGCGACGGTCGGCCTGCTCTGGCTCGCCTGGACCTCGCTGGTCGCGAAGATGCTCGTCACCCCGCAGCGCGAGGCGCACGCCAAGGCGTATCACGGGCTCGGCTGGTTCGGCCGGTTGAAGGGCGGCCCGACGGCCGCCATCGCGGCCCGCTCGATGACCTACTGGGGACGCGACTCCCGCTACTGGATCTCGTTGGTGATGATCCCTGTCGTGCCCATCTTCGTGATCGTCGCGCTCACCCTCGCCGGCATCCCGGGCCACTACGTGTCTCTCGTGCCGCTGCCGCTGGTGTGCCTGTTCCTCGGCTGGACCATCCACAACGACGTCGCGTACGACAGCACCGCCATCTGGTTGCACGTCGTCTCCGGCACCCGCGGCATCGCCGACAGGGTGGGCAGGATGTTCCCGCCGATCCTGTTCGGCATCCCGGTGGTCATCATCGGCTCGATCATCACGGCCGCGGTGTACGGCGACTGGGCCGTGCTGCCCGCTGTCGGCGCGCTGAGCGGCGCCATCCTGCTGATCGGGCTCGGGCTGTCCAGCCTGTTCTCCGCGCTCTTCCCGTATCCGGCCACCAAGCCGGGCGACAGTGCGTTCGCGCAGCCGCAGACCTCTGGTGCCTCTGCGGCGCTGGTGCAGGCGCTGAGCTTCTTCGCGATCCTGATCCTCGCGTCGCCGATCATCGTGTTCCTCGTGCTGGGCCTGACGCTCAGCCCGTTCTGGCTGGGCATCGCCCCTGTGGCGGCCATCGTGCTCGGCTTCGGCGTCCTCTTCGGCGGCCTCTACCTCGGTGCGAAGGCCTTCGACCACCGCGGCCCGGAGCTCATGGCGTTCGCCAACCGCAACGACTGAGCCGATTGTGGCGCGACGCGTGGAACGTAGACTGGTGGGCATGTACGACGACAGCATTTCGGAACCCGGCGGCCTGCCGGACGGCGGAGGAACGGCGACGCTCGACCGCGAGCTCGAAGAGCTCCTGCAGAACGAGGCCATCGAACCCGGTGACCACGAGCGCTTCTCGCACTACGTCAAGAAGGAGCAGATCCTCGAGTCCGCCATGACGGGCAAGCCGGTCAAGGCGCTCTGCGGCAAGATGTGGACCCCGGGCCGCGACCCGCAGAAGTTCCCGGTGTGCCCCAGCTGCAAAGAGATCTACGAGAAGCTGCGCGACGAGTAACCGGCGCGCAGCCCGGGTGGATGCGGCCCGGCTGGATGCGGCGCAGCCGCTTTACACGTAGAGCGTCGGAAGCACGGGGTCGCCCCGCCCGACGCGGAACGCCTGGTCGGGAAGCTCCGCCATCGCGAGCGCCCTGTGCTCCCTGGCCGCGGCCGTCCCCGCCGCGCCCAGGTGCTCGCGGTGCACGACACCGTCGGTGATCAGCGGCACGAGCAGGTCGCGTCCGCGGTCGTTGACCGTCGCGCCCTTCTCGATCACGTGGATGGCCTCTGCCACCGCCACGCCCTTGTCGTCCAGCCGCCGCACCGGATGCTTGCGGCCGCCGACCGTGGCCTTGCCGTCGGACTTCTTGGCCACCGGGATCCACTCGCCTGTGCCGTCGTGCTCGCGGTGCGCGACCAGCTTGTAGACCATGCCGGACGCCGGATGTCCGGAGCCGGTGACCACGGAGGTGCCGACGCCGTACGAGTCGACGGGGGAGGCGGCGAGGGCGGCGATGGTGAACTCGTCCAGGTCGTTGGTGACCGTGATCTTGGTGTTCGCGGCTCCGAGCCCGTCGAGTTGGTCGCGCACCCGGCGGACGAGGTTCGGCAGGTCGCCGGAGTCGAGGCGGACGGCGCCGAGCCCGGTGCCGGCGACGCGGACGGCGGTGTCGATCGCCTTCTCGACGTCGAACGTGTCGACCAGGAGCGTGGTGCCGGGGCCGAGCGCATCCACCTGGGCGCGGAAGGCGTCCTCCTCACTGTCGTGCAGGAGGGTGAAGGCGTGCGCGGCCGTTCCCATCGTCGGCACGCCCCAGGCGCGGCCGGCCTCCAGGTTGGAGGTGGCGCTGAACCCGGCGATGAATGCGGCGCGCGCGGCGGCCACAGCTGCCCGCTCGTTGGCGCGCCGGGAGCCCATCTCGGCGACGGGGCGGCCGCCGGCGGCGGTGACCATCCTGGCGGCGGCGCTCGCGACGGCGGAGTCGTAGTTGAAGACGCTGAGGAGGAGGGTCTCCAGGATCACCCCCTCGGCGAACGGCGCGTCGACGACGAGGAACGGCGAGCCGGGGAAGAACACCTCGCCCTCGCGGTACCCGGAGATGGTGCCGCTGAACCGGTAGTCCGCGAGCCAGTCGATGGTCGCATCCCGCACCACGTTGTTGCTGCGCAGGTAGTCGAGCTCTGCGTCTCCGAACCGGAACTGCTCGATCAGTTCGAGCAGCCGTCCCGTTCCGGCCAGGATGCCGTAGCGGCGCCCGGCGGGCAGGCGGCGGGTGAACGCCTCGAACACGCACTCCCTGTCGTGCGTGCCGCTGAGCAGCGCGGCGTCGAGCATGGTGAGTTCGTAGCGGTCGGTCAGCAACGCGGAGGAGGCCATCACCCGTTCAGCCTAGCGAAGGCCGCGTGCGGCCGGGCCGCGGCAGCGCTCTCGTTGTAGGCTGGCTTCTTGTGACCGATGCACCGATTGGGATTTTCGACTCGGGCGTCGGCGGGCTCACCGTCGCACGCGCCGTCCGCGATCAGCTCCCGAACGAGTCCATCCTCTACGTGGGCGACACGCTGCACTCCCCGTACGGGCCGAAGCCGATCGCCGACGTGCGCCGCTTCTCGCTCGACGTGCTCGACTTCCTGGTCGACCAGGGCGTGAAGATGCTCGTGATCGCCTGCAACACGGCGTCGTCCGCTATGCTCCGGGATGCGCGGGAGCGCTACTCCGTGCCGGTCATCGAGGTCATCCAGCCGGCCGTGCGCCGCGCGGTCGCCGCCACCCGCAGCAACAGGGTGGGTGTGATCGGCACCGTCGGCACCATCAACTCCCGCGCGTACGAGGACGCCTTCGCCGCCGCCCCGTCGCTCGAACTGTTCACCCAGGCCTGCCCGCGCTTCGTGGAGTTCGTCGAGGCCGGTGTCACCAGCGGAGACGAGGTGCTGCAGGTGACCGCCGAATACCTGCAGCCGCTGCGCGACGCCGATGTGGACACGCTCGTGCTCGGCTGCACGCACTACCCGTTCCTCAAGGGCGCGATCTCCTACGTGATGGGGGAGGGCGTCTCGCTCGTGTCGAGCGACACCGAGACGGCCAAGGACGTGTACCGCACCATCGTGGGCGGCGGGCTGGAACGCACGTCGCCGCTGCCTCCGACCATCCACTACGAGGCGACGGGGGCGGACACCGAGACCTTCCTGCGCCTCGCGCACCGGTTCATCGGTCCGCAGGTCGCCTCCGTCGACCTCGTGCAGACCGGCGTGATCGAGCTGCCGCGCCCGTGATCGACGCGCCGGCCGCAGCACCCAGAAACGCTTCATCCAGCATCCCCGCATCCAGCATCACCGAGGAGAAACCGTGACCGACATCATCCGCGCCGACGGGCGCACCACCCACCAGCTGAGGCCGGTCACCATCGAACGCGGCTGGAGCACGCAGGCCGAGGGCTCTGCGCTCATCTCGTTCGGCAACACCAAGGTGCTCTGCACCGCGTCGTTCACGAACGGCGTGCCGCGCTGGATGGCCGGCAAGGGCAAGGGCTGGGTGACCGCGGAGTACTCGATGCTGCCGCGCTCGACCAACAGCCGCATGGACCGCGAGTCCGTCAAGGGCAAGATCGGCGGCCGCACGCACGAGATCAGCAGGCTGATCGGCCGCAGCCTGCGCGCGGTGGTCGACATGAAGGCGCTCGGCGAGAACACCATCGTGCTCGACTGCGACGTGCTGCAGGCGGACGGCGGCACCCGCACCGCCGCGATCACCGGAGCGTACGTCGCCCTGGCCGACGCACTGGAGTGGGGTCGGGAGCACCGCTTCATCGGCCAGAAGGCCACCCCGCTGATCGACTCGGTCTCTGCGGTCTCGGTCGGCATCATCGACGGGGAGCCGATGCTCGACCTCGCATACGTCGAGGACGTGCGCGCCGAGACGGACATGAACGTCGTCGTCACCGGCCGCGGCCTCTTCGTCGAGGTGCAGGGCACGGCGGAAGGCGCGCCCTTCGACCGCCGCGAATTGGATGCGCTGCTCGACCTCGCCGTCGGCGGAGCGGCCGACCTCGCCCAGATCCAGACCGCAGCGCTGGCCGCGACGCCGGGCGGAGCGCAGGACTGATGGTCCGCGTCGTCCTCGCCACGCACAACCAGCACAAGGCTGCCGAGTTCCAGCAGATCCTCGGGGACGCGGTCCCCGGCCTCGAGATCGTGGCGTACGACGGTCCGGAGCCGGTCGAGGACGGCGTCACCTTCGAGCAGAACGCGCTGATCAAGGCGCGTGCGGCGACGGCGCACACCGGGCTGCCCGCCCTCGCGGACGACTCGGGCATCTGCGTGGATGCGATGGGCGGGGCACCGGGGATCTTCTCCGCCCGCTGGGCGGGTTCCCACGGCGACGCAGAGGCGAACCTGCGGCTGCTGCTCGACCAGCTCGCCGACCTGCCGATCGGCACGCGCGGCGCGCACTTCACGGCGACGCTCGCGCTGGTCACCCCGGACGGCGACGAGACGGTGGTGGAGGGGCAGTGGCCCGGCCGCATCGCGCGGACCGCTCGCGGGACGAACGGGCACGGCTACGACCCGATCTTCGTGCCGGCCGGGCACGAGAGCACGGCCGCCGAGCTCGGGCCGGCGGTGAAGAACGCCGAGAGCCACCGCGCGCGAGCGTTCGCGGCGATGGTCCCCGCGCTGACCGCGCTGGTGGAGCGCTCGCGCTGAGCGCTCGGCAGCGGGCCTCGGCAGTGAGAATGAGAACGGCACTCATTCCTATCTAGGCCGCTGATCTGGCGGGTCGCGCATCCACTGCATACCGTTGATGGTGATGAGTCACAACCACGGGCATTCCGCCAACCGCAACCGGCTCCTGATCGCCATGGGGATCGTCGCGACCGTTCTGGTCGTCGAGGTGGTCGGCGCGTGGCTGAGCGGCTCGCTGTCGCTGCTCGCGGACGCCGGGCACATGCTCAGCGACCTGACGGGGCTGATCGTGGCGCTGCTCGCGACCATCGTCGCCGCTCGCCCGGCCAGCGACAGGCAGACGTTCGGCTACCGCAGGGCTGAGGTGTTCGGCGCGCTCATCAACGGGCTGATCCTCCTGGTGGTCGCCGTCGGTGTCACCATCGGAGCGATCGGCAGGCTGGTGGCGGGCGAGTCGGAGGTGCAGAGCATCCCGATGCTGATCGTCGCGGCCATCGGGCTGGTGGCGAACCTCGGCGCCCTGCTGCTGCTGCGCCCGGCCGCCGGGCACTCGATCAACATGCGCGGCGCGTACCTGGAAGTGCTCGGCGACCTGATCGGGTCGGTGACGGTGATCGTCGCGGCCGTGGTCATCCTGGCCACCGGCTTCGTGCAGGCGGACGCCATCGCGTCGCTGCTGATCGCGGTGTTCATCGTGCCGCGTGCATACCTGCTGCTGCGGGATGTGATGCGCGTGCTCAGCGAGGCGGCTCCCGCGGACACCGACGTGGCGGAGATCAGGGACCACATCCGGAAGACGCCGGGGGTGGTCGCGGTGCACGACGTGCACGTCTGGGCGATCACGTCGGGCGCCCCGGTGTTCACGGCGCACGTGGTGGTCGAGCCGTCGGTGTTCAGCTCCGGCAAGACGGGCGACCTGCTGGACGAACTCTCCGGATGCCTGTCGAAGCACTTCGACGTCGAGCACTCCACGTTCCAGCTGGAACCGGCGGAGCACGCCGCCCACGAGGACGAGTTCCACGCCTGACGGTCGCAGCCGTGACGCTGCTCGGCCAGGCGGTCAGGCGTCCGGGTATCAGGCGTCCGGGTGTCAGGCGTCCGGGTGTCAGGCGTCCGGCGTCGTCCGGGGCTCGGGCGCGCTGGTGGGCTCGCCGGCTTCGGCCGCCGCTGCCGCCTTCTTCTTCGCCTTGTGCAGCGACTGGAAGTAGTGGATGAGCGTGGGCACCAGCGTGATCAGCACGGCGCCGATCAGGATGATGTCGATGTAGCTGGAGACGAAGTTGGCGACGGGCGGGATGTAGCCGATGAGGAATCCGAAGTAGGTGAGCCCTGCGCCCCAGATGAGCGCGCCGATGGCGTTGTAGAGCGAGTACTTCTTGTAGTTCATGTGCCCGACGCCGGCCGCGACGGGCGCGAAGGTGCGCACGATCGGCACGAAGCGGGCGACGATCACGGCGAGGGCGCCGAAGCGGTCGAAGAACGCGTTGGTGCGGCGCACGTTCTCCATGCTGAACAGACCGCTCTCTTTGCGTTCGAAGACCCGTGGACCGAACTTGTGGCCGATCAGATAGCCGACCTCGCCGCCGAGGAACGCGCCGAACGCGATCACCAGGCAGACCCACCAGATGTCGACGCCGAACACCAGCGAGGTGTGCGTGAGCAGTCCGGAGATGACGAGGAGCGTGTCACCCGGTAGGAGGAACCCGACGAGCAGGCCCGTCTCCGCGAACACGATCGCGCCGACGACGACGAGCGCCCACGGACCGGCCGCATCGATGATGGTGTGCGGGTCGAGCCACGGGATGAGTCCGGCGTGATGGATCAAGATTCTCCAGAGGGCGTTCGGTGCGGGATGCTGCCGAGTTTAGTGGCCGCCACCTGCAGAGACCATGCGAATGTGCACGCCGTGAGAAAAGATCATCCTGTAGTCTGACCCTGCGCCGTCCCTGCGTCGTCCCTGCGCCCGCTGGGAGACGTCCGGTGCTTGGTGCGGGAGAAGGGACTTGAACCCTCACGCTCGAAAGCACAGGAACCTAAATCCTGCGTGTCTGCCAATTTCACCACTCCCGCGGTGCGCTAGGCGCGGCTACGACAATAGCTCATGCACGCGCGGGGCGACCTCGGTGCCGTAGAGCTCGATGGCCTTCATCAGGTGGTCGTGGCCGAGGGTGCCGTTGCTGATCTTGAGGTCGAAGCGCTCGATGCCGAGCCCGTTGGCGGTGTACGCGATCTTCTTCGCGACCGTCTCCGGCGAGCCGACGAACAGGGCGCCGTCCTCTCCCGCCTCGTGCTCGAACCGTGCGCGGGTTGCGGGCGGCCAGCCGCGCTCGCGGCCGATCCTGTTGGTCATCGCCTCGTAGTGCGGCCAGAGCGTCTCCTTGGCCTCCTCGTCGGTGGCGGCGATGAAGCCGGGGGAGTGCACGCCGATCGGGAGGGTGGTGTCTCCGCCGAACTGTTCGAGCGCGTTGCGGTACAGCTCGGCCAGCGGCTTGAAGCGCATCGGGCCTCCGCCGATGATCGCGAGCATCAGCGGCAGGCCGTAGTGGGCGGCGCGGACGACCGACTCCGGGCTTCCTCCCACGCCGATCCAGGTCTTCAGCAGGCCGTTCTCCAGGTGCGGGTACACCGACTGGCCGTCGAGGGATGCGCGGAGAGCGCCCGTCCACGTCACCGGCTCCTGCTTGCGCACCTCGGTGAACAGGTTCAGCTTCTCCTCGAACAGTTCCTCGTACTGGCCGAGGTCGTAGCCGAAGAGCGGGAACGACTCGATGAACGACCCTCTGCCGAGGATGACCTCCGCGCGGCCGCCGGAGACGCCGTCGAGCGTGGCGAAGCGCTGGAACACCCGCACGGGGTCGTCCGAACTGAGCACGGTGACCGCCGAACCCAGGTGGATGCGCTCGGTCTGCCCGGCGATGGCGGCCAGCACCACCTCGGGCGCCGACACGGCGAAGTCTTTGCGGTGGTGCTCCCCGACGCCGATGAAGTCGAGGCCGACCTGGTCGGCGAGCACGCCCTCCGCCACCACGTTGCGCAGCACCTGCGCCTGGGGGAGCGGCTGGCCGTCCGCGTCGTTGGTGACGTCGCCGAACGTGTCGATCCCGAGTTCGAGCTTCGTGCTCATACTGTCCTCATCCCGTGTCGCAGGTGTATGCGTTTGCATACACCTCAACACTGTTGCACCGAGACTATTCCGTCGCGGACGCGAAGGGGGAGAGAGCTATTCGCTCGGCCGGGCGCGGCGCGGGACGTAGCGGGGGATGTACCGGGCGAGCATCGCGGCGCCGACGAAGCCGAGCACACCGATCGCGCCGCTGGCGAAGGCGAGGGAGACCACGGCCGTCAGCAGGGACACCAGCAGCGGGGCCGCCGCCTGGCCGGCGTCTCCCGCGAACCGCCACGCGCCGAGGAACGGGGCAGGCTGATCCTTCGGGGCGAGGTCGGCACCGAGCGTCATGATGATGCCGGAGCCGATGCCGTTGGCGACAGAGAGGAAGAGCGAGACGCCGATGTACCAGGCGACGCGCGCATCCAGGTCGTGGGTGAAGGCGAGCGTGAGGAAGCCGAGCGCCAGGCCGAGCATCGACGGCAGGGCGCTCCACATCCGCCCGAAGCGGTCCATGATCTGCCCGCTCGCGTAGAACAGGGCGAAGTCGACGGCACCGGCGATGCCGATGATGAGCGCCGTGTTCGCCTCGCTCAGGCCGATGCTGATGGCCCACAGGGGCATCAGCACGGTGCGGGCCGACCGGATGGCGCCGATCAGCGCGACGCCGGTGCCCATCCTGGCCAGCACGGCCCTGAACGACCAGATGGTGCGGAACAGGCCGTGCGTGCGCTCCTCCGCCTCCTCTTCCCCTGCGGTCAGCACCTCGCCGCCCTCGACCGCCGCGGCCGGGCTCGGCCCGAACATCTTCTCCGGGTCCGGCAGAACGATCAGCACGACCACCGAGCCGAGGCAGCTGACGATGAAGATCCAGAACACCGACTGCGTCGAGCCGGTGATGCTGATCACGAGCGAGGCGATCAGCGGTCCGACGAACCAGCCACAGCGGAAGATGCCGCCGAGCGTCGACAGCGCCCTGGCGCGGTAGCGCTGCGGGACGTACGAGGTCATGAACGCGTGGCGCGCGAGGGCGAACACTGCCGTCGCCAGGCCGACCACGAAGATCCCGACCATGAGCACCCAGTAGTTGGGAGCGACCAGGCAGACGCCGACGCCGAGGATCGCGACGACGGCGGCGTAGATCATCGAGGCGCGCTCGCCGATCCGCGACACCACCCAGCCGCTCGGGATGTCCCCGGCCAGCTCGCCGAGCATCACCATCGAGGAGATGAAGCCCGCGATGGCCAGGCTCGCACCGAGATTGCCCGCCGCGATGGGGATGATCGGGATGATCGCGCCCTCGCCGATGGAGAACAGCAGCGTGGGGAGGAAGGCGGCGAGCGCCACGGACCGGAAAGAGAAGGGTCGCTCGTCGGAAGTCATTTCTTTAACACACTACAACTGGATGCGCGGGGCCCCGGCGGCCGGACCTCCCCGGTAGGCTGGTCGGCGACATGATTGAAATCGATCTTTCCCAGCAGATCGCCGAACTGCGCTCGACGTTCGCCGACATCCGTTCCGTGGTGAACGTGGACGCGCTCACCGCCGAGATCGCCTCGCTCAGCGAGCAGGCGGGCGCTCCCGACCTCTGGGACGACACCGAGAACGCCCAGAAGATCACCAGCGCGCTCAGCCACCGGCAGTCCGAGCTCGCCCGCATCACCTCGATCGAGCGCAGGCTCGACGATCTCGAAGTGCTCGTGGAGATGGCCAACGACGGCGAGGGCGACGAAGCCACCGCCGCCGAGGCGCGCACCGAGCTCGAGTCGCTGCAGAAGAGCCTCGGCGACCTCGAGGTGCAGACGCTCCTGAACGGCGAGTACGACCCGCGCCCAGCCGTCGTCACGATCCGCGCGGGCGCCGGTGGTGTGGACGCCGCCGACTTCGCCGAGATGCTGCTGCGCATGTATCTCCGCTGGGCCGAGCAGCACAAGTACCCCGTGCAGGTCATGGACACCAGCTACGCGGAGGAGGCGGGCATCAAGTCGGCCACCTTCGAGGTGGACGCGCCGTACGCCTTCGGCACGCTGTCCGTCGAGGCGGGGACGCACCGCCTGGTCAGGATGAGCCCGTTCAACTCGGCGGGCAAGCGCCAGACCTCGTTCGCCGCGGTCGAGGTCATCCCGCTGATCGAGGAGACCGAGTCGATCGAGATCCCGGACAACGACATCCGGGTGGATGTGTTCCGGTCGTCCGGCCCGGGTGGCCAGTCCGTCAACACCACGGACTCCGCCGTCCGCATCACCCACCTCCCCACGGGAACGGTGGTCTCGATGCAGAACGAGAAGAGCCAGATCCAGAACCGCGCCGCCGCCATGCGCGTGCTGCAGAGCCGCCTGCTGCTGTTGCAGCGCGAGGCGGAGGCTGCGGCGAAGAAGGAGCTCGCAGGCAACATCACCGCCAGCTGGGGCGACCAGATGCGCAGCTACGTGCTCGCGCCGTACCAGATGGTCAAAGACCTGCGCACCGACTACGAGGTCAACAACCCCGCCAACGTCTTCGACGGAGACCTCGACGGCTTCATCGCCGCGGGCATCCGGTGGCGTGCAGGCGCGAAGGCCGACGCGTGAGCGGCCAGCCGTCCGCGGTGATCGAGGTCGCCTCAGTCGTCGACGACGAGCTGGTGGATGCTGTCGTCACGCTGCTCCCGCAGCTCTCGTCCAGCGCGACCTTCGACAGGGCGCTCCTGGAGCGCGTCGTGGCGAGCGAGGCGGCGACCCTGTTCGTCGCCCGCCTCGACGGCGCGATCGTCGGTATGGCGACGCTGGTCGCGTACGCCATTCCGACCGGCCTCCGCGGTCACATCGACGACGTGGTCGTCGACGAGAGCACCCGCGGCCGCGGTGTCGCCAGGAGCCTGCTCGAGGCGATGATCGCCCGCTCGGCCGAACTCGGCATCCGCACCCTCGACCTCACCTCCCGCCCGTCCAGGGTGGCGGCGATCAGGCTCTACGAGTCCGTCGGGTTCGTGCGCAGGGACACCAACACGTTCCGATTCGCCGGATAGCTCGCTGACGGCTGCCGTTCGGGCCGCATCCAGGCTTGTCGCGCAATGGTGAGTCGCTACTGCGGATCGGCCCAGGGTTGCTTAGTCTCTAGAGGTCATGATCCGGTTCGAACACGTATCCAAGCAGTATTCGGGCACCTCGCGCCCGGCACTCAACGCCATCAACCTCGAAGTGCTGCGTGGGGAGTTCGTCTTCCTCGTCGGTGCATCCGGCTCGGGCAAGTCGAGCTGCCTGCGGCTCATCCTCAAAGAGGAGAAGCCCACCACGGGGAAGATCCATGTGCTCGGGCAGGACCTGGGCACGATCTCGTCGCGCAAGGTCCCGTACTTCCGCCGCAACATCGGCGTGGTGTTCCAGGACTTCCGCCTGCTGCCCAACAAGACGGTCTTCGAGAACGTCGCGTTCACGCTGCAGGTGATCGGCAAGTCGCGCGGCTTCATCCAGGAGGCCGTCCCCGACGTGCTGAAGATGGTCGGCCTCGACGGCAAGGCGCAGCGCCTCCCGCACGAGCTGTCCGGTGGTGAGCAGCAGCGCGTCGCCATCGCCCGCGCGGTGGTGAACAAGCCGCAGGTGCTCCTGGCCGACGAGCCGACGGGTAACCTCGACCCCGCGACCAGCGCCGGCATCATGGCCGTGCTCGACCGCATCAACGCGGGCGGCACCACGGTGCTGATGGCCACGCACGAGGCGGCGATCGTCGACCAGATGAAGCGTCGCGTGATCGAGCTCGTCAACGGGCAGATCATCCGCGACGAGCGTCACGGCGGCTACGGCGTCACCGCGGCGATCCCCACCATGCAGGCCGCGGAGCAGCTGCAGGATGCGCGTCCGGCGTCCGCGCCGGTGCAGCAGCAGCCGCAGCAGCCGGTGTACGCGCAGCAGCAGCAGCCGGCGTACGAGCCGCAGCACGAGATGGCCAGGCCGCACGTTCCCACGTCCGACCCCGCGGCGCCGGTCAGCGTTCCGGTACCGGTCCAGGCCGCACCGCAGCAGACGCAACCCGCCCCCGCCGAGCCGCAGCAGCCGGTGGCCGTCCCGCAGGCCGGGGTCGCGCATCCGGAGCCCGTGTCGGCGCAGCAGCAGCAGACGCCGTCTCAGCAGCAATACCCCGCGCCGGTGCAGTTCGCGACGGCCGCGACAACGCCGCCGCCTCCTCCGCCGCCTCCGGCGAACGATAACAAGGACCTCCCCGACCACCTCAACTTCACCGCGAACCTCGACCTCCGGGGTCTGCGGGATGACAGCGACTCCAACGGCGAGCAGAATGTGGGGCCGACCAAATGAGATTCGGCCTGATCTGGTCAGAGGCAGCGAACGGGCTGCGCCGCAACGTGTCGATGGTCGTCTCGGTCATCCTCGTCACCTTCATCTCGCTGACGTTCGTCGGCACCGCCGTGCTGCTGCAGATGCAGATCAACCAGATGAAGACCTACTGGTACGACCGTGCCCAGGTGGCCGTGTACATGTGCACGGAGACCGACAACTGTGTCGGAGGGGCGGCGAACGAGCAGACCATCGCCGCCGTGAAGAAGCAGCTCGAGTCTCCTGAGCTGTCCCCGTACATCCAGAAGTTCTACTTCCAGGATCAGAAGCAGGGCTACGAGCAGTTCAAGCAGCAGTTCAAGGGCAACCAGATCGCCGACTTCGTCACGCCGGAGATGATCCCGCAGACGTTCTGGGTCAACCTGAAGGACCCGAGCAACTCGGCCGTGCTGACCGAGACGCTGTCCGGTGCCGCCGGTGTGCAGAGCGTCGTCGACCAGCGCAGCTACCTTGACCAGATCTTCTCGATCCTCCGCGCGGCCAGTTTCACCGCCATCGGCATCGCAGCGCTGATGCTCGTGGCGGCTGCCTTGCTGATCGCCACGACCATCCGGTTGTCGGCGTTCTCGCGAAGACGGGAGCTCGGCATCATGCGGCTGGTGGGTGCGTCCAACCGGTTCATCCAGACGCCGTTCATCCTGGAGGGCGTGTTCGCTGCACTGATCGGCTCGATCCTGGCGGCGGGGGCGGTGTACGGGATCGTGCACTTCTTCGTGCGCGGGTTCCTGTCCGAACGCATCCAGTCGATCAACTTCGTCGGGGAGGGGGATGCGCTCGTCGTGGCGCCCCTGCTGCTCCTCGTGGGGGTGGTTCTGGCGGCGGCGTCGGCGAACTTCGCGATCAGTCGCTACCTGAAGGTCTAGTTCGCCATATACTGGATGGCTGCCTTGCGTACCGCGGGCGGCATCCGATCGAACGCGTCAGGAGTGAGCTGTGCCCAGGGAACGTGGCCAGAAGGTGGTGGCCACCAATCGCAAAGCCCGCCACGACTACACCATCGAAGACACCTATGAGGCCGGTCTGGTCTTGACGGGGACCGAGGTGAAGTCGTTGAGGGCCGGTCGCGCATCCCTCGTCGACGGATACGCGTTCGTCGACGGAGGCGAGGCGTGGCTCGACGCCGTGCACATCCCGGAGTACGCGGACGGCACCTGGAACAACCACGCCCCGCGACGCAAGCGCAAGCTGTTGCTGCACAAGGCGCAGATCCTCAAGATCCACAACAAGGTGAAAGAGGGCGGGTACACGATCGTCCCGCTGCAGATCTACTTCAGCGACGGGCGCGCGAAGGTCGAGATCGCGGTGGCCAAGGGCAAGCGCGAGTACGACAAGCGCCAGGCGCTGCGCGAGCGGCAGGACAAGCGCGAGGCCGACAGGGCCATGTCGAGCAGGAAGCACCTGGGCGAGTAGCCGCACGCAGCGCCTCGGCGTAGCCGCGGCAGGGGAGTGCGGGCGGCGCGTCCGGAGCGCGTGGCAGACTGAACGCATGAGTTCGATCGCACCGCGCATCCCCGTGAACGGCACGTACAACTTCCGCGATGTCGGCGGCTACCGGGCCGACGGCGGAACGATCCGATCGGGCAAGCTGTTCCGTTCGGACGGCCTGCACTCGCTGGGCGAGACGGGCAAAGACGCGCTGCGCGAACTGGGCGTACGGGTGATCATCGACCTGCGCGACGACTTCGAGTTGAAGACGCTGCCGGACGACCTCGACGGGCTGGACGTGGAGGTGCTGCACCTCCCGGTGTTCGAGGGCTCGGGCGCCTCCCAGGCCACGATCGGCGCGACCCTGGTCGACCTCTACGCGAAGATCGTGCTGCAGCACACGGATGTGGTGATCACCGCCCTGCGCGAGATCGCGGACACCGGCGACGAGGGCGTGGTGGTGCACTGCACGGCGGGCAAAGACCGCACGGGCATCGTGATCGCGCTCGCCCTGCTCGCGGTCGGCGTCGACCGCCGGACGGTGGTCGACGACTACGCGCGCACGCAGGCGAACCTCGCCGGCCCCTGGCTCGAAGGCATGCTGAAGCTGGTGCAGAGCCACGGCGTCGAGGTGACTCCCGATCTGCGCGTGATCATGGGAGGCAGCCCGCCGGAAGCGCTCGAGTCGGCCCTCGACCTGATCGACCGCGAGCGGGGAGGCGTCCACGCCTACCTGAAGGACGCCGGGCTGGACGACCTGGAGCTGGCCAAGCTTCGCTCGGTGCTGGTCGAGGAGAGTTGACGCGCGACGCGTTGTCGTGGCGACGCGGCACGCGGCTTATCGGCGTCGCGGCTCAGGACGCTGCGAAGCGCGCGTGCACCTGGACCGCGATGGTGATGTCCTCCGGCTTCAACGCCAGCGTCCCACCGCCGACGTCTGCGGACGCCGCCCTGGCGAACATCGGCTGCGACTGCTGCTGTGCGGAGGTGTGGTCGCCGAGCATCCCCGGATCGCTGAGCGCGAGCGGCTTGACGGAGCCGAGCCCGAGGCTGGTGGCGTAGACGGTCGCCTTCGCGACGGCGTTCTCGACCGCCCGGCGTCGCGCCTCCTGCACCAGGGTCTGCTTGCGCGCCTCCGTCAGCGCCCAGGTCACACCGGACACGGTCACGCCGTCGAGCAGCGACACGACGCCGACCCAGTCGGACAGCGCGCCGAGGTCGCTGAACTTCGCCTCGATGCCGACCTGGGCGTGGTACACGATCGGCAGCTGCTTGCCGTTCTGGTTCCACGGCCGCTCTCCCCACACCCGCAACTGGTCGGACGACCACCAGGTGACGGGCCCGGACTGCGGATTGTGGATGTCCCGCAGCTCGCTGGTGAGGGAGAGATGGCGTTGCGTCGTGAGCGCGAGCACCTCATCCCGGCTCGGTCCGTCGTACGCGACGGTGAGGCGGACGGTGCCGCGTTCGGCAGGCTGATGCAGTTCGTATTCGCCCTGGACGGTGATGATCGTGTCGGCCATCCTCCGATCGTGGCATAGAACGGGGCCTCGGGATGCTGTAGGATAAGAAGCTCGCCGCAAGCGGTGAGAACAGTATCTGGACAACTCAACAGCGCGTGACAGCGACCCAGCCTCACCGGCTGCGCACGGGGATGATCGGTTTCGACATTGTCTGCGAGAGTGTGAGAAGCGGGTCGAGGATGCATGCTTATCTCGTAAACGATGCATGCAAAAAACAAGTGCCAATTCAAAGAGCACTGTCTCTGCCAAGGCAGACTTCGCCCTCGCGGCGTAAGTTCTTCCAAAGCAACTTATGAGACCGTCAAGCCGGGAATAGCTCTCTACCCGGATTCTGGCGTCATCTAGAGAGCTTGCCTCCATGTTGAGTATCAGGGCGTGGAGGGACGTGCACTGATGCTGGGCTCGTCGGTTTAGGTGCCAGTGGCAAATTCCGGAGCCGAGTAGAACGTCAACACTGGCTACACCCGTAGAAGGCATATGACCACAGCAGTGGACGGGGGTTCAATTCCCCCCATCTCCACCATTGGTCGCTGTCACGCGTTGTTCGAGTCCGGCGAAGTCCCTGGCACGGCCCCCTGCGAGTTAGGGTGAGGTCGTGAAGTCACGGACGCGGGACATGGTGTTGATCGACGGCGGCTCGTTCCTGATGGGATCGGACGAGTTCTATCCCGACGAACGGCCCGTCCATGAGCGCGACGTCCGTTCGTTCTCGATCGACCGCTATGAAGTCACGAACGAGCAGTACGCGGAGTTCGTCGATTCGACCGGCTACGTGACCGTCGCAGAGCGCGAGCTCGACCCCGCGGCGTTCCCCGGAGCCGATCCCGCTTCCCTCGTCCCCGGCTCGATGGTGTTCACCCCGTCGGCCGGTCCGGTCGATCTGAACGACTGGCGCAACTGGTGGACGTGGACGCCGGGCGCCTTCTGGCGGCGGCCGTTCGGGCCGGGCTCGTCCATCGCCGACCGGATGCAGCATCCGGTCGTGCACGTTGCGTTCGAGGACGCCCTGGCGTATGCGGGGTGGGCAGGGCTGCGCCTCCCGACCGAGGTCGAGCACGAGTACGCGGCCCGGGGTGGCCTGGATGGGGCGCGTTTCGCCTGGGGCGAGGAGATCTATCCGGACGGCACCGCGCAGGCGAACTCCTGGCTCGGCCGCTTCCCGTACGACAACCAGGGTGTCGGCGGCACCGCGCCCGTCGGTTCGTACCCGGCCAACGGATACGGGCTCTACGACATGGTCGGCAACGTCTGGGAATGGACGTCCGACTACTACACGCCCCGGCACCTGCGTCTGTCCGATAAGCCGGTGGATGCCGGCAAGCGGCAGAACCTGCTCGCAACGGCGAGCGCCCAGCCGGAGTTCCCGGAGATCGCGCGGCGCGTGCTCAAGGGCGGATCGCATCTGTGCTCGCCGGACTATTGTCTTCGGTTCCGTCCGGCTGCGCGCTCACCCCAGGCGGAGGACACGGGCATGTCGCACATCGGGTTCCGCTGCGCACGCGACGCCTGAACCGCCTCGCGGCGGTCGAGGCTCACGCTGACGGAGCTGCCGGGAAGATCTCCGACCAGTCGTTCTTGACGCTGACGACGGTGTAGCCGCGGGCGTCCGCCTCGGCGAGCGCCCGCTCGGCCCCCTTGTCGTACGGGATGTCTCCGCGGCCGGTGTCGTCGTCGTGGTGGATGAGCAGTGCGAGGCCGGTGCCGGAGCGCCGGGTGAAGTCCAGCATCGGGATGTCGCCGTTGGCGTTGCCCCCTGCCAGCAATGGCCGCCGGCCGATGCGGTTCCAGATGCGCGCTGGTTTCTCGAGTCCGTCGTCGAAGAAGGCGAGGGATGCGCCATACCGCAGTTCTCCGGATTCTTCGTCGTACGTCAGTTCGTACGCCGACCCGACGACGCGTTCGGGGGGAACGCCGTAATAACCCTCCGACATGGGACGCATGAAGTCCCGTTCGCCCGCCGACACGATGTAGCAGACGAAGCCGTTGGCGCGGAGGTAGTGCAGCAGCTCGACCATCGGCTGGTAGACCGTCTGGGCGTACGGTCTGTCCAGGACAGGGTGGTGCGCCGTGCGGTAGAACTCGGACACGGAACGGGCGTAGTCCTCGACGCTGCTCCGTTCCGTCACTTCGACGAGGGCGCCGATGAGCGCGTGGAGGTCGTCGTCGTCGCCGTCGTAGTGCTTGTCAACGGCTGCTCCGATCCACGAGAGGTCGCCGCTGGCCACGGCGGTGTACGGCTGGTGCCGCGCGAGTGCGGGGTCGGCGCGGAGTCTGGTGCGCCATTGCTCCACGACGTAGTGCAATTGCGTCGGCATCGGCTTCTCGATCCAGAGGGTGCCGTCGTTGTCGAAGACCGCGACGCGCTGCTCGACAGGGACCGCCCCCGGTCCTGTCGCGACCGACTCGACGAACGAGACGATCGCCGCCAGGGTTGGGGTGTCTCGCCAGGACGGTAGGTGCGGTTCAGCCATCGTGGGCCTCCTCGATCGCCGCGGCTCGGGATGGAGTCAGCGCAGGTGCTGCGATTGTCCACCACTTTCGCCGAGAGAACGAGTCTGTTGCGAAGCTTTTCCAGTTGCTAGGGTCCAGCCATATCGTTCCGTTATGCGAGGGGGCTCGGATGCCTGAGAAGCCGAACATCATCCTGTTCATGTCTGACGATGTCGGTTGGGGGGATCTGGGCTGCTACGGCGGCGGCGAGAACCGTGGCGCGCCGACGCCGAACCTCGATCGCCTCGCCGCTGAGGGCTTGCAGTTCTTGTCGTTCTACGGGCAGCCGAGCTGCACGCCGGGACGGGCTGCGGCGATCACCGGCCGACTCCCGATCCGCAGCGGTATGACCACTGTCGCTTTCCCCGGCCAGGGCGGCGGACTTCCGGCGGCAGAGTGGACGTTGGCCAGCGTGCTCAAGAAGGCGGACTACGACACCTGCCACATCGGAAAATGGCATCTCGGAGAGGCCGACTACGCCATGCCGACCGCTCACGGGTTCGATCAGATGTTCAACACGACCCTCTACCACCTGAACGCGTACACATACACCGACAAGGCGTACAACCCGGACTTCCCGTTCGACGATCCGGCCACCATGAAGATGTGGGGCAATGTGACCGGCGCTCTGGAAGGCACGACGGGGGAGCAACCGCACGAGGTGGAGAAGGTCGACTCGTCGAACATCCCGTTCATCGACGAGAAGTCGACGGCTATCGCGCTGGACTACCTCGAGGAACACGCGGCCGGCGAGAACCCGTTCTTCCTGTACCTCAATACCGCCAAGCTGCACCAGCCGAATCTGCCGCATCCGGATTTCGAAGGTTCTTCGCTCGCGAAGTCGAAGTATCTCGACTCCCTCGTCGAACTCGATCACCGGGTCGGGCAGGTCGTCGACAAAGTCCGGGAGCTGGGCATCGCCGAGAACACCCTGATCATCTGGACGACGGACAACGGCGCGTGGCAGGACGTGTATCCCGACTGCGGGTACACGCCGTACCGAGGCACCAAGGGAACCGACTACGAGGGCGGCAGCCGTGTCCCCGCCATCGCGTGGTGGCCGGGGACTATCGAGGCCGGGCGGCGCAATTCCGAGATCGTCGGGTCGCTGGATCTGATGGCGACGTTCGCGAGCATTGCGGGCGTGGACCTTCCGACCGAGGATCGCGACGGCGAACCGACCATTTTCGACAGTTACGACCAGACCGCCCTCCTGAAAGGCGAGGGCCCGTCGACGCGAGATCACTGGTTCTACATGACCGAGACGGAGGCCATCCCGGGCGCCATCCGCCTCGGCAAGTGGAAGGCGATCTGGAACGTCCGCGACGGCTGGCGCGGCCCCGCGTCGTACACGGCGATCGTGCCGGAGCTGTTCGACCTGTGGCAGGACCCGCAGGAGCGGTACGACATCTTCATGAACAGTTTCGCCGAGAAGACCTGGCAGCTGCCGCAGATGGCCGACCGGTTGCTCGGAGTGCTTCCCACGTACACGAAGTACCCGAACCGGCCGATCCAGACCGCGGGCATCAGCTATGCGATCTTCGAGACCGACGACGCTCAGGTGCAGGAGCAGATCAAGAAGATGCTTCACGGGCTCTCGTCGTCGAACTGATCGCAGATCGGGCGGGGGCGGCTTTTCTCGTCTCCGCCCGCCAGAATGGTGTGCGATGAGCGCATACTTCGAACGTCTCGACGACAGCCGTTTCCGTCCGCTGCCCGACGCCGGTGGGGCGTGGAACGATGCGGAGATCCACTTCAGTCCGCTCGGCGGCCTGATCGCCCACGCGATGGATGTGCACCGGGCGGCGCACGGTGCGGCCGGGATGTCTCTCGCCCGGCTCAGCTTCGACATCCTGGGGTTTCTCGCCGCCGACGTGTGCGAGATCGCGGTGGAGACGCTGCGTCCGGGGCGGACGATCGAGCTGGTGCAGGCGACCGTCGTCATCGCGGGGAGGGCCGTGGTGCTGGCGCGCGGCTGGTACACGATCGACTGCGACACCCGCGAGGTCGCCGGTGGCGAGTCTGCGACGTTCTCCGTGCCGGAGGAGGGGCACGAGTGGGGGATCGCGGACACTTGGCCCGGTGGCTACGTCGCGTCGCTCGAGATGCGCGCCGAGGAGCCGCCGCGGCCCGGGCGCGGGATGGCGTGGCTCCGCACCGATCGGGAGCTCGTGGCCGGGGAGGCCGTCAGCGCGCACGCCGCGTTCATCGCCCTGGTCGACACCGCCAACGGGATCGCCGTTCGCCAGCAGCCCGGCGAGTGGATGTTCCCCAACCTCGACCTCACGATCCACCTGCACACGCAGCCGACCGGGCGCTGGGTCGGGCTCGACACGACCGTCACGTTCGGGCCCACCGGGCAGGGGCTGACCAGTTCCGGACTCCACGACGAGCGGGGACCGGTGGGCAGTGCGGAGCAGACGCTGACTGTCCGGCGACCGGCGGCGCCCGGCTCCCGTTAAGGCCCGCGCCACCTCCCGGTCTCCCGGCCGCCGTACGCTCCTGGGGTGCCGCAGCAGAGTGAGAGCCCCCGCACCGTCGCGTCGCAGGACATCGCCGCCGACCTGCGGAGGCGCATCCAGTCGGGGGAGTTCGTGGCGGGGATGCGGTTGCCGAGCGAGGCGTCGCTGGCGGAGGAGTACCGGGTGACCAGGAGCCTCGTGCGCGGGGCGATGGCGAAGCTGGCGCGGCAGTCGCTGGTGCTCGCGCGGCCGAGGGACGGCTGGATGGTGCAGGCGCGGCACCACACCCAGGTGTTCGACAGGATGCTGTCGTTCGCCCAGTGGGCGGAGGCGGGCGGACGGGTCGCCGGCGGGCTGATCTCGGAACGGGTGCGGCGTGGGGCGGATGCGCGGGAGGCACAGCAGCTGGGGGTGCGGCCGGGGGAGCGCATCCTGTGCTTCACCAGGGTGCGGACGCTGGACGGGCTGGTGGTGATGGTGGAGCGGTCGGCATGGGCGCCGTGGGTGGCGGATGTGGTCGACGGGATGCCGGACGACGTGTCGTCGACCACGGCGGCGCTGGCGCTCGAGGGGATCAGGGTGACGTCGGGCAGCCACCGGATCGAGGCGGTCGCGGCGTCCACTCAGGATGCTGCGCTGCTGGGGGTGCGGCGGTCCAGCCCGCTGCTGCAGGTGTCGCGCACGACGGCGACGAGGGATGGCCGGGTCGTGGAGCTCGGGGTCGACCGGTATCTGGCCGGAACGATCGCGTTCGATGTGAACGCAGGGGAGAGCACCCGCGCGGTGGTGTGACAGTCGCGTCGCGACGCCGCATCGCGACGCCGTCCCGCGACGCCGCACAGCGACGCCGTCCCGCGACGCCCAGTGTGAACACTCGGCGCGCGAATTCGGCCGTGCACGCGCATCCGGGGCCTTCGGTCGCCTGGCGTTCACCGGCGGTTTCCTTCGGTTTGGTCGGCTGTCCGCGGCCTTGAACGAATCAGACACCAGGAGAGCCATGTCCAGCGAGCCGGAAGACTTCATCCCTGACCCGTACGAGCGCGCGGAGACCGTTCCTCCGGAGGTGCTGAGGTCCGGGCTGTCCCGGCGCGGGATGCTCAAAGCGCTCGGGCTGCTCGGCGGCGCCGCGGTGCTGGGCGGCACGACCGGTGCGGCGTGGGCGGGGCAGGCCGGGCAGGCGGCGGGCGCTGCGCGGCACGCGCCCGCGTACGTGCTGCCCGACGGTTTCGCCGGGGACATCAGCGACCTGAAGCACGTCGTCGTGCTCGTGCAGGAGAACCGTGCCTTCGACCACTACTACGGCGCCCTACCCGGCGTGCGCGGGTTCGAGGACAAGCAGGCGCTGCGGTTCCAGAACGGCACCGACGTGTTCTCGCAGCCGAGCGGGGCGTCGTTCGTGAAGCCGAGCAGGGTCACCACCGTCGCCGGCACGACGACCGGGCTCGACCACTCGTACTCCGGCGGGCTCGGCGCGTGGGCGGGCGGCCGGTACAACAACTGGATCGGGGCCAAAGGGCCGTCCACGATGAACTACGTCACCGGCGAGGAGATCCCGTGGCAGTGGTCGCTCGCCAGCGCGTACACGATCTGCGACGCCTGGCACTGCTCCGTGATGGGCCCGACCACCCCGAACCGGCTCTACCACTGGACGGGCACCTCCAACGGCGTCACGGACAACGGAGGGGAGTCCAACGGCACCCGCACCTGGCAGACATACCCGGAGGCGCTGCAGAAGGCGGGCGTCTCGTGGCGCATCTATGTCGACAACAGCAACAACGGCAGCAGCTGGGTCGGCGACTACACCGACAACCCGATCCGCGGGTTCGCGGCGTTCACCACCTCCGGCAGCACGGCGACCGACGCGGCCAACCGGGTGGATGCGGTCAAGAACGCCCCGGGGACCGGCCTCGTCTGGCGGGCGGGGTCGGCGCCGTACGCCCCGACCGGCGCCGCCAACAACGACAGCGACGCCAACCTGAACGCCGTGCTCAAGGACTTCATCGCCGCCTGCCAGCCCGGTGCGGCCCAGCCCCTCCCGCAGGTGTCGTGGGTGGTCGCGCCGTACGGCTGGACCGAGCACCCGTCGGCGAACCCGGAACACGGGGCGCACTTCAGCAACCGGGTCATCCAGACGCTGCAGAGCAATCCAGAACTGTGGAAGAGCACCCTGCTGATCATGACGTTCGACGAGAACGACGGATACTACGACCACGTCCTCCCACCGTTCGCCGAGCCGGGCACGCCCGGCGAGTACTCCGGCAGCACGCCCATCGGCTACGGCGCCCGCGTCCCGGCGATCCTGGTGTCGCCGTGGACTCGCGGAGGCTGGGTCAACAGCGAGACGTTCGACCACACCTCGATCCTGCAGTTCCTGGAGACCTGGACGACGGCGCTGGGCACCCCGGCGCTCAGCACCACCATCACGCAGTGGCGGCGCGGGATCAGCGGCGACCTGACGAGTGCGCTGGACTTCGCGCATCCGGTGGTGGACATCCCGTCGCTGCCGGACACCGAGGCGCTGGTGCAGATCGCGCGCGCAGGAGGAACGATCAGCACGCAGGTGCCGCCGGCGGACAAGTGGGACGGCGGCGCGCTGCGCCCCCGCCCGCTGTCGTTCCACCCGCACGGCACGTTCGAGGAGGACAGGGAGACCGGGACCGTGACCGCGCGGCTGAGCCTCGTCGGGGGCGCGGCGGGGAAGGCGGTCAGCCTGCAGGCGTTCCCCGACAAGTACCTGCCGTTCAGCAACACGCC
Organism: Leifsonia araucanica; assembly: GCF_051161895.1. NCBI lineage: Bacteria > Bacillati > Actinomycetota > Actinomycetes > Micrococcales > Microbacteriaceae > Leifsonia > Leifsonia araucanica. The sequence continues at coordinate 392,675 of NZ_JBMBTW010000002.1, forward strand.
GCACACGGTGACGGCAGCGTCGCCCGCGGCGTACAGCTGGGATGCGGCGGCGCACGACGGTCGGTATGCGTTCACCGTGTACGGACCGGACGGGTTCGTGCGCTCGCACGCGGGCACCGTGCTGCCCGCCGGGCAGGACAACGCGGGCGTGCCCCGGGTGGACGTCGCACTGGTCGCGGGGAGCGAGCCCACCCTCACGATCGCGCTGCACGACGACGGCCTGCAGCCGGTGCACTACACGCTCACCGCCAACGACTTCGCCGGAGGCACGCGCAGCGTGTGGGTGCACCCCGGCGCCACGGAGACGATCACCTGGCCGACCACGGACGGGTACTACGACGTGATCGTCACGGCGGCGACCGGCACCGGGTGGCAGCACCGGTATGCGGGGCGCGTGGCGCAGCTGACCGCGTGACCTGACTGGCGCAACGCGCCACCACTGCACCCGCACCTCACCGCACCACCACCGCCGACCCCGCCCGACCCGACTCCGGAGAACCCCATGACCGTGCAGAGCGTCATCAACCGCCTCGTCCCGCGCACCGTGGCGCACCGCATCCTGGCCTCCGTCGCAGCGCTGGCGGTGGCCGCAGCCGGAACCGGGGTGATCGTCGGCGTGGCGAACGCGGCGGCCGCGAGCCCCGCCTTCGATCCGCAGGATGCGATCACACCGGTCGCGTCGTACACGTTCGACGGCGACACGGGCTCCGTCGTCACCGACAGCTCCGGCAACGGGAACGACGCGAGCTGGAAGGGCACGCCGTCCTACGTCGGCGGGGTCTCGGGCAAAGCGGCCGTGGTCGGCGGTGGGGCCAACTACATCAAACTCCCGAGGGTGGCGGGGAAGACGGATGCGTCGTCCAGCTTCTCCTACGAGTTCTGGATCTCCGAGCAGTCGCGCACCAGCTACGGCCCCATCATCAGCAACCAGGACTTCGACTCATGCAACAACGCGGGCATCACCCTCTACAACCAGGCGACGGCCGGGGTGCTCGAAGCATGCTGGGGGAAGACGGCCGGCGGGACGAAGCAGTACGTGCACGGCATCTCCGGCAGCATCCTCAACGCCTGGCACCACGTCGCCGTGGTGATCGACCGCACTGCGAACACCGGGACGTTCTACGTCGACGGCGTGCAGAAGGCGACGGCACCCGCCGGGTCGATCACCGCATCCACGGCGTTCGACAGCGGGCTGGCGTTCAACATCGGCGGACTGAGCGGCAGTGAGAGCGACACCGGAGACGGGTACGTCAATGCGTCCGTCGACAGCGTCAACTTCTTCGACGCCGCCATCCCCGGCAGCCAGGTCGCCGCGGACTTCGCGGCGAGCAAGCCGACCGTGGTCACGTACACGGTGGCGTTCGACGGCAACGGCGCCGGGGGAGGGTCGACGGCGTCGCAGACGCTCACCACCGGTCAGACCGCAGCGCTGACCGCGAACGGGTACACCCGCGCCGGGTACCAGTTCCGCGGCTGGGCGACCAGCGCATCCGGAGCGGTCGTGTACGCCGACAAGCAGAGCGTCACCGATCTGGCGTCGGCGGCGGGAGCCACCGTGACCCTGTATGCGGTGTGGAACCGCTACCGGGCGCCGGGGGACTCGGTCGCGCCGATCGTGTCGTACGACTTCGACGACGACACCGGCACGACGGTGGCCGACAGCTCGGGCAGCGGCAACGTGGGTGCCTGGTCAGGCACGCCGTCGTACGGAGCCGGCATCTCCGGCAAGGCGGCATACGTGAACTCGCCGGCGGGAAGCGTCCAGGGTGTCAACTTCTTCAGCCTGCCGCTGATCGCGGGGCGCACGGATGCGTCGTCCAGCTTCTCCTACGTGTTCTGGATGAACGAGGCGGCCACCAGCTCCGACTCGCCGATCGTCTCCAACCAGGACTTCACCCACTGCTACAACAAGGGCACGACGCTCTACAACACCGCGGGCCAGCCGGGTGTGCTGCGCGCCTGCTTCGGCCGGAACGGCACCTCCACCGCGCAGAACTACCTTCCGCAGGTCAGCGGCAGCTCGGTCATCGGGGCGTGGCACCAGGTGGCCGTCGTCGCCGACCGCGCGGCCGGCACCATGACCACCTACCTGGACGGCCAGCAGACGGCGCAGAACGCCGGGCTGACAAGCGCGTTCTCCCTGGTGAGCGGCAACCCGTTCCGGGTCGGCGCCGAAGGCTCAGGAGCGGACACCGGGGACGGGTTCGTCAACGCATCCATCGACGACTTCGACTTCTACGACACCGCGATCGGCGCCGCCCAGATCCTCAACGAGTACACAGCGGCACTGCCCGCCACGACGCCGTCGGACAGCGGGGCCACCCTCGCCGCCGGATTCGTGACGGACACCTTCCGCGCGCCCGCCGTGCGTGCGGGCGGCGCTGTCGCTCAGCGCGTCGGCGGGCTCTGGAACGGCGCGGCGGTCACCGGATACTCAAAGGTCGCCGGCGACGACTGGCTCAGCGTCGCGGCGGACGGCACGGTCACCGGTACGGCTCCCTCGAAAGCTCCCGCCGACCCGGCGACCATCACCGTACAGGCGACGGACGGGAGCGCGAGCTCCCGCATCACCGTGGAGGTGCCGGTGCTCGGCGCCACCGACCCCGTGCAGCTCGCCGCGGCGACCTGGAACCTGTGGGATGCGGGCAGCCACGTCAGCGACGCGACGTTCAAGGAGCTCGCGGTGATCGCCGCCAACGGGCTCGACGTGATCGGGGTGCAGCAGGACGACGGCACGGTCGCCACCCGCCTCGCCAAGGCCCTCGGCTGGTACGCGGTCACGGGCGGCGACGGCGCGTCCATCGTGTCGGCGTACCCGGTGGATGCGGCCAGCAGCCGACGCGCGGCGGTCGCGGCAGCGCTCCCCGCCGTCGGCGCCACCGCCCACGTGCTCGGACGCGACGTGCGCCTGTGGAGCGCCGGTCTCGACGGAGCGGGCTACGGGCCGAACGCGGCCTGCCAGGGCGGAGTGACCGACCCGGCAGCGCTCGCCGCCGCGGAGAAGACGACGGCGCGCTACGACCAGGCGACGGCGCTCGCCGCGGCGCTGCGTGGCGACGCGTCCGCTGCGGGGAAGACCCCCGTCATCCTGCTCGCCGACCTGGAGTCTCCGTCGCCGGACGACTGGACGGCCGCGACGGCCGCGGCGCACTGCGGGGTCGGCGCTGTGGCCTGGCCGGTCCCGGCCGCGTTGACGAAGGCCGGGCTGACGGACACCTACCGCGCCGCGCATCCGGACCCGGCGGCCGCCGCGGGGAACTCGTGGTCGCCGATCGTGGCCACCGACCCGTCGACGGGCACGCCGGAGCCGCAGGACCGCATCGACTACGTCTACGCTGCGGGCGCCGACCTCGCCGTGCTCGGCTCGAACACGCTGGTGGCGGGGTGGCCGTCGCCGAGGAACGTCGCGGGCAACGCGTGGCCGAGCAACCACCGCGCGGTCGTGACGACGTTCCGGCTCGACCCGGCCGCGGTGAGCACGCCGACTCCCACGCCGACCCCGACTCCCACCGCGACGCCGACGCCGACCGCGACGCCGACGCCGACCGCGACACCGACGCCCACCAGCACCCCGACCGCGCCGGGCACTCCGGGGACCACCCCGACCCCCACCGCGACTCCCACCGACCCGTCCGTGCCGTCGCCGACCGGCTCGGCCGACCCCGGAGCGGCCCCCGCAGGCACGAAGCCGCCGCGCGGAGGCGACGACGCGCTGGCGTGGACGGGCTCGCAGCTCCCGATCGCGCTGATCGTGGCGGCCGTCGCGGCCATCCTCGTCGGGGTGATCGTGCGACGCAGGAGGTACGGGGCGAAGTCGGATCGCGGATAGACGGGCGCCTCCGCGGGGAAGACCGTCCCGTGCCGTAGGGTGTCGGCGTGAGCATCGACGCCGACACCCTCCTGCTCGGGCCGCGCGGACGACGCGCGTCGCTCATCGTCGCGGCGCGATCCAGCGGAGACGAGGCCATCTCGTCGACCCTTCTCGGCGCGGTGATGGAACTCGGCGGAGCGCTCGATCCCGCGATGGGCCACGGCAGGGTCCACCTGACCCTGATGGCACAGGGCGGAGACGGAGACGAGGACGAGGACGACCACGAGCCGTTCGCACCGATCACCACTCCCGATGACCTCGGTGCTGCCCTCCTGACCGCGCCCATCCACGACCACCTCATCGACCCGCTCGCCGTGCTCGACGAGGTGGTCGGAACCGCGCGCTATTGGCAGGAGCCCGAGGGAGAGGATTTCCTCACAGCCCTCCCCGCTCTCCGTCCTGCGCTGCTCCGCTCCGCCCGCGTGCTCCTCGCCCATCCGGATGCGCAGTGGTGGGACGAGCCGGTCGATCCCGCCGACCAGTGGGCCGTCGACTTCGATCGCGACGAGCCCCTGCAGACGCGAGCGGGCACGCCGGATGTCGGAGGCTTTCGCACCGCCGCGGTGGCCGAGGAAGAGCGCGCACGCCTCGACCGGCCGTCCGACGTGACCGCGAACTACTCGGGAACCTGGTGGTCCACTCCGCTCGTCTGGTCGGCGTCGTTCACGACGACCAGGAGCATCGGCGACCACGGGCCCGCTGGGCTCCGGCTGGTCGAGGACTCGATGGGCTGGGAGGCCGCGCACGCCAGGCGGGTGCGCATCCGGCCGTCCGCGCGGGTCTACGAGCTCCGTCGCGCAGAGGACTGGACTGAGCTGTGCCGTCGTTACCCGCTCGACGTGACCGCCTCCCGCCGGCACGACTGGTATCGCACGACGGGGAGGGACGGTGCCTGGGTGATCCCGGACTGGACCGCGGTCGCCGAGCAGTACGACGGCGTCCACCTGACCGCCGCCGCCTATCTGCAGGCCGCAGGCCGGAGCCTGCCCGTCGACGAGGAACGCGCATCCGTCATCGGCGGATGGGACCCGGATCAGACCTGGTGGTTCCGCGCGGACGTGCTGCGGTTCAGCGATGACGCGGGAGTCGCGTGGCGACGCGGGGGAGCGCCGGACTGGCGAAAGGTGTGACCGGCCGGCGCGCCCGTTCCGTCACACCGGCGCGGCCGCCCACGCGAACACCAGCGGCAGCGTCGCCAGCACCGACACGTGCCCGTCGCGTGGGCGCAGCAGCAGGTCGGCGTTCGGGATGCTCTCCAGCAGGGCGAGCGTGTGGGCGACGGGGACGACGCGGTCGGCCTTGCCGTGCACGAGGAGGGCTGGCGCGGTGATGTCCGCCGGGTCGAAGCCCCAGTCGGATACGTAGGCGACGTCGTCGTCGGACTCTCCAGCAGGTCCCTCCGCTGCTCCGGCCTGTGCGTCGGCGCCGAGCGGCGCCCAATCGGCGGAGAGCGCCGCCCAGTCGCGGTCGGTGAAGGAGGACTCGTCGAACTCGGCGTGCTCCGCGTGGCGGAGGCGCGCATCCCGGCCGAGCACAGCGGTGAGGAGCGCGTCGGGGGAGGCCATCCCGGCGAACCAGTCGTCGGACTCCCAGCGCGGGGCGAGCGAGGCGATCGTGGCCACGGCGCTGACCCTGTCCGGTGCCAGGGCCGCGCAGGCGAGCGCGTGCGGGCCGCCACCGGATGCGCCGACCGTCGCGAACCGGTCGATGCCCAGTTCGTCGAGCACCAGGAGGGCGTCTGCCGCAGCGTCGGCGACGCTGCGGTCCGGCCGTTCGGCCGAGCCCGGGTAGCCGGGCCGGGCGACGGAGACGACGCGGAGACCGGCGGCTTCCGCGGCGGCGGCGATGGGCGCGATGATCGCGCCGGTCTGCGGGGTGCCGTGATGCCAGAGCACCGTCGCGCCCGCCCCGGATGCTCCCGAGTCGAAAAAGCGGACGGTGCGGCCGTCCGGTGTGGTGAGTTCGCGCGCGCCGTCCGGCACGGACCCCTCGCGCTCGTCGGCCTCGTCGCCGGCGGTGCCTTCCTCCTGCATGGTCATAGCCGGATCGTACGCCTGGTCGGCCGCGGAGCAGAGGTTTGGCCGGACTCAGTGGATGACGGCCTTCAGCACGATCATCGCGATGCCGAACAGGGCCGTGGTGATGGAGCCGATGATCCGCACCGGCCAGGAGTCGCCACGCAGGGCGAACACGATGTAGCCGAGCACGGCGAGGATCGCGACGCCGAGCCAGAGCGCCGTCCACAGCGCGACCGTGTCGTCGACGATGCGCAGCCCGCCGAGCAGGAGCACGAACGACGGAGGGACAGCGGACGTGAGGAACCCGACCGACCGCCGCAGAGCGCGCTGGAACGACGCGGACAACCCTCCGCCGCCCTCCTCCACACCGTGGCCCGCGATGGTCCCGGCGTAGACGTGCGCCGCCCAGAAGACGATCACCGTGGTGAGCACCGTCAGGAAGACCTGCATCGAGGTGGCGTGGTACGACCCGGCTGCGACGATCATCCCGCTGACGAGCACGGTCCCGTACACCGACTCCTCGGTGATGTAGTCCACTCGCGCGCGACGGAGCGCGGCGTTCGCGGTGCGCGGCCGCGGTGTCATGTCGCCTCCCGGACGCCCGGTACGGGATGCCGAGCGCTCGCGTCCCTGGGCAGCAGCAGCGCGGCGACGAGTCCGCCGAGTCCGAGGACGGCGAGCACCGCCATCGCCGAGCCGTATGCCGCAGAGCCCGCGGCGACGTTGGCGATCAGGATGGTGCCGGCGATGGCCGTGCCGAGGGTGGAGCCGAGGTTCGAGACGCTGCGGGACAGTCCGGAGATCTCGCCCTGCGCCTCCTCCGGGAAGGCGGACTGGACCACGTTCACCGACGGTGTCAGCATCAGGCCGAGGCCGGCCCCGATGAGGAAGAGGCCGGGCACGAACGCCCAGTCGGTCGTCGTGACCGCGACGAGCCAGATCAGCAGCACGATGCCGGGGACGCAGAGCACGAAGCCGGTCAGGATGAGGCTCCGCTGCGAGAACCGCCGAGCCAGCCTGCCGGCGACCAGGGAGGTGAGGAGCAGCCCGACCGTCGCGGCGGTGAACAGCACCCCGGTCGCGATGGCGCTGTAGCCGCGGACCACCTGCAGGTACGCCGACACCGTGAAGGACGTGCCCATCAGCAGCACCCACTGCACGTTCTGGGTGACGAGGGCGATGTTCGACAGGCGGTTGCGGAACAGCGAGGTCGACAGCAGCGCTTCCTTCCCTGCGTGCTCGCGCCGCCGCACCCACCAGAAGAACAGCGCCAGGATCACGATCCCGGCGACGATGAGCGTCACCATCAGCGGCACGCTGTTGTCGGCAGCGAGGATGCCGAGCACGAGCACGAACAGGCCGAGCGCAGAGAGCACGGCTCCGACCACGTCGAACGGCCGCGTCGGATCGGCCGGGATGGGGTCGGTCAGTCTCCTGCTCAGCAGCAGGATGACCACGATGATGAGCGCCTGGAAGAGGAAGGCGGCACGCCAGCTGATCGCGGTGGTGATCAGCCCGCCGATCAGCGGACCTGCCGCGGCCCCGATGCCGCCCAAGCCGCTGATCACGCCGAACGCCCACGCCCGGGTCGGGATGTCCGACAGGTAGACCGTGGTGAGGATGTAGACGGGAGGGATCAGCAGGGCGGTGCCGACGCCCTCCAGGATGCTGTTGCCGAGGATCAGAGCCCACAGCCCCGGCGATGCGGCACTCACGAGCGCACCGGCGCCGTAGACGATGAGTCCCAGCGTGAAGCAGCGCTTCCTGCCGATCTTGTCCGTGAGCTTCCCGGCGGGGATCATCAGCGCCGCCATCGTCAGCAGGAACAGCGTGATGCTGATCTGAACGCCCTGCACCGTCGTGTCCAGATCGCGGGAGATGTCGCTGATCATCACGTTCATGTTCGACCCGGCGAAGCTGCAGATGAACTGCGCGAGAGCCAGGGGCGCGATGAGCCGTCGCACGTCGGAACGGGACGTGCCGGTGAAGGATGCGGTCATGACGACCTCCTGCCGGAAAGGTGGACTTTCCGCTGGCACCGGATCATAGTCCTCGCCCGCTGCCCGCGGATATCCCCCCACTGGCCACCGTCGCCCCGCCGGGTCTATAGTGAGCGCCATCGTCCGAGGAGGGCTCCCATGACGGAGACACCGAGACATGCATTCCCCGATATCGCAGAGCACGGACTGATCGGCGACCTGCAATCCGTGGCACTGGTGTGCACGGACGGGACCATCGACTGGTTCTGCGCCCCGCGCTTCGACTCTCCAGCGGTGTTCGCATCGCTGCTGGACAGGGAGAAGGGCGGATACTTCCGCATCCACGCCGTCGACGACGACGTGCGGGTGAAGCAGATGTACTTCCCGCAAACGGCCGTGCTGATCACCCGGTTCATGAGCGCATCCGGTGTCGCCGAGGTGATCGACTTCATGCCGCTGGCCGACGACCCCACCGTCGCCACCGACGAGCGCCGCATCCTGCGCGGCATCCGCGTGGTCAGGGGCGAGGTGAGCTTCCGGCTCGAGTGCCGCCCGCGGTTCGACTTCGGGCGGCGGACGCACACCGCATCCACCGCTCCCGGGCGGGTGGACTTCGACGACGGGCAGGCGGGAGCCGCACTGCTCGGGCTCGGTGACGACACTCCGGATGCTGTGGCGCTCGCCGCGGGGGACGTCGTGCTGGAGTTCACGATGTCGGCGGGGCAGCTGCGGCTGTTCGCGTTCCACACCGCCCCCGGCGACGACGCGGACGGACTCACCACGCAGCACGGGCAGGAGCTGTTCCGGCAGACCGTGGAGTTCTGGCGAGACTGGCTGCGGGTGAGCACGTACACCGGCAGGTGGCGGGAGGCGGTGGAGCGCTCGGCGATGGTGCTCAAGCTGTTGCAGTACGCGCCGAGCGGCGGCCTGGTCGCCGCGCCGACCGCCGCGCTTCCCGAGCAGCTCGGCGGAGTGCGCAACTGGGACTACCGGTACACCTGGATCCGGGACGGTTCGTTCTCGGTCTACTCGCTGCTCGCGCTCGGGTACACCGACGAGGCCGTCGCGTTCGCACTGTGGGTCGCGGACCGCGTCGCCGAGCAGGCGGGGGAGGCCTCCGGCCCGCTCAAGATCATGTACAGGATCGACGGCTCGTCCGACCTGCAGGAACTGGAGCTCGACGGCTTCGAGGGCTACGAGGGCTCCCGGCCGGTCAACGTCGGCAACGGCGCGGCCGACCAGTTGCAGCTCGACATCTACGGCGAGGCGTTCGACGCTCTGTTCGTCACCGAGAAGTACCGCAGGATCGGGCATCCTGGCTGGGCCAAGCTGCGCACGGTGCTCGACTGGCTCGCCGAGAACTGGGACCAGCCGGACGAGGGCGTCTGGGAGACCAGGGGAGGCCGCAAGGACTTCACCTACGGGCGGATCATGTGCTGGGTGGCGTTCGACCGGGCCATCTCCATCGCCAGGGAGCGCGGCCTTCCCGCTCCCCTGGAGACCTGGATCGGCGCCCGCGACGCCATCTACGAGCAGGTCTTCACCCACTGCTGGAACCCGGACAGGAAGGCGTTCGTGCAGTATCCGGGCACGGACGTGGTGGATGCGATCACCCTGCTGATGCCGCTGGTCGGCATGATCTCCCCGCACGACCCGATGTGGCTCTCCACACTCGACGCGATCGGCGACGAGCTGGTCACCGACAGCCTGGTCTACCGCTACAACCCCGCTGCATCGCCGGACGGGCTGCCGGGGGAGGAGGGCACGTTCTCGCTCTGCTCGTTCTTCTACGTGATCGCCCTGGCCGACGCCGACCGCATCGAGGAGGCCCAGTACGCGTTCGAGAAGATGCTCACCTACGGCAACCACGTCGGGCTGTTCGCTGAGGAGATCGACCCGGCCGGGCGGCAGCTGGGCAACTTCCCGCAGGCGTTCACCCACCTGGCCCTGATCCGCGCGGCCATCGTGCTGGATGCGGCACTCACCCGGCAGGAGTCGCGGCGCCAGCGCCCGTGACGGGCTCCGCCCTCGGCGCACCGGACGCTGCTCCGCTCACCCGCAGGTAGACGATGAGCCAGCTGAACACCACCACCCCGGCCACCAGCTCCGTCGCCGTGAGCACGTAGTACCCGACGACGTAGAACAGCAGCATCACCACGATGGTGGCGAAGAACACGTAGCCGAGCACGAAGAACGACGCCGGCGCCTGGGGGAGCGCAGCGCGCACCCAGAACACGACCAGCGAGAACGTCAGCACCATCCCGACGGCGGACACGTTGTGCAGCACGGCGGAGACGTTGAGCGGGAACAGCCCGACCCCGGCGAGCAGCACGCCGATCAGGATGAGCGCCACCCGCACCCGGATGAGCGCCGCCCTGCTCCTGCGCGCCTCCGGCCGGTCGTCGGCGGGTGCCACCAGCTCGCGCGTGTCCGTCGCATAGCGGGCCAGGGCAGTGACGATCACCCCGGCGATGATCAGGGTCAGGTTGAACGAGAGCGACGACACGCTGCTCGACATACCGAGAGCGCTGAGATGCAGCATCCACCAGTGCGGGTCCGGCGCGCTGAGCATCGCGGTGAGGATGCCCACGATGACGAAGACGGCGAGCACCGTCGACAGGCGCATCAGGTCCATCTGCACGGACGACAGGAAGACGATGTACGCGGTGACGGCACAGGCGACCGCGGCGAGGGCGGCGGCGGACAGGAAGTAGACCGTCGCATCCTGGAACCCGTTGTCGAGCACGGCGCTGAGCGCGAGCCAGCCGAGGAGGGCGATCACGCCGTGCGCGAGGGCGATCACGACGGTGTCGAACACGTCGGCGGCGGTGGCCCGGCCTGCCCGGTTGCCCTCGGTGCTCGCGGCGGCGGGCGCGCGGAACGGCCGCGGTCCCTCCCGCGTCCACAGACGTCCAGCGACGTAGGCGAGCGCCGCGATCACCCCGGCGGCGATGGCGACGAATTGGCCGAGGGAGTCCGGGCCCGCGATCGCGAGGCTCGCTCCCCAGAACAGCGGCAGGGCGACGACGAGCGCAAGGACGAACGCCCCTCCACCAGCGACGATGGCGGCGCCTTCCGCGCTCAGCAGAGGTGCACGTCGTGTTCCAACTCCGGTGCTCGCCATCGCATCACCCCGTCAGCAGTGCGCTCACTGTACCGCCGCGGACGGGCGCTGGGCTAGAGCCCTGTTCCCAGAGGTCAGCCGCGCCAGGCGTCCACCTCGTCGAGCAGCTCCTGCTTGCGGTCGTCCGACGCGAACGACGCCTCGATGGAGGTGCGCGCGAAGCGCTCGGCCTGCTCGCTCGTGACGCCGAGCGCATCCCGGACGGCCACGAAGTTGTCTCCGATGTACCCGCCGAAGTATGCCGGGTCGTCCGAGTTGATCGTGACGGGCACCCCTGCCGCATCCAGCCGGAGCAGTGGATGCTCGTCCAGCGTCGCGACCGTGCGCAACCGCAGGTTGGACAGCGGGCACATGGTCAGCGCGATCCGCTCCTCGGCGAGGCGTGCGACCAGCTCCGGGTCGTCGACGGCGCGGATGCCGTGGTCGATGCGCTCGGCGCCGAGCAGGTCGAGCGCCTCGCGGATGTACGACGCAGGACCCTCCTCCCCGGCGTGCGCGACGACGTGCAGGCCGGCATCCCGTGCCGCGGAGAAGACGTCCTGGAACAGCGACGGCGGATAGCCGACCTCTGCGGAGTCGAGGCCCACGCCGATCAGGTTCTCGCGGCGGCTGAGGCCGGCGTTGAGGATCTGGTCGGCGGATTCGACCGGCTGGTCGCGCAGGAAGCTGAGGATGATGCCGCCGGTGATCCCGAGGTCGCGCTCGGCCTCCTCCAGCGCGCCGGAGATGCCGTCGATGACGGTCTCGATGCGCACGTCGCGGGCGGTGTGCGCCTGCGGGTCGAAGAACAGCTCGACGTGGCGGACGCCCTGCGCGGCGGCGGTGGTCAGATAGCGCCTGGTGAGCTCGGCGAAGTCGTTCTCGGTGCGGAGCACATCCATCGTCGCGTAGTAGAGGTTGAGGAACGACTGCAGGTCGTCGAACTCGTAGAGCGCTGCCAGCTCGTCCACCGACGAGTACGGGAGCGAGACGCCGTTCTTGCCCGCCAGCTCGAAGACGAGGTCGGGTTCGAGCGTGCCCTCGATGTGGAGGTGCAGTTCGGCCTTCGGCAGGGCGAACAGAGCGGAGTCGGAGGCAAGATCGGTCATCCTCCGATTTTGTCATCCCGGGGAGGGACGTGCCGACCGGATGCGCACCCATAGCCTCGGAGGATGAGCACGAGTAGCCTGTCCCGCCGCAGCAGACTGTCCCGCCGCGGCCGCCTGGCTGTCGCGTCCGCGTGCATCCTGGTCGCCGGGCTCGCCGTGCACGCTCTGGCGGACGGTCCGGTCGGCGGATTCGCCGGGGACGCCCTCTACGCCGCCCTCGTCGCGATGATCGTGGCGTTCGCCGTTCCGCGGGCGGCCCGGTGGGTGGCTCCGGTGGTGGCGCTGGCGTTCTGCTGGGCGATCGAGGTGCTCCAGCTCACGCCGCTGCCGCGCGCGATCGAGGTGGCGGTGCCCGGCAGCTACTTCGTCTTCGGGTCGACCTTCCAGTGGATCGACCTCGTCGCATACGCGGTGGGCGTCGCCGTGGTCGCTGCGGTCAGCCGACCTGCAGCAGGATCTTCCCGAGATGCGCGGACGACTCCATCCGGCGGTGCGCCTGAGCGGCGTCCTCCAGAGGGAACACCGAGTCGATGACCGGGTGGATGCGGCCGGCCGCCAGGTGCGGCCAGACGTGTTCACGCACTCCGGCGATGATCGCCACCCGTTCGGCGAGCGGCCGTGCCCGGAGCGTCGTGCCCCAGATGCGTGCGCGCTTGCTCATCAGCAGGCCGGTGTCGATGGATGCCGGGGTGCGGTCGCGCGTCGCGATCGACATGATGCGCCCTCCGACGGCGAGGGCGTCCAGGTCGCGGGCGATGTACGCGCCGCCGACGATGTCGAGCACCACGTCGACGCCGCGTCCGTCCGTCACGTCGCGCACCACCTCGACGAAGTCGCTCTCGCGGTAGTCGATCGCGGCCTCGGCGCCGAGCGAGCGGCAGAACTCCACCTTCACCGGGCTGCCGGCGGTCGCGATCACCGTCGCCCCGAACACCCGGCCCAGCTGGATCGCCATCGAGCCGATCCCGCTCGACCCTCCGTGCACGAGCAGGGTCTCGCCCTCAGCGAGCCGGCCGAGCTGGAACACGTTCGACCAGACGGTTGCAGCGACCTCCGGAAGTCCTGCAGCTTCCACGAGGTCGACGCCCGGAGGAACAGGGAGCACGAGGCCGGCGTCCGCGGTCACGTATTCGGCGTATCCGCCTCCCGGCAGCAGCGCGCACACCCGGTCGCCGACGGCCCAGCCGTGCACGGACGAGCCGACCTGGTCGATCTCGCCCGACACCTCGAGCCCCGGCCACTCCGGTGCTCCTGCCGGCGACGGGTAGTACCCGCGGCGCTGCGACAGGTCGGCGCCGTTCAGCCCGGCCGCCGTCACCCGGATGCGCACCTCGGTCTCCGCCGCGACGGGCTCGGCCACCTCCGCGACGGTGAGGACGTCCGCGTCTCCCGGGGTCGTGACGACGACCGCGCGCATCAGGATCGCGCCCCTGCCGAGTTCGAGCGGCGGCTCAGCACATCCCGGATCTTCACCTTGTTGGTGTACTCGATCGAGCCGTAGCGGAACAGGCGCACCGCGATGCGCAGCACGACGGCGGACAGCACGAACAGCTCGACGATGATGACGATCGCCTGCCAGAGCGGCAGCGTGCCGAACGCATTCAGGATCAGCGCCGTGATCGGCGCGGTGTACGGGAAGAACGCGAGCACCTGCACGAGCGCCGACTGCGGGTTGCTGATCGCGAACCCGGACGCGTAGAGCGGGATCACGATGGAGAAAATCACGATCGAGAACAGCGGGGCGGCGTCCTTCGCGGTCGGCATCACGGCGCCCACCGCCACGAGCGTCCCGGTGAACAGCGCGAACCCGCCGATCAGGATGAGCGCGCCGACGATCATCTTCTGCGGCTCGAACACCAGCCCGGACAGGTCGAGGCTCGGGATGGAGAGCTGCTCCCGGAAGAACAGGTAGCCGACCACCACGGGCAGCGCGAACACCGCCATCTGGATGATGCCGATCATGAACAGCGAGATCACCTTGCCGACCAGCAGGCTGGTGGGGTTGATGGTGGTCAGGATCATCTCGGTGACCCTGTTCTCCTTCTCCTCCAGGGTGGAGTTCAGCATCTGGTTGCCGAGGAAGACGATGACGATGAAGAACGCCACCAGGAAGATCAGGGCCGGGATGATCGCCTCGAACCCGGGAGCGACGGCGCCGTCCTTGAACGTCGTGGTCGAGGTCTGCACCTCGCCGCGCAGCACGGCGACATCGGTGGGGGAGTCGATCCGCTTCTCCACGCTGGCGGAGAGCACGCTCTCCGCCGCCGACGAATACTTGGCGTTCTGCAGCAGCCCGGCGTCCGCGCCGTAGACCTTCACGGTCTGCTTCGCCGGGTCGGCAGGGAAGTCGAAGAAGGCCGCTGAGCTGCCGGACTTCACGGCGTCGATCCCGGATGCGCTGCTCTCGGCGGGCGAGCCGCCCAGCTGCCGGGCGACGGAGGGGTCGACCAGCCCGGACGCATCCACGTACTGGAACTCGAAGCGGGCGTTCTTCTGGGCGTCCGCCGTCTGCGCCGTGGACACGTTGGAGGCGACGACGAGGCTGATCAGCGCGATGGCGAAGATCGGCACGATGAGCGTGATCGCCCAGAACCGGCGCTTCGACACGGTGCGGAGGAACTCGAACGAGACGACGGTCCCGAGGTTGTGCTGAGCCATCAGTCTGCCTCCCTGCTGTCTGCTCCGTACACTTCGACGAAGATGTCGTCGAGCGACTTCCTGGTCGGTGCGAAGCGGGTCACGTCGAGCCCGGCATCCACGAGGGAGCGGAGGATCGCGGCGGTGTCCGCGTCGTTGGCCACCTCCAGCTCGGCGTGGCCGCCCACATCCCGGGCGATCGTGTACGCGGGGGAGGAGGGGATCGTGCCGTCGTGGTCGACGTGCACGACCGTGCCGCCGAACTGCTCCTGCACCTCGGCGACCGTGCCGTATGCGCGCGAGACGCCGTCCTTGAGGAGGATGACGCGGTCGCAGAGCCGCTCGACCTCCTCCATCTGGTGGGTGACCATCATCACGGTGGAGCCCGAACGCTTCTGGTCGTCGATGATGTCCATCAGCAGGCGGCGGTTGACGGGGTCGAAGCCCTTGGTCGGCTCGTCCAGGATGAGCAGTTCCGGGTCGTTCATGATCGTCACGCCCAACTGCACCTTCTGCTGCTGGCCGCCGGAGAGCTTGTCGAGGCGCACCTTCTCCTTGTCGCCGATGCCGACCCGTTCGAGGTAGCCGCGGGACCACCGCCTCGCCTGCTCCTTGCCGAGGCCCTTGAGCTTGCCGAAGTAGACCATCACGTCGATGACGGACTCCTTCTTGTACAGCCCGCGCTCCTCCGGGAGGTAGCCGAGCCTGTCGCCGGCCTCCGGGCTGAACGGGCGGCCGTCGATGTGGAGAACGCCGGCCGTCGGCTGGTAGATGCCGAGGAGCGCGCGGATTGTGGTGGTCTTCCCCGAGCCGTTGCTGCCGAGGAAGCCGAACGTCTCCCCGCGGGCGATGTCGAAGGAGAGGTCGCGGATGACGGTGGTGCGGCCGAAATCCATCCGGAAGTGGTCGATGTGCACGAGTGGTTCCTGCGTCGGACTGCTCACGCATCCACATTAGGGGTTGACGGGTCGTGGGCCGCGGATTATCGTATTCAACGTAACAGTTGATAAAGGAATTGGTTGTATATGACTCAGGATGTGGACGCGGACACGCGGCTCGACCGCGCGTTCCAGGCCCTCGCCGACCCGGTGCGCCGAGCGATCGTCGCCCGCCTCAGCAGGGGTTCTGCGACGGTGAACGAACTGGCGGAGCCGTTCGCGATCACCACGCAGGCGGTGTCCCGCCACATCCACGTCCTCGAAGAGGCCGGACTCGTCAGCAGGACAAAGGAGGCGCAGCGCCGCCCCGTCCACCTCGAACCGGCGGCCCTCGAGGAGCTCACCTCGTGGATCGACGGCTACCGGCTCATCCACGAACAGCAGTACCGCAGTCTCGACAGCGTGCTCGCCGGCCTCGGCGGCACGGCTACACCGAAGGAGAAGAAGACATGAGCAACGCAGTCACCATCACCGCGCCGGACGGCCTCCCGTACGTCGACATCGAGCGCGAATTCGATTATCCCGTCGAGAAGGTGTTCCTCGCCCACAAGGACCCGGCCCTGATCGCCCAGTGGCTCGGCCCGCGCGGCTACGAGATGGACGTCGAGGAGTACGACTACACGACGGGCGGGCACTACCGTTACGTGCACCGCGACCCGAACGGCGGGGAGTACGGCTTCCGCGGGGTGTTCCACGTCGTGCGCGACAACGAGTTCGCCATCCAGACCTTCGAGTTCGAGGGATTCCCGGATGTGGTCAGCATCGAGTCCGTCACGTTCGAACCGCTCGACGGAGGACGCACCCGCGTGAAGGCCCACGCCGTCTACCCGACGCTCGAGGCGCGCGACGGCATGGTCGCCTCCGGCCAGGCGAAAGGCGTCACCGAGGGCTACGAGCGCCTCGATGCCGTGCTCGCCGCGGGCTGACCCGTCCGCCTCTCCTGCCCCACCGATCGAGTCCGAACCTATTCACGCGACACGCCGGTCGCAGGCGTGAATACGTTCGGACTCGATTGCGTGTCAGGCGAGCGCGGCGAGGAGGGCCGGGTGGAGGAGGCCGTTGCTCGCGAGCGAGGAGCCGTTGCCCGGGCCGGCGTCGCCGGTGACCGAGGTGAAGGTGCCCCCGGCTTCTTCGACGATCGGGATGAGTGCGGCGAGATCGTACGTCTTCACGTCGAACTCGCCCACCGCATCCAGAACCCCCTCGGCCAGCAGCATGTACGACCACATGTCGCCGTATGCGCGATCCCGCCACACCTGCCGGGTGAGCGCGATCAGCTTGTCCAGGTATCCGGCGCCATCCCACTGGGCGATGCTCTGGAAGCTGATCGAGGCGTGCTCCAGATCGGAGACGGCGGACACGTGCAGCCTGCGCGGCTCGCCACCGGCCTCCGACAGCCAGGCCCCTGCCCCCTGCGCCGCCCACCAGCGCCGATCGAGCGCCGGCGAGCTGACGACGCCGACCACCGGCTTGCCGTCGACGGCCAGCGCGATCAGCGTGCCCCACACCGGAACGCCGCGCAGATAGTTGGCGGTGCCGTCGATGGGGTCGACGATCCACTGCCGGGATGCGTCCCCTTCCGTCCCGAACTCTTCGCCCAGGATGCCGTCCTCCGGCCGTTCTGCCGCGATGAGCTCCCGGATGGCCCGCTCCACGGCCAGATCCGCCTCGGTGACATGGGTGCGATCCGGCTTCGTGTCGATGTGCAGATCCAGCGCGCGGAACTTCTCCCGCGAAATCGAATCGGCCAGATCGGCCAGCCGGACGGCCAGCGCCAAGTCGGCGGAGAACGGAGAGGATGCGGTGTCGAAAGTCACGTCCAGAGCCTACCGATCCGAGGTGAACACCCGGTGGCGCGCCCGGCGTCCCCTCGATTGGCGATGAGGCCGAAATGGATGCTAGTGTTGAGCCTCGTTCGGGTCGCCGAACAAAACGCACCTCTAGCTCAATCGGCAGAGCAACTGACTCTTAATCAGTGGGTTCTGGGTTCAAGTCCCAGGGGGTGCACCAGATATTGAGAAGCCCTCGATCCCTTGGAAACACCGGGATCGGGGGCTTCTGCTATTCCGAGGAGAGGCTACCGTGAGGGGATGCTTCACCTCGTCGCAGTGAAACCGGATGGCGTCAACACGAACCCCTGGCTGGTCGGTCTGACGGTGGTGGTCATCGCCGTGGTCGCCCTGGTGGTCGTCCTCAGGCGGAGAAGGCGATAGCGGGCGCCGCACAGCGCCTACCGACCCTTACCGCAACTCTTTCCGCGGCATCACGATCTCTTTGATGATCAGGATGATCCCCGCCGAGATCGGGATGGCGACCAGCGCCCCGGGGAGCCCGAACAGCGTCGACCCTGCCAGCGCCGAGATCAGCACCACCGAGCCAGGCACCTGCACCGCCTTGCCCATCACCTTCGGCGTGAGGATGTATGCCTCGACCTGCATGTAGATCAGCATGAAGATGAGGACGACCAGGCCGGAGACGGGGGAGTGGATGAAGGCGAGGACCGTCATCGCCGCCGTGGTCAGCACCGTTCCGATCAGCGGGATGAGGGTGATGAAGAAGGCGAGGATTCCGATCAGGAATGCGCCGGGGACGTCGGTGATCAGCAGCAGGATGACGCTGTAGACCGCGTTGAAGAACGCGAGCACCACCATCCCGCTCAGGTATTTGCCGAAGTTGCGCAGGATGCGTTCCGAGTATTTGACGAACGTAGGCCTGCGAGAGGCGGAGACCAGCTTGTATCCGGCCTCCTTCGTCGCGTCGTATGTGGCGATGAAGTAGATGGTGAGGATGGCGATGAAGAAGCCGGAGGTCAGGCCGTTGACCACGGACAGGCCGAAGCCGACCAGGCCGGTGCCGAGGGAGGCCCACACTTCGGGTTTCTGCACTTCGGTCGAGACCCAGTTGACCAGGGCGCCGAGGACGCCGTTGCTGGAGGCGTTCGCCGGGTCGAACCAGCCTTGGGCGCGGAGGTTCGCCACCTCTTTCGGGATGGCCGTCGCCAGGAACTGGACCTGCTGGATGACCAGCGGGAGCACCACCCAGACGATCGTGATGATCACCGCGATGAGCAGCAGGATGACCGTGACGATCGCCCACGGCCGGGACATGTGCCTGCGCTGGAACCACCGGATGAGCGGGTCCAGGCCGACCGTGGCGAACAGCGCGAGGAAGACCATGAAGATGATCGAGCGCAGGCCGTACAGGGCGAAGCCGGTGATGATCGCGCCGACCGCACCCAGCGTGACGATGTAGCCGAGCACGAGCGGGCTGCGCTGCAGCATGGACTGCTGAGGCGGCTGCGGCGGCTGCGTCCCCTGACCCTGCTGCGGCTGCTCTGTGGTGGCCGGTGGTGGGGCGTGTCTGGTGAGGCGCATGACGCCCTCCTCGGCTCGGTGTATGGCTGGTGCCGAGCGTATTGCCAGCGGGCTATCCGGGACAAGTCACTGCGGCACCGACGCGGGATGCCGGCGGCGTTCGTTACGAATATGTAAACGCCTTTACTTCTATCTGTTTCGCTCTTGACGCCCGCATCCGGCGCATGCTTCACTTGCGGCAGCAATTAAGCAACGAGGTTTCATTGTAAGCGGGACGGGAGAACCGGCGGATGGCATTCGGTGGACACGGCCAGGAGCCGGACGCGTCGCGGCAGAGGGCGGCGAACGCCGCCCGGTGCGCGCTCGCCGTCCGGCAGGGCGGCCGCGGAACCGTCGCGCAGATCGCCGCACGCACGGGACTGTCCCGCCCGACCGTCGAAGTCGCCCTCACGACGATGCGCGAGCGCGGCCTGGTCGTCGAGGTCGACGAGCACACCCTCGGCGGCAGGGGAGCGGGACGCCCGGCGCGGCTCTACGACTTCGCCGCGGACGCCGGATACCTCGTGGGCGTCGACGTGGGCATCCACCGGGTGCGCGTCGCCATCGCCGACCTCGCCGGTGCGATCGTCGGCTGGTCGGAGCGCGAGATCGACGGCAGCTCGCTCGGCGCCAACCGGATGAGCGTGGTGCGCCAGGTGATCTCCGACAGCCTCGACGGGCACGAGGTCGACCGGTCGCGCCTGGTCGCGATGACCGTCGCCGTCTCCGGTCTCGTCGGCGAGGACGGCAAGCTCATCGTCTCCCGCAACTTCCCGGACTGGGAGGGCGTCGACATCGCCGGCCACCTGCGTTCCGAGTTCGGGTGCGAGGTGGTGGTCGAGAACGACATGCGGCTCGCCGCCCTCGCCGAGCACCGGATGGGCGCATCCCGGCTGGTCAACGACTCCGCGTACTTCTTCCTCGGGCACCGCATCTCGATGGGGCTCATCATCGACGGCAAGCTCCGTCGCGGCGCGCACTCCGCCGCCGGCGAGGTGGGCGAGATCGTCTTCTCGATGAAAGTGAACGAGGCCGGCCAGCTCAGCTGGAAGACCGCGCCCTCCGGCGAAGAGGTGTTCCGGATGGCCGTGGAGGGCGACGAGGGCGCCCGCGAGGAGATCGAGTCGTTCGTAGGCGGGCTCGCCACCGGCATCGCCACGCTCACCATGGCCGTCGACCCGGACGTCGTGGTGGTCGGCGGCGGCCTCTCCCGCGCGGGGGAGGCACTGCTCGAACCGTTGAGGAGGGCCGTGATGCGCGAGATCCGGCTGCCCATCCATCCCACGATCATCCAGTCCGAGCTCGGTGCCGAATCCGTCGTGCTCGGGGCGCTCGCGCTCGCCTTCGGCCAGTCGGCCGAGCGGGTCTACGGGACGGCGGACGTGCCGGAGCCCGACATCGATGTCGCGGGGGCGAAGGCCCTCGCAGAGAGGATCACCGCATGAGTTCCACGGAAGCAGGGTCGCCGCTGAGGCTGGCCGTCATCGGTGTGGGGGCGCGGTCGTACATCGCGAGCCACGCCGTCGACTCCGGCAGCGGGACGATCGTGGCCGTCGCCGACCCCAGCAGTGCTGCCAGGGAGCGCGCCGCCGAGCAGTTCGGCGCGGGCATCGCCACCTTCGCGAGCCACCGCGACCTCATCGACGCCCGGGATGCGCAGGGCGGCAGCATCGTCGACGCCGCGTTCGTCACCTCCCCGGACCACACCCACGCCGAGATCGCCATCGACCTGCTGCGCGCAGGGATCCCGGTCTACGTCGAGAAGCCGCTCGCGATCAGCCTCGACGACGCGGACGCGATCCTGGCTGCGGCGGCCGAGAGCGGCACCCGGCTCTACGTCGGCCACAACATGCGGCACATGGCCGTCGTCACTCTCATGCGCGACATCATCCAGCGCGGCGAGATCGGCGAGGTCAAGGCCGTCTGGTGCAGGCACTTCGTCGGGAACGGCGGTGACTACTACTTCAAGGACTGGCACGCGGAGCGCGCCAAGTCGAACGGGCTCCTGCTGCAGAAGGGCGCGCACGACATCGACATCATCCACTGGCTCGCCGGAGGGTACTCCGAGCTGGTCACCGGGATGGGCGGCCTCAGCCTCTACGGAGACATCACGGACCGCCGGGACAACTCCGACCGCACGATGCCCGAGTGGTTCTCGCTCGACGCGTGGCCTCCGCTCAGCCAGACCGAGCTGAACCCGGTGATCGACGTCGAAGACATCTCGATGGTCACCATGCGCCTCGACAACGGCGTGTACGCGTCGTACCAGCAGTGCCACTACACCCCCGATTACTGGCGCAACTACACGGTGATCGGCACGGAGGGCAGGCTGGAGAACTTCGGCGACACCGACGGGGCGGTCGTGCGGGTGTGGAACACGCGCACGACCTACGACCCGGCCGGGGACGCCGAGTACCGGGTGAACGGCGACGAGCGGGGGCACCGCGATGCGGACCGGCTCACGGTCGACGAGTTCATCCGGTTCATCACGGACGGCTCGGAGACCGAGACGTCCGCTGTCGCTGCCAGGAACGCGGTGGCGACAGCCGTCGCAGCAACCGAGTCCATCCGCGACGGCTCACGGCCCATCGCCGTGCCTGCCGTGGACGAACACGTGGCCACGCTGGTGTGACCACGCGGTATTCCCGGGCCGGCGAGGACAAGTCGCCGGCCCGGGAGGCACCACAACAACACTCACATTTCAAGGAGAACCAATGCGAAAAGCCCTATTAGCCGCCGGGGCGGCGGTCGCAGCCACTGCCCTTCTGGCCGGATGCTCGTCCAACACTGGAAGCGGCTCCGGTGCCACTGCCGATCATAATCTGTCGGCTTCGATCTCCTACGCATACTGGGACGTCAACCAGAAGCCCGCGATGGAGGCGCTGATCAAGGACTTCAACAAGGAGTACCCGAACATCAAGGTCACCAGCCAGGTGACGCCGTACCAGAACTACTTCACCAAGCTGCAGACGCAGGGCTCGTCGAAGACGCTGCCCGACGTGTTCTGGATGAACGGACCGAACTTCCAGCTGTACGCATCCAACGGGCTGCTCGAGCCGATCGGCTCCGGCATCGACCCGTCGAACTACCCGAAGGCGCTCGACGAGCTCTACAGCTACGACGGCAAGCAGTACGGCGCTCCGAAGGACTTCGACACGATCGGCGTCTTCTACAACAAGGCGGTCTTCGACAAGGCCGGCGTCGCGTACCCGACGGCCGACTGGACCTGGGACGACTTCCACCAGAAGGCCAAGACGATCTCCGACAAGCTGAAGGCCGAGGGCGTCTACGGCGTCGCGAGCGGTCTGAGCGGCGGCCAGGAGGTCTACTACAACACGATCCTGCAGGCCGGCGGCGACATCATCTCGTCCGACGGCAAGAAGTCGGGCTACGACTCCGCCGCCGCGATCAAGGGGCTGCAGTTCGTGCGCGACCTCGTCGCGGACGGGTCGTCGCCGACGCCGTCGCAGCTGTCGGACACCCCGCAGGACCAGTGGTTCATCAACAGCAAGTCGGCCATGATCTGGTCGGGCACCTGGCTGAACTCCGAGCTCCTCGCATCGCCGATCAAGGACACGATCGCCCTCGCTCCTCTGCCCAAGGGCGAGAAGCAGGCCACGGTCATCCACGGTCTCGCCAACGTCGTCGCCAAGGACTCCAAGAACAAGCCGGCGGCCGTCGCGTTCCAGACCTACCTGGCCGGCAAGCAGGCGGCGCAGACCCAGGCGGAGATGGGCGCGGCGAACCCCGCGTTCAACGGCACCCAGGACGCCTTCGTGAAGACGGCCCCGTGGGATCTGAACATCTTCGAGAAGGCGGCGGCGGACTATGCGTACCCGTACCCCATCTCCAAGAACACGGCAGCGTGGAACAAGGCCGAGAACGACCTGCTCCCCGACGCGTTCTCCGGCAAGCGCCCGGTGGCCGACGTGGCCAAGGAGCTCGCCAAGCAGATGAACGCGGACCTCGCCAAAGAGTAATGTCCCTGTCCACCGCAACCCAGGAGGCGGGCGTCGTGACCACGGCGCCCGCCACCCGGCCGGCCGCACCGCGCAAGCGGCGCACCGACCGGAAGGAATGGCTGTGGGCGGCCCTGTTCGTCGCCCCGCTGCTGTTCGGCGTCCTCGTCTTCTACATCTGGCCGATCATCCGGAATGCGTACTTCAGCTTCACCACCTGGGGCGTCTTCGGAGGGGCGACCTGGAGTGGACTGGCGAACTACCAGGCGATGCTCGCCGACCCGTCGTTCTGGCGCTCGATCGTCAACACGCTGATCTACATCGGCTTCCTGCTGATCGGCATCCCGCTCGCGGTGATCTTCGCCAGCCTGATCAACCGGCCGGGGCTGCGCTTCGCCGCCCTGTACCGCACGGCGTTCTTCCTGCCGTACGTCGCGATGCCCGCCGCCGTCTCGATGGTCTGGCGGATCATCTTCAACGGCGACTTCGGCGTCATCAACTACGCGTTGTCGCTCATCGGCATCAAGGGGCCGAACTGGCTCTCCACCGAATGGGTCGCACTGATCGCGGTGGGACTGGTCGGGATGTGGATCTCGCTCGGCTTCAACCTCATCGTGCTCTCGGCCGGCATGAAGGGCATCCCGCCGGAGATGTACGAGGCGTCGAGCCTCGACGGCGCGAGCAGGCTGCGGCAGTTCTTCTCGATCACGGTTCCGCTGCTCAGCCCGTCGATCTTCTTCGTCTCCGTCATGACGGTCATCACCGGCTTCCAGCTGTTCGACCTGCTCTACGCGCTGATGGGAACGCAGAACCCGGCGCTCAACCAGACCCAGTCGATGGTGTACCTGTTCTTCGCCCACCAGCAGACCGGCGACAACGGCTACGCAGCCGCCGTCGGCATGGCGATCCTCGTGCTCGTCGGCGTGTTCACGATCATCCAGTTCCGGATGCAGAAGAGGTGGGTGACGTATGTCTAGCTCCGTCGTCGTCGGCGCGAAATCGGGGCGCGCCCGGGTGGGGACGGGTGTCACCCACCTCGTCCTGATCGTCGCGTCGATCGTGATGATCTTCCCGTTCGTCTGGCAGATCCTGATGTCGCTGTCCACGAACGCGCAGGTCACCTCCGTGCCGCCGACCGTCTGGCCGGGCACACTGCACTGGGAGAACTTCGCCCACGTGTTCGACCAGCTGCCGTTCCTCAACCAGCTCTGGGTGTCGGTCGCCGTCACGGTGATCCGCACGGTCGGCCAGCTGTTGCTGTGCTCGATGGCCGGGTATGCGTTCGCCAGGATGTCGTTCCCGTTCAAGCGGACGATCTTCGCGCTCGTGCTCGCCATCCTGATGGTGCCGCCGCAGGTGTACCTGTTGCCGCAGTACCAGATCGTGCAGGGTCTCGGCTGGCTCAACACCATCGCCGGGATCGCCGCGCCGGGCATCTTCAGCGCGTTCGGCACCTTCCTGATGCGCCAGTTCTTCCTCGGCCTGCCGGACGAACTGGCCGAGGCGGCCCGTCTCGACGGAGCGAACCACTTCCAGACCTTCTGGAAGGTGATGCTGCCGCTCGCCAAGCCCGGCCTGTCCGCGCTCGCGATCATCACGGTGCTCGCATCGTGGAACGACCTGCTCTGGCCGCTCATCGTCGCGACGGACTCGACCCAGATGCCGCTCTCGGCCGGTATCGCGACGCTCACCAGCCAGCGGTCGATCCCCGACTACCCGCTCCTGCTCGCCGCCAGCCTCCTGGCGATGGCGCCGGTGCTCATCCTCTTCCTGATCATGCAGAAGCGCGTCATCGACGGCATCGCATTCTCCGGTCTCAAATAGAAAGAACGGACACGTTCGTGAATACACTCCGAGTCGGCCTCATCGGCGCCGGCGGGATCTCGCAGGTGCACGCATCCGGATGGGCGGCGCTGGGCGTGCCGGTCACCGTCTACTCCCACGAGGGCGCTGAGGCGCTCGCGGCGGAGTACGGGTTCGACATCGCCACCGACCTGGACTCGCTGCTCGCGGCGAGCGACCTCGTCGACATCGTCACGTCGAGCAACAGCCACAAGGAGCTGGCGCTCTCGGCCATCGCGGCAGGCAAGCACGTGATCTGCGAGAAGCCCCTCTCCGTCACGGCCGCCGACGCGCGCGAGCTCGCCGACGCCGCCGCGGACGCGGGAGTGCGGCTGTTCCCCGCTCACGTCGTCCGATTCTTCCCCGAATACGTCGCGGTGAAGGCCCAGGTGGATGCCGGCCGCATCGGCGACCCTGCCGTGCTGCGTTTCGTGCGCGGCGGGCAGGCGCCCCGCGCCGGCTCGTGGTTCTTCGACGAGAACGCCGGGGGAGGCATCATCCTCGACCAGATGATCCACGACCTCGACCAGGCCAGGTGGCTGGCCGGTGAGGTCACGCAGGTCTACGCGGTGCAGAGCCCGGAGAGCGTCGACGGCATCGTGCCCGGCATCGTCACGGCGCACGTCACCCTCACCCACGCGAGCGGTGCGATCAGCCACGTGCAGGGCACCTGGGGACCGGATGGCACGGTGTTCCGCACGAGTGCCGACGTCGCGGGCAGCAGGGGAACGCTCTCCATCGACTCGCGGAAGGACACCGCGACGGTGCTCGACTTCCCGGCCGGTGTGTCCGGGGACGGCTACCTTCCGCCGTCCACCACCGCCGTCAGCCCGTACACCCGGCAGCTCGCCGCCTTCCTGGAGGCGGTCGTGGAGGGAACCGATGCGGTCGTGACGCCGGAGGACGGCGTGCGCGCCGTCGCCATCGCGGAGGCGGCCGCCGCGTCGCTCCGCACCGGGCGCGCGGTCGACATCGATCAGGCGACCGGCCTGGCCGTCGCCGACCCGTCCGTCGCAGGATCGCACATCGCAGAGAACGTCGGCGCATGACCGCCGGAACAGGAGACACCGTGACCCGCCCGCTCAAGATCGCCGTGCTCTCGTTCGCCCACCCGCACGCGATCGGATACTGCCGACTGCTCGCCGGGCGCGACGACATCGAGCTGATCGCCACAGACCCCGACGGCGCTGCCGCCCCGGATGCCGCCCTCCGCGGGGAGGCGCTGGCCGCATCCATCGGGGTGCGCTACGTCGCTGACTACGAGGCGGCGCTCGCCTGGGGTCCGGATGCGGTGATCGTCACGGCGGAGAACGCCAGGCACCGCCCGCTGGTCGAGGCCGCAGCGGCGGCCGGGGCGCACATCCTGTGCGAGAAGCCGCTCGCGACGACGGTCGAGGACGGCCGGGCGATGCTCGACGCCGCCGAGCGCGCAGGCGTGACCATGATGACCGCATACCCGGTGCGCTTCGCGCCGTCGTTCGTGGATGCGCGCGCCAGAGTGCGCGCCGGCCAGCTGGGCGACATCATCGGCATCCGCGGCACGAACAACGGCAAGCTCCCGGCCGACCGCGCCTGGTTCACCGACCCTGCGCTCGCGGGCGGCGGCGCGCTGGTCGACCACGTCGTGCACTGCGCCGACCTGCTCGACGATCTGCTCGGGGCCCTGCCGACCACGGTGCGCGCCGTCTCGAACAGCATTCTGCACGCCGACGACGCGCTGCGGGTGGAGACCGGCGGCCTGGTGACCGCCACCTATCCCGGCGGGGTGGTCGCGACGATCGACTGCTCCTGGACGATGCCGGAGAACGCGCCGACCTGGGGAGGGCTCACGCTGCAGCTCACCGGCACGAAAGGCAACATCACCATCGCGCCGTTCGCACCGCACATCGCGGGGCAGACCGTCGACGGCGAGGTCTGGGAGGGCGTCGGCGACGATCTCGACGCTCTGATGCTCGCCGAGTTCCTCGACGCGGTGCGCTCCGGCCGGGCTGCGGTGCCGGACGGCCAGGTGGGGCTGCGCACGCTGCAGGTGGTGGATGCCGCACGCCGCTCCGCCGTGGACGGGCAGCCGGTCGCGCTGTAGCGGTCGACCGTTGCTTCCCTAGCGTCGGGCGGCGATGACCGAGAAGTCCTTGTCGCCGTCGCCGGTGTCGACCGCGTCCTCCAGCGCGGCCGACACCAGCGACACAGCGGGCAGGGGGTCGCGCGAGGTAGCCAGCATCAGCCGGGTGTCCTTCGCGAGCAGCGCAGCGGAGAACTGGGTGTCGTCGAAGTCGCCGGAGACGACGGGGCCGCCCTTCATCGCGGCGATCGGCGCGAGCGCCGTGATGCCGAGGGTGTCGAGCACCTGCTCGGCGCTCAGGCCGCCGGACTCGCCGAGGCGCAGCGCCTCCACCAACCCCTCGAACGAGACGGCGAGGGCGAGGTTCGCGACGAGCTTGCCTGCTGCCGCCTGCTCGGGGGTGTCGAGCATCCGGAGCTTGTTGGGGTCCGCCCAGAGGGCGACGATCGTGCGCGCCGTGCGGGCGGCGTCGTGCTCCCCGCCGATGAGGACGCCGAGGGAGGCGGCGCGGGCGGGCGCGAGGGAGCCGATGACGGGGGAGTGCACGTACGAGACTCCGGCGCCCGCCGCCCACGCGCTGAAGTCGGCGGCGTCGGCGGGAGAGACGGTGGTGATGTCGATCCACACAGCTCCGGATGCGAACGGCAGCCCGCCGTCGACGATCACCTCGCGCACGGCGTCCGGTCCGAACAGGGCGGAGACCACGGCCTGCGCGCCGTCGACCGCCTCCGCCGCGGTCTGCGCCACCGCCGCTCCACGCCTGCCCATCGCCTGCGCAGGCTCCGGGGAACGGTTCCACACGGTCACGCGGTGACCGGCGTCGATCAGGTGGGGGACGAGCTCGCGGCCCATGCGGCCGAGCCCGAGGAATGCGATGTTCATGTCTCCACTCTGCGCCGATGCGGGCGGCTAGGGAAGAGGCGACGCGGTGAGCCTGGCACGCGCCGCCGTCAGGAACTCACGCTCGGCGGCGTTGTCGGCGAGGGCGATGGCCGCCTCGTACGCGGCGGCGGCCTCATCGGGCCGCCCCAGCCGGACGAACAGGTCGGCGCGGATCGCGTGCAGCAGGTGGAACGCGCCGAGCGCCTCCACCAGCCTGTCCGTCTCGGCCAGCGCCGCCGCAGGGCCGTCGACCTCGGCGACCGCGACCGCCCGGTTGAGCGCGACGACGGGGGAGGGATGCACGGCCAGCAACTGGTCGTAGATCGTCACGATCTGCGGCCAGTCCGTCTGCTCCGGGATGCGCGCGTCGTCGTGCACCGCCTGGATCGCCGCCTGGAGCTGGAAGCTGCCCGGCCGGTTCCTGCGCAGGCAGGTGCGCAGGATGTCCTGGCCTTCGGCGATGCGCGCCCCGTCCCAGAGGGTGCGGTCCTGGTGCGGAAGCGGCACGAGCCTGCCCTGCGCATCCACCCGGGCGGAGCGCCGGGCGTCGACGAGCAGCAGCAGCGCGAGCAGGCCGAGTGCCTCCTCCTCGTCCGGCATCAGCTCGATCAGCAGCCTGGCCAGCCGGATCGCCTCGCCGCACAGCTCGTCGCGCACCAGCCTGTCGCCCGCCGACGCGGTGTACCCCTCGGTGAAGATCAGGTACACGACCGTCAGCACCGAGGCGAGCCGGTCGGGGAGGTCGGCGTCGGACGGGAGGCGGAACGGGATGCGCGCATCCCGGATCTTCGCCTTCGCCCTGGACAGCCGCTGGCCCATCGCGGACTCCTGCACGAGGAACGCCCGCGCGATCTCCGCCGTGCTGAGGCCGCCGAGCAGCCGCAGCGTGAGCGCCACCCTGCTGGCCGGGGCGAGCGCCGGGTGGCAGCAGGTGAAGATCAGGCGCAGTCTGTCGTCGTCCACCGGTCCCTCCTCTGCGATGTCCGGCGCATCCTGCTCGCGCAGGAGCGCCGCCTCCGCCTCGCGGTCGCGTCCGGTGGCCTCGCGGCGCAGCCGGTCGATGGCTTTCCGGCGGGCGGTCGTGATGATCCACCCGGCCGGTGCAGGCGGGATGCCGTCCTCCGGCCAGCGGACGGTCGCCGTCGCGAACGCATCCTGCACCGCGTCCTCGGCGACGCTCAGATCGCCGAAGACGCGGTACAGGACGGAGACCGCGCGGCCGTACTCTGCACGGAAGACCCGCGCGATGTCGTCGCTGCCGACCGTGGGCTCCACGCCGACCGCGCGCTCCACGCCGGTCAGCCCGCGAACGGGCGCACTTCGATGGGCAGTGTGGTCGCGACGGCGAGCCGCCTGCCCCAGTCGAGCGCCGCATCCAGGTCGGGCACGTCGACGATGCTGAATCCGCCGAGATGCTCCTTGCCCTCCGCGAACGGGCCGTCGGTGATGAGCACCTCGCCGTCTGCCGGCCGCAGCACGGTCGACGACGACGCGGGAAGCAGCCCGTTCGAGAAGACCCACACGCCGGATGCGCGCATATCCCGGTCGACGGCGCCGACGGCCGCATCGATCGCCGCCATCACCTCCGGCTCCGGGATGGGCCCGTCGGGCTGGTAGACGCTGAGCAGGTACTGAGTCATGGTGTTCTCCGTTTCTCTCACCGTCTATACGAGTGGGGGTGGGTGATTTCGACATGGGCCGCGTGATTAGTGTGCAGTCTCGTCCGTGCGGAGGAGGAGCGCCAGGGCGGGGTTGAATGCATGTAAAATGTTTCTATTGCAGAAGGTGCTATGTTCGATGACCAAGCCGCCTCAGCGGCCATTCGACGAAGAATGGGAGAACGAACATGCACCGTCGCCTCAGAACATGGACGGCCATCGCCTCGGCAGTAGCGATGGGCGCGCTCACCACCGGGTTCGCCCCTGCCACGACGGCGCCCAACGACATGCCAGAGGCGCGCGCGTTTCTCGCAGAGTACGGTGCCGATGAATCCACCCAGGATCGACTGGTCAGCACGTATCTAGCCGGAGGTCGCTGGGACTCGATGAAGGGGGTCGAGCCCGTCTCCACCCAGGAGAGCACGCGCGCGGATGGCACCTATACCGTGTCGACGTTCCCGGACGGTTCGATTCAGGTGACTCGCGTCGAGCACGCCTCCCCGGCGTCCATCGTGAGTCGCGGCATCACCGGATGCTCGGTGAACGGGAAGCAGTACAACGGCTGCAAGATCGACACCTGGGTCGGCGCGGTCGCCATGAGCTTCTACACCTCGTACAACCTCGGCACGAACACCGTCACGGCAAGCCCGTGGGGTGCGGGATGGTCACTCTGGCCGGATTGCGGATCGTCCGTCACCTACCTCGGGAAGCCCACGACCAACCGGGCGCAGCTCAATCTCAAGGCGACGATGTGCGCAACCCTCTTCACCACGAACTTCGAGCTCCGGCTCACCGTCGCCGGCGGCAAAGCCACCGTGACGTGGGCGTAGCTCGGGGCTGACCAGAACGGAGGACACAGATGCCGTCACTGACTATCTGGAACGTCAACGCCCTGCTGATGATCGGCGGAATCGTCGCGGTCGTCGTGGCCTGTGCGGTGTGGGTTCGCCGTCGGCGCCGCCGACAGGATCGCAACGGCCACTAGGCACCAGGGGGAGTGCCCGGCGCGAGGGGTTCGCGCCGGGCGTTCGTCACTTCTCTGTGCGGTCCAGCCGCGCCACCCCGATCTTCGAGTCGGCCATCCCGTAGAACACGTAGCGCTGGCCGTCGATGGTCTCGATCGCCGTCGGGAACACCACGTTCGGCACGATGCCGCTGCGCTCGTCCTCTGTCTCTGCCTCGAGGAGCGGGGCGTCTGTGCGGTCGATGACCCGCCAGGGCTCGTCGGCGTCGAGGATCATCGCGCCGGCGCCGTAGTTGACGTTCTGCTGCTGGGCCATCGCGTTGACGATCACGCCCGTCACGCCGTGGTGCAGGAGCAGCCAGCCCTCCGGGACGCGGATCGGCGCTGGACCTGCGCCGATCTTCAGCTCCTCGAAGGGATGCTCGGGGCCGGCCAGGAAGCGGTTGCCGCGCCAGCGGGCGAGCTCTCTGCGGTCGGCGAGGACCGCATCCAGGGGGATGAAGGCGATCCAGATGCTGGGGCGCGGGTCAGGCACGGTGGCCGGCGGACGGTTGCCTTCGCCGGGGCGCACCTCGCCGAGCTCCCAGACCGGGCGGTGCAGCACCGCGAGGCTGGGGGTGCCGTCCGGCGCGACCACGGGCTCGGGGAAGAACACCGTGTCCTTGTTGTGGTAGAGCCCGAGGTCGACGCCGAGGGCGTCGTCGTACTCGAAGGTCACCGGGCCGAGGCGCTGCCAGGAGCGGAGGTCGTCGGAGACGGCGACCGCCGTGCGCGGGCCGAGCGGGCCGAACGCCACGTACGTCATCACGTGCGTGCCGAGAGCCGGGATGAACGTCACGCGCGGGTCCTCGACGCCCGCGTTGTTCGCGCCGGACTCCCACTCCCGCTCCGGCTCCAGCACGACCGCCTCGCGGGTGACGCCGACCGGGACGCCGCCCTCGATGTCCACCCTGGCGAGCCCGACGCGGGAGACGTTGCCCTCCGCCACCAGTCTCGGCAACAGGTACAGCGTGCCGTCCGGCGCGTGGCCGGTGGCCGGGTTGAGCACACCCTCCGCCTCCAGCGGGTTGCCGGGCTCCGGGGTCATGATCACGCCCGCTCTGGTGAGGGCGTACGGGAAGTCGTCGGGGGAGCTCATGCTTCCTCCTCTGCGATGGTGCGGTCGTTGCGGTCGCGGTCGGCGCGGTCGTTGCGGTCGGTGCGGCGGGTGGAACGGTAGAAGTACATCTCGCGGGAGCCGGGCGGAGCATCCCAGCCCTGGGCGAACGTCCAGTCGCCGTCGAGTGTCTGCAGCCCTCCCCAGGCGAGCGAGCCGCCGCGGTTGATGGCGAGCTGCGTGAACGGGGCGGATTGCGCGTAGAGCGCCTGCGCCGCGGCGAAGTCGCCGTGCTCGTCCGCGTAGAAGAAGTCGAGCACGAGGTCGTCGCCGTCGACCACCGCGCAGGCCACCTCGTAGAGCGAGCCGTTCAGCGGGGTGAGGTCGAGGTACGGCTGCTCGGCCAAGGTCCAGTGCACGAGGTCGTCGGAGCGGCCGATCATCTGGCGCCCTCCGCAGCCCTCGGAGAGGAACATCAGGTACTCGCCGCCGATCCGCACGGCGTCCCCGTCCGCATCCCGGGGCACCACCGCGCCTTTCGCCCAGTTCTGCGACACGTCGTACGGCACGGCGAGGCCCTGCTTCTCCCAGTGCTCCAGGTCGTCGGAGGTGGCGACCATGATGTCGCAGGCCACCTCGCCCGTCTCCGTGCGGCGGATGGCGTTGTAGAACAGGACGTAGCGGCCGTCGACCCCGTAGACCTTGGGATCTTCGCAGCCGAGCACCTCGTTCTCGAGCGTCGGGTAGATCACCGGGTTGGCGGGCGAGTCCGTCCACACCCCGTCCCTGCGCACGGCGTGGCCGATGCGGCTGGCCGTCGACTCTTTCCGCGGGGAGGCGCGGTAGAAGAGGTGCAGGGCTCCGTCGCGCTCGATCACGGTCGGGTTGAAGATCGCGTCGCTCGTCCAGCCGATGCCGGTGGGGTCGTCCCACTGGCCGTCCAGCCGGAAGGTGAACGACGCATCCCGGGCGAACGGCCCGATCGCCCACGGCGGCGTCTCCGCGTAGTGGGCGGAGAACTGGTCGGTCGAGATGCGGTCGGTGAGCGCGTTGGTGTGGGCGAGGGCTTCGGCGAAGCTCTCTCGGAGGTCGTCGGTGTCGACGGCTTTCACGGTACTCCTCGGTCGGAATAAGGGATGGGCGGAAAGGGGATGGTGGGTCGGCGCCCCGTGGATGCGGGTCAGCCCTTCACACCGGAGCCGATGTCCGTCGACGTGAAGTAGCGCTGGAACACGATGAACAGCACCACCACCGGCGCGGCCAGCACGACCGCTCCGGCGAGGATCGCGCCGTACGGGTTCGTGGTGGAGGCGGCGACCGTGCTGATGTAGTTCGCCAGCGAGACGGCGAGCGGCTGCATCGTCTGCTCCTTGGTGATCAGGAACGGCCAGAGGAACTCGTTCCACGGCCCGATGAAGGTCAGCAGCAGCACGGTCACCAGCGCCGGTCGTACCAGCGGGAGCGCCACCCTGCGCAGGATCATGAACTCGCCCGCCCCGTCGATCCTGGCCGCGTCGAACAGTTCCTTCGGGATCTGCAGGAAGTACTGCCGGAAGATCAGCACCGCCGTCGAGTTGATCGCGAACGGCAGGATCATGCCGAGATAGTTGTCGGCGAGACCGTAGTTGCGCGCGATCAGCACGTAGAGCGGAACCATCAGCAGCTGGAACGGCACCACCTGCACGAGCAGCGCCAGCGCGAACGTCACGCCGCGCCCCCGCCACCGCAGGATGGACAGCGCGTACCCGGCGAGCAGGCCGAACACGACCGTGCAGAGCAGCACGCCGCCGGTGAAGATCCCCGAGCTGGCGAGCCCGCTCCACAGGTTGATGCGGTCGTTGATGTTGACGTAGTTGTTGAACGTCAGGTTGCCGGGCGTCGGGAAGGCGCCGGCGACCGTCGTGTCCGGAGACGCCTGCAGGGAGCCGACGAGCATGTAATAGAACGGGAACAGGAACGCCAGCGCGCCGATGGTGAGCACGATGCCCTGCAGCACCGCCTGCCCCCTGCTGAGCTGCCGGGGAGAGGACAGATCGGTCTTCCGGCGTTTGCGGGCCGGGGCTGCTGTCGTCGTCATGATTCTCTGTCTCCCGCGAATCGGTTCTGCAAGAAAGCGATGATGAGCACCACCACGACCAGGACGATGCCGATCGCGGCCGCGTATCCCGGGTGGCCCTGCTGGATGCCCTGCTGGTAGATCAGCAGCACGGGGGACGTGGATGCGCCGTTCGGCCCTCCGCCTCCCGTCAGCAGGTACGGCTCGGTGAACAGGTTGGCGCCGACGATGGTCGACAGCAGCAGCACCAGGACCGTCGCCGGCCGGACGCCGGGGATCGTCACGGAGAAGAACTGCCGCACCCGGCCCGCCCCGTCGGTCGCCGCCGACTCGTAGAGCTCGGTCGGCACGTTCTGCAACGCGGCCAGGTAGAGCAGGATGTAGAAGCCGAGCTGCTTCCAGGTGACGTAGATGGCGATCATCGGCATCGCCAGGGTCGGGTTGACGAACCAGGTGGGGTTCGGCGCCAGCGGCCCGAGGATCTGGTTGACCAGGCCGTCCTGGTTGAACAGGAACAGCCAGACGCCGATGATCGCGACGCTCGCCGTGACGTACGGCACGTAGTAGCTGACCCGCAGGAAGGTGCGGAACCGCTTGATGCTGTTCAGGCCGCTCGCCAGCACCAGGCTGAGCACGACCGTCAACGGCACGTTGATGACGAGGAAGATGCCGACGTTCGCGAACGACTGCAGCACGGCGGGGTCGGTGAACGCCGTCACGTAGTTGTCGAGACCGACGAACGGGCGGTCGACGTTCGCTCCAGGAGCCGCGAAGAAGTAGTCGAAGAACGACATGTAGATCGCGAACAGCAGCGGGTACGCGAAGATCACGATCACGAAGATCAGATACGGCGCGCTGAACAGCCAGCCGAGCGGGTTCCGTCCGAAGATGCGCTGAAGCAGCGGCTTGGCGGCCTGGTTCTCTCTGCCGCCGTGTGGCTGCCGCCCGGCGGCGGGGGCGTTGCCGCCCCCGGCCGCCGTGGTGGTGGTGCGGATGCTGGACATGCTCCGCCTACTTCTTGTTCTGCAGCGAGTCGATCTTCTCGGCCGCCGCCTTGAACGCGTCCTCCACGCTGCCGGAGCCGGAGATCACGGACTTGGTGTACGCATCCCGGAGCGCCTGCAGCTGCGCGACGGTGTTCGGGCCGGACGGGTCGTCGACCGTGCGCGCCGACTGGGCGCCGAACTCCTTGTACGCCGGGTGGGCGGCGAAGTAGTCGGCGTAGACGGAGGCGAGGTTGTCACGGATCGGCATCTGGCCTGTGACGTTCAGGAGCTTGTTGTCCTGGTCCTTGCTCGTGGCGAACTTGAGCACATCCCACGCCGTGCCCTGGTTCTTGCAGGAGGTGTACATACCGACGTTCTTGGCGTCGGGGAAGGTGTACGTCTTGTCTGCCGCGACGCCGTCCTTGGTCGGGACGGGCACGGATCCCCACTTCACCTTGTCTCCGTAATACGCGATGGCCCACGGGCCGACGATGGCCATGGCCGACTTACCGTCGGCGAACGCGTCGCCCTGGAACTGCTCCTTGCCCGCAAGGCCCTGTGAGTAGATGCTCTTCCAGAAGTTTGCGACCTCGAGGCCGTCCGCGCTGTCGATCGTGGCCTTGCCGTTCTCGATCAGACCCTTGCCTCCGGTCTGGGCGGCCAGGAGGGGCAGGTAGTCGAAGTTCGGCTGGAAGAACTCGCTGGTCGGTGCTGGGTAGATGGCGTACTGCGCCGCGCCGCTGGAGGTGACCTGCTTCGCGGCCGTCAGGAACTTGTCGTATGTCGACAGGTCGGGGTTGTCCGGGTTGAGTCCGGCCTTCGCGAAGATGTCCTTGTTGTAGAAGATCATCACGGGGTTCTGCTTCCACGGCATCTGGTAGAAGTCGCCGTCCGCCGACTTGTACTGATCGGCGGCGCTTCCGCTCCTGGCCTGGATGTACGAGTCGCCGTCGGAGAACTTCGACAGGTCGACGAGGCCGCCCTGCTTCTCGAACTGACCGGTGACGGCGGGGAGGTTGTTGAACACCAGGCAGGGTGTCGTGCCCGCGGTGATGGCCGCGCCGAGCACTTCCTCCGTGCTCTTGCCGGCCGGAACCTCCTGCGCCTTGATCTGCTCCTTGGGGTGGGCGGAGTTCCAGGAGGAGACCATCGCCTTGCCCCACTGCACCTCCTGCTCGTTGTTCGAGTACCAGATGGTGATCGGGCCCTTCGCCTTCATGGCGTCGGACGAGCCGCCCCCGCTCGACCCGCAGGCCGCGAGGGCACCGGCGATGGCACCGGCGGTGACGATGCTGAGGATGATCCTGCGTCTTTGCATTCTTTCGTTCCTTTGTGTTTCACTCGCCGCCGGCGGGTGCCGCGGTCGATGCGCGCACGACGAGTCGTGCAGGGGGCAGGGCGACGTCGGCCGGCTCGCCGTCTTCCACCAGCCGCAGCAGTGCGGTGGCGGCGGCGATGCCCCATCCGGTCGGGTCGTTGTCGATGGTGGTCAGCGACGGGTAGACGTACGTCCCGATCTGCGAGCCGTCGAGGCCCGTGATCGAGAGGTCCTGGGGGAGCCGGAGGCCGCGCTCGTGCGCGACGCCCATCCCGGCGATGGCCATCGGGTCGTTGCCGTAGACGATCGCGGTGGGCCGGTCCGGCCCGTCGAGCAGCGCCTTGGTGGCCTCCGCGCCCTGTTCGGGCGAGAAGTCGGTGGGCACGACGACCGGCGTCAGCCCGGCGGCGAGCATCGCGTGCTCGTACCGTTCGCGCCGCTTGCGGCCGTGCAGCATCCTCTCGTCGCCGGAGACGTGCACGATCCTCCGGTGGCCGAGACCGATGAGGTGGGAGACGAGGTCGTCGATGCCGGCGTCGTAGTCCCGGGTGATGACGGGGAACGGCGTATCGTTGCCCGGCTCGCCGAGCGACACCGCCTGCATCCCGAGCCCGTGGATGTACGGGATGCGCTCGTCGTGCGCGAGCAGGTCGGTGAGCAGGAAGCCGTCGACCCGCTTGTCGGCGGCCAGCCTGCTGTACGCGCGCCGCTCCGCTTCCTCGTCCGGCACGACGGTGAGCACGAGCACCTGCGCGCGTTCGGCGAGCACCGTCTCCACACCGGCGATGAACGCGGGGAAGAACGGGTCGACCTCGATGGTGCGCGGGTCGCGGCGGAGGATCAGGCCGAGGGCGTACGCCCGCTTCGTGCTGAGACCTCTGGCGCCCGGGTTGGGACTCCAGCCCATCTCGCGCGCCACCGTCAGGATGCGGTCACGGGTGTCCGGCGCCACCCCGCGGCGGTCGTTGAGCGCGAGGGAGACGAGCCCCTTGCTCACGCCCGCCGCCTTGGCGACGTCGTTGATCGTGACCGTCGCCGCGCTCATCGGGGCACCACCGTCGTGAATCCTCCGGCCTCGACGACGACCACGGCGTGACCGCCGAGCTTCGCGGGGGAGCCGACCTGGTGGCCGGTCTTGTCGTACCGGGTCACGGTCACGGGGCCGGTGCCTGCGAGCTTCGTCAGCGTCGGCAGCTTCGTGCCGTTGACGTACACGTCGAGCCCGGTGGATGCGCCGGCCAGCCCGAGGTGCGACACCGCCGGCTGCACGAGCACGGCGTCGAGGCTGACCGGTCCGCCGACGCGCGCCGTGACGGTGCGGACAGCGGGGAGCACGGGGACCGGCAGCGTCTGCGGCTTGAGGTGCACCGTGGTGGGCGCGATGCCCTGGGCTTCGGCCGCCGCGTTGACGGTCGTGCCGATCGGGAGCGTGATCCGCCCGGCCGTGGCCGTCCAGACGGTCGTGCCCGATCCTCCGGAGCCGAGGTCGGCGATGGGCAGGATGCTCGCGAGAGCGTGCCCGGCCCGCAGCGTCAGCGTGATCGTATCCCCGGCCTTCGCGGTCACGTACTTCCCGCCCGACCAGTTGGCCGATCCCGTCCACGCCGAGGGCGGCGTGACCACGGTGGCCGACCCGGTCAGCGCGCCGTTCTCCGCTTCGACGACCGTGAGGCCGTCCGTCGCGGTGGTGCGGCTGAGGGCCGTGGCCTGCGCGGCGACGGCGGGATGCGCATCCAGTGCCAGCATCGACAGCTCGGTGTGGATGACCGACTCCGCGCCGCAGTTGCGGTTCACGGTCGTGTCCGCCCCGATCCCGTCGACGCACACGCCGGTGGCCGGGTCGTAGACGGGGACGCTGGCCGGGTTGGCGCCGAAGTACCAGGCCGCCTGGGCTGCCGCCAGCTGGGTGAGTCCGGATGCGCCGGTCGCGTCGGCGACGGACAGCAGCCCTTCGAGGCGCGAGTCGACGCCGTAGGCGATCTGCGTGGTGTCCGCCGGGGTCGGCGTCCAGCCGTTGTCCGGGCCGCCCGAGGCGAGGAGCTGGGCGGTGAACTGGGCGGCGTCCGTCGCGGCGGTCTTCTGCAGGTCTTGCCTGCCGAGCACGGTCGCCGCGCGCGAGAGGGCAGCGGGCTCCATCCCGCCCCAGGCGTGCCAGAACGTGGGGGAGTTGGCCTCCGGCAGGAGCGCGCCGAACGGCCACTGCCCGATGCCGCCGCTGGCGAGCCCCGCGATGCCCTCCGCGTAGCGGGAGAGCGCCGTGGCCGCCGCCTGATCGCCCGGCGCCGCCTTCACGTACGCGCTGAGGCCGAGCACCGCCTCGCTGGTGGCGCTCGCGCTTCCCACGATCAGCCAGGCAGGGACGGTGACCCCGTTGGCCTGGGCCGTGGTGCCGTACTTCGACAGCGACTGGCGCTGCAGGGCGGAGAGGGAGAGGTCCATCCGGTCTCTCAGGAACGAGGCGAACGCCGGGTCGGTGGCTGCGAAGCCCGCGTAGCCTTCTCCGAGCGCCCAGACGGTGCGCGCGAGCCAGAACGACTCGGCAGAGTCGCTCGGGTCGGGAAGCTCGACCGGGATGGCCGACGGGTTCATGGTGCCGTCTGACTGCTGCCAGAGCACGACGCCGCCCGCGTTCGGGCCGGACGTGGTCTGCAGGTAGGTGAGCGAGCGCAGCAGTTCGTACGCGGACAGCTTGCTGCTGGCCGTGCCGTTCTGCGCCCAGTCGCGCAGGTAGACGACGGCGGCCCGGGAGATGTCATCGGCGTCGAAGGCGCCCTGCGCGTACCAGCCCTTCGCTGCGTCGGTGATCGGCCCTCCGCCGACGCGACGGAAGGTCCCGTCGGAGTTGCGGTCGGCGTAGACCCACGGTGCGCGGGCGGTCGGCTCCTCGGCCTGGCGGTACGTCGTGTGGCCGTCGACGCCGGGCAGCAGGGGGACGTCGGCCTGCAGCCAGTCGAGGTGCGCGAGGTTCGTCAGCTTCGCCGGAGCCGCGGCGGTGGCAGCCGTCCCGGTGGCTGCGACAGTGGATGCGGTGGTCGCCGCGGGGACGACGGCCTG
Source organism: Leifsonia araucanica (assembly GCF_051161895.1). NCBI lineage: Bacteria > Bacillati > Actinomycetota > Actinomycetes > Micrococcales > Microbacteriaceae > Leifsonia > Leifsonia araucanica. Next base: position 431,560 of record NZ_JBMBTW010000002.1, read on the forward strand.
CGCGGGAAGCGCGCCGAGCGTGGCGGCCATCGTGCCGCCGAGGATGAGGGCGAAGATCGCCGTCGAGCGGCGTCGTACTGGGTGGTTTCGGAGGTCTCGCATCGTCGCGTCCTTTGTGTCTAAACCGGTTTAGGTGACGGTAGGCGCGTTTTCGGGGCTTGTCAACGGGAGGGGGCACGACCAGACTGGCGAGACCGGACAGCACTCGACCGAGGGAGTCGGAAATGGAATACAAAGACATTCCCACGAAGGCCGACATCGAGAGGTTCGCGGCGTTGAGGCAACCGGGCTCCGTGACCATCTACCTGCCGACAGGCACCGTCCCCGCCGAGGCGGACCGCGCCAGGATCGAACTGAAGAACCACCTCGCGCAGGCGGTCAAGAAGCTCGAGGAGGACGGCACCCCGAAGCAGCGGATCGCCGCCATCCAGCGCGAGGGCGAGGCGATCCTGGAGGACAGGGACTTCTGGCGATACCAGTCGCGGTCGCTTGCGGTGTTCCTCGACGGCGAGCTCAGCGAGACCTTCCGGCTGCCGAACCGGCTGGGGTCGTCCTGCGACATCGCCGACCGCTTCTACGTCAAGCCGCTGCTGCGCACGATCACGTTCCCGCAGACGGCGCTGATCCTCGCGCTCGCGCAGAACTCGGTGCGTCTCATCCAGGTGTCCCCGCAGGCGCCGGCGGCGACCGTCGATGTCCCAGGGCTGCCGAAGGACGTCGCGGACGCGGCCGGGGTCGCCTCGATCAACGGCCGGGCACCGGATGGGCGCATCCAAGGCTCGGAGGGCCAGAAGGTCAGGATGCGCGAGTACGTCCAGGCGATCGAGCGCGCCCTGCACCCCATCCTCGCCAACTCGACCGACCCGCTCATCCTGGCGGCGGCCGAACCCCTCATCGGCATCTTCCGCAACGTGAACACCTACCCGAAGCTGGTGCCCGAGACGATCACGGGCAACCCGGAGGACAAGACGGACGAGGAGCTCGCGGCGGAGGCTCGCCTCATCCTGGACGCGGTGTACGCGCGGAAGGCCGAAGCCCTGAAGGCGGACTTCGAGGCGCGGCTGGCGGCCGGAACGGCCACCACCGACCTCAGCGACATGGCCAGGGCGGCGACATACGGTGCCGTCGAGTCGATCGTGGTCGACATCGACCGGCGCGTGCCAGGCACGCTCGACGAGGAGACGGGTGCCATCACGTACGCGGACGAGGACGAGCCCGGCAACTACGGTGTCGTCGACGAGATCCTGCGCAGAGCACTCGGCTCGAAGGCGACCGTGTACGCGCTGCGCGCGGAGGAGATCCCCGGCGGCGCTCCTGCGGCGGCGGCGGTGCGCTTCCCGGTCTGACCGGGGGCGCGCATCCGCGCGTGTCTCAGCGCGCGCCCTTCCACACCGCGCCGACGAGCGTGTCCTGCACGAACGCGAGCCAGTCGTAGATCGCGCGCAGCATCGCGGTCTCGTCGTCGTGCACGTCGCCGTCGTCCCCGTCCTCGACGATGCCGAGCCGGGAGGCGAGCACCAGCCGGATGTCGCCGATCGCGCGCATCCACGCTGTCGCCTCCTGCGCGTCCAGCCGCACCTCGATGCGCCCGCGCGCCGAGCCGCCGCCGCCGCTGCCGCCGCCCGCCGCGCTCAGCGCCTCCACCACGGTCACGGCGTTCAGCGCCTTGCGCTCGGCGAGCCCGTCCGTCGTGAACCGCCGGAACTCGACGGACGCCTCGGCGTCGTCGGGGTACGCATCCGGGAGCAGCCGCAGCAGGGCCGGATCGCTCGCCGGGTCGACCCCGGACCGCACGGCCTCGACCAGTTCCGCCGACTCCGAGGCCAGCCGGGCGATGATCTCGGCCTCCTCGCGCTCGAACACGGCGACGATGGCGCCGTCCCTCGCGCGCCGGAACGGCTTCACTCGTCCGCCTTGGTCAGGGTGGCCCAGAGCCCGAAGTCGTGCATCGCCTCGACGTGCCGCTCCATCTCCTCGCGCGTCCCCGTCGCGACGACCGCGCGGCCGGCGTTGTGCACGAGCAGCATCAGCCGCTCGGCCTCGGAGCGCGGGAAGCCGAAATAGCTCTGGAAGACGTAGCTCACGTACGACATCAGGTTGACGGGGTCGTTCCAGACGATGGTCACCCAGGGCGATCCGAGCTCCAGGCGTTCGCCGAGCTCGGTCTCTTCGATGGTCGACGCGTCGGTCACGACGCGTCCTCAGGGAGGTGGAACACGGTCACAGAGTCTACCGCCGGCCGCGCACGACATCCCTGGTCGGTTCGTGCCCGAGCCCGAGGGCGTCGGAGATGGCATCCGCCGCCCGCACGAGCGTCAGGTGGGTGAGCGCCTGCGGCGTGTTGCCCGCCTGGGAGCCGCCGGAGACGTCGTACTCCTCCGACAGCATGCCGACGTCGTTGGCGAGCGCGACCAGCCTGTCCATCAGCTCGCGCGCATCGTCCACCCTGCCCGAGCGGGCGTACTGCTCCACCAGCCAGAACGAGCAGGCGAGGAAGGGATGCTCGCCGGGCGGCAACCCGTCCACCCCGTTCTCGGTGCGGTAGCGCAGCAGCAGGCCGTCGCGCATCAGGTCGGACTCCAGCGCGCGCACGGTGCCGAGCATCCGCGGGTCGTTCCAGTCGCAGTAGCCGACCTGCGCCAGCTGCAGCAGGGAGGCGTCCACCTCGGTGGTGCCGAAGTGCTGCACGTACGTCCCGCGCTCCTTGTCGAAGCCGTGCGCCTCCACGTCGGCGCGCACCTCGTCCCTGCGCTGCCGCCAGCGGTCGACGGGCCCGTCGAGCCCGTGGTCCTCCACCGCGCGGATCGCGCAGTCGAATGCCGCCCAGACCAGCGCGCGCGAGTGCGTGAAGAACCGCGGGGTTCCCCGGATCTCCCAGATGCCGTGGTCCGCCTCGTGCCAATGGTCTTCGAGGTAGCCCATCAGTGCGCGCTGCAGCGCCCAGGACAGCCGGGTCTCGGCAACGCCGTTCCTGCGGCCGTGGTCGAGGGCGAGCATCACCTCGCCGATCACGTCGGCCTGGAACTGAGTGGATGCCTCGTTGCCGTTCCGCACGGGAGCGGCGCCCTGATAGCCGGGCAGGGTCGTGATGATGCGCTCGGAGAGGTCGCGCTCACCGGAGAGGCCGTACATGATCTGCACGTCGCCCGGATCTCCGGCGACGGCGCGCAGCAGCCAGTCCCTCCAGTGGTCGACGTAGTCGTCGTAGCCGTGGGCGAGCAGCGCGGAGATGGTGAGCGACGCATCCCGGAGCCAGACGTACCGGTAGTCCCAGTTGCGTTCCCCGCCGAAGCTCTCCGGCAGCGAGGTGGTCGCCGCCGCGACGATCCCACCGGTCTGCAGGTGCGTCAGGGCCCGCAGCAGCAGAAGCGACCGCACGACCTCGTCGCGGTACGGCCCGTCGTGCTGGCAGCCCTCCGCCCACTTCGACCACCAGTCGCGGGTGCGGGCGAGCGCCTTCTCCACGTTCGGAGCAGACGGGGTGTGCCTGTGCGACCGGAACCAGGTGAGGCTGAGGTCGATGGTCTCGCCGGCGATGATCGCGAACTCGCCGGAGTGCGCGTGGTCGGTCGCCCGCAGTGCTGAGCCGCGCACGACGATGGCGTCCGGCCCTGCTACGGCGATGAGCGCGGGCGGATGCTCGGAGTCGTCCTTGCGCACCCACGGGATGGCGCTGGCGTATCCGAACCGGATGCGCAGATCCTGCCGCATCCGCACAGTGCCCCGGATGCCGCGCACCCTCCTGACCAGGTCGGCCCGGCCGTCGCCCATCGGCATCGCGTCCGTGACCTCGACCTCGCCGCTGTCGGTGGTCCAGGTGGTGACGAGGATCATCGTGTCGCCCTCGTAGCGGCGCACGGAGCGCGCATCCGGATCGCTGGGCGCGAGCAGCCAGCGCCCGTGGTCCTCCGTGCCGAGCAGCGAGCCGAACATCGACTGCGCGTCGTAGCGGGGGAGGCACAGCCAGTCGATGCTGCCGTCCCGTCCGACGAGGGCCCCCGTGAAGCAGTCACTGATCAGGGCGTAATCCTCGATGGGGAGCGACATGTCTTCCAGTATGGCCGTACTGTGATGGACATGACGCAGTCGGTGACCACTCTCGTGATTCTCGGAGCGAGCGGCGATCTCTCGTCCAGACTCCTCCTCCCCGCACTCGGACAGCTGCTGACCGACCACCCGGAGCGCTCGGTGAAACTGGTCGGGTCCGGCACGGAGGACTGGACGGACGCGCACTGGCGTTCCGTGGTCCGCGCGGCCTTCAAGACGATGAAGGCCAGCGGCCCGGCGGTGGATGCGATCCTCTCCGGCACGACATACCTCAGCGCCGACGTCACTTCGCCGGACGACCTGCAGCGCATCCTCGACGCAGCAGACGGGGTGCCCGCGCTGTACTTCGCACTGCCTCCCGCGGTCGCCGCGCTCGCCTGCAAGGCCCTCGAGAAGCTGAAACTTCCCACAGGTTTGACGCTCGCCCTGGAGAAGCCGTTCGGCACGGACCGGCGCAGCGCGATCGCGTTGAACGCCCAGCTCGCGAAGCTCGTGCCGGAGGACCAGATCCACCGGGTCGACCACTTCCTCGGACGGTCGACCGTGTTCAACCTGGTGGGACTGCGCTTCGCGAACCGCATCTTCGAGCCGCTGTGGAACGGCCAGCACGTGGACAGGGTCGACGTGATCTACGACGAGACCCTCGGCCTCGAAGGCAGGGCGCGCTACTACGACAAGGCGGGCGCGCTGGTCGACATGATCCAGAGCCACCTGCTGCAGGTGCTCGCCGTGCTGGCGATGGAGCCGCCGTCGACGATGGGCGCCCAGGACATCCGGGATGCGAAGGGCGCTGTGCTCCGCGCCACCCGCGTGTGGAACGACAGCCCGGTGGAGTCGAGCAGGCGCGCGAGGTACACGGCGGGCACGGTGGAGGGCGCCAAGGTGCCGTCCTACGTCAAGGAGCCGGGCGTCGACCCGGACAGGGAGACGGAGACGCTCGCCGAGGTGACCTTCCAGATCGACACCTGGCGCTGGGCGGGTGTGCCGTTCACGCTGCGTTCGGGCAAGGCACTGGGGGAGAGGCGCCGCGAGATCGTGGTCACCTTCAAGCCGGCCCCGCACATCCCGACCGGGCTGACGGGCGTGAAGGAGCCGACCAAGCTGCGGATCATGCTCGCGCCGGACGAGATGTCGCTCGACCTGAACATCAACGGCCCTGGCGACCCGACCGCGATCGAGCGCGCATCCCTGTCGGTGGAGTTCGGCCCTGGCGAGCTGCTCGCATACGGGGAGGTCCTGGAGGGGATCCTCGACGGCGACCCGTCGCTGTCGGTGCGCGGAGACACCGCTGTGGAGTGCTGGCGCATCGTCGCCCCGGTGATCAGCGAGTGGAAGAAGGACGCCGTCCCGCTGACCACATACCGCGCAGGCTCACGCGGGCCCGCCGCGTGGCACCCGCTCGGCTAGCCGGAGGCTGGGCGCTAGGCGGCGGAGCGCTCGGTGAGGGTGGGGATCTCGCCGGTGACCGGCTTGCGCAGGTCGGTCCAGACGGTGATCGGCGCGGGCTCCCAGCCGAAGGCGGCCGGCTCGTCGGACTCCGTCGTCGTGTCCGCCTCGACCGTCACAGCGGTCTCGTCGGCCGCGACGGGCTCGGAGGCAGGGGCGTCCGCGGCGAGGTGCTGCGGCTCGGCGGTCGCGATGGTCTCGCCGGCGGCGACGCGCTGACGTGCCTCCACGAGGGCCGTCGTGATGCTGAGGCTGACCGATTGGGCGAGGACCGAGTGGAAGATCGTGTCGGTGTCGTCTGCGGCGCGTCGGGACACGGTCCATTCACCGCACTCACCGATCAACTCGGCCACTTTGCCGTGGACGAGTTCGAGGATCTGGGCGTCCGTCAATTGTGGAACCGGAGCCGCCGGAACCGCGGCGGCGTGCCGCCTACGACCAAACATGATCCAACCCCTTCCAGGCTGTTCTTACACTTGAATACAAGTGTCCTGGAAGAAATCTCAGATTCGGCGCGGACACGCCGTGCGATCAGCGCGATTTCTCGCTGATCTCGGCTTCTTTCGACTCTTCGAGCACCGTGCCGACCGCGATGACGAGCGACAGGGCCGCGCTGATCCACAGCAGGGGCACCCGCCAGTCCTTCGCGCCTGAGCGGGTGGTCTGGATGGTCGTCCAGAGCCCGAAGGCGGCACTGATGATCGCTCCGTTGAAGATGAACTTGCGCATCCGCATCCTTTCGCTCCTGGCACTACGCTACCGGGTGCGTTTCGTAGCGTACGCTCGCAGAGCCGCGTCGAGAACCGCAGCAGCGAACACACCCACGACACGAAAGGACGATGGATGCGCACCGCGATCGTCGGCGCTGTTCTCCTCCTGCTCGGAATCGTCGCTGTTGCGACCGGCATCCTCCCCCTGGAGGACGCTGCGCAGCTCGGGGACAGGGTGTGGCCCATCCTGTTGTTCGTCGTCGCCGTCACGGTCGTCACCGAGCTGGCGGCCGAGGCTGGACTGTTCACCGCCATCGCGCAGCAGACGGCACGCTGGGGTCGCGGACGGGCCTGGGTGCTCTGGCTGCTGGTGGCAGCCGTTGCCGCGCTCAGCACCATCTTCCTGTCGCTCGACACCACGGCCGTGCTGCTCACCCCGGTGGTCATCGTGCTCGCCCGCCATGCCGGCCTCGACCCTCTGCCGTTCGCGCTCACCACCGTGTGGCTCGCGAACACCGGCTCGCTCCTGCTTCCGGTGTCGAACCTGACCAACCTGCTGGCCCAGCACGCGATGGGGGATCCGAGCCCGCTGCAGTTCGCCGCGCTCACCGCAGCGCCCGCCATCGTGGCGATCGTCGTGCCCGTCGTCGCGATCTTCCTGATCTACCGCCGCCGCCTGCTCACCCGCTACGAGACCGGGGACATCGACGGCATCGAAGACCCCGTGCTGTTCTGGTGGAGCGCCGCCGTGGTGGTCGCGCTTGTGCCTCTACTGGTGTCCGGCATCCCGGTGTGGATGCCCGCGACGGGGGCCGCCGTGGTCCTCGGCGCGGTGTTCCTGGTGCGCCGCCGCTCCGTGCTCCGGTTCGGGCTGGTGCCGTGGCAGCTCGTCGTGCTGGCGTCCGGTCTGTTCCTGTTCATCGAGGCGCTGCACTCCGTCGGCCTGGGCGAGCTGCTCGCCGTGGTGTCGGGGACGGGGGATTCGCCGCTCGCGCTGCTGCGGCTGTCGCTGACCGGGATGGTCGGTGCGAACGCCATCGACAACCTCCCCGCCTACCTCGCCCTCGAACCGGTCGCCGGCAGCCCAGCGCGGCTCGTCGCGCTGCTGATCGGCGTGAACGCCGGGCCGCTGATCACCCCGTGGGCGTCGCTGGCCACGCTGCTCTGGCACCAGAGGCTCACGTCGCTCGACGTCGAGATCCGCTGGAGCCGCTACATCCTCCTCGGCGCCATCGTCGCGCCGCTCACCGTCATCCTCGCGACGCTCGCCCTCATCGCCACCCTCTGACCCGCCCCGCTCCCCAAACCATCGAGTCCGAACTTATTCACGCGACGCGCCGGGCGCAGGCGTGAACAACTTCGGACTCGATTGCTGGGGTCACTCGGCAGGGAGCAGCTGGGCGACGCGCACGATGCGACGGCGCGCCACGGCGATGGCCGAGATGGCGAACCCGACAGCCGCCCAGAGCAGGAGCGCTCCGAGGCCGCGCCAGACGCCGTCCGTCGACTCGACGACGCCGCGGAACGCCGTGATCGCCGCCGAGGTGGGCATCCACTGCACCGCGCTGGAGAAGAACCCGGGCACGGTCGACACGATCCCGGATGCGAGGGTCACCACCACCACGAGCATCGAGACGAACCGCCCGACCCCGCCGAGGAGGGCGACCAGCCCGTGGTTCACGGCGGCGAACGCGACGCCCACCGCCACCGCCACCCCGGCGAAGCCGAACCAGTGGCCCACGTCGAGACCGAGCGCGAACTGCATCACGCCGGCTACGAAGACGCCCTGGATCGCGCCGATCGCCGCGGCGGGCAGGAACCCGTCGAGCGCGATGCGACCGGATGCGCGCGTCGTCAGCAGTGCGCGGCGGGAGACCGCCTGCAGCACCAGGAACGTCGCGAGCGCGCCGAGCCAGAGCGCGACGGCGCCGAACAGCGGGATGCTGGTCTGCCCGAATCCGCTCGTGCCTTCACTGTTCTGCGTGACCGGCTGCGAGGCGACCGTCGCCAGGTTGGAGCGCTCGTCGCTCGAGTAGTTGGGCAGCTTGTCCGCCGCTTCCTTCAGCCCGGAGGCGAGGGATGCCGTGCCTGCGCTGGTCTGGTCCGCCCCGGTCGCGAGCCCGGCGACGCCCGTCGCGAGCTGCTGCGTGCCACTCGCGAGCGACGACGCTCCCGACGCGGACTGCGACGCCCCCGAGGCGAGCTGGCTCGCACCGGATGCGCTCTGGCCGATCCCGGCGGTGAGCGCCGGCATCCCCGCTGCCAGCTGCTGGGTGCCCGCGGCGACGGAACCCGCCGCATCCACCAGGCTGGGGGAGCCGCCCTGGCCGGTGGTCATCCCGGCGATCGTCTGGGCGATGCCCGCGCAGATCGGGTCGTTCGGGCCGTGGACGGCCGCGCATCCCGCTGCCAGCTTCTGCAGCCCGGCGACGGTGGCGTTCACTCCGCTCGACACCCCGGCCGTTCCCGTGGCGAGCTGCTGGGTCTGATCGGGGAGTGCTGCGGTCTGCTGCTGCAGCGTGGTCAGGCCGCCGGCGAGCGAGGCGACGCCGTCGGAGAGCTGGCCGACGCCGCTCGAGAGCGCTGAGGCGCCGGACGCCAACCGACTGGATGCGTCACTCAATTGGTGCGCGCCGGACGCCAGCTGCGACACCCCGCCGGACAGCTCGGTCGCCCCGCTCGCCGCCTTCGCGATCTGGTCGTGCAGCGTGTTGAAGCCGACGTAGACGTTCTCCAGGTAGGTGGAGGTGAGCTGCGTGTTCAGCACGGAGGTCGCCGTTGTGGTCACCGCCTGGCTGATCGCCGGGTCGACGAGCTTCGACTTCTCGCTGGTCTGCACGTCGATGGTCGCCTGTTCGGCGTCGGCGGCTGATCCGGACGGCGAGGTCGCCGCCTTCGAGAAGTCCTTGGGGATGGTCACGACGGACACGTATGTCCCGTCGGCGAGCCCGGCGTCGGCGTCCTTCTTGTCTGTGAGCACCCAGCTGTAGTTGTCCGACTTCCCGTTGAGGAGTCCGGCGGACAGCTGTCGCCCGAGCGGGACGGTCTGGCCGTTGATCTCCACCGGCTGGTCGAGGTTGACGACGGCCGCCTTCACGTCGCTGAGGCGCTCGGTCGGGTTCCAGAGCGCCCAGACGAGCAGGCCGCCGATCACCAGCGGCACCAGCAGCAGACCGGCGATGGTGAGCCAGGTGACGCGCTTGTCGGAGCGCATCCGTTCCAGGGAGAACAGCGAGCGCGGGCGGCGGAGCGGCGTGGTCGGGGAGGTCGGGGTGGTCATCGGACGATCGCCTTCTCGGTGGTGCTGTCTGCGGGGTGTGCGGGGGCGGAGTGCTGGTGCACGGCGTGGTCGGTTGCGAGATGCCCGCCGCTGCCCGGGCGGTCCGTCCTGCCGAGCGAGGTCGGCACGACGCTGTCCGGCAGCAGGTCGTCGAGTTCGGCGGGATCGACGCAGCTGACGACGATGGCGAACGGCCGCTCGTCGTCCCTCGCGCGGTTGACCGCGTCGGAGAGCTCGTACCGGATGCGCCGGCGCTCCACCGGGTCTGTCACCGCATCGACGGCGTCGAGCGCGAGCAGCTGCGGGTGACCGGCGAGCGCGTTCCGCACGTCGTGCACGGGCGTCTCCGAGGTGCCGAGGCGCACGACGGCGGTGCGGGAGCGCACGCCGGCCGCGCGGGTCGGCAGGACGAATCCGGCCACCTTGATCGTGCCGGCATCCGGTTTGGTGCGTCCGGTGATCGCCATCAGCAGCGCGAGGGACGCCGTGCGGTCGTCGCCCTGCACGACGAGGACCTCGCCATCCGTGAGGCGGAACGACACGTCGGCGAACAGCGGCCGCTTCTTGGCGCTGATGGTCAGTCCGTCCGCTGCCGCGATGTAACGGCCGCCCGGCTCCGGCCAGTCGGCCAGGTCGAGCTCCTTCTGCAGGCCGTCGCCCTCGACGTCGAATGACGGCAGGATGCGGTCGAGCCAGCGCGGCATCCACCAGGCCTTCTCGCCGAGCAGCTGCAGCACCGCGGGCACCAGGGTCATCCGCACGATGAACGCGTCGACGAAGACGCCGACGGCGAGCCCGAGCGCGATCGGCTTGATCGACGTGTCGCCCTCGGGGACGAACGCGGCGAACACCGAGATCATGATGATCGCGGCGGCGGTCACCACCTTCGCCGACCCGACGAACCCGCTCTCGACAGCGCGCCTGGCGTTGCCGCCGTGCACGTAGTCCTCCCGGATGCGGCTGACCAGGAACACCTCGTAGTCCATCGCGAGCCCGAACAGCACGCCCATCAGGATGATCGGCATGAAGCTGATCACCGGCCCCGTCTTCGCGACGTTGAGCGCGTCGGACAGCCAGCCCCACTCGAACACGACCGTCACGGCGCCGAACGCCGCGCCGACAGAGAGCAGGTAGCCGAGCGCCGCCTTGATCGGCACGGCGATCGACCGGAACACCATCGTCAGCAGCACCAGCGAGAGCCCGACGACCAGGATCCCGAACGGCAGCAGGGCGCCGCCGAGCCTGTCAGACACGTCGATCTGCGCGGCCGTGTTTCCGGTGACCTTGAGGTCGACGCCGTACTCGTCCAGGAAGTGCTGGTGCTTCGCCCGGATGTCCGAGACGAGCTGCGCCGTCTTCTCCGAGTCGGGACCGGTGGTCGGGATGACCTGCACGATGCCGGTGTCCGCCGTCTGGTTCGGGGTCGCGAGCGGCACGGCGGCGACGCCGGGGAGCCCGGCGAGCTCGTCGCCGATCTTCGTCATCAGTCCGACGGGGTCCGTGCTGGAGATGATCGAGCCCGTGACGATCAGCGGCCCGTTGTATCCGGGGCCGAAGTGCTCGGAGATGAGGTCGTATGCGATGCGCGCCGGGTCGTCAGGGGCGTGCGAGCCCGCGTCGGGGAGGGCGAGCCTCAGCTGGGCGGCGGGGATGGTGGCGACGCCGAGGATGGCGATGACGCCCACGATGGTGACGATCGGGAACCGGGTGACCGCCCGCACCCAGCCGCGGAAGAACCCGGGAGGGACGTCGGCCTTGGCCGCGTGCGCGAGGGTCGGCGCCGAGGCGCTGGGGGAGGGTTCGGGCGTCTCGGGTGCTGCGCTTGTCGCCGCTGCGCCGGATGCGGCTCCCGCCCCGGATGCGCCCGCCGCCTTCGCAGCGCGCCGCGCCGCGCGCTTCGCCGCACGCCGTCCCGGTGTGATCCGCGCGCCTGCGAAGCCGAGCAGCGCGGGGGTGAGCGACAGCGAGATCAGCACGGCGATGGCGACCGCCGCCGACGCCGCGATGCCCATCGTCGTCAGGAACGGGATGTTCGCCACCGACAGCCCGACGAGCGCGATGATGACCGTGATCCCGGCGAACAGCACCGCGGACCCCGCCGTCGCGACCGAGCGGGCGGCGGACTCCTCCGGATCGACGCCGGCCTTCAGCTGACTCTGATGCCGGGAGATGATGAACAGCGAGTAGTCGATGCCGACCGCGAGCCCCAGCATGAGCGCGAGTAGCGGCGTCGTCGAGGAGATCGGCCCGAACAGCGTCGCGATGAAAATGAGCGCCATCGACAGCCCGACGCCGAGCAGCGCGGTGAGGAGCGGCATTCCCGCCGCCAGGAACGACCCGAAGGTGAGGATCAGGACGACGAGGGCGATGCCCACGCCGAGCAGCTCCGTGACGCTGAGCGTCGGCAGGCTCTGCGAGAACAGCTGCCCGCCCACGGCGACCTGGGACCCATCCGGAAGCTGCTTCTGGAGGTCCGCCCCCGCATCCTGGAGTGCCGTCTTGGTCTCGGCGGGAACGGTGGTGATCTGGCCCTTCAGCTGCACGGTGACGATGGCGGCGGACCCGTCGTCGGAGATGGAGCCCTTCACCTGCTTGCTGTACGGGGAGGTGACGCCCGCGACGCCGTCGAGCTTCGCGAGGTCGGTCATGGTGGCGTCGACGGGCTGCTTCACGGACGCGTCGGTGACCGTCTCGCCCTTCGGAGCGACGACGACGAGCTGCGCCGACGTGCCGCTGACCTGCGGGAACGTGCGGCTGAGGGTGTCGAGGGCGTCCTGCGACTCCGTGCCGGGGATGCTGAAAGAGTTGTCCGTGCCCTGGTTGAAGAGCACGGCGCCGCCGCCGAGGGCGACGAGGAGGACGATCCACAGGGAGACGACGAGCTTGCGGGCACGAAACGCCCAGCGGCCGATCGAATACAGAATCGAGGACACGCGTTCTCCTACATAATCGGCTACAGATCCAGTACGGGGGTTCGATACACCGTTGTATCCGATACCCGAATGTATCCGATACACTCGTGTATCTGGAACTCGATTCAGGAAGGTTTCAGCTTGGAAACGACAGCTCTCAGAGACGAAGCGCCGGCCGAGTCGGCGCGCCGCCAGAAGACCCGCTCCCGCCTGCTCGACGCGGCCTTCGACATCTTCGCCGAGCACGGCGTCCACGCGGCCAGCGTCGAGATGATCACCGAGGCGGCCGGCTTCACCCGCGGCGCCTTCTACTCCAACTTCTCCACCAAGGAGGAGCTCTTCTTCGCGCTGATGGAGCGCGAGAAGACCATGCGCATCGAACAGCTGAACGCCGGTGTCGCGCAGTACCTGGCGCCCAAGGTCGGCGACGGCGTGACCATCGGAGACGACGATGTCGTCGACATCGTCGCCAAGGTGCTCGAACTGCAGTCCGACGACCGTCGCTGGTGGCTCGTCCAGTCGGAGTTCCTGCTCCTCGCGATGCGCGACCCCGCCATCGCCGCCGACTTCGTGCGCTACCAGGACGGCTTCTTCTCCGAACTCACCGAGATCGTCGAGGCAGCGCTCGAGACGGCCAACCGCCGCTTCACCATCGCGCCGGAGGAAGCGGTGCGCGTCATCGCCGAACTCTGCGCGAACGCCGAGGCGAGGGCACTGCTCACCGGAGACGAGCGCGCCTTCTCGGAGCGCCTGTCGGCCAGCGTGCCCGCGGTGCTGCTGGCGCTGACCGAGCGGGTGTGAGGCGAGGGATGGTGCGCTGACTCATCCATTCGGATGAAATCACCGCGCTGAGCAGGACGGCCGGTGCGTCTCGCCCTAGCGTTGAACCCATGAGTTCCGCTCTCCGTCGAGGCGCCGCTTGGGTCATGCCCTGCGTCGCCGTCGCCTATCTCCTCTGGGCGGTGTTCGTCGTTCCCGCATCCCGAGTGGACGAGTTCGCACCCGTGTACGCGCTGCTTTCTTTCGCCATCGCCGTCTCAGCGTGGATGCCGTCGGTCGCGCTCTTCCTCGTGGTCGCAGCACCGGGACTCCAGGCGCTGCGCCTCGTCGCCGTCGCCGATGAGTCGAACTGGCCGATGTATCTCGCCACCGTCGTGGTCGCGTTCGTGGTCGGTCTCCGGGCACGCGGTGCTGTGCGGTGGATCGCTGTCCTCGCGCTCGGGATCGCGGCGCTGCTCGTCGGCTGGTTCGTCGTGATGCCGGGGGAGTACGGCGAGTTCGTCTCCAACTCGCTCGTTCCCGATCCGTCCATGCGGCGGGTGGCGTTCGCGCTGACGGCACTCGCCGCCTTCGGTGCCTTCCTCTCGGGCTGGTCGGGCGGCCTGGCCGTCGCCTCCCTCCTGCGCACCCGCGCCGTGACGAATCTGCTCGACGAGGCGACAGCCGATTGGCAGGAGGCGAGCAGCGAGCTCGCCGCGGCGCAGGACCGCGACCGCATCGCGCGGGAGGTGCACGACGCGCTCGCTCATTCGCTCGCCGTGATCGTCTCCCAGGCGCAGGGGGCCGCGGCGGTCGCCGCGACCAGGCCGGACGCCGTCGGCGGGTCGTTGCAGACGATCGCCGAGGTGTCCAGGACTGCTCTGACCGATGTTCGCCAGCTGGTCGAGCACATCCAGAACGATGATGTCGGCGACCGGCACAGCATCGACGACGTTCCCGGCCTCCTCCGATCGATGACGCAGATCGGGATGCGCGTCGAGCTCGATGAGCACGGGCGGCGGCCGGCGCTCGCCCCGGCCACCCAGCTCGCCGTCTTCCGTATCGTGCAGGAAAGCTTGACCAACGCTCTCAAGCACGGCGGTCCGGAGAGCGAGGTGCTCGTCGACCTCGATTGGCGAGGCGACGGGCTCGCCCTTCTTGTGGAGTCTCGGGGGGATCGGCCGCTCGTGCCGGCAGGCAATGGGCAGCGGCGCGGTGCGGGCATTCGGGGGATGTCCGACCGGGCACGACTCGCCGGCGGCTGGCTCAGCACGGACCGTGCAGAGGATGGCGCATTCATCGTGACGGCGCACATCCCGGTGGAGCGCGAGCTGGTCGATGGCTGAGCGCATCACCGTCGCGATCGTCGACGATCAACCTCTCTTCTCGTCCGGGCTGAGCATGCTGCTCGACGCCGAGCCGGACATCGACTGCCTCGGCTGCGCCGACGACGCACCCACTGGTCTCGACCTCGTCCGGCGCGCACAGCCCGATGTGGTGCTGATGGATCTGCGGATGCCGGGGATCAATGGGCTCGACGCCACCAGGATGCTGCTCTCGGACCCATCGCTCACGGTCCGTCCCTCGGTCGTGGTCCTCACGACCATCCAGCACGACGGCGCGCTCTACGCCGCGATCGACGCTGGGGCGTCAGCGTTCCTGACGAAGGATGCGACTCCCGCCGATGTGCTGGACACCATCCGGGCGACGGCGGGCGGGCGGGAGGTCGACGCTGACGCGCTCCGGCTCGTGCGGGAGTTCGGTGCACGAGCGCGGGCGGCGGATACCTCATCCGTGGCGGTGTTGAGCGCGCGCGAGCGGGAGATCTTCCTGCTGGTCGCCTCCGGCCTGTCGAACCAGCAGATCGCCCAGTCCGCGCACCTGAGCGAGGCGACGGTGAAGACGCACGTGGGCGCCATCCTCACGAAATTGGAGCTGCGCAGCAGAGTGCAGATTGTGATTTTCGCGTACGAGCACGGCCTCGTCGCCGGCAGAAGGAGTGGAGGCCACCGATGAACAGCGCATCCAGATCCCGCACTGAGCGCATCGCGCGATGGGCGACAGCGGCCACCGCGGTTGCGGCTGTGGCGATCGTCGCCGTCGCGGGCCTTCCCGCGCGTGCAACCGAGCACCTCACCGACCTGCCGGAGCGGGACGCGAACGCGTGGACCATGCCGCTGGACGCCTACCTGCCGATCGGGACGACTCAGGACAGCTACGCGGAGAACCTGCTGAACGCCCGCTGTCTCGCCGCCCGCGGTTTCGATTGGCCGGTTCCCTGGCGGGACGCCGCCGCCGCAGACAACGCGCTGGGCGACACCACGGTCCTCCGGCCGCTGACGGCAGGCGTCGCAGCGTCACAGGGGTACCACGTCGCGAACGATGTGGACGAGGGCAAGAGCGATTGGCTCGTGTTCGCGTTCCCCGACACGCAGCCGAACGCCGAGCTGCAAGCAGCACTGGACACCTGCATCGTCGCTGGAAGAGAGAAGCATCCTCTGCTCAGCGGCCAGTCGATGCAGGCCGCCGACGTCGCGGTCAAACTCGCGAACGAGGCGTACCGCGGTGCGGTGGGCGATTCCGCTGTGCGTGACACCGTGGCTGCCTGGCGTTCGTGCATGGCTCCGGCGCGCGTCCCGGATCTGACGTCGCCCGAGCGGATGCCGACCACGACGATGGTCCAGGAGTTCAGCACCGGCATCCCGACCACGCGACCGTCAGAGCGCGAGGCATCGATCGCGTCCCTCGACCTCGCTTGCCAGGACTCTTCGGGCTACCGGGACGCGCTCTATCGGGCGGAGTGGGACCGCCAGGCCGTGCAGCGTCCGGTGGATGCCGCACTCCTCCGAAGCGCCGGCGACACGATCGAGCGACGTGCCGACGCCGTCCGGTCACTCCTCGACGAACTGACGCCGCCCCGCCCGGAACGATACGACCACAGCGCACACTGAGCCCAGCCACGGCGGACGTCGAGCGGGCGCCAAGGATGCGCAGGTAACGTTGATCGGATGCGACGCAGAGCCATCGTCATCCCGATCATCGCCGTGGTCGTCGTCGGCGTGCTCGCCGGCGCAGCGGCCTTCGCGTGGTCGGCGACCTCGAACGCGCGTCACGACTCCCAGGACGGCCGCCCCGTCGCCGCGCGCGAGACACCGACGCCCACGCCCACCGTCGACCCGTTCCCGGATGAGCAGCTCACCCCGGAGACCCGCTATGTCGCGCTCGGCGACTCGTTCGCGGCCGGGATGGGCGCGGGCGGCGAGACGGGCAAGTGCGTGAGCAGTCCGAAGAGCTACCCGGACGTGTTCGCCGAGGAGTCCGGCGTCGACCTGATCGCGAACGCGTCGTGCAGCGGCGCCACCACCTCCGACCTGCTCAAGCGGCAGCTGATCGCCCTCGACGACCGCACCGACCTCGTCACCCTCAGCATCGGAGGCAACGACCTCGGCGTCGCGGACATCGCGTCCGACTGCGCGGCGGGCAAGGCCATCCCGTGCCGCAACGAACTGTCGAGCGCGCTCTCCCTGCTGAACGTGCTCCCCGACCGGCTGGATGCGGTCTACGCGGCGGTCGCGAAGGCCGCGCCGAACGCGCGCATCGTCGTCACCGGCTACGCGGTCATGTACGACGCCTCCGACCCCAACGCTCCGGACTTCGGGATGGCTGCCGCCATCAACGCGGCGACTATCGGCCTCAACGAGGTCATCCGCACCGCGGTCGACGAGCAGAGGGCGAAAGGCGTCCCGATGACGTTCGTCGGCGTCGACTTCGATGGGCACGGCATCGGCAACAAGAGCCCGTGGGTCAACACCTCGGGGTTCGCCGCCTTCCACCCGACGGCCGCCGGATACCGCGAGTACGCGCGGGCGCTCGTCAGGACGCTGGGGAAGGCGCAGTAGCCGACCCCGTGTGCTCGCGGGCGAACGCGGCGGTCTCGCGGAGCATCCCGAGCCGTTCGTCGTCGGTGCGTGCCTTGCGGGTGTTGACCTCGGCGACGATGCTGCCTGACCAGCGACGGTCGGCGAGCATCCTCAGCACCTCGGCGACCGGTTCACCCCCGTGGCCGGGGAGGAGGTGCTCGTCGAACACGCGGTTCTCGTCGAGCGGGCCCGACCCGTCGCAGAGGTGGACGTGGCGCAGACGGTCGCCGAGTTCGGTGGCCAGGGCGAGGGAGTCGACGCCGCTCAGCGCGGCGTGCGAGAAGTCGAGCGTGACCGCGTCGCAGTCCATCGCCGCCGGGTTCCAGCCGTGGGAGTACGCGGCGAGCGCCCGGCCTGCCAGCTTCCACGGGAACATGTTCTCCACCGCGATGGCGACGCCGCTCGCGTCGGCGGTCTCGCGGACGATCGCCAGGAAGTCCTCCGCATAGCCGGACTGCCAGCGGAACGGTGGATGCACGACCACGGTGTCCGCGCCGACCTCCGCCGCCAGCTCGGCCGACTTCTCCAGCTTCACGCGCGGGTCGCGGCCCCAGACGAAGTGCGTCAGGAGCAGCACGGGCGCGTGGATGGAGAGGATGGGCATCCGGTAGCTGTCGGAGAGGGCGAGCAGCGCATCCGGGGACTGGGTGGTCTCGTCGCGGGTGACCATCACCTCGACGCCGTCGAAGCCCGCCTCGGCTGCCAGGCGGAAACCGTGCTCGACGGCCAGCGGGTAGACGCACGACGTGCTCATGCCGATTCGCATCACGCGCGACACTGTACCCACGCGCGCTGAACGCAGCATGACCGCCGTGCGAACGTGAGCCGCGCCGCCGCCGCGCCGCTGCTGGCCCGCCGCCGGGCCGCCGCCCCTGGGGAGGGCTAGAACACGCTGGTACCCTGGCATACAGTGCGCAATGGCCGCGACCCGACGGATTGGACACACCATCTCACCCCACCGAACCTCCTCCACCAGCACGGAAACGACGACGGACACCGAGACGTACGATCTCGTCATCGTCTCCAACAGACTCCCCGTCGACCGGGTCACCGACGACGACGGAACGGCCAGCTGGCGGCCGTCTCCCGGGGGACTCGTCGCCGCTCTGGAGCCCGTCATGCGGGCGGAGGACGGCGTCTGGATCGGCTGGGCGGGCGTCGCTGACGAGGACATCGACCCGTTCGAGGCGGACGGCATCAACATCCTGCCCGTGCGCCTCAGCGAGCAGGACCTGCAGGAGTACTACGAGGGCTTCTCCAACGACACCCTCTGGCCGCTCTACCACGACGTGATCGCGCAGCCGAGCTTCCACCGCGAGTGGTGGGACACCTACGTGAAGGTCAACCAGCGCTTCGCCGATGCCGCCGCCGCCGTGTCGGCGAAGGGCGCCGTTGTCTGGGTGCACGACTACCAGCTGCAGCTCGTCCCCGCCATGCTGCGGGCACAGCGCCCGGACCTCGTGATCGGCTTCTTCAACCACATCCCATTCCCGCCCTACGGCATCTACTCGCAGCTGCCGTGGCGCAGGCAGATCATCGACGGCCTGCTCGGCGCGGACGTGATCGGTTTCCAGCGCGTCGCGGACGCCGGCAACTTCTCCCGCGCCGTCCGCCGGCTGAAGGGGTACGAGACGCGCGGCCCCATCATCGAGGTGCCGATCGACACCGACGATCCGGATGCCGGGTCGCACCGTCACGTGACCACCAACAAGCACGGGGGACTGGCCCGCACCGTCCTCGCCAGGCAGTTCCCGATCTCGATCGACGCCGAGCGGTACCAGGAGCTGGCGAAGCGGCCGGAGATCCAAGAGCGCGCCAGGCAGATCAGGGAAGAGCTCGGCAACCCGGAGAAGATCCTGCTCGGCGTCGACCGACTCGACTACACGAAGGGCATCGGGCACAGGCTCAAGGCGTTCGGCGAACTCCTCGCGGAGGGCAAGCTCGACTCGGAGCACGTCACGCTCGTTCAGGTCGCCAGCCCCAGCCGCGAGCGCGTCGAGACGTACATGCAGCTGCGCGACGAGATCGAGCTGACCGTCGGCCGCATCAACGGCGACTACTCCACCCTCGGCCACACCGCGATCGCATACCTGCACCACGGCTACCCGCGCGAGGAGATGGTCGCCCTCTACCTCGCGGCGGATGTGATGCTCGTCACCGCCCTCCGTGACGGGATGAACCTGGTCGCCAAGGAGTACGTCGCGACCCGCGCGGACGACGACGGCGTGCTGGTGCTCAGCGAGTTCGCCGGGGCGTCGGACGAACTGCGCCAGGCGCTCCTCATCAACCCGCACGACATCGAGGGGCTGAAGGAGACCATCCAGCAGGCGATCGCGATGCCGAGGAGGGAGAGGACACGCAGGATGCGCGCCCTGCGCAAGCGCGTCCTCACCAACGACGTGGCCAAGTGGTCCGCATCCTTCCTGGATGCTCTGACGCGCAGCGCGCACGGAGACCACCCGTTGCAGAACCCGCCCGTCAACCGGCGCTGACCGGCGCGTACCCAGCCGCAGTATCACCTGAGAAAGAAGCATGACAGAGACAGCCCCCGCAACACCGTCCGCCTCCGCCGTCGCCCTCGTCGACGCCCTCCGCGCGTTCGCGTCGGAGGAGCGCGTCCTCCTCGCCCTGGACTTCGACGGCACGCTCGCGCCGTTCGTCGACCGTCCCAAAGCGGCCAGGATGCTCCCGCAGGCCAAGGAGGCGCTCGACAGGCTCGAAGCGCTGCCGAACACCTGGGTCGCGTACATCTCCGGCCGACCGCTGTCGAGCCTCGAGATCGTGACGGAGGCCGATCCGGATGCGCTGCTCATCGGCTCGCACGGCGTCGAGATCCGGTTCGGCCGCGACGGCGTATCGCTCGACCTCAGCATCGACGAGCAGGAGACGCTGCAGAAGCTCGGAGACGTGCTCGGCGCGCTCGTGTCGTCCACGGAGGGAACGCGCCTGGAGACCAAGCCCGTCGGCTACGGCGTCCACTACCGGCTGCTCGGCGAGGAGGAGGGCAAGGAGGTGGTCGAGGCCGCGTACGCCGCTGCCGCCTCGGTCAGCGACACGCTCACCATCCGCGACGGCAAGGACATCATCGAGTTCTCGGTGCGCGGCGCCAACAAGGGCGACGGCATCGAGCGCCTGCGCGAGTACACGAAGGCGACGGCCGTGCTGTTCGCCGGAGACGACGTGACGGACGAGGACGGCTTCGCGGTGCTCCGCCCGGGCGCCGGGGACGTCGGCATCAAGGTGGGCGAAGGGGAGACGGCAGCGCAGTTCCGCCTCGCCGACGAGACCGCCGTCGCGACGATGCTGAGCCTGCTCGCGGACGCCAGGCAGTCCTCCACAGCCTGACCTCTTCGCGGGTTATCCACCGGTCTCGGTCATATGTTCAGAGCGGCATCCCGAACGTCCTAGAGTTGATCCATGCCAGACATCGATTGGAAACCGCGTTCGCGCGTCGTCACCGACGGAATCGAAGCAACCACGAGCCGCGGGATGCTTCGGGCTGTCGGAATGGGCGACGCCGACTGGGAGAAGCCGCAGATCGGAATCGCGAGCTCCTGGAACGAGATCACCCCCTGCAACCTGTCGCTCGACCGCCTCGCACAGGGCGCGAAAGAGGGCGTCCACTCCGGTGGGGGATACCCGCTGCAGTTCGGCACGATCTCCGTCTCCGACGGCATTTCGATGGGCCACGAGGGCATGCACTTCTCCCTCGTCTCGCGTGAGGTCATCGCCGACTCCGTCGAGACCGTCATGATGGCGGAACGCCTCGACGGCACCGTTCTGCTCGCCGGCTGCGACAAGTCGCTCCCCGGCATGCTGATGGCCGCGGCGCGTCTCGACCTCTCCGCCGTCTTCCTCTACGCGGGCTCGATCGCCCCCGGCTGGGTCAAGCTCTCCGACGGCACGGAGAAGGACGTCACGATCATCGACTCCTTCGAGGCCGTCGGCGCCTGCAAGGCGGGCAAGATGAGCGAAGAAGACCTCAAGCGCATCGAGTGCGCCATCGCCCCGGGCGAGGGTGCCTGTGGCGGCATGTACACCGCCAACACCATGGCCTCCGTCGCAGAGGCGCTCGGCATGAGCCTCCCCGGCTCGGCAGCGCCGCCCTCGGCAGACCGCCGCCGCGACTACTTCGCCCACCGCTCGGGCGAGGCCGTGGTCAACCTGCTGAAGCTCGGCATCACCGCGCGCGACATCCTCACCAAGAAGGCGTTCGAGAACGCCATCGCGGTGGCCATGGCGTTCGGCGGCTCCACCAACGTCGTGCTCCACCTGCTCGCCATCGCCCGCGAGGCGGAGGTCGACCTCACGATCGACGACTTCAACCGCATCGGAGACAAGGTCCCGCACATCGGCGACCTCAAGCCGTTCGGCAAGTACGTGATGAACGACGTCGACCGTCACGGCGGCGTCCCCGTCGTCATGAAGGCGCTGCTCGACGCCGGTCTCCTGCACGGCGACTGCCTCACCGTCACCGGCAAGACCGTCGCGGAGAACCTCGCAGAGATCAACCCGCCCGCTCCGGACGGCGAGGTCATGCGCAGCCTCGACAACCCCATCCACGCCACTGGCGGCATCACGATCCTCAAGGGGTCGTTCGCTCCGGAGGGCGCCGTCGTCAAGACCGCGGGCTTCGACGCCGAGGTCTTCGAGGGTCCCGCCCGCGTGTTCGAGCGCGAGCGCGGAGCAATGGATGCTCTGACGGAAGGCACGATCAAGGCCGGCGACGTCGTGGTCATCCGCTACGAGGGTCCGAAGGGCGGCCCGGGGATGCGCGAGATGCTCGCCATCACCGCCGCCATCAAGGGCGCGGGCCTCGGCAAGGATGTACTACTATTGACGGACGGACGATTCTCAGGCGGCACAACCGGCCTCTGCATCGGCCACATAGCACCCGAAGCGGTGGACGCAGGTCCCATCGCCTTCGTGCGCGATGGTGATCTGATACGGGTCGATATCGCGGCTCGCTCCCTCGACCTACTTGTCGATGAGTCAGAGCTGACCGCCCGCCGTGAAGGCTGGGCGCCTCTTCCCCCGCGCTATACCCGTGGCGTTCTCGCGAAGTACTCCAAGCTCGTGCACTCCGCTGCGGAGGGCGCGGTCACGGGGTAGCTCCGCTTCCTCGCATCATCCGTTTCGTACGTAAGGGACTCGCCCACACATGTCCTCGGAACCCAGTTCTCCTAGTACCGTGTTGCCATCCGCGACGCCTGGAAAGGCGTCGCCCGAATCGCTGACGGGCTCCCAGTCCGTCGTCCGCACCCTGGAACTCCTCGGCGTCACCGACGTCTTCGGGCTCCCGGGTGGAGCCATCCTCCCCATCTACGACGCGATCATGGACTCCACCAAGATCCGTCACATCCTGGTCAGGCACGAGCAGGGCGCCGGCCACGCCGCAGAGGGCTACGCCTCGTCGAGCAATAAGGTCGGCGTGGCGATGGCCACCTCCGGTCCCGGAGCGACCAACCTCGTCACGGCCATCATGGACGCCCACATGGACTCGGTCCCCGTGGTGTTCATCACGGGCCAGGTCTTCTCCACCCTGATGGGTACGGATGCGTTCCAGGAGGCGGACATCGTCGGCATCACGATGCCGATCACCAAGCACTCCTTCCTGGTGAAGCGCGCGGAGGACATCCCGTCCACCATCGCAGCGGCGTACCACATCGCGGGAACCGGCCGTCCCGGCCCGGTGCTCGTCGACATCACCAAGGACGCGCAGCAGAACACGGTGCCGTTCATCTGGCCGCCCAAGGTCGACCTGCCCGGCTACCGTCCGATCACCAAGGCGCACGGCAAGCAGATCCTCGCGGCGGCGCAGCTGCTCGCCGAGGCGAAGAAGCCGATCCTCTACGTGGGCGGCGGCGTCATCCGCTCCCGCGCGTCCCAGGAGCTCCTCGAGCTCGCCGAGGTCACCGGGGCGCCCGTCACCACCACGCTGATGGCGCGCGGCGCGTTCCCCGACTCCCACAAGCAGCACCTCGGCATGCCCGGGATGCACGGCACCGTCCCCGCGGTGCTCGCGCTCCAGGAGTCCGACCTCATCGTGTCGCTCGGCGCGCGGTTCGACGACCGCGTCACCGGCAACACCTCGCTGTTCGCTCCGAACGCGAAAGTCGTCCACGTCGATGTCGACCCGGCTGAGATCTCCAAGATCCGGATCGCCGACGTGCCCATCGTCGGCGATGCCAAAGACGTCATCGTCGATCTGACCGCCGCCTTCAAAGAGGCCGCGAAAGACCAGGCGCCCGACACTGTCGAATGGTGGACGTACCTGAACGGGCTCCGCGAGGAGTTCCCGCTCGGGTTCTCGCCGACGACGGACGGCCTGCTCGCCCCGCAGCACATCATCCAGCGGATCGGCGAGCTGACCGGACCGGAGGGCATCTACACCGCCGGGGTCGGCCAGCACCAGATGTGGGCGGCGCAGTTCATCAAGTACGAGCGGCCGAACGCGTGGCTCAACTCGGGTGGGGCTGGCACGATGGGATACTCGGTGCCCGCCGCGATGGGTGCCAAGGTGGCCCAGCCCGACCGCGTGGTGTGGTCGATCGACGGCGACGGCTGCTTCCAGATGACCAATCAGGAACTCGCCACCTGCACGATCAACAACATCCCGATCAAAGTCGCGATCATCAACAACTCGTCGCTCGGCATGGTCCGCCAGTGGCAGACGCTGTTCTACGACGGCCGGTACTCCAACACCGACCTGAACACCGGCCACGACACCGTGCGCGTCCCCGACTTCGTGAAGCTGGCAGAGGCGTACGGCGCTCTCGGCATCCGCGTCACCAAGGAAGAGGAAGTGGATGCGGCGATCAAGCTGGCGCTGGAGACCAACGACCGTCCCGTGGTCATCGACTTCGTCGTGAGCGCGGACGCGATGGTCTGGCCGATGGTTCCGCAGGGCGTCAGCAACAGCTACGTCCAGTACGCCCGCGACCACAGCCCCGCCTTCGGAGAGGAGTAGACATGAGCACGCACGTTCTGAGCCTCCTCGTCGAGGACAAGCCGGGTCTGCTGACCCGTGTTGCCGGTCTGTTCGCGCGCCGCGGCTTCAACATCGAATCCCTGGCGGTGGGTACGAGCGAGGTCGACGGCCTCTCCCGCATCACGGTCGTCGTCGACGTCGAAGACCTGCCGCTCGAACAGGTCACCAAGCAGCTGAACAAGCTGATCAACGTCATCAAGATCGTGGAGCTCGACCCTGCGCAGTCCGTGCAGCGCGAGCACCTGCTGATCAAGGTGCGCGTCGACAACACCACCCGCTCGCAGGTGCTCGAAGCCGTCAACCTGTTCCGCGCCCGCGTCGTCGACGTGGCCACGGACGCCCTCGTGATCGAGGTCACGGGTGACAGCGGAAAGACCCAGGCGCTGCTCAAGGTGCTCGAACCGTACGGGATCAAGGAGATGGCGCAGTCCGGCCTCCTCGCGATCGGCCGCGGCTCGAAGTCCATCACCGAGCGCGTTTTCAAGAACTAACCGTTTCTGCAGAACCACACGAACAAGGAGAATCCCCCAGTGGCTGAGATCTACTACGACAACGATGCTGACCTGTCGATCATCCAGGGCAAGAAGGTCGCCGTCATCGGCTACGGCTCGCAGGGTCACGCGCACGCGCAGAACCTCCGCGACTCCGGCGTCGAGGTCGTCATCGGCCTCAAGGAGGGCTCGAAGTCGAAGCCCAAGGCCGAAGAGGCAGGCTTCCAGGTCCTGAGCGCCGCGGACGCGGCGAAGTGGGCCGACGTCATCGTCATCCTCGCGCCGGACCAGGTGCAGCGTCACCTCTACGCCGACGACATCCAGCCGAACCTCGAAGAGGGCAACGCGCTCGTCTTCGGCCACGGCTTCAACATCCGCTTCGGCTACATCGAGGCCCCGGAGGGCGTCGACGTCATCATGGTCGCCCCGAAGGGCCCGGGCCACACCGTGCGCCGCGAGTACGAGGCCGGCCGTGGCGTCCCCGTGATCGTCGCCGTCGAGAAGGACGCCACCGGCAACGCGTGGCCCCTCGTCCTCAGCTACGCCAAGGGCATCGGCGGCCTCCGCGCCGGCGGCATCAAGACCACCTTCACCGAGGAGACCGAGACCGACCTGTTCGGTGAGCAGGCCGTGCTCTGCGGCGGTGTCTCGCAGCTCGTCCAGTACGGTTTCGAGACCCTGACCGAGGCGGGCTACCAGCCGCAGGTCGCATACTTCGAGGTTCTGCACGAGCTCAAGCTCATCGTGGACCTGATGTGGGAGGGAGGCATCGCCAAGCAGCGCTGGAGCGTCTCCGATACCGCTGAGTACGGCGACTACGTCTCCGGCCCGCGCGTCATCGACCCGCACGTCAAGGAGAACATGCAGGCCGTTCTCGCCGACATCCAGTCCGGCGCGTTCGCCGAGCGTTTCATCGCCGACCAGGATGCAGGGGCGCCGGAGTTCCTCGCTCTCCGCAAGAAGGGCGAGCAGCACCCGATCGAGGCCACCGGCCGCGAGCTGCGCAAACTGTTCGCCTGGAACGCGTCGAACGACGACGACTACGTCGACGGCGAGGTCGCGCGCTGATCGTCGCCTAGCGACCGACTGGCTACTCTGAAGAGGTGCCGCTTCCGCCCCGGCGGAGGTCGGCACCTCTTCTGCTTTTCACGCTCTAATCGCGCGCGTTCCACGCTCGCGCCCACACCCCGGAGGTTCCCGTGTCCCGTCGTCTCGCCGTCGAGATCGCTGTCCAGGACAGGGCGGGCGTTCGCGTCGCCCTGGAGGCGGGCGCCCACCGCATCGAGCTCTGCTCCGCGCTCGGCGTCGGCGGCCTCACGCCCTCCGCCGGCCTCATCGAGGCGGCGGTCGCCGAAGCGCAGAGCGCGGGGCACGACGGTTTCGTGCACGTCCTGATCCGCCCCCGCGCCGGAGGTTTCGTCTACGACGCCGACGAGGTGGAGCTGGCGCTGGCCGACATCCGCTACGCCAGGCGCGCAGGCGCATCCGGTGTCGTGGTGGGCGCGCTGGACGCCGTCGGGGCCGTGGACACGGACGCGGTCGCCCGCTTCGTCGCCGAGGCCGGCGACCTCGACGTCACCTTCCACCGCGCCATCGACATCGCGCCGGACCCTCTCGGCGCCCTCGACACGCTCGCCGCGCTCGGCGTCCGCCGCATCCTGACGTCCGGAGGAGCATCCCGCAGCATCGACGGCGTCGGGATGCTCGCCGCCCTCGCCGCCGAGTCCGCCGGCCGCGTGCAGGTGATGGCAGGCGGGGGAGTCGGCGTCACCGACATCGCAGGCATCGCGGCGACCGGCGTGGATGCGGTGCACCTCTCGGCGCGCACGACCGTGACGGGCTCGCCGTCCGGCCCCGGCGGCGGTGCGGCCTCGTACGACGTGACGGACGCCGCGGTCGTGCGGGAGGCACTGGCCGCCGCGTACTGAGCGGGGGAGCGTGCGGCGGCGGCAACGCGGCCGCGCCGTGTCAGCGGTGCCGCGCCAACGCATCCGGTGCGCGGGGTCAGAGCGGGTACGTCACCGCGGCCGCGGCGAGCAGCGCGAGCGCCACGACGCCGGGGACCACGCGCAGCAGGTGGAACGACACCCAGCGGTCGCGGTGTGCGCGCCAGTTGGGTGGGAGCGTGTCGACGGTCCAGGATTCGATGGTCTTGACGATCGGCACCTCGACCGCCATCGTCACCACCAGGGTGAGCGCAAGGAGCACGAACGCGACCGCAACCAGGATGAGCGTGACCGGATGCCCGAACGCCGCGACCGCGACCGCGGCCGCCACCACGAGCAGCGCGAGCGGCATCAGCACGGTCATCACGGGAGCGAGGTTCGCGCTGAGCCGCGCGACGAGCGGCAGGAGCACAGCAGGCTCGAACGTCGCGATGGTGCGGGTGAGCGCGATCCACGGCCCCCAGTACACGCCGACGACCAACCCCACCAGCACGATGCCGGCCACCAGAAGAGCGGACACGCTGACTCCTTTCGATAATTACAGTGACAGTATAAATATGGTTGCTGTAAAATCAATGGCATGAGCGACCGAACGGTGGTCTGGGACCACGACGACGCGGGGGAGCAGCTCGGCCTCCGCGAGCAGAAGAAGCGCAGGATGCGTCGGCTGCTGTCCGACACCGCCACCGAACTGTTCGTCGAGCGCGGGTTCGCGGCGGTCCAGGTCGCAGAGATCGCCCGCGTCTGCGGCGTCTCCGAGAAGACGGTGTTCAACTACTTCCCCAGCAAAGAGGCCCTGCTGCTCGACCGCGGCGACGCCACCGAGGCAGGACTGCGACGCGCGCTGGCCGACCACACCACCCCGGCCGCCGCCGCGGTCGCGACGATGCTCGACCGGGAACTCGGACGTCTCACCGACTGGATCGCCGCCCAACCGGATGAGCGCGCGGCATACGACAAGACCGCCAGGTTCGGCGCCCTCATCGCCGAGACGCCGTCGTTGCGCGCCCACCAGCGCGAGCAACAGGATGCGCTGGTCGCCCTGGCCGCCGAGTCGCTCGCCGCCCGCTACGGCTTCGAAGCCGCCGACCCTGAGCCACAGATCGCGGCCACGGCGCTCGTCGGGCTGACCGACATCCAGGCCGTCGCCCTGCGCCGCGAACTCGCGGCGCGCACACCGGTCGCGCACCTGCGCGCGGCGGTCGCCGCCGACGTGACCCGCGCGGCCACCGTTGTCGCCGGGCTGGAGGCTTCCCTCAGAGCTCGCTGAAGACGCGCGGCGCGATCAGCGACCCGGCGCGGGATGCACCGGAGGCGGCCTTCAGAGCGCGCAGAACACGCACAGCGCAATCAGCAGCACCTGCAGCAGCAGGCGCGGGATGAGCGGGGTGCCGAACGCGCCGAACCGTTCCTTGTGCCGCGCCGCGTACGCGTTGGCGGGGAACACCGCGACGAGGAACACCGCGAGGCAGATCGCCGCCGCCACCCGCGTCCACGGCACGAGCAGGCCGATGCCGCCCGCCAGCTCGCACACACCCGTCAATACGACGAGGACGCTTGGACTGAACGGCGCACCCCAGCGCATCCTGGGCGGGATCATCGCGGCCATTCCGCGGGCGGGCCCGGGAACGAAGTGCAGGACGCCCATCCCCACGAACACGCACGCGAGCGCGATCCGCACGACGAGCTGGACGGTTTCGAAGGCGGTCACGCCTCCCAGTCTGCCCTGCCTTCCACAGTGCGCCGCGCGCGAGGCGAGCCAAACGCGCGGTTTCTGGCGCACGGATCGTCATTCCTGCATGAGTCGTGCGTGCCGTGGGGCGCTGGACGCGGAGGTGTTGACGGGCCGCGCAGCCAGACGTAACGCGGCGAAAGGCACCCCCGCCCAGCCGGTAGAGTTGTTGCGATCCGCGCCCCAATGGCCAGTGGCGCTTTCTCCCAAGTCTGCTCCGAAACTAAGGAACTGCCACGTGACAAAGCCGGTCGTGCTGATCGCCGAAGAACTTTCGCCCGCCACCGTCGACGCCCTCGGGCCGGACTTCGACATCCGCAGTGTGGACGGGACCGACCGGGCTGCTCTGCTCTCCGCGGTGGCCGACGCCGACGCCATCCTGGTGCGGTCGGCGACCAAGGTCGACGCAGAGGTCATCGGCGGCGCTCCCAAGCTGCGCGTCATCGCGCGTGCAGGTGTCGGGCTCGACAACGTCGACATCAAGGCGGCGACCAACGCCGGTGTCATGGTCGTGAACGCGCCGACCTCCAACATCATCTCCGCCGCCGAGCTCACCGTCGGCCACATCCTCAGCCTCGCCCGGCACATCCCCGCCGCGCACAACGCGCTGGCGCAGGGGCAGTGGAAGCGTTCGAAGTACACCGGCACCGAGGTTTACGAGAAGACCGTCGGCATCATCGGGCTGGGCCGCATCGGCGCGCTCATCACCGCGCGCCTGCAGGCGTTCGGCACCCGCGTGATCGCGTTCGACCCGTACGTCACCTCCGCCCGTGCTCAGCAGCTGGGCGTTCAGCTGGTCACGCTCGACGAGCTGCTCGCCGAGGCCGACTTCATCACCATCCACATGCCGAAGACGCCGGAGACCACCGGCATGATCAGCGACGACCAGCTCGCGCTGATGAAGCCGACCGCGTTCATCGTCAACGTCGCCCGCGGCGGGCTGATCGACGAGGATGCGCTCTACCGCGCCCTGTCCACCAACTCCATCGCCGGCGCCGGGCTCGACGTGTTCGTCAGTGAGCCGCCCACCGAGTCTCCGCTGCTCGCGCTCGAGAACGTCGTCGTCACCCCGCACCTCGGCGCATCCACCGACGAGGCGCAGGAGAAGGCCGGCGTGTCCGTCGCCAAGTCTGTGCGGCTGGCGCTGTCCGGCGAACTGGTCCCGGATGCGGTCAACGTCGCCGGCGGCGTCATCGACCCGTACGTGCGCCCCGGCATCCCGCTGGTCGAGAAGCTCGGCCAGGTGTTCTCCGGTCTCGCCCACAGCCCGCTCACCAGCGTGGACGTCGAGGTGCGCGGCGAACTGGTCGACTACGACGTGAGCGTGCTCAAGCTCGCCGCGCTGAAGGGCATCTTCACCAACGTCGTCAGCGAGACCGTCTCGTACGTGAACGCACCGCTGCTCGCCGAGCAGCGCGGCATCGAGGTGCGCCTCATCACCGACTCGGTCAGCGAGGAGTACCGCAACCTGATCACCCTGCGCGGCGCGCTCAGCGACGGCTCGCAGGTGTCGGTGTCCGGCACGCTCACCGGCACGAAGCAGATCGAGAAGGTCGTCGAGATCAACGGCTACGACGTGGAGGTCCCGATCGCGGAGCACCTCATCGTCATGGTCTACGACGACCGTCCCGGCATCGTCGCCGTCTACGGCCAGGAGTTCGGCGAGGCGGAGATCAACATCGCCGGCATGCAGATCGCCAGGACCTCCGCGGGCGGCAAGGCGCTCAGCGTGCTCACGGTCGACTCGCGCATCCCGGATGGGCTGCTCGAGAAGGTGCGCATCGCCATCGACGCCGACCTGATGCAGGAGATCGACATCACCGAGTCCTGACCGGACCCGCACTCGTTCCCGCTCCGTCCGAGCGGAGTCTCCGGCCGCCACGCCGCCGAGGACTCCGCTCGGGCGGAGTTTCGTCGTTCTGCCGGCCGCTTCTCCGCGAGAACGGATGCACCCGAGGAGGCAGGCGCAGAAAAAAGTGGGGCGGGCTGTCGATTTTCGCGGTTGACTGACGTCGTAGTGGTGTTCACACCGATGCGCGCGAGCGCGAGACGTAAGGAGACATCATGTCCGACGAGTACGTTCTGCTGATCAAGGAACCGAACTGGGACCCGGCCGCGATGACCGAGGAGCAGTGGGCGGCAGGCATGGCCGGCCACCGGGCGTTCCAGGATGCGGTGGTCGCCGCCGGCGAGAAGATCGTCGCGAGCGCCGCCCTGCAGCCGATCAGCGCAGCCACCAGGATCACCCCGAGGGACGGCGACAGCCCGCTCTTCACCGACGGGCCGTTCGGCGAGACCAAGGAGGTCGTCACCGGGTTCTACAGCTTCACCGCCGCCACCCCGCAGCAGGCCCGCGAGCTGGCTGCGCTCGTGCCGACGGAGGGCTGGAACGAGCTGTTCCCAGTCCTCGTCCTGAGCTCGGTCAACTGATTGTGCCGGTGGTCACCGCTTGCTTGAATGGGCTGTGACCACCGCCACCGAGCGTGCCTTCCGCACGGATGCGCCGCGCATCCTGGGCGCTGTCGCCCGCTCGACCGGCGACCTCCAGGTCGCGGAGGACGCCGTGCAGGAGGCGTTCGCCCGCGCCGTCGCCGAAGAAGCGGCCGGACGGGAGCCCGCGAACGCCGCCGCCTGGATCACGACGGTGGCCAAGCGCATCGCCGTCGACATGCGGCGGCGCGAGGGCACCGCCGTTCGCGCGGCGCCGATGCTCGCCGCCGAGGCTGCGCGCGCGGCCGACCGGCAGGCGGAGATCGACATGCAGGCTGACGAGGTGTTCACCGGCGACGAGCGACTGGAGCTGATCCTGCTCGTCTGCCACCCGGACGTCGCAGAGGAGACGCGGGTGGCCCTCGCGCTGCGTTTCGTCTGCGACGTGCCGACGGCGCAGGTCGCGGAGGTGTTCCTGGTGCAGGAGCCGACGATGGCCGCGCGGCTCACGCGGGCCAAGAAGCGCATCCACGACTCCCGGCTGCGGTTCACCGCCGGCGACGACGCGGCTCTGACGGCGAGGCTCCCGGATGCGCTCACCACCGTCTACCTGCTCTACACCGTCGGCCACGCCCGCGCGGACGGACGGCTCCGCACCGACGCGATCGAGCTGGCCAGGGACGCGTACCGCCTCCGCCCCCACGACGAGGAGGCGGCTGCGCTGCTCGCCCTGCTGCTGCTCACCGAGGCGCGGCAGACGACCAGGATCTCCGACGCCGACGAGTTCGTCACGCTCGCAGACGCCGACCGGTCGCGCTGGAACGCGGGGATGCTGGCGGAGGGGGAGCGCCTCGCCACCGTCGCGCTGAGCGGGGCGGCCGGGCTGCCCGGCCGGTTCGCGCTGCAGGCGGCCATCGCCGGGCTGCACGGCATCGCGCCGACCTGGGAGGCCACGGACTGGCCGGCGATCGCCCGGCTCTACGACGGGCTCGTGCTGGGGTGGCCGTCCGCTGCCGCGCAGCTCGGGCGCGTCGTGGCGCGCGGCTACAGCGCGGACGCGGGGCCGGAGGCGGCGCTCGCCGACCTGGATGCGCATCCCGAGCTGTTCGACGGGGTGGTCGCCGCGCAGGCGCTCGCGGTGCGCGCCGACCTGCTGCGGCTGGCGGGGGACGCGCGGGCGGCGGACGCGTACGCCGCGGCGATCGAGGCCGCCCAGGATGCGCGGGTGCGGCGGTTCCTGCAGGCCCGGCTCGAGGGGCTCGGCTCCTAGGAGTCGGCCAGCCGCTTCACCAGCTCGATCACCCTGTCCATGTCCGTCTCACTGCGCAGGACCGCGTTCGTGTCCGGCAGGAGAGCGGTGTTGTAGTACATCCCGTCGCCGATCAGCATGATGATGCGGGCCACGAGCGGGTCGCCGACCGACGATTCGAGGATGGACAGCCAGGAGCGCTGCATCGCGGACAGCGCATCCCGTGCCCTGCTGTCCGCACTCTGGGCGAGGCGGGCGACGGCGACGATGGAGCGTTCGAGGTCGTTGTCGGTGGGCACCGAGGTGCGGATGAAGTAGGCGACGGGGCCTTCCGGGGCGGAGCGCATCCGGTCGAGGTCGGCGTCGACGTGCGCGCTCAGCCGGGCGAGGACGCCGTCGACCATCGCGTCCTTCGAGGCGAAGTGGTAGAGCAGGCCGCCCTTGGAGACGCCGGCGCGGGCGGCGACGGCGTCGAGGGTCGCGGCGCGTTCGCTCTGCTCGGCGAGCAGTTCCTCGAACGCGTCGAGGATGCGGTCGCGGGCGGAGGGGGTTTCTGCCATGTGCACATGGTAGCCGCTCCGGCTTGCTTACTGTACCGTCCAGACGGTACAGTTGCTACATGTCCACGCCGAGCATCATCACGCCAACGCCCGCCGTCGCGCCCCGCGCCGGTGCGCGTCAATGGGTGGCGCTCGCTGTGCTGATGCTTCCCGTGCTGCTGGTCTCCGTCGACAACACGGTGCTCAGCTTCGCGCTGCCCGCCATCTCCCAGGCGCTCGAACCGAGCGGCACGGGGATGCTCTGGATCATCGACGCGTATCCGCTCGTGCTCGCGGGACTCCTCGTCTCGATGGGCAGCCTCGGCGACCGGATCGGCCGCCGCAAGCTGCTGCTGATCGGCGCCACCGGGTTCGCCGTCGTCTCCGTCGGCGCCGCCTTCGCGCCGACGACCGAGTGGCTCATCGCCGCGCGCGCCAGCCTCGGGTTCTTCGGCGCGATGCTGATGCCGTCCACGCTGTCGCTGCTGCGCAGCATCTTCACCGACCGGGAGCAGCGCAGGCTCGCCATCGCCGTCTGGGCATCCGGGTTCGCGGCCGGCTCGGCCCTCGGCCCGATCGTCGGTGGCGTGCTCATCGAGCACTTCTGGTGGGGATCGGTGTTCCTGCTTGCTGTGCCCGTGCTCATCCCGTTGCTCGTGCTCACCCCGCTGCTGGTACGCGAGTCTCGCGACCCGAACCCCGGGCCGATCGACGTCCCGAGCATCCTGCTGTCGCTGCTGACGATGGCGCCCATCGTGTACGGGATCAAGTCGCTCGCCTCCGACGGACTCTCCGTGGCCGGGGTGCTCGCCATCGTGATCGGGGCCGTGTCCGGCTGGCTGTTCGTGCGCAGGCAGCTGCGCAGGCCCATCCCGATGCTCGACATGCGGCTGTTCCGGCGGGCGTCGTTCAGCGGCGCCGTGCTGATCAACCTGCTGAGTGTGGTGTCGCTCGTTGGCTACCTTTTCTTCGTGTCGCAGCATCTGCAGCTGGTGCTCGGCCTCAGCCCGATCGACGCCGGCCTCGTGCTCATCCCCGGTCTCGCCACGATGATCGTGGCCGGACTGGTGGTGGTGCCGATCGCGCGGCGCGTGCGGGCGGCGATCGTGGTGCCCGTCGCGCTGCTGATCTCGGCGGTCGGCTACCTCGTGGTCGCCCTGTCGGGTGGGGATGCGCAGGCCGGGGTGCTCATCCTGTCGTTCGTCCTGCTCGGGCTCGGGATCGGCGCGGCCGAGACGGTCTCGAATGAGCTGATCCTGACGAGCGCTCCCGCCGAGAAGGCCGGTGCGGCCTCCGCAGTGTCGGAGACGGCGTACGAACTGGGCGCCGTGCTCGGAACGGCGACGCTCGGCACCATCCTCACCGCGTCGTACCGTTCGGCGGTGGTGCTGCCGGACGGCCTCACCAGCGCGCAGGCGCACGCGGCGGGGGAGACCCTCGGCGGTGCGACGACCGTGGCCGGTCAGCTGCCCGGCGACCTGGGCGAGCAGCTGCTGGCGTCCGCGCGCGCCGCGTTCGACTCCGGCGTCGCCCTGACCGCCGGCATCGGCGTCGGGCTCATGGTGGCCGCGGCGGCCCTCGCGGTGTTCTCGCTGCGGAAGATCGGGCGCTGACGCGGATCCGGGCGCTGACGCGCATCCGGCTGGCGCGCATCCACCCGGTCGCTCGCCGGTAGTCTGGGATGGTCCGCCCGCAACGAACAGCAGGAGTGCCATGTCCGAGTCCCCGTCCGTCGTCAAGCTCGCCGTCATCCCGGGAGACGGGATCGGACCGGAGGTCGTCGCCGAGGCGGTCAAGGTGCTCGACGCCGTCACGGAGGGCAGCGGACTCACCTTCTCGAAGACCCCGTTCTCGCTGGGCGCTCAGCGCTACCTCGAGACCGGCGACGTGCTCACCGACACCGATCTGGATGCGATCAAGCAGCACGACGCCATCCTGCTCGGCGCCGTCGGCGGCGTGCCGGGCGACCCCCGCCTCGCCGGGGCCAACATCGAGCGCGGGCTGCTGCTGAAGCTCCGCTTCACGCTCGACCACTACGTCAACCTGCGCCCGACCACGCTGTTTCCCGGCATCGCCAGCCCGCTCGCCGACCCGGGCGACGTCGACTTCGTCGTCGTGCGCGAGGGCACCGAGGGACCGTACGTCGGCAACGGCGGCGCCATCCGCCAGGGAACGCCGCACGAGATCGCCAACGAGGTCTCCGTGAACACGGCGTACGGCGTCGAGCGCGTCGTCCGCTACGCCTTCGACCAGGCGGAGCAGCGCAGCAAGAAGCTCACGCTCGTGCACAAGACCAACGTGCTCACCTTCGCCGGCTCGCTCTGGAAGCGGATCGTGGACGCTGTCGCCGCCGAGCATCCGGAGGTGGCGGTCGACTATCTGCACGTCGACGCCGCCACGATCTTCCTGGTCACGAATCCTGCTAGATTTGACGTGATCGTCACAGACAACCTCTTCGGCGACATCCTCACCGATCTCGCGGCCGCAATCAGCGGCGGCATCGGACTGGCGGCCTCGGGCAACATCAACCCTGCAGGCGAATTCCCCAGCATGTTCGAGCCGGTTCACGGATCGGCCCCCGACATCGCAGGCCAGCAGAAGGCCGACCCCACCGCTGCGATCCTCTCCGTAGCACTCCTGCTCCGACACCTCGGACGGGTGGAGCTCGCGGAGCGGGTGGAGCAGGCGGTGACCGCCGACCTCGCCAGCCGCGGCACAGCATCCCGCGCCACCGCCGAAATCGGCGACGCGATCGCCACCGCCGTGGCGCAGAATTAGTTCATCCGCTTCGAACGAGCGCAGCGCAAAGGATTCTCATGACATCTCCGACCAGCATCACCCTCACGGGAGCACCGACCCCCAGCGGTCTCGCTTTCGCCGTCACCAGGAACGAGGAGGCGCGCAGCGCAGCCGAGCGTGAGGAGATCCTCGCGAACCCGGGCTTCGGCAACTACTTCACCGACCACATGGTGGACCTGTGCTGGTCGGTCAAGGGTGGCTGGCACCGGCCGCGCGTCTCGCCGTACGGCCCGATCCAGCTGGAGCCGTCCGCCGCCGTCCTGCACTACGCGCAGGAGATCTTCGAGGGTCTGAAGGCCTACCGTCACGAGGACGGCTCGGTCTGGACCTTCCGCCCGGAGGCGAACGCCGCCAGGATGCAGCGCTCGGCATACCGCCTTGCGCTGCCGGAGCTCCCGGTCGACTACTTCATCGACTCGCTCAAGCAGCTCATCGCCGTGGACGGCGACTGGGTGCCGAGCCAGCCGGAGACGAGCCTCTACCTGCGTCCCTTCATGTTCGCCAAGGAGGCGTTCCTCGGCGTCCGCCCGGCGAACAAGGTCGCCTACTACCTGATCGCGAGCCCGGCCGGCGCGTACTTCTCCGGCGGAGTGAACCCGGTCTCGATCTGGCTCTCCGACCACTGGTCCCGCGCGGGCAAGGGCGGAACGGGAGCGGCGAAGACCGGAGGCAACTACGCGTCCAGCCTGCTTCCCCAGGCCGAAGCGGCCGAGCACGGCTGCGCGCAGGTGCTGTTCCTCGACTCGGTGGAGGGCAAGTACCTGGAAGAGCTTGGCGGGATGAACGTGGTGCTCGTCTACAAGGACGGCACCCTGGTGACCCCCGAGTCCGACAGCATCCTGGAGGGCATCACCCTCGAGTCCGTGCTGCAGCTGGCCCGCGACCGCGGTCACAAGGTCGAGCAGCGCAAGGTGACGATCGACGAGTGGCGCGTCGGCGTGGAGTCCGGCGACATCGTCGAGGTGTTCGCCTGCGGCACCGCCGCCGTGATCACCCCGATCGGCGAGCTCAAGTCGGACACGTTCACCGTCGGCGACATCACCGCCCCTCCCGGGGAGCTCACGATGTCGCTGCGCGAGGAGCTCACCGACATCCAGTACGGCCGCGTGCGCGACCGCCACAACTGGATGATGCGTCTCGACGGCTAGGAGCCTGACGGCCCCGGCCCTGCGCTTCCGCGATCCTTCGCGGGAAGCGCGTCGCCGGCCCGTGCGACGTCGTCGGGCGAGTTCCAGAGGTGGAAGGCCACCCGGGCACGCCCGGCGCGTCCGGACGCCCGGATGCCGGAGGCGGTGAGGGCGGCGAGATCGGAGCCGTCCGCATCCGGCCAGGTGACGATCGCCTGACCGAGGGCCGGAAGGCCGAGGCGGTCGCAGAGGGCGTCGCCGAGGCTGCTCGTGTATGCGTGCACCGCGTTCTGATCGAGCCCGGCGAAGAATGCGAGCGCGGCGGCGGTGCCCGGCCAGACCGGCCAGGCGGGGGAGACGTCGAAGCGGCGCGCATCCCGGGCCAGGTGCATGTCCGGGCCGTAGCAGGACGCCCAGGGATCGTCTCCGGCGAACCAGCCGGCCTGCGCGGGTCGCAGCTCGTCGAGCATCCGGTCGCCCACGGTGAGGAAGGCCGAGCCGCGCGGGGCGCACAGCCACTTGTAGGCGTGGCAGGCGGTGAGGTCGAACCGGGAGGCGTCGACCGGGAGCCAGCCGACGGCCTGGGTGAGGTCGGCGAAGGTGAGCGCGCCGTGCGTGGCCGCGGCGGCGATGATCGCGTCGGCGTCCGCGACAGCCCCCGTCGCTGACTGCACGAGCGAGAAGGCGACCAGCCTGGTGCGCGGGCCGATGGCGTCGGCGACGCGGTCGAGCGGCGCGTGCACGACGGTGACGCGCCTGTGCTTCTGCGCGAGGAACGGGAAGACCATCGAGCTGAAGTCGCCGTCGACGCAGACCACCTCCGCGCCGTCCGGGACGGATGCGGCGACGGTCGCGGCGATGGCGGAGACCTGCGAGCCGATCGCCACCCGGTCGGCCGGGACGCCGACGATGCTGCTGAAGGTGGCCCGCGCCTCCTCGACGGCGGCGCCGTACGCGGCCGGGGTGGCCTCTCCGCGCTCCCAGGCGTCCAGCTCGGCCCGGGATGCGCTGAGCGTCGCCCGCAGCGGAAGGCCCTGCGTGCACGCGGCCAGGTAGCCGGCCCCGCCGACGAAGGCGGCTCGCGCATCGCCGAGCGGCTGCGGAACGATGACGGGTGCTGGCATGCCTCCAGCGTGCCGATCCCGAACCTATTCGAGAAGAGCAGGTGTTGAATCGTATCCATCACCTGTGGTTATGTGTGCGTGTGTCCCTCGACGATCTCGACTCCCACAGCCTGCGCGTCGTGCGCGCCATCGCCGACCACGGCTCGATCACCCGCGCCGCCGACGCGCTCGGCTACAGTCAGCCCGCCATCAGCCAGCACCTCAAACGGCTCGAAGCCCGGCTCGGGATGCCCGTGGTCACCCGGGCGGGACGCGGCGTGCGGCTGACCGAGGCCGGCAGGGTGCTCGCCCGCCACGCCACGACCGTCACCACGGCACTGGATGCTGCGGCCGGGGAGCTCGCCGACCTGCAAGGTCTCCGGTCGGGGCGGATGCGGCTCGCGGCGTTCCCGTCCGCGTCGTCGACCATCGTGCCGCGGCTGCTGCGCACGATGGGGGCGGCGCATCCCGGGGTGAGGATCACGTACACGGAGGCGGAGCCGCCCGAGGCCGTCGCTGCCGTTCGCGCGCAGACAGCGGATCTCGCGATCACGTTCAGCTATCCGGGGGACCGGGTCGACCCGCACCGGGAGAGCGCGCGCGGACTCGCGGTCATCCCGGTCTGGCGCGACGAGATGCTGCTCGTGCTTCCCGCAGGGCACCGGCTCGCGGACGCGGAGGCGGTCGACCTGGCCGACCTGGCGACCGAGTCGTGGATCGCCGGCTGCCCGCGCTGCCGCGGCCACCTGCTCGAACTGACGGACGCACGCGACTTCGTGCCACGGATCGCCTACGAGACGGACAACTTCGTTGCGGTGGTGAGCATGGTCGCCGAGGGCGTGGGCGTCGCCCTGATCCCGTCGCTCGCCATCGGTTCCGCCGGGCACAACGACGGGGTGGTCATCCGGCCCACCGTCAACCACGACCACCGCACGGTGAACCTGGTCGGGGCCGTCGGCGCCGACGCGGTGCCCGCCATCGCGAGCACGGCGTCCGCACTGCTCGAGCTCGACGGGGCCGCCTGGTCGCTAGCATCGGTGTCATGAGCACCGAGCAGCGTCCCGTGATCGCCGTCGTCGGACCGGGGGCGGTCGGGGGACTCGTCGCCTGGCTGCTGCACCGCGCAGGAGAAGACGTGGTCGCCGTCGGGCGGCCGGCGACCGTCTCCGCCATCGAGGCGAACGGCATCGAGCTGCGCGACACGGGAGGGGCCGCCGCGGAGAGGTTCGGCACGGGTGTCGAGCGGGTGCCCGCCAGCGTCGACGTGCCGGAGGGTGCGAGCGTCATCGTCGCGACCAAGACGTACGGGCTCGACGACGTGCTGCCCGGTATCGCAGCGGCGCGGCCCGCCGAGGTGCTGTCGCTGCTCAACGGCGTCGAGCACATGGGGCAGCTGCGGGATGCGCTGCCCGGCGTGCCCGTGGCCGGCGCGAGCATCGCGGTGTCCGCGCTCCGCGCATCCCCGTCGGCGATCGACCTGCGGAGCCCCTGGGTGCGGATCGAGGTGCCCGAGCCCGCTGCCGGGTTCGCGTCGGTCGCGGCGCTGACCGCGGCCGGCCCGGCCGTGCGCGTGCGCGGGACGGAGGGAGAGGTGCTCTGGGGCAAGTTCCGGATGCTCGCGTCGATCGCGCTGCTCACCTCGTACTGGCGGCAGCCGGTGGCCGCTGCCCTCAGCGAGGACCCCGAGCTGACGGAGGCGCTGCTCTCCGAGGTGGTGGCGTGCTCGAACGCATCCGGGGTCCCCGCGACGACGCGGCAGCTCGTCGAGACGCTGTCCGGGGTGCCGGGCGGGATGCGCACCTCGCTGCAGGAGGACCTCGCAGCCGGTGCGCCGAACGAACTGGACGCCCTCGGCGGCGCCCTGCTGAGGATCGGCGCGGCCAACGGGATCCCGACCCCGGCGGTCGAGCGGATCGTCAGTGCGCTGAGCGTGGCCTGACGGCGGGGCAGTAGGCTCGGGAGCGTGAAAATCGCGCGCTTCAGCCATGAGGGATCCATCGACTACGGCATCGTCGACGAGGACGCCCTCGTCGTCCTCGCCGGAGACCCGATGTTCGCCGGATTCGACACCACGGGGGAGCGGGTGCCGCTCAGCAAGGTCGGCGCGCTGCTCGCGCCGGTCATCCCGCGCTCGAAGGTCGTCGCCGTCGGCAAGAACTACCGCGACCACGCCGCGGAGATGGGCGGCGACGCGCCGGAGGAGCCCCTGTTGTTCCTCAAGCCGAACACCGCCGTCATCGGGCTGGGCGACGCCATCGTGCTGCCTCCCCAGTCGAAGCAGGTCGACTTCGAGGGGGAGCTCGCCGTGGTGATCGGGAAAATCGCCCGCAACGTCTCCGCGAAGGACGCGCACGAGTACATCTTCGGATACACGGTCGCCAACGACGTCACCGCCCGCGACCTGCAGAAAACCGACGGCCAGTGGACGCGCGCCAAAGGCTTCGACACCTTCTGCCCGCTCGGCCCGGTGATCGAGACCGAGCTGAAGCCGGACGCTTACCTGCGCACGCGGGTCAACGGCGAGCTCAAGCAGGATGCCACGATCGCGGACATGGTGCACGACATCCCGTCCATCGTCGAGTACGCGTCGAGCGTCTTCACGCTGCTGCCCGGGGATGTGATCCTCACCGGGACGCCGGCCGGCATCGGCCCGATTGTCGCGGGAGACACGGTCGAGGTGGAGATCGAAGGCGTCGGCTCCCTCGTGAATCCGGTGCGGGCCGCCAAGTAGGATTGAGGGAGTATGTCTGACTCCACTTCGCACCCGTTCTCCACCGCAACCGGCTCCGACGTCCGCGTCCGGTTCTGCCCGTCGCCGACCGGCACGCCGCACGTCGGCCTGATCCGCACCGCCCTGTTCAACTGGGCGTATGCGCGGCACACCGGCGGCAAGCTCATCTTCCGCATCGAAGACACGGATGCTGCCCGCGACAGCGAGGAGAGCTACGGCCAGATCATCGAGGCGCTCACGTGGCTGAAGCTCGACTGGGACGAGGGTGTGAACGTCGGGGGACCGGACGGTCCGTACCGCCAGTCGGAGCGCTACGACATCTACCGCGATGTGATCGAGAAGCTGAAGGCGTCCGGCCACATCTACGAGAGCTTCGCCACCGGCGAGGAGATCGAGGCGCGCAACGTCTCGCTCGGCCGCGACCCCAAGCTCGGCTACGACAACTTCGAGCGCGACCTCAGCGACGAGCAGAAGGCCGCGTACCGTGCAGAGGGCCGCCAGCCGGCTCTGCGCCTGCGCGTGCCGGACGACGA
Organism: Leifsonia araucanica; assembly: GCF_051161895.1. Classification (NCBI taxonomy): domain Bacteria; kingdom Bacillati; phylum Actinomycetota; class Actinomycetes; order Micrococcales; family Microbacteriaceae; genus Leifsonia; species Leifsonia araucanica. The sequence continues at coordinate 472,305 of NZ_JBMBTW010000002.1, forward strand.
CCTCAGCTTCGACGACCTGGTGCGCGGCGAGATCACCTTCCCGGCCGGATCGTTCAGCGACTTCGTCGTCGTGCGCCCGAACGGGCACCCGCTCTACCCGTTCGTGAACCCGGTGGACGACGCGCTGATGGGGGTCACCCACGTGCTCCGCGGCGAAGACCTGCTCTCGTCGACGCCGCGCCAGATCGCGCTGTACCACGCGCTGATCGACGCGGGCATCACCACGTTCGTGCCGCGCTTCGGCCACCTGCCGTACGTGATGGGCGAGGGGAACAAGAAGCTCTCCAAGCGCGACCCGGAGTCCAACCTGTTCCACCACCGCGACCGCGGGTTCATCCCGGAGGGGCTGGTCAACTACCTGGCGCTGCTCGGCTGGTCTCTCACGCACGACCGCGACGTGTTCTCGATCGACGAGATGGTCGCGGCGTTCGACGTGGTGAACGTCAACCCCAACCCTGCGCGCTTCGACCAGAAGAAGGCGGAGTCGATCAACGGTGACCACATCCGGTTGCTGGAGGTCGGGGACTTCGCGGAGCGGACCATCCCGTACCTGGTGGCGGACGGCATCCTCACGGAGCCGCTCACCGACGCCCAGCGCGCCATCCTGGCCGAGGCGGCCCCTCTGGTGCAGGAGCGCGTGCAGCTGCTCGGCGAGACCCCGGCGATGCTCGGCTTCCTGTTCACCGACGCTGCGTCGCTCGAGATCCAGGACGACGCGCGCGCCTCGCTGCCCGCCAACGCCGGAGAGGTGCTCGCCGCCTCCATCGGCGCGCTCGAACTGGTGCCGCTCGACGAGTGGAACCACGCGAACATCGAGTCCGCCCTCCGGGATGCGCTGATCGAGGCTCTCGGGCTGAAGCCGCGCGTCGCGTTCGGCCCGCTCCGCGTCGCCGTCTCCGGCCGCCGCATCTCGCCGCCGCTGTTCGAGTCGATGGAGATCCTCGGCAAGGCCGAGAGCATCGCGCGCCTCGACAAGCTGTCCGCCTCGCTCGGATAGGCGCGCCGTGCCACGGGAGTCACACGAGGTCGTCGTCGTCGGCGGCGGCCCCGCCGGGCTGTCCACTGCGCTCAACCTGGCGCGGGCGCGCCGCGATGTGCTCGTGGTCGACAGCAACCGGCCCAGGCACGCGGCGACCCTCGTCGCCCGCGGCTACCTGACCCGCGACGGCATCGCCCCGCTCGAACTGCGCCGCCTCGGCCGCGAAGAGGTCGAGGCGTACGACGGCGGGGAGGTGACGTTCGCCGTCGCCCAGAGCATCGAGGTGGAGGGCGACGGCTTCCGGGTGCGCGCGAAAGGCGTCAGAGGAGCAGCGGACATCGACGTGCTCGCGCAGACGGTGGTGATCGCCACGGGGCTGCAGGAGACGCTGCCCGCCGTGCCGAGCATCCGGGCGTATTACGGCACCCAGCTGCACAGCTGCGTGGAGTGCGACGGCTACGAAAAGGCGGATGCGCCACTCGCCCTGATCGGCGAGACGGACGACCTCGCGGAGCGCGCCATGCTGCTCACGCAGTGGACGGACGATCTGATCGTCTTCACCAACGGCGTCGGAACGATAAGCGACGACGACGAGCGGGTGCTCTCCCGGCTCGGCGTGCGCGTCGAGCGCCGCGCGATCGACGACGTGGTGGGGGAGCGAGGGACAATGACGGGCGTGCGCCTGGCGGACGGCACGGTCATCGACCGCGCGGGCGGCTTCGTGCGCCCGGTCTGGACCCCGTCGCTCGCATACGCGGCCGGGCTCGACCTGGACGCGGACAGCGACGGCTACCTGCTCACGGACGCCCACGGCCGCACCTCGGTGCCCGGGGTGTACGCGGTCGGCGAGACGACGCCTCCCGGCCCCCAGCAGCTCATCGTGGCCGCGGGCTCCGGAGCGGTCGCGGCCTCGGCGATCAACCGTGACCTCATCGGACTCGCGATCGACGGCGCGCCCGGGATCGCCGTTTTGTAATTGAGGGTCGGCGTAGGATAAAGTTGACTCTCGTGCCCGGGCTTCGGTTCGGGACAGTGGGGTATGGTGTAATTGGCAACACGGCGGTTTCTGGTACCGTTGTTCTTGGTTCGAGTCCAGGTACCCCAGCAGTGAAAAACCCCCGGTCGCCCGGGGGTTTTCTTGTTGGTGCCGTGAGGTTCGGTGCTCACCCCCGGCCCGGCCTGCGCCTCCTGCGCGTCGCGAGCAGGACCGCACCGGCCAGCACCGCCACGAGGGCGAGCGACGTCAGGCCTCCGCTGAGGTCCGAGCCGGTGGAGGCGAGGCGGCCAGCGGGGGCGCTGGAGGGCGCTGAGGGCGAGCCTGGCGCGTTGACGGGCGGCGGTGGCGTCAGCGGCGGCGCAGGGGGCGCCAGGGGCGGCACCGGAGGCACTGGCGGAGTGGCCGGCACCGGCGGAACCGGCGGCGTCGCGATCTCCGGCCCCACCACGCCCTGGTCGATATCGGTGCGGTGTTCGCCCGCGCCGAGCGCGATCGTGCCGGTGACGCCCGTGGCGGGGTCGCCGTCCGAGTCCAGCGCGGGGTCCCCGCCCGCTCCCTGCGTCGTGAACGTCTGCCCGGCGCCCAGGCTGGCGGGGGAGAACGTGATCGTGTAGCTGCCCGGTCGCAGCTGGTCGAAGACGTAGTGGCCGAGGCTGTCCGTCGTCGTAGTCGCCGAGACCGGTGCGCCTGTGACGTCGGTACCGTTCAGGGTGACCGCGAAGCCGTCGACGCCGTGCTCGCCCGCATCCTGGAGGCCGTTCGCGTTCGCATCCAGCCAGACCGTGTCCCCGATCGAGCCGAACTGCTGCTCGCCGAAGTCGTAGTGGATCGCCGCATCGCCGGCGGCCAGGTTCACGCCGGTCACGGTGTCGGTGCCCGCCGTGCCTCCGTGGCTTCCGACGAACGACGACGGGGTGGTGGAGGTGAACCCGTCCGGCTGGGTCTGGGTGACCGCGTACGTTCCCGGGATGAGGCCGACGAAGCCCGGGACGGGGGCCGTCGCGGGATGCGCGCAGTCCGGCCGGGCGGCGTACACCGTCTCTCCCGCGGCGAACGCGTAGTACCCGGAGGCGTTGGTGCAGGCGTACAGGGTGACGGCGGCGCCGCGCTCGTCGGTGCCGGTGAGCGTGATCAGGACGCCGGGCAGTCCGGTGTCTTTCGCGCTGAGCGCGTTGTCGTAGTCGGCGTCGACGAAGACGGTTCCCGCGAGGGATGCGCGGCTGAGGAAGGCCGCGTTGGCCTGGGCCTGCGCGTCGCCGTCGCTGACCGCATCCGGCGACTGGAAGAACCGGACGCTGTTCGGAGCGCTCGAGTACCCGCCGAGCGGCGCCGTCGCGGTGTACGTGATCGTGAACGACGAGTGCGCGGGCATCGTGAAGGGCCCAGCGGTGATCCCGTCGGCGGTCGACGCGAGCGAAGTGGGACAGGTCGCGCCGACGACGCCGTCGGTCGCGCGCGGCGACGGGGAGCACGCCACACCGCCGAACCCGGACGGGTTGCCGGCGCGCAGGGTCGCATCCAGTGGGTCGGCGAGGTAGGCCGTGCGGCTCTGGCCGGAGTAGTTCGTGAAGACCGACGTGTACGTGATCGTCTCGCCCGCGTACGCGACCGTCGGGTCGACCGTCTTGGTCACGGACAGGCCGGTGCTGCCCGGACGGGGGCTGACCGTCGCGCTGTCGATGACCGTCGGCCACCTCAGCGGGTCGTCGTCGGATGCGCCGAACATCGCCCGGTTGGTGAGGTCGCCGGTCGGGGTGCGCGGGAGGGCCATCGTCACGGTGAAGGTGACCGAGGATCCTGGCGCCATCGTCGGAGTGCCGTCGCCCGGCGTCGACCAGGAGGCGTCGAAGAACGCGCTGAACGACGGGTTGGCGTCTGCCGCGATCGGCGTGTCCGCTCCATCGACCCCCTGGCTGGACCCGGGATGCACGGTGTAGCTCGGGCAGGACGCGCCAGGACCGGCCGCGCAGGTCACCGTGCTGGCCGCGAGATCCACATCCGACAGGGTGAGGCCGGCGGCGCTCGTGAACGCGTCGCGCAGGCGCGGGACTTCGAGCCCGGAGGTCGAGGTGTTGGTCGCGGTGATCGTGAAGGTCGCGTCCCCGTCGGCGTCGAAATGCGGAGAGGTCGCCGTCTTCACCACGCTCAGCGACGTGGTGCAGGTCGGGTGGTCGATCGAGAACTCCACGAAGTCGGAATTGTTGCCGTACGGATCCCAGTCGACCAGGTCGGGCGCGATGCTGCTGGGGACGCCCACGTCGTTGTAAGCGTCGATGGCGGCGCTCTGCGGGCTGCACTGGGCGAACTCCGGTTTGATCAGCGGGGCTCGGAACGGCACGGTGAGGCGGATCTCGCCGCCCACCGGCATCGCAGCGGGCGAGCCTGCCGGGGTCGTGATGTCGTAGTGGATGAGGCTGACGTCCGTCATCCGGTCGCTCGTGGAGTACCAGTATGCCGGGTCACCGTCCGACTGCGGCGGGGCGGTCGGGCAGGCGGCGCCGTTGGCCACCGACTGGCAGGTGATGCCGTCGGGGACGAGGCCGGTGCCGCTCGTCCCGGTGGCGGTCTGGTACATCGCGTTGAACCCGACGCTGGCCTGATCGTCGATCGAATACTCGGTGAGGTCGGTGCTGTTGACGCTGTTGTTGGTCACGTCGAGCTGGAAGTAGACGAGCTGGCCCGGCTTCAGTGTGCCCGCCGGGGTGGTGCCCGCCGCGTCGAGGAACGGACCCGTCTTGACGACCCCGAGGTCGTACGGCCGCGATGCGCAGTCGCGTCCCTGCAGGGCGTCGGTGCGGACGACGCGGCCGTTGTTGCCTTGGAAGGTGCCGAGGAGTTCGTCGTCGCCGGTCGAGTCGGCGTCCGTGCCGGTGTCCGTCGCGATGAGGGTGCGGAAGTCGACGGTCATCGGCCGGCACTGCGTCGCGTCGTCGATGTTCTGGTACGTGCCGTGATAGGTCACCGTCAGTGTCCCTCCCGCCGGGACGGTGACGGCGCTGCTCCGGATCCTCTGGCTCTCCGGGGTGTCGCCGCTCCCGTCGACCGCCCAGGATGCGGGGCAGACGGCGCCGCCGGTCGCGGTGCAGGTGATCGCGGCCAGGTCGAAGGTGGAGGCCGCGCCGGGGAGCCGCGCGGGCGCCTCGGCCTGCAGGTACGCGTCGGTGATGTCGTCAGGCCCGGCGTTGGAGTACGTGGCCGTGTACGCGAACGGTCCGCCCGGCGCCCACGCTCCGGCCGCGGGGACGGCGTCCGCCGCGTCGGTGCGCAGGTCGAAGTTCCGGCAGGCGGGCGGCGTCCACGTCGTCTCGGCGTGGGCGGTGTTGTCCGCGACAGAGCCGTCGGTCTCCGCCGGGACACCCGCGAGCGTGTCGACGTCGAACGGCCAGGTCACCGGCGCACTGCCGCAGCCGGGGGTTCCCCGCGTGTACGTGACGCGCAGGACGATGGCGCGGCCGGGCTGCAGGCCGGACACCTGCGCGCCGCCTCCCGCTGTCGTGGCGACGATGGGGCCCCCGCCGACACCGGTCACGGCCGCGCAGTCGCCGGTGGACGCCGCCTGGTCGCAGCTGACCCCCGAGAACGCCGGATCGCCCGGACTCGCAGGGGTACCCGCCGCGACCGGGATGCCGGAGGACCACTGCGCGGTGAGCAGGTCGAACGCCTGCGACCCCGTGTTGGTGATGGTCACGTCCGCGACCAGGCCGGCCGGCTCGTGGTCGTCGAGGGTGACGGCGACGCCGTGCGCGAAGCCCGCGAGCGTGTACTGGTAGGTGAGGTCGGCGGTGTTCGTGCCCGGGGCGAGGTCGCCGAGCGGCGAGGAGACCTGGATGGACGCGCGCGCCGACTGCGTGCTGGTCGCGATGTGCTGAGCGGTGGCGGTGAAGGTCAGCTTCCCGCCCTGTGGCACCGCGAGCCCGGTGGCGCCGACGGCCCCCGTGGCGGTGGCGAAGGTCCACGGCCCGGTCGGGCAGACGGCGCCGCCGGTGGCCGTGCAGTGGATGCCCGCTGTCCACCAGTCGACCGGCTTCCCGGATGCGTCTGTTCCGTCGAACGTCGGAACGGTCAGCGTGACGTCGCCGTCGGTGAGCGGCACGGCGACGGAGTTCTCCACGGTGAACGTGAACGTCGAGGTGTCGTGCCACCCCACGGTGGTGCGGTCGGTCGCGATGTTCACCACCGCATCCGGGGCTGCCGTCGCGGCGAGGGCGGCGGGCGCCCAGCCGGCGACGACGAGCAGCGCCGCGGTGGCGGTGGCGATCAGCGCGCGGGCCGCGAGGCGGGGGAGGCGCGCGTGGCGGCGGTGGATGAGCGCGGTGGCGTTGGCACGATGGCGAGGTGGTACGGAGGGCATGACGATGGAGCTTTCCCGGGTGTGCACGGCGATCCCGCGCGGAAGATGCGGTCACGGCCCACGTCGGGTTGGGGCCGATATCCACGGATATTGCTCGCAAGGTTAGGCGGCGGGAAAAGGCCGCGACTATCCCGTGTGGGACGCATCCTGTCCACAATCGGCCACGAGGGCCCAGCCGGGTCAGCCCAGGTGGTCGAGGTAGCGCAGGATGATGCCCTCGCGGAGCGCCCACGGGCACACTTCGAGTTCGTCCACGCCGAAGGCGCGCATCGTCTCGCGGAGGACGACGCCGCCCGCGACGATCTGGAACGTGCGGTCCGCGGTGATCCCCGGCAGCGCCGTGCGGGCATCGGCCGGCAGCTGTGCAAGACGCGGCACCCAGTCGGACAGCTCCGACCGCTTCAGCAGGCTGCGCTCCGTTCCGCCGGGGCCGGGCGCCGTCGACCCGGCGAGGCGGGCCAGGGAGCGGATCGTCTTGGAGGTGCCGACCACGTGGCCGCCGGATGCGCGGGAGCCGAACTGCGACACCGCGTCCTGCAGGACCGAGCGGGCGTGCATCCGGAGCGCGTCGACCTGGGGTGCGGTGGGCGGGTCGTCGTGGAGGAACCCGATGGTGCTGCGGCCCGCGCCGAGCGGGACGGACACCGCGATGTCCGGGTACTCGTCGCGACCGGAGGCGATCTCCAGCGAACCGCCGCCGATGTCGAACAGCAGCAGGTCGCCGGCCGACCAGCCCGACCAGCGGCGCACGGCGAGGAAGGTCAGCTTCGCCTCGTCCTCGCCGGACAGCACCTGGAGGTCGACGCCGGTCTCCGCGGTGATGCGTGCGAGCAGCTCAGGGCCGTTGCTCGCCTCGCGGATGGCGGACGTGGCGAACGGCAGCAGCTCCTCGATGCCCTCCTGCTCCGCCACCCGCATCGCAGACGCGATGGCGTCCAGGATGGCTTGACAGCCCTCGTCGCTGATCGCGCCGTCCGCGGTGATGTAGCGCATCAGCCGCAGCACGGACTTGTGGGTGGCAGCCGGGATGGGGCGGGCGCCGGGGTGAGCATCGACGACGAGAAGGTGGATGGTGTTCGAACCGACGTCGAGAACTCCGAGGCGCATAGTCAGACAGTACTGGCTCAGACAGTGCTGTCTCAGCGCCCCTGCCTGTGACGCACCCAGAACCCGATCAGCACGCCGCCGCCGATCGCGACGAGCACGCCGATCCCGCGCACGATCCATTGGGTCTGGCCGGTCGCCGCGTCGAAGATCAGCGGCGCGCCGAGTCCGACGGCGACGAGGAGGATGCCGCCGATCAAGAACCAGGGGGAACCGTTCGTGCGCTCGACCATGCTCACGAGGATACCGGTGCGGTCACCGCGCGCGGGGCCACCCGTCGTCGAAGGGTGCGGAGAGGGCTGGATCGACCTTCTCCGGTGTGGGCTGCTGGGCCTCGAGTCGCTTGAGGCGGCGTCCGGAGGTGACGTACAGCACGGTGAGGACGAGGAATTCGATCGCCCCGGCCACGGCGCTCGCGGTGGCGCTCTCCGTTCGCGGGTGGCGGCTGTTCCCGACGAACAGGCTGAGCGTCGTCGTGACGGTGAGGAAGCCGAACAGGATGCCCAGGCGGCGGCTCAGTTTCGCCCTCGCGGTCATCCTCCACCAGGGCCGGGGAGGATCGCGCAGCTCGTCCGCTCCGCGGAAAATCCGCGCGCCGACCAGATAGAGCGCGAGGTCGGCGACGGTGGAGAAGACCACCCACGCCAGCGAGTTGCCGGTGGTCGCGATGATCGCTCGCACCCCGAGCCCGACGACGCACCACCCACCGACTGCATAGGCCCACTTGCCCCGCACCGTCGTGATCCTGAGCGGCTTCCGCATCCGCGCACCTCCCTTGCCGGAGTCAGCGTACTGGACGCCGACTCCGGCAGGGGGTTCTACGGCAGGTAGTACGTCGGGTTCGGCAGCTTCACCGCGCGGTCGGCCGAGCCGCCGATCAGGTCGCTGAACTGGTCGCCGTAGTTGGCGACGATGTCGTACTTGCCTCCGGCAGCAGACTCGACGTGGGCCCTGGTCTGCGACTTGTACTCGATCGTCGTGCACTTGGCCGCGGCGCAGGTGATGTACGACGGCTGCTGGGATGCGCCGACGCCCGTCCACTTGGTGTAGTAGTTCTGCGGTGTGAAGCCGGTGTATCCGACCTTGGCGAGGTTGCCGAGGGTGGCGTCCTTCTGGGCGTCGTTGCGTCCGGTGAGGCCGATCAGCGTGCATCCGGACTTCTGGGCGACCGCGGCGAGCGTGGTCATCGACGGGGTGGCGGGGAAGCGCTGGTCCTGCACCCAGACGTCCTGTTCGGCCGGGTTGAAGGTGAAGTGCATGTCCGCCACCTCCATGTCGTACGTCCACAGGGTGGTGTCGTCGGCGTCGAGGACGATGGCGGGGTTCTTGTGCAGCTTCTTCTCCACGAAGCAGGTCGCGGCGAGCACCGGAAGCTGCCGGAGCACCAGGCTGCGCATCTCGCGGATGTACGGGGAGTCCGTCTTGTTCGCGATGCCCGTGCCCGGGTCGCCGTAATAGGTGGCGATCGTGGACTTCACCGAGTCGATGTTCGGGATGCCCTCACCGCCCTGGGTCGCGCCGCTCGTGCCGTCCGGCGCCATCGTGAAGTGCGTGCGCGGCGACAGGGCCGGCTCGCTCACGCCGGGGAGGTCGGGGGAGGGCAGGTAGTACGTGGGGTTCGGCAGCTTCAGCGCGCGGGTGGCGTATCCGCCCTGCAGGTCGGACCACTGATCGCCGACGTTGAGGTCGATCGTGTATCCGAGGTCCTGGATGTGCTTCCTGGTGAGCGCCTTGTACTCGACCGTGGTGCACTTCGCCGTGGCGCAGGTGATGTACGACGGCTGCTGGGAGGCGCCGACGCCGGTCCACTTGGTGTAGAAGTTCTCCGCGGTGAACGGGGTGTATCCGACCTTGGACAGGTTGCCGAGGGTGGCGGCCTTCTGGTCGTCGTTGCGGCCGGTGAGGCCGAAGACGCTGAAGCCGATGGCCGCGGCCTTGTTCACGAAGGCGACCATCGCCGGGGTCGCGGGGAAGCGCTGGTCCTGCACCCACACGTTCTGTTCGGCGGGATTGAAGGTGAAGTGCATGTCCGCCACCTCCATGTCGTACGTCCACAGCGTGGTGTCGTCGGCGTCGAAGACGATCGCGGGCTTCTCGCCCCTGGCCTTCGCCGCCGCGTACTCGGCCGGCAGCTTCGCCGTCTCGCCGGCCACGATCGTCGACATCTCGCTGATGTACGGCGACGCCGTCTTGTTCGCGATGCCGGTGCCGGGGTCGCCGTAGTAGGTGGCGATGGTCTTCTTCACTGAGTCGATGTTCGGGATGCCCTCCCCGCCCTGCGTCGCGCCGCTCGTGCCGTCCGGCGCCATCGTGAAGGAGGTGCGCGGCGCAAGCTGCTGCCCGTGGCCGTTTCCGTGCCCCGGTCCCGGGTCCCAGGCGGACGCGGCGGACACGTCGACGACGCCGAAGCCGACGACGATGGCCAGCACGCCCGCGGCCCCGGCGGCGAGGCGGATGCGGCGCGGATGGGCGGTTCTCTCGGTGGACCTGAGCAACATTGCAGACACCAATCAATCGAGGGGGTCCACCCCCGAACGGGGGTCTGGGAGCACACTAGCCGGATGCGGTCTGACGCGCCAGACGCGCTCGGCCGGCCCGCGCGAATGAGCGGACGCCTCGTGGCTCCCGGTGCCGGGCCTTGTCTGGCGGATCGCGGGTGGCCTAGCATCTCGCCATGACCGACGCATCGCCGACCGTGGCCTTCGACCTGCTCACCACCCGCCTCCTCGACGACCCGGACGACGACGTCGTCGTGACGGAGAAGGGCCTGAACGTCCACGGGAAGCTGTTCGCGTTCCTCGACGGGGACGCCCTGGTGGTCGACCTGCCGGCCGCGAGGGCGCTCGACCTGGTGGACCGCGGGATCGCCTCTCCCGCATCCGGAGGGGTGGTGGATGCGCGCGGCTCGTGGGTCGCGATCGGCGACGTGGAGGACTGGCAGGAGCTCGCCTCCGAGGCGCACCAGTTCGTCGGGGAACCGCCGGTCGGCCGCGACTCCTGACGGGCGGAGTCTGCGCATCCGGGAATGCCGTAACCCTCGACTGCATTGCAGTTTGAGGAAGTAAGGTTTTCAACGCATGCACACCGACACCATCGATCTCACCCGAATCCGCGCGGACTTCCCGATCCTCGGCCGCGAGGTCAACGGGCACCCGTTCGTCTATCTCGACTCCGGAGCGACCTCGCAGAAGCCGCGCCAGGTGCTCGACGCCGAACGCTCCTTCGTCGAGCAGTACACCTCGGCCGTCCACCGCGGCGCGCACACCGTCGCAGGGGAGGCCACCGAGCTGTTCGAGGACGCGCGCGCACGCGTCGCCTCCTTCGTCGGCGTCGACGCCGACGAACTGGTGTGGACGTCCAACGCGACGGAGGGCATCAACCTGCTCGCGTACAGCATCTCGAACGCGTCGCTCGGGCGCGGGGGAGACGCGGCGGCGCGGTTCAGGATCGGGGAGGGCGACGAGATCGTCGTCACGGAGTCCGAGCACCACGCGAATCTCGTGCCGTGGCAGGAGCTCGCCGCCAGGACCGGGGCGACCCTCTCGGTGATCGGCCTGCACGACGACGGACAGCTCCGCCTCGACGAGGCCGCCGCCGTCATCACGCCGCGCACGAAGATCGTCGCGTTCACCCACGTCTCCAACGTGCTCGGCGCGATCAACCCGGTCGAGACGCTCGTCGCCCTCGCCCGCGGGGTCGGTGCGCTCACCGTCCTCGACGCCTGCCAGTCCGCGCCGCACCTGGCGCTCGACCTGCACGCCGCCGGCGTCGACTTCGCCGTGTTCTCCGGCCACAAGATGCTCGGGCCCACCGGCATCGGCGCGCTCTACGGCCGCAGCGAACTGCTGAACGCCCTTCCGCCGTTCCTCACCGGCGGCTCCATGATCACCACGGTCACCCTCACCGGCGCCGAGTACCTCCCGGCGCCGCAGCGGTTCGAGGCGGGGACGCAGCGCGTCTCCCAGGCCGTCGCGCTCGCCGCGGCAGTGGACTACCTCGACGCGGTCGGGATGGCCGCCATCGAGGCGCACGAGGAGGAGCTGGGGGCGCGCATCCTGGACGGGCTGGCCGAGATCCCCGGCGTGCGCGTGCTGGGACCTGGGCGCGACGTGCCAAGGGTCGGGCTCGCGAGCTTCGTGGTGGACGGCATCCACTCGCACGATGTCGGCCAGTTCCTCGACGACCGCGGCATCGCCGTGCGCGTCGGCCACCACTGCGCCCAGCCGGTTCACCGCCGCTTCGGCGCGACGGCCAGCACCCGCATCAGCACATACCTCTACAGCACTGCGGACGAAGTGGATGCGGCCGTCGCGGCCGTCGCTGACGCCCGCTCCTTCTTCGGAGTCGACCGATGAGCACGTCCGACCTTCAGAACCTCTACCAGCAGGTCATCCTCGACCACGCCAAGGAGAAGCACGGCTACGGCCTGCGACCGGATGCGGCGGGAAGCTCGCACCAGCTCAACCCCACGTGCGGAGACGAGGTGACGCTCAACGTGCATCCATCGGCGGAGGGCGGTATCGCGTCGATCAGCTGGGAGGGACACGGCTGCTCCATCTCGACGGCGTCGGCGTCGCTCCTCAGCGACATCGTGCACGACGTGTCGCGCGAGGAGCTGGCCGATGCGGTGGCCGCGTTCCGCGAGCTGATGCAGTCGAAGGGCACGATCGACGGCGACGAGGAGCTGCTCGGCGACGCCGTCGCCCTGGCCGGCGTCTCGAAGTACGTCACCCGCATCAAGTGCGCCATGCTGCCGTGGGTGGCGCTGGAGGACGCGCTGGCCACGTCGGCCGCGTAGTCGCGCTCGGTTCGAACGGAGTTCCCGCCGGACACGCCGTGCGTGCGTCCGCTTGAGCGGAGTTCGGACGCGAATCTTCGCGATTCTCCGCGTGAGCGGTCAGGCGGCGGCCGTCAGGCGACCCAGCCGGAAAACCGGGCGAGGAACTCGCGGGTGCGCTGCTCGCGCGGCGCACCGAACAGTTCCGACGGCGACCCCTGCTCGGCGATCACGCCCGCGTCGAGGAACACCACGCGGTCGGCGACGTCGCGCGCGAACGCCATCTCGTGCGTCGCCATGACGATGGTCGTGCCGGACGCCTTCAGGTCGCGCACCAGTTCCAGCACCTCGCCGACGAGTTCGGGATCGAGGGCGCTGGTCACCTCGTCGAGCAGCAGGAGCTCCGGGTCGGTCGCGATGGCGCGCACGATGGCGGCGCGCTGCTGCTGACCGCCGGAGAGCCGGTCCGGGAACTCCTTCGCCTTGTCGCCGAGGCCGATCGCCGCCAGCAGCTCGTGTGCCTTCGCCTCCGCCGCCCTGCGCGGGATGCGGTGCACGCGGCGGCTGGCGAGCGTCACGTTGTCGAGCACGGACAGGTGCGGGAACAGGTTGTAGTGCTGGAACACCACGCCGATGCGGCCGCGCACCGCATCCATCCGGGTGCGGGGGTCGCTGATGTCGTCGCCGACGAGGAAGATCTGCCCATCGTCGATGGGTTCCAGCAGGTTGATCGTGCGCAGCAGCGTCGACTTGCCTGACCCGCTCGCACCGATCAGGGCCACCACCTCGTGCCGGTGCACGTCGAGGTCGATGCCGCGCAGCACCTCCGTGTCTCCGAACCGCTTGCGCAGCCCGGTCAGCCGGAGCACGGGCTCCGCGGTGTCCTGGTCGCTCATACGACGCTCCCGATCTGCTCGCGCCTGCGCACCCGCGCCGAATACCAGTCGGTGAGCCGGATCATCGGAAGCGCCAGCACCACGAAGAGCAGCCCGGCGAGCACGTACGGGGTGAAGTTGTATGTGGCGGCCGTCTCGATCTGCGCGGCGCGCACAGCATCCACTGCTCCCAGGATGGAGATGAGGCCGACGTCCTTCTGCATGGCGACGAAGTCGTTCATCAGCGCGGGCGTTACCTTGCGGACCGCCTGGGGCAGGATCACCAGCCGCAGCGTCTGGTAGTGGCTGAGGCCGAGGCCGCGGGCCGCCAGCCGCTGCGAGGGATGCACGGCCTCGATCCCGGCGCGGAACACCTCGGACACGTATGCCGAGTAGACCAGGATGAGCGCGATGGTGCCCCAGAACTCGGCGGGCATGCGCGGGAAAACGCCGAGCCCCGGCAGGCCGAAGCCGACGAGATACAGCACGATGATCAGCGGCATCCCGCGGAACAGGTCGGTGTAGCCCGCCGCCAGCGCGCGCAGCGGGAAGAAGATCGGTCCGCGCAGGGTGCGCGTCGTGGCGATCAGGATGCTCACGATCAGCACACCGATCGCGGCGACGATCAGCACCCGGATGTTGAGCAGCAGCCCCTCGAACACCCGCGGCCACGCCTGCACGGCCACGGCGGGGTCGAAGAAGGTCTGCTGGACGGCGGCCCAGCCGGGGGTGTTGATGACGAAGAACCAGGCGACGACGGCGACGACGACGGTGCTGGCGAGGCTGATCAGCACGGAGCGCGTCGTCTGCCTGCGCCGGAACGCGCGCCGGCCGAGTTCGACGGCGCTGGGCTGCTCGACGTCGCTGGGCTGCCCGGCGGCGCCCGGTTGCTGGATGGTGTTCACCCGTTGAACGTTAGCCGGTCGGCCGCTACTTCAGCACCGGGGCGTTGCCGTCGGTGGCGAGCCACTTGGCGGCCAGCGTGTCCAGGGTTCCGTCGGTGCGCAGCGCGTCGACCGCGGCCGTCACCTTCGCGGTGAGCGGGCTGCCCTTGGCGAGCACCAGACCGAACTGGTCGCCGTCCTGCCCGGACGCCTTCGGCAGCTGGCCGACGATCTTCCCGTCCTTCAACTCGGCGTCGCGCAGGTAGAAGGCGGTCGGCAGGTCGACGACGATCGCATCCACCTGCTTGTTCTCCAGGGCGAGCTTGGCGTCGTCGTTGGAGTTGAACGCCTGAACGCCGCCGGAGGGCGCGATCTGCTTCTCCGCCGCCGTGAAGCTGGTGGTGGCCGACTGGGCGCCGATCGAGAGCTTCTTGAGGTCGGCGAGCGAGGTGGCCTTGGCCGCGGGGGAGGCGCCGGTGGTGACGACCACCTGCGTGGTCTCGTAGTACGGAGAGGAGAAGTCGACGGCCTTCTTGCGCTCGTCGGTGATGGAGAACTGCTGCAGGTTGAAGTCGAAGGTCTTCGGTCCGGGAGCGATGGCCTGGTCGAACGTGGTGCGCACCCAGGTGACATCGGTCTTCGCGAAGCCGAGCTTGTCCGCGACCGCGTACGCGACGGCGGCCTCGAAGCCCTTGCCGGACTCCGGCTTGTCGTCGATCACCCACGGCGAGTATGCGGGCTCCGCCGTGGCGATGGTGAGCTTGCCGGGCGTGACGTATGCGTCGTCGGCCTTCGTGCTTGCCGAGCCGGTGGATCCGGAGCCGGACGCGCATCCGGTGAGGGCGAGCGCTGCGGCCGCGACGATGGCGGCGACGGTGAGGATGCGGCGGGACATGGCGGCTCCGGGCTGTGATCGGGGGCGGGGTGCGTGCGGGTCTCTCAGCATGGCGCATCCCGCGCCGCGCGGGCAACGCGGCCGGTCACAGTGTTACGCCGGAGGCACGGCGGTCAGTCGCCCAGCGCGTTCAGGATGGCGCGGGGCGGCGCGAAGAAGGTGGTGCCGGTCGCCGCCGTGGAGAAGTCCAGGATGCGGTCGTAGCTGCCCTCCGGGTCTCCGACGAACATCCGCTGCAGCATCCGCTCGATCACCCAGAGGGCGCGCGAGTACCCGATGAAGTACGTGCCGAACTCGCCGTGCCCGACCCGGCCGAACGGCATGTTGTCGCGCAGGATGTCGTGCTCGACGCCCGCCTCGTCGGTGATCGTGGCGAGGGTCTTGTGGGACTTCTGGCCGTACTCGGCGTCGTCCAGTTCCACGTTGTCGAGCTTGGTGCGGCCGATCACCCCCTCCTGGGCCGGTGTCGGCAGCGCGCCCCACTTCGTGAGGTCGTGCAGGTACTTCTGCACCACGACGTAGCTGCCCCCTGCGAACTCGGGGTCCTCGTCTCCGACGAGCGTCGACGACGCCATCTCCCCGTCGGCCGGGTTCGCGGTGCCGTCCACGAACCCCAGCAGGTCGCGGGAGTCGAAGTAGCGGAAGCCGGTGACCTCATCGACCACCTGGACGCTGTCGCCGAGGGCGTCCAGCAGCAGCCGCTCGAATTCGAAGGTGAAGTCGCCGCGCTCCGCCCTGATGTGGAACAGCAGGTCGCCCGGGGTCGACACGGCGGTGTGCACCGGTCCGCGGATCTCGGCGAACGGGTGCAGCTCGCGGGGGAGACCGCGCCCGGTGAGCCTCGTCCAGATGCCCGCGCCGATCGCGACGTTGCAGGAGAGGTGGGCGTTCAGGTCGCGGAAGCCGACCGTCTTGACCAGGCCGGACAGGTCGGAGAGCACGTCCTTCACCGTGGAGAACGCCTCGTCGGAGTCCGCGACGGACACCACGAGGAAAACGGCGGAACGGGAGAGCGGGGCATCGACGCTCTGGGCGTCGATCGGGACGCGCTGCCAGGCGTGGTCGCCGGTGTCGGAGGTCATGGGGAGAGTCTGCCGCACATCCCCTGCCCGCAGGAAGAGCGACGGCACTCAGGTAACGGAAAGGTAACGATGGCAGGGCCCGAGCGATCCGCATCAGCACGCGGATGTCGGTGTATGCCGCCGACGGAATGTGGTGTGAAATGCAGAATCTCGATTGGCTTTCTGTACAAACACATTGATAACGTCGAGTCGCCCCGTTGGCCGTGACCGGCAGAAACGGGGCCGCAACAACCCAGCCCGCGTTCCGGGAATGAGGGGCCGAGGTGTACACCGGCCCCGCACGCCGGAGCGTACGGTCGGGCGGTGTGGGCGTGCCCCGATGGCGCGTCGGCAGCCGGTGATTCGCGGATCGGACGATCCGCTTGAGTCGACCAGCTGTTCACGCTGCCCACCCGGGCGCAATCACGGGCACGCACCAGGGCATCGCCGCGCGTGCCACGGAGGAAAAGTGAGCGAATCTGCCGCCGTCGAAGCGCGCAATCTGTACAAAGTGTTCGGACGTAAACCCGGCGACGTCGTTCGCCGGCTGCAGGGCGGGGCGACCCGCGACGAGGTCGCAGGCTCGGGAACCGCAGCGGTGATCGATGCGAGCTTCTCCGTGCGCCCCGGCGAGATCTTCGTGGTCATGGGTCTGTCCGGTTCGGGCAAGTCCACGCTGATCCGCTTGCTGAACGGGCTCCTCGAGCCGACCGCCGGCGAGGTGGCGGTGATGGGCACGACGATCACGGGCCTGCCGCCCAAGAAGCTCCGGGATGTGCGGCAGAAGCACATCTCGATGGTGTTCCAGCACTTCGCCCTCCTCCCGCACCGCACCGTGCTCGACAACCTCGCATACGGTCTCGAAGTGCAGGGCGTGCCGATCGCGGAGCGCCGCGCCAAGGCGGAGACCGTGCTCGACCTCGTCGGGCTGTCCGGCTGGGGAGACAAGCTCCCCGGAGAGCTCTCCGGCGGGATGCAGCAGCGCGTCGGCCTCGGCAGGGCACTGGCCGCCGACACCGACGTGCTCCTGATGGACGAGGCGTTCTCCGCGCTCGACCCGCTCATCCGGCGCGAGATGCAGGAGCAGCTGCTCGAACTGCAGAGCCAGCTCGGCAAGACCATCGTTTTCATCACCCACGACCTCAACGAGGCGATGTTCCTCGGGGACAGGATCGCGGTGATGCGCGACGGTCGCGTCGTGCAGATCGGAACGCCGGAGGAGATCCTCACCGACCCGGCCAACGACTACGTCGAGAGCTTCGTGCAGGACGTCGACCGTGCTCGCGTGCTGACGGCGGCGAGCGTGATGGAGCCCGTGCGCGCGCTCGTCACCGTGGCCGCTGGACCGCGCGCCGCCGTGCGCACCATGCGCGACCTGCAGACCTCCGCCGCCTTCGTGGTCGGCCACGGACGCCGCCTGCTCGGCGCCGTGCGCGACCGCGACGTGATGCGCCAGGTGCGGGACGGCCAGTCCGACCTCTCCGCCGTGATCGACGACGGCATCGCCTCCGTCTCCCGCGACGAGGTGCTGAGCGAGCTGGTCGAGCTGTCCGTCGGCAGCGATCTGCCGCTCGCGGTGGTCGACGACAACCACCGCCTTCTCGGCGTCATCCCGCGGGTGACCCTGCTTGCGGCGCTCGGCAACGTCACCAGCGAGACCACCGAGATCCCGATCATCGTCGAGCCCAGGGCGACCATCCCGGTCGACGTGATGAACCAGACGCTGCTCGAGACCGCGCCGGGGGTCGGCGCGCGAGAAGGCGGAGAGCCTGAGCTCGAGGAGGTGCGCTGATGGATGTGCGACTTCCCCTCGGCGACTGGGCGACCAGCGCCGTCGACTTCGTCACCGAGTTCTTCGGTCCTGTGTTCGACGTGATCCGCACGGTCTTCACCGCGCTGTACACGGGCATGGACTGGCTGTTGCAGACGCCTCCGTTCTGGGGCATCATCCTGATCTTCGCCGTGCTCGCCGTCTGGCTGCGCGGTTGGGTGTTCGGTGCGGGAACGGTGGTCGGGCTGCTCGTCATCGCTGGGATCGACCAGTGGACGAACGCGATGGACACCCTCGCGCTCGTGCTCGTCGCCGCGGCTATCGCCGTCGCACTGAGCGTCCCGCTCGGCATTCTGGCCGCACGATCGAAGACGGCGTCGGCGATCATCCGTCCCGTGCTCGACTTCATGCAGACCATGCCGGCGTTCGTGTACCTCATCCCGGCCCTCATCCTGTTCCGGGTGGGTGTCGTGCCCGGCATCGTCGCGACGATCATCTTCGCGATGGCTCCCGGCGTGCGTCTCACGGAGCTGGGCATCCGCGGCGTCGACAGCGAGATCGTCGAGGCCGGTCGGGCGTTCGGCTCGTCGCCCCGGCGCATCCTGCGCCAGATCCAGCTCCCGCTCGCCATGCCGTCGATCCTCGCCGGGGTGAACCAGGTGATCATGCTGTCGCTCTCGATGGTCGTCATCGCCGGAATGGTCGGCGCAGGCGGCCTCGGCCGCGACATCGTCCAGGCGCTCAGCCGGGTGGATGTGGGCCTCGGCTTCGAGGCCGGCCTCTCCGTGGTCATCATCGCGATCATCCTGGATCGGCTCACGGCCTCCGTGGGGGCAGCCCGCAAGCGGATGCCGAAGCGCGCGCTGGCGGCCCTCGGGGCGGCAGCCCTCGTGGCGGTCGGCGGCACCAGCATCGCCGCCGTCTCGCAGGCGGACGCGTCGAAGGGCGAGATCAAGGTCGCCGTCTTCAACGGCTGGCCGGAGGGCGAGGCGGTGTCCTACCTCTGGAAGCACGTGCTGGAGGAGAAGGGCTACGACGTGACGTTCGAGTACGCCGACGCCGGCCCAGCGTTCGCCGGTCTCAGCACGGGCGACTACGACGTGGCGTTCGACGGCTGGCTGCCCACCACGCACGAGGCGTACCTGAAGAAGTACGGAGACTCGCTCGTCGACCTCGGCGCCTGGAACAACGAGGCCAAGCTCACCATCGCGGTGAACAAGGACGCCCCCATCGACTCGCTCGACCAGCTCGCGGCGCACGCCGACGAGTTCGGCAACCGGCTGGTCGGCATCGAGCCGGGCGCCGGGCTCACCGAGGCGACGCAGAAGAAGGTCATCCCGGAGTACGGCCTCGGCGGTCTCGACTTCACGACGTCGTCGACCCCGGCGATGCTCGCCGAGCTGACCAGCGCGATGAAGAGCAAGGACAACATCGCCGTCACCCTGTGGCGACCGCACTGGGCGTACGACCAGTTCGACCTGAAGGATCTGAAGGACCCGAAGAACACGCTCGGGACGGCGGAATCCCTGCACTCGATCGCCAGCACGGACTTCGAGAAGAAGTACCCGGAGGTGGCCGGCTGGGTGAAGTCCTTCAAGCTCGACTCGAAGCTGCTCTACTCGCTCGAGAACGACATGTTCAACGGCGCGAAGACGGACGACTACGACCCCATCGTCACGAAGTGGATGACGGAGCACCAGGAGTACGTCGACACGCTCACGAAGTGAGCGCGACCTCGTACGCTGGAGGGATGAGCTTCCCTCTCGCCCATCCCGTCGACACCACCAGGATCGACGCGGACACCATCGTCACGTACCCGGACGGTGACCTGACCTCGACCGGCACTGTGCTCATCGCACAGCCGGTCGGGGACGGGCGCACCGCGATCGTCCTCGACAGGACGGCGTTCCACGCCGTCGACCCGGTCTGGCCGGACCAGCCCGCCGATGACGGCACGCTGTCGGCGGACGGTGTCGTGAATCCCGTGGTCGGGGCGGTGGTCGGCGCGATCGACGGAGAGAACCTGTTCCTGGGCGACGCCCCGGTGCGGACGGGCACGGAGGGCTGGGCGTTCGTCGTCTGCCATTTCGTGGAGGACGCTGACGGGCTCACCCCGGGCACGCCGGTGACCGTCACCGTCGACCCCGCTCTGCGCCGCGCGCTCTCCGCCGGGCACACCGGTTGCCACCTGGCGTCGCTGGCGCTCAACGCGGCGCTGGCCGGGCTGTGGAGCAAAGAGGTGCAGCTCGACGGCAGGGGCAGCCCCAACTTCGACCAGCTCGCGATCACCGAGTCGCGCATCCTGCCGGACGGCTCGCTCGACACGTACCGCATCGGCAAGAGCCTGCGGAAGAAGGGGTTCCAGGCCGCAGAGCTCGCCGGAGCGCTGGACACCGTGGAGGCCGCAGCCAACGAGCTGCTGGCCGGATGGCTGGCGACCGGAGCCGCGGTGTCGATCGCGCGCGACGGAGACGGCCTGGGGGAGCGGCGCACTTGGCGCTGCGACCTCCCGGATGGCACCGTCGAGATCCCGTGCGGAGGAACGCACCTGCGCTCGCTCTCCGAACTGGCGTCGGTGACGGTCGGCCTCGACCTCCACGAGACGGAAGGTGCGCTCGAACTCCGGATGCGCACCGCCGCGACGCTCAGTGCGGCAGGAACGGCAGAGCCACCGCGAGCGCACTGAGCGCGACCGCGAGCAGCCACCCCAGCCGGACGACGCGCGCCGCCCTGTCCTCGCGGGCGATGGCGTCGAACCGCTCGACGGTGGCTGAGCCTGCGCCGGACGGGCCGTGCACCGCTCGCCAGGTTGCCGGGTCGTCGACGATGCGCACGATCGCATCCACGGTCGCTCGATCGACGCCGGCCGGACGCCGGGTGAGCCAGCGGTTCAGCCCGCCGGCGGCGAGCACGGCGACCCTGGCGGGCTGCTGACGCACGGTCAGCTTCTTCGCGCCGAGCACCGCGACCACGGCGTTCACCGGGGCGACCAGGCCCGCGGTGGCGAGCACCTGCCGGATGCGCGACGCCTCAAGCTCGGAGTTGCGCAGGTACGGCTTCTTCGCCCCGTTCACGAGCACAGCGCGCTCGCCGACCCACACCTCAGCACCCTGGTGGTTCTTGGTGTTCACGACGAACACGCCGCCGGGGCCGACGACGAGATGGTCGATGTCCGCATCCCCGTTCCCGACGGGCAGCGCGTGGAAGACGGTCCATCCGTCCGGCAGGCGGTCGAGCATCGCCCCCACCTCGCGCTCGCCGAGCGCGCCGTCGAACCAGGGCCGGGTACCGGCGCTGAGCGGGCGGACCCCGAACGCACGGGCGACAGCCGACCGCGGAGGGACGTCACCGTGCAACCGGACGACCTGCTCCATCACCGCGTATCCGGCGACCCTGTCGCGCATCCGTCCACTGTTGTCCACCGCGCCACCGTACCGAGCGGATGGGAGCCCTTCCAGGCCCCCAACCAGGGCGCGCTCCGGACGGACTACCCCTTGGTGAGGGGCAGCTCGTCGTCGCCGGGCAGCCGCTCTTCGAGCGAGGCGTTGTGCTCGGCGACGGCGTCGAGACGTTCCTCGTCGTTCGAGCCGAGTTCGGTGACGGCCTCGGTCAGCTCGTCGGCGTCGCGCGGCGCAGCGGGCTCCTGGCTCTGCTGGGTGTCCTGTCCGGTTGCATCGGGGCCGGTGGTGGGCTCATCCTGATCGCTCATGCCGCGCACTGTACGCTCCCGTCGGATGCCGGGACTACACTGCCGCCCATGAGCCGAATCGAGACCGGAATCGTGTCGTACACCCTGTCCGGCGACTACTACGCCACCGTCGGAGCCGACTTCGACACCGAAGCCGTGGACGACGCGATCCTCGCCGAACTGAACAGGATGCTCCCCGTCGGCATCGTCGTGGAGCGCAGCGGCAAGGTGTTCGCCGACGAGGACAAAGCGGACGAGGCGCGCAGGATCGACTGGAACGGCCTGCTCAAGCGGATCGACGTCGACCAGATCCTCGCCGAGCACGGGCGCTGACCCTCAGCGCCCCTTCACCACGTCGTAGGCGGCGAGGGCCGCCCTCCTCGTCTCCGCGAGGTCGACGATCGGCTCCGGGTACGCGTCCGTCTGCCACTCCGGCACCCAGCGGCGCACGTAGTCGCCGTGTTTGTCGAACTTCTCGCGCTGCAGTTCGGGGTTGAACACGCGGAAGTACGGTGCGGCGTCCGCCCCGCTTCCCGCGACCCACTGCCAGTTGAACGGGTTGCTGGCCGGGTCGGCGTCGACCAGCGTGTCCCAGAACCACTGCTCTCCCAGCCGCCAGTCGATCAGCAGGTTCTTGATCAGGAACGACGCGACGACCATGCGCACCCTGTTGTGCATCGTGCCGGTGTGCCAGAGCTCCCGCATCCCGGCGTCGACCAGCGGGATGCCGGTGCGGCCCTGCTGCCAGGCGCGCAGCGCCGTCGGGTGCAGGCGCGGCCAGGGGAAGGCGTCGAACTCACTGCGGATGTTCTCCGTCGCCAGCGCCGGCCGCTGGAACAGCGTGTGGTACGCGAACTCGCGCCAGCCCAGCTCGGAGAGGAAGGTGGCCGCGCCCTCCGCGTTCGTGCGGGTGCGCGCGGCGGCGGTGGCGTGCCAGACCTGGTGCGGGCTGAGCTCGCCCCAGCGCAGCCGCGGCGACAGCCGTGAGGTGGCGTCGATCCCCGGGGTGTCCCTGTCCGCCTTGTATGCGGCGACGTCCTCGTCCAGGAAGCGCGCGAGGGCCTCGTGCGCGGCGTCCTCTCCCGGCTCCCAGGTCTCCTGCAGGCCGGCCGACCAGTCGGGATGCGTCGGCAGGAGCCCGAGGTCGGTGACCGTGAGGCTGTCCAGCGGGGGAGCGCCCGCGATGCTCCCGGGCGCATCCAGCGGCTTGCGCGGCTCCGGCGAGGCGAGGCAGGCGCGCCAGAACGGGGTGTAGACGGAGAACGGCGTGCCGGAGCCCGTGCGAATGGTCCACGGCTCGAAGAGCAGGTTCGCGCCGAAGCTGGACGCCTCGCGTCCGTCGTCCCTGGCCTGCGTCTTGATGGCTTCGTCGACCGTGCGCTCCGCCTCGCCGTACCGCCTGTTCCAGAACACGGCGGCGGCGTCGGTCTCGGCGAGCAGGTCGCCGATGACGCGTTCGGCCGGGCCGCGACGGATCGTCAGGGAGCCGCCGAGCGCATCCAGTGCTGCCGAGAGCGCGGTGAGACTGTGGTGCAGCCACCACCGGGACGCGCCGCCCGGCGCTCGCACGCCGGGCGACTCGTCGTCGAGCACGTAGACGCAGACGACGGGCATCCTGCTGCCTGCGGCGGCCGTCAGTGCCGGATTGTCTGCGACCCGGAGGTCGTCACGGAACCAGACGACCGCCGGGCGGGATCCGGACGCTGCGGCGTGCTGCTCGCTCACGCGCTCAGAGGTCGAGCGTGTCGTTGGGCTCCAGCGGGAAGAACTCGCCGCCGTTCTGCTCCGTCGCCCACTTGATGCGGGCGTTCGCCATGTCCTTGCCCCCGCGGGAGAGCACCATCTCGTGCGTCGGGAAGCTGCGCTTGGGCTTGACGGCGAGCACGTAGTCGATGGTCTCCGCGATCTTCAGCCAGGGGGCGCCCGCCGGGGTGGCGAGCACATCCACGTCGACGCCCTCCGGGATGGTGAACGAGTCGCCCGGGTAGTAGAGCACGTCGTTGATGAGCACGCCGACGTTGTCGACGACGGGGATGCTCTCGTGGATGACCGCGTGACGCCCGCCGAAGAAGCGCAGGGTGAACGGCCCGGCCTCGACGGTGTCTCCGGGGTGCACGACGGTGATGGCGAAGTCGGGGGCTGCGGCGGCGACACCCTGCGGGGCGAAGATCGGCACATCCGGGTTGAGGTCGAGGATGCGGTTCAGCTGCTCGGGGGTCCAGTGGTCGGCGTGCTCGTGGGTGATCACGACGCCGACGGTGCTGTTCGTGTCGGTGAGGGGGGAGGTCAGGCTCCCCGGGTCGACGAACAGCTTCTTTCCGGACTCTTCGAGGAGCAGGGCGGCGTGTTCGAACTTCGTCAGTCTCATGGCACCAGGAAATACCTAAAAGGGTGGTCGTGCAACTTGAGGAATATACCCCTGGGGGGTACTGTTCAAGGGTGGATATGAACGAGACGACGACGAATCAGACGCACCAGCCACACGACGCGCACGATCATGGGGCGCACGAGCACTCGGGTCACGGCGGCGCGGCCGACGATCACTCGGCGCACGACCAGGGCGGTCACGATCACGGCGCCCACGCCGGGCACGATCCGGCGATCTTCCGGCGCAAGTTCTGGCTGACCCTGGTCCTCACCATTCCGACTCTGGTGTTCTCGCCCGGCCTGCAGGAGATCCTCGGGCTCGGCGGACCCCGGTTCCCCGGCAGCCAGTACATCCCCGCGGTCTTCGGCGTCGCCATCTTCTTCTACGGCGGCCTCGTCTTCCTCCGTGGAGCCGTCACCGAGCTGCGGAGCCGTCAGCCCGGCATGATGACCCTCATCTCGCTGGCCATCGTCGTCGCGTTCGGCTACAGCCTCGCCGTGACCTTCGGACTGCCGGGCATGGACTTCTGGTGGGAGCTCGCCACCCTCATCCTGATCATGCTGCTCGGCCACTGGATCGAGATGTCGGCGGTGATGGGCGCCCAGGATGCGCTCGGCCAGCTCGCGAAGCTGCTGCCCGACCAGGCGGAGCGGGTCGGCGACGGGTCGACGTCCGAGCTCGTGCCCGTCAGTGCGCTCGCCGTCGGTGACCTCGTGCGCGTCCGTCCCGGCGCCGCTGTGCCCGTGGACGGGGAGATCGTCGACGGACGGTCCGACGTGGACGAATCGCTGCTCACCGGCGAGTCGAAGCCGGTCACCCGCGGAGTGGGCGAGCAGGTGGTCGCCGGCTCCATCTCCGGTAGCGGGTCACTCGTGGTCCGGGTGACGAAGACCGGGGGAGACACCGCGCTCGCCGGGATCATGCGCCTCGTCTCCGACGCGCAGGCCAGCAAGTCCGGCACGCAGATCCTCGCCGACCGCGCGGCCGGGCTGCTGTTCTACGTGGCGCTCGCCGCCGCATCCCTCACCCTGGTCGTGTGGGCGATCCTGCGGCCGGACGAGCCCGGCTTCGTGCTCGAACGCGTCGTGACCGTTCTCGTCATCGCCTGCCCCCACGCACTCGGCCTGGCCATCCCGCTGGTCGCCCAGATCTCCACGGCGATCGGCGCGAAGAACGGCCTGCTGATCCGCGACAGGCACGCGATGGAGGACGCCCGCCTGATCGACGTCGTCCTGTTCGACAAGACCGGGACGCTCACCGAGGGCCGCCAGGGCGTCGCGTCTGTGGAGGCCACCGACGGGGACGTGAATGCGCTGCTCGCGCTGGCCGCGTCCGTCGAGGCGCCCGCCGAGCATCCCATCGCCCGGGCGATCGTCGCCGAGGCGCAGCAGCGGGGGCTCACCGTCTCCGCGGCAGCCGACTTCGAGGCGTTGGGCGGTCGGGGAGCGACGGCGACGGTCGACGGTGTCGCCGTGACCGTCGGGGCGCCCAGGCTGCTCGCCGAGCGGGGTCTGACGCCGGACGCTGCGGTGGCCGAGGCCGCGCGGGCGGCGGAGGCGGAAGGTCAGACCGTGGTGTACGTACTCGCCGGGGACGGTGCAGCCGGGATGCGGGCGAACGAGACGCTGGCGGCCGGGACGTCCTCGACCGGGACGCAGGCGGCTGGGGTGCAGGTGGCCGGGATGATCGCGCTCGCGGACGTCGTGCGACCCGAGTCGGAGGAGGCGGTGCGCATCCTGCACAGCCGCGGAGTGCGCGTCGCGATGCTGACCGGCGACTCGCGGGCCGTCGGCGAGGCTGTCGCCGCACGTCTGAGCATCGACGAGGTGTTCGCCGAGGTGCTGCCCGGCGACAAGGCGGGCACCGTCGCGCAGTTGCAGCAGGGCGGCGCGAAGGTGGCGATGGTCGGCGACGGCGTCAATGACGCCCCGGCGCTCGCGCAGGCGGACGTCGGCATCGCGATCGGCGCGGGCACGGACGTGGCGATCGAGTCGGCCGGGATCGTGCTCGCGTCCAGCGACCCGCGCGGCGTGGCCAGGGTCATCACGCTGTCGAGGGCCACCTACCGCAAGATGCTGCAGAACCTCGCCTGGGCCGCCGGGTACAACGTGATCGCGCTGCCCCTCGCGGCGGGCGTGGCGACCGGGATCGGCGTGGTCGTGTCTCCCGCGTTCGGCGCCGTGCTCATGTCGGTGTCCACCATCGTGGTGGCGCTGAACGCGCAGCTGTTGCGGCGCGTGCGCCTCTAGGCCGCGGCGTGAACTCCGCTCGGGCGGAGTCCCGGCGCGACACGCCGCGGAAGGCTCCGCTGGAACGGAATCGGCGGGCCCCCGGCCGTGAGAACTCCGCTCAAGCGGATTCCGCGCCCCGGCCGCGAACTCCGCTCAGGCGGACTCCGTGGGCTCGGCCGCGAACTCCGCTCGGGCGGAAGACGCGCGGTGCTCGCCGCGGGAACTCCGCTTGGGCGGAGTGTGGCGCGGCGTGTCGTGCCGGGAGTCCGTTTGAACGGACTCCCGGCTCGGCCCCGCCCGCGACACGGGGACAGCCACGTCTACTCCCGGCCGCGCCCGGATGGTCCGCCATAATCGTGCACTATGGCCGCATCCCCCCGCACCGTCGTCGTCGCGGTCAATCCGATGGCGTCGTTCGGGAAGAGGCGCGAGGTCGGCCCGCGCGTGGTCGAGCGGCTCCGCGCTGCCGGTCACACGGTGGTCGCGCTCGACGAGGCGAACGTGGAGCTCCTGCGGCGCGAAGCGAAGCGTGCGGTCGCTGCCGGTGCCGACGCTCTCGTGGTCGTGGGCGGCGACGGCATGGTCAATCTCGGCATCAACATCGTCGCGCAGACGGACATCCCGCTCGGGATCGTGCCGAGCGGCACGGGCAACGACATGGCGGACGGCCTGGGCATCCCGGTCTCCGACACCGACGCCGCCATCGCCCTCCTGCTCGCCGCGCTGCAGAAGCCGCCGCGCCGGATCGACGCCGGGATCGTGCGGCACGGCGGCCTGAGCACCTGGTTCGGCTGCGTGCTGTCCGCCGGGTTCGACGCCACCGTCAACGAGCGCGCCAACCTGATGACCCGCCCGCGCGGCCGAAGCCGCTACGTGCTCGCCCTGCTCCGCGAACTCGCGACGCTCCGCCCCATCCCGTACCGGGTGGTCGCCGACGGTGTGCCGCTCGACACCGACGCGCTGCTCATCGCCGTCGCCAACAACCGCTCCATCGGGGGAGGGATGCGCGTGGTGCCGCACGCCAGCCTCGACGACGGGATGCTCGATCTCTTCGTCGTCAGGGACATGCCGAAGTGGCGCTTCCTGCGCCTGTTCCCGAAAGTATTCTCCGGAACGCATACGGAGATCGACGAGGTCTCGTTCCTCCCGGCGCGCACGGTCACGATCGACGCTCCGGATGTGGTGGCGTACGCCGACGGGGAGCGCATCGGACCGCTGCCGGTCGAGGTCTCGGTCTCTCCGGGCGCGTTGCTCGTGCTCGCCTGACCGCAGCCTGCGCGCCACGCCCGGGATGCACCCGCCGTTTTGGAACCTGAGCGCAGGGTGTGGCATACTCATTGAGTTGCAAAAACGGCCCCATCGTTTAGCGGCCTAGGACGTCGCCCTCTCACGGCGGTAACGCGGGTTCAAATCCCGCTGGGGTCACAACAGCCCGGATACCAGTAATTTACTGGTATCCGGGCTTTTTTGTGTGCTCGGGCGGATGCGTCGGGTCAGGTGCCCGGGGTGGCGGCGCTGGACGCCGCGGCGGCGTGGGCGCGCACCGGGAGGTGCACGATCCGCTTCGCGGTGACGGTGTCGCCGGAGCGTGTCCCGAGAGCGCCGATCCTGTCGCCGACCGCGAACGAGCCCTCGGTGGCCGGCTTCTTCTTCGTGCCGTATGCGGTGCTGGAGCTGAGCTTGACGGTGACGGTCGCGCCGGAGGCGGCGTGCATCGTCCAGGTGTCTCCGCTGATCGCCGTGATGGTCCCGACGGCGCCGTGCCGATGCTTGCGCTTCGCCTTCGCCTTCGCTTTCGCTTTCGACGTCGACGCAGCCGCGCCGTGGTTCGTCACCGTATTGGAGGCGTTCTCCGCCGTCAGCGGAGCGGAGGCAGAGGTCTGCTCCGCGGCGACCGCGGCGGAGACGCCCCACGCCGTTCCTCCCGCGACCACGACGACGGCCAGCACGGCCGCCGTGATGCCGGAGCCGACGGCGTGACGGCGGAGGAAGGCGGCTGGCGCATCCGGTGTGCGCTGGCTGGGAGCCGAAGAGGGTTCAGGGGTGTGGAGGGGAGTGTTCTCTGGGGTGTTCGTGTCCATGCTCGTCAGCGTCGCAGGCGGATGTCAGCGCTCAGCATCGGCCGTGTACGAGGACGGTAAGGAGACCGTGAACGCCGCCCCGCCCTCCGCGGCCGGCGCGACCGCGATCGACCCGCCGAGGCGGCCGACGAGCCTGCTCGCGATCGAGAGGCCGAGGCCGGTCCCGACCGAGCGGACGTCGCGGTAGCGGGCGTGCAGCGCCCCGCGCTCGAAGGCCACCGCTGCGTCCTCCGTGCTGAGGCCGGGGCCTCCGTCGCGGACGGCGATCCGGATGCCGTCCGCCTCCCCGGTCGCCGCCACCACGATGGGCGCGCCGGCCGGTGTCACGCGCATCGCGTTCTCGATCAGCCCGTCCACCACCTGGCGCAACCGCATCTCGTCGGTCGTGACGGGGACCGGCGCATCCGGGATGTCCGCCCGGAGAGCGACGCCCGCCCGGGCTGCCGCCCCGCTCCAGGCCGCGACGGCCCGCTCGACGGTCCGGCGCGCGTCGAAGCGCTGGCGGTCGATGGCGAAATCGTCCGCCTCCAGCCGGGCCAGCTCCAGCAGGTCGCCGAGGAAGCGGCCGAGCCGTTCCGACTCCGCGGTCAGTGTGCTGCCGACTCCGGCCACGTCGTCCGGAGCGACGACGCCGTCCGCGAGCGCCTCGGCGTATCCCCGGATGGCGGTCAGCGGCGTGCGGATCTCGTGCGACACCGAGAGCAGGAACTCCCGCTGCCTGTCCTCGCTCACCGACAGCGCCGAGTCCAGACCGCGGAGCGCGCCGGCGATGTCCTCGATCTCCGCGACGGACTCGTCCGCGATGGCGACGCCGCGGCGGCCGGCGGCGAGGTCGCGCGCACTCCCGGACAGGCGGCGCAGCGGCCTCCCGATCAGCCGGGCGAGCAGCACTCCGGCCACGGTCGCCACGGCGAGGCCGATCACGAGCGCGACGACCAGCCAGCGCACCAGGTCCGCGTTCGCCGCCGCGATGTCGGCGACCTTCCGCACGCCGACGATGCCGCCGCCGTCCGCGCTCGGGATGCCGACGAGCACAGCATCCGTGCCGCCGAGCGTCGTCGTGGCCGACACCGACCGTCCCGCCTGCAACTCGTGCACGACGGACGGGTCGACGGATGCGCGGGCGCCGCCCGACACGCTGCCGTCGGGGGAGACGACGGCGAACCGGTCGCCGAGCGCCGCCAGCCTGGCCGCCGCGACCCGCGACCCGCTCGCCCGGGCGGCGACGAGCGCCGTGGCCTGCGCCTTCAGTTGCTGCCGCGCCTGATCCTCCGCGACGCGCTGCACCACCTGCAGGGAGACCAGCGCCGTCACCAGCACGGCGATCAGGCCCACCGCGAATGTGGCGAGCATGATGCGGCCGGAGAGCGAGCCGCCCCAGGAGCGAGCCCGGCCGCGGTCCGCCGCCGCGTCACGCATCCTGTTCCGCAGCGCTGTATCCGACCCCGCGCACCGTGCGGATCACGTCGGACGCCCCGCGCAGCTTCACCCTCAGCTGCGCAACGTGCACGTCAACGGTGCGGCTGCTGCTGTAGTCGGCGACACCCCAGACCGAGGAAAGCAGCTGCTCCCTGGTGAACACCCGTCCCGGCTGGGACATCAGGTGCGCGAGGAGGTCGAACTCGGTCGCCGTCAGCTCGACCCTGACCCCGGCCACATCCACGCGTCGGCGCTCCTGGTCGAGCGTCACGACGCCTACCCGTCGCTCCTCCGACCCGTCGCGCACGTGAGAGCGCCGGATCAGCGCCCGCACGCGGGCGACCAGCTCGCGGGGCGAGAAGGGCTTGGTCAGGTAGTCG
The DNA here is from genome assembly GCF_051161895.1 of Leifsonia araucanica. Taxonomy (NCBI): domain Bacteria; kingdom Bacillati; phylum Actinomycetota; class Actinomycetes; order Micrococcales; family Microbacteriaceae; genus Leifsonia; species Leifsonia araucanica. The sequence continues at coordinate 502,166 of NZ_JBMBTW010000002.1, forward strand.
TCCGCCCCGAGTTCCAGGCCCAGGATGCGGTCCACCTCGTCGTCGCGCGCCGTCACGAACACCACCGGCGTCCAGTCGCCGCGAGCGCGCAGCGTGCGGCACAGCTCGAGCCCGTCGAGCCCCGGGATGCCGATGTCGAGCACGATCGCCGCCGGCCGCAGCCGCGCGACGGCATCCAGCGCCGCCGCCCCGTCCGTCTCGACGTGCACGCCGTACCCGGCGTTCGAGAGGTAGAGCCGTTCGAGGTCGACGATCGTCGACTCGTCCTCGACGACCAGCACCAGGCCCTTGTCTTCCCGCACGGTCCCATCTTCACCGCGCGCGTGCCGGCCCCGGCGCGATTCGCAGGCGCCTTACCGCTTCTTTACATTCCGTTCTCACACCGCGCATCCGGTAGACTGTCCGGAGCGAAGGGGAGTATCCCGGACGACCCACGACGGGTCGGCGCTGTGGACGTCATCACGGTTCGAGTCTTCGAACCCGGGCACAGCGGCACCCGAACGATGGGTGCGGGAGAGACTTTCGGACCCGTTGCCGGTGCCCTTCGAAAGGTTGTCCCCCCGTGGAGCTTGCTCTTCCCGCATGGTTCGAAATCGGATCCATGATCGTCCTGCTGCTGATCCTGGCGTTCGACCTGCTGATCGTGTTCAAGCGGCCGCACATCCCGAGCCCCAAAGAGTCGACCCTGTGGGTGTCGTTCTACGTGGCGCTCGCGCTGCTGTTCGCGCTCGCGATGCTCCTGATCGGAGACGCCGAGCATGCCGGACAGTTCGTCGCGGGCTGGCTGACCGAGTACAGCCTGAGCATCGACAACCTGTTCGTCTTCGTCATCATCATGGCGAGGTTCTCCGTGCCGAGGAAGTACCAGCAGGAAGTGCTGATGGTGGGCATCATCATCGCCCTGGTGCTGCGCGGCGTCTTCATCATCCTGGGTGCGTCGCTGATCGCCACGTTCAGCTGGATCTTCTACATCTTCGGTGCGTTCCTGCTCTGGACGGCCATCCACCAGGCGCTCAGCAAGCACGACGACGAGGAGGGCACGAAGGACAGCTGGTTCGTGCGCTTCACCCGCAAGCGCCTCAAGGTGTCCGACCAGTACGAGGGCAACAAGCTGCGCACCACGGTCAACGGCACCAGGATGTTCACCCCGCTGATCATCGTCTTCCTCGCGCTCGGCACGACGGACCTGCTGTTCGCCCTCGACTCCATCCCGGCCATCTTCGGAATCACACAGAGCCCGTTCATCGTGTTCGCCGCGAACGTCTTCGCGCTGATGGGGCTGCGGCAGCTCTACTTCCTGCTCGGGCACCTGCTCGACAAGCTCGAATACCTCAAGTACGGGATCGCGTTCATCCTGGCCTTCATCGGCGTCAAACTGGTGTTCCACGCGATGCACGAGAACGAACTGCCGTTCATCAACGGCGGCCAGCACATCGAGTGGGCGCCCGACATCAGCACGATGATGTCGCTCGGAGTGATCGTCGGGGCGATGGCAGTCGCTACGATTGCAAGTCTGGTGAAGCTGAAACTCAGCGGAACCTCCGTCGCCGATGCCATCCACGGCGACGATCAGGACGACGTGGACGACCAGGGTGGCGCATCCGGAGCGGACAGCACCGGGCGCGCACCGGCCTCGGCCGCGAAGACGCAGGAGGAAACCGGTACATGACGTCAACCGTCGGCGTGAGCGTACGCAGCGATGTGGGTGCGGTACGACGCGTCAACGAAGACAGCATGATCGCGGCCGATCCAGTGTTCGCCGTCGCGGACGGGATGGGCGGGCACGCCCGCGGGGACGCCGCCAGCCAGACGGCGGTGGAGTCGCTCGCCCGCACCCTCCCGGCCGGCACGCGGCCGACGCCGGAGGAGGTGATCGCCGCCATCGACGAGGCCAACGCCGCCGTGCGTTCGCTGTCGAGCGCCGACGAGTCCGGCGTCGCCGTCGCGGGCACCACCCTCACCGGCGTGGTGCGAGTGCGCGTGCAGGAGACCCTCGACGAACAGTGGATGGTCGTCAACATCGGCGACTCCCGCGTCTACCTCTGGGACGGCAGGGCGCTCACCCGCCTGAGCGTCGACCACTCCGCGGTGCAGGAGCTGGTGGACGCCGGCCTCATCACGGAGGCGCAGGCCGCCGTGCATCCCGAACGCAACGTGATCACCAGGGCGCTGGGAGCGGAGGACTTCGTCGACACGGACTCGCTGCTGCTACCGGTGACCGGGCGGCAGACGTTCCTGATCTGCTCCGACGGGCTCACCAAGGAACTCTCCGACGAGACCATCGCGCGCATCCTCGCCGACGGGGGAGCTGACATCGCCGACCGGCTGGTGGATGCGGCCATCGCGGCGGGCGGGCGCGACAACGTCACCGTGGTCGTGGTTGAATCGACGGCGGGGGACGCGGAACCGGCATCGGATGTCACGAAGGACAGGCCGGAGGGAAGCCGCTCTCTCGAAGACACGCAGCCGAGAGGGTAGGTTTCACCGACGTGTTCGACGTTCAGCAGACGACAGCCGGGGACTGGGCGGTGGTCGCCGCCGGAGCGCGCGCACTCATCGTCGAAGGGCAGGACGCCACGGCGCTGCGCGGCCTCGCCGCCGCCGTCTCCTCCGGGTTCGCCGAGACGCTCGAAGCGCTCGCGGCCGACGGGTTCGCCCGGACGCCGTCGTTCGGCCTGATCGAGGGTGCGACGGGACGCGCGATGATCGCCGTCCGTGGCCCGGTGACGGCGACCGTGCACACGCACGAGGGGGAGCGCAGCATCGACGCCGACGGCGTCTCCACCTGGCTGGAGCAGCAGGTGGCGGAGGCCACCTCGGTGACGCTGGCCGTCACGGGGATGGCGGACGGTGCGGCTTCTCGCCCAGCTCTGCCGCTGGCCGACGGGATCGTGTGGGCGGCGGGCGTGAGCTGGGGCGGCCAGACTGCGGCGCAGGCCGCCGTTCCCGTCGCAGCTCCGGAGGCGAAGCGTGCCCCGATCACGGCCCCGGTGCTGGTGGAGGCGCCAGCGGAGCCGGAACAGCAGCCGGAGCCGGAGCCCGTGCTTGTTCCACAGGCGGAGCCCGAGGTCGAGGCGGGCGAGACCCGCATCCCGGACGCGACTCTCAGTGAGGTGACCCACACAGACGCGGCCGAGGCGGACGCGACCGGTTACGACCACCTGTTCGGCGCCACCATGATGCGCAGCGTCGAGGACGCCGCCGTGCGCCCCGCGGAGGAGGCGGAGCCGGCGCGCATCGACCTGCCGCGGTTCATCACCGACTCCGCCCCGGCCCGCCCGAGTGCGGAGGCGGGCGACCATGACGGTCTCACGATCATGTCCGGCAGCCTCGACGGCCTCCGCGCGCAGGACAGTGCGCAGCACACTGCGGCGGACGGCGCGCAGGATGCGCAGCCGCCCGCCGCTCCGTCCCCGCGCTTCTTCGTCGACCTCGCCGACGGCAGGCGCGAATACCTGGAGCCGCCCATCGTCGTCGGCCGCGCTCCCGTCGCCTCCACGACCGCGCGCGGTCCTGCGCCGCGGCCGGTGACCGTCGACAGTGCGGAGCGCGACATCTCCCGGTCGCACACCACCATCGCGGTCGAGGGCGACACGGTCGTGGTCACCGACCTGCACTCGCGCAACGGCACCATGATCGTCCTGCCGGGCAAGCCGCCGCAGAAGCTGCGCAGCGGCGAGCCGACCGCCGTCATCGCGGGCACCGTCGTCGATCTGGGCAGCGGTGTGACGCTCACGGTCGGTGAGGACGCATGAGGCGTCTCGCCTCCCAGCCGCCCGCGCTGCCGGGCTTCCACTTCATCCGGCTGCTCGGCTCCGGTGGGTTCTCCGACGTGTTCCTGTACGAGCAGGAGCTCCCGAAGCGCAGCGTCGCCGTCAAGGTGCTGCTGACCGACAGCGTCGACGACGCCGCCCGCGCCCGGTTCGTGGCGGAGGCGAACGTGATGGCGCAGCTGTCCGCACATCCGTACATCGTCACCATCCACCACGCGGACGTGTCGGCGGACGAGCGTCCGTACCTGGTGATGGAGTACTGCTCCGGTCCGTCGCTCGGCGACCGGTTCAAGCGGGAGCGCTTCACCGTCGAGGACGCCCTGCGCACCGGCGTGCGCCTGTCGAGCGCCATCGCGACCGCGCACAGCGTCGGCATCCTGCACAGGGACATCAAGCCGGCGAATGTGCTCACCACCGACTTCGGCTGGCCGGCGCTGACCGACTTCGGCATCGCCTCCGCGCTCGAAGAGCTTCCGGTGCACACCGCGTCGCTCGGATCGCTGCGCGGCGGCGACGCGGACACCGGGACGAGCGGCAGCCGGTCGGTGGGGCTGAGCGTTCCGTGGTCGCCCGCCGAGATGTTCGACGACGACCCCCAGCCGGATGTGCGCAGCGACGTGTTCTCGCTGGCGGCGACCATCCACACCATCCTCGCCGGGCGCACGCCGTTCGAGGTGCCGGGCCGCGCCAACGGCACGCTCGACTTGATCGGCAGGATCGAGCGCGGGATGATCACCCCGATCGACAGGGACGACCTGCCCCCGTCGCTGGTCGCCGTGCTGCGCAAGGGCATGGCCACCAAACGCGACGACCGGTTCGCCACGGCGGTCGACTTCGCCAGGGCGCTGCAGCGGGTGGAGCTGGAACTCGGGTTCGCCCCGACCAGCATCGACGTGCCCAACCTGCGCGTGCTCGACGAGTCGCCCCCGGCGTCCGGAGAGGACGAGACGCGCGCCCGGTCGGTGCAGACCGTGGACGCACAGGGGCTCCGCCCCGCAACGCGGCCCTCTCCCTCCCCGACGGCGAACGAGCGCACGGAGACGCGACCGGGGCTGGTAGAGGTGCCTCCCGAGCTTCTGGCCGGTCCGACCGTGGTGCGCGGCGCCATGCCGACCGTGCATCCCGAGCAGCAGAGCGAGTCAGCGCCCGTCGAGCACACGATGCTGCGGCCACGCGGCGCCGCGGCGACGGCGTCCGGCGAAGCGGAGGGGACGGACACCGATGCGCCGGATGCGGAGCACGAGCCCCGCGTATCCCGCCCCGGCACCTCCCGTCCCCGCTGGCTGCTTCCAGTGATCGCGGCCGCCGCTGTCCTCGTGGTCGCCGGCGGAGTGCTCGCCGCCGTGCTCGTCCCGTCACTGAGCCCCGCTGCCTCTCCGACGCAGCGCGCCGGCACGGATCAGGACGGGACGATCGCCGTCACCGTGGTGCCCCCGCCCACCCTTGTCTCCGCCACCAGGGACGCGTCGGGCACGACGGCGACGATCGTCTGGAAGACGGCCAAGCCCGAGAAGGGCGACCAGTATCAGTGGGTGCGCGAGGGCACGACGGACCCTCCCACCGTCACCGCCACCCCGAAGGCGCAGCTGACCGGGCTGACTGCAGGCGTCCCCGTCTGCATCGATGTCGCCACGGTGCGCTCCGGCCGCACCTCCGAACCGCTGAAGGCGTGCGCCAAATGAAACCGCTGACGGTCGACTACTGCGGTGAGCTGTACACGGTCACCGGGCCGGACGAGTTCGGCATCGGGCGCGAGGCCGATCTGAGCATCGACGACAACCCGTACCTGCACCGCCGCTTCCTTACCATCAGCAGCGACTTCGGGATGTGGTGGCTCTCCAACGTCGGGACGCTCCTCACCGCAACGGTCAGCGACTCCACCGGCACCGTGCAGGCCTGGCTCGCCCCGGGGGCGAAGCTGCCGATCGTGTTCCAGACCATGCACGTCATGTTCAGCGCCGGGGCCACGACGTACGACTTCACGATCAGCAGCGAGGACGACTTCTTCAACACGGCCGTGACCGTGAACGACTCCGGCGGGTCGACCACGATCCTGCCGGTGACGCTCACCACGAGCCAGCGCCAGCTGATCGTCGCCCTCTCGGAGGGCGTGCTGACCCAGGCCGTGCCCGGCCGCGGCACCATCCCGACCTCGGCGGAGGCCGCTGCGCGCCTGGGCTGGAGCATGACCACGTTCAACCGCAAGCTCGACAACGTCTGCGACAAGCTCGACAAGCTCGGCGTCGCCGGGCTGCGCGGCGGCAAGGGCAAGCTGGCCACCAATCGCAGGGCCCGGCTGGTGGAGTACGCGGTCACCACCCGCCTGGTCGGGCTCGACGATCTGGCGCTGCTCGACGCGGAGAAGGAGAAGGAGCAGGGCTCGGCGCCGGACGCCGACGACTGATCCTCCTCGGGCATCCGATGGGCAGCACTGCCCATCGGCCTGCGCGCTGCGCCGTGTTAGCGTAGTCGTCGTCTCGTACCCGGGGGGATTTTAGAGTTTTGGTATCGCTGAGCGCATGGATACGGAAGCGTAAGACGCTCGCATCCGTCACCGCTCTCGCCGTGGTCGCGGGAGTCCCGCTGACCATTGCCGTGCTCCACAACGGCTTCCCGGTGAACGCCGTCGACCTCGATACCCGCGACGTCTGGGTGACCAACGGCGACAAGCTGATGGGCGGGCGTCTCAACCACCAGATCAACGAACTGGATGCAGCGGTCACCGGGGCGAGCTCCGACCTCGACGTGCTCCAGGACGGCTCCGCGTACTTCCTCACCGACGCACCGCACGGGACCGTGGACAAGATCGACCCGGCGTTCGTCTCGCTCGGCGGCCGCATCCAGATCCCGGAGAAGTCGCAGCTCGGCTACGGAGGGAACACGCTCTCCGTGCTCTCGCCGGCCGGGCAGCTCTGGGTGCTCGACGCGAGCGGCCGGCTCGACTTCGACAAGACGAAGACCAGGCCGGCGGCCAAGGTCGGCCAGGATGCACAGCTCGTCGTGACCAAGTCGGGCACCACCTTCGTGGTGGCGCCGAGCGGCAAGAAGCTCTACACCGTCGAGCATCCGGGGGCGGAGCCGACGACGGCGTCGTTCCCTGTTCCCGGACGGTTCCAGCTCTCCGCCGTCGGCGACCGGCCCGTCGTGCTCGACACGCAGGGCAACCGGATCGTCACGGCGGACGGGAAGACGGTCGACCTGCCCGCCAAGGGCCTGAAGCTGCAGCAGCCGAGCGCCGACGACCCGTCTGCGCTGGTCGCGACGGCGTCGAGCCTGCTCAGCGTCCCGCTCGGCGGGGGAACCGTCGTCGCGCATCCGGCCGGTGCGACGGCAGCCGGGGGAGCGGCCGCGGTCTCCGCGCCCGTGCGCCTCGGCAGCTGCTCGTACGGCGCGTGGGCGGGCTCGGCCCGCTATCTCTATGCCTGCGATGGGAAGAAGGACATCGGCGTCGACATCGACCAGCCGGTGAAGGGCGACGACCTCGAGTTCCGCGTCAACCACGGCGTGATCGCCCTCAACAACCTCCGGGACGGCAACGCCTGGGTGGTCTCCTCCAACATGCGCCTGGTGCAGAACTGGGCGCAGCTGAAACCGAACGAGACCACCGTGCAGGGCGACACCGGCGAGGAGAAGCCGGTGCTGCAGTCGTTCTCCGACACCCTCGCTCAGCGCACGAAGGTGAACAGACCGCCGACCGCTGTTCCGGATGCGTTCGGCGTGCGCCCCGGCCGCTCCACCGTGCTTCCCGTGCTCGCCAACGACACGGACCCGGACGGCGACGTGCTCACGATCTCGGACGTGTCCGCCATCCCGGCCGCTCAGGGCACCCTCGAACTTGTGGAGGGCGGGCGCGCCATCCAGTTCACCCCCGGCGACGGGCTGAGCGGCACCATCTCGTTCCGGTACACGGTCGACGACGGGCGAGGGGGCACCTCCTCGACGCAGGTGGATGCGACACTGCACCAGCCGGCGCAGAACGCCGCCCCCGCCTCCACGAGGGCGAGCACGGCGCAGGCCGAGGTCGGCCAGTCCGTGAAGTACGACGTCCTCAACGACTGGCTCGACCCGGACGGCGACGACCTCTCGCTCGTGTCCGCGGCGGCCACGACCGAGGACGACGTCCAGTTCAAGCCGAACGGCGAGGTGACCTTCACCAGCAAGACCGGGCAGACCGGCTCCAAGGAGGTCAAGGTCACCGTCTCGGACGGCAAGAAGAGCACGACGGGCAGCCTGCTCATCACGGTGAAGCCCGCCGGATCGCTCGACCCCGTCGCCGTGCCCGACTTCGGCGGCGGGTTCACCGGCAAGCCGGTGGTCGTGCATCCACTGGACAACGACCAGTCGCCGTCCGGGCAGCCGCTCAGCCTGGTAGGCGCCTCGATCGACGGCCAGGCGGCCGCCGACGTGACGACCGACGCCGCGCGCGGCACCGTCACCCTCCTCAGCAACGCGCCCGGCGAGTTCTACGTGACGTACACCCTGGGGGCCGGGCCGAAGTCGACCACCGGGCTGATCCGGGTCAACGTGGTCGCCGACGGCGGCTCGGACGCCCCGCCCGTCGCCGTCACGGACACCGCATACGTGCGCCCGGGCGAGCCGACCTCGGTCAGCGTGCTCGACAACGACGTGTCCCCGTCCGGGCGGGTGCTCGTCGTCCGGTCGGTCACCGCGGCCAAGGGAGCAGGCGACCTCAACGTCGAGGTGCTCGACAACGCGATCGTGAAGATCACGGCGCCGACCGTGCTCGCCGAGCAGGTGCAGCTGGTCTACACCGTCTCCGACGGCATCCACGAGGCGAAGGCGGGCATCACCGTCGTCCCGGTCCCTCCGCTGGTCACCCACCAGCCGCCGATCGCCGTCGACGACACGGTGACGGTGCGTGCCGGAGACATCGCGACCGTTCCGGTGATGGACAACGACTACTCGCCGGACAACGCTCCGTTCTCGCTCGACCCCGCCCTCCGCGATGACGCGGCGGCGGGCAAGGGCGCCACCGCGTTCGTCAGCGGCAAGACCGTGCGATACCAGGCGCCGACCCAGCCCGGCCAGTACAGCGTCGTCTACGGCGTGACGGACAAGCTCGGCCAGAAGGCCCAGGCCACGGTGAGCTTCGTGGTCACGGCTCCGGACAAGGGCTCCGACAAGGCGCCGCGCCCGCAGCCGCTCACGATCAGGGCGTTCGCCGGATCGACCGTGCCGGTGGACGTGCCGCTCGACGGCATCGACCCGGACGGCGACTCCGTCACGCTCGCCGGGCTCGGCACGCAGCCGACCCTCGGTCGCATCTCCGACAGCTCGAGCACGTCCTTCACCTACGAGGCGTACCCGGATTCGGCGGGCACGGACACGTTCACCTACCAGGTCAAGGACACCTACGGGAAGACGGCGACCGGCACGGTCAGCATCGGCGTCATCCCGCGCCCGACCTCCGTGCAGCCGCCGATCGCCGGGAACGACCCCGTGCAGGTGAAGCCGGGACGCACCGTCTCCGTTCCGGTGCTCGACAACGACTCCGACCCCAACGGGTACACCATCGCCGTGCAGAAGAAGCTGCTGCAGGTGGATGCGGGCCTCAAGGCCTCCGTGCACGGCAAGGTCGTCCTCGTTACCGCCCCGAAGACCGAGGGCGCGTACATCGTCCGCTACCAGATCAGCAACGGCCAGGGCGGTGTCGCGAGCGCCTTCATCCAGGTGACCGTCACCCCGAACGCCAAGGAGCAGTACCCGTCGGCGGTCGACCACCTGATCGAACCGGATGCTGTCGCCAACAAGGACAGCGTGAAGGTGGATGCGCTGGCCGGGGCGACCAACCCCTCCGGCCTCGTCGAAGACCTCACGGTCGCCGTCACCGGCCCGAACGCGGGAGCGGCCGAGGTGGGGGCCGGCGGCGCGATCACCGTGCATCCTGCGGCCAAGCGGCTCGCCATCGCCTACCAGGTGAAGGACCCGGTGACCGGCCTCACCGGCGACGCCTTCATCATCGTGCCGCCGAAGGGCGACGCCACGGCCCCGCCGACCATCGCGAAGTCGCTGCCGCAGCAGATCGTCGAGATGGGCGGGAGCAAGACCTGGAAGCTGTCGGACATCCTGGATGTGCCGTCCGGCAGGGCGGTCAAGCTCACCGGCGCCAGCGGGGTCAGCGCGACCAACAGCACGGGCGCGTCGTCCTACGGCGACGAGCAGACGCTCCGCTTCACCGCTGCGAAGGACTACCGGGGTCCAGCGGCGATCACGTTCAAGGTCAACGACGGACGGGATGCAGGCCAGACCACGGACCGGATCACGACGCTGGTGCTGCCGATCACCGTCGGCAGCCCCGACCAGTCGGATGTCGCGCCGACCTTCACGTCGCCGAGCGAGAAGATCGAACCGGGGGAGGCTCCGCTGACGATCGACCTCCGCGCGTCGAGCTTCCACCCGAACCCGGCGATCCTGGCGAAGCTCACGTACTCGAACCCGCAGTGGGCGAACAAGCAGATCCAGGTGGGGCTGAACGGCTCGTCGCTGTCCCTGTCCGCGCCCCTCGGCGTGCAGCCCGGGCAGTCGACGACGGTCGCGGTCACGATCAGTTCGGGGACGCACACGATCACGGGCACCGTCAACGTGCAGGTGGTGAGCTCCAACCGGCCGGTCGCCAGCCAGAAGAACCCGCCGCAGACCCAGGAGCTGCAGCGCGGGAAGTCGGTGACCCTGAGCGGCGCCGCGAGCGACTCGGCGTGGGTGAACCCGTTCCCCGGGCATCCCCTCACCATCACCGATGCCAAGGCCGGCAGTGCTCCGTCCGGGGTGACGGTGACGTACACCGGGTCGTCGATCACGGTGAGCGCAGCCTCCGGTGCGGCGATCGGCGCGGTCAACATCGTCTACCACGTGCAGGATGCGACGAAGGACCCGAAGCGCACGGCCGCGGCCGTCGGGCAGTACCGCGTGACCGTGCACGACGTGCCGGACAAGCCGGGTGCCCCCAGCAACGCCAAGGCGAGCGACGGGCAGGCGACGGTCGACATCGCCGCGCCAGCGAACAACGGCAAGCCGATCGACCAGTACGAGGTGCGCGGCGGCCCGAAGGCCGTGACCACGAGCTCGATCGGCCAGGTGACCATCGGCGGGCTGACCAACGGCACGGCGTACTCGTTCACCGTCAGGGCGCACAACGCGGACGGGTGGAGCCAGCTGTCGGCGCCGAGCGCGTCCGTCACGCCGTACGGGACCCCACAGGCGGTCAGCGGCGCGACGATCAGCGCCGACCAGTACGCGCCGAGCGACCTGCGGCTGAGTTGGAACGGGCTGTCCGACCCCTCCGGCACGGGCGGCGGTTCGGTGACGTACCAGTGGCGGCTCAACGGCGGAGCGTGGAACAACACCTCGGGAACGACCGCGACGGTGTCGAACCAGGGCGTCGGCGACTACTCGTTCCAGGTGCGCGCCGTCAACGACCACAGCAACAAGACCGGTGGCGCTGACACCTCCAACACGGTCTCCGTTGCGAAGAAGCCGGACCCCCAGCCGTCGATCGACCTCTCCCAGGGCGACCTGGAACCCGGATATGCGCACAGCTTCACCTACGACGTGACGCTCAACCACTTCGGCGCGAACACGCGGTACACGATGAACTTCTACTGCAACGGCGGCAAGCTCACCAGTGAGTCAATCACCACCAACGGCAGTGGATACGCGCACTACCGAGGCGCGCCGAACGGGCTGCACGCGTACTGCGGATACAAGGGTGCGTATGTGACGGCAGGCGGCGTGCAGAGCAGCGTTCAGGACTGGTCCCCGTAAAGAATGGATGGAACACCGTGGCAGTAACGCAGGAACAGGCAGACTGGTTCGCCGGCGCCTTCTCCCAGCTGGTGGCGAACGTCGACAAGGCGATCCTCGGCAAGGAGCACAGCATCCGGCTCGTCATCACGGCGATGCTCTCCGGAGGGCACGTGCTGCTCGAGGACGTGCCTGGCACGGGGAAGACCGTGCTGGCGAAGGCGCTCGCGAACACCATCGAGGGGACGCAGTCGCGCATCCAGTTCACGCCGGACCTGCTGCCGTCCGACGTGACGGGCGTGACCATCTACGACCAGAGCAACGGCCGGTTCGAGTTCCACCCCGGCCCGATCTTCGCCTCGGTCGTGCTCGCGGACGAGATCAACAGGGCGAGCCCGAAGACCCAGTCCGCGCTGCTCGAGGTGATGGAGGAGGGCGTGGTCACGGTCGACGGCGTCGGGCATCCCGTCGGGGCGCCGTTCGTGGTGATCGCCACGCAGAACCCGGTGGAGCAGGCGGGAACGTACTCGCTGCCGGAGGCGCAGCTCGACCGGTTCCTGATCAAGACGTCGCTCGGCTACCCGGACCACGAGACCACGGTGAACCTGCTGCTCGACTCCTCGAACCGCTCGCGTGCGGCGGGCGTGCGGCCGATCATCGCCTCGGACTCCGTGACGGCGCTCGCGCAGCTCGCTTCCGACGTGCACACCGACGCGGCGGTGATGGGCTACCTGAGCGAGATCGTCTCGGCGACCCGCGCAGACAAGGACTCCGCCCTCGGCGTCAGCATCCGCGGCGCCCTCGCGCTCGCCCGTGCGGCCAAGACCTGGGCGATCTCCGCCGGGCGCACGTACGTGACGCCCGACGACGTCCGGGAGCTCGCCCTCCCTGTGCTCGCGCACCGCGTGATCGTCGACCCCGAGTCCGAGTTCGCCGGCGTGACGGCCGAGGACATCGTGTCGCGCGCCATCGCCGAAGCCACCCCGCCCGCCTACCGAGCGGCCTGATGACGACGGACACCCCAGCACCCACCGGGCGCCGCAGACGGGCGCGCCCGCTGTCCCAGGCCGGTATCGCGGCCGGGCAGCTGGGCGACGCTGTGCGCGGCACGTTCGGTGCGCTCGGCCGCCGCATCCATCCGGCCTGGCGGGCCGTCACCGGATGGCTGGCGCCGGTGCTCGGGGTGGTGAGCACGTTCGGCTGGATCGTGCTCGGGGGAGCCGCGGTCTCCCTGCTGCTGCTCCTGCTTCTCGGCTGGGCGGAGTTCGCGTTCATCGGGGCGACGCTGTTCGCGGCCTTCCTGATCGCGGTCGGCTTCGTGTTCGGCCGCTCCACCTACGACGTGGCGATCGAGCTGAACCCGCGCCGCGTGGTGGCGGGCGACAGAGCACTCGGCCGCATGGTCGTGCGGAACTCGGGATCGAAGCCGGTGCTGCCGACCAGGATGGAACTGCCCGTCGGAGCCGGCGTCGCCGAGTTCATGGTGCCGAGGCTCGCCGCCGGGGAGGAGAGCGAGGAGCTGTTCGCCGTCCCGACCGCGCGCCGCGCGCTGATCCTCGCCGGTCCTGCGCTCTCCGTCCGCGGCGACCAGCTCGGGCTGCTGCGCCGCACCACGGAGTGGACGGAGCAGGTCGAGCTGTTCGTGCACCCGAAGACGACTAGGCTCGCCGCCACCGCCCGCGGGCTGGTGCGCGACCTCGAGGGTCAGACCACCAAGGTCATCACCGACAGCGACCTCGCCTTCCATGCGCTGCGCACGTACGAGCCGGGCGACGACATCCGCAACGTGCACTGGCGCACGTCGGCGCGCACCGGACAGCTGATGGTGCGGCAGTATCAGGAGACGCGCCGGTCGCAGCTCCTGCTGGTGTTCGACGCCGAGCGCTCGCACTTCGCCGACGACGACGAATTCGAGCTGGGCGTCTCCGTGCTCGCCTCCATCGGCTGCCAGGTGATCCGCGAGGAGACGGAGATCGACGCGGTGTGGCAGCAGAAGGCGATGCGCGTCGAGACGCCGACGGCTCTGCTCGACGACTCGTGCCGCATCCAGCCGGTCGACGGGATGCACGACAGCCTGCGCGACTTCGTCCGCCGGTCGACCATGCGCCTGGCCTCCCCGAGCCTGGTCGTCATGGTGGTCGGCTCGCAGCTCGACCCCGCGCAGATCCGGGCGGCGGCGAGCCTCTACGGCACGGACACCGAGACCGTCGGCGTACGCGTCGACGTCGCGGGCGAGCCGCGGCTGAGCAGGCTCGGCGGCATGATGCTCGCGACCGTGTCGACCCTGAGCGAACTTCCCGCCCTGCTGAAGAGGGCTGGCCGATGACGCGCACGACGACCATCGACCGGCTTTCGGCGACGACCTGGATCGACGTCGCCGTCGTCGTGGTGCTGAGCGCCATCGCCGTGCTCGGCTTCGAGCCGGCCTTCGGCCACTTCTCCTTCGTCACCGCGGCGTTCGGCGGCCTGGTCGTCGGAACCGCCGCCGCCGTGTTGTGCCGACTCTTCCGTCTGTCCGTGCCGCTCACCGTCGCCGTCGCTCTCGCTGCGTACTTCCTGTTCGGCACGCCGCTCGCGATGCCGGGCTCCGCCACCCTGGGCGTCCTCCCGTCGCTCGACAGCCTGTCCGGCCTCGTCATCGGCGCGGTCTTCGGCTGGAGTGACGCCGTCACCCTGCAGGCACCGCTGGAGGCGCCGCCGTACGTCGCCGTCGTGCCGTACGTCGCCGGCTGGCTGGTGACCCTGGTGTCCGTCTCGCTCGCCGTGCGCTGGCTGCCGCGCGCGAGGGCGCGCGGGGGACGCGGCGTCGGCCGCGCCGCCGTGCTCGTTGCCGGCCCGCTCGCCCTGTTCGTCGCCGGCATCCTGCTGGGGACCGTGGATGCGTACCTCGCCGCCGTGCGGGGTGTCGCGTTCGCGGCCATCACGCTCCTCTGGCTCGCCTGGCGACGCGCACGGTCCGCCGCCGTCGAGGTCGTCGCCGACCCCGGACTGCGCCGCCGCAGGATCGTCGGGGTCGGGTCCGTGGTGCTCGGAGCCGTGGTGGTCGGCGCGCTGGCCGGCTCGGCGCTTGCGCCGCCTCCCGCATCCCGGTTCGTGCTGCGCCAGGAGGTCACGCCGCCGTTCGACCCCCTCGACTACCCGAGCCCGCTCGCCGGGTTCCGCCAGTACACGAAGGATCTGCAGAAGACCGAGCTGTTCACGGTCGACGGCCTGACCTCCGGGCAGGTCATCCGGCTCGCCACGATGGACAGCTACGACGGCGTGGTCTGGACGCTCACCGACCCGAAGGACAGCCCGGATGCGTCCGGCAGCTTCGAGCTCCTCGGCAGCACCATCCCGGAACCCCGGCTGTTCACGCCGGGCTCGACGAGCACCGCGACCATCGACATCCAGGAGTACTCGGACGTCTGGCTGCCGACGGTCGGCTACCTGACCAAGCTCGGCTTCGACGCGTATCAGGGCACGGACCCGTCCACGACGGTCCGTGTCAACACCGCGACCGGCACGACCGCCGTGACCAGCGGGGTGAAGGACGGCCTCCGCTACAGCGTCGACGCCACCGCGCAGAAGATCCCGAGCGACAAGGCGCTCGCCAAGGTCGCCCCGGCCAGGCTCGAACTGCCTCCCGTCACCAACGTCCCGGACATCGTGTCCGCGAAGGCGGAGGAGTACGCGGGGTCGGCGACCACGGCCATCCAGAAGCTGCGCAACCTGGAGCGCTCCCTCAAGACGCTCGGCTACCTCAGCCACGGCCGCGCCTCCGATCCTGTTCCGTCGCGGGCAGGGGAGGGCGCGGACAGGATGACCGACCTGTTCGCCAAATCGCCGATGGTCGGCGACCAGGAGCAGTACTCCAGCGCGTTCGCCCTGATGGCCAGGCGCCTCGGCTACCCGACGAGGGTCGTGATGGGCTTCGCCCCGAAGGTGGTCGACGGCAAGCCGACGACGGTGACCGGCAACGATGTGACGGCGTGGGACGAGGTGGCGTTCGACGGCGTCGGCTGGGTGCCGTTCTTCCCGACGCCCACCAAGACGGACGCGCCCAAGAACCAGACCACCAAGCCGAAGCTCGAACCGCAGCCGCAGGTGCGCCAGCCTCCGCCCGCCGACCCCAAGGCGCAGGACCTCCTCACCCCGGTGAAGACGAAGGACAACGAGCGCAAGAAGTCGGCGACCGGTTTCGCGATCCCCGCGTGGGCGTGGGTGGTCGGCGGCATCGTGGTCATCCCGCTCGTGCTGTACTTCGTGCCGCTGCTCATCGTCGCCGCCCTCAAACGGCGGAGGCGCAGGCGCAGGCTGACGACCGGACCGCCCGACCGCCGGGCGGCGGGCGCGTGGGACGAGCTCGCCGACGGCTACGACGAGCTCGGCCTCAGCGTGCCGCGCAATGCGACCAGGCTGCAGGCCGCCGCCGCGCTCGAAGCGCAGAGCGGCGAGCAGAACCTGCGCGTGCCGCAGGGCGGCCTCGCCACGCTCGCCCGCGACGTCGACGCCGCCGTGTTCGACGGCTCGGAGGTCAGCACGGACAGAGTGGATGCGGTCTGGCGCGCCTCCGACGCCGCCATCGGCGACGCGCGCTCCTCCGCGGGCGGGCTGCGGTCGCGCCTGGCCGCGTTCCGCTACCGCCGCGCGGCGAAGGACGGCAGGGGAAAGGGCAGCAGGGGGAAGAAGGGCAGAGCGTAGCTCCCCTATAGTGGCTGCGTGGATTCGCCCGACTTCATCGTGCCGCCGCCGCACCTCATCCCACCCCGTCACGACACGGGCACGGAGACGGTGCGGGTGCCGTCGCGCGAGCGTTCGCTCCCGGTGTTCGCGCCGCCCGCCGCCGCCCCTGCGCAGGCGGCGGCAGCGCCTGCGCGCCAGTGGCGGCTGCTGCTGCCTGGCGGCCGCGCCGTGCCGGTCACGGGCACCGTGCTGGTCGGCAGGAACCCGGTGACGTTCGGGGCGTGGACGGACGCCGAACTGGTCGCCGTCGACGACCCGGCCGCGAGCGTCTCGAAGACGCACGCCGCCTTCGAGGCGCACGGCGACACGCTGACGGTGACGGACGCGCACTCGACCAACGGCGTCGTCGTCGTGGCGGACGGGAAGCGGGAACGAGAGCTGACGCCGGGGGAGCCTGCGCCGCTCGCGCACGGCGAGACCGTGCACCTCGGCCGCTTCGCGGTGCGCGTCGAGCTCGCCTGACGGAAGCACCCGCCATCCGGTGATAACCTGACAACGTGTTTCACGGTCTGCTCCTCCTTAGCTGCCGCGACGAGTCCTAGATCCTTCAGGCCTCCCTCGTCGCGGAGTTCGTCGTCGGCTGATCCGGAAGCAAGCTAAGGAGTTCTTGAGCATCATGAGTACCGATTCCGAACGTGGACTGACTCTCGCAGAGAAGGTCTGGCGTGACCACCTGGTCGTCAAGGGCGAAGACGGTTCGCCCGACCTGATCTACATCGACCTGCACCTCGTGCACGAGGTGACCAGCCCGCAGGCCTTCGACGGCCTCCGGATGGCCGGGCGCCCGGTGCGCCGGCCCGATCTCACCATCGCCACGGAAGACCACAACACCCCGACCATCGGCATCGACAAGCCGATCGCCGACCTCACCAGCCGCACCCAGATCGAGACGCTCCGCAAGAACGCCGAGGAGTTCGGCGTCCGGCTGCACTCGCTCGGCGACCTGGAGCAGGGCATCGTGCACGTCGTCGGACCGCAGCTCGGGCTCACCATGCCCGGCATCACCGTTGTCTGCGGAGACTCGCACACCTCGACGCACGGCGCGTTCGGCGCGATGGCGTTCGGCATCGGCACCAGCGAGGTCGAGCACGTCATGGCGACGCAGACGCTGCCGCTGAAGGCGTTCAAGACGATGGCGATCACCGTCGAGGGCGAGCTGCGCCCCGGCGTGACGGCCAAAGACATCATCCTGGCGGTCATCGCCAAGATCGGCACCGGCGGCGGGCAGGGCTACGTGCTCGAATACCGCGGCAGTGCCATCCGCGCGCTCTCGATGGAGGGCAGGATGACCATCTGCAACATGTCGATCGAGGCCGGCGCCCGGGCAGGGATGGTCGCGCCGGACGAGACGACGTACGCCTACCTCGAGGGCCGCCCGCACGCGCCGTCCGGCCAGGACTGGGACGACGCCGTCGCGTACTGGGAGACGCTCGCCACCGACGACGACGCCGTCTTCGACGCCGAGGTCTACCTCGACGCCGCGGAGATCGAACCGTTCGTCACCTGGGGCACCAACCCCGGCCAGGGCGTTTCGCTCAGCCAGAACGTGCCAGACCCCGCCACCATCGCGGACGCCAACCAGCGCGCCGCGGCCGAGCGGGCCCTGGAGTACATGGATCTCGCGGCCGGAACGCCGATGAAGAGCATCCCGGTGGATGCGGTCTTCATGGGCTCGTGCACCAACAGCCGCATCGAAGACCTCCGCGCCTTCGCCTCCGTCATCAAGGGGCACAAGAAGGCCGACGGCGTGCGCGTCATGGTCGTGCCTGGCAGCGCCCGCGTGCGCATCGAGGCCGAGGCGGAGGGCATCGACAAGATCGTCGAGGAGTTCGGCGCGGAGTGGCGGTTCGCCGGGTGCTCGATGTGCCTCGGCATGAACCCGGACCAGCTCGCTCCCGGGGAGCGCTGCGCATCCACCTCCAACCGCAACTTCGAGGGCAGGCAGGGCAAGGGAGGGCGCACCCACCTGGTGTCCCCGCTGGTCGCCGCAGCGACCGCGATCCGCGGGACGCTGTCCAGCCCGTGGGACCTCGAGCACGACCATGGTGACGACACGCCGGGCCGTGACGGCTCGGATACGCGCGCAGGAGAGAAGGTGGGCGCCTGATGGAAAAGATCTCAACGATCGAGGGCGTCGCCGTGCCGTTCCGCCGCTCCAACGTCGACACCGACCAGATCATCCCCGCGGTGTTCCTCAAGCGCGTCACCAAGACGGGCTTCGACGACGCGCTGTTCCACGCCTGGCGGCAGGATCCTGAGTTCATTCTCAACCAGCCCGCATACCAGGGAGCGCGCGTCCTGATCGCCGGGGCCGACTTCGGCACGGGATCGTCGCGCGAGCACGCCGTGTGGGCGCTGCGCGACTACGGCTTCGCGGCCGTGCTCAGCCCCCGGTTCGCCGACATCTTCCGTGGCAACGCCGGCAAGCAGGGACTGCTCGCCGGGCAGATCACGGAGGAGGACGCCGAGCGTCTCTGGCAGGCCATCGAGGCCCAGCCGGGAATAGCCGCGACGGTGGATCTGGTTGCCAAGACTGCGAGCGTCGGTGAAGTCCAGGTGTCTTTCGACATCGACGATTACACTAGGTGGCGTTTGCTCGAAGGGTTGGACGACATCGCTCTGACCCTGCGCGACGAGGCGCGCATTTCAGAATACGAAGCCCGCCGCGAGAGCTGGCGGCCCAAAACGTTACCGGTGAAACTTTGAACTCACTTCTTCAGGACGCTCAGGCAGCAGGAGCGCGTGTCGGCCTCAAGGGCGACCGCATCACGATCAACGGGGGCATCCCGCTCCGCGGCAGGATCGAGCTGAAGGGCGCGAAGAACCTCGTCACCAAGGCGATGGTCGCCGCCCTCCTGGGTGAGGGTCCGAGCGTGCTGCGCGACGTCCCGGACATCAGCGATGTCCGGGTCGTGCGCGGCCTGCTCGAGATCCACGGTGTCAAGGTCACCGACGGAACGGACGAGGGCGAACTGCTCCTCGACCCGAGCGCGGTCGAGTCCGCCCACATGGCGGACATCGACGCGCACGCCGGCTCCAGCCGCATCCCGATCCTGTTCTGCGGGCCGCTGCTGCACCGCCTCGGCGAGGCGTTCATCCCCGACCTCGGCGGCTGCCGCATCGGCGACCGCCCGATCGACTACCACCTCGAAGTGCTGCGCAAGTTCGGCGCCATCGTCGACAAGCTGCCCACCGGCATCAGGATGACCGCCCCGAACGGCCTGCACGGAGCCAAGCTCGAGCTGCCGTACCCGAGCGTCGGCGCCACGGAGCAGGTGCTGCTCACGGCCGTCCGCGCCGAGGGCATCACCGAGCTCAAGGGTGCTGCGATCGAGCCGGAGATCATGGATCTCATCAACATCCTGCAGAAGATGGGTGCGATCATCACGGTCGACACCGACCGCGTCATCCGCATCGAGGGCGTCAAGAAGCTCGTCGGATACAGCCACACCGCGCTGTTCGACCGCAACGAGGCAGCCAGCTGGGCCGCCGCGGCGCTCGCCACCGGCGGAGACATCTACGTCGGCGGAGCCCGCCAGCCGGAGATGCTCACCTTCCTCAACGTCTTCCGCAAGGTCGGCGGCGCGTTCGAGATCCACGACGACGGCATCCGGTTCTTCCACCCGGGAGGCGAGCTCAAGCCCGTCGTCATCGAGACGGACGTGCACCCCGGCTTCATGACCGACTGGCAGCAGCCGCTCGTCATCGCCCTCACCAAGGCGAAGGGTGTCTCGATCGTCCACGAGACCGTGTACGAGCAGCGCTTCGGCTTCGTCGACGCCCTGATCGACATGGGTGCGAAGATCCAGATCCACAAGGAGTGCCTCGGCGGGCACCCGTGCCGCTTCGGTCAGCGCAACTTCAACCACTCGGCGGTCATCATGGGACCGACCGACCTGAAGGGTGCGGACATCGAGGTTCCCGACCTGCGCGGAGGCTTCAGCCACCTGATCGCCGCGCTCACGGCCGAGGGACGCTCGACCGTCAGCAACGTCGGGATCATCAGCCGCGGCTACGAGAACTTCATCACCAAGCTGCAGCTGCTGGGAGCCGACTTCGTTCTCGAAGGATAATGGAGGGGTGTCCCGACCCTCTTCAGAGCAGAACCCGGCAACCGATCGACCGAGCACACCCGTGAAGCTCCCGCGCAAGGAGACGAGCAGGCCCTCGATCTTCTGGGTGCTCGCGGGGATCGTCATCCCGATCATGAGCATCGCGGTGCGATTCAGCATCCAGGACGGCGACAAGCTTCCGCGCCGCGGTGCGTACGTCGTCGCGCCGAACCACTACAGCGAGATCGACCCGGTGATGGTCGGGATGGTCTCCTGGAAGCTCGGCAGGATGCCGCGGTTCCTCGCCAAGGGGAGCCTGTTCCGCATCCCGGTGGTCGGCTGGTTCCTGCGCAAGTCCGGTCAGGTGCCGGTCGAGCGCGCCGGGTCGACCCGCGGCTCTGCGCCGCTCACCGCGGCCAAGGAGATCGTGCGGGACGGCCGCATCGTCATCATCTACCCGGAGGGCTCGCTCACCCGCGATCCCGACCTGTGGCCGATGCGCGGTAAGACGGGTGCTGCGCGGATGGCGCTCGAGAACGACCTGCCGGTGATCCCCGTCGCGCACTGGGGAACCCAGCACGTGATGGCGCGCTACGGCAAGAAGATCAGCTTCTTCCCGCGCAAGATCATCGAGGTCAAGATCGGCGACCCCGTCGACCTGTCCGCTTTCCGAGGCCGCAACCTCGACGCGGCGACGCTGAACGAAGCGACCGCCGTCATCATGGACGCCATCACTGCGCTGCTGGAAGACCTCCGCGGCGAGAAGGCGCCTGCAGTCCGGTGGAACCCCGCCGAGCACGACCAGAAGGAGACCGGCCGTTTTGAAGGCTAGCGCTGGCAGACGCCCCGTCGTCGCCCCCCGCAGGATCGCCGTCCTCGGCGCAGGCAGCTGGGGGACGACGTTCGCGAAGATCCTCGCGGACGGCGGCTCCGACGTGACCCTCTGGGCGCGCCGCCCGGAGCTGGCGCGCGAGATCAACGAGGTGAAGCGCAACAGCGACTACCTCGAGGGCATCAACCTTCCCCGCAACCTCAAGGCCACCTCCAAGCTGTCTGATGCGATGCGGGATGCGGAACTCGTCTTCGTCTCCATCCCGAGCCAGACCCTGCGCTCCAACCTGGAGGCCATCGCGCCGTACCTCGGCCCGTCGACCATCGTCGTCAGCCTGATGAAAGGCGTCGAGAAGGGCACGGGCCTCCGGATGAGCGAGGTGATCGCCCAGGGGCTGCCGATCGAGCAGGAGCGCATCGCCGTCGCGTCGGGGCCCAACCTCGCGCTCGAGATCGCGCGCGAGCAGCCGACGGCCGCTGTGGTGTCGTCGGTGAGCCTCGAGACGGCGCAGGCGGTGGCGATGGCCGCCACCAACCGCTACTTCCGCAGCTTCGTGAACACCGACGTGATCGGCACCGAGTTCGGCGGCGTGCTCAAGAACCTGATCGCCGTCGCCATCGGCATCGTCGACGGTGTCGGCTACGGCGAGAACACCAAGGCGTCGATCATCACCCGCGGGCTGGTGGAGATGACGGACTTCGCCGTGGCATACGGCGCGGAGGCCGTCACGCTGTCCGGCCTCGCCGGTCTCGGCGACCTGATCGCCACCTGCGAGTCGTCGCTCAGCCGCAACAACACCGCGGGCCGTCTGCTCGGCCAGGGCTACAGCTTCAACGACGTCGTGAAGCAGATGAACCAGACCGCCGAAGGTCTGGCGTCCGTCGCCCCCATCCTGACGCTGGCGGAGGCCCGCGGCGTGGACATGCCCATCGTGCGCCAGGTGAGCCAGGTGCTTGCCGGTACGCTCGATCCGAAAGACATCGCGCCGCATCTCACCACCGATTCGGACGAACCCCAGGGTGAAAGGACAACGGATGACGGACCGAATCGCGGTCGTGCTTCTCTTCGGGGGGCGTTCAAGCGAGCATTCGATCAGCTGCGCAACGGCGGCGGGAGTGCTCGGCGCGATTGACCGCGACCGCTACGAGGTCATCCCCGTCGGCATCACCCGCGACGGTGCGTTCACCCTGCAGCCGGACGACGCGGCGCTGTTCGCGCTGAACGCCGAGAAGCTGCCGGCCGTCGAGGACAACGGAACGCGCATCCGCTGGCCGGAGAGCGCCGTGACGCGCGAGCTGACGGTGACGGAGGGCGGCCAGACGCGGTCGCTCGGCGACATCGACCTGGTGTTCCCGATCCTGCACGGCCCGTGGGGAGAGGACGGCACCATCCAGGGGATGCTCGAGCTGGTCGACCTGCCCTACGTCGGCAGCGGCGTGCTGGCCAGCTCGCTCGGGATGGACAAGCACTTCACGAAGACCGTGCTGCAGCAGGCGGGCATCCCCGTGGCGCCGTGGCGCACGGTCTCCGCGTACGAGTGGCGCACCGACAAGGATGCGGTGCGCAGGACGGCGGAGGAGCTGGGGCTCCCCGCGTTCGTGAAGCCGGCGCGCGCCGGTTCGAGCGTCGGCGTCAGCAAGGTCTCCGACTGGTCGCAGCTCGACGCGGCGATCGAGACGGCGCTGGCCGAGGACGACCGCGTGCTCATCGAGTCCGGCCTGGTCGGCCGCGAGGTGGAGATCGCGGTGCTCGGCGGCCGCCCCGGACAGGCGACCCGCGCCTCCGTCGCCGGCGAGATCGTGGTCACCGGCCGCGACTTCTACGACTTCGAAGCCAAATACCTGGATGCGCCCGGCATCGACCTGGTCTGCCCGGCCGACCTGACCGCCGACGTGCTCGCCACGATGCAGGCGCTCGGTGCGAAGGCGTTCGACGCCATCGGGGGAGAGGGCCTCGCCCGCGTCGACTTCTTCCTCACCGCGGACGGTTTCGTCATCAACGAGATCAACACCATGCCCGGCTTCACGCCGATCTCGATGTTCCCGCGCTGCTGGCAGGAGTCCGGCCTCGCATACCCGGCGCTGATCACCGAGCTCATCGACGTCGCGCTGGCGCGCGCCGCGGCCTGACCCCTAGCGCGTCGGGGTCGGCGTCGGGGTCGGTGTCGGCGCCGGTGTGAGCGAGGTGTCGAGCGTCGACAGGCACTTGCTGGTCTGCTTGATGGTCTGGATGGCGCTCGCGAACTCGGGGAGCACCGACGCGTCCGAGACACCGGCGACGTGGTCGATGACGACCTCCGTGGCCGGGGTGCGGCCGAAGGTCTGGTAGACGATCGTCTTCGCATCCGGTTCGGTCATCAGCACCCAGTCGACACCGTTCACCGAGACGCACGGCTTGGTGGTCGGGCCGATCGGCGGCACGCCGCAGCGCAGCAGCACGGCGGTCGGGTCGCCCCACGCGCCGGTCGCCTGCGCGTCGGTCTGACGCTCTGCCTTGCCGCCCACGCTGTCGGGCAGGCGGACGCTGACCTCCGCGCATCCGGGATCGTTGGCGTCGGCCGCCGGCTGGAGCGAGACGATCGGCGCGCATCCGGCGAGGGCGATGCCTGCGCCGAGGACGATGGTGAGGAGGGCTGCTGTGCGACGCTGGGCGCGGTGACGGGTGGACATCGGTTTCAGGCTACCGTTTGATGCATGACGATGTCTGGGAGCGGAACCGCGGGAGCGACCATCGGCGAGGTGTCCGAGGTGGAGACTCTGAAGCGGATCTTCCCCCGGCTGCCGGAGTCCGCGGCCACCATCGTCGGGCCGGGCGACGACGCCGCCGTGATCGCGGCTCCGGACGGCCGGTACGTGGTGACGACGGACATGATGGTGCACGGTCCCGACTTCCGGCTGGCCTGGTCGACGCCGTACGACCTCGGCTGGAAGGCCGCGGCGACCAACCTCTCCGACGTTGCGGCGATGGGGGCCGTGCCCACCGCGATGGTCGTCGCCATCGCCGCGCCGTCCGCAACGCCCGTCCACGACCTGGAACGCGTCGCCGACGGGTTCCGCGACGCCTGCGCTTCCCTCGCCCCCGGATGCGGCGTGGTCGGCGGGGATCTGTCCGCCTCGGACACCTTCACCATCGCCGTGACCGCGTTCGGCGACCTGGAGGGCCGCGACCCCGTGCTGCGCAGCGGAGCGCGCGCCGGCGACGTGCTGGCGGTGTCCGGAGCGCTCGGGCGTGCAGGGACCGGGCTGCGCCTCTTGTTCGAGCGGGCGGTCGACGAGACGGGGGAGCCGGACAGGGCGCGCTTCGAGGAGGTGCTGCGCGAGCATCCGGATGCGGTGGCCGCGCAATTGCGTCCGGAGCCGCCGATCCAGGATGGGCCGCTCGCCGCCGTCGCGGGCGCCACCGCCATGCTCGACCTGAGCGACGGACTCGCGCTCGACGCCCGCCGGGTCGCCCTGGCGAGCGGCGTGGCACTCGACATCGACCCTGCTGCGCTCGGCGGGGACGTGCAGGCGGCGCTCACCGGGGGAGAGGACCACGGACTCCTCGCGACCTTCCCGGCCGGGACGGAGCTGCCGGGCGGCTTCCGCGCCATCGGGACGGTGCGGGAGGGCGACGGCCTGCTGGTGGGCGGGCGGCCGTTCGACGCGCGCGGTGGCTGGGACCCGTACGAGGGCTGGGACGGCAACGCCGGCTGAGCGGCGCGATACGGAGGTCGGTCGCGACCGGTGTCTGTAGCGTCAGTCGCGTTCGAGCCAGTACAGCGCCGTGTCGCCGTAGTCCTTGCGGCGCTCGATCACGAGGCCGTCCGGCATGGTCGGCTCCGGGGTGCGGGTGCTGCGCTCGACGCACACCGTGGCGTGCGGGGCGAGGCGCGGCACGAGGGCGGTGAGCACGGCGAGCAGCTCGGCGTCGTCCACCTCGTATGGCGGGTCGATGAACACCAGGTCGTAGGTCGAGCCCGCCCCGGCGAGGTAGCTCTGCACGGCCGCGCCGCGCACCTCGATGACGGGTACCGCATAACGCGGCGCGGCCTTCGCGACCGACTGCGCGTTCCTGCGGCAGACCTGGGCGGCGTCCGCGTTCCTCTCCACCAGCGTGACGTGCGTCGCGCCTCTGCTCGCGGCCTCCAGGCCGAGCGCGCCGGATCCGGCGTACAGGTCGAGCACCCGGGCGCCGTGCACGGCATCGCGCGCGTCGAGCGCGGAGAAGATCGCCTCGCGCACCCTGTCGCTCGTCGGGCGGGTTCCGCTCTTCGGCACCTGCAGGCTGAGCGAGCCGGCGAATCCGGCGACGATACGTGTCATGGCAATTCGAGCCTAGCGTCAGCGACGGCAGGGCGGCCAAGATGGAGGGATGGTAGATCGCCTGGAACAGGCAGAACTCGACGCCATCTGGAACTTCGACGACCCTGTCGCCTCTGCCGACCGGTTCGCCGCAGCGGCGGCCGAGCCCGACCGGCCCGAACTGGTCAGGGCAGAGCTCGAGACCCAGCGCGCCCGCGCGCTCGGGCTGCTGCGCCGCTTCGACGAGGCGGACGCCCTGCTCGACCTGCTCATCCCCGCCACGGACACGCTCGCCGTGCGCGTGCTGCTCGAACGCGGACGGCTCCGCAACTCCGCGGGACGAACCGCGGAGGCCACCGCCCTGTTCGAGGAGGCCCTCAGCGCTGCCCGGCGCCAGGGAGAGACCTTCCTCGCCGTCGATGCGGCCCACATGCTCGCCATCTCCGATCCGGAGCGCTCGGAGCACTGGACGGCGGAGGGGCTCTCCGACCTCGCATCCAGCCACGACCAGCGCACCCTGCGCTGGGCGGTCGCCCTGCACAACAACCGCGGCTGGCGGCTGTTCGAGGAGGGCACCCCGGTGTCGGCGCTCGCCGAGTTCGAGGCGGCGGAGGAGGCGGCAGAGCGCTACGGCACGCCGGAGCAGCGCTTCGCGGCGGCGTGGACCGTCGCACGCTGCCTGCGCGAGCTCGGGCGCATCCAGGAGGCCAGGCGCATCCAGCAGCGGCTCGCCGCCGAGCAGCCGGAGGACGAGGCCGTCGCGGCCGAACTGGCGGCACTGACGGACGCGGCGCATACGATCGAACCATGAGTTCCGTTTCCGCACCGGCCGTCGATGGTGCGATCAGTCTCGACTCCCGGCTGAGCGGGGTCCTCGGCGGGCGCACGTCTTCCGCGTTCGAGAAGGCGTTCGGGATGCGCACCGTCTCCGACCTGTTGAGCCACTATCCGCGCCGCTACGCCAAGCGCGGCGAGCTGACGGCGCTGGCGAACCTGCCGCTGGACGAGAACGTGACCATCGTGGCCGAGGTCATCCGGGTGCAGGAGCGCCCGATGCGCGCCCGCCGCGGCTCCATCCTCGAGGTGAAGATCACCGACGGAGAAGGCATCCTGACCCTCACCTTCTTCAACCAGGCGTGGCGGGCGAAAGAGCTCGTCCCCGGTGTCCGCGGCATCTTCGCCGGCAAGGTGTCCGACTACCGCGGCGCCCTGCAGCTGGCGCATCCGGACTACGAACTGTTCGAGCCGGATGCGGAGAACGCCGTCGTCCCCGGCAGCGCCGCCGCGAAGAACTGGGCGCAGACCCCCATCCCGATCTACCCGGCGACCGGCACCGTCGCCAGCTGGCAGGTGCAGAAGGCCGTCGCGCTCGCCCTGGATGCGCTGACCGACGTTCCGGACCCCGTGCCGCAGAGGATCGTGGCCGAGCGCGGCCTGCTCACCCTGCGGACCGCGTACGAGTACATGCACCGTCCGGAGAAGGACGCGCAGTGGCAGCGGGCGCGCGACACGCTGCGGTTCCACGAGGCGTTCGTGCTGCAGGCCGCCCTGCTGCAGCAGCGCGCGGCCTCCCGGGCGATCGCCGCGACCCCGCGCACGGCGAAGACGGGCGGCTTCCTCGACAGGCTGGATGACGTCCTCCCGTTCGAGCTCACCGCCGACCAGGCCACAGTCGGCGCAGAGATCGCGCGCGACCTGGCGGACACCGCCCCGATGCACCGGCTGGTGCAGGGCGAGGTCGGCTCCGGCAAGACCCTGGTTGCGCTGCGGGCGATGCTCGCCGTCGCGGACTCCGGCGGCCAGGCCGCGCTGCTCGCGCCCACCGAGGTGCTCGCCGGACAGCACCTGCGCTCGATCGTGAAGATGCTCGGGCCGGACCTCGCCGCCGACCTGATGCCGACCCTGCTCACCGGGCAGCTGTCCACCGCCGAGCGCAAGAAGGCGCTGCTGCGCACGGTGTCCGGCCAGGCCCGCATCGTGGTCGGCACGCACGCGCTGCTCGGCGACGCCGTGACGTTCTTCGACCTGGGGCTCGTGGTGGTGGACGAGCAGCACCGGTTCGGCGTGGAGCAGCGGGAGGCGCTGCGGGCGAAGGGCGGCACGCCTCCGCACGTGCTCGTGCTCACGGCGACGCCCATCCCGCGCACGGTCGCGATGACGGTGTTCGGCGACCTGGACGTGTCGACCATCGCCCAGCTGCCGGCGGGCCGCCAGGGCATCGAGAGCTTCGTCGTGCCACTGGCCGACCGGCCGGGCTGGGAGCGGCGCATCTGGGAGCGCGCGGCGGAGGAGATCGCCAAAGGCAGGCAGGTGTTCGTGGTCTGCCCGGCGATCACCGGCAAAGACAGGGAGGACGACGGAGAAGAGGCGGAGCAGGACGAGGACGGCGCCCCCGTGCGCCCGATCGCCAACGTCGAGTCCATCACGGCGCAGGTGCGCGCCGACCCGCTGTTCCGGGATGCGCGCATCGGGATGCTGCACGGCAAGCTCAGCAGCGACGCCAAGGACGAGATCATGCGCGCGTTCGCCGCAGGCGACCTCGACCTGATCGTCGCCACCACCGTGATCGAGGTCGGGGTAGATGTGCCGAACGCGTCGGCGATGGTCATCCTCGACGCGGACAGGTTCGGCGTCTCGCAGCTGCACCAGTTGCGCGGCCGGGTCGGCCGCGGCGGGGTGCCAGGGCTCTGCCTGATGGTCACCTCCGCCGAGCAGGAGACGCTCGCCAGGGAGCGGGTCGAAGCGGTGGCCGCGACGCTCGACGGCTTCGAGCTGGCGAACATCGACCTGGAGCTGCGCCGCGAGGGCGACGTGCTCGGCAGCAGGCAGTCCGGCGGACGGTCGTCCCTGCGGCTGTTGCGCGTGGTCTCCGACGGGGAACTGATCGCGGAGGCGAGGACGGCGGCGCAAGAGACGCTGGACGACGACGGAGGGCTCTCCGCGCATCCCGCACTGGCCGCCGCGCTCGCACGGCGACTGGACGAGAGCGAACGGGCCTTCCTCGGCAAATCCTGACCGCTCGGCAAATCCTGACCGCTCGGTGGCCCCTGGAAGGGGGCGGCGCCACGGCCATATTTTGGTAACGGATTCACAACGAAATGCCGGGTACAGCGGGATAGTCTGAAGGTCTATGAACAGGATCGCCGTTGTCCCTGGATCGTTCGACCCGGTCACCCTCGGGCATCTCGACGTCATCGAACGTGCCGCAGGCCTGTTCGACGAGGTCCACGTGCTCGTCGTGCACAACCCGGACAAGAGCGCCCTCCTGCCCATCGCTCAGCGGGTCGCCCTGATCGAGCGCTCGATCGCGGACGCCGGGATCCCCGGGAACATCGTCGTCGCATCCTGGAGTGTCGGCCTGCTGGTCGACTACTGCACCGATGTCGGGGCGCACGTGCTCGTCAAGGGCATCCGGTCGCAGGTGGACGTGGCGTACGAGACGCCGATGGCCATCGTCAACCGCCACCTCGCGGCGGTCGAGACCGTGTTCATCCTGCCCAACCCAGCCAACGCCCACGTCTCCAGTTCCCTCGTGCGCCAGGTCTCCGCGCTCGGGGGTGACGTGAGTCCATACGTCCCCACCGCCGTCTACGAGTATTTGCAGGAGACATGAACAGTTACGCGACGCGCCAGCCGACCGAATCGTCGGTCGCCCCCGATGAGACGGACCACGCCACCGGGATGGACCTCGATGAGCTGAGGCGCGCCGCGGCCCAGATCACCGCCAACGTCGAGTCGGTCATCGACGGCAAGCACGACGCCGTCCAGACTGCGCTCACCGTGCTGCTCGCCGAAGGGCACCTGCTGATCGAGGATGTGCCGGGCGTCGGGAAGACGATGCTCGCGAAGTCGCTGGCGAAGTCGGTCGACTGCACGGTGAGCCGCATCCAGTTCACGCCGGACCTGCTGCCGAGCGATGTCACCGGCGTGTCCGTCTACAACCAGGCGGAGCGGCGGTTCGAGTTCAAGCCGGGAGCGGTGTTCGCGAACATCGTCATCGGCGACGAGATCAACCGCGCGAGCCCTAAGACCCAGTCGGCACTGCTCGAGTGCATGGAGGAGCGGCAGGTCACGGTCGACGGCTCCACGTACCCGCTGAGCGCGCCGTTCATCGTCGTCGCCACGCAGAACCCGGTCGAGATGGAGGGCACGTATGCGCTCCCGGAGGCGCAGCGCGACCGGTTCATGGCGCGCATCGCGATGGGATACCCGGACGACGCCTCCGAGCTCGCCATGCTCACCACCAGGGACACCTCCAGCCCGCTCTCCCGGATCGGGCCGGTCGTCACCTCGGACGAGCTGCGGGCCATGATGACCACCGCCCGCAGCGTGTTCGCCTCCACGCCGGTCAAGCAGTACGCGGTCGACATCGTGCGCGCCACCAGGGAGGACAGGGATCTGCGCCTCGGCGGCAGCCCCAGGGCCACGCTGCAGCTCGTGCGGGCGGCGAAGGCGATGGCGGCGCTCGACGGCCGCGACTTCGTGCTCCCCGACGACATCGACACGCTCGCCGTCCCCGTGCTCGGGCACCGGCTGCTGCCGACCAGCCGCGCGCTCGGCCACCACCACGAGAGCGCGCCGGTCATTGCGGACATCGTCCGCAGGATCGTCGCGGCGACCCCCGTGCCCGTCGGCTCCGGCGCGATCGGGGCAGCGGGCAGTTCCGGCCGTGCGGATGGTGCGAACCGCCCGACCAGGGCAGGGCAGGCGGGCTGAGCCATGCCGCGGCGCGCCCGAACGTCGTCGCCGGTCAGAAAACCCCGGCCGACCGTACGCGGCTGGGCGCTGTTCGCCGTGGGAGTCGTCGCGCTCGTCGCCTCGGTTGCGCTCGGGCGCACCGACGTGCTGTTCGTCGGCGTGTTCCTCACCGTCCTGCCGCTGGCGGCGATGATCTCGGTGACCGTCGACCGCCCGAGACTCACCGTCACCCGCAGCTTCCACCCGGACATCGTGGCGGCGGGGGAGACCGCGACCGTCGTGACGACGGCCCGCAACGAGTCTCCCCGACCGAGCCCGGCCGCGAACTGGCGCGAGTCGGCCCCTCCGGCGGTCGGGGTGCAGGGCCAGGCCCCGTTCCCGCGGCTCGGCGCCCACCAGCAGAACGTGACCCACGGCAGGGACACCATCGTGCTGCGGCAGGAGGTGCGCGCGAAGCACCGGGGATCGCATCCGGTCGGCCCGCTCATCGTCAGCCGCACAGACCCGTTCGGGCTGGCGTATGCCGAGTACGCCCTCGGGCAGCCGAAACAGTTCGTGGTCACCCCGCGGGTGACGGCCCTGCCGGGCGGCGACCTGGATGTGGCACGCAGCGAGGGCACGGAGCACGAGCTGCTGCGCCACAGCATCCCGAGCGCCGACGAGCTGATCGCGCGTGAGTACCGGCCGGGCGACCCGCTGCGCCGCGTGCACTGGCGGGCCACGGCACGCCACGACAAGCTCATGGTGCGGCAGGAGGAGCGCCGCAGCAATCCGGAGGCGTGGCTGATCGCGGACACCCGGGACGTCTCGGCACCGGATGCGGAGTTCGAGACCCTGGTGGAGCTGGTCGCGTCGATCGGCGTCCACCTCCTCGACGAGGGCTTCGTGGTGAGCGTCGTCGAGACGGGGCCGCGACAGCTCTCCGGCAGGAGCGGGGCGGGCAGGACCGGCACGCTGGGAGCAGCGACGCCGACCTACGACGTCGGGAGCGCCGACCGGCTGCTTCTCGCCGACCTGGCCGGCATCGAGCCGAGCGACGTGCCCCGCGACGACGCCGTCGCCGAACTGGCGGCGGGGCTCCGCCGCTCCGGCCGCGCCGTCCCGGTGTTCGCCGTGCTCCTCGGCGGCTCCCTCAACGAGCTCGGGGCGCTGGCCGCCGTCCGCTCGATGTGCGACCCGGCCGTCGCGTTCATCGGGGCGTCCGCGCCGCAGGAGGTCGAGGACGTCCTGGCGGACGCCGGATGGCTCTGCGTGCCGTTCTCGGGAGGGGACGACCCGGCCGACAGCTGGCAACGTGCCCTCGGGCGGCGCAGGGCGGCGGTGAACCGTGGCTAGCGAGCAGGCGTTCGCCGGCGCCGTGCCGCTGGTGCGGGAGCGACGGCAGGGGTACTGGCGGCTGACGACGGCGCTGCTCATCCAGGTGGTCGCCGTCAGCTTCGCGCTGGTCGGCCTCATCCAGGGTGCGGGCTGGTGGTTCGCTCTGGTGTTTTCTGCCGCCCTGCTCCTGGTCACCGGTGCGGCGCTGCGCACGGCCGGCGTGCACCGGCGCATCGTGCCGCTCCTGCTGCTGGCCGAGGCGGCGGTGGTGATGACCGTGGCCTTCGGCAGGGGAACCGGCCTGCTCGGCATCCTCCCGACGCCACGCACCTTCGCGGCGTGGGGCGACTTCATCGACCAGGCCATGCTGTCGATCTACCAGCAGGGCACCCCGGCGGAGAGCCTGCCGGAGTTCATGTTCCTGGTGGTCGGCGGCGGATGCGTCCTCGCCATCCTGCTCGACACCCTCGCCATCGCGTTCCGGGTGCCCGCGTTCACCGCGCTCGGGGTGGGCGTCGTGCTCGTGGTGCCCGGCGCGCTGCTCGGAGACGGGCTCGACCCGTTCGCGCTCGCGGCGTCCGCCGCCGCGTTCCTCTGGCTGCTGCGCTGCGACGTGCGCACCAGGCGGCCGGGGACGCCGCGGCCGACGGCATCCCTCTCGATCTCGGCGGCCGCGGTGGTGGTCGCGCTCATCCTGGGCGGCACGGCTCCGGGCTTCGAGAGGGGCGGCGCGACCTCGTTCACGGCGGGTGGCATCTCGATCGGCGGCACGGTGACGCCGCTGATCGACCTCGGCAAGGATCTGCGCAGACCGGCGGCCGTCCGAGCCCTCACGTACACGACCACAGCGTCGTCCGGGCAGTACCTCAAGCTGGCATCGCTCGACCAGTTCACCGGATCGGTCTGGAAGCACAGGGAGCGCGACACCAAACGGCTGCCGAGCGGCAACACGATCGGGCCGGTGTTCGGGCTCTCCGACACGGTCGCGACGACCAAGATCACCACCAAGGTCGAGATCGACAACATGCAGAGCCGCTGGCTGCCCGTGCCGTATCCGGTGCAGGGCGTCTCCGGGCTGAGCGGCACCTGGTCGTGGGATCCCGACGACCTCACCGTCGGCGCGATCAACACCACGACGCAGGGCCAGAAGTACACGGCGACCAGCCTCGTCCTGCAGCCGACGGCCGACCAGCTGCAGGCGGCGGGCGGATTCGTGCCGGCCTCGGTCGAGCGCGACCTGTTCCTCCCTCCGGATCTGCCGTCGATCATCGCCAGCACCGCCATCTCCGCCACCAAGGGCGCGGTGTCCGAGTACGACAAGGCGGTCGCGTTGCAGGACTACTTCCGCGACAACGGCTTCACGTATTCGACGCAGACCCCGCTCAAGCAGGGCTTCGACGGAGACGGCGGGCGCGTGATCGCCAAGTTCCTGCAGGTCAAGAGCGGATACTGCGTGCACTTCGCCTCGGCGATGGCGCTGATGTCCCGGGCGCTCGGCATCCCGTCGAGGGTCGCGGAGGGCTACCTGCCCGGCGCGACCAGCGGAGGAACGGCCAACAACCCCGGTCAGTACACCGTGACCAGCGACGACCTGCACGCCTGGCCGGAGCTGTACTTCGCCGGTGTCGGCTGGGTGGCGTTCGAGCCGACCGTCGGCCGCGGCACCATCCCGAGCTACACCCGGCCGGACAGCACGCCGACCGCCGTCGTGCCCGGCTCCACCTCGACGTCGACGGCCGGGTCCAAGGCGATCGTGCCGACCGACCCGGCGAACCTCGGCAGCCCGACGGGGGCGACGGCGCCGTCCACCCTGCAGCCGGTGATCTCGGGCGTCGGCGTCGCGCTCCTCATCGTGGCGCTGCTGCTCACCCCGGCCGTGCTGCGCAGGGTGAGACGCAGGAACAGGCTGAGGAGGCTGACCGACCAGTGGGGCGGCGCATCCACGGCCTGGGACGAGCTGCGGGACACGGCGAGGGATCTGGGCTGGATCGTCCCGGCGACCGAGACACCGCGCGCCTTCGCCGTGCGGGTGGCGTCCGCCGTGGCGGGAACGCCGGGGGAGGACGCTGTGCGCAGGCTGTTGGCCGTCAGAGAACGGGATGCGTACGGGCCGCCCACCCGGGCGACCGCCGTGGGCCTCGGCGACGATCTGACGCGCGTTCTTTCCGCCCTGGAAGCGCAGGCCGGGGCCGCGCTGCGGCTCAAGGCGGCGCTCATTCCTGTGTCTCTCATCCCAGCCGCGTGGTCTCCGGCCCCTAACCAGGGAAGACCCGCGTAAAATAGTCGCTCGTGACCAAGTTCAGAACCACGCCGTACACCGTCAATGTGTACGACATCATCCACCGCCCAGGCGAGATGCGCGAGCAGCGCATCCAGCTGCCGGTCGCGGAGAAGATGGGCGAAGGGCTGGTGAGCGTCCCAGAGGGCTCGACCATCGACCTCGACCTCCGGCTCGAGTCGATGCACGAGGGCATTCTGGTGACCGCGGAGGCCGAATCGACGGCCGTCGGGGTCTGCGGACGCTGCCTCATCGACATCGAGCAGCCTGTCAAAGTCGATATCCAGGAACTTTTCGCGTATTCTTCTGACGAAGCTTTTGATTTTGAGGTTCACGACGACCACGTGGATCTTGAACCTCTGATCAGGGACGCGGTAGTGCTGTCACTGCCGTTTCAGCCGGTGTGCCGGCCAGACTGCCCAGGACTCGACCCCGAGTCAGGGGAGCGGCTGGCGGATGTGCCGGACCGCGAAGCCACAGCGATTGTCGATCCTCGATGGTCTGCGCTCGCGGCCTTCCAGGCTTCCGACACCACTGAATCCACCAGCAGCAGTAACAGAGAAGAGAGATAACCATGGCTGTTCCGAAGCGGAAGAAGTCACGCGCCAACACGCACGCCCGTCGTTCGCAGTGGAAGGCCGAGGTCCCCACGCTCGTCAAGACCGTCGAGGGTGGCAAGGTCACGTACAGCCTGCCGCACCGCGCCAAGGTCGTCGAGGACTCCGCAGGCACCGCCCTGTTCATGGAGTACAAGGGCCGCAAGGTCGCCGACGTCTGATCGTCGTATGACGGACGGAGTCGTGCGATGACCGAGGATTCGGTCGCGCGTACAGAACTCATCGAGAAGCTCGGAGTCGATATCGGCCCCGAGCTTCTCGAGCTTGCGCTGACGCATCGCTCGTACGCGTACGAGCACGGCGGCATCCCGAACAACGAGCGTCTGGAGTTCCTCGGGGACTCGATCCTCGGGCAGGCCGTGACGGTCAAGCTGTTCGTGGAGAACCCGCAGCTCGACGAGGGCGACCTCGCGAAGCGGCGCGCCAGCCTCGTCAGCTCCGTCGCCCTCGCTGAGGTGGCGCGCAGCATCGGTCTCGGCGAGTACCTGCTGCTCGGCCGGGGCGAGAACCAGAGCGGCGGCCGCGAGAAGGCCTCCATCCTGGCCGACACGGTCGAGGCGATCATCGGCGCCGCATACCTGCACGCGGGTGGCGAGGCGGCGACGGCACTCGTGCTGCGCCTGATCGAGCCGCTGCTCGACGACCCTGCCCGCTTCGGCGCTGCGATGGACCCCAAGACCAGCCTGCAGGAGGCGGCAGCCCACCGCGGCGCCGGCATCCCGGTCTACACGGTGACCAACAGCGGGCCGGACCACTCCAAGACCTTCCACGCCACGGTCGCCGTCGGCAGCCTCGTCACGGCGAGCGGCGACGGCACGAGCAAGAAGCAGGCCGAGATGGCCGCGGCGCTCAGCGCCTGGACCACCCTCACGCAGCGACGTGCCAGAGCTTCCCGAGGTTGAGGTCGTCCGGGCGGGCCTGGCGCCCGCCGTCACCGGAGCGACCATCCTCGGCGTCGAGGTCTTCGAGCCGCGGTCTCTGAAACGCCACGACCCGGTCGCCGGTGCGTTCGACGCGCTGCTCACCGGACGGGTGATGGAGACCCCGGCGCGGCGAGGCAAGTTCTTGTGGATCCCGCTCGCTGCGGCTTCGGCTTCTGAGTCTCGCTCGGCCATCGTCGCGCACCTGGGCATGAGCGGGCAGATCCTCCTGCGGGAGCCCGGCGCCGTCGAGAACGGGCTGCTGCGCATCCGGATGCACATCGAGCAGCCCGGGTACGGCGAGCTGTGGGTGCACTTCGTCGATCAGCGCATCTTCGGTTCGATGGCGGTGGATGCGCTCGTCCCCACCGCGGACGGCGCGCCAGGCGGCCTCGGCACGGACGAGCCGCTCGTGCCGTCGCAGGTGGCCCACATCGCCCGCGACCCGCTCGACCCCGCCTTCTCCGATGCGGCGTTCGCCGCCGCCCTGTCCCGCAAGAACACCGGCATCAAGCGCGCGCTGCTCGACCAGACCCTGATCAGCGGCATCGGCAACATCTACGCGGACGAGGCCCTCTGGGCGGCGAAGCTGCACTACGCGCAGCCGGCGTCCTCGCTCTCGCGGGCGCGCATCCGGGGCCTGTTGGCGGAGGTGCGCCTGGTGCTGCAGAAGGCCCTGGCGGAGGGCGGTACCAGCTTCGACGCCCAGTACGTGAACGTCAACGGCGCCTCCGGCTACTTCTCGCACAGCCTCAACGCGTACGGCCAGCAGGGCAAGCCGTGTCCGCGCTGCGGCACGCCGATCGTGCGCGAGCAGTTCATGAACCGCTCCTCCCACTTCTGCCCCCGCTGCCAGCGCCTGCGCCCAGCGCGCCCCTGACCCGCTCGCCGCCTCGGCACATCCTGCTGCCCCCCACCCCACCCCACCCCACCCCACGCCACAGCCTCACCCCGTCAGGATCCGGTCAAGCGGAGATAACGGCCAGCACCTCCCGGATCTCCGCTCCAACGGAGCCTCGGGCGGCGTGTCGGCCGGGGTCTCCGCTCGAGCGCAAAACCGGAGGATGTGCGCGCCACGCCGCCGGAGACTCCGCAGGAGCGGAGAAAACGGGCTGGAGAAGCGAGAACTCCGTTCGTACGGAGTTGCGTGGGCACCGGATGGGGCGAGCCGAGCGCGCTAGCGCAGGGTCTTCTGCCAGTTGCCGGTGAGGGCGTGCGGGCGGAAGCCGAAGGCGTCGTTGACCACGAGCATCGGCGCGTTCTCGTCGGCGTTCCAGGTGAGCAGCCGGTGGATGTGCGGGGCCAAATCGGCCAGCCTGCGCAGGTTCTCGAGTTTCACCAGCGTGCCGAGCCGCTTCCCGCGGTGCGCGGCGGCCACCAGCGTGTCGTACTGCTCCGCCTTGTCTCCGTCGTCCGGCACCGCGATCTCCGTGTACGCGGCCAGCTCGCCGCTCGGGATGTGCTCGGCCACCGTGACGAGCAGCGGCTCTCCGCGTTCGATCAGCTCGTCCTCGTGGCGGCGGACCCGCTCCGGGGTCCAGGCTTCGTCGTCGAGGGCGATCCCGGAGTGCGGCACGTCGACCGTCATCCGCTCTTTGAGAGCGGAGAAGGCGGAGGCGAGCTCGTCCGGGGCGTGCCGCCACCAGCTGATCGTGCGGTAGTCGCGCGAGTGGTCGACGGCGTCCGCCAGCAGGGCGGCGGCGCGGTCGGAGTCGAGCGGAAGCGTCAGCTCGCTCGACCGTTCGATCTGGCCGAGCCGGTAGCCGTGGGAGAGGGCGAAGCGCACGTCGGGGGAGTCCGCAGGCAGCCCGCTGCTCCCCGCGGAGGCGCGCACGACGTCGCCGCCCGGCCGGATCGTGGCAGCCGGATGCTCGGTGTACGCGGACACCGCCGTCCTGCCGCCGTCCGCCGCCAGCTCCTCGCCCTTCGCCAGCAGGAGCGCCCCGATCCCGCGGCCGCGCACCGCGGGGGCGACATCGACGAGCAGCGTGGCCGTCACCGCGTCCTCCTCCAGCGGGAAGTCGGCGACGACACGCCCGACGACGGCGCCGTCGAGCACCGCGGCGAAGAGCAGCTTCTCGTGGAACCCCTGCGCGCGGAACGACGCCAGCTCCGCCTCGGCGGTGTACACGAAATCGTCGTTCCCCCAGAGCGAGACGGCGATCCCGTTCATCACGGACACCAGCTCTTCGAAGGCCGCGGATTCGGGAGTGCCGAGACGCTCCGGCAGGGGAATCCGCACGATCGTGACGTGGCCGTCACCGAGCATCCATCGCCTCCTCGCCGGTTGCGCGAACCGAGTGTTCCCGAGCCTAACCCGGCCTCGTCGCCGTGAACAGGGCGAGCCGATTTGGTTTCGATCGTGTAAATCTCCGTAAGAAAGTGCGTTGCGATTAGTTGCAATGCATGTACTCTCGACACACATATTCGTGGTGCGAAGAGGCAACCACGCCGCTTCGTTACGAATTTCACGTCGAGAGGCAAGAGATGCTACGAAAGAAAGTCATCATCGGTGCGGCTGTTGCAGCGTCAGCCGCGCTGTTCCTGGCGGGGTGCGCCAATCAGGCGTCCACGGGTGGATCGACAAACTCGAGTTCGAAGGTCAACATTCCGGCCATCACCTCGATCGACACCCCGAAGGACGCCGTCCTCCCTGCCGGTGACGGAAAGGCGACCTGTGCCGCTGGGCTGACCATCGGCTATGTCGGAGCGGAGACGGGCCCGAACGCCCAGCTCGGTATCAACATCTACAACGGCATCCAGCTGGCGATCAACCAGCACAACGAGGCCAACAAGGGCTGCCAGGTCGGCTTCAAGAAGTTCGACACGGAGGGCGACCCGAACAAGGCCACCGGCCCCGTCACGCAGGCCGTCAACGAGGCGGACATCGTCGGCGTCATCGGCCTCCCGTTCTCGGGTGAGTCCAAGGCGACCGGCAACATCTTCGAGCAGCAGGGGCTGGTGCACATCACCCCGTCCGCGACCAACCCCGACCTGACGAAGAACGGTTGGACGACCTTCTTCCGTGGCCTCGGCAACGACGCGGTGCAGGGTCCTGCCGCCGCGAAGTTCCTCACGGGCAAGCTGGAAGCCAAGAAGGTCTACCTGGTCCAGGACGACTCCGACTACGGCATCGGCCTCGCGACCACCACCTCGAAGGCTCTCGGCGACGCGCTCGTCGGAACCGACAAGGTGACCACCGGCCAGAAGGACTTCTCGGCCGTCGTCTCGAAGATCATCAACGCCAAGCCGGACGCGGTCTACTACTCGGGCTACTACGCCGAGGGTGCTCCGTTCGACCAGCAGCTGGTCGCGAAGGGCTTCGAGGGGACGTTCGTCGCACCGGACGGCGTGAAGGAC
Organism: Leifsonia araucanica; assembly: GCF_051161895.1. NCBI lineage: Bacteria > Bacillati > Actinomycetota > Actinomycetes > Micrococcales > Microbacteriaceae > Leifsonia > Leifsonia araucanica. The sequence goes on from NZ_JBMBTW010000002.1 coordinate 540,782, forward strand.
GACCAGTTCATCAAGCTGGCCGGCGACGCATCCAGCAACGCGTACTTCACCTGCCCCTGCATCCCGGGCGAGCTGATTCCGGACTTCGAGAAGGCGTACAAGACGCTCGCGAGCGCCGAGCCCGGCACGTACTCCATCGAGGGCTACGACGCGGCGACCGTGCTCCTGTCCGGCATCGACCAGGGCAAGACCACCCGTGCCGACCTCAAGGACTTCGTGAAGTCCTACGACAAGGACGGGCTGAGCAAGCACTACAAGTGGGACTCCACGGGTGAGCTGCAGGCGCCGACCGTCTACGGGTACAAGGTCGAGGGCGGCAAGATCGTCCCGATCGGAACCATCGGATAGCGCGACATAGAAAGGGATGCGGCGGGCGGCCTCCCGCGCCGCCCGCCGCATCCGTCGTCCCACCTGTCCGTTTCCGACCGGATCACGTACGATCCCTTCCTGTTCGATCTGGATGCCTGAATGCTCGAAACCCTTGTCCTCCACCCGGTCATCGACAACTCCTGGATCAACTTCGATGTCCCTTCCCTGATACAGAACTTCTGGGGCGCGACCTTCGACGGACTCACGTTCGGGGCCATCTACGGCCTCATCGCCGTCGGGTACACGCTCGTCTACGGTGTGCTGAACCTGATCAACTTCGCGCACTCCGAGGTGTTCATCGTCGGCGCGTACGGCGTCGTCATCACCCTCACCTCGCTGGGCTTCGGCCCCTCCATCCCGAACCTGTCGCTCGCGGCGATCATCGGTGACCTCCTCCTCGCCCTGCTCGTCGGCATGGTGGCGTCCGCGGTCACCGCGTTCCTGCTCGAACGGATCGCATACCGGCCGTTGCGAAGACGCAATGCGCCACGATTGGCGTTCCTCATCACCGCCATCGGTGCGTCGTTCGCCATCCAGTCGCTGATCTTCGTGATCCGCGGCGCGAACGCCGAGCCTGCGGTGACGATGTTCAAGCCGATCCCGGTGTTCGACGTGTTCGGCACCATCATCAACAGCCAGTCGATCATCATCGTGGTGGCCGCTGTCGTGCTGATGATCCTGACCGACATGTTCATCCGGCGCACCCGGACCGGCCGCGGCATCCGCGCCGTCGCCCAGGACCCGGACACCGCGACCCTGATGGGCGTGAACAAGGAACGGATCATCGTGATCACGTTCGTGCTCGGCGGCATCCTCGCCGGTGCTGCTGCCCTGTTCTACGTGATGCTCGTGCCATCCGGTGTCATATACACGGGCGGCTTCGTGCTCGGCATCAAGGCGTTCGCCGCCGCGGTGCTCGGTGGCATCGGCAACGTGCGCGGAGCGCTTCTGGGTGGACTTCTGCTCGGATTGATCGGAAACTACGGACAGATCCTGTTGGGCGACTCCCAGTGGACAGACGTCATCGCCTTCGTGGTGCTGGTGCTGGTGCTGCTGGTCAAGCCGACAGGAATCCTCGGTACCTCACTGGGGAGGAGCAGAGCATGAGCACGTCAGACGGACCCCGGGTGCTCCCGGATGCGCGCAGCGAGCAGGCACTGGATGCTGCGGAGGCCAAGCGCAAGAGGGGTGGCCCCCTCCAGGGCTTCCGCGATCGCTGGAACGGGCTGCCACGCCAGATCCAGTGGCTGTGGATGCTCATCGTGGTGGCTCTCGCCTTCGCCCTCCCGTACCTGAACTTCTTCCCTCTGACCACAGAGCCGGGCAACGACTGGCCGCTGGCCTGTTTCGCGATGGCCGTGTACGCGCTGATCGCCGTGGGCCTGAACGTGGTGGTCGGCTACGCCGGTCTGCTCGACCTCGGCTACGTGGCGTTCTTCGCGGTCGGGTCGTACACCGCGGCGATGCTGACCAGCCCGGACTCGCCGTTCCTCAAGATCCCGTACCTCTGGACGATTCCGGTGGCGATGGCGGTCGCGATGATCTTCGGCGTCGTGCTCGGCGTGCCGACGCTGCGCCTGCGCGGTGACTACCTCGCCATCGTGACGCTCGGCTTCGGTGAGATCGTGCGCATCCTGGCCACGATCATCCCGGCGCTGAAAGGTCAGGTCGGGTTCCAGAACGTTGGGCACCCGCCGGGAGAGGACGCGAAGGGCATCCCGATCTTCTCGAACTCGAACGGCATCCCGTGGTACTGGCTGACGCTGACGATCATCATCATCGTGCTGCTGCTGGTCGGCAACATGGAGCGCAGCCGCGTCGGCCGGGCCTGGATCGCCATCCGAGAGGACGAGGACGCCGCAGAGATCATGGGCGTCCCGACCTTCAAGTACAAGGTGTGGGCGTTCGCGATCGGCGCGGCGGTCGGCGGGCTCTCCGGAGCACTGTTCGCCGGTCAGGTCGGCTTCGTGAACAACCAGAAGTTCGACGTGCAGACCTCGATCCTGTTCCTCGCCGCCGTGGTCCTCGGCGGTACGGGCAACAAGGTGGGAGCCCTGCTCGGTGGTGCGATCGTGGCGTACATCCCGCTGCGCTTCACCGCCATCGCCGACTACAAGTACCTGATCTTCGGCGTCGCCCTGGTGGTGCTGATGATCTTCCGGGCGAAGGGTCTCGTGCCTGCCAAGCAGCGGCTGCTCGCGTACGGCCGCAACGCATACCGGTATCTGGTGAGCAAACCGGCGCCCCCGGCGACGGGTAGCACACCGAGGACGCCGAGTGCGCCGAGCACACCGCCAGCAACGCCGAACGGAGGCGCATCATGACAGACGCCAACGCAAACGCCGGCGCCGACCTCCCGGACGGCGCGGACCCGGCAGCCCTCGCCGACCTGGACGTCGACCTCGACGTCGCGGCTGCCGCCGCCCCCGACCGCGACATCGCGGTGGAGGTGGGCGACAAGCTCGTCGAGGTGAAGAACCTCACCGTCAAGTTCGGCGGCCTGCTCGCCCTCGACGACGTGAGCTTCGACATCAAGCGCGGCGAGATCCTCGGGCTGATCGGCCCGAATGGTGCGGGCAAGACCACCTGCTTCAACGCCATGACCGGCGTGTACAAGCCGACCAGCGGCGACGTGCTGCTGGAGGGCAAGTCGATCAAGGGGCAGAAGCAGCATCAGATCACCCGCCTCGGCCTGGCGCGCACCTTCCAGAACATCCGCCTGTTCGGCGAGATGAGCGCGCTCGAGAACGTGGTGGTCGGTCTGGACGCCAGGCACCGCACCTCCGTGCCGGGTGCCCTGGTGCGGTCGCCCAGGCACATCCGCGAGGAGAAGTCGGCGATCGAACGCGGGATGGCGCTGCTCGAGTTCGTGGGCATCGCCGACCTGGCGAGCACCGCATCCCGCCAGTTGCCGTACGGCTACCAGCGGAGGCTCGAGATCGCGCGCGCTCTCGCGACCGACCCGAAGGTGCTCTGCCTGGACGAGCCGGCCGCCGGCTTCAACCCCGCGGAGAAAGAGGACCTGATGGACCTCATCCGTACGATCAGGGCCGACGGGTACACCGTGCTGCTGATCGAGCACGACATGCGCCTGGTGATGGGCGTCACCGACAGGATCGTGGTGCTCGAGTTCGGCAGGAAGCTCGCCGACGACGTTCCACTCGCGATCCGCAACGACCAGCGCGTGATCGCCGCCTACCTGGGGGAGCCTGAAGATGACGTTGCTTGAACTGAAGAACGTGAGCGTCTCCTACGGGCGCATCGAGGCCATCCACGACATGTCGTTCTCGGTGGAGGAGGGCGAGATCGTCAGCCTCATCGGGGCGAACGGCGCTGGCAAGTCGACCACGATGAAGACGATCTCGGGCATCCTGAACCCGTCGCAGGGGTCGATCACCTTCGACGGCCAGGACATCACGAAGATGAAGGCGCACATCCGGGTCATCCGGGGCATCTCGCAGGCGCCGGAGGGCCGGGGCATCTTCCCCGGCATGACGGTGCTGGAGAACCTGGACATGGGCGCGTTCGGCCGCAAGGACCGCAGCGGGATGGACGCGGACTTCGAGCGCGTGTTCAACCTGTTCCCGCGCCTGGCCGAGCGCAAGACGCAGGTGGGAGGGACGATGTCCGGAGGCGAGCAGCAGATGCTCGCCATCGGCCGCGCCCTGATGTCCGCGCCGCGGCTGCTGCTGCTCGATGAGCCGTCGATGGGGCTCGCCCCGCAGTTCATCAAGCAGATCTTCTCGATCATCACCGAGATCAACAAGCAGGGCACGACCATCCTGCTCGTCGAGCAGAACGCCAACCAGGCCCTCGCCCGCGCCCACCGCGGCTTCGTCCTGGAAACCGGCTCGATAACCCACTCCGGCACCGGCAAGGAGCTCCTCGCCAACCCCGCCATCAAGGAGGCCTACCTCGGCGTCGGCTGACCTCCCCGTCCATCGAGTCCGAACTTGTTCACGCGACACGCCGGTGTCAGGCGTGAATAAGTTCGGACTCGATGCGTTCGGTGGCGGGGTGCAGGGGACGGGTCGGGTAAATTTGGGGCGACGGCGCGGTAGACGGACGAGAGCGAGGAGCGGCGGGTGTATCTGAAGAGCCTGACGCTCAAGGGGTTCAAGTCGTTCGCGCAGCCGACGACGTTCGCGTTCGAGCAGGGTGTCACCTGCGTGGTCGGGCCGAACGGCTCCGGCAAGTCCAACGTGGTGGATGCGCTCGCCTGGGTGATGGGGGAACAGGGCGCGAAGACGCTCCGCGGCGGCAAGATGGAGGACGTCATCTTCGCCGGGACCTCTACCCGTGGCCCGCTCGGCCGGGCTGAGGTCACCCTCACCATCGACAACTCCGACGGCGCACTCCCGATCGAGTACTCCGAGGTCACCATCTCGCGCACGCTGTTCCGCAACGGCGGAAGCGAGTACGCGATCAACGGCTCGGCCTGCCGCCTGCTCGACGTGCAGGAGCTGCTCAGCGACTCCGGACTCGGCCGCGAGATGCACGTCATCGTCGGCCAGGGGCAACTGGATGCGGTGCTGCACGCCAGCCCGGAGGACCGGCGCGGCTTCATCGAGGAGGCCGCCGGCATCCTGAAGCACCGGCGGCGCAAGGAGAAGACCCTCCGCAAGCTGGAGGCGATGCAGACCAACCTCACCAGGCTGAGCGACCTCGCCGGGGAGATCAGGCGGCAGCTGAAGCCGCTCGGCCACCAGGCGGAGATCGCCAGGGAGGCGCAGTCGATCGCGGCCGTCGTTCGCGACGCCAGGGCGCGCATCCTGGCCGACGACGTGGTGGCGTTGCGCACGGCGCTCGACGACCACGGCCGCACGGAGTCCGAGCGGCACAGCGAGCGGATCGTTCTGCAGGAGCAACTGGAGCAGAAGCAGCTGAGGGTCGCACGGCTCGAACAGGCGCAGGTCGGCGACGAGGTCGACATCGCCCGGCGCACCGCGTTCGGCCTCGAGTCGGTGCAGGAGCGCCTCCGCAATCTCTACACGATGGCCAATCAGCGGCTCGCGCTGCTCGGCAGCCAGGCCGACGCACCGGATGCCGGCCCGAGCGTCAGCCAGCAGATGGTCCAGGATGCGCGCGACGAGATCGACAGGCTCCGCACCGTGGTCACCGAGGCGGAGGCCGCGTGGACCGCCGCGCAGGCCGCCACCCGGTCCGCCCGCGGCAGGCTCGACGCCGTCGACGACGAGATCGCCGCCCAGAGCGCCCTCGTCTCCCGCCACGACCTCGAACTGTCCAAGCTGACCGGCCAGGCCGACGCGGCGGCGCAGCGACTCGCCGCGGTGCGCGGAGAGGTGCTGCGTCAGCAGAACGCGCTGGATGCGGCTACCGACCGCCGGGAGAAGGCGCGCGCCGAGTTCGCCGCCCGGGAGGCGGAGGCGGCAACGGCTGACGTCGGCGAGGGCAACCTCGACGAGGCGTACGAGCTGGCCCAGGCCGACGTCTTCGAGGCGGAGGGCGAGATCGAGCGCCTCCGCGAGGAGCTGCACACCCTGGAGCGCGAGCGCGACGCCCTCGCGGCGCGCACCAGCGCGCTGTCGTCCGCTCTCGACCAGAAGGACGGCTCTGCCGCGCTGGTCGCCGCCCGGCTGCCGGGCGTGCGCGGGCTGGTCGCCGAGCACATCCGCGTGCATCCCGGATTCGAGGCGTCGATCGCCGCGGCCCTCGGGTCGCTGGCGGATGCGGTGCTCGCCGACGACAGGGCGAGCGCGTTCGACGCGGTCGCCCAGGCGTCGTCCGACGATCTGGGGCGGGTGGAGGTCATCATCGCCGACGCGTCCGCGTCCGAGGTCGACCTGTCCGGTGTCGCGGGCGTCGTCGCCGCGCGCTCGGTGGTAGAGGCTCCGGACGGCGTGCTCGGCATCCTGGCGTTCACGGCCATCGCCGACGACCTGGATGCCGCCAGGGCGGCATCCGCCGCATTCGCGAAGCGGAAGCTCGGCGGCCCGGTGACGATCATCACGAAGTCCGGGGACGTGCTCACCGACTACGTGCTGCGCGGCGGCTCCGGGGCGAAGCAGAGCCGCATCGAGCTGATCGCCGACCGCGATGCTGCGGCAGACCGGCTGGGCGAGGTCACCTCCCTGATCGACAGGGCCAAGTTCGCCCTCGCCGAGCAGCGCGGTGTGCTGCAGGTGGCGAAGGAGCAGTCGCAGGCCGCGCTCGCGTCCCTCCGCGAGTTCGACGCGAAGCTGGCGGCGCAGACCGAGCAGCTCAACAGGCTCAAGGTGCAGCTGGAGGCGTCGCAGGCCGAGTTCGACCGCCTGAGCACCGCGCTGTCCCTCGCCGCGGAACGCGTCGCGGAGGCGGAGGCCGCCGCCGATAAGGCGAAGTCGGAACTGGAGACGGCACGGTCCCGCCCGCGCCCGATCCTCGACGTGACCGCACGGGATGCGCTCTCCGCCGAGCTGGAGGCCGCCAGGGAGGCGGAGGTCGAATCCCGGCTCTCCGTCGAGACGGCCAAGGAGCGCGTGCGCGCCGAGCAGGCCAGGGGAGAGGCGCTCGCCCGGCAACTCGACGCAGAGCGCGCCGCCGCGGAGGAGGCCGCCCGCCGCGCCGTCATCCGTCGCCGCCAAGTGGATGCGGCCACCGGCGTCATCGAGGCGCTTCCCGCCGTGCTCGACTCCGTCGACCGGTCCGTCGCGCAGGCGAGGGTCGAGCTGGCCGCCGCCGAGGCGAAGCGGTCGAGCCAGAACGACGAGCTCGCCACGCTGCGCCGCGAGGAGAACGCGGTGCGCGATCGCCTGCAGGTCATCACCGAGAGCGTGCACGGCCTCGAACTGCAGATCTACGAGAAGAAGCTCCACTTGTCGAGCCTGCTCGAACGCGCGGGCAGCGAACTCGGCCTGGTCGAGGATGTGCTGGTGGCCGAGTACGGCCCGGAGGTGCCCATCCCGGTCGACGCGCCCACACCGGATGCGACGGAGGACTCCGATCAGGACGGCGACGCGGGCCAGGACGGCGACGCCGAGCGCGAGACGGTCCCCTTCAACCGGGAGCAGCAGCAGAAGCGCCTCGCCGCCGCCGAGCGGAAGCTGGCGCAGCTCGGCCGCGTCAACCCGCTCGCGCTGGAAGAGTTCGCCGCGCTCGAACAGCGCCACAAGTTCCTCACCGAGCAGCTGACCGACCTCACCAAGACGCGCACAGACCTGCTGACGATCATCGAGGACATCGACGAGAAGATGCAGACCATCTTCGAGTCGGCCTTCGAGGACACCAAGGAGGCGTTCGGCTACGTCTTCCCCATCCTGTTCCCGGGAGGCACGGGAAGCATCTCGCTGACGGACCCGGAGAACCTGCTCACCACCGGCATCGAGGTGTCCGTGAAGCCGGCGGGCAAGAAGATCGAGCGGCTGTCGCTGCTCTCCGGCGGTGAGCGCTCGCTCGCGGCCGTCGCACTGCTGATCGCGATCTTCAAGGCGCGCCCCAGCCCGTTCTACATCATGGACGAGGTCGAGGCCGCCCTCGACGACGCAAACCTGGGCCGCCTGCTGACGATCTTCGAAGACCTCCGCGAGTCGAGCCAGCTCATCGTCATCACCCACCAGAAGCGCACCATGGAGATCGCGGACGCCCTCTACGGCGTCTCGATGCGCCAGGACGGCGTCTCCGCGGTGGTCGGCCAGCGCGTGGCGCAGGAGCAGGCCTCCTAGCGGATCAGAGCGCGTCCGTCACGCCGGCCACGAGGTCGTCGAGCCCGGCCAGTCTCTCGTCGGCGCGCTCCTCGCAGGCTGAGGCGAGACGCTCCACCCCGGCCGCCGCAGCGGGCGACAGGTCGGCGTCCTCCGCCTTCTGCCGCAGGTGGGCAGCGAGGAGCACCAGGTCCCGGTGGTCGCCGAGCGCGTCCTGCAGCGCCTCCGCCGCCGCTGCCAGCCGCACGGCGTACCGGCCGAACAGGTCGGCGACGGACTCTGCCGCGTAGCGCAGGCGCCTGGCGGCCTTCCTGGTCGTGTGCTTGGCCTCCAGCGAGGCGTCCGCCGGCGCGGTCACCCGGCGGGCGGCGCGGCGCAGCCCTTTCCTGGCCGTCTTCCTCGGGTGGTCGGCTCCGCGGCTGGTCAGCGGAGGGGCGGCCGCGAACGAGACGGTGTCGGCGACGAGACGGCGGTCGCTCCGTCCGCTCAGCTCGGAGAGGAGGCGGGTGACGGCGGCGGCGTGGGCGGAGCGGGCGTCCGCGGCGAACGCGATGACCGCATCCATCGTCGGTGTGTCGAGCCCAGGATCGGCCGCCAGCCCATCGAGCGCCTCCGCCAGCACCTCCAGGTCGCGCACCACGCCGAGCCGTGTGCCCAGCGCTCTGAGCCTCCGTCGCAGCCGCTTGGCGTCGTCCTTCTCGAACGCGCGCCGGTACACCCCGAGGATGCTGCGCAGCCTGCGCACCCTGGTGCGCGCCTGGTGCACGGCGTCGTCGCCGCCGGTCTCGATCGCCACCAGCTGCTCGGCGAGCTCCGCCGACACCGCCACGAGAGAGAACATGGTCACACGCTAACAACTACGCTGGGAGCTATGGCAGAACGCACCCCCTGGTCTTTGTCCGGCGCGCTCCGCGGCATGTTCGCGAAGAAGACGATCGACGACACCACCTGGGACGACCTCGAGACGGCGCTCATCACCGCCGATTTCGGACCGGATGTGACCGAGGCGATCGTCGACGACCTGCGCGCCAAGGTCGACCGCTACCACACCACCGATCCGGCCGACCTGCAGCGGATGCTCCGCGAGAGCCTCGAAGAGCGCCTCTCCAAGCTCGACACCACGCTCAAGCTGAGCGACCGCCCGGCCGTCGTGCTGGTCGTCGGCGTCAACGGCGTCGGCAAGACCACCACCATCGGCAAGTTCGCCAAGTTCCTGCGCACGTACGACCGCACCGTCGTCGTCGGCGCGGCGGACACGTTCCGTGCGGCGGCCGTCGAGCAGCTCGCCACCTGGGCACAGCGCGCAGGGGTGGAGATCGTCCGCCCGCAGCAGCAGGGCCAGGATCCGGCGTCCGTCGCGTTCCAGACCGTCGAGAAGGCCAAGAACGACGGCACGGAGATCGTGATCATCGACACGGCAGGGCGGCTGCAGACCAAGGGCGGCCTGATGGACGAGCTGTCCAAGATCAAGAGGGTGGTGGAGAAGCAGGCTCCCATCGCCGAGGTGCTGCTGGTGCTCGACGCGACCACCGGTCAGAACGGGCTCGCCCAGGCGGAGGCGTTCATCGAGCACGCCGGGGTCACCGGGCTCGTGCTCACGAAGCTCGACGGCTCGGCCAAGGGCGGCTTCGTGCTCGCCGTGCAGGAGAAGACGGGCATCCCGATCAAGCTCGTCGGCCAGGGCGAGGGCATCAACGACCTCACCGGTTTCACCGCGCACGTCTTCGCTCAGCAGCTGGTCGGCTAGGGGCGCGGGCATGGCCATCGAACACGACTACTTCGGCATCATCGACGAGACCGCATCCGGTGGGCTCGCCTGGAACGACTCCGCCGACCTCTCCGAGCAGGTGGTCGAGGTCGACCTGCTCGCCGACGACGAATCGGCGGTGACCGAGTTCGCCCTGGATTCCGCCGCCGCGCTCATCCAGGCCATCGACGGGTTCGACGCCCGGGCACGGGATGCGCTGATCGCCGAGCTGAGCTCGCGCCAGTCGGCCACCGTGGCGTACATCGACGAGCACGTCGAGAAGCTGGGGGAGACCCTGCTCGACCTGCTCGTCCACAACTCGGGCGACATCGCCGTCGACGTGCTGCGCTCCCTGCAGCTGCTGCGCATCCTGCTGCAGCCAGACCACTCCGACGAGGAAGAGGTCTTCGCCACGTTCGACTACTCGATCAGCCCGGACGAGACGGATGCGCTGCTCACCGTGTCGTTCGACATCCGGGGCGACGTGGTCGCGGTCGACACGCAATCCTGACGCACAGCATCCGCCCGGTAAACTGGTTGGATCATGGCTACTTTCGGATCGCTGTCTGACCGCCTGGCAGATACCTTCAAGAACCTTCGCACCAAGGGCAAGCTCTCTCCGGCCGACGTCGACGGCACCGTGCGCGAGATCCGTCGCGCCCTGCTCGACGCCGACGTCGCGCTCCCCGTCGTCAAGGAGTTCACCGGCAAGGTGCGCGAGCGCGCCCTGAGCGACGAGGTCAACAAGGCCCTCAACCCCGCTCAGCAGGTGGTGCAGATCGTCAACGAGGAGCTCGTCGAGATCCTCGGCGGCCAGCAGCGCAGGCTGCAGTTCGCGAAGAAGCCGCCGACCGTCATCATGCTCGCCGGCCTCCAGGGCGCAGGTAAGACCACGCTCGCCGGCAAGCTCGCGAAGTGGCTCGTGAAGGACGGGCACACGCCTGTGCTCGTCGCGGCCGACCTCCAGCGCCCGAACGCCGTCACCCAGCTGCAGATCGTCGGAGAGCAGGCGGGGGTCCCCGTCTACGCCCCGGAGCCGGGCAACGGCGTCGGCAACCCGGTGCGCGTCGCGAAGGACGCCCTGAAGTTCGCGGAGACCAAGCAGTACGACACGGTCATCGTCGACACCGCCGGACGCCTCGGCGTCGACGCCGAGCTGATGAAGCAGGCGTCGGACATCCGCAAGGCCGTCGACCCGGATGAAGTGCTGTTCGTGATCGACGCCATGATCGGTCAGGATGCGGTGGCCACGGCCAAAGCGTTCCAGGACGGCGTCGACTTCACCGGTGTGGTGCTGTCCAAGCTCGACGGCGACGCCCGCGGTGGCGCAGCCCTCTCCGTCGCGTCCGTCACCGGACGCCCGATCATCTTCGCCTCCACCGGTGAGGGACTGGACGACTTCGAGCCGTTCCACCCCGACCGCATGGCGTCGCGCATCCTCGACCTCGGCGACATCCTCACCCTCATCGAGCAGGCCCAGGAGGCCTTCGACGAGGAGGAGGCGCGCAAGGTCGCCGAGAAGTTCGCGACGGACAGCTTCACGCTCGACGACTTCCTCAAGCAGATGCAGCAGCTGCGCAACATGGGCTCCATCAAGAAGATGATGGGCATGCTGCCGGGTGCCGGCGCCATGAAGCAGCAGCTCGACAACTTCGACGAGAAGGAGATCGTGCGCACCGAGGCGATCATCCAGTCGATGACCAAGGCGGAGCGCACCACGCCGAAGCTGCTGAACGGCTCGCGCCGCCTGCGCATCGCGAAGGGCTCGGGCTCCACGGTGACCGAGGTGAACCAGCTCGTCAACCGGTTCGAGCAGGCCGCCAAGATGATGAAGACCGTCGCGAAGGGCGGCGTGCCGAACGTTCCGGGCATGGGTCCGATCCCGGGCGCCAGCTACGGCGGCAAGGCCAAGCAGCAGCCCAAGAAGAAGGGCTCGCGGTCCGGCAACCCCGCCAAGCGCGCGGCGGAGAACGCAGCGCTCGGCTCCGGCGCGAAGCCGTCGACCGGCGCGCAGGGCGGCTCGGGCTTCGGCCTCGGCGGCGGCACGGGCGCCGGTAAGCAGGGTGGCCCATCCGAGGAGGAGCTGGCCTCGCTGCAGAAGTTCCTCGGCCGCTAACTCTGCCCCTCCACCGGCCCCCGAGGCCTCGCGAGATGCCAGTAACTGTTCCCCTTCAACGTTGGAGACGCGCAGTTACTGGCATCTCGCCGCCACGGGGCGTAGATGAGCGCTACAGCGCGAGGGACTTCGGCGCGAGCTTGGTCTCGATCGCCTTCGCGACGATCTCCTGACCGGCCGGGTTCGGGTGGATCCCGTCCGCCTGCAGCCACTCCGGGTGGCCGACGAGCGGGAAGCCGATGTCGACGAACGTGCCGTCCACGTCCTCCACGGCGGAGCGGAACGCGTCGTCGACCATCGTGATGGTCGCCGGCGGCTGATCGGAGCCCCAGATGGCGGTGACGCCGATGATGTGCGCCCGCGGGAACGCGGAGCGGAGCGCTCCCACCAGTTCCGAGCTCTTCTGAGCGAGCGCCGCCGGGTCTTCCAGGCGGTCGTTCCTGGTCGCGGCGATCAGGATGTACGACGGCTTCAGCGTGACGGCCTGGTCGACCTGATGCTGGAAGGTCGTGCCGTTCCAGCCGGGGTGCAGGAAGCCGGAGCCGGAGACGGCGAGGTCGGTGAGCCGCCAGTCGTGCACCTTCGCGACGAGCGCGGGCCACGCCTGGTCCTGCTGGATGCCCTTGCCGAACGCGATGGAGTCGCCGATCGCGACGGCGACGGGACGCTCCGCGACCTGCGGCGCTGCGGCCGAGCGCTGCCCGGCGACGGGTTCCTGCGGTGCGGCGGCCGTGCATCCGGTGAGGACGACGGCGGCAGCCGTGGCGGCGGCGAGAAGGGCCACTCGGAGGCCACGGGTAGACAAGCGCACGGAGCGAGAGTAAGGGGCGGAAGCTGCGTGAAAGCTGTGTGTTTCAGAAGGTCCGATCAGCGGGCGGCCGCTGACCGCATCCGGTGGCCCGAATCAGTGCGACGAGGCGTTCGCGGACTTCGTCGTGACCCTGGCCGCCGCGATCTTGTCCGCGATCAGCCCGGCGAGCAATTGCTGCCCCTCCGTCGTGGGATGCACGTTGTCCTTCTGCACCAGATCGGCGCGGTTCTGGAACGGCTGGCCGACATCCACCCAGGTGCCGTCGACCGCGAGCACGGCGCTGCGGACGATGCTCGCGACCACCGGCGTCGCCGGGGTCGGGGTGCCTGCACCCCAGATCGGGCCGACCCCGATGATGACCGCGTCCGGGAGGGCGGTGCGCAGCCTCTGCAGCTGTGCCGTCGCCGTCTGCTTGAGCTCGATGGTCGAGCCGAGCGTGTCGTTGCGGGTGGCCGCGACGAGCACGACCTGCGGCCGCAGGGCGATCGCCTGGGTCACCTGTGCCTCGTAGGTGTGCGTGTTGAGTCCCGGCGCGATGAAGCCGGATGCGCTGTCGGCGAAGTCGTTGAGCGTCCAGCCGAACTGGTCGGCGACGAGGAACGGCCAGGCGTCGTCGGAGGGGACGCCGTTGCCGATCGCGATCGAGTCTCCGATGGCGGCGGCGCGCACGGGCGCGTCGGAGGACGCCTGCGACGTCGGGGCCGGCGTCGGCTCTCCCGTGACGGTGGCTCCGCCGGCGAAGGCGGTGCATCCTGCGGTCACGGTGAGGACGATGGCGGCGATGGCGGCGGCGGCGATTCGGGTTATCGGTCGGGCGAGCACAGCAGAAAGCATACGTTGCCGGTTCGCAGAGGATGCTGAGCGGGGCAGCGGGCGGGGCAGCGAGCAGGGGAGCGGCGGCAGGGTCAGCTCCTGTCGAGTCCGTCGCGCAGCTCGTGCGTGAGCGAGCTGACGACCGCCTGCAGGCTGCCGCCGTTCGCCTCTGCGACCCGCAGCTGCCGCTGGTAGCTCGCGCCCTTCGACAGGATCACGTCGACCGTCTCCAGCTCGGCCAGGCAGCCGAGGCGTTCCGCCGTGGGGGAGAGGTCGACGATCAGGTCGCGCAGCGCGTCCGACACCAGCCGCTCGCCGCCGTCCGGTGCGGTGATGATCTCCGCATCCAGGCCGTAGCGGGCCGCGCGCCACTTGTTCTCCCTGACGAACCAGGGCTGCAGCGTGACCGGCTCCTCTCCGTCGTCCAGCTGGCCGGACATCCGGTCGGTGAGGCAGTGGATGATCGCGGCAACGGCGCCGACCTCGTCCGCCGTCGACATCCCGTCGCAGGCGCGCATCTCGACCGTTCCCCACTTCGGCGACGGCCGGATGTCCCAGCGCACCTCGCTATGGTCGGTCACGACGCCGGTCGTCACCAGATCCTGCACGTACTCCTCGTAGTTCGCCCAGCTGCCGAATTGCCAGGGCAGCCCCGCCGTCGGCAGCTGCTGGAACATCAGCGCTCTGTTGGAGGCGTATCCCGTGTTCGCTCCCGCCCAGAACGGACTGGATGCGCTGAGCGCCTGCAGGTGCGGATAGTAGGTGAGCAGGCCGTTGACGATCGGCAGCGCCTTCTCCCTGTCGTCGATGCCGACGTGCACGTGGATGCCCCAGATCATCATCTGGCGCCCCCACCACTGCGTGCGGTCGAGCAGGCGGTCGTAGCGCTCGTTGGGGGTGACCTTCTGGTCGAACCACTGGGCGAACGGATGCGTTCCCGCGCACATCAGCTCGACGCCGAGCGGGTCGATGACCTCGCGGACGAGCCCGATCAGCCCCTGGAGGTCGTCGACCGCATCCGGGACAGTGCGGTGAACCCGGCTGACCAACTCGACAGTGTTCATCAGCAGTTCGTGGGTGATCTGCGGGTGCTCTTCGCCGTCCGGCCCGGAGAGCTCCTTCAGCACCTCCTCGGCGATCTGCACGAGGTCTCCCGTCGACGAGTCGACCAGCGCCAGCTCCCACTCGATTCCGACGGTGGAACGCTCGGATTCCGAGAATTCGATCTGCATAGTGGGCGTCCTGATCATTCGATTGTTCAAAGGGCGGCGGTATCTGACAGAATAGCTAGTTGAGTTCCCTCGTACCCGACCCTCTAATCAGGTGCGGTGGAACACCATAGACCTCCTGCCGAGTGTGCCCCCACGCTCACGGCAGACAGTTCGTCACGTCACTCATACACACAGGAGAATTTGTGTCTGTCAAGATCCGTCTGAAGCGCCTCGGCAAGATCCGCGCACCGTACTACCGCATCGTCGTCGCCGACTCGCGCACCAAGCGCGACGGCCGTGTCATCGAGGAGATCGGTCTGTACCACCCGACCGAGGACCCCTCGGTCATCGAGGTCAACTCCGAGCGCGCGCAGTACTGGCTGAGCGTCGGCGCCCAGCCGACCGAGCAGGTCCTCGCACTCCTCAAGCTCACCGGAGACTGGGGGCAGTTCAAGGGCGACAAGAACGCCACCAGCACCGTCAAGGTCAAGGAAGCCAAGGTCGAGTTCCAGGCCGACGAGAAGAAGAAGCCGGTCCTCAAGCCGAAGGCGGAGAAGCCGGCTGCTGTCGCAGCAGAGGCCGAGGCCGTCGTCGAGGCAGAGGTCGAGGCCGAGGAGGCCGCTGAGGCCGAGGTCGTCACCGAGGCCGAGGAAATCACCGAGGCTGCCGCCGACGGCGAGAAGGCGTAACACCTTGCTCGCACCCGCACTCGCGCACCTCGTCAAGGGGATCGTGGATCACCCGGACGACGTGCACGTCGTTGCAAAGAGTTCGCCCCGTGGCGAGGTCCTCGAGGTTCGCGTGAACCCCGAGGACCTCGGCAGGGTCATCGGCCGGTCCGGCCGCACCGCCAAGGCGCTGCGGACGCTGGTCGGTGCACTGGCCGACGGCCGACGCGTTCGCGTCGACGTCGTCGACGACTGAGGTGGCCGACCACAAGCTGCCCCGCAAGGACGCCGCACCGCGGCCGGATGAGACCCAGCTGCGGGTCGGACGGCTCACCAAGGCGCACGGCCTGAAGGGCGCGATCAAGGTCGAGCTCTACACGGACGAGCCCGAGAAGCGCTTCGTCCCAGGAGCGGTCTTCACCCTGCAGGTGCCGACCGCATCCAAGTGGCACGGCAAGTCGCTCGAGCTGACCGAACTGCGCTGGTACAACGGCCACGCCGTGGCGTTCTTCGCAGGAGTGGACGACCGCTCGGAGGCGGAGACCCTCATCAAGGCGATCCTCTGGGTCAGCCAGGATGTGAAAGAGCTCCCCGACGAGGAGGACGCCTGGTACGACCATCAGCTGGTCGGACTGGATGCCCTCCGTGACGGCCAGAAGGTCGGTGTCGTCGCCCGCGTCGACCACCTTCCTGCGCAAGACCTGCTCGCGATCAAGACCGCGAACGGCGAAGTGCTCGTGCCGTTCGTCAAGGCGATCGTGCCCGAGGTCGACGTGACGGCGGGAACGGTGACGCTCACCCCGCCCGCCGGACTGTTCGAAGAACTGCCGGACGACGACGTGGATGCCGAGGCAGATACGGACGCCGAGCCGGAGAACGACGCGGAGTAGCCGCCAGCCGTCATTGCACTGATTGCCAGAAGAGCCCCGACGAGAGTCGGGGCTCTTCTGCGTCCTGCACCCGCCGTCAGCGCACGATCGCGAGGCCGCGGGCGCGCAGGGTGCGGGTGTCGGCATCCAGTGCCGCCATCAGGCGCTCGTGCGTGCCGACGATGTGCCGGTGGATGCTATCGGCCGCTGCCTCCGCATCCCGGGCGGCCAGCAGGCCGAGGATGTCGCGGTGCTCCTGCCAGGCGGTGCGGCGCGCATCCTCCGTGCGCACTTCGAGCCAGCGGGTGCGGGCGAGCCTGGTCATGGCCGCGTCGACGCTGTCGGCGAAGAAGTGGTTGCCGGACAGCTGCGCGAGCTCCACGTGGAAGTGCGTGCCGGCGATCATCGCGTCGTCGCTCGGCCGGTGCAGGTCGAAGGCGCCGAGACGGGTGGTGAGGTCGGCGATGGCGTCGTCGGAGGCGCGGGCGCAACTGTGCCGGATCGCAGCGGACTCGACAGCGTCGCGGAGTTCGCTGAGCCGGGCGATCTCGCCGAGGTCGATGGGGGTGATCTGCCAGGCGCGGCCGTCGCGCTCGACGAGGCCGTCGGCCTCCAGGCGCATCAGGGCGGCGCGGAGCGGGGTGCGGGACGCGCCGAGATCCGTTTCGAGGCCGCGTTCGGTCAGGCGTGCGCCCGGCATCCGTTCGAGGTCGAGGATCTGCGCGCGCAGCCGGTCGTAGACGGTCGTTTGCTCAGCCACGCGGGGACTCCTTTTGGTATACCGGCTTGGTATACCACTAGGGTATACCTCGTGACCTCCACCGTACAACGCACCCCGCGACCGTGGCTCATGCTGTCGTTCGGCGTCATCGCCCAGGCCAGCTCCACCGTGTTCGTCTCGACGCCCGCCTTCCTCATCCCGCTGCTGCACACCGAGCGCGGGCTCAGCCTCGCCCAGGCCGGGCTGCTCGCTTCCGCACCGACCCTCGGCCTGGTCATCACGCTCATCGGCTGGGGAGCGCTCAGCGACAGGATCGGCGAGCGCTGGGTGATCGCATCCGGACTCGCGCTGACCGCCGCCGTCGCCTTCGCCGCGATGTTCGCGAGCGACTACCTCAGCCTCGGCGCGCTGTTCCTGCTGGGAGGGATGGCGTCGGCGAGCCCCAACGCCGCCAGCGGGCGCGTGGTGATCGGCTGGTTCCCGAAGGAGCGTCGCGGACTCGCGATGGGCATCCGGCAGATGTGCCAGCCGCTCGGCGTCGCCGTCGCGGCGCTGACCATCCCGCAGCTCGCCGCGGCGGGCGGGATCGGCGCTGCACTGGCGGTGCCCGCCGTGCTCTGCGCCGTGTCCGCCGTGCTGTGCGCCGTCGGCATCGTCGACCCGCCCCGGCCTCCGCGGACGACGGGAGGGGATGCGCATCCACTGGCCGTGTGGAAGCCGTACAAGGAGACCTCGCTGCTGTGGCGCATCCACGGGGTGTCGATGCTGCTGGTGGTTCCGCAGTTCACGGTGTCGACGTTCGGGCTGGTCTGGCTGGTGACCGAACTGCACTTCTCCGCCCTCGCCGCCGGGATCGTGATCGGCGTGAGCCAGTTCGCCGGGGCGATCGGGCGCATCGGCGTCGGGGTGCTGAGCGACAAGGTCGGCAGCCACCTGCTGCCGCTGCGCTGGGTGTCCGTCGCGGCTGCCGTGGTGATGCTGCTGATGGGAGCAGCGTCGGCGCTCGGCGCGGTGTGGGCCGCGGTGATCCTGATCGTCGCGGCCATCGTCACCGTGGCGGACAACGGACTGGCGTACACCTCGGTGGCGGAGATCGCCGGGCCGTTCTGGTCCGGCAGGGCGCTCGGCACGCAGAACACGGGCCAGTTCCTGGCGGCGTCGGTGGTGGGCCCTGCGGTCGGCGGCCTCATCACCCTGCTCGGCTACCCGCTCGCCTTCGCAGCGGTGGCGCTCTGCCCGGTGATCGCGACGCCGCTCGTGCCCAGGGACAGGGAGCTCGCCGTCGTCCCGCAATAAGCGGCGCGCGCTCGCATAAGCTGGATGGATGCGCATCGACATCGTCACGATCTTCCCCGAGTTCTTCGATGTGCTCGACATCTCGCTGCTCGGCAAGGCCAGGCAGACCGGCCTGATCGACCTCGGCGTGCACAACCTGCGCGACCACACCCACGACAGGCACCGCACGGTCGACGACACCCCGTACGGCGGCGGCGCCGGCATGGTGATGAAGCCGGAGCCGTGGGGCGAGGCGCTCGACGGCATCCTGGAGGCGAGCCCCGGCGACCCGCTGGTCATCTTCCCGTCCCCGGCCGGAGACGTCTTCACCCAGTCGATCGCGCGCGAGCTCGCCGAGGAGAAGCACCTGGTCTTCGGATGCGGCCGATACGAGGGCATCGACCAGCGCGTCTTCGACGACACGGCATCCAGGGCCAGGGTGCGGCTGATGAGCATCGGCGACTACGTGCTCAACGGGGGAGAGGTGGCGACGATGGCGATGATCGAGGCGATCGGCAGACTCATCCCCGGTGTGGTCGGCAACCCGGAGAGCCTGGTGCAGGAGTCCCACGAGGACGGCCTGCTCGAATACCCCAGCTACACCAAGCCTGCATCGTGGCGCGGCCACGACGTGCCTCCCGTGCTGCTCTCCGGCAACCACGGCGCCATCGCGGCGTGGCGGCACGAGCAGCAGCTCGAGCGCACGCGCGCCGTGCGGCCGGACCTGCTGCCGTAGACGGAACGACAGACGCCCGCCCGCACGGCTGACCGAGCGGGCGGGCGTGTCACGCAGTCTCCGTGCGCGAAGAGTTCGGGATCAGTGCCCCACTTCACCCCGCCACGCGCCGGTCTCTGCGCTCTGGCTCTCGATGAAGCGCTTGAAGTTCTCCAGGTCCTTCTTCACCGCGTGGCTTCCGGCTCCGATGGCTGCGCCGATCTTCTCGATCAGGTCGGACGGCGTCCATTCCAGCTGCACGGTGACCTTGGTCGTCGTGTCCGACAGGCGGTGGAAGGTCACGACGCCGGCGTGCTGCACATCGCCGGAGATGCTCTTCCAGGCGACGCGCTCATCCGGCAGCTGCTCGGTGATGACGGTGTCGAACTCGCGCTCCTGGCCGCCGATCTTCACGCGCCAGTGATTGGTGGTCTCATCGACCTGCGTCACTTCTTCGACCTCGTCGAGGAAGTGGGGGAAAGACTCGAACTGAGTCCACTGGTTGTATGCGGTGGTCACGTCGACGTCCACATCGACGGATTCGGTCACGTCAGCCATAGGGGCTCCCTTCCGTTGCCGGCCGGATTCTCCGACCCGCCAGAACGGTAGACCGCCGGTGGAAGGCGCTGAAGGCCTGGACATCCGCGCCAGACCGTGTAGCCGTCAGTCTCGGGCGGTGAGGACGAGCGGCCCGTCCTCGGTGATCGCGACCGTGTGCTCGGAGTGCGCTCCGCGCGAGCCGTCGGCACTGCGGAGCGTCCAGCCGTCCCTGTCGGTGTAGATCTCGTCGGTCGACTCGAGGAACCACGGCTCGATCGCGATGACGAGTCCTGGGCGCAGCGGGTAGCCACGCCCGGCGCGGCCGTCGTTGGCGATGTGCGGGTCCCCGTGCATCGTGTGGCCGACGCCGTGGCCGCCGAACTGCAGGTTGACCGTGTATCCCTCCGCGTGCGCGACGGCGCCGATGGCGGCGGAGATGTCCCCGACCCTGCCGCCCGGCTGCGCGGCCTGGATCCCGGCGGCGAGGGCGCGGCGGGTGGTGTCGATGAGGTGGAGGTCGGCATCCCGGGGCTGACCCACCACCAGGCTGATCGCCGAGTCGGCCACCCAGCCGTCGACGGATGCGGCGAAGTCGAGGGTCAGCAGGTCGCCGTCCTGCAGGCGGTAGTCGTGGGGGAGTCCGTGCAGCACGGCGTCGTTGACCGACGTGCAGATGACCTTGCCGAACGGGCTGGCGCCGAACGACGGGTGGTAGTCGATGTAGCAGGACTCCGCGCCGGTCTTCCTGATCAGGTCGTGCGCGATGCGGTCGAGCTCCAGCAGGTTCACGCCCACCTTCGCCGCGGCAGCGGTCTGCTGCAGCACATCGGCCACGAAGCGGCCGGCAGGCCGCATCTGCTCGATCTCGGCGGGGGTCCTCAACTCGATCACGGTGTCTCCTTCACGTCGACACCCAGTGTTCCATGATTGTTGCACGCGCGGTGCATCCGGGCGCTTTTGGCTGTCGGCGAACCCGCAGCCGCTGCACAGGCGAGCGCGGATACGCTGGTGCCGTGATCCTCCGCAAGGCGTTCTACTGGTGGTTGTTCCCCTCCGCCGTGATCCTGCCTGTCTGGCTGCTCATCGGCTGGGCGATCTTCGGCTCCGGCGGGTGGAGCTTCATCGGCCTGCTCATCCTGTGCCCTGTGCTGTTCATCGCGATGCTCGCGATCGGCGGCATCATCATGGCGCGCAAGACCGTGCGGGACACCAAGGCCGTCTCCTGGTGGGACGTCGGTCTGATCGGCGCGTGGCACGCCTCCATCGTCGCGTTCGGCTGCTTCATCCCCGGGGTGATGAGCTGGCTCGCCGTCCTCGGCATCCTGCTCGGTCTCGCCGCGTTCTGGGTGGCGCTCTGGCAGCTGGTCACCGAGGCCAGGATGCGCGTGCAGCAGACCTTCGAGGCCTACGAGCGCGCCGCGCAGCCGCAGCAGGTCCGGCGACCGGATGCGCTCTTCGAGGAGGGCTCGGAGGTCATCGTGATCGAAGAGCGGCGCGACGAGCACTGACCGCTTTGGCAAACGCATCCTGTTCATGGCAGAATTGATCTTTGTGCCGCGGCCAGGCTCTGCCACAGGGGAGCCAGCACTTCTCGCGCACACCCCATACCGTTGATTCCCGGTCGTCGCCTGCTCTGAGCAGGAGGTGGCCCCAAGTCCGTCCTCGACCTGTGGCGGGTACAGAGAGCGAACAGCAATGCACATCCTCGATTCCGTCGACGCCGCGTCCCTGAAGTCGGACATTCCCGACTTCCGCGCGGGCGACACCGTCAAGGTTCACGTCAACATCATCGAGGGCAGCCGCTCTCGTATCCAGGTCTTCCAGGGCGTCGTCATCGGCCGCTCCAACGAGGGCGTCCGCGAGACCTTCACGGTCCGCAAGGTCAGCTTCCAGGTCGGCGTCGAGCGTACCTTCCCGGTGCACTCCCCGGTCATCGACAAGATCGAGGTCGTCACCCGCGGAGACGTCCGTCGCGCCAAGCTCTACTACCTGCGCGAACTGCGCGGCAAGAAGGCGAAGATCAAGGAGAAGCGCGACAACTAGGCTTCTCGGCTCACGCCGGAAGACCTCGACGCGCGGCATCCGCCCACGCATCGGCTGAGCTCCCTGTCCCATACACTTGGGCAGGGAGCTCAGGCGGTCAAATGACGGACGAAGCAGTGCCCACCCGGTCGGACCGCGTGGCTCAGGAACGGCGCGGCGCGCGCAAGCGCAGCAGGAGCCGGCGGCGGAGCGTACGACTCTTCCTCCGCGACCTCGCGGTGATCGTGGTGGTCGCCATCCTGGTGTCCTTCCTGGTGAAGACCTTCGTGGTCCGCTCGTTCTACATCCCGTCGGCGTCGATGGAGAACACGCTGCAGATCAACGACAGGATCATCGTCAACGAGCTGGAGCCCGGGCTGTTCCCGATCAGCCGCGGCGATGTCGTCGTGTTCCGGGATCCGGGCGGCTGGCTCCCTCCGCAGCCGCCCAGCAGGGAGAGCCCCGTCTCGCAGGCCATCGACCAGGCGCTGACCTTCATCGGACTCTCCGCCTCCGACAGCAACGATCACCTCGTGAAGCGCGTCATCGGGCTGCCGGGCGACCACGTCGCCTGCTGCAACGTCGATGGAAGAGTCACCGTGAACGGCAGCCCGCTGGACGAGCCGTACGTGCTGCTGCAGCCCGGGCAGAAGAACGCCGCGACACTCGCGTTCGATGTCACGGTTCCGAAGGGCGAACTGTGGGTGATGGGGGATAATCGGTACAACTCCCAGGACTCGTCGCGCAACCAGAGCCTGCCGGGTCACGGCTTCGTCCCGATCGACCATGTTGTCGGGCGGGCGTTCGTGATCAGCTGGCCGACCAGCCGGTGGACCTGGCTCGACAACTACCCCGAGGTGTTCCGCGGGGCGGAGGAGGACAAGCGATGATGGCGCCGGTGAGCCCCACCCTCCGGTTCGAGAAGTCCCTCTACCGCACGGGTGTGACTTCGATCGTCGGCGTCGACGAGGTCGGCCGCGGCGCCCTGGCCGGACCGGTCGCGGTCGGGATGGTCGTCATCGACACCGCCGTGAAGCGCATCCCGGTCGGCCTGCGCGACTCGAAACTCCTGCCGGAGGCCGCCCGCGAGGCGCTGGAGCCGCACTGCCGCAAATGGGTGCTGCACCACGCGGTCGGCATGGCGTCCGCGGCGGAGGTCGACTCGCTCGGCATCATGCGCTGCCTCGGACTCGCGGGCGCTCGGGCGATGGAACTGCTCGAGCAGGGCGGGGCGCAGATCCGGGAGAGCACCCTCATCCTGGACGGCAACTACGACTATCTGAACCCGGTGCTGATGCGCCCGGCCCGCGTGGTGACGCGGATCAAGGCGGACAGGGACTGCGCGTCGGTCGCCGCCGCCAGCGTGATCGCGAAGGTGCACCGCGACCGGCTGATGATCGAGCACAGCGCCGACTATCCGGGCTACGGCTGGGCATCGAACAAGGGCTACTCCAGCCGCGAACACTTCGACGCCATCGCCGAGCTCGGACCGAGCGCGCTGCACCGGCTGACCTGGCTGCGGGATGCGGCAACGCTCCCCATTCCGACATGACCCCTCCGTCCGGCATAGACTTGACGAACAATGGATGAAGACGAGTTCGACGACTACGACCGCGAGGTCGAGTTGGCTTTGTACCGCGAATACCGGGACGTCGTCTCGCAGTTCAAGTACGTGATCGAGACCGAGCGCCGGTTCTACCTCGCGAACGAGGTGGAGTTCGTGCGCCGTGACACCGAGCACGACTTCTACTTCGAGCTGACGATGAACGACGTGTGGGTGTGGGATGTGTACCGTTCCGACCGCTTCGTGAAATCGGTGCGCGTGCTCACGTTCAAAGACGTGAACATCGAGGAGCTGTCGAGCAAGGAGTTCGAGCTCCCCAAGGAACTCGCGCTCGACGAGTAGCTCGGCGTTCTTCTCCACAGCCAGACCGGGGGAGGCAACTCTCCACAGATTCCTTCCCGGCTCCCTGCCACCGTCCCCTCCCCGTGAGGCTGGACGTGGGAGGCAGCAATGGCAGCGAAAGACGAGTTGGGCCGCCGCGGAGAGAACGTGGCGGCGGAGTGGTTCGAGCGGCGAGGGTTCGTCGTGCTCGACCGGAATTGGCGATGCGCGTCGGGTGAACTCGACCTGATCGTCCGCGGCGACGGCGTGACGGCGTTCGCCGAGGTCAAGACCAGGACGTCGGTGGCGTTCGGCCATCCGTTCGAGGCGATCACCCCGGCGAAGGCCGCGCGTCTCCGACGCCTCGCGGCCGAATGGTGCCGCCAGCACGGCCCGGTGCCCGGCCGCATCCGGATCGACGCCATCGCGGTGATCGACGCCTGGAGCGCACGCCCGTCGGTCGAGCACCTCGAGGGCGTGGCCTGATGCCGCTCGCCCGCACATACGCCATCGCCCTGAACGGGGTCGACGGCAACGTGGTCGAGGTCGAGGCGGACATCGCCGCCGGCCTGCCAGCGTTCTCGCTGATCGGCCTCCCCGACGCCGCACTCGGCGAATCCCGCAAGCGGGTGACCTCCGCCGCGATGAACGCCGGCTGCCCGCTGACCCAGCGCAAGCTGACGGTCAACCTGTCCCCGGCCTCCCTCCGCAAGCAGGGCTCGGCGTTCGACCTCGCCATCGCGGTCGCCGCCCTCGCAGCGGCCGGAGACCTCAGCGCGGAGTCCGCGGCAGCCGCCGTCCACCTCGGCGAACTCGGACTCGACGGCCGCGTCCGTCCCGTCCCGGGCATCCTGCCCGCCGTCATCGCGGCCAGGGCCGCCGGTTTCGCGCGCGTCCTCGTCCCCGCCGCCAACGCGGAGGAGGCGGCCCTGGTCGACGGGGTGGAGGTGGTCCCCGTCGTCAGCCTGCGCCACGCGGCGATCCACCACGGAAGCGATCTCGAGCCTGTGGATGTCGTGCCGGTGGGTGCTGCGGTTGTCGGTGCGCCTGCCACCGACTCGGCGCCGGTCCGCGCGCATCCCGAGCCCGACATCGCCGACGTGGCGGGAAACGACGAAGCCGTCGAGGCCCTCGTCGTCGCAGCCGCCGGCGGCCACCACCTCTCGATGATCGGCCCACCGGGCGCCGGCAAGACGATGCTCGCCACGCGCCTTCCCGGCCTTCTCCCCGACCTCACCGACGAGCAGGCCATCGAGGTCACCTGCATCCGCTCTCTCACCGACGCAGGCATCGCAGGCCGTGGCAGCCCCGGCGACCCCGCATCGTCGCCCCGCGCCCTGATCCGCCGCCCACCGTTCGAGTCCCCGCATCACACGGCCTCCGCCGCGGCGATCGTCGGAGGTGGAACGACCCGGATCGTGCCGGGCGCCATCGTCAGGGCCACCCACGGCGTCCTCTTCCTCGACGAGGCCGCCGAGTTCCCGCCGTCCGTCCTCGACTCCCTCCGCCAACCCCTGGAATCGGGGACCATCACCATCCACCGCGCCACCGGCACGGCAACCTTCCCCGCCCGCTTCCAGCTGGTCCTCGCCTCCAACCCGTGCCCCTGCGGCCGCTACGGCTCACCCGACGAGGAATGCACCTGCACCCCCATCGCCCGCCGCCGCTACCTGGCCCGCCTCTCCGGCCCCCTCCTCGACCGCGTCGACATCCGCCTCGCCGTCCGCCGCATCGGTCTCGCCGCCCTCCGGATCCGTTCGGACCCGGAGGCCTCGCCTGCGCCGGCCTCCGGAATGGCGAGTGGCTCGGGTGTCCGATCGCATCCCTCGGCAGAGCCTCCAGCCGCCTCCGGAACGGCAAGCGCCGACCGATTCCGCTTCGATCCCGGGGCCGCGACCCCACCGGAGGCGGTCTCGGCAAGCGCTCTGCTCCGAGAACGCGTGGTGATCGCCCGGGCCGCGGCGGCGGCCCGCCTCGCCGGCACCGACTGGACCAGGAACGCCGACGTCTCCGGCGCCTGGCTCCGAACCGGCGCCCTCCGTCTCCCACGCGCGACGGTCGGAGCCCTCGACCGGGCCCTCGACCGAGGGGCAATCACGATGCGCGGCTACGACAGAACCCTCCGCCTCGCCTGGACCATGGCCGACCTCGACGGCGCATCCACCCCTACCGGCCACCACATCGGAGCCGCCCTCTTCCTCCGCAGGGGAGCAGCATGACGCCCCGCCTCGCCATCGGAACCCACGCAACACCCCAAGGAACCACCGTGAACGAACCATCTCTGACTCCCGCCGGAACACCTGCCGCGGAAACGTCTCCAACACCACCGCGTATCGGGGTGGCT
Organism: Leifsonia araucanica; assembly: GCF_051161895.1. Taxonomy (NCBI): domain Bacteria; kingdom Bacillati; phylum Actinomycetota; class Actinomycetes; order Micrococcales; family Microbacteriaceae; genus Leifsonia; species Leifsonia araucanica. The sequence goes on from NZ_JBMBTW010000002.1 coordinate 566,528, forward strand.
GAACTCACCTGCGTCCCGTGTCCGCTGCGGGCTTTCGTCCTGGGCGCGACGCGCCCATCCGGACGTCCGGACCCGCGACGATGACCCCCACGGATTTCCTCGGCATCCCGCACGCGGATCTCGCCGACCTTCTCCGCCCCGTCACCCCGACGGCGTCTGTGCTCACCGACACCGCGCCAGCCGGCAGCGTGCGCCCACCGGACTCTGGCGGCCGAGCCCAGGCGGACTCCCGCTCGCGCGAACCCCGACTCACCGAGGACGGGGTCCACGCGCTGGAGACGCGTTTCGCCTGGGCTGCCATCTCCACCCTGATCGAACCAGGGGACACCGATGCTCGACTGCTCGCCGACACCCTCGGCCCCCGGGAGGCACTGCGCAGCATCGTCGTCGGAGATCCGGCAGACACCGTGCTCGGCCGTCTGCGCGAGGTGGACGAACTCGCCACCGACACGCTGAGCCGACGCCTGACTGCCGCGCTCGAACGCTGGAAGCCGAGGATCGCACTCGCCACCGCCACGCGGGCTCTCACGTCGGCGGCGCATCTCCACGCCACCCTTCTCACTCCCGCCGACGATCACTGGCCGGCAGCTCTGGATGCGCTGGGTCACGGCGCCCCGCTCACCCTCTGGGTGCGCGGAGACCTTGCGCGCCTCCACCAACTCGACCGCTCGATCGCGCTCGTCGGAGCACGCGCATCCACCGGCTACGGTGAGCACGTCGCGATGGAGAGCGCGGCCGCGCTCAGCGACAAGGGCTTCGCGATCGTGTCCGGCGGCGCCTACGGGATCGACGGCGCAGCGCACCGAGCAACGCTCGCGAGCAACCAGACGACCGTCGCCTTCCTCGCCGGCGGTGTCGACCGCCTGTATCCGGCCGGGAACACCCGGCTCCTGCAGCGCATCGCCCAGAGGGGGGTGCTCATCGGTGAACTTCCGTGTGGTTCGCCGCCCACCCGCTGGCGTTTCCTTCAGCGCAACAGACTGATCGCCGCTGTCGCGACAGCCACCGTCGTCATCGAGGCAGGCAGCCGTTCTGGATCCCTCAACACGGCGGGCCACGCGGCAATGATGGGTCGGCCGCTCGGTGCGGTCCCCGGCCCGATCACCTCCCCCGCCTCGTCGGGCTGTCACCGCCTCATCCGCGAGTACGACGCCGTCTGCGTCACCACCCCGGACGAGATGGCCGAGCTCGCCGGCGACCCGCTGCCTCCGGATTCGGCCGGAGTGGGGGCGCCGATGGGATGCAACAGGCCGATGACGCATGACCGGGCCCCGTCGAATGAGCGGGAAGGCCCGACGATCGAACTCCTGGGACCAGACCCACACCCATCCCCACACCCAGACGTGGCCGCAGACCGGCCTCCGGCCTTCGCCGAATCCCCACAGGTAGACGGGCACGACGTGCGACTCAGAGACGCGCTCAGCGCACGGACCCCACGCAGCATCCCCGACATCGCGGCCAGGGCAGGTCTTTCGCCATCCGAGGTCATGGCCACGCTCGGCCGGCTCGAGCTCGCCGGTCAGGTCACGGAAGACGAGGGAGGGTGGCGCACGACGCGCTGAGCCGTGCAGAGCGTTGGGTGCGTGGCGTTGAGGACGTGGCGTTGGGACGTGGCGTTGGGGACCTGGCGTCGGGGACCTGGCGTCGGCGACACCACCAAACCGAGCGGCAGCGGGGAGTCGCCGCGCGCGCCAGCCGGTCGTGGGGGAGGCTGGGAGGGTGCAACTCGCCCGGGCTATCGACGACTTCGCCGTGCATCTCACGGTGGAGCGGGGCTATTCGCCGCAGACGGTGCGGGCGTACCGGTCGGACTTGACCGGGCTGGCGTCGTTTGCTGCTACGCGGGGGGTTGAGGAGACGTCGGGGCTGAGCCTTGAGGTGTTGCGCGATTGGCTGTGGGACTCGTCCCAGCACGGTCTGTCCAAGGCGACACTGGCTCGGCGGTCGGCCTCCGCGAAAGGGTTCAGCGCGTGGGTTGCCCGGCAAACCGGGGACGACAACGATCCGGCGGTCCGGCTGCGGGCGCCGAAGGCGGACAAGATGCTGCCGCGCGTAGTCAATCGCTCGCAGATCGACGCGCTCCTTGCGCGACTCGCGGCGCTCGCCGAAGACGGCGATCCCGGGCGGGTGCGCGACCTGGCCGTCATTGAACTGCTGTACGCGACCGGTATTCGGGTGTCCGAGCTGACCGGGCTGGATGTCGACGACGTCGACCTGGACCGGCTGACCGTTCGCGTGCTGGGGAAGGGGGCGAAAGAGCGGGTGGTCCCGTTCGGCGTTCCCGCTCAGACGGCTGTCGTCGACTACCTTCGACGTGCGCGGCCGGTGTTCGTGACCGAGCGGTCCGGGCCGGCGCTGCTGCTCGGGCCCCGCGGGGCGCGGCTCGGGTCACGCGCGGTCTATGGGCTGGTTGCCGGACTGCTCGCCGACATCCCGGGCGGGGGACCCTCTGGCCCTCACGCGCTCCGGCACACGGCCGCCACGCACCTGCTCGACGGCGGTGCCGACCTGCGCGCTGTGCAAGAGCTGCTCGGACACGCCAGCCTGGGCACGACGCAGATCTACACCCACGTCTCCACGGAACGGCTCAAAGAGAGCTACCGCACCGCCCACCCTCGCGCCTGACCCACGCTCCGCGGCGGCATTCGCCGGTGGATGGAGGGGGAGCAGCACCGCCCTCGGCACACGGTCGAAGAACAGCAGGGGAGAGACGTACTCGCCGTCCACGCGCACGCCGACGTGGAGGCAGGTCGCTGCGCAGTGGCCGCCGTTCGCGACGTGGCCGAGGAGCTGGCCGGGTGCAATTTCCGTTCCCAGCGCCAACTCCGATGCGAGGGGCTCGTAGCTGGAGAGAATGCCGTCGCCGTGGTCGAGCGTGAGGACCGGGCGATCGACGACCGTGCCGACGAACTTCACCGTGGCTCGGGCGGGGGCCGTGACCGGTACCGCCGCCCCGGTGCCGGAAGCGACGGCGAAGTCGATGCCCCTGTGCCCTGCCGCGTACGGCGTCGGGGGAGCCGCATACGCGTTCGACAGCACGGCAGGCTGCACCGGCCACGCCCACGCGCCTGGCTGGGTAGTGGCGGTGATGGCGGCCGTGGCGGAGGCGGAGGTGGTGCTGGCCACCGCATCCACTGGCTTGGTTGAAGCAAGCACTCCGATCAACGCGAGCACCAGCGCCAACACCACCGCCAGCCTCACCGCACCTGCCACACCCGCATCCCCTCCACGCTCGCTCACCACTTCCATACCTCAACCCTGTCCGCCGCACTCTCTCGCTGCCGCCCCGGCAGGAATCCCGTGGACAACACCCCAGCGCCGCCTCCTGTGGAGAACCCCGCCCAACACACCCGGCCCGACACCCCGCCCTTGCCCCCAACCGCCTTCGGAGTATCGTGTGGGTCGCCGGTTCGCCGCAGCCAGCGGCAGCCCGCAGCGAGCGGCAGCCCGCAGCGAGCGGCAGCCCGCTGCAGCCGCGGCCAGCCGCGCGCCGTACAGCCACAACCGAAAAAAGGTCTTACATGTCTGAGCAGCAGAAGGCGTCGTCGTCGGCGTCAGCCACAGCGTCGTCGGATGCGAATGTGCCGAAGCCGACCGGAGCCATGCGGAGGAAGGTCATCGGGCTGGCGATCGCTGCAGCCGTCGGTGGCTTCCTGTTCGGCTTCGACTCGTCCGTCGTCAACGGGGCCGTCGACTCGATTCAGAAGCATTTTGCCCTGAACGCGTTCGTCACCGGGTTCATCGTCGCCATCGCCCTGCTCGGCTGCGCCGCCGGTGCGTACATCGCCGGGCGCCTCGCCGACCGCTGGGGCCGGCTGAAGGTCATGCTGCTGGGCGCCGTGATGTTCCTGGTCAGCTCGATCGGGTCCGCGCTGGCGTTCTCCGCGTGGGATCTGGGCATCTGGCGCGTGATCGGCGGTCTCGGCATCGGGATCGCGTCCGTCGTCGCCCCCGCATACATCGCCGAGATCGCTCCGAAGCAGTCGCGCGGCAGCCTCGCGTCGCTGCAGCAGCTCGCCATCACCATCGGTATCTTCGTCGCCCTCCTCTCCGACGCACTGCTCGCCGGGGTCGCTGGATCCGCATCCAACCAGCTGTGGCTCGGGATGGAGGCCTGGCGGTGGATGTTCCTGGTCGGCGTGATCCCGTCGGTCGTCTACGGCATCCTCGCGCTCACGCTGCCGGAGTCTCCGCGCTTCCTGCTGGCGAACGGACGCCACGACGAGGCCAAGGCGATCTTCTCCACGCTCGTTCCGGAGAGCGACGTCGACCGGCAGATCGCCGACATCGAGCGGGCCATCGCCGAGGACAAGGAAGGCAAGAAGGCCACGCTGCGCGGCAACAGGTTCGGGCTCAAGCCGATCGTCTGGATCGGCATCATCCTGTCCGTGTTCCAGCAGTTCGTCGGCATCAACGTGATCTTCTACTACTCGACCACCCTGTGGCGGGCGGTCGGGTTCACGGAGAGCAATTCACTGCTCATCACCGTGATCACCTCGGTCACGAACGTGGCCGTCACCATCGTGGCCATCCTGCTGGTCGACAGGGTCGGGCGGCGTCCGATCCTGCTCACCGGGTCGATCGGCATGACCGTGTCGCTCGGCGTGATGGCGCTGGCGTTCGCGTTCTCCGAGAAGGTCGACGGAGCCGTCACCCTTCCCGGAGCCTGGGGACCGATCGCGCTGGTCGCCGCGAACCTGTTCGTGGTCTGCTTCGGGGCGTCGTGGGGTCCGCTGGTGTGGGTGCTGCTCGGCGAGATCTTCCCGACCAAGATCCGCGGCAAGGCACTCGGCGTCGCCGCAGCTGCGCAGTGGATCGCGAACTTCCTGGTCACGATCAGCTTCCCGCCGATGTCCGACTTCTCCCTGCCGTTCACGTACGGGATGTACGCGATCTTCGCGCTGCTGTCGTTCTTCTTCGTGTTCTTCAAGATCCCGGAGACGAACGGGATGGCGCTCGAACACGCGGAGACGCTGTTCACGAACGCGGGCAAGAGCCGCGGTCCGCAGGTGCGGTCGACCGGCGACACCGTCTGACGCCGGCGCGCCCGACGGCCCGCCGTTCCTGATAAGCTGTCTGAAGCACTCCGCCCGTCGGAGTGACTACGCGTGCCCACACGACCTTCACGGGTCGAGGCCTTCACCGGCTGGCGCGACATCCACCGGTCTTCTTTCTCCAGCGGTCATCCGCGCGGTGAGCGAAGCGGATGCGCGCGCAGGGCACCAGGAGCGGCGGCCACACGGTCGCCACTGACAAACCGCAACGCGCATCCGCCTGCCGGCGCAGAACGCCCTGGCTCCGGATGCCCAGAAAAGGAGAACGGCATCATGGCCGTTGTAACCATGCGCCAGCTGCTCGACAGCGGCGTCCACTTCGGACACCAGACCCGTCGCTGGAACCCGAAGATGAAGCGCTTCATCCTCACCGAGCGCTCCGGCAGCTACATCATCGACCTGCAGCAGTCGCTCGCATACATCGACAAGACCTACGAGTTCGTCCGCGAGACGGTCGCCCACGGTGGCACCATCCTCTTCGTCGGCACGAAGAAGCAGGCCCAGAACGCCATCGCCGAGCAGGCGACCCGCGTCGGCCAGCCCTACGTCAACCAGCGCTGGCTGGGTGGTCTGCTGACCAACTTCCAGACCGTGTCGAAGCGTCTCGCCCGCATGAAGGAGCTCGAGGAGCTCGACTTCGAAGGCACCACGAGTGGCTTCACCAAGAAGGAACTCCTCATCAAGAAGCGCGAGCTCGACAAGCTGCACAAGTCGCTCGGCGGCATCCGCAACCTGTCGAAGACCCCGAGCGCTCTCTGGGTGGTCGACACCAAGAAGGAGCACCTCGCGATCGACGAGGCCAAGAAGCTGGGCATCCCGGTCATCGGCATCCTCGACACCAACTGCGACCCGGACGAGGTCCAGTACCCGATCCCGGGCAACGACGACGCCATCCGCTCCGTCAGCCTCCTCACCCGCATCGTCGCCGACGCAGCGGCAGAGGGCCTCATCCAGCGTCACCAGAAGCCGGAAGAGGGCACCGAGCCCGCCGAGCCGCTGGCCGAGTGGGAGCAGGAGCTCCTGAAGGCGTCCGGCGAAGAGGTCCAGGCCAGCGCCGAGACCGAGAAGGCGGCAGACGCCGACCTCGCTGAGGCCAAGGCGGACTCCGCTGAGGTCGTCGCCGAGGGCGAAGCGGTCGCAGAGGCCGTTGCCGAGACCGAGGCTGCCGACGAGGCCGCCGCCGTCGCGACCGACGACGCCACCGAGGCGGTCGTCGAGGCCGAGACCGAAGCCAAGTAGTCCGCTTCCTCACCACACAGTTTCAGAAGACAAGGGTTCTCAACGAACATGGCAAACATCAGCATCGCTGACATCAAGGCCCTGCGCGAGCAGCTCGGCACGGGCATGGTCGACACCAAGAAGGCGCTCGAGGAGGCCGATGGAGACATCGAGAAGGCCACCGAGATCCTGCGCCTGAAGGGTGCGAAGGGCAACGCGAAGCGTGCAGACCGCTCCACGAGCGAAGGCCTCGTCGCGGCCAAGGAGAACGGCGAGACCGCCACGATGATCGAGCTCGCCTGCGAGACCGACTTCGTCGCGAAGGGCGAGAAGTTCGGCGCCCTCGCCGAGAAGGTCCTCGACGCGGTCACCGCCGCGGGCGCCACCACGGTCGAGGAGGCCCTCGCGGCCCCCGCAGGCAGCCAGACCGTCGCCGAGCTCATCGGCGACGAGGCTGCCATCCTCGGCGAGAAGGTGGAGCTGCGCCGCGTGGCCGTCGTCACCGGCGAGCACTTCGCGATCTACCTGCACAAGACCTCCAAAGACCTGCCCCCGCAGGTCGGTGTCGTGCTCGGCTACGCCGGCGACGACGCGGAGACCGCGCGCAGCATCGCCCAGCACATCTCGTTCGCCAACCCGGAGTTCCTCACCCGTGAGGACGTCCCGGCGGAGGCCGTCGAGAACGAGCGTCGCATCGTCGAGGAGATCTCGCGCAACGAGGGCAAGCCGGAGGCAGCACTGCCGAAGATCATCGAGGGTCGCCTCGGTGCGTACTTCAAGCAGGTCGCGCTCCTCGAGCAGGACTATGCAAAGGACAACAAGCTGAGCATCAGCCAGGTGGTCAAGGACGCGGGGATCACCGTGTCCGGCTTCGCCCGGTTCAAGGTCGGCGCCTAGCAGCACCATGAAGGAGTCCGGATCGTCTCGTACGATCCGGACTCCTTTTCTGTGCGCATGCCGACCGCGTTCGGTGCAGGGCTCGCACACCCACTAGCTTTAACGAGATCGCTCACGGAAGGACTCATTACGCATGTCGGAATCCAACAAGAGGCGCAGGGTCCTTCTCAAACTCTCCGGTGAGGCGTTCGGTGGCGGCCAGCTCGGCGTCAACCCGGACATCGTCAGCGCCATCGCCCGCGAGATCGCGCAGGCGGCGCAGGACGTCGAGATCGCCATCGTCGTCGGCGGAGGCAACTTCTTCCGCGGCGCCGAGCTGTCGCAGCGCGGCATGGACCGCGGCCGCGCCGACTACATGGGGATGCTCGGCACCGTCATGAACTCGCTCGCCCTGCAGGACTTCCTCGAGCAGGCAGGCGCGGAGACCCGCGTGCAGTCCGCCATCGCGATGACCCAGGTGGCCGAGCCGTACATCCCGCGTCGTGCGGAGCGTCACCTGGAGAAGGGCCGCGTCGTCATCTTCGGTGCAGGCGCCGGCCTGCCGTACTTCTCGACGGACACCGTCGCCGCCCAGCGCGCCCTCGAGATCGAGGCCGACGTGGTGCTCGTCGCCAAGAACGGCGTCGACGGCATGTACGACGACGACCCCCGCACCAACCCGGATGCGCGCAAGATCGACCAGATCAGCCACCAGGACGCGCTGCAGCAGGGCCTCAAGGCCGTCGACTCGACCGCGCTCAGCCTCTGCATGGACAACGGGATGCCGATGCGCATCTTCGGCATCGAGCCGGCGGGCAACGTGACCGCAGCGCTGCTCGGCGCCGAGATCGGCACCCTGCTCGGCTGAGGCTGCCGCCGCAACCGCCGCCCGCAGCATCCGCCCGCATCCTGGGCTCTAGACTAGAAACCGTTCCACCGACTGAAGGAGAGACCGTGATCGCGGATGTGATTTCCGACGCCACCCAGCGCATGAGCAAGACCGTGGAGGCGGCGAAGGACGATTTCAGCACGGTCAGCGCCGGTCGCGCGAACCCCGCGCTCTTCCAGAAGGTGCTCGTCGACTACTACGGTTCCCCGACGCCGCTCGCGCAGCTCGCCGGTCTGCAGAACCCGGAGGCCCGCGTCCTGCTCGTCACGCCGTACGACAAGTCGGCGCTGAAGGAGATCGAGAAGGCCATCGTCGCGATGCCGAACATGTCGGCGAACGTCGGCAACGACGGCGACATCGTGCGCGTCACCCTGCCGGAGCTGACCGAGGAGCGCCGCAAGGAGTTCGTCAAGATCGTCCGCACCAAGGGCGAGGACGCTAAGGTCGCGATCCGCAACATCCGCCGCAAGGCGAAGGACGACCTGGACGCCCTCAAGAGCGAGGTCGGCGACGACGACGTGGCACGCGGTGAGAAGGAGCTCGAGAACATCACCCGCTCGCACGTCGACGCCGTCGACGACGCACTGAAGCGCAAGGAAGCCGAGCTCCTCGAGGTCTAGGCGCTGATGACCAACGACACACCGGGCGATCCTGAGAAACCCGTCATCCCCAAGCGGGGCCGGTCGGTGTCGAAGGCCGAGTTCCGAGCCCAGGTGCAGGCCACCCGGGCGGACTTCGAGCGTCAGGTGCTCGCCCGCAAGGCGCAACTGGATGCGACGAACGAGCGCATCGCGGAGCGCACAGGCCGCAACCTGATCCTCGCGATCCTGATCGGCGTCGGCGTCGGCGCCCTCCTGCTGTTCAGCCTGATCTTCATCAAGGAGATCTTCCTGGTCTTCGGGATGGCGATGGTCGGCTTCGCCGGTTTCGAGCTGACCCAGGCGTTCCGCGGGGCCGGCCACCGCGTTCCCCGCACGCCGACGCTGATCGCCGCGCTGGCGATCGTTCCCGCATCGTTCTTCTTCCACGCCGGTGGGCAGCTCGTGTCGCTGTCGGCCGGCATCCTGTTCGTGGTCGTCTGGCGTTTGATCGAAGAGGCCACCCGGCCGGCTGCGCGGCGCGGGGGAGCGGCGCTGGTCCGCGACCTGACGTGGAGCGTGCTCGTGCAGCTCTACGTCGTCCTGCTCGGCAGTTTCGCGATCCTGCTGCTCGCGGAGGACGGCGGGGAGTGGTGGGTGCTGGCGTTCATCATCCTGGTGGTCGCCGTCGACACCGGCGCCTATGTGAGCGGGCTGTCGTTCGGCAAGCACCCGATGGCGCCCACGATCAGCCCGAAGAAGACCTGGGAAGGCTTCGCGGGCGCCGCCGTGACGAGCGTGATCGCTGGCGTCCTGCTCTCGGTGTTCATGCTGCACATGACGTGGTGGTTCGGCGTCGTCTTCGGCGTCGCGCTGCTGCTCACGGCCACCCTGGGCGACCTCGCCGAGTCGCTGATCAAACGCGACCTGGGCATCAAGGACATGAGTTCCTGGCTGCCCGGCCACGGCGGCTTCCTCGACAGGCTCGACTCGATCCTGCCGTCCGCGGCGGTCACGTACGCGCTGTTCCTGATCTTCGGATGACACAATAGGGGAGTGAGCACCTTCCCCCGCACTCGCAAATCGGTCATCGGGTACGACACCGAACAGGTCGACGAGTTCCTGCAGACAGCGCGCCGCGCATACGACGGAGGCGCGGCAGACGGAGGCACGGCGGACGACGCGCCCCTCCTGACGGCCGCAGACATCCGGCACACCGCCTTCGCGATGAAGAAGGGCGGATACTCGACGTCGCACGTCGACGCCGCCCTCGAACGCCTCGAGGACGCCTTCGCGGCGCGCGAGCGGGAGTCCGCGCGGACCGCGATGGGAGACGCCGCCTGGTTCGAGCAGGCCCGCACCACGGCGCAGGTGATCCTCAACCGGCTGGAGCGTCCAGCGGGGGAGCGGTTCGAGCGCGTGAGCTTCTTGACCTACGGCTACAACAAGGGCGACGTCGACCGTTTCGCCACCCGGCTGTCGCGGTATTTCCAGGACGGGCGACCGATGAGCGTCGAAGAAGTGCGCACCGTCACGTTCCGTCCGCAGCGCGGCGGATACCGCGAAATCCAGGTCGATCTGCTGCTCGACGGCGTGACGGATGTGATGCTGGCTGTTCGCTGAGTATGGGTGGGCTGTGTTGGCAGTTCGTCAATTGTTCGTTATGGTTCTGTGATCGTGGGTAGACGAGAAGCAGAGATCATTCCGCTGTCTCCGGCCAACCCGGTCGGCGTAGCGTTCAAGCGACCCCGGCGTCCGCACATCCGGTCGCGTGCGGCCCTCTACGGTTTCGCCTTCACGGCGGCCGTCGGCTTCGCGCTCGTGAATGTGGTCGACCCGTATTCGGGATCGGCGGCGACCCCGGCGTACGCGGACACCGTGCAGGCGACCAGCCGGTTCGGCGACGCTCCCGTGCAGTCGCTCACCGCCCCCGGTTCGTACACCGCGACGGTCACGCGCGAGGCGATGACGGTCAAGCCGAAGCCGAAGCCCGTCGTGGTGGCGCCTCCGAAGCCCGCCGCGACCTCCAGCGACTCCGGCTCCGACTCCGGATCCGGTGGTGGAGCACCCGCCGCCGGCACGCCGGACCCGGGTTCCGCCCAGGCCATCGCCTACCAGATGCTGCAGGCGCGCGGCTGGGGAGACGACCAGTACAACTGCCTGGTGTCGCTCTGGAACCGCGAATCGGGCTGGAACGTCTACGCCTACAACGCGGGCAGCGGCGCATACGGCATCCCGCAGGCGCTGCCCGGCAGCAAGATGGCGTCGGCCGGTCCGGACTGGCAGAACAGCGCGGCCACCCAGATCACCTGGGGGCTCGGCTACATCTCCGGGCGCTATTCGACGCCCTGCGGCGCGTGGAGCCACTCGGAGAGCTCCGGCTGGTACTGATCCCCTCGGGAGCATCCTGAGCGGTCAGCGGCGCTCTGAGCGCCGGATGGTGGCGGCAACGGTCACAGCGGCCGCGAAACGGTAGCGTTGCTGCATGGAGTTCGCGCTGATCGGTGTCATCGGGGTGATCGTCCTCGTCACCGTCTCGAAGTTCTCGAAGCAGCTCGGCGTCGCCGCTCCGCTGGTGCTCGTGCTCGTCGGGGTGGCCAGCTCGTACATCCCCGGTCTGCCGGCTCCGATCGAGGTGCCGCCCTGGGTGATCCTCTCCGCGGTCCTCCCGCCGCTGCTGTACGCGGCGGCGATCCAGGTGCCGCTGATGGACTTCCGGCGCAACCTGGGCACCATCTCGGCGCTGTCCGTCGGCCTGGTGATCGTGACGGCCGTGATCGTCGGCGTCGTGCTGCACGCGCTGCTGCCCGGCCTGTCGCTCGCCGAGGGCATCGCGCTCGGCGCTGTCGTCAGCCCGACGGATGCGGTGGCCGCCACCGCCGTCGCCAAACGTCTCGGCCTTCCCGCCCGGCTGGTCACGGTGCTCGAAGGCGAGAGTCTTGTCAACGACGCGTCGTCCCTGGTGCTGCTGAAGTCGGCGCTGGCGGCGACGGCGGCCGTGGTCAGCATCGGATCCGTCGCCTGGAACTTCGCGTTCTCCGTGGTGGTCGCCATCGTGATCGGGCTCGTCGTCGGCATCGTCACCGTCTACTTCCGTTCCCGGCTGAACGACTCCGTGCTGGAGACCGCGATGTCGTTCGCCGTGCCGTTCATCGCGTACATCCCGACGGAGGAGCTGGGCGCATCCGGGATTCTCGCGGTGGTCGTCGCGGGGCTCTACACCGGACACAACGCTGCGAGGAAGTTCAGCGCGCAGGCCCGCATCGCCGAGCGGCTGAACTGGCGCACCGTGCAGTTCGTGCTGGAGAACGGCGTCTTCCTGCTGATGGGCGTGCAGCTGAACACGATCATCGGCAGCGTCCAGAGCGACAAGGAGTCCATCACCGTCGCCACCGCCGTGGGCATCGGGCTGCTGCTCTGCGTGCTCCTGCTCCTCATCCGGGCCGCGTTCATGACGCCGATCGTGATCTGGCTGCGGGCGACGCAGCGCAGGGCGGCGGAGCTGGAGGACAGGGTCAGCGCGGGCCTCGACCGGGTGCGCAACAGGGATGAGCCCACCACCGAGCGCGGGCACCGGCGCTGGCGCCGGCTCACCCGGTATCTGGAGCGGCGCTCGGCCGACATCACCGAGATGCAGGATTCGCCGATCGGCTGGCGCGGCGGCGCCGTGCTCACCTGGGCCGGGATGCGTGGGGTCGTCACGCTCGCGGCGGCCCAGTCGCTTCCGGCGGACGGCAGCATCCCGTACCGGGCGGAGCTCATCCTGATCGCCTTCACCGTCGCGCTCGTCACGCTGCTGGCGCAGGGAGGAACGCTGCCGCTGATGATCCGGCTGCTGCGCGTCTCCGGCACGGACGCCGCCGCCGACCGGCGCGAGCTGGCCGGCCTGCTCGAAGAGCTCAGCGAGGCGGGCATCGCCGCGCTCGAGAACCCGGAGATCCCGCTGGCGGACGGCCAGAAGCTCGACGACCAGGTGGTCGATCGGGTGCGGCAGGACACCCTGCTGCGGGTGGAGGCGGAGTGGGAGCGCGTCGAACGCGAGGAGCAGGAGGAGGAGACCGTCGGGCCGCACCAGCAGTACCGTGCGCTGCGGGCCGCCGTCCTGGATGCCGAACGCGCCGCGCTGCTCGAAGCGCGCAGCAGGGGGAACTACTCGTCGCGCATCCTGAGCAGGGCGCAGACGATGCTCGACTTCGACGAATCGCGGATGGCGCAACGCGAAGACCGGCCGTGAATCGGGCGTTTAGACTGGACAGATGCCGCGCAGCAACCGTCCCCGAGGTCGCCAGGGCCGGGTGCCCGGCGACGACGACGAGGAGAACGGCCTCGGCCGTCTGCTCGCGGGCTGGCGGCAGACGGAGACCCGCCGTGGCGTGGTCTGGAACGTGCAGCCCGTCTCCGCACTCCAGGCGCAGAAGAGCTACGTCTGCCCCGGCTGCGGAAAAGACGTCGCCCCGGGCGTCGCGCACGTGGTCACCTGGCGCGCCGACGGCGTGATGGGCGACGCTGCGGACATCGCCGCGCGGCGGCACTGGCACGCCCACTGCTGGAAGATCAGCTGACGAGAGAGGTCACGTCCGTGACGACTGCCCCCACCGAGATCCGCGGCGCCATCGAGCTGCCTGCACGACGCGAAGACATCGAGCTGCACACGCGCGACGGCCTCACCCTGGTCGGCGAGCTGGCGAGCCCGCTCGACCGTCCGCCGGTCGCGACCCTCGTCACGCTGCACCCGCTGCCGACGGGTGGCGGCTTCATGGACTCGCACATCCTGCGGAAGGCGGCGGGGCGGCTGCCTGCCTTGGCAGACATCGCCGTGCTGCGCTTCAACCTGCGCGGGGTGACGTCGCCGCGCGGCACCAGCCAGGGCGCGTTCGGGCACGGCGTCGACGAGCGGTACGACGTTGAGGCGGCGATGGACTTCGTCGCGGAGCGCGGACTGCCGAAGCCGTGGCTGGTCGGCTGGTCGTTCGGGACGGAGCTGGCGCTGATGTACGGACGCCAGTATCCCGTCGCCGGGGTGATCCTGCTCTCCCCGCCGCTGCACCGCGCAAAGCCGGAGCACCTGGCGGCGTGGGCGGGGGACAGCCGCCCGATCGTGGCGCTCATCCCGGAGCACGACGACTACCTGAAACCGGATGCGGCCGCCGAGCGGTTCGCGCCGCTGCCGCAGATCGAGCTGGTCGACGTGGAGGGCGGCAAGCACCTGTGGGTCGGCGAGACGCAGACCAGGCGCGTGCTGACCGAGATCGTCGCGCGGGTGAACCCGTCCGCGCTGCCTCTGCCGACCACGTACCCGCCCGTCGACTAGCGACGACGACGGGCGCCGGCGCCGCGCCGCGGGCTAGAGCTCGTTCTGGCGCGGGATGACGACCTGCTTGATGATGAGCAGGATCGCAGCGGCGAACGGGATGGCGATCAGCGCGCCGAGGATGCCGAGCAGCGTTCCACCCGCGAGGGCGGCCACCACGACCAGGGCGCCGGGCACGGCCACCGCGCGGTTCATGATGCGCGGGCTGAGCACGTACGCCTCGACCTGCATGTAGATGATGTAGTAGATCGCTGCAGCGATGGCGGTCGGCGGCCCCGCCAGCAGACAGACCGCCGTGATGATCACCGAGCCGGTGATCGTGCCGACGAGCGGGATCAGCGAGAAGAAGAACGCCACCGACGCGAGCAGGATCGGGAACTTGGCGCCGATGATCGTCAGGAAGATGGCGCTCAGGACGCCGTTGACCAGCGCCAGCGCGACCTGCCCCATCACGTACTTGCCGACGGAGTCGGTGATCTGGTCGCCGAGGTCGGCGAACCGGGAGCGCTTGGAGGCGGGCACCAGCTGGTAGGTGGCGCGCTTGATGCTCGGCAGCGACGCCGTGAAGTAGATGGTCAGGATGATGATGATGATGCCGCCGAACACGCCGCTGACGATGCCGATGCCGGTCTGCAGCACCTGCGAGGTGATGTTGGGCAGGTTCTGCTGCAGCCACTTGGTGACGGCGTCGATGTTGTCCTGGTTGACGATGGTCGGGAACTGGTGCTGCAGCCCCTCGAACCACTTCTCCGCATCCCCGTGGTTGACCCAGCCGATGATGCCCTGGATGAGCTGGGACAGCTGGTCGACGGCCACCGGCACGATCGCCCAGATGAGCAGAGTGACCAGCCCGATGATGACCACCAGGGTGACGGTGAGCGCCGCCCAGCGCGGGAACTTGCGCCGTTCGAGGAACGAGATCAGCGGCTCGATGCCGAGCGCGATGAAGAGGGCGGCTCCGATGTAGGTGAGGATCGTCGCCAGGTTGACGATCGAAGTCAGGAGCAGGAAACCCAGCCCGACCCCCAGGGTTCCGATCAATCCGACGCGGAACGGGTTCAGGATCTTCACGGGGCCCCCACGGTGCTCTTGGTCAGTCTCTGTCGGTGGTCACCTTCTCGGCCTGCTGCAGGACTCCACGCAGGTTCTCGAAGTAGCCGGCAACGGCTTCGCGCTCAATCCTAATCTGGGCCAGCCGCTCCTCGGCGTCCGCCACCAGGCGGCGTGTCCGTTCGTCGGCGTCCTCGATCAGCGCAGCTGCGCGTTCCTCGGCTTCGGCGACGATGGTACGCCCGGTTTCGTCCGCTTCGGACTTCGCCGACTTGATTGTCGTGCGCGCCTCGTTCTCGGCCTTCTCCGCTTCCGCACGCGCCTGCGCCGTGCGCTTGACGGCGTCGGCGAGCTGAGTGTTGGCCTCGTCGAGGTACTTCTGGGTCTGGGCGACCGCTTCCTGGTGCCGGAGCAGGTAGTCCTTCTCGGCCTCGTCGCGGCGCGCTTTGAGTTCGACGTCGAGGTCGATGCGGGCCTGCTCGATCTCGCGGGTGCGCGCATCCACGGTCTCGAGCACCTCGGTGCGCATCGTGGTGAGCTCGGTGTCGAGGGCGGACCGCGCCTGCACGGACTCCTGCTCGAACGCGCTGCGCAGGGAGGCGAGCTCGGCTTCCAGCGCTGTGCGTGCCTCGGCGACCTCGGCGGCCAGGGTTGCGCGCGCCTCGGCGGTCTCCCGCTCGAGGGCGACGCGGGCCTGCTCGGTCTCCGCCGCGAGGTCGACGCGGGTCTGCTCCGCCTCGCGCTGCAGGGCGAGGCGCTGCTGCTCCCTGTCGTTCTCCAGCTCGTTGGCGGTCGCCTCGCGCTGGTCGGCCAGGTCGACGGCCGTGCGGCGGGTGTCCTCCGCGAGCGTGCTCTGGATGCGCTGGACCTCCTCGTCGAGGCTCGACTTGGTCTGCTCCACCTCGGCGGCGAGGGCGGACTTCGTCTGCTCGACCTCTGCGGCGAGAGCCGACTTCGTGGTGGTGACCTCGGTCTCGAGGGCCGACTTCGTCTGCTCGACCTCGGCGGCGAGGGCGGATTTCGTCTGCTCGACCTCTGCGGCGAGGGCCGACTTGGTCTGCTCGACCTCTGCGGCGAGGGCCGACTTGGTCTGCTCGACCTCGGCGGCCAGCTCGGCCTTGGTCTGCTCGACCTCGGCGGCGAGGGCCGACTTCGTGGTGGTGACCTCGGTGTCGAGAGCGGACTTCGTCTGCTCGACCTCTGCGGCCAGGGCCGACTTCGTGGAGGTCACCTCGGCGGCGAGCTCCGACCGGACGTTCGCGGTCTCCGCCGCGAGGGCGCTGCGCTCGCGCGCGAGCTCGTCGGCGAGCGAACTCCTGGCCGCGTCGACCTCCTCGGCGAGGGATGCGCGCAGCTCGGTGGCCTCCGCATCCAGTTCGCGGCGCTGCCGCTCGGCGTCCGCGGCGAGGGCCGCCCTGGTCTGCTCGACCTCGGTGGCGAGCGCGGTGGCCGTCTGCTCGCGGTCTGCGGCGAGGGAGGCTGCGGTGGTCGCGCGGTCGGACTCGAGCTGCGCCCTGGTCTCGGTCGCCTCCTTTTCGAGGGCGGTTCTCGTCTGCAGGACCTCGTCGGCGAGTTCCTTCCTGGTGCGCTCGACCTCCTCGGACAGGGCGCTCCTGGTGGTCGCCGCTTCGGCGTCGAGGGCGCTCTTCGTGGTGCTGACCTCGGTGGCGAGGGCGCTCTTGGTGGTGGTGACCTCGTCCACGAGTGCGCTCTTCGTGGTCGTGACCTCGTCCGCGAGCGCGCTCTTCGTGCGGGTGACCTCGTCGGCGAGCTCCTGCTTCGTGCGGGTGACCTCGTCGGCCAGGGCGCTCTTCGTGCTGGTGACCTCGTCGGCGAGCGACGACCGCGTCTGCTCCACCTCGGCGTCGAGCGACGCCTTGGTCTGCTCGACCTCGACCGCGAGGGCCTTCTTGGTCTGCTCCACCTCGGTCTGCAGCGCGAGGCGTGTGGTCTTGGACTCGTTCTCGAGGTCGGCCTTCGTCTGGGCCGTCTCCGCGGCGATGGCCGCCCGCTGCTGCTCGACCTCTGCTGCGAGGTCCGCGCGCGCCTGGGCGGCTTCGGCGGCGAGGGCGTTGCGCGTGCTGGTCTGCTCCGCCTCGAGGCGGTCCGCCGTCTCCGCCACCTGCCTGGCCAGGTCGAGCCTGGTCTGCTCGGACTCGCGCTCGAACGCCGCCCTGTCCTCGGCGAACGCGGTGGCGAGCTCGGTGCGCCTGGTTTCGATCTCGCGGTCGAGCTGGGCGGCCTCTGCGCGAGCGGCCTCCGCCTCCCTGGTGGCCACGGCCTTGAGCTCGGCGGCCTCTCTGTCGGCCTCCGCGCGGACGGCGGACGCCTCGCGCTTGCTGGTGGCCCTGACCTCCGCCGCCTCCGTGGCGACGGCTCCGCGGATCGCCGCGGCCTCGCGCATCGCGTCGGTGAGCAGCGTCTCCTTGTCCGCCCTGGTCTTCTCCAGCAGCTCGGCCGACTCGATCTGGGCGTCCTCGATGGCGGTCGTCGCGCGGGCCCTGGCGTCGGCCAGGATGCGCTCCGCCTGCTGGGATGCGGTGGTCTTGATCTTCTCGACCTCTGCTGCGACACCGGCGCGCAGCTTCTCCGCGTCGATGTCCGCCTGCGCGATCAGCCGGGTGGACTGCTCTTCGGCGACCCTGAGGGTGTTCTCCAGTTTGGTGCCGAGGCCGGAGAACGTCGGGCTGCCGACCTCCTCGATCTCCGCGTTGAGCTCCTCGACGCGCACCTGCAGGCGCTTGATCTCCTTGGTGGCGTCCGCGGCCTGCGTGTTCGACTTGATCAGGTCGCGGCGCAGCTCCTGCAGGGCCTTGTCGACCTCGTCCTTGTCGTAGCCGCGGAAGACCTGGGTGAAGTTCGATTCGTCGGTGGCCACTTCATACTCCTGAAAGCTCGGGGGGTGCGGCGCCTGGCGTGCACCCCGACGATCCTACATTTCAAGCCAGGGGCGCGCACCGGTGGACAGTGCATCCGTGGAGGCAATGGTTAGACGGCTCCCAGGGTGACCCGGTATCTTTGTGTAACTGTGCCTCCCGTCGTCTCCGGCACAGAAGGAGCTTGCTTGCGTTTCGTACTCGCCATCGTCGCGTTCGTCGTGGCGGCCGTCATGATCGTCGCGGGAATCGCCCAGCGCACGGTTTTCGCGCCCCCGTCGCAGATCGCCGCGACCACGACTGTCAAAGGCGACCCTCGATTCATCGTGATCGACGGCGCTGTGCTGAACGCACATCCCGGGCAGCAGACCCTGTCGGTGAGCGGTGGAGACGCCAAGTCGCAGGTGGTCGCGTACGGCAGGACCGCCGACGTGAAGGCCTGGCTGGGCTCCGAGAAGTATGTGAGCCTCGGGCTCGACAAGACCACCGGCGACATCACGATGAAGACGGTCACCACCAAGACGACGGACGGTGAATCGACGTCGACGGCCACTCCGGCCCCGACGTCCACCCCGGCCGCTCCCGCCGACCCGGCGACGACCACCCCGGCGGAGGGCGCGACGACGGGCGACGCGGCCGCCACGCCGAACCCCAACCCGGCCGGCTCCGACATGTGGCTGGAGGAGTTCGACGGCGAAGACGCGCAGGTCACCAGGATGAACGTCCCGGACAGCATCAGCGTGATCGTCGCCGGAGACGGCACGAAGGCTGCTCCGAACCAGATCCGCGTCACCTGGCCGGTCGACTCGAGCACCCCGTTCGCCTTCCCGCTGATCATCGGCGGCCTCGTGCTGCTGGTGGTGGGCATCGGCCTCTACCTCTGGGGCCTGTACGCCATCCGCAAGTCGCGTGGCCCGCGCAGGAAGGGCGGACCGAAGATGCCGAAGCTGCCGAAGGCGCCCAAGTACAAGCCGTCCAAGGCCGTCGAGGCCACCCCGAAGGGCCGTCGGTCGATCAGGCGCTCGATGGTCGCCGTGCCGATCACGCTCGTCGGCGCCCTGGCCCTCAGTGGATGCTCGATCGGCTCCGTGCAGTCGTCCTCCGTCCCGATCCGCACGGCGAGCCCCATCACCACCGAGCTCCCCAAGGCCAAAGACCAGCTTCCCCCCGCCGTCACCGTCCCGCAGCTGGAGCGCATCGTGAAGCGCATCTCCGCCACGGCGACCACGGCCGACGCGAAGGCCGACCCGGCCATCGCCAAGCAGCGCTTCACCGGTCCTGCCCTGCAGCTGCGCGAGGCCAACTACGCCATCCGCGCCAAGAAGGCGGACGAGCCAGCTCTTCCGGCCATCCCGGCCAGCCCGATCGTGCTCTCGCTCCCGCAGGCCACGGACACCTGGCCGCGCACGGTCACCGCCGTCGTCGAGACGCCGAAGGACGCCAACGGGGCGGCCCAGGCTCCTCTCGCGCTGACGCTGGTGCAGGAGACCCCGCGCGACAACTACCTCGTGACGTACGCCGTCTCGCTCGAACCGAAGGCCAAGGTCCCGAACCTCGCACCGGCGAGCATCGGCTCCGCCGTCGTGCCGCCGGACTCGAAGCTGCTGAAGCTGCCGCCGAAGGAACTCGCCGCCGCATACGGCGACGTGCTGATGAACGGGGACGCGAGTACGTCCGCCGCGCTGTTCAGTCCGGACGGCGACACCCTGCGCACGCAGGTCGGCGCCGAGTGGAAGGCGCAGCAGAAGGCCGAGCTGCAGCAGAAGTTCGGCGCGACGTCGTCGCTCGACTTCACCAGCGCCGTCGGCGCAGGACCGGACATCGCGATGGCGACCAACGACTCCGGTGCGATCGTCTGGGTCAACCTCGAGGAGACGCAGACCCTGCGCGTCGTCGAGGCCGGAGCGGAAGTGGACGCAGGGCCGACCTCCGCCGCGCTTTCCGGAGTAGCGTCGTCCAAGACGGGCATCGCATCCACTTACGGATACCAGCTGGCGTTCTACGTGCCGCCGGCGGGCTCGTCCTCCAAGATCACCCTCCTGGGCTTCGCCCAGGGCCTCGTCTCAGCCAAGGAAGTCCAATGAGCCAGATCCCGCCGAGCCCCACGAACCTGCGCGGAGCCGTCGACCTCACCTCGCTCGTGAACCGGGCCATGACGTCCGGGCAGCCCGCAGCGGCCGGCGCGGCCGCCGGAACGGCACCGGCGGGGGAGCAGGGCGGCGACGTCGCTCTGCCGAGCCTCTACTTCGAGGGCACGGACGCCAACTTCAACGACTTCCTCGACCTCTCGATGACCGTCCCGGTGGTCGTCGACCTGTGGGCCGAGTGGTGCGAGCCGTGCAAGCAGCTCAGTCCCATCCTGGACAGGCTGATCGCCGAGTACGGCGGCCGCCTGGTGCTGGTGAAGGTCGACGTGGATGCGAACCCGCAGCTCACGCAGGCGTTCCAGGCGCAGTCGATCCCCGCCGTCGCCGCCGTCATCGGCGGACGCCCCGTGCAGCTCTTCGCCGGGGCGATCCCGGAGCAGCAGGTGCGCGACGTGTTCGAGCAGCTCCTGCAGCTCGCCGCCCAGAACGGCGTGACCGGACGCGCGGCCGTCGACGGCGCAGCGGTGCCGGAGGCCGGAGACGCGGCGGAGCAGGCGGAGCCGACGCCGGAGCCGCTTCCCCCGCACCACGCGGAGGCGTACGAGGCGATCGAGCGCGGCGACTTCGACACGGCCATCGCCGAGTACAAGACCGCGATCGCCCAGGACCCGCGCGACAGCATGGCCGTCGCCGGCCTCGCCCAGGTGAGTCTGCTCGCGCGGCTGGCAGGAAAGTCGCTCGACGAGATCCGCTCGGCCGGGGCCGCCGCTCCCGACGACGTGGACGCGCAGCTGCTCGTGGCCGACCTCGACATCTCCGGCGGACACGTCGACGACGCGTTCGACCGGCTGCTCACGCTGTTCCCGAAGCTCGACGCCGCGGGCAAGGACGCGGTGCGCACGCGCATCCTGGACTATTTCGAGATCGTCGGTGTGGATGACCAGCGCGTCGTGAAGGCGCGGGCTAGGCTGGCGTCGCTGCTGTACTGAGCCGATCACCGGCCCCAGCGGCTTCCGCTCCTAACCGCATCGTATCGATCTGCCGGGAGGCCCCTGCATGGCCCGCGTTCTCGTCGTCGGAGGAACCGGCCTCGCCGGTCGCGCCGTCACCAATGAAGCCGTGGGCCGTGGCCACGACGTGATCGTCGCCTCCCGCCGGGTGCCGGACGACGACAGCGAGCAGTATGTGCTCGGCGCCGTGTACGAGACGGCCGACGTCGTCTCCGGAGACGGGCTCGAAGCGGTGCTCGAGGGCGTCGACGTGCTGGTGGACACCACCAACGGCTCCGGCAGAACCGCCGCCCACGTCTTCGCCCACGGCTCGCAGAACCTGCTGCACACCGCGGCCCGGTTCGGCGTGCACCAGGCCGTGCTGCTGTCCATCGTGAACGTCGATCAGTCCGGGTACAGCTACTACCGCGCCAAGGCCGCCCAGGAGCGCGTCTACCGTGAGTCGCCGCTCAGCACCCGCATCCTGCGCACGACGCAGTTCCACGACTTCGTGTCGTCGATCTTCGCGCGGGGGAAGGCGGGCGTCATCCCCGCTCCGTCGAAGACCAGCTTCCAGCCGATCGCGGTCACCGACGTCGCCCGGCTGCTGGTCGACGCCGTCGACGGCCAGGGCGAGGAGGATTCCACGCTCACGGTCGGCGGCCCGAAGGTCGAGACCACGCGCGAGCTCGCGGAGCAGTGGAAAGCGGCCACCGGCGCGCGCGGCGCGATCGTGCCCGTGCGGCTCGGCGGTCAGCTCGGCACGTTCCTCCGGGCGGGCAGCAACCTGGTTCCGGATGCTGCCCTGCCCGGCATCGACTACGCCACCTGGCTCAGCTCGAACGCGGCTTGAGCCACAGGGCGCCGAGCGGGGGAAGCGTGACCAGCGCGGACGCCGGGCGTCCCGCCCAGGGCTCGTCCACCGCATCCACCGCCCCGAGGTTGCCGACACCGGAGCCGCCGAACGCCTCGGCGTCCGTGTTCAGCAGTTCCTCCCACTGACCGGCGAACGGCAGCGCGACGCGGTAGCCCGTGTGCGGCGCGCCGGAGAAGTTCATCACGACGGCGATCGGTGAGCCGTCAGCGTCCTTGCGCAGGAACGACACGACGTTGCCCGCCGCGTCCGAGCCGTCGATCCACTCGAAGCCGGCCGGATCGTTGTCGAGCGCCCAGAGTGCGGGGGTGGCCTTGTAGACCGCGTTCAGCTGGGCCACCAGGTCCCAGAGGCCGCGGTGCGACGGCTGGTCGAGGATCCACCAGTCGAGGCCGCGCTCCTCGCTCCACTCCGACGGCTGCCCGAACTCCTGGCCCATGAACAGCAACTGCTTGCCGGGGTGCGCCCACATGAACGCGAGGAATGCCCGCACGTTGGCGAGCTGCTGCCAGTGGTCGCCCGGCATCTTGCCGAGCAGCGAGCCCTTGCCGTGCACGACCTCGTCGTGGCTGATCGGCAGGAGGAAGTTCTCGCTGAACGCGTAGACGAACGAGAAGGTGATCTCGCTGTGGTGGTAGCTGCGGTACATCGGGTCCTCCTCGATGTACTGCAGCGCGTCGTGCATCCAGCCCATGTTCCACTTGAGGCCGAAGCCAAGGCCGCCGGAGGAGGTCGGCTGGGTGACGCCCGGCCAGCTGGTGGACTCCTCGGCGATCATCACCGTGCCCGGATTCCGCTTGTACGAGGTGGCCGTGACCTCCTGCAGGAAGCTGATCGCCTCCAGGTTCTCCCGGCCGCCGTGGATGTTCGGCAGCCATTCGCCGTCAGCGCGGGAGTAGTCGAGGTAGAGCATCGAGGCGACGGCGTCGACCCGCAGGCCGTCGACGTGGAACTCCTCCAGCCAGTAGAGCGCGTTCGCGACGAGGAAGTTGCGCACCTGCGAGTTGCCGAAGTCGAAGACGTACGTCCCCCAGTCCTTCTGCTCGCCGCGGCGCGGGTCGGAGTGCTCGTAGAGCGCCTGCCCGTCGAACCGGGCCAGCGCCCAGTCGTCCTTCGGGAAGTGGCCGGGCACCCAGTCCATGATCACGCCGAACCCGGCCTGGTGCAGCCGATCGATCAGGTAGCGCAGGTCGTCGGGAGAGCCGAACCTGCTGGTCGGCGCGTAGTACCCGGTGACCTGGTATCCCCACGATCCGCCGAAGGGATGCTCCGCGAGCGGCAGGAACTCGACATGCGTGTAGCCGAGGGCGCCCACGTAGTCGATCAGCTGGTCGGCGGCCTCCCGGTAGCCGAGGCCCGGCCGCCAGCTGCCGAAGTGCAGCTCGTAGATGCTCATCGGGCCGGAGTGGGCGTCGTGGGAGGAGCGGTCGCGCATCCACTGGTCGTCACCCCAGACGTGCTCGGAGGCGGTGACGACCGATGCGGTGGCCGGGGGAGTCTCCGCCTGCCTGGCCATCGGGTCCGCCTTGCGCACCCACGCGCCGTTCTGGCCGAGCAGGTCGAACTTGTAGATCGCCCCGGCGCCGATGCCGGGGAGGAAGATCTCCCAGACGCCGGAGGAGCCCATACTGCGCAGGGAGTGGCGTTCGCCGTCCCAGTCGTTGAAGTCGCCGACCACCCGCACGGCGCGGGCGTGCGGCGCCCAGACGGTGAACGCCGTGCCGTGCACGCCGTCGATCTCGCGGAGGTGCGCTCCGAGAGCCGTCCACAGCTGCTCGTGCCTGCCCTCGGCGATGAGGTGGATGTCCAGCTCGCCGATGGTGGGCGCGAACCGGTATGGGTCTTCCGCGTCCCAGACGCTGCCGTCCGGGTAGCGGGCCTCGATCGTGTACGTGTCGGCTCCGATGATGTCGATGCCCTGCCAGACGCCGTGGGCGACGTGCGCGAGCTCGATGTGCGCGCCGGTCGACAGCACGGCCGTCACCTCGCTGGCGAGCGGGCGCAGCGTCCGGATGACCGTGATGGGGTCGGCGACGCCCGGCGCGCTGACCGCGTGCTGGCCGAGGATGGCATGCGGGTCGTGGTAGCTGCCGGTGGCGACGGCGAGGAGCAGCCCGTCGTCGAGGGTGGGGAGCTCAACGGCTGCCGCGCCTTCGGGGATGGGACTCATCAGGAACCTGCCTTCACGGTAAGGATGTGCACGGGCTCGGTGAACGCGTCGAGCCGGACGTAGTCGTCGGCCCCCCAGGTCCATTTCGCACCCGTGACGATGTCTTTGACCTCGAACAGGGCGCCGGGCTCGACGCCGAACGCGGCGACGTCGAGGTGCACCATCGTCTCGCGCACCGAGTGCGGGTCGACGTTCGCAACGACGATGACCGCATCCGGTTTGCCGCTGCGGGTGAACTCGCCCGCGAGGTATTTGGAGTAGACGAGGATCGAGTCGTCGTCGCTGGCATGCACCCGCAGGTTGCGCAGCTGGCGGAGCGCCGGATGCTCGCTGCGCGCCCGGTTGAGCATGGTCAGGTACGGCGCGAGCGACTGGCCGAGGGTCTGCGCCCTGCCGTAGTCGCGCGGGCGGTACTCGTACTTCTCGTTGTCGATGTACTCCTCCGCGCCGGCGCGGGCGACGTTCTCGTACAGCTCGAAGCCGGAGTAGACGCCCCAGGTCGGCGCGGCCGTCGCCGCGATGGCCGCGCGCACCTTGAACGCGGCCGGGCCGCCGAACTGCAGGTACTCGGTGAGGATGTCCGGGGTGTTGACGAACAGGTTGGGGCGCAGGAAGTCCGCCGTCTCTGTGGCGAGGCCGGTGAGGAACTCCTCCAGCTCCTCCTTCGTGTTGCGCCAGGTGAAGTAGGTGTACGACTGCTGGAATCCCGCCTTGGCGAGCGTGTGCAGGATCGCGGGGCGGGTGAACGCCTCGGCGAGGAAGACCACATCCGGGTCGGTGGCGTTGACCGTGCGGATCAGCCACTCCCAGAACGCCAGCGGCTTGGTGTGCGGGTTGTCCACGCGGAAGATGCGGACGCCGAGCGACATCCAGTAGCGGACGATGCGCAGGATCTCCTCGCGCAGGCCCTCCGGGTCGTTGTCGAAGTTGATCGGGTAGATGTCCTGGTACTTCTTCGGCGGGTTTTCCGCGTACGCGATCGTGCCGTCCGGCAGGGTCGTGAACCACTCGGGATGCTCGGTGACCCACGGGTGGTCCGGTGCGGCCTGCAGCGCGAGGTCGAGCGCGACCTCGAGGCCGGCCTGCTTGGCCTTGCCGACGAAGTAGACGAAGTCCTTCTCCGTGCCGAGGTCGGGGTGGATGGCGTCGTGGCCGCCCTCCGCCGAGCCGATGGCCCAGGGCGAACCCGGATCGTTCGGTCCCGCATCCAGCGTGTTGTTCGGCCCCTTGCGGAACGTGCGCCCGATCGGGTGGATCGGCGGCAGGTAGACGACGTCGAAGCCCATCGCGGCGACCTCCGGCAGGCGCTTCGCCGCCGAGCGGAAGGTGCCGGACTTCCAGGTGCCGTCCGGCTGCTTCTTGGCCCCCTCGGAGCGCGGGAAGAACTCGTACCAGCTGCCGACGCCGGCGCGGGTGCGCTCCACCTGCACGCCGCGTGTCGCGGACAGGGTGGGCAGGTCGACGACCGGGCGCACGGTGAGGATCCCGGCGACGCGCGGCTCGATGGCGGCGGCGAACCGTTCATCCACTGTCTTGGTGGTGTCCGCGACGACCTTGGCGGTCTCGGTGAGGTGGCGGCGCTCCGCCGTGCTGCGGCGCTTGTCCGTCGCCGCGCGGGTGAGGAGCTCGTGCCCGATGGTCAGCATCAGCTCGGTGTCGATGCCGGCCGGGATCTTGACCTCCGCGTTGTGCCGCCAGGTGGCGTACTCGTCGGCGTACGCCTGCACGCGGTACTTCCAGAGGCCCTCCGTCTCCAGCTGGACGAGCACCTCCCAGCGGTCGGTACCCGGGTCGACGGGGTGCATCCTGTGCTCGGTCTGCACGCCGTTCGGGTCGAGTAGGAGAAGGTCGACGCCGATCTGGTCGTGGCCCTCCCTGAACGCCGTGGCCCGGAACGGGATCACCTCCCCGCTGAACGCCGCCGCCGGCCAGAGGCCGTCGTCCACCTGGGGGGAGAGCCCCAGGATCGGGATGCGCCCCAGCAGGGGAACGTAGTCGGTCTGCGCCGGTGCGCCGCCGTCCGCAGGGGATGCAGGCTGTCCGGCCGATACTGTTTTGGTCGCTGCACTCTTTGCCACACCCCGACCGTACACGCATTAACGTGCCGGACATCAGGCTCCCCTAGAGTGGCAGCGTGAAGGCTATCCGAAGGTTCACCGTCCGTGCCGTCCTGCCAGAGAATCTCTCTGCTCTCGAAGAGATTGCAGGCAATTTACGCTGGTCCTGGCATGAGCCGACCCGCCAGTTGTTCGCGAGGATCGCGCCCGAGTTGTGGCAGCAGGTTGGCCACGATCCGATCGCGCTGCTGGGCGCCGTCGAGCCCGCCCGGCTCGCCGAACTCGCCGCCGACCAGGGCTACGTCGACTGGGCCTCCCACATCCGGGAGGACCTGCGTGCATACCTGAGCGAGCCGCGCTGGTACCAGTCGCTCGACGACTCAGCGCCCCACTCCATCGCATACTTCTCCCCGGAGTTCGGGATCGCCGCCGCCCTGCCGCAATACTCGGGCGGCCTCGGCATCCTCGCCGGCGACCACCTCAAGGCCGCGAGCGACCTCGGCGTGCCTCTCGTCGGCGTCGGCCTCTTCTACCGCTCCGGATACTTCGCCCAGGCGATCACGCCGGACGGCTGGCAGCTGGAGAGCTACCCGGTGCTCGACCCGGACGGCCTTCCGCTGTCCGTCCTGCGCAACCCGGACGGCACCCCGGTGCAGATCACGCTCGCCCTCCCGGACGGTGTGCTGCACGCCTGCGTCTGGCAGGTCGCCGTCGGCCGCGTGACGCTGCTGCTGCTCGACACGGACATCCCGGACAACGAGGAGCGGCTGCGCTCGGTGACCGACCGCCTGTACGGCGGAGGAGGAGAGCACCGCCTGCTGCAGGAGCTGCTGCTCGGCATCGGCGGTGTGCGCGCCGTCAAGGCGTGGAACGACCTGACCGGAACTCCGGCCGCCGAGGTGTTCCACACCAACGAGGGCCACGCAGGGTTCCTCGGCCTGGAGCGCATCTCCGACCTGATCGGCGAGGGCCTCACCTTCGACGAGGCGCTGCAGGTGGTGCGTGCGGGAACGGTGTTCACCACGCACACCCCGGTCCCCGCCGGCATCGACCGGTTCGACACCCCTTTCGTCCAGCGCTACTTCTCCGCCGACCTCCTGCCGGGCGTCGACCCGCAGCAGGTGCTCTCCCTCGGCGCCGAGGACTACCCGGGCGGCTCGCCGGACGTATTCAACATGGCCGTGATGGGCCTCCGGCTCGGCCAGCACGCCAACGGCGTCTCGCGGCTGCACGGCGAGGTCAGCAGGCAGATGTTCAACGGGCTCTACCCGGGATTCGACGCGCAGGAGGTCCCGATCGACTCGGTCACCAACGGCGTACACGCCCCCACGTGGACGGACCCGATGCTGCTCGCGCTCGCCGAGGAACGCCTCGGCACCGACGACACCACCGCAGCGGACTGGGCCAACGGCCAGGCCGTCACCGACCTCGACCTGTGGTCGGTGCGCACCAGGATGCGCGAGCAGCTGGTGGAGGACGCCCGGCGCCGCCTGCAGGCCGCGTGGGAGTCGCAGAACCCCGGCGGCATCGCCCCGGCCTGGATGGACGAGCTGCTCGACCCGTCCGTGCTGACCATCGGGTTCGCCCGGCGCGTCCCGACGTACAAGCGCCTCACGCTGATGCTGCACAGCCCGGAGCGGCTGCGGTCCATCCTGCTGAACGCCGACCGGCCGGTGCAGATCGTGATCGCCGGCAAGTCGCATCCGGCGGACGACGAGGGCAAGCGCCTCATCCAGAAGCTGGTGCAGTTCGCCTCGGAGCCCGACATCCGCACACGCATGGTGTTCCTGCCCGACTACGACATCGGGATGGCGCAGCTGCTCTACCCCGGCACGGACATCTGGCTGAACAACCCGCTCCGCCCGCTCGAGGCGTGCGGCACCTCCGGGATGAAGGCGGCACTGAACGGCGCGCTCAACCTCTCCATCCTGGACGGCTGGTGGAACGAGTTCTACGACGGGGAGAACGGCTGGGCGATCCCGTCCGCCGACGCGGCGGGAGACGGGGCGGAGCGCGACGCGCTCGAAGCCGAGGCTCTCTACGACCTGATCGAGCACCAGATCGCCCCGCGGTTCTACGACCGCAACAGCGACGGCGTGCCCGAGAGGTGGGTCGGCCAGATCCGGCACACCCTGTCCACCCTGTCGCCCGAGCTGAGCGCGGGCAGGATGGTGCGCGAGTACGTCACCCGCCTCTACGTTCCCGCCACCACGTTCGAGCGCAGGCTCACCGCAGACGGCTTCGCCGCCGCCCGCAGCCTCGCCGCCTGGAAGTCGCGCGTGCGCGCAGCCTGGCCCGGCGTCACGGTCGCCCACGTCGACGCCGGAGGCGTGGATGCTGTGCCGCAGGTCGGCGACGAGCTGCACGTGCGCGCACTGGTGCACCTGGGCGGGCTGAGCCCGGACGACGTGGAGGTGCAGCTGGTCTACGGCCGCAGCCACGAGGGCGACGACCTGACCGACGTTCGCCACGAGGCGCTCGCGGTCGACGAAGCGGAGCCGGGCGTCGACGACCCGTCCGTGGCGCGCGAGTACCGCGGGACGGTCGAGCTCGACCATGCGGGCGGTTTCGGATACACGGTGCGTGTCGTGCCGCGCAACCCGCTGCTGATCTCCGATGCGGAGCTGGGGCTGGTGGCGGTCGCGAGCTGACCGTCAGGCGGCGATGGCCGCGACGTCTCCGGCGGTGACGGCGAGGAGGTCGGTGGGGGAGAGCTCCACGTCCATCCCGCGCTTGCCGCCGGAGACGAACACCGTGTCCCAGAGCTGGGCCGTCTCGTCCAGCACGGTGCGGAGCCTGGTCTTCTGCCCGATCGGGCTGATGCCGCCGACCACGTAGCCGGTCTTGCGTTCGGCGACGGCCGGGTCGGCCATCGTCGCGCGCTTGGCGCCGACGGCAGCCGCGAGCGCCTTGAGGTCGAGCATCCCGGTCACCGGCACAATGCCGACCACCAGGCCGAGCTCGGTGTCGGCGAGCAGCGTCTTGAACACGCGGTCGGGTTCGACGCCGAGCGCCTCCGCCGCTTCCAGGCCGTACGAGGCGGCCGCCGGGTCGTGGTCGTACGCGTGCACGGTGAACGGGATGCCGGCCGCCGTCAGCGCGACGGTCGCCGGGGTGCCTGCCATCCTCCCGGACGGCGACTTCGCCTTCGCCACTACTGCGCTGCCTCCGTTGCCTCCGCTGCCTCGGCCGGGTGCTGCTGGACGGCCGTCTCCGACGGCTCCAGGCGCGGGCCGTTTGCACGGAACAGCTGCATCGACGCGCCTCCCACCAGCCGGGTGGCGCCGGGAGCGAGCGTCTCGTGCTCCTCGTCGATCGGCACCTCCGTCGCGCTGTCCCAGAGCAGCCGGTACGAGTCGACGCCGGGTGCGACGGGCAGGCGCACCTCCACGTCGTCCTCGACGCCGTGCACGATCAGCAGGATGCGGTTGAACTCCTCCTGGTCGGGCGTCGACGCCGCCAGGTACTGCAGCGTGCGGTTCTCCGGCGAGTTCCAGTCCTCGTCGTCCATCAGCGCGCCGGACGCGTCGAACCAGTCCATGTGGCTGGCGTTCTTGGTGGACTGACCGAACACCGCGTACTTGCTCGGGCGGAGCGCGGGGTTGTCTCTGCGCAGTTCGAGCAGCCGCCGGGTGGTGTCGTACATCTCGCGCTGCTCGCGGGTGCGCAGCCAGCTCAGCCAGGTGAGCTCGCTGTCCTGGCAGTACGCGTTGTTGTTGCCGCGCTGGCTGCGACCGAACTCGTCGCCGGAGGTGATCATCGGAACGCCAGCGGAGAGCAGCAGGGTGCCCATCAGGTTCCTGAGCGCCTTGTGCCGGTCGAGCAGGACCGCCTCGTCGGTCGTCACGCCCTCGATGCCGTGGTTGAACGACCGGTTGTTGTCGGTGCCGTCCCGGTTGTTCTCGCCGTTACCGAGGTTGTGCTTCACGTCGTACGCGGTCAGATCCGCCATCGTGAACCCGTCGTGCGCGGTCACGAAGTTGACGGACGCCAGCGGTCCGCGCTCCGGCGAGAAGGTGTTCGACGACCCGGCGAGCCTGGTGGCGAAGCCGCCGATGCCGACCGGAGGGTTCCCGTTCCTCCGAGCCTCCGCGATGTCGGCGAGCCAGAAGTTCCGCACCCTGTCGCGGTAGCGGTCGTTCCACTCCGACCAGCCGGCCGGGAAGTTCCCCGTCTGCCAGCCGCCCATGCCCACGTCCCACGGCTCGGCGATCAGCTTCACGTCGGCGAGCGCCGGATCGCTGAGCACGCTCTGCAGCAGGGGGTGCTCCGGGCTGTACTGCACGTCCGCCCCGCGCCCCAGCGTCGCGGCCAGGTCGAACCGGAACCCGTCGATCTGCATCTCGTTCGCCCAGTAGCGCAGCGAATCCTGCACCAGCCGGATGGGGACCGGATGCCCGAAGTTCAGGGTGTTCCCGCATCCGGTCACGTCGATGTACGCGCCGGTCTCGTCCTGCCGGTAGTAGGTGGCGTTGTCGATGCCGCGGAAACCGGTGCGCGGACCGCCCAGCCCCTCCTCGGCCGTGTGGTTGTAGACCACGTCGAGGATGACCTCGAGCCCGGCCTGGTGCAGCAGCTTGACCATGCCCTTGAACTCGGCGAGCACCGCATCCGGACCGGCCGCCTGCGCAGCACGCGACGCATACGGGGCGTGCGGGGAGAAGAAGTTGAGGGTGTTGTATCCCCAGTAGTTGGTGAGCCCCTGCTGCAGCAGCCGCTGCTCGGAGACGAACGCCTGCACGGGGAGCAGCTCGACGGCGGTGACGCCCAGATCCTTCAGGTAGCCGATGGTCGACTCGTGCGCGAGGCCGGCGTACGTGCCGCGCAGCTCCTCCGGCACATCGGGGTTGAGCTTGCTGATGCCCTTCACGTGCGCCTCGTAGACCACGGTGTGATCCAGCGGGATGTTCGGCTTGCGCACGTCCCCCCAGTCGAAGCCGTCCGCCACGACCGTGCCGCGCCACCCGTCGGAGCCCACCCGCACCAGCCCGCGCGCATACGGGTCGAGCAGCATCGTCTCCGGATTGAACACGTTGGTGGGAGACGCTGGGCCGGACACCCGGATGGCGTACCGGGCGCCCACGGCCAGCGACCGCGACCTGCCCACCCAGACGTTGTTCGCATCCTTGGTCATCGGCACGGTCTTCACCAGCCAGTTCGGGTCCTTCGCGTCGAACAGGCACAGCTCCATGCCGTCGGCGTGCTCGGACCACACCCGCAGCTCGCCGCCGTGAGTGCCGACGCGGACGCCGAGGTTGCGCAGAGGATCAGCGGGGCTCATGCGATCTACAGTAGTGAATAGCCGACGAGCCGATCTGAGCGAAGGAGGGCCGGTGCCTGTCTACCTCGACCACGCGGCCACCACGCCGATGCGGCCGGACGCCATCGCGGCATACGCGGAAGCGATGGGCGTCGTCGGCAACCCCTCGTCCATCCACAGCCAGGGCCAGCAGGCCAAGCGGATGCTCGAAGAGGCCAGAGAGACCGTCGCCGCCACCCTCGGCTCCGACCCGATCGAAGTGGTCTTCACCTCGGGAGGCACCGAGGCGATCAACCTCGCGATCAAAGGACTGTACTGGCAGCGCAACACCGGCGCCCACCGGCCGCGCATCCTCGCGCCGGGAGGAGAGCACCACGCCACGATCGACACGATCGACTGGCTGCAGAACGCCGAAGGCGCACAGGCGGACTGGCTTCCCCTCGACGCCGACGGCCGCATCCGGCTCGACTCCGCCCGGGATGCGCTCGCCGCACGCGCAGACGAGACAGCGCTGCTCACCTTTCTCTCCGTCAACAACGAGGTCGGCACCATCCAGCCCGTCGAGGAACTGGCGGCGCTCGCCGCGGCGGCCGGCGTGCCGGCGCACATCGACGCGGTGGCGGCGTACGGGCACCTGCCGATCGACTTCTCCTCGCTCGGCGTCGCGGCGCTCAGCGTGTCGGCACACAAGATCGGCGGACCGGTCGGCATCGGCGCGCTCGTGCTCTCCCGCAGCGCGAGCGTCGTGCCTCTGGTGCACGGCGGCGGCCAGCAGCGGCAGGTGCGCAGCGGCACCCAGGATGTGGCGGCGGCGGTGTCGTTCGCGGTGGCGGCGCGTGCGGCGGCCGCCGAGCTGGCGGAGGAGAGCGCGCGGCTGACCGCGTTGCGGGACCGGCTGATCTACGGTGTGCGGGCTGCTGTTCCCGAGGCGCGGCTGAGCGGGCCGGAGCCGGAGAGCGGCGAGAGGGTCGCCTCGAACGCCCACTTCACGTTCCCCGGCGCCCAGGGCGACTCGCTGCTGTTCCTGCTCGACCTCGCCGGGGTCTCCGTCTCGACCGGCTCGGCCTGCCAGGCGGGCATCCCCGAGCCGTCGCACGTGCTGCTGGCGATGGGCCGCAGCGAGGACGACGCCCGCAGCGCCCTCCGCTTCACCATCGGCCGCACCACCACGGACGCCGACGTGGATGCGCTGCTCGCCGCCCTCCCGTCCGCGTACGCCCAGGCGTCCCGGGCCGGACTGGCCACCCGCGCCTCCCGCCTCGCCTGACGCGCTCGGCTGGCGCACTCGCTGGCGCGCTCGCTGGTGCTCCCGCCCGGCCCGGCGACCGCATCCAGGGTGGGCGCGTACAATCGCCGGGTGAAGATTTTGGCAGCGATGAGCGGCGGGGTGGACTCTGCGGTGGCGGCGGCACGCGCCGTGGACGCCGGGCACGAAGTGGTGGGCGTGCACCTGGCGCTCAGCAGGATGCCGGGCACGCTGCGCACCGGAAGCCGCGGCTGCTGCACGATCGAGGACTCGATGGATGCGCAGCGCGCGGCCAACATCATCGGCATCCCGTACTACGTGTGGGACTTCTCCGAGCGCTTCAAGCTCGACGTGGTCGACGACTTCATCGCGGAGTACAGCGCGGGCCGCACGCCCAACCCCTGCATGCGCTGCAACGAGAAGATCAAGTTCGCCGCGCTGCTCGAGAAGGCGCTCGACCTCGGCTTCGATGCGGTCTGTACCGGCCACTACGCCACGATCCTGACCGACGACGACGGCAACCGCGAGCTGCACCGGGCGAGCGCGTGGGCCAAGGACCAGTCGTACGTGCTCGGCGTGCTCACCTCCGAGCAGCTCGCACACGCGATGTTCCCGCTCGGAGCCACGCCGTCGAAGGCCGAGGTGCGCGCCGAGGCGGCGGAACGCGGATTCAGCGTCGCCACCAAGCCGGACTCGCACGACATCTGCTTCATCCCGGACGGAGACACCCGCGGCTGGCTCGCCGACCGCGTCGGCGCGGAGACCGGCGACATCCTCGACAGAGAGGGCAACCGACTGGGCAGCCACGATGGCGCCCACGCGTTCACCGTCGGCCAGAGGAAGGGCCTCAACATCGGCTACCCGTCGGACGACGGGAAGCCCCGCTTCGTGCTCGAGGTGCGCCCCAAGGACAACACCGTCGTCGTCGGCCCGAAGGAGGCGCTCGACATCGCCGAGATCGCCGGCTCCCGGTTCACCTGGGCGGGACGCGCTCCGGAGGACGCCGGCGAGGAGTTCGCCTGCGACGTGCAGATCCGCGCGCACGCCGACCCTGTGTCCGCTGTGGCCGTGGTGCGCGACGGCGAGCTGGTGATCCGCCCGGACGTGCCCCTGAACGGCGTCGCCCCGGGGCAGACCGCGGTGGTCTACGTCGGCACGCGCGTGCTCGGCCAGACCACCATCGACCGCACCGTCTCCGCCGTCCCCGTCGGCTAGGCGCCGAGGGGCGCGCCCCCGCCTGGACGTCGGTGGTGGTGAATAAGCTGTCTGTCGTGGCAGACGACACCAGCACGCACGACGACATCGAATCAGGCCGCGACATCGAGTCCGGCCAGGCCCAGAGCGACACGGACGCCCGCGCCGAGGCCGCGGAGCTGACCACGCGCATCCTGGAGCTGCGGGATGCGTACTACGAGCGCGACACCGTGCTCGTCAGCGACCAGGACTACGACCGCATGATCCAGCGGCTCGAAGAGCTGGAGCGTCTGCACCCCGAGCTGCAGAGCCAGGACAGCCCCACCCAGACCGTCGGCGGTCGCGCGCAGACCACGCTGTTCGCGCCGGTCGAGCACGCCGAGCGCATGCTCAGCCTCGACAACGTCTTCTCGATCGAGGAGTTCGAGGCGTGGGCGGCCAAGGTGGAGCGCGATGCAGGGCGCCGGGTCCACTACCTCAGCGAGCTGAAGATCGACGGCCTTGCGATCAACCTGCGCTACGAGTACGGCACGCTGGTGAGCGCCGCGACCCGCGGCGACGGCGTCGTCGGCGAAGACGTCACCGAGAACATCCGGTACATCCCGGCCATCCCGGCCAAGCTGTCCGGCACGGGCCACCCTCCGCTGGTGGAGGTGCGCGGCGAGGTGTTCTTCCCCGTCGCCGAGTTCGAGGCCCTGAACGCCGCTCAGCTGGAGCAGGGCGAGAAGGTCTTCGCCAACGCGCGCAACGCGGCCAGCGGGTCGCTGCGCCAGAAGGCGGAGAACAAGAACCAGGCGCAGCTCGCGCTCATGCACAACAGGCTGGTGCGACTGCACATGCTCGTGCACGGCATCGGAGCGTGGGCCAACCCGCCGGTGGCCAGCCAGTCCGAGGTCTATGACCTGCTGAAGGAGTGGGGCCTGCCCACTTCGTCGCACTACCGGGTGTTCGACGACGCCCACAAGGTCGCCGAGTTCATCGAATACTTCGGCGAGCACCGGGCGAGCGTCGAGCACGAGATCGACGGCATCGTGGTGAAGGTCGACGAGCTGGCGCTGCACGACGAGCTGGGAGCCACCAGCCGTGCGCCGCGCTGGGCCATCGCCTACAAATACCCGCCGGAGCAGGTCAACACCAAGCTGCTCGACATCGTCGTGAGCGTCGGCAGGACAGGGCGTGCGACGCCGTTCGCCGTCATGGAGAAGGTGAAGGTGGCCGGTTCGGAGGTGCGCCAGGCCACGCTGCACAACCAGGATGTGGTCAAGGCCAAGGGCGTGCTCATCGGCGACACCGTCGTGCTGCGCAAGGCGGGCGACGTGATCCCCGAGGTCCTCGGCCCGGTGGTCGAGCTGCGCGACGGCACGGAGCGCGAGTTCGTCATGCCGGAGAACTGCCCGGAGTGCGGCACGAAGCTCGCCCCGGCGAAGGAGGGCGACATCGACCTCCGCTGCCCCAACTCCGAGTTCTGCCCGGCCCAGGTGCGCGGGCGCGTCGAGCACATCGGGTCGCGCGGGGCGCTCGACATCGAGGCGCTCGGGGAGGTGGCCGCGGCCGCCCTCACCCAGCCGCTGCACCCGCCGACACCACCGCTCCCCACCGAGGCCGGACTGTTCGGCCTGCGGATGGAAGACATCTTCCCTGTCGAGGTCGTCGTGCGCGACTCGGAGACCGGGCTGCCCAAGCTCACGGACTCCGGCGCGGAGAAGACGGACACCCCGTTCCGCCGCCGCCGGCAGAAGAAGGATGGCGCGTACGACCCGGACGCCGCCGAGTTCGGCGGAGACGAAGACCACGTGCCGTCGAAGAACGCGGTCGAGCTGCTGGCCAACCTGGCCGCGGCGCGCGTGAAGCCGCTCTGGCGCATCCTGGTCGCCCTGAACATCCGGCACGTCGGTCCGGTCGCCGCCCGGGCGCTGGCCAACCACTTCGGGTCACTGGATGCGATCCGCACCGCCACCAGGGACGAGCTGGCCGCGGTCGACGGCGTCGGCGGGATCATCGCCGACGCGGTGCTCGCCTGGTTCGAGGTGGACTGGCACCGCGAGATCGTGGAGCGCTGGGCCGCGGACGGCGTGCAGTTCGCGACGCCGGGGCATCCCGGTCCCGGCGCAGCGGCGGAGGCGGGCGGCGTGCTCGCCGGGCTGACCGTCGTCGCCACCGGCTCGCTGGAGGGCTACACGCGTGAGGGCGCCCAGGAGGCGATCATCGCCGCCGGCGGCAAGGCAGCATCCAGCGTGTCGAAGAACACCGATTTCGTCGCTGCCGGACCGGGCGCAGGGTCGAAGCTCGCGAAGGCGGAGGCGCTTGGGCTGCGCATCCTCGACGCGGAGCAGTTCCGGATTCTTGTCGAGCTTGGGCCGTCTGCTCTGGACGATTCGGGCGATTCGGAGGCCGTGGACGAGCAATCCTGAGCCAGGACTGGTCCGTCTACGCCTGAACAGGGGGTAGAATGACCGGCCTGACGCGATCGCGCTACCGATAGCATCGAAGAGTGCGCTCGCCCGGGGCGCACTGCAAGGGCTTAGCTCGTCGCTCTCGGAGGGACCCGGACGGAGTGCTGGTCGGCTTTGCAGCTGTTATCGCCATGACCTCGGTCGCCACAGGGCTGACCGGGGTTTCCGTCGCGCCCGCAGATCTCCCTCCGATCGCGGCGTACAGCTACAGCGCCTCCTCGTACGACACGGTCGTCGCCGATGCTCCCTCCGGCAGCGGAACGTCCGCCGTCGCGCCGGGATCGCTGCTCGGGTCCATCGCCGGGCTGAGCGCCGCCGCGGTGCCCGGCTTCGTCAGCGCGCACAAGGCCGACCTCGACCGGATGCTCGTCACGCCGCCCCGCGCCGGTGACGTGTCCGCGGTCTGGCGCCTTCTCGACCCCGTCAAGCAGGCGGCGCTCGTCGCCGAGGCGCCGCACGTGATCGGCAACCTGGAGGGCATCCCGTACTCGGTCCGTGGCAAGGCGAACGCGATCGACCTCAGCCGCACGATCGCCTCGACCACGGAGCGACTGACCACCGAGAACGGCAAGGCCGTGCGCCTGGAGCTGGAGCGCAGGCTCACCACGCTCGACAACGTGAAGAAGGCCCTCACCGTCAAGGACGGCGTGAACCGCACCCTGGTCAACCTCGACACCTCCGACGACGCCAGAGCGTCGATCGTCGTCGGCGACCTGTCGACCGCGCGCTACGTGAGCGTGCTGGTGCCCGGCATGTACATGTCGGTGGGGGAGCAGATCGTCGACTGGGCCAAGGTCGCACAGAACCTTCACGACGAGCAGACCGCGTTCCTGCACAGGCTCCTCGGGCCGCGTTCCTCCGGCGGGGCGCCGGGCGTCGCCGTGGTCGCCTGGATCGGCTACCAGACGCCCGTGCTCACGAACATCGGCGGGATGCAGCTTGCCGAA
The DNA here is from genome assembly GCF_051161895.1 of Leifsonia araucanica. Classification (NCBI taxonomy): domain Bacteria; kingdom Bacillati; phylum Actinomycetota; class Actinomycetes; order Micrococcales; family Microbacteriaceae; genus Leifsonia; species Leifsonia araucanica. The sequence continues at coordinate 603,657 of NZ_JBMBTW010000002.1, forward strand.
GAGGGCGCGGACAGCCTGGAGCGCACCCTGGTCGGCATCCAGGAGCTGCGGAAGGAGAACCCGCCGTACCTGAGCGTGCTCGCGCACTCCTACGGGTCGACGGCCGCACTGCTCGCCCTCCAGCGGCACACGGTGACGGTGGATGCGCTGGCGCTGATGGGCTCGCCGGGCAGCGACGCGCAGTCGGTGCAGCAGCTGAGCGTGCGCGGCGGCAACGTGTTCGTCGGCCAGGCCGACCTCGACCCGGTCGTGCACAGCGCGTTCTTCGGAAGCGATCCGGGCTCCGCGTCCTACGGCGCGCAGCGGATGGATGTGGGAGGAGCTGTCGACCCGATCACCGGTAAGAGCCTCAGCGGCTCGTCCGGCCACAACGAGTACTTCACGGCCGGCACGGAGTGCATGCGCAACCTCGCCATGATCGGCATCGACCAGGGCCGCCTGGTGATCAGCGGGACGGGGTCGTCCGGCGGCGTCGTGACCGCCTCGGCGCGCTGACCCTGGACGGCCGCTCGGCTGCGCGCATAATGGGAGACGATGCAGCCGGATGACGACGAGCGCGACGCGGGCCAGCCCGCTCCGTCCCGGCGTGCCTTCCTGAAGACCGCGGGGATCGCGGGGATCGGTGCGGCCGTCGGTGGCGTCGCCGGCGGGGCGATCGGCGCATCCGTCGCCTCGCATCCCGCCCAGGAGATCGAGCACGAGACCGGCGAGGAGTACCCGCCGCTTCCCGTGCCGGACAAGCCGGGCTTCGAGCACCTGATCGTGCTGATGTACGAGAACCGGTCGTTCGACAACCTACTCGGCTACCTCTACGACGAGAAGAACCTCCCGGCGGGGAAGAGGTTCGACGGCCTCGCGTTCGGCGAGTACAGCAATCCGGACCCGGCAGGAGGCGTCGTCGCGGCGCATCCGTACGAGGGCACCACCGACTTCGTGATGCGGCAGCCGTCTCCCGACCCGGGAGAGGCGTACCCGCACGTCAACACACAGCTGTTCGGCACCGTCGACCCTGCCACGAACGCGACGGCGCGCGAGCGCGAGATGCTGCCGCCGTTCAACGCTCCACCCGCCGGGACGGAGGCGCAGATGAAGGGGTTCGTGCAGGATTACGTCGGCGAGCTCCGCAAAGACCTGAAGCGCGACCCCGTCCCCGAGGAGTACCGCAGGGTGATGGGCTCGTTCACGCCGGACATGCTTCCTGTGTTCTCCACCCTGGCCAAGCAGTTCGCCGTCTACGACGACTGGCACTGCGCCGTTCCGTCCCAGACCTTCTGCAACCGCTCGTTCTTCCACGCGTCCACCTCGCACGGCTACGTCACCAACGGGGGTAAGGGCGGGCTGAAGAAGTGGTTCGACGCCGCCAACGACTCCCCGACCATCTTCAACAGGCTCGACGAGGCCGGGATCAGCTGGCGGGTCTACTTCGACGACCGCCAGATCATCTCGCTCACCGGCTTCATCCACGCTCCGGTGCTCGAGCCGTACTGGCACAGCAACTTCCGCACGATGACCGACTTCTACCGGGATGTGGAGGAGGGCACCCTGCCCGCGTACGCGTTCGTGGAGCCGCGGCTGCTCTACGACCACAACGACATGCATCCACCCGGCGGCCCGATGACCGAGGAGAACGTCGACGGGCAGATCATCGTGGGCGGGGCGATCTCCGACGTGCGGGCGGGCGACCTGCTGCTGCACCGGGTGTACAGCGCCGTGCGGTCGTCGCGCAGCGCGAAGGGCTCCAACGCGCTGAACACGATGCTGCTCGTCACGTTCGACGAGCACGGAGGCACGTACGACCACGCCGTCCCCGGTCCCGCGACGCCCCCGGACGGCTCCGGTCCGGGCGAGATGGGGTTCACGTTCGACAGGCTCGGCGTCCGCGTTCCCACCATCGCGATCTCGGCGTACACGCAGCGCGGCACGATCATCAACGAGGAGATGCACCATGCCGCCGTGGTCAGCACGCTCGTGAAGAAGCACAAGCTCAAGCACCTGACCGACAGGGACAGGGGAGCGGCGACGATCGACAACGCCGTCAACAGGTCGACGCCGAGACAGCCGGGCACCTGGCCGGACACGCATCCGCAGTTCCTCCCGGCCAACCCGGAGCAGCAGGCGCCGGCGCCCGGCGACGACGACCGGCCGCTCAGCCCGCCCGGCATCGGCCTCGTCGGACTGCTGCAGGCGCGCTACGGGCTGCCGGAGGAGGAGACGCCCCGCACATACAAGGAGGCGTACGACGCGGTGACCCGTCTGGGAACGGGACTCTTCGGCGCGCAATAGAATTGGTGAGTCCACCCACGAGTCACCACGGAGACGCATGTCCGAAATCAGTGCAGAGCAGGTCGCGCACCTGGCGAACCTCGCCAGGATCGACCTCAGCCAGGAAGAGATCGCGAGCCTGACCAGCGAGCTCGGCCAGATCGTCGAAGCGGTCGCGAAGGTCACAGAGGTGGCCGGACCGGACGTCCCTGCCACCAGCCACCCGCTGCCGCTCACCAACGTCTTCCGCGACGACGATGTGCGGCCGTCTCTGACCGTTGAGCAGGCGCTCTCCGGCGCCCCCGACCGCGACGGAGACAAGTTCAAGGTCGCCGCCATCCTGGACGAAGAGTAGGACGCACGAATGACAGACCTGACCAGGCTCTCCGCCGCCGCCCTCTCCGACCTGCTCTCCGCGGGAGACGTGTCGAGCGTCGAGGCCACCCGCGCCCACCTCGACCGCATCGAGGCCGTGGATGCCGACGTCCACGCGTTCCTGCACGTCGCGGGGGAGAAGGCGCTCGCCACCGCCGCGGCGATCGACGCGCGCCGCGCATCCGGTGAGAAGCTGTCGGCACTCGCCGGCGTTCCCATCGCCATCAAAGACGTGCTCGCCACCAACGACATGCCGTCGACCTCCGGATCGAAGATTCTCGAGGGCTGGCTGCCTCCGTACGACGCGACCGTCGTGCGCAAGCTGCGCGAGGCCGACCTCGTGCCGCTCGGCAAGACCAACATGGACGAGTTCGCGATGGGCTCGTCGACGGAGCACTCCGCATACGGCCCGACCCGCAACCCGTGGGACCTGGAGCGCATCCCCGGTGGCTCGGGCGGTGGCTCCGCCGCTGCGGTCGCCGCATTCGAGGCTCCGCTCGCGCTCGGGTCGGACACCGGAGGGTCGATCCGCCAGCCCGCAGCCGTCACCGGCTCGGTGGGCGTCAAGCCGACGTACGGCGGCGTCAGCCGGTACGGCGCCATCGCGCTCGCCAGCTCGCTCGACCAGGTCGGCCCCGTCTCGCGCACCGTGCTCGACGCCGGTCTGCTGCACGACGTGATCGGCGGGCACGACCCGCTCGACTCCACGTCGCTCAGCGACACCTGGCCGTCGATGGCGGACGCCGCGCGCGCCGGGCTCGTCGACGGAGCCCTGCGAGGCATCCGCGTCGGCGTCATCAAGGAGATCTCCGGCGAGGGCTACCAGGCGGGCGTCAAGCAGCGCTTCGACGAGGCGCTCGCGCTGCTCGAATCGGCCGGTGCGGAGATCGTCGAGGTCAGCGCCCCCAGCTTCGAGTACGCGGTCGCCGCGTACTACCTCATCCTCCCCGCGGAGGCGTCCAGCAACCTGGCGCGCTTCGACTCCGTGCGTTTCGGTCTGCGCACCAACCCGGCGGAGGGACCCGTCACGGTCGAGCGCGTCATGTCCGCCACCCGCGACGCCGGGTTCGGCCCGGAGGTCAAGCGCCGCATCATCCTCGGCACGTACGCCCTGAGCGCCGGATACTACGACGCGTACTACGGCAGCGCCCAGAAGGTGCGCACGCTCATCCAGCGCGACTTCTCCTCCGCCTTCGAGAAGGTGGATGTGCTGGTCAGCCCGAGCGCGCCGACCACGGCGTTCAAGTTCGGCGAGAAGCTCGCAGACCCGATGGCGATGTACCTCAACGACATCACCACCATCCCGGCCAACCTGGCCGGCGTGCCGGGGATGGGCCTGCCGATCGGCCTCGCGCCGGAGGACGGCCTGCCCGTCGGGCTGCAGCTGATGACGCCGGCGCGTGCCGACGCCAGGCTGTACACGATCGGCGCAGCGCTCGAGCAGCTCCTGGAGCAGAAGTGGGGTCGCACCCTGCTGAGCCAGGCGCCCGACCTGAGCGCCACCGAGATGTTCGCGAGCGAAGAGGGAGCCGTCTGATGGCCAAAGCAGAACTGATGGACTACGACAAGGCTCTCGAACTGTTCGAGCCGGTGCTCGGCTTCGAGGTGCACGTCGAGCTGAACACCAAGACGAAGATGTTCTGCGGCTGCGCGAACGAGTTCGGTTCCGGTGCCAACACGAACACCTGCCCCACCTGCCTGGGTCTTCCCGGCGGTCTGCCGCAGGTGAACAAGAAGGCCATCGAGTCGAGCATCCGGCTGGGCCTCGCCCTCGGTTGCGAGATCGCGGAGTCGAGCAGGTTCGCCAGGAAGAACTACTTCTACCCGGACACGGCCAAGAACTTCCAGACCTCGCAGTACGACGAGCCGATCGCCTTCGAGGGCGCGGTCACCATCGAGCTGGAGTCCGGCCGCACGATCACGGTCGACATCGAGCGCGCGCACATGGAGGAGGACGCCGGGAAGCTGACGCACGTCGGCGGGGCGACCGGACGCATCCAGGGCGCGGACTACTCGCTGGTCGACTACAACCGCGGCGGTGTCCCGCTGGTCGAGATCGTCACCAAGATGATCGAGGGAGCGGAGCACGACGCTCCGGAGATCGGGCGCGTCTACGTGCACACGATCCGCGACATCGTGAAGGCGCTCGGCGTCTCCAACGCCAGGATGGAAGAGGGCAACGTGCGCTGCGACGCGAACGTGTCCCTGCGTCCCCGCGGCTCCGGAAAGCTCGGAACCCGCACGGAGACCAAGAACGTCAACTCGCTGCGCTCGGTCGAGCGTGCGGTGCGCTACGAGATCCAGCGCCAGGCCGCGATCCTCGCGGCCGGCGGCACGATCGTCCAGGAGACCAGGCACTGGCACGAGGACACCGGCACCACGAGCGCGGGTCGCCCGAAGTCCGACGCGGACGACTACCGCTACTTCCCGGAGCCCGACCTGGTGCCCGTCGCCCCGGCGCGCGAGTGGGTCGACGAGCTGCGCGGCACCCTGCCGGAGCAGCCGTCGCTGCGCCGCAAGCGCCTCATCGAGGCGTGGGGCTTCACGCAGCTGGAGTTCCAGGACATCGCGAACGCCGACCTCCTCGACGAGGTCGAGGCGACCATCGCAGCCGGGGCCACCCCGGCCGCCGCGCGCAAGTGGTGGTCCGGCGAAATCGCCCGCCTGGCGAACGCACAGGGTGTTCCGGCCGGAACGCTGGTGAGCCCGGAGCACGTCGCGCAGCTGGCCGGACTGGTCGAGGCGGGAACGCTCACCGACCGTCTCGCCCGCCAGGTGCTCGAAGGCGTCATCGCGGGCGAGGGCTCGCCGCAGCAGGTCGTGGATGCGCGTGGCCTCGCCGTCGTGTCGGACGACGGAGCGCTCATCGCCGCCATCGACGAGGCTCTGGCCGCGCAGCCGGACGTGCTGGCGAAGATCCGCGACGGCAAGGTCCAGGCCGCCGGTGCCGTGATCGGCGCCGTCATGAAGGCCATGAAGGGCCAGGCGGACGCCGCCCGCGTGCGCGAGCTCGTACTCGAGCGCGCAGGCTCCGCCGAGTAACACCTTCTCGACTCCGCCCGAGCGGAGAACCCAGCCGATCCAGCCCGGTTCTCCGCTCGGGCGGAGTGCTGCGCGGCGTGTCGGCCGCGATCTCCGCGTGGGCGGAGGCGCGGGGGTTGGCGTTCGGGCGGTGCGTGATGCAGATTAGGGAGATGGGCGTCTTCACACTCGGCGGGCTGACCACGGCCCCCGCCTCCACTGCCACGGAACTGCTCGCGCCGACGACCGCGGGAGCGCTGACCGCATCCGGGTGGCTGGACGATGTCGGGGTGGTGGAGATCGACCCCGCCGTCTCGGACACGGCGGCTACGCGCGAGCGGTTCGGCCTGGACGCCTCGACGCTCGCCAACTGCGTGGTGGTGGCCGGCAAGCGCGAGGGCGTCGAGCGGATCGCGGCCTGCGTGGTGCTCGCGACCACGCGCGCCGACGTCAACAACACGGTCAAGCGGCTGCTGGATGTGCGCAAGGCGTCGTTCCTGTCGATGGACCGCGCCGTGGAGCTGACCGGGATGGAGTACGGCGGCATCACGCCGATCGGCCTGCCCGCCGAGTGGCCGGTGTTCGTCGACGCCCGCGTCGCGGAGACCGACGTGGTCATCATCGGCTCCGGCGTCCGCCGGTCGAAGATCCTGCTGCCGGGGCGCTTCCTCGGTGAGCTGCCGAACGCCCGCGTCGTCGACGGTCTCGGCCTGGATGCGCTCGGCGCCGGCGCATGACCGGCATCCTCGAACCCGTCCGCTCGCGCCTCATCGAGACGCTGGCCGGACGCTCCGACGAGGTGCCCCGCTGGGTGCTCGGTCTGGAGGACGGGGAGGACGCCGGCTTCTTCGAAGCGGGAAGCGCGCCCTGGGTCGTGCACGGAGGGATGCCGACGCTCGTCGCCGGGGTGCGTGCGCTCCTGCTGCAGGCGCTGCATCCCGGCGCTCTCGCGGGCGTCAGAGACTTCTCGCGCTACCGGGAGGATCCGCTCGGGCGTCTGGCCGGCACGATCCAGTGGATCCACACGGTCACCTTCGGCAGCACAGGCCAGGCCGTCGCGAGCACGCAGATGGTGAAAGCGATGCACAAGAGGGTCAGCGGCACGTTCGTCGACGGCCACGGCGTCACGCGGCCATACTCCGCGAACGATCCGGAGCTGGCGGCCTGGGTGCACATCGCCTTCACCGACGCGTTCCTGACGGCCCACGAGCGCTGGGGGAGTCCCATCCCGGGCGGAGCGGACGGCTACGTGTCGCAGTGGGCGGCGGCCGGTGAGCTGATGGGCGTCGCGGAGCCGCCGCGCAGCGCGGCGGAGTTGCGCGCGCAGATCGGCGCGTACACCGACGACGGGGAGCTGCGCGGAGGACCGGAGGTGGAGGAGATCGTGCGGTTCATCCGGCGTCCTCCGCTGCGCAGGATGCTCCGGCCCTCGTACCGGGTGGTCTTCCGGGCGGCCGTCGCGAGCCTGGAGCCACGGCACCGCGCGATGCTCGGCCTCCGCACGACGCCGCTCGACCGGATGTTCCCCGTGGACAGGGCAGCGGCGACCGTGCTCGCCGGCGCGGGGGTGCTGCTCGGCCCGCGGACGCAGGCAGAACTCGCCGCCCGCCGACGCCTGGCGCGCCTCGCGGTGGACTGAGGACCTGCTCGGCGTCGTTTGGGGTTAGCCTGTCTCCAGCCGGCCCGCTCAGTGGAGAGCGGACCCGAGTCGGTGGAGGCGCAGAAATGACAGCGACCGTCCCCTCCAAACCGGAGGATGTGGAATCCAAGGGGCTGAAAGGCGGGGCCCTCGGCCTGGTCTCCAGCGTCGTGGTCGGGGTGGCATCGACCGCGCCCGCGTACAGCCTGGCGGCGAGCCTGGGCTTCATCGTCGTCGGCGGCACGGTCGTCGCCGGGGTGAAGGCGCCCGGCATCGTGCTGCTCGCGTTCATCCCGATGTATCTGATCGCGGTCGCGTATCAGGAGCTCAACAAGGCCGAGCCGGACTGCGGAACGACGTTCACCTGGGCGACCAGAGCGTTCGGGCCGGTCACCGGGTGGATGGGCGGCTGGGGCATCATCGTCGCCGACGTGATCGTGATGTCCAATCTGGCGCAGATCGCCGGGTCGTACTCGTTCACCTTCGTCGGCAGCTTCGGCCTGCCCGCCGTCGCCGACCTCGCGACCAACACCGTGGCGACGACGATCGCCGGCCTGCTCTGGATCGCGATCATGACCTGGATCTGTTACCGCGGCATCGAGATCTCGGCCAGATTGCAGTACGTGCTGCTCTCGTTCGAGGTCGTCATCCTGATCTTCTTCGCCGCGTTCGCGCTCGTGAAGGTCTACACCGGCAACGCGGAGCCGTACTCGCTCATCCCGCAGTGGGACTGGTTCAACCCGTTCACCCTCGACTTCAGCAAGACCATCGCACCGGCCATGCTGACCGCGATCTTCATCTACTGGGGCTGGGACACGGCCGTCTCGGTGAACGAGGAGACGAAGGATCCGGGGAAGACCCCCGGCCGCGCCGCCGTGATCAGCACGCTGCTGCTGCTCGCCACGTACGCGGTGGTCACGGTCGCGACGGTCGCGTTCGCGGGCGTGGGGGAGAAAGGGATCGGGCTGGCGAACCCGGCCAACTCGGGCGACGTGTTCTCGGCCATCGGGCCGACATTGTTCGGTCCTGGCCCGGTCGGCGCGATCCTGATGGCGCTGCTCGGCTTCTCCATCCTGACCTCGGCGTCCGCCTCCACCCAGACCACGATCCTGCCGACGGCGCGCACCGCCCTGTCGATGGCGGCCTACAAGGCCATCCCCGAGCAGTTCGCGCGCATCCACCCCCGGTTCCTCACGCCGACCTGGGCCACGATCGGGATGGGGCTGGTGTCCGCGGTCTTCTTCCTCATCTTCACCTTCATCAGCCCGGCGCTGCTGCTGGCGCTGATCGGGTCGATCGGCCTGATGATCGCGTTCTACTACGGACTCACCGGGTATGCCTGCGTCTGGTACTACCGCAAGACGCTGTTCCACAGCTTCCGCAGCATCATCCTGCGCGGGCTGTTCCCGCTGGTCGGCGGGCTGATGCTCACCTACGTCTTCATCTACGGACTGATCAACTTCGCCGCCGTGGACTGGCTGGTGGACGACAACGGGAAGAACGTGACCATCTTCGGCATCGGCGCCGAGGCCGTGGTCGGTGTCGGCGGTCTGCTGATCGGCCTCGTGCTGATGGCGATCTGGTGGTGGCGGCGGCCGGACTACTTCCGCGGCAGGACCCTCCCACGGCGCTCCGACGACCTGGTGCTGTCGCCGGAGGGCGTCGTCCCGGCGTTCGGGCTGCCGGACTCCGGCATCCCGCCCACGATCATCGCGCCGGACTTCTCCAATCTTCCCCCTGGACAGACCCCCATCAATGCCGAGACGCTGGAGCCGGTGAAGGAACCGTCCGAGCTACCGCCGGACGATCCCGCCCTGCCGCGAAAGGACGAGTGAGTGAGCGAACGACAGCGCGTCGTCGAATGGGAGGACCCGGCACCGGGAGTGGCCGTCATGCCCACCATGAGCGGCCTCGACTATCTCCGGTCGATGCTCGACGGGGAGCTTCCGCCCCCGCCGATCACCAACCTGATGAGCATGCGGCTCACCGACGTCGGGCCGGGCACGGCGACGTTCGTCTGCGAACCGGACGAGTCGCACTACAACCCGATCGGCACCGTGCACGGCGGGCTGGTCTGCACGCTGCTTGACTCGGCCCTCGGATGCGCGGTGCAGACGACGCTGCCGCAGGGTCAGGGATACACGTCCATCGAGATCAAGGTGAACTACCTGCGCCCTGTCTACGCGGGCGCCGGTCCGCTGACCTGCGTGGCGCACGTCACGAAGCCGGGCAGCAGGGTCGCGTTCGCCGACGGGGTGGTGACGGACGCCTCCGGCAAGACGGTCGCGACGGCGACGGGCTCGCTGCTCGTGTTCCCGCTCTAGCGGTCCGGGCCGGTCAGTCCTTCGCCGCGAGCAGCTGGTCGCGCACCTTGCGCCTGATCACCTTGCCCACGATGGAGCGAGGCAGATCGTCCACCTGGGTGACGTGCCTCGGCACCTTGTACGGGGTCAGCGTGTCCCTGGCGAACGCCCGGATCGCGGCCTCGTCGAACGAGGCGCCCGGCTTCATCACGACGGCGGCGACCACGTCTTCGCCCCCGCGCTCCTGCGGGACGCCGACCACGGCCACGTCCGCGACGCCCTCGAAGTCGCGCAGCGCGTCCTCGACCTCCGTCGGCGAGACGTTGAAGCCGCCGGTGACGATGAGCTCCTTGATGCGGTCGACGATGCGCACGAAGCCGTCCGCATCCATCGTCACGATGTCACCGGTGCGGAACCAGCCGTCGTCGGTGAACACCTTCGCCGTCTCGTCGGCCTTGTGCCAGTATCCGGAGAACACCTGCGGGCCCTGGGCGAGCAGCTCGCCCTCCTCGCCGAACGGGCGGTCCTGCGACGGATCGTCCGGGTCGACGACGCGCAGCCGCGTGCTCGGGAGCGCGAGGCCGACGGTGCCGTCCCTGCGCGTGGTGCCGACCGGGTTGGCCATCAGCACGGGGGAGCACTCGGACAGGCCGTAGCCCTCGACCAGATAGCCGCCAGTCTTGCTCTCCCAGAGCCGCACGATGCTCTCCGGCAGGCTCATCGCCCCGGAGATGGCGATCTCGATGCCGGACAGCGACACCTTCCGCTTCTCCGCGGCCGCGACGAGGCGGTCGTAGATCGGAGGGACCGCCGGCAGGAAGGTCGCCGGGCGCTTCTTGACCACATCCAGCACCAGGTCGGGATCGAACTTCGGGAACAGCACCAGGCGCGACCCCATGCTCATCGCGAAGGTGAGGCAGAGCGTCAGCCCGTACGCGTGGAAGAGGGGGAGCACGGCGTACACCACCGAGGTGCCCCGTTCGATGGTGGGCACCCACGCCCTGGCCTGCGCGGCGTTCACCGTGAGGTTGAGGTGGCTGAGCATGACGCCCTTGGGCAGGCCGGTGGTGCCGCTGGTGTACTGGATGAGCGCCAGGTCGTCGCGCTCGGGCCGCGGATACGAGGCCTTCAGCCTGCGGCCGCCGATCAGGGTCTCCCAGGTGACCGTGCCGCTGACCTTCGCGGTGAGCTGCTCTCTGGCCTGACGTGCTGCACGGACCGGCAGCCGCAGGGCGGCGCGCTTGGTCGCCGGCATCGCCCTGGTGATGTCGATCGAGACGACCGTGGTCACTCCGAGGTCGGCCGGGAGCTCCTGGACGGTCTTCGCGACCTTGTCCCAGACGATGGCGACGGTCGCGCCGTGGTCCTCGAACTGGTGTCGCAGCTCGCGCGGCGTGTAGAGCGGGTTGTGCTCGATCACCACGGCGCCGAGACGCAGAGCGGCGTAGAAGGCGACCACGTGCTGCGGGCAGTTGGGGAGCACGAGCGCGACCCTGTCTCCCTTGCGCACGCCGCGCTTGCGCAGGCCCTCCGCTGCACGGGCGATTTGGTCGCCCAGCTCCGCGTACGTGGTGGTCGCCCCGAAGAACTCGAGGGCGACGTTGCGCGGGTAGCGGGCGACGGACTCGTCGATCAGGTGCGCGAGCGAGCCGTCGGGCAGGTCGACGTCGTCCGGCACGTTCGGCGCGTAGCTCGCGAGCCACGGCCGCGCGGCGTAGTCGCCGGGAGCGGTGCGTGTGGCGTCGGTGCCTGGAGCGGAGGTGGTGGCGTCGGAGGTGGCTGCGGCGTCTGCGCCGTCCGGTGTCTGGCTCACGCTGGCAAGCCTACGCGGAGGCGACCAGCGCGCGCACCGCGTCGTCGATCGGCGTGCTGCCGGAGATGGCCTCCCAGACGTGCCCGATGGTGCCCGGCTCGTCGATGCAGGCGCTGATCAGCCGGGCGACGTCCTCGCGCGCGATGCTGCCCCGCTCGACGCTGTCCCCGATGGTCACGAGCCCCGTGCCCTCCTCGGTGGTGAGGCCGCCCGGGCGCAGGATGGTCCAGTCGAGCCCGGATTCGCGGAGCACGGCGTCCGCATCCCGCTTCGCCTCGACGTATGCGCGCCAGACCGGCTCGGTGTCGTCCGGCAGCGGCGCGTCGACGCCCCAGGCGGAGACCTGCACGAAGCGGCGGATGCCCGCGAGCACGGCGCCCTGCATCGACTTCACGGAGCCTTCGTAGTCGACCGTCCGCTTGCGCTCGATGCCGGAGCCGGCGCCGGCACCGGCGGCGAACACCACGGCGTCCGACCCGGCGAACGCCGTGGAGAGCTGCTCGGGCGTCGCCTTCTCGATGTCGAGCAGCACGCCCTCTCCGCCCAGGCGGTACACGTCGTCCGCGTGCTCCTCGTTCCGGACGATGCCGACGAAGTCGTCACCGTTGTCATAGAGCACCCGCATCAACTGCTGGGCGACTTTTCCGTGGGCACCGACGATCACAACACGAGTCATGCTTCCATCATGGACCCCTCGGGGGTGGATGCGCCCACGGCGAACACCTCCAGCGAATCGGCCGTGAATTTGTTAGCGTCATCCCATGCTGACGTTCTTCGAGCTGCTGGGGCGGGTCTTCGCCGCGTCGCTCGACGGCGTGCTCGCCGCATCCACGCCGGCCAGCATCATCGCTCTCGCCGGTATGGCCGGCGCGATCGGACTCGTCGCGGTCGTCGCGGCCGCCGGGCTCACGTCGGTGGCAGCACTGGCGGCGTCGCTGCGCATCCGGGCCCGGCTCGAACGGCCCATCGAACCGGCGGACAAGAGCGCCATGCTTCGCCAGTCCGATCCGGATGCCGACGGCCGCCCGCGCCCGCGAGCGCCCGGTCTCGCCCTGCGGACCGCGTAGCAGGAGCATCTCCCGCCACCCCGATGGGCGGCGCAGCCCTGCCGGCAGCCTCAGCTGCCGAGCGCGGTCAGACGGAATCCCCCCCATCCGTTCGACAGCAGGGACACCTCTCGTGGACATCTTCTCCTTCGGCCCCATCGCGGCCGTCCTCGACGCGACATACGCTCTCGTCACCGGCCTGTCCGGCGCTCTCGCGCCGGTCGCAGGCACTCTCAGCGGCCTGCTGGCCGTCGTCGCCCTCACCGTGATCGTCCGCGCGCTCCTCATCCCGGTCGGGATGAGTCAGGTGCGCGCCGAGTACAACCGCCGCCGTCTGGCGCCGCACATCGCCGAGCTGCAACGCAAACATGGAAAGGACCGCGAGCTGCTCGCCAGGAAGACGATGGAGCTCTACCAGTCGGAGAAGGTCTCTCCGTTCGCGGGGATGCTCCCGCTGCTCGCGCAGCTCCCGGTGATCTCGCTGGTCTACGCGGTCTTCACCCATCCGGCGATCTCCGGTCACGCCAACGAGCTGCTCGGCGAGCATGTCTTCGGCGCGCCGCTCGGCACGAGTTTCGTCGGCCTGACCAGTGCCGGAGCGGAGGTGTGGCCCGCGATGCTCGTCTACCTCGTCGTGCTCGGGCTGATCGCGATCGTTACCACCGTGTCCAGGAGGGTGCTCACGCTCCCGCAGCCGGAGGGCGCCGCCACGCCCGGTTCCGGCGGCCTGCTACGCGCCCTGTCGTTCCTGCCGTACGTGACCGTGGTGTTCGCGGCGTTCGTGCCGCTCGCCGCCGCCGTCTACATCCTGACCTCGACGGCATGGACCGTCGCGGAGCGGTTCACGCTGCGTCGTCTCCTCGACCCGGAGCGGCACCGTCCGGATGGGCGGATCGAGCCGTCCGCCGCCCGCTGACCGGACAGCCGGCCCGCCGGGTGGGATGCTTGGAGCATGAAGAACCGCAAGACAGCCGCCTCGACGGCCCCGGCGTTCGGCGTCGGCGTGCAGGTGTACGTGCGCGAGCCGCAGGAGCAGAGCGGTGACGACTGGGTGGGAGAGCCCACCGGCGTCATCATCGCGCCGGGTGCAGCGAGCCTGCGCAGCGTCAACCTGCCAGCCGGAGACGTGACGTCGTGGCTGGTCGCGTTCAGCGAGCCGCAGCGGCGGCGCGACGGACGCGGCCCGTACGAGCAGGCGACCATTGCACAGGCGCTGCTGGTGGCCGCAGACCCGATCGACGGTTAGCGGCATCCGGATGCACGGGGTCGGGCTGGTCCGCGGGATCAACGTCGGCGCATCCACCCGGGTGGCGAAGGGCGACCTGGCCGCCGCGTTCACGGATGCCGGGTTCGAGCGCGTCTCGACCTTCCTGCAGTCGGGGAACGTCGTGTTCGACGCCGCAGCCGCCCCGTCGGCCGCACAGGCCGCGGCCGTCGAGAGCGCCATCGAGAAGCGCTCCGGCGTCTCCGCCCGGGTGATCCTGCTGACCGAGAAGGCGTTCCGTGCCGTCGCCGCGGCGAACCCGCTGCTCGACGCCGGCGACGACCACTCGAAGCTGATGGTCACCTTTCTCGACCATCCCGTGCCGCCCGCGCTCCGCGTTCCCGACGCGGACGCGATCGCTCCGGAGGTCGTCAGCGTCGGTGAACGCGCCGTGTACCAGTGGTGCCCGCTCGGCGTCTCGAAGTCGAAGCTCACTCCCGCGTTCTGGCGCGAGGTCGGACCGGTGGCGACCGGGCGCAACTGGCGCACGGTGCTCCGCCTGATCGAGGAGCTGGATGCGCGAAACTGAGCGTTCTCCGCGAATAGTGCAGAACTGCATTCTTTCAGTTTAGAAAGCTTGCAGCGAGTGCAATAATAGTCAGGTGACATCGGAAACCCTCGGACTGCGCGAGCGCAAACGCCTGGAGACACGGGCGCAGCTCGAACGCGCCACCGTGCTGCTGGTGGCAGAGGTCGGACTCGAGAACGCCACGGTCGACGCGATCTGCGCCCGTGTGCCCGTCTCGCCCCGCACCTTCTTCAACTACTTCGACAGCAAAGAGGACGCCATCCTCGGGATGCGCGACCTCCCCATCGACGACGCCTTCCTCGACCAGCACAGGGCGGCCACCGCCGGACTGCCGGTCGTCGAACAGGTCATCGGCCTGCTGCTGCACGTGATGGGCCCGGCGATCGGAGACACCGAGCTGCACGCGGCCAGGATGGCGATCGTCAAGGAGCATCCGGAACTCCTGCGCCGGCAGTTCGCCCAGATGACACGGATGGGGGAGCAGCTCGTCGCGGGCGTCTCCCTCTTCCTCACGAACGATCCTGCGTTCTCCGCCCTCCCGGACGCCGAACGCGACTCGCTCGCCGAGCTGATCCTCCCGCTCTGCGGCGGCGCCATCCGCGCTGCCGTCAAAGAGTGGGTCGCCGACGGCTCCGTGCGCGACACAGCAGAACTTCAGAGGCGGGCCGTCGAGCTCGCCGGAAAGGTGATCACGGCACTCGCATGAGTCAGACAGCAACACACCAGGAGACCGCGGGCGCACTGCCAGACGGGGCTCCGAAGAAGAAGGCGATCCTCCTCGTCTTCGCCGGCCTCATGGTCACGATGCTCCTCGCATCCCTCGACCAGACGATCTTCTCCACCGCGCTCCCGACCATCGTCGGCGAGCTGAACGGCGTCGAGCACATGCTGTGGGTGACCACGGCGTACATCCTGGCGTCCACGATCATGATGCCGGTCTACGGCAAGCTCGGCGACCTGATGGGCCGCAAGGGCCTGTTCATCATCGCCATCGGGCTGTTCATGGCCGGCTCGGTCGTCGGCGGCTTGGCGGGCGACATGGGCTGGCTGATCGTCGGCCGTGCCGTGCAGGGCCTCGGTGGCGGCGGACTGATGATCCTCTCCAACGCGATCATCGCCGATGTCGTCCCCGCTCGCGAGCGCGGCAAGTACATGGGCATCATGGGCGGCGTCTTCGCCCTCTCGTCCGTCGCGGGCCCGCTGCTCGGCGGCTGGTTCACCGAGAGCATCGGCTGGCGCTGGGCGTTCTGGATGAACATCCCGCTCGGCATCCTGGCCATCGCGTCCGCCGTCGCCTTCCTCCGCCTGCCGAAGAACACCGCAGGCAAGCCGCGCATCGACGTGGCCGGGATGGGGCTGCTCGCCATCGCATCCACCTGCCTGGTGCTGCTGACCACCTGGGGCGGCACGACGTACGCCTGGGATTCGCCCGTGATCGTCTCGCTGATCGTGGGAACGGTCGCGGCGGGCATCGCCTTCGTCTTCGTCGAGAAGGCGGCGGCGGAGCCGATCATGCCGCTGGCGCTGTTCAAGGACCGCAACTTCAACCTGACCACGATCGCCGGTCTGATCATCGGCATCGCGATGTTCGGCGCCCTCGCCTACCTGCCCACCTACCTGCAGATGGTCACCGGGGCGAACGCCACCGAGGCCGGCTTCCTGATGATCCCGATGATGGCCGCGCTGCTCATCACCTCGATCGTCTCCGGGCAGCTGGTCAGCAGGACCGGACGGTACAAGTGGCTGCCGATCGCGGGAACGGTGATCGTCGGCGTCGCCCTGGTGCTGCTGTCGACCATGACCCCGACCCTGCCGGTGTGGGTGCTCTGCAGCTACCTGGCCGTCATGGGAATCGGGCTCGGGATGAGCATGCAGATCCTGATCCTCATCGTGCAGAACGCGTTCCCGGTGTCCCAGGTCGGCACGGCGACGGCGGCGAACAACTACTTCCGTCAGATCGGAGCCTCGCTCGGCTCCGCGATCGTCGGCAGCCTGTTCGCGTCGCGCCTCACCGAACTGCTCACCGAGCGGATGCCGGCAGGAGGCCAGGCGGCGGGCGGCGGGACCAACTCGCTCACCCCCGCGATCGTCAAGAGCCTGCCTGCACCGATCCGCGACGTGATCGTCGGGTCGTACAACGACGCGCTCACCCCGGTGTTCCTCTACATGGTCCCGCTGCTGCTCGTCGCGGTCGTGCTGCTCTGCTTCGTGAAGGAGAAGCCGCTGGCCACCACCATCGAGCGCGATGTGGTCGCGACGACCGCCGAAATCGACGGCTCGACGCATCCGACACTGGATGCGGAAGCGGCCTCCCAGCAGGCGGTTGCGTCCGACACGGCGCAGCCCGCCGAGGACGACGAGCTGGACGGAACACTCCTCAGGAGCTGACCGGCCTCGTCGTCCGAACGGCCCGCCCTCCCCGGCTTCGGGAGGGCGGGCCGTTCGCTTTACCCGTAATCACTGGCCCCGCGCGGCGGACGCTCCTACAATGACGGCATGTTCGTCGAGGGCACCCTTCGATGGCAGGTCACCGAGGACTGTCCCTGGGACCTGCTGATGGCGCTCGCCCTCCGCGACCTCGGACACCTCGACGGGGTCGGCGACCCCGTGATCCCGCGGCTGACGCCGGCGGTCGCTCCCGTGCTGCATCCGGCGACCGGTGCGCTCCCCGTGCTTCCCGCCCGGCGGCGCCCAGCGCATCCCGGAGCGGAGGGCAGCCCGCTGGCCGAGCAGTGGCTGGCGTGGTTCGAGTTCACCGTCGACAGGGAGCGGAGAGCGGCGGGGTCGCTGCTGCAGCCGCCCCACTTCTCGGCGTTCGACAGGGCGATCGAGCTGCAGGACCTCATCCTGGAGCACTTCGACGAGGCACTGCTGTGGGCGACGGAGCGGCACGACGAGTACGCCAGGGCGAGCGCGCAGACGCACGCCAGGCGTGCGGCCGACATCGTGGATGTGGTGCGCGACCGCGAGCACGAGCTGCGGAGACAGGCCGGCTACTTCCGGCTGGATCTCTCCGTGCTCCCTCTGGAGGAGCGCGGAGCCTGGATCGTGGGCCCGCACTCCGTCATCCTCAGCACGACCCTCCGAGACGACTCCGACGCCTTCCGCGCCTGGTTCGCCCCCGTCGTCGCCGCCCTCGTCTGACTCCGCCCCCTCCCCAAAACATCGAGTCCGAACTTATTCACGCGACACGCCGCGGCGAGCGTGAATAAGTTCGGACTCGATTGTCTCGGACCGATCAGGCGGGGCGCTGAGCGGGGGAGACGGTCTCTGCCGGGTCGGTGACGGCCACGTCGCCGACGGCCTCGTCGATGCGGGCGAGCACGTCGCCGGAGAGGCGGATGCCCGCTGCAGCGGCGTTCGAGGCGACCTGCTCCGGCTTGGATGCTCCGACGATGGCTCCGGCCACGTTCGGGTTCTGCAGGACCCAGGCGACGGCGAGCTGCGCCATCGTGATGCCGAGCTCGTCGGCGATCGGGCGGAGACGCTGCACGGCGGTGAGCACGTCGTCGTTCATGAACGACTTGATCGCGTTCGCGCCGCCCTTGCTGTCCGCGGCGCGGCTGCCCTCCGGCACCTCTCCGCCCGGCTGGTACTTGCCGGTCAGCACGCCCTGCGCCACCGGCGACCAGACGATCTGCGAGATGCCGAGTTCGGCGGACGCCGGGACGACCTTGCCCTCGATGACACGCCACAGCATCGAGTACTGCGGCTGGTTGGAGATCAGCTGGAAGTTCAGCTCCTTCGCCAGCGCCGCACCGGCGCGCAGCTGCTCGGCGTTCCATTCGGAGACGCCGATGTAGAGCGCCTTTCCGGCGCGCACCACGTCGGCGAACGCCTGCATCGTCTCCTCGAGCGGCGTCTCGTAGTCGTACCGGTGCGCCTGGTAGAGGTCGACGTAGTCGGTGCCGAGGCGCTCCAGGGAGCCGTCGATCGACTCGAAGATGTGCTTGCGGGAGAGCCCGACGTCATTGTGGCCCTTCGGGCCGGTGGGCCAGTAGACCTTCGTGAAGATCTCGAGGGAGGCGCGGCGCTCGGCCTTGAGCGCGTCGCCGAGGACCTTCTCCGCCGCCGTGTTCGCGTACGCGTCCGCGGTGTCGAAGGTGGTGATGCCCGCATCCAGTGCAGCACGGACGCTCTGCGTCGCGATGTCGTTCTCCACCTGGGAGCCGTGGGTGAGCCAGTTGCCGTAGATGATCTCGGAGATCTTGAGTCCGCTGTTGCCGAGGTACCTGAATTCCATGATGCTCACGCTACCCGACGACACTGTCGGCGGCACGTGGCAAGCTTGTCTGGTGGGACGAGCGGACGGCAACGACAGACGGGTGACCACCGAGCCGATCGACGACTCGTCCGCCACCATCCTGCACGTCGACATGGACGCGTTCTTCGCCTCCGTCGAGCTGCTCGACCGACCGGATGCGCGCGGCAAGCCCGCCATCGTCGGTCACCCCGGCCCGCGCTCGGTCGTGACGAGCGCGACGTACGAGGCGCGCAAGTTCGGGGTGCGCTCCGCGATGCCCGTCTCGCAGGCGCTCCGGCTCTGCCCGCAGGCGATCATCCTGCCGCCGCACATGCACAAGTACAAGGAGTATTCGGAGAAGGTCATGGCGATCTTCTCCGAAGTCACCCCGCTGGTGGAGGCGCTGAGCATCGACGAGGCGTTCCTCGACGTCGCGGGCGCCAGGCGGCTGCTCGGGTCTCCGCGCCGCATCGCCGAGCTGATCAGGGCGCGCGTGTACTCCGAGACCGGCCTCACCTGCTCGGTCGGCGCAGCGCCCACCAAGTTCATGGCCAAGCTGGCCTCCGGCCGGGCCAAGCCGGACGGCGTGCTGGTCATCCCGGAGTCCGCGATCATCTCCTACCTGCGCCCGCTGCCGGTCGGGGCGCTCTGGGGTGTCGGCGCCAGCACCCAGCAGGCGCTCGAGCGACTCGGGATGCGCACGGTCGCCGACCTCGCCGACGCACCGCTGCACGTGCTGCAGAAGGCGGTGGGCGACGCATCAGGACGCAAGCTGCACGAGCTCGCGAACGGCAGGGATCCCCGCTCGGTGGTCACGGAGACTCGCGAGAAGAGCGTCGGGCACGAGATGACGTTCGAGACCGACGTCTCCGATCAGGATCTGCTGCGCCGCGAGCTGCTGCGGCTGTCCAACCAGGTGGGGGAGCGGCTGCGCAAGCACGGGTTCGTCGGGCGCACCGTCGCCCTCAAGCTGCGGTTCTCCGACTTCCGCACGGTGACGCGGTCGCGCACCCTCGGCGAGCCGACCAACGTCGGCAGGCGCATCTTCGAGGAGGCGTGGCAGGTCTACGAAGGGCTCGACCTCGGCCGCACCCCGATCCGCCTCATCGGCGTGCGCGCCGAGCAGCTGCTCGACGGCGGGGGCGACAGCCTGGCGCTCTGGGATCCCGACGACGAGTGGCGCGAGACCGAGCGCACGCTCGACGCGGTCAGCGCACGGTTCGGGCGCGGGATGATCGGGCCGGCCTCCCTGGTGAAGCGGCAGCCGGACGCCGACGCGGCGGCCGACGACGGCCGCAACCCGCGCTGGCTCAGCGACTGAGCGTCAGCGCAGCAGGCTGAGCGCGCGACCGGTCAGCGCAGCCCGACGATGATGCCGCGGTGGTCGCTGCCGTTGTCCGGAAGCACGTCGCTCGACACGTTCGTCATGCCGCGCACAAGCGCGTGATCGAGCCGGGCGACCGGGAACTCGGCCGGCCAGGTGAAGCCGAAGCCGAGCGTGCTGTCCGGCGCCTCGGTAAGCGTGGACAGCAGCGGCTGGAACTTGCGGTCGGTGCTCGCCGTGTTGAAGTCGCCGACCACGATCAGCTTCGCCGCGTCGTCCGCGGCAACTGTCTCCGCCAGCTGCGACAGCATCGTGTCGCGCGATTGGTATGCGCCGGGCCGGACGGACGCGATGTGCACCGCGTAGACGCGCGTCGGCGTTCCCGGCGTGGCGAGGTCGACCCGCACCGCCCTGTCCCAGCCGAGGCCGAGGTCGAGCCGCTGCTCGTCGCTGATCGGGTACTTGCTCCAGACGCCGACGGTGCCGACGACGGCACTGTGCGGGTAGCCCGGGGCGAGAACGCCCGCGACCGTCTCCCGCGAGGTGGCGTCGAGTTCCTGCAGGGCGATCACGTCGGGCGCGCGGTCGGCGAGGTCTTTCGCGATCGCGCCCGCCGCGGTGTTCTGGGCGTGGATGTTCTCGCTCGCGACGGTCAGCGACGGCGCTCCCGCGTGCATCCCGGGCAGGATGGTCGGCAGGAACATGCTGCCCCAGACCGCGGCGGCCGCCGCGACGCAGAGCCCGCCGAACAGGGACAGCCGCAGCAGAGAGGCGATGCCGAGCAGCAGGATGACCCCGCCGAGCCACGGCAGGAAGGTCTCGATCAGCGACGCGGACCCCACGATGTTCGGCAGCAGACCGTGCCAGAGCAGCAGGGCGCCCACCATGAGGGCGAGCAGGCCTGTGACGATGCCGCGCGGGCCACGGCTGGAACGGATCATCGACACTCGCACGATTATTCACGGTGCACCGCTGAGAACCCGCCGCAAACGCTGGACAGAGGCTGAGCACTGCCCTGGTGAGCCTGGGAGCGGGAGGGTACGGTTGCTGCATGACCAACATCTCCCTGAAGCTCGCGGAAACGATCAGCTCAAACGGCATCAAGTCGGTCTACGGCGAGCCCGTGGAGATCGACGGGACCACCATCGTCCCTGTCGCGGCCGTGCAGTACGGCTTCGGCGCAGGCTCGGCCGGGGAGGGCGAGGAAGCAGACGCCCCCGGTGGAGCGGGCGGTGGAGGCGTGAGCATCCCGTTCGGTGCGTACATCAACGACGAGACCGGTGTGCACTTCCGTCCGAACATCATCACGCTGCTCGCCGTCGCCATCCCGTTCGTCTGGGTGGCCGGCCACGCCTGGGCACGCATCATCCGGGCGTTGAAGAAGTAGACTGAACGCGAACACGGGAGTCCGGTGAGCCGGGCTGAGAGGAAACTTCTCAAGTTTCGACCGTTGAACCTGATCTGGATCATGCCAGCGCAGGGAGACATTCTCGAATCCCGTGCCCTCTTTCCACGAACGAAAGGGCACGAACAGTGCACGCAACACTCTCTCCGAGCACCACAGCCGATCGCAGCACGCGCGTCATGAAATGGCGGGTCGTCGACATCGTCGTCGCCAGCGTGGTCGCCGTCGCCTCCGGCGTCGTCTTCTGGGTCTGGGGACAGCTCGACAACCCCATCTCCGGTCCGGTGAGCGCCGTGCTCCCGGGCTTCCAGGGCATCCTGAACGGGCCGTGGCTGTTCGCGGGCGTGCTCGGTGCGCTGATCATCCGCAAGCCGGGTGCTGCGATCTACACCGAGCTGGTCGCCGCGACCGTCTCGGCGCTGATCGGAACGCAGTGGGGCTTCGCGACGCTCATCTCCGGGCTGGTGCAGGGCCTCGGCGTCGAGATCGTCTTCGCCCTGTTCCTCTACGCCAACTGGCGGCTGCCCGTCGCGCTGCTCGCGGGCGCCGGAGCGGGCATCGCCGAGTCGATCCTCGACCTCCTCTACTGGTACCCCGGCTCCAAGCTCGGCTTCGTCGTGACGTACACGATCACCACGACCATCTCCGGCATCGTCGTGGCCGGGCTGCTCTCCTGGCTGCTCGTGCGAGCGCTGGCGAAGACCGGCGCGCTCAGCAGGTTCGCATCCGGTCGCGAGGCGACAGGCAGGGTCTGATCATCGCGGGCAGTGCGGATGGTCTGCGCGGACCGTCAGCCCCGGTCGCCGTTCGGGTCGACGACTGGGGCTGGCGCTATGCCGGGCGCAACGCGTGGGCGGTCAGCGGGCTGAGCCTGAACATCCAGCCGGGGGAGCGGGTGCTGCTGCTCGGCGCATCCGGAGCGGGCAAGTCGACCGTGCTCGCAGGACTCGCCGGCGTGCTCGGCGGGGACGACGACGGGGAGACCGTCGGGTCCGTCACCGTCGGGGGACGGCGCCCGGCCGAGGCGCGTGGGGCGAGCGGGCTGCTGCTTCAGGACCCGGACTCGCAGGTCATCCTGGCGCGCGTCGGAGACGACGTGGCCTTCGCCTGCGAGAACCTCGGCGTGCCGCGCGAGCAGATCTGGCCGAGGGTGCGGGATGCGCTCGACGCGGTGAGGCTCCGGGTGCCGCTCGACCACCCCACCGCGGAGCTCTCCGGCGGTCAGAAGCAGCGGCTCGCCCTCGCCGGGCTGCTGGCGATGCGGCCCGGACTGCTGCTGCTCGACGAGCCGACCGCGAACCTCGATCCGGACGGCGTGATCGAGGTGCGTGAGGCTGTCGAGTCCGTGCTCGAGGCCACCGGGGCGACGCTGATCGTGGTCGAGCACCGCGTGGCCGTCTGGCGCGGCATCGTGGACAGGGTGATCGTGCTCGCCTCCGACGGCGGTGTGCTCGCCGACGGACACCCGGATGCCGTGCTCGCCGACACCTCGAACGAGCTGAGAGCGGCGGGCGTCTGGCTGCCCGACGAACCGGTGCCGGTCGCCAGGGAGGTCGTCACCGGCGCACCGCTGCTGACCGCCGACGCGCTGGCGTTCGGCCGCGGTCCTGCCGTCGTCCGTCGCGCCCGGCGGGGGAGGCGCGGCCACGCGGACAGGACGGCCGACCTCGCCGCCGCAGCGCTGCCCGATCGAGTGGATGCGCGCATCGCCGAGGGCTCGGCGCTCGCCCTGGTCGGCAGGAACGGCGCGGGCAAGTCGACCCTGGCGCTCACCTTCGGCGGCCTGCTCCCTCCGCTCGGCGGGGTACTGCGCGCAGAGGCGGCCCTCGCCGGTCAGGCCGGGCAGGAGCCCTCCGCGTGGCGCTCGCGCGACCTGCTCACCCGCATCGGCAGCGTGTTCCAGAATCCGGAGCACCAGTTCGTCGCCTCCACGGTCCGGGACGAGCTCGCCATCGGGCCGCGCGTCCTGCGCGAACCGGAGAGCGCGGTGACCGCGCGGGTCGACGAGCTGCTCGACCGGCTCTCGCTCGCACCGTTCGCCGACGCGAACCCGTTCACGCTCTCTGGCGGCCAGAAGCGCCGCCTCTCGGTGGCGACGGCGCTCGCCACCCGGCCCACCGTTCTCGTGCTCGACGAGCCGACGTTCGGCCAGGACGCCAACACCTGGGCCGGCCTGGTCTCGATGATCGCCGAGCTGCGGGCCGACGGGCACGCCATCGTCGCCGCGACCCACGACGACGAGTTCGTGACCGCCATCGGCGCGACCAGGCTCGCGCTCGGCGCCGGAACGGAGGTGCGCGCGTGAGCATCATCGCCCCGGTGCGCCAGGGACCGCTCGGCGCCGTCAACCCGGTCGCCAAGCTGGGCGCAGCCCTCATCGTCACGGTGGTGCTGCTGCTGTCCATCGACATCGTCTCCGCCGCAGTCGCGCTCGGCCTCGAACTGGTGCTGCTGTGCTTCTCGCGCATCCCGTTCCGGGTGCTCGCGCTGCGCACGGCTCCGGTCTGGATCGCCGCGCCGCTCGCCGGGATCACCACGCTGCTCTACGGCCGCACCAGCGGCGTCGTCTACGTGCAGTGGATGTTCGTGGAGATCAGCGACGGCTCCATCCAGCTGGCGGTCGCGACCACCCTGCGCATCCTCGCGATCGGCCTCCCCGCCGTGCTGCTTTTCATCACCATCGACCCGACCGACCTGGCCGACGGCCTGGCACAGGTGCTTCACCTTCCTGCGCGGTTCGTGCTCGGCGGCCTGGCCGGGCTGCGGCTGGTCGGGTTGTTCGTCGACGACTGGCGCGCGCTCAGCCTCGCCAGGCGCGCCCGCGGCATCTCCGAGTCCGGAGCGCTCCGCCGGATGCTCGGTCAGGCGTTCGCCCTGTTCGTGCTGTCGATCCGCCGGGGCACCAAGCTCGCGACGGCGATGGAGGCGCGCGGCTTCGGGGCGTCGACCGTGCGCACCTGGGCGCGGCAGAGCGTGTTCCGTGGGCGAGACTGGGTGGCGCTCTCCGTCGCCGCAGCCGTCGCGATCACCGCGGCAGGCGCCGCCATCGCAGCGGGGACGTGGCATGTCTTCGGTGCGTGACGCCGAGCTGCGGCTGCGAGATGCGCTGCAGCGAGCGATCCGGGATGCGACTGCACGCCGGGCGGCGCCGGTCGTGCTCATCGACGGGCCGAGCGGGGCGGGGAAGAGCTCCCTCGCCGACCTGCTGCTGGCGGACTGGCCGGGCGACGTCGCCCCACGGCTGGTGCGGATGGACGACCTGTACCCGGGCTGGGGCGGGCTGGATGCGGCGAGCGAGGCGGTCGGGACGGACCTGCTCGCGCCACTCCGCGCATCCGGGGCAGGACGGTGGCGACGCTGGGACTGGGCGGCCGACGCCCCCGCCGAGTGGCACACCGTCGACGGCGACGCGCCCCTGATCGTCGAGGGATGCGGGACGCTCGCTCGTGCGAACGCGCGGCTCGCCGACCTCGCGCTCTGGCTCGACGCGGACGACGCCCTGCGAAAAGAGCGCGCGCTCGCCCGCGACGGACTCTCCTTCGCCACCCACTGGGACCAGTGGCAGCACGACTTCGAGCGCTACCTCGCGCGCGAACGCCCGAGGGAGAACGCCTCGCTCGTGCTCGACGTGACCGACTGGCCGCTGGCCGCAGCCCGGCAGGCAGCGCAGAGGACTAACGTTGAGGCATGACCGCAGCAGAACAGACTGAGACCGAGTACATCGTCGAATACGTCGACGGCCCCCTGGCCGGAACGACCGAGCGACGCCTCCTGATCGACGGCAAAGTGGACGAGCGCATCGGCGCCGTGGCGGCCATCGAGGGTCTCGAGTCGCTGTTCTGGTACGTGGCGGGCGCCGAGCGCACCGTCAACGGCGAGAAGTACGTGTCGTACTCGTTCGACGCCCCGGACAGCGACCCCGTCGAGACCGAGAAAGAGGAAGAGTCCCTCTAGTCCGGCAGCTGGCGGGCCGGGCCGACCGCGCCGGTTAGGCCCAGCCGAGCTCGTGCAGGCGGGCGTCGTCGACGCCGTAGAAGTGCGCGATCTCGTGCACCAGCGTGACGTGGATCTCCTCACGGAGCTGATCGATGTCGTCGCAGATCGACAGCAGCGGCTCCCGGTACAGGATGATCCGGTCCGGCATCTCGCCGAAGCCGTAACTGTCGCGCTCGGTGAGCGCGACCCCGTCGTACAGCCCGAGCAGGTCGAGCGAGCCGTCCTCCGGACGGTCCTCGACCACGAACACGACGTTGTCGAGCCCGTCGACCATCTCGTCCGGCAGCTCGTCGAGCTCGTCGGTGACCAGGCGCTCGAAGGCGTCGGCGTCCAGCTGGATCGGCACGGTCACCACGCCTGGGCGGTGGCGGCGTGCAGGTCGAGCAGTTCGACCGTGCGCTCGCTCGGACCGCGGCCGAACCCGCACTCCGTCGCGACGCCGAACCTCGGCTGAACGGCCGCCGCCGCCGCGATCCTGCGCTCGGCGCCGTCGACGCCGTCCTCGTGGTGCAGCAGCCCGAGGTACAGCTCGGTGTGCTCCGGCACGGTCACACCGGCGAGCGGGGCGAAGAACTCCGCGTCGTCGCGCTCGATCGGCACGGGCAGGTGGAACCAGGTGATCGGGCGGGTCGCGGCGCCGAGCACGCCGGAGAGCACGTCGGCCAAGTGTCCGGCGTCCGTCGGCTGCACGAAGTGCGCCTCCTCGACGTCGCCGTAACAGAGGTGGTATCCGACCTCGACGTCGGCCGGGACGGCGGCGGCCTGACGGACGGCGCGTTCGACGACACCGCCGAGCACGTCGTCGAACCACGGCACGATGGCGTGGTGCGACCGGATGTTCGCCGACTCGAGCAGGGCGAACTCGACGGCCGTGTCCCACTGGATCGCGAGGCTGTCGTGCGGGATGCCGTCGACGATGCGCTGGAGCTCGGCGAACAGGGCCCGCTCGTATGCAGGCTCGAACGCCGCGCGGTGCTCCGCGACCACGAACGCCCCGGTGATGGCCGCCGGTGTGGGCAGCGACACCTGGAACCGGGTGCCCTCCGCGATCTCGCCGGCCGCGCGCATCCTGTCGAAGGTTGCGAACGACTCCAGGGCCGCGTCGGCGTAACCGAGGTTCGGGAACACGAGGTCGTCGGCGGACACCCCGTCGTCGATCACGAAGGGGCGCCCGTCGAAGACGCCGCGGATGTAGAACGGCTCGACCGGGATGCGGGACAGCCCGCCCATCGTGTCGAAGCGCTTGGTCTGGAACTGGATCCAGTAGAACCGCTCACCGACCTCGCCATCCGGGATGCGGTGCATCCGGTCGCCGAGGTGGGTGCTGACGGTGCGGAAGACGGTCTCCGCGTCTGGCAGGTTGACGCTGCCGACGAGGTGGGCTCCCTGGACGGTGGGGGTGTTCACCCGCGCGAGTCTACCGGGAGCCCGTGCCGTGGATCAGTACCAGTTGACCGACTGCGAGTGCGACCAGGCGCTGCACGGGGTGCCGTACGAGCGGGAGATGTAGTCGAGGCCCCACTTGATCTGGGTGCCGGCGTTGGTCTGCCAGTCGCTGCCCATCGTGGCCATCTTGCTTCCGGGGAGGGCCTGCGGGATGCCGGTGGCTCCGCTGCCCGCGTTGTACGCCTGGTAGTTCCAGCCGGACTCCTTCTGCCACAGGTTGCTGAGGCAGGAGAACTGGTCGTCGCCCCAGCCGTGCGCGGCGAGGAGCGAGCGGGCGACCGACTTGGCGCCGTCCGGGGTGTTGGCGTTGGCGAGCGCGGCCACCGCGGCCTCCGCCGCCTTGCGGTCTGCCTCCGCCGCCGCTGCCGCGAGGGCGTCGGACGCAGCCTTCGCGCTGTCGATGGTGGTGCGGAGCGTCGAGTCGTCGAGCTTGTGATAGCTGTCGAGACCGGCGATGGCGGTCTTGGCCGCCGTCGGGTCTGCCTTCGCCGCGTATGCGTCGACGGTGCGGGTGGCGCCGACGATGGTGGTCTTCGCCTCGGATTCGAGGCGGTGGCGCACGATGCTCTCGTACACGCCCAGCTGTTCGTGGTGCATCCCGGTGGACTCGGAGAGTTCGCGGGTCTGCTTCTCGCTCTGCTGCTGGGCGACAGCGGGAGCGAAGAGCGATGCCGTCATCAGGGCGGCGGTGACGCCGGCGACGATGTGGCGGAAGGGGATGGTGGTGTTCTTGAAAGTGAGGGGCATGTGGTTCCTGGTTACGGGCTTCCCCGCCTGCCGTTCTGCGCACTCGGGCGCAGGGGAGGCACGGCTCTGCAGCGGTGAGGCTGCGACCCGGCGGGCTGACACCGCGCAGGCACAGGCGTGATCCACCGGCGACCTGGTGGTCCGATGGCGTGCTGTGCGCAACGCGGGTGTGCCGCGCGAAACGTTCGGCGGGCATCCGGGGGTATGGGGGGTGGATGCGCGGCAGGTGCACGGCACGACGGCGTACAGTGCCGTCGACCCGACAACGTTAGACGGCCAGTCTGGACGCGAGAGGCACGGAGCCTGGCAAAGTCGTGTGTGTGTTGCTGCTGATCAGCGGCCGTTTTCCTCGGCGGGGGACGGCCCGCTGGCGGAGGAGGTGGCTGTGGCGGTCGCGGCGGCGTGCTCGCGTTCCGCGGCCTCGTCTGCCGCATCCATGCGGGTGTCGGTGACCCAGAACATCCCGAGCAGGAGGCAGACCACCACGACGCCCATGCTGAGGAAGACCGCAGGCAGGCCGAAGAATTCGGCGATCACACCGCCGAGAGCCGCGCCGAGCGGCATGGTGCCCCAGGCGACCAGCCGGTATGCGCTGTTGACCCTGCCGAGCAGGCGGGGCGGTGCGATGCGCTGGCGGAGCGAGACCGTGATGACGTTCCAGATCGACACGGTGATGCCGCCGAGGAAGAACGCGGCGCCGATGACCCACGCGTCGGTCGTGAACGCGGGCGTCGCGACCGTGAGCACGCTGCCCAGGATGGTGAGGGCGAGCGCCCTGGCACGGCCGAGCCTCCGCTCCGCCCACTCCGCGGCGAACGAGCCGAGCACGCTGCCGAGCGCGGACGCGGTGAGCAGCAGGCCGTAGCCGGGGTCGGTCAGCTTCATGGCAGAGTTCGGGCCGACCGCGTAGAGCACGAGCACGGTGAAGGTGGCGCTCGACGCCAGGTTGAAGACGCCGACCATGATCGCCAGGACGCGCAGGATCGTGTTGTGCCAGAGGAAGCGCAGCCCCTCGGCGATGTCGGTGCGGATGGTGGTGGTGCCGGGGTGGTCGGTGCTGAAGCGCCCGCGGACGAGCAGCAGCATCCCGATCGCCAGCACCCAGAGCAGGACGGGCGCCCCGAAGGCGACGGCGATCCCGGATGCGACGAGGAAGCCGCCGAGCGGAGGCCCGACGAACTGGTTGGTGGTGAGCTCTGCGGCGTAGAGGCGGCCGTTGGCGCGGGAGAGCGCGTCCCTGCTCACGAGCTGGGGGAGGATCGACTGGGCGGAGGTGTCGTAGACCGTCTCCGCCGTGCCGACGAACAGGGCGACGGCGTAGAGCATCCAGATGGATCCTCCGCCGAGCAGGGCGATGACGACGAGCGCGGCCAGCAGCGTGGCGCGGGCCGTGTTGCCGATGAGCATTAAGCGCCGGCGGTCGAAGCGGTCGGCCAGGGCGCCGGCAGTGAGGGCGAACAGCAGCCAGGGCAGGGTGAAGGCGAAGCCGAGGCCCGCGATCAGCGCCGGTGACTCGGTGTAGCGGATGGCCACGAGCGGGAGCGCGACCTTCATCACGCCGTCGGCCAGGTTGGAGAGCGCGGACGAGGTCCACAGCTTCCAGTACGGCGCTCCGAGGGACGAGGTCATGGAAGAACGATGACACAGTGATTGAGAAAACTCAATCGATGGGAGAAAGACGGATCGAAGCGTAGAGTCTGCGTATGAGCGAGAGCGACAGCGCCCCCATCCATCCGGTCGACGCCAAGCGGCGCCCGGCGACGGTGAAGGAGACGAAAGCACTCGCGCATCCACTGCGGGTGCGCATGGTGCGCCTGTGCGGGCAATACGAGCTGACCAACAAGCAGCTGGCCGACCGCCTCGGCGTCGATCCCGGCACGGCGCACTATCACGTGCGCCAGCTCGTGGATGCGGGCTTCCTGGAACCCGCGCCGGTGCGCACGGGGGAGAGCGGCGCGCTGGAGAAGCCGTACCGCTCGACGGGGCGCAGCTGGTGGCTGTCGGATGCGCTGGCCGGGTCGGACCCGAGCGAGGGGTTCGCCCCGGTGGAGGCGTTCCAGCAGGAGCTGGCGGAGGCGGGGCCGACGTCCATCGCCACGTACGCGCGATTCTCCCTGCATCTGTCGCCGGAGGACATCGAGGAACTGGACCGCAGGATCGTCGCGGTGATCGACGAGTACGTGGAGACGGACGATTCGCGGCGGGACCTCCCGGTGCATGGCGGGATGTTCCTGCTGCACCGCTCGGCGGACTGAGCGCCGGCCTCAACGACGAAGCCCCCGCGCAATGCGGGGGCTTCAGTTCTCTTTGGGGTGAGTAACGGGGCTTGAACCCGCGACCTCCTGGACCACAACCAGGCGCTCTACCAACTGAGCTATACCCACCATGTCTTCGTCCGGAACGCGGTCCCGAACAAAGCAACTCGACGATTCTATTACATTCGCGGGGCCCATTTTTCCACTACGGCCGCCGACACGCTCTGAACGTCGTCCGTGGTGGGTCCCGGTTCGCCCACGAACGCTGCGCGGCGGTAGTAATCGAGCTCCCGGATCGACTCGAGAATGTCGGCGAGAGCGCGGTGACCGCCGTGCTTCTCGGGCGCGTTGAAGTAGATGCGCGGGTACCAGCGGCGGGAGAGCTCCTTGATGGAGGACACGTCGACGCTGCGGTAGTGCAGATGGTTGTCGAGGCGCGGCATGAACTTGGCGATGAACATCCGGTCGGTGCCGATGGTATTTCCGGCGATCGGCGCCGTGCGCGCGGTCGGCGCGAACTTGAGCACGTACTCGAGCACCTCGTACTCGGCCTCCGCCAGGCTCTTGCCGTTCGGGATCTCGTCGATCAGCCCGGAGGTGGTGTGCATGTCGCGCACGAAGTCGTTCATGTTCTCGAGCGCGGACGCGTCCGGCTTGATGACGATGCTGAGGCCGGGGTCGAGCACGTTCAGTTCGAAATCGGTGATGACCACCGCGATCTCGACGAGTTCGTCGACCTCGAGGTCGAGTCCGGTCATTTCGCAGTCGATCCAGACCAGACGATCCGAGGAATTTGCCATGCTGAAAGTCTAGTGCGGCCCTCCGACGGGCAGCGGCACCGGCTGTTTCGCATCCATGCCGTCCCCGGCGGAGATGCGCCGCATGCGCCTGGCCGCCCACGGGATGGCGTACACGCGCAGCCAGGTGCGCAGCGGGATCTCCTCCGGCGGGGGAACCGGCTGGTCGGCTGCCGCTTCTCCGGCGGTCGTCGCCGCGATCTCCGCGTACGGCACGCCGAGCGTGTGCGCCGCGTGCGCGGCGAGCAGCCGGTGGCCGCGGGCGCTCAGGTGCACGCGGTCGCTCGCCCACATGCTGCTCTCGCGGAACTCGCGCACGCCCCACACGTCGAGCACGATGGCCCTGTGGTCCCGCGCGATGCTCCAGATGTTGGCGTTGAAGACGGCGGCGCGTCCGCGGAACGGCTTGAGGAAGAACGCGAACTGCGGGTCGAACAGGTTCGCCAGCAGCACGGTCGCGCCGGCCTCCCGCAGCGACCGGATGCCGGAGTCAAGGCGCGAGGCGAGCGCATCCGGATCGGCGGCCGGGCTCATCAGGTCGTTCCCGCCGACCATCACCGAGACCAGGTCAGGGGAGAGCCGCAGCGCGTGCGGTACCTGCCCGTCGACCACGTCGGCGATGCGGCGCCCCCGGACGGCGAGATTGGCGAACTCGAACGGATGCCCCGCCAGTCTGGCGTCCCCGTCGAGGGATGGCGGCGAGGCGGTCGGCCCAGCCGATCCACGCCCCGGCCGGTTCAGGGTGCTGCGCTCCGCGCGCGGGCGGGGCATCGCAGAGGCCCTCGGTGATCGAGTCCCCGAGGGCGACATACCGGGTGAAAGCTGTGCGGCTCACATCCCGAGTCTGCCCACCGGTGCCGGGATGCGCGTGCCGACAGCCGCCGCTTGGCTCGATGGTCTCCGGATGTTCCCCGGACGTACACTGGAACCGTGGATTCGACATCGGCCGTTGGCCGTCCCGTCACCGACGGAGACGCTGTCCGGCTCACCCTGTACACGTCGGCGTTCTGCGAGCCGTGCATGCAGACGCGCGCCGTGCTGGCCGAGGCGGCGCGGCTCGTGCCGCTGGTGACCGTGACCGAGCTGGACGTCGCCCGCAACCTGCAGAGCGCGGAGGCCGACCGCATCCGGGTCACCCCCACGGTGATCGTGGCGACGGCTGCCGGCGACGAGGTGTTCCGCGCGGAGGGCGTTCCGACGCTGCAGCAGGTGCTGGTCGCCGCGGCGAAAGCGGTCTGAGCTCAGGTTCGGCGCGGCGCGGCGCGTGCGGCCCAGTCGTACTGCACAGCGGTGCCCCCGGCAGGAATCGAACCTGCGACCAAGAGATTAGAAGGCTCCTGCTCTATCCGCTGAGCTACGGGGGCGTGATTTCCACGATACCGCAGCCCGTCGGCCTCAGAGCGTCGCGCCGCTCTTGCCCGCCCTGTTGACGATGGCGATGGTGGGGCGGCGGCCGCGCAGGCCGAACCGGAGCCGCAGGCTCGCGCTCCTGGCGATCAGCAGGGCGATCACCACGGCGGCGACCGCGGGGACGACGCCGGAGATCATCATCGCGATGTGCGGCCCGACCTCCTCGACGACCCAGCCCATGAACGGTCCGCCGATGGCCTGGCCGCCGAGCAGCACCAGGATGTAGAGCGAGATGACCCTGCCCCGGATCTGCACGTTCGACGACATCTGCACGAGCGAGTTCGCCGCGGTGATGAACAGCAGGTTGCCCACGCCGATGCCGATCAGGAGCACGCCGAACGCGATCTCCGACGGCGCGAATCCGGCGATGGCCTGGATGAAGCCGAGCGCGGCAGCCGTGCCGACCACCATGCTCAGCCGCACGCTCGTTCGGCGCGTGGATGCGAGGGCGCCGACCAGCGCGCCCGCAGCGACCAGCGCGTTGAACAGTCCGTAGCCCTGCGCGCCGACGTCGTAGACGTTGTTGGCGTAGGCCGCGAGGAACACGGGCATGTTGAACGCGAAGACGGCGATGATGGCGACCATCACGACGGTCCAGAAGATCACGGGCTTGCGGCGCACATACCGGATGCCCTCGGCCAGCTGGCCTTTCGCACGCGGGGCCGCAGGGGAGTGGTGCAGCTGCGAGCGGTTGAGCGAGAGCAGCGAGCCGACCACGGCGAGGCAGGCGACGGCGTTGATCACGAACGACCAGCCGCCGCCGACCGCGGTGATCAGGATGCCGCCGACCGCGGGGCCGATGAGGCCGCCGAGCTGGAAGATGGACGAGTTCAGGCTGATCGCGTTGCGCAGGTACTTCGGTCCGACCAGCTCGTTGACGAACACCTGGCGGGTGGGGTTGTCGACCACGGTCACCAGACCGAGCAGGAACGAGATGAGATAGACGTGCCACACCTGGGTGAGCCCGGTGAGGGTGAGCGCGGCCAGGACGCCGGCCAGCAGCGCAGCGCAGGTCTGCGTGACGATGAGGATCTTCTGCTTGTTGTACCGGTCGGCGATCACTCCGCCGTGCAGGCCGAGCACGAGCATCGGCATGAACTGCATGAAGACCGTGATGCCGACGGCCGCGACGCTGCCGGAGAGCTGGAGCACCAGCCAGTCCATCGCGATGCGCTGCATCCAGACGGCCGTGTTGGCGACGAGGTTGCTTGCGGCGAACTTGCGGTAGTTGGGGACTTTCAGTGAGACGAACGTCTCCCGCCACGGTGGGCGCGTGCTGAGAACGGGCATGGGCCCGGTCGGTGGGGCTGCTGCGGTGGAGTTTGCCACGTGTATTCCTGCGTATCGAGTTTCGTATGAGGTTTCTGCACCTTCGACGTTACGCAACCTGAGCTATTCTTGCAGCGAATTGAACCTATAACTCCTATTGGATTACCGAATGGATGCGCGATGTTCGACCCTGTGCTGCTCCGCACCTTCCTCGCCGTGGCCGACACGCACAGCTTCACGAAGGCCGCCGCGCGGCTCGGGATCAGCCAGCCGACGGTCAGCCAGCACGTCCGACGGCTCGAAGCGGCGGCGAAACGGCAGCTGGTCGCCCGCGACACCCGGGATGTGCGGCTGACGGACAACGGGGACGCGATGGCCGGGTTCGCCCGCACGATCCTCGCGGCGCACGCGGAGGCCGACCGCTACTTCAGCGGCTCGGCGATGCGCGGGCGACTGCGCTTCGGCGCGGCGGACGACCTCGCGATCACGACGCTCCCGCGCATCCTGCGCCACTTCCGGCAGCAGCACCCGCAGATCAACCTGGAGCTCACCGTCGACCAGTCCGCGCCGCTGTACCGCCGCCTGCAGGCGGGGCACCTCGACCTCATCTTCATCAAGCAGAACCCGGGTACGACGGAGGGCACGGTCGTCGCCACCGACGAACTGGTCTGGATGGGGCAGGAGAAGACGGTGCTGGAGCCCGAGCATCCTGTGCCGCTGATCGCATACCAGGGGCCGAGCATCAGCCGTCAGATCACGATCGACGCGCTGGAGGCCGCCGGCCGCACCTGGCGCATCACCTGCAACACGCGCGAGGTGAACGGGGTGCTCGCCGCCGTGCGCGCCGGCATCGGGATCGCGGTGTTCCCCCGGTCGCTCATCCCCACCGACCTCATCAAGGTCACCAACCGGTTCGGCCTGCCCGACCTCGGCCACGTCGATTTCACCCTGCTCTCCAACCCCGCCGCAGCCCGCGAGCCGGTCGACGCGCTCACCACCGCCATCCTCGCCCGCGCCGTCACCCGCATCCCCTAGCCGCCGACCCCAAACAATCGAGTCCGAAGTTGTTCACGCGACACGCCGGTGTAGGGCGTGAACAACTTCGGACTCGATTGTTTGGGTCGGGTCAGCCGACGATCGGGATACGGTCGGGGTCCGGTGGGCGGAGGCCGCCGTCGGAGGAGCGCTTGCGCAGCGTGAGCGCGATGATCGGGAACGCGAGCACGGACAGCATCCCGGCACCGACCAGCGCGGTGGCCGTCCCGGTCTTCAGGTCGCCCTCCGCCACCCCGATGTTCGTCACCGCCACGATGATCGGCAGACCGGTGGCGCTGAACAGCGTGAGCGCGCTGCGGTCGGCGAACGTCGACCCGCCCGGCGCGGCGAGCGAGCCCGGCAGCCCGCGCACGATCAGCATCAGGACCAGGAAGATCGGCAGCAGGAGCAGCGCGTGCGGGTCGGTGACGAGCGCGCGGAGGTCGAAGCCGATCCCGGTGTTGATGAAGAACACCGGCACCAGCACGCCGAACGCGACCGCCTCGAGCTTCCCCTCGACGAGTTTGGCGTCCGGCTCCGCGGCTCCGGAAAGCAGCACCCGGCAGATCACCCCGGCGGCGAACGCCCCGAGGAGCATGTCGAGCCCGAGCGCGAGGCTCAGCCCGACCAGTGCCGCGATCACCATCACGATGAATCGCACGGCGAACTGCCCGCTCGTGTGCAGCGTCGCCCGCACCAGCCCGTGGAAGCGCTCGTGCCCTCCGCGCGCGGCGAACCAGACGGCGAGGCCGGCGATCACCGCGAACGCGATCAGCACCAGGGAGGCCGCGAGCGGCTTCCGCCCGCTGAGGAACAGCGAGATGGCGAGCAGAGGACCGAACTCGCCGACGGCGCCGACCGCTGTGACGGCGCGCCCGAACGGCGTCTTCAGCTCGCCCGCATCCCGCAACACCGGCATCAGCGTGCCCAGCGCGGTCGAGGTCAGTGCGATCCCCACGAAAACGCCCGTCACCGCATCCGGGGACAGCAGGATGCCGATGACCACGCCGGCCACCAGCGAGATCAGCCAGCCGAGGGATGCGCGTTTCAGCGGCCGACCCTTGATCGCCGCGAAGTCGATCTCGTTGCCCGCCATGAAGAACAGGAACGCCAGCCCGAAGTTGGCGACAGCGTCGAGCATGTCCGACTTCGGCACCCAGCCGAGCACCGCGGGGCCGATCAGCAGCCCGAGCAGGATCTCGAACACGACGAGCGGTATCTTCGCCACCCGGCCGACCGCCGTGGCCAGCAACGACGCCACCACCGCGAGCAGCGGGACGAGCACGATGGTTCCGACGGCGGGGTCCATGCGCCGATGCTACTGGCTGCGAGCGATCAGCGGCCGTTCACACGGCGGAAACGCACCGGGGATATGGTGATGATCATGCGTGAACTCCAGGCCAGAATCATCGACGAACTGAACGTGAGCCCTGTCATCGACCCCGCAGCCGAGGTCGAGAAACGGGTTGGGTTCCTCGTCGAATACCTGACGACGACCGGCGCATCCGGTCTCGTCCTCGGCATCTCGGGCGGACAGGACTCGTCGCTCGCCGGACGACTCAGCCAGCTCGCCGTCGAACGCCTCGCCGAACGCGGGATCGACGCCGAGTTCATCGCCGTGCGGCTGCCGTATGCGGTGCAGCACGACGAGGACGACGCCCAGCTCGCCCTGTCGTTCATCCGGCCGCAGCGCACGGTGACGTTCAACATCCAGCGCGGCGTCGACGGCATCGAGGACGAGTACCTGGATGCGATCGGCGACGACATGTCCGACTTCAACAAGGGCAACGTGAAGGCACGCGCCAGGATGGTCGCGCAGTACGCCATCGCCGGGCAGCGCCGCCTGCTCGTCGTCGGCACGGACCACGCGGCGGAGGCCGTCACGGGCTTCTTCACGAAGTACGGCGACGGCGGCACCGACATCCTGCCGCTCGCCGGACTCAGCAAGCGGCAGGGCCGCGCCCTCCTGGAGTACCTGGATGCGCCGGCACGCCTCTACACGAAGGCTCCGACCGCCGACCTCCTCGACCACAACCCCGGCCAGACCGACGAGGACAACCTCGGCCTCAGCTACGCCGACATCGACGCGTTCCTCGAAGGCGAAGACGTGCCGGACAGGGTCGCGGAGACCATCGAGGCACGCTACCTGGCCACGGAGCACAAGCGGCAGCTGCCCGCCAGCATGTTCGACGAGTGGTGGCATCGCCGAGGCGACTACTCGCGCTGAGGTGCTAGACCTCGCCGCTCACGAAAACGGTCCAGGACCGCCACACCGTGGCAGTCCTGGACCATTTCTTCGTGGACCGGGGCCGGATCAGACCGGCTGGTTGAGCTTCGAGGTCGGAGCGGTGTCGGAGGCGACGGGGCCGGTGCCCGTGTCGCTGCCGGTGCGCTCTGCCGCGTAGGAGGGGAGCGGCGTCGTCGCGAGCTGCGTCTGGCCCGCCGGTGCCTGTGCCTGCGCTGCTGCGTGTGCTGCTGCTGCCTGGGCGGTCTGGTCGCCGGTGTCGGACGCGGTCGGCGCATACTGCTCGTGGTGCTGCTGGGCGACCCACGCATCCTGTTGTGCGATCAGCGTGCGGTCGGTGTCGGTGTTCTCGAAGCGCCAGCGTTCGAGGTCGCCCTGGAAGATGCGGCGGGCGCGGCTGGGCTTGTTCTGCCACTCGATGAGGCGGTCGCGGAACTCCGCGATGGCCGGGTCGAGCTGGTAGCCGAACGTGGCAGACGCACGCTTCATCTCCGCGAGCTGGTGACCAGCCCAGTTCGCTGCGATGCCGGAGCCCTTGATCGGGAGCAGTCGCACCATGATGTCGGCCTGGCCGACGGCGCGGTCGGAGAGCACCTGCTCACCCGGGGTGAGGGAGTTCCAGACGGACGCCTCCGTCGCAGCGTCGACGAGCGCCGCGATGGCGGACGCCTTCTGCTGACGGTCGGTGCGGGAGAGCAGCCCTTTGACCGCGCCGCGCGCGATCCAGGCGCCCAGCAGTCCGGCGATGATCACGGCGACGGCGAGAACCACCGCGTTGAACACCACCGGCTGCGCGTCGGACGAAGTGAGCCAATCCACGAAATCATTCCACCACTGCATGCGGTGATGTTAACCTCGGCGGTCTCTCATCTCCGGCACGCCGCCCGGCGCGTCCGCGTCCCCGTGATCAAGGTGTGACAGAACCCGCCTGCCGCTACTCGTCTTCGAGGTGCTCCGTGCCGTCCACTGCGTACGGCTCGATGCTGGCGATCTCGTCCGCCGTGAGTGCTGGCGCGTCGAGCGCGGCGATGTTCTGTTCCAGCTGGGCGACACTGGATGCGCCGATCAGCGCGCTCGTGACGCCCGGCTGCCGCAGCACCCAGCTGAGCGCCAGCTGCGCGAGCGACTGGCCGCGGGCGGCGGCGATGTCGTTGAGCGCGCGGGCGCGTTCCAGGTACACAGGGCTCAGCTGCTTCTCCGACAGGAAGTGGCTGGTGGCCGCGCGGGAGCCGGCGGGAACGGTGCCGTCCAGGTAGCGGTCGGTGAGCATCCCCTGGGCGAGCGGCGAGAAGACGATGCTCCCGGCTCCCACCTTCTCGAGCACGGGGAACAGGCCGTCTTCGATGTGCCTGTCGAACATCGAGTACCGCGGCTGGTGGATGAGCAGCGGGACGCCGTGGTCGGCCAGGGCCGCCGCAGCTGCCGTGGTCTGCTCCGGCGAATAGTTGGAGATGCCGGCGTAGAGCGCCTTGCCCTGCTTCACGGCGGTGGCGAGCGCTCCCATCGTCTCCTCGATCGGAGTCTCCGGATCCGGCCGGTGCGAGTAGAAGATGTCGACGTAGTCCAGCCCGAGGCGGCCGAGGCTCTGGTCGAGCGACGACAGCATCGTCTTGCGGGAGCCCCACTCGCCGTATGGGCCGTTCCACATGAAGTACCCGGCCTTCGTGGAGACCACGATCTCGTCGCGGTACGGCTGGAGGCCTTCGCGCAGGATGCGTCCGAAGTTGGTCTCGGCGGTGCCGGCGGGAGGCCCGTAGTTGTTGGCGAGGTCGAAGTGCGTGACGCCGAGGTCGAACGCGCGGCGCACGATGGCGCGCTGGGTCTCGATCGGGCGCTCGTCGCCGAAGTTGTGCCATAGCCCGAGCGACAGGGCAGGAAGCTTCAGCCCGCTGCGTCCGCTGCGGTTGTACGTCATCGTCTCGTAGCGGTTCTCCGCGGGTTCGTAAGCCATGTCTTCATCGTAGGAGAATGGAGGCGGTCGAAACGAAAGGGATGTTGATGGACACATATGTCATCGCCGGTGGGTGCTTCTGGTGCCTGGATGCGGTCTACCGTGTCCTCCGCGGCGTGCAGGACGTCGTCTCCGGATACACGGGCGGCACGGCCGTCGACCCCACCTACGAAGAGGTCTGCACCGGCTCGACCGGCCACGCGGAGGCCGTCGCGGTCACCTTCGACCCTGAGGTGATCCCGCCGAGCGTCATCCTCGACGTGTTCTTCACCCTCCACGACCCCACCCAGCTGAACCGCCAGGGTGCCGACATCGGCACCCAGTACCGTTCGGCGATGTTCTACGACGGCGACGAGCAGAAGGCGCAGTTCGAAGCGGCCATCGAGCGCGCGAAGACCTACTGGGACGGCACCGTCGTCACCACACTCGAACCGCTCGGCACCTTCTACCGCGCCGAGGAGTACCACCAGGACTTCTTCGCCAAGAACCCCGGCCAGGGGTACTGCCTGGCGGTGGCCCAGCCGAAGGTGAACAAGATCCGGGCCTCGTACGCGCCGTATGTGATCGCGGCGTAGCGGGCGCGCGGGCTTCTGCGCCGCGCTTCTCGCGGCCACCTTCTCCACGGCGCCTCTCGACCGCGCCTCTCCCGGCCAGCTCCTCCACAGCGCTCGGCCGAGCCCGACTTCTCCACAGTTCTCCCGCGCCCGGTCCGACGCCGACGCCCTCCCCGCAGACTCGGAACACCACACCGAGTCATCCGAGGAGAGCACCATGAACGACACCATCACCGTCACCGGAGTCGTGGCGACCGACCCGCGCCACGTCCTCACCGCCGAGGGCCTCTCGGCCACGAGCTTCCGCCTCATCACCACGAACACCGTCTACGACGTGGATGCGGACGCCTGGCAGAGCACTCAGTGCAACTGGTTCACGG
This sequence comes from Leifsonia araucanica, assembly GCF_051161895.1. NCBI lineage: Bacteria > Bacillati > Actinomycetota > Actinomycetes > Micrococcales > Microbacteriaceae > Leifsonia > Leifsonia araucanica. The sequence continues at coordinate 642,966 of NZ_JBMBTW010000002.1, forward strand.
TCTCCGCATACAGGCAGCTCGCCTCCAACGTGGCCGGCTGCGTCAGCCGCGGCGATCCGGTCCTGGTCACCGGCCGTCTCACCGTGCGCGAATGGTCCGACGGAGACGACCCGACCTCCCGCGGGATCACAGCGGAGATCGAGGCGGACGCCATCGGCCACGACCTCGCGTGGGGGAGCGCGACGTTCGCGCGCACCGTCCAGGGCGTCCGCGCGGTCGACGTTCCCTCAGCGACGGCTGTCTAGAATGAGGCATAACGATTCGAGCGCTGCCGTCCAGGCAGCGGCCCGCCAGGGCCGGAGTCCAGCGACGGAGAGCGATGCCCCACCTGCCCAGCCCCCACGCCGCGCCGGCCGCTGCCCGGCCCACCCACGCTCCCACGGGTGCGACCGCCACCGCGCGCCCGCTGCGCCACCTCCTCGCGTCCACCGCCGGGGTGCTCCTCATCGCAGGCTCGCTCGCCGGCTGCGTCGGTGGAACCCCGGCCCCGGCAACGACAGCGCCGACACCGTCCTCCACGCCCTCCGCCACGAGCACCCCTGCCGCGGGACCCACGCTCGTTCCCGGCGGCACCGCAGCGCAGAACCTCCCGTTCTTCGACAAGGTCAACCGGGCCACCCTCGCGGCGAACCCTGCTGCGAAGGGCCGCGACTTCATCGACGCCCTCGTCGCAGCCGGCTTCGACAAGTCGGCCATGCAACTCACGGTCGACACCACCACGATCGGCCTGGCCGCCAACTCGATCCAGTTCTCGGTCAAGCTCGGCGACACCTGCCTCATCGGCCAGAACGGCGCAGACGCGGGCGGCTACAACAGCATGACCACCACGGTGCTCGGCACAGGCGGCTGCCTCGTCGGCCAAACCAGGGCGATCGACTGGTAACGCAGCTCTCCCTCCCGCTGGACCGGCCGGCCCCATCCTCCGAATAGACTGGACCTCATGGCCGAATACATTTACTCGATGGTGCGCGCCCGCAAAGCGGTCGGCGACAAACTGATTCTGGACGACGTCACGATGGCGTTCCTGCCCGGAGCGAAGATCGGTGTCGTCGGTCCGAACGGCGCCGGTAAGTCGACCATTCTGAAGATCATGGCCGGGCTCGACACCCCGAGCAACGGCGAGGCGAAGCTCACGCCCGGGTACACCGTCGGCATCCTCATGCAGGAGCCCGTGCTCGACGAGAACAAGACCGTTCTCGAGAACGTCCAGGAGGGCGTCGGCGAGATCAAGGGCAAGGTCGACCGGTTCAACGAGATCTCCGCGCTGCTCGCCGACCCGGATGCCGACTTCGACACGCTGCTCGCCGAGATGGGCACCCTGCAGGAGCAGATCGACGCCCAGGACGCCTGGGACCTCGACTCCCAGCTGGAGCAGGCGATGGATGCGCTCCGCTGCCCGCCGGGGGACTGGCCGGTCAACACGCTCTCCGGTGGTGAGAAGCGCCGCGTCGCGCTCTGCAAGCTGCTGCTGCAGAAGCCCGACCTGCTCCTCCTCGACGAGCCCACCAACCACCTCGACGCCGAGAGCGTGCTGTGGCTGGAGCAGCACCTGGCCAAGTACCACGGTGCCGTGCTCGCCGTCACCCACGACCGGTACTTCCTCGACCACGTCGCGGAGTGGATCGCCGAGGTCGACCGCGGTCACCTGTACCCGTACGAGGGCAACTACTCCACCTACCTCGAGAAGAAGCGCGAGCGCCTCGAAGTCGCTGGCAAGAAGGACGCGAAGCTCGCCAAGCGCCTCTCCGAGGAGCTCGACTGGGTGCGCAGCAACGCCAAGGGCCGCCAGGCCAAGTCGAAGGCCCGTCTGGCCAGGTACGAGGAGATGGCGGCAGAGGCGGAGCGCACCAGGAAGCTCGACTTCGAGGAGATCCAGATTCCGCCGGGACCGCGTCTCGGCCAGGTCGTCATCGACGCGAAGAACCTGGAGAAGGGGTTCGGCGACCGCAAGCTGATCGACGGCCTCACCTTCACGCTTCCGCGCAACGGCATTGTCGGCGTCATCGGCCCGAACGGTGTCGGTAAGACCACCCTGTTCAAGACGATCGTCGGCCTCGAACCGCTCGACGGCGGCGAGCTGAAGATCGGCGAGACGGTCCAGATCTCCTACGTCGACCAGTCGCGTGGCGGCATCGACCCGAACAAGACGCTGTGGGAGGTCGTGTCCGACGGGCTCGACTACATCCAGGTCGGCAAGACCGAGGTGCCGTCGCGTGCGTACGTGTCGACGTTCGGCTTCAAGGGCCCTGACCAGCAGAAGAAGGCCGGCGTGCTCTCCGGTGGTGAGCGCAACAGGCTGAACCTGGCGCTGACGCTCAAGCAGGGCGGCAACCTGCTGCTCCTCGACGAGCCGACGAACGACCTGGACGTCGAGACCCTGTCCAGCCTCGAGAACGCACTGCTCGAGTTCCCCGGCTGTGCCGTGGTCATCACCCACGACCGGTGGTTCCTCGACAGGATCGCCACGCACATCCTCGCCTACGAGGGCACGGAGGAGGACCCGGCGAACTGGTACTGGTTCGAGGGCAACTTCGAGGCGTACGAGGAGAACAAGGTGCAGCGACTCGGCCCGGACGCCGCCAAGCCGCACCGTTCCGCGTACCGCAAGCTCACGCGCGACTGACACCCGCGTCGGCCGGCGCGCGCACGACCAGCGCCGGCCGACGAGCGTAACCACCGCACGCCGGCCAACGACTAGCGGCCGACGCGCACAGAACGAAGGGCTGCCTGATGCGACTGCATGTTCCGATCAAGCTCCGGTGGAGCGACCTGGATGCGTACGGGCACGTCAACAACGCCGAGATGCTGCGGCTCCTGGAGGAGGCGCGCATCGAGGCGTTCTGGGTCACCGACGACGCCGAGGAGGCGGTCGGAGGGTCGACCGCCGTCCTCGACGGGCGACCGGGCGCAGACACGCTGACGCTGATCGCGCGGCAGGAGATCGAGTACCTCGCCCCCATCCCGTATCTGCGGCAGCCGCTCGACGTGCAGCTGTGGCTGGGCAGGCTGGGCGGGGCGAGCCTGGAGGTCTGCTACGAGGTGCGGTCGCCCGCCGGAACCGAGCCGGAGATCCTGTACTCGCGGGCGGCGACGACCATCGTGCTGGTGGATGCGGCCAGCCAGCGTCCGCGCCGCATCAACGAGCGCGAGCGGGCAGCCTGGACGCCGTACCTCGACGACCCCGTGCAGGTCACCAAGCGCGCCTGACGCCGCCAAGCGCGCCTACCTCGCCTACCGCGCCTGACTCCTCCTACCGCGCCTGACGCCACCTACTTCGTCACGGTGACCGTCTCGCCGGACACGGTGGCGGTCAGCTTCGGGAGCGGCTGGCTGGCCGGTCCGCCGAGCACGTCGCCGGTGGTGGCGTCGAAGCGCGAACCGTGGCACGGGCAGTCGAACTCCTTGCCTTGCGGTGCGACCGTGCATCCCTGGTGGGTGCAGACGGCGCTGAACGCGACCACCTTTCCCGCGGTCGGCTGCGAGACCACGATCGGCGCAGAGCCCATCTTCGCCGAGACGGCGCCCCCGACCGGGATGGACGACAGCGGCACCTTCACGGAGCTGTCCGAGCCCGTCGGCTCCGAGCCGTCGGCGCCGTCCGCCGTACAGGCCGTGAGCAGCAACGCTCCGGCGCCGACGGCGGTGACACCGCCGAGCTGGACGAGGGTGCGGCGGGTGAGCGGTGTCGAGTCGTTCATGCGGGGTCCTCCCGGTCGGCGTAGCGTTCTCTTACGGTATGCACGAAGCTGCTGTGCGTACGGTTCACAGCGCAGTGTCGCAGATGAACCTTTTCGCATCCTGTCCCGTGTCTGTGGTGGAGGTGTCATGGCGAACGAGGATGCGCGGCTGTTGCACGAACTGCACGATCAGCACGCGCAAGCGGTCTGGCGCTATGTCGTGCATCTCACCGGCGACAGGGCGATGGCCGACGACATCGTGCAGGAGACCCTGCTGCGGGCGTGGAAGCGGCCCGCCGTGCTCGACCAGTCGCAGTCGTCGGCGCGGGCGTGGCTGTTCACCGTCGCCCGCAACCTCGTGATCGACGACAAGCGCAGCGCGCGCAACCTGCACGAATACGGCACGGACACCCTGCCGGAGCGCCCGGGGAACAGCGAGTCTGACGCTGTGCTGGACGCCTGGCTGGTGTCGGATGCGCTGGCCGAGCTGTCCGTCGAACACCGCGCCGTGATCGTCCACGCCTACTACGGCGGACGGTCGATCGCGGAGATCTCGCGCGAACTGGACGTTCCGGAGGGGACGGTCAAGTCGCGCATCCACTACGGTTTGCGAGCGCTTCGACTCGCCCTGCAGGAGAGGGGAGTGACGGAGCGATGACCGGACACGAGGAGTTCGCCACCTGGGACGGAGCATACGTGCTCGGGGCCCTGTCGCCCGCCGACCGGCGTGCGTACGAGGAGCACCTGCGCACCTGCGCGGCGTGCACCGCTGACGTGTCCGAGCTGGCCGGGCTGCCCGGCCTGCTGCGACAGGTGCCGCCCGAGGACGCCTTCGCGCTGCTCGACCCCGCGCCGGAAAGCGCAGCAACCGCCGGCGCCACAGGCACCACGGGCACCACAGGCACCACCGACTCGGCACCGGATGTGCTCCCCGCCCTCCTCAGCGCCGCGCGCCGCCGCCGGATGCGCACCCGCTGGTGGACCGCCGGCTCGCTGCTGGCCGCCGCCGCGATCGTCGCCGTGTCGGTGTTCGCGCTTCCGGCCGTGTTCGCGCCGCACGCCGACGTGGCGGGGACGAGGGTGACGCTGAGCCAGGTGGAGCCCAGCGCGCTCTCTGCCGACGTCCGGCTCGTCACCGAGCCGTGGGGGACCAGGATCGAATCGAGCTGCAGCTACTCAGAGGTGAGCGGCACCGAGGGCAAGAGCTGGGCGTACGCGATGGTCGTCACCGACCGTGCGGGCACGCAGACGCAGGTCGCCACGTGGACCGCGGGTCCTGGCACCACCGTGAAGCCGACGGCCACCACCAGCGTCGCCAAGGCGGACATCGCATCCATCGACATCCGGTCCGCGGTCGACGGGACAGTGCTGCTGAAGACCACCTTCGGGTAGCCGCCGCGGGCGGCTAGGCCAGCGGCACCCGCACCATCGCCTCCTGCGCGACGCTCGCCACCAGGCGCCCGTCGCGGCTGAAGATGCGGCCGAGGGCGAGTCCGCGTCCTCCGCTGGCGCTCGGCGACTCCTGCACGTAGAGCAGCCACTCGTCGACGCGCGCAGGACGGTGCCACCACATCGCGTGGTCGAGGCTCGCAGCCCGCAGCCCGGGGGTGGCCCAGGCGACGCCGTGCCTGCGCATCACGGATTCCATGATCGTGTAGTCGCTCGCGTACGCGAGGGCTGCTCGGTGCAGGTCCGGGTCGTCCGGCAGCGCGGCGATCGACCGGAACCAGACGGCCTGGTTGGCGACGTGCTCTCCGTCGACCGTCAGGTAGATGGGGGAGGTGATGTGGCGGATATCGAACGGCCGCTCACTCGCCCAGTACTGCGCGACCGGATGCTCCACGTTCTCCAGGCTGTCCGCCGAGTTCGGCAGCGTCTCCGGATCCGGGATGTCCGTCGGCATCTCGACCTGGTGCGACAGGCCCTCGTCCTCGTCCTGGAACGAGGCGATCATCGACAGGATCGGCTGACCGCTCTGGTACGCCTGAGTGCGCCTGGTGGAGAACGACCGGCCGTCGTGGATGCGGTCAACGGAGAACGTGATCGGCAGGTTCACGTCGCCGGGACGCAGGAAGTAGCCGTGCATCGAGTGGATCGCGCGCCCGTCCGGAACGGTGCGGGAGGCGGCGACGATCGACTGCGCGAGCACCTGGCCCCCGAAGACGCGACCGAGCGGCATCCACTGGGAGGGGCCGGTGAAGATGTCTTCGCTGGTCCTCGCGCCGGTGTCCGTCAGATCGAGCGCGGTCAGAAGTGATGCCAGGGGCTCGGTCACTGTGCCTCCATTGAGTTCTCTCTTGGTAGTTTAGACAGCAGATGAGCCAGTCATTTTCTCTCGTGGATTCCCTCGCCGTCGCCGACCTGCAGACATACCTGTCCAGAGCGGCCCGTGTCGAGGAAGGGTCGGTACGCCTGATCGGTGGGTCGGGGGTGCTCGCCGTCTATACGGCGATCCTCTATCCGCGTGGCCTGCTCGACCAGACCCCGACCGTTCTCGGTCTGCGCACGTTCGCGATCGTGCAGGGTGCGGACTTCGACGCCGTGGTGCCGATCCGGTCGCTGCTCGACCGGCTCGCGCGGATCGGCGAGGCGATCACGCCCGCCGCCGGTGTCGCGCCCGTTGAGATCCGGATGCCGTTGGAGGTGTCGACCGTCACCTGGGCGGGCATCTCCCCGCCGCGCGGCGGCTGGCGTCCGGTCGGAGAGACCACATACGGCCTGCTGGCGGAGACGGCGAAGGCCGGCATCGCCGAGGTGGCGGAGTCCATCCCGAGCGGCACGGGCGAGCAGCTGGTGCAGCGGGTGCGCGCCGAGGTGTGGGGTCGGCCGATCGACACGCTCGAGTACGTGCCAGCCGGTGCGGCGTTCGCGGCGGAGAGCCTCGGCTTCCTGGCGGAGGGCGAGCCGGTGACGATCCTGGAGACGGGACCGTGGACGCGGCTGACCACCAAGCGCGGCCACATCCTGGTCCGCCGCCAGGCGTGGAGCCTGCGCGCCTAGACGGTCGCCGCGGCGGCTCGCCCTGCTTGGCGGCCGCTGAACAGGCAGCCGCCGAGGAACGTGCCCTCCAGCGCGCGGTAGCCGTGCACGCCTCCGCCGCCGAACCCGCTGGCCTCCCCGGCCGCGTACAGGCCGGGGATGGGGGAGCCGTCCGCGCCGAGCACGCGCGCATCCAGGTCGGTCTCGATGCCGCCGAGGCTCTTCCTGGTGAGGATGTGCAGCTTCACCGCGATGAGCGGCCCGGCCTTCGGGTCGAGCAGCTTGTGCGGGCTGGCCACCCGGATGAGCTTGTCGCCCCGGTACACTCGCGCCGCCCGGATCGCGGCGAGCTGCAGGTCTTTGCCGAAGTCGTTGTCGAGCTCGCGGTCGCGTTCCCGGATGTGCCGGGCGACGAGGTCGCTGTCGAGCGGGACGTCGGAGAGCGCCTGCATCCCGGCGAGGAGCTCGTCGATGGTGTCCGCCACCACGAAGTCGGCGCCCTTCTCCTTGAAGGCCTCCACCGGTCCGGGCGCGCCGGGTGAGACGCGCTTGGCGAGCAGCCGGAGGTCTTTGCCCGTGAGGTCGGGGTTCTGTTCGCTGCCGGACAGCGCGAACTCCTTCTCGATGATCTTCTGGGTGAGCACGAACCAGCTGTAGTCCGAGCCGATCCTGCGCAGGTGCTCCAGGGTCCCGAGCGTGTCGAAGCCGGGGAACAGCGGCGAAGGCAGCCGGTCTCCGCTCGCGTCCAGCCACAGCGACGACGGGCCGGGCAGGATCCGGATGCCGTGCTGCGGCCACACCGGATCCCAGTTCTGGATGCCCTCGGTGTAGTGCCACATCCTGTCGCCGTTGATCAGGTGCGCGCCCGCCTTCTCTGCGATCCCGAGCATCCGGCCGTCGACGTGGGCGGGCACGCCGGAGAGCATGTGCGCCGGCGGTGTGCCGAGCCTGGCGGGCCAGGCGGCGCGGACCAGGTCGTGGTTGCCGCCGATGCCGCCGCTCGTGACGATGACGGCGCCGGCGCGCAGCTCGAAGTCTCCGACCTGGTCGCGGTTGCTCGGAGCTCCGCGCTCTGCCGCGTCTTCGGCGAGCACCGCCCCGCGCACCCCGGTGACCCTGCCGTCTTCGACGATCAGCTCGTCGACCCTGTGCCGGTGCAGGACGGTCGCCAGCCCGGTCGCGACGCCGTCGGCGAGGCGCGCGGCGAACGGGGCGACGACGCCCGGACCCGTGCCCCAGGTGATGTGGAAGCGGGGGACCGAGTTGCCGTGGCCGCCCGCCGCTCCCGCGCCACGCTCGGCCCAGCCGACGATGGGGAAGAACCGGACGCCCTTCTCGTGCAGCCACGCCCGCTTCTCCCCGGCGGCGAACTGCAGGTAGGCCTCCGCCCAGCGGCGCGGCCAGTGGTCCTCGTCACGGTCGAAGCCCGCGCTGCCGAACCAGTCCTGCCTGGCGAGCGCGAGCGAGTCGTGCACGCCCATCCTGCGCTGCTCCGGCGAGTCGACGAGGAACAGGCCGCCGAACGACCACCACGCCTGTCCGCCGAGGGATGCGGCCGGCTCCTGCTCGACGATCGTGACGGACTTGCCTGCATCGAGGAGTTCACCGGCCGCGACGAGCCCGGCGAGGCCGGCTCCGACGACGATCGCATCCGGCTGCTGCGGGGTTCGGCTCATCCTGTGTCTCCTTCGGCACGGTTCTTCCGAGAGAGTATCGCGGTTCAGTCCTCGAACGTATTGACCATCGCGTGTGCGGCGCGCTCCAGGTACGACCAGAGCGTCTCCTCGGCGAGCGGCGGGAGGTCGAGCTCGTCGACGGCGGCGCGCATGTGCAGGAGCCAGCGGTCGCGGGCGTCCGGGTTGACCTTGAAGGGCATGTGGCGCATCCGGAGCCGGGGGTGCCCGCGCTGCTCGCTGTAGGTGCCGGGGCCGCCCCAGTACTGCTCGAGGAACATGGTGAGCCGTTCGGCGGCGGGGCCGAGGTCGTCCTCCGGGTACATCGGCTTGAGCACGGGGTCGTCGGCGACGCCGCGGTAGAACGCGTCGACCAGGCGGCGGAACGTCTCGCGGCCGCCGATCTGGTCGTAGAACGTGGCTGCCGTCTCGCCGCCGGGGTCGCCGGAGGGGCGCGGGGGAGTCGGTTGGATGGGGATGGTCATGTCACTCCGCCGGGGGCTTGGTCTTGGGTGCGTCGTCGCCTGCGCCGCTGCCGGTGGACGGCTTGGCGGCGCCGGGTGCCTTGGGCGTCTGTCCGCTGGCGGGCTTCGCGGTGCCGGGGGTCTTGGGAGTCTGTCCGGTGGCGGGCTTCGCGGTGCCGGGGGTCTTGGGAGTCTGTCCGGTGGCGGGCTTCGCAGCCTTCGCCTCGTCGGCGGGCTTCGCGGCGCCGGTGGTCTTCACCCCGGCGATCCGCAGTGCGCGCGGGTCGGCCGGCGCAGCGCCGGACCGCTTCGCCGCCGCCCGGGCCTTGCGGCCCTTGAGCGGGGTCTCCGGCACCACCGGCGTCGGACGGGTGCGCGGAGGGTGCGCCCCGGTCACGCTCGCCGCGCCGTCGAAGCCGCTCAGCACGATCGCGTTGAGCGACGGCAGCTTCACATCCATCTCGTCGAGGGCGGCCTTCAGGCGCACGCGCAGCTCACGCGACACGTCGTCCCTCGCGGTGGTGCGCGTCTTGATGACGATGCGGATCACCATCGCGTCGGCCGAGATCGACTCGAGGCCCCACAGCTCCGGCTTCTCCAGGATGCGCGAGCGCCACTTCGGGCTGGTCGCGAGCGCGGTCGCCGTCTCCAGCATCTTCGCCTCGACCGCCTCGATGTCCACCTCGTACGGCACGGCCAGGTCGATGATGACGCGCGACCAGCCCTGCGACATGTTGCCGACGCGCAGGATCTCGCCGTTGCGGACGAACCAGAGCGTCCCGTTCACGTCGCGCACCTGGGTGATCCGGATGCCGACCGCCTCCACCACGCCGGTGGCCGGTCCGAGGTCGACGACGTCGCCGACGCCGAGCTGGTCCTCCATCACGATGAACAGGCCGTTGAGGACATCGCGCACGATGTTCTGAGCGCCGAAACCGAGGCCGGCGCCGATGGCGGCGGAGAGCAGCGCGAACGAGGTCAGCGCGGTCGGAGCGAGGACGCCGATGACCATGACGATCGCGATGATGCCGATGGTCACGTTGACGATGTTGCTGAGCACGGAGCCGAGCGTCCTGGTCCTCTGCACCACGCGGACGGCCGCGAGCGGGGACGCCGAGATGGCCTGGGTGTCCGTCACGTTCTGGTTCTTCTTGACCCCGGTGACGATCTGCCGCACCACGCGGCGGATGACCACCCGCAGGATCCAGCTGAGCAGGAAGGCACCGACGATGATCGAGGCGACGTTGAGCAGCGTCCAGCCGCTCTGAATGGCCCACGCGCCGAAATCAGTCCAGAAGTTCATCTTCACCATAGGAATGCAAGCCTACCGAGGGCCGCCTTGGCGGCCGCTGGACCCGGCGCCACCGTCAGCGCTCGACCAGCCCGTTGTCGTAGGCGAAGATCACCGCGTGCACCCGGTCGCGCAGGTGCAGCTTCGACAGCACCCGCCCGACGTGCGTCTTCACGGTCGACTCCGTGAGGAAGAACTTCGTGCCGATCTCGCCGTTGGAGAGCCCTTCGGCGATGGCCAGCAGGATCTCGCGTTCGCGCGGGGTCAGCGCGGCCGTCGGGTCGGCGCCCGCCGGCTGGCCGGTGGATGCGGCGGGCAGCCGGTCGGCGAACAGCTCCAGCATCGACCTGGTCACCCTCCCGGACACCGCCGCGTCTCCCGCAGCGACGGCCCGGATCGCGTCGGTCAGCTCGCTCGGCCGTGCGTCTTTGAGGAGGAACCCGCTCGCGCCGGCCCGGAGTCCGCCGAACGCGTACTCGTCGAGGTCGAACGTGGTGAGGATGATGATGCGCGCATCCGGGTTGGCCGCCACGATGCGCCGGGTGGCCTCGATGCCGTCGAGCGACGGCATGCGCACATCCATCAGGATCACGTCGGGCCGGGTCTCGACGGCGAGCCGCACGGCTTCGAGGCCGTCCGCCGCCTCGCCGACCACGTGCAGTCCGGTGTCCGCTTCGAGCACCATCCGGAAGCCGAGCCGGACGAGCGCCTGGTCGTCGACCAGCAGGACGCGGATCGGGTTGTCGTCGGTCACGGGATGTTCTCCTCGGGGGTGGTGGTCGGGCTGGTCGTCGTGGTCCGGGCCGGTGTCTGCGTGGGCGGCGGGGTCTGTGTTGGCGGCGGGGTCTGTGTTGGCGGCGGGGTCTGGGTCGGCGACGGCGGGATCGCCTCGAGGATCGCGCGCAGCCGCCAGCCGCCTCCGGGCTTGGGTCCTGCCTCCAGTCTGCCTCCGTAGAGGGCGACGCGCTCGCTCAGCCCGAGCAGCCCGCGGCCGGAGCCCTGTCCGAGGGCGCCATGCACGGCCGCGTCGTCGTCCACGGTGATCTCGATGGTCTCCGTCCCGAACCGGATGCGCACCTCCACCGTCGTCGCGAGCGCCGCGTAGCGCAGTGCGTTCGTCAGCGCCTCCTGCACGACGCGGAACACGGTGAGCTGCTGGCCGGTGTCGGTCGGGGCGACGCCGTCGACCGTGACGCGCACGGGGAGCCCGGCTGCGCGGAAGCGTTCGACCAGCTCGCTCAGTTCGCTGACGCCGGGCTGCGGGGCGCGCTCGTCGCCGTCGCCGTCCGTCGCGCGCAGCACGCCGAGGAGGCGCCGCATGTCGCCGAGCGCGCCGCGCCCGGTCTCCGCGACCATCCGCATCGCATCGGCGGAGCGTTCCGGCGAGATCGCGGCCAGCCCGGCGGAGCCGTCGGCGAGCGTGATCATCACCGTGAGGCTGTGCGAGACGATGTCGTGCATCTCCCTGGCGATCCTGTTGCGTTCGGCCGTCGCGGCGATCACCGCCTGCTGGTCGCGTTCGCGGGCCAGCTGCTGCGCCCGGTCGATCAGGGCGACGAGGTAGCGGCGCCTGTTGCCGATGTTGATGCCGACCAGCACGAAGAACAGCGCGAGGGAGACGATCACGATCGCCGACGGCACCACGGCGCTGTCGAACGGGTGGAAGATCGCGGCGTGCGCCACGAAGGCCGAGAAGGTCAGGGTGGCGACGGCCAGGCCGGAGAGCACCGCGAACCCGATCCAGGCGGCGCGGGCGGAGCGGTAGACCGCGAGGGCGTACAGCGCGTAGAAGGCGGGCACGGGGTCGATCTCGTGCCCGAGGAAGACGGTGACCGCCATGACGGCGGCGCCCACCGCGAACACCGCCACCGGGTTGTGCCTGCGGAGGAACAGCGCTGCCCCGGCGACGGCCGCCAGCCCGACGTACACGCCGAGCTGCCAGCTCGGCTCCACGACCATCCCGATCACGCCGGCGAGCAGCGACGGGATGAGGTAGCTCGCTGCGACGATGCTGTCGACGACCATCGGATGCGCGGCCATCGTGCGCCGGATGACCCCCGGGGGCCTCGGAAGCTGCAGATCACCCCCGGCCGGAGAGGTCCGGCCGGGGGTGAGCTGTTCGTCTGTCATGCGGAGTGAGCGCGCAGCGCGTTACGCGTCGCGGCGCTTGAGGATGATCGCGCCGATGACGAACGATACGGCGGTCCAGGCGAGCACGATGAGCACGTTCGCCCACGGCTCGAACCCGCCGTTGTCCGACCCGGCCATCCCGGCGCCTGCCGCGCTGATCAGGTAGTTGTTCGCCTTGGTGATCCACTCGATGTTCGTCAGCGAGCCGACGAGGTTCACGATGATCGGCAGCAGGAACACCACACCGAGCGCTGCGGCGATGCCGCCTGCTCCTGCGCGGAGGATCGTGCCGAGACCGAGCGCGAACACCGACACGAGGCCGAGGTACGCTCCGGCACCGACGATCGCCCAGAGGGTGTCCGCCGAGGCGAAGTCCGCGGAGAAGCCCTTGCCGGACAGCACGGGGGCCGCGATGGCCCACGACCCTGCCACGGTGACGACGCCGACCACGAACGAGGTGATGAAGAGCACGATCGCCTTAGCGGCGAGCACGGGCAGGCGCTTGGGAACGGCCGCGAAGGACGACCGGATCATCCCGGTCGAGTACTCGCCGCTGATGGCGAGCACGCCGAGCACAGCGACGGCCAGCTGGCCGAACGTCACGCCGAACGACGCGGTGTTGACCACGAACGCCGAGTGCTGGGCAGCCGGGACCTGCTTCGCGATCGTGTCGGGGATCGTGAACGCGACCAGGCAGGTCATCCCGAGCCCGATCACCACGACGATCGCGTATGTCCAGAACGTGGAGCGCAGCGAGCGCAGCTTGATCCACTCCGACCGCACCACGCGGGCGAAGTTCAGGTGTCCGAGCGAGGTGTGCCGGATGGGGGCTGTTGCTGTTGCGGTGCTCATCGGGAGACCTCCGTGCGGTATTCGACCTCGTCCTGCGTCAGTTCGAGGTAGGCCTCTTCGAGGGAGGCGTTGAGGGGGGTCAGCTCGTGGAGGACGATGCCGAACTGGGCGGCGGCCTCTCCGACCTGGGCGCTGGTGAGGCCGGAGACCTCGAGGAGGCTGGCCTCGATCCCGGTGATCGTGACGTCCGCTCCCGCGATGGCGCGGGCCAGCTCTTCGGCCTGCGGCGTGCGGACGCGGACGGCGTTGCGGGTGGCGCCCGCGAGGATGTCGGCGACGGGGGCGTCCGCGAGGATGCGGCCACGGCCGAGGACGATGATGTGGTCGGCGGTCTGCGCCATCTCGCTCATCAGGTGCGAGGAGAGGAACACGGTCCTGCCCTCCGAGGCGAGGTGCCTGGCGAACTGCCGCACCCAGAGCACACCCTCCGGGTCGAGGCCGTTGACCGGCTCGTCCAGGATGAGGGTGGCGGGGTCGCCGAGCATGGCCGCCGCGATCCCGAGGCGCTGGCCCATGCCGAGCGAGAAGCCGCCGACGCGCTTGCCCGCGACGGCTTCGAGGCCGGCGAGGCCGATGACCTCGTGCACGCGCCGCTTCGGGATGCCGTGGGTCGCCGCCATCGCGAGGAGGTGGTTGTACGCGCTCCTGCCGGTGTGGACGGCCTTCGCGTCGAGCAGCGCGCCGACCTCGGTGAGCGGCGACGAGTGGTCGGCGTAGCGCTTCCCGTTGACGAGGGCCGTGCCGTGCGTCGGCCGGTCGAGTCCCATGATCATGCGCATGGTCGTCGACTTGCCCGCGCCGTTCGGGCCGAGGAAGCCGGTGACTTTGCCCGGTTGGATGGTCGCCGTGATGTCGTTGACGGCGGTCTTCGCACCGTACGTCTTGGTGAGGCGGTCAAGTTGGATCATGGTTAGACCCTATTGAACCGGCGGGGTTTGCGGCATCCCCGCGCGGTCTGGTCCCGCATCCGGTGGCTGTCGTACCCCGGTACGAGACGCGCGTGCCCGGAGACGCGAGTGGCCCCGCGACCGCCCAGGCACGGGATGTGCTGGGCGATGCGGGGCCACTCTGCGGGGTTTCCGCCAGTGTCGTTCCCGACTAGCGGGCGTCGCGCTCCTGTGCGGCGAGAGCGCGCTCGACGCCGGCCAGGTTCTCGACCACGAGGCGGCGCAGTGCGGCGGGCTCGGCGTTCGCGTCGAGCCAGGCACGGGTCGCGTCGCGCAGGGCGGCGTTCGCCAGCGGTGCGGGGTACATGCCCGCCACCAGGTATTCGGCGATCTTGTAGCTGCGCGACTCCCACACACTCTGCAGCGCCTCGAAGTACGGCTTCACGAACGTGGCGAGCACATCCTTGTCCGCCGCGCGCTGGAAGCCGAGGCCGGTGAAGCGCACGATCGTGTTCGGCGCCGTGTCCGTGGCGAACACCGAGTCCCAGGCGGCCTGCTTGCCCTCCTGGGTCGGGATGCTCGCCGCGGCCTGGGCGGCGAACTGCGCGCCGTTCGCGGTGTTGTCCTTCGCGAGGGCTGCGTCGATCTCCGCGCGACCGGCCTTGCCGCCCGCCGCGAGGGCGATCAGCAGCTCCCAGGCGAGGTCGGTGTCGACCTCGAGGCCGGGCAGGGTCACGGTGCCGTCGCGCAGGGCGGCGACGTTCGCGAGCTGCTCGTCCGTCGACGCCGCAGCGGCGAAGAACTTGACGAACTGGAACTGCGCGTCGCTGCCGGCCTCCGCCTGCTGTGCCAGCGTCCACAGCGTGGAGGCGACCTCCTCGGTGGCCGCCTTCTGCCGCTCGGGGGCGACATACGAGCCAGCGGCGAGGAGCAACTGGCTCAGCGTGGTGCGGATGGTGGTCGACTCGGTCTCCGGCGCGATGTTGCCGAGGACGAGGCGCACGTAGTCGCTCGCCGGCGTCTCGGCATCCCTGGTCGCATCCCAGGCGGCGCCCCAGACGAGGGAGCGGGCGAGCGGGTTCTCGATGGACGAGAGGTGCTCGATGGCCACCTGCAGGGACTGCTCGTCGAGACGGATCTTCGCGTACGCGAGGTCGTCGTCGTTCAGCAGCACGAGGGCCGGACGGGCGAGGCCGACCAGCTCGGCGACGTCGGTACGCTCACCGTCGACGTCGAGCTCGATGCGGTGGTCGCGCACGAGGCGGCCGTCGACCAGGTTGTAGAACCCGATCGCCAGACGGTGCGGACGGATGGTGGGGTAGTCGGCTGCGGCGGTCTGCAGCACGGAGAACGCCGTGATCGTGCCGTCGGCATCCACCTCGATCTCCGGGCGGAGCGTGTTGACGCCCGCGGTCTCCAGCCACTTCTCCGACCAGTCGGTGAGGTCGCGGCCGCTGGTCGCCTCCAGCTCCACGAGCAGGTCGCGCAGCTCGGTGTTGGAGTGCTCGTGCTTCTTGAAGTACTGGGCGACACCGGCGAGGAAGTCGTCCTGCCCGACCCACGCCACCAGCTGCTTGAGCACGGAGGCGCCCTTGGCGTACGTGATGCCGTCGAAGTTGACCTGCACGTCCTCCAGGTCGTTGATGGTCGCGACGATGGGGTGCGTGGACGGCAGCTGGTCCTGCTTGTACGCCCAGCTCTTCTCCATCGCGGCGAAGGTGGTCCACGCCTCGTGCCACTCCGTGGCCTCTGCGGTGGCCAGCGTGGAGGCGTACTCGGCGAACGACTCGTTCAGCCAGAGGTCGTTCCACCACTTCATCGTCACCAGGTCGCCGAACCACATGTGCGCCAGCTCGTGCAGGATCGTGACGACCCGGCGCTCCTTGATGGCGTCCGTGACCTTGGAGCGGAAGACGTAGGTCTCCGTGAAGGTGATCGCCCCGGCGTTCTCCATCGCACCCGCGTTGAACTCGGGCACGAAGAGCTGGTCGTACTTCTCGAACGGGTACGCGTAGTCGAACTTCTCCTCGTAGAACGCGAAGCCCTGGCGGGTCTTCTCGAAGATGTAGTCCGCATCCAGGTATTCGGCCAGCGACTTGCGCGCGTAGACACCGAGCGGGATGGTGCGGCCGTCGCGGCTGGTGAGCTCGCTGTGCACGGACTCGTACGGGCCCGCGATGAGCGCGGTGATGTACGAGGAGATGCGGCTGGTCGCCGGGAAGGCCCAGGTCTTCGCGCCGTCGCCGGCGTCCGTCGGCTCGGGGGTGGGGGAGTTGCTGACGACGGCCCAGTGCGCGGGCGCCGTCACGGTGAAGGTGAACTCGGCCTTGAGGTCCGGCTGCTCGAACACCGCGAACATGCGGCGCGAGTCCGGCACCTCGAACTGGCTGTAGAGGTAGACCTCGCCGTCGACGGGGTCGACGAAGCGGTGGAGGCCCTCACCGGTGTTGGTGTAGATGACGTCCGCGACCACGGTCAGCTCGTTCTGCGCCTGCAGGCCGTCCAGCTGGATGCGCACGCCGTCGCTGACCTGCGCGGGGTCGAGCTCGACGCCGTTGAGGGTGACGCTGTGGACCGTGCGGGTGATCGCGTCGATGAACGTCGACGCTCCCTCTTCTGCGTCGAAGCGCACGGTGGTGGTGCTGAGGAACGTCTCCGGCCCGGTCGTCAGATCGAGGACGACGTCATAGGAATGGGTGCTGACGAGCGAAGCACGCTCCTGGGCTTCGACGCGGGTGAGGTTTTCTCCTGGCAACGCTGACTCCTTGAAGATTCGACGGATTGTGTCCAATGGACAACCCTAGACGCATCGGCTGTCAGCGGTCCCTCGGCGTCGGTGGCCGTCCCTAAACTGGGTGCATGCGCATCCACATCGCCACCGACCACGCCGGTCTGGACTTCAGCACCCACCTTCAGGCCCATCTCACCGAGGCCGGTCACGAGGTCGTCGATCACGGTCCCACCAGCTACGACCCCATCGACGACTACCCGGCGTTCTGCATCAACGCTGCGAAGGCGGTCGTCGCCGACCAGCAGGCGGGGGTGGAGGCGCTCGGCGTCGTCTTCGGCGGTTCGGGCAACGGAGAGCAGATCGCGGCCAACAAGGTGATCGGCGCCCGCGCCGCGCTGGTCTGGAACGAGAGCACGGCGCAGCTGGCCCGCCAGCACAACGACGCCAACGTCATCTCCATCGGAGCCAGGCAGCACACGGTCGAAGAGGCAACCCGCTTCATCGACGTCTTCATCGCAGAGCCGTTCTCGTTTGAGGAACGCCACGTGCGCCGCATCGCCCAGCTCGCCGAGTTCGAGGCGACGGGAGACATCGCGGGCAAGAACGTGGACCGCTGATGCCCGAGGGCCACTCCGTCCACCGCATCGCGCGCCAGTTCGCGAGCAACTTCGTCGGGCACCGCATCCAGGTGTCGTCGCCGCAGGGGCGCTTCGCGGAGGGCGCATCCCGCATCGACGGGCACGTGATGACCGACGCCCGCGCCGTAGGCAAGCAGATGTTCCTGGAGTTCGACAACGGGCTGTGGCTGCGCATCCACCTGGGCATCTACGGCGCGTGGGACTTCGCGGGCGACATCAGCATCGACCCCACCATCGCTGCCGCCAACGGCCGGATGGGGCAGACCAACCAGCGCGGCACCGCCGTGGACGACGACACGGTGCTCGACAGTGCGGGCGAGAACTCGCTGCACAGCATCGGGGCGCCCCGGCGCACCCGGCTGCGCATGGCGGAGTCGGAGAAGGTGGAGGACGAGATCACGACGTTCCCGCCGGAGCCGATCGGCCAGGTGCGCGTGCGGCTGCTCAGCGACACCGCGGTCGCCGACCTCCGCGGCCCGACGGCGTGCGAGGTGCTCGACCCTGCAGAAGTGGATGCGGTGATCGCCAAGCTCGGCCCGGACCCGCTGCTCTCCGACGACCAGGCTGCAGAAGACCGCTTCGTCACCGCCGTCCGGAAGAAGCCCACCTCCATCGCGCTGCTGCTGATGGACCAGAACGTGGTGGCGGGCATCGGGAACGTCTACCGGGCCGAACTGCTGTTCCGTGCCAGGCAGAACCCGCACACGCCCGGCAAGCAGGTGCCGGAGGACACGGTGCGCGAGCTCTGGCGCGACTGGGGCAGGCTGCTGCGCATCGGCGTGGAGACCGGCCAGATGATGACGATGGACGACCTCGACCCCGAGGCGTACCGCAAGGCGATGGCCAGCCGCGAAGACCGGCACTGGGTCTACAAGCGCGAGGGCCTGCCGTGCCGCGTGTGCGGCACGCACATCGTGATGGAGCTGCTCGGAGGGCGCAAACTGTACTGGTGCCCCAAAGACCAGGCCTGAGCGGAGACCGACGATGAGACAGAATCCCAGCTTCGCCCTCGCCGACGTCGAGGAGATCAAGCGGCTGATCCGCCTCAACCCGTGGGCCACGATCGTCAGCTCCACCGAGGCCGGGCTGGTCGCGTCGCACTACCCGATCCTGGTCGACGAGTCGCGGGACGACCTCTCGATCGTCACCCACGTCGGCCGTCCGGACGACCTGCTCCACGAGCTCGGGCAGCACGAGCTGCTCGTCATCGTGCAGGGACCGCACGGCTACATCTCGCCCGGCTGGTACGACGCCAACCCGGCCGTGCCCACCTGGAACTTCACCGCGGCACACCTCAGCGGCGTCCCGGAGATCCTGACCGACGAGGAGAACTTCGCCGTGCTCGGCCGCCTGGTCGACCACTTCGAAGACCGGATGCCGTCGCCGCGCCGCATGGAGGGCACGCCACAGGACGCCGCGTATGCGCAGCGCATCTCCTCCGGCACCGTCGGCATGCGCCTCACCCCCACCAAGATCGTCGCCAAGAGCAAGCTCAGCCAGAACAAGCCGGCCGAGACGGTCGACAGGATCATCGGCGAGCTCGAGGGCGACGGCGTCTACGCCAGCCGCGACCTCGCCGCCGAGATGCGCAGGGTGCACGACCGGATGCGCGCGGCCCGGTGACGCCGGACGCGGCGCCCGCGGTTCCCGTGCTGCTGACGGGGGCGCGCATCCCGGGCGTGGATGGCGCGCACGACGTGCTGCTGCGCGACGGGCGCATCGCCGCGGTGGGCCCGTCCGGGAGCGTCGACGCGCGGTCGGCGTCGACCGGAGGTGGCGACGGCGTGCGGGTGGCGCACATCGACGGCCGCTGGATCGTGCCGGGGCTCTGGGATCACCACGTCCACTTCACGCAGTGGGCGCAGACCGCGCGGCGCCTGGACCTCTCCCACGCACACTCGGCCGCGGAGGCCGCCGACCTGGTGCGCGACCGCATTGCCTCGGAGCGCCTGGCGGGATCGGAGGCGGAGGAACCGCTTGTCGGCTTCGGCTTCCACGACGCGCTCTGGCCGGACCAGCCCACCCGCGCCCTGCTCGACGCGGCGGCGGGAGGCCGGGAGGTCGTGCTGATCGCCGGTGACCTGCACTGCTCCTGGCTGAGCACCGCCGCCGCGCGCCGGTTCGCTCCGGACTCCGCCGACGACCCGGCGGCCGCCGTGCTCCGCGAGGACGCGAGCTTCGCGGTGACGAGCATGCTGTCGGCCGCGGACGACGCCACCCTCGACCGGTGGGCGGCCGAGGCGGCGGAGGCCGCCGCTGCGCGCGGCGTGGTGGGCATCGTTGACCTCGAGTACGGCTGGAACTTGGAGGTGTGGCGGCGCAGGATGGGCGCAGCGGCGTCCGGCGCTGCCCGCTTGCTTCGGGTCGAGTTCGGCATCTACCCGGACGACCTGGAACGCGCCATCGTCGCCGGCCTCCGCACCGGCGCGGCGATCGACGGCACGGGCGGTCTGCTCACCGTCGGCCCCGCGAAGATCATCAGCGACGGCTCCCTCAACACCCGCACCGCCCTCTGCGTCGGCGCCTATCCGGACGGCGGCCACGGCGTCGCCAACCTCAGCACCGCCGAACTCGTCCAGTGGATGCGCCTGGCCGCCTCGAACGGCATCGAACCGGCCGTGCACGCCATCGGCGACCGCGCGAACACCCTCGCCCTCGACGCGTTCGAGGAGGTCGGCTGCGGAGGCAGGATCGAGCACGCGCAGCTACTCGACGCCGCCGACGTTCCCCGCTTCGCGCGTCTGGGCGTCACCGCGAGCGTTCAGCCGGAGCACGCGATGGACGACCGCGACGTCGCCGACGTGCTGTGGCGAGGTCGCACGGGGCGGGCGTTCCCGCTCGCCGAGTTGCACGCATCCGGGGCGGTGATCGCGTTCGGCTCCGACGCCCCCGTCGCGCCGCTCGACCCGTGGATCGCGCTGTCGGCCGCCGTCACCCGCTCACGCGACGGCCGGGAGCCGTGGCATCCGGAGCAGGCGCTGGCGCGGGATGCGGCGCTGCGCGCATCCACCCGGTCGGTCGTCGGCGTGGGGGAGCCGGCCGACATCGCGGTGCTCGACGCCGACCCGTTCACCTGCCGCTCCGCCGACCTGCGCGGGATGCCCGTGGCCGCGACCCTGCTCGGCGGCCGCTTCACGCACGACGGCGTCGGCTGGGCGTAGCGCCCGGCCGGGCAGCCGCAGCGCGGTCAGCATCCATCGCCTCTGACACACGGAACGGCCCCGGATCGTCGGGCGATCCAGGGCCGTTCCGTGTGTCCGGGCGGACGTTACTTGCTGATGTGCGCGAACAGGAACCAGCGGTCCTTGTCGAGGCCGCGGGCGATCTCGATGGCGATGTCCTGGCTGGTCTGGTCGAGCTCGTCGAGTTCCTTGACGGCGGCGTTCACGTTGGCGAGCGCTGCGTCGATCTGGCCGATGACCTCGGCGATCGTGTCGTCCGACTGGCGGAAGCCGGCGGTGAGTTCGGTGGTGCTGGTCTTGGCTGCCACGGTGCCGAGGCGGGCGTCGACGGGGAGGCCGAGGGCGACGATGCGCTCCGCGGCGAGGTCTGCCCACTCCTGGGCGTGCGCGACGATCGTGTCGAGCAGTTCGTGGACGCCGATGAAGTTGGCGCCGCGCACGTGCCAGTGCGCCTGCTTTCCGTTGACGACCAGGGCGGTCAGGTCGATGACGACCGGGCTCAGGAACTGCGCGACTCCTGCGGCGACGTCGGGGTTCGAAACACTCTGGGTTGCGGCGATGTCCGTCATGGGTTGGCGTCCTTTCATCTGACTGGTGACAACGCTACGCGTTCGGTGAAATTCCGCAACGAAGCTGAGCCTCCGCTAACTAAGGGTGGGGTAACCCCCGTACCGGTCCGGGCGGCCACCCGATACCGGCCGGCGCACCGTTTCGGGAGGCTGGAGCCATGACCAAGGAGACCACACCATGAGCACTGACACCCCTCCGCTCCACGTCGCCGCGGCGTCTGGCACTCTGGATGCTGTGAGCACCCCCGACCAGCCCGCCGGCGCATCCCCTGCACAGACGGCGCCCACCGCATCCCGGCGAGGGTACGGTGCCCTGTGGCGCGGCGTTCCCCGCGAACTCGGGTTCCTGCTGCTGACCATGCCGATCGCGATCGTCGGCATGTCGGTGGGGCTGACCCTGTTCTGGACGGGCGTCGGCACGCTTATCATCTATGTCGGGCTGTTCGTGCTGATCGCCACGTTCTACGTCGTCCGCGCGTTCGGCACGCTCGAGATCACGCGGTTGCGCTGGGCCGGCCGTCCGGAGATCACCGAACCGCAGTGGACGGACCCGTCCCGGCCGCAGACGTTCTGGCGCACCATGTTCGGTCCGTTCGTGAACGGGCACTACTGGCTGTACCTGCTGCACACGCTCATCATCAACCCCATCGTCAGCATCGTCTCGTGGACGCTCACCATTGCGTGGTCGGCTGTCGCGCTCGGCGGCCTGACGGCGTGGTTCTGGGAGCGGTTCATCCCGAACGGCGACCGCGAGGTGTACCTGTCGCGCATCATCGTGGACT
The DNA here is from genome assembly GCF_051161895.1 of Leifsonia araucanica. NCBI lineage: Bacteria > Bacillati > Actinomycetota > Actinomycetes > Micrococcales > Microbacteriaceae > Leifsonia > Leifsonia araucanica. Next base: position 664,821 of record NZ_JBMBTW010000002.1, read on the forward strand.
GGGTGTTCAACGTCCGCTCGACGTTCGATCCCGTGATGGGCGAGGCGATCCTCGACCTCGTCATCGGCGTGATCTTCGCCCTGACCCTCCCGTTCATCACCCGCGGGCTCATCTCTCTGCACAGTGTGATCGCGCAGGGGATGCTCGGGGCGTGGCGCTCGGAGGCGCTGCAGCGCGAGGTCGCCGACCTGTCCGCCTCCCGCGGTGCGGCCATCGTGGCGGAGGACCAGGCGCTGCGCCGTCTGGAGCGCGACCTGCACGACGGCCCGCAGCAGCGGCTGGTGCGGCTGCAGATGGACATCGCGGCGGCGGAGCGGAAGCTCGCCGACGATCCGGATGCGGCCCGCGCCATCCTCGCGGAGGCCGGCCAGCAGGCGCACGACACCCTGGAGGAGCTGCGGGCGCTGTCCCGCGGTTTCGCCCCGCCGATCCTGCAGGACAGGGGACTCGTCGCCGCCATCGACTCGCTCGCGGCACGCAGCCCCATCCCGCTGCGGGTGGAGTCGTCGATCGAGCCCGGCGTGCGGTTCTCGCCCGAGCTGGAACGCAGCGTGTATTTCGTGGCGGCGGAGCTGTCCGCGAACCTGGCCAAGCACTCCGGTGCGACCGAGGCGCGGCTATTCCTCGACCGCACGGTCGACCCGGCGACGGGCGCGGCATGGCTGAGCGTCTGGCTGACCGACAACGGTGCCGGGGGAGCGTCGGCGGTGACCGGCCACGGCCTCGCCGGCCTGGGCGAGCGCGTGCACGGGCTGCGCGGCGAGTTCGTGGTGGACAGCCCGGTGGGCGGGCCGACGAGGATCGGGGCGCGCATCCCGGTGTAGTCGGCGGCGTGCTGGCTGCGTGCTGGCTTCGTGCTGGCGGCGTGTGGGCGGCGGGGTGCGCATCCATTCGGGTGGGCGCCCCGCCGCTGCGTGCTGCGCGGCCCCTCTAGGCTGGTGGGGTGAATTCTCCTGACGGTCTCCGCCTGGTCATCGCCGACGACTCCGTGCTGCTGCGCGAGGGCCTGGTGCGCTTGTTCGACGAGGCCGGCTTCGAGACGGTCGGCGCGTACGGCGACGCGGACACGCTGCTGGAGTCCATCGGCTCGCTCGCGCCGGATGTGGCGGTGCTGGATGTGCGGATGCCGCCGACCTTCCGCGACGAGGGCGTGCGCGCTGCGCTGACGCTGCGGGCGACGCATCCGGAGATCGGCGTGCTGCTGCTGAGCCAGTATGTGGAGGGCACGTACGCCCAGGAGTTGCTGGCGAGCGGCCAGGGCGGCACCGGTTACCTGCTGAAGGACCGCATCGCCTCCCTCGACGAGCTGCGGGATGCTGTCACCCGCGTGGCGGACGGCGGCACCGTCCTCGACCCGCAGGTGGTCCGCGAACTGCTCGTGCGCCGCACGGACCCGCTCGCGTCGCTCACCCCGCGCGAACGCGAGGTGCTGCAGCTGATGGCGGAAGGCAGGACGAACGCCGGGATCGCCCAGCGCCTCGTCATCGGGGTGGGCGCCGTCGAGAAGAACGTCACCGCGATCTTCCAGAAGCTGGGGTTGGAGGACTCCGGAGACGACCACCGCCGCGTGCTTGCGGTGCTGGCCTTCCTGCAACGCTGACCCTTGCCGCGCGCGGGCGGGAACACCAGAATGTAGGCACTTCGATCCATCGACGAAAGCAGGTGCCACAATGGCCGGATTCGACGACATCACCAACAAGGCCAAAGAGTTCCTCGACAGCGACCAGGTCAAGAACGCCCTCAAAAGCGAACAGGCCGAAGACATCAGCGACAAACTCCTCGACGGCGTCGCCGACGCGGCCAACAAGGTCACCGGAGGTAAATTCGAGGGCCAGATCGACGGCGCCCGCGACGCAGCCGACAAGGCGGTGGGGACGGAGTAGTCCCCGCGGTTTGTGCGTGTGAGCGGCCGTTCCTCTGCGGGGGAGCGGCCGCTTCTGCGTTGTGTGTGCGTCGTGGCGTTCTCTCGTGTGGGAGTGCCCGAACATGGGTGCATGGCGATGGTGTGCGTGCAGTGCGGGAGTTATGGCCGAGGCAGCGTGACGGGTCGCGTTGTCGTGTGCGACTTCTGTGGCGCGGAACGCGAACGCCCTGACCTGCCGTTCCTGGTCGTGACGGGCGTGCCTGCGGCGGGAAAGTCCCTCGTCTGCGCGGCGCTGTCCGCTACTCCGGGTGTGCTGGCGCTGGATGGGGACACTCTTGCATCCGGCGCGCACGCCGTCGCCGACGGCCGCCGCGACTACCTCGCGTTCTGGGCCTATCTGTGGCAACTCGGCCTCGAGATCCAGGACAACGGACTCATCCCCGTCCTCTGCGGGGTCGCCCTCCCCGAACAGGTGCTCACCACCCGGATGGAGGCATCCGTCCCCGTCCACTTCCTGGCTCTGACCGCCGACGAAGCGACGATCCGCGCCCGGATCATCGGGAGGCCCGGTAGTAGGAAAGGAATCGACGTCGACCGTCACGTCGCCCTGAACGAGGAGTTGCGGCAGTCGCGCGTCCGAGCCCCCGACACGCTGACCGTGCTGGACGCCACGTCGTGGGATCGCGAGGCGACGGTAGCAGTTGCCCAAGAATGGTGCGCAGCATTCGCAGCCCCGGATGCGGCCCTTCAGTAGTGTGACCGGATGAACGTCGCCGTGGATGTCAGGATCGCCTCACCCTCCCAACTGCTCGACGTCGGTGGTCTGCGCTGGGATTCGCTGCTGGAGAACGGTGGCTCGCCGGACGAGTCGCGAGACGTCTTCTCCGAGCGGTTCGCGGAATGGGGCGGCGCCCACACGTCGACGCACACCTGTTTCGCCGCCATCGCGTCCGACGGCATCGTGATCGGGATGGCCTGGCTCGCCATCACACAGCGGGTGCCGAGAGCGCGCGCGTTCGATCGCGCATCCGGTGACCTGCAGTGCGCCTACGTCGTCCCCGAGCTGCGGAACTCGGGCATCGGAGCACGGCTCGTGCGCGCCGTGCTCGAACGCGCAGCGCACCTGGAGCTGGAGCGGGTCACGGTGCACTCCAGTGCCGGGGCCGTGCCCTTCTACAGACGGGCGGGGTTCGCCTCCGAGGACGTGCTGCTGCACGTGCGAGCGTGACGCGGAAGCCGGAATCGGAGGGGATGACGGGAATCGAACCCGCGTAATCAGTTTGGAAGACTGAGGCTCTACCATTGAGCTACATCCCCGTTCCCATCTCGCGATGGGCACCAGGACATCGTAGTACAGGTTCGGACCCCGCTCCGACCGCCACGCGGTGCCGGATCGCCGCGAGGGCTCTGGCGCGCGGCGGGTCGTGGTCGTGCAGTAGACTTGCGCGTGGTCTTTCGCCCCCGACGGGTTTGTTCGTGTCGGGGTAACGGACCGGGCGGGTTGGCTAGAACCCGGGGCGTAGCTCAGCTTGGCTAGAGCGCCCGCTTTGGGAGCGGGAGGTCGCAGGTTCGAATCCTGTCGCCCCGACCAGTCATTTCCGACGAGACCATCGTTTCAATTATCAGGAGAAGCCAACAACGTGAAGACCACGGTCGAAAAGCTGAGCCCCACTCGCACTAAGCTCACCATCTCGGTGACGCCGGAGGAGCTCAAGCCGTCTATCAAGCACGCTTACGAGCACATCGCTGAGCAGGTCAACATCCCGGGCTTCCGCAAGGGCAAGGTTCCGCCGGCGATCATCGACCAGCGTGTCGGCAAGGCTGCCGTCCTGGAGCACGCCGTCAACGAGGGGCTGGACGGGTTCTACCGTCAGGCCGTCGACGAGAACGACGTGCGTCCGCTGGGGCGTCCCGAGGCCGACATCACCGAGTGGCCCAACGAGAAGGACTTCTCCGGCGACCTGCTGCTCACCATCGAGGTGGATGTGCGCCCCGAGATCGAGCTGCCCGCATACAACGACCTGAAGATCACGGTCGACGCCGCGGACATCAGCGACGAGGACGTCGACACCGAGCTCGACAACCTGCGCAGCCGTTTCGGCACGCTCGTCACCGTCGACCGCCCCGCCAAGAAGGGCGACTTCGCGCAGATCGACCTCGTCGCCGTCATCGGTGACGAAGAGGTTGACACCGCCAACAGCATCTCCTACGAGATCGGCTCCGGCGAGCTCATCGAGGGCATCGACGAGGCGCTCGACACGCTCACCGCCGGCGAGACCACCACGTTCGAGGCTCCGCTCATGGGTGGAGACCACGAGGGTGAGAACGCCCAGATCACCGTGACCCTCACCGCCGTCAAGGAGCGCGAGCTTCCGGAGGCAGACGACGACTTCGCGCAGATCGCCAGCGAGTTCGACACCATCGCCGAGCTGCGCGAGAGCGTCCGCGAGCAGGTCGAGCGTTCGAAGACGTTCGGCCAGGGCACCGCCGCCCGCGACCAGCTGCTCGACACGCTGCTCGCGCAGGTGGAGATCCCCGTCCCGACCCAGCTGGTCGAGGACGAGGTGCACCGCCACCTGGAGCAGGAGAACCGTCTCGAAGACGACGTGCACCGCGCAGAGGTCGCCGAGTCCAGCGAGAAGACCTTCCGCACGCAGATCCTGCTCGACGAGATCGCCCGTGTCGAAGACGTCAAGGTCAACCAGGACGAGCTGAGCCAGTACCTCATCCAGGGTGCATCGCAGTACGGCATGGACCCGAACGAGTTCGTGAAGATCCTCAGCGAGAACGGCCAGATCCCGTCGATGGTCGGAGAGGTCGCCCGCAACAAGGCGCTCACCATCGTCCTCAGCCGCGCCGAGGTCGTCGACAGCAACGGCAAGAAGGTCGACCTGAGCGAGTTCACCATCACTCCGGACGACGAGGAAGCGGACGCCGAGACCGCTGCGTCCGACGAGGCCCCGGCCGCCGATGAGGCGCCCTCCGCCGAGGAGGCCCCGGCCGAGGAGGCACCGGCCGAGGAGAAGCCCAAGAAGAAGGCTGCTCCGAAGAAGAAGGCAGCTTCCGAGAAGAAGTAGCATCACGCGCGCAGGCCGGGCACGCACAGTGCCCGGCCTTTCGCGTACCCGGGGCGCGTCGGCGGCGCTCGCTCTGCACGATCTCGGCGAGCACCGGGATGCGGTGGCGACGGCGGTGGGCGCGCTCGCTCCGTACCTGCCGCTGTACCGGCGCGCCGCCGCCGCGTATGCGCGCGACCTCACGACCCGGTAGCGTTGTCCTCGACAGTGCCTAGGGTTCCGTTCCCCGGAAGAGTTCGCGGGAGGTCTGGTCCGAGCGGCACCACGGCAGCGCGCAGCGCCGCCGTCATCTGACAGGACAAAAGCCCGGAGGATCCCTTCGCCGTGCCATCGCGGCGAACGAAAGGATCCTCGTGCCACCCGTCGCCCTTCTCCTCGTCATCGTCGCCGCGTTCGCGCACGCCACCTGGAACCTCGCCTCCAAACGGGCGAGCGCCAGCGGCCTGCCGTTCATCCTGCTCGGCGCCATCGCCTCCACGGTGCTCTGGCTGCCGATCGCCGGCATCGACATCGCGATCAACGGGGCTGACCTGCGCTGGCTGCTGATCGGCTCCGGGGTGTCGGCGGTGATCCACGTCGGATACATGTGGGTGCTGCAGCGCGGGTATGCGCACGGCGACATCTCCGTCGTGTACCCGATGGCGCGCGGCACGGGGCCGCTGCTGTCCGTGGTGTTCGCGATCGTGCTGTTCCACGAGCATCCGTCCGCCCTCGCGCTGGCGGGCGCCGCGGTGGTCGTGGCGGGCATCGTCGGCATCGGCCTCACCACGGGGCGACCCGCAGCAGGAGCGGAGGCGCAGCCCACCACTCCGCAACCCGGGATGCGCCCCTCCCGCCGCCCCCGGATGCTCGGCCCCGGCATCCTCTACGGCCTCCTCACCGGCGTGACCATCGCCGTCTATACGCTCTGGGACGCCTTCACCGTCAACGACCTCGGCGTCTCGCCCGTGGCCTTCATGGTGGGCTGCAGTTTCGGCGAGGTGGTGCTGCTCGCGCCCGTGCTGATCACCCGGCGCGCCGAAGTCGTGTCGGTATGGCGGCGGTTCCGCTGGCAGGCCGTGGTGGTTGGGGTGCTCTCTCCGCTGTCGTACATCCTGGTGCTGAGCGCCATCCAGCTGGCCCCGGTGTCGCTCGTCGCTCCGGCGCGCGAGCTGAGCGTGGTGCTGGTGAGCCTGGCCGGGTGGCTGATCCTGCGCGAGCCGAGGCCGGCCCAGCGGATGGCGGGAGCAGTCGTGGTACTCGGCGGGGTCGCGATGCTCGCGCTCAGCTGATCGCCGTCCGACCCCGCCGCCTGCCCGCACCGCGGCGCGCTCGTCTGCCCAGGGCGAACAGGCCGGAAATGGGCCACGGGCTCCGATAGATTCATTCACGAAGCGACAAGGAAATGGAGCGACACATGGCCGACATGGGCATGCAACCCAGTGTTTTTGACCGACTGCTGAAGGACCGCATCATCTGGCTCGGGTCCGAGGTCCGGGATGAGAACGCGAACGAGATCGCCGCGAAGCTGCTTCTCCTCGCCGCGGAGGACGCTCAGCGAGACATCTACCTCTACATCAACTCGCCCGGTGGGTCGATCACGGCCGGCATGGCCATCTACGACACCATGCAGTTCGTGCCGAACGACATCGTCACCGTGGGTATCGGCATGGCGGCGTCGATGGGGCAGCTGCTCCTCACCGCCGGCACCAAGGGCAAGCGGTACATCACCCCCAACGCCCGCGTCCTGCTGCACCAGCCGCACGGCGGCTTCGGCGGAACCGCGAGCGACATCCAGACTCAGGCGCAGCTCATCCTCGACATGAAGAAGCGCCTCGCGGAGATCACGGCGGCCCAGACGGGCAAGAGCGTCGAGCAGATCAACGCAGACGGTGACCGCGACCGCTGGTTCACCGCGCAGGAGGCCCTCGAGTACGGCTTCGTCGACCACATCCGCGAGACGGCGACCGAGGTCGTCGGCGGCGGTGGAACCGCGGACGAGAAGTAAGACCTCGGAAGGAATAGGAATCGACATGAACATCCCCAACTTCGGAGGTCAGGCGTTCAACGGAGTCCAGGCTCCGGGATCGCGCTACATCCTCCCGAGCTTCGAAGAGCGCACGGCATACGGCTACAAGCGCCAGGACCCGTACGCCAAGCTGTTCGAGGACCGCATCATCTTCCTCGGCGTGCAGGTGGACGACGCGTCCGCCGACGACATCATGGCGCAGCTCCTCGTGCTCGAGAGCCAGGACCCGGACCGCGACATCGTCATGTACATCAACTCGCCCGGTGGCTCGTTCACCGCGATGACCGCGATCTACGACACGATGCAGTACATCCGCCCGCAGATCCAGACCGTGGTGCTCGGCCAGGCGGCCTCCGCAGCCGCCGTGCTGACCGCGGCAGGCAGCCCCGGCAAGCGTCTCGCGCTGCCGAACGCCCGCATCCTGATCCACCAGCCCGCCGTCGGCGAGGCCGGACAGGGACAGGCGTCCGACATCGAGATCCAGGCCAACGAGATCATGCGCATGCGCACCTGGCTGGAGGAGACGCTCGCGCGCCACTCCAACCGCACGCAGGAGCAGGTCAACAAGGACATCGACCGCGACAAGATCCTGTCGGCCGCCGAGGCGCTCGACTACGGCCTGATCGACCAGGTGCTCACCAGCCGCAAGACGCTGCCGGCGCTGGTCAAATAAGACAGCATCCGGAGCCTTCCGCGATGAACGAACGGGGCGATCGTCTGGACGACGATCGCCCCGTTCGGCGTGTCAGGGCATATGCGGACGCTCCGTACGATCCGGATGCGTGGCCAGCGAACATCCCGGCCGTCGCGCAGGTGCTCCGCTCCGGGCTGGAGCTCGCGCCGGGCGTGACCTTCCTGGTGGGGGAGAACGGCAGCGGCAAGTCCACCATCGTTGAGGGTGTTGCGACCGCGTACGGGCTGCCGCCCGAGGGCGGGAGCAACCAGGGCTCGCACAGCACGAGGCCCAGCGAGTCGCCGCTCGGCGAGTGGCTGCTGGTCGAGCGCAGCCCGTCAGCGCCGCGCTGGGGATTCTTCCTGCGGGCGGAGACGATGCACGGCTACTACTCCTATCTGGAGTCGCTGCCCGGCAGTCCGGATGCGCACCTGCACGCGCTGAGCCACGGCGAGTCGTTCAACGACCTGCTCGAGAACAAGCTGAACCACCCGCAGTACGTCGCCGGCCTGGTCTGCCTCGACGAGCCGGAGGCTGCGCTGTCGTTCGAGTCGTCGCTGCGCTGGCTGTCCAACCTCAACGAGATGGTCGCGCGCGGCACCCAGGTGCTGTGCGCGACGCACTCGCCGATCCTGGCCGCGCTGCCCGGCGCGCGCATCCTGGAGGTGGGCGAGTGGGGCATCCGGTCGACGACCTGGGAGGAGCTGGAGATCGTGCGGCACTGGCGCTCGTTCCTCGACGCGCCCGGCCGCTACTTCCGCCATCTGCTGTAGGCAGAACAGGATGCGCGTGGCGCGCGTGACCAAATGCGGCCAGGTGCGCGCCAATGTCGCTCGCACAGGTTAGGCTCGACGGGAAAGACCCTGAGAAGGAGGGGAGAGGGATGGCACGCATCGGGGAAAGCGCCGATCTGCTCAAGTGTTCCTTCTGTGGCAAGAGCCAGAAGCAGGTCCAGCAACTGATCGCCGGACCGGGCGTGTACATCTGCGACGAGTGCGTCGAGCTGTGCAACGAGATCATCGAAGAGCGACTCGCCGAAGCAGGCGAAGAGACGGCAGGCGAATTCGACCTGCCGAAGCCCAAGGAGATCTTCGGATTCCTCGAGGAGTACGTGATCGGCCAGGAGGCCGCGAAGCGTGCGCTGGCGGTGGCTGTCTACAACCACTACAAGCGCGTTCGCGCCAAGGCGTCGATCACCTCGGCCGACGTCATGGACGACGTCGAGATCGCGAAGAGCAACATCCTGCTGATCGGCCCGACGGGCTGCGGCAAGACCTACCTGGCCCAGACGCTGGCGAAGCGGCTCAACGTGCCGTTCGCCGTCGCCGACGCGACAGCCCTCACCGAAGCGGGCTACGTGGGCGAAGACGTCGAGAACATCCTGCTCAAGCTCATCCAGGCCGCTGACTACGACGTGAAGCGCGCCGAGACGGGCATCATCTACATCGACGAGGTCGACAAGATCGCGCGCAAGGCGGAGAACCCGTCGATCACGCGCGACGTGTCCGGCGAGGGTGTGCAGCAAGCGCTGCTCAAGATCCTCGAGGGCACGGTCGCCTCCGTTCCTCCGCAGGGCGGGCGCAAGCATCCGCACCAGGAGTTCATCCAGATCGACACCACGAACGTGCTGTTCATCGTGGCCGGCGCGTTCGCCGGGCTCGAAGACATCATCTCCCAGCGTGCAGGCAAGAAGGGCATCGGCTTCGGCGCCCCGCTGCACTCGAAGGGCGACGACGTCAACCTGTTCAGCGAGGTGCTTCCGGAAGACCTGCACAAGTTCGGGCTCATCCCGGAGTTCATCGGCCGTCTTCCCGTGGTCACCACGGTGACGCCGCTCGACCAGGATGCGCTGATGCAGATCCTCACCGTGCCGAAGAACGCCCTGGTGCGTCAGTACCAGCGCATGTTCGAGCTCGACGGCGTGCAGCTCGAATTCGAGCAGCCGGCACTGGAAGCCATCGCCGACCTGGCGGTGCTCCGCAAGACGGGCGCCCGCGGACTCCGCGCGATCATGGAAGAGGTCCTCGGGCCGATCATGTTCGAGGTGCCGTCGAGCGCCGAGGTCGCCCGCGTCGTCGTCACCCGCGAAGCGGTGCTCGAGAACGCGGCGCCCACGATCGTGCCTCACCGTCCGCGCCGCGAGGAGAAGTCCGCGTAACGCGCGTTCCGTTGATTGGCGAGCTCCGCAGTAGCGGAGTTCCCGGCGACACGCCGCATCACCCGTCCGCAACATCGGAGTCTTGGGATGCGGCGGCGTCCTATCTCCGTTGCAGCGGAGTTCGGGATGCGGCGTCGCGCGTCTCCGTTACTGCGGAGAAGTGGGGTGGGGCGCGGCCGAGACTCCGCTGTTGCGGAGATCTGGACGGCGTGTCGCCGCGAGGTTCCTGTGGAACGGTGGCGAATCCATCGGGGCTCGGGCCGTGTGCAGCCCGGCGGGCGCGACCGATCCGGCCTCCCCGCGCCCGCTCCGCCGGAGCGGAGCGGGCGCGAGGGAGACCGACGGATCAGTCGGCGAGGCCGCGGCGTTCGAGCAGGGGCTCGATCACCGCGTCGCGGCCGCGGAAGTCGCGGTAGGCCTCCAGCGGGTCTTTCGAGCCGCCGACGCCGAGCAGGCGCTGGCGGAAGCGGTCGCCGTTGTCGCGGGTGAGGCCGCCGTTCTCGGTGAACCAGGCGACCGTGTCCGCATCCAGCACCTCGCTCCAGATGTAGGAGTAATACCCCGCGTCGTATCCGCCCGAGAAGGTGTGCGCGAAGTACGTGCTCGCGTAGCGGGGCGGCACGGCGGGGTTGTCGAGGCCCGCGTCCGCGAGGGCCTGCGCCTCGAAGGCGGCGACGTCGGTGACCGTGTTGTCCGCGGTGATCGCGTGCCAGGCCTGGTCGAGCAGCGTCGCAGCGAGGTATTCGCTGGTCTGGAAGCCCTCGTTGAACGCCTCGGACTCGTGCAGCTTGTCGACGAGCTCCTGCGGCATCCGCTCGCCCGTCTCGTTGTGCACGGCGTAGTTCTCCAGGATCTCCGGCCAGAGCATCCACATCTCGTTGACCTGGCTCGGGAACTCGACGAAGTCGCGGTAGACGTTCGTGCCCGCGAACTTCGGATACGTGACCCGCGCGAACAGCCCGTGCAGGGCGTGCCCGAACTCGTGGAAGAGCGTGTTGGTCTCGTCGTAACTGAGCAGCGTGGGCTCGCCGGCGGCGGGCTTCGGCACGTTGAGGTTGTTGACCACGACGGTCGGGTAGTCGAGCAGTGCCGACTGGGAGATGAGCGGGTTCATCCACGCTCCGCCCCGCTTCGAGTCGCGCGTGTACAGGTCGAGGATGTAGAGGCCGAGCTCGGAGCCGTCCTCGTTGCGCACCTCGAAGACGCGCGCCTCCGGGTGGTAGGCGACGAGGTCTGGACGCTCCTCGAACGTGATGCCGTAGAGCCTGGTGGCCGCGTAGAAGACGCCGTCGCGCAGCACGCGCTCCGCTTCGAAATACGGGCGCATCGCGGCGACATCGATGTCGTACTTCGCTTGCCGCACCTTCTCGGTGAGGTACGCCCAGTCCCAGGCGGCCAGTTCGGTGCCGTCAGGGAGCTGCTGCTGCAGGTCGGCCTGCTCGGCGCGGGCGTTGCGGGCGGCAGGAGGCGCGAGCCGTCCGAGCATGGCCGCGACCGCCTCCGGGGTCTTGGCCGTCTGCCCGGCCGTGACATAGCCGGCGTGGGTCTCGAAGCCGAGCAGCCGGGCGCGCTCGGCGCGCAGGCGGGTGATGTCGAGCACGAGCTGACGGTTGTCGTTGTCTCCGCCCCGGATGCCGCGGGAACGGGATGCGGTCATGATCCGCTCCCGCACCCCACGGGTGGTGAGGCTCGCGAGGAACGGGTGGCCGGTGGGCAGCACCAGGGTGACCACGTACTTCCCGTCGAGGCCGCGCTCCTTCGCCGCCTCCGCCGCAGCAGAGATCGCGCCGTCGCCGAGGCCGTCGAGGTCGGCGACGTCGTCGAAGACCACCGCGAGGTCGTTGGTGTCGGCCAGGAGGTTCTTCTCGAACCGGGTGGTCAGAGTGGACAGCTGCTGGTTGTACTCGCGCAGCCGCTCCTTGTCCGCGTCGCTGAGGCCGGCGCCAGCGAGGGTGAACTCCTCGTAGTACCGCTCGACCAGGTAGCGGGATTCGGGGTCGAGACCCAGCGCATCCCTGTCGTCGTAGATGGCCTTGATGCGGCCGTACAACGCCGGGTCGAGCCGGATGGCGTCCTGGTGGGCGGCCAGTAGGGGAGCGATCTCCTCTTCGAGCGCGTTGGTGAAGTCGCTGGAGTCCGACGAGCTCTTGTTGAAGAAGACCTCAGCGACCCGCTGCAGGGTCTGGCCGGACTTCTCCAGAGGGACGAACGTGTTCTCGAAGGTGGGCTCGTCCGTGGAGGCGGTGATCGCCGCCACCTCCGCCAGCTGCTCCTCGAAACCCCTGTCGAAAGCGGGGCGGTAGTGCTCGTCCCGGATGTCCGCGAACGGCGGCAACTGGTACGGAAGCGTGCTGGGGGAGAAGAACGGGTTCGTGTCTGCCATTGATCCAGCCTAGGGCCGCGCACCGCCGCCGCGCAGGATCCCATGCAAACGAATGATTGCAAAGACTCAATTGCAAAGAGTCTGTTGCAAAGAAGTCTTTGCATTGCTACTCTCTCCCTATGGCCACCGAAGAAAAGCCCGAGCAGCCGCAGAACGACGGCACGAAGCCCCCGGCGATCTCGTACCCGATGCATGACGCACTGGGGATGGAGGCGCTCCGGGCGCTCGCGCATCCCCTGCGGGTGGAGATCATGAACGAGCTCTCCGACTTCGGGCCGGCGACGGCCAGCGGCCTCGCCGAGCGGCTGGGGGAGTCGAGCGGATCGACCAGCTACCACCTGCGGCAGCTCGCCAAGCACGGCATCATCGTGGAGGACGCCGAGAAGGGGTCCGGTCGCGAGCGCTGGTGGAAGATGGCGCCTGGCGGCGTCACCATCGGTTCGCCGGAGACGCTGGCCACCCCGGCCGGCCGGGAAGCCAACGAACTCATCTCCCGCGAGTGGCAGCAGAACAACGAGCGCCGCCTCACCGCCTTCCTGCGCCGCGGCCTCGACGTCTACGGCAGCGAGTGGATGCAGGCCAGCACCCTCTCCACGTCGCACCTCCAGCTCACCATCGACCAGCTGGCCGAGTTCGGCCGCGAGTACTACGCGATGCAGACCAGGCTCCGCGACAAGTGGCGCGCCGAGGGCAACGGCCCCGACAGCCACGACGGCGGCGGAGACGGCGCCGGCGCGGAAGGCAGCCTCCGCGTGCAGGTGCAGTTCAACGCGTTCCCCCTGGTGGAGGCGAGCGAGCGATGAGCGCAGACACCCAGCAGCGGGTGACCAGGGCGCCGATGAGCGCCGGGTTCAACAGGCTCTGGACGTCGGCCATCGCCAGCAACCTCGCCGACGGGATCGGGCGCACGGCCGTGCCGCTGATCGCGACGACGCTCACCAGGGATCCCGCCCTCATCGCGGGCCTGAGCGCCGTGACGTTCCTGCCCTGGCTGCTGTTCGGCATCCCGGCCGGGATGCTGCTCGACAGGGTCGACCGCCGGATCGCGATGGCGGTCGCGAACACCCTCCGCTTCGCCGTCGCCGCCCTGCTGGCCGTGCTCGTCTCGACGGACTCGCTGACGATCTGGCTGCTCTACGGCTGCGTGCTGCTGTTCGGGATGGGCGAGACCGTCTTCGACAACGCCACCACCACCGTCGTCCCCAGCCTCGTCACCCGCGATCAGCTCGACAGGGCGAACGGCCGGATGCAGTCGGCCGAGATCGTGGTGCAGAACTTCATCGCCACCCCGATCGCCGGCTTCCTCTTCGCCGCCGCCATCGCGCTGCCGGTCTGGCTGACAGGAGGAGGGTTCCTGATCGCCGGGCTGCTGGCGCTCACGATCCCCGCCGCCGCTGCCGGTGCGTACCGGAAGGGCGCGGCCGCACAAGCCGCACAGGCCGCACAGGGTGCAGACGGCGTCGCCGCCGACACCCGGCCGCCGTTCCGCGCCGTCGTCTCGTTCCTGGTCCACCACCGGTTCCTGCGGACGATGATCATCCTGACCTCGCTGACCGCCTCCGCCCTCGCGTTCGCGCAGGGGAGTGTCGTCCTGCTCCTGCTGCAGACCTTCTCCGTCCCCGCCGCCCTCATCGGCGTCGTGACGGCGGGCGTCGGCGTCGGAGCCCTGGCAGGCGCGCTCATCGCGAGCAGACTCGTCGAGCGCTTCGGCCGCGGTCCGGTGATGTTCTGCTCGATGCTCGTGTGCGGGATCGGCATGTTCTGCGTCGGGGTCACCGCCAACGTCGTCGTCGCGATCGTGGCATACGCCGTCGGCGCGTTCGGCGTCGCGGTCTGGAACGTGCCGTGGGGCGCGCTCCGTCAGGCGATCGTGCCCAACGACATGCTGGGGCGCGCGATGGGGATCGTGCGCACCATCGGCTGGGGGCTCACCCCGATCGCCACGGTGCTGGGCGGTTTCGTCGCCCGCATCGACCTGCGCCTGCCGTTCGTCATCGGCGGCGCCGTCGTCCTCGCACTGACGCTCATCGCGGTGCGGCTCCTGCTCTCCGCCGGTTCACACGAACCGGCGCACGAAACCACCACGGAAGGAACCGGATCATGACCGTCGTCGACGTCACTGTTCCCAGCATCCACCAGGCCACCTGGACCCAGCGCACCGCGATCCGCTTCGGCAGCGCCCTCACCGAGTGGGGCGTGCGCCGCGCGACGCTCCGCACGGCGCCGGACTTCGCCGACCAGCTCGCGGCCGTCGAGCGGACCCGCGACGAGGCGGCGCGTCAGCTGCCTCAGCTGCCGCGCTGATGGATGCGCGACTCAGCGGAACCGTCAGTCCTGGTCGAACTCGTCCGGCTCGCCGTGGACGGGCTGCGTGATCGTCGCGGAGTCCTCCTGCGGGTTGAACCGGATGACCGTGCCGTCGTCGAGTTCGACGACCGGCTTGCCCTCCAGCCAGGTGAGCGTCCACTTCCATCCGTCCGTGGCGACGTCGGTCGCCACGAGTTCTTCCTCGACCGTGGTGACCGCGTACGCGACCACCTCGGGGAGGCTGCTCGGCGCTTCGCCGCCGACGGACCAGCGCGTTCCCAGCTGCATCAGGCGCTCGGCCGCGCAGCGGGAAGGTCGATCTCGTACGTGACCCACGAGGTGCGGGTGGCGACGGAGTCGTAGACCTGCTGGGCCTCGGAGTTGTCGCGCGCGGTGATCCACTGCACGACGCCGAGGCCGCGCTCCTCCGCCAGGGAGCGGACGGCGTCGATGAGCGTGCGGCCGATGCCCTTGTGGCGGTCCTCCTCCGCGACGAACAGGTCGTCGAGGAACAGGCCCCTGTCGCCTTCGAGCGGGCGGGCGAACTCGCGGACGTGGGCGAGGCCGACGATGCGACCGTCCTCGACGGCCACCAGTCCGTCCTCTTCGTGGTCGGGAGCGGTCAGCCAGGACCAGAGCAGCAGGGCCTTCTGGTCGGTGAGCTGGGTCTCGTAGAACGCCGCGTACTTCTCGTACAGGTCGAGCCAGGCGAAGAAATCGCCGTCTGCGACCGGTCGGACTTCAATCGACATGGGTGCCTCCGTTCGCCTTCCCCGCACGGCTGAATCTTGGTGCGTGTGTTTCGACCTTATCGCGCGCATCCCGGCCGGTCGATGCCGTCGGGGGTGGTGGATGCGCGCGAGGGGTTCACGGGACGAGGTCGTACGTGACCCACTTGGTCTTCTCGGCCACGCGGTCGTAGACGCGCCTGGCCGTCTCGTTGTCCTTCGCGGTGATCCAGCGAACGACGGACAGGCCGTGCTCGCGGGCGCGGTCGCGCAGCGCTTCGAGGAGGGCCGTGCCCGCCCCGTCTCCGCGGGCGTCCTTCGCGACGAACAGGTCGTCGAGGTAGAGACCGCGGCTGCCGTCGAGCGGCCGGACGAACTCGCGCACGTGCGCGAGACCGATCGGTGTGCCATCGTCGTTGACCGCGAAGTACGCCTCGAGCTCGTTGTCCGGATCGGTGATCCAGCTCCACACGAGCAGCGCCTTCTCGTCCGTCAGCGGCTGTTCGTAGAACTCGCCGTAGCCTGCGTAGAGGTCGAGCCAGGTGAAGAACTCGTTGTCTTCCACACTCCGGACCGTCACGGTCATCGTTCCTCCTCGCTCGGGGCCTGGGCCAGCAGGATATCGGTCACTGAAAGGTCAGTGGCTGCAGCGAAACGCAGTTCGGCGATCTTGCCCACCGAACGGAGGTCGCCCGCCGCACTCTCGATGGCCGCGATCTCGGCCTCCGGGCCGGCGATGACAGCCGAGCCGACGGGTGTGCGCTGGGACGCCTTCGCGGTGGTCTTCGCGCCGCGGATGGCGGTCAGCGCGCGGCCGACGATGCCGAGCACTGCTGCGTCGTCAGCCCACGCGCCGGCGACCTCCGACGCCTCCGGCCACGCCGCGGTGTGCACGGAGCCGTCGTTGAACCAGCTCCACGCCTCCTCGGTGGCGAAGGGCACGACGGGGGCGAACAGGCGCAGGAACGCCGACAGCGCGATGCGGAGGGCGACGACGGCCGAGGTCTGCTCGGCGCTCTGCTCTCCGTATGCGCGCTCCTTGACGAGCTCGAGGTAGTCGTCGCAGAACGTCCAGAAGTACGTCTCCGCGATCTCCAGGGCGCGCGCGTGGTCGTAGCCGTCGAGCGCTGTGGTGGCGTCGGAGACGACCGCGGCGAGGTTCTGCAGCATGCTCCTGTCGAGCGGGCTGGTGACCAGTGCGAGGTCGTCGGCGCCCGTCGCCTCGAAGCCCAGGATGAACTTCGCCGCGTTCAGGATCTTGATGGCGAGGCGCCGGCCGATCTTGATCTGCGTCGGGTTCTGCGGGTCGAAGGCCGCGTCGGTGCCGAGGCGCGACGATGCCGCCCAGTAGCGCACGGCGTCCGAGCCGTGCTTCTCCAGGATGTCGGCGGGCGTGACGACGTTGCCCTTGGACTTGGACATCTTCTTGCGGTCGGGGTCCACGATGAAGCCGGAGAGGGCGGTGTGCGCCCACGGGGCAACGTGGTTCTCCAGCTCGGAGCGGAGCATGGTAGAGAACAGCCAGGTGCGGATGATGTCCTGGCCCTGCGGGCGCAGGTCGAACGGGTAGACGGCGTCGAACAGCGCGTCGTCCCTCTTCCATCCGCCGGCGAGCTGCGGGGTGAGCGAGGAGGTCATCCAGGTGTCCATCACGTCGTGCTCGCCGATGAAGCCGTTGGGCTGGTTGCGCTGCGACTCCTCGAAGCCGGGAGCAGCATCCGACGACGGGTCGACGGGCAGCTGGTCGTGCGACGGCAGGATCGGCTCGTCGAACACCGGGTTGCCGTCGCCGTCGAGCGCGTACCAGACAGGGATCGGCACGCCGAAGAAGCGCTGGCGAGAGATGAGCCAGTCTCCGGTGAGACCGCCGACCCAGTTCTCGTAGCGCACGCGCATGAACTCGGGGTGCCAGTCGATGCTCTGGCCGAGCTCGATCAGCCGCGCGCGGAGTGCTTCGTCGCGGGCGCCGTTCTTCACGTACCACTGGCGGGTCGAGACGATCTCGAGCGGCTTGTCGCCCTTCTCGAAGAACTTGACCGGGTGCTGGATGGGCTTGGGGTCGCCCTCCAGGTCGCCGGAGGCGCGGAGCAGCTCGACGACGGCCTGCTTGGCCGAGAACACGGTCTTGCCCGCCAGCTCGGCGAACGCGGCCTTGCCGGCCTCGGACGCGATGGCGTCCGGCGCCTCGCTGACGATGCGGCCGTCGAAGCCGATGATCGCGCGGTTCGGCAGGTCGAGCTCGCGCCACCAGGTGACGTCGGTGATGTCGCCGAAGGTACAGATCATGGCGATGCCTGAGCCCTTGTCCGGCTGCGCGAGGTGGTGCGCGAGCACGGGGACCTCGACACCGAACACCGGCGTGGTGACGGTGGTGCCGAACAGCGGCTTGTACCGCTCGTCGTCGGGATGCGCGACCAGGGCCACACAGGCCGGCAGCAGTTCGGGACGCGTGGTCTCGATCCAGATCGGCCCGTCTGCGCCGTGGAACGACACCCGGTGGTATGCGCTCGGCTGCTCGCGGTCTTCGAGCTCCGCCTGGGCGACGGCCGTGCGGAAGGTGATGTCCCAGAGCGTCGGGGCCATCGCCTGGTACGCCTCGCCGCGCTCGATGTTGCGCAGGAACGCCAGCTGGGAGGTGAACAGCGCCTCCTGGCCGATGGTGCGGTACGTCTGGGTCCAGTCGACGGAGAGGCCGAGCGAACGCCACAGCGCCTCGAACTGCTTCTCGTCCTCGACGGTCAGGCGCTCGCACAGCTCGATGAAGTTGCGCCGCGAGATCGGCTTCTGGTCAGCGGCCTTGCTCGACTTGTTGTCCCCGCCCTCGAACGGCGGCACGAAGTCGGCGTCGTACGGCAGGGTGGGGTCGCAGCGGACGCCGTAGTAGTTCTGCACGCGCCGCTCGGTGGGCAGGCCGTTGTCGTCCCAGCCCATCGGGTAGAAGACGTGCTGGCCGCGCATCCGGTGGTAGCGGGCGATCACGTCGGTGTGCGTGTAGCTGAAGACGTGGCCGATGTGCAGCGAACCGCTCGCCGTCGGCGGGGGCGTGTCGATGGAGTAGATGCACTCGCGGTCGGCGGCGAGGGCCGCATCCCGGGGGAACAGGTAGGTTCCTGCAGTCTGCCAGTGGGAGCCCCACTTGGCCTCCAGGCCTTCGAGGGCGGGCTTGTCAGGCACCGGGTTGGCGGCGTTCATCGTTCTCCGATTCGCTATATGCGGCACCGTGTCGATGGTGAGGTGCCTGAGTGTGCAGTCCCTCCAGGGTACCTGAGCGTCACTCGGGAGAGACGACCTCGTCGATGATCGGCCTGCGGCGGGCGGCGAAGAGGGCGGCGACGAGGGTGATCACGCTCATGATGCCGAGCACGATCCCCGGGTGCCACCAGGCGTTTCCTGTCGCGTTGCCGAGCAGCAGGGTCAGTGCGGGGACGAACGCCGTGAGGAGTGCGGCGATGCTGTACGCGACGGAGAGCCCGCTGTAGCGCACGTCGCTCGGGAACAGGTCGGACATCAGCCCGCCGAGCCCCGCCCACGACAGCGTCGGGAGGATGCCGCCGACGATCATGCTGCCGACCAGGATGGGGAAGGTCGCGTACTGCAGCAGGAAGTACATCGGGAACGCGATCACGAGCGTGCCGATCGCGCCGATGGCGACGACGCGCGCCGAGCCGATCCTGGTCGCCCAGACGCCGAACAGCGGGATGGTCACCAGCTGCAGCAGCCCGCCGATGGTGGTGGCGATGAGCAGGTCGGAGAAGCTGAACTTCAGCACGGCCGTGCCGTAGTCGACCATGTACGTGTTCATCAGCGAGTACGAGCCGATGCCGAGGATCGCGGCGCCGATGGCGATCACGAACCCGGTCGGCGCCTTGCGGAACACCTGCAGCACGGGGAACCTGTCGCGCTTGCCGGTCTCCAGCAGCTGCTTGAACACCGGGGTCTCGTCGATCGACCAGCGCAGGTAGAGCGAGACGAGCAGCAGCGGGATGGCCGTGAGGAACGGGATGCGCCAGCCCCACGCCGCGATGTCCTCCGGGCTGAGCAGCGTCGACATCAGGATGAACACCACGGCGCTCAGGATCGACCCGACGGGGGAGCCGAGCTGGGGGAGGGCGGCGTAGAAGCCGCGCCGCTTCGGGTTGGCGTACTCGGTCGCGAGCAGGATCGAGCCTCCCCACTCCCCGCCGAGCGACAGGCCCTGCACGAGGCGGAGCAGCACCAGGGCGATGGCGCCGAACCAGCCGGCGACCGCGTAGGTCGGCAGCACGCCGACGAGGCCGGTGCCGATGCCCATCATCAGGATGGTGATGAGCAGCGTGGGGCGGCGGCCGATCCTGTCGCCGAGGTGGCCGAAGACGATGGCGCCGATGGGCCGGATGACGAACCCGGCCGCGATGGTGAGGAACCCGGCGAGCACTCCGCCGAAGACGCCGAGCGGCTGGAAGAACAGCGGGCCGACGAAGAACGCGCTGAAGTAGGCGAACAGATAGAAGTCGTACGACTCCAGCGATGTGCCGACGAACGAGGCGATGGTCACCCTGCGGGCGGTGCCGGGGGTGATGCCTGGGCGGTCGGTGTCGCTGCGGACGATGGTGTCTGGTGCTGTCGCGTTGGGGGAGGTCACGGGGTTCCTTGTCTGGCGGGCTGCAGTGGTCCGTTAATATGTGGACCGGGTCCAATAATAGGCGTGAGGAGGTAACGCGTGGCACAGGCAGACCATTCCCGCTCCGGGCGCCCCCGCGCATCCAGTCGCCGGATGCTCGCGGAGGCCGCCGGTGAGCTGTTCCTGGAGAAGACGTACGACGGCACCACCGTCGACGACATCGCGCGCCGAGCAGGGGTGAGCAGGGCCACCTTCTTCAACTACTTCGGCTCCAAGAGCGACCTGCTCTGGCTGGAGGTGGACGAGAGCCTGCGCGGGTTCGACCGGGTGCTGGCCGCCGCCGACCCGAGCGCTCCTCCGATGACCGCCGTGCTGGATGCGGTGACCGCCCTCGCGAACGAGTTCGGCCCCGCCCGCCTCCCGCTCGCCGTGACGCAGTACGAGCTGATGGGAACGGACGGCGAGCTGGAGGCGTCTGCCCTCCCGCGCTTCCTCGCGCTGGTGCGCCAGCTGAGCGCCTTCGTCGCCGCGCGGCTGGGCGACAGGCAGGACGCGCTCCTCCCGCGCGCCATCGCCACCTCCGTGATCGGGGCGGCGGGTGCTGCTGCGGCGGTCTGGGCGCGCAGCGGCGTGCGTCGCGGTCCGCTCGCGCCGGTGATCGTGGCCGCGGTCGGGCCGGTCTGCGCCGGGTACGCGTCCGCGCTGGGCGAAGTGCCCGAAATCCGCTCGTAAACGAGCTAGAATCGTGCGTACAGACATCGACCCGGCGATCACCGGCGAGTCTTCGGAAGAACAGCGCACCGCGAGGCGCGCCCAGTAGAACCGAACGGGTCTGGCCCGTCACAGCCAACGAAGAGCGGTCGCATCCACACCGTGAGTGGATGCGGCAAGCGGGGTGGTACCGCGGCGGACGTTTCGAGCGTCCGGCGTCCTCGTGCAGACGAACGACCTGCCAGGAGTGAGATGCCGTACCCCAAGTCACCGGACGAATCGTCGGCGCGCGACGCCGAGCAGGCGGGCGTCAGCCCGAGCCCGAGCTTCCCGGAGATCGAGACAGAGGTTCTCGCGTTCTGGAAAGAGGACGGCACCTTCCGCGCATCCATCGACAACCGGCAGGATGCGCCGGAGTGGGTCTTCTACGACGGCCCTCCCTTCGCCAACGGCCTGCCGCACTACGGTCACCTGCTCACCGGATACGCCAAGGACGTCTTCCCGCGTTTCCAGACGATGCGCGGCAAGAAGGTCGAGCGCCGGTTCGGCTGGGACACCCACGGCTTGCCCGCCGAGCTGGAGGCCGAGCGGCAGCTGGGGCTCACCGACAAGAGCCAGATCGAGGAGATGGGCATCGCGGCCTTCAACCAGGCCGCCAAGGACTCGGTGCTGCACTACACCCGCGAATGGCAGGAGTACGTCACCCGCCAGGCGCGCTGGGTGGACTTCGACAACGACTACAAGACCCTCGACGTCACCTTCATGGAGTCGGTGATCTGGGCATTCAAGCAGCTGCACGAGAAGGGCCTCGCCTACGAGGGCTACCGCGTGCTGCCGTACTGCTGGCGCGACCAGACCCCGCTGTCCAACCACGAGCTGCGGATGGACGACGACGTCTACAAGATGCGTCAGGACCAGACCGTCACGGTCACCTTCCCGCTCACCGGGGCGAAGGCGGAGGCGCTCGGCCTCACCGGCGTGCGCGCCCTGGCCTGGACGACCACCCCGTGGACCCTGCCGACCAACCTCGCGCTGGTCGTCGGTCCCGACATCGAGTACGCGGTCGTGCCCGCCGGCCCGAACGGCGCTGCCGACGCGCACGGCACCCCGGACGACGAGGTGCTGAGCGGCGAATACCTGCTCGCCACCGAGCTCGTCGGCAACTACGCGAAAGACCTCGGCTACGAGACGGCGGCGGATGCGCTGGCCGCGATCACCCGTCGCGTCCGCGGCGCAGAGCTCGAGGGCGTCACATACGACCGGCTGTGGGACTACTACGCCGACGTCGAGGAGTACGGCACCCAGAACGCGTGGCGCATCCTGGTCGACGACTACGTCACCACCGAGGACGGCACCGGCATCGTGCACCAGGCGCCGGCATACGGCGAGGACGACCAGCGCGTCTGCGAGGCGGCCGGCATCCCCGTGATCATCTCGGTGGACGACGGAGCGCGTTTCCTGCCCGTGATCGAAGACGTGGCAGGCCTGCAGGTGTTCGAGGCGAACAAGCCGCTCACCACGCTGCTGCGCGAGAACGGCAGGCTGCTCCGCCAGGCGAGCTACGAGCACTCGTACCCGCACTGCTGGCGCTGCCGCAACCCGCTGATCTACAAGGCGGTGTCGAGCTGGTTCGTCCGCGTCACCGACTTCCGCGACCGGATGGGCGAGCTCAACCAGCAGATCAACTGGGTGCCGGAGAACGTGAAGGACGGCCAGTTCGGCAAGTGGGTGGGCAACGCCCGCGACTGGTCGATCTCGCGCAACCGCTACTTCGGTTCGCCGATCCCGGTCTGGAAGAGCGACGACCCCGCATACCCGCGCATCGACGTGTACGGTTCGCTGGCCGAGCTGGAGGCCGACTTCGGCACCATCCCGACGAACGCGGCGGGGGAGCCCGACCTGCACCGGCCGTTCATCGACGACCTCACCCGCCCGAACCCGGACGACCCGACCGGCCGCTCGACCATGCGCCGCATCCCGGATGTTCTCGACGTCTGGTTCGACTCCGGTTCGATGCCGTTCGCTCAGGTGCACTACCCGTTCGAGAACCGCGAGTGGTTCGACGGGCACAACCCGGCCGACTTCATCGTGGAGTACATCGGGCAGACCCGCGGCTGGTTCTACATGCTGCACACGCTGTCGACCGCCCTGTTCGACCGCCCGGCGTTCAAGAACGTGATCAGCCACGGCATCGTGCTCGGCAGCGACGGGCAGAAGATGTCGAAGTCGCTGCGCAACTACCCGGACGTGAACGAGGTCTTCGACCGCGACGGCTCCGACGCGATGCGCTGGTTCCTGATGGCGAGCCCCGTGCTGCGCGGCGGCAACCTGATCGTGACGGAGGAGGGCATCCGGGAGGGTGTCCGCCAGGTGCTGCTCCCGCTGTGGAGCACCTGGTACTTCTTCTCCCTGTACGCGAACGCCACCGGATACGAGGCGAAGCGCCGCACCGACTCGACGGACGTGCTCGACCGCTACCTGCTGGCCAAGACGCGCGACCTCGTCGAGGACGTCACGGCCGACCTCGAAGCGCTCGACAGCACCCTCGCGGCCGCCAAGCTGCGCGACTTCGCCGACATCCTCACCAACTGGTACGTGCGGCGTTCGCGCGACCGGTTCTGGCAGGGCGTGGATGCGGAGGGCAACGGTACCGAGGCGTTCGACACCCTCTACACGGTGCTCGAGACGGTCGCCCGCGTGGCCGCCCCGCTGCTGCCGCTCGTCACCGAGCGGATCTGGCGCGGCCTCACCGGCGAGCGGAGCGTGCACCTGACCGACTGGCCGGACGCCGCCGAGTTCCCCGCGGACGACGCGCTGGTGGATGCGATGGACCGCATCAGGAGCATCAGCTCCACCACGCTGTCGCTGCGCAAGCAGGCCGGGCTCCGCGTCCGGCTGCCGCTCGCTTCGCTGACCGTCGTCGCCGAGAACGCGGATGCGCTGCGCCCGTTCGAGGGCATCCTGCGCGACGAGCTCAACGTCAAGGCGGTCGAGCTGGTCGAGCTGCACGACGACAGCGCAGCCAGCTACGGGATCACGAGCAAGCTGACCGTGAACGCGCGCGCTGCCGGTCCGCGGCTCGGCAAGCAGGTGCAGCAGGTCATCCAGGCCGCCCGTGCAGGCGACTGGTCGGAGGCCGACGGTGTCGTGACGGCGGGTGGCGTCGAACTGGCCGACGGCGAGTACGAGCTCGTGCTCGAGACGGCGCAGGCGGACGGCGAGTCCACGTCGGCGCTGGCGCTTCTGCCGGGCGGCGGCTTCGTGCTGCTCGACACGGTGACCACGCCGGAGCTGCAGGCCGAGGGGCTGGCGCGCGACATCATCCGCGCGGTGCAGGACACCCGCAAGGCGGCAGGACTCGACGTGAGCGACCGCATCCGGTTGGGTGTGAAGTTCGCCGACGAGCGCGATGTCGAGGTGCTCGGTCTGGCCGAAGGGGTGGATATCGCAAGGGAGACGCTGGCCGCCGAATTCGGGGAGATTGAAAGCGCTGGCTATTTGAAGACCTTCTCCGCCGGCCAGTTCGCCAACGCGGGGGAGTTCACGGTCGGCGTGACCAGGATCGAGGAGGCAGAGTGAGCGACGAGTCCGAGGAGTTCCGCGACCAGGCGGACGCCGTCTACCAGGCGCTGCTCGCGCGCATCGGCGAGGGTGCGCCCGAGCGCAGGCTGGATGCCACCCGGCGCGCCGTCGAGCTGCTGGGCGACCCCCAGCGCGCGTATCCGATCGTGCACATCACGGGGACGAACGGCAAGACGTCGACGAGCCGCATCACCGAGAGCATCCTGCGTGCGTACGGCCTGCGGACGGGTCTGCTGACCAGTCCGCACCTGGTGCGCTTCAACGAGCGCATCGTGATCGACGGCCAGCCGATCTCCGACGAAGCGCTGGTGCGCAACTGGGAGGACGTGCAGCCGTACATCGAGATCGTCGACGGCGAGCTCGCGGAGAAAGGCCAGGCGCCGCTCACGTTCTTCGAGGCGCTGACCGTGCTCGCGTACGCCGCATTCGCCGACGCGCCGGTCGACGTGGCCGTGATCGAGGTCGGCATGGGCGGCGAGTGGGACTCCACCAACGTCGGCGACGGCCAGGTGGCGGTGTTCACCCCGATCTCGCTCGACCACACCAAGGCGCTCGGCGACACCGTCGCGGAGATCGCGCGCACCAAGTCCGGCATCATCAAGCCCGCCGCCGACGTGGTGAGCTCCGCACAGACACCGGATGCGCTGGCCGAGCTGACCGCCGCGGCCGGGCTCACCGAGTCCACCATCGCCGTGCAGCCCGGAGCGTTCGACGTCGCATCCACCTCGGTGGCCGTCGGCGGGCAGCTGGTGAGCATCCGGGGCCTCGCCGCGACATACGACGAGCTGTTCCTGCCGCTGTACGGCGACCACCAGGCGCAGAACGCCGCCGTCGCGGTCGCCGCCGTCGAGACGTTCCTCGGCCGGGGGACGCAGCCGCTCAAGGCCGATCTCCTGGAGGAGGGCTTCGCCACGGCGACCTCGCCGGGACGCCTGCAGCTGATCGGCGTCGACCCGACCGTGCTGGTGGACGCCGCCCACAACCCGGCGGGCGCTCAGACCCTCGCGGATGCGATGCGCCGCTACTTCGACTTCGACGAGCTGACCTTCGTGTTCGGGTCGCTGGCCGACAAGGATGCGCGCGGCATCGTGCGCGCGCTCGCCCCGGTCGCCACCCAGTTCTACGTGACGGAGCCGCGCTCCGATCGTGCGCTTCCGGCCGACGAGCTGGGCGAGATCGTACTCGACGAGGTCGGCGACGAGGCGACCATCGTCTACGGCGACCTCGAGGAGGCGCTGGATGCCGCCCGCGAGTGGGCGGCGGAGGAGCCGAAGCGCGCCGTGGTCGTCACAGGCTCGATCGTGCTCGTCGGCGACGCGATGGCCATCGCGGAGGCCGGCGAGTGGAAGCCGACCAGCTCGTGAGCGACGCGGAGAAGCCCGCGAAGGCCGCACGGCCGCGCCGGGAGCGCACGGTCAGGGAACTGCTCGGCTCGATCGTGCTCGGCTTCGAGCTGATCGTCGTCTTCCTCGGCGCCCTGGTGCTGTTCGGCCTCGGCTCGCTGCCCGCCGGCGTCGCGCTCGGCGGGGGAGCAGCGCTCGTCGTCCTGATGATCGTCGCCATCGGCACGCTGCGCTCCCCGGTGGGCATCGTGCTCGGCTGGTTCGTCCAGCTCGTCGTCGTGGCGGCGGGCTTCCTCGTCCCCGCCTTCTTCATCGTCGGCGCCATCTTCACGGCCATGTGGGCGTACTGCATGATCGCGGGCGCCCGCATCGACCGCAACAAGAAGGCCGCGAACGCGGCCGCAAACGGAACGGAGAATCCATGACCACCCCCGTCGAAGAGACCCTGGTGCTCGTCAAGCCGGACGGCGTCGCTCGCAACCTCACGGGCGAGATCCTGCGCCGCATCGAGGCGAAGGGCTACTCGCTCGTCGACATCCGGATGCTGCAGGCCGACCGCGACCTGCTCGCCGCACACTACGCGGAGCACGAGGGCAAGCCGTTCTACGAGCCGCTGGTCGAGTTCATGGAGTCCGGCCCCATCGTCGCGATCCGCCTCGCGGGCAACCGCGTGATCGAGGGCTTCCGCTCGCTCGCCGGCACCACGGACCCGACCACGGCCGCGCCGGGCACCATCCGCGGCGACTTCGCCCGCGACTGGGGCCTCAAGGTGCAGCAGAACCTCGTGCACGGCTCCGACTCGCCCGAGTCCGCCGCGCGCGAGCTCGCGCTCTGGTTCGCCTAAAACCCATCGAGTCCGAACTTATTCACGCGACACGCCGAGTGTCACCGTGAATAAGTTCGGACTCGATTTTTTGGGGGCTAGACGAAGACGTTGTTGATCCAGTCGAGCTGGATCTGGGCGAGGATCGCGACGATCGCGTAGGAGACGACCGTGATCAGGGGCACCCAGGAGTAGAGCTTGCCGAAGAAGACACGCCCGGACTCCGGGATGGGGATGTTGCCCGATTTGAGGTTGTAGAGCGTCACTCCCCAGAAGGTCGGGATGGTGACCAGCCAGGTGACCATGCACCATGGGCAGAGCACGTTGAGCACGGTGATCGACTGCGTGATGAGGAAGATGACGAGGGCCATCGCGCCGATCACGCCGAGGTTGAAGAGCATCCAGAACCACTTGGCGAAGCGCGCCCCGGCGAGCACCCCGACGCCCACCGCGATGGTCGCGGTCCAGCCGATCAGGCCGAGCAGCGGGTTGGGGAAGCCGAACAGCGACCCCTGCCACGAGTTGAGGTTCTTCGTGCACCCGACGAGCAGGCTGAAGTTGCACGACAGCTGCGCATCCGGGTTCTCGAGAAGGTGGAACTTGTCCATCGTGAGCATGAAAGCAGCCCAGAGGCCGATGGCCCCGGCGACGATCAGGAAGATGGCGAGTACGGTCGGGCGGCGCTCGGCTGTAGTGGTGGACACAGTCGGATTATGGCATGACCGATCGCGTGTCGACCTGAGAGGCAGCCGCGTTCCTGGTGCGGTCATGCGATAATCGTTGCAACTGGTTTCTGCGGCGTGTGCCGGAGAGACGCCAGCGAAGGCTTATGGGCGTTGCGACGCCCGAACGGCCGGCCGAGGTGGCCGACCGACAACGAACGTAAAGAAACGAGATCGCCTGCGGACCGCGCCACGAGCCGACCGCACGCGTGAAGGATTGGCGGTCGCAGGCGCAACGCGTCTGCTGCCCTTATGAAAGTACCCGGCGCGCGGGAGACCGCGGCTGGTCGAGGAGTGCACCAGCGATGGTGGAAAACGAAAATACTGACAACACGCAGAACAACGGATCGGAAGCGGGGCCCAGGAAGCGATCGCGCCTCTTCGGTTCCAGGAAGAGCGCCAAGAAGAGCGCCTCCGCCGTGCCTGCGAACGATTCGCGTGAGGCCATTGCGTCCTCCGCGCCGACGGTGGCCGGGCATGCCTCGACCGCGCCCGCCGTCCAGGAGAGAACACCCATGGACGAGAAGATCCACGACAACCACGACGACATCATCGGCTCCGGCCCGTTCCCGGCCGGACAACCGGCGGTGACGACAGAGCAGGCTCCGGATGCCGGCGCGGCTCAGGCCTCCGACGCGGCGACGGAGAGCCCGGACGCCGCAGGCTCAGCTCCTGCCGCTCCTGCCGCACCGGATGCTCGCGCCGCCGAGGCGGACACGGCGCTCCCCGGCCTCCCGCCGACGACGCTGTTGTTCCAGGCCCCGGACATCCTTCCGCTGCCTCCGCTCCCGCACGACGAGTACGACGACGATGAGCCGAGCACGGTCCGCCGCCGCTCGCGCCGCCGCGCCGGCGAGGAGAACCGCTCCGGGTCGAACGACCCGGCCAACACGGTCGTCAAGGTCCGCGCCCCGCGCGAGCCCGAGCTCATCACCGAGCCGCAGCGCATCAAGGGCTCGACCCGTCTCGAGGCCAAGAAGCAGCGCCGCCGCGACGGCCGCGACGCCGGCCGCCGCCGTCCCGTCATCACCGAGGCCGAGTTCCTCGCCCGCCGCGAGTCCGTCGACCGCCAGATGATCGTGCGCGAGAAGGGCGGCCGCATCCAGATCGGCGTGCTCGAAGACAAGGTGCTCGTCGAGCACTACGTCGCCAAGTCGCAGGAGGCATCGCTGATCGGCAACGTCTACCTGGGCCGTGTGCAGAACGTGCTGCCCAGCATGGAGGCGGCGTTCGTCGACATCGGCCGCGGCCGCAACGCCGTGCTGTACTCCGGCGAGGTCGACTGGGATGCCGCGGAGACGGGCAACCAGCCGCGCCGCATCGAGCTGGCGCTCAAGCCGGGCGACCGCGTGCTCGTGCAGGTCACGAAGGACCCCGTCGGGCACAAGGGCGCCCGCCTGACCAGCCAGGTCTCGCTGCCCGGCCGCTACCTCGTCTACGTGCCGAACGGCTCGATGAACGGGATCAGCCGCAAGCTTCCGGACACCGAGCGTGCCCGTCTGAAGAAGATCCTCAAAGAGGTCCTGCCGGAGAACACCGGGGTCATCGTGCGCACCGCCGCCGAGGGCGCGACCGAGGAGCAGCTGACGCTCGACGTCACGCGCCTCACCGCGCAGTGGGCGGACATCAGCAGGCAGGTCGAGACCGTCGGGGCGCCCGCGCTGCTGCACAGCGAGCCCGACCTGCTGATCAAGATCGTCAGGGACGTCTTCAACGAGGACTTCCAGAAGCTGATCATCGCCGGTCAGGATGCGCAGAGCACCATCGAGAACTACCTCCGTCAGGTCGCCCCCGACCTCCTCGACCGCGTCGAGGCGTACACGGGCGAGCGGGATGCGTTCGACGAGTTCCGCATCACGGAGCAGATCGAGAAGGCGCTGGACCGCAAGGTCTGGCTGCCGTCCGGTGGCTCGCTCGTGATCGACCGCACAGAGGCGATGACGGTCGTCGACGTCAACACCGGCAAGTTCGTCGGCTCCGGCGGCAACCTGGAAGAGACCGTCACCAAGAACAACCTGGAAGCCGCCGAGGAGATCGTCCGCCAGCTGCGCCTGCGCGACATCGGCGGCATCATCGTCGTCGACTTCATCGACATGGTGCTCGAGTCCAACCGCGACCTCGTGCTCCGCCGCCTGATCGAGTGCCTGAGTCGTGACCGCACCAAGCACCAGGTGGCGGAGGTCACCTCGCTCGGACTCGTGCAGATGACGAGGAAGAAGCTCGGCCTCGGCCTGCTCGAGACGTTCAGCGAGGCGTGCGAGGCCTGTGCGGGCCGCGGTGTCATCGTGCACCACGACCCGGTCGTCAAGCACCGTCAGACCCCGCAGCAGCAGCCGCAGAGCGAGCGCCGCCGCGGCCGTGGCGGTCAGCAGTCCGGCGGCAACGGCTCGTCGAACGGCAACGGCAACGGCAACGGATCGTCGAACGGAAACGGCAACGGCGGCTCGAACGGGAACGGCGGTGGCACCCCCACCGGCGTGACCCACGCGATCACCGACGACGCCAAGAACGCGCTGGCCCAGATCGCGGCGAGCACGCTGGCCCACCCGCACGACGAGCACCAGCAGCCGGTGGATGCGCCTGCCGCCTCCGCGGAGTCCGCTCACGGCAAGCACGTCGCCGGGGAGCAGGAGCAGCAGCAGGATGCGCCGAAGAAGTCCCGCAGGAAGAGCGGCAAGCGCGACAGGGCCAAGGCGGCGGAGGCCGAGCAGGCAGCCACTGAGCAGCCGGCGACGCAGGAGAGCGCCCCGCAGGCCGAGACGGCGCCGGTGCGCGAGCAGCAGCAGCGCGAGCAGCGTGAGCCGCGCGAGCCCCAGGCGCCCGCTGAACGCCCGGCAGCGGCCCGCGAGGGCGCGGACGCGTCCGTGCCCCTGATCGAGCTCCCCGAGCCCGCAGCGGCTCCTGTGACGCGTCGCACGCCCACCAAGGAGGCCGAGCTGCTGCTCGATTCCGTGCTGGACGCCCTTCCGCAGCCGAAGCAGCCCGGTCAGGGCCGCGGACGCAGCCGCAGGGTGAGCACGGCGGCGATCGTCGGTGGAGACACCGCGCCGGAGATCACCCGGGCGGAGCAGGGCGAGTAGCCCACCGCATCCCGAACCGCGTGAAGGCGCGGGGTCAGTGCTTGCGCACTCGATCCCGCGCCTTCACGCGTAGTCCGCTGGCGCGCAGCCGGATGACCAGCTCCTTGCCGTCGACGGCGGTGGCTCCCGCGGCCACCAGCTCGTCGTAGCGCTTGTCCGGCACGTCGTAGTGGTCGAGGTCGAACGCGCGCCGCGCGATGTCGTTGGCGGCCGCGAACGCGTGCAGCTCGTCGAGGCTGGAATCGCTCACCAGGTGCGACCACAACATGCCGTGGGCGGGCCATGCCGGGGGATCGATCAGGACCGTCATACAATGATCATAGGAACCGGCGCCGTCGATGGCGTCGATCGGCCCCGGAGCCCTCTCGTTGAATTGACGATAGAAGGGTCGTCGGGTAAAGTTGACCGTTGGTGTGTGTCGGGCGTATCCCGCTCGACCATCATGGTTTTCTGAGAGCCGCTCCGTCGCACTGCGACGAAGACGGACTCGCCAGTAACTTCCTGAAGAGTAAACAGACAGGACCAGGTCCGCGGCTCATCGAGCCGAGGGGAGCTGTTCCCCGAAGAAAAGGTACGTAAAAGTGGTTTACGCAGTTGTGCGCGCCGGAGGCCGGCAGGAAAAGGTCGAGGTCGGCACCATCGTGACGATGGACCGGATCAAGGCTGATAAGAACGGCAACGTCGAGCTGGCTGCTGTGCTGCTTGTCGACGGCGACAAGATCACCTCCGACGCCGGTTCGCTGGCGAAGGTCAAGGTCACCGCTGAGGTCCTCAACGACCTCCGTGGCCCGAAGATCGTGATCCAGAAGTTCAAGAACAAGACCGGCTACAAGAAGCGCCAGGGGCACCGTCAGGACCTCACGCGCGTCAAGATCACCGGCATCAAGTAGCCGATCGACCTCAGGCTTAGGAGAAGAAGCAGATGGCACACAAAAAGGGAGCGAGCTCCACTCGCAACGGTCGTGACTCGAACGCACAGCGCCTCGGCGTGAAGCGCTTCGGTGGCCAGGTCGTCGGAGCGGGCGAGATCATCGTCCGCCAGCGCGGCACCCACTTCCACCCCGGCGTGAACGTCGGACGTGGCGGCGACGACACCCTGTTCGCCCTCGCAGCCGGCTCGGTCGAGTTCGGCAACAAGGGCGGCCGCAAGGTCGTCAACATCGTGGCCGCCGAGGCGTAAAGCCCCGCACCACGCACCAGCATTCGAGGATGGGCGGGCTTCGGCCCGCCCTTTCTCCATTTACAGACTGAACAGTCAGGAAACGAGGGACCCCCATGGCAACGTTCGTGGATCACGTGACGTTGCACCTGCGCGCCGGCAACGGCGGCAACGGGTGCGTCTCCGTCCGACGGGAGAAGTTCAAGCCGCTGGCAGGACCGGACGGCGGCAACGGCGGCAACGGCGGCGACATCGTCCTCGTGGCCGACCCGCAGGTCACCACGCTGCTCGCCTACCACCGCGCGCCGCACCGCTCGTCGCAGAACGGCGGCTTCGGCATGGGAGACCACCGCAGCGGCCACCTCGGCGAAGAGCTCGAGCTCCCCGTCCCCGTCGGCACCGTGGTCAAAGACCCGTCCGGCGTCGAACTGATCGACATGAACGAGCCGGGGATGCGCTACGTCGTCGCCCCCGGCGGCATCGGCGGGCTCGGCAACGCCGCCCTGTCGAACCCCAAGCGCAAGGCCCCCGGCTTCGCGCTGCTCGGCACGCCGGGCTGGGAGGGCGATGTCCTCCTCGAACTCAAGACCGTCGCCGACATCGCTCTCGTCGGCTACCCGTCGGCGGGCAAGTCGAGCCTGATCGCCGCCCTGTCGTCCGCGAAGCCGAAGATCGCCGACTACCCGTTCACCACGCTGCACCCGAACCTCGGTGTCGTGCAGGCGGGAGACACCCGTTTCACCGTCGCCGACGTGCCAGGCCTGATCGAGGGCGCGAGCGAGGGCAAGGGCCTCGGGCTCGAGTTCCTCCGCCACGTCGAGCGCTGCAGCGCCCTGCTGCACGTCCTCGACTGCGCGACGCTGGAGCCCGGCCGCGATCCGCTGAGCGACCTCGACGTGATCCTCGGTGAGCTCGGGGCGTATCCCGTGCCGGAGGGGCAGACCCCGCTGCTGGAGCGCCCGCAGCTCATCGCCCTGAACAAGATCGACGTGCCGGAGGGCCGCGAGCTGGCCGAGTTCGTCCGGCCCGACCTGGAAGCGCGCGGCTACCGCGTCTTCGAGATCTCCACCGTCAGCCACGAGGGCCTGCGTCAGCTGTCCTTCGCCCTGGCAGAGGTGGTCGAGCAGGCACGCGCGGATCAGGCGGCGGCCGAGGCGGAGCGCCCGCGCATCGTCATCCGCCCGCAGGCCGTGGACGACGGAGGGTTCGTCGTCAAGGTCGAGGGCGGCTCGGACGGCCCCGTCTACCGCATCCTGGGCGCCAAGCCGGAGCGCTGGGTCGCGCAGACCGACTTCTCGAACGACGAGGCCGTCGGCTTCCTGGCCGACCGGCTGGCGAAGCTCGGTGTCGAGGACCGCCTGTTCAAGGCGGGAGCCGTCTCCGGTTCCACCGTGGTCATCGGCAGGGACAACGGCGTGGTCTTCGACTGGGAGCCGACCCTCACCTCCACGGCCGAGCTCATCACGTCGCCCCGCGGAACGGACGTGCGCCTCGACGGCAACGCCCGCCCCACCCGCAACCAGCGTCGCGAGGACTACTTCGACAGAATGGATGCGAAGGCCGAGGCCCGCGCGGAGCTGCTGCGCGAGCGCGAGGCCGGCCTCTGGCAGGACGACGACTACGCGGACGATGTCGCAGACCTCGCCCCCGCAGAGGGCGAGAGCGGGCAGAACAGCCAGGGCGGCCAGAACAGGGAGACCGATTCGGAATGACCATCGACGACCGCAGCCAGGTCCCCACCGCGCGACGCGTCGTCGTCAAGGTGGGTTCGTCCTCCATCAGCGGGGAGAACGCCGGGCAGATCGGTCCGTTGGTCGATGCTCTCGCCGAAGCGCACGGGCGCGGCACCCAGGTGATCCTGGTGTCGTCCGGTGCGATCGCCACGGGCATCCCGTATCTGGCGCTGCAGGAGCGTCCGACCGATCTGGCGACGCAGCAGGCCGCCGCCGCCGTCGGGCAGAACGTGCTCATCTACCGCTATCAGGACAGCCTCGACCGGTACGACATCGTCGCCGGCCAGGTGTTGCTGACCGCCGGTGACATGGAGACCCCGACGCACCGCATCAACGCCAAGCGGGCGATGGAGCGGCTGCTCGACCTGCGCATCCTGCCCATCGTCAACGAGAACGACACCGTGGCGACGCACGAGATCCGGTTCGGCGACAACGACCGGCTGGCCGCGCTCGTCGCGCTGCTGGTCGAGGCCGACCTGCTCGTGCTGCTGTCCGACGTGGATGCGCTCTACACCAAGCCGCCGCAGGAGCCGGGCGCGGAGCGCATCGACGTCGTCGAGTACGACGACGCCCTGGAGGGTGTCGAGATCGGCTCGACCGGACTGTCCGGCGTCGGCACAGGCGGCGCCCTGACGAAGGTGTCCGCTGCGCGCCAGGCCGCGGAGAACGGCACGGCCGTGATCCTGACCGCCACGTCGAACGTCTCGCAGGCCCTCGGCGGCGAGGCGGTCGGCACCTGGTTCGCCCCAGCGCGGGATGCGGTCGCAGCGCCCTAAACTTGAGTCATGGTCGACACCATCACCGAATCGCTCTCGCTCGTCGAAAAGCTCGCAGCTGCCAAGCGGGCGTCGCGCGTGCTCGCCACGGCGAACACCGACGCCAAGAACGCCGCCCTCCGCGCGGTCGCGGCCGGTCTGCGGTCGCAGGCTCCGCGCATCCTGGAGGCGAACGAGCTCGACCTGGCCAACGGCCGTGAGAACGGGTTGTCGACCGGGCTGCTCGACCGGCTCACGCTGACCGAGACGCGCCTCGGCGCGCTGGCGGACGCGGTGCTGGAGGTCGTCGGCCTGACCGACCCCGTCGGCGAGGCCGTGCGGGGGAGCACGCTGCCGAACGGCGTGTCGATCACGCAGGTGCGCGTGCCGTTCGGTGTGGTCGGCGCGATCTACGAGGCGCGCCCGAACGTCACGGTCGACATCGCGGCCCTCGCGTTGAAGAGCGGCAACGCCGCCGTGCTGCGCGGCGGAAGCGCGGCGATCAGCACCAACCGCGTGCTCGTCGCGGTGATCCAGGATGCGTTCGCCTCCGTCGGGCTGCCGTCCGACGCCGTGCAGACCATCGACGAGTTCGGTCGCGACGGCGCCACCCAGCTGATGAAGGCGCGCGGCTACGTGGATGTGCTCATCCCGCGGGGGAGTGCGGACCTGATCCGCACCGTGGTCACCGAGTCGACGGTCCCCGTGATCGAGACCGGCGCCGGCGTCGTGCACATCGTGCTGGACGAGTCCGCCCGCGAGGACTGGGCCGTCGACATCGTGCGGAACGCCAAGGTGCAGCGGCCGAGCGTCTGCAACGCGGTCGAGACGTTGCTCGTGCTGCGCTCCGCCGCCGACCGGCTGCTGCCTCCCGTGCTCGGCGCGCTCACCGCATCCGGGGTCACCATCCACGCGGACGAGCGCTCGATCGGCTACGCGGAGTCCGCCGTGCCCGTCACCGAGGAGGACTGGGCGACGGAGCACATGAGCCTCGACATCTCGGTGAAGGTCGTCGACGACCTGGACGAGGCGATCGACCACATCCGCACGTACTCGACGCAGCACACCGAGGCCATCATCACGAACGACCTCGCCAACGCGGAGCGCTTCCTGGCGGAGGTGGACTCCGCGGTGGTGATGGTGAACGCCTCCACCCGGTTCACCGACGGAGGCGAGTTCGGCTTCGGGGCGGAGGTCGGCATCTCCACCCAGAAACTGCACGCGCGCGGGCCGATGGGCCTGCCGGAGCTGACCAGCACCAAGTGGATCGTCCGCGGGTCAGGGCAGTTCAGGGCGTGACGCGCCACTAGACTGGTTCGCAGGCGTTCGCGCCACCGGAAAGGAAGAAACTCGATGACCCACCTGTCGCTGCTGCTGGCCGAGGCCGAAACGCACGTTGAACTCCCCATGCCGACATGGGCGTACGGCGCGATCGCAATCGTGATCTTCACCGTCCTCGGTTTCGTCATCTGGTCGTACCGCGACGTGGCGAACCGCCACAGCCACAAGGCCGGCCCCGGTGCCGCATCCCACGCAGGAGCGCCAGGCGCCACGCACCACGGCGACGGCCACCCCACCCAGGGTCACTGACCACTGCCTGACGAATGCAGCTGACGGAGAAGCGTCGCACGCGCATCGGTGTGATGGGCGGCACGTTCGATCCCATCCATCACGGGCACCTGGTCGCGGCCAGCGAGGTCGCCCAGTCGTTCGATCTGGATGAGGTCATCTTCGTCCCGACGGGCCACCCGTGGCAGAAGGGCGAAGTGACGCCGGGGGAGCACCGCTACCTGATGACGGTGATCGCGACGGCCTCCAACCCGCGCTTCACGGTCAGCCGCGTCGACATCGACCGCGAGGGTCCGACGTACACGATCGACACCCTGCGCGACCTGCACGAGTCACGGCCGGACGCCGAACTCTTCTTCATCACAGGGGCGGACGCCATCGCGCAGATCCTCAGCTGGCGGGATGTGCAGGAGCTCTGGGACCTCGCGCACTTCGTGGCTGTGAGTCGTCCGGGACATGACTTGAGTATTTCTGGATTGCCGACCCAGGACGTAAGCTTGTTGGAAGTTCCGGCCCTGGCGATCTCGTCAACCGACTGCCGGACCCGGGTGAGCAGGGGATTCCCGGTCTGGTACTTGGTGCCGGACGGGGTTGTTCAGTACATCTCCAAACACCATCTGTATCGGAGTGTGGCATGACTTTGTGGCAAGACCCGCCGCCACAGACACGGCGACAGGCGCGCGAGAACGAGCGTTCGGCGGAACAGCAGGCTGCAGGCCAGGCGTCCCGCCGTGCAGGCACGGCTCAGCCGACGCCGGGTGGCGAGATCCCGACGTTGACGACGCCGTACACGTTCTCGTCCGACCAGGCCGACCGCGACGCCCAGGGCGATGCAGGCACGGACGAGGCCGCCGAGCGGCCCGCGATCCCCGCCTCCGCCTTCGAGGAGCCCGGCGTCACGCCGCCATCGCGCCCGAACCTGCCGACGTTCGGCAACGCCTTCGATCTTCCGGCCGCACCTGCTGCTCCGACTGCTGCGCTCGCTCAGGATGCACCGGAGTCGTCGACCATGTTCAAGCAGGCGAGCGACGTGTCCCAGCCGGAGCCGGTGACGGTTCCCGTCCCCGTCGTCAAGCCCGAGGCTTCAGCTCCCGCACCCGCAACGCCAGCGTCGCAGGGCACCCCCGAGCGTGCTCTGACGCGTCGCGAGCTGCGCGCCATGCTGCAGGCCCAGGAGGCCAACCAGCAGGCCGGGCAGCCGGATGCGGTCATCCCCGTCACGTTCACCCCGCCCGCGGACCCGGCACCCGCGCGTCCCGCCGCCGAGCCGGAGGTCGCGTCGTCGTCGCCGACCGCGTGGCCGTTCGCCCCGCTCGGGGCGTCGTCGGACAGTGCATCCACTGCCGCGCCGTCCGCTCCCTCTTCGTCGCCGGAGGGCACCGCTGCTCCGGCCGCCCCGGTCAGCGCATCCACTGCCGACTCGTCGCTGCTCGCGCCGACGTCCGCGCCTGCCGAGAAGTCGTCCGGCTCCGATGCGGACGCGAGTTCCGACGAGGCCGACAGCACGCTGGAGCGCCAGCCGTTCACCCCGCCGACCGGTCACTGGTCGACGGCGGCCGAGCTGGACGACAAGAACCAGCCGTTCGACCAGATCATCTCGCGCAACGTCGGCCAGTCCGGCTCGGCGACCACCACGAACGCGCTCATCCTGCCCGTGCTGCCCACCGCAGACGCGACCGGCCCCCTCACCGCGACCGGCGAGATCCTCGTCACCGGCTCGATCGACCTGCCCCGCGGGCTCGGCGCAACGGGCGCCCACCCGGACAGGATCGATTCCTCCGACCTCGACCGCCTGCTCGACGGCGACGAGAACGAGTTCAACACGTCCGAGGTCGCGCCGATCCGTGCATCCCGGGCCATCAGCTCGCACACGTCGACCCGCGGCGTCATCGCCCCGCCGAAGAAGCGCGGCGGCAAACTGCCCGTCGTGCTGATCGTCACCGCCGGCGTGCTCGCCGTCGGTGTCATCGGCCTCCTCATCTCCGCTTACGTCTTGAAGGTGTTCTGATCATCCTTTCCACCCTGTTCCACCCGGCCGCCCCCACGACGGAGGCCCGACCGTGACCGCGACAGAGCACGCCAAGCAGATCCTGCAGCTCGCAGCGAAGGCAGCGGACTCCAAGTCCGGCGAAGACCTGGTGGCGCTCGACGTCTCCGGCCCGCTGCCCCTCACCGACGCGTTCCTGCTGGTCAGCGGCCGTGTCGAGCGCAACGTCATCGCCATCGCTGGCGAGATCGAAGACCAGCTGAACGAGGCCGGTGTCAAAACCCTGCGCCGCGAAGGCAAGGCCGAAGGCCGCTGGGTCCTCCTCGACTTCGGCGACCTGGTCGTGCACGTCTTCCACGAGGAAGACCGCATGTACTACGCGCTCGAACGCCTCTGGAAAGACTGCCCGGTCATCCCGCTCGAGCTGCCCGTGCACGAGGGCGCCGAGTAGCCCATCCCGGTTCGGCGTTCTCTGCGCAGTGTGTGAGAGTTCTCTCATATTGCGCTGATTGACTGACGGCATGAGATGCCCGACAGACAACGCCACCCTCGTGATGAGCGAACGCAGTGGAATCGAAATCGACTACTGCCCCGAATGCCGCGGAGTGTGGCTCGACCGCGGAGAGTTGGACAAGATCATCGACCGCGCGCAGCCGATGGCGGGTGGGGGAGCCGGTGGCAGTGCGGGTGCGGGTGCACAGCAGTACGGACAGACGCCCGCGCAGCCGCAGCAACCGCAATACGGGCAGCAGCCCGCCCAGCAGTACGGCCAGCAGCCGCAGTACGGGCAGGCTCCGCAGCAGGGGTACCAGCAGCCCGGCCACGGCAAACAGCAGTACCCGTACAAGAAGAAGCGCGAGAACTGGCTCAGCGAGCTCTTCGACTGACCGCGGCACGCCCGAGCGTCGCGCTGGTTTCTTCCAGACCTGGATCATGTAGTACGCTAAACGAGTTGTTTCGGAGAGATCGGGAACAGCGTCTGGGTCTGTGGCGCAGCTGGTAGCGCACCTGCATGGCATGCAGGGGGTCAGGGGTTCGAGTCCCCTCAGATCCACCACCGAAGGGTCAGCCCCCGCGAGAAATCGCGGGGGCTGACCCTTTTTCGCGTCCGCCTTGACCTTCGGCCGTCGGACTGAGGTGGTTGCCATTTCGGGATGTATGCGCATACACTGTCCCGAATTGATATCCCAGCACGACCACCTCGGGATGCTCCACACCGAAGGAAGCCAGCAATGAAGCGGACGACGATGCCCCATCCCACCCTCTCCAGAGCGATCGGCGCGGGTGTCGCGCTGGTCACCTCCGCCCTCGTCGGCGGGGCGATCGCCGCGCCCGCGAGCGCCGCGGGTGGTGCGCCATCCGGTGCAGGCTCACTCGCCTCGGCGTCGGTCGCTGCACCGGCCGCAGCCTCATTGGCCCCGGCGTCGCTCGCCGCCGCGCCGGCCCCCGCGGCCCCACCCGCCACCAGCACCGTCGACGTCACCGGCCCCGCATCCACCGACGCCACCCCGTACACCGCAGAGCTCACGCGGTGGGCCGCAGACACGTGGCGGTCGATGGCCGCCATGACCGACCGCGCTACAGGCCTTCCCGCCGACAACATCGACGGCGACCTCACCCCGGCCAGCGCATCCGGGTTCACGTCGCCGACGAACATCGGCGGCTACCTGTGGTCGACCCTTGCCGTGCGCGACCTCGGCATCATCGGCGGTGCGGAGGCGCACGACAGGGTGGCGACCACCATCGGCACCCTCGAGACGCTCGAGCGGAACGCCGCGAGCGGCATGTTCTACAACTGGTACTCACCGGCGGACGGCTCGAAGCTGACCACCTGGCCGGAGAACGGCACCGTGGTCAACCCGTTCCTCAGCACGGTCGACAACGGCTGGCTGGCCGCCGGGCTCCGGATGGTCGCCAACGCCGAGGCGGACAACGATCCGGCCCTCAGCGCCCGGGCGCGCGCGCTCTACGACTCGATGGACTTCGGCGTCTTCTACGACCCGCAGGGCAAGCAGCCCGTGCTCCCCGCCGGCGCCAACCGCGGCGGATTCTGGGAGACGCCACCCGTCGGGGAGACCGGATGCGAGGCCCCCGCGTACAACGGCGCGCCCGTCACGCTCGTCTACACCTGCCACCACTACGACACCACCGTCAGCGAGAGCCGCATCGCCACGTACCTGGGCATCGTGAACGGGCAGATCCCCGCATCCGGGATGTACGGCACGTTCCGCACCATGCCGGACGGCTGCGACTGGTCGTGGCAGGAGCAGCGGCCCACCGGGCAGAACCGGGTGTACGACGGGCTGACCGTGTACGAAGGGGCGTACTCGTACGACGGGATGTCGTTCGTGCCGAGCTGGGGCGGGAGCATGTTCGAGGCGTTGATGCCGTCGCTGCTGGTGCCGGAGGAGCAGTGGGGGCCGACCTCGTGGGGGCTCAACCACCCGATCACCGTCGCCGTGCAGGAGAAGCACGGTGAGGACGCCGGATACGGATACTGGGGGTTATCGCCGTCCAGCAACCCGGCGGGCGGCTACCGCGAGTACGGCGTCGACCTCGCGGGGATGAAGGCGGACGGCTACCTCTCCGACCAGGAGAGCACCGACGTCGACCAGCCGTACCGCGACTGCCCGGACGCCGACCGCGGCCACAATCCTGACCCGTCGTTCGGCGACGGCGTCGTGACCCCGCACGCCTCCTTCCTCGCACTCGGCTACGACCCGGCGGCCGCGGTCGCCAACCTGCGCGGCATCGAGAACGACCTGCACGCGTACGGGCCCGGCGGGTTCTACGACGCGGTCGCGGTGAAGAGCGGGACGATCGCGAAGCGCTACCTGTCGCTCGACCAGTCGATGGTCCTCGCGGCCGTCAGCAACGCGGTCGACCACGGCGCGATGCGACGCCACTTCGCCGACGGCCAGGTGCGGGATGCGCTGCAGCCGCTGATGGCGGCGCAGACGTTCTCCGCGGCGTGGGCCACGGACGACGCGGTGACCGTGCCCGGCGACGGGGGAGCGGGCGGCGGAGGCGGAGCGGGCGAGCCCGGGCAGCCGGGGACGGGGACGCAGCCCGTGGGCGACCCCGGACCGTCAACGTCCGACCTCGCCGACGCGACCACCGCCGCACCCACGACGGCTCTCGCGGCGACGGGCTCCCGCGCGGGCGACAGCGCGGCGTGGTGGGCAGCACTCGCCCTGATCACCGTCGGCGCGGGCGCCGCCGGTCTCCTCGCCCGAGCGATCAGACGCCGCCGAGACGCGTGACACCGGATGCGCGGGGCCGGGCGGGCACACCCGGCCCCGCCCCGCGCATCCACCGGCCGTCAGCCGATCGTCTTCTTCCAGCGGGCCGAATACGCCAGCGGGCGGAAGCCGACGGCCTCGTTCACGTCGAGCATGTGGCGGTTGTCTTCCGCGTTCATCGTCTCGACCGACCTGCTGGCCGGGAAGCGGTCGCCGAGCTCGCGCAGGTTGGTGAGCTTCAGCAGCATCCCGAGGCGGCGACCGCGGTGGCCGGCGAGCACGAGGGTGTCCATCTGCTCCACCGGGCGGTCCGGTTCGGCGGGCACGTCGAGTTCGGTGTACCCGGCGGGCTCTCCCGTCTCCGCATCCACCACGATGGTGGTGAGAATGGTGCGCGGGCTCGCCTCCCAGTGGTCGTCGACGGAGCGGACGCGTTCGGCGGTCCAGACATCTTCGGACTGTTCGATCCCGGCGTTCGGGGTGTCGGTGCTCATCCTGGTGCGCATCAGGGCGAGCGCGTCCACCCAGGCGTCGGGCGTTCGGCCCTGCCAGGTAACCGTGCGATACCCGGCCGAAGCGGCCAGCGTCTCCCGCAGGCAAGACGCCATGACGTCTGCATCCATCGGCAGGGCAAGGCTGCTCAGCCGCCCGATCTGTTCCAGCGTGAAGCCGAACCGGAGAAGGAACCGGGTGGAGGCGAGGTCCAGCGGCATGGAGCCGAACCCGGTGGGCGCAGGAAGGCTGTCGCCGCCGATCCCGGCCGCGTAGTCCGTCTGGTTCTGGATGGTGCGGCGGCCGGCAGCCACGGCCAGCTGTTCGAGGCGGGCGTAGATGGCCGCGCCGATGCCGTCGCCGCGGTAGCCGGGGAGCACCGCCACCGCCGCCCAGCACTCGGACGCGCCGGCGGGGAGCACGAGAGTGCCGCGCCCCACCACCCTGCCGTCCACGTGGGCGACGAAGCCCCTGCTGCCGATGGACTCGTCCTTCCAGTTCGGGAGGAGCTCGGCGGCGGCGATCTCGGGGGCGGGCAGCGGCGAGGTGTCGCCGCGCAGCTCGGCGATGACCGCGCTGCGCACGGCGGCCAGGCCGATGAAGTCGGCGGCGTCCGGTGCGTCGATGGTGTCCGGCACTGTGACGGCGGAGATGGTGAAGGCCGGGGCGGGACGGGTGTGATCGTAACGTGACATGAGAAACCTTTGTTTGCAGGATCGGTCGACTCACCCACGGTCGTGGGGAGGAGGGAATCGCTGCTAACGGATCACGATGGATAGTGTTGCACGCCGCTCGGGCGCGGGACAAGGGGTTCTTGTGCTGCTCATCCCGATGCCGATTGAATGAGGGCATGAGCACCGTCGACCCGACCATCGCCCGACGCGAGCGAGCGGAGCGGCGGCCGTCGAACGTGCGTGTGGTCGTCACGCTGATCCTGCTGCTGGTCGGAGGGCTGGCCGCCGGATACGGCTGGGGCGGCTTCGGGACGATGATGGCGACCCAGCCGGAGGAGCCGCCCGTGCTCATCCTGGTCGCCATCCCGCTCGGGATGATGCTCGCCATCGGGGCGTCGATCGCGTGGGCGGCGCTCGTGATGAAGCGGGGCGACCTCGGCATCATGTACGGGAACGCCGCCGTGCTGCTCGGCGCGGGGGCGGGCGTGATCCTGGTGTCTGCGGAGAGCGGCCCGGCGTTCGTCACGACCATCGGCTACGGGCTCATCGCCCTCGCGGTCGTCTGCCTAATGCTCGGGATCGCGGCGGCCGGTGCCCGTGCGCGGCGCGAGAACGCGGACGAGGCCGCGATGCGGACGGGCACGCAGGTGACGGCGGTCGTCACCGACAAGGGATACACGATGTTCCGCGAGAGCGACCGGATCTTCACCACGGTCACGTTCGGCTTCACCGACCTGCAGGGCACGCAGCGCTGGGTGCAGCGGCCGATGCTGATCACGGCGGCGGACCCCATCCAGGACGGGCAGCAGACCCGGCTGTGGTTCGACCCGGCGAATCCGGGGAACGACAAGGCGATCGTGGTCGAGCTGGCGCACCGTTCGCCGCTGCGTGCGCGGACGCGCAGGGCCGGCGCGCAGCGCTGAGCGGCGTGAGGGGGCTTTCAGAACACCCAGTGAGCCTCCAAGGTCATCGCGAGGACTTGTAGCTAGGATTCCGTCATCCCTTCTTTCGCCCGACCCTCCGAAGGACCTTCGATGACCGACCTCCCGCGCCGGCACCAGCGCGCACAGGGGCCGACCGCCGTCCGGCACGGCCGGCTGCCCCGCCGCCGCGCCGTCGGCACGGTCATGCGCATCCTCGCCGCGGCGGTGGCTGTCGTGGTCGTGAGCATCGGCTCGGTGGCCGCGTTCGCCGTGTGGGATGTCGCCCGCTCGGTGAAGACGGGCGTCGCCCTGCCCGCACTGCCGGGGCACACCAAGCAGGCGATCCCGAACGTCGGGGCGATCCAGGGCGGCGTGAACCTGCT
Source organism: Leifsonia araucanica (assembly GCF_051161895.1). Taxonomy (NCBI): domain Bacteria; kingdom Bacillati; phylum Actinomycetota; class Actinomycetes; order Micrococcales; family Microbacteriaceae; genus Leifsonia; species Leifsonia araucanica. The sequence goes on from NZ_JBMBTW010000002.1 coordinate 707,797, forward strand.
CCTCACCGGCACCGACAGTCGCAGCAACCTGGGCGGGGTCTACGACTCGGCGGAGGAGCAGGACGCGAGCACCGGGGAAGGCAACAACGATGTGACGATGCTGCTGCACATCGCCCAGGACCACAAGAGCGCGATGGTAGTGAGCTTCCCCCGCGACCTGATGGTGAAGATTCCGGACTGCCCGGCCCCCAACGGCGGCGGCACCATCGACGGTTCCAGCAGCGCGATGTTCAACACGGCGCTGTCGCGCGGTGGGCTGGGCTGCGTGGTGCTGACCGTCGAGCAGCTGACCGGCATCGACATCCCGTTCGGCGCCGTGATCAACTTCAACGGCGTGAGTGCGATGTCGAACGCCATCGGCGGAGTGAGCGTCTGTCTCGCCACCCCGGTCACCGACGACTACACCACCCCGCCACTCGACCTTCCCGCCGGCGAGAACACCCTGGTCGGCGACATGGCGCTCTCGTTCCTCCGCAGCAGGCACGGAGTGGGGGACGGCAGCGACCTCGGCCGCATCAGCAACCAGCAGGTCTTCCTCTCCGCCCTGGCCAGGAAGGTCGTCTCCGGAGGCGTCCTCAGCAATCCGGTGCAGCTGTACGGGCTGGCGAAGGCGGCTGTCGAGAACATCACGCCGTCCGACACGCTTACCAACCCGACGACGCTCGTCGAGATCGCCCTCGCCCTCAAAGACACCGGGCTCGACAACATGGTGTTCCTGCAGTACCCGGCGATCACCGATCCGGACGATGCGGACAGGGTGATCGTCGACGACAACGCGGCCTCCGCCATCAACACGGCCCTCGTCAACGACCAGCCGGTGAAACTCACCGGCAGCATCGGCCGCGCGGCAGAAGACCCGACGGCGCCGGGCACGCCCGAGCCGACCACCCCGACGACGCCCGACCCGACCGCACCGGATGCGTCGGCGCCCGCCACTCCCGGCGCGCCCGCGACCTCCGGTCCGGTCGAGCTGCCGAGCAGCATCACCGGGCAGACGGCGGCGCAGGCGACGTGCACGAAGGGGAACAACTAGGCGCGGGTCGCCGCGCGGCCCGACTGCTTCCTCTCACGCAAAAATGCTTGTAAGTGGTACTTCTGATTCCTTTCTGCGAGAGTTCTCATTGACCGCACAACGATGGTCGTTGAGGAGAACTATTCATGCGAACGCCTTTCAAATCACTTGCCATCGCTGTCGGGGCCGCGCTCGTGAGCTCGCTCTCCGCGGGGGCCGCCGTAGCGGTCGAACTTCCGCCACCGGACATTGCCATCTTCACCTCGTCCAACGGCACGTTGGTGGAGGTCCCGAAGAGCACATTCCAAGAGAGCACGATTCGGCTTCGCGGTGAGAACTCGTCCGCTCCATCCGATCCGGGCGTGGCATCGAGATTGATCGATTGGGACCAGTGGTTCGGTTGCTTTTCGTTGAACAACGAGAGCGACGTTTTCGCAAGCTACACGTTTTACTACAACGGCGTTGGGAAGGATGTCCGGCTGAAGTGCGGTGCAGGGAATGGCACGTCGGGATGGGGCTACAAGCACATTCGGGACGGCAAGGAAGCCAGATGGCAGGAAAAGCTGGATGCTGCCAAGGCTGCTGGTTGGAAGCCGCAGGAGTGGGGCGTTCAGTCGTGGGACGATCTGATGTCGGGTGCGACTGCGGGAGTCATCTTGTACCCTGACTACCTGAGCCACTCGGCGGTCGGCAACAAGTGGTGCGCAAACAACGAGTTCTACCTTCTGGATCGCAAGACGAACAGGGAGCTCTATTCGTTCCGGGTGGAAGCCGCTTGGGCCTCGGATAGTGACCGGCTGATCACATCCTTCCCCTCGAATCGCACCTACTGCTAGACAGGCGAGATCCAGGCGGAGGCCCCGGGGCTAACGATGCTCGGCGATCACGTCAGCGATCGGCCACGTTTCGCTCATCAACCGTTGGACAAGATGGTCTCCCTCATCCGCCCACGTGGCGAACGTGCCTTCATCCCTGAGGTCTCCGCCATGGCCGACCGCTTCTTCCCATCGTTCACACCATGATCGGACGGCCGACGCCAGTTCGGAACTCACTCCGAGGCTTTCAGGGGTGACGGGGTTCAATTGCGACCCTTCCCAGAGCGGCCATTCGTTGCCGGGACCAGGGTAGAAATGCACCTCTCGGAGGAGCCCCGCTCGTTCTCGGGCAGCACGATCGATCGTTTCGGCCGGGGTCGCAAAGGGGGGCACGACCAGCTCAACCTGGGTTGCGGGATCCACCACATAGGTCGGCTGTTGCATGCCTTCAGGGTAGCCCGCGACCAGTCAGTCCGCGCTGGCAGAACATAGCCAGGCGCGGGTCGCCCGCCTCACGGCGACGGCGGAGACGCCAGGAAGTGCCAGCCGAGCCACCACCAGAACAGCAGGATGGTGAACCGGGCCGCGCGGTCGGCGAGCACCACATCCAGCAGGGCGGAGAACGGCGCCAGCCGCAGCGGGTCGCGGTGCGACCGAACCACGAGCAGCGCCATGACGGCGCCGCACAGCAGGAAGCCCGCGATGGTGACCTCTCTCATCGCTGTCCTCTCCTGAGCAGGGCGTATCCGCCGGCGAGCCAGAGCACGACGAGCGCAGCGCGGGCGGGCGGCCAGGCGACGGCCGGGTCGACCAGGTCGGACAGTGCCGGGAACGCAGTCTCGGCTGCGGGGGAGGAGCGGCCGAGGAAGAACGCGGCGATCTCCCACGCGCAGCCGGCGACGATCACCGCCGACCAGGCGATGGCGGCGCGGCGGATCGCGGCGCGCGCCTCCGGTGCCGCGTCCTGGCTCTGTGGCCTGCCGCCCGCATCCGCTGCTCCGGATGCGCGGGGCCGGTCCGCCCACACTACCGGGAGCAGCAGCACCCCGAGGCCCACCACGAGTGCGGTGTCTGCGCCGCCGTAGAGCGGGGCGAACGCGAAGGTGAGCGCGGCGACGCCGATCAGGCTGAACGCGATGACGCGGCGCGAGAGCGTCTGCCCGTCGGGCAGCGCGCGCACCGGGATGTGCAGCCAGCCCAGCGCGTCGAGTGCGATGAGCACGGCGCCGCCGAGGAAGATCCACGCATCCACCGGCGCGCCCCTGAGGAAGTGGAAGACGGACGTGAGCACCATCACGAGCAGCCAGGAGGCACGGGTGATGACCGCGATCCGGGTCGCTGCGGGCCCGGAGCGCGCGGAGACAGGGCGCGGCTCGTCGGACATTTCAGGGTCAGGCTACGCCCTGCGCGCACCCGCGGCACGCTGGGAGGCGTCTGCGGTTGCCATTACGGCTCGCTCCCCGTTTACTGAGAACATGACCACCGAGCGCATGTCTTCGTCGCAACTCCGGGTGCTCGTCATCGCGATCCTCGCCAGTTTCGTCGCCTTCCTCGACGGTGCGGTGATCAACGTGGCGCTGCCCGCCATCGACAAGGAGCTGGGCGGCGGGCTGCCGCTGCAGCAGTGGGTGGTCGACGGCTACCTCGTGACGCTCGGGTCGCTCATCCTGATCGCCGGGTCGCTGTCGGACGTGTTCGGCCGCAAGCGCGTGCTGTACGCGGGCCTGATCGGCTTCGGCGTGACGTCGCTGCTCTGCGCGTTCGCGCCGACGGGCGTGTTCCTGGTGATCGCGCGAGCCCTGCAGGGTGTCTCCGGCGCCCTCCTCGTTCCGAGCTCGCTCGCGCTCATCATCTCGACGTTCTCCGGCGCGGCGCAGGCGAAGGCGATCGGCCGCTGGACGGCGTGGACGGGCGTGGCCATGATCGCGGGCCCCGTGCTCGGCGGCGTGTTCGTCGACACGCTCTCCTGGCGTTGGGTGTTCGTGATCAACGTCATCCCCATCGGCATCACGCTCGCCATGATGATCGGGCTGAAGCAGGACCACGGGACGGGCGGCCGCGTCGACATCCTGGGCGCCGTGCTCGGCTCCCTCGGCCTGGCGGGAACCGTGTTCGCGCTGATCGAGCAGGGCGTGTACGGCTGGGGAAGCCCGCGCGTCTTCCTCCCGCTCATCGTCGGCATCCTGTCGCTCGCGGCGTTCTTCTTCTGGCAGACCAGGGCCAAGCAGCCGATGCTGCCGCTCGGGCTGTTCCGGGTGCACAACTTCTGGGTCGGCAACATCGCGACGGCGCTGGTCTACGGTGCGCTCGCCTTCGCGCCGCTGACCGTCACGCTCTATCTGCAGCAGGTCGCCGGGTTCGGGGCGACGGAGGCCGGGTTCGTGTTCATCCCGTCGACGCTGTGCATGCTGCTGCTGTCCGGGGTGTTCGGCGGGCTCGCCGGCAAGTACGGTCCGCGGCTGTTCATGGCCATCGGGCCGGTGATCGCCGGATGCGGGTTCCTCTGGCTGCTGATGATGGGGGAGGACGTCAACTTCTGGACCAACCTCCTGCCCGCCGTGCTGCTCTTCGGCGTCGGCCTGTCGATCACGGTCGCCCCGCTCACCAGCGCGATCCTCGGTGCCATCCATCCGGCCCAGGCGGGCATCGGCTCCGCGGTGAACAACGCCGTCTCGCGCATCGCCGGTCTGGTCACAGTGGCCATGATCGGCCTCATCGTGGGAGGCACGCTCGACCGGGCGGGCCTCGACAGGGCGATGATCGTCGCCGCCGGGCTGATGCTGGTCGGCGGCATCGTCTCGGCCGTCGGCATCCGCAACCACGAGCCGGCAGCGGAGAAGGTTCAGACCGCGGTCGACTGACCGGCGAAGGCGAGCATCACCACGTCGACCACGGCGCAGCCCATGATGAGCTGCATGAGCAGCCGCGTCGGCGAGCGGCGCAGCAGCAGGACCACGCCGGTCACCGCGATCACGATCCCGATGGCCAGCCCGATCAGCAGCGGGATGCGCGGCGGCCAGCCCGGCCCGAACGCGATCAGCACGCTGGCCGCGGCGAGGCAGGCGAAGGCGAGCAACCCGCTCGGCACGGCCCCCATCCGGTGCGGCAGGCCCCGGATGCCCGTGCGGTCGTCGTCGGCGAGGTCCGGCAGCACATTCGTGACGTGCGCGGCGACTCCGAGCAGTGCTCCCGCGGCGACCACCCAGGCGGCCGCGAGTCGCGGCGGCTCGAGTCCGAGCGTGACGATGGCGGGCAGGATGCCGAAGCTGACCGCGAACGGCAGGAACGACACCGCCGTGGCCTTGAGACCGAGGTTGTACGCCCAGCCGCCCGCGATGGCGACCACGTGCGCGATGGCGGCGAGCGGGCCGAGCACGAGGGTGACCAGGACGGCAGCGACCAGGGCTACGAAGGCCGCCGTGCGCACCGTGACGACGCCGATCGCGCCGCGGGCGGCCGGCTTGTCCGCGCGCTCGACCTGCGCATCCCGTGCTGCGTCGAGCCAGTCGTTCGACCACCCGATGGACAACTGGCCGAGCAGGATCGCGAGTGCCAGCACCGCCAGGCGGCCGGGCGGATAGCCCAGACTCGCGCCGAGCACGGTCGCGACGACGGTGACCACCACGGTCGGACCCGGGTGGCTGGCGAGCAGCAGCGCCGTGACCTTGTTCGCCGCCGTCGCATTCGTCATGGCCGCCATGCTAGGCCGTCCGGAGGGCTTGCAAAAGACTTGCGCTGTCTTGCAAGGAATTGCGTATGCTGAGCGCATGTCGAAACGTCTCGCCGAGGTCGCTCGCAAGGTCGGGGTCAGTGAAGCGACGGTCAGCCGCGTCCTGAACGAGAAACCAGGGGTGTCCGAGGCGACGAGACAGGCGGTTCTCACGGCACTGGATGTGCTGGGGTACGAACGCCCGACCAAGCTGCGCGGAGAGCGTGCCCGGCTGGTGGGGCTCGTGCTCCCCGAGCTGCAGAACCCGATCTTCCCCGCCTTCGCGGAGGTGATCGGCGGCGCTCTCGCGCAGAACGGATACACGCCGGTGCTCTGCACCCAGACGGCCGGAGGCATCTCCGAGGCGGACTACGTGGAGCTGCTGCTGCAACAGCAGGTGTCCGGCGTAGTCTTCGTTGGCGGGGCGTACGCGCAGCAGGATGCGTCGCACGAGCACTACGCCAGGCTCACCGACCTCAACCTCCCGACGGTGCTGGTCAACGCGCCGGTCGACGACCTCCCATTCGCCACAGTGTCCTGCGACGACACGGTCGCGACGGCGCAGGCGCTCGGGCATCTCCGCTCCCTCGGGCACGAGCGCATCGGGCTGCTGCTCGGGCCGCGCGATCACGTGCCGTCACAGCGGAAGCTCGCCGCCGCCCGGCGGATCGTGGCGGGCTGGGGAGCCGAGCTCGACGACGATCTGATCGTGCACTCGCTCTACTCGCTGGAGGCCGGTCAAGCCGGAGCGGCGCGGCTGCTCAAGGCCGGGGTGACGGCGATCGTCTGCGCCAGCGACCCGATGGCGCTCGGCGCGATCAGGGCCGTGCGGCGCGCCGGCCTCTCCGTGCCGGCGGACGTGTCGATCGTCGGCTACGACGACTCGGCGCTGATGAACTGCACGGAGCCGCCGCTGACCACGGTCCGGCAGCCGATCGAGCCGATGGGGCGCACCGTGATCGAGCTGCTGCTGCGGCAGATCTCCAGCGACTCCGCCATCTCGGACGAGCTGTTCTTCGAACCGGAACTGGTGGTCCGAGGGTCGACGGGACCGGCTCAGCACGCGTAATTGTTATGCAATTCAGTGCAAATGTGCGCAAAAGAATTACTCAGTGTCGCGTTCTTGCAGTGAACTGTCATTAACGCTACATTCGGCTCCACGACGACGGAGCCGGCAGTTCGGACACGTCATCGCGACGACCGAACCGCCGACCTGAGCGGCGCGGACGCGCCACGGATGATCGGCGCGCACCGCACCGCGGGAGGTCGCCCGACCGAAGGGCACATCCGTGGACCTCCCCGTGCTGAGCGCGCAGCCCACCGCCCCCACCGCTGATGCTGCAGACGCCGCCGCTGCTGACGCCGTAGAGACCGCCGACGCCGCCGAGCAGGCCGCACGGCCCGCCGCGTCCGCGCTCTCGCCGTCCACGGCCGACCCGCTCTGGTGGCGCAGCGCGGTGATCTACCAGATCTACCTCCGCAGCTTCGCGGACGGCAACGGAGACGGCATCGGCGACCTCGCCGGTGTCAGGAAGCACCTCGGCTACCTGCGCGACCTCGGGGTCGACGCGATCTGGTTCACGCCCTGGTACGAGTCGCCGCTCGCCGACGGCGGCTACGACGTGGCCGACTACCGCACCATCAACCCGGCGTTCGGCGACCTGGCGGAGGCGGAGACGCTGATCCAGGAGGCGCTCACCCTCGGCATCCGCACGATCGTGGACGTCGTCCCCAACCACATCTCCGACCAGCACCCGTGGTTCCAGGCCGCGCTGGCCGCCGGTCCAGGCTCTCCGGAGCGCGAACGCTTCTGGTTCCGCCCCGGCCGCGGCGAGAACGGCGACGAGCTCCCCACCGGCTGGGTGTCCAACTTCTCCGGCGAGACCTGGACCCGCACCACGAACCCTGACGGCACGCCGGGCGAGTGGTACCTGCACCTGTTCACGCCGCAGCAGCCCGACCTCAACTGGAACCATCCGGAGGTGCGTGCCGAGCACGAGGCGATCCTGCGGTTCTGGTTCGACAGGGGCGTCGCCGGTGTCCGCATCGACTCGGCCGCGCTGCTCGTGAAGGACGAGAGCCTGCCGGAGGTGCCCGAGCATCCGGGGCCGGGGGAGCACCCCAACCAGGACAGGGACGAACTGCACGACATCTATCGGGGCTGGCGGGCCATCGCGGATTCCTACCCGGGCACCCGCGTGCTGGTCGGCGAGATCTGGCTGCCCGAGATCGACCGGTTCGCGATGTACCTGCGGCCGGACGAGCTGCACACCGCGTTCAACTTCGACTTCCTGGCGAGGCCCTGGGATGCGCACGAACTCCGCGCATCCATCGACCAGACGCTCGCCGCCCACGCCCCGGTGGATGCGCCGAGCACCTGGGTGCTGTCGAACCACGACGTGACGCGGCCGGTCACCCGTTACGGCCGCGCGGACTCGTCGTTCGCGTTCGCGAAGAAGCGCGTCGGCACGCCGACGGATCTGGCCCTCGGGCGCCGCCGTGCCCGTGCCGCCGCCCTGCTGACCGCCGCACTGCCCGGCTCGCTGTACCTCTACCAGGGCGACGAGCTCGGCCTCCCGGAGGTCGAGGACCTGCCGGCGGACCGGCTCGAGGACCCGATGCACTTCCGCTCCGGCGGGGTGGATCCCGGCCGCGACGGCTGCCGCGTTCCTCTGCCGTGGCGGGGGGTGCATCCACCGTTCGGGTTCAGTCCGCGTGAGGCGTCCGCCGAACCGTGGCTGCCGCAGCCGGAAGCGTGGGCGGCGCTGACCGTCGAGGCCCAGCAGTCCGACGCCAGCTCGATGCTGTGGCTGTACCGCAACGCCCTGCGGCTGCGGCGGTCGGAGCCCGGGCTCGGCGACGGACCTCTGCGCTGGATCGACGGCCCTCCCGGCACCCTGGCGTTCTCCCGCGGCGACCGGTTCGTCAGCGTCACCAACCTCTCCACCGAGGCGGTGGCTCTGCCGGAGCACACCGCCATCCTGCTCAGCAGCGACCCGCTCGTCGGCGGCCTGCTGCCCCCGGACTCCACCGCCTGGCTGCGCACGCAGCTTCCATCCCCGCACCACACCGCATCACACCACACCACCGAAAGGAACCGACAATGAGGTCACCACGAACGATCGCAGCAGTCGCAGCGATCACGATCGCCGGGGTCGGCCTGCTCGCAGGATGCTCAGGCTCCGGCAGCGGCGACTCGAGCGACGGCAAGGTGCACATCACCGTTGCCAGTCTCATCCCCGGCAGCGACAAGGCCGCGTTCAAGGCGTTCGACGACCGCGTGAAGGAGTTCGAGAAGGCGAACCCGAACATCGTCGTGAAGTCGGAGGAGTACCAGTGGACCGGGCCGACGTTCTCGACCCAGCTCGCCGGCGGCACCCTCCCCGACGTCTTCAACGTGCCGTTCACCGACTCGCAGTCCCTGCTGCAGGCCGGCCAGCTCGCCGACATCACCAAAGAAGTCTCGGCTCTCTCGTACGCGGGCAAGTTCAACGAGAACGTGCTCGCCGTGGCGAAGAGCGGCGACAAGATCTACGGCATCCCGTACGGGCCGTACGCGATGGGCCTCTCGTACAACAGGGAGATCTTCCAGAAGGCCGGGCTCGACCCTGACAAGCCCCCGACGACGTGGGACGAGGTCCGCGAGGACGCGAAGACCATCTCCGAGAAGGTGCCTGGCGTCGCCGGATACATGCAGATGACGCAGGGCAACACCGGCGGCTGGGAGCTGACCACCACGACGTACGCGCGCGGCGGCCGGATGGAGACCACCGACGGCGGGAAGACGAAGGTCACCACCAACAACCCGGTCACCAAGGAGGCTCTGCAGTTCCTGCACGACCTGCGCTGGGAGGACAACTCGGTCGGCAGCAACTTCCTGCTCGACTGGAGCGGCATCAACCAGGCGTTCGGTGCTGGACAGATCGCCATGTACCCGTCCGGCTCCGACGTGCTCACCGCGCTGGTTCAGCAGAACAACGTCGACCCGAAGAACTATGGGCTCACCATGCTCCCGATCGATGCGAGCAACAAGGATGCCGGTGTGCTGGTCGGCGGCAATGTCGCGGCGGTCAGCCCCAAGTCGAACGAGGCGCAGAAGACGGCCGCGGTGAAGTGGATCGACTTCTACTACATGCAGAAGCTGCTCAACGAGGACCAGGCCGTCGCGGACGCGAAGGTGCTCGCGAAGTCGAACCAGCCGGTCGGCGTCCCGACGCTGCCGGTGTTCGACAAGGCCACGTACGACCAGACGATGTCGTGGATCAAGCCGGAGGTGAACATCCCGCTGGAGAACGTCGCGCCGTTCACCGACAAGATTTTCGACGCGAACCTCGTGCCGGAGCCGAACAAGCACACCCAGGAGCTCTATGGAGCACTGGATGCGGTCGTCCAGGCCGTGCTGACCGACAAGAACGCGAACATCGATCAGCTGCTGACCAAGGTCGACTCCGACATTCAGAAGCTGGTCGACGCCGACAAGTAGTGCACCAGGCCGGTCGGCGGGACGCAGCACGCGTCCCGCCGACCGTGCAGCCCGCCTCCCGACACCGACAGAAAGCACCGACCCCATGACAGCGATCGACCGCCAGCGACCGACAGCGCGCCGCGTGGCGCGGCGCACCCCGATGACCTGGCTGCGCGGAGGAGGCCTCAGCAACCTCCTCTTCCTGCTGCCGATGATCGTCATCTTCGGCGTCTTCTCCTGGTGGCCGATCGTGCGCAGCGTGGTGATGAGCTTCCAGCACACCAATCTGGTCTCCGCCCCCACCTTCGTCGGCTGGGACAACTTCGTGCAGGTCGTCAACGACCCGCTGTTCTGGACCGCGATCGGCAACACGGCCTGGTTCGCGTTCCTCGCGCTCCTTCTGGGCTACCCCATCCCGCTGATCGCCGCCGTGCTGATGAGCGAGGTCAAGCGAGCGAAAGGGCTCTACAGCGCCCTGGCCTACCTGCCGGTGGTCGTGCCGCCCGTGGTGGCCGTGCTGCTGTGGAAGTTCTTCTACGACGCGAGCCCGACCGGCGTGTTCAACACGATCCTCGGCTGGGTGGGCATCCCGCCGCAGCCCTGGATCCAGGATGCGACCCAGGCGATGCCGTCGCTGGTGGTCGAGGCGACCTGGGCGGCCGCCGGCGGCACCATCATCATCTACCTGGCGGCGATCACCGGCGTCGCGCCGGAGCTCTACGACGCCGCCGAAGTGGACGGTGCGAACATCTGGCAGAAGATCTGGCACGTGACGATGCCGCAGCTGAGGAGCATCCTGCTGATCACCCTCATCCTGCAGATCATCGGCACGGCGCAGGTGTTCCTGGAGCCGTACCTGTTCACCGGCGGCGGGCCGGTCAACTCGACCGTGACCGTGCTGCTGCTCATCTACCGCTACGCGTTCCAGAACTCGCTGGGCGGCGACTACGGAGCGGCGACGGCGCTCAGCCTGATGCTTGCCGCCTTCCTCGCCGTGCTCTCGCTCGTGTACTTCCGTCTCACCAAGTCTTGGAGCCAGAATTGACCACCTCGACCGATTTCACGCCGGAGGTCATGAACGTCATGACCGACGAACTCGACGACGCCGGGCTGCAGCAGGGGGGCCGGGGAAGCGGAGGGCGTCGCGGGCGCGGCGGAGGCGGCAGGCGCGGCCAGGGGCGACGGGGCCAGGCGCGACGCGGCGACGCTGCGGGGGACCGCGGCATCCTGTCGCCGTCCGACTGGCGCAAGCCGGGCATCCGGTGGGGGACGCGCATCACCCATCTGGTGCTGTTGCTGCTGCTGATCGTCGTTGGTCTCGGACCGCTGCTCTGGCTCGCGAAGTCGGCGATCACGCCGACGCAGGACACGCTCAGGACCCCGATGGCGCTGTTCCCGAACGGTGTCGACTGGGCCAACATCTCCACCGCGTGGTCGACGGTGCACATCGACGTGCAGTTCATGAACACGATCTGGGTGGCGCTCGGCTCCTGGGTGATGCAGATCGTGGTGGCGACGACGGCCGGATACGCGCTGAGCGTGCTCCGGCCGAAGTACGGCAAGGTGCTCTACGGACTGATCCTCGGCACCCTGTTCGTGCCGTCGGTGGTGCTGCTCGTCCCGCTGTACCTCACCATCTTGAACCCGCCGCTGCTCGGCCAGTCGCTGATCAACACGTTCTGGGCGGTGTGGCTGCCGGCGGGCGCGAGCGCGTTCAACGTGGTGCTGATCAAGCGGTTCTTCGACAACCTGCCTCGCGAGGTGTTCGAGGCGGCGCGGACCGACGGTGCCGGACCGTTCCGGTTGTTCTGGTCGATCGTGCTGCCGATGTCGAAGCCGATCCTCGGCGTGGTGTCCGTGTTCGCGATCATCGCGGCGTGGAAGGACTACCTCTGGCCGCTGCTCGTGCTGCGCGACCCGGCCATCCAGCCGCTGTCCGTGCGCCTGCCGACGTTGCAGGCGGCGATCCAGCTGGACGTGTACCTCGCAGCGCTGGCGATCTCAACGCTCATCCCGATCGTGCTGTTCCTGGTGTTCCAGGGGCTGTTCCTGCGCTCGGCGGGACTGGGCGGTGCCGTGAAGGGCTGACCGGCGGCTGACCGGCGGCCGCCCGGCGGCGCGACTACCATCGAGAGGTGAGGAGTCGACGAGGAACCCGGGTGGCAGCGCTTGCGCTGACGGTCGCGGCGGCCGTCGCGGTCACGGGATGCGCGACCGGCGCGCCATCCGGAGCAGCGGGTCGCACAGCGTCCGCCGCACACAGCGCCACGGCCACGCCGTCGCCGACAGCCACCGCCGATCCGGTGGCCGCGTACGCGCGGGCGCGGCTGGCGAACATGACGCTCCGGCAGAAGGTCGCGAGCCTCCTGATGCTGCACCAGCCGGGCACGGACGGGTCCGCCCTGCGCGGCTTCGTCGACCGGTACGGCGTCGGCGGCATGATCCTGATGGGCGACAACATCCCGGCGAGCCCGGCCGCCCTGGCCGCCCAGAACGCGACGATGACGGCCTCCGATCCCGAGCTGCCCCCGCTGGTGGCGATCGACGAGGAGGGCGGAGACGTCACCCGGCTGCCCTGGGATTCGCTGCCCGGCGCCGACGTGCTGAAGTCCGAGCCGCCGGCGGCGACCCAGACGGCGTTCGCCCAGCGCGGCGCCCTGCTGAAGCAGGCGGGCGTCACGGTCAACTTCGGCACGGTCGCCGACACGACGGCCGACCCCGGCTCGTTCATCTTCGACCGCGTGCTCGGCACGACGCCCGCCGCGGCCGCCGAGCGCGTCGCCGCGTCGGTGACCGGGGAGCGCGGCCAGGTCTACAGCACGCTCAAGCACTTCCCCGGGCACGGCGAGACCGACGCGGACTCGCACACGAGCATCCCGGCCACCGGCCTCAGCGTCGCCGACTGGCAGACCAGGGATGCTCCGCCCTTCGCCGCAGGGGTCACGGCGGGGGCCGAGCTGGTCATGTTCGGCCACCTCGTCTACAGCGCGGTGGATGCGGCTCCCGCGTCGCTCTCCGCGCCCTGGCACCGCATCCTGAGCGACCGGCTGGGCTATCGAGGGGTGACGATCACCGACGACATGCGGATGCTCCAGGACTCCGGCCTCGCGCAGTACGCCGACCAGCGGGAGAACGCGATCCAGGCGCTTGCCGCCGGCAACACGATGCTGCTCTACGTGCTCCCCGCCGATCCAGCGGCGGCCGGCCTCGACCCGGATGCGCTGGTGGATGCGGTCGTGGCGGCCGTCGATTCCGGCCGCATCCCAGCCGCCCAGATCGATGCGGATGCTAGGAAACTCCTGGAACTGCGGCGCTCGCTCGCGGTAAAAGAGTGACGCGTCAACTTTTTTTCGGATTTCCGGAATAGCGGAACGGTCCATACGCTTGCATGTACCTGTACGGCGTGCGGAGCGCCGCAGACAAACTTCAAGGAGATCAACGAATGACCATCGACATCCCCGGATACAAGGCAGGCACCTGGACCATCGACCCCGCTCACTCGGAGGTCGGCTTCAGCATCCGTCACCTCATGATCAGCAAGGTCAAGGGCGTCTTCGAGAACTTCGACGCCACCTTCGTCACGGCGGAGAACCCGCTCGAGTCCACCGTGACCGCCAAGGCCGACGTCGCCTCTGTCAACACCAAGGACAAGAACCGCGACGCGCACCTGCGCACCGGTGACTTCTTCCTCGCTGACGAGTTCCCGACCATCGACTTCGTGTCCACCGGCGTCCGCCACGAGGGTGGCGACTTCCTCGTCGACGGCAACCTCACCATCAAGGGCGTCACCAAGCCGGTCACCTTCGACTTCGACTTCGGCGGCTTCGGTCAGGACCCGTACGGCAACTACAAGGCCGGCGCGACCGCCAAGGCCACGATCAACCGCGAGGACTTCGGCCTCACCTACAACGCGGCCCTCGAGACCGGCGGCGTGCTCCTTGGCGAGCAGGTCACCATCACGCTCGAGCTCCAGGCGGTCCTCGCCGACGCGTAAGCGCCCCGACACCGCATCGACAGGGACTCCGCTTCGGCGGGGTCCCTGTCGTCGTTTCTGGTCAATGGTGCCGGGTCAATGACGCCACATCAGTGATGCCGCTTCCGCACACCGGGCGGCCTCGCAGCGCGGAAGCGGTCGAACACCGGGTTGAGGAACTGCACCAGGAAGGCGAGCGAGCCGAACCACGGCGCGAGCGCGACCGTCAGCGCTGCCAGGACCAGGGCGACGATGGTGCCGGCTCTCGTCGAGTGCACAGCGGCGGGGGAGAGGCCGGCGACCAGCGAGCGCTTCGGCGACGTGAGATAGAACCAGTGCAGCGCCGTGAGACCGATCACGAACAGGAAGTTGATGGGCAGCAGGATGCGCCCGGCGACGAACCCGTTGTACTCGCTGGCCAGGCTCGTGGTGAACGGGATCAGGACGACGCCGAGAAGCCGCACCGTGTTGAGGAGCGTGGCGCGCGGGTCCACCATGACCACGTACTCGAACTGCCAGACGTGGATGCGCCACAGCGTCGCCAGCAGCAGGAAGCTGATGATGAGGCTGACGAACCCGAACGACTGATCGCCGAGGGCGGCCCAGAGCTGCGCATCCGTGTGGATGTCGCCGAGCTTGGTGACGTCGAGGTCGAGGACCAGCAGCGTCGCCGCGATGGCGAAGACGCCGTCGGTGAACGCTTCGAGTCTTCTGGTGGAGACCGGGGCGTCGTCGGTGTCGGCAACCTCGGCCGCCGAGCCTGCGGGAGGGCTGCTGTCAGCGGACATGCGGCCATGCTACGGCCACACCCGCCGATCAGGCGGTCTCTTCCCCGGTGATCTCGTCGTGCACGCGGCGCAGGTCTTCCATCAGCGAGCCGAGCAGCACCCAGTGGCGCGGGTCGGGCGTCGCGATGACGAGGGGAGCGGTGAGCACGGGCAGCCCTGCGGTCTCCGTGCCGGGTTCGACGACCGGCGCATCCGGATCGCGGGCGAGCAGCCGCAGGTCGTGCGCCGACCTCCGCAGCTCCTCCGCGATGGCCTGGATGGTGGGCTCGCCCGCGAGCGTGTCGTCGTAGTGGTCGCGGAAGGCGCGCGTCATGCCGAGCGCGCGCGTGATGATCGGCCGGAACCGGGCGAACAGCTCGAGGTCGTGGTCGAGGGCCACCCGGTGCTTGCCCTGCCGCGGATTGAGGGTGAGGCTGTCCTCCGCCTGCGCGACGGCGGCGTCCGCCTTCTTCTCCATCGGCCGCAGCAGTCGCGCCTCGATGAGCAGCGCGTTCAGCTGCGACGGGGTCTGCGGGGTGGTGAGCGCGGTCGCCAGCCGGTCGAGGGTCGCCGCCAGCTCGGAGCCGAGCCCCAGGATGGCGCGGTGAGCGGGCTCCCACTGCACAGGGGGCACGATCGCGATGTTGATGATCACGCCGATGACGGCGCCGATGATCGTCTCCACGATGCGCGCGAGGGCGTACTCCGGGTTGGACGCGCCGACCGCGAGCACGAGCATCGCGGTGATCGGCACCTGGTTGGCGGTGCCCGGCGTGAGCTTCAGCGCCCAGGCCAGGATGATCGACACGACGACCGCCACCAGCACGATCCAGCTGTTGGTGCCGAACGCGAGGCCGATGCCGTACGCGATGAGCACCCCGACGATCACGCCGATGCTGCGCTCGATGGCCTTGCCGACCGACTGGTTCACGCTCGGCTGCACGACCAGCAGCGCCGCG
The DNA here is from genome assembly GCF_051161895.1 of Leifsonia araucanica. Lineage (NCBI taxonomy): Bacteria > Bacillati > Actinomycetota > Actinomycetes > Micrococcales > Microbacteriaceae > Leifsonia > Leifsonia araucanica. The sequence continues at coordinate 723,497 of NZ_JBMBTW010000002.1, forward strand.
ATGGTCGCGAACACGGGAAGCTCGCCGGGGAGCAGCAGGCTCGCGATCACCCACGACAGGATCATGGCGACCGCGGTCTTCGCCACCTGCAGGAAGGGAACCCTGCTCGCTGTCCTGATGTTGGCAGGGATGCGGATGCTGGCGGGAAGTCGTGGAGCCACGATCCCAGGCTACCGGCGTCAGGCCTCCGCGGTGACCGTCGCTGGCAGGCCGAGGAAGCGCCCGTACGCCGTCGCCGCGCGCTTCACCCCGGCGCGTTCGGCCGCGGTCAGCCGCCCGAACGGAAGCGGCTCGACGGCCACCGACGTGGATGCTGTCGTGCGCCTCCACGTGCCGGTCACGCGTCCCTTGGAGACCAGGATGGGCGCGAACACCCCGTTCTTGCCCGGCACGACCACCGTGAAGTGCGCGTCGTCGATCACGGGCGACCTGTCCTGGTAGCCGAGCAGGTATTCGTCGAACGCGGGCAGCAGGTCGACGGCGGCACGGGATGTGCTGCGTCCGTCGTGCGCGTGTTCCGCGTGCTCCGCGCCATCCGCGTGCTCCCCGCCGTCCGCGTGCTCCGCCGCGACCAGGTACTCGACGCCGTCCACCTCCAGCCGACCGATGCGGTCACCGAGCACCGCGATGGCTGTCTTGGCGCCCGCCATCGTTCCCTTGGTCCACCAGACGAAGTCTTTGACGGTCGCCGGGCCGTGCCCGAGCAGATACCGCAGCAGGAACTCGCCGAGGGCCTCGTCCGGCTCCAGCTGCCTGGCCGTGGCGGGCGGCGCCCACTCGTCCAGCAGCACGAGCGCCTGCTGCGTCTTGTGCGTCGGCCCCCAGCAGAGCACGCCGGTCTGGGCCAGGAAGTAGATGAGGTGATAGCCGCGCTGCCCGGCCGTCGCGATGCCGTTCGCCTCCCACAGCGCCATCAGCTCCGCTCTGCCGATGCGTCCGCCGCCCGCGAGGGCGTCGGTCACAATGTCGCGCGCACGGACGAAGTCGGCGGACTCGAGCTCCAGCTGCCGGTGCCTGGCCGTGAGACCGGCGACCATGCGCGTGGTCGTGACCCCGAGCATCCAGCGCAGGTCGGCGGGAGGGACGAAGTGGAGCGTGCCGCGCATCGGCCAGGACCGGATGATGCTACCGGCGTCGAGCGCGGCGAGCACGTCGTCGCGCGTGCTGCCCGGGCTGCGGGCGCCGAGCGCCCAGCACGCGGCGCCGAAGTCTTGCGCCTGGACCGCGAGCATCCGGTGCACGACGGCGGTCGGATCGTTCGGTACCGTGTCGCCCGCTGCCGGACCGCCCGCTGCGAGAGGGTCGAGCAGCTGCGCGCGTCTGCGCATCCTGAGCAGGTCGGCGCGGCGTGCTGTCATGGCCCCAGTATCCCGGACACCGCCGACACCCCAGGCGCAGCCACGGAAGGTCTGCCTAGTGCAGCAGCCCGAGGTCGTTGAGCTGCTCGCTGAGACCGGCGCCGTCCGGTGCGTACACCCACGGCGCGCCACTCAGCTCGGTGTGCTTCTCTGCCTTCGACCGGCCACCCGCGAGGACCGCCTCGCTGTTGGACAGCTGCCGGATCGCGACGGCGGTGACGCTGTCGGGGTGCGCGGTCGTGAACTCGCCGTACAGGATCTCGTCGTGCTGGCCGTCGTCGCCGATCAGCAGCCACTTGAGGCCGGGGAACTCGTGGGCCAGCCGTTCCAGGCTGACGCGCTTGTGCTCGCGCCCGCTGCGGAACCAGCGGTCGTGCGTCGGCCCCCAGTCGGTCAGCAGAAGGGGACCGGCCGGGAACAGGTTGCGGGAGAGGAAACGGGTGAGCGTCGGAGCGACGTTCCACGCCCCCGTCGACAGGTAGATCACCGGCGTGCCGGGATGCGTGGCCGCCAGCCGTTCGAGCAGCACGGACATGCCGGGCGTGGCGACGCGGGCGTGCTCGTCGAGCACGAACGTGTTCCAGGCGGCGAGCAGCGGGCGGGGGAGCGCCGTGACCATGACGGTGTCGTCCACATCGGAGATGATGCCGAAGGTCGCCTTCGGGTCGACGATGAAGACCGGGGCCTCGAACACGCGTGTCGACTGCTCGGTGAACATCCTGACCGTGTGCCAGCCGGGCGTGAGCTGCACGGGGATGACCGTGTCGATCACGCCGCCGCGGTCGGGCATCACCGTGTGCCGGTCGCCCTCGATCTCGATGGTGACCGGGGTGTCGGAGACGGGGACGCTGGTGAACGACCGCCAGCCCCGGATGCTCTCCTCGCGCTTGCGGTGCTTGCGCTCCGCCCTGCTGCCCGGCTTCGGCTCCTTGGCGAGAACCACCCTGCCCAGGATGCGCGCCCAGGTCGGGGCTCCGTAGCCCGCGTACGGCACGACGGTCGCCAGATATCCGCGCTTGCGGGCGCGGCGGGCGCGGAAATCGTGGAACGCATCCTCGATGCGCGCCGCGCGATGCATGATGGGCTCGACGCTCGCGCCGCGTTTGTCAGGGGTGGCGGGCATATCTGACTAGTTTCTCATGGACGCTGGACACCCGTGTGCGCATCCCCCAGATCTGGGGATGCACTATGCGGCGAGTCGGAGCGAATTCCCCGGCATAAATGAGGTTTCCCCGAATATGATCCGATTATCACGGTACTGAACGCCGTGGGGCTGGGGACCCGACAGACGTATTGTTGATCTGCAGGAAAAAAAGGAGTAGCCCTCGTGCCCATCAACGACCTCGTGGCCGGTCAGAACACATCCGGAGCACCACTGGTGCGAACCGAACCCATCCAGGAGCGGAGCGCAGCACGCATCGACGCGCTGCTCGACGCCGCTGCGGAGGTGGTGGACGAGATCGGTTTCGACCGCCTCACCACCGCGATGGTGGCCGAGCGGGCCGGCGCATCCATCGGAACCGTCTACCGCTACTTCCCGGACCGCATCGTGCTGCTCCAGGCGCTGCGCGACCGCGCTGTGGTGCGCTACCGCCAGGCGGTCGTGCAGGGCATCAGGGCGCAGGCTCCTGAGCACTGGTGGATGGCCGTCGAGTGCGCGATCGACGCGTTCGTCGGCATGTTCCGCGCAGAGCCCGGCTTCCGCATCATCCGCTTCACCGACGCGGAGCGCTCGGGAGCGCCCGAGGACGAGCAGGCGCAGGACGACGACTTCTTCGCCCACCGCTTCGCCGAGATCCTCTCCGACGAATTCGGCCTCCCGGCCGGCGACGAGCTCACCTTCCACCTCGAAGTCGTGGTGGAGATGATGGACTCCCTCATCAACAGGGCCTTCGTGCTCGACCCCGCCGGCGACGAGCGTTTCATCGCCGAGGCGAGGGTCGTCGCCCGCGAGTACCTCGAGAGGCGCTACGGCGACAAGGCCTGAGTAGTTCGCAACACCTCCTCTAGTTGGGAATGTCAGTGGGTGGTGGCATGTTGCCATCCGATACGTCCTCCACACCGAACAGAGTGTGCAGTGCCACTGACATGGAAAGGGGGTTCGGTTGTTCCGGACCGCCCGCGCCACATTTCGACGCAATCCTTTGCCAAAGCGCCTCAATCGTGTTTGGCTGAAAGGACAGGCCTGTGTCGATCCGATGCCAACTTCGAGGAATGAGCCGCACACATGATCGAGTTCCGCTCGGTAACGAAGCAGTTTCCCGACGGTACGGTCGCTGTCGAAGACTTCTCCCTCGTCATCCCGTCGCGTGAGATCACGGTGCTGGTCGGCTCGTCCGGCAGCGGCAAGACGACCATCCTGCGCATGATCAACCGGATGGTCGACCCCACCAGCGGCACCGTCGAGATCGACGGCCAGGACGTGATGTCGCTGAAGCCCGTGCAGCTGCGCCGCAGCATCGGCTACGTGATGCAGAACTCCGGGCTGCTGCCGCACAGGAAGGTGGTCGACAACATCGCCACCGTTCCCCTGCTGCGCGGCGACAAGAAACGGGATGCTCGGCAGCGCGCTCTCGAACTCATGGACACGGTCGGTCTGGAACGTTCCCTGGCCGACAAGTACCCCAGCCAGCTCTCCGGCGGCCAGCAGCAGCGCGTCGGCGTCGCCCGCGGGCTCGCGGTCGATCCGAACATCCTGTTGATGGACGAGCCGTTCGGCGCCGTCGACCCGATCGTGCGCGACGAGCTGCAGAACGAGCTGATCCATCTGCAGCGGGAGCTGGACAAGACCGTCGTGTTCGTGACCCACGACATCGACGAGGCGTTCCGGCTCGGCACGCAGGTGGTCATCTTCCGGAAGGGCGGCATCGTCGCGCAGAAGGGCACGCCCGCCGAGATCCTGGCCAACCCGGCCGACGAGTTCGTCGCGTCGTTCGTCGGCGCAGACAGGGGCAAGCGCGCCCTGCACATCGAGGAGACCCCGACGGGCAGCGTGCTCGTGGACAGCGACGGCCGCACGGCCGGTGTGCTGCGTTCGGAGGGCTCGGCCCTCCCCGAGGCAAAGGCCACGACCGCACAGGTCGTGGGTGCTCCGGCGCAGGGTGAGGAAGCGTCGTGAGTTGGCTGTGGTCGAACATCGGCCTGGTCTGGGACCTCACGGTCGCTCACGTCACGCTGAGCGTCTTTCCGATCATCATCGGGTTCATCGTCGCACTGCCGATCGGCTGGGTGGCGAATCGCTACCGGGTGAGCCGCGGCGTGCTGTTGACCCTGGGCGGCATCCTGTACGCCATCCCGTCGCTCCCGCTGTTCGTGGCGATGCCCGCGCTGTTCGGCACGAAGATCCTCGACCCGGTGAACGTCGTGATCGCGCTCAGCCTGTACGCCCTCGCGCTGATGGTCCGCACCAGCTCGGATGCGCTCGCGAGCGTGCCGGGTGACGTGATGCAGTCGGCCACGGCGATCGGTTTCAGCACCTGGCGCCGGTTCTGGTCGGTGGAACTCCCGCTCGCCGGTCCCGTGCTGCTCGCCGGACTGCGGGTGGTGTCGGTGAGCACCGTGAGCCTGGTCAGCGTCGGCTCCCTGATCGGCGTGTCCAGCCTGGGCACCATGTTCGTGCAGGGCCTCAACCAGTACAACAACGCCGAGGTGGTGACCGGCATCGTCGCGATCGTGATCATCGCCCTCGTCTTCGACCTCGCCCTCGTGCTGCTCGGCAGGCTGCTGATGCCGTGGACGAGGCTCGGAACGACCAAGCGCGCCACCCGCCGGGCGGCGCTGAAGGCGGTGACCGGCGCATGACCGACATCCTCGCGGCATTCGCCTGGGTCTTCGATCCAGCCAACTGGGCTGGGCCGAGCGGGATCGCCGCCCGGCTGGGGGAGCACGTCTGGTACTCGCTGCTCACCCTCATCCTGGCCGCGGTGATCGCTCTGCCGATCGGGTTCGCCATCGGGCACACCGGCCGGTTCCGCGGGCTCGCGATCGGCGTCTCTGGTGCGCTCCGCGCCATCCCGACCCTCGGTCTGGTGGTCTACCTGGCGCTGATCACGCTCAACCTGAGCATCGTCCCCCCGCTGATCGCGCTGACCATCCTGGCGATCCCTCCGGTGCTCGCCGGGGCGTACTCCGGCCTCGAATCCGTCGACAGGCGCACCATCGACGCGGCCCGCGGCATGGGGATGACCGAGCTGCAGATCCTGTTCAAGGTCGAGCTGCCGCTGTCGTTGCCGCTCATCATCGGCGGGCTGCGCTCCGCCGCGCTGCAGGTGGTCGCCACCTGGACGGTCGCTGCGATCCTGCCGGTCGGCGGCCTCGGCCGCTACCTGTTCGACGGGCTGGCCGTGCAGAAGTACGACGAGATGCTCGGCGGCTCGATCCTGGTGATTGCGCTCGCCCTCGTCACCGACGGGCTGTTCGCCATCGTGCAGCGGCTCGTCGTGCCTCGCGGCGTCGCGGCCGGCAAGGTCCAGGATGTGCGCACGAAGGACCCGTGGCGTCCGCTCGGGCCGTCCGTCCCGAACCGCCCGCTCGGCACCAACCTCTGACTTTTCCATCCCACAGTCCCAACGCACCCACCGAAAGAGAGAAACGAACATGTTCGCATCGAAGAGAGGCCGCATCGCGGCCGGCGTCCTCGCGGCGGGAGCCCTGCTGGCTCTCAGCGCGTGCTCGTCCGGCGGCGGAGCACTGGACAATTCGTCCACGTCGTCGTCGTCCGGCGACACCGTCACCATCGGCTCCGCCGCATTCGGCGAGTCCGAGATCCTCATGCAGATCTACGGCCAGGCTCTCGAGGCCAACGGCGTGAAGGTCAACCTGAAGCCCAGCATCGGCCAGCGCGACGTCTACCTGAAGGCGCTGCAGGACGGCTCGATCGACCTCATCCCCGAGTACTCCGGCAACCTGCTGCAGTTCTACGACAAGTCCAGCACGGACACCTCCAGCGACGACGTGTACGCGGCGCTCTCCAAGGCGCTGCCGTCCGGCTTCGAGGTGCTCGACCAGGCCAAGGCGCAGGACGCGGACTCGTACAACGTCACCAAGGAGTTCTCGGAGAAGTGGGGCGTGAAGAGCCTCTCCGACCTGTCCAAGGTCACCGAGCCGCTCACAGTCGGCGCCAACCCGGAGTTCGGCCAGCGGCCGTACGGCATCCCCGGGCTCAAGAGCGCGTACGGCGTGACCGCCACGCTCAAGCCGATCAGCGACTCCGGCGGCCCGCTGACCGTCGCCGCCCTCAAGAACGGCGACGTGCAGCTGGCGGACATCTACACCACGACGCCCGCGATCAAGGACAACGGCTTCGTCACCCTGGAAGACCCGAAGAGCCTGATCGCCGCGCAGAACATCGTGCCGCTGATCAACTCCAAGAAGGCAAGCTCCACGGTGAAGGACGTGCTGAACAAGGTGTCGGCCGAGCTCACCACCAGCGACCTGATCGACCTCAACGGCAAGAACCAGGGCGCAAGCAAGACCCAGCCGGATGCGCTGGCGAAGGAGTGGCTGTCCAGCCACCCCATCAAGAAGTAGCAGGAGCGCCGGAAGGCGACAGACGGGGCTAGGCCTCGTCGAGGTGCGGCGGTTCGGGTTCCCGGACCGCCGCATCCGTGTGTCCGGCGTCCATGTGCCTGGCCTCGCGCTTCTGCAGCACCTTCTTGACGATGTACGCCAGCACGATGAAGGCGGCGATGATGGCGACGAACACGTAGCCGGCGCCGTGCAGCTCCTGCGACAGCTCGCGGTAGCTGCCGGCGGCCGCCGACCCCACGGACACGTAGGCGAACGCCCAGATCACGCAGGCGGGAGCCGTCCAGGCCATGAAGGTGCGGTAGCGCATCGGGCTCATGCCGACGGTGAGCGGGATGAGGGAGTGCAGCACCGGCAGGAAGCGGGACAGGAACACCGCGATCCCTCCGCGCTTGGCGAGGTAGGCCTCCGCCTTGTCCCAGTTGCTCTGGCCGAGCTTCAGGCCGAGCCTGCTCGCCCGGATCTTCGGGCCGAAGTATCGGCCGAGGGCGAAGCCGATGCTCTCCCCGGCCAGCGCTCCGATGATCACGACGACCACGAGCGCGAAGTACTCGATCGGGCTCGCTACGGCGGTGCTGGCGACCAGCACGATGGTGTCGCCCGGCACGATCAGGCCGATCAGGATCGAGGTCTCCAGCAGGATTCCGACACCGGCGAGGAGGGTGCGGAGCACGGGGTCGACGCTCTGGACGATGTCCAGGATCCAGGTCAGCGCCTCGTTCACGTGGTCGCCGTCCGCGCATCCCGGGGCTCTCGCCGGATGAGGGTGAAAAAGTACTCGAGGGTGGCCGCCATGTCCGCGCTGTCGTCGAGCATCCACTGCACCTGCATCCCGTCGGCGACGGCGATGGCCAGGCGCGCCACCTGCAGCGGGTCGAGCGACGGGTCGATGCGGTCTGCGCTCTGCTCGGCGCGCACGTGCTCGTCGATGGCGCGGAGCAGCATGGCGTAGCGCTCGACGAAGTATGCGTGGCCGGGGTGGTCCTCGTCCGCCGCCTCCGCGGAGATGGTCGCGTACAGCTGGACGAGGCCGGGCACGTCGGCGTTGTGGCGCACGATGTCGACGAGCGTGTCGAAGCCGCGGACGCTGCCGCCCTCCGGATGCGCGTGCTCGTCCACCTCGTCGCGCTTGCGGAGCACCTCGGCGAACAGCTCCTCCTTCGACGAGAAGTGGTGCAGGAGCCCGGCCTGACTGAGGCCGACGGAGCTCGCGATCTCACGGAGGGACGCGCCGCGGTAGCCCTTCTGGGCGAAGACGTCGAGCGCCGTCGTGAGGATCTCCTCGCGCTTGGCGATTCCCTTGGCGTACGAGCCCTTCTGCGGCCCCTTCTTCGGCATGGGGAAATGCTACTGGGCGCGGGCTGAACGAACGCGCAGTGTCAGCTGGTGAGCACCAGGACGGGCGGCACGATCACCAGGGCGGCGGTGAGCACGACCACGGTCAGCCGGAGCGCAGGGCTCACCGGCCGGTTCGCCGAATCGAGGCGCTCGACCCGCGCAGCGATGGCGTGCCTCCGCTCCTCCGGGGTGCGGCTGTCCTTGGGTGCGCCGAGCACCGCTCCGGCCGTGCCGGTGTCGTCGACGACCCGGATGGCGTCGGCGAGCACGCGGTCGCCGGCCGCTGGCCGGGCGGCGTCGTCGGCCAGCATCTCGATCAGCAGGGCGACGGCATCCTGAGCCCTGTTGGCGATCGGGAACCAGGGGAGCGCACGCTTCCAGGAGCGGAACGCGTCGAGCAGCAGGTGGTGCTTCTGGCGCAGGTGGGCGTGCTCGTGGGCGACCACCGCATCCAGTTGCTCCGGGGTGAGCAGCGCGATCATGCCCTCGGAGAGCACGGTCACGCTCTTCGCGCCGGGCAGGCAGTACGCCGCGGGGGCCGGGTGGTCGATGATGCGCGTGCTCGGGGTGTCCGGCAGCGGTTCGCTGAGCAGGCTGAGGAGTTCGCGGTGGCGGTGGCGCTGGCGTCTGCTGCGCGCCGAGGTGAGTGCGAGGTTGAGCAGCAGGTGCACGGTGAGGAGGACGGCTGCGCTCAGGGCGAACGTGTTGAGCAGCGACGCCCCGGCGGGCAGCGGGCCGGAGAACACCGTCGAGGCCGCACCCTGGATGCGCGACCAGAGATCGTGCCCGAACGGCTGCAGCCCGTAGAGCAGCAGGGAGCCGATCATTGAGATGCCACCGGCGAGCGCGATGGACTGCCAGAGTGCGAGGGCGAGCACCGGGGCGGACGCCGGCCACTTCGCGCGCGCGAGGAGCACGGGGACGGGCCACGCGAGGGCGACGGCGAGCACGCCGAGCAGCACGGCGATCTCGTTGACGGGTGGCACGGGAGGCTAGGAGGTGCGGGCGTCGAGGAGGTGGCGCAGTGTCTCCGCCTCCGACTCGTCGACAGAGCCGACGAAGTATGCGAGCGCCGCGTTGCGGTCGCTGGAGGTCTCGAGGACTTCGCGCATCAGGTCGGCGACGTGGCCGGCACGGGAGACCGCTGCGGTGTAGAGGTGCGGGCGCGCATCCCTGTCTCGTTCGGCGAAGCCCTTCTGCTCCAGCCGGGAGAGCACGGTGAGCACGGTGGTGAGGGCGGGAGTCTTGCCGTCGGTTCTGGATGCCGCTAGCTTGTCGCGTAGTTCGTTGGCGGAGAGCGGGGCTCCGCTGCTCCACAGAGCGTCCATGATCGCTCGTTCCAGTTCTCCGAGATTTGCCACGGATCCAGGGTACCGCGGCACGCTGAGAATGTTCTACACTTTGTAGAAGTCGAGTTCTACAGAGCGTAGAAGTCGACGAGGAAGGTGGACACACCCGTGCACGAACTCCTTGACCCGCTTCTGCTCTCACGGTGGCAATTCGGGCTGACGACGATCTATCACTTCCTGTTCGTCCCCTTGACGATCGGGCTGGTCACCTCCGTCGCGATCTTCCAGACGGCCTGGTACCGCACGGGGAAGGTGCACTATCTGCAGCTGACCCACTTCTTCGGGAAGCTGTTCCTGATCAACTTCGCGATGGGCGTCGTCACCGGCATCGTGCAGGAGTTCCAGTTCGGGATGAACTGGTCCAACTACTCCCGCTTCGTCGGAGACGTCTTCGGCGCACCGCTCGCGCTGGAAGGCCTGCTCGCCTTCTTCCTGGAGGCGACCTTCATCGGGCTCTGGATCTTCGGCTGGGACAAGCTCCCGCGGGGCCTGCACCTGGCGACCATCTGGGTCACGGCCGCCGGCAGCATCCTGTCGGCGTACTTCATCATCGCGGCCAATGCGTTCATGCAGAACCCGGTCGGATACAGCATCAACGCCGAGAAGGGGAGGGCCGAGCTCACCGACATCGGCGCCGTGCTGACCAACAAGGTGGCCCTCGCCGCCTTCCCGCACACGATCTTCGCCTGCTTCATGGTGTCCGCCGGCCTCATCATCACGGTGGCGGCCTGGCACCTGTCGAGGAACCAGCACCTCGACACGATGCGCCCGGCCCTCAAGTTCGGCCTGTGGGTGATGGTGGGCGCTGGTGCGCTGACCGTGCTGAGCGGTGACCAGCTCGGTCTCGCGATGGTCCAGACCCAGCCGATGAAGATGGCGGCGGCGGAAGCGCTCTACAAGACCTCCACCGGCGCGGACGCGTCGTTCTCGATCTTCACCCTCGGCACCCCGGACGGCGTGCACGAACTGTTCTCGATCCGCATCCCGTATCTGCTGTCGTTCCTCTCGACGCACACGCTGAACGGCACGGTCGAGGGCATCAACGACCTGCAGGCGCAGTACGTGCAGCTCTACGGTCCCGGCGACTACACGCCGACCATCTGGATCACCTACTGGGCGTTCCGCTGGATGATCGGCCTCGGGATGCTCCACGTCCTGGTCGCCGTCGTCGGCCTCTGGCTCACCCGCAAGGGCAGGATGCCCACCAACAAGTGGGTCTGGAAGGCCGCGATCTGGGCGTTCCCGCTCTCGATGCTCGCCATGATCGTCGGCTGGGTCTTCACCGAGATGGGCAGGCAGCCCTGGATCGTGTTCAGCCTGATGAAGACGGAGGACGGGGTGTCGCCCGGGGTCACCGGCCTCACCGTGCTGATCTCGCTGATCGCGTTCACCGCGGTGTACGGCACGCTCGCCGTCGTCGAGTTCTCGCTGATGAAGCGCGCGGCCCAGAAGGGTCCTGCTCCCGCGGAGGAGCACGTCGACGACGACGGCAACCACGTCCCTGTCACGACGGTCTACTAGGAGTCTCTGATGGATCTCGCAATTCTCTGGTTCGGTATCGTCGCGTTCTTCTTCGTCGGATACTTCGTGCTCGACGGTTTCGACTTCGGCGTCGGGATGGCGCTTCCGTTCCTCAGCAAGGACGACGTCGACCGCCGCGTGATGATCAACACCATCGGCCCGGTCTGGGACCTCAACGAGACCTGGGTGATCGTGGGTGGGGCTGCGCTGTTCGCGGCGTTCCCCGAGTGGTACGCCACCCTGTTCAGCGGGTTCTACCTGGCCTTGCTGCTCATCCTGCTCGCGCTGATCGTGCGCGGCGTCTCGTTCGAGTACCGGCACCAGCGACCGGACTCGCGCTGGAAGAAGTGGTTCGACTGCATGATCTTCGTCGGCTCGCTGCTGCCCGCGCTGCTCTGGGGGGTCGCGTTCGCGAACATCGTGCAGGGCGTCGCACTGGATGCGCAGTACAACTACACCGGAACGCTCTTCGACCTGCTCAACCCGTATGCGCTGCTCGGCGGGCTGACCACGCTCCTGCTGTTCTTCACGCACGGGGTCGTGTTCATCTCGCTCAAGACGGACGGCGAGATCCGCGAGCGTGCCAGGAAGCTGGCGGTGAAGTCCGGGCTCGCCGCGATCGTGGTGGCCGCGGCGTTCCTGCTCTGGACGGCCATCGCCCACTTCTCGGTGGTGTTCGTGGTGCTGGCCCTGCTCGCCGCCGTGGCGCTGATCGCATCCTGGGTCGCCAACCTGCGCGGGGCGGAGGGCTGGTCGTTCACGTTCATGGCCGTCACCATCGCGCTGGCCGTGGTGTCGCTGTTCGCCGCGCTGTTCCCGAACGTGATGCCGTCGTCACCGAACCCGGAGAACAGCCTGACGATCGCGAACGCGTCCAGCTCGCAGACGACGCTGACGGTGATGACCTGGGTCGCGGCGATCTTCCTGCCGCTGATCCTGCTCTACCAGGCGTTCACGTACTGGATCTTCCGCAAGCGCGTCACCCGGGCGAGCATCCCGGCCGAGGCGCCGGTGCCCGTCGAGGCCGGCTGACCCGTGCGTCCCCTCGATCCCCGGCTGCTGCGCTACGCGGCGGCGGCGCGCACCACTCTCGCGGTGGGCGGCGTGCTCGCCGTGGCGCAGACGGCGTGCGTGGTGCTGTTCGCCTGGCTGGTGACGCAGCTGGTGGTGCGCGGCGTCGCGGGGGAGCAGCCGGCGGCGCTGGCCGGGCTGCTGGGCTGGCTGGCGCTGGTGGTGCTCGTGCGCGGGGTGGTGGGCTGGCTTGCGGAGTCCGCCGCCGCCCGCGGAGGGGCGACCGTGGTCGGTCAGTTGCGCAGCGCGCTGGTCGCGGCCATCGGCCGGCTCGGTCCTGGCTGGCTGCGCACGCGGAGCACGGCCGACGTGACCGTGACGGTCGGCCGCGGGCTGGATGCGCTGGACGGCTACTTCACCAAGTACGTTCCCCAGTTGATCCTCACGGCCATCGCCACGCCGATCCTGGTGCTGGTGATCTTCTGGCAGGACCCGACCAGCGGGCTGATCGTCGTGATCACGCTGCCGCTCATCCCGGTGTTCATGATGCTCGTCGGCTGGGCGACCCAGGCGGCGCAGAGCAAGCAGTGGTCCGCGCTGTCCCGGCTGTCGCGCGGCTTCCTCGACGTGGTCGACGGGCTCTCGACCCTCAAGCTGTTCGGACGTCAGCACCGGCAGGAGGCGCGCATCCGGTCGGTGAGCGACGACTACCGGGTGCACACCATGAAGGTGCTGCGCATGTCGTTCCTCTCCGGCTTCGTGCTGGAGCTCGCCGCGAGCCTGTCGGTGGCGCTGGTGGCTGTGGCCATCGGGCTGCGGCTGCTGAACGGGCAGCTTGACCTGTCCGTCGGGCTGTTCGTGCTGCTGCTCGCTCCGGAGGCGTTCCTGCCGCTGCGGAACGTGGGCGCGAGCTTCCACGCGGCGACGGAGGGGATCGAGGCGGCGCAGGCGGCGTTCGCAGTGCTGGATGAAGACAGGGCTGCTGGGGGTGCTGCGGCGGGTGCTGCTTCGTCATCCGGACGGCCCGGACTCGTGTTCGACGACGTGACCATCTCCTACGACGACCGGGAGGTGGTGACCGGCTTCTCCGCGGACATCGCGCCCGGCACCCTCGCCGTCCTGACTGCGCCGAGCGGCAGCGGGAAATCCTCGCTGCTCGCCGCAGTGCTCGGGTTCGTGCCGTTCACCGGGAGCATCAGCGCGGGCGGAGCAGTGGATGCGGCCGGTCGCCGCGATGCCGTCGCCTGGGCCGCGCAGACGCCCGGCCTGATCGCGGGGACGATCGCGTCGAACGTCGCGCTCGGCTCCGCGCATCCCGACCCGGCGCTGGTCGCCGAGGCGTTGCGGCTGGCCGCCGCGGACGAACTGGCGCCGGAGACGATGCTGGGCGTCGGGGGAGCCGGGCTGTCCGGAGGGCAGGCGCAGCGGGTGGCCGTCGCGCGGGCGTTGTACCGGTTGCGCGCATCCGGTGCCTCCGTATCGTCTGGCGGGACTGTGCTGCTTCTGGACGAGCCGACCTCCGCCCTGGATGAGGCAGTGGAAGCGCGGCTGCTCGGCACGCTGCGCAGGATCGCCGACGACGGTGTGGCCGTGCTCGTGGTGAGCCACCGGGAACAGGTGGCCGACGCCGCCGACGTGGTGCTGAGGATGGAGGCCGGAAGCCGTGTCGAGTGAACGAGTGATGGAGGCGGGCGTCCCGTCCTCCGCTGGCCTGCACCGCGCGTCGCCCGGTGCCCGCCGGGTGCTGCGGCTCGCGCTGCCTCCCGTGCGGCGGCTGTGGTCGGCCATCGCGCTCGGCGTGCTGAGCGGCGGGAGCGCTGTTGCGCTGCTCGCATCGTCGGCCTGGCTGATCGCTCGCGCGGCCGAACAGCCGGCGTTGATGTACATCTCGCTCGCCGTGGTCGGGGTGCGGGCGTTCGCCCTCGGGCGCGCGTTCTTCCGCTACCTCGAACGGCTGGCCGGGCACGACGCCGCCTTCCGGCAGCTGCCGGAGGTGCGCACGGAGCTGTACCGGCGGCTCGTCCCGCTCGCACCGGACGGCCTCGGCGGCACGCGTCGCGGCGACCTGCTCTCCCGGCTGGCGAACGACGTGGACGAGCTGCAGAACTACCCGCTGCGTGTCGTCCAGCCGCTGGCGACGTCCGGCCTGATCGCGCTGCTCACGGTCGTGGGAACGTTCCTGCTGCTCCCGGAGGCGGCGCTCGGCCTGCTCCTGACGCTCGTGCTCGCGTTCGTCGTCGGCACCCTCGTGAACACCTGGGCGTCCGGCCGGGCGGAGCGGAGGCTCGCGCCGCTGCGCGCCGACCTCAGCGACGCCGTCAGCGACCTCGTGCGCAACCTCGATGTGCTCACCGCCTTCGGCGCGCTCGACACCGCGCGCAAGCGGGTCGACGACGCGAGCGCCGCGCTCACCGCCGCCGTGCGTTCGCGGGCGGTCGGGGTGGCGCTGACCGGCGCTGTGGTCTCCGTGCTGGCGGGCGCCGCCACGGCGATCGCCCTGGCCACGGGCATCCCGGCTCTGGGCGCCGGACGGATCGACGGCCCGGAGCTCGCGGTCGTCGCGCTGCTCCCGCTCGCGGTGTTCGAGGTGTTCGGGATGGTGCCGCTCGCGCTCGGTTCGTGGCGCCAGGTCGTCGCGAGCGCCGAACGCATCGCGGCGACGGCCCCGGAGACGCTTCCCTCCGGCATCCCCGTCGACCGGGATGCTCCGGTCGAACTCGTGGTGCGGTCGGTCCCCGAGCTGCGCCTGACCGGGGTCGGCGCGCACTGGCCCGGCGCATCCATCCCGGTGCTGACCGACGTGGATGTGCGGATCGCGCCCGGAGAGCGGGTGCTGCTCACCGGGCCGACCGGCGCGGGCAAGACCGCCATCGCGCACGTCCTCACCCGTCTCATCGACTACTCGGGCAGCTACACGATCGACGGCGTCGAGGCCTTTTCGGCGCGGCAGGACGACGTGCGGCGGATCGTCGGCCTCTGCGAGCAGCAGCCGTTCCTGTTCGACGCCGACCTCCGCCAGAACCTCCTGTTCGCGAGGGACACCGCGACGGACGCCGACCTCCTGGCCGTCCTCGACCGCGTCGGCCTCGGCGAGTGGGCGGCCGCCCGCGGCGGGCTCGACGCGCCGGTGGGGGAGCGCGGCGCGCTCGTCTCCGGCGGTCAGGCACAGCGCATCGCGCTCGCCCGCGCCATCCTGGCCGACTTCCCCGTGCTCATCGTGGACGAGCCCACGGCCAACGTCGACGGCGCTGTGGCCGACACGGTCGTGCGCGACATCCTCACGACAGCGGCCCAGGACGGGCGCAGTGTGCTGATAATCTCGCACACGCGGGTGCCGTCGGAGTTGGTCGACAGGAGCGTCAGGATCGAAGACGGGCGGGTGGTGGCGTAGCGAGCGGCGCTCCGCTCACACCTCCCGCGCCAGCGCGGCGAGCCGGGTGCGCCAGGCCGTCGTGCGCGCCGCATCCTGAGCCAGCTGCGGCCCGTCCACCCACGACGTCACCGCCCGGATGCCGTGCAGCGCGTTCACGGCCCAGACCACCGTGCCCTCGAGCTCGGCGGGCGTCACGGCCTCCTCGTCGACCGGGATGCGCAGCGCAGCCGCCACCCCGCGGACCGTGCGCGCGGCCACGCTGTCGACATTTGCGAAGGTCAGCGGAGGGGTGGCGAGCGTGTCGCCGCGCCACCACAGCAGCGCGGTCGTCGTTCCGTCGGAGATGAGGCCGTTGTCGAGGATGACCGCCTCGTCGGCTCCCACCTGCTGGGCGCGCTGGCGGAGTACGCCGAGCTGGGCGATGTCCGGACCCTTGATGTCCGGCACGCGGCGGGGGTCGCCGTCGGCCGTCGCGAGGACGACGGAGTCGGTCAGCGGGGGAGCGGGACGCAGGCGGAAGCGGAGGCGGTGCGCATCCCGGATCGTCGCCAGCTCGAACCGCGGGAACCAGGCGCCGGTGCGGGGGATCGACGCGACGGCGGCGTCCCAGAAGCGTTCGGTCTCGGCGCGGTCGCGGAAACCCTGCTCGCGGGCGGAGTCGAGGAACCGGGAGCGGTGCAGGCCGAGCGCGAGCGCCCGGCCGTCGTCCACCAGGAACGAGTCGGCCACGTCGAGCGTCTGCTCCACCACCTCGCAGTCGTCGAGTGCGACGAGTTCGCCGTCGCGCCAATCGGAGAGGGTGGTGCGCGCATCCATTCGCCTAGGCTAATGCAGTGCCAACCCGTCTCCGTGTGCAGCAGTTCGACGGGCGACCGGACGCCGCAGACGCCTTCGTCGCGCTGTTCGCCGACGCGCCGGATGCGGTCTGGCTGGACGCAGGACCGGATGCGGAGAGCGGGCGGAGCATCCTCGCGACCGGGACGATCGTGGCGACGACGGCGTTGGACAGCGGCTCCGTGCAGGTGACGGACAGCGACGGGTCCACGACGCGTCCTGGCACCATGCTCGACCTTCTGCGGGGCGACCTCGCTACCCGTGAGCTGGTTCCGGCGCGCACGCGGGAACCGTCGTTCGCGCTCGGCTGGGTGGGCTGGCTGGGCTACGAGTCCGGGGCGTCGGCGCTCGGGGTGCCATTCGCGGCGGAGGACGGGCCGGCCGCGGCGATGCTGTTCGCCGACCGTGCCGTCGTGTTCGACCACGGCACCGGAGGCGTGGAGCTGCTGGTGCTGGAGGACGCGGACGGCCAGGATGCAGACCGCTGGCTCGCCGAGACAGCCGAGCGCCTGCACGCGGCCGACGGCGCAGCGGCGCGGTACGCGGACGCGCATCCACTGCCCGAGCGGACAGCGGCGCACTGGCGGCACGACGACGACGCATACCTCGGCATGATCCGCTCCTGCCAGGATTCCATCCGCGCGGGCGACGCCTACCAGCTCTGCCTCACCAACAGGGCCGACGCCGTCAGCGACGCCGACCCGCTCGCCGTGCACCTCCGGCTGCGCGGCGCCAGCCCGGCGCACCACGCCGGGTTCGTGCGCATCGGGGGCACGACGCTGGTGAGCTCGTCGCCCGAGCAGTTCCTTGCGGTGACCGCCTCCGGCGGGGTGCTGAGCAAGCCGATCAAGGGCACCCGGCCGCGTGGCGCCACCGTCGCCACCGACATCGCCCTGCGCGCCGAGCTGGAGGCCAGTGAGAAAGAGCGCGCGGAGAACGTGATGATCGTGGACCTGATGCGCAACGACATCGGCCGGGTGAGCGAGGTCGGCTCCGTCGGTGTGCGGCACCTGCTGGCCGTCGAGAGCTACGCGCAGGTGCACCAGCTGGTCAGCACGGTGGAGGGGAGGCTGCGCGCAGGTCTCGGCGCGGTCGACGCGGTGGAGGCGTGCTTCCCGGCCGGTTCGATGACGGGAGCTCCGAAGCTCAGCGCCATGCGCATCCTGGCCGGACTCGAACGCGGCCCGCGCGGCGTCTACTCGGGATGCTTCGGCTACCTCGGGCTCGACGGCGCCGCCGACCTCGCGATGGTGATCAGGAGCGTCGTGTTCCGCGACGGGCGGGTGAGCATCGGCGCAGGCGGCGGGATCACGGCGCTGTCCGTGCCGGAGGAGGAACTGGAAGAGGTGCGGATCAAAGCGCGGGCGTTGTTCGCCGCCGCCGGGCTGTTCGCAGCGGACGCACAGCCACCAGGGAACGGATCGGCCGACCGCAACGTTTAGTAGTGTGGATGTTTGGGCGCACGCCGCCCGACGTCTTCCCGGCCGCATCCACTCGACAGCGGCCAAGCACCTTCAAGAATGAGAGTCACGTGGCACACGAGCACGATTCAGCGAACGCGCCGGCCGAGGGCGCGCACTACGACTTCGCCGCCATCCAGGACAAGTGGCTTCCGGTCTGGGACGACCTGAAGCCGTTCGCCACGGACGACCCGGCGGACACCCGTCCGCGCAAATACGTGCTCGACATGTTCCCCTACCCGTCCGGCGACCTGCACATGGGTCACGCCGAGGCGTACGCGCTGGGCGACGTGATCGCCCGCTATTGGCGTCAGCAGGGCTTCAACGTGCTGCACCCGATCGGCTGGGACTCCTTCGGCCTGCCGGCGGAGAACGCCGCGATCAAGCGCGGGCTCGACCCGAACGGCTGGACCAACGACAACATCGCGCAGCAGAAGGCCAGCATGCGCCGTTACGCGCCCAGCTTCGACTGGGATCGCGTGCTGCAGACCAGCGATCCGCAGTATTACCGCTGGAACCAGTGGCTGTTCCTGAAGCTGTACGAGAAGGGCCTGGCGTACCGCAAGGCCAGCTCGGTCAACTGGTGCCCGTTCGACCAGACCGTGCTGGCGAACGAGCAGGTCGTCAACGGCCGCTGCGAGCGCTGCGACAACCTGGTCACCAAGAAGAAGCTGACCCAGTGGTACTTCCGCATCACCGACTACGCCGACCGTCTGCTGGACGACCTGAACCAGCTGGAGGGTGCGTGGCCGTCCAAGGTGCTGTCGATGCAGCGCAACTGGATCGGCCGCTCCACCGGCGCGGATGTGCAGTTCGCGATAGAGGGCCGCGACGAGCCGGTGACGGTGTACACGACGCGTCCTGACACGCTCTACGGCGCGACGTTCATGGTGGTCGCCCCCGACTCCGACCTGGCCGCCGAGCTGGTGAAGGATGCGCGTCCGGAGGTCAAGCAGCGCTTCGACGACTACCTGGATGCTGTCCGCGGCACCACGGAGATGGACCGTCTCTCCACCGAGCGCGAGAAGACCGGCGTCTTCCTGGAACGCCACGCGGTCAACCCGCTGACCGGCGAGAAGCTGCCGATCTGGGCGGCGGACTATGTGCTGGCCGACTACGGTCACGGCGCGATCATGGCCGTGCCGGCGCACGACCAGCGCGACCTGGACTTCGCCCGCGCCTTCGACCTGCCCGTGCGCGTGGTCGTCGACACGAACCAGCCCGTCACCGGCGCCATCCCGGTCATCCACACCGACCCGGAGACCGGCGAGCCGATCCTGCCGGACGACCTGCCCCTGCAGAACCCCTCGGAGACCGGCGTTGCGCTGACCGGCGAGGGCCGTCTGATCAACTCCGGGCCGTTCGACGGGCTGAGCAAGTCGAACGCGATCCGTCGCGTCACCGAGGCGCTGCAGGCGAGCAGCCTGGGCGTGCCGGCGAAGAACTTCCGCCTGCGCGACTGGCTGATCTCGCGCCAGCGGTACTGGGGCACCCCCATCCCGATCATCCACTGCGAGGTCTGCGGCGAGGTTCCCGTGCCGGAGTCCGACCTGCCGGTGCTGCTCCCGCCCGCGGAGGGCCTCGACCTGCAGCCGAAGGGCACCAGCCCGCTGGGAGCGGCGTCGGACTGGGTCAACGTGGCCTGCCCGAACTGCGGTGGTCCTGCCACGCGCGACACGGACACGATGGACACGTTCGTGGACAGCTCGTGGTATTTCCTGCGCTTCCTGTCCGCTCGCGACGACACGCAGGCGTTCGACCCGGCAGAGGCGGAGAAGTGGGCGCCCGTCGACCAGTACGTCGGTGGCGTGACCCACGCCATCCTGCATCTGCTGTACTCCCGGTTCATCACCAAGGTGCTGTTCGACCAGGGCTACCTGAGCTTCACCGAGCCGTTCACGGCGCTGCTGAACCAGGGCATGGTGCTGATGGACGGCTCCGCGATGAGCAAGTCGCGCGGCAACCTGGTCAAGCTGTCCGAGCAGCTCGACGAGCACGGCGTGGATGCGGTCCGCCTCACCATGTCGTTCGCCGGGCCGCCGGAGGACGACATCGACTGGGCGGACGTCTCGCCGTCCGGCAGCGCCAAGTTCCTGGCCCGCGCCTGGCGCGTCGCCCACGACGTGACCAGCAGCCCGGACGCGGTCTGGAAGAACGGGGACACGGCCCTGCGCCGCGTCACCCACCGCTTCCTCGCCGACGCGCCAGGACTGGTCGAGGCGTTCAAGTTCAACGTCGTCGTCGCGCGCCTGATGGAGCTGGTGAACGCCACCCGCAAGACCATCGACAGCGGCGCAGGCCCCGCCGACCCCGCCGTGCGCGAGGCGGCAGAGGTCACGGCGATGGCCCTGAACCTGTTCGCGCCGTACGCGGCGGAAGACATGTGGTCGATGCTCGGCTACGAGCCCGCGGTCGCGCTGGCCCAGTGGCGCAAGCCGGACCCGACGCTGCTGATCGAGGAGTCGGTCACCGCGGTCATCCAGGTCGACGGCAAGGTCCGCGACCGCCTCGAGGTCTCCCCGAAGATCTCGACGGACGAGCTGGAAGCCCTCGGACGCGCCTCCGAGGCCGTGAAGCGCTCGGTGGGCGACCGCGAGATCGTGAACGTGATCGTGCGCGCGCCGCGCCTGGTGAACATCGCGACGCGGGCGCGCGGGTAGTACGTTCGCGCAGGCTTCGACGGCCGCTCTCCACAGGGAGGGCGGCCGTTGGTGTTTTCCACGGGTTTTGCGTTGGGCAGTGGGGCAGTGTGCGGGGTTCGTAGCGTGAAGGGATGCGGGAGACGGATGCGGATGGTGAAGCGGGTGCTGCGGGTGTTGCGGAGGACGTGGCGGATGTCGTTGTGCCACGGTCTGGGCGGGTTCGTCTCGGGGTAGGCGCTGCGGTCGTCCTGCTGCTGGGAGCGCTGGTGGTGACGGTCGTCGTGTCAGCGTTCGGCCAGCAGGGATCCACGACCACGGTCGATGCGCCCGCACCGTCTCCGTCGAGTGCTGGTGACCCTTCGCCCACGCCGGGCAGGGAACTGCTGGTGCACGTGCTCGGAGCCGTCGCCAACCCGGGGCTGGTCACCCTCGCAGCGGGAGGGCGCGTGCTCGACGCGGTCGCCGCGGCGGGCGGGCTCACCGAGGATGCCGATCTCAGCACCGTCAACCTCGCCCGCCCTGTCACCGACGGCGAGCAGCTCGCGGTCCCACGCATCGGGGAGCCGCTTCCGCCGCCGCCCGCTGCCGGTTCGGGCGCTGCCGCGTCTGGCTTTTCCGCGTCCACGGTGAATCTCAACACCGCCACGCAGTCCGACCTCGAGACTCTCCCGCGCATCGGCCCTGCCCTCGCCTCCCGCATCCTCGACTGGCGCACCGCGAACGGCCGCTTCACCTCGCCCGCCGACCTCCTCGCCATCACCGGCATCGGTCAGAAACTCTTCGACGGCCTCAAAGATCGGGTGACCGTATGAGACCCGACCTCCGCCTGATCCCACCGGCCGTCTCCCTCTGGGCCGCCGCCGCGATCGCCATCGGAGCCCCGGATGCGGCCTGCCCGCTCGCCGTCGCCTGCTGGATGCTCGCCGCCGGCGCCCTGCTCGTCGCGGTGTTGCTCAGTCGACGCCGGGATGCGCCCCAGCAACGTCCGCCTCGTGCGCGCACGAACCGTCGCGCAGCGCTCCATGCAACGCTCTGCTGCGTGTCGTTCGCGGCTGTCGCTCTGGTCACTAGCGTGGTCGCCACGCAGGCTCCGACAAGAACGCCGCCGATCCTCACCGACGGTCCCGACCGTCAGCGAGTCACCATGGCCGTGCGCGTCGAGAGCACCCCGCACCGCATCTCACCCGGCTTCGACGGAGCCGAGCGCGCGCGCTGGCGCGGAACCGCCCAATCGGTTCTTTTACCTTCACCCACACCCACCCCCATCTCCGCCACCGTCACCGTCATCGCCCCACTTCCACCTTCAGCACCCCCACCACCGTTCGGCGCCCTCGTCCGCGTCACCGGCACCCTCACCGCGAACGCCCCAGGCGAACCCACCGCCTTCACCCTCTCCGCCACCGCGTCCGCCACCCCGCTCGACGACCCACCCTGGTGGCTCGCCTGGACAGAGCAGGTCCGGCACCGTTTCGCCGCCGCCTCCTCCACCACCCCCGGCAACGGAGGCGCGCTCCTCCCCGGTCTCGCGATCGGCGACGAGACGGCCGTCCCCGCCGACCTCGACACCGCCATGAAGGCGGCCTCCCTCAGCCACCTCACCGCGGTCAGCGGCGCGAATTGCGCGATGATCACCGCCGTCGCCTTCTTCGTCTCCGCACGACTCGGACTCGGTCGCCGGACACGCGTCGTCGTCGCCCTCCTCGCGCTGGCCGCATTCGTCATCCTCGTGACCCCGGGCGGAAGCGTCATCCGTGCATCCACGATGGCCGTGGTGGTCCTCATCGGCATCGCCCGGGGACGACCCTCCCAAGGACTCCCGCTGCTCGCCCTCGCGGTCATCGTCCTCCTCGTGCACGACCCCTGGCTCGCCCGCGACTACGGCTTCGCACTGTCGGTCCTGGCCACCGGAGGACTGATGCTGCTCGCCGGCCCGCTCGCGCGCATCCTGACCGGGTGGCTGCCGCGAACCCTGGCCGTCGCACTCGCGGTTCCCCTCGGGGCCCAGCTCGCCTGTCAACCAGTCCTCATCCTGCTCTCGCCGACCATTCCGCTCTACGGCGTCGCCGCCAACCTCCTGGCCGCACCAGCGGCACCGGTGGCGACGCTCCTCGGCTGCCTCGCCTGCGTCGCGTTGCCGTTCATCCCCGCGCTCGGTCAGGCGCTCGTCTGGGCGGCGTGGGCTCCGTCCGCCTGGATCGCCCAGGTCGCGACCGCCACCAGCGCCCTCCCGGGCAGCGCGCTCCCGTGGGCCGACGGCATCGTCGGCGTCCTGCTCTGCGCGGCGGCCCTGGTCGCGGTCACGGTCCTGGCTTTGGCACGCCCACGAGTGGGACGCGGGATGATCGCCACCGTGGCCGCCATCTCCCTCGGCCTCGGCACCGTCGGCTACCTGGGCATCCTCGGCGGAACCGTCGTCGGCCGCGCCGTCGCCCTTCCGGACACCTGGCAACTCGCCGCCTGCGATGTCGGCCAGGGCGACGCGCTGCTCGTCCGGGACGGCGACCACGTCGCCATGATCGATGTCGGACGCGAACCCGCCCTCGCCACCGCCTGCCTCGACACCCTCGGCATCGCGCACATCGACCTGCTGATCCTCACCCACTTCGACGTCGATCACGTCGGCGGCCTCCCTGGCGTCCTCGGCCGGGTGGAGCGCGCTCTCGTCGGGGAGACCGGCCGTGACCTCGACATCCGCGCCCTTGCCTCCCTCCGCGACTCCGGGGCGACCGTCGAGCAGGGCTTCGCCGGCGCCCACGGAACCCTCGGCGCGATCACCTGGACGGTCCTCTGGCCGCCCCAACCCCCGCAGGGAACGCCCGCGCTGACCGGCAACCCCGGCAGCATCACGGTCGCCGTCGAAGGCCACGGGATGCGCTCGATCTTCCTCGGCGACCTCGGCGAGTCCAGCCAGGATGCGCTCCTCGCCACGGGCAGCGTCCGCACGGTCGACGTCGTCAAAGTCGCCCACCACGGCTCCGCCGACCAGAGCCCGCGCTTGTACTCGGCACTGAGCGCAAGCCTCGCCCTCGTCTCCGTCGGCGCGGACAACGGCTACGGACATCCCACCCCCTCCGCCCTCGGGATGCTCGCCGCCGCGGGCAGCACCGTCGCCCGCACCGACCACTCCGGCGTCCTCCTCGTCTCACCTGGACCCGTCCCCGGCCGCGTCGACCTCTGGACAGAACGCGGCCCTCTGCCCGCGACCCCGGGCGCTCTTGCCAGCCCGCTGGCCGTCAGCGTCGAGTCCTGGACACAATGCGACCCATCGCCCGCGACCCCAGGCGCTCTCGCCAGCCCGCTGGCCGTCAGCGTCGAGTCCCTGACGCAACGCGACCCATCGCCCGTGACCCCCGCCGCTCTCGCCAGACAGGCGGCCGTCGGCACCGATTTCCGGGCGAAACGCGACCCACCGCCCGCATCCACCGCCCCGCCATCCACCCCGGCGCCCGGTGACGGTGGCCGCCCGTACACTGGAATGGACCGAGGAGGAACGTGGCGGCACGAGGCGGCAGCAGGGCGAGCGCGAGCAAGGGGCGGGCGCCGAGCGCCGTCATCCCGCAGCTCGCGTGGAACCAGATCAGGACGGCGCCGGTGGTGCTGGTGTCCGGTCCGGAGGGGTTCCTCGCCGACCGGTCCATCCGGATGTTGCGCGACGCACTCAAGGCGGAGGACGCGAGTCTCGAGATCAGCGACATCAACGCGGCCGACTACGCGCCGGGGGAGTTGCTCACGCTCGCGAGCCCCTCCCTGTTCGGCGAGCCCCGACTGATCAGGGTCGAGGCGGTCGAGAAGTGCAACGACGCGTTCCTCAGCGACATGCTCGACTACCTGCCGAGCACCGCGGACGGCACGGTCGTGGTTCTCCGCCACGGCGGCGGCGTGCGCGGCAAGAAGTTGCTCGACGCCATCCGGGCCGGCGGCGGCGGAGGCATCGAGGTGGTCTGCACCGAGCTGAAGAAGGACTCCGACAAGTACGACTTCGCCCAGGCGGAGTTCCGGAACGCCGGCAAGAAGATCACGGCAGGAGCGTTGCGCGCGGTGACGTCCGCGTTCGCCGACGACCTGGCCGAACTGGCCGCTGCATGCCAGCAACTCATCTCCGACACCGCCGCGGAGGTCACCGAGGCGACGGTCGACAAGTACTACGGCGGCCGCGTCGAGACGAATGCCTTCCACGTGGCCGATGCTGCGATCGCCGGACGCTACGGAGAGGCCCTGGTCACGATGCGGCACGCCCTCGCGTCCGGCGCCGACCCCGTACCGATGGTGGCGGCGTTCGCGAGCAAGGTGCGCACGATGGCGAAGCTGTCCGGCGCGCGCGGAGGCTCCGGCCAGCTCGCGCAGCAGTTCGGCCTGGCCCCCTGGCAGGTCGATCGCGCCAAGCGCGACCTCCAGGGCTGGACGGAAGACGGCCTCGGACGTTGCATCGAGGTCCTCGCCGAAACCGACGCCAATGTCAAGGGCGGCGGCCGCGACCCGGTCTTCGCCCTCGAACGCATGATCCGCATCGTCAGCGCCCGCGGCCGCGACGCCTGACGCAGCGCGCCACGCCCGGCTGAGCCTGCGTCCGACCCGTCCCGCACGTCCCCCCACGCGCACGTCCGACCCATCCCGCACGTCCGACCCTTCCCGTACGTCCGGCCGATCCACCACATCCGCCGATTCCTCACGCCCGGCAGTGTGATCCCACCACCCGATCCACGCGCCCTGACCCACCCACCACAAACGCGAAGAGCCCCCGTCGTGACGACGGGGGCTCTTCGCTGCCGGACGGGTCCGGGATGCTGGTGCTGCTTAGAGGGCTGCGACCTGCTTGGCGATCGCCGACTTCTTGTTGGCGGCCTGGTTCTTGTGGATGACGCCCTTGCTGGCCGCCTTGTCGAGCTTCTTCGTAGCGAGCTTCAGCGCCGAAGTCGCCTTGTCCTTGTCGCCGGCTGCAACGGCCTCGCGGGTCGCGCGGACCGCGGTCTTGACCTCGCTCTTGACAGCCTTGTTGCGCTCCTGGGCCTTCTTGTTGGTGCCGATGCGCTTGATCTGCGACTTGATGTTTGCCACGTGGTTACTTTCGTTCGAAGTGAGTTTCGGATGAGCCGCTCAGCGAGAGAGGGCGCCTTGCGGCAGTCGTGCGGAAGAACCCACACGCAAGCCAACAAACAACTTTACCAGCGAGCGGGCTCTGCGCCAAACCGGTCCGGGGGCGCTGCACGCGAGGTCAGGCAGGCGGAGCACCCCCGGAGTCGATGAGGCGGACGCTCAGTCCGCCGTGCCTGCGCCGACGGCGGCCGGAGCGTACGACCCGCTCACCAGCTCGTCGAGCAGGGTCGGCCGGTTCGGCTCCCAGCCGAGGTCGATGCGGGCCTTCGTTCCGCGTGCCTGCTGGTCGAGGAACAGCGCGTCGGCGAAGTCCGCGCCGAGGCGGGCGCGCGTCTCGTCCGCGCTCTCCGGCTCCACGCCGCCGGAGACACCGGCAGCCGACGCAGCGGCCTCTCCGAGCTCGCGCACGGTCGGGTTCGCACCGCTCGCGCCGAGGTAGACCGCGCCGGCGTCGCCGTTCTCGAACACCAGCACGTACAGCGCGGCCAGGTCGTCGACGTGCACCGTCGTCCAGTGCTGCTCGCCGTCGCCGACCAGGCGGAGGGCGGGTGCGACGCCGGAGCCGCGGGGCGCATCCACGAGCACGTTGGCGATTCCTGCGCCGTGGCCGTAGACGACGGCGGGCACGACGACCGCCGTGCGGATGCCCTCTGCGGCGAGGACGCGCTCCTCCGTCGCCCGGCGCCACGCAGTCAGCGCTGGCGGGGCGGAGGGGGAGTCCTCGGTGATGTCCGGGTTGGAGCCGTACGACCAGATGCCTCCGGTGTGCACGAACGGCTTGCCGCTTCCTTCGAGGCCGCGCAGGACGGCGTCGACGAAGACCGGGTCGACGTCCTTGGCTGATGCGAGGTGGATGACGCCGTCGCTCTCGCGGGCCGCCCGCTCGACGAGCTCGCCGTCGCTCGCGTCGCCGATGAGCGCGGTGGCCCCGGCTGCCTCGACTCGCGCGGCCTTCTCCTCGTCGCGCACTAGTGCGGTCACGCTGTGACCCTCCTCGAGGAGACGGGGGAGGACGGATGATCCGATGAAGCCGGTCGCGCCGGTCAAGAGAATGCTCATGGTTCGGTGAAACGCCGCCGCCGCCGATGCATTCCCGCCACGTGATATTCATTCGCCGGCCTCGCCCGTCTCGGCGCACGCCACCGCACCGCCCGTCGTCCCGCCCACTCCGACGCCCCGCTCCACGCCACCCGCGGCCACCCCGCCTCACCACCCCCACCCCCAGGCGTATGGTCGAAGCCATGACCACAACCTCTTCCGTCGCCATCGTCAACGCATACCTCGTCCCGGTCGCCGGTGACCCGATCGAGAACGGCACCGTCCTCATCCAGGATGGGAAGATCGCCGCCGTCGGCACCAGCGCGGACATCGAGATCCCGGATGGCGTCCGCACGGTCGACGCGAGCGGCAAGTGGGTGCTGCCCGGCTTCATCGAGTCGCACGGTCACGTCGGCATCCACGAGGAGGCCAATGGCCCCGCGGGCGACGACACGAACGAGATGACCACCCCGAACACGGCCGCGGTGCGCGCCATCGACGCCATCAACATCGACGACGAGGGGTTCCGGGATGCGCTGTCCGGCGGCGTCACATCCATCGTCGTCAAGCCGGGGTCCGGCAACCCGATCGGCGGGCAGACCGTCGCGATCAAGTCGTGGGGCGGCCGCACGATCGACGAGCAGGTGCTGCGCGAGGCTGTGAGCGTGAAGTCCGCGCTCGGCGAGAACCCGAAGCGGGTGTACGGCGGCAAGAACGTCACCCCGAGCACGCGGCTCGGCGTCGCGATGATCATCCGCGAGGCGTTCGTCGACGCCCAGAACTACCGCGCCCAGCGCGACGACGCGGAGAAGGAGGGCAAGCCGTTCGCCCGCGACCTCGGCAAGGAGACGCTGGTGCGCGTGCTCGACGGCGAGCTCGCCTGGGACCAGCACACCCACCGCCACGACGACATCGCCACCGCCATGCGCCTCGCCGACGAGTTCGGCTACCGGCTCGTCATCAACCACGGCACGGAGGCGCACAAGCTCGCCGACGTGATCGCCGAGCGCGACATCCCGGTGATCTTCGGCCCGATGTTCACCTCCCGCTCGAAGGTGGAGCTGCGCGACAGGGCCATCGCCAATCTCGCGAAGATCGCCGCGGCGGGCGTGCGCGTCGCCATCACGACCGACCACCCGGTCGTGCCGATCAACTTCCTGGTGCACCAGGCGTCGCTCGCAGTGAAGGAGGGCCTGCCGCGCGAGACCGCCCTGGAGGCGCTGACCGTGAACCCCGCGTCGTTCCTGAAGCTGGACGACCGCGTCGGCTCCCTCACGCCCGGCCTCGACGGCGACGTGGTGGTCTGGTCCGGCGACCCGCTCGACGTCAACTCGCGGGCAGAGCGCGTCTTCATCGACGGCGCGGAGGTGTACCGCTGGGAGGACGGCGCCGGCGTCGTGGTCGAGCGCTCCGAGCGCTTCGCCTGAACCTCGAATAGGAGACGCGCCGGTCCGCGTGGGAGAATCGCAGCACAATGTCACCACGAGCTCTGAAGGCCCTCGAGCCCGCCGCGACCGATCCGGCGTTCATCCGCAATTTCTGCATCATCGCCCACATCGACCACGGCAAGTCCACCCTGGCCGACAGGATGCTGCAGATCACCGGCGTCGTCGCCGAGCGCGACATGCGCGCACAGTACCTGGACCGCATGGACATCGAGCGTGAGCGCGGCATCACGATCAAGAGCCAGGCCGTGCGCATGCCGTGGGGCGACGACAACGGTCAGGCGTTCACGCTCAACATGATCGACACGCCCGGACACGTCGACTTCACCTACGAGGTGTCCCGGTCGCTCGCCGCGTGCGAGGGCGCGATCCTGCTGGTCGACGCCGCGCAGGGCATCGAGGCCCAGACGCTCGCGAACCTCTACCTGGCGCTCGAGAACGATCTCACGATCATCCCGGTGCTGAACAAGATCGACCTACCCGCCGCAGACCCGGACAAGTACGCCGCAGAGCTCGCCAGCCTCATCGGCGGCAAGCCGGAGGACGTGCTCCGCGTGTCCGGCAAGACCGGGATGGGCGTGGATGCACTGCTCGACCGGGTCGTGGACCTCATCCCGGCCCCGGTGGGCGTCAAGGATGCTCCACCGCGCGCGATGATCTTCGACTCGGTGTACGACAGCTACCGCGGCGTCGTCACCTACGTGCGCATGATCGACGGCAAGCTGTCCCCGCGCGAGCGCATCCAGATGATGTCGACCAAGGCCACCCACGAGATCCTGGAGATCGGCGTCTCCGCACCGGAGCCGACCCCCTCGAAGGGTCTGGGCGTCGGCGAGGTCGGCTACCTGATCACCGGCGTGAAGGATGTCCGCCAGTCGAAGGTCGGTGACACCGTCACGTCGGCTGCGAAGCCCGCGACCGAAGCGCTGCCCGGCTACACCGAGCCGAAGCCGATGGTCTTCTCCGGCCTCTACCCGATCGACGGCAGCGACTATCCGGAGCTGCGCGAGGCGCTCGACAAGCTCAAGCTGTCGGATGCCGCCCTCGTCTACGAGCCGGAGACCTCCGTCGCCCTCGGCTTCGGGTTCCGCTGCGGCTTCCTCGGTCTGCTGCACCTGGAGATCGTCACCGAGCGCCTCGAACGCGAGTTCGGCCTCGACCTCATCACCACCGCTCCGAGCGTGATCTACGAGGTGACCACCGAGGACAAGAAGGTCATCACGGTCACCAACCCGAGCGAGTTCCCCGGCGGAAAGATCGCCAAGGTCGAGGAGCCGATGGTGAAGGCCGCGATCCTCGCGCCGAAAGACTACGTCGGCGTCATCATGGAGCTCTGCCAGAGCCGCCGCGGCTCGCTGCTCGGGATGGAGTACCTCGGCGAGGACCGCGTCGAGATCCGCTACACGATGCCCCTCGGCGAGATCGTCTTCGATTTCTTCGACCAGCTGAAGAGCCGCACCGCCGGCTACGCCTCCCTCGACTACGAGCCCACCGGCCAGCAGGAGGCCGACCTGGTCAAGGTCGACATCCTGCTGCAGGGCGAACAGGTGGATGCGTTCAGCGCCATCGTCCACCGCGACAAGGCATACGCGTACGGCGTGCTGATGACCGGCCGCCTGCGCGAGCTGATCCCGCGCCAGCAGTTCGAGGTCCCCATCCAGGCCGCGATCGGCGCCCGCATCATCGCCCGCGAGAGCATCCGGGCGATGCGCAAGGACGTGCTCGCCAAGTGCTACGGCGGCGACATCACCCGCAAGCGCAAACTGCTCGAGAAGCAGAAGGAGGGCAAGAAGCGCATGAAGATGGTCGGCCGCGTGGAAGTGCCCCAGGAGGCGTTCATCGCGGCGCTGAGCGGCGACGTGGAGAAGAAGGACAAGAAGTAGGCCATCGTCGCCCGCACCCGATCCGCAGCGTTTTCCCGCACGCAACGCGCCAAGTAAAGTTGTCACCATGCGTCGCTCCACGTTCACCGATGAGCCGGTCACCTATGGTGCGGTCGGTGGGACGCAGGCTGCCGACCTGCTCTACTACCCGCCGAAGGGCTACAAGTCGTTCATCCGCCAGGCGCGCATCGGCAGCGGGGAGGAGCGGTTCGCGTCGACCGTCACTGCGCTGATGACCTGGGGTGTGCAGCGGGGGAGCGGCATCAAGGTCACCGAGACCCACGAGGGCACCGGCGTTCAGTATGAGGGTGTCGTGTTCAACCCGGATGGCACGCCGGCGAAGATGCAGGAGCACCGGCCGTCCGAGGCGATTTTCGCCGATGACGGGTCGCCGTATATCGCCAACGGGATGACCGCCGTGCTGAAGATCCCGTTCTGGCCGCTCACCGTGTCCGCGCCGGTGCGGGTGGTGTACGTCATCGACGAGCCGCAGCGGGCCGGGTTCGCGTATGGGACGCTGCACGGGCATCCGGAGTCCGGCGAGGAGGCGTTCATCGTCGAGCTGAGGGATGACGGGTCGGTGTGGTTCGTCGTGCGGGCGTTCTATCGGCCGTCGACCACGTTCTACCGGCTGGCGTCGCCCGTTCTTCGGCTGGCGCAGCGGCGGTACACCGCCCGGTATCTGCGTTCGTTGCTTCCCGCCAGGGCGGCCTGAGGTGCCGAGCGCTCTTCCCCTCGGCGACCCTGCACCCGCCGACGGACTGCTGCCGTCCAGCGTGCTCGACGGTGTCGGCGAGCGTGCGTTCGGTGTGTACCTGCACGTTCCGTTCTGCCGGGTGCGCTGCGGGTACTGCGACTTCAACACGTACACCGCCACCGAACTGCGCGGCGTCTCCCAGTCCGAATACGCCGGCCACGCCCAGCGGGAGGTCGCGTTCGCGGCCGCAGCGCTCGACGGCAGCGGACTGCCCGCCCGATCCGTGTCGACCGTCTTCTTCGGCGGGGGAACGCCGACCATGCTGCCCGCCTCCGACCTGGCCGGGATGCTCGGCGCGGTCCGGGACGCCTGGGGGCTCGCACCGGGGGCCGAGATCACCACGGAGGCCAACCCGGACTCGGTCGACGCCGACTACCTGCGCAGCCTCGCCGACGCCGGATTCACGCGCGTCTCGTTCGGGATGCAGTCGGCCGTGCCGCACGTGCTGGCGACGCTCGAGCGCACCCACGATCCGGAGCGGGTGCCGCTCGTGGTCGAGTGGGCGCGGGATGCCGACTTGCAGGTGAGCCTCGACCTCATCTACGGCACGCCGGGGGAGTCGCTGGCGGACTGGGAGCGGTCGCTCGACTCGGCGATCGCCTGCCGCCCGGACCACCTCTCCGCGTACTCGCTGATCGTGGAGACCGGCACCAAGCTGGCCAGGCAGATCAAGTCCGGCGTCGTCGCGGAGCCGGACGAAGACCTGCAGGCGGACATGTACGAGCTCGCGGATGCCCGCCTCGCCGCTGCCGGATACGGCTGGTACGAGGTGAGCAACTGGGCGACCGACGACGACCACCGGTCCCGCCACAACCTCGCGTACTGGCAGGGCCACGACTGGTGGGGCGTCGGTCCGGGCGCGCACAGCCACGTCGGCGGCGTCCGCTGGTGGAACGTGAAGCATCCCGCAGCGTACGCGGGCCGCGTGCTCGCCGGGGAGTCGCCCGCAGCGGGCCGCGAGACCCTGGATGCGGAGACCAGGCGGGTGGAGCGCGTGCTGCTGCTCACGCGCATCCGGGACGGGATCGCGACCGCCGAGCTCGACCAGTACGGCCGCACGGCCGTGGCCGGGTTGATCGCCGACGGACTGGTGGATGCGCGGGCCGCGCTCCGCGGGACCATCGAGCTCACGCTGTCGGGCCGTCTCCTCGCCGACGCGGTCGTCCGCAGGCTGCTCGACGACTGACACCGTCGCCCGGCGCCGACGACACGCGCCCGGCACACACCCCGGAAACGACGAACGCCCCGGCTCGGAAGCCGGGGCGTGCGACGAAGCGGTCGAACGTCAGCTGACGAACTTGATCGCCACCGGGTAGACGTAGTACTGACCCTGGTTGGCCTTGATCGCCGCGATGATGCTGAAGACGATGTTCAGGATGGCCGCAGCAGCGATGATCAGCACGCCGACGAACACGATCGTCAGGATTCCGCCCACGATGTACGCGATGAAGATCGTGATCTGGAAGTTCAGCGCCGTCGCGGTGTGCGCGCGGACGAACGGGCCCTTGTCCTTGAGGACGAGGTAGCCGACGAGCGCCGGGATCCAGTTGAAGATGATGCCACCGATGTGGACCAGGGTCGCCCACAGCTTCTCATCCGAGGGGCTGAGCTGCTGGGACTGGCCTCCGTACGGTGCACCAGGCGGCGGCGGGGGCGTTGCGGACATGTTCTCTCCTTGGCTGCGCCCGGGGTCCGGGCGGGTCGTGGACGGGATCGTCAGCCATAACAGTAGGGCAAACATCCCGAAACTGGGAAGACGCCGAGAGACCCGGGTCCCTCGGCGTCCTCCGGCGGTGCTCTGCGGCCGGGTTCTGCGCGCTACTTGATGAAGCGGAAGTTGACCGGGTAGCGGTAGGTTCCTCCGCTGTTCACCTTCACGAATCCGAGGATCGAGAACACCAGGTTCACGACGTAGAGGATCCACGGGATGAGCAGGCCGAAGATCAGCCAGCCGAAACCGGTGAACGCCAAGACGGCGCCGACGATCTGGGAGGCGATCCAGACGATGATCCAGGTGATCTGCCAGTTGAGGGCTTCCTTCGATTCCTGGTTGGTCAGCTGACCGCGGTCCTTGAAGACGAGGAAGATGATCAGCGACGGCAGGATCCAGAGGATGCCGCCGAGGTGGGCGAACGACGCCCACTGCTTGTCGGACGCCGCGTCGAGCGGAGCGGCGGCAGGAGCGCCCGCGCCGCCGTACGGCTGCTGCGGCTGCTGACCGTACGGCTGCTGCGGCGGGGGCACCTGGCCGCCGTACGGCTGCTGCGGCTGCGCCGGAGGAACGTTCGGCTGCTGCGGCGGGGGCACCTGGCCGCCGTACGGCTGCTGCGGCTGCGCCGGAGGAACGTTCGGCTGCTGCGGCGGGACCTGACCGTATGGCTGCTGCGGCTGCGCCGGGGGGACGTTCGGCTGCTGCGGGGGAACGCCGTTGCCTTCCGGGTTGACCGGCGGCTGGTTCGGGTCACTCATGGTCGGAGCCTTTCGTGAGGGGCAGGCACGTATTCGCACCTGTGCGCATACCGTACTGCCGCCGCTCCCGGCGGGGCAATGATCGTGTGGGCGTGTCAGCGCGTTATGATTAGCACTCAGGTTCAGTGAGTGCTAAAGGTCTTCGGGAGGCGGGTCGCATGGTTTCTGAGCGGAGCCTCGAGGTGCTGCGCGTCATCGTGCAGGACTATGTCGCATCGCGCGAACCGGTCGGCTCGAAGAGCATCGTCGAGCGGCACGCGTTCGGCGTGTCGGCGGCGACGATCCGCAACGACATGGCCGCGCTCGAAGAGGAAGACCTGATCGCCGCCCCGCACACCTCGTCCGGGCGCGTCCCCACCGACAAGGGCTACCGGCTGTTCGTCGACCACCTCGCGGAGATGCGTCCGCTCAGTCAGGCGCAGCGGCAGGCGATCGAGGTGTTCCTCGGCGAGTCCGTCGACCTCGACGACGTGCTCGCGCGCACCGTGCGGCTGCTGTCGCAGCTGACCAACCAGGTCGCGCTCGTGCAGTATCCGTCTGTGACACGGTCGCGCATCCGGCACATCGAGCTGGTGACGCTGGCGCCGCGCAGGCTGCTCAGCGTGCTGATCACCGACTCCGGCGCCGTCGAGCAGCGCGTGATCGAGCTCGGCGCCGAGCTGTCCGACGAGGAGGTCGCCGAGATCCGCGGCGCCATCAACGGCGCTGCGGCCGGGCTGTCACTCAGCGACGCGACCGCCAGGCTCTCCCAGCTCCCGGACGCGCTGACCGAGCGCACCAGGGCGCTGGTCGACCCCGTCGCGACGGCCCTCATGGAGCAGATCGCCGCGAACCGCCAGGACAAGCTGGTGATGGCCGGAGCCGCGAACCTCGTGCGCACCGAGCACGACTTCACGGGGAGCATCTTCCCCGTCCTCGAAGCCATCGAGGAGCAGGTCGTGCTGTTGAAGCTGTTCGGCGAGATGGCCGGCGACCAGCACGGGGTGGCGGTGAGCATCGGGCGTGAGAACGCGTCGTTCGGGCTCGCGGAGACCTCCGTGCTGTCGAGCGGCTACACCGCATCCGGGTCGGAGCTGGCGCGTCTCGGCGTGCTCGGCCCGCTCCGCATGGACTATTCGAGCAACATGGCCGCCGTGCGAGCGGTGGCCCGCTACCTCTCCCGCCTGCTCGGCGAATAAGACAACGAACGAGAAGGAAAAGCCGTCTGTGGCCGACCACTACGAAGTCCTGGGCGTTGAGCGCAACGCCACCCCCGATGAGATCAAGAAGGCGTACCGCCGCCTCGCCCGCGAACTGCACCCGGATGTGAACCCGTCCGCCGAGGCGTCCGAGCGTTTCAAGCTGGTCACCCACGCGTACGACGTGCTGAGCGACCCGCAGCAGCGCGAGCAGTACGACCTCGGCCCGCAGGCCGGGTTCGGCGGAGGCGGCCAGAACTTCGGCGGCTTCGGCGACATCTTCGAGACGTTCTTCGGAGGGGGCGGCCAGACCAGAGGGCCGAAGTCCCGCCGCGAGCGCGGCCAGGATGCGCTGCTGCGCGTCGAGGTGGACCTCGACGAGGTCATCTTCGGCACCCACCGCGACCTCGAGGTCGACACCGCCATCGTCTGCGAGACCTGCAACGGCTCGTGCTGCCAGCCGGGCACCGCTCCGGTGACCTGCGACATCTGCCACGGCACCGGCAGCATCCAGCGCTCCGTGCGTTCGCTGCTCGGCAACGTGATGACCTCCACCCCCTGCGGCACCTGCCGTGGCTACGGCACCGTCATCGCGACGCCGTGCGTCACCTGCCAGGGCCAGGGCCGCGTGCGCGCCCGCCGCACGGTTCCCGTGGACATCCCCGCCGGTGTCGACACCGGCCTCCGGCTGCAGATGCCGGGCAGCGGCGAGGCCGGTCCCGCCGGCGGCCCGAACGGCGACCTCTACCTGGAGATCAAGGTCAAGCACCACGACGTGTTCAGCCGCGACGGCGACGACCTGCTCTGCACGCTCGAAGTGGCGATGACGGATGCGATCCTCGGCACCACGGCCACGGTCAAGGCGCTCGACGGCGACATCAAGCTGGAGCTGAAGGCGGGCATCCAGAGCGCGGACATCATCACGGTGAAGGATCGCGGCATCACGCACCTGCGTGGCAGCGGCCGCGGCGACCTGCGGGTCGGCATCCAGGTGGTCACCCCGACGAAGCTCGACCACAAGGAGCGCGAGCTCATCAAGCAGTTCGCCTCGACGCACAAGCAGGAGGAGCCGTCGCTGGCCCGCTTCCAGCAGGGTCTCTTCGCCAAGCTGCGCGACCGCTTCCTGAACGTCTGATCCCGGCATGAGCTCGCTCTACCTGCGGGAGGACCTGGAGACGGCGACGGTCGGGGAGCGCCTGTCGATCACCGGTGCTGAGGCGAAGCACGCGGCGACGGTCAACCGCACCCGCCCCGGCCAGTCGGTGATGATCGGCAACGGCCGGGGTCTCTTGGCGACGGGCGAGGTGGTAGAGGCAACCAACGCCGCGCTGACCATCGACGTGGCCACGGTGCAGCAGGTGGAGCGCGGCGCGCCGGCGATCACCCTCGTGCAGGCCCTCGCGAAGGGCGACCGCGACGAACTCGCCATCCAGGCCGCGACCGAATTGGGCGTGGATGCGGTGATCCCGTGGGCGGCATCCCGGTCGGTCTCCCGCTGGGAGGGCCAGAAGGTCGCCAAGGGCCGCGAGCGCTGGGCGACCATCGTGCGCGAGGCGGCGAAGCAGTCGATCCGGGCCTGGGTGCCGGAGGTCGGGGAGCTGGCGTCGACCAAGCAGGTCGCTGCACTCTGCGCCGACGCGCGCGTGCTCGTGCTCGAGCCGGACGCGGACGTGCCGCTCACCTCGCTGCAACCGGATGCGCGCCCTCTCGTGCTGGTGGTCGGCCCGGAGGGCGGCATCGCGCCGTCGGAGCTCGACGCGTTCCGCGACGCGGGCGCCGAGCTCGTGCGTCTCGGCTCGACGGTGCTGCGCACCTCGACGGCCGGGCCGGCGGCCTTGGCCGTGCTGAACGCATCCATCGGCCGTTGGTGAGGCGTGGCGCTTAAGATGGGAGACATGGAAACCGAGCAGCCTTCGATCTTCTCCCGCATCATCGCGGGCGAGATCCCGGCCGACATCGTCTACGACGGCGAGCGCATCATCGCGTTCAGGGACATCGCGCCCAAGGCGCCCGTGCACCTCCTGGTCGTACCCAAGACGCAGCAGTACCGCGACGTGACCGAGCTGGCGGCGGGGGATCCCGCCCTGCTGGCCGAACTGGTCGCGACGGCGAAATCGCTGGCGGAGGAACACTCCGACGGTGATTTCCGTTTGATCTTCAATACCGGGGCAAATGCGGGACAGACCGTGTTCCATGTGCACGCCCACGTTCTGAGCGGAGAGCTCGAGGAAGGAAGCCTTGCCGACTAGCGAATCAACGCCTGCAGCGGGAGCATCGGAGTCCGAAGCACGCCTGCACGTCGACGGCGTGCAGATGGTGCGGCTGCTCGGCCCGCAGGATCGTCTGCTCACCACGTTGGAGCGGCAGTACCCGCAGGTCAGCGTGCACGTTCGCGGCAACGAGATCTCGCTCACCGGCGACGCGTCCCAGGTGGATGCGGCCCGCCGGCTGATCGAGGAGCTGCTGCTGATGGTGCGCAACGGCCAGGAGATCAGCCCCGCCGAGGTGACCAGTTCGGCGAAGATGCTGGACACCGGCCTGAACCTGAGCCCGTCCGACGTGCTCAGCCAGGCCATCCTGACCGCGCGCGGCAAGGCGATCCGGCCGAAGACCCTCGGTCAGAAGCAGTACGTCGACGCCATCGACCACAACACCATCGTGTTCGGCATCGGACCGGCCGGCACGGGCAAGA
Organism: Leifsonia araucanica; assembly: GCF_051161895.1. NCBI lineage: Bacteria > Bacillati > Actinomycetota > Actinomycetes > Micrococcales > Microbacteriaceae > Leifsonia > Leifsonia araucanica. The sequence continues at coordinate 760,465 of NZ_JBMBTW010000002.1, forward strand.
CCTATCTGGCGATGGCGAAGGCCGTGCAGGCCCTGCAACGCAAAGAGGTCAACAGGATCATCCTGACCCGCCCGGCCGTCGAGGCCGGCGAGCGGCTCGGCTACCTGCCTGGCACGCTCACCGACAAGATCGACCCGTACCTGCGTCCGCTGTACGACGCGCTCAACGAGATGATGGACCCGGACATCGTGCCGAAGCTGCTCGCGGCCGGGACGATCGAGGTCGCTCCGCTGGCGTACATGCGCGGACGCACGCTGAACGACTCGTTCATCGTGCTCGACGAGGCGCAGAACACCACGCCGGAGCAGATGAAGATGTTCCTCACCAGGCTCGGCTTCGGCTCGCGGATGGTCGTCACCGGCGACATCACGCAGGTGGACCTGCCGACGGCGGCCAGCGGTCTCCGGCTGGTGACGCGGGTGCTGAAGGACATCGACGACATCTACTTCGCGCGTCTCACCAGCGACGACGTCGTCCGGCACACGCTGGTCGGCCGCATCGTCGACGCATACACCGAGTACGACGCGCAGAAGCAGGCGCTGCACTACGAGCGCGAGCAGGCGGCCGAGTTCGCCAACCGTGCAGAGCGCCGCTCCGCCGTCCCGCGCGACCGCTTCCCGAAACGACGTTAGGCCCGGCCCCATGAGTATCGAAGTCAACAACGAGTCGGCCATCGAGGTGGACGAAGCTGCACTGCAGCGGCTCGCCGGGTACGCGTTCGACATCATGCACGTGCATCCGGATGCCGAGCTCGCCATCGTCCTGGTGGACGAGGCGGCGATGGAGCAGCTGCACGTGCAGTGGATGGACGAGCCTGGGCCGACCGACGTGCTGAGCTTCCCGATGGACGAGCTGCGCCCCGGCACGGAGGAGGAGCCTGCTCCTGCCGGGCTGCTCGGCGATGTCGTGCTCTGCCCGCAGGTCGCTCAGGCCCAGGCGGAGACGGCCGGACATTCCCTGATGGAGGAGCTGTTGCTCCTGACGACGCACGGCATCCTGCACCTGCTCGGCTTCGATCACGCCGAGCCGGCCGAGGAGCGCGAGATGTTCGGCATCCAGCGCGACATCCTGGTGGGCTTCTCCCGCTACGACCGACAGCGATAGGCACCGGATGCTCGCAACGCTGTTCTTCATCGTCGCGTTCCTGCTCGTCGCGTTCGGCGGCCTGATGGCCGCTGTGGACTCCGCGCTGTCCGTGCAGTCCAGGAACGATATCGCCGAGCTGGCCGAGACCTCGCGGTCGAAGACGTCGCTGCTGGCGATCGCCGCCGATCCAGGCGCGTACTTCAACGCGATCAACTTCAGCCGCATCACCGCGGAGACCACCGCTGCGGTGCTCGTGACGCTCGCCTTCGAGCAGATCTTCGACGAGTGGTGGGTCTCGCTGCTGCTGTCCGCTCTGATCATGACGGCGGTGTCGTTCGTGCTGGTCGGTGCGAGCCCGCGGAGCGTCGGACGCGCCAACTCCACGATGCTGCTGCGGCTGACCGCGCCGCTCGTGCGGTTCATCCGGGTGCTGCTCGGTCCGATCGCCGGCGGCCTAGTGGCCCTCGGCAACCGGGTGACGCCGTCGCGGGCGCGCTCCGCGCCGGTCGCGAGCGAGGAGCAGCTGCTCAGCATCGTCGACGAGGCCACCGAGTTCGACGTGCTGGAGGAAGACGACCGCGAGCTCATCCACTCGATCTTCGAGTTCAACGAGACGGTGGTGCGCGAGGTGATGATCCCGCGCACCGACATGGTCGCCATCGACAAATCGGCCGGACTCGGCACCGCGATGGGCCTGTTCTTTAGCAAGGGCGTGTCCAGGATGCCCGTGATCGACGGCGACCCGGACGAGGTCGTGGGCGTGCTCTACCTCCGGGATGTGGCCAAGCTCAGCTTTGAGAGCCCGCTCGGCGCCGACGAGCTGACGATGGGCGACATCGTGCGGCCCGCGCTGTTCGTGCCGGAGTCGCAGAAGGCGGACGCGCTGCTGCGGCAGATGCAGCTGGAGTCCAACCACCTGGCGATGGTGGTGGACGAGTACGGCGGCATCGCCGGGCTGGTGACCCTGGAAGACCTGATCGAGGAACTGGTCGGAGACATCTCCGACGAGTACGACCACGAGGTGGAACTGGTGCAGCAGGTGGGGGAGGGACGCTACCGCGTGAGCACCCGCCTCCCCATCGACGAACTGGGCGAGCTGTTCGACCTTGAGCTGGACGACGATGACGTCGACAGCGTCGGTGGCCTCGTCTCCAAGGCGCTCGGCCGCCTGCCGGAGGTCGGCTCGACCGCATCCACTCACGGACTGCGGTTCACGGTCGACCGCACAGAGGGCCGCCGCAAACACGTCAGCACCGTGCTCGTCGAACGCGACGCAGCACTGATCTCGGCGCCTGGCGCGCCGGAAGAGGAGAACCACTCGTGAACGACTTCCACGCCGGCTTCGCGTCGTTCGTCGGCCGCCCCAACGTCGGCAAGTCCACGCTGACTAACGCGCTCGTCGGCGAGAAGGTCGCGATCACGTCCTCGAAGCCGCAGACCACCCGCCGCGCCATCCGCGGCATCGTGCACCAGAAGAACGGCCAGCTGATCCTGGTGGACACCCCGGGCATCCACCGGCCGCGCACCCTGCTCGGCGAACGGCTCAACTCGCTCGTGCAGTCGACCCTCGGCGACGTGGATGTGATCGGCTTCTGCATCCCCGCCGACGAGAAGATCGGCCCCGGCGACCGGTTCATCAACGAGCAGCTCGACGAGTACCCGCGCGCGAAGAAGGTCGCGATCGTGACCAAGATCGACGCGGCGAGCAAGGCGGCCGTGGCCGAGCAGCTGCTCGCGGTCTCTGCGCTGCGCGAGTGGGAGGCGATCGTGCCGCTGTCGGCGACCAGCCACATCCAGCTGGACACACTGACCACCGAGCTGATGCGTCTGCTGCCGGTCTCTCCCGCACCGCTGTACCCGTCGGATGCCGTCACCGACGAGGGCCTGGAGGACCGCATCTCCGAGTACATCCGCGAGGCGGTGCTGGAGGGCGTCGAGGACGAGCTGCCGCACTCGCTGGCAGTGACCATCGACGACATCATCGAGCGCGACGACAAAGACCTCGTGGAGGTCTACGCCAACCTGTTCGTCGAGCGCGACAGCCAGAAGGCGATCGTGATCGGCAAGGGCGGCAGCCGCATCCGGGAGGTCGGCGCCACCGCGCGCAAGCCGATCGAGGAGCTGCTCGGCAAGCACGTGTTCCTGTCGATCAGGGTGAAGGTGGCGAAGGACTGGCAGCGCGACCCGAAGCAGCTCGGCAGGCTCGGCTTCTAGGAGCGCCGCGGCGTACATCCCTGGGATGAAATCGGCCGTTCGAGGCGGTGCAGCGCCCGTCGGCCCCGTACCGTAGAGGGATGCCGTACCGTACCCGCCTGGTGGAGAGGATCGTCCCGTACCGCTGGGTCCTCGAACCGGCGCTCGGTGTCGTCCTCTTCCTCTCGTGGGTGATCGCCGGACTTCCGTTCGAGTTCCAGTCGGCGCTCGCGCTCACGTTCTACTGCGCGGCGGTCGCCGTCTCCCGGGTGCTTCCTCCCGTCTCGCTCGGGCTGCTCTGGCTCGCGGTACTGGGGGAGGCGACGGAGTCGGTCTCGATGCCGATGCCGTTCCGGGTGCTGTCCGCCGTGGCCGTGCTGATCGCGGTGTTCGGCATCGCCGCGCACTCCGGGCCGGTGGTGCGCTGGCTCGACTTCGCGTCCGCCATCCTGGTCGCGCCGATGCTGGCCTACCTGTTCACGGTGCGCGGTGAACTGAAGTTCCCGCTGATCGGGCCGGTGATCGGCGGCTACTACACCAGCCAGGGCGTCGGGCTGCTGCTGATGAGTCTGCTGCTCGCGGTGACCTTCGTGGCGGGCTGGCTGCTCGGGTTCCTCGTCGCCCGGCAGCGCGCGAGCAGTGTCGGCGCCGGCGCGGAGGAGGGTGCAGTGCCGGGTGCCGAGACGGGCAACCACTCCGTGCTCGTCTGGCTCGCCTCCTCCGGTGGCACCCCCGTTCCCGAGAGCGACCCCAACCGCACGGGCCTCGTGCGCCGCCTCACCAGACGGCAGCTGACGTTCGACATCGCCGGCGCCGTGCTGTTCGCCGTGCTGTGCCTGCCGTTCGACTCGGCCGGGCTGTTCGGCATCTCCGGGGACGGCGGAGCCCGGTCGGCGATCGTGGTGGTGATCGGCTTCACGGTCGCGGTCGCCGTCCGCCGCATCTCCCCGGCCGTGGCCCTCGCCATCGCCTGGCTGACCGCGGTGCTGCAGATGACCACCGGCCACAGCATCCAGTTCAGCGATGTGGCCATCCTGGTCGTGCTGTACGCCACGGCCGCGTACGGCGACAGGATCGTGCGCTGGTCCGGTCTCATCTCCGCCGGTCTCGGCGCGGTGGTCGCCGCCCTGTACCTCTCGCTCACCGCCGCCCTCAACCAGAGCTACCTCGACCTGCTCTCCGGCGCCATCTCGCGGCTGGCGCTCGAGTTCGTCTTCCTCGTGGTGGTGAGCGCCACCGTGCTCGGCCTGTCCTGGGTGCTCGGCCTGCTCATGCGCACCTGGCGCAACGCCAGGATGTCCAGACGCGCCCAGGTGGTCGCGGAGTTCGACAGGGCGCGTGCCGTCGAGGACGTCGTGGTCGAGCAGGAGCGCACCCGCATCGCCCGCGACATGCACGACGTGGTCGCGCACTCGCTCGCGGTCGTGATCGCGCAGGCGGACGGCGCGCGCTACGCCCGGCACGCCGACCCCGATGCGGTCGACGTCGCGCTCAAGACCATCGCATCCACCGCCCGGTCCGCTCTCGGCGACGTACGGGTGCTGCTTGCCGAACTGCGCCACGCCCAGCCGGAAGGTCCGCAGCCGTCGCTCGACGACCTCGACCGCACGGTCGAGCAGGTGCGCGCGGCCGGGCTCGACGTCACCGTCGAACGCATCGGCGGCTACGGGATGCTCGGCTCGGCCCAGCAGATCGCCGCGTACCGCATCGTGCAGGAGGCGCTCACCAACGCCCTCCGGCACGGAGATACCAGCATGCCGGCCACCGTCGTCCTCGCCGAGGTCGCGCAGCGCGACGGAGGACCCGGCATCACCATCACCGTGAGGAACACCATGAAGACCGTCCAGACCGACACCCCGGCCACCGGAGCGCTTCCGCGCGTCGGCCACGGCCTGCCAGGGATGCGCGAGCGGGCGACGCTCGCCGGAGGGAGCCTCGCGGCCGGCCCGGCCGGCGGCGAGTTCCTGGTGAACGCGTTCCTGCCGGCGGGGGAGACGGCGTGAGCGGCGACCAGCTGACGGACGCCGTCGAGGCCGCGACCGGGCGCATCCGGGTGCTGCTGGTCGACGACCAGCCGCTGTTCCGCGCCGGGGTCAGGATGCTCGTGGGATCGCAGGCCGACCTCGAGTTCGTCGGGGAGGCGGCCAACGGGGCGGAGGGCGTGCAACTCGCCAGGGACACCGCGCCGGACGTGGTGCTGATGGACATCCGGATGCCCGTGATGGACGGGATCGCGGCGACGACCGAGATCATCGAGAGCGCCGCCCGCGAGGCCAGGAGTGCGCCGCGGATCGTGGTGCTGACCACCTTCGACCTCGACGAGGCCGCTGCCCGCGCCATCCGGGGCGGCGCGAGCGGCTTCGTGCTGAAGGATGCGGAGCCGGAGTTCCTGCTCGCGGCGATCCGCACCGTGCACGCGGGGAGCGCCGTGATCGCGGCGGGGGCGACGCGCGAGCTGTTCCAGTACTTCTCGTCCAGCGAGCCGGTCAAGCCGGAGCCGGAGGAGTTCGGCAGCCTCACCGCGCGGGAGCGGGAGATCTTCGTGCTCGCGGCGCGCGGTCTCAGCAACGCGGAGATCGCGGCGACGGAGTACCTGAGCGAGGCGACGGTGAAGACGCACATCAGCCGCATCCTGAGCAAACTCGGGCTGCGGGATCGCGTGCAGATGGTCGTCTACGCATTCGAGCACGGCCTCACCGCGGCGGAGTAGGGAACGGGCGCAAGAATCATCCTTCCGGCTGATCGCGGATAGCCCTGCCGCCCGATCCGGTGACCATGCCCGCGTCCCTAGCGTGGTGAGTATGGACAACATCACCACCGAGACCGTCACCTCCGCCTCGCCGATCACACCGCCGGAGGAGCCGCTCGTGGCCCGCGTGGTCGATGCGACCAAGTCGTACGGCTCGGGGGCAGGGCGGGTGAACGCGCTCGACGGCGTCTCGCTCGGCATCCCGGCCGGCCGCTTCACCGCCATCATGGGCCCGAGCGGATCGGGCAAGTCGACGCTGATGCACGTCATGGCCGGACTCGACACGGTCACCGGCGGCCAGGTGTTCCTCGGTGACACCGACATCACCCGGCTCGGGGATGCGGAACTCACCGTCCTGCGGCGCCGTCGCGTCGGTTTCGTGTTCCAGTCCTTCAACCTGGTGCCGACGCTCGACGTCGCCGCGAACATCCGGTTGCCGTTCGAACTCGACGGCCGCCGCCCGACGCGCACCCAGGGCGAGTGGATCGACCACCTGATCGACTCGCTCGGCCTGCGCGCGCGGCTCACCCACCGCCCGCACGAGCTGTCCGGCGGCCAGCAGCAGCGCGTGGCCATCGTGCGCGCGCTCGCCACCCGCCCCGACCTGATCTTCGCCGACGAGCCGACGGGCAACCTCGACTCGCGCACCGGCCGCGAGGTGCTCACCCTGCTCGCCGAGGCGAGCCGCACATACGGGCAGAGCATCGCGATGGTCACCCACGACCCCATCGCGGCGAGCTACGCCGACCGCATCGTGTTCCTCGCCGACGGCCGTGTCGCCGCCGAGCGCGGACGCTCAGCAGCGGAAGAGATCTCGTCGTACATGCTCGGAATGGAGCAGCACGCGTGAGCCGCCCGTTCTCCGCGTTCCGCGCGAACGCCCGCGACCACCGCGCGAGCATCCTGGTCGCCGCCCTCAGCGCCGCGTTCGGCGTCGCCCTGCTGTCCACCACGAGCGTGCTGTCCGCATACATCGCCGACAGCCCGGTCGCCGAGCACGGCGCCGTCGGGGTCGCCCTCGGGATCGTCGCCGGGGTGTTCTTCATCATCGCCGTCTACGTCGGCGCCATTGTCACCACGAACACCTTCGCGACGGTGATCGCCGGCCGCACGCGGACCATCGCGCTGCTGCGCCTGATCGGGTCGAGCGCCCGCGCGCAGCGTCGCTCGGTGGCGAGCGAGGGGCTCGCGGTTGGACTCGTCGGCGCGAGCATCGGCGGCGTCGCTGCGGCGGTGCTGTCACTCGCGGCTGTGCGTCTCTTCGTCGCCGTCGGGGTGCTGCCGGACGTTCTCTATCCGGTGATCACGCCCGCGCTGCTCGCGCCGGTCGCCGTGGTGATCGTCACCACCTGGCTCGCCTCCTGGGTCGGCAGCCGCCGCGTGCTCACGGTCACTCCGGTGCAGGCACTCGGCGCTGCGGAGGAGCGTCCGGCCGCCGCTGTGCGCCAGCGTGGTCGTCTCGTCGTCGCGATCGTCTTGCTCGTCTCCGGCGTTGGGTTGCTCGTGTTCGGCCTGCTGCTCGGGCTGGGCGTCCTCGCCACGAGCGGCATCCCGATCGCCAGCGGGTACGGTGTGCTGATCGCGCTGCCCGGCGGGGTGCTGTCGTTCACCGGGATCGTGCTCTCCGCCCCGTTCTTCATGCCGGGCGTGCTGCGCGCGGTCGGGCTGCTGTTCGGCCGGGGAGCGGCGGGCAGGCTCGCCGCCGCGAACGCGGTCAGGAACCCGGAGCGCAGCTCGCGCACCACCATCGGGCTCGTCATCGGCGTCACCCTCATCACCATGTTTGTGGTGGCCGCGCAGTCCTACCTCCAGATGATCCGTGAGGCGGCGAAGAACGAGCCGGGGATGTACGAGGGAGCTGAAAGTGTCCTCACGGTCACGATGCTGATCTTCACCGTGCTCGTCGGGTTCTCGGCGATCATCGCCGGGGTCGGTGTGATCAACAGCCTGTCGCTCAGCGTGCTGCAGCGGCGGCGCGAACTCGGCCTGCTGCGCGCGCTCGGCTTCAGCGCCGCGCAGGTGCGCAGGATGATCCTCGCCGAGAGCGCCCAGCTGACCATCGCGGCCGTGGTCACCGGACTGGTGCTCGGCACGGCGTACGGCTGGGTGGGCGCGCAGTCGCTGCTGGGGAGCATCCCGGGCGGCGGGCTGCTTGCTCCGGTGCTGCCCTGGCCGTTCCTCGCGATCATCGTGGTGGCGGCCGCGGCCCTTGCCCTGCTCGCCTCGCTCGCGCCGACCCGGCGGGCCACCGCGGTCGCGCCGGTCGCCGCCCTGGCGGTCGACTGAACGAGCGCTCAGGCTGCGAAGCCTCGGAGTCGGCTGAATGTCAGCCCGGCTACAGCTTTCCGCAGCCTGAGCGCTCCATAATCGAACCGCTTTGCATGCTTTTGGAGAGGAACGGCCCTGAACTGGCTCATGACCCTGCGCATCGACAAGCCGCCGTTCCTGGTGGCCGTCGATGTGCTCTCCGCCGTCCTCGTGCTCTATCTGCTGGTGCGGCCGACGCTGCGCCGCACCGTCGCCGGGCTCCTCTCCGCCGCCGCGGGCGCGCTGATCGGCTGGCTCGTCTCCTGGCTGCTCGTCGACGTGTTCGACGTGTTCGGGGTGACGCTCACCCCCGTGACCAGGATGTGGGCGATCCTGGCGTTCGCGGGGATCGGGCTCGCCATCGCGAACCTCTTCCGCTCGCGCTGGTGGAGAAAGGTCGTCGCGGTGCTGAGCATCCCGGTCTTCGTGCTGACGGCCGGCGCGGGGATCAACGTCGACTTCGGCGAGTACCGCGACCTCAACGACGTGCTCGGCGTCGTGCCGTACCCGGCGCTGTCCTTCCACGCCGAGAAGGGTGAAGTGGCGGACATCGGAACCGACTACGCCTCCACCTGGACGCCGCCCGCCTCCATCCCCGCGAAGGGGAAGGTCGGCGTCGTGCGCATCCCGGCCACCGAGTCCGGATTCGCCGCGCGTAAGGCCGTCGTCTACCTCCCGCCCGCCGCACTCACCGCGCACCCTCCCGTGCTTCCCGTGCTCTACGCGTTCCCCGGCCAGCCGGGCGCTCCCGCCGACGTGTTCACCGCGGGACGGATCAACCAGACGATGGATGCGTTCGCCGCCCAGCACCACGGCATCGCGCCCATCGTGGTGGCGGCCGACCAGCTCGGCGGCCCTGGGCGCAACCCGATGTGCGTGAACTCGGCAGCGTTCGGCAACTCGGCGACCTACCTGCTGAAGGACGTGCCCGCCTGGATCACGGCGCACTTCCGGGTGAGCAGCGACCCGGCCGCCTGGGGCGTGTTCGGCTACTCGCAGGGCGCCACCTGCGCCGTGCAGTTCGCGACGGGACATCCGGAGCGGTTCGGATCGGCCCTCGCGTCGTCGAGCGAGCTCGGACCGACCCTCGGCGACCGCGCCACGACCATCCGGATGGGCTTCGGCGGGTCCGCGCAAGCGTTCGAGGACGCCCAGCCCGCCCACCAGCTCGCCGAGCACGCTCCATACCGCAACTCGACCATCGTGCTCGGCGTCGGCCAGAACGACGCGAAGTACACCGCGTTCGCCCGTACCCTGGAGGCGGACGCGACGAAGGCCGGTGTCCGCGCCACCTTGCTCATCTCGCCGGGAACGGCCCACGATTGGAACACGGTGCGTCACACCCTGCAGTACGGCTTCCCGCTCATCGCGGCGCAGATGGGACTCACCTCGTGAAGGACGCATCCGCACGGCTCGGCAGGCTCGGCCGGCGCACGGGCGCACTGATCGCGACCCACCCGTTCACCACGGCGATGACCGGGCTGATCCTCGTGCTCGCCCTCGTCACCGGCCCCATCCACGGCCCTCGGCGCCCGCTGCACATCTGGCTCGGCACCGGGCCCGGCCCGCTCATCGACGGGCACTGGTGGACCTCGATCACCTCCGTGCTGTTCACCGACGACCTCGCCGAGCTGATCGTGGCGCTCATCCTCACCGTCGTGCTGGTCGGGGCCGCCGAGCAGCTGATGGGCACCTGGCGGACGGCGCTGGCGTACTTCGCCACCGCTGTGGTCGGGACGGTCGGCGGCGTCGCTCTGCAGCTGCTCGCCTCCACGACGGGGGAGATGTGGGCGCGCAACGTCCACAACCTCGTCGTGCTCGACGTCTTCACCGCCCTCGGCGGCACGATCATGACCGCGAGTGCGTTCGCCGGCGCCCTCTGGCGGAGGCGCATCCGGGTGCTGACCGTGCTGATCGCGGTGATGTACGTGCTCTACTCCGGGATGCCGTCCGACGTCTACCGGCTGCTGGCCGTGCTCGCCGGGCTGGGGCTCGGCGTGCTGCTGCGGCCGGGGGCACGGCTCGCCGGCTGGGTGCGCAGTTCACACCACGAGATCCGGGTGCTGCTCGCGTCCGCCGTCACGATCACCGCGGTCGGGCCGGTGATCGGACTGCTCACCACCTCGCGCTACGGTCTGCTGTCGCCGATCGCGCTGCTGTTCACCTCCGACGTGCCGGACCGCGGCTCCCTCCTCGAACGCTGCCAGGCGTTCGCCGTGACCAGGCAGTGCGTCCACGACCTCACCATCGAGCGGATCAACGGGCTCGGCCCGATCCTGCTCTCCGTGCTCCCGCTCCTCGTGCTGCTGGTCGCCGCATACGGTCTGCTGCGCGGCAACCGCTTCGCACTCTGGCTCGCCGTCGCGGTGAACGCGCTGCTCGCCCTGCTCTCCGCGCTCTACTTCGGCATCCTCCCGCTCGGCGCAGCGCCGCGGCCGCACGTCGGCGCCCGCTACTGGGAGGTGACGGCGATCCTGGCGCTCTCGGCACTGCTGCCGCTCGCCATCGCCATCCTGCTGATCGCCTTCCGGCAGCACTTCCCTGTGCGTCCGCCGGCGAAGAGCGTGCGCCGCTACGTGCTCACGGTGCTGGTCTCCGGCGTCGTGCTCGCCGGGCTCTACGTGCTCATCGGCTACCTGCAGAAGGACACCGGGTTCACCAGGCCGCTCGACCTGAGCGACCTGCTGGACGATGTGCTCGAACGGTTCGTGCCCGTCAGCTTCCTGCGCAGGGAGCCCGTGCAGTACCTGCCGACCACCCCGCTCGCGATCTTCGTCTACCGCAACATCGGCACCGTGTTCTGGCTCATCGTGATCCTCGGCGCCCTGCCCGTGATGCGCGGCCGCGCATCCTGGCGCAAGGGGGCGACGGACGCCGGCCGCGTGCGCAGCCTGCTCGAACGCGGCGGGGGAGACCCGATCTCGTTCATGGCCACCTGGCCGGGGAACGACTACTGGTTCGACCCCGTCGACGGCCGGGCCATCGCGTACCGGGTGGTTGGCAGGGTCGCCATCACCCTGGGAGGCCCATTCGGCGGGCAGCCCCCGCACGACCGCTCCATCGACCGGTTCGCCCGGTTCTGCGACGACAACGGCTGGACGCCCGTCTTCTACAGCGTGGACGCCGGCCTGCAGCCGCTCTTCGACGAGATGGGCTGGTCGACGATGGTGGTGGCGGAGGAGACCGTCATCCGCCCGCAGCAGTGGGAGACCACCGGCAAGAAGTGGCAGGACGTCCGCAGCTCCATCAACCGGGCGCAGCGGGCGGGCATCCGGGCGGAGTGGACCACGTTCCAGGCTCTGCCGCTCAGCGCCGCCGTGCAGCTCTCCGACATCTCCGAGCAGTGGGTTGCCGAGAAGGACCTGCCGGAGATGGGCTTCACCCTCGGCGGCCTCGACGAACTCCGCGACCCGGCCGTGATGCTGATGCTCGCCGTCGACGAGGCGGGCAGGATCGAAGCAGTGACCAGCTGGCTGCCCAGCTACCGCGACGGGCTCGTGGTCGGCTGGACCCTCGACTTCATGCGCAGGCGCCCCGGCAGCATCAACGGTGTGATGGAGTTCCTGATCGCCGAGGCCGCCACCCGGATGCGCGACGAGGGGGTCGAGTTCATGAGCTTGTCCGCCGCGCCGCTCGCGCACACCGCGGCGGGAGGCGAGGCGGATGCGCGCGGCATGGACCGCATCCTGAACTTCCTGAGCGTTTCGCTGGAGCCGGTGTACGGGTTCCGGTCGCTGCTGAAGTTCAAGCGGAAGTTCCAGCCGGAGCTGCACCCGCTGATCATGGCGTACCCGGATCCTGTCGCTCTTCCCGCCATCGGGATCGCGCTGGTGCGCGCATACCTGCCGCAGCTGTCGGTGCGGCAGGCGGTGGCGCTGGCCAGCGGACGGAGCTGACCGAGGCGGCCGTTCCACGCTCCGGGGCCCGTGCTACGCTTGTTTCTGTGTACGGTCTGCTCCTCCTTAGCTGCCGCGACGAGTCCTAGTTCTGGGCCTCACTCGTCGCGGAGTTCGTCGTTGGCTCTCCACCACACCTCGCGAGGAGAAGACAGACCATGAAGAACACTCAGGCGCCGAGCGCCATGCCGATCCACAAATACCGCCCGTTCCATGAGCAGATTCGGGTGGAGCTGCCCGATCGCACCTGGCCGGACAACCGCATCACGGTCGCGCCGCGCTGGTGCGCCGTCGACCTGCGCGACGGCAACCAGGCCCTCATCGACCCGATGAGCCCCGAGCGCAAGCGCATCATGTTCGACCTGCTGGTCCGGATGGGCTACAAGGAGATCGAGGTCGGCTTCCCGTCGGCCAGCCAGACCGACTTCGACTTCGTGCGCAGCCTCATCGAAGAGGGCGCCATCCCGGACGACGTCACCATCCAGGTGCTGACCCAGGCCCGAGAGCACCTCATCAAGCGCACGTACGAATCGCTGGTCGGCGCCAAGCAGGCCATCGTGCACCTCTACAACTCCACGAGCATCCTGCAGCGGGACGTGGTCTTCCGCACCGACAAGCAGGGCATCGTCGACATCGCGCTGGAAGGCGCGCGCCTGTGCCGTCAGATGGAGTCCGTGGTTCCCGGCACCCAGATCTACTACGAGTACTCGCCCGAGAGCTACACCGGCACCGAGCTGGAGTTCGCCGCGGACATCTGCAACCAGGTGCTCGAGATCTTCGAGCCCACCCCGGAACGCAAGGTCATCATCAACCTGCCCGCCACCGTCGAGATGGCCACCCCGAACGTCTACGCCGACTCGATCGAGTGGATGTCCCGCCACCTCAACCACCGCGAGAACGTCATCCTGTCGCTGCACCCGCACAACGACCGCGGCACCGCCGTCGCCGCCGCCGAGCTCGGCTACATGGCCGGAGCCGACCGCATCGAGGGCTGCCTGTTCGGCAACGGCGAGCGCACGGGCAACGTCGACCTGGTGACCCTGGGCGTGAACCTGTTCACGCAGGGCATCGACCCGCAGATCGACTTCAGCGACATCGACTCGATCAAGCGCACCGTCGAGCACTGCAACCAGCTGCCGGTCGGCGAGCGCAGCCCGTGGGGCGGCGACCTGGTGTTCACCGCGTTCAGCGGCTCGCACCAGGATGCGATCAAGAAGGGCTTCGAGGCGATGGCCGCGGAGGCCGAGCGCGAGGGCGTTTCGGTGGACGACCTGGTCTGGGCCGTTCCATACCTGCCGGTCGACCCGAAAGACCTGGGCCGGAGCTACGAGGCGGTCATCCGGGTCAACTCGCAGTCCGGCAAGGGCGGCGTCGCGTACCTGCTGAAGACGGACCACGCGCTCGACCTGCCGCGCAAGCTGCAGATCGAGTTCTCCGGCGTCGTGCAGGCGAAGACCGACGCGGAGGGCGGAGAGGTGTCGAGCGACGACATCTGGGCCATCTTCCAGGACGAGTACCTGCCGGCGCCCGTCTCCGACGCGGACGCCAAGTGGGGCCGCTTCGAGCTGGGCAGCACCAGCACCACCAACGAGACCGGCGACCACGTCGCTCTCACGGTGACGCTGCGCGACGGGGACACCGTCTCCAAGGCATCCGGCGAAGGCAACGGCCCGATCGCGGCGTTCTTCGACATCCTCAACGACCGAGGCATCAACGTGCACCTGTACGACTACTCGCAGCACACGCTGTCCGCGAGCGAGTCCGCTCTGGCCGCCGCCTATGTCGAGGTCGACGTCGACGGCACCCGCCTCTGGGGCGTCGGAATCGACGCGGACACGACCACCGCCTCCTTCAAGGCCGTCGTCTCCGCCGTCAACCGCGCGATCCGCGCCACCTCCGGCTCCGCGGCCCCCGCCGACCTCGTCTCCGCCTGACCCCCACCCGCCCGCTCACACACACAATCGAGTCCGAAGTTATTCACGCGACACGCCGGTCGTGACCGTGAACAACTTCGGACTCGATTGCGTCGGGCGTCAGTCGTGGCGGTCGAGCTTGTAGCGGGGGATCGAGCCGGTCTCTGTGCGCTCGGCGGTGCGGGCTTCTGCGGTGCGACGGCCGAGCGGGATGCGCGGCCAGCGCGGACGGGGGATGCGCCCCAGCTCGCGCTGCTCGGGCAGGCTCCAGCCGAACCGCACCGCCAGCAGCCGGATCACCAGGGTGACGGCGACGCAGACCGCCGCGGCCACCGTGAGCGGCACGCCCAGATCCACCAGGACCACGAGCACCACCGTGCCCGCACCCGCGGCGACGGCGTAGAGCGAGCCGACGTGCATCAGCGCGATCGGCAGGTTCAGCAGCATGTCGCGCAGGATCGACCCGCCCACCGCGGACACCACGCCGACGAACACCGCCGGCACCTCCGGCAGCCCGAGCGCGAGCGCCTTGCTCGCACCGATCGCGCCGAACAGCCCGATGGTGAGCGCGTCGAGGAAGGTGATGATCGGGTCGAGCCTCCGGAACAGCCGGATGAGCAGCATCCCGAGCAGTGCGGCGACGACGGTGGTCAGCAGGTACCAGTTGGAGAGCAGCGCGACGGGCCGGGTGACCAGCAGCAGATCGCGCAGCAGACCACCGCCGACGCCGGTCGCGACGCCGATGATGGCGACGCCCAGCAGGTCGAGCTTGCGGTCGCGGAACCCGGAGGCGAACATCGCACCCTGCAGACTGCCGACGCCGACGGCCACCAGGTCGGCCCACAGCGGAATCGTGAAGGCCGTCGTGCTCATAGGTCACTTCTACCATGCGCGGCTTGACGGGACTGTCGGCGTTACGCGGGATACTGGAGTGTGCCTGTCTACCGTGATGAAGCCGTCGTGCTCCGCACCCACAAACTGGGGGAAGCCGACCGCATCGTCACCATGCTCACCCGGCAGCACGGCAAGGTCCGTGCGGTCGCGAAGGGCGTGCGGCGCACCGCATCCAAGTTCGGGTCGCGGCTGGAGCCGTTCATGGTCGCCGACGTGCAGCTCTACGAGGGCCGCAGCCTGGATGTGGTCACCCAGGCCGAGTCGCTCGGAGCGTACGGCGCGCTGATCGCCGACGACTACGCCAGCTACACGGCGGCGAACGCAATGGTGGAGACGGCGGACAGGCTCACCGAGGCGGAGGCGTCCCTGCAGCAGTACCTCCTGCTGGTCGGCGCCCTGCGGTCGCTGTCCAAGCGCGAGCACGGCGCATCCCTGACTCTCGACTCCTACCTGCTGCGCGCGCTGTCGCTCGCCGGCTGGGCGCCGAGCTTCCTCGACTGCTCGCGCTGCGGGGCGCCGGGACCGCACGACCACCTCGTCGTGCAGCTCGGTGGCGTGGTCTGCGACGACTGCGCCCCGCAGGGCGCTCCCCGGCTGGATGCGCAGACCATCGCGCTGCTCGGCGCCCTCCTCACCGGGGACTGGGCCTCGGCGGACGAGACGGACGACGCAACGCGGTCGAAGGCGAGCGGCGTGGTCGCCGCGTACACGCAGTGGCACCTGGAGCGCGGCCTGCGCTCGCTCCAGCACGTGCAGCACGAACGGAAAGCGAACGGATGAGCCCCAAGCCTTACACGCACAAGGATGCGGTGGAGTTCCGCCCGCTGGACTGGACCGGCCTGTACCCGCCCGCGATCCCCGCCGCGGCGGTGCCCAACCACGTCGCCATCGTGATGGATGGCAACGGACGCTGGGCGAACGGCAGAGGGCTCACCAGGATCGAAGGCCACAAGGCCGGGGAGGCGTCGCTGCTCGACGTCGTCGCCGGCGCCATCCAGCTCGGCGTGAAGCACCTCAGCGTCTACGCGTTCTCGACGGAGAACTGGAAACGGTCGCCCGACGAGGTGCGCTTCCTGATGGGCTTCAACCGGGATGTGCTGCACCGCCGCCGCGACCAGCTCAACGAGTGGGGAGTGCGGGTGCGCTGGGCGGGCAGGAAGCCGCGGCTCTGGTCGTCGGTGATCAAGGAGCTGCAGTTCGCCGAGCAGCTGACCGCGGGGAACGACGTACTCACCCTGACCATGTGCGTCAACTACGGCGGCCGCACCGAGATCGCGGATGCGGTGCGCAGCATCGCCGAGGAGGTGGCCGCTGGCAGGCTCAAGCCGTCCGCGGTGAGCGAGAAGAGCATCCAGCGCCACCTGTACGCGCCCGACCTTCCCGACGTCGACCTGTTCGTGCGCAGTTCGGGGGAGCAGCGCACGAGCAACTTCATGCTGTGGCAGAGCGCGTACGCCGAGATGGTCTTCCTCGACACGCTCTGGCCGGACTTCAGCCGCACGGACCTGTGGAACGCCGTCGACATCTACGCCAGCCGCAACCGGCGCTTCGGCGGGGCAGTGGATGCTCCGGGAATGAAGGCGTGACCGCATCCGTTGGCCCTGGTGTGAGTGAACCCATCAAGATCGACATCTGGTCCGACATCGCCTGCCCGTGGTGCTACATCGGCAAGCGCAAATTCGAAGCGGGGAGCGGCCTGTTCGCCGGTGGCGGCGACGACCGCGCCGTCGAGGTCGAGTACCACTCCTTCGAGCTCTCTCCGGACACCCCCGTCGACTTCGACGGCAGCGAGATCGACTTCCTCGCCGGGCACAAGGGCATGCAGGCCGAGCAGGTGACGCAGATGCTGGAGCGCGTCACCGGCATCGCGTCGTCGGTGGGCCTGGACTACGACTTCGACGTCCTCAAGCACACCAACACCGTCAAGGCGCACGAGCTGCTGCACTTCGCCAAGGCGAACGGCAAGCAGCTCGAGCTCGCGGAGCGCCTGTTCAAGGCGTACTTCGTGGAGGGACGCCACGTCGGCAGGATCGACGACCTGGCCGACCTCGCCGCAGAGGTCGGACTCGACCGCGCGGCGGCCGTCGCAGCGCTGGAATCGGAGGAGTTCCTCTCCGACGTGCGCGGCGACCAGGCGCTTGCGCAGGAGTACGGCATCCAGGGCGTCCCGTTCTTCGTGATCGACGGACGCTACGGCGTCTCCGGCGCGCAGGACGCGGCCACGTTCGCGCAGGTGCTCGAACAGGTCTGGACCGAGCGCGCGGAGGTCACGGCGTGAGCGCGGCGGAGCCCGTCGAGGCGACCGCTTCGGACGCCCCGAAGTTCCCGCTGATCGCGTTCGGCGACGTGAACGCCGCCGCCTGCGAGGGCGATTCGTGCCTCGTCCCCGGCGCGACCGGTCAGGTCACTCCGGGTCTGTGATGGTCACTCCGGGTCTGTGATGTCGGCGACGGTCGCCGCGTATGCGGCGACCACGTCGTCGGCGTCGACGAAGAGCGAGTATCCGTGCTCGCCCGCACCCATCGAGACGGTGCGGCCCTGGATGCTCGTGTCCGCGACGACCGGCCACGCGGTGGTGGAGCCGAACGGGGTGATGGTGCCGCGCTCGTAGCCCGTCGCTTCGAGGGCGACCGCCGCATCCGGAAGCTGCAGCTTGTTGACGTGCAGCACGGCGCGCAGCTTGGGCCAGGAGATCTTGCGGCCGCCGGGCACCAGCGCGAACACGAAGGTGTCGTCGCTGCGCTTGACCACCAGGGTCTTGACGATGTCGGACGGCTCGATGCCGAGCAGCTGGGCCGCTTCCTCCAGACTGCGGGCGGCGGGACGCTCGACGACCCGGATGCTGACCCCGCGCGCTGCGGCGTCGGCCTCGACGCGGGCCCGGCCGGTGGGTGCGGTGCCTGCTCCGTCGCCCTGCACAGCCGCGTCTCCGCCGTGATTCTCCACAGCTTCTGCTCCGTCGGTCATGCTGCTCCGCTCTATCTGGGAGAATTGGGGAAATGTCTACTACAGCAACGATAAGCCACGCGCCACAGCTGACCATCGGTCCGCTGGCCCTCGACGTGCCCGTCGTGCTGGCGCCGATGGCCGGGATCACGAACACCGCGTTCCGCAGGCTCTGCCGCGAATTCGGCGCCGGTCTCTACGTGAGCGAGATGATCACCTCGCGCGCCCTCGTCGAGCGCACCCCGGAATCACTGCGCCTGATCACCCATCACGAGTCGGAGACGCCGCGCTCCATCCAGCTCTACGGGGTCGACCCGAAGACCGTCCGCGAGGCGGTCACCATGCTGGTCGCTGAGGATCGCGCCGACCACATCGACCTCAACTTCGGCTGCCCTGTGCCCAAGGTCACCCGCAAGGGTGGGGGAGCTGCACTGCCGTGGAAGCTCGGACTGTTCCGCGAGATCGTCGAGGGAGCTGTGGAGGCGGCCGGGTCCATCCCGCTCACGGTCAAGATGCGCAAGGGCATCGACAGCGACCACCTCACCTACCTCGAAGCGGCGAAGGCCGCTGAGGGCGCGGGAGTCGCCTCCATCGCGCTGCACGCCAGGACGGCCGCGGAGTTCTACTCCGGCCACGCGGACTGGTCCGCCATCGCCACACTCAAAGAGACCATCACCGGCACCCCCGTGCTCGGCAACGGCGACATCTGGTCGGCGGCAGACGCCATCCGGATGGTCGAGGAGACCGGGTGCGACGGTGTCGTCGTCGGGCGCGGCTGCCTCGGCCGGCCGTGGCTGTTCGGCGACCTCGCCGCGGCGTTCCGCGCCCGGGCAGGGCAGATCGACGCCGCCGAGGCGGAGCGGGCGCAGGCGCATCCCTCGCTCGGACAGGTCGCCGCGACGTTCCGCAGGCACGCCGAGTTGCTCGTCGAATTCTTCGACAGCGAGGAGCGGGGCTGCCGCGACATCCGCAAGCACGTCGCCTGGTACTTCAAGGGCTACCCGGTGGGCGGCGACCTGCGGGCGAGCCTCGCCACGGTCGACACGCTCGCGCACCTCGACGACCTCCTCGCCACGCTCGACTGGGATCAGGAGTACCCGGGAGAGGCGGCAGAGGGCCAGCGCGGCCGCGCAGGCACCCCGAAGAAGCCGGCGCTGCCGGACGGCTGGCTCGCCAGCCGCGACCTCGACGGGTTCGAGCGCGCAGAGGTCGCCGACGCGGAGGTGCACAACAGTGGTGGATAGTCCGGTGGGGCACGGCGCGGGCCACAGTCACGGCAACGGTCACGACAGTCACGACAGTCACGACAGTCACGAGGGCCGCGCGTCCGGCCAGGTGGCGGAGGCGTCCGGGTACAGCGAGCACGACCGTGAGCGCTGGCTGCCCGAGCAGCACTCGAGCAGGCGCAGCGACTTCGCGCGCGACCGCGCGCGCCTGCTGCACTCCAGCGCGCTGCGGCGGCTGGCGGCGAAGACGCAGGTGCTCAGTCCGACCGCCGGGCTCGACTTCGCCAGGAACCGGCTGACGCACTCGCTCGAAGTCGCCCAGGTGGGCCGGGAGCTGGCCAACAGTCTCGGTCTCGATCCAGACATCGTCGACACCGCCTGCCTCGCGCATGACATCGGCCACCCGCCGTTCGGTCACAACGGCGAGCGCGCGCTCAACAGCTGGGCCGACGACATCGGCGGCTTCGAGGGCAACGCGCAGACGCTGCGGCTGCTCAGCAGGCTGGAGCCCAAGGTGTTCGGCCGCGACGGCCGGCCATACGGGCTCAACCTCACCAGGGCCAGCCTCGACGCCAGCTGCAAGTACCCGTGGCCCGACAGCTCCTCCGTCGCCGACCCGAGCGGCAGAGCCAAGTTCGGCTTCTACGCCGACGACCGCGCGGTGTTCGAGTGGATGCGCGCCGGCGCACCCGATCGCGTGCGCTGCATCGAGGCCCAGGTGATGGACCTCAGCGACGACATCGCGTATTCGGTGCACGACTTCGAAGACGCCGTTGTGAACGGCTACATCGACGTCGCCGCCCTCGGCAGCAGGGTCGACCACGACGACCTGGTGCGCTCGATGTACGACTGGATCGGCGGAGAGTTCAGCCACGACGAGCTGATCGCGGCGTTCGACCGGCTCGACAACCTCGACATCTGGCTCGACGGGTGGGACGGCAGCCGCCGGTCGCAGGCCAGGCTGAAGAACCTCACCAGCCAGCTGATCGGCCGGTTCGCCCACGCCGCTGTGCACGCCACGAAGGAGACGTCGGGCAGCACGGACCTCATCCGGTTCGGTGCGGACGTGGTCGTCCCGTCCGCCATCCAGGCCGAGATCGCGGTGCTCAAGGGCATCGTCGCCACGTTCGTGATGTCACGGAACACCCGGCAGCCGATCTACGCGCAACAGCGCCAGATCCTCACCACCCTCGCCGACCTGCTCTACTCGCGCGGACCGGCCGAACTGGACCCCGGCTTCGCCGAGGACTGGAAGGACGCGGACGACGACACCCAGCGCAAACGCGTGATCGTCGACCAGGTCGCCAGCCTCACTGACCAGTCCGCCCTCAGCTGGTACGAACGGCTGGTGCAGCACTGAGTCGCCGATGAGTTCACTCAGCGGGCTTGAAACGCCGACCCCAGTGCAGAATGCTGGTGTTCTCGGCATCGAGAGGAAAAGATGAGCACCCCATTACCCCCGGCGGACGGCGACCAGCCGACCCCACCCGATGCCACCACCCCGGCGCCCGCCAAGCGTGCACCCCGGTCCCCGCGCGCAACTACGCCGAAGGCGACGACGCCGGCGGCGGGCGCGCCCGAGCCGACGACGCCGTCGACGGTGACGCCGCCGACTCCGGTCACGAAGACCACCACGCCGCGTGCCTCGTCGGCCAGACCGGCCACCGGCGCGAAAGCCTCCGCGGCTGCGAAATCCGCAGGCGCGAAGCCGGCTACCGCGAAGTCCGCAACGGCGAAACCTTCCACGGCGAAGCCTGCGGCCGCGAAGGTGCCGTCCGCCACGCGCACGAGGCGTGCCGCCGCGAACAAGCCGGCTCCAGCTGCGCCCCAGGGCGAGGCTCCCTCGATCATGGATGCTGCGCTCGGCGCCGCGAACCCCATCGCCGACACCTCGTCGTCGCCCGTCGAGCCGCTGTCCGCGGCTGAGGCTTCGCCATCCGCGACCAGTGCTCCAGGTGCCGACGCGCCCGCCGCTGCCGACCAGCCTGCCCCGAGTGCTGTCGACCCCACTGCGGTGATGGAGCCCACGGCGACCGTTGAGCACACCACCGCTGTCGAAGCAACGCCGGTGGTAAGTCCCACCGCGGCCGTCGAACCGACCGCGGCCGCCGAACCGACTGCCACCGCTGAGACCGTCCGTCTCCCGGAGGCGGCCGCAGCCGAGCCGACCTTCACCGCGGGAACCACACCTCCCGCCCCTCCGGCTCCACCCATCCCTCCCACCGGCCCCACCGGCGGCACTTACCCGCCGCCCACCCCGGGCTCGGGCGCGGGCTCCGCATCCTCCGCCCCGCACGGCCGCACCGTCACCGACTTCGCCGACCGGCTCGATGACACCCGGTTCTTCTCGTCGCTGTTCGACTTCACGTTCACGAACTACGTCACCAGGAAGCTGGCAGGGCCCGTCTACGTCGTCGGGCTCGTGCTGATCGGGCTGAGCACGCTGCTGTCGCTGATCTACAGCCTCACGCTCGCCATCGGCACGCACTCCGTCGTCGGCGCGTTCGTGTTCCTGTTCGGCGTCATCATCACGCTTGTCGGCGCCATGCTGAGCGTGCTGCTGCTGAGGGTCGGGATCGAAGTGTTTGTGGCCATCATCGAGATCGCGCAGAACACGCGGAAGCGGTCCAAGCAGCGCGACTGACAGCGACGCGACAGGAGAGTCGGCGCGGATCACTAGAATCGTTGTATGGCCGGCCGAATTCGACAGAGTGACATCGAAGAGGTCAAAGCCCGCACCAACATCGCCGACATCGTCGGCGACTACGTGAGCCTCAAGTCCGCCGGCGTCGGATCGCTGAAGGGGCTGTGCCCGTTCCACGACGAGAAGAGTCCCAGCTTCACCGTCCGGTCTGCCGTCGGCCGGTACCACTGCTTCGGCTGCGGTGAGGGCGGCGACGTCTACGAGTTCCTGCAGAAGCTGGACCACGTCTCGTTCACCGAGGCCGTCGAGCGGCTGGCGGCACGCATCGGCTACCAGTTGCGCTACGAAGACGGCACGGGCGGACCGTCCGAGCACGGCAACCGGGCGCGCATCCTGGCCGCCAACGGAGCTGCTGAGGAGTTCTTCCGCAGCAAGCTCGGCTCTCCGGAGGCCGAGATCGGCCGCCGGTTCCTCGGCGAGCGCGGCTTCGACGCCATCGCCGCCGGCCGGTTCGGGGTCGGCTTCGCGCCCAAGAGCTGGGACGAACTCACCAAGCACCTGCGCAGCAAAGGCTTCACCACGGAGGAGCTCACCACCGCCGGTCTCGTCTCCCAGGGCGACCGCGGTGTCTACGACCGGTTCCGCGGGCGGCTGATCTGGCCCATCCGGGATGTCACCGGCCAGACCATCGGGTTCGGCGCGCGCCGTCTGCTCGACGACGACAAGGGCCCCAAATACCTCAACACCCCGGAGACGCCGGTCTACAAGAAGGCCCAGGTGCTCTACGGCCTCGACCTCGCCAAACGGGACGTGTCCAAGCTCGACCAGGTGGTCGTCGTCGAGGGCTACACCGACGTGATGGCCTGCCACCTCGCGGGCATCACCACCGCCGTCGCCACCTGCGGAACCGCGTTCGGCGTCGACCACATCAAGGTCATCCGGCGCATCATGGGCGACGACAACAGCCAGGGCTCCGTCATCTTCACCTTCGACCCGGATGCGGCCGGCCAGAAAGCGGCGACGCGTGCGTTCGGCGAAGAGCAGCGGTTCTCCGCCCAGACCTACGTCGCCGTCGGTCCGGAGGGCCTCGACCCCTGCGACCTGCGCCTCGCCAAGGGCGACGACGCCGTGCGCCGGATGATCGACGCCAAGAAGCCGATGTTCGAGTTCATGATCAGGCAGGTCGTCGAGAAGTACGACCTGGACACCGTCGAGGGCCGCACCTCCGCCATGCGCAGCGGGGCGCCCATCGTCGCCACCATCCGCGACCCAGCGTCGCAGAACGGCTACGCCCGCGAACTCGCCCGGCTCTCCGGCGCCGACCTGCAGGACACCCTCCGCGCCGTCCAGGCGGCCCGCAGGGGAGAGCAGAGGGCTGAGCAGCGCGGCCAGGCCGACCGCGGCCAGGCGGGCAACGGTCAGGGCGGCAGCGGCAACGCGAACGGCGCGGGCAACGGCCAGGCCGACGGAGCAGCATCCATACCGGTCGTGCAGCAGGCCGACCTCCGCGACCCCACCCAGCGCACGGAGCGCGAGTCCCTGATGGTCATGCTGCAGCTACCCGCCGAGGTCGGCCAGGAGCGAGCCGCCCGCGCCGTGCAGGTGCCGTTCGTGAATCCGACGCACGCCGTGATCCGAGATGCGATCGCCAGCCAGCTCACGACCATGACCGATCCTGGCTGGGTCGACAGGGTGATGGCGGAGGTCCCGCAGGGCTACGGTCCCACCGTGAACGCCCTTGCCGTCGCCGCCCTCCCGCAGGCGGCGGGCGACGTGTCGCGCTACGCCCGCTCGATCGTCGACGGCCTGATCGACCGCGACCTGCTCAGGGAGAAGGCGGAGCTGACCAACCGTCTCGCCCGCACCGACCAGCAGGAGGTCGAGCTGCGACGCTCCCTCCAGGTGGCGATGGCATCGATCGACGCCGAGCGCATGCGGTTGCGCGGAGAATAGGGCACAAAAGCTCGATTACTGTGCAGGGTGCGCGCATGAGCGCAGTTATGTTGCACTAACGTAAAGATCTCGCTACGAAGTGCAGCAGGATTCCTCGATCGCGCGCATTTCGTGTTAGGACATACCTACGCGATTCGGCACAGCTGCAGATCTCTGCGCGCCGAGTCGGTGACCCCACACCAGGAAGAGGTACTCGGATATGAGATCCGCACACATCAGCGGCAAGCGCCTGCTGGCCGTGTCCGCCGCACTCGCGGCGACGGCGTTGGTGCTCGCCGGCTGTTCAGGGAGCAACAACAACGGCTCCAGCGGCGGCGGTGGAGCACTGACCATCGGAACGACGGACAAGATCACCTCGATCGACCCGGCCGGTTCGTACGACAACGGTTCGTTCGCCGTGATGAACCAGGTTTACCCGTTCCTCCTGAACTCGCCGTACGGCAGCCCGGATGTGAAGCCCGACATCGCCGAGAGCGCCGACTTCACCTCGCCGAACGAGTACACGGTGAAGCTGAAGCCCGGACTCAAGTTCGCGAACGGCCACGACCTGACCTCCTCCGACGTCAAGTTCACCTTCGACCGTCAGAAGAAGATCAACGACCCGAACGGCCCGGCCTCGCTGCTGGCGAACCTGGACAGCGTCTCGACGCCGGACAAGACCACGGTCGTGTTCAAGCTCAAGATCGCCAACGACCAGACCTTCGCGCAGGTGCTGTCCAGCCCGGCCGGCCCGATCGTCGACGAGCAGGTCTTCTCCGCCGACAAGGTGACGCCGGACCAGACCATCGTCAAGGGCCACGCGTTCGCCGGTCAGTACGACATCACCAGCTACGACTTCAACAACCTGATCGCGTACAAGGCGAACCCGGACTACAAGGGTCTCCTCGGCAAGGCGGCCACCGACAAGGTGAACGTCAAGTACTACGCCGAGTCGTCCAACTTGAAGCTCGACATCCAGAAGGGCGCGATCGACGTCGCGTTCCGCAGCCTCACGGCGACGGACATCGACAGCCTCTCCGGCGACAAGAACGTCAAGGTCGTGAAGGGACCGGGTGGCGAGACCCGCTACATCGTGTTCAACTTCAACACCATGCCGTACGGTGCGACCACGCCGGAGGCCGACGCGAAGAAGTCGCTCGCCGTCCGTCAGGCGGCAGCCGACCTGGTCGACCGCGAGACCATCGCCAAGCAGGTGTACAAGGACACGTACACGCCGCTCTACTCCTACGTGCCCCAGGGCCTGACCGGCGCGACCACCGTGCTCAAGGACCTCTACGGCGACGGGAACGGCGGACCGAGCCTCGACAAGGCGAAGGCGGCCCTCCAGGCAGCAGGCGTCACCACGCCCGTCGCGCTGAACCTCCAGTACAGCCCCGACCACTACGGCCCGTCCTCCGGTGACGAGTACGCCCTGGTGAAGGAGCAGCTGGAAGCCGGCGGCCTGTTCAAGGTCAACCTGCAGTCCACCGAGTGGGTCCAGTACTCCAAGGACCGCACCGCCGACGTGTACCCGGCATACCAGCTCGGCTGGTTCCCGGACTACTCCGACGCGGACAACTACCTGTCGCCGTTCTTCATCAAGGAGAACTTCCTTGCGAACCACTACGACAACCCGGAGGTCCAGGCCCTCATCGAGAAGCAGCTCGGTGAGACCGACGCCGCCGCGCGCACCAAGCTGATCGAAGAGATCCAGGCGAAGGTCGGAGCCGACCTGTCCACTCTGCCGCTGCTGCAGGGCGCACAGGTCGCCGTGGTCGGAAAGACCGTGAAGGGCACCGACAAGACGCTCGACCCGTCGTTCAAGTTCCGCTACGCTGCCCTTTCCAAGGGCTGACAGCCGAGGCTAGCCGGCTAGCCGAACCGGGGGGCGGACCGCATCGTGCGGTCCGCCCCCGCTCTCGAATCACCCACGATTGGCTCCCATGACATTCACTGTCACCGGTGCGGCCGCGCCCGGAGCGCCCGCGCCAGAACAAGCGAAGACGAAGCAGCGACGATCGGGGGGCGGTCTCGGCCGTTACCTCGTGGTCCGTGCCGTCCTCATCATCCCGACGATCTTCATCCTCGTCACCCTCGTCTTCTTCCTGATGCGCTCGACCGGTGACCCCATCACCGCGGCGCTCGGCGGCAAGCTGCCTCCTGCGCAGCTGCAGCAGCGCATCCACGAGGCCGGATACGACCGGCCGCTCATCGTGCAGTACTTCGACTACCTCGGGCAGATCCTGAGGGGCGACTTCGGCACGAGCTTCACCGACCACCAGCCGGTCACCCAGATCCTGCTCACCTACGGGGCGGCGACGCTGGAGCTCGCGTTCTACGCGCTCATCGTCGCGTTCATCGTCGGAATCCCGCTCGGCATGGTCGCCGCGTACTTCCGCGACAAGGGCCAGGATGCGTCCCTCCGCGTCTTCGCGATCCTCTGCTACGCAACGCCGGTGTTCTTCGCCGGCATGCTGCTCAAGCTGGTGTTCTCGATCTGGCTGAACTGGCTTCCTGTCGCAGGCCGCGCATCCACCAGCTCTGAGCTGGAGATGCAACTGCTGCCCAACAAGACGGGCATCTACCTGATCGACGCGTTCCAGACCGGCGATCCCGCCGTGGTCAGCGACGTGCTCATGCACGCGATCCTGCCCGCGGTCGCCCTCGGCCTGCTCACCGCCGGCGTCTTCCTGCGCCTGGTGCGCACCAACGTGATCGGCACGCTCTCCACCGATTACGTGGATGCGGCGAGGTCGCGCGGAGTGAGCGAGTACCGGCTCGTGCGCAAGCACGCGTACCGGCCGGCCCTCATCCCGATCATCACGGTCATCGGCCTGCAGATCGCGCTGCTCCTCGGCGGAGCGGTGCTGACCGAGACGACCTTCGAGTGGAAGGGCCTCGGCTTCCAGCTGGCGCACTACCTGCAGGCGCGCGACTTCGTCGCCGTGCAGGGCATGGTCGCCCTGCTCGCTGTGGTGGTGGCGCTCACGAACTTCATCGTCGACGTGATCGCGGCGCTCATCGACCCGAGAGTGAGGTACTGAGATGGCCAAGCGCAGCATCATGGACAGGCTGCCCATCGTCCACCAGCTCCGGCAGAGCGTCGGCCTGCAGCGCGGGATGCTCGTGGCGGGCCTCGTCATCACCGGCATCTTCATCCTGGTCGCCATCTTCGCCCCGCTGATCGCGCCGTACGGTTTCGCGCAGCTGCGGGATGCGAACGGCCAGTTCGGTTCGCAGCAGCCGCCGAACGGCGCCCACATCTGGGGCACCACCGTCGGCGGGTACGACGTGTTCTCGCGCACCATCTGGGGCGCGCAGACCGCGATCTCGGTGATCATCGTCGCGGTGATCCTGTCGATCTTCATCGGCATCTTCCTCGGCCTGGTCTCCGGCTACCTCGGCGGCTGGCTGGACAGGGTGCTCGTGGTGGTCTGCGACGCGATCTACGCGTTCCCGTCTCTGCTGCTCGCCATCGTGATGGCCATCGTGATCTCGGGCGGCCAGTCGAACCTGTGGGGCGGCATCCTGGCGGCGGCGATCTCGATCACCGTCGTGTTCATCCCGCAGTACTTCCGGGTGATCCGTGCGGAGGCCGTGCGGATCAAGGCGGAGGCGTACGTCGAGTCCGCGAAGGTGGTCGGTGCGAGCAACACCCGCATCATGTTCCGCCACGTGCTTCGGAACTCCACCCGCACGCTGCCGCTGATCTTCACCCTGAACTCGTCGGAGGCGATCCTGACGCTCGCGGGCCTCGGCTTCCTCGGCTTCGGCATCGAGCCGACCGCCGCCGCCGAGTGGGGCTACGACCTCAACAAGGCGCTGTCCGACGTGACGAGCGGCATCTGGTGGACCTCGGTGTTCCCCGGCGTCGCCATCGTGCTGGTGGTGCTCGGCATCACGCTCGTCGGCGAGAGCCTGAACGACCTGGCCGACCCGCGCCTGCGCGGACGCAGGGCCGTCGCCAAGGCGTCCGGCCTGGTGGCCGAGACCTCCGTGGTCCCCGGGGGCACGCTCTCCGCCGGACCGGGCGGGGTCGACGGCCTCGAGGGCGGGGAATCATTCGACGAACACGGAATCGAGGTCAAGCCATGAGCGACGTCGTACAGATCGACAACCTGATGGTCTCGTTCTCCACCGACGCCGGCGCCGTCAAGGCGGTCGACGACGTGAGCCTGCGCGTCGCCCCCGGCGAGGTGCTGGCGATCGTCGGAGAGTCCGGCAGCGGCAAGACCGTCACGGCCAAGACCATCCTTGGGCTGCTCCCGGAGACCGCGACCGCTTCCGGCGCCGTCATCCTGCGCAGCAGGGACGGCCAGAGCGAGGCCGACGTGATCAGCCTCAGCAAGCGCCAGCTCCGCGAGGTGCGCGGCACGGATGTCGCGATGGTGTTCCAGGAGCCGTCCACCGCGCTCAACCCGGTGTATCCGGTGGGCTGGCAGATCGCGGAGGGCCTGCGCGCCCACAGCAACATCTCCAAGAAGGCCGCCCAGCAGCAGGCGATCGAGATTCTCGAACGCGTCGGCATCCCGGAGCCGGAGAAGCGGGTCAAGTACTACCCGCACCAATTCTCCGGCGGCCAGAAGCAGCGCATCGTGATCGCGATGGCCCTGGTGTTGAACCCGGGCCTGATCGTCGCGGACGAACCGACGACGGCGCTGGATGTGACGGTGCAAGCCGAGATCCTCGACCTGCTGCGCCGCTGCCGCGACGAGTTCGGCGCCGCCATCGTGCTCATCACGCACAACATGGGCGTCGTGGCCGACCTGGCGGACAGGGTGGCCGTGATGTACCAGGGCAAGCTGGTCGAGGAGGCGGACGCGCGCACGCTGTTCGCGTCCCCGCAGGCCGAATACACCAAGAAGCTGCTGGCGTCCGTTCCGAAGGTGGGACAGGGCCTGTCGTCCACGCAGGACAGGGCGGCGTCGCGCGGCGACGAGTGGGCGAAGGCCGTCCCGGTGGTCAAGGCGGACGGCCTGCGCATCCAGTACCCCGGCAGACTCGGGCGCCCAGGGTTCGTGGCGGTCGACGGCGTCGACTTCGAGATCCGCGCCGGCGAGGTGCTCGGCCTCGTGGGAGAGAGCGGGTCAGGCAAGACGACGATCGGGCGTGCCATCGGCGGCCTGAACAAGGTCACCGGCGGTTCCCTCTCCGTGCTCGGGATCGAGATGAACGGCGTGAAGGAGCGGCAGTTCAAGCCGGTCCGCAGCGACATCGGGTTCGTCTTCCAGGACCCGGCGTCGAGCTTCAACCCGCTGCTGACCATCGCGGACTGTGTCGCTGAGCCGCTCGTGGTGCACGGGCGAGCATCCAGCCCGTCGGATGCGCGGGGCAGGGTGGACGACCTGCTGGAGGCCGTGCAGCTGCCGAAGAGCTACGGCGACCGGTTCCCGCACGAGCTGAGCGGTGGCCAGCGCCAGCGCGCCAGCCTCGCGCGCGCCCTCGCGCTCGAACCGACCCTCCTGATCGCGGACGAGCCCACCTCGGCGCTCGACGTGTCCGTGCAGGCGCGCGTGCTGGAGCTGTTCGCCGAGCTGCAGAAGGAGTTCGGCTTCGCCGCCCTGTTCATCAGCCACGACCTCGCCGTGGTCGACCTGCTGGCCGACCGCATCGCGGTGCTGCACCGCGGCAAGCTGGTGGAGGAGGGCACGGGAGCGCAGGTGCTCGGCAACCCGCAGCAGGCGTACACGCAGCGGCTCCTCGCCTCCCTTCCGGTGCCGGACCCGGTCGAACAGGCCGACCGGCGGGAGGCGCTGCGCGTTTTGCGGGCGGAGAGCGCCTAGGGTCGTTGTGTGAGTTCCAACCCCGCCATCGTCGTCAGCGACCTGTCCGTCGAATACCCAGCGCGGGGCCCGAGCGCCTCCTGCGTCGCCCTCCGCGGAATCAACGTCCGCGTGGAGACGGGGGAGGTGCTCGGGGTGCTCGGCGAGACGGGCTCCGGCAAGTCGACGCTGGCGGCGATCCTGGCTGGACGCGGCCTGCCGCTGCGCGCCTCTGAGCCCGGTCCGAGGATCAGCGGGGGAGACGCCACCGTGCTCGGCAAGTCGCTCCGCAAGGCGAAGAAGCGCGACCTGGCCGAGGTCACCTTCCACGTCGGCTACCTGGCACAGGATGCGGCGAACACGCTCGAGCCGTCGCTCACCATCTCCGACAACGTCGCTCTGCCGATCTTCGAGCGCGACGAGCACTACAGCAGGAGGGCGGCCGGCGCCAGGGCGGCGACGATGCTCGACACCGTCCACCTGCCGCTCAGCGTGCTCAGCAAGTACCCGTACGAGCTGAGCGCCGGTCAGCGGCAGCGCGTCGCCCTGGCCCGCGCCCTGGTGCTCGGGCCGTCCGTGCTCGTCGCCGACGAGCCGACCGCCGGCATCGACGCGACCGTGCGGGATGCGGTGATCGACCTGCTGGCGCAGCTGCGCGACCACGAGGGGTTCTCCGCCGTGATCGTCAGCCACGACCTATCCGTGCTGCGCAGGGCGAGCGACAACACGATCGTGCTGCAGGGCGGCCGCGTCGTCGGCTACGGGCCGATCGAGGACGTGCTCGCCGACCCGCAGCATCCCTTCGTCGACGGGCTCGCGAAGGCACTCAAACCACCGCAGCGGCGCACCGAGCGTCGCACGAGACGTACGGAGAAGAACCGATGACAGGATCAGCGTCCGCCCAGTCAGGTCAGGCAGGCCAGGCAGCGCAGCAGCACCGAGCCGTCCTCGCCGTCGAGGCGGATCCGCTGCCCGCCGACCGGCGGCCGGAGCCCGGCCCCATCGCCGTCCTGCCGGAGCCGGAGCAGACGTTCGTCGACGCCGTGCACGCCGGGGGAGGCACGGTCGCAGAGCTCTCCGACGAGACGCGCGGCCTGGTCTGGCTCACCTACCGGGATGCGCACGGTCTCGCCGACGTGCTGGAGACGCATCCACAGATCGGCTGGGTGCAATTGCCGTACGCCGGGGTCGACGCGTTCGCCGACGTGCTCGCCGCCGAGGACAGGCCGGGCTTGCTCTGGACGAGCGCCAAGGGCGCGTACGCCCAGCCGGTCGCCGAGCACGCCCTCGCGCTCACTCTCGCCCTGCTCCGGGTGCTGCCGAAGCGCGTCGTCGCCCGCTCCTGGGCGACCGAGCAGGAGGGCAGGTCGCTCTACGGGCTGCGCGTGGTGATCGTCGGGGCCGGCGGAATCGCGCTGGAGCTCATCCGGCTGCTCGAACCGTTCGGCGCGGACATCACCATCGTCCGCCGGTCGCCGGAGCCCGTCGCCGGGGCGTCCAGCACGGTGACCGCCGACCGGCTCGGCGATGTGCTGCCGGACGCGGACGTCGTGGTGGTCGCCGCAGCACTCACCGGCGGCACCAGGCACCTGTTCGGCGCTCCGGAGTTCGCCGCGATGAAGGACACCGCGTATCTGGTGAACATCGCGCGCGGCGGGCTGGTCGACAGCGACGCACTCGTGACGGCCCTCGCCGACGGCACGATCGCCGGGGCGGGGATCGACGTCACGGACCCGGAGCCGCTCCCGGACGGCCACCCGCTCTGGGACGAGCCGAACTGCCTGATCACCCCGCACCAGGCGGACACGCCGGAGATGACGGCGCCGCTGCTGGCAGAGCGCATCCGGCTGAACGTGCGCGCCTTCCTCGACGACGGAGGGTTCGTCGGGGTGGTCGATCCCGCGGAAGGCTACTGACCGTCGACGCCGATCGGCCGCGACGCGCGCGGGCGTCACGCTCGATTTTTGTGGGGCGATGATTCCTTGCTAGAGTAGCTACGCTGATTCAAGCATTCCTCGATAGCTCAATTGGCAGAGCAGCCGGCTGTTAACCGGCAGGTTGATGGTTCGAGTCCATCTCGGGGAGCAGTATCCAGAGCAGTGAAACCCCCGGACTTCCACGGAAGTCCGGGGGTTTTCTCGTTTCCGCCCGCGTGTATGTCCGCGACGGCATACGCGTCGGCGGGTGTGTACTCCCGGGGGAGTACCCGTGAACCTCCCACCGGCGGTCGTGGCGCCCAGGCGCGCTCGTTAGCATGGACGGATGGCCTGGACCGCGGACGAGCAAGCGCGGCTCTCGCGCGCCGAACGCGGCTGGGCCAACCGGCCCCGGCCGCCGGCGGCCCGCTGGTTCCCGGTGATCCTGTCCGCGATCATCCAGGTGCCCGGCGTCATCATCGCCCTGCACGACGCGCGCCAGGATGCGCTCTCGCTGGTCTTCGTGCTCGTCGCCTTCGCTGCGTCGTTCGTGCTGCTCGCCGCCCGCGAGCATCCCGGTGTCGTGGTCGCCGTGATCGGGCTGCTCTGCGCGCCGGCCATCGCGGTCAGCGCCGGACCGCCGTTCGCGGCCGTCCCGCTCGCCCTTGCGGTGGTGAGCGCCGTCGTGCGCGGCGCGAGGGTGTGGGCGTGGGGGACGCTCGCTGGGCTGGCGGTACTCGGCCCGCTCGCGGCGTACCTGCTGAGCGCCCAGCCGACCGCGAGCATCCGGCCGTTGATCGTCGCACTCATCCTGCTGCTGCTCGTGGGCGTCGGGGAGGCCATCCGGAACAGGCGCGACCGCTACCGGGAACTGTCGCGGACCATTGCTGCCCGGCGGGAGAGCGCCGCGGAGGCCGAGCGTCTGCGCATCGCCAGGGAGCTGCACGACGTGCTCGCGCACTCGCTGTCGCAGATCAGCGTGCAGGCCGGGGTCGGCCTTCACCTGTTCGACTCCCGCCCGGAGAAGGCCAGGGAGAGCCTGGAGGCGATCAAGGCCACCAGCAGCCAGGCCCTCGAGGAGGTGCGCGGCGTGCTCGGCTTCCTGCGGTCGGAGGGCGACGGCGCCGCGCGCGCCCCCGAGCCGGATATCGACCGCATCCCGTCGCTGGTGGAGACCTACCAACGTGCTGGGCTCGACGTGCGCTACGACAATGTGCTCACCAGCGTTCCCGCTCCCGCCATCCAGCTCGCGATCTACCGGATCGTGCAGGAGTCGCTGACCAACGTCGGGCGTCACGCCCAGGCGAGCACCGTCCACGTCTCGCTGGGCCAGGACGACCGCGACTACATCGTCTCCGTCGCCGACGACGGCCGGGGACTGCCGGAGGGCATCGAGGAGCCGGGCGGCAAGGGCGTGCTCGGCATGCGCGAACGCGCAGAACTGCTCGGCGGCCGGTTCGAGGCGGTGCCCGGCGGTCCCGCCGGGGCGACCAGAGGCGTCACCGTGACCGCCCGCATCCCGATCCGCACGGCGGCGACCCCGTGATCCGGGTGCTCCTGGCCGACGACCAGCACCTCGTCCGCGCGGGCTTCCGGGCGCTGCTCGAAGCGGAGGACGGCATCGACGTCGTCGGCGAGGCGGCGACGGGCAGAGACGCCGTGGCCCTGGTGAAGCAGCAGCATCCGGATGTGGTGCTCATGGACATCCGGATGCCGGACGGCGACGGGCTGTGGGCGACGGAGGAGATCGTGCGCGACCCCGAGCTGCGTGGCACACACATCGTGATCGTGACCACCTTCGAGCTCGACGAGTACGTGGCGCAGGCCATCACGGCGGGCGCGAGCGGCTTCCTGGTGAAGGACACGGAGCCGGTCGACCTGATCCGGGCCGTGCGGGTCGCGGCGGCGGGGGATGCGCTGCTGTCGCCCGGCGTCACCCGGCGGCTGCTGGAGCGCGTCGCCGGCGGCCTGCGCCCCGCGCCACCGACCGCTGCGCTCGACGCGCTCACCGAACGCGAGCGCGAGGTGCTCGCCCTCGTCGGCCAGGG
This sequence comes from Leifsonia araucanica, assembly GCF_051161895.1. Lineage (NCBI taxonomy): Bacteria > Bacillati > Actinomycetota > Actinomycetes > Micrococcales > Microbacteriaceae > Leifsonia > Leifsonia araucanica. The sequence goes on from NZ_JBMBTW010000002.1 coordinate 793,977, forward strand.
ACTCAGCAACGGCGAGATCGGCGAGCGGCTCTTCCTCAGCCCGCTGACCGCGAAGACGCACGTGTCCCGCATCATGCAGAAACTCGATGCGCGCGACAGGGTGCACCTTGTGGTGCTGGCGTACGAGAGCGGTCTCGTGCAGCCGGGGTGGCAGTGAGCGTAGCCCGCTCGGCCACTGCTGCTCCCGCCGGAGTACGGCGATTCACTCCGCCGGGCGGATTCGCGGAGCAGCGGAGACGGCGAGGCTGATGGTGACGGTTCGCATCCGACGCGGGCCGCACTCACGATTGGAATCATCATGCTCAGCACCATCGCCGCGACCACCGTCGCCGCCCACTGGGTCGGCCCGTGGGCGGGAGGGTTCGGCTTCCTGTTCCTGCTCATCCCGCTGTTCTGGATCGCCTTCTTCGTGCTCCTCTTCGTCTTCCTCGGGCGCCGCTGGCGTCGAGCAGCCGCAGCGGGTTACGGCCCTGGCTACGGCCGCGGCTGGGGTCACGAGGGCGGCACACGCTCCGCGGAGGCCACCCTCGCCGAGCGCTTCGCCCAGGGCGACATCGACGAGGTGGAGTACCGCGCCAGGCTCGAAGTCCTGCGCGCCAACCGCCCGTCCGGGCAGTAGCGGCAGGCGGCGGCATGTGCGGTGCCCCTCAGCCTCGTCGCGATAGCTCGCCGACGGAGGCCGAGGGGCACCTGCATGTCTCTGACAGGTGGTTAGTACGTCGACAAGCTTCCGTTCGCGACGCGGATACCGAACTGACCGCTCGCGCTGATCTGGCTCCAGGTGTACACGCTGTAGTTCAGATATGCCCATGCGGGTCCTGCGCCGTTCTGAGTCGCGCGTTCGATCTTCCCGCTGACAGTGCACGAGCCTCCAAGGATCTGGCATCCAGCTCCCCGGAAGTCCCTGACCTGTGAGGGCGCGGCCGCCTTGTAGTCGACGACGAACCAGGCGGAACTGACCAGATCGCTGATGTCGACCCTGCAATTCACGCGCCACGCGCCGCTCGTGCCGCACTTCGTGACGGCTGATCGGGACTTCGAGGATTCGTCCGCAGACGCGGCGACCTCGGCTTCCGTCCAACTCCGCGAGCCGTCAGGATAGACGCTTACGGTTCGGTGGGTCGTCGGGCTGTCCTCCGTGAACGTGCGTATGGGAGCGACGTCACGCATCGAGTCCAAGAGCTGCTGCGACCTGAGTTTGTTCTCGAGGACATCCTGTGTCGCCCGGTCGATTCCAGCGTCGGTCATGTTTGTCCGAAACTGCGCCAAGTCGGCGGCAGTCCATCCGTCACTGGCCTGTGCCGCGACACCGCTCCCGCCGAGAAGTGCGATGGTCGTGGCGCAAAGCAGGGCTTTCGAAATGGTTCTCATTGACTTCCTCCAAACGGCCGCTCCATCGCGGTCGTGAAGGTGAGCATACAGTATCAGCCATGCTTACATTTTAGAACGGTCAGACCTCTTCGCCCTCCTGCGTGCCGGGAGGTACCAGATCAAGGCCCACGCTGCGACAGTGGCTATCGCGACGACGATCACTGCGAGGAAGATGGTGGTGTTTCCAATCATGTATGCCACGCTAGCCAATGGTGAGGTGTTAGCGCGACCCTCGCTCGTAGCCTCGCCTGAGACGACAGCACGGGGGCGGCCGGACGGATATGATCGTCCGGGCCGGAGACCCCCGTCACGGCCGGAAGGATAGGCCATGAACGCTCTGTCAGCGACAGAGGCCAGGAGCCTCGTGCTCGTGCTCGCCATCGCCGGAGCCGTGCTGCTCGTCGCCGCCGTCGTTTTCCTCGTGCTGTGGCTGCTCGCCCGCGGTTCCCGCGCCAGGCTCAGCAACCAGCGTGAGGAGAGCGAGTGGGACAGGATCGACCGCGAACTGGAGCTGGCCGAGCAGGCCGGCCGGTTCCGCATCGTGCGTGAACTCGGCGATGTGGCCATCCAGTCGGTGTCGAGGCTCGCATCGCAGGCCGAGGGCATCCGGTACGCGGCCGCCACCGACCGGGAGGCGGCCGACCGCTCCGTCGCCGCTCTGGAGACGTCCGCCCGGGATGCGCTCGGCGACCTGCGGCGCATCCAGACCGTCGTGCGCGACGGGGAGAGCGCCGCGATGCCGCAGCCGAGCCTGCACTCCGCCCGCGACCTGTTCCGGGTGATGCGGGATGCGGGACTCGACGTGACGTTCACCGAGAACGGCGACAGGTTCGAGCTGCGTCAGGGCGCCGAGCTCGCCGTATTCCGCATCCTGCAGTCCAGCCTCGAGAACGCGCTCAAGCACGGCGGGCCCGGCACCGCCGTCGCCATCGCCTTCACCTGGACGGGCGACGGCCTGCAGGTCAGCGTCGACGACGACGGCATCCGCTCCGCCGCCCGCAGGATGGGGCTCGACGGCGCGGCCGTCGACCAGGCGACGCAGTACACGATCGAGGAGGACCTGCGCGCCCTCACCGAGACGTACGACGGCGCCGGCCTCACCGGGATGCGGGAACGCGCGGCGCTGTTCGGGGGAGTGCTGAACGCATCCACCGTTCCTGGCGTCGGGTTCTCGCTGTCTGTGGTGTTCCCCGCGCTCAAGTTCCACAACGGGGTGCACGGGGTCGATCTGGGCAAGTAGCCCGCGTCAGGGCCCGGACGTCGGGGCCAGGCGCGGTCAGTCGTCCAGGTGATCGCGGCCGGGCAGCCAGCTCAGGCCGGGCACGCCCCAGCTGTTCTTCTTCTGCACCTTCCTGGCGGCCTTGCCGTACGGGTGGTCGAGCCTGTCGACGTAGAGGATGCCGTCCAGGTGGTCGAACTCGTGCTGGAAGATGCGGGCAAGCCAGCCGTCCGCGTGCACCTCGAACGGCTCGCCGGACAGGTCGACGGCCTGCAGGATGGCGCTCTCGGCGCGCCGCAGCGGGAACCGCTCGCCGGGGAACGACAGGCAGCCCTCCGCCTCCGCGTCCTCGTCGAGCTCGTCGATGGTCGCCGGGCTGATCCAGAGCACCGGGTTGATCGCCACACCGCGGTGCACGACGTCGTCGTCGTCCGTCCAGCCGTAGACGAACAGGCGGAGCGGGACACCCACCTGCGGGCCGGCCAGACCGACGCCGGGCGCAGCATCCATCGTCTCGAACATGTCGTCTACGAGGGTGTGCAGCGCGTCGTCGAACTCCGTGACGGGAGCGGCGGGCGTGTGCAGGACAGGGTCTCCGGTGATCCGGATGGGAAGGACGGCCATTCAGCAAGAATATCGGGGTGAAACTGGATAGGGTCGTGGGGTGGGTACGGAACTGATGGATGCGCTCGACCTGGCCTATGAGCCGAGTCAGCTCCTCGGCATCCCGATCGCGCTCATCGGCGCGTGCTTCCTGTCCATCGGCGCGCAGTTGCAGCACCACGGCGTCGCCAAGGTCGAGGCCAACACGCAGGGGTCGCAGCAGTCCGGCCTGAACCTCCGCCAGCTCGGCCTGCTGCTCGCGCGTCCCTCCTGGGTCATCGGGACGGTGCTGCTCGGGCTCGCCATCGTCTTCCAGCTGGTCAGCCTGAAGCTGTCCCCGATCATCCTGGTGCAGCCACTCGGTGTCGTCGGGCTCGTCATCACGAGCATCCTGAACGCCAGGGTCAGCGGGGTGAAGCTCAACCACCGGTCGGTGATCGCGGTGAGCCTGTGCGTGGGCGGCGTCGGAGCGTTCGTGCTGATCGCGGCGGTGTTCGCGCGCGACCGGCCGGTCACCTCGCGGGCGCTGATCGAGATCCTGATCATCCTCGCCGTCGTGCTGCTGGCCTTCGCGGTGATGTTCTACTTCTTCCGCAGCCGCTTCAAGGCGATCATGTACATCATCGGCGCCGGCGTGCTCTACGGTTTCGTGGCGACGCTCGCGAAGGTGGTCATCGACCGCATCTCCCGGCAGGAGTGGGACTGGCTGCTGGTGCTCTGCATCGTCGCGCTGCTCGCTGCCGCGATCCTGGGCGCGTACTTCGTGCAGAACGCGTACTCGTCCGGCCCCCCGGACCTGGTGATCGCCGGGCTGACCGTGGTGGATCCGCTGGTCGCCGTGACCATCGGCATCGTCATCCTGGACGAGGCGGCCGGCGCCCCCTGGTGGGCGATGGTCGGCTTCGTGCTCTCCGGCGCCGTGGCCATCTACGGCGTGTTCCAGCTCGCCAAACACCACCCGCAGGCGGCGTCCGCCGCGCCGGTGGCCGCCGCTGTTGCCGACAAAGCAGCGGAATCCGGCTTAGACTAGGCCGTTGAATCAGCCGGTCGGGCCCCGATCGGCGAGCGAAGACCGTCGCCGGATTCACCATCCCGGCCCACTAACGTAGGGATTCACCACGTGCCCGATACGAGCGGACAGCCGAGCAGTACGCCCGCCCAGCCTTCCGACACGACGAAGAAACCGCTGACCGTCGTCATCGGGGCTGACACTTTCGCCCCCGATGTGAACGGCGCAGCCCGCTTCGCGGAGCGCCTCGCAGCCGGTCTCGTCGAGCGCGGCCACAACGTGCACATCGTCGCTCCCGCGGCGAGCCGCAAGCACGGGACGTGGACGGAGGAGCACGAGGGCCAGAAGATGACGGCCCACCGGCTCTACAGCTGGCGCTGGTACCCGCACGACTGGCTGCGGTTCGCCATCCCGTGGCGGATCAAGCAGAACAGCGCGCGCATCCTGGACGAGGTGAAGCCGGACGTCGTGCACTTCCAGTCGCACATCGTCGTGGGCCGCGGCCTGTCCCAGGAGGCCCAGAAGCGCGGCATCCGGATCATCGGCACCAACCACTTCATGCCGGAGAACATGCTGGAGTTCACGCTCCTGCCGCGGTTCATCCAGGACTACGCGATCGGACTCGCCTGGAAGGCGGCCCGCCGCACCTTCGGTCGCGCAGAGGCCGTCACGACGCCGACCGCGAAGGCCGCGCAGTTCCTCGAGAAGTACACCGGCCTCCGCAACGTGCACGCGATCTCCTGCGGCATCGAGGCCCACAACTACACGCCGGACTTCACCCCGCGCACCGAGAACCGCATCCTGTTCGTCGGCCGCGTCACCGGCGAGAAGCAGATCGACGTGCTGCTCAAGGCGGTCTCCCTGCTGCCGTCCGACCTGGATGCGAAACTCGAGATCGTCGGAGGCGGCGACCAGCTGAAGAACCTCCAGTCCCTCGCCGAACAGCTCGGCATCGCCGACCGCGTCACCTTCACCGGCTACGTCACCGACGAGGAACTGCGCCAGGCGTATACACGCGCCACGGTGTTCGGGATGCCGTCGATCGCCGAACTGCAGTCGATCGCGACGATGGAGGCGATGGCCTCGGCCCTCCCCGTCGTCGCCGCCGACGCGATGGCGCTCCCGCACCTCGTCCACGACGGAGAGAACGGCTACCTGTTCGAGCCGGGCAACGCCCAGAACCTCGCCGACCGCCTGCAGCACGTGCTCACGATGCCGCAGGAAGAGCTGGATGTGCTGAAGAACGCGTCGCTCCGCATCGTCGCCGCGCACGACATCCAGCGCACGATCAGCACCTTCGAAAGCCTGTATCGTGGGGAACCGGTGGCCGACCCTGTGACGGACGCGGCCCCACCGGTGCCCAGCAGCGACTGACGGGCACACGGGGCGGTAGCTCAGCTGGTTAGAGCATCGGACTCATAATCCGCCGGTCACGGGTTCAAGTCCCGTCCGCCCTACTGAGCATTGTGGGGCTTTGCGCCCGTCCGCTCTCTAGACCGTTCTGCAGCGTATCCGTAGGGTCGAACCAGGAAGTCTTCACTGGCGAGACGAAGGGGATGGCGATGGCTGAGGGATTGCTCGGTGGGGTCAAGGTCACGGAGGCGTACGCGGCGGAGGTCGGTCGTGCTGCTTATCTGTGGGGGTGGCCGTTGGTGAACATGCACAACCGTCGCGTGTTCATGGAGCAGTTGCCCGGCCCGGGCCTGTTGGCGGGAATCGTCCCGGCCGGGCCGCCGAACACGATCGGGATGTTGCGCGAATACATCCGCCCCGAGGAGCGCGTCGTTGCGTGCCCGAACCAGGACGTCGTCTACGGCTTCGGCACCCTCGACTCGAACCTCGGTCCCGCGGTCGTCCAAGTGCCAGACTTCGGCGATCGTTTCTGGGTCTACCAGGTCGTCGACCAACGCACGGACTCGTTCGTTCAGCTGGGCAAGATGTACGGCACGAAGCCGGGCCACTACCTGCTCGCGCACACCGACTGGGACGGCGAGGTGCCCGTGGGCATCGCTGGAGTGTTCCGGCATGACACGCGCTCCGGCGTGGTGATCCCGCGCGTCTTCCTCGACGACACGGACGAGGACCGGGCGGCGGTTGCCCCGCTGGTCGATCAGATCAGCGTCTATCCGCTGACCGACTACGACGGCACCATGAAGATCGTGGACTGGGGGAATGTCCCGAGTTACGGAAAAGCGGACGCCACCGGTGATGAGCAGGAGACCCAGTGGGTGGATCCGACGAAGTTCTTCGACACGCTCGGCGAGGTTCTCGACGAGGTGCCCGCCCGGTCCGGTGAAGAGGCCCTCTACGACTGGTTCCGGTCGGTCCTCGACGCCGCAGACCGTGATCGCGCTATCGCCTCCGCACTCACGCAGGCGGCGCTCGACGCGGACCAGATCGCGAAGGAGCTGTTCGAGTTCCGCAACTACGGCATCCCGGTCGCGCACAACTGGACGACCCAGCGCTCCGGCGCCCAGTTCGGCACTGACTACCTGATGCGCACGGCGGTGGGGAAGTCGAACATCTTCGTCAACACGCCGAACGAGACCACCTACTACTACCAGGACCTGGATGCCGATGGCGCGCGTCTGCACGGCTCGAACGTGTACACGGTCCGCTTCGAGGCTGAGGAGATCCCGCCTGTCCAAGGTTTCTGGTCACTCACCGTGTACAACCGGAACCACTTCTTCCACCCCAATGAGCTCGACCGCTATTCGCTCGGTACGAAGAACCAGAACCTCACCTTCGGCGACGACGGTTCCCTGACGCTGACGGTGGGCGGGGACGCGCCCGAAGACCCGGCGCTGCATTCCAACTGGCTGCCCGCGCCGACGGAAGAGTTCACGCTCTACCTCCGCGCATACTGGCCCGATCAGACCATCCTCGACGGCATCTGGACGCCGCCTGCCGTCATCACGAACAACTGAGGGGTGGCAATGCCGCTGCGCCAGCTCGATGTTCGCTACTGAGCCGATGCCGGGAAACCCCTGGCCGCGGGACATGCTGATCACAATCGACGACGACCTGCAGTCTTTGCTGGAGTTGCTGTGGATCAGGGAGGCGTGGCTCCTCGATCCGCACGGCGATGATCTGCCGCCTCTGCTGGTCGACTCACCTGCGCTCCTGGGAGCCGGGCAGCGGGAGTCTGCGCCGATCGCAGCCTGGGAGGAGGCGTGGCCCGACGTCTGGGAGCAGGTGCTGCGTCACGCGGGCACCATCCGCGACCCGGGCATCTTCGATCGATTGCAGGCGACCGCGAACGGTTCGGACGAGCGTGCCGAACTCCTCCGCGAGCTCGTCGGGCCGTCCTGGAGAGAAGAGTTCGGCGACGAGGCGATAACGCCCGACGCGGAGCAGTGGATGCACGCGCAGTTCGAGCGTCGAAAGGCTCGGCTGACCGACCCGGGAGCGCAGCCGGAGCGCTCCTCCCTTGCGGCGCTGGTCGAAGCGTGGACATGCGGCTTGACCAAGGTCGTGGAGATCCCCTGCATCGGTACTTTCACTCGACGCATCGGCTCTCACGCGATCCTCGTCACCGCCGAGACTCGCGCAAGCCCGGAGCGGTACAGCGCCGCTCTGCGGGAGTTCACCTGAGAGATTCAGGGGCGCAGCCGGGTGGCGACGCCGTCGAGGGCGGCGACTGAGTGCTGCGCCGCCCGCTCAGCCTTTCCGCAGGTCCTGGGCGAACATCACGATGATGCCGCTCGGGCCGCGCACGTAGCTGAGCTTGTAGACGTCCTCGTACGTGGCGATGCCACGCAGCGGGTGGAAGCCGTGCTTCGCGGCGGTGGCGATGGCGGCGTCGATGTCGTCGACGGAGAAGGCGACGCGGTGCATCCCGATCTCGTTGGGCAGCGTCGGCTTCGTCTCGATCGCGTCGGGGTGGATGTACTCGAACAGTTCCAGCTGGCCGCTGCCGTCCGGCGTCTGCAGCATGGCGATCTTGGCGTGGTTGCCGTCCAGGCCGACGGCGGTGTCGGCCCACTCGCCGCTGATCGTGTCCCGCCCGACGACCGTGAGGCCGAGGTCGGTGAAGAAGGAGATGGTCGCGTCGAGGTCGCGCACTGCGATACCGACGTTCTCGAATCTGATGGGCATGTGCGGCATGCTACCCCCGGGTGAAGGCGCGCGTGATCCTGGCCCAGAACCCTGGTGGATGCTCTGCGTCTTCCGTTCGCGGGATCGCCACCGCGAACTGCACGATCTCCTCGGCCCCGTGGTGCACCGCGCGGTACAGGGACGTGCCGATGAGCACGCCGAGCGCGATCGACATCACCGAGACGAACGCCGTCGCGAAGTCGACGATCCCGGTGGTCGTCGTGAACGACTCCGTCAGGGCCACCAGTCCGGCGGCGCCGGGCACAAGAAGCCAGAACGCGGGGAGGAAGGTGAGCTGCGACGGGGCTCCGTGGCGCAGGCTCGCCACCCACAGGACCACCGGCGTCATCGCGAGCGCTCCGACGAAGCCGCTGACTGTCGCGCCGAACAGGGCGTTGCCGACCAGCTGTCCCAGGTAGGCGACCACGAGCACCAGCAGCACCCAGCCGAACGTCGACGGGGGCGCGGAGAAGTGCAGATAGTTGCCTGCGGCGAACACGAACACCCCGATGAATGGCACCCACCACGGCAGGGTGGACGCCACGTTCAGCGGTTGGTATGCGGAGGAGGAGACACCGACGACGGTGCCGGCCGCCAGGATCCCGAACGCCAGCAGCGCCAGTTGCACGAAGCCGTAGACCAGGCGTGACGCCCCCGCCAGCATCTGGCCGGCGGCGAGCTCGACGGTCGCGGTGGTCAGCACGCCGCCGGGCAGGAACGTCGCGAGCGGTGCGATGAGGACGTGGATGGGGTCGCCCAGCTCGATCACCTCGGCCAGCAGGAACACCGCCGTCGCGCACACGAACGCGGCGACGACGGGCAGGATCAGCGCGAGGGTGGGGGAGCGCACGAGCTTGAGCAGGCCGATGCCCGCCCCGAGCACGAACGCGACGGCAGCCCCCTGCCAGGTCGGCGCGAGCAGCAGGGAGAGGCCCATCGTCAGGATCGAGTGCCCGAGGGTGCGCACCACCCAGCCGAACCGCGGGCGAAGGGCGCCGATCTCGTTGAGCCTGGTGATGCCATCCAGCGGGTCGATGGCGGCCTGCTTGGCCGTCGCGACGAGGCGGTAGAGCTGGGCGATCTGGTCGAAGCGGAACGCTGCGGCCGTGGCAGACCTGATCGCGACCCTGGCCTCCTCGACGCCGCCCGTCTCCACCATGATGACGGTGGGGAAGATCACGAAGTCGGTGTCCTCCCTGCCGTATGCGCGGGCGACGGCCGTCATCGTGTCCCTGATCCTGTCCACGGACTCAGCCGAGGCGTTCAGCCCCTGCGCCAGGCCGATCAGGAACCGGCTGAGGACGACCTGGTCTGCGCGCTCCGCCATGTCACGCGAACGCGAACGAGAGGGCGACGCCGACGACGACGGCCACGCCGATGTAGACCAGGTTCGGCAACTGGAACGAGTGGTCGAACACGAAACGGCCCATCTTCGTCGTGCCGGTCTGGTCGAACGCGACCGTCGCGACCTGGCTGCCATTGGCCGGCAGCGTGTAGATACCCATCGTTGCCGGCCACAGGCCGACCAGCAGGGAGGCGGGCAGGCCGATGGTGATGCCGATGGGGACGATGGCGTTGGTGGCGCTCGACTGGCTCGTCGTCAGCATCGCCACGGCGAACAGCGCCAGCGCGAACAGGACCGCGCCGAGGAACGCCGACGACCCCGACACCACAGACCCGAGCCCGTCGACGATGAGCTTCTGGTTCGCGGCGACGAAGGTGTTCGCCAGCCAGGCGATCCCGAACAGCGCGATGGCCCCCACCATCCCGGCGGGGAAGGTGGCCTGCTTCGGCACCTCGGAGGCCTTCACCCGGCAGAGCAGGAAGATGAGCGCCGCGATCACGCCCATCACCACCTCGATGATGACGGTCACGCTGAGGCGCAGCGGGCTGCCGTCGTCGTTCGTGCCGATCACCGGCCGCAGCCCCTCGAACAGGCCGAAGAAGACGATCACGCCCACCCCTACGAGGAAGATCGATGCGGACAGCACGGCCGTGCGCGGCAGCTTCTGCTCGTGCGCATCCTGGGTCGGCGGCTTGATCTGGCCGTCTGCGAGGCGCTTCTGGAACACCGGGTCGTCCTCGAGGTTCTTGCCGTGCCGCATCATCACGAGCGCGGCGACGAACAGCCCGGCGATGGATGCCGGCCACATGATCAGCAGCAGCCCGCCCAGGTCCACGCCCTGCGGGGCGAGCAGCACGACCATCGAGGCGGTGGCGGCCGACACCGGTGAGCACAGGATGCCCACCTGCGACGCGACGGCCGAGACGGACAGCGCGCGCTCCGGCCGGATCTTCTGCTGGTACGACACGTCGTAGATGACAGGCAGGAGCGGGTAGAAGATGTTGCCCGTCCCCGCTCCGACGGTGAACAGGAACGACATCGCCGGGGCGAGGAAGACGACGGAGCGGGGCCGCCGCCTGATCACCTTGGCCGCGACGGACACCATCCACTCGATGCCGCCCGCCGCCTGCATGGTGGACGCGGCCGTGATGACCGTGATGACGATGAAGACCGCATCCACGGGGGCGTTGCCCGGCGCCTCGCCGAAGCCGAAGACGAGCACGGCGACGCCGACGAGCCCCCAGACGCCCAGCCCGATCCCGCTGGTGCGGGTGCCCATGTAGATCGCGGCGATGACGACGATCAGCTGGGCGACCAGGATCCATACGTTGTCGTTCACGACGACGGCCCCGCGACGACCGGCGCCGTCCCGGTGAGGATCGTGGTGGCCAGCGGTGTCTCGACGATGGCGCCGTCGACCGCCTCCACCCGCAGCGCGAGCGGATCGTCCACCGGGCTGATCGCGGTGACGAACTCGTGACCGTCGAAGTGCAGCGATTGCAGGTTTCCCACCGCGTATCCGGTGGCCAGCTCGCCGCTCAACAGCGAGGCGTGGAACAGGGGCTTCCTCTGGTCTTCCGCGTCGTAGTGCGGGCAGAAGCTGCCGTGCAGGAAGCCGAGCCCCTCCGTCAGCACCTGCAGGGTGGGGCCGTAGCTGTCGGTGGTGCCGCCCTCGAACCAGCAGATGCCGCCGGCGCTTCCTCCGGTGAAGACCACGTTCGACGCCGGGTCCTCCCACAGCTCGCGCATGATCGTGTCGAGGCCCTGCCGCTTCCAGACGTCCAGCATGTTAGCGGTGTTGCCGCCGCCCACATGGATCACGTCGAAGCCCCGCACGAATCCGGCGAGATCGTCGACCGCCCGGTGGAACAGGGGCAGGTGATGCGGCGCGCAGCGGTCCGAGTCGTATGTCGTGTAGAAGCTCACGATGTACGACGCGTCGTCGCCGGTCGCGGTGCCGACGAACAGCACGCGTGGCCGCTCCTTGCCGGTGAGTCTCAGGATGTACTCGTGTGTCGGATCGTTGTGCCGATCCATCATGGCCCGTCCGGCCCCCGTCGCCACCACATGTGCCACAGCCCACCTCCGTGTCGCCAGCGATACTGCCCACAGGCTAGTGCCGGGTGCACAGACCTGTCGAGGAGTCGCTTGCGTCAGCGGGCGAGGTGGGCGAGGAGCGCGTCGAGGATCGGGCGCTGGCCTTTCGTGAGCTTCGCATGCGCCAGTTCGAGCGGCATCCAGCGCGCGTCGTCGATCTCCGGGAACGACTGGATGCGCCCGGATCGCGGCGGCCACTCCAGCTCGAAGGCGTTGCTGGTGACCGTCTCCGGATCGAAGCCGTCCGCCTCCGCGGCGAACACCGCGACCTTCTTGCCCGAGGAGAGCGGGAAATCGCCGAGCGCCGCGTACTCCGTCGCCGGCGGCGGCGAGCCGATCTCCTCCTCGAACTCGCGCATGGCGGCGGCGAGCTCGCCGGAGACGTCCGTGGCCTCCACGATGCCTTTCGGGATCGACCACGCCCCCTCGTCCTTCCGTGCCCAGAACGGGCCGCCCATGTGCGCGATCCACACCTCCACCGCAGCCCGTCTGCGGTAGAGGAGGATGCCCGCGCTGCGCACGGCGGGCATCAGGCCGGCATCCGGGGACTCGTCATGGCACCACTGTAGAACGGTGACAGCGTGTGACAAGGCCCGGCCGAACGGCGACTAACGTTGAACCGTGAACAGTGGCGATGCGTGGGTCGAGGGTCCGGACGGTCAGCGGTTCTGGGGCCGGTTCGGGGCGGCAGGGCTGCTGGTCCACGACAGCCGCAGGGGCATCCTGTTGCAGCACAGGGCCGACTGGAGTCACTTCGGCGGCACCTGGGGGCTGCCGGGCGGCGCGAGGCACGACGGGGAGTCGGCGGTGGACGGCGCGCTGCGCGAGGCGGCGGAGGAGGCGTCTGTGCCCCGGGATGCGGTGAGCGTGCTCTTCACGAGCGTGCTCGACCTGGGGTTCTGGTCGTACACCACCGTCGTCGCCGAGGCCGTGCGCCCGTTCGAGGCGCTGGTGGCCGACCCGGAGAGCATCGAGCTGCGCTGGGTGGACGTGGGCGGCGTGACCGAGCTGCCGCTGCATCCGGGGTTCGCGGCGTCCTGGCCGGAGCTGCGGGCACGGCTGGCGGGCCTCGCGGACTGAGGCTCGGGCGGAGGCGCGAGCTGCCTCAGCGACCGCCGACGACGCTCAGGATGCGATGCGCGGCCACAGCAACGCGCCCGCCACATCCTGGTACCCCACGGGCATGCTCACGAAGGCGGCAGCTCCCGGATAGCTGACCTGGCCGGGATAGCGCGGCGCGCCCGGATAGTCCGGCGTCCCGCGGAAGCGGCGGTCGTCCTGGGCGAGCAGCCGGTCGCCAACGACGGTGCCGAGGTAGCGGCCGTCCGGGGTGGTCGCTTCGTCGTCGCCCCACGGGAACCAGCCGATCCAGTCGCCGTCCGGGTTGAACAGGAAGCGTCCGCTGTCGCCGGCGCGGAACGCGATCCAGGTGCCCTGGCTGTCGTGCAGGTATGCGGTCATCGTCGATCGCCTTTCGGGTTGGCATCGTCGCTGACTGAATTATCCTCACCTTGACGACCGGGGGCAAGACACGGCGGGGAATGTCGCACGCGGGCCGCAGAATGGATGGGTGCACCTCGTTCTCGACCGGCCGTCGCCCGGCAGCGTCCTGGCGACCAGGGTCGACGGCGACGGCACGGTGATCGGCGAGCAGGTCATCCCGGCGGGGGAGCTCGCCGCGTTCGTTGCGGCGGAAGAGGCGGAGAAGACCGGGAAGGCGGACAAGGCCGACCGCCCGCGCTGGGTGTGGAGCGACACCCGCAGCTGGTATCCGCCACTGCTCGCAGCCGGCGTCCGGGTGGAGCGCTGCGACGACCTGCAGCTCAGCCACACGATCCTCCGGCTCTCCACACTGTCCGCCGGTTCCGCGCTCGCGACCGCGCCGCTCGGAGCCTGGGATGCGCAGCCCGCCTTCGCCGAGGAGCAGCCGGCCTCGCACACCGCACTGTTCGACCTGGACGAGCAGGCCCACGGCGAGCAGGCGCCGTCCGCGCTGGAGGAGTTCCAGGCGCAGCGGGCCGCCGTCGCAGGCAGCACAGCGCCGGGCCGCCTGCGGTTGCTGCTCGCCGCCGAGTCGGCCGGGGCGCTCATCGCGGTCGAGATGCGCGCCGCCGGGCTGCCGTACAGCGCGGAACGGCACGACGCCCTGCTGACCGGCCTGTTCGGTCCTCGCCCGCCGGCGAACGGACGGCCCGGCGTGCTCGAAGACCTGGCCGCCGAACTCCGCGCCGCGCTGGAGAGCCCGGACCTCAACCCGGACAGCCCGCCGGAGGTGCTCAAGGCGCTCAAGCGCGCAGGGCTCATGGTCACCTCCACCCGCTCCTGGGAGCTGCGCGAGATCGACCACCCGGCCATCGCCCCGCTGCTGCGGTACAAGAAGCTCTCCCGCCTGCTCTCCGCGAACGGCTGGACCTGGCTCGACACCTGGGTCCAGGATGGACGCTTCCACCCGGACTACGTGCCAGGCGGCGTAGTCACCGGGCGCTGGGCGACCCGCGGCGGCGGCGCGCTGCAGCTGCCGCGGCAGGTGCGCGGAGCGGTGGTCGCCGACCCCGGCTGGAAGCTCGTGGTGGCCGACGCCGCCCAGCTGGAGCCGCGCATCCTGACCGGGCTGGCGGGCGATCAGGCGATGGCGGCGGCCGGACGGGGCAAAGACCTGTACGAGGGCATCGTCGCGTCCGGGGCCGTCGAGGAGCGCTCTCAGGCGAAGGTGGCGATGCTCGGAGCGATGTACGGAGCGACCACGGGGGAGAGCGGCAGGCTGATGCCGCGGCTCACCCGGGCGTTCCCGCGCGCGATCCGGCTCGTCGAGGAGGCGGCGCGGGCCGGTGAGCGGGGCGAGGTGGTCACGTCGCGGCTGGGGCGCAGTTCCCCGCGGCCGGGAGGCAGCTGGGCGCAGACGCAGGCTGCGGCGTCCGCACCGGACTCCACGGAGGCCGACGAGCGCAGGGCGCGCAGCCAGGCGCGCGACTGGGGGCGGTTCACCCGCAACTTCGTGGTGCAGGGGAGCGCCGCGGAGTGGGCGCTGTGCTGGATGGCCGACCTCCGTCAGCGGCTGACGGCGCTCAGTGGGAACGCACCGCTGCTGCAGAGCCCGCACCTGGTCTACTTCCTGCACGACGAGGTGATCGTGCACGCCCCCGCCGAGCTCGCCGAGCAAGCCGCTGCCGCGGTGGTCGCCTCCGCGGAGGCAGCGGGACGGCTGCTGTTCGGCACGTTCCCCGTCGAGTTCCCGGTGACGGCGGCCGTGGTCGACACATACGCAGAGGCCAAGTGAGCCAGACGGCCGTCGGCACGGAATGAAGCTGTGTCGGAGTTGGTTGTGGAGGATGATCTGACCGAGGATGGAGACCATGACAGACACCGCCACAGCGCCAGCAGACCCCCGCGACATCCTGGCGAGGTACCGGCAGCGCCGCGAACAGGCCGTGACGGCGCCGAAGGGCAACCTCGCGCTCGTGAACACGCAGTGGATCACCGGCGACCCTGAGGCGGCTGCGCAGCCGGTGTGGGGCGTCTCCGGCCTGTGGGCTCCACTGCCGAAGGGGCAGTCCGGCCTCAAGGTGGTCGCGACGGCGGCCGACGGCATCGTGGTCGACGGCACGCCGGTCGACGGCGAGGCCATCGTGCGCGGCAAGGACGACGCGAACCCGAGCGAGATCGTCTTCAGCGACACGGTCACCGGGTTCGTCATCGCCAGCGAGGACGGCGACTATGCGCTGCGGGTCTGGGACGCGAACTCGGAGGCCATCCAGGAGTTCGGCTCCATCGACGCCTTCGACTTCAACCCGGAGTGGATCATCCAGGCGCAGTTCACCCCGATCGAGGGCGGCAAGACGGTCGGCTTCGAGCACCTCAAAGACGACGGGAGCACCCGCGAGAAGGTGATCCCGGGCGAGATCACGTTCAGCAAGGACGGCGTCGACTACAACCTCGCCGCGTTCAAGGCGGGCAGGGCGCTGCAGCTGGTCTTCGCCGACAGCACCAACGGCGACTCCACGTACTCGGTCGGCCGCTTCCTCTTCGTGGCCCCGAACCCGGACGGCACGGTGACGCTCGACTTCAACCTCGCCGTCCTGCCGCCGTGCGCGTTCAGCTACAACTTCAACTGCCCCCTGCCGCCCGCGCAGAACCGCTTCGCCGTCCCCATCGAGGCCGGCGAGAAGAACGTCCTCGCCAAGTCCGGCGACCTCCTGCACTGACCCGCTTCCCAAAAACAATCGAGTCCGAAGTTATTCACGCGACACGCCGGTCGTGGGCGTGAACAACTTCGGACTCGATTGTTTTGGGGCGGGGTCAGGAGGCGTCGGCGGGGCGGCGGCCGCGGCGGGGGCGGTCGCGGGAGCGGTGCTGCAGCAGCGCATCCGGATGCGCGGTGAGGGTGGAGGCGACCTCATCCAGCCACTCGATGGCAGCGAGGGCGCCCAGCTCGGCCGCGCGGTTGGCGGCGAGCACGGCGCGCGAGTCCGCGTCGTGGGTGAGCTCCCGGATCTTCTCGGCGAACGCCCTGCGGTAGTCGGCCACCACGGCGGGCGCGTCTGCACCGGTGAGGGAGGCCGCGATCAGCACCTGGTCCTGCATCTCGTCCCAGTCCGGGCGCGCATCCGCCGGCCCGGAGGTGAGCCAGTCCTCGGCGGCGGCCGCGCCGTCGGCGGTCAGCGCGTAGAGCGGCAGGCCGTCGTCGGTGGTGCCCGCGGGCTGCACGAGCCCCTGGTCGACCATCCGGTCGAGCGTGGAGTAGACCTGCCCGGCGTTGAGCTGGCGGCGGTGGGCCGCCCGCGCGAGGAACTCGCCCTGCAACTGCGAGCCGTATGCGGCGCCCTGGGTGAGCAGCGCGAGAAAACCGTTCTGGACCGACATACTCAGTATGCTATTCCGTTTCGCCGCCACGCCGCTGCAAAACCGTTGCAATCTTGTGACATCCGATAGTTCTACGGCATAATTCACAAGAGCAGCCCTTGGGCTGCGGCAAACTTCATACCGTGCCGGTGAGACCGCCGATTGGTCGTTGGGGAAGACGCATCCAATCGAACGGAGGACATCATGGCGGCACACGCAAGTCGAGGAGTGCTCTACGTGCACTCTTCCCCTGGCGCGCTCTGCCCCCACATCGAGTGGGCGGCGGGACGCGCTATCGGTCGCGCCGTGAACTTCACCTGGGAGGCGCAGCCGGTGCTGAAGGGCGCCCAGCGCACCGAGTTCTTCTGGGAGGGCCCCCAGGGCACGGGCGCAGCCATCGCGTCCGCCCTGCGCGGCTGGGAGCACCTCCGCTACGAGGTGACGGAGGACGCCGGCCTCGGCAGCGACGGCGGCCGGTGGATGCACACCCCCGACCTCGGGATCTTCTTCGCCCAGACCGACACGGCGGGCAACATGGTCATCCCCGAAGACCGGGTGCGCTATGCGATGGAGATCGCCGGGGCGAACGCCCGCGAACTGCACCGCGAGTTGCGGCTGGCGCTCGGCCAGGCGTGGGACGACGAACTGGAGCCGTTCCGGCACGCCAGCGACGAGACCAGCGTGGTCTGGCTGCACAAGGTCGGCTGAGGCGCCGGCTCACCGAGACACGAGACTCCCGCGGCGGGCCGGCCCAGGCATCATGCGCTGCCGCCCGCACGCGGTGAAACGCGAAAGGCCCCGACCGGTGTTGACCGGTCGGGGCCTTCGTGCGTGCTGCGCAGGGTCCGGATCAGACCGAGCGGAACGCCACGACGGCGTTGTGGCCGCCGAAACCGAACGAGTTGCTGATGGCGAGCAGGTCGCCACCGCCCAGCGCGCGCGGCGCGGTGACCACATCCAGCGGGATCTCCGGGTCTTTCTCGGTGAGGTTGATCGTCGGCGGTGCGACGCGCTCGTGCAGCGCCATGACCGTGAACAGGGCCTCGATCGCACCGGCGCCACCGAGCAGGTGACCGGTGGACGCCTTGGTCGCAGACACCGGGATGCCGTCGAGCAGGTCGCCGAACACGCGGCGCAGCGCGTTGTACTCCGCGATGTCGCCGACCGGCGTGCTCGTGGCGTGCGCGTTGATGTGCGCGACGTCGGACAGTGACGCCCCTGCGCCCTCGACGGCGGCGATCATCGCGCGCGCTGCGGCGGAGCCCTCGGGATCGGGAGCGGTGATGTGGTAGGCGTCGCTGGTGACGGAGCCGCCGACCAGTTCGGCGTAGATCTTGGCGCCGCGGGCCTTGGCGTGCTCCTCGGTCTCGAGCACCAGGGCTGCTGCACCCTCGCCCAGGACGAAGCCGTCACGGGTGACGTCGTACGGCCGGGATGCGGTTGCCGGGTCGTCGTTGCGCTTCGACAGCGCCTGCATCGCGGCGAACGATGCGATCGGCAGCGGGTGGATGGCCGCCTCGGAGCCACCGGCGATGACGACGTCGGCGAGACCCTGCTGCAGGTGGTCGTACGCGTTGGCGATGGACTCGGTGGACGAGGCGCAGGCGGACACGACGGTGCGGATGCCGGCACGGGCGTGCAGGTCCATTCCGATCGCGGCGCCCGGGCCGTTCGGCATGAGCATCGGCACGGTCATCGGCATGACGCGGCGCGGGCCGCGCTCGCGCAGGGTGTCCCACGCGTCGATGAGGGTCCAGACGCCGCCGATGCCGGTGGCCCAGTCCACGGCGAGACGCTCGGGCTCGACCTCGGGGGAGCCGGCGTCCGCGTATGCCTCACGTCCGGCGATGAGCGCGAACTGGCTGGACGGGTCGAGGCGCTTCACCTCGTGGCGTTCGAGCACGGAGGCTGCGTCGACCCTCGCCTGCGCGGCGAACGTGACGGGGAGCTCCAGCTCGGAGACCCACTCCTTCTCGATGGTGCTGGCGCCGGATTCGCCGGCGAGCAGCGCCTTCCAGCTCTCAGCGGCGGTGCCACCGAGAGGCGACGCTGCGCCCACGCCGGTGACGACGATCTTCTTGGTCATAACGGCAACTCTCCGTAGATGGAACACGGCACGCGCTCGTGGCGCGGCCAACCGCGGGGGACCGGACACCGGGGATGCCGGGCCGGTCCCGACCGCGAAGGACGTTTCTCGTGCGGGGTTTAGGCCTGAGCCTTGACGATGAACTCGACGGCGTCGCCGACGGTCTTGAGGTTCTTGACCTCTTCGTCCGGGATCTTGACGTCGAACTTGTCCTCGGCGTTGACCACGATGGTCATCATCGAGATGGAGTCGATGTCGAGGTCGTCGGTGAACGACTTGCCCAGCTCGACAGTGTCGGTCGCGATGCCGGTCTCGTCGTTGATGAGCTCGGCCAGGCCGGCGAGAACTTCTTCGGTGGACAATGCCATGGTGTTTTCTCCTTGAGGGGTGTCGTTTGACCGTTGAACAGTTTAGGGCAGCACGACGACCTGTGCGCCGAACACGAGGCCCGCGCCGAAGCCGATCTGCAATGCCAGTCCACCGGACAGCTCGGGATTCTCCTGCAGCAACCGGTGGGTCGCCAGCGGGATGGAGGCGGCCGAGGTGTTCCCGGTCGTCTCGATGTCACGCGCGATGGCGACGGTCTCCGGCAGCTTGAGCTGCTTGGCGAACTCGTCGACGATGCGCATGTTGGCCTGGTGGGGGATGAATGCGGCGAGCTGGTCCGGGGTGACGCCCGCGGCATCCAGGGCCTGCTTTGCGACCTTGGCCATCTCCCAGACCGCCCAGCGGAAGACCGTCTGACCTTCCTGGCGGAGGGTCGGCCACGGCTTCTCGCCGTCGCGGAACTCGACCAGGGTGCCGTCCATGCCGACCGCGTCGGCCTTCGAGCCGTCGGAGCCCCAGATGGTCTTCGAGATGCCCGGGTACTCGCTCGGGCCGATGACCACGGCGCCCGCCCCGTCCCCGAGGAGGAACGAGATGGTGCGGTCGGTCGGGTCGACGACGTCGGAGAGCTTCTCAGCGCCGACGACGAGGGCGTAGTGGGCGACCCCGGTGCGGATGAGGGCGTCCGCCTGCGCGACGGCGTACGCGTATCCGGCGCACGCGGCGTTCATGTCGTACGCGGCGGCCGGGTTGGCACCGACCCGGTCGGCGAGCACAGCGGCGAGCGACGGCGTCTGGCGGGCGTTGCTGATGGTGGCGACGATCACGAGGTCGATCAGCGCGGGGTCGACACCGGATGCGGTGATCGCCTCCTTCGACGCCTCGGTCGCGAGATCGACGGCGAGCACGTCGTGGCTCGCCCTGGTGCGGGTCACGATGCCGGTGCGCTGCCTGATCCACTCGTCGGAGGAGTTGATCGGGCCGACCAGGTCGTCGTTCGGCACGACGAGGTCGCCGCGTGCTGCGCCGATCGACAGGATGCGGGTGTACTGCGGGCCGTGGGCCTGCTGCAGGGTTGGCTTGGTCATCTGCGTCTCCTAGGCGGCCTGGTCGATGAGCTCGAACGCGGCGGGCAGGTCGTCCGGCGTCTTGACGGCGACGCTCGGGATGCCCTTCAGTCCGCGCTTGGCGAGGCCGACGAGAGCGCCGGCCGGGGCCACCTCGACGATACCCGTCACACCGGCGGCCTGGAACGCCTCCATGCAGAGATCCCAGCGCACGGGGGAGGAGACCTGGCCGACCAGCAGGCGCAGGAACTCGGCGCCGGAGGAGACGAGCGAGCCGTCCTTGTTGGTCCAGAGCGGGAGGGTGGGGTCGCTCGTCGCCAGGGTGGCCGCGAACTCCTCGAGGGCGGGGACGGCCGGGGCCATGTAGCGGGTGTGGAACGCGCCGGCGACCTGCAGCGGGATGACCCGTGCGCGGGCGGGAGGGTTCTCGGAGAGGGCCGCGAGTGCATCCAGTGCACCGGCGACGACGATCTGGCCGCCGCCGTTGTAGTTGGCGGGGGAGAGGCCGAGCTCGTCGAGCTTCGCGAGCAGCTCGGTCTCATCGGCGCCGATCACGGCGCTCATGCCGGTGGGCGTCTGCGCGGCGGCCGCGGCCATCGCGGCTCCGCGCTCGCGGACGAACGCGACGGCGTCCGTCTCGCTGAGCACGCCCGCGCCTGCCGCAGCCGTCAGCTCACCGACCGAGTGACCGGCGATGCCGCCGATGCGGTCACGGCGGCCGTCGGCGAAGAGCGCGGACAGAGTGAGGAGGCCCGCCGACACGATGAGCGGCTGCGCCACGGCCGTGTCGCGGATCGTGTCTGCGTCGCTGACCGTTCCGTGCGCGACCAGGTCGATGCCGACGGCGTCGGAGATGCCGGTCAGCTGGTCGCGGAACCGCGGCTCGGTGAGCCAGGGGTCGAGGAATCCAGGGGTTTGGGAGCCCTGCCCAGGGCACACGATGACGATCACGGGTTCCAGTCTGCCAATCTTCCGCGCGGCGGATGTGTCGAGGAGGTACTAAGTATCTTGGAAACGTTTGTTCGAACGCGACAAGCCGGTCAGGCGCGGCGGGGCGCATCCGGTTCGTTGATGGAGCCGACGATGAGCGCCGCCTGCAGAATGAGCGCCTCGCGCGCCCCCGTGGCGTCCCAGCCGATGACCTCGGAGACGCGCTTCAACCGGTAGCGGACCGTGTTGGGATGCACGAACAGCTCGCGCGCCGTCGCCTCCAGGGACCGTCCGTTGTCGAGGTAGCACCAGAGGGTGGTCAGCAGCTCGGTCGAATGCGCCTGCAGCGGCCGGTAGATGCGGTTGATCAGGGTCGCTCGCGCGAGCCCGTCGCCCGCCAGGGCTCGCTCCGGCAGCAGGTCGTCCGCGTGCACGGGACGCGGGCAGTTGCGCCAGGCGCGTGCTACCGCGAAACCGGCGAGGGCCGCCTTCGCACTCTTCGACGCATCCACCAGGCTCGGGACCTCGTGGCCGAGCACCAGGTGCCCTGCACCGAAGCCGGGCTCCAGCTGCTGTGCGATCTCGAGGAAGCCGACGACCGGGGTGGCCCCGATGGCGTCGTCCGGGGTGGAGGCGCTCGGCCAGGCGCGCCCGATCACGAGCACCAGCCTGCTGCCCTGCACACCGATCAGCACGTCCGCCGACATGTGCCGCGCCGTGCGGCGCAGCTGGTCGACGTCGAGGAGCTTCGGCGCTGTACCGACGAGCACGCTGACCTCGCCGTGGCCGTGCCAGCCGAGCGCGGCGATCCTGCTGGGCAGCTCGTCGTCGTACTCGCCGGTCAGGATGCTGTCGACCACCAGGGCCTCCAGGCGCGCATCCCACAGCCCGCGTGCCTCGGCGGCGCGGGCGTAGACGTCCGCCGCTCCGAACGCGATCTCGCGCGAGTAGAGCAGGATCGCCTCGCGGAGAGCCTCCCCGCCGTTCTTCACGCGGTCTTCGACGACCTCGACCGTCACCTTGATCAGCTGCAGCGTCTGCTGCAGGCTGACGCTCCGGAGCAGCTCACGAGGAGCCGCCCCGAAGACGTCTGCGGCGATCCACGGCGTCGACCGCGGATCGTCGAACCAGGAGATGAACGACGAGATGCCTGCCTGCGCCACGAGGCCCACCGCGGACCGCCTGCCCGGAGGCATGTCGCGGTACCACGGCAGGGTGTCCTCGAGGCGCTTCAGCGTTGCGGTGGCGAGTTCGCCGGAGATCTTGCGCAGCCAGGCCAGCGTGTCGGCCTTCGACCTCTCCGCGGGCTTGCCCGGCACCCGATCCGGCGTCTTCGGCACGGTGCCCGGCGTCAGCTCTCGCCGCCGGCGCTGCCGGTGGTGCCCGCGTTGACGTCGTGCAGCAGGTACTTCTCGATCGCCCACGCCGGAGCGTTCGGGTCGACCTGACCGCGGGCCGCAAGCAGCTCCAGGGTCCGGACGACCATCGACGGGCCGTCGATCTTGAAGAACCGGCGCGCGGCGGGACGGGTGTCGGAGAAGCCGAAACCGTCTGCACCGAGCGTCGCGTACTCGCCGGGGACGAACTGCCTGATCTGGTCGGGGACCGCGTGCATGAAGTCGGTCACGGCGACGAACGGGCCGTCGGCATCCTGCAGCTTGCGGGTGACGTACGGCACCTGCTTCTCCTGCTGCGGGTAGAGGAAGTTGTGCTCCTCCGCTGCCAGGCCGTCGCGGCGCAGCTCCGACCACGAGGTGACGGACCAGACGTCGGCGGACACGCCCCAGTCCTGCGCGAGCAGGTGCTGGGCCTCGAGCGCCCACGGCACGGCGACACCGGATGCGAGCAGCTGCGCCTTGGGGCCGGCCACGTCGGACGCGCGCAGGCGGTGGATGCCCCGCACGATCCCGTCGGCGTCGACGCCCTCCGGCTCCGCCGGCTGCACGATCGGCTCGTTGTACACCGTGAGGTAATACATGACGTTGGGATCCGGGTGGTTCCCTCCGTACATCCGCTCCAGACCGCTGCGGACGATGTGGCCGATCTCGTAGCCGTACGCCGGGTCGTACGAGACGACCGCCGGGTTCGTGTTCGAGAGGACGAGCGAGTGGCCGTCCGCGTGCTGCAGGCCCTCGCCGGTCAGCGTGGTGCGGCCGGCGGTCGCGCCGATCATGAACCCGCGCGCCATCTGGTCGCCTGCTGCCCACATGGCGTCGCCGGTGCGCTGGAAGCCGAACATCGAGTAGAAGACGTACACCGGGATGAGCGGCTCACCCTGCGTGGCGTACGACGTGCCGACGTTGGTGAACGCCGCGAGTGCGCCCGCCTCGTTGATGCCGACGTGGATGATCTGACCCTGCGGGCTCTCCTTGTACGCCAGGAGCAGCTCACGGTCGACCGAGGTGTAGTGCTGGCCGTTCGGGTTGTAGATCTTCGCGTTCGGGAAGAACGCGTCCATGCCGAAGGTGCGTGCCTCATCCGGGATGATCGGGACGATGCGGTGACCGAAGTCCTTCGACCGCAGCAGGTCCTTCAGCAGACGGACGAACGCCATGGTGGTGGCGATCTCCTGCGTGCCTGAGCCCTTCTTGGAGATGGCGTACGCCGAGTCGTCCGGGAGGTTGAGCTGCGTGTACTTGCTGCGACGCTCAGGGACGTAGCCGCCGAGCGCGCGGCGGCGGTCATGCAGGTACTGGATGGCCTCGTCGTCCGCGCCGGGGTTGTAGTACGGCGGGAGGTACGGGTTCTCCTCGAGCTGCGCATCCGTCACCGGGATGCGCATGGCGTCGCGGAACGTCTTCAGGTTGTCGAGCGTCATCTTCTTCATCTGGTGGGTCGCGTTGCGGCCCTCGAAGCTCGGACCGAGGCCGTAGCCCTTGATGGTCTTGGCGATGATGACGGTGGGCTGGCCCTTGTGCTCGGTGGCCGCCTTGAACGCGGCGTAGACCTTGCGGTAGTCGTGGCCGCCGCGCTTGAGGCCCCACACCTGGTCGTCGGTGTAGTCCTTGACGAGCTCCAGCGTGCGCGGGTCGCGGCCGAAGAAGTTCTCGCGCACGTATGCGCCGTTCTCCGTCTTGTACGTCTGGTAGTCGCCATCCGGGGTCTGGTTCATCAGGTTGACCAGCGCGCCGTCGGTGTCGCGGGCGAGCAGGTCGTCCCACTCGCGGCCCCAGATCACCTTGATGACGTTCCAGCCTGCTCCACGGAAGTAGCTCTCGAGCTCCTGGATGATCTTGCCGTTGCCGCGCACAGGGCCGTCGAGGCGCTGCAGGTTGGCGTTGACGACGAACGTCAGGTTGTCGAGCTTCTCGTTCGCAGCGACCTGCAGCTGACCGCGGCTCTCGACCTCGTCCATCTCGCCGTCGCCGAGGAACGCCCAGACGTGCTGGTCGCTCGCGTCCTTGATGCCGCGGTTGGTGAGGTACTTGTTGAGCTGCGCCTGGTAGATCGCGTTGATCGGTCCGAGACCCATCGACACGGTCGGGAACTGCCAGAACTCCGGCATGAGGCGCGGGTGCGGGTACGAGGACAGTCCGCCGCCCGCGTGCGACTTCTCCTGGCGGAAGCCGTCGAGCTGGTCGGCGCTGAGGCGGCCTTCGAGGAAGGCGCGCGCGTACGGGCCGGGGGAGGCGTGACCCTGGAAGAAGACCTGGTCTCCTCCACCCGGGTGGTCCTGGCCACGGAAGAAGTGGTTGAAGCCGATCTCGTAGAGCGTCGCGCTGGACGCGTAGCTCGAGAGGTGGCCGCCGACGGCGATGCCGGGGCGCTGTGCGCGGTGCACCATGACGGCCGCGTTCCAGCGGATCCAGGCACGGTACTTGCGCTCGATCTCCTCGTCGCCGGGGAATTCCGGCTCGTTCTCGGGGGAGATGGTGTTGATGTAGTCCGTTGTCGGGACCATCGGAACACCGAGCTGCAGTTCTTTGGAGCGCTTGAGCAGGCTCAGCATGATCTCACGAGCGCGCTCGTGGCCATGGGCCGCAACCAGTGCGTCGAGGGATTCCTGCCATTCGGCGGTCTCCTCCGGGTCCGAATCGATGTGATTCACCGAGTACGGGTCCTGGTCGTTTACAGTCACCCTCGACCTCTTTCTTGTGTCGGATAGATGGTAGACGGAGCTGATCGCTGTCGGGTCACAACAAGGGCGATGGCACCATCTGCCAGCCTAGCCTCACTCCGAGCCTCCCGGTGACCGTGCCATTTGACTCCACGGGCACGAGGTCTAAGCTGTGTCCTCGTGCGTGCGCGGCATTCCGGGCCGCGAGCGTGAAAGGACACACCATGGCTCTGGAGAACGACACCCAGGCACCCGACTTCGAACTCGTCAACCAGTACGGCGAGACGGTCAGACTCAGCGACTTCCGCGGAAAGAAGGCGGTAGCGCTCGTCTTCTTCCCCCTCGCGTTCTCCGGAACGTGCACCGGAGAACTGTGCGCGCTCCGCGACAACCTCAACCTGTTCAAGGACCACGCCGTCGAGCTCATCGGCATCTCGGTCGACTCGAAGTACACGCTGCGCGCGTGGGCAGAGCAGGAAGACTACGACTTCGCTCTGCTGGCCGACTTCTGGCCGCACGGCGAGATCGCCAAGGAGTACGGCGTCTTCCTGCAGGAGAAGGGATTCGCCAACCGGGCGACCTTCGTGATCGACGAATCCGGCATCATCCGCGCGTCGTTCATCACCGCGCCGGGAGAGGCCCGCTCCATCGAGGCGTACCGCGCCGCGCTGGAATTGCTGCCGGCCCACGTCGGCTAGGCTGACGCGTTGAAGGGCCTTTAGCTCAGCTGGTAGAGCGCCACGTTTACACCGTGGATGTCGTCGGTTCGATCCCGGCAGGGCCCACCCTCCACTGTTCTCGCACGCCTCTGGCGCAAACTGGCTGATCCTGCGGCGCGAAAGGGATTTTTGCGCGCATTCCGGCTGCATACCGTTGCAGGACCGAGGCTTTCTGGCTCCTTCCGAGCGGCTTCGTTCGGTGGTGGCGTGCTGATCGGGTCGGCTCGCCACCACCACCCCTCCTGCCGCTCGCGCCACCACTAGACTCCCGGCATGCCCGACGGCCCATACCGCTGGTTCGTGTACGCCGAGATCGCCCTCGCCGTCGTCACGTTCGTCGCCCTGTGCTTCATCGTCGCCCCGTACGGACGTCACGGCCGCTCCGGATGGGGTCCGACCGTGCCGGCGCGGGTCGGCTGGGTGGTGATGGAGAGCCCGGCGTCGATCGTCTTCCTGCTGTTCTTCCTGCTCGGCGACCACCGCTCCGAGCTGGTGCCGCTGCTGTTCCTTGCGCTCTGGCAGCTGCACTACGTGCAGCGCGCGTTCGTCTACCCGTTCCTGATGCGGACGGGCTCGCGGATGCCGGTGTCCGTGGTGGCGATGGCCATCCTGTTCAACCTGCTCAACGCGTGGGTGAACGCGCGCTGGATCTCGCAGTACGGGGAGCACGCGAACAGCTGGCTGGCCGACCCGCGGTTCTGGATCGGGGTGGCCGCGTTCCTCGCCGGGTTCGCGCTGAACATCGGCTCCGACCGCATCCTGCGCCGGTTGCGGGATGCGCGGGGCCGGGATGCGCGGGACGGCGGGGCCGCGGGCGGCGGCTACCGCATCCCGCACGGCGGCGGGTATCGCTGGGTGTCCAGCCCGAACTACCTGGGCGAGATGGTGGAGTGGACGGGCTGGGCGATCGCGACGTGGTCGCTGGCCGGGCTGGCGTTCGCGCTGTACACGATCGCGAACCTCGCACCGCGGGCGATGGCGAACCACCGCTGGTACCGCGAGACGTTCGCCGACTATCCGCCGGAGCGGAAGGCGATCGTCCCGTACCTGCTCTGACGGTGGTGCCGCGTACGCTGACGGCAGTCGTCGGAGGGAGTTGGCGTGCCGGAGAGCGTCGAGCAGTGGTGGGCGCGCCGCCAGTGGTCGAAGGGCGAGGCGACGCCGTACCCGATCGGCCGCTACCGCACCGACTGGGAGCGGTACCCGATGCTGATCCGGCAGTACCACCCCGACCTCAACCACGGCATCGTGCTCAGCCAGGTGCCGCCCGCTGCCGAGGTCTACCTGCTCTGGGAGTGCGACTCCGGGCACCGTTTCGTGGCGACTCCGGAGGAGCAGCGGTCCCGGCCGGGCGGCACCAGACGGCGCTCGGCGTGGTGCCCGGCCTGCGCCGAGGGAGCGGCCCCGCGCCGCATCCTGCAGCCGCAGCCCGACGACGGGATGCACGCCTGCGGTCACGCGCGCGACCCGCGCAGGATCGAGCACGAGCCGGGCGATGACCGCTGCTTCCTCTGCCGCAGGCTCGACACCGAGCGGCTCACCCGCGAAGAACTGGTCACCCTGGCGGCTCCGGGGTCGCGGGTGGCCGTGTCGGAGGAGAACGGCACGGCGGCGAAGCACTCCTGGCAGTGCGACAAGGGGCACCCGGTGTACCAGGCGAGCATCGAGCGCATCCTGGGCGGCCGGCGCTGCCCAGTGTGCCGGCACGCCGCGGCGGGTGCGGACGCCGTGGCCGTCGGCGAGGCGTTCGTGAGCAGGTGGGCGCCGCGCCCAGCCTCCGCCGCGGAGCCGGCGCTGAAGCAGCGCATCGCCGACCGGCTCGACGTGGACCTCGGCAGGAACGCCGTGCGCGTGGCGCGGCCGTTCTTCTCGCACCTGGAGGTCTGGCCCGACATCGTCATCCCCGAGCTGCGCGTCGCGATCGAATACGACACCACCGGGCGGCACGGTCTCGAGCACGTCGGTCCGCGGGAGGCGACGGACAGGAAGAAGGACAGGCTGCTGCGGGCGTCCGGCTGGGAGGTGGTGCGCATCCGGTGCGGCAAGCTGCAGCCGATCGGGCCGTACGACCTGCTGGCGGGGTCGGTGAACGCCGCGCTGGTCGAGCGCATCCTGGATCGGCTGGGGGAGATCAGGGGCGAGCTGATCGTCGGGGCGTATCTGCGCTGACCGCCGCGCACCCCGCCAAATGCCAGTAATTCAGCGGGAAATCTGCACTCGTGCAACGTCGGTGGCCGTGGCTACGCTGAACCCGTACCGGCCCTTCGGCGGCCGGACGCACTCGACAGAAAGACAAGGCTCATGGCTTCCACTCTCAACCCATACATCAACTTCCGCACCCAGGCGCGCGAGGCGATGGACTTCTACCAGTCGGTGTTCGGGGGCGAAGTGCAGCGGAGCACGTTCGCCGAGTTCCAGGTCAGCACAGACCCGGACGAGAAAGACCTCATCATGCACTCCCAGCTGACCACCCCGTCGGGTTTCACGCTGATGGTGGCCGACGTGCCGAAGCACATGGACCTCGCGGAAGGCTCCAACATCTCGGTCTCGCTGAGCGGCGACGACGAAGCCGAGCTCTCCGGATACTTCGCCAAGCTCATCGAGGGCGGCACGGTCATCGAGCCCCTCTCGAAGGCGCCGTGGGGAGACAGCTTCGGGATGGCGGTCGACAAGTTCGGCGTGTCCTGGCTGGTGAACATCGCAGGGTCAGCGCCCGCTCAGCAGGGCTGACCGGCGCATCCGGGGTCGCCCCGCCGCCGCACGGTTGCCCCGTCGCGGCGGCGAAGCGACAATGAGGCATGAGCGTGTCGACGATGACCGGCCCGATCGTCGCCGGGGTGTACCCGGGACAGCCGGTCGCGGTCGTGCAGGAGGCCGCCGCGCTGGCCGCGCGCCTCGACCGGGCTCTGCTCTGCGGCTACGTGACGCCGGACAGCTACCTGACCGAGTGGGAGCGCGCCGACCTGCGCAGGGAGGCGTCGCTGCATCCCGAGAGTGTCGGACCGGACGACGAGCGGCTGGCCATCGACCTGGCGGCGGCGATCACGGATGCGCTGGCGGACACCCGGGTGGAGGCCGCGGATGCGGCCGGTGAGGCGGAGGCGGGGGCGTCCGGAGCGGGGGAGCCGGGTGGCTGGCCAGCGGGTGCAGGACCGTCGGGCGGCGGGATGGGGCGCGGCCTCAGCAACGGGTGGGTGCTGCGCATCCTGGCCGGGGACCCGTCGCGGGCGCTCGCGCGGGTGGCCGAGGAGGTGGATGCTCCGCTGATCGTGGTCGGAACGCACCAGTCGGGATTCGGGCACGCGGTGGAGGAGTGGCTGTCCGGGTCGGTGGCGGTGCAGCTGACGCGGGCGCAGCATCGGTCGGTGGTGGTCGTGCCGATCGGGCACGCGAGCAGGCGGACGCGGACGCTGGGCTAGCGCTGTCGGGGTACTGCTGTCGGTGGCCCGGCGTAGCGTCTGACACGAAGGCCGACGGCGGATTCGGGGAAGGGGCGGCAATGTCGACACTCGAGGGACGGGATGCGTCAGCACTGCTGGTGATCGACGTGCAGAACGGCGTCATCGGCGGGGCGTACCGGAGGGACGAGGTGGTCGGCACGATCCGGTCGCTGGTCGACAGGGCGCGCGTCGAGGGGGTGCCGGTGGTGTGGATCCAGCACTCCGATGAGAACATCGAGGAGGGCACGGACGCCTGGCAGTACGTCCCGGAGCTGGTGCGTGCCGAGAGCGAGCCGCTCGTGCCGAAGCACTACGCCGACGCGTTCGAGGAGACCGCGCTCGAACAGGTGCTCGCGGATGCGGGCGTCGACCGCATCGTCGTGACGGGCTCGCAGACGGACGAGTGCATCCGGTCGACCATCCATGGCGGCCTCACCCGCGGCTACGACGTCACGCTGGTCGGCGACGCGCACACCACGGAAGACCTCAGCGAGTGGGGCGCGCCGACGCCCGACCTGGTGGTGGCGCACACGAACCTGTACTGGGGGAACCACCGGGCTCCGGGGCGCGAGGCCGCGGTCGTGGATGCGGCGGAGGTGCGGTTCTCGTGACGCGCGGGCGCGCCTCGATCGTCGATGAGGTTACACGCCCGGGCGACGCGGTGGCGTCGATCGGTGACGTGAGCATCCACCGCTGGTCGCCGGGCGACCGGCCGGTTCACGGGGTGAGCACGATGCGCCTCGTCGTGGTCGCGGCGTCCGACCAGGCGGACGTGACCTCGGAGAGCGGCACGGCGACCGCATCCAGGTCGAACGCACCGGCAGTGATGAGGGATGCGAGCTCGGGGAGCGACGCGAGGATGTCGCGGGGCGGGACGGAGCCTTGGCCGCTGCCGATGATCCGCAGGTCCGCGGCGCGCAGGGCGGCGGACGGGATCGGGGCGGTGCTGCCCGCGACCGAGCCGATCTGGATCCAGGTGATGGCGCGGCCTCTGTCCGGCCGGGCGGTGATCAGGCCCGTGAGCGCAGCGGCGGCCGGCTCTCCCCAGAGGTAGTCGAGGACCACGTCGACCTCGCCGGCCGACCGTCCGATGGCGTCGGCGATAGCGGCCTGGTCGCCATCGAGGGAGATGACCTCGGTGGCGCCGAGGGCGGGGAGGGCCGCAAGTTTCGCGGCGTCGCGTCCGGCCGCGACGATCCGGGATGCGCCCAGGCGCTTCGCGAGCTGCACGGCCAGTCCGCCCGCGCTTCCGGTGGCGCCGAGCACCAGGACGCTCTGGCCTGGCTCGAACCGCATCCGGCTGCGGAGGGCGAGCCACGACGACATCGCGGGGTTCATGGCGGCGGCGACGGCGATCGGGTCGGCATCCGGGGCGAGGACGATGCTGCGGCGGCGATCGATCACGGTGCGTTCGGCCATCGAGCCGGCGGTGGTGTCTGCGAGGACGAAGTAGTGGAGCGCTCCGGACGCGTCGCGGCCCACCCCGTCGATGCCGGGGATCAGCGGGAGCTCGTCGGTGCTGGTGTAGTGGCTGCCGTCCGCCTGCGACCGCACGCGGGGGTGCAGCCCGGCGGCGATGACGTCGACGACCAGGTCGTCGGGCGAGGACGCCGAGGGATCGGGGACGTCGGCGTAGCTGGGTGGTGCGTCGAACGATGAGACGAGTGCTGCTTTCATGGGGACCTCCGTCGTATAGTTGGTAACACGAAGTATTATTAGTTCGTATTACCACCTATGTCAAGGAGGCGCGATGACGACGACGGATCGGGAGAGCGGTGGCGGCGTTGGCGACCAGGATGCGCTGGTCGATGCCCTCGTGCAGTTCTCCTACCGGACCATGGGGGTGCTCAGCAGGCTGGCCGCCGAGAACGACCTGTCGCTGACGCAGCTGAGGGTGCTCGGCATCCTGCGCGACCGCCGGCTGCGCATCACCGCCATCGCCGACTATCTGGGCCTGGAGAAGTCCACGCTGTCCGGACTGGTCGACCGCGCGGAGAAGCGCGGGCTGGTCGAGCGCGCCCCGTCCGCCACCGACCGACGTGCCGTGGACGTGCTCCTCACGGCCAGCGGGCACGACCTGTCCTCCCGCCTGACGGCCGAGCTGAGGAACGAGCTGACGCCGTACACCTCGACGCTCCCGGCCGACGAGCAGCAGCAGGTGCGTTCGCTGATCGAACGGATGCTCGGCGGGGACGCGCTCTGACCATCCCGCCCCTCCCGCCGCTGGGGCGACGGTGGCAGACTGCGGGCATGGGTATCGAGGAGTGGTGGGGGAGACTGAGCGCCTCCGAGCGGCAGTGGCTCATCGACAACAACGGCGACGCGCTCCCGGATGCACTGGTCGCGTCGATCGTGGAGGCGGGCGGCGTGGTGCAGGTGGTCGGGGCCGAGGATGTGGCCGAGGACGTTCCCCCGGGAAGCTACCTCGCCGACGACGACGTGGACTGGATCGAGGAGACGGCGAACGAGGACGACGGCGCCGACCTCGACGAAGAAGAGTGACCACCGCAGGTGTACCTTGCTGGGCATGAGCACGGACACCGCTGTTCTCGACTGGATGCTCGACTCCGATCCTGCGTTGCGCTGGCGGGTGGAGCGCGATCTGCTCGGCGCCCCGCCGGAGGTGTGGGCCGCCACGCGGGCCAGGGTCGCCACCGAGGGGTTCGGCGCGCGGCTGCTGGCCGAGCAGGACGCCGACGGGCAGTGGGCCGGTGGCGCGTACTTCCCCGGGGACGCCGAGTTCGACCATCCGGATGAGCGCGACGAGGGCGGCCAGCCGTACACCGCCACCACCTGGAGTCTGAATGCGCTGCGCGAGTGGGGTGTCGACGCTGACGCGCTTGCTGGCACCGCCGAGCTACTCGCCGCGAACAGCCGGTGG
Organism: Leifsonia araucanica; assembly: GCF_051161895.1. Taxonomy (NCBI): domain Bacteria; kingdom Bacillati; phylum Actinomycetota; class Actinomycetes; order Micrococcales; family Microbacteriaceae; genus Leifsonia; species Leifsonia araucanica. The sequence continues at coordinate 826,065 of NZ_JBMBTW010000002.1, forward strand.
GAGTACGAGGACCTGCCCTACTGGGGCGGTGAGGTCGACTGCTGCATCAACGCGTTCACCCTCGCCAACGGGGCCTGGCTGGGCGCCGATGTCTCGGGGATCGCGCAGTGGTTCCTCGAGCACCGGATGGCCGACGGCGGGTGGAACTGCGACTGGGTGGAAGGCTCGACGCGGTCCTCGTTCCACTCGACCCTCAACACGCTCGACGGGCTCCTCTATAACGAAGGCGCAACCGGAGGCAGCGACGCACTCCGCGAGGCCAGGCACGCCGGAGAGGAGTACCTGCTCGAACGCCGTCTTCTGCGGAAGCAGTCGACGGGCGAGCTGGTCGCTCCGTGGGTGGCCAGGTTCGCGTACCCGTTCCGCTGGAAGTACAGCGCCCTGCACGCCGCGGACTACTTCCGCGCCGCCGCCCTGCACGACGACACCCCGCCCGACCCGCGGCTGGCCGAGGCCGTGGAGTTGATCCGCGCATCCCGCACCCCGGAGGGGACCTGGCTGCAGGGGTACCGGCATCCTGGCAGGGTGTGGTTCGAGATCGACGCGGCTCCTGGCGAACCGTCGAAATGGCTGACCTTCCACGCCATGCGCGTGCTGGACTGGTGGGATGGGGCCGCAGCAGGCACCCGCGGATCGGCCTCGCCAGGGGATTGACGGCGCGTCGTCCTGGGGGCACGGTGATCGGCGAGCCGGATGGCGGGTCGATCCGACGACAGGGGCGGCCGACGATACCGCACCCCCGGCTCCGGCGGCGACCGTGCCCCGACCGCACGGTCGCCGTTGCACCGCATGTCGGCGGCCGGGCGAGAGATGAGGGAGAACGCAGTGACGATTCAGCTCAACGAGAAGGCGCTCACGCACGCGCGCGGCCTGCTGCGCCGCGGCGAACTGGTGGCCGACGAGCGGGACGACTGGAGCGAGCACGCCCCGTCGGCCGACGAGGAGAACGCGTTCATCGAGAAGCACGGGATCGCCGAGTACGCACAGTGGCATCTGGGCGAGGACACCTCCAAGACCGAGGGCACGAAGGGCAGGTACTCGTTCCCGTACGGCGACTTCAGGAAACTGCACCGCTGCGCCGTCATCTCCGGCGAGAGCAGGGCAGGGCAGTACGACCACGCCAGCATCGAGAACGCGTTGAAGGAGCTGCTCGGCGGCATCGACCGCAAAGAGTCCGCAGACAAGTAGTGAGCAGGATCGACAGGCGAAGGAGCACGATCATGAGCGACGCACGCGAGACAGCACCGGAGAGCCCGTCGGGGGAGCCCCTCGACACGGCACCCACCGACACCGGAGACATCACCGACACCGGAGAGACCGAGGACGCCGACGAACTGCTCGACCCGCGGGAGCCGTACGACGCGGACGGCGTGTTCGAGCCGCGCAGGGACGACGCGGGGGCGGACGACCTCGACGCGGGCACCGACGACATCGCCGCCGAGCCACTCGGCGACGACCAGCTCTAAGCCGGATGTTCCCGGGTTTCGAGGTCGACGACATCCCGGTCGACCCCGACGGCGTCGATGACGGCCCCACCGTCGTGCACGTGCGCCACGCGGGCACGGGCCCGCCGGTCCTGCTCCTGCACGGCCACCCGCGCACCGGCTCGACCTGGTATCGGGTGGCGCCCCGCCTGGTGGAGGCCGGCTTCACCGTGGTGGTCCCCGATCTGCCGGGCTACGGCGCCTCCACGGCCCCCGACCCTCAGCCCGGCCACGCCCCGCACTCAAAGCGGGCGACGGCCGAGCGCCTGCTGGCGGCGATGGATGCGCTCGGGCACGAACGCTTCGCGGTGGTCGGTCACGACCGGGGCAGCTACGTGGCGTTCCGGATGGCGATGGACCACCCGGAGCGGGTCACCAGGATGGCACTGCTGGACTGCATCCCGATCGTGGAGCATCTGGAGCGGATCACCCCGGAGTTCGCGACAGCCTGGTGGCACTGGTTCTTCTTCGCGCAGCCCGGCACGCCGGAGCGGGTGATCCTGGCCGATCCCGACAGCTGGTACCACGGCGATCCAGAGGCGATGGGTGCGGAGAACCACGCTGAGTGGCGGGAAGCAGTGCGTCGGCCGAACGTGGTGCGCGCGATGCTGGAGGACTACCGCGCCGGCCTCACCGTCGACCGCGCCGACGAGACGGCCGACCGAGCGGCGGGAAGGAAGATCGAGCAGCCGCTGCTCGTGCTGTGGTCGGCGCGCGACGACCTGGAGCAACTGTTCGGCGACCCGCTCGCGATCTGGCGCGACTGGGCGACCGACGTGCGCGGCTGGGCGATCGACTCCGGTCACCATGTCGCCGAGGAGCGTCCGGTCGAGCTGAGCGCGGCGCTGGCCGGGTTCCTGTCCGACCGTCCGGGCGTTTAGCACTCAGCCCCTACCCAGGGAACGCGCAGGGGGATACAGTGCGGGTCGTGAAAAGCGCGCGACTCCCTGCAGGCATCGCCGTCGCACTCGTGGCCATCGCCGGCTTCACGGGATGCGCGAGCACCACGTCGTCGTTGCGGCAGGCCGCCTCCGACGCGCGTTCGGCGGCCGAGACGGCGCAGCTGGCGATGATCCAGCAGCGCGACGACGGCACGTTCCTGACCACCACGCAGACGGCGCTCGGCGACGCGATCACCGAGCTCGGCGCTGCCGAGCAGGCGGCGACGGAGCTCCAGGCGGCGACATCGGCTGAGACCGCGGAGCAGAAGAGCACACTGCGCGCGATCCGGGATGCGACGGACGCCGTGCTCGCCGCACAGCGCTCGGTCGCGGCCGACGCCGGACGCGCCGTGCCGGCCCTGCGCAGCACGGCCGCCACGCTGACGAAGCTCGCCGACCGGCTCGAACGGGCGGAGAAGCAGCAGTGAAGCGCCTGCTCGGGGTGATGCTCGGCGTCCTCACCGCCATCGGCGGCTTCCTCGACATCGGGGATCTCGTCACCAACGCCGTCGTCGGATCCCGGTTCGGGATGTCCCTGGCCTGGGTGGTGGTCGTCGGCGTGGTCGGGATCTGCCTGTTCGCGCAGATGTCCGGGCGGGTCGCTGCGGTCAGCGGGCGGGCGACGTTCGAGATCATCCGGGAGCGGCTCGGGCCGCGCACGGGGCTCGCCAACCTGACGGCGTCGTTCCTCATCAACCTGCTGACCCTCACCGCCGAGGTCGGCGGCATCGCCCTGTCGTTGCAGCTGGCGAGCAGCATCGAGCCGACCCTGTGGATCCCGGTGGCGGCGTTCGCCGTCTGGCTGGTGGTCTGGCGCGCGAAGTTCTCCCTGCTCGAGAACGTCACGGGCCTCCTCGGGCTGACGCTGATCGTGTTCGCCGTCGCCGTGTTCCTGTTGCACCCGAACTGGGCCGTGCTCGCCGGGCAGGCCATCGCGCCGCACGTCCCGGCCAGCGAGCACGGCGCGACGTACTGGTACTACGCCATCGCCCTGTTCGGCGCGGCGATGACGCCGTACGAGGTGTTCTTCTTCTCCTCCGGGGCGGTGGAGGAGAAGTGGAAGAAGAAGGACATCGCGCAGTCGCGCATCAACGTGCTCGTCGGCTTCCCGCTCGGCGGTGTGCTGTCGCTCGCGATCGCCGCCTGCGCCGCGATCGTCCTGCTGCCGCGCGGGATCGAGGTGACCTCGCTCGCACAGGTGGCGCTTCCGGTGGCGGAGGCGGGAGGCAAGCTCGCTCTCGCGTTCGTCATCGTCGGCATGGTCGCGGCGACGTTCGGCGCCGCGCTGGAGACGACGCTCTCCAGCGGCTACACGTTGGCGCAGTTCTTCGGCTGGTCGTGGGGCAAGTTCCGGCGGCCTGCACAGGCGGCGCGGTTCCACCTCACGATGATCGTGGCGCTGCTGGTGGGGATCGCCGTGCTCGCCACCGGCGTCGACCCGGTGGCGGTCACGGAGTTCTCCGTGGTGTTCTCCGCCATCGCCCTGCCGCTGACCTACCTGCCGATCCTGGTCGTGGCCAATGACAAGCAATACATGGGGGAGTCGGTGAACGGGAAGGTGACCAATGCGTTCGCGCTGGTGTACCTCGTGATCATCCTGATCGCATCCATCGCCGCCATCCCCCTGATGATCGTGACGGGAATGGGCGCATGACCGACGAACTCGAACCGGCCGTCTCGTACGCGGGGCAGGTGCTGGATGCGGAACTCCACCTCCTCGACCGGCAGATCCTCGACAGGGACGACGTGCCGGTGGTGACGGTCGACGACCTGGAACTCACCGACATCCCATACGACCAGCCGATCGAGCCCGGCAGCCCGCCGCCGGTGATCACCGCGCTGGTCAGCGGGTCGGCGCTGTGGACCAGGATGTTCGGCGGGCGGCCGCCGCGCTCCCGGCTGCACCGCATCCCGTGGTCGGACGTGGCCAGGGTGGACATCGTGGTGTCGCTCGGGGTGCCGGGCGAGCAGCTCGACGTGACGTGGGTGGAACGCTGGGCGCGCGATCACATCGTCGCCCGCATCCCGGGAGGACGCCATGATCCTGAGTGACCTGATGCAGACGCCTGTGTTCGACGCGGACGGGCAGCGGCTCGGCCGGGTGATCGACGCGCGGTTCGTGGTCGACGGGACGCCTCGGCAGCTGTTGTCGGACGCGCGGCTCGACGGGTTCATCGTGAGCGCGCACTCCGGTTCGTCGTTCCTCGGCTACGAGCGCACCGATGAACGCTCGCCGTGGCTGATCGCGCACTTCCTGGCCTGGCGGCACCGCGGGGCTTTCCTCGTGCGCTGGGAGGACGTCGAGCGGCTGTCGCCGACCGCGATCAGGTTGCGGCCGGGCTACCGGCGCTACGCGCCCGGACTGGCGAGCACGCCGGCGGGGTGATCGGTCACGCCCTCCGCCAGTCGTCGCCGGTGAGGTGCGAGCCGGCCTGCGGACCCATTTGCAGCATCCCGCCGTCGACGGTCCAGGATGCGCCGGTGACGTACGACGTCTGCGGGGAGGCGAGGAACGCGATCACGGCGGCGACCTCGCGGGCGTCGCCGGGGCGGCCGAGGGGGATGCCCGGCCGGTGCACCCGGCGTGGATCCTCGTCGTCAGCGTCGTTCATCGGGGTGGAGATCTCGCCGGGCGCGACGGAGTTGCAGGTGATGCCGTACTCGCCGAGTTCGAGGGCGAGCGTCTTGATCAGCCCGCCGAGGCCGTGCTTGGCGGCATCGTATGCGGCGGACCCGACCCGTGGCTGGTGCTCGTGCACGCTCGTGACGGCGATGATGCGTCCGCCGCGTCCCGCATCCACCATCCGCCTGGCGACGCGCTGGATGCACACGAACGGCCCGTCGAGGTCGGCGGCGACGGTGGTGCGCCAGGTGTCCCAGTCGGTGTCGAAGAACGCGGGGCCGCCGTTGACGCCCGCGTTGTTGACGAACACGTCGCAGCCGCCGAGCCGGTCGGCGAGCGCGTCGACCACGTCGCCGCAGGCGGGGGCGTCCGTGGTGTCCAGCCTGGTCGTGAACGCCTGGCGGCCGGCGTCCCGCACGAGCCGGGCGGTCTCCTCGGCGCCGTCCTCGTCGGAGTGCCAGGTGATGCCGACGTCGAGACCGGCTTCGGCGAGCGCGACGGCCGTCGCCTTACCGATCCCGGAATCCGAGCCGGTGACGATCGCGGTGCGCGGGGTGAAGTCCTGGTCGGCCATGCTCGTTACGGTTTCCCTTCTTCGCTGTACGGCGTCTCGCCCTCTGCGCCGTCGCCCGGGTCGTCGGCCTCCCGTTCGGCGTCGCCGTCACGCCGGGTGCCGAGGTCGTCGTCCGGGTCGGCGAGCGCGCCGATCACGTCTCCGATGACGTTCTTGTCCGGGGTGGGGTCGACGGCGCCTCCGTCGTCTCCGTCGAGGCCGTCGGCCAGTCCGTTGGTCTGGTCGAAGCCGGTTTCTCTGTCGTCTCGTCGGTCTGTCATGACGGTCATCGAACACCGAATCCGCTGTTCGGCAAGCCCCCGCCATCCGGTCCGGGTGCGGCGTACACTCCGCGCCATGACTGCCGGAAAGCTGATCTTCATCCGTCACGGCGAGAGCACAGCGAACGTGGCGGCCACCGCCGCAGAGCTGGCCGGCGCGGAGACCATCGCCGTGGAGGCGCGCGACCCCGACGTTCCGTTGACCCCGCTCGGCGAGCAGCAGGCCACCGCCGTCGGGCCGCGGCTGGCCGACGCGCTGGACGGGCATCCGGAGCGCGCGCTGTTCTGGAGCTCTCCGTACCGGCGCGCCGTGCGCACGGCCGAGCTGGCACTGGGCGGCGGCCTGCCGTTCACCATCGACGAGCGTCTGCGCGACCGTGAGCTGGGCATCCTGGATGCGCTGACCACCCGGGGCGTCGATGCGCGGCTCCCGATGGAGGCGGCCAGGCGGCGCTGGCTGGGGAAGCTCTACTACCGGCCACCGGGCGGCGAGGCGTGGACGGATGTCGCCCTCCGGCTCCGCTCATTCCTCCGCGACCTGGACACGGCGGACGGACGGCCGGTGGTGCTGTTCACGCATGACGCGGTGGTGAGCGTGTTCCTGTACGTCCTGTGCGAGTGGACGGAGCAGCAGCTGGACGACTTCCTGGTCTCCCGCATCGTCGGCAACGCCTCCCTGACGACGCTGGAACGCGACGGCGCCGGCTGGCGGCTGGACGCGTTCGCCGACGACGCGCACCTCCACGACGCCGGGCTCCCGGCGACGGCGCACCCGGGAGCGGCCCGTGTCGACGACTGAGCGGGGCAGAATGGCGGCCACAGCCGCCGAAGTGGATGCGGCGTACCTGCGCCGCTGGGAGCTTCCGGCCCCCGGCGCGTCGAAGCAGTCCCGCGGAGACGTGGTGGTGGTCGGCGGTGCCGAACGCTCGCCGGGCGCTGCCCTGCTGGCGGGGCGCGCATCCCTGCGGGTCGGCGCCGGCCGGCTGACGCTCGCGGTCGGGGAGTCCTCGGCCACGGCGGTGGCCGTCGCCCTGCCGGAGTGCGGGATCGTGCCGCTCGCGGAGAACGCGGACGGCTCAGTGCGCGGTCGGTCGGCCGCGGCGGCCGCAGCAGACGTGGGCGGCGCAGACGCCGTGCTGGTGGGACCCGGCCTCGACGACATCGGCGAAACGAAGCGGATGCTGACGACACTCGCCGGTGCCGTCTCCCGCGACGCGACGCTGGTGCTCGACGCGTACGCCCTCGGCGCCCTGGCGGTGGCAGGACGGAAGGTCCTTCGCGGGTTCGGCCGCGGCGCGCGCATCCTGACGCCCAACCTCGACGAGGCGGCGCTCCTGCTCGGACGCCCGCTGGACGACCAGCCGGCCGACCTGCTCCGCATCGCGAGGCGTTACCACGCGGTGGTCACCTGCCACGGCTGGATCGCCGACCCCGACGGCACGCTCCTGCACGTCCGCGACGGCGGACCGGGGCTCGGCACGTCGGGCAGCGGGGATGCGCTGGCCGGCGCGATCACCGGGCTCGCGGCCCGGGGATGCGGTCCGCTGCAGGCGGCGGCGTGGGGCACGTACCTGCACGCGGCGGCGGGGGAGTCGCTGGCACGGGATGTCGCGGCGCTCGGGTTCCTCGCAAGCGAGATCGTGGAACGGCTGCCGCGGGAACTGGCAGCGGTGGAGGACAGGGCGGGGGAGTAGCGGCGCCGCGCATCCGCCCCCTGCCGACGGCTACGCCCGCGTGCTCGCGAGCAGCTCGATGACCTCCGCCGTCGTGCCCGTCTCGCCGATTCGCGGGAACACGCTGCTCACCACGTGATCGTGCGCCTCCGCGCTCCTGTCCGACATCGCGTCGGTGGCGAGGGTGACGTTGTAGCCGAACTCGTGCGCCTGCCGCGCGGTGGATTCGACGCCCGCGCTGGTCGCGATCCCGGCGATCACCACCTGCGTCACGCCCTCGGAGCGCAGGTACGCATCCAGATCGGTGGCGGTGAACGCACCCCAGGTGCGCTTCGTAACCACGTGGTCGGTCTCGGCGCGGTGCAGCTCGGGCACGAACTCGAGCGGGTCGGCCGGGCGCTCGCCCGTCGAGCTCTGGGCCTGGGCGCCGGGCTGCGCCTCGATGCGGCCGGGAGCGCGCCCGGCCACGTTCACCAGTACCACCGGAAGTCCGTAAGCGCGGAACGCGTCGGCGAGCGCCCCCGCGTTGGCGAAGACCTCCTCGACCGGGTGGGCGACGTGGTATGCGCGGATCGCGTTCTGCAGGTCGACCACGATGAGTGCGGTGCGGGTGTCGATGGTGCTGATGGTCATGCGTGGGGCCTTCCGGACGGGACTTCGAGCCTACGCCCGCGTCAGCCCCGTTCTGTGTCGGGCTTCCCCGGTCGCGCGTTCGCGTCGTCCCTGATGTCGATCCTGGTGACGCCGGGCTCCGGCTCCTCGGTGCTGATGCGCGGCTTCGCGTCCTCCTCGGTGGACTTCGGGGCCGTGGTCAGCTGGTCCTCGCGCTTCTCCGCTGGCGACAGCTCGTCCGCCGGGTCTGCAGGCATGGGTCTCTCCTCTGGTCGATGGGTGGGGGAGTCGGCTCGAACGGTATGCGGGAACCGGAGGCGACGCAAGGCCACCCGGCCGCGGACCGCCTCAGCTCGGGATGCTCGGGATGCTCGGGATGCGCGCGACCGGCTGCCGCAGGATGGTCCGCAGCTTCTCCGGCGCCGTCCGCCGCGCGTCGCTCAGGTAGACCTCGTGGTGGAGGCCGACCATGCGCATCCCGTTGGCCGGCACGAACTCCGTGTGCAGCGCATCCAGCACGGGCGCCTCGTCGTCGTACGAGCCGACGTGGAGCGTCTGGACGCAGAGCCCCTCGTCCAGCCACTCCGCCCGCACCGCGTCGATCGCCGCGTCGCCCACCGAGCGGGCTGCTGCGGAGCGGGCGATGTCGAGATGCTGGTCGGTGATCCAGCCCGGGATGAGGTTCAGGAGCGTCCACGACCAGAGCGACTTGTCCCTGCCGGTGGTGAACGCTGCAGGATCGTCGGCCCACCAGAGACCTTCGAGCGGCATCACCGTGTAGTCCTCGCCGAGCTCGTTCTTGCTGAAGAACTTGAGCTTGTACGCGAACGGGTAGAGCGCCGCGAGTGCCGCCTGGTATGCGGGGGACGTGTTCGGGTCCCCGTGGCCGTCGACCATCAGATAGCGCAACGGGGGAACGGTGACGACGTCGAACCGTCCGTGTGGGGCGCTGTAGCTGGCGAGTTCCTTCCGGAGATCGTGCTTCACGGCGTGGCGGAGGTGAAGCCGTCGGGGAACGACACCGAGCGGTCCGGTCCCATCGGACGGAGGCCGTCCGGCAGCGGGAACCCGACCGTGTACTCGACCAGCGGGGCGTTCATGTCGCCCCAGTCGTCCTTCTTCACCCGGATGGCGTCGGTCGACACCTCGGTGATGCGCACGCGCAGCCAGCGGCCGTCGTCGAGGCGCAGTTCGTACGGGTCGGCCAGGTAGCCGATGCCGAGCGCATCCAGGTGCTCCTCGGCGTCGAGCCAGTCGACAACGCCGGTCACCCGGCGGCCGAGCAGGTCGACGGCGACGAAGCCGTCGCCGTCCTGGTCCATCCAGCCGAGCAGTTCGCCGTCGGAGCGGCGGTGCTCGATCCAGGTCTCCTGAACGCTCATCGGCCCACCATACAAGGTGCCTGCGAGGGGCAGGGATACCGTTACAGTGGACGCTGTGCTGATCCCCGAAATCGACAGAGCCTAGCCACCGACTTCTCGGTGGCGGCCCCGCAGCAGCGTCAGCGCGCAGCCCTCGGCAGGAGAGTCCTCTGCAGGGCAGCGCCGACGTGCGACGCCGTCGAACCCGCACACCGGCGATCCGCCGGGACGCGGGCAGGTTTCTGATCATTCCGCTCCCGCATTCGGTCGAGCGCGCACTTCTAGGGAATCCATGTCCAACGCATCCATCGTCCTGTCCACCCTCTCGTTCTCCTGGCCGGACGGCGAGCCGGCCATCGCCGGTGTCACCGGCAGTTTCGGCTCCGGCCGCACCGGCCTCGTCGGCGACAACGGAGCGGGCAAGTCCACGCTCCTGCGGCTCATCGCCGGCGAGCTCACACCCACGAGCGGCAGCATCAGCACCACCGGAGACGTCGGCTATCTCGCGCAGTCCGTCACCTGGCGGGATGCGACGACGCTGGCCGACCTGCTCGGCATCGCGCCCATCGTCAGCGCCCTGCGCGCCATCGAGAGCGGTGACGTCGACGAGCGGCACTTCGACACCGTCGGCGACGACTGGGACATCGAGTCCCGCGCTGACGAGCAGCTGCGCCGTCTCGGCTTCAGCTCCGCCGACCTCGACCGCAGCGTCGGCACCCTGTCCGGCGGAGAGGTCATGCTCATCGCCATCGCCGGCCTCCGCGTGCGGCGCCTGCCGATCACGCTGCTCGACGAACCGAGCAACAACCTCGACCGCGACGCCAAACGGATGCTCGCCGACCTGCTCGACACCTGGCCGGGTACCCTCGTGGTCGTCAGCCACGACCTCGACCTGCTCGACCGGATGGATCAGACGGCCGAGCTCTACGACGGCAGGCTGACCGTGTTCGGCGGCCCGTACAGCCAGTGGAAGGAGAACCTCGACCGGCAGCAGGCGGCCGCCGTGCTCGCGGCGCAGGCGGCCGAGCACGCCGTGAAGGCGGAACGCCGCCAGCGCGCAGAGGCGGAGAGCAAGCTCGCCAAGCGGGCGCGAACGGCGAAGACCGCGAACGAGAACAAGAAGGGGTCGAAGATCCTGATGAACGGGCTGGCGTCCCGGGCGGAGAACTCCGCGGGCAAACTGCGCGCCGGGCTCGACGACAAGCTGGACGCCGCGAAGGCGAACAGAGAGGCGGCGGCGGCGCGGATCCGGCCCGACCAGAAGATCAGCCTGCAGCTGCCCGACCCGGATGTGCCCTCCGGCCGACGCATCGGCGAACTGCACGGCACAGACCGCACGATCATCGTGCAGGGTCCGGAGCGCATCGCGATCGTCGGCGCGAACGGTGTTGGAAAGACGACGCTGCTCGAGAACCTGGTCGCCGGACGCGCGTCTGAGTCCGGCCGGGCCGGCGGGGTGCTGCACACCGACAGGGTCGGTTATCTCAGCCAGCGTCTCACCGGACTCGACGAGTCGCGCAGCGTGCTCGACACCCTGCGTGCGGTGGCGCCCCAGGTTCCGGATGCGCAGCTCCGCAACCAGCTCGGCCGCCTGCTGGTGTCCGGCAGCGACGTGAACCGTGCGGTCGGCACGCTCTCCGGCGGCGAGCGGTTCCGGGTGTCGCTCGCCCGGCTGCTGTTCGCCGACCCTCCCGCTCAGCTGCTGGTGCTGGACGAGCCGACGAACAACCTCGACCTGGTGAGCGTCGACCAGCTGGTGGCGGCGCTCACCGCATACCGGGGAGCGGTGCTGGTGGTGAGTCACGACGACCGGTTCTTGTCGCGGCTCGGGTTGACGGAGGTGCTGGAGCTCGGCGCGGCAGGGGAGCTGCGGCGGGTGGAGGTGGCCGCGGGCTGAGGTCAGTCCCCGGCGCCCACCGCCACCGCAGCTTGCAGCCGCCGGATGACCTCACCGCGCAGGCCGGAGGCGAGCAGCCCGGGCCCGAGCGGCCCGGCGGGGTCGTGGCCGAGCGGGGGCAGGGCCGCGAGGGCGGCCCTCGCCTCCCCACTCAGCCGCGCGAGCTGCCAGGCGATCTCGGCGTCGAGCGCATCCGGTCGTTCCGGTGCGGCGAGCGCCGCCGCCGTGGCCGCGTACGCGGCGGCGCCGAGGGCGTGCGCGCCCATGTGCGCGACCCCGGCCGCCTGCGCTGCCGCCCGAGCGGCGGCGACCGCGGAGGGCGAGCTGACCGCCTTCGCCGCGCGACCCGCCACGAACCGGCGACGGATCTCCTCGGCGGCCCCGAGCTCGCCGCGCGCGAACGCCCTGGTTCGTGCGATCGCATCCCGGGCCCGGTCGTCGTCGGGCGCCTCCGCCTCGAACAGCGGCAGCACCCGCTCCGCGCAGTCCGCGGCCCACACCGCCACGATGCGGCGATCCTCTTCACTCAACGACTGCGGCGACGGCATACCGCCACCCTTTCACACCGGCCGCTGGCGCGTCCGGTCGCGAGTAGTTCACGCGGAGAACGCGCGCGACGCGCCCCCCGTTTCTCCGCCCGAACGGAGAACCGCGACCATTCGGGCCGTTCTTCCGTCCTTACCAATGCGCGGCAGCGGACGCCGCCGTCTCCGTTCCAGCGGACACGCGGTCGCGCGGCGGTCCGGACTCCGCTTGTGCGGAGAGTACAGCGGCGTGTCGCCCCACGACTCCGCCGTTATGGCTCACACCAGCACCCTGGACCGCGGAAACCGTTTGACCGTACGCTGTCATCCACGTGACCTTCACGCGCTGAGCGCATCCAGGACCTGTTCGATCTCGAACACTCGAGAAGGGGGAGCATGATGGAGGAGCCGAGCGGCGCCGTGACCGGGGAGGCGCCGCCGCAGCGGGTGGGGAGGTGGCGCCGGCCGACCGTCGACACGATCGCCGTCATCGTTCTCTCCACGGTCGCCGTGCTCACGGCGTGGTGCGGTTTCGAGTCCTCGAAGTGGGGCGGGGAGATGTCCATCGCGTTCAGCCAGGCGTCGAGCGCCAGGGTGCAGGCCGGCGACTATGCCAGCCAAGCTCGGGATGCGCGGGCGCTCGATCAGGGCGTCTTCGAACAGTGGGTACTCGCCGACGCGCGCGGCGACACCCAGCTGGTCGACTACATCGAAGCGCGGTTCTCGCCGGAGTTCGCCGTCGCCTTCGACGCCTGGACCGCCGAGGGACGCGTCGATCGTGGGCCGTTCGTCCGGTCCGACTACGTTCCACCCGGCACGGCGGAGGCCAAGAAGCTCAACGACCGCGCCGACGAACGCTACAACGCCGCACTGACGGACAACGCGCGCGGAGACAACTACTCCCTGCTCACGGTCATGTTCGCGCTGGTGCTGTTCCTCGCCGCCATGTCGCAGCGCGCCATCCCGCGCACGGGGCGGCTGGTCCTGATCGGCACGGCCATCGCCTTCGCCCTGTTCGGCGTCGTGCTTCTCGCCACCTTCCCGATCCGGATCTGACCGGTCCCGAATCGGCTGGGGTGGAAAGAGGGGTCTAGAGGGTTTCTGTACATCCTCGTATAGTTCGGAGCGCGTGACGAAGCGAATGGGGATTCGGTGTCATGATGCGCTCGGCGAGACGATCAGGGGCAGGTCGGCTGGCTGGAGGTGCGCTTGCTGCGCTCCTCGTTCTCGCGATGATCCCCGTCGCCGCGGCCCCCGCCGCCGCGGAAGGGCCGAGTGAGGTCACGCTCACCAAGACGGCGTCGGCGACGACCGTCGCGCCGGGGGAGACGTTCACCTACACCCTCGAAGTCGGCTGCTCGGCCGTGGACATCGGCACCGGATGCACGAACGCGACCCTCACGGACTCGGTCCCCGGCGCGTTCGAGGTCGTCAGCGTGTCCGTCGGCACCGGGCTGTCGGCGGAGACCCCGCAGGTGTCCGGTCAGGACGTCACGGTGGTCTTCAATTCGCCGCTGGACGATCCGCCCGGCGCCATCGGGCTGCCGGCGTCCGCCACCGGCGTCGTGACCATCACCGTCCGGGCGCGGGACGACCTGCCGTTCGAGGCGAGCGGCATCCCGGTCCCGAACTCCGCGGAGCTCACGGCGACCAACCAGCTGGCACCGGCCGATTCGACCGCGAGCGTCACCCCGATCGTGCCCCTCGACCTTGCGACGACGGCGAGTAAATCGTTCGATCCGACCGGCGCTCCCGCCGACCCAGGCACCCCGACGACGCTGACGCTCACCGGCACGAACACGTCCAATGCCGGCGTCGACAGCATCGTCCTGACCGATCCGCCCGACCCGACGGCGACTCCCAATCCGTTCGACCACCTCGCGCTGGACTCGCTCGGCACCGTGACGTTTCCCGCTCCCGCCGATCAGGTGCAGGTCGATGTCTGGGACGGCACGCAGTGGGTGCTCGGCACCCCGGGGCCGACCGCCGTGCTTCCGGGCGGCGTCCCGGCCGACGGCGTCTCCGGGGTGAGGATCACGTTCAGCAACTCGGCGGGCGAGCCGATCCCCGCGGATGCCAGCGGGTCCGTGGAGGTGAACCTGGTGCAGCGGCCGGACGTCGCCGACCTCACCGCTGCGTTCGTGGTCGACAACACCGTGCAGAGCGAGGTGACGCACGGCACGGACACCGCGACCGGCACAGCCTCCGCCGACTACACGATCCAGTCCAGCGTCGTCACGGTCGCCGCGACGAAGTCGTTCAATCCGAGCCCGATCGTCGCCGGAGACCCGACGACGGTCACGATCGGCGGCACCAACCAGAGCGCCGTCCCGCTGACGGAACTGAGCTTCACCGAGCCGACACTGACCGGCGCCGATCCTTTCGCAGACGGTTTCCCCGCCGGGACGTCGTTCGCCGGATTCACGAGCGGCGTGGAGTGGCCGGACGGCGCCACCGGTGTGAGCGTCCACTATTACTACGCGGACGGCACGGACGAGGTGCTCACCTCGACGACGCCGGACAGCATCCCGGCCCCCGACCCGGCGAAATCGGTCGCGCGGTTCTCCGTCACGTTCACGGGCACCATCCCTCCCGGCGCGAGCGCGAGCATCCCGTTCACCCTCGACACCGACGCGGGGATCACCACGGATTCGACCACGATCAGCAACAGCCAGACGGTCGATGGGACGTCGGCGTCCGGCACGACCGGGACGGCGACGGCCACCGCCGATCTCACGGTCTACACCTCGCGGCTCGACACGACGATCGGCAAGGTGATCAGCCCGAACGAGATCGCGTCCTCCGCCGGAGAGTTCGTGACGGTGCAGCTGCCCGCCTCCACCAGCCCGTTCCCGCAATCGACCGTGGATGCGACCACCATCGTCGTGCAGGACCCTCCCGGCGACCCGCCGGCGCTCACCGACTGGTGGAACCACTTCGACGCGACGGCGATCACGCAGACGGCCGTTCCCGCCGGCTCGACGCTGACCATCCAGTACTGGGACGGGACACAGTGGGTCGACCTGCCCGGTGCGGTCGGCATCGCGGGGCCGACCGTGTTCTCGATGGACATCCCGGCCGACCTGCAGGACGACATCCAGGGCCTGCGCTTCGTCTACACCGCACCGGATGGATTCCCCCCTGGCACCACGGTTCAGCCCAACGTGACGATGTCGTTGCGCGACCAGCTCCGCGATGGCAGCGGTCCCGCGACCGGCACGGACGAGACGATCGAGAACTGCGCAGCGTCCTCGGCGACAGGGGTCGGCGGCGAATCGGCATCGGCCGTGATCCCCTCGCCGTGCCCCGTGGTCGACCTGATCGCCGGAGGCCTGCCGGGGGGCGACGACTTCCTCACCAAGAGCTGGGAGGCCCCGAAGGTGCTCACGGCGAGGAGCGAGGCGCAGACGACGGCCACGCTCGACTGGTCGACCGGCGGCAGGGCGAACCTGGGCACGATGGTGATCTCCGACCCGTCCGACCCGGCGACCACCGCACTGTCCGACTCGGTGTTCAACGCCTTCGACCTCGTCGGGATCCCCGCGATCACCGCAGCGCAGGACCCGCATCTGATCTACGACCAGGTCACCTCCGTTCAGCTCTACAACGGCACGGCCTGGGTCGACGCGGCGAACGACCCCTGCCCCGCCGCCTGCATCGGCACCTTCCCCGGTCTGACCCTCACCGCCGCCGAACAGGCGTCGACGGTCGGGATGCGGATGACGTACGCCGAGAGCCCCGACCGCGCGAGCGCATCGGCCGGCGACCCGACGGCTCCACCGGTCGGCTCCGGCGTCGCCCGCTCCACGGGCAACGACCGCGCCATCGTGCTCACCTTCCAGCTGCGCGACGAGGTCAGGGCGCCCGTCACCACGCCGGACCCCGTCATCGCGACGCGCCTCTACAACACGGGCACAGCGGGGGAGATCGAGAACACCGCCAGGGCCACCGGCACGTCGTCGGTCGACGGCTCGACGGTCACGGACACCGCCGCTGACATCGTGCGGCTCTTGGACGTCCCCCTCAACGTCACCCTGAGCAAGATGTGGGAGGGCGGTCCGCTCGGTGTGCCGCAGGCCGGCGTCGACCCCGCCCTGTACCCGTCCGGCCGGATCACCCTGGTCGCCACCAACACCACGGCGGCCAGCGTCGACAACCTGACCATCAGCGATCCGGCGCCCGGCAGCGCATCCACCCCGTTCGAGGTCTTCGACCTCGTGAAGTTCGAGAGCGTCGGAGTCCCCGCCGGGGCCACCGCCTCGACCGTGGAGCTGACGACGGCCGGGGGAGTGACCACCGGATACTCGATCGCCGACGCGCTCGCGTTGACACCGGCCCAGCTCGCGGACGTGGTGTCGCTGCGGGTCGTCCACACCGGGCGCATCCAAGCCGGCGAGGCGTCGACGGTCGTCTTCGACACCCGGTTGCGCGCGACGGCGCGCACGTCGGGGGATCCGGTGACCGCCGCGGAGTTCTCGCCGGTCGAGAACGTCGCCCAGGCGGGCGTGAGCGACGAGGGCGGCGCCGCCGGCGGCAGCCCGACCACCAACGCCTCCGGGTCGATCGAACTCGCCGACGGCGTCCTGACCGTCGCCACCTCGAAGACCATCGTCCCCGCTCAGCAGACGGAGCCGGACGACTCTCCGGTCACGGTCACGATGTCCGGTCAGCCAGGGGGCACGGTCCGGGCGAGGCGCATCACCCTGTCCGACGCCTCCGGCACGTTCTGGAACGCGTTCGACTTCCTGGGCTTCTCCACTCCGCTCGCTCTGACGGCCCCGATCGACAGGGTCCAGATCGACGTGTGCACCGGCCGCAGCTTCGGCGACCCCACGGCGGACTGCGAGGCGGACGGGGGCACGTGGATCCTCGGTGTGCGCCAGACGGAAGCAGACGCCAACGCGTCACCGCTCCCCGCAGGGGTGACCGCAGACCAGGTGGAGGGCATCCGCTTCGTCTTCACCCAGCTGAACGGCGACCTCCTGCAGCCGTCTCCGCTGCAGACCGTCGCGATCAGCGCGCAACGCCGCGCCGACCTCCGCTCGGGCGGACAGGTGCCGAGCGATCTCTCCACGAACGTCCCGGCGCCCGGAGAGAGCGCGGCCGGCACCTTCACGAACACGGTCGACGCCCTGGCGGAGGGAACCTTCGAAACGGGAGGCCCTCCGTACACCGCGACAGACTCGAGCACCGCGATCGTGCAGTACCTGCACGCCACCAGCGCGGTGCAGGTGTCCAAGTCGCCCGCAGGCGTGCAGCAACCGGGCACGGTCATCCCGTACACCCTCACCGTGACCAACACCGGCGCCATCGCCGTCACCGACCCGGTGATCACCGACCAGCTGCCCACCGACGCCGTTGGACCGCTCCTCGTCTTCGACCCGTTCGCGGATCCGGGGACGAGCCCGTACAGCTACGCCCTGGCCGGAGCGGCACCCGCACCCCCGAGCGGACCTCCGATGCCCACCGATCCCGCCGACGTGGATGCGACCGTCAGCCAGGCCGGGGCGCGCATCCAGTTCACCTTCCCACTGGGGACGGTGCTCGAAGTCGGGCAGACGTACACGATCACGATCGCCCTGATGTTCCGCACAGGGCTCGAGGCCGGCACGAACGTGACCAACACGCTGAGCGTCACCGGCGGCCGTCCGTTCGACAGCTGCGGCGGCACCCTGGACCCCGCCACCGGGGCCTGCTCGACCGACACCACCGTCACCGTCGAGACCGCCGGCGCCCTCCGCGGCATCAAGGGCGTCCGCGCCACGGACACCGAGCTGGGCGTGGAGTCCACCAACCCGGCCGTCACCTGCGTTCCCGACGCCGACGGCTTCTACGCCGGTCCGTGCGTCCCGATCACCAAGCCGGGGGGCACCGAGGTGTGGCGGCTCAACCTGATCAACACCGGCACGCTTCCGATGGACAGGATGGTGGCGATCGACAAGCTGCCGACGCCGGGAGACACCGGGGTGCTGACCCCGCTGCCCCGCGGCTCGGAGTTCCGGCCGACATACACAGGCAGCGCGGTGCTCGCATCTGCACCGCCCGGCGCGACCCTCGCGCAGTACTACACGACGGATGCGGCTCCGTGCACCGACGACCTGTCGACGACGGGCGTCGCGTGCCCGCCCGGAGCGTGGACGCCCTGGGATGCGGCGGTCGACCCGACGACCGTGACCGGGCTGAAATTCGTCGTCACGTTCGATCCGACCATCGCGCCGGGCGGCGCCATCGCGATCGACGTCACGACCAGGACCCCGGCCGTGCCTCCGACAGGGCTCGACGACCCGATCGCCTGGAACACCGTCGGTGTCGCAGGCCGGGTGCTCGTCGGCGCCACGCCGACCGTGACCGCGCAGACAGAGGGCAACAAGGTGGGCGTCGCCCTCGCGACCGGCCCGGTCTCCGTGATCAAGCAGGTGACCGGCGCCGGAGCCGGCTACGCGCCGGCCACCTTCACCGGCGAGCTCCGCTGCGTGTCGGCGGGAGTCGCTCTCGACCCGATCCCCGTCACCCTCACGCCCGGCACCCCTGTGACCGTCGACGATCTGCCCTGGGGGGCCGAGTGCACCGTCGTCGAGGACGACGCCGGCCAGACCTCCGGCACCGCGACCCAGGTCGTCGTCGGCACAGACACCGACCCCGTCCCGGTGATCTCGGTGACGAACGTGTACGACCTCGCCGGTCTGGTCGTGGTCAAGAGCGTCGATTCGAGCGCGGTCGATCAGGACGGCACCCCCATCGCATACGGCCCGTTCACGGTCACGGTCGACTGCACCTTCCTCGGCGCCGCCGTGTACGCCGACGGCTACGGACCGCTGCGGCCGATGACGGCCGACCTGAGCGACGGGGAAGCTCTCACGCTCAGCGGGCTCCCGGCTGGCGCCTCCTGCGTGGTGACGGAGACCGACGGCAAGGGCGCTGCCTCGACCACGACGACCACGGTCACCTCCGGAGGAACCACCGGCCCGACCACGGGCGACAGCACGACGGTCGTGCTGACTCCGGATGCCGGAACGGACCCGACCTCGACGGTGACCGTCACGAACGCGTACGACGTCGGCGCGATTCGCCTCGTCAAGGTGGTCGACGGCGCGGGCGGAGCGGCGTTCGGCGCTGGCCCCTTCGTGCTGCACGTGTCGTGCACGCTCGACGACGCATCCGGATCGCGGAGCACCTGGGACGGAGACGTCACCCTCGGCGGCACGCAGCCGCTCCAGAAGGTCGTCGCCGGGATCGCGGCCGGCTCCGTGTGCGCCGTGACGGAGCCGGGCGCCGGGGGAGCGAACGCGTCCGTCGTCTCACCGGGCGAGGTCACCGTCGGCTCGGGCGACACGGTCACCGTGACCGCCACCAACACGTTCCTCACCGGCGCGATCCACGTCGACAAGGTGCGCACGGGAGACGGGGCCGACCTGTACGGCGCCGGACCGTTCACCGTGGCGCTGGCCTGCGTGCATCCGGTGGACGGGGTGCCGACGCCCGTGGTCGTGCCGGGCGGGGCGACGAGGACGCTCAGCGCGGACACCGCATACTCCGCGGACTACGAGCTGCTTCCCGCCGACGCCGTCTGCCTTCTGCGCGAGACAGGAGCAGCGGGGGCGACGTCCTCTCAGGTGCTCGACGAGAACGGCGAACCCGCCGGCCCGACCCTGGTCGTGGCGGGGGAGACGGTGACGCTGAACGTCGTCAACACGTTCGACGTCGGCTCGCTGACCGTGCACAAGGTCATCGCCGGCGACGGGGCGGCGGAACGCGGCGGTGGCTCCTTCGTCGTCCATCTGAGCTGCACCGCCGCCATCGACGGGATGCCGGCGCCGGTCGCGATCCCCGGCGGCCCCGACCGCACGCTCTCGCGCTCCACATCGCTGACGGCCGTGTACACGGACCTTCCGGCAGGGGCGACCTGCCGGGTCACCGAGAGCTCCGACGGCGGAGCGGACCGCACCACGATCACCCCGAACGACGGTGACGGCTCGGTCGGGGCGGTCACCGTCGGCGACGCCGTGCCCGTCGACATCACCGTCACCAACACGTTCGACCCTGCCGCTCCGGCGCTCTCCGACACCGGTTCCGACACGCTCCCGGTCGCCATCCTGGCGCTCGCGCTGCTCGGCGCCGGGCTACTGATCCGCAGAAGACACGACCGTGACGCTCGGGAGGAACGATGACGGAATTCGAGATCCCGCTGGGGAATGCGCCCCGCTGCGGCGAGAACATCCACCTGGTGCGGTGGACCAGGAGCGCCGACGGGTGGGCGGCGGAGACGCTGCTCGCCACGTATGTGTCGAGCACGCACGACGAGTGGGCGTTGTTCGCCCTGTGAGCCGTTCCCCTCATGGACGCGCGACCTGAACCGCTGTCGCCGGAACTCCCGGCGACGGTGTCGATGACGCTCGCCGACTTCGTCAACGTGGACGACACCGGCAAGGCGAACATGGTCGGGGCCGGGCTGCGCATCCTGACCGTCACGCCGGCCGGAACCGCGTCCGTGCCGTTCGCGGTGTGGGCGACGGTCGCGCTGCCCACCCGCCCCGCACATCCGGTGATCGTCGAGCTGACACTGGCTGCCGCGAACGGCGACAGCGTCCGGATCGCGGACGGGGACGGGGGCAGCATCGAGGTGCGGATCGCCAGGACGGTGCGGTTCACCGCTGGCGCATCGCCCGGGATCGACGTGCCGGCCGGTGTGTTGCCCGCCACCCACGTCATCGCCGCCAACTTCAGTTCCGGCCTGCACTTCGCCGCAGGCGCCGGCTATCGCTGGCAGATCGAACTGGACGGTCAGGTGGCCGCCGTCTACCCGTTCTACGTAGCAACCGAGTACCCACCCCAGTGAAAGGAAGAAACATGAGCGACCAGCACGCCTCCCCGCTCGTCCGGCAGATCAACGACGGCAACTGGCTGCCCCAGGAGGAGGCCGAGGCGTTGCGGGCCGAGTTGTACTACCAGCGCGCGATCCACGCGTACTTCACGATGCAGCCGGCGCTGAACGTGATCGGGATGCGCGACGGCTCGGAGGCGCAGTTCGGCAGCGGATACAACGTCCTGCCGATCTGGAAGGACAGGATGGACAGCCGCACCTGGGTGCCCACCCCCAACGCGGACGTGATCTACGCGATGAGCTACCTCGATCTGCGGGAGACCGGGCCGTTGGTGGTGAACGCACCGGCGAACGTGATCGGGATGTTCACCGACTTCTTCCAGCGCACCATCACCGACGTCGGCGCCATCGGTCCCGACCGGGCCCGCGGCGGGCTCTACCTTCTGCTGCCGCCCGGCTACGACGGGCACGTCCCCGGCGGGTACTTCACCTTCCGCTCGTCGACGTTCAACGTCTTCCTGTTCTTCCGCACGATCATGGGCCAGGGGGACGGCGAGCCCGATCCCGCGGCCGGCGTGGCCGTCGCAGAGCGCACCAGGATCTTCCCGTTGTGGACGGAGGAGAAAGACGCCCTGCCGATGGAGTTCCCGAACGCCAGCGGCATCCGGCTCGACATGATGTACCCGACCGATGCCACGTACTGGACGAAGCTCAAGGAATTCGTGGACGTCGAGCCCGTCTCGGCGATCGATCCCGAACTGCGGGGCGTCCTCGCCTCGATCGGGATCGTCAAAGGTCAGCCCTTCGAGCCGACCGGCTGGCAGAGCGAGCAGTTGCAGCGCGCGGTCGAGACGGCGCCGAAGATGATCCTCGCCCTCGCCCAGCTCGGCAGGGACGACCAGCGCAATCGCTACTACCACGACCGGCAGTGGGAGCAGGCGTGGGCGGGCGGCACCGCGGAGTGGATGCAGGAGAGCTACCTCGACGTCAACACCCGCGCGCGCTTCTTCCAGTACGCGTACTCGTCTGCGCCGGCCATGAACATCCACTCGACCGGCGCGGGATCCAAGTACCCGTTCACCTACCGGGACGCGGACGGCGACTTCCTCACCGGTTCGTCCACCTACCGGCTGCACCTGCCGGCGAACATCCCGGCCGGGCTGTTCTGGGCGGCGACGGCATACAACGTCATCGACGGCACGATGCCGGAGACGGAGCAGCTGCTTCCGTCGACGAACGGCTACTACGACATCCCGCAGAACGACGACGGTTCCATCGACCTCTGGTTCGGGCCGGCCAAGCCGCAGGATGTCACGGACGCCGCGTTCGTCCAGACCGTTCCGGGGCGCGACTTCATCGTCGCCTTCCGGCTCTACGGCACGACCGCCGAGTTCTACGACCAGACCTGGCGGCCGGACGACCTGGTGAAGGTTTCCGACGGTTCAGACGTGGGCGGATGACGCATCCGCTGCCGGACGCCGCCGACGCCGGTTCAGCGCATCCGACAGCACAACGACGAGCAGCACCAGGTTCACCGCCCAGCTGAGTCCGAGCGGGGTGAGTACCGGGGTGAGGGCGAACAGCGCGAGCACCACCGCCGCGCCGATCAGTTGCGCGATCAGCCAGGATCCGCCGACCGCGCGGCGGAAGAGCGCGTTCGCGACGAGGTAGAGCGCCGCAGCGCCGGTGAGCAGCCCGGCCGCCCAGAGCTCGGTGTCCCCGGTGGGGTCGTGCAGCACCAGCCCGTCGGCGACCGCCGTCAGCACGATGCCGAACACGAACAGGATCGGGATGTACGTGAACGCCGTCTGCGCGATCATCCCGCGCTCGTCCGCCTGTTCGAGGAACTCGCTGCCGCGACGCTGGTTGTGGGTGAAGTAGAGCAGCCACATCAGCACGGTCCCGGCGAACGCGGCGACGAACGCGCCGAACGTCGCCGCGTCGATCCTGCCGGTGCCGAAGGTGGACCCGGTGACGACGATGGATTCGCCGAGCGCGATGATCACGAACAGGCTGACCCGCTCGGACATGTGCTCGCCGGAGACGTTCCAGGTCTGCAGGTCCGATGTGCCGAGGCCGGGCGTCCAGAACCGGGCTCTCGGCCCGATCAGGTCGATCACGAGGGCCGCGAGCCAGACCCAGAGGCGTGCGTCCTCCGGCACGAAGGCCCCCGCGATCCAGACGGCTCCCGCGGCGGCGTGCCACACGCTGATGCGGACGAAGTTCACGGCGTGGTCGGGCTGTGTGCGCGCGAACGCGAAGATCGTGAACAGGCTGCGGCTCAGCTGCAGCGCCACCATGCTCACCGCGAACAGGAGCGCACGGTCGCCGAACGCCTCCGGGATCGCGATCGACACGAGCATCCCGAAGAACATCATCACGATGAACAGCGCACGCACGGCGCCGGTCTCGGGGTTCAGCCAGCTCGACGCCCAGGTGGTGTACACCCACATCCACCAGACCATGCATCCCAGGACCAGGGTGTGCACGAGTTCGAGGCCGCTCTGCTCGTGGATCAGGATGTGCGACACCTGCGTGATGGCGAACACGAACACGAGGTCGAAGAACAGCTCGATGTACGTGACGCGGTGCGAGGCGTCCCCGGTCGCCGGCCGCAGGAGGTCGGCGGAGAATCCGATGCGCGGCATGAGGTCAGAGTAGCCGCGATTGCCCGACGACGTTTCGGCTCATAGTCTGAGATCTCCCGTGCTGTGCCGACCGGAGGAGGCTGCGATGGAACGGCCCGTGAGGGTCACGCCCACCGGCGACGGGCTGTCGCGGCGGGGCTGGCTGATCCTGGTCGCCGTCACGGCCGCGATCGGCGTCGCCGTCCTGGTGGTCGGGATCGCCACCGTCGGGCTTCCCGCCGGAGGGGCGCGGGCCGCTGCCTCATCCTCCTCGCCGGCCGCCGCACCGCATCCACCGTTGCCGCCGCCTGCTCCGACTCCGCTCGGCCTCCCGCCGCGCCCGACCGCGACCCACGTCGCCACCGTGCCGTCGCAGCCGGTCGGCACACTGAAGCCCGGCGATTGCCTGCAGACCTACGACTCGAAGTGGGCGGACGCGTATCCGGTGGTCGACTGTGCCGAGCAGCACATCGCGCAGTTGCTGACCACGGGCTCGCTCCCGCAGCCGGCCGACGCGGCGTTCCCGGGCAAGGAAGCCCTGGACACCCAGGTCAGCAGCCTCTGCGAGCCGTTCCTGAACTGGGACTGGGTCGCCCGCTGGAACGAGGACGTCCAGCTCGACCTCCGCTACCCGGACACGAGCGAGAAGTGGGCGGCCGGCGACCGCACGTATTACTGCATCGTCTACACGTTCTCCCGGCACGAACTCACCGGGAGCGCGGTCGCCGGCCAGTGACGCCGCCGGCGCACGCGGCGGAGCGTCACGCGCGCGTTCTGCGCCGGCGCAGCACCAGGAGTCGCCCGACCACCCCGACGACGAGCACGCAGATCCCCACCCCGATGGACACCAGAGGAAGCGTCGCGACGAGCACGATGCAGCCGAGCGCGCCCAGAACCTGCACCGGCTTCGGATACCGGCGGTGCTGCCGGTCCTGGGTGAACGCGGCGACGTTGGCGACGAAGTAGTAGAGCAGCACGCCGAACGACGAGAACCCGATGGCGCCGCGCAGGTCCACGGTCAGCACGAGCACGCTGACCACGAGCGCCAGCGCGATCTCGGCGTGATGCGGCACCGTGTGCACCGGATGCACGGCGGACAGCCAGGCGGGGAGATCCCGGTTCCTCGCCATCGCCAGGCTGGTGCGTCCGATCCCGGCGATCAGCGCGAGCAGCGCCCCCAGGGCGGCGGCCGCCGCGCCGATCCTGACGACGGGCGCCGCCCAGGTCCAGTCGGTGGCCGCGACGACATCGGCCAGGGGAGCAGAGGATGCGGCGAGCCGCTCCGGCCCGAGGACGAGCAGCAGCGTGACCGCGACCAGGATGTACACGACGAGCGCGAGCGCCAGCGCGCCGAGGATCGCGCGCGGGATGGTGCGTGCAGGATCCTTCACCTCTTCGCCCATCGTGGCGATGCGGGCGTACCCGGCGAACGCGAAGAACAGCAGCCCGGCCGCCTGCAGGATGCCGTACCAGCCGTGGTCGAACATCCCGAGCCCCAGGTCGGTGTGCGGTGTGCCGGTGGCTGTGAGCCCCGCGATGACGACCAGCGCGAGGACGGCGAGCACGAACACCACGATGATCCTGGTGAGCCCGGCGGTGCGGGAGACGCCGAAATAGTTCACGGCCGCCAGGGCGAGGATCGCGGCGACCGCGACGGGTTTCTCCCATCCGGCAGGGGCCGCATATGCGGCGAATGTCAGGGCCATCGCCGCGCAGCTGGCCGTCTTGCCGATCACGAACGCCCACCCCGCGAGGAACCCGGCCCACTCGCCGAGCCGTTCCCTCCCGTAGACGTACGTGCCGCCCGAGGTCGGGTACTGCGCGGCCAGCTGCGCCGACGACGACGCGTTGCAGTATGCGACCACCGCAGCGATCGCCAGCCCGATCAGCAACCCGGCGCCGGCCGCGGCGGCCGCCGGAGCGAACGCGGCGAAGATCCCAGCCCCGATCATCGACCCGAGCCCGATGACGACCGCGTCGCCGAGGCCGAGCCGCCGCGCCAGCGGACCGCTCCGGATGGTCATCGAGCGTCTCCGTTTCGCAAGGGGGTTCTCGCATCCACGGGCCGGGCGGCCTGCCGCTGAATGCGCAGCACCAGAGTATCGGGCGCGTCGGACGGCAGGCCACGCTCGGAGTGGATACGCTCCGGACGCGGTCGGTGACGGAGTGGGCATGTACTCTGCCCGCCCAAACGCGCAGGATTGACTCCTGCCCATCACGAGGA
The DNA here is from genome assembly GCF_051161895.1 of Leifsonia araucanica. Classification (NCBI taxonomy): domain Bacteria; kingdom Bacillati; phylum Actinomycetota; class Actinomycetes; order Micrococcales; family Microbacteriaceae; genus Leifsonia; species Leifsonia araucanica. Next base: position 851,686 of record NZ_JBMBTW010000002.1, read on the forward strand.
GAGCGCCCATGCCCCGCACGCCCATCGACATCGCCGTGCCGGACCTGCGCGGCCGGCTCGCGCTCGTGACGGGAGCGAGCGACGGCATCGGCTACAACATCGCCGCGCGGCTGGCTCGCGCGCACGCGGACGTGCTCATGCCGGTCCGCAACCGAGAGAAGGGCGAGGCGGCCGCGCAGCGGATCCGCGAAGCCTCGCCCGGGGCTTCCGTGCAGGTGCGGATGCTCGACCTCTCGTCGTTGGACTCGGTCGCGACTCTGGCGAACGACCTGGTGGCGGAGGGACGCCCCATTGACATCCTCATCAACAATGCCGGGGTCATGTCGCCGCCGACCAGGCAGGAGACCGGCGACGGGTTCGAGGTGCAGTTCGCGACGAACCACCTCGCACATTTCGCGCTGAGCGCCCGGCTGCTGCCGCTGCTGCGCGACGGCCGCGCCCACGTCACCACGCAGGTCTCGGTGTCGGCGAATCAGCACGCGGTCAACTGGGACGACCTCCAGTGGGAACACTCGTACGGCGCCTTCACGTCGTACTCGTCGTCCAAGATCGCGCTCGGGCTGTTCGCGATGGAGTTGCATCGCCGCAGCGTCGCCGGCGACTGGGGGATCCGCAGCAACCTCTCGCATCCGGGCATCGCGGCGACGAACCTGCTGGCGGCGCAGCCCGGCATCGGTCGACAGCACGACACGATGGCAGTGCGCAGCATCCGGGGCCTGTCGCGCCTCGGCATCCTGTTCGGCACTCCGGAGACGGCCGCGCTGCCCGCGGTGTACGGGGCGACCAGCCCGGAGGCGCTGGGCGGTCGCTTCTACGGCCCGAAAGGGTTCAACCACCTCAGCGGCGCGCCGGCGGAGCAGCCGCTGTACAGCCGTCTCGCGAGCGCAGAGGACGGCGCGAGGATCTGGGACCTGTCCGAGCAACTCGCCGGGGTGCGCTTCGGGTGAACGCCTGGCCCTGACCGCCGCGGTCCCGGCGCATCCCGGCTAGCGCAGCACCGATCCGCCAGCGACGTCGAGGACGACACCGCTGGTCCATGCCGACCGGTCGCTCGCGAGGAAGACGCACGCGTCGGCGACGTCCTGCGGGGTGCCGAGACGACGCACCGGATGCGTGGCGATCAGCTGGGTCTGGATCTCGGCCGGGATCATGTCCTGGTTCCGCTCGGTCAGGATGGTCTCCGGCGCCACGCAGTTCACACGGATCCCGCTCGGACCCGCTTCGGCCGCGAGCCACTTCGTGAGCAGTTCGATGCCCGCCTTCGCCGCCGCGTATGCCACAGGGGACGGCGGCGTCGGGCGGCGCGCCGCCGCAGACGACATGGTGATGATCGTGCCGGACCCGCGCTGCTTCATCCCGGGCAGCACGCCGGCGATGGTGGCGAAGGTCGCCGTGAGGTTGGCGTCGACGGCCGACCGCCACTGCTCGACGGTCATGTCCCCAAGCAGTCCGGGACGCACCGGGTTGCCCCCGCGTTCGCGACGAGGACGTCGATCGGGCCGAGCTGCGACTCGACCTCGGCGACCATGCGCTCGATGTCGTCGGGCTCCGTCACGTCGCCGAGCACGACGGTCGCCCGGCCTCCGGCGGCGACGATCCGGTCGCGAACCGCGGCCGCCGCCTCCGCGTCCCTGCCGTGCACCGCGACGGCAGCGCCCTCCTGCGCCAGCGCCGCCGCGATGGCCGCACCGATCCCACGTGAGCTTCCGGTCACCCACGCGACCTTTCCTTCCAGCAGGTCCGTCACAGCGTCTGTCCTTTCTGATCGGCCCCGTCCATGGGCACGCGGAGGAACAGCACAATCGCGTAGAGAAGCAGCGCGACGGCCGTCGACCACTCCATCGCCCGCGCCGCGCCGGTGGCGAGCGTGTCAGTGAAGACCGATCCCGCGAACCAGGCGAGCAGCACCGCCACCAGTGCCGTGGACGAGAGAACGATGAACGCCGGCCGACGGAGCAGGGCGGCACGGATCACGACCGTGGCCGCGCTCACCACGATCAACGTCCCGACGACGGCATGGAGGATGAGCAGCACCGGGCCGCTGGTGATCGCCTCGCCGAAGGCCCCGAAAGTGCCGCGACCCCGCGCATCCGCTGGGACCTGCCCGTAGAGGGTCGTGCCGAGGACGAACGCGACGAGCAAACCGACCAGGGCCGCGAAGGCGTTGGTCCGCAGCCCGGTGAATCGTTTGGCGGCGTTCATCGCTCCTCCCGCCCTGGAACGTCGTGCCGGTTGCGCGGTAGCAGGAAACCGGCCGCGAGAAGCCAGGCCAGACCGAGGAAGCGGCCGAGCGGCAGCAGGAAAGCCAGCGGGGGCAGGACGAGAGCGAAGAAGGAGAGCTCGCTGAGCGCGGCGACGACGAGGCCCGCCCAGGCGAACCAGCGCGGCGTGAGCCGCAGGATGAGGGCAGGGACGGCGATCCCGGCCATCAGCAACCCGAGGCCGCCGACGAACCCGACCCCGCCGATGGCGTACGTGACGAATGCGAACGTGTGCAGCAGCGCGGGGGACTGGCCGGAGACGGGCTGGCCGAGTGCCCAGGTCAGCAGTCCGGACAGCGAGAGCAGCACAGACGCGGCGATGCCGCCGAACAGGGCGATGGTGGGACCAGGGACGCGCACCCCCAGTCGAAGCAGCCGGGCGTAGACGGTGGCGGCGTAGATGCCGATCGGGACCGAGGCGGCGAAGACGAGGAAGCCGGTGAGCGTCACTGCGTCACGATGCGCCGAGAAATAGCCGCTCACGGCCGTGGTCGACCCCGTGGGCGACGGAAAGAAGTTACCGGCGGCGAGAAGCGGGGGCACCGCGACAGAGGCGATGGTGAGAGCGAGGGCGACGATGCCGAGGACCCCCGCATTGGGCCCGTCGGGTCGGCGTCTGCGCGTCGCTGGGATTTGTGTCATGGACAGAATGATTCACCATATGAATTAGTAAGTCAATGCTCTATTGTGGAGCCATGCCCATCCCGAGCCGACCGGCGCGCATCGGATTCCTGCTGACCCAGCTCGGCACACTCGCCGCAGAGAACTTCGCAGAGAAGACGCGCGCACTCGGGATCGCGCCTCCGGAAGCGGGGGTCATGCGCATCCTGGGCAGGAACCCGGGGATGAACCAGCGCGAGCTCGCCGACAAGCTGGGGGTGGCGCAGAGCCGCGTCGTCGCGCTGATCGACTCCCTGGAATCCGCGGGCCTGATCGTCCGGGAGCGCAGCGCGACCGACCGCCGCAGCCAGATCCTGTCGGTAACGGATGCGGGTCGCCGCCTGCTCGGCGAACTGCGGACCGCCGCGGAGAGCCAGGAGGCCGAACTCGCCGAAGGACTGAGCGACGCCGACCGGGATCAGCTGTACGAGCTGCTCCTCAAGCTCAGCGCGGCCAGGGGTCTCGATCGCGACGTGCATCCGGGATATCGCGCCGGCGAGTAGGGGAGCGGCGGGCAGGGGAGCGGCGGCGCCGGAGAACGTGGGGACTGCCCGGAAGCCGCCAGGCTGACTAGCGTGGGGCCATGCGGCACACGCTGAGGCGCTGGTTCAACCGTAAGACGCTCGGGAAAGATCTCATGGCGGGGCTGGTCTTGGGTGCGGAGAGCGTCCCGGACGGGCTGGCGTCTGGTCTGCTGGCCGGCGTGAATCCGCTGGCCGGCCTCTACGGCTACCTCTACGGGATGGTCGGTGCCGCGCTCTTCACGAGCAGCACGTTCATGGCGGTGCAGGCGACGGGGGCGATGTCGCTGGTGATCGCCGACGCCGATCTGGCGGCCCGGCCGGATCCGGACAGGGCGCTGTTCACCCTGGCCGTGCTGACAGGGGTCGCGATGATCGTCGCCGGGCTCCTGGGCGGCGGTCGCCTGGTACGTTTCGTGCCCACGGCGGTCATGACGGGATTCATCACGGCCGTCGGGCTGAACATCGTCCTCGGGCAGCTGCCGAATCTGACCGGCTACGACGCGCGCGGAGCGAACCGCATCGTGCGGACAGTGGACCTGCTCGTGCACATCGGCCAGTGGAGCGTGCCCGCCGTGATCGTCGGGGCGGTCACCATCCTCACCATCGTCGTGCTCCAGCCCACGCCCGTCGGCGGTCTGGGGCTCGTCGTCGCCGTCGTCCTGGGCTCGGTCGTCGCCGTGCTCCTCAACCTGTGGGTGCAGGCGCAGGTCACGGTGCTGGGCGACAGCGTCACCGTCCCGGCGGGGCTTCCCGGTCCCGTCCTCCCGTCGCTCGGGGACGTGCCGACCCTGATCATCCCGGCGATCTCACTCGCGTTCGTCGGCCTGGTGCAGGGTGCAGGCGTTTCGGCGGGCATTCCGACGGCGGACGGCAAGCCGGCGGACGCATCCAGGGACTTCATCGGCCAGGGCGTCGGCAACATCGTCTCCGGCGTGTTCCGCGGGATGCCCGTCGGCGGGTCGATGTCGGCGTCGGCGCTCCTCGTGTCCGCTGGAGCACGCACGCGGCTGTCGCTGCTGATCTCCGGCGCGGTGATGGCGCTGGTGATCCTGCTGGCCTCCGTGCCCGTCGCCCACACCGCGATGCCGGCGCTGGCGGGACTGCTCATCGTGGTGGGCGTGACGTCCATCCGTCCCGCCCGCATCGCCGCCGTCGTGAAGGGCGGCGCACTGCAGACCGCCATCATGGCCGTGACCTTCATCCTGACTCTGCTGATCCCGTTGCAGTTCGCCGTCCTGGTCGGGGTCGGGCTGGGAATCGTCCTGTTCGTGGCGCAGCAGTCCACCCGGGTCCGCGTGCGGCAGGTGATCATCGACGCCAGGGGCCGGATGCGCGAATCCGACCCGCCCGCCGAGATCCCCGGGCGCTCCGTGGTGATCCTGCGGCCGTACGGGAGCCTGTTCTTCGCGAGCGCGCCGCTGTTCGAGCAGCAGCTGCCCGCGGTGACGGCTCGCTCGGCCGGGTCGGTGGTGATCATCCGCCTCCGCGGCGCCGAACAGCTCGACCTGGCGCTCGTGGAGGTGCTGCGCCGGCTCGCCGCGTCCCTTGCGGCCGTGGGGTCCTCGCTCAAGCTGGTGGTGAGCGAACCGGAAGTGCAGCTCCAGATCGTCGCCTCCGGTCTCGCGGACGAACTGGGCGCGCAGAACATCTACAAGGGCGACGAATGGGTGGGCCGCGCGGTCCGCCGCGCCAACCGGGATGCGCTCGCGGCGGTCGGTGCGCTGGGGGAGAGGGGCAGACAGGGGGAGAGCGGATGAACGCGGTCGCGGACATGCGTGCCGCCGTCTTCTTCGAGGGCGTGCAGGCGTCGTCGAAGTTCAGCCGGTTCTGGCTGCTGCTGTGCCTGTCGTCCGTGATCGCCGCATCCGGTGTCGTCGGCGACTCAGCAGCCACCGTCATCGGCGCGATGATCGTGGCCCCGCTGATGACCCCGATTCTCGGGATCGTACTGGCCACGGTCACCGGCGACAGACGTAACCTCCTGCTGAGCTGGATCCTGGTCGCCGTCGGCGCGGCCACGGCGGTCGCGATCGGTTACCTCGTCGGCCTGCTGGTCGCCGCTCCCGTGGTGGCCGCCACGAACAGCCAGGTCGCCGCGCGGGTCTCTCCGAGCCTGATCGACCTTCTGGCCGCACTCGCGACGGGCGCGGTCGGCGCGGTGGCTCTGGTCCGGAAGGACATCTCCGACACGCTCCCGGGCGTCGCCATCGCGATCTCCCTCGTTCCGCCGCTGTCGGTGGTCGGCCTGACGCTGGAGTCCGGCGCGTGGAGCGAGGCCGCCGGCGCACTGCTGCTGTTCGGCGCGAACGTCGCGGCGATCCTCGCCACCGGGGTCATCATCCTCACCGGCTACCGGATCGGCTCGGCCGCACGCGACGTCCGGACCACCGAGGGGGAGTCGCTGGTCAAACGAGGCTGGGGGAGGCGCCACCGGGCGATCCTCTCCATCGTGGTGACCCTGCTGATCATCGGCGTTCCCCTGGCCATCACCTCCGCCCGTTTCACCGACCAGGAACTGCTGGAGAACTCCATCCGGCAGGCGGCCCAGCCGTGGGCGCAACAGAACGGCTGGGAGATCACCCAGCTCACGGCGACCAGCACCGACGCCACCCTGACCCTCACCGGTCAGCCGCCGATCCCCGAAACCAGTTCGCTGGAGGACGTGCTGAAAGCGCAGGGGATCGACCCTGCGCAGGTCACGGTGCGGTTCGTTCCGGCGTACACGGTTCGGTTGGGTGGGGGTGGGTGACGTCGAGATGGTCCGTACGTTCGCATGTGGACTGGGCAGCACCCTGTTAGCCCTCTCGAGCTTTTCCGACCTCTCGTCATAACTGCGCGATGGGATCGGCTCGTCAGCGTCGAGTCGCTTCTGACGGGCCCGGCTGCCGGCGGAACGTCTCACCGTGGTGATGGACTGCCAGCGGGGGAGTCGCGGGCGACTCTGCAGGTTCGGGGTGTAGCTAGACTGCGGATCATGTTGGATGACCTCCGTCGTGAGCTCGAGCTTCATCTTTCGGCTGGGTTCCCGCTCGAGGTCGAGCGAGGGCAGGTTTATGGCAGCGCAGACGCCGTTCTGATCGATGCGGATATCTACGGTTGGTGCTCGCGTGTAGCGAGCGCGGAGTCCCTTCCTAAGATCGACGTCCAGAGGCTTCTTGAGTCGAAGGCGAGCCTGATTGCGTCGTTCTTTGCGTTTCCACGTTCGGCTCGCCCGTATTTCGCGCGCCTCATCTTGATCGCAAGTCTTGCGCTCTGTATCACTCAGGAACCGGATGGTGACGACTCGCCTGCTGGCGGCTCCTGGTAGCGACTGGACCGGAACCTGAGCGCACACGTCTCCGGAGACCTTCTTGACGATTGCTGATTTCGTCGGCTTCATGGGTGATTTCCTCTAATCGGATGCACACCCTCCAGGCTCACGATGTGGTCGAGAGCTGGATCTTCCGCGCCAGTTCGTACGCCGCTTCACGGTCGTCGTCGTCGGCGACGAACACCCGGCCGATGAGCAGGGCCTCCCTGTGCGGCACGTCGATCCGGGTCATGCCGGGTGGTGTCTCCCCACGCCAAACGGACTCGCACAACAGGAAATCACCGCCGGCCGTTCCGGAGGTGCGCGTGCCGACGTAGGCGAAGTTGGCGCCGCTCGCCGGGTCGGTGAACTGCACGCTGTAGTAGCGAGGTCCCATCTCTGGCACGTGCAGGACGAGCGGACCCGGTCTCACATCCAGCCACCCGCCGACGTAGAGGAGGTCGTCGGCGCCGGTCGCGATGACGTTGCCGGACGAAGCGGACTGGGACGGGCTCTCCCGCACGGCAGAGATCGTGTTCACAGGGATCGGTCCGCCACCCAGCCCGCGCCGGCCGAAGATCCGTTTGAAGCCCCCGACCGTGATCCGCGGCCAGAGGGAGATGAAGACGAACGTGGCGACCACCCACACGATCACAGCGGTCACGACCATCACGAGGATGGCCTCGATCCCGCCGTCGGCGATCCGCCGGTAGGTGACCCACGCGAAGACGGCCAGGATGGCGATCGTCGCGGGGGTGGCGTATTTCAGGATCAGGCGATTCACGACGGCACCTGGACGACCGGCGGAACCTCGTATCGCCCGTCGACGATGGCCGCCCCTGGCAGATACGCGCGGAGCATGAGCTTGTACCGGCCAGGCGGTGTCGCCACCCAGTTCTGTGTGTCACCGGATGGCCGGTCACGCTGCAACAGGATGTCGACCGAGCCATCGACATTCGCGACAAGGCCGGAGTGGCTGTTCACGCTCGCATGTGCGGCCGAGGCGTCGACGATGTAGCCGACGGTGTCCGTCGCGGTCAGCGACCAGAAAGCGTCGTTCGGTGGCAGCCCACCCGCGGGGAAGTGGATGCGATAGGTGCGCTCGCCGCTGAGAGGCTTCCCCGCGTCATCGCTGACGGCGGTCCAATAGGCGGCCTCCTCGAACACGTTGACGACCGGGAGCGCCTTCTGCAAAGCCGCACGAACCAGCAGCCCGTTGCCGGGACGGCCGGCCTTCCGAATCGCACTCCAGCCGTTGACGGTCGTGGTCTCGGTCCGCGCCACGGCGTTCAGGACGACCACGGTGGTCAAGAACGCGAACGTCAAACCCATGATCAGACCCTGCACGACACCCGAGCCCGCGATCCAGGCTAAGACGCCGCTCACGATGACCACCGCATCACAGCACGCCGGTCCTGAGCAGCACGACGACGGCAACGAGCGCAGCAACGACGACCGCCAGGATCAACCAGCCCTGCCACGAACCGGGATGCCATCCCGGTCCCGACGTGTTACGTCCGAACCACGGTTTTCGCGTCTTGGCGTCCATACGCGAACATTAGTCGGTTAGTGACGATCGCCGCCCGGACCCGCCTGGCCGTGGTGGGGTCAGGGGAGGGCGTGCCTGCATCGCGGTCGCTGAGGGGGGCGAGCGGCGAGGTTGCGCGGGAATCGGGTCTGCTCGTAATCTGGCCGGTTGGGCTGAGGAAAGGATTTGGCGATGGCGCGCACTCGACAGACACCGCAGCAGAAGAAGCAACTGGACTATGAGCGGGAACGCAGGAACACGTATGGTGAGTCGCCGCATGGTGCGCGGAAATCGATCCCTCGGAACAAGCGGATCGGTCACAAGTCGAATCGGGCGGCTGAGCTCGTAGCACTGAGTTCGTTGAGACATCGGGCCAGCGCGATCGGCGATGAGGCGATGGAACTGGTCGACGATCGGCTCCGGGGACAGCGGGATAAGAGGTGGCGGAAGTCCCCGGATCGCGCCCTGGGATTCGTTGTGGCCGAGAAGCTCGTGGAACGAGGAGAGCGTGGGGGAAGCGTGCGAACTCGGGGCAGCATTCGCCGATGGCATCAGCTGTCTCGATGGCCGGGCGGAAGCCCCATGGAGATAGACCTCTAGCCAGAGAGTCAGATGCCGATTCTGCCGCGTTGATCCATTCTGCGCGTGATGGTCGTCGACTTTGTCGTAACCCCTTTCCGGAATGCCCCGGACCAGCCGGTCCAACGCGGATGGCGGCGGCGCGATTGTCAGACGGCTGGGGTATCCCTTGCCCTGAATACGGGAACCCGTTGCCCGGCGAGTGATGAGGCAATGAGAACGTCCAATCTCCTCAATCGCGTTTCTTCCTTCTTTGCGCTCATCACCCACCACACAGAGTCACGCCGGTAAGACGGCGCGAACTTCACGAAGCCTTTCTGACATTGACTGAGCTCCACACGCCGTTCTTTCTGCGGGGCGTAAAACGTACTCGGTAGCTCTTATCGTCAACACTTTTTCTGAGTCCATCGATCCACCCGAAGCACAGTGCCACGTCGACAGCGTCAGACCATGTCTGGCTGGCCATCCCCGAGCCTTTCTTGTGAAACAGCACCCACAGTTCAGGTGTGTGAGCGTGGTGCCTTTCCAGCCACTCGCTGAAACCATCCGAGTCGCCGAAGAATAGCGCGTCTTCCACCTCTGCGTCCTACCCGGCGCACCGCGCCAACCACTCGAGGATGGCACTCGTCGTCTCGCGGTGGCGTTCCTGCTGCACCCAGTGTCCGCTGTCGAAGCTGAGCTCTTCAACGTTCGGGACGAAGTCAGACAGGCTCTCTGAGCGGGCGACAGTGTCGCGCAGGCCATAGATCATGAGTGCGGGCTGATGGATGATCGGCTCCGCGTCCGCGAGCAGGTGCCAGTTGCGGTTGAGGTTCCGGTACCAGTTGATACCGCCGGTGAACCCTGAATGCCGGAACGCGGACTCGTAGACGGCCAGTTCGCTGTCGTTGAGCAGTGGCTCGCCGGCAGGGGAGTCGTTCTGCGCGATTTCGATCATCGCCATGCCCGGCGTGAACGGCAGGAGCGGTTCGTCCCGACGGTAGAGGTTGTTGATGAAGCGTGCGGGATCGGCGTCGAAGATCGCGTCAGCTACACCCGGATGCTTGTTGAAGTGCACGAAATAGTAGTCGCTCCCCAGCACCGCCTCCATGAAGTCGAGCCAGGGCATCTCACCGCGCGCGAGGTACGGCAAGCTGAGCGCCACGACCTTGTCGACCCGTTGCGGGTACAGCAGCGTGAAGCTCCAAACGATGAACGCGCCCCAGTCGTGACCGATGAACGTTGCGCTCTCGTAGCCGAAGTGATCGAGCAGCGCGGCGAGGTCGCCCGTCAGGTGCTCGATATCGTAACCGACGACATCCTCTGGTCTGGCTGAGTTGCCGAACCCCCGCTGGTTCGGAGCGATCACGTGGTAGCCGGCAGCAACGAGAGCCGGGATCTGATAGCGCCAGGTGTATGCAAGATCAGGCCATCCGTGGCAGAGCACGATCGGATTTCCCGCGTTCTCTCGGCCTGCCTCGAAGACCTCGAGATCAATACCGTTCACGGAGATGATGGCGGCGTCAGGGAAAGGAATCTCAGGGGCTGTTGTGTTCATAGTTCCAAGCTAGGGAGCTAAATAGGGCACCCAGTGACCGGTTTTTTGAGAAGATACGAGTGTGAAGTCCGACCGGTTGGTAGCCATCCTGCTCATGCTGCAGCGGCGTGGGCAGATCACTGCCGCGGAGGTCGCGAAGGAACTTGAGGTTTCTGAACGTACTGCTCGCCGCGATCTGGACGCTCTGGGCATGGCAGGGGTCCCCATCTACTCCATCCAGGGTCGCTCCGGCGGATGGCGTCTTCTCGGCGACGGTCGTACCGACCTTTCAGGATTGACTGCCAGCGAAGCGCGAGCCCTCTTCCTCATCGCGGGACCGGCGGCAGCTGCGGAGGCCGCGGGGCCTGATTTGAAGGCGGCCCTTCGAAAGCTCGTCAGAGCACTACCCGAGACGTTCCGCACACAGGCGGAGGCCGCAGCCTCGTCCGTGATAGTGGATTCGCAGCCGTGGGGCGCAACCGGAGACGCGAACCGGCCGACTCAGTACCTCGATACCCTGCAGGATGCGGTGATCCGTGGCGTGCAAGCGCAGCTCAGCTACATCGACAGCGCTGGCAAGGAGTCCGTGCGGATCGTTCACCCACTGGGTTTGGTGGCGAAGGGTTCACGCTGGTATCTCGTTGCCCACACAGAAGTGGGTCAGCGCACCTTCCGCCTGGACCGTGTCACCGACGTCATCCCAAGCGATGCCCCCGTTCATCGGTCCGAGGGCTTCGATCTCGCGAGAGCGTGGCACGGCGTCACCGACGAAGCCGAACGCAACCGTAGCGTCGTCGAGGTGCACGCGATCTGTGCCCCCGATGGGCTCGAGTTTCTCCAGGCGGCCGTCGGTGAAACGCTGGAAGTGGGGCCGGCCACGAGCGATGGCCGCATCCCTGTCGTGTTTCATGCGCCGAGCGAGTACGGGATCGCCGGTCATCTCGCTGGGCTTGTCGAGTGGCTCGAAATCACCAGCCCACAATCCGTGCGCGCGCATCTGGCGATGATCGGCGCTGCGCTCACCCGCCGGTACTCGAAAGAGGCAGTGTGAGCGCGACGCCTCGGGCCATGGCCTGCCGTGCCGGTCCGAATCGGGGGAGTTCTACCAGGTGTCGTAATCGCGCCTAGCGCACGTGCCCATCCTTGAGCTGACATAATGTGCATTATCAGCTACAGACTGTCGGGAGTCGGCTACCGCGCGAGATACCGCTCCAACGCGTCAAGGAGGCCACGCGTGCCGGCCTCGCGTCCGTCGCCGTCCGCCCAGAATCGATCGAAGAAGATGCCGTGCTCGATGTGGGTGAAGCGCGTGCCCTCAGCAATGGGCTCGAACTCCAGTGAGGCGAGCGACGTGGACATGTGCTCTCCGTCGAGCCACATGTCATACGTGGTGACGATGCGTGAGTGCTCGACGATGTCCGTGTAGGTCGCCTCATAACGCGACAGCGGTCCGTTGTGGAACTGGCCTTCGTCGATGTCGCGCCCGCCGACGCGGAAGTCGAAGGCCCACGCACGGGCCTCCGCCTCGTCGCCTGCTCCCCACCAGCTCCGCTTCTGCTGTTCGTCGGCGAACGCTCCCCACACCTTCTCGACCGGTGCGGGATAGTCGCGGGTGAGGGTGAAGCCGGAGCGTGCGAGCCTGCGTTCGTGTGTCACGTGGGTCTCCTATCGGGTCAGAGTGACGTGGATCACGCCGCTCTCGGCGACTTCCGACGTCACGGTGTGCGTGGCGTCGAAGCCACTGAGGTCGTCCCAGAGCCGATGGCCGCGACCGAGGAAGACGGGAGCGATCATGAGGTGCAGGTCATCGACGAGTCCGGCGCCCAGTGCTGCGCGCGCCGTGCCGTAGCCGCCTCCGATGCGCACATCCAGGCCCCCCGCCGCATCGCGCGCCTCGCGGAGGACCTCGTCGATGGCGGCGTCGCGGAAGTGGAACGTCGTGCCGCCCTCCATCGCGATCGAGGGGCGCGGTGCGGAGTGGGTCAGCACGTAGACCGGGGTATGGAACGGCGGATTCGGACCCCACCAGCCCGTCCAGTCCGAATCGGTGGGATGGGCGTGGAATCCGAACATCCCGGCGCCCATGATTTCGGCGCCGATGCCGTCGAAGAATGCGGCACCGTAGCGGTCGTCGACTCCGGTGGTGCCTCGCCCGCTGGTGTCTCCGAAGATCTTTTCGCGGAAGGTGCGGGTCGCGGTGTACGCGGCGGTGAGCCGGTTCCAATCCTCGCCCATCGGGCTGTCGGGCGTCTGGTCGGCTGGGGTGAAGCCGTCGATGGACGTGAAGAGATCCATGCGGACACGGGACATGTCAGTTCTCCTTCTGGGTTGCGCGGGCGAGGTGGATGCCGAGCCTGTCTGCCTGGTGTTCCGCGGGGGTGCGCTGCTCACCGAGCCACAGCTGCAGCACGTCGAGAGCGCCCGGACGCAGGCTCACCGTACGGACACGGCCCTGCTTCTCCGACACGATCACCCCTGCGTCCTCGAGCACCCCGAGGTGCTGCACGAACGACGGCAGGGTCATCGCGAACGGCTCGGCCAGCTCAGACACCACCGCCGGAGACATGGCGAGACGCTCAACGACAGCTCGGCGCGTAGGATCCGCGAGCGCGCGGAGCACGGCGTCGACCTCATCGTAATACTTTGGCATTTGCCTAAGTATAGTCAGAGGAGCGGGTCGGTTCGCAAGCCCCATCCGTCAGCAGGTGATCCCCCTGTGCCACCGAAGAGGAGTTCCACACCTTATCGACCTCGTCGACGAGGTCGAGCGCAAATGGCTTGTGTGGAAGAAGCCCGCGCGCGACGCCGAGGCGTGATGGGTCACTGAGCGCATTCCTGCGACTGCTCGGTGATGATCCAGCTCGCTCCCCCACGTTTCATGACGACCGTGCCGCAATCGCCCGAGGCCAGATAGGTGACGAAGAGTGTGGCATCCGTCGACGTCTCGTGCTGGACCGCGACGTCCACGGCAGCGTCATCGCCGACCGCTCGGTAGAGGGCAGCCGTCGCGGCGATCATCTCTTCACAACTGCCGACCGGTGTGGGCACTGTGCCGTTGAGTTCCGCGATCATGCGCGCAATGAGATCCGGTGAGAGTGCGGCACAGGCCGCATCGACGTCGGGCGTTCGTGAGGCCGTGAGCCAGGCGAGATAACTCTCGACGGCCCCTGACGCAGCCTGATCGGTCGGAGCGGGAGAAGTCGGCGCCTGGGTCCTGACAGCGGCCGGCGACGGAGTTGCGGTCGGGGCCGTCGCACACCCGCTCAGTCCCACAACGGCCACCAGCGCCGCCAGTCCTATGCCCGCCACATTCAGAGATCGCCTGCCCCACGAAGTCATGGCTCAATCATGGCAGACCCGTTTCCTGCCCTGGCGCACCCCGGTCGGCGCCGACCCCGGGCGCCCCACTCCCCCTCGAAACGCCGCAACACCCTCCCGGCGAACACCCAGTCAGCGCTAGTGTCGGCAGCAGAGCCGCTCTCGCACGCGGCACCGAAGGATCAAGGGGATCAACATGACGTCACCAGGCTCCACCTCAGCTCCGTTTCAGGAGTTCGCCCTCAACGCCGCCGACCTGACCCGCGGCGCCATCAACGGCGTCCGGGCCGCCCTCGGCATCAGTGGCGCCGTCGCGGTCATCCTCGGCGTCGTCCTGCTGTTCTGGCCGGTCAAGACGCTCGCCGTCGTGGCGTTCTTCCTGGGGCTCTACTTCATCGTCGCCGGCATCATGCGACTCGCCATCGGGATCTTCAGCAAGGGGATCACCGGCGGCATCCGCGCGATGCACATCGTGTTCGGCGCCCTGCTGGTGTTCGCCGGGATCATCGCCCTCAAGAACGTGACCGTCGCCGCGGCCACGCTCGTCATCCTCGCCATCGCCTTCGTCGGCGTCGCCTGGATCATCGAGGGCATCATGTCCATCGCGGAAGCCGGCCGTGCCGCGTCGTCCGGGTGGGCGATCACCTTCGGCATCATCAGCATCCTGGCCGGGATCGTCGTGCTGTTCCTTCCGGCGTCGTCCGCGCTGTTCCTGCTCGTGTTCGCCGCGGTCGCGCTGATCGTGCTCGGGATCATCGGGATCGTGCGCGCGTTCACCTTCGGCAAGGACGTGCTCGCGGCGACCTCCGCAGCAACCGCCACCGCCTAAGCAGCAAGCAGCACCAACAGCAACGGTCCCTGACCACCGCGCCTCAGCTCGGCGGTCAGGGACCGTTGGTGTCTCCGGATGCGCCCGTCAGCGCCCGTTCTGCTCGCTCGGCAGGTGCCTCGCCCACCAGTCCAGGATCGCGTCGAACCGCTGCTGTCGGTGGCGCGGCCGCCCTGCACGGCTGAGCTCGTGATCCTCTCCCGGGAAGATCAGCAGTTCCGCATCCACCCCGTTGCGCTTCAGCGCGGCGTAGTAGCGCTCCGCCTGACCGAGCGGGCAGCGCAGGTCGTTGGCGGAGTGCAGCACCAGCGTGGGCGTGCGCACCTCGCCGACGACGGCCTGCGGGCTCTGCGACCGGATGAGGTCGGCGTCCGTTCCGACGTACTCGTCGCCGAAGAAGCTGCCGATGTCGCTCGTCCCCACGAACCCTTCCGGGTCGAGGAATCCTCGCTCGACGATGGCGGCGGCGAAGCGGTGCTCGTGCCCGATCGTCCAGGCGGTGAGGTATCCCCCGTACGAGCCGCCCATGATGCCCACCCTGGATGCGTCGAACGCCGGGTTCTCCGCGATGGCTCCGTCGAGGAAGTCGAGCACGTCGGTGAAGTCCACCGTGCCCATCGCCTGCCGGATGACGCGCCCGTGCTCCTGCCCGTATCCCGCTGAGCCGCGCGGGTTGCACATCACCACGGCGTAGCCGGCCGCCGCATAGACCTGCGCCTCGTCGAACACGCTGCCGGTGTACGCCGCGAACGGCCCACCGTGGATGTTCAGCAGCACCGGATGCGGACCGTCGCCCTCCGGCGCGACCACCCAGCCGTGCACGGGATACCCGTCGCGCGCCGTCACGGTCAGCTCCCGGATGGGCAGCACGCCCGCCGCGCGCAGCCGGGCCGAGAAGTCGGTGAGCTTCCGCAGGCCGCCGTCGGCGACGATGGCGACATCGCCGGCGGTCTCCGCGTCTGCGACGGAGGCGACCACCACGTCGCCGGCCACACCGACTCCGCCGACGACGGTCGTCGCGTCGGTCAGGCGACGCACGTCGCCGCTCGCCGTGACCGCTGTGACCACGAGCGCTCCCCTGCTGCGGTCGGTGACGAGCACCGAGTCGTCCTGGTCCGCGACGATGGCGCTCTCGGTGAGGTCGACCGTCTCCGGGTCGGTGAGGCGGCGGGGCGCGTCACCCGGCTGGTCGATCGCGTAGAGCGCCGCGTTGCGGCCGACGAAGTCCCTGCCGCTCTCCCCCACGTCCTGGGCGGTGAAGTACAGCACGCCGTTCAGCCCGTACGCGAGTTCGGAGACCGAGAAGCTGCCGTGCTCCGACGTGACGTCGCGCGGCTCCCCCGACCCGTCGGCGGCCAGCAGGAACACGCTGGAGCGCAGGTCGTCGTCACGGCTCTCGTGGCGGGCGGAGACGAACGCGATGGTCGCGCCGTCCGGGGAGAACGCGACAGAGCCGTCGTCCCACTCCCCCGTGGTCAGCTGCTGCGGCTCCTCCACCAGCGGCGTGGATGCGGTGCTCCCGTCCGCCTCGGGCGCGGCCTCCGCGACCGGCTCGCCCCACACATCCGGCACGGGCACGCTGAACAGGTGCGCCCGACGGTCGAGGATGTAACCCAGCCCGTTCGCCTGATATTTCAGCGTCCGGATGTGGCGGGGTGGCTCCGCGTTGGCCTCCAGCCCGTCGACCGTGCCGTACCTGCCCTGTTCGGGCACGCGGCTGACGAACACGAGGGTGCGGCCGTCCGGCGACCAGGCGAACTCGGAGACGCCGAGCTTCCGGTCGGTGACCTGCACGGGCTCCCCGCCCGCCGCATCCACCACGTACAGCTGCGGCGCGGCCTTGGGCGCCGCTCGCAGGAAGGCGATCAGCCGGCCGTCCGGCGAGAACCGCGGGGCGGTGTCCCGGAAGCCGCGGGTGAGCCGCTTGGGCGCCGCGTGGCCGGTGAGCGGCACGGTCCAGAGCTGCCCGACCGTCGCGTCCGCCTCGAGCGACGGATGCGTGACGGACACCACAGCGCGCGCCCCACCGGGATGCACGGTCGGCGTGGAGACGCCGGTCAGCAGTCCGAGGTCCGCGGCCTTCATTCGGCCACCGGCACGAAATCGGACACGTCACCGACCAGGCGGGTGTGGTCGGCCGGGATCGGGTCGACGACCGCCTGGGCGATCTCTGCCGCGAACTCGCTCACGTTGTAGAGCTTGCCCGCCGCCTCCTTGCGCGCGTCGATGGCGCCCGGGTTCAGGCGGTTGAGGAGCGTCGCGGTGATCGTGCCCTCGATCATGTCTCCGGAGACCACGACGAACTCGATCCCCTTCTCCTCGAGCGCAGGCAGGAGCGCGCGCAGTGCGTCCTCCCCCGCCCGCTTGCTCTCGGCGACGGCCGTGTACTCCGGCATCGTCGGCGTGGTGGTGATGAAGTGCGCCTGGTGGCTGGTCACGAACACCACGCGGGAGCCGGGGGCGAGCAGCGGGAGGGCGGCGTTCAGGGTGTTGACCTGCGCATCCCGGTTCAGCTGCATGGCGTAGTCCTCGGCCATGCCGGACTCCATGCCACCGGAGGCGTTCAGCACCAGGATGTTGAGGCCGCCCCACTCCTGGCGCACGGTGTCGAACATCCCATCGACAGACGCGGGGTCGGTGAGGTCTGCCCCCACCGTGATGGCGGTGCCTCCCGCCTCCCGGATGCTGTCCGCAAGCTTGACGGCGCGGGCCTCCTTGTTGCGGAAGTTGATGACGACGGCGGCCCCGGCCGATGCGAGATACTGCGCCGTGTCGGCGCCGATGCCGCGAGACGAACCGGTGATGAGCGCGCGCTTCCCGTCGAGGGAACCAGCTGCGAGAGGGTTGGACACGAAGACTCCTAGAAAGATGGGTTTCTCGTCCCTGAGACTACCAAGTGGGTTCCGCGCCGCCGGTTCGGCACCTGCTACGGTCGTCAGTACGACAGTGAAGGGAGTCGCCGTGGACATCGCACCCTTCGCATGGATCGCCTGGCTGGTCCTCATCCTCGTCTTCATCATCATCGAGATGCTCACCCTGGACTTCGTCTTCCTGATGATCGCCGTCGGAAGCGTCGGCGGCCTCGTCTCCGGCCTGGTCGGAGCGCCGTGGTGGCTGCAGCTGATCATCGCCGCAGCGCTCTCGATCATCCTCATCTTCTTCATCCGGCCGCCGCTGTTGCACGCTCTGAAGCGCGGGGGCGACCCGACCAAGAGCAACGTCGCCGCACTGATCGGCATGTCCGGCACCGTCGTCGACACCGTCTCCCGCACCACCGGCCAGGTCAAGCTGGCGGTCGGCGAGACCTGGACGGCGCGCCTCGCGACCGGCCTCACCGCCCCGCCGGCGCAGCTCGTGCCCGGCGAGCACGTCGTCGTCGTCTCCATCGAGGGGGCGACCGCCGTGGTGGCTCCCGCCCCGATCGCCGCGGGAGCCGACGACTTCACAGAAAGGAGCGCGTCGTGACAGACGCCAGTCAACTGGTCGTGGGGATCGTGGTGACGGTCATCATCGTCATCATCGTGATCTTCGTCCTGGTCACCCTGTTCCGGGCGATCCGCATCATCCCGCAGGCGCGCGCCGGCGTGGTGGAGCGGCTCGGCAGGTACCACAAGACGCTGAGCCCAGGCCTCAACGTGGTGGTGCCGTTCGTGGACAAGGTGCGGCCGCTCATCGACATGCGCGAGCAGGTGGTCTCCTTCCCGCCGCAGCCGGTGATCACCGAGGACAACCTGGTCGTATCGATCGACACGGTCGTCTACTTCCAGGTGACGGATGCGCGTGCGGCGACATACGAGATCGCGAACTACCTCGGCGCCGTCGAGCAGCTGACCACCACCACGCTGCGTAACGTCGTCGGTGGCCTCAACCTCGAAGAGGCGCTGACCAGCCGCGACAACATCAACGGCCAGCTGCGCATCGTCCTCGACGAAGCGACCGGCAAGTGGGGCATCCGAGTATCGCGCGTCGAGCTGAAGGCGATCGACCCGCCCATCTCCATCCAGGACTCGATGGAGAAGCAGATGCGCGCAGAGCGTGACCGCCGAGCCGTCATCCTCACCGCGGAGGGCACCAAGCAGTCCGAGATCCTCAACGCCGAAGGTATGCGGCAGGCCGCCATCCTCAAGGCGGAGGGTGACGCGAAGGCTGCTGTGCTCCGGGCCGAGGGTGAGGCGAAGGCGATCACGACCGTGTTCGGCGCCATCCACGAGGGGAACCCGGACAACCTGCTGCTGGCCTACCAGTACCTGCAGACTCTGCCGAAGCTCGCCGAAGGCCCGGCGAACAAGCTGTGGATCATCCCGAGCGAGCTGACCCAGGCGCTGCAGGGCATCGGCAAGGCGTTCGGCGACAAGGGAGTTCCCGGCATGCCCGGCATGCCCGGCTCGTCGGGAGCGCCTGCGCCGGTGGACAGGGATGCCGTGAAGGCCGCGCAGGCCGACGCCGCGGCGGCTGCCGCCGACGCGCACGCCGAGGCGGAGGCGGCCACGCGAGCGGCCGCCGAGGCTGCGGCAGCGGCAGCTCCGGATGCGGGCGTCACCCCCGCAGCGCCCGCCGAGGGCGACGCGGAGCCTGGAGAGCAGACTCCGCCGGCGTGACGTTCCTGAGCGGTCCTCTCCCCCGGATCATCGCGCACAGGGGCCTCGCCGTCGGGGCCCCGGAGAACACCCTCCTCGCGTTCCTCCGCGCGCTGAACGCGGGGGCGACGCACCTGGAGACCGACGTGCACGCGAGCGCGGACGGGGTCGCGGTCATCAGCCACGACCCCGACCTCTCCCGCGTCGCGGGGCGCGCCGTGCGCGTCGGCCAGCTCACCATGCCGGAGCTGAGGCGCATCCAACTCGGCGATGGTCAGTCGTACTGCTCCCTCGCGGACGCCCTCGACGCGTTTCCCGACGCCCGCTTCAACATCGACATCAAAGACCTGGCCTCCGCCGCCCCGGCCGCTGCGGCCATCCTGAAGGCACGCGCCACCGACCGTGTCCTCATCACCAGCTTCGACGAGAAGCGCAGGAGGGCGGCCGTGGATGCGCTGCCCGGCGTGGCGAGCTCCGCCTCCGTCTCGCGCGTCCTCCCCGCGATCGCCGCCGCGAAGGCGGGTTCGACCTCGGCCGTGCGCCGCGCGCTGCGCGGTCTCGTCGCCGTGCAGATCCCCGAGCGCCAGGGCCCGCTGCGACTCGTCTCCCGGCGCACGGTGCGCATCCTGCACGACGCCGGCGTGGAGGTCCACGTCTGGACGGTGAACGATCCGGCCGACATGACACGCCTGCTCGACCTCGGCGTCGACGGCCTCGTCACCGACCGCTGCGACACACTGAAAGCGCTGGTCGACGCACGAATCTGACCTGAGAGGGCCCTGAGAGTACGGGTCCGACGGAAAGAGAACCCCCAGCTTGTGGGTTTATAACTGTGAAGCACGCGCGCACAGAGGAGAACCACACAATGGCAGATCGCAGTTTGCGCGGAATGAGGCTTGGCGCCCAGAGCTTACAGAGCGAAGAAGGCGTCGTGTACTCCCCGCGTTCCCGTTACATTTACCTATGCCCCGAATGCGGCAAGGAGACCGACATGGTCTTCTCCGCCGAGGCTGATGCACCCCAGACCTGGGAGTGCAAGCACTGCGGCCACGAGGCCACCCTGCTGGTCGGCGACACCCCCGTCGAGGTCGACCGCTCGGACGTGAAGGTGCCGCGCAGCCACTGGGACATGCTGCTCGAGCGCCGCACCCGAGCCGAACTCGAGGAACTCCTCGAGGAGAGGCTCACCTACCTGCGCTCCCGGCGCGGAACGGGCGAGCACAAGATCGGCGCCTGACCCCCGCCACACCGAGGCCGTTCTCACCCCACCGGTGAGGACGGCCTTTTCCGTGCGCCCCAGGCGATGAGGAGACCGAAGAGGCCGAGGCCGGCGACGAGGAACTCGATGCCGCGGCTGAGCAGGGTGGCCGGCGTGGTCGTCGTGCCGAGCGGGACGTCCGCGATCATGTGGCCGGGCTTGAACGGCGGGATCTCCGCGATGGTCCGGCCGCTCGGCCCGATGATCTGGCTGCTGCCGACGGTGGAGATGTTCACAAGCGACCGGCCGGCCTCGACCGCGCGCAGGCGGGCGATGGCGAGCTGCTGCTCGTTCTCGTCGGTCTGCCCGAAGTCGGCGTTGTTCGTCTGGGCCAGGATGACCTGCGCGCCGCCCTGCATCATGTCGGTGAGCAGCTGGTCGTCCACGATGTCGAAGCAGATCGAGATCCCGGCGCGCACGCCGTTCACGTCGAAGACGTTGTCCCTGGTGCCCGGGGTGTAGTCGCGGCCGATCAGGTCGATCAGGTCGGGCGCGAACGGCCGCCAGAATGCCCGGTCGGGCACGTACTCGCCGAACGGCACGGGATGCTTCTTGTCGTAGTAGTCGACGGCGCCCTTGCCGTCCTTCCAGAGCAGCGAGGTGTTGAAGTATTTGCCGTCGCGGTAGGTGATCGTGCCGACGATGAACGGCGCGCCCATCTTGCGGCTCAGCGCATCCAGGATCGCCGCGGACTGCGGGTCGCGGGTGGGGTCCGGCTGGGCGGCGCCCTCCGGCCAGACGACCATGTCGGCCTTCTCGTCCTCGATCTTCTCCGTCTCGGCGATCTGCGAGTTGAGCACGGCATCCGGTGGCGCGTTGTCGAAGTAGCCCGCCGGGCCGTTGCCCTGCACGGCGGCGATCCTGGTGGTGCCGCTGGTCGTCGCGGGCCACGCGGGCACCACCAGCACGACGGCGACGGCACCGATGGCGATGGATGCGCGCCACGCGCCCCGCAGGTCCGCCACCACGCAGACCTCCAGCAGCAGCGCCACCAGCCACACCATCACGAAGCTGAGCCCGGAGATGCCGAGCCACGCCACGAGCGGCGCGAACGGGCTCTCCGCCTGGGACTCGGCGACGCGGCCCCAGGAGAAGCCGCCGTACGGCCAGTTGCCGGACACGTACTCGCGCAGCGTCCAGAGGCCGCCGATGATCACGGGCAGCAGCCCGAGGCGTCCCAGCCTGGTCGGCCAGGCGCGCGGCACCCAGCGGTACGCGAGCGCGATGAGCATCCCGCCGAGGCCGTAGAAGATCGCCTCCAGCGTCGAGAGCGCCACCCACGGGAGCGGTCCGAGGTACAGCGCCGTCCAGGCCACGTGGAACAGGAAGAACGACTCCCCCGCCACCCAGGCCACCAGGAACGCGCTGCCTGCTCTGCGTCCCCGCACGGCGAGCAGCACCATCGCGATGCCGACGAAGGTGAGCGGCCACCAGCTGCGATCGGGGAACCCCGCATCCAGCACCGGGCCCGCCCCCACGGCCAGGACCAGTGCGAGCCAGAGGGGCAGCACGGCGCGGGGGGTCTGGGTCACGAGTGGAGAGCTTAGAGGACGTGGTTCGGCGTTCGCCGCAGAAATGCTAGGCGACGGATGAGTAAGCAACGATGCCGCGCCTGATCGATTCGAGTGCCTGCCGTGCCGTGCGTCCCACCGGGCCCTGCGCGACGAGTGAGAGCTGGTCGAGCAAGTCGATGGTCTGCTTCGTCCAGCGCACGAAGTCGCCGGCGGCCATGTCCGCCTCGGCGAGCACCGTGTTCAGGCTGGTGCCCTTCGCCCACGCGTGCATCGCCATCGCCAGGCTGGTCGACGGCGGTTCGCTGCCCGGCAGCCTGTTCTCGCGTTCGAGGTCGTCGAGTCTGCTCCAGATGTCGATGGTCTTGTCGAGGGCTGGCCGGAATGCTCCGCGCGGGAGGGTGCGCTCGTGCGCGAGACCTTCGTCGCGGCGCGGCTCGAAGACCAGGGCACAGGCCATCGCTGCGAGGCTCGGCGCATCCAGCTGGTTCCAGATGTTCCTGCGCAGGCACTCGGCCACGAGCAGGTCGCGTTCGCCGTAGATGCGCTTGAGCGTGCGGCCGTGCACGGTGAGCGTCGTGACGTCGTCCTCACGGTTCAGGTAGCCGAGTTCGAGCAGCACGTCGGAGACGCGGTCGAACACCTTGGCGACCGCTCCGGTGCGCGACCGGATCTGCGAGCTCAGGGCGTCCGTCTCGCGCTTCAGCTTCCACCAGCGCTCCGCCCACCTGGCGTGGTTCTCCCTGTCCGGGCAGCGGTGGCACGGGTGCTCCTTCATCCGCTTGCGCAGCGCGGTCAGCCGGCGCTGGCGCTTGTCGCGGTCGGCCCGGGAGGCGTGCTCCATCGAGGAGCCCTTGCGCTCCAGGTCGCTCAGCTCGCGCCGGATGCCCGAATACTCGCGGAAGTCGCCCAAGTGGCAGGTCATCGCCTTCTCGTACCCGGCGAGCGACTCCTCCTGCTGGCGCACCTTGCGCGCCAGGTCGACCACCGCACGGTCGGCCTGGAACTGCGCGAACGACGACTCCAGGATCTCCCTGGTGCGCTCGCGCCCGAACTGGTCGATCAGGTTGACCGCCATGTTGTACGTCGGGCGGAAGCTCGAATTCAGCGGGTAGCTGCGGCGGGACGCGAGAGACGCGACAGCCTGCGGATCGAGGCCGTCCTGCCACTGGATGACCGAGTGGCCCTCCACGTCGATGCCCCGGCGGCCGGCGCGCCCGGTGAGCTGGGTGTACTCCCCCGGCGTGATCGGGACGCGCGCCTCCCCGTTGAACTTCTCCAGCTTCTCGAGCACCACGGTGCGGGCCGGCATGTTGATGCCGAGCGCCAGGGTCTCCGTGGCGAAGACGACCTTGACCAGCTTGCGGCGGAACAGCTCCTCCACCACCTCTTTGAAGGCGGGCAGGAGGCCTGCGTGGTGGGCGGCGACGCCGCGTTCGAGTCCTTCGAGCCATTCCCAGTACCCGAGCACGGCGAGGTCTTCGTCGAGCAGGGTCCTGCAGCGTTCCTCGACGATCGCGCGGATCTCGTCGCGCTCGTGCTGCTGAGTCAGCTTCACGCCGGAGCGGAGCGTCTGGCGCACGGCCTGGTCGCAGCCGTTGCGGCTGAAGATGAAGAAGATTGCGGGGAGCAGGTTGTGCTCGCCGAGCAGCTTGACGAGGTCGGCCCTGTCCATCCGGTAGGTGTCCGGACGGCCGCCTCTGGAGTGGTAGCGCCCGACGTCCCGCATCTGCCTGCTGCTCAGCACCCGGCCGCCGTAGCGCGCCATCTGCACGAGCTCCGGGTTCACCCGGTTGGTCGCCGCGAGGCCGGACGAGTCGAACAGGTCGATCAGCTTCGACCGCATCAGGATGTGCTGCTCCAGCGGGACGGGACGCTCCTCCGACACGATCACGTCCGTGTCGCCGCGCACCGCCTGCAGCCAGTCGCCGAACTCCTCGGCGTTGGACACCGTCGCGCTCAGCGAGACCATCCTGACCGACTGCGGAAGGTGGATGATGACCTCCTCCCACACCGCGCCGCGGAACCGGTCAGCGAGGTAGTGGACCTCGTCCATCACCACGTATGCGAGGTCGGTCAGCAGGTCGGAGTCGGCGTAGAGCATGTTGCGCAGCACCTCAGTCGTCATCACGACGATGCGCGCGCGGGAGTTGACGTTGGTGTCGCCGGTCAGGAGGCCGACGGACTCCGGCCCGTACTCCTCCACCAGCTCCTGGAACTTCTGGTTGCTCAGCGCCTTCATCGGCGCCGTGTAGAAGACCTTCGCGTTCGGCTCGCGCATCGCGAGGAACACGGCGAACTCGGCGACGATCGTCTTGCCGGCTCCCGTCGGAGCGGCGACCAGCACGCTCTTGCCCTCTTCGAGGCTCGCGCAGGCTTCGCGCTGGAACGGGTCGAGGTCGAAGCGGAGCCCCGCACGGAAGGCCTCGACGAGAGGCTGGCGGGTGCGCGTGCGCGACGCCGCGTAGCGTTCGGCTGGAGACAGCTGATCGGTCACACGACCAAGCCTATGCCGCCAGTTCGGTCTCCAGGCGCATGGCGGCCTTCGCGGCACGCCGATCGTGCAGCCAGGCGACCCCGTATGCGGCGAGATAGAGCACGACCATCGGCACCGCGAGGAGGAACATCGACAGCACATCGGCCGCCGGAGTGGCGATGGCGGTGAACAGCACGATCAGGATGATCGCCCAGCGCCACGACTTGATGATCGAGGAGGCGCTCAGCACCCCGACGAAGTTCAGCAGCACCAGGAACACCGGGAGCACGAACGCGACGCCGACCGCCAGCGACAGTTTCAGGATGAAGTCGAAGTACGTCTTCGCCGAGATGATCGCCGAGTCGTCCGACGGCGCGAAGCTGGTCAGCAGCGACACGATGTGCGGCACGAGCAGCCAGCCGACGTATGCGCCGATCAGGAAGAGCGGGACGGCGGTGAAGAAGAAGCCGAGGCCGTACTTCAGCTCCTTGCGGCTGAGCGCGGGGACGAAGAAGGACCAGATCTGGTAGAGCCAGACCGGGCTGGAGATGATGACGCCGATGGTGATGGCGATCTGCATCTTGAGGTCGAACGCCCCGGTGATGCTGTCGTAGTTGAGCGTCGCGACGCGCCCCTGCTGGGTGGCGATCTCGGTGATGGGGACGCGCATCGCGTCGAGGAGGTACCCGGACAGGAACCAGCCGGCGACAGCGCCGACGAGCAGCGCGATGGCAGAGCGGTAGAGGCGTTTGCGAAGCTCGACGAAGTGCTCGGCGAGCGTCATCCGTCCTTCGCGGTTCTTGCCTCGCTTAGTGGAGGCCACCGATTACGGTTTCGTGTGCGTCTCGGGCGTGGCGGTGGTGCTGCCGTCGGCCGGAGTGGTCGACGAGGCGTCCGGCTTGTCGCCGTCTTTCTTCATCTCGTTGACCTCGCCCTTGAAGATGCGCATCGACTGGCCGATGCTCTTGGCGAGGGCGGGGAGCTTCGGCGCACCGAAGAGCAGCAGGATCACTGCGAGGATGATGAGCAGGTGCCATCCGGTAAGGCCGCCGAGCATGAGTTAGTCCTTCGTGATCAAGTAGGAATACCGAGCTGCGTCGGCATTGACGAGCAGTTTACCGCGTTTGACCCGTGCATCCCTGCGAAGTTGCCTCGCAACCGCGCGATCGGCGCTGGCTTGCACACGCTCCGCGCGCAGTGCGCTGGCGTCCGCGAAGACGGCGGGGTGGAACGCCGCCTCGGTGAGGTCCTCCGCACGCTGGGACAGGACATCGGCCTTCTCGATGAGCGCAGACGCCTCCCTTCCGGCCGCGACGACCTTGCGGAACAGGTGGACGGCGAAGAAGGCGAGCATCCCGAGCAGGCCGAGCACCAGCACGACCCAGATCAGGACCCACGACCACCACGGCATGCCATCAGCATAGCGACAGGCCGCGGCTGCTACCGGTAGCGGTCGGCCCCAGCCCGCGCCCAGCCGGCGACGACAGCGCGGGCCTCCGGCGGGTCGAGCACGGTGAGCACGCCGGACAGCCCGGCGACCAGCCGCTTCAGACCGTGGAAATGCGCGACGCGCACGCTGGTGCGGACGAGCCCGTCCTGCTCCTGCCGTGATGCGCCCTCCGGGATGTAGTCCTCGATGAACGGGATGGCCGAGGCGGACACCTCGATGGTCACCAGCAGGTCGTCCTCCGTGCCCTCGAACAGGGTCTCCGGGAGGGTGACGTCGCCCGGGCGGTACGTGATCGGCTGGTCGGTGGCCCGCAGGTCGTCGATGCGGTCGAGCCGGAAGGTGCGGATCGCGGTGCGGAGGTGGTCCCAGCCGCGCAGGTACCAGTCCTGGTCGATGGACTCGATGCGCAGCGGGTCGACCCTGCGACGCTCCCGCTCACCGCGGGAATTCAGGTAGTCGAAGTCGAGCTGCGTGCCGCCGGCCACCGCATCCCGGATCACGGCGAGCGTCGCGTCGGTCTCCGAGCCGGCGACCGCCACCTGGCTGGGCGCGGCGGAGGCACCGCGGGCGAGCTTGGCCATCAGCGAGCCGATCACGTCGCGGTCGGCGTTCTCCGGAAGGGCCGAAAGGTACTGCAGACCGGCGATCAGCGCGGCGGCCTCCCGCGCGGAGAACCGCGGGGAGTCGTCGATGGCCACCTGGTGGGTGAGGACGATCTGGTCGTTGTCCTCGAAGTCGTCCCAGGCGATGTCGAACAGGTCGCCAGGCTGGTACTGGTTGGTCTCCCCCGGCACGCCCGAGACGGCGATCAGCCGGACAGCGTCGCGCAGCTGCGCCTTCTCGACGCCGAAGTGCTCCGCCGCCTCCGCGACGCTCACCCTGTCCCTGTCCATCAGGTATGGCACGAGGGCGAGCAGGAAGGCGAGCTTGTCCTGCGCCTGCATGGGCTTGCGGCGCTCAGCCACGGTCGTTCCTCTCGTGGGCGGCCGCCGTGGCGACGAGACGGTCGCGCACGGCGTCGCGCAGCGCATCCGGTGCGAGCACCAGCACCTCCGGGCCGAAGCTCGCGAGCTGGTCGGCCAGGATGTTGATGTCGGAGTAGTTGACGGTGAGCACGAACGACTCGCCGTCGCCCTTCGTCGGGACGGCGTCGCCGTAGCGCTTGCCGAGTCGCGTGGCCGCGTCCGTTCCCGCCGTCACCTCGATGGTCGCGACGTTCGCCTGCCAGATGCTCTCCAGGTCGGCCAGGGCCTTCGCGGCGAAGTCGGAGCCCTCCGGCTCGAACGTGCGGGCCGTGACCTTGACCGGTCCGACCATCCGCGAGAGCAGGAAGGTGCGCGAGCCGTGCGCATCCTGGTCGATGCCCTGCAGGTGCCACCGGCCCTGGTGCTGCACCAGGGCGAGCGGCGCGACCGTCCTGGTCCTGGATGCGCTCTCCCCCGGCTTGAGGTAGGGGAACTGCACGATGGCGTTGCGTTCGAGTGCCTGGCTCAGCGGGTCGAAGGCGCTGTCCCTCGCCCGCAGCCGGGGCGCGTACCCGACGATCGGGTCGTTGGCCTCGACGCCGAGCGAGCGCAGCTTCATCAGCGCCCTGCGGGACTCGCCGGACAGCGAGCCCTCCTTCCAGACCGTGGCGGCCAGGCCGAGCAGCGTGATCTCCTGCGGGGAGAACGTTACGTCGGCCGGGAGATCGTATGCCCCCTTGGGAATGCGATAGCGCAGCAGCTGATTGTTGCCAGAGTCTCCCGGGGACTCCACGGTCTCGAGCGGGACGCCGAGCTCGCGGATGTCGTCTTTGTCGCGCTCGAACTGACGTTCCAGGCTGCTGTTGTCACCGTGGGTGACGAAGCGCTGGCGGTAGCCCTGCACGGTCGAGAGGATCTCGTTCTTGGTCAGACCCGTCTCGGTCGCGAGCAGCGCGAGCACGAGGCTGAACAGCCGCTCTTCGACCGGCACACGGGAGGGCGAAGACGAGGACGGAGGCACCCGTCCATCCTAATCGGCTAGCGCACTCCGAGGATGTCGACGACCCACGCTGCTGCCGGGATGCTGGAGTCCTTGGGTGTCTCGACGACCACCTGCGAGCCCACCTTCTGGCCGACGAGCTCCTTGAGCATCGCCTGCGGGAGGGCCTGGTTGGCGCTGGACTGACCGGACGCCATCGCCACGAGGTCGGGCGCGCCGTTCTGCCAGGTGCTGAACACGACGTTCTTGGCATCCCAGCCGACGGCCGTGTAGTGCAGGACGACGGTGCTGTCCTTCTTCACGGTCGCGCCGTCGCCGGCCTTCAGCGTCTCGCTGCGGACGGCCGTGGGGGCCGAGCCGGACGGGATGGTGATGCCGGGCTGGCCGGTGGGTGCGAGGACCACGGTCGGGAAGCCGGAGACCGACGGGCGCACGGCGCCGTCCGCCTTGGGCAGGAATGCGCCGACCAGGTCGATCACGGCGACGACCGAGCTGGTCGCGCCGTCGGAGCCGCTGTCTTTCGGGGCGATCGCGATGGCGATGCGCGAGCCGACGGTGGCGCACTGCAGCCCGTCGTTGATGCCGGGGATGTTCGTGGCTCCCACCGGGATGAGGGTCGGCTCGGATTTCGAGTACGAGCTCGCGCTGCCGGTCGCACCGGTCTCGCCGTCGAGCAGCGTGTACTGGATCTCGACCATCTGGCCCTTGCGGACCTGCTCGCCGCTGCCGTCGATGAGCGTGGTGCTCTGCGAGGTCTTCGTGTCGATCGGCGTCGGGAAGCTCACCTTCGGCTTCGAGCCGAGCTTTCCGGTCGCGGTGATGAGGTTGGATGCCGTACCCGGCTTGAGCGCGGTGTCGCAGTTCGCGTTCGGGTCTGACGAGCATCCCGTCAGCGTGACGGCCAGCAGTCCTGCTGCTACGACGAGTGCGGTAGCTCTGCGCACGAGTCCTCTTTCGGTGCGATCGGTGGGGTTCCGGACGACACGATGGTCGCCCGGCTCCCCATGCTAGTTGATGGTGGAGTCGTCCTCGTGCGCGGCGTCTTCCGCCGCTTCCGCGGAGCGTGCCTTCGCCAGCTCGGCGCTCGCGGCCGCCGCCCTGACCCGCTTGCGCAGGCTCTTCGGGCTCGACTGCCGCTCTCCGAGCGCTCCGGGCGTCCAGGCCTCGACGTCGTCGTCGCTGTAGTCGCTCTTCGACGGGCGGCGCTTCAGCTCGGGCAGGACGGAGCCGGGGGCGAGGCGGCGCGCCGTGATCAGGAAGCCGGTGTGGCCGATCATCCGGTGGTCGGGGCGCACGGCGAGCCCTTCGACGTGCCAGCCGCGCACCATCGTCTCGCTCGACTGCGGATGCGTGTAGTCGCCGGAGGCGCGGATCGCCTCGGCGACGCGGGAGAGCTGGGTGACCGTCGCGATGTAGCAGAGCAGCACGCCGCCCGGCTTGAGCGCAGCGGTGACCTCGTCGAGGCACTCCCACGGGGCGAGCATGTCGAGGACGACGCGGTCGACGCTCTGGTCGGTCACCGCATCCGGGAGCGCGTCCTGGAGGTCGCCGACGGTGACGGTCCAGTTCTCCGGGTCGTGGCCGAGGAAGGTGGCCGCGTTGGCGCGCGCCACGTCGGCGAACTCGTCCCTGCGCTCGAACGACCACAGCGTGCCGGTGGGTCCGATTGCGCGCAGCAGCCAGAGCGAGAGGGCGCCGGAGCCGACGCCGGCCTCGACGACGTTCGCGCCGGGGAAGATGTCGGCGAGCGACAGGATCTGGGCGGCGTCCTTCGGGTAGATGATCGCGGCGCCGCGCGGCATCGACATGACGAAGTCGCTGAGCAGCGGGCGGAGCGCCAGGTGCTCGACGCCGACGTTGTTGGTCACGACCGATCCGTCGGGCAGGCCGATGATGGTGTCGTGCTCCAGGATGCCGCGGTGGGTGTGGAAGACCTTGCCCGGCTCGAGCGTGATGGTGTTGAGCTTGCCCTTCGGCCCGGTCAGCTGCACGCGGTCGCCCGCGCGGAACGGGCCGCTGTTCTGCGGCTGCGGCGCGTATGTCGGCTGCGTGGTCGGCTGGTCGCTCACAGGAGCGCTCCCTTCGCTGCGGCGACGGCCGCGATGTCGTCGGCGGTCTTGCCGTCGAGGGTGTCCCAGATGGTGTGCTGATCGCTCTCCGGGATGGCGACCATGTGCGGCACCCCGATGGTGGCCGCACCGGAGGCGACGGCGGAGCTGAGCCCGACCAGCGAGTCCTCGATGGCCACCGCATCCACCGGGTCGACGCCCAGCAGCTCTGCGGCCCGCAGGTACGGCTCGGGATGCGGCTTCGGCTCGGTGACCTCGTCGCCGCTGACGATCACGTCGAAAGCCTCGAACGGGATGTGCGCGACGATCTGCTCCGCCATCCTGCGCACGGACATGGTGACGAGGGCGGTCGGGATGCCGCGCTCACGCAGGTCGGCGAGGAGTTCCCGCGCGCCGGGACGCCACGGAACGCCGTCGCTGTCGAGCTTCTCCTGCACCCGGTTGGTGAGCCACTGCACGATCTCGTCCGCGGGCATGTCGACGCCGTGCGCGCGCAGGATCTCGGCGGAGTTCCAGAGGCCGAGGCCCACCATCTGCAGGCCGTCCTCGTGCGTCCAAACGCCGCCGAACGAGGAGACGAGCTCCACTTCGGAGGCCATCCAGTACGGTTCGGTGTCGACGAGGGTGCCGTCCATGTCCCAGAAAACGGCGGCCGGCGGGCTCGGAGGAGTCAGTGAGGTCACGGGCCACAAGCCTACCGGTGACCGGCGGGCCTATCCTGGATGGATGGCGTCCGCACGGTCGCTTGGAGAGGACAGAGGTACATCCACTGTGACTGACGGAAACGACTTCCTCGGCGGCCGCATCCTGGTCGTCGCCTTCGAGGGCTGGAACGACGCCGGAGAGGCAGCGAGCGGCGCCGTCAAGACGCTGAAGGACGTGCTCGACGTCGTGCCCATCTCCGAGGTCGATCCAGAGCTCTACTTCGACTTCCAGTTCAACCGGCCCGTCGTGACCGACGACGACGGGCACCGCCACCTCGTCTGGCCCTCGGCCGTGATGTACGGTCCTGCGCATCCCGGTGCTGCCGCCCACGACCTGGCGGGCGACCTCGCCGCCGACGCTGTGCGGGTGAGCGGAGACAACGTCGGCAACATCTACCTCCTGCTGGGCACGGAGCCGTCGCGCAGCTGGAAGAGCTTCACCGCCGAGATCCTGGATGCCGCCCTCGCGTCGGACATCGGCGTGATCGTCTTCCTCGGCGCGATGCTGGCCGACGTGCCGCACACCCGTCCGATCTCGATCTTCGCCTCGAGCGAGAACGCCGCCGTGCGCGCCGAGCTGTCGATCGAGCGCTCCACCTACGAGGGCCCTGTCGGCATCCTGAGCGCCATCGCGGAGGGCGCGGAGGCCGTCGGCATCCCGACGGTGACGATCTGGGCGTCGGTCCCGCACTACGTGCACAACGCGCCGAGTCCCAAGGCGATGCTGGCGCTCATCGACAAGCTCGAAGAGCTGGTGGACGTGACCATCCCGCGCGGCACGCTGGTCGACGAGGCTGCGGCGTGGGAAGCGGGCATCGACGCGCTCGCGGCCGACGACGACGAGATGGCCGCGTACATCGAGCAGCTGGAGCAGGCGCGCGACACGGTCGACTCCCCTGAGGCGAGCGGCGAGGCGATCGCGCAGGAGTTCGAGCGCTACCTCCGCCGCCGCGGAGACGGCCGCGACGGCCAGGCCGGCGGACGCCCAGACGAGCCCTGGCGCTCCTGACCCCGCGCCCGGGGTGCCGGAGCAGCGCGGGTCAGGCGGTCAGCACTCCGGTGGAGAGCAGGACGATGAGGAGCGCGCCGAGCGCGATCCGGTAGATCACGAACGGCAGGAAGCTGCGTCGTGAGATGTAGCCCATGAAGAACGCGATCACCACGAGGCCGACCACGAACGCCACGATGGTCGCCGCGGCGGTCTCCGCCGGACCGAACACCTCGACCGTGCAGGTGTGCGCGGCGGCCAGCGCCTCCGTGCACGGCTCCTTGATGGCCTTGTAGAGCTGGTAGAAACCACTGCCGAACACCGCGGGGATCGCCAGCAGGAACGAGTATCGCGCCGCCGCCCGCCGCTGGTAGCCCATGAACA
Organism: Leifsonia araucanica; assembly: GCF_051161895.1. Taxonomy (NCBI): domain Bacteria; kingdom Bacillati; phylum Actinomycetota; class Actinomycetes; order Micrococcales; family Microbacteriaceae; genus Leifsonia; species Leifsonia araucanica. Next base: position 883,572 of record NZ_JBMBTW010000002.1, read on the forward strand.
GCCCGGCCGTGATCGTGCCGCCGGAGCGCGAGACGCCCGGGATGAGCGCGAGCGCCTGCGCGAGGCCGAAGATGATGCCGTGACCCCAGGTGAGCTCCTTGAGCCGCCTGGTCTTGCTGCCGACGTAGTCCGCGATCCCGAGCAGGATTCCGAACACGATCAGCGTGACGGCCACGATCCAGAGCGAGCGGAACGTGGTCTCGATCGCGTCCTGGAAGAACAGGCCGAGCACGACGATCGGCACGCTGCCGAGGATGACCAGCCAGCCCATCCGCGCATCCGGGTCGTTGCGCGGAACCTTGCCGAACAGCGAACGGAACCACTGCCCGATGATCCGGACGATGTCCTTCCAGAAGTACAGCAGCACCGCCGCCTCTGTGCCCAGCTGGATGATCGCGGTGAACCGGGCGCCGGGGTCGCCGCCCGTGCCGAGCAGTTCACCGACGATCCGGATGTGCGCGCTCGACGAGATCGGGAGGAACTCGGTGAGCCCCTGGACGAGACCCAGGATGAGGGCGTTGATGAATTCCATGCGGTGCTTTCGGTGCTGACGTGAGGTGGGGAACGGTCAGTAGCTGCGGAGGAGGTCGCGCAGCACGGACCTGCCAAACACTAGCGCGTCGAGGGGGACGCGCTCGTCGACGCCGTGGAACATCCCGGGGAAGTCGAGCTCTTTCGGCAGCTGCAGGGGTGCGAAGCCGTAGCCGGTGATCCCGAGCTTGCTCAGTGCCTTGTTGTCCGTTCCGCCGGAGAGCAGATACGGCAGCACGGGCGCACCGGGGTCGTGCTCGCCGATGGTGGAGACGATCGCGTCGATCAGCGGTCCGCCGAACGCGGCCTCCAGGCCGACGTCGCGGTGCATGATCCTGATCTCGATGTCGTCGCCGACGATCTCCTGCACCTGCGCGAGCACGGCGTCCTCCTCGCCGGGCAGCGTGCGGATGTCGATGAGCGCCTCTGCCGTGTCCGGGATGACGTTGTGCTTGTATCCGGCGTCGAGGAGCGTCGGGTTCGTGGTGGTGCGGAGGGTCGCCAGGATGAACCCGGCGGCGGTGCCCGTGCGCAGCACGACCTCGTCCGGCCCGACCTGCTCTGGGTCGATGTCCAGGATGCGCGAGACCTCGGCCAGCAACTGCGTGGTGGTGTCGGTGAGCTGGATGGGCCACTCGCGGCGGCCGATGGCGACCACGGCCTCCGCGAGCCTGGTGATCGCGTTGTCCCGCACCAGGCGGGAGCCGTGGGATGCGCGGCCGCGGGCGATCAGCTTGATCCAGACGAGCGACTTCTCTCCCGTCTGCATCAGGTATGCGCGCTGGCCGGCGAGGTCGATCGAGTATCCGCCGACCTCGCTGATGGCCTCGGTCGCTCCGGCGAACAGCTCGGGGTGGTTGTCGACGAGGAAGTGCGATCCGCGCCGCCCTCCGTCCTCCTCGTCGGCGAAGAACGCCACGACGAGGTCGCGCTCCGGCTGCGCCCCCGCTGCCAGTAGGTCGCCGACGGCGGTGAGGATCATCGCATCCATGTTCTTCATGTCGACGGCGCCGCGACCCCAGAGCAGGCCGTCCTTGATGACGCCGCCGAACGGGTCGACCGACCAGTTGCGCGGGTCGGCAGGCACGACGTCGAGGTGTCCGTGCACGACGAGCGCCGGCTTCGCAGCGTTGCGGCCGGGCACGCGTGCGACGACGCTGGTGCGTCCGGGGTCGGAGTCGAACAGCTGCGGCTCCAGGCCCATCCCGCGGAGGCGGGCCTCCACGTACTCCGCGGCATCCGTCTCGCCGTTCGACTTCCCCTCACCGTAGTTGGTGGTGTCGAAGCGGATCAGATCGCGCGCGATGATCGCCGTCTCGTCCAGCTGCTCGTCGCTCAGGGCATCCGTCATACGCCCAACGCTACCGGCGCTTCCTGCCGTCGCCAACGCGGAGCGCGACGCCACGCCCGGGATGCTCGGACAGGTCGAGCATGTGCTCGCAGACGTGCTAATGTCTTTCTTCGGCGGCCGGTTCGGTCGCTGGAATGAAACACCTGTCCGGGTGGCGGAAATGGCAGACGCGCTAGCTTGAGGTGCTAGTGCCCGTATAGGGCGTGGGGGTTCAAGTCCCCCCTCGGACACACAGGGAAACCCCGGTCGAAAGACCGGGGTTTCCGTCATTTCACGGGGCAGAGAGGCCGCCGTGCGGATTACTGTTGCCGCTATGCCGGACTCCCCTTCCTCATCGAGCCTCCTCACGGTCGTCATCGCGTTCGGCGCGAACGTCGTCGTCGCCGTCGCGAAGACCATCGCGGCGGTGCTCACCGGATCGGCCTCGATGGTCGCCGAGGCCGCGCACTCCTGGGCGGATGCCGGCAATGAGGTGTTCCTGTTGCAGGCGGAGCGCTCGGCGTCCCGGCCGCGCGACGCAGCGCATCCGGGTGGGTACGGGCGCGAGGCGTATGTGTGGTCGCTGTTCGCGGCGGTCGGGCTGTTCACGGCGGGCGCCGTGGTGTCGATCACGCACGGCGTCTCGGAGCTGGGCGCGACCGACCGCGGCGCGGACTACGCCGTGGCGTATGTCGTGCTCGCGGTCTCGTTCGTGTTCGAGGGGTTCTCGTTCGTGCAGTCGTACCGGCAGGCGCGCCGGGGCGCGGACGAGCGAAGCATCGGGACGCTCTCCCACGTGTTCCGCACGTCGAACCCGACGCTGCGCGCGGTGTTCTTCGAGGACGCGGCCGCGCTGATCGGTCTGCTGATCGCCTTCCTCGGCCTGCTGCTGCACGAGCTGACCGGGAACGCCGTGTACGACGCGCTGGGCTCCATCCTGGTCGGCGTGCTGCTCGCCGTCGTCGCGCTCGTGCTGATCGACAGGAACCGGCGCTTCCTGCTCGGCGAGCAGGGCTCCGACCAGGCGACGCAGGCCGTGCTCGCTGCCCTGCTCGCGCATCCCGAGGTGGAGACGGTGACGTACCTGCACCTGGAGTACGTGGGACCGGAGCGCATCTACGTGGTCGCCGCCGTCGATCTGGTCGGGAACGACCGCGAGTCCGACGTGGCCGCCGACCTCGTCGCCATCGGCGGGGCGCTGGAGGCGGACCCGCACGTCGCAGAGGCGATTCTCACCCTGTCCCGGCCGGGGGCGACGCCGCTCGTCCCGCACTGAGCGATTGCGGACACCGTTCGTCCGCAATCGGCGGGATGATGGCAGGGTGAACACCACGGGATCGCGCACCCTCCAACTGCTCTCCCTGCTGCAGACCCACCGCTACTGGCCGGGCCCGGAGCTCGCGGCACGCCTGGAGGTGTCTCCGCGGACGCTGCGCCGCGACATCGACCGGCTGCGCGACCTCGGGTACCCGGTGGATGCGAGCCGCGGCGTCGACGGCGGATACCAGCTGGCGGCCGGCGCCTCCCTTCCCCCGCTCGTCGTCGACGACGAGGAGGCCGTCGCCCTCGCCGTCGGCCTGCGGACGGCAGCGCAGTCCGGCATCGCCGGGATCGAGGACGCCTCTGTTCGTGCCCTCGCCAAGGTGGTGCAGGTGATGCCGTCCCGGCTGCGGAGCCGGGTGGATGCGCTCCGTTCCGCCACCGTCGCCGGCGCCATGCGGCAGGGTCCGAGCGTGGACGCTGGCGTGCTCACGGTGGTGGCGCAGGCCTGCAGGGACGAGGAGCGCATCCACTTCGTGTACGTCAGCCGCGACGGGGAGCGCAGCGACCGGCACGTCGAGCCGCACCGGCTGGTGTCTGTGGAGCGGCGCTGGTATCTGGTGGCGTACGACCTCAGCAGGTTCGACTGGCGCAGCTTCCGCCTCGACAGGCTCGCCGAGCCGCGCACGACCGGGCAGCGGTTCCGGCCGCGTGCCCTGCCGGCCGACGACGCGGCCAGCTATGTCTCCGCATCCCTCGGCGCCGCGACGGAGACGCTCGCGGTCGACGCGATCGTGCACGCGCCCGTCGCGCAGGTCGAGAACGCGATCGGCCGGTGGGCGACCGCCGAGGCCGTGGACGCAGGGACCACCCGCGTGCACCTGTCTGCGGACAGTGCGGAGTGGGCGCTCTTCGGACTGGCCGCCGCTGATGCGCCGTTCCAGGTGATCGCGCCGCCGGAGGTCGTCGAGCTGGCCCGGGTGTGGGGCGAACGGTTCAGCGGCGCATCCATCGCCTAGACTTTCCAACCGTTATGACGACCGCAGCCGAGCGCAACCCGAGTCCAGCGGACATCCGCCGCTGGCGCCGCTACCTCGCCGACGAACGGGCGGAGGCCGCGGTCTACCGCGACCTCGCCGGACGCCGCACCGGCGAGGAGCGCGAGATCCTGCTCGCGCTCGCCGAGGCGGAGGGCAGGCACGAGCAGCACTGGCTCACCCTGCTCGGCGACGACGTCGGCCGACCGCTGCGCGGCGACATCCGCACCCGGCTCCTCGGCCTCCTCGCCCGCCGGTTCGGCTCGGTCTTCGTGCTCGCGCTCGCGCAGCGCGCAGAGGCCCGCTCCCCGTACAGCGACGACGTGGATGCGACGCCGCAGATGGCCGCGGACGAGCAGATCCACGAGGAGGTCGTCCGCGCGCTCGCCGCCCGGGGACGGCAGCGGCTGTCCGGCACGTTCCGCGCCGCCGTGTTCGGCGCGAACGACGGGCTCGTCAGCAACCTCGCGCTCGTGCTCGGCATCAGCGCGAGCGGCGTCGCCACCCACGTGGTGCTGCTCACCGGCATCTCCGGCCTCCTCGCCGGCGCGCTGTCGATGGGCGCAGGCGAATACGTCTCCGTCCGGTCGCAGCGCGAACTGCTCGAAGCGTCCAGCCCCAACCCGGAGACGCGGTCTGCGCTGCCCGACCTCGACGTCGACGCCAACGAGCTCACGCTCGTCTACCGTGCGCGCGGGATGGCGCCGGACGAGGCGAAGGCGCACGCCGCCGAGGTGCTCGCCGGTCTGAACGCGCGCGCCGTGGAGACGGCGCCGGTGCAGGCGGTGACGGGCGAGGTGATCGACGAGCACGAGTCGGTCGGCACGGGCTGGAACGCTGCGCTCTCGAGCTTCTGCTTCTTCGCATCCGGAGCGCTCATCCCGATCCTGCCGTACCTCTTCGGACTGCAGGGCACGACGGCGGTGCTCGTGGCCGCGCTGCTGGTCGGGATCGTGCTGCTCGGGACGGGCGCCATCGTCGGGCTGCTGTCCGGGGCGTCCCCGCTCAAGCGCGCGCTGCGCCAGCTGGCGATCGGGTACGGGGCCGCCGCGGCGACGTACCTGCTCGGACTGCTGTTCGGCGCGACGGTCGGTTAGCGACGGTCGGTTAGCGGCGGTCGCGGCCTCTGCCGCCGTCCCCGCCGTAGACGATCGCCCCGGCGATCGGGACCAGCAGGAACCAGAGCCAGCTGTACGCGTATCCCCACACCGAGCTCGTCACGAAGAAGAGGATGAGCGCCACGAACGGCGCGATGGACACGATCGCGAGACCCCAGCGGCGGTCCCCCGTGCGTCCGGAGCGCGGCTCGTACGGGTCGGAGGGCGACTGCGCGGCGTAGTCGGGCGCCTGATAGGCGGCGCCTGCCCCAGCGCCTGCAGCGGCACCGGCGCCAGCACCTGCCGCGCCCGTGCCGTCGAGGTCGACGCGCCCCGGAAGGTCGGCGAACAGCGGGGCGAGGTCGCCGCGCGTCACGGCGGAGCGGGCGGACTGCACCCGGGTCTGCACCTCGGCGTCGGTCAGGCGCCCCTGCGCCGCGTGGGTCTGGAGCGCAGCGACGGCGCGCTCCCGCTCGTCGTTGCTGAGTCGCAGGGCCGCGCCGGAAGGATCGGTCAGGTCGGTCATGCACACAGTATGGCGCAGGTGCATTCGTCGGTCGATGGCTTTACACTCGTTAATCGAACAAACGTTCGAACGAGCGAGGTGAGAGGCATGACCGACATCGGAGAGTCCGTCGCGGTGTGGACGACGGACGACGGCATCCCGACCAGGCTGGTGTGGCGGGCGACCAGATACCGCGTGACAGACACGCCGACGGTGTGGGCGGAGGTCTGCGCCTGGTGGCGGCCGTTCGGCGAGCACCGCTACGGCGTCGGCAGCCTGCCGAGGGAGATCGGCGGCTGGCGCTTCCAGGCCACGGACGACACGGGATGCGCGCACGTGTTCGACGTGCGGCACGACAACACCAGCCGCAGCTGGCACCTGGTGAGGATCTTCGACTGATGGCGTGGCTCCCCCTCCGCCGCCCCCGCACCCTCTAGTCTCTCCGGGTGAACGACGACCGCTACGGAGCCGATGTGCTGGCGACCGACTGGAAGAACGCGGGCCGCACGGCCGTGCCCGAGGTCGAAGCGGTGCGCGACCTCGTCATCGAGGATGCCGCGAGCGGCTTCTGCGGCGCCGTCACCCGCATCGAAGGGCCGACCGTCGAGCTGGAGGACTACTTCGGCAAGAAGCGCGTCTTCCCGTTCAGCGGATCGTTCCTGATCGACGGGTCGCCCGTCACGCTGGTGCACGCCGCGAAGGGCGGAGGGGCGAGGGCGAGGACCGCATCCGGATCGTTCGCCGTCGCCGACCAGAAGGCCAGGGTCGCCCGCGCCAGCCGCATCTTCGTCGAAGGCCGGCACGACGCCGAGCTGGTGGAGAAGGTCTGGGGAGACGATCTGCGCGTGGAGGGCGTCGTCGTCGAATACCTGGAGGGCGTCGACGACCTGGATGCGATCGTGCGCGAGTTCGCGCCGGACCGGTCCCGCCGCATCGGCGTGCTCGTCGACCACCTCGTGCCCGGCTCCAAGGAGAGCAGGATCGCCGACGCGGTGAAGCGCGGGCCGTACGGAGAGCACGTCCTGGTGGTCGGGCACCCGTACATCGACATCTGGCAGGCCGTGAAACCGGCGCGCGTCGGGCTGGACGCCTGGCCGAGCATCCCGCGCTCGATCGAGTGGAAGAAAGGGATCTGCGCCGCCCTCGGGCTCCCCCAACGAGACCCAGGCGGACACCGCCCGCGCCTGGAAACGCATCCTGGGCAGCGTCCGGAACTTCACCGATCTCGAGCCGGAACTGCTCGGCAGGGTGGAGCACCTGATCGACTTCGTCACCGAACCGTGACGAACCGCGACGGTCGGATTCTGCGTCACTGGTGTGTTTTTCGCGGTTGGCGGCTAGGCTAAGGCCAGTCGTGTGTTTTGCATGTGTTGGATAGGTGCGTCCCAAACCCGGAGCGTTGCCAGCTTTACAGGAGCAGGAGAACACGCGACGAGGCCCCGACAGTCGGGGTCGAGGAATATCGCTCCTGGAGGAGATATGGCTACTGGTACGGTCAAATGGTTCAACGCTGAAAAGGGCTTCGGCTTCATCGCTCCCGACGACGGCGGCGCTGATGTGTTCGCCCACTACTCGGCGATCGCTTCGAGCGGCTACCGCTCGCTCGAGGAGAACCAGAAGGTCGAGTTCGAGGTGACGCAGGGCCCCAAGGGCCTGCAGGCGGAGAACATCCGCCCGCTCTGACCTTGAGCTTCGAACGGGGTCGCGCTTCGGCGCGGCCCCGTTTTCGTTTGCCCGGCGCCGCCCGCTTTCCAGCCGCATCTCCGCTTGTACGGAGTTTCCGGCGCCCCCCGGCCCCATCTCCGCTTGTACGGAGTTTCCGGCGCCCCCGGCCCCATCTCCGCTTGAGCGGATGGATGCGCGGTGTGTCGCCACGCGCATCCGGTGTTGCGCGCGCCGCGGCTCTGCTTCCGTTGCCCAGGAGATTCCCCTCGACACGCCGTCCGGCACTCCGCTGGAGCGGAGAAACGACGTGAAAGCGGCCAGTTCTCCGCCGGAGCGGAGTGCGCGGTGCGGGATGGGACGTGCCCGGCGCCGCCCGAAAATGCATTTGCCATCGTCGAACATATGTTCGAAAATAGAGGCATGCATTCTTCAGCAGCCACCGTCACCGAGCCGGTCGTCGACCGCGCGCAGGTGCACGAGCTGCAGTCGCGCATCCGGCAGATGCAGGCCACCACGCTGGAGAGCAGGCGGCTGGAGACGCACCCGGCGCTCCTCCCCTCTGCTGCCGGGCGGTGCGCTGAAGGCCGGTGCCGCATACGCGGTGCGCGGGTCGACGACGCTCGTGATGGCCATGCTGGCCTGCCCGAGCGCATCCGGTGCGTGGTGCGGCGTGGTCGGGATGCCGGACTTCGGGGCGGAGGCGGCAGGCCGGTTCGGGATCGACCTCGACCGGCTCGTGCTCGTCCCGCACCCCGGCGAGCAGTGGCTGACCGTCACCGCCGCCGTCGTGGATGTGCTGAGCGTCGTGGTCGTCGCCCCCACCAGCCGAGCACGCGACGGCGACATCGCCAGGCTCACCGCCCGGCTGCGGCAGCGGGAGGCCACCCTGATCGTGGTGGGAGACTGGCCGCAGGTCGAGGCGACGCTCACGGTCTCCCGCAGCGGCTGGGACGGCCTCGGGGGCGGAACGGGCTACCTCTCCTCCCGCCGGGTGACCGTCGAATCCGCTCCGCGCGGCGGCTCCGGCCAGCGCCGCCGCGCGGAGCTCTGGCTGCCGGCCCTCGACGAGAGCTTCCGCTCGGCCGTCCGGCACCACGCGCCTGGAAGCGGTGAGCTGAGATGCCGGCCGTCACCCGCGCGATCGTGCTGTGGTGCCCGGACTGGCCGGTGATCGCCGCCCTGCAGGCCGGCGACCTGCCGCAGGACACCCCGCTGGCGCTCCTCGACCGCAACCTCGTGTTCGCCTGCTCCGCCGCAGCCCGTGCGGAGGGCGTCACGCGCGGCCTGCGCATCCGGGAGGCCCAGGCGCGCTGCACCCAGTTGCAGGTGCTGCCGTACGATCCCGTCCTGGATGCGCGGGCCTTCGACCCCGTGCTCGCCGCGATCGAGGAGATCACCCCCGGCGTCCAGCCCATCCGTCCCGGCACCTGCGTGCTGCGCGCCCGTGGCCCAGCCCGCTACTACGGCGGAGAGGAGCAGGCCGCCGCCGAACTGCTGCGCTGCCTCGAAGGGCTCGGCATCCCGGACGCGCGCATCGGCATCGCGGACGGCCCGTTCGCCGCCGAGCAGGCGGCCCGCACGACCGGTGCAGAGCGCATCAGGGTCATCCCGCCCGGCGACTCCCCCGCGTTCCTCTCCCCGCTGCCCATCGCGCAGCTCGGGCAGGACGAGCTGACGCCGCTGTTCCGCAGGCTGGGCATCCACACCCTCGGCCACCTGGCCGCGCTCGGGGCGACGGATGTGCGGGAACGGTTCGGGGAGCGTGGCGCCTGGTGCCACACCATCGCGAGCGGGCTCGACAGCACGGCGGTGGTGCCGCGCACGCCGCCGAAGCAGCTGGAACGCGCGATCGAGTTCGAGCCGCCGCTCGACAGGGTCGACCAGGTGACGTTCGCGTTCCGGGGAACGGCGGAGGCGTTCATCGGCGGTCTCACCAAGGCGGGGCTGGTGTGCACGGCGCTGCGCATCGAGGTGACGGACGAGTCCGGCCGGGTGAGCGAGCGCAGCTGGCTGCACCCCCGGCTGTTCTCGGCGGCCGACGTGGTCGACAGGGTGCGCTGGCAGCTGCAGGGCTCCGGCAGCATCGAGAGCGGGCTCGGCTCCCCGATCGCGCGGGTGCTGGTGGAGCCGGAGGCCGTCGACGACATCGGCCACCACGAGGAGGGGCTGTGGGGCGGGGGCGCGGACGAGCGCATCCATCACGGGCTGTCGCGGGTGCAGAGCATCCTGGGCCACGATGCGGTGCTCACGGCGACCATCGGCGGCGGGCGCGGGCTCGCGGAGCGGCAGGTACTCGTGCCGTGGGGCGACCGCGCCGTCGGGGTTGGCGCGCGCCGACCAGCCGTGGCCGGGCAGCCTGCCGGCCCCGGCGCCGTCGACCGTGTTCGAGGCGCCGCGTCCCGTGGTGGTGCTCGGTGCGGACGGCGAGCAGGTCGGGGTGACGGGACGCGGCGTCGTCACGGAGCCGATCGTCCGGTTCTCGTCGACGGGCACGGCACGGGATGCGCGCCCCGTCGACTCCTGGGCGGGCCCGTGGCCGGTGCGGGAACGCTGGTGGGATGCTGCCGCCTCGCGCACGGCGCACCGCTTCCAGGTGGTCGACGCGGACGGGAACGCGTGGCTGCTGGTGCTCGCGGACGGCGCGTGGCAGGCGGAGGCGCGGTATGACTGACCTGCCGCGGATGGCTGACCTGGGCGGGATGGCTGACCTGGGCGGGATGGCTGACCTGCCGGGTGAGGCCGACCGGGGCGGAGGACGCTGATGGGCTGGAATAACCCGCCGATCCCGTGGTCGGAGTTCGAGCGGAGGCTCTCCGGCCGGCGCACGGGCGAGCAGGCCGACGAGCGGCCGTCGTCCAGGAAACGACCGGCGTACACCCCGGCCCCGATCGTGCAGGAGGAGGAGACGGACGGCCACGTGCCGTACGCCGAGCTGCACGCGCACACCAACTTCAGCTTCCTCGACGGCGCGAGCTCGCCGGAGGAACTGCTGGAGGAGGCGACCAGGCTGCGGCTGCACGGCCTCGCCGTCACCGACCACGACGGCCTGTACGGGGTCGTCCACCTGGCGGAGGCCGCCGAGGCGTACGAGCGGGTCAAGACCGTGTTCGGCGCCGAGCTGTCGCTGGAGCTCAGCCGCCCGCAGAACGGAGAGGCCGACCCGGAGGGCAGCCACCTCGTCGTGCTCGCCAAGAAGCAGGAGGGCTACCACCGGCTGGCGGCGGCGATCACCGACGGCCAGCTCGCCGGTGAGGAGAAGGGGCGGCCGGTCTACGACGTCGCTGAGCTGGCGCGGCGCGCATCCGGAGAGTGGATGGTGCTCACCGGCTGCCGCAAAGGAGACGTGCGCCTCGCCCTCGCCTCCGACGGCGAACGGGCCGCTGAGCGGGAGGTGGCGCGGCTCGGCGAGCTGTTCGGCCGCGACAACGTGCTGGTCGAGCTGATCGACCACGGCAACCCGCGCGACACCACGGACAACGACGTGCTCGCCCGCATCGCCGCCAGGCTCGGGATGCCCGTGGTCGCCACCAACAACGTGCACTACGCCTCCCCCGCCCAATATCCGCTGGCCTCCGCGCTGTCCGCCGTGCGCGCCCGCCGCAGCCTGGACGAGATGGACGGCTGGCTGCCCGCCTCCGACGCGGCACACCTGCGCTCCGGCCGCGAGATGGCGACGCGGTTCGCCCGCTACCCCGGCGCCGTCGAGCGCACGGTGGAGGTGGCGGACGATCTCGAGTTCCGGCTGCGCAGCGCCCGCCCGAAGCTGCCGAAGCAGGAGGTGCCGGACGACCACACCCCGATGAGCTGGCTGCGCGAGCTCACCTGGCGCGGCGCGGAGGAGCGCTACCCGGACATCGCCACCAACCAGGCCAAGCGGGAGCGCATCGCCAGGGAGCTGGACGTGATCGAGGCCAAAGACTTCCCCGGCTACTTCCTCATCGTCTACGACATCGTGCGGTTCGCCCGCAGCCAGGGCATCCTCTGCCAGGGTCGGGGCTCCGCCGCCAACTCCGCCGTCTGCTACCTGCTCGGGATCACCGCCGTCGACTCGATCAAGTACGCGCTGCCGTTCGAGCGCTTCCTGTCGAGCATGCGCGAGGAGGAGCCGGACATCGATGTCGACTTCGACTCCGACCGGCGCGAGGAGGTCATCCAGTACGTCTACCGCAAGTACGGCAGGCACAACGCGGCGCAGGTGGCGAACGTCATCACCTACCGGCCGAAGAACGCGGTGCGCGACATGGCGAAGGCGCTCGGGTACTCCACGGGGCAGCAGGACGGCTGGTCGAAGCAGATCGACTCGTGGGGTTCCATCCAGCCGACGGCCGACCACGACATCCCGGATGCGGTGGTCGGCCTGGCCAGCCAGGTGCTCAAATTCCCCAGGCACCTCGGCATCCACTCCGGCGGCATGGTGCTCACCGACCGCCCGGTCGGCGAGGTCTGCCCGATCGAGCACGCCCGCATGGAGAACCGCACCGTGCTGCAGTGGGACAAAGACGACTGCGCCTGGATGGGCCTGGTCAAGTTCGACCTGCTCGGCCTGGGGATGCTGAGCGCCATCGACTACGCCATGACGACCATCGCGCAGTCGCTCGGCGAGCAGTGGACGCTCGACAGCATCCCGAAGGAGGAGCAGGGGGTGTACGACATGCTCTGCCGCGCGGACTCGATCGGCGTGTTCCAGGTGGAGAGCAGGGCGCAGATCGGCACGCTGCCCCGCCTGCAGCCACGCGCGTTCTACGACCTGGTGATCGAGATCGCGCTCATCCGGCCCGGCCCCATCCAGGGCGGCGCCGTGCACCCGTACATCCGCAGGAAGCTCGGCCAGGAGGAGGTGACCTACCTGCATCCGGCGCTGGTGCCGGTGCTGGAACGCACGATGGGGGTGCCGCTGTTCCAGGAGCAGCTGATGCAGATGGCGGTCGCCGTCGGCGACTGCACGGCGGAGGACGCCGACCTGCTGCGGAGGGCGATGGGGTCGAAGCGCGGGCAGGAGAAGATCGGCTCGCTGCGCGACAAACTGTATGCGGGGATGGCGGGCAACGGCATCGTCGGCGACGACGCCGACGCCATCTACGCCAAGATCGAGGCGTTCGCGAACTTCGGCTTCGCGGAGAGCCACGCGATCAGTTTCGCGCTGCTCGTCTACGTGAGCTCGTGGCTGAAACTGCACTACCCGGGCGCATTCCTCGCCGCCCTGCTGCGGGCGCAGCCGATGGGGTTCTACTCGCCGCGCACACTCACCGCCGACGCGCGCAGGCACGGCGTGGTGGTCGAGCGTCCGGACATCGAACGCTCGATGGTGTTCCCCGTGCTCGAACCGATGGATGCAGCCGCCGCCGGCCCGACGGGGACCGACCCGTGCCTGGACCACGACCAGCCGGAGATCGCCCCGTTCGACCGCAGCGTGCCGCTCGACCACACACTGCACCGCAGGGACGCCGGCCATGTGGTGCGGCTGGGACTCGCGGGGGTGACGACCATCGGCGAGAAGCTGGCGGAGCGCATCGTCGCCGAACGCACATCCGGTGGCCGCTACCTGAGCCTCGGCGACCTGGCTCGGCGCGTCGGGCTGAACGTGGCCCAGCTGGAGGCGCTCGCCGCTGCCGGAGCGTTCGAGAGCTTCGGGCTGAGCCGCCGCCAGGCGATCTGGGAGGCGGGGAACGCCGCCCAGGAGAAGCCGGAGTACCTGGCGGGCACCTCGATCTCCGTGCAGCCTCCCCTGCTGCCGATGCTGAGCCCGGCCGAACAGCTGGCGAGCGACCTGTGGGCCACCGGCATCTCCACCGACGACCATCCGATCGGCTTCCTCCGCCCGCACCTGCGCGCCCGCGGCGTCTACTCGGCCGACGGCCTCACCACGGCGGAGTCCGGCAGACGCATCGAGGTCGGCGGCGTGGTCACCCACCGGCAACGCCCGGCGACGGCGGCCGGGGTCACCTTCCTCAACCTGGAAGACGAGACCGGCCTGATCAACGTGATCTGCCCCGTCGGCGTCTGGAACCGCTACCGCCGTGTCGCCCGCGAGGCCCCGGCCATGATCATCCGGGGCATGCTGGAACGCAGCGAGGAGGGCGTCGTCAACGTGATCGCCGACCGCCTGGAGCCGCTCGACGCCGGGATGCGCACGGTGTCGCGCGACTTCCGGTAGGGGCGGGTGCAGGACCGCCGCTCCGCCGCCGCTCCGCTCCACCGGACATCCCGCCCGCGCCGACCCGAAACTCCGCCCGAACGGAGCATCCGGCGGCGTGTCGCGCGACTTCTCCTCCTCGACGCCACATCGTGAATGGATGCGCGACCTCGCCTGGGACGGCTATCCCAACGCCCGCGATCTCGGCGGCCTCCCGACACCGCTCTCCCCCACCGGCGCCACCGCCTTCAGCCGGGTCGCCCGCGGTCCCCGGCGCGAACTGCTCACCGACAGCGGCTGGGCGGCGGCGAACACCTGGGGCCTCCGCACTGTGATCGACCTGCGCTGCGCGTACGAGATCGGCCGCCGCGACGGCGATCCTGCCGTCTCGCCCGGCGCCCTCAACGGCACAATCGTCATCTCCGCGCCGACGGAGGACCAATCCGACCTCGAGTTCCAACGGGTCTGCTTCCCGATCCTCGACTCACCCGAATACTGGCAGCACAACTGGCGCCTCCAGCCCCACCTCGTCCGCACCACCTTCGAAACCATTGCCGCCGCCCGGCCCGGGATGCTCGTGCACTGCAGCGCAGGACGGGACCGCACCGGCATGATCAGCGCCCTCCTGCTCGGCAACGCCGGGGTGCCGCCGGACGCCGTCGCCGACGACTACACCCGCTCCGTCCGGGCGATGGCAGGAAGCGCATCCCACGCGCCGACCACAGACCGCCAGGCGGCGTGGACTGCCGCAGAGGTGGACGACTGGCTCACCACCGCCACCCCAACGGTGCGCGAGACGGCAGAGCGTGCCGCGGAGATCTTCGACACGCTCGGTGTCGCGCATCCGGTCAGGACCCGCTTGCGCGACCTGCTCACGGCGCCCTGACCCGCGCGGCCCCGCCCGTCCTCCGGGCGCTACTCGTCCTCGAACCGCAGGTGGCGCACGCTGCGGCCGTTGCGCCGCACCAGCCGCAGCGCCTCCACGCCGATCCGGATGTGCCGCTCCACGAACATCCCGGTGACCCCACGGTCGCTCTCGGCGGTCTTCACGCCTTCGGGGATCATCGGCTGGTCGGAGACCAGCAGCAGCGCGCCGCACGGGATGCGGTTGGCGAAGCCGGCGGCGAAGATCGTCGCCGTCTCCATGTCCACCGCCATCACGCGGGTCTCGCGCAGCCTCGCCTTGAACCTCTCGTCGTGCTCCCAGACGCGGCGGTTCGTCGTGTAGACCGTGCCCGTCCAGTAGTCGTGGCCGAAGTCGCGGATCGTGGTGGAGACGCCGCGCTGCAGCTGGAAGGCGGGAAGTGCGGGCACCTCGGGCGGGAGGTAGTCGTTCGACGTGCCCTCGCCGCGGATCGCCGCGATGGGGAGGACGAGGTCGCCGAGCTGGTTCTTGCGTTTCACTCCCCCGCACTTGCCGAGGAACAGGGCCGCTTTCGGCTGCACCGCGCTCAGCAGGTCCATCACCGTCGCGGCGTTGGGGCTGCCCATCCCGAAGTTGATGATCGTGATGCCGTCGGCGGTGGCGTTCGGCATCGGCCGGTCGGCGCCGCGCACCTCCGCCCCGTACCATTCCGCGAAGCGCTGCACGTAGTCGCCGAAGTTGGTGAGCAGGATGTGGTCGCCGAAGTCCTCCAGGGCGGTCCCGGTGTAGCGGGGCAGCCAGTTGGCGACGATGTCCCTCTTGTCCTTCAAGCCGGCCACGGCCTCTCCTTCCGCCATCACACCACTCCGCTCGTGCCGAGCAGCGCGCCGATCGCGAACGTCACGATCAGCGCCAGCGCACCGCCGATCACCACCCGCAGCGTCGCCTTCTCGCGCGGGCTGCCTCCGATGTACGCGGCGACGTAACCGGTGATCGCGAGCGAGACCAGCACCACCACGAACGTGACCGGGATGCGCACCGCCTCCGGCAGCAGCAGGATCGTCAGCAGCGGCAGCAGCCCGCCGATCGTGAACGCCACGGCCGAGGCGAGCGCGGCGTGCCACGGGCTCACCACGTCGTCCTGGTCGATCCCGAGCTCGGCCGACAGATGGGCGGCGAGCACGTCGTGCTCGGTCAGCTCGATCGCGACCTGCCGCGCCGTCTCCGGCTTCAGCCCTTTGGCCTCGTAGAGCCCGGTCAGCTCGGCGAGCTCCTGTTCCGGCATCTCGGCGAGCTCTCTGCGCTCCTTCGCGATGAGGGCGTGCTCGCTGTCGCGCTGGCTGCTCACCGAGACGTACTCGCCGAGCGCCATCGAGATCGCGCCGCCGACGAGAGCAGCGACACCGGCCGTGAGGATCGGGGCGATGTCCCTCGTCGCACCGGCGACACCGACCACCACGGCGGCGACGGAGACGATGCCGTCGTTCGCGCCGAGCACTCCGGCGCGCAGCCAGTTGAGACGCTGCGCCAGACCCTCCCTGTGCGGTTCGTCGGCGTGCTGCCCGTCCACCTGTCGCTCGGTCATGCGCTCAGCCTAGGAAGTCGGAGCCCGCTGTGCCAGCATGCACAGGCTCACCTCACCCCGGCGAACCGGGCGCGAACCGGGCCCGAACCAGCCGCGCACCGGCCGTCGTCACACAGCGGAGAGAGTCAGGTTTCTGAGAGTAGACTCAGAAATCTTGTGCACCATCGAAAGGCCGCGAGTGACTACTGACCTCACAACCCTCCTCGACGACGTTCTGAAGCGGAACGCCGGAGAACCAGAATTCCATCAGGCGGCGAGGGAGGTCTTCGACTCTCTCGGCCCGGTGATCGCCAGGAATCCGCGCTACGCCGAGGCCGCCGTGCTCGAACGCCTCTGCGAGCCGGAGCGCCAGATCATCTTCCGCGTGCCGTGGACGGACGACGCCGGGCGCGTGCAGATCAACCGCGGTTTCCGCGTCGAGTTCAACTCGGCGCTCGGCCCGTTCAAGGGCGGCCTGCGGTTCCACCCGACCGTCACGCTGGGCACGGTCAAGTTCCTCGGCTTCGAGCAGATCTTCAAGAACGCCCTCACCGGCCTGCCGATCGGCGGAGGCAAGGGCGGCAGCGACTTCGACCCCAAGGGCAAGTCGGATGCGGAGGTGATGCGGTTCTGCCAGTCCTTCATGACGGAGCTGTACCGCCACCTCGGCGAGTACACGGATGTGCCCGCCGGAGACATCGGCGTCGGCGGTCGCGAGATCGGCTACCTGTTCGGCCAGTACAAGCGCATCACCAACCGCTACGAGTCCGGCGTCCTCACCGGAAAGGGGATCGGCTGGGGCGGCTCGCTCGTCCGCACGGAGGCGACCGGCTTCGGCGCCGTCGTGTTCGCCGACCGGATGCTGTCCACCCGCGGCCGCTCGTTCGACGGCGCCCGCGTGCTCGTCTCCGGATCGGGCAACGTCGCGATCTACGCCATCCAGAAGGTGCAGCAGCTCGGCGGAACCGTCGTCGCCTGCTCGGACTCCTCCGGCGTCGTCTACGACCGCGACGGCCTCGACCTCGACCTCCTGCGCGAGATCAAGGAGCAGCGCCGCGGACGGCTGAGCGACTACGCCGACGCGCGCGGCACCGCGTCCGACTACCGCGCGGGCGGCGACATCTGGGCGCTCGCCGCCGAGACGACGATCGACGTCGCCATCCCCTGCGCCACCCAGAACGAGCTCGGCGGCGATGCCGCGACGACGCTCGCCGGCAACGGTGTCGCCGCCGTCGTCGAGGGTGCCAACATGCCGTGCACCCCGGAGGCGGTCAAGGTCCTCACCGCGGCCGGCGTGCTGTTCGCGCCCGGCAAGGCCGCGAACGCAGGCGGCGTCGCCACCTCTGCGCTCGAGATGCAGCAGAACGCCTCCAGGGATGCGTGGAGCTTCGACTACGCCGAGAGCCGTCTGGCCGAGATCATGGTCGGCATCCACGACCGGTGCGCGGAGACCGCCGACGAGTACGGCGCACCGGGCGACTACGTCCTCGGCGCGAACATCGCCGGGTTCACCCGTGTCGCGGACGCGATGATCGCGATGGGCGTCATCTAGGCGGCACACCGCATCCGGAACTGCCACCCGGGCGGTCGCGCACTGCGGCCGCCCGTTGGCATACTGGGGGCACTCAGACGGAGAGGAGCACCACGTGGGCACGGTGGTCATGTACGCGTCGGTGTCGACGGACGGCTTCATCGCCGACAGCGACGACCAGCCTGGGCCGCTGTTCGACTGGCTCACCAGCGGGGACGTGCCCCTGGATGAGAGCGACGTGCTGACGGTGTCCCAGGCGTCGTACGACTACGTCCGGCCGTACTGGGACAGCATCGCGGTGACGATCGTCGGACGCCACGTCTTCGACCTGACCGACGGCTGGGACGGCCAGCCTCCCAGCGGGGTCGACCACGTGGTCGTCGTGACGCACCGGCCGGCACCGGACGGCTGGGATCCCGCAGCGCCCTTCCACTTCGTCCACGACATCGAGTCCGCCGTCGCCACAGCGCAGCGGCTCGCCGGCGACCGTGTCGTCGAGGTGCCTGCCGGGGACGTGGGCGGCCAGGTCTTCGCCGCCGGGCTGGTCGACGAGGTGCGGATGGACGTCGCGCCCGCGGTGTTCGGCACGGGCAAACGCTATTTCGGTGCGGCCGACGCGCAGCGCCTACTGGACGACCCCGCGGTGATCCAGGGCGACCGCGTGCTCCACCTGCGCTACCGCGTGCGCGGCCCGCTGGACTGAGCGCGACCGGCTACGCGCGTCCGAGCCGCTTGCGCAGGTAGTCGATGCGGGTCTGCAGCTGGGTCACGCTCGCCTGCGCGACGGCGGGGCCGCCGCAGACGCGGCGCAGCTCGGCGTGGATGAGCCCGTGCGGCTCCCCCGTGTTCTTCGAGTACAGCCCGACCAGGCTGTTCAGCAGGCTGCGCTGCTCCTTGAGGTTGCGGTACAGCGGCGCGGGCGGGTGTCCCTCCGCGGACTGCGGGCGGGAGCTGGTGCGGCGCGCCTGCCGCTGCTGCCGCTGCGTGAGCAGTTCGTGCACTTGCTCGGGTTCCAGGATACCCGGCAGCCCGATGAAGTCGAGCTCCTCGTCGCTGCCAGGAACGGCGAAGCTGCCGAACTCCTGCCCGTCGTAGAGCACCCTGTCGAAGTTGGCCTCGGAACCGAGCGCTTCGAACGAGAACTCGTCCATCAGGCCCTCGGACGCGCGCTCCTGCCGGTTGGCCTCCGCCATCATGGCGTCTTCCGGGTTGAAGAAGTCGCCCTCGGCGTTCTCGTCGGTCGGCCGGTCGAGCGCGTGGTCGCGCTCCAGTTCGAGCGCGTTCGCCAGAGCCATCAGCGTCGGGACGTTCGGCAGGAACACCGACGCCGTCTCGCCGCGACGCCTGGCCCGCACGAAGCGCCCGATCGCCTGCGCGAAGAACAACGGAGTGGATGCGCTGGTCGCGTACACGCCCACCGCCAGCCGCGGCACGTCGACGCCCTCCGACACCATCCGCACCGCGACCATCCACCGGGAGGTGCCTGCGGCGAACTCCGCGATCCTGTCGCTCGCCTCCTTCTCGTCGGAGAGCACGACCGTGACCGGCTCCCCGGAGATCTGCTGCAGCAGGTCGGCGTACGCGCGCGCCGCGTAGTGGTCGGTGGCGATGACGAGACCGCCGGCATCCGGGATGGCGTTGCGCACCTCGGTGAGCCGGCGATCCGCGGCGTTCAGCACGGCCGGGATCCACTCGCCGCGCGGATCGAGGGCGGTGCGCCAGGCCTGCGAGGTGATGTCTTTGGTGTTGCCCTCGCCGAGCCGCGCCTCCATTTCGTCGCCGGTCTTGGTGCGCCAGCGCATGTGCCCGGCGTAGACGAGGAAGATCACCGGACGCACGACGCCGTCGGCGAGAGCGCGGCCATAGCCGTAGTTGTAGTCGGTGAGGGAGGTGCGAATGCCCGCTTTGTCTGGCAGGTAGGTCACGAACGGGATGGGCGCCGTGTCGGAGCGGAACGGCGTACCGGTGAGCGAGAGCCGCCTGGTGGCCCGCTCGAACGCCTCCCGGATGCCGTCTCCCCAGCTGAGCGCATCCCCGCCGTGGTGCACCTCGTCGAGGATGACCAGGGTGCGGTAGTTCTCGGTGATGTCTTTGTGCAGGCTGGGCCGCATCGCGACCTGCGCGTACGTGACGGCGACGCCCTTGAAGTGGCGGGCGTACCGGCCGTCGGAGTTCTTGAACTCGGGATCGAGGTGCAGGCCGACGCGCTCGGCAGCCTCCGCCCACTGCCGCTTCAGGTGCTCGGTCGGGGCGACGACGGTGATCCGCTCGACGACGCGCCGCGCGAGCAGTTCGGTGGCGAGGCGCAGCGCGAACGTGGTCTTTCCCGCGCCGGGCGTCGCCGCCGCGAGGAAGTCGCGGGGTTCGTTCTCGAAGTACGCGTCGAGGGCCTCGGCTTGCCACGCACGCAGTTTTCCCGCTGTTCCCCAGGCCGCGCGCTCCGGGAAGGAGGGCGACAGGTGTTCAGCAGCGAAGGTTCCGGCGTGCGCACCAGGGCGAAGCGAGGTATCGGGTTCGGTCGGCTGTTCCACTTGGATCAAATCTACCGGCTCCCACCGACACTCGCTCACCCGGCGGAACGGCCCGGGCGTGCCGTCTGCGTGCCTCCTGCGTCCCGTCTGAGTGCGGCCCGAACGTGCGCCCAGGATGCCAAGGTGCAGAATGAAGGTATGTCCGAAGCGCAGCATCCGTGGTCCCGCTACGTCGCCATCGGCGATTCGTTCACGGAAGGGATCGGCGACCCTGAGCCGGGCAGCCCCGGCGGACACCGCGGCTGGGCCGACCGCGTCGCCGAGGTGCTGAGCAGCCAGACCGACGACTTCGCATACGCCAACCTCGCCGTGCGCGGCAAGCTGATCAAGCAGATCCTGGATGAGCAGGTCGCCCCGGCGGTCGCCCTGCGTCCCGACCTGATCACCATCTCCGCCGGCGGCAACGACGTCATCCGGCCCGGCACGGACCCCGACCAGATCGCCGCGCTGTTCGACCAGGCCGTCTCACAGCTCAGCGCCGACGGGGCGACCGTCGTCGTGTTCACCGGTGTCGACGTCGGCTTCTCCCCCGTGTTCCGCGGCATCCGCGGCAAGGTCGCGATCTACAACGAGAACGTGCGCGCCGTCGCGGCCAAGTACGACGCGATCGTGGCAGACCAGTGGTCACTGACCGAGATCCAGGACCAGCGGATGTGGGCGCCGGACCGCCTCCACCTCGCCCCGCTCGGGCACCACACCGTCGCCCGCATGGTGCTCGCGGCGCTCAACGTCGAGAACGACCTGCAGCCGTTGCAGCCGGAGCCGCTGCCGCCGCGCACCTGGCGCCAGGCCCGCTCGGAGGACATCTCCTGGGCGCGCGAATACCTCGTGCCCTGGGTGGTCCGGCGCATCCGCCACCAGTCCTCCGGCGACCACGTCCTCCCCAAGCGCCCGGACGCGGGCCCCTTCCGCCTCCCCTAGCCCCGCCGATCGAGCTGAGGCGCGCGCGGGTCAGGCGCCGAGGCCGCCCGGGTGGGCGAGGCGCCAGCCGAGGCCGGGGTCCGGGACGTCCTTCGCGAGCGCGAGCTGGGCGGTCTGGGTCTTGCCGTTGAGGGTGAAGGTGACCTGACCGACCACGTCGCCCTTGCGGCCCGACTGGATCGTGCGCGTCTGCATGTCCACCTGGATGGGCGTGTCCGACCACACGACGAAGCTCTTCGTCGAGGTGGAGACGAGGGCGGATTTCGCTCCCCAGGGGGTCGAGTACGTGCCGTACTGCTGCCCGACGGTCGACGCATCCACCTGGTGGAAGCCGCCCTTCATGCTGACAAGCAGCGCCTTGACGGCCGCCCACAGGTCGTCGTGGGTCGGTGCGCCGAGCACGGCGCCGACCACGCGCACCTTGTTGCTTCCCACGCCGATCTCCGCGGAGAACAGGAGGCAGTTGCCCGCCTCGTCGGTGTTGCCCGTCTTGATCCCGTCGATGCCCTCGAAGCCGAGCAGTGTGTTCGTGTTGTCCTGCGCGCCTGCGCCGGGGAGGGTCGCGGACTTCTGCGACACGATCGAGGAGAGCACGGGGTCGGCGAGCACGAGCTTGCCGATGCCGATCAGGTCTTTCGTGGTGCTGACGCTGCCGGGGTCGAGGCCGTCCGGGCTGGTGAGGTGGGTGCCGGTGAACTTCTTGTCCGCCAGCCACCCGTTCGCCGCCTTCACGAACTTGTCCGTGGAGCCGTACGCCCAGTTGGCCAGCGAGATCGCGTAGTTGTTCGCCGACGGCAGCAGCATCGCGGTGAGCGCCTGCTTCTCGGTCATCGAGGTGCCGGCGACGACCGGCGCCCACGATCCGCCGTCGGCGATCACCTGGTTCCAGATGTCGACGTCCTTCTGGGTGAAGTCGATCGTCGGGCCTTCCGACCCTCCACTGATCGGCTTCGCGTCGAGCACGACGAGCGCGGTGATCGTCTTCGTCACGCTCGCGATCGGCAGGCTCTTGTCGCTGCCGTGGTATTCGGTGGCACCGTCCACATCCGGGGCGGAGATGGCGCTCGCACCCCATCCCGGCCAGGCCAGCTGGGCGGCCGGCTGCGCGATGCTCTTCTCGTGCTGCACCACGGCGGCGGTCGCAGGCACCGGCCCGAACAGCGAGCCGGACAGGTACATCAGGCTGGCGAGGACGACCCCGACGAGGCTGAAGACGACGATCCGGCGACGGCGGTACACCTGGGGGGACACACGGCGAGGCTGGTCTGACACCCGAGAATTGTATGCGGGGCTACCGAGGCGTCGGCTGAGAACGCGCGGTCAACGCGTCAACGCCCAGAGTGCGACAGCACTCGCCGACGCCACGTTGAGCGAGTCGACCCCGTGCAGCATCGGGATGGTCACCACCGTGTCCGCCGCGGCCAGCGCTCTCCTGCTCAGCCCGTCGCCCTCCGACCCGAGCACGAGCGCCACCCGCTCGGGAGCGTCCGACGCGTACGCCCCGAGTTCGACGGCGTCGTCGGCGAGAGCGAGCGCAGCGATCTCGAACCCGGCGTCGTGCAGGATCGGCGCTGCCTCGTCCCACTCCGGGATGCGCGTCCACGGCACCTGCAGCACTGTGCCCATGCTGACGCGCACGCTCCTGCGGTACAGCGGGTCCGCGCAGCGCGGGCTCACCAGCACGGCGTCGGCGCCGAGGCCGGCGACCGAGCGGAAGATCGCCCCGACGTTGGTGTGGTCGACGATGTCCTCCAGCACCACGACGCGCCGGGCATCCCTGAGCAGGTCGGCGGGGTCGGGCAGTACCGGGCGGTGCATCGCCGCCAGGGCCCCACGGTGCAGGTGGTAGCCGGTGAGCTCTTCGAGCACGCCGCTCGCTCCGACGAACACCGGCACGTCCGGGTATCCGGCCAGCAGCGGTTCGATGTCTGCCAGCCACTGCTCCTGCAGCAGCACGGAGCGCGGGCGGTGCCCGGCTGCCAGTGCGCGCGTGATCACCTTCGACGACTCCGCGATGTACAGGCCTCCCTCCGGCTCGCTGACGCGGCGCAGGGCCACGTCGGTGAGCCGCGAGTAGTCGGCGAGCCCGTCGGTGGTCAGGTCGGTGATGCGTTCGATGCGCACGGCTGGGGCCTCTCGTTCAGCACCGGAGGATCGCGGTGCAGCTTACAGATTGCCAGTCGTCGGAAACATTCCGGAAAACTCGCGTGTTTAGACTTCTGACAGAACCGACTGGAGGATGCCTGTGGCAACGGTGACGACGGAGCTCTCTCCCGAACTGGCCAGAGACCTGGACGCGACGGTCGACCTGCTGAGCGGCCGCCGCTTCGCCATGCTCACCGGGGCCGGCGTCTCGACGGACTCCGGCATCCCCGACTACCGCGGCGAGGGCGCGCCGAAGCGCACGCCGATGACGTTCCAGCAGTTCCTCGCCGACGACGGTTTCCGCAAACGGTACTGGGCGGGCAGCCACCTCGGCTACCGCCGGTTCGCCGCCGCGGCCCCGAACGACGGCCACCGCGCCATCGCGGCGCTCGAGCTCGGCGGCGCGGCCAACGGCGTCATCACCCAGAACGTGGACGGCCTGCACAAGCAGGCGGGCTCCCGCAAGGTGGTCGACCTGCACGGCGCGATGGATCGGGTGCTCTGCCTGGTCTGCGGCCAGATCTTCGCCCGTGAGGCCATCGCCGCGCGCATCGAGAAGGCCAACCCGTGGCTGGACGCGGACGGCGCCGTCGAGATCGCCCCGGACGGCGACGCGATCGTCACAGACGTGGATGCGTTCCAGGTGCCGGACTGCACGGTCTGCGGTGGTCGCCTCAAGCCGGACGTGGTGTTCTTCGGCGAGTTCATCCCTGCGGAGAAGTACCGGGAGGCGAGTGCGCTCGTCCGCAGCTCGGAGGCACTGATCATCGCCGGGTCGTCCCTGGCGGTCAACTCGGGCATCCGGTTGCTGGAGGAGGCGAGGCGGCGCAAGCTGCCGATCGTCATCATCAACAGGGGCGACACCAAGGGCGACGGTCGCGCGACCATTAAGCTGAACGCAGGGACGACGGAGACACTCGTCGAACTCGCGGCGAGGCTCACCTAGCCCAGCCGCCGCCTCCGCGTCCTCGCCTGAAAGGACGCGCGTGACCAGAATCTCCCTTGTTCGCCACGGTCAGACCGACTGGAACCTCGCCAAACGCATCCAGGGGTCGAGCGACATCCCGTTGAACGACACGGGGCGCGAGCAGGCGGAGGCCACGGGCCGCGCGCTCGCGGGCGGCAGCTATGACGCCATCTACGCGAGCCCCCTGAGCCGCGCGAGCGAGACGGCGAGCATCATCGCGTCGCACACCGGTCTGGATGCTCCCGTCCCCCTTCCCGAGGTCGCGGAACGCAGCTACGGCGACGCGGAGGGCCTCACCGGCGCCGAGATCCTGGCCCGCTGGCCGGAGGGCACGCCCGTGCCCGGCCGCGAATCCCGCGACGAAGTCGTCGAGCGCGCCCTCCCTGCCCTGCTGGAGCTCGGGGAGCGGCACCAGGGCGAGTCCGTCATCGTGGTCAGCCACGGCGGCGTGATCGGCTCCCTGGTGCGCCACGTCACCGATCACGCGCTGCCCGGCCCCGGCGAGGTCATCCCGAACGGCTCCGTGCACGAGTTCGTCTACGAGGACGGCACGCTCACGCTCGACCGCTTCAACCTCCACCCGGAGGACAGGGACCTGTTCACGGCGTCGGTGCTCTGAGCCGCGCTCAGCCCTCCGCTACATCCCTCCGCACGGCGTGAGCCCCTCGACCTCCGTCGTCAGGACGGTCGGGCCACCGATCAGGGTGACCGTGCGGACGCCGAGGCGGCCCATGTCGGCCAGCACACCGGTCGGCACGCAGCTGCCGGGAGCGAGGAACAGCGGCGAGGACGTCTTGCCTGCCCAGCTGCTCGCCGCGAGGGCATCCGGGTAGCCGAAGCCGGTGGCGATGATCGCCCTGGATGCGGTGGGGTAGGTGGTCACGTTGACCGCCTCCGCCGTGGAGTACCTGTCCGATCCGGCGAGACGGCTGACCGTGAAGCCGCTCTGCGTCAGCGAGTACTCCACACCGCTCGAGATCACCGACGTTCCGCCGACCAGTTCGACCTTCGTCGCCCCGAGCGACCTCAGCAACGCCGTCGTCGCCGCGTCAGCGGAGTCCGCAGCGCCGTTGACGAGCAGCACGGGAGCGCCCTTCGAGCCCGCAGCCCCTCCGGCCGACAGCGCATCCGGGAAGTTCAGCCCGGAGGCCAGGTACACGGTGGTCGCAGACGAGAACGCCCCCGTCACGACGGAGCGCGAGGTGGAGAACCGGTCGTCACCCGCTGCGCGGCTCACCGTCGCCGACGGCGCCGCCGAGCGCAGCTGGCTCAGCACGTGGTCGGAGACGGATGCTGCGCCACCGGCGACCACGATCTTCGCCGGCTTGAGCCGTGCAACCTCCGCCGCGACATCCGGCGTGAGCCCGGTCGGCGGTGTGAGCAGCAGCGGGCCGCCGCGCTTCACCGCTGCCGGTCCTGCCGCCAGCGCATCCGGATAGTTCAGGCCGGAGGCGACGTAGACGACCGGCGCCGTGCCGGGGAACGCCTTCTTCGAGACGGCCACCGAGGTCGCGAAGCGGTCGCTGCCCGCCACCCGGTCGGTGGTGATCTTCCGCACTACGGACACGAGCGTGTTGCCCGCGTTCGCACCGGAGACGTACACGGACCCTGTCGCCTGGTTCACGGCGATACCGGCCGGCGTCGGCACGGGGACATAGCCGACCACCGTCTTCGACGCGGTGGTGACCGCGAGCACCGCGTTCGCGGTTCCGCCCTCGAACGGCTGCGAGACGGCGACGTAGAGCGTGCCGGCCGTCTGGTCGACCTGGAGCGCCTCCGCCTGGGCGGGAAGGCCGATGGTCGCGGTCACGGCCGAGCCCCCGCGCGGCACGATCGCCAGCTCGTACGCGGACGAGAACGCCGACGTGCGACGCGAGATGTACACGACGCCCGTGGACGGGTCGACGGTTGCGACGTGCGCGATCCCCGTCAGCGCTATGGTTCCTGTCGACGCGTTCGTCGCCGTGCTGAAGGCGAACAGCGTGGAGTCCGTCGGCGACGACGTCACCGCGTACACGACGCCTCCGGCGGGGTCGATGGCGATCCCGGCCGGTTGCTGCTGTGTGGCCGGGAGCGCGACCGGCGTCGGCGTGACAGCCGTACCGCCGACCGCGGTGGCGATCTGCGCGGCGGTCAGCACCAGGAAGGATGGCGTCTGAGCTGCGCCCACCTGGCGGTCCCCGACGACGTAGACGGAGCCCGTCGCGGTGTCGACGGCGATCCCGCTGTCCCCGCTGGAACCGATCAGATGCACGGCGCCGAGCTGGATGGTCGCCACCTGCGTCAGGCTCGTGGTGCTGAACACCGCGAGCGAGGTGGTCCCGGCGTCCAGGTCCTCGACCGTGACGTAGACGAGGTGCCGCGCCTCATCGATGGCGACTCCCTCCGGGATGACCGGCAGAGGCAGCGTCTTCGTCAGAGAGCCGTCGGTGAGGTCGACCACGGACAGGTCGCTGTGCGCGCGTTCCGTCACCAGCGCGAACAGGGTGTTCGTGCCCTGATCGACCGCCATGGTGGGGATCGTCGCGATCCCGTCGCCACCACCAGGAACCACAGGGATCGTGTTCACCACCCGGTACAGGTCCTGGCTCGCGTTCGCGGGCAGCGCCCCCAGCACGGCTCCCGCCATCGCGGTCACCGCCACGATCCCGACGGCAGCGGCCGTCCTCCCCCAGCGTCGCATCGACATTCCCCGTCCCCCTCTTCGAAGTGTGCACCACTGCACATCGACGCGATTATGACATCAATCGAGCTTTCGTTTCGCCCTCGCGGCCGCCGCGGTGAGCACCGTGAGAAGATGTTCAGACGACGCGTCCCAGGTGAAGCGCTCCGCTTCGCGTTTCGACGCGGCCGATCGTGCGGCCCAGACGCCCTCCTCCTCCAGGTGCCGGATGCGCGCGGCGGCCTGCTCGGCGGAGTCCGCTTCGAAGAACAGCGCGGCCTCTCCCCCGATCTCCCGGAAGATCGGGATGTTGCTGACCACCACGGGCGTGCCGAGGGTCATCGCCTCGACCAGCGGGATGCCGAACCCCTCGTCGCGCGACGCGGTCACCAGGGCCGTGGCCGCCGCGACCGTGTCCGCATACTCCTCGTCGCTCGCCCCGTTGTGGAACACAATCCGCGCCTCCGGGGCGACGGCGGCCAGCCTGGCGCGCTCCGCGTCGCTCACCCTGCTCATCAGGTGCAGCTCGTAGTCGGGAAGCAGCGCTGCGGCGCGCACGAGCGTCTCGACGTTCTTGTACGGCATGAACGAGCCCATGTAGACCAGCGATTTCGTCTCCGGGCTGGTACGGGATGCGCGGACAGGGTCGAGCTCCGGCATGTCGGCGGCGTTCGGCACCACGTGCACGGGCCGCCTGGTCAGCTTGTGCTCGGCGATCAGCTGCTTGGTGGTCTGCGAGACCGTCACCACCGCATCCGACCGGTTGAGCAGCATCCGCTGCGGCCACCAGGCCAGGTGGTACAGCCGCCACAGCAACCGGATGGGCGCAGGCAGGTCGCGCGGTGGCGTGCGGTTGCGGTAGTAGATGAGGTCGTGCACAGTGAGCACCAGCCGGTAGCGGCGGCCCCAGCCGCCCATCGTCTGCATCGGCGTGAACACCACGTCCGGCTTCAGCCGGTTGACCTGCTTGGCCACCCACGGCTCTCCCGCGCTGGTCGGTGAGCCGATCAGCTCCCACGGCAGGTTCGGCAGCATCTCCAGCTGGCGGTGGTCGCTGATCAGCATGGTGACGGGGTGGCGTTTCGCCAGGGCGGCGACGAGCCCGGCCGTGTACCGGCTGATCCCGTCGTGGCGGCCGATTCTGGTGTAGCGGCAGTCGAACACGATCTTCATGCCAGGAAGTCCTCGATCGCTCTGGCGGCCTCTGCCGGGGTCTCGTAGTGGATGAGGTGGCCGACGCCGGGGATGACGACGAGCCGCGCATCCGGGAACAGCTTCTGCAGCCGGTACTGGGCGGAGATGGGCGTGATGTCGTCCTTCTGCGCCGCCACCAGTAGGGTCCGCTCCCGGATGCGCGCCGCGTACTCGCTGACGTCGTGCGACACCGAAGCGGTGAACGCGTCGAGCACCACATCCCTGTCGCTGAACGCGCTGAAGTAGCGGTCGTGCTGGTCGTGGATCCAGCGCCGAAGCGATTTGTCTTTGGTCTTCGCCATCGTCACGCTCATCACGCGCACGATCGCGCGGTTGCGCAGCAGGCCGAAGCCGAGGCCACGGGGCAGCGCTGCCGCGAGCCAGTAGTAGAAGATCGCGAGGCGCGTCATGATGCCGCGCGGTCCTTCGAGCGCCGGCTGGCCGATCGGGTTGACCAGGACGACGTCGTGCGGGTGCAGCGCATCCGGTGCCGCCTCCTCCGCCAGGGCCGCCGACACCACGATGGAACCGAACGAGTGGCCGAGCAGCACGAACCTGCCGTCGATCCCGAGTGATCCGACGAACGCCCGCAGCCAGCGCGCATACCCGTCGATGTCGTGCTTCGCCTGCGTCAGAGGGGTGGATGCCCCGAAGCCCGGCAGGTCGGGCGAGATCATCCGCACGCCGCGCAGCTGGGCGACCACCGGCTCCAGGCCGTGGTGGTCGCCGCGGAAGCCGTGGACCAGCACGAGCGTCGTCGGCGCCGACGGGTCTCCGTAGTCCCAGTACCTGGTGGTGCCGCCGAGGATCGACACCTCGGCCGTGCGCACCGGTAGACGGTCGAGCGCGTCGGCGTATGGTGAAGCAGTATGTGCGGAGGAAGGGCTCATCGCAGACCAGTCTAGGCAGCGCGGATGCCACCCCCGGCAATGTGCTCACAGGACTGGACACGGCACTATCGCGACCACCTAGACTCGACTGGTTGTAATCGCTTGCAGTCGGCCACCGTGCCGGAAGGAGAACCGTGAGTTTCACTGCGCCCATCACGCTGCCCGGGCTCACCCTCGACCCGCAGTGGTACCGCCGGTCGGTGTTCTACGAGGTCATGGTGCGGTCGTTCGTCGACAGCAACGGAGACGGGTCGGGTGACCTCGCCGGGCTCACCTCGAAGCTCGATTACCTGCAGTGGCTCGGCATCGACGCGCTCTGGCTCCCGCCGTTCTTCCAGTCGCCGCTGCGCGACGGTGGATACGACGTGTCGGACTTCCGGGCGATCCTGCCCGAGTTCGGCACGATCGACGAGTTCCGCGACCTCGTGACCAAGGCGCACGAGCGCAACATGCGCATCATCATCGACCTGCCGATGAACCACACCTCCGACCAGCACGAGTGGTTCCAGCAGTCCCGCTCCGACCCGGAGGGGCCGTACGGCGACTTCTACGTCTGGAACGACACTGACGACAAGTGGCCGGACATCCGCATCATCTTCGTCGACACCGAGGACTCCAACTGGGCGTTCGACGAGGCGCGCCGCCAGTACTACTTCCACCGTTTCTTCTCGCACCAGCCCGACCTCAACTTCGAGAACCCGGCCGTGCACGATGCGATGTTCGACATCGTCCGGTTCTGGCTCGACCTCGGCGTCGACGGCTTCCGGCTGGATGCGATCCCCTACCTCTACGAGTCCGACGAGGGCAACGGCGAGGGCGAGCCGAAGACGCACGACTTCATCAAGAAGCTGCGCGAGATGGTCGACCGCGAGTACCCGGGCCGCATGATGGTCGCCGAGGCGAACCAGTGGCCGCGCGAGGTCGCCGCGTTCTTCGGAACGGAGGAGGAGCCGGAGTGCCACATGGCGTTCGACTTCCCCGTCATGCCGCGCATCTTCTACGCCCTGCGCTCGCAGCAGTCCGCCGAGCTGGTCAGGGTGCTGTCCGAGACGCTCGACGTGCCGGACGGCTCCGCCTGGGGCGTCTTCCTCCGCAACCACGACGAGCTGACGCTCGAGATGGTCAGCGAGGAGTACCGGCAGGCCATGTACGGCTGGTACGCATACGACCCACGGATGCGCGCCAACATCGGCATCCGGCGCCGCCTCGCTCCCCTGCTCGACAACTCGCGCGCCGAACTCGAACTGGCGCACGCCCTGCTGTTCTCCCTCCCGGGCAGCCCGTTCCTCTACTACGGCGACGAGATCGGGATGGGCGACAACATCTGGCTGCCCGACCGCGACAGCTCTCGCACGCCGATGCAGTGGACGCCGGACCGCAACGCCGGCTTCTCCACCGCAGACCCCGGCAAGCTCTTCCTGCCCGTCGTCCAGTCGCTGGTGTACCACTACAACCAGGTGAACGTGGAGGCGCAGCTGGCCCAGTCGCGCTCGCTGCTGCACTGGATCCGCAACGTGATCCACGTGCGGAAGGCGCATCCGGTGTTCGGGCTCGGCACGATCCGGGTGCTGCAGACCAACCACGAGTCCGTGCTGGCGTTCGTGCGCTCGTACGAGGGCAGCGGTTCGCACTTCGGCGACCAGCCGGAGGACGTGCTGTGCGTGTTCTCGTTCGCGCACAACCCGGTCTCGGTCTCGCTGGAGGCGCCGGAGTTCGCCGGAGCGACCCTGTACGACCTGTTCGGCGGCGCGGAGTTCCCGACCGTCGCGGAGGACGGCCGGTTCACGCTGACGCTCGGCACGCAGAACTTCTACTGGCTGCACATCGAGCCCCGCCACAGCTGAGCATCCTGGCGAGGGCCGTGTCGGTCCCTGGCCTGACGGTGGTCGCTCATACGCTGAATCCATGAGTACGTGGCATCAGGAATTGGGCGTCTTCGATCTGGAGACCACCGGCATCGATGTGGAGACGGCGCGCATCGTCACAGCGCACGTCGGACTCCTCGACCACACCGGCACGATCGTGCAGCGCCAGGACTGGCTCGTCGACCCCGGCGTGGAGATCCCGGCCGGCGCCACCGCCGTGCACGGCATCACCACCGAGCACGCCTCCACCAACGGGATGCCCGCGGCCGTCGCGACCGCCCAGATCGTGGATGCGCTGCGGGAGCTCTTCAGCCGCGGCATCCCGGTGGTGGCGTACAACGCGCCGTACGACTTCACCCTGCTCGACCGCGAGGCGCGTCGTCACGGCGTCTCCCCGCTCGTCTCCCCCGGCCCCATCGTCGACCCGCTCGTGATCGACAAGGCGGTCGACAAGTACCGCAGGGGCAAGCGCACCCTCGAGGTCACGGCCACGTACTACGGCGTCGACCTGACCGACGCCCACGATGCGGGCGCCGACGCCATCGCCGCCGGACGGGTCGCCCAGGCGCTCGCCCGCGTGCACACCGAGGCGCTCGCCTTCGAGGCCGCCGAGCTGCACCGGATGCAGGTGGACTGGTGCCGCGAGCAGGCCGCAGACTTCCAGGAGTACATGCGCCGCGTGCGCGACCCCGGCTTCACGACCTCCGGAGCCTGGCCGCTGCGCTGAGGTCCATGCATCCGGTTGTATTTCTGTCGGTTGGCTTAGAATCTGCTGATTGGTACCATAACGGGTATGAGCGATTCAAACCTCAACCCGCAGCCACTTCCTCCTGAGCAGCAGCCGCAGAGCCAGCAGCCATACCAGCAGCCGTACCAGGGCGCTCCGGCCGCCCGCGGCTACAACACGATGGCGATCGTCGGCTTCATCCTGGCGTTCTTCGTCAACATCGTCGGCATCATCCTCGGCTTCGTCGCCCTCTCCCAGATCAAGCGCACCGGTGAGCAGGGCCGCGGCCTCGCCATCGCGGCGATCATCATCGGCTTCGCCGAG
The DNA here is from genome assembly GCF_051161895.1 of Leifsonia araucanica. Taxonomy (NCBI): domain Bacteria; kingdom Bacillati; phylum Actinomycetota; class Actinomycetes; order Micrococcales; family Microbacteriaceae; genus Leifsonia; species Leifsonia araucanica. The sequence continues at coordinate 915,316 of NZ_JBMBTW010000002.1, forward strand.
ATCATCATCGGCATCATCTTCTTCGTGATCCTCGTCGCGGTCGTCGCGGCGAACCCCAACACGTACACCTACTGAGCCACCACTCGATAACAGCCCAGCCAACGACGAAGGCCCCGACCAGAACGGTCGGGGCCTTCCTCGTTGGCGTGTGTTACTTGCCGAAGTTCTTGTAGCGCGAGTTGAACTTCTCGACGCGACCGGCGGAGTCCATGATGCGCTGCTTGCCCGTGTAGAACGGGTGCGACTCGGACGAGATCTCGACGTCGATCACCGGGTAAACGGTGCCGTCTTCCCACTCGATCGTCTTCTCGCTCGTGACGGTCGAACGGGTGAGGAACACCGCACCCGAGGCCAGGTCGCGGAAAACCACCGGAGCGTAGTCGGGGTGGATGTCAGTCTTCATCAGGACTTCCTTGTTGCGTAGTGAATTGTCGGTTGTGGCCTGAGCATCGAAGGAATGCATCGAGCCCAGCGCGGAAAGTAGGTCGGCTGGTGGGCCAGCTATCGAGTTTAGCAGATGTTCAGTCAGCGGAGCCGCGACGCGCACGAACGCTGTAGCGTCCGTCCAGTTCGGTCAGCTCCACGTCCACGCCGAACGTCTCGCCGAGACGCTCCGCCGTGATGACCTCGTCGAGCGTGCCCTGCGCGGCCACGCCCCCGTTGGCCAGCAGGAGTGCCCTGTTGAAACCGAGCGGGATCTCCTCCACGTGGTGGGTGACCATCACGATCGCCGGAGAGTTCGGGTCGCTCGCGTATCCGCCGAGCAGCTGCAGCAGCTCCTCGCGACCGCCGAGGTCGAGGCTGGCCGCCGGCTCGTCGAGCAGCAGGATCTCGGGGTCGGTCATCACCGACCGCGCGATCTGCACGCGCTTCTGCTCTCCGTCGCTCAGGCTGCCGAAGGTGCGCTCCGCGAGGTGGTCGAGGTTCCACTCGCCGAGGACGCGGCGGGCGCGCCTCTCGTCGATCTCCTCGTACTCCTCGTTCCAGCGACCGGTCACGGCGTACGCGGCGGTCATCACCACGTCGAGCACCGTCTCCGTGCGCGGGATACGCCGGGCAAGCGCGCTCGACGCGAAGCCGAGGCGCGGGCGCAGCTCCGACAGGTCGCTGTGACCAATCGGCTCGCCGAGCACTTCCGCCTCACCGGAGGTGGGGTGCAGCGCGGCGGCGGCGATCTGCAGCAGCGTCGTCTTGCCTGCGCCGTTCGGGCCGAGGACGACCCAGCGTTCGTCGGGCTCCACCGTCCAGTTCACCGAATCGAGAACCGTATTCCCGTCGCGGACGACGGACACATCGTGAAGCTGAAGAACGCTGGACATACCCTCTAGCCTAGCGGCGCGATCAGGCCAGGACGGACCGGTACAGCTCCCGTGTCTGCTCCGCGATGGAGGCCCAGCTGAACGCCGTCTCGGCCCGCAGCCGGCCGGCGCTGCCCATCAGAGCCGCACGCTCCGGGTCGCCGACCACCTCGGTCAGCGCCGCCGCCAGGTCGGCGACGAACGCATCCGGATCGGTGGGCGTCCCCGTGCCGTCCGTGGCCTGCTCGATGGGCACCAGGCGCCCGGTCACGCCGTCCACGATCACCTCGGGGATGCCTCCCGTCGCCGTGCCGACCACCGGCAGCCCGCAGGCCATCGCCTCGAGGTTCACGATGCCGAGCGGCTCGTAGATGGACGGGCAGACGAACACGGTGGATGCGGTCAGCGCCACCCGCAGCTCCTCCTGCGACAGCAGCCTGTCGATCCAGACCACACCGTCGCGCTCCGCCTGCAGCTGCTCGACGCCGCTGCTGACCTCCGCCATGATCTCCGGCGTGTCCGGCGCTCCTGCACAGAGGATGACCTGCACCTCCTTCGGCAGCATCCTGGCGGCGCGCAACAGGTACGGCAGGCCCTTCTGCCTGGTGATCCTGCCGACGAAGATCACGGCGGGACGGTCGGGATCGATGCCGAGCGCTCTCGCCCGGTCGTCGTCGTCGAGCGGCTGCCAGCGGTCGAGGTCGATGCCGTTGTAGATCACGGTCACGCGCTCCGGGTCGAGCGCGGGGTATGCGGCCAGGATGTCGCGGCGCATCCCCTCGCTCACCGCGATCACGCGGTCCGCGGCCTCGAACGCCGTCTTCTCCGCCCAGCTCGACACGCGGTATCCGCCGCCGAGCTGCTCGGCCTTCCAGGGCCGCAGCGGCTCCAGGCTGTGCGCGGTGACGATGTGCGGGATGCCGTGCAGCAGCTTCGCGAGGTGGCCGGCACTGTTCGCGTACCAGGTGTGCGAGTGCACCAGGTCTGCTCCCCCGCAGTCCTGCGCCATCTGCAGGTCGACGCCGAGTGTGCTGATCGCGGCATTCGCGCCAGCGAGTTCATGCGGCACGCGGTATGCGTGCACGTCCTCTTCGGTGCGCGGCTCGCCGAAACAGCGCACCTGCACCTCCGTGTCCGTGCGCAACGCCCGGACGAGTTCGGTGACGTGCACACCGGCTCCGCCATAGATGTCCGGCGGGTATTCCCGGGTCAGAAGATCAACGCGCATGTCGTGAACGCTAGTACAGGTCGCATGTTGCCTCTACTGTGGTGGCATGGCAGGCAAGAAGATCTTCGGCATTGTTCTCGCGGGTGGCGAAGGGAAGCGGTTGATGCCGTTGACGGCAGACCGCGCGAAGCCGGCCGTTCCGTTCGGCGGGCAGTATCGACTCATCGACTTCGCGCTCTCGAATCTCATCAATTCGCAGCTGCGCCAGATCGTCGTCCTGACCCAGTACAAGTCGCACAGCCTCGACAGGCACGTCTCGCAGACGTGGCGGCTCGACGGGATGCTCAACTCCTACATCGCGTCCGTGCCCGCCCAGCAGCGCCTCGGAAAGCGCTGGTTCAGCGGCTCGGCCGACGCGATCCTGCAGAGCCTCAACCTGCTGCGCGACGAGAAGCCGGACATCGTGGTCGTCGTCGGCGCCGACCACGTCTACCGGATGGACTTCGGCCAGATGATCGAGGCGCACATCGCGTCCGGCGCTCCCGCGTCCGTCGCGGCGATCCGCCAGCCGATCGGCCTGGCCGACCAGTTCGGCGTGATCGAGGTCGACCCGGAGCGCCCGGACAGGATCGGCGCGTTCCGCGAGAAGCCGAGCGACCCGATCGGGCTGCCGGACTCGCCCGGCGAGGTGCTCGCCTCGATGGGCAACTACGTCTTCGACGCCGACGCGCTGATCGACGCGGTCGTGCGAGACGGCGACCGGCCGGACTCCAACCACGACATGGGTGGAGACATCATCCCCGACTTCGTGGCGCGCGACGAGGCGGCCGTCTACGACTTCAACCGCAACGACGTTCCGGGCTCGACCGACCGCGACCGCTACTACTGGCGGGATGTGGGAACGATCGACTCGTTCTTCGAGGCCCACCAAGACCTCATCTCCGCCCTCCCGGTGTTCAACCTCTACAACCGCGAGTGGCCGATCTTCAGCCAGGTGCTCAACTCGCCTCCCGCGAAGATCGTGCGCGACGGCCGCGGAGCGCTCGGCACGACCATCGACTCGATCGTGTCGCTCGGCTCGGTGATCTCGGGCGCCCACCTGGAGCGCAGTGTGCTCGGACCGTGGGCGACCGTCGACTCCGGCGCCAAGGTCGTCGACTCGGTGGTCTTCGAGCGCGCGGTGATCGGCGCGAACGCGTTCGTCGGCCGCGCGATCCTGGACAAAGACGTGGTGGTCGCGGAAGGCGCATCCATCGGGGTCGACCCCGAGCGCGACCGCGCACGCGGCTTCACCGTCACCGACTCCGGGCTCACCGTGGTCGGCAAGGGAGTGCACGTCGTTCCATGACCGGCAGGAGCACCACAGCAACAGCAGCACGTTTCCTCGTCGTCCTCGACGCAGACTCGACCCTCATCCACGACGAGGTCATCGAGCTGCTGGCCGAGGAGGCCGGCGCACGCCGGGAGGTGGCGGAGGTCACCGAGCGCGCGATGCGCGGAGAGCTGGACTTCGAGCAGAGCCTGCGCGAGCGCGTCAAGACGCTCGCCGGGCTGCCGTCCTCCGTTTTCTCGCGGGTCGGTGAGCGCATCACGGTGACGGACGGCGTCCCGGAGCTGATCGCCGGGGTGCACGCGGCGGGCGGGGTGGTTGGTGTCGTCTCCGGCGGCTTCCACGAGACGCTCGACCCGCTCGGAGAGCGCCTCGGCCTCGACCACTGGCGCGCCAACCGCCTGGAGGTCGTCGACGGAGTGCTGACCGGAGCCGTGACCGGCGGGGTCGTGGATGCGGAGGCCAAGGCGTCAGCACTCCGCGCGTGGGCGGAGGACGCCGGCATCCCGCTGGCTCAGACCGTCGCGATCGGCGACGGCGCGAACGACCTCCGGATGATGGCGGTGGCCGGACTGTCCGTCGCGTTCAACGCGAAGCCGGCGGTGCGGGCAGCGGCCGATGTCGTGGTGGATCGTCAGGATCTGTCGCAGGTGCTTCCCCTGCTCGGGTTGCGCGGCTGACCTCCGCGCGCGTCTTCGCCCTGTGCGTGGCGCGCCTGGTCGGCACCGCGATCAACGCCAGCAGCGCGATCAGCCCGACGAACAGCCACGGGCTCCGGATGTTCGCCATCGCCTCCCCGACGCCCGGCACCGACCACACCAGGCGCTGAGCACCGTTCGTGACGTCGTACGGCGTCGCGTCGTCCGCGTGGTTGGCGTCGCCGCGCATCCGGATCAGCCGGAGGTCGCCGTGGCGCTCCATGCCGACCACGCGGTGCGTCACGAGCTTGCCGTCGCCGGCGCGCGGCGCGCCGATGACGTCTCCCACCCGGATGTCGTCCGCAGAGACGGGCACGGTCAGCGCCAGCGCACCCGCCGGGATGCCGGGCGCCATCGATCCGGTCTGGAAGATGATCGGGCGCACCCCGGTGACGAACGCGACGGCGCCCAGCACCAGGCAGAGCAGCCCGACGATGGCCGCGACGTTGAGCGTGATCCGCGCAGTGCGCCCGAGCGGCCGCCCAGCCCACGAGCGCGCCCGCGCGGTCGTCACGGCCACCCGACGACGAACACCGGAGCACTGAACGTGTTCCTGCTGACCGTGTCGTCCGTCCCGAGCTGCCCGGACGTGTTCGATCCTGTCGCAGAGAAGGCGCCGTCCTGGCCGATGAACAGGGTGTGGGCGTTTCCCTCCGCGAGCTCTGCGACCGACGACCCGCCCGGAACGGGCACCGGCGTCGGCGTCGCGCGGTCGACGGTGTCCCCCAGCCCGAGCTGCCCCGACGTGTTCAGCCCCCAGCCGTAGAGCACTCCGTCGTCTCCCCAGGCGAAGTACGAGCTCGGGCCGGACTGGGGCAGGCTGGCGACGGCGTGCCGGATGGCGACACCGGCGAGAGTGCTGTTCTGGGTGAAGGCGAACGTGGTGTCTCCGCTGAACAGCCGCCCGTCCGCCGTCCAGGCGAACACGATCGCGTCGCCGGCGTCGATGCCGGCGGCGGTGCTGTCCGTCGGAAGCCCGCTGAACGTCACACCCGCGGCGGCATTGAAGAACGAACCCCAGCCCAGGACGGTCGTCGCCCCATCGGTCAGCGCCGTGCCGAAATGCCGCCCTGCGGCCGCGCTCGTCACGACCCGGCTGTCGATGCCCTGGGCCGTCACCCGCGCGGGAGTGAGCTGAATCCCCGTGCCCGTCCGTCCGAGCCTGCCCCCGCCGTTGTTGCCCCAGGAGAACAGCCGGCCGTCGCCCGTCCAGGCGAGGAAGAAGAAACCGCCGGACGAGACACCCACTACATCCTGGCCGGAGAGCGCGGGGATCAGGCCGGGTACGGCGCCGCTCGGCGCGATATCGCTGCTGCCCCAGGTGTACACGTCGCCAGTGCTGGTCAGGGCGATGGATGCGTTGACGCCCGCCGAGGCGGAGACCACGGACGCTCCGCCCGGCATCGGGACGAACGTCGGCGTATCGCGCGCCGCGCTGTCCCCCAGCCCGAGCTGCCCGACATCGTTCGCTCCCCAGGCGTACAGGGTGCCGTTGGCCGTCCAGCCGAGAGAGAAGTCCACCCCCGCCTCGATTCCGGCCAGCGGCACAGGGGCGGCTGCCGTGGAGGCGAGCGTCGTCTCGACCCCGCCGGTGTCGACGAAGGCCGCAGACGACGCGGGGACGGTCGCCAGCACGAGCAGCCCGGCGACTCCGAGCAGGGAGATGCGTCCGAGAGCCCTCATCCGTCGATCCTCCGTTCCGTCCTGCGACGCACGGCGACCCGCGCGACCGCTCCGAGCACGAGCAGCGCCACCGCGAGGAAGACCACGCCGGAGACGTCGATCCCGGTGTGCGGGAGCTGGACCGGCGGCTCAGCCCCGATCGGCGGACGGACCACCACGCCGCCGGCGCACTGATCGGGACTGAGCTGCGTCGCGGTGAAGAAGAGCGTCGCCGTTCCGCTCTGCGCCTGATACTCGTTGCCGGCCTCCGCGGGGAAGTCGGCGGTGACGTGCACCGTGGCCGTCGCGTGCGCGGCCAGGGCGTCGGCGACGCCGGGACAGCCGCCGCTCCCGGCGTCCGGCGTCACCGCGAACGACACGACGAGGGGATGCGCGCCCTGGAAGAGCTGACCGTCGCGCGTCACATGGTCGCTCAGCTGGACGGGGTACGGAGCACTGTTGGTCACCGTGACCGTCTCATCCACCGAGTCGCCAGGCTTCAGGTCGCTGAACACCAGCCCTGGCGGGTCTGAGATCAGCGACGACCGCTGGACGGACATGACTGCTTCCATCGTGCATCCCCTCGTCGTCGTTCCGGCTACGCCTGCGTGGCCGTGAAGGGGAACACCACCGACACGCTCTGCCCGGCCACATCGGTGGCCGCTGCCGGGTCGAGGGTCACTTCGAGGTGGAGCGTGCGCCCGTTCGCCGAGCCGCCGGATGCGATGTCGAGCGCCGAGAACGTCGCACCGGTCAGCGGTCCGCTGTAGAGCGTCGCGGAATCCGACGTGTCGGTGATCACGATGGAGAGGTCGTCCTCCAGCGCTGAGGCCGGGGTGCCGGCCGAGTTCGTGATCTGCGGGACCGCGAGAGCGAGGTCCGCGTCGATCGTGCCCGAGTTGAAGACCTGCAGATCGCGGGAGACCGTGGCTCCGGGTGCCAGGTTGTCGAAACCCGCGCTGAAGTCGACCAGGTAGTTCGTGGGATTGCCGTCCTGATCGTTGTCGAACTTCAGGTCGAGCGAGCCCGACGTGAACGTCGTCTCCACGTTGCCCGTGTCCGTGAACGCCGCGAGCGTCATGCCGACCGCTGCCGTCAGGACGATGCCCATCGCCGCCAGGACCTTGAACTTGGGAGTAAGCGTCTTCGCCATTGTGTGCCACCTCCAGATAGAGCGCTGTCGCGCTGCACGGGATGCGGAGGTGCCGGCGAACCTACGCCGTCCGCATCCCGATTGCGCGCCAACCTATCCCGGTCGGTGACATCAGAGCTAGTTACATTGACATTTGTATGTCAGTATTCCGATATAGGTTTAGTGTCCCATACCAAGACCGCCGTCGACAGGAATAACGGCGCCCGAGATGTATCCGGCGTCCTCCCCCGCGACCCACGCGACGACCTTGGCGACCTCGCCGGCCGTGGCGAACCGTCCGGCCGGGATGTTGCGCTTGTATTCGGCCTGCTGCGTTTCCGGCAGCGCTGCGGTCATGTCGGTCTCGATGAAGCCGGGCGACACGACGTTGGCGGTGATCCCGCGCCCGCCGAGCTCCCTGGTGATCGAGCGGGCCATGCCGACCAGCCCGGCCTTCGACGCCGCGTAGTTGACCTGCCCGGCGCTGCCGTAGAGCCCGACGACGCTGGAGATGAAGACGATGCGGCCGAACCTGGCCTTGAGCATCCCCTTGGATGCGCGCTTGACGATGCGGAACGAGCCGCCGAGGTTGGTGTCGACCACCGTGTCGAAGTCCTCGTCGGTCATGCGCATCAGCAGCGTGTCGCGGGTGATGCCCGCGTTCGCGACGACGACCTCCACCGGCCCGAGCTTCTCCTCGATCTCCGCGAAGGCCGCGTCGACGGCCGCGGAGTCCGTGACATCGGCGCGGACGGTGAGCGCGCCGTCCGGGCCCTCCCCGGAGCGGGCCGTGACGGCCACCCGGTGGCCCTGGGCCAGGAACTCCTCCGCGATGGCGTAGCCGATGCCGCGGTTTCCTCCTGTGACGAGCACGGTGCGCTGGGTAGTCATGCATTTTCCTCTCAATAGAAACGCTCACCAGTTTATGGACGTAGTCTTGGTGCAACGCACATGAAGCAACCACACCCGTCGATCACGAATCTTCCGCTCTCCCCCGACGAAGAGCGACGACACCGGATGATCAAGTATTCGGTCGCCATGGGCATCCGTGTGGTCTGCATCTTCGCGATCCTGTTCGTGCCGGGCTGGTGGGCGATCATCCCGCTGATCGGCGCCATCTTCCTGCCGTACTTCGCCGTGGTCGTCGCCAACGTCTCGACCGACCCGCGTCGAGCGGAAGTTCAGCGTCCGGGGAATATCCTTCCCATGACCCCTCCACCACCGGCGGGACGAGCAGACGACGATTCGAGAGGCACGCACGAGTGATCGGCTTCGGTGAACCGGAACCCCTGACCTGCTCGCGCGCGGGCTGCCGTGAGCAGGCCGCCTGGCGCATCGAATGGCGCAACCCGAAGATCCACTCGGAAGACCGCGTGAAGGTCTGGCTCGCCTGCGACGAGCACGTGGACTATCTGAGAGAGTTCCTGGGCGCGCGGGACTTCCCGCTGAGCGTGCATCCCGTCGTGCCCCCGGTGGCCGAGAGGACGACGGCGTGAGCGGCAGCGGTGGCTGGCGGTTCGCGTTCTCCCGTCGCTGGCTGGGCTACCTGGCGTTCGCCGTCGCGTTCGCGATCGCCTGCGGCTGCCTGTCCGCCTGGCAGCTGGCCCGCAGCAAGGAGGCGGCGGCGGCCAACGCGCTGATCTCCGACAACTTCTACTCGAAGCCCGTCCCGCTCACCGACGAGCTCGGCTCCCTCACCGCGTACTCCCCGAAGCAGGAGTGGACGCGCGTGCAGGTCACCGGCACGTACCAGAAGGACGACGAGCTGCTGGTGCGCAACCGCCCGTTCAACGGCAGCCCCGGGTTCGAGGTGCTCACTCCCCTGCGCACGGCAGACGGCGCCCTGTTCATGGTCGACCGCGGCTGGGTGCCGACCGGCAACACCACGGATGCGCCGGACAACGTCCCCGCCGCCCCGTCCGGCACCGTCACGGTCGTCGCCCGCCTCAAGGCCAGCGAGCCGGCCATCCCGGGCCGCACGGCCGTCGGCCGTCAGGTGGGCACCATCCAGCTCTCCGTCGTGAAGCAGAAACTCGGCACCGACGACGTGTACACGGGCGCGTACGGCCTGCTCGACTCGCAGAAGCCGTCTCCGGCGTCGACGCCGACCCCCACGGTCACCGACCCGCCCACCCAGGATGAGGGACTGCACTGGTCGTACATGATCCAGTGGATCATCTTCGCCCTGATCGGCTTCTTCGGCCTCGGCTACGCGCTCCTCACGGAGTACCGCAAGCGCAACGAGCACACCCCGGAGGAGCAGGCGAAGGCCGCAGAGCGCCAGCGGAAGCGGGCACTCAAGCGGACGGACTCCGACGTGGAGGACGAGCTGATCGACGCGACCCGCTAGGCGCGACGCGCTAGGCCAGCGAGATCAGTTCCAGGTAGTCCCTGTTCCAGTGGTCCTCGACGCCGTCGGGCAGGATGAGGACGCGCTCGGGGTTCAGCGCCTCGACGGCACCCTCGTCGTGACTGACCAAGACGACGGCGCCCTCGTAGTGCGCCAGCGCATCCAGGATCTCCTCGCGGCTCGCGGGGTCGAGGTTGTTGGTCGGCTCGTCGAGCAGCAGCACGTTCGCACCGGAGACGACGATCATCGCGAGGGCGAGACGCGTCTTCTCCCCACCGGACAGCACGCCGGCCGGCTTGTGCGAGTCGTCGCCGGTGAACAGGAATGAGCCGAGCACGCGGCGCGCCTCGGTCTCGGCCAGGTTGGGTGACGCGGACATCATGTTCTGCAGCACGGAGCGGTCGACGTCGATCGTCTCGTGCTCCTGCGCGTAGTAGCCGATGCGGAGGCCGTGACCGGGCTCCACCTGGCCCGTGTCGGGCTTGTCGACGCCGGCGAGCATCCGGAGCAGCGTGGTCTTCCCCGCACCGTTCAGCCCGAGGACGACCACCTTGGAGCCGCGGTCGATCGCGAGGTCGACGGCGGTGAAGATCTCCAGAGAGCCGTAGCTCTTGGACAGGTCGCTGGCCTGCAGCGGGGTGCGGCCGCAGGGTGCGGGCGTCGGGAAACGCAGCTTGGCCACGCGGTCGACGGCGCGCACGTCCTCGAGGCCGGCCAGCAGCTTCTCCGCGCGGGCGACCATCTGGTGGGCAGCGGCGGCCTTGCTCGCCTTCGCGCCGAACTTGGCGGCCTGCAACTGCAAGACGCCCGCCTTCTTCTCCGCGTTGGCGCGCTCCTTCTTGCGGCGCTCCTCGTCGGCTGCGCGCTGGCGCTGGTAGTGCTTCCAGCCCATGTTGTAGATGTCGATGACCTGACGGTTCGCATCCAGGTAGAAGACGCGGTTGACGGTCTCCCCCACCAGCTCCACATCGTGCGAGATGACGATGAAGCCGCCGGTGTAGTTCTTCAGGAACTCGCGCAGCCAGATCACCGAGTCCGCGTCGAGGTGGTTGGTCGGCTCGTCGAGGATCATCGTGCGCGCGTCGGAGAACAGGATGCGTGCCAGCTCGATGCGACGCCGCTGACCACCGGACAGCGTCTTCAGCGGCTGGTCCAGGATGCGGTCCGGCAGGTTCAGGTTGCTCGCGATCGACGCGGCCTCCGCCTCGGCGGCATACCCGCCGAGCATCTGGAAGCGCTCCTCCAGCGACCCGTACTTCTTCATTCCGGCGGCGGACACCTTCTCGTCCGAGCTCGCCATGTCGAGCGTCGCCTGCTGCATCCCGAGCACGATCGACCCGAGGCCGCGGGCGTCCAGGATGCGGGTGCGCGCCAGGTCTTCCAGGTTGCCGGAGCGCGGGTCCTGCGGCAGGTAGCCGAGCTCCTCCGTGCGATCGACCTTTCCGCCGTTCGGCAGCAGGTCGCCGGCCAGCACCTTGGTGAGCGTGGTCTTCCCCGCTCCGTTACGGCCGACGAGACCGATCTTGTCGCCGGGCGCGACTCGGAAGCTCACGTTCTCCATGAGCAACCGGGCTCCGACTCGGAGCTCGAGGTCTTGCACGGCAAGCACAGTCAATCCATTCGTTCGTTCGTTCGGGAAAAGCGTCGTTCACGCCAGTGGTCCCGGAGCGCGCGCGAGCTGCTGCTCGCGGCGGTCCGGGACCACTCGCACGGTGTCTTGCTAGATGGCGAAGCCGAGCGCGCGCATCATGTCGCGCCCGTCGTCGGTGATCCGCTCGGGACCCCACGGCGGCATCCACACCCAGTTGATGCGGAACGCCTCGACGATGCCGTCGAGCGACTCTGCGGTCTGCTCCTCCAGCACGTCGGTGAGCGGGCAGCCTGCGCTCGTCAGGGTCATCGAGATGATGAGGGCGTTGTTCTCGTCATCCCAGGCCAGGTCGTAGATGAGGCCCAGGTCGACGACATTGATCCCGAGCTCGGGGTCCATGACGTTCTTCAGCGCCTCTTCGACCTGGTCGAAGAGCGCGGGGCTCAGCGTGGCGGGCATACCGGAAGCCTACGCCTCTGTCAGCTCGGCGGCGTCGGCCTTGGCCGGCTCCGGAGCATCCACGAAACGGTCGTAGCCCTCTTCCTCGAGCCGCTCTGCGAGCTCGGGGCCGCCCTGCTCCGCCACACGGCCGGCGACGAAGACGTGCACGAAGTCCGGCTTGATGTAGCGCAGGATGCGCGTGTAGTGCGTGATCAGGAGGATGCCGAGGCCGGTGTTCTCCTTGGCGCGGTTGACGCCCTCGGAGACGACCTTGAGCGCATCCACGTCGAGGCCGGAGTCGGTCTCGTCGAGCACGGCGAACTTCGGCTTCAGAAGCTCGAGCTGCAGGATCTCGTTGCGCTTCTTCTCTCCGCCGGAGAAGCCCTCGTTGACGTTGCGCTCTGCGAAGGACGAGTCCATCCTGAGCTTGCCCATCGACTCGCGGACGTCCTTGACCCAGGAGCGGATCGACGGAGCCTCGCCGTCGATGGCGGTCTTGGCGGTGCGCAGGAAGTTGGTGTTGGTCACACCCGGGATCTCGACCGGGTACTGCATGGCCAGGAAGAGGCCGGCGCGGGCGCGCTCGTCGACGGTCATCGCGAGGACGTCTTCGCCGTCGAGCGTGATGGTGCCGCCGGTGACGGTGTACTTCGGGTGCCCGGCGATCGTGTACGCGAGAGTGGACTTGCCCGAGCCGTTCGGGCCCATGATCGCGTGGATCTCGCCTTCGCGGATGGTCAGGTCGACGCCGTTCAGGATGGGCTTGACGCCCTGCTCCGTCTCGACGGTGACGTGGAGGTCGCGGATCTCAAGGACTGACATGGACTAAATCTCTTTCGTTGCGTTCGGGTCGATGTAGACGTCACCGTCGATGAGCTCGACCTGGTAGACGGGGACCGGCTCGTACGCCGGTAGGTTCATGGGCTTGCCGGTGAGGAGGGAGAACTGCGAGCCGTGCGCCCAGCACTCGAGCGTGTCGCCCTCGACGAAACCCTCGGACAGCGAGATCTCGCCGTGCGTGCAGGTGTCTCCGATGGCGTGGACGTCTCCCGCCGAGTCCTTGACGACGGCGATGGGGGTGCCGTCGACGACGACGCGGGTGGCCTGGTCGACCACCAGCTCGTCGGCGGAGCAGACGCGCGTGCCCATCAGCTCCCCACCGTGACGATGGACGAGAGCTCGGCCTCGATGGCGTCCTGCAGGCGCTCCTGCAGCGCGGGAGAGCCGATCTGCTGCACGATCTCGCCGAGGAAGCCGCGGACGACCAGGCGGCGTGCCTCGTCCTCCGTGATTCCGCGGGACTGCAGGTAGAACAGCTGCTCGTCGTCGAAACGGCCGGTGGCGCTGGCGTGGCCCGCCCCGACGATGTCGCCCGTCTCGATCTCCAGGTTCGGCACGGAGTCTGCGCGGGCGCCGTCGGTGAGCACGAGGTTGCGGTTCTGCTCGTAGGTGTCGGTGCCGACGGCCTTCGGGCCGATCAGCACGTCGCCGATCCACACGGTGCGTGCCCCGTCGCCCTGCAGCGCGCCCTTGTACGTGACACGGCTGCGGGTGGCCGGTGCGTCGTGGAAGACGTACACCTGCTGTTCGAGGTGCTGGCCGGCGTCGGCGAAGTATGCGCCGAACAGTTCGGCGTCCGCCCGCTCGCCCGCGAGGTGCGCGGACGGGTTGAGCCGCACCACGCCGCCGCCGAGGGTGACCGCGACGTGCTTGAGCAGCGCATCCTGGCCGATGGTGGCGAAGTGCGTGGCGACGTGCAGTGCGTCGTCGTCCCACTCCTGCACGGTCACGACGGTGAGCTGGGCGCCGGCGCCGAGCAGGAACTCGACGTTCTCGGTGAGGTGCGCCGCCCCGCTGTTCTGCAGAATCAGCGTCGCGCGGCTGCCTGGGGCCGCCTCGACGATGGTGTGCGCTGCGCGGGGTGCGCCGCCCAGTGCGGACCTGGTGAGGGTGAACTCCTTGGCGTCGTCTCCCGTGACGGAGATGAGCAGCGCCTCCTGGAAGGCGGTCCAGGCGTTGGCGGACGCGCGGTCTTCCGGGATGCCTGCGCTGCCGATGCGGGCGTCGTCGCGACCGACCCACTCGGCGGTGACGCCGGGTGCGACGCTCGCGTCGAACACGTACGGCGCGCCGTCCAGCTCGCCGGAGATGAGTTCGGCGAGACGGGCGACCGGCGTGTACTTCCAGACGGCCTCGCGGCCGGTGACGTCCGGGAACTCGGAGACGACAGTGGACTTGAAACGGTCGGAGCGGGTCTGAACGGGCACAGCGCTGCGCATGTGCTTCGGCGCTGCCGTTCCCTCGGTTTCGATTGTCTTCGGGGTGGCGGTGGTCATTTAGCCGACAGAGCCTTCCATGCCCATCTCGATGAGCTTGTTGAGTTCGAGTGCGTATTCCATCGGGAGCTCCCTGGCGATCGGCTCGATGAAGCCGCGCACGATCATGGCCATGGCCTCGTCCTCCGGAAGCCCACGGGACATCAGGTAGAAGAGCTGCTCCTCGCTCACGCGCGACACGGTCGCCTCGTGGCCGAGCTGCACGTCGTCGACGCGGATGTCAATGGCCGGATACGTGTCCGAGCGCGAGATCGAGTCGACCAGCAGAGCGTCGCAGCGCACGGTGTTCGCGGCGTGGTGCGCGTTCGCATCCACCCGCACCTCACCGCGGTAGCCTGCGCGGCCGCCTCCGCGGGCGATCGACTTGGAGACGATCGACGACTGCGTGTACGGAGCCATGTGGATCATCTTCGCGCCGGCGTCCTGGTGCTGGCCGGGGCCGGCGAACGCGACGGACAGGGTCTCGCCCTTGGCGTGCTCCCCCATCAGGTAGATCGACGGGTACTTCATCGTGACCTTGGACCCGATGTTGCCGTCGATCCACTCCATCGTCGCGCCCTCAGCGGCCGTTGCACGCTTGGTGACGAGGTTGTAGACGTTGTTCGACCAGTTCTGGATGGTCGTGTACCGGACGCGCGCGTTCTTCCTCACGATGATCTCGACCACGGCGGAGTGCAGCGAGTCGGACTTGTAGATCGGGGCCGTGCATCCCTCGATGTAGTGCACGTAGCTGCCCTCGTCCGCAATGATCAGGGTGCGCTCGAACTGCCCCATGTTCTCGGTGTTGATGCGGAAGTAGGCCTGCAGCGGGATCTCGACGTGGACGCCCTTGGGGACGTAGACGAACGAGCCGCCGGACCAGACGGCCGTGTTCAGCGCGGCGAACTTGTTGTCGCCGGCCGGGATGACCGTTCCGAAGTACTCCTGGAAGATCTCCGGGTGCTGCTTGAGAGCGGTGTCTGTGTCGAGGAAGATGACGCCCTGCTGCTCCAGGTCCTCGCGGATCTGGTGGTAGACGACCTCGGACTCGTACTGGGCGGCGACACCGGCGACGAGACGCTGGCGCTCCGCCTCGGGGATCCCGAGCTTCTCGTAGGTGTTGCGGATGTCCTCCGGCAGGTCTTCCCAGGTCTGGGCCTGCTTCTCGGTGGACCGCACGAAGTACTTGATGTTGTCGAAGTCGATCTCGGAGAGATCGGCGCCCCAGGTGGGCATCGGCTTGCGCTCGAAGAGCTGCAGCGCCTTGAGGCGACGCTCGCGCATCCAGTCCGGCTCGTTCTTGAGCGCGGAGATATCGGTCACCACCTCTGGCGAGATCCCTCGGCGCGCGGACTGCCCGGCTGCGTCGGAGTCCGCCCAGCCGAACTCGTATTGCCCAAGGCTGTCGAGTTCGGGGCGGTCGATCAGGATGTCTGACATATCTACCTCGTTTCCTTCCACTCGTAACCGGCTATCATTCCGGCTCATTCCCCCCGCCCCGGTCGAATTCACGACTGGCACGAGTGTCCTGATTGTGCGGGTGGCTGGTGTGCGTACCTAAACTGTTCGGAGACTCAGGCATCGTCGCCCCGGCTGCATGGCACTGCAGGCACGCGCCTTTCCAGCGCGTTTCTCGAACCCACCAATTCTACAGGTGCAGACCGGTAATAGTAGAGACGCGTCTGCGCGTTGCCCGAGTATCCGATCCAGAAGCAAGGAAACCAGACCCAGAATGAACCGCATCATCGCCTGGCTGCCCGACCGTGTCGATGTCCGGCTCAAGGTCATCGCGTGGATCTACCTCGTCGGGCAGATCATCCTGGTCGGCACGGGTGGTCTGGTGCGTCTGACGTCGAGCGGCCTCGGCTGCCCGACCTGGCCCAAGTGCACGGCCGACTCGCTGGTCAACACGCCCGAGATGGGCATCCACGGTGTCATCGAGTTCGGCAACCGCCTTCTCGGCGTCCTGCTCGGGATCGTCGCCATCGTCGCGTTCGTCGCCATCCTGCGGCTGCGCAAGGAGCGTCCAGACCTGTTCTGGCTCACCCTGCTCGCCGGGCTCGGCATCCCGGCCCAGGCGGTCATCGGCGGCCTGAGCGTCCTCACCGACCTGAACCCGTACGTCGTCGGACTGCACTTCGTGGTGTCCATCGTGCTCGTCGCCCTCTGCACGACCTTCCTCTTCCGGCTCTACACGACACCCGGCCCCCGGACGCGCGCCGTGCCCGCCTGGTTCGCCATCGTCACCCACATCACCAGCTTCGTGGTCGCCGTCACGATCCTGGTCGGCATCCTCACCACGGGATCCGGCCCGCACGCCGGAGACGCGAAGGCGCCCCGCAACGACCTGAACCCCGAGATCCTGCAGCACGTGCACGCCATCCCGGCCTACGTCACGTTCGCGCTGACCCTCGTGCTCGTGATCGCATCCCTGCGCTTCACCGCCACCAAGATCCGGCGCTACGCCGCCCTGCTGCTCGTGGTGGAGCTGGTGCAGATCGCGGTCGGCCTGATCCAGGCCAACACCGGCCTGCCCGGCGTGCTGGTCGGGGTCCACATGATGCTGGCCGCGAGCCTCGCCGCGGCGATGACGGCCGTCGTGCTGTCGCTGAAAGCGCCCGTCGCGGGCGACGCCGCGGCGGACGCGGCGTCAGTCGAGCGCGGGGCCGCCGTCGCCTGACGCCGGTCGTTCGAGCACGCCGAACAGCGCCTCCCTGGCGTCGCCGCGGATGTCCACGGCGTGCGGGCTGCGCTCGTCGAACGCGAACCCCACAGCGGTCGCGAGGCGCTTGCTCGCCTCGTTGCCGACCAGGTACTCCCAGCGCAGGCGGGTGAGGCCGAGCCCCTCCGGGGCGAAGGCGTACGACAGGATGCGCGCGAGCGCCTCCCGCATGTAGCCGTGACCCCGCGCATCCGGTGCCTGCCAGCAGCCGACGGAGGCGGAGCCCGTGGCCTCGTCCCTGCGCAGCTCGATCGTGCCGAGCAGCGGTCCGTCGTCGATCCGGAGCGCCCAGACGGAGAAGCGTCCGCTCGCCGTGCCGTGCGGCACGTAGCTGCGGACGAAGAACTCCGCGTCCTCCCGCGTATACGGAGACGGGATCGGGATCCACTGCTGCACGACCGCGTCGCTGCACGCGGCGAAGACCGCGTCGATGTCCGACTCGCGCGGCGCATCCAGAACGAGGCGTTCCGTGCGCAGCGCGGTCATGGTCAGAACGGCAGCAGCGGGTCGATCGCGACGGCCAGGAAGATCAGGGTCAGGTAGGCGATGGAGCCGTGGAACACGCGCATCGGCGAGACGGCGGCGTGGCGGATCGCCAGGTTGTACAACCGGTGCGACTCGTAGAGGAACCAGCCGCCGACGACCACCGAGATCGTGGTGTAGACGAGACCCATGTGCGCCACCGGGATGAGCAGCAGCGAGCAGGCGACCATCGCCCAGGCGTAGAGGATGACCTGCAGACCGACCACGGCGCGGCCGCGGACGACGGCGAGCATGGGGACGCCGGCCTCCTTGTAGTCGTCGCGGTACTTCATCGACAGCGGCCAGTAGTGCGGGGGCGTCCAGAGGAAGATGACGCCGAACAGGATGAACGCCGGCCAGTCGAGCGAGCCGGTCACGGCCGCCCAGCCGATCAGCACGGGCATGCAGCCCGCGATGCCGCCCCAGACGATGTTCTGCGGGGTGCGGCGCTTGAGGATCAGCGTGTAGAAGACCACGTAGAGCAGGATCGCGACGAGCGAGAGCCCCGCTGCGAGCCAGTTCGTGAAGAAGCCGAGGACCAGCACAGAGGCGACGCCGAGCGCGTACGCGAAGACCAGCGCTTCGCGGTCGCTGAGCTCCCCGGTGACGAGCGGGCGGTTCTTCGTGCGCTTCATCACGCGGTCGATGTCGCGGTCGATGTAGCAGTTGAACGCGCCGGCGGAACCGGCGGACATGTATCCGCCGACCACCGTCGCGAGTACCAGCAGCAGGTTCGGGATGCCGTGGGCGGCGAGGATCATCGTCGGCACCGTCGTCACGAGAAGTAACTCGACGACACGCGGTTTCGTCAGCGAGAAGTAGGCCTTGACCTTGCGGGCGACGCCGATTCGGCCCGATTCGACACGGCTTTCTACAGCGACGTCCATTGCTCCTCTAACGATTCGTCCGACTCCCCCAGTGATTCTAGGATACCCGTCCGATGACTCCTCCCCCGCCTACTCCGGGGACGGGTTATCCACAACCGGCTGAGGGAACACCCCACGTTTCGGGTGTGTTACCTATACTTGGAGGTGCTCGCCAGCCGGACCCGAACATCCATGCATCCTTTTGTAGGAGTCGCACGGATGCAGTCCGGCGCCGATGACGTCCACGGCGCGCACTACCTACACCGGTGCGGGACCACGACGGCCCTCACCATATCTACGAAGGGTCAGTTTTCACGTGGCAGCTCTGCAATGGGATCCCATTGACAACAAGGCAGTAGACACCGCTCGCGTTCTCGCGGCGGACGCGGTCGAGAAGGTGGGCAACGGGCATCCCGGAACCGCCATGAGCATCGCTCCGGCCGCTTACCTGCTGTTCCAGAAGGTGATGCGCCGCGATCCGCACGACCAGCACTGGCTCGGACGCGACCGCTTCATCCTCTCGGCGGGCCACAGCTCGCTGACCCAGTACATCCAGCTGTACTTCGGCGGATACGGCCTCGAGCTCGACGACCTCGAGAAGCTCCGCACCTGGGGCTCCCTCACGCCGGGCCACCCCGAGGTCGGCCACACCGACGGCGTCGAGATCACCACCGGCCCGCTCGGCCAGGGCATCTCGTCCTCCGTCGGATTCGCATACGCGAGCCGGTTCGAGCGCGGCCTGTTCGACCCGGACGCCGAGCCGGGCACGAGCCCGTTCGACCACTTCGTCTACGTCATCGCCGGCGACGGCGACCTGCAGGAGGGCGTGAGCAGCGAGGCATCCTCGCTCGCCGGCCACCAGCAGCTCGGCAACCTCATCGCGATCTACGACAGCAACCAGATCTCGATCGAGGACGACACCAACATCGCCTTCACCGAAGACGTCAAGGCGCGCTACGAGGCGTACCACTGGCACGTCCAGGTCGTCGACTGGAAGAAGACGGGCGTCTACGAGGAAGACGTGCAGGAGCTGCACGACGCCATCGAGGCGGCCAAGGGCGTCACCGACAAGCCGTCGCTGATCATCCTCAAGACGATCATCGGCTGGCCGGCCCCCAAGAAGCAGAACACGGGCAAGATCCACGGTTCGGCTCTCGGCACCGACGAGCTGCGCGCCGTCAAGGAGGTCCTCGGCTTCGACCCCGACAAGAACTTCGACGTCGCCCCCGAGGTCATCGAGCACACCCGCAAGGCCGTCGAGCGCGGCGCGGAGCAGCGTGCGGAGTGGCAGAAGGGCTTCGACGCCTGGGCGGCAGCGAACCCGGAGCGCAAGCAGCTCCTCGACCGCCTGCTCACCGGAGAACTCCCCGACGGCGTCGAGGCTGCCCTCCCGGTGTTCGAGGCCGGCAAGGACATCTCGACCCGCGCGGCGAGCGGCAAGGTGCTCAACGCGCTCGGCCCGATCATCCCCGAGCTGTGGGGCGGTTCGGCCGACCTCGCAGAGTCGAACAACACGACCATCGAGGGCGCGGCGTCGTTCGTCCCGTCCGAGCACTCGACGCACGAGTGGACGGGCAACCCCTACGGTCGCGTCCTGCACTTCGGCATCCGTGAGCACGCGATGGCGGCCATCCTGAACGGCATCGTGCTGCACGGCCCGACGCGCCCGTTCGGCGGCACGTTCCTGATCTTCAGCGACTACATGCGCCCGGCCGTCCGTCTGGCAGCGCTCATGAAGGCGCCGTCGATCTTCGTCTGGACGCACGACTCCGTCGCCCTCGGCGAGGACGGCCCGACGCACCAGCCGATCGAGCAGCTCTCGACGCTCCGCGCCATCCCGCAGCTCGACGTGGTCCGCCCCGGCGACGCCAACGAGGTCGCGTACGCCTGGAAGACCATCCTGGAACGCCGCAAGGGACCGGCCGGCATCGCGCTGACCCGTCAGAACATCCCGGTGTTCGAGCGCGGTGACGGCGAGGCCAGCGGCGACACGTTCGCGTCCGCCGCCAACGTCTCCAAGGGCGCGTACGTGCTCGCCGAGGCGCCGAACGGCACCCCGGACGTGCTGCTGATCGCCACGGGCTCCGAGCTCCAGATCGCCGTCGAGACCCGCGAGGTCCTGCGTGGAGAGGGCATCAACGCCCGCGTCATCTCCGCACCGAGCCTCGAATGGTTCGAAGAGCAGAGCGACGAGTACAAGGAATCCGTGCTGCCCTCCGCCGTCAAGGCCCGCGTCTCGATCGAGGCAGGCCTCGCGCTCAGCTGGCGCTCGTACGTGGGCGACCACGGCCGCAGCGTCTCGATCGAGCACTTCGGCGCATCGGCCGACTACAAGACGCTGTTCCGCGAGTTCGGGATGACCACCGAGCACGCCGTCGCCGCAGCCAAGGAATCGCTCGCGTCGCTCTGACGCGGGACAAGAGGAGATAGAAGAAAATGACAGACTCCACCCCCACCGCCCAGCTTTCGGCCGCAGGCGTCAGCATCTGGCTCGACGACCTGTCGCGTGAGCGCATCAACTCCGGCGGACTGCAGAAGCTCATCGCGGAGAAGAACGTGGTCGGCGTGACCACCAACCCGACGATCTTCGCAACGGCACTCTCCAACGGAGAGGCGTACGACGCGCAGGTGCGCGAGCTCGCAGCGGCCGGCACCAGCGTCACCGACGCGGTCTTCGAGATCACGACGGACGACGTCGCCACCGCCAGCGACATCTTCAACGAGGTCTTCGAGCAGACCGAGGGAACCGACGGCCGCGTGTCGATCGAGGTCGAGCCCGGCCTCGCACACGACGCAGCGGGCACCATCGCCGAGGCCAAGAAACTCGCGGCCAAGGTGAACAAGCCCAACGTGCTCATCAAGATCCCCGCGACCGTCGAGGGCCTCGAGGCCATCACGGAGACCATCGGAGCCGGGATCAGCGTCAACGTCACGCTGATCTTCAGCCTCGACCGCTACCGCGGCGTGATCGAGGCGTACCTCGCCGGTCTCGAGAAGGCTCAGGCAGCAGGCATCGACCTCTCCGGTATCCAGTCGGTCGCCTCGTTCTTCGTGTCGCGCGTCGACACCGAGATCGACAAGCGCCTGACCGCGATCGGCACCGACGAGGCGCTCGCGCTCAAGAGCAAGGCAGGCGTCGCGAACGCACGCCTCGCGTACCAGGTCTACGAGGAGGCGTTCGCGACCGACCGTGCCAAGGCACTCGTCGCAGCAGGCGCCAACGAGCAGCGCCCGCTCTGGGCGTCCACCGGCGTCAAGGACCCGAGCCTGCCCGACACCCTCTACGTCACCGAGCTCGTCGCCCCGAACACGGTCAACACCATGCCGGAGAAGACGCTCGACGCGACCTTCGACCACGGCGTGATCACCGGCGACACCGTCACCGGCAACTACGCGGACGCGCAGGGCGTGCTCGACAAGCTCGCAGCGCTCGGCGTGGACTACGACGATGTCACCGCCGTCCTCGAGAAGGAGGGCGTCGAGAAGTTCGTCGTCTCCTGGAACGAGCTGCTGGACACCGTGACCGCAGCTCTCGAGGCAGCGAAGTGACGTTCCGCATCCACGTCACCGGCGCCACCGCCGATGCCGTGAAGGCAGTGGTCCCGCAGCTCGTCGCAGACCGCGTCGCGTCCGGGATCACCGCACAGGACCCCGCGCTCTGGGGCCCTGCTGCCGAAGCCGAGGCGGCCAAGCGCCTCGGCTGGACGGAGGCCGTCGCGATCTCCCGTCCGCTGGTCGCCGAGATCACCGCCCTGCGCGAGGAACTCCACGCCAAAGGCGTCGACCACATCGTGCTCGGCGGCATGGGCGGCTCGTCGCTCGCTCCGGAGGTCATCACCAGGACGGCGGAGGCCGAGCTGACCGTGCTCGACTCCACCGACCCGGGCCAGGTGCTCTCCGCGCTGCGCGACCGCCTCGCCGCGACCGCCGTCGTCATCTCGAGCAAGTCGGGTTCGACCCTCGAGACCGACAGCCAGCGTCGCGTCTACGAGAAGTGGTTCCGCGACGCAGGCATCGACCCCGCTGAGCGCATCGTCGTCGTCACCGACCCCGGATCGCCGCTGGACGCCTCCGCCCGCGAGGCCGGCTACCGCGTGTTCAACGCCGACCCCAACGTCGGCGGACGATACTCGGCGCTCACCGCGTTCGGCCTCGTGCCGTCCGGTCTCGCCGGTGTCGACATCGCCGAGCTGCTCGACGAGGCAGAGGCCACGCTGATCGAGCTCGCCGTCGACAACGACGAGAACCCGGGCCTCGTGCTCGGCGCTGCGATCGCCGGCACGAACCCGCTCAAGGACAAGCTCGGCATCATCGCCGACGGCACGCACATCGTCGGCTTCGCCGACTGGGCAGAGCAGCTGATCGCGGAGTCCACGGGCAAGGAAGGCACCGGCCTTCTCCCCGTGGTCCTCGACCCGCTCTCCCCCGAGGTCGGAGAGAACCTCCCCGACCTGCAGATCGTGCGGCTCGTCGACAACGCGGAGGCTCACCACCTGTTCCCCGCGAACCGTCACGACGGCGAGATCCTCGTCTCCGGCAGCCTCGGCGCGCAGCTCATCGTCTGGGAGTACGCCGTTGCCGTCGCCGGCCGCCTGCTCGGGATCAACCCGTTCGACCAGCCGGACGTGGAGGCCGCCAAGGTCGCCGCACGCGCGCTGCTCGACAACCGTCCGGAGCCCGCTGCCCCAGCGTTCGTCGCGAACGGGGTCGAGGTCCGCACCACGGGCGACTTCCTGAACGGCGCGACCACTCTCGACGCCGCAGTGGATGCGCTGCTCGCCCAGCTCGGACCGGACGGCTACGTCTCCATCCAGGCATACGTCGACCGTCTCGCCCTCCCGCAGCTCGCCGGGATGCGCGACCTCCTCGCCGCCAAGGCCAAGCGTCCGGTGACGTTCGGCTGGGGACCCCGCTTCCTGCACTCCACCGGCCAGTTCCACAAGGGCGGCCCCGCCGTCGGCGTGTTCCTGCAGATCACGGCCGACGCGCCGGAAGACCTGGAGATCCCCGACCGTCCGTTCACCTTCGGCCAGCTCATCCAGGCCCAGGCGGCAGGCGACGCGAGCGTGCTCGGCGAGCACGGCCGTCCCGTCCTGACCCTGAACCTGACGAACCCCGAGGCGAGTGTCGTCTCGCTGTTCGAGGCCGTCAACTAACAGCGTCATCGTCCTGACTAGGAGCTCAATGTCCCCGGTGGAAATCACCCCGGAGTTCAATCCCCTGCGGTTGCCCTCCGATCGCCGACTGAATCGCATCGCCGGCCCGAGCAGCCTCATCATCTTCGGCGTGACAGGTGACCTGTCGCGCAAGAAGCTGATGCCGGCTGTCTACGACCTCGCCAACCGTGGCCTGCTGCCGCCTGGCTTCTCGCTCGTCGGGTTCGCCCGCCGCGACTGGGAGGACCAGGACTTCGAGAAGGTCGTCTACGACGCCGTGAAGCAGTACGCTCGCACGCCGTTCGAAGACGACGTCTGGAAGCAGCTGGCCCAGGGCATCCGGTTCGTGCCCGGTGAGTTCGACGACGACGCCGCGTTCGAGCGTCTCAAGAACACGGTCGAGGAGCTCGACAAGGAACGCGGAACGATGGGCAACCACGCGTTCTACCTGTCGATCCCCCCGAAGGCGTTCCCGCTCGTCACCGAGCAGCTGCGCAAGTCCGGCCTCGCCGACCAGTCGGAGACCGGCTGGCGCCGCGTCGTCATCGAGAAGCCGTTCGGAAGCGACCTCAAGACGGCACGCGAGCTCAACGCCGTCGTCGAGTCCGTCTTCCCGGCCGACTCGGTGTTCCGCATCGACCACTACCTCGGCAAGGAGACGGTCCAGAACATCCTGGCGCTGCGCTTCGCGAACGAGCTGTACGAGCCGATCTGGAACGCCAACTACGTCGACCACGTGCAGATCACGATGGCGGAGGACATCGGCGTCGGCGGCCGGGCAGGGTACTACGACGGAATCGGCGCCGCCCGCGACGTCATCCAGAACCACCTGCTCCAGCTGCTCGCGCTGACCGCGATGGAGGAGCCCATCTCCTTCGACGCGGCCGACCTGCGCGCCGAGAAGGAGAAGATCCTCGCGGCGGTGCGCCTGCCGAAGGATCTGGGCACCTCCACCGCCCGCGGTCAGTACTCCAGCGGGTGGCAGGGCGGCGAGAAGGTCGTCGGCTTTCTGGAGGAGGACGGGATGAACCCGGAGTCCACCACGGAGACATACGCGGCGATCAAGCTGGAGATCGGCACCCGCCGCTGGGCCGGCGTTCCGTTCTACCTGCGTGCAGGCAAGCGCCTCGGACGCCGAGTGACCGAGATCGCCGTCGTCTTCAAGCGCGCTCCGCAGCAGCTGTTCGCGGAGAGCCAGACGTCGGCCCTCGGTCAGAACGCGCTCGTCATCCGCGTGCAGCCGGACGAGGGTGTCACCATCCGCTTCGGCTCCAAGGTGCCGGGCGCCGGCATGCAGGTGCGCGACGTGAGCATGGACTTCGGCTACGGCCACGCGTTCACCGAGGCGAGTCCCGAGGCGTACGAGAGGCTCATCCTGGACGTGCTGCTCGGCGACCCGCCCCTGTTCCCCCGTCATGAGGAGGTCGAGCTCTCCTGGAAGATCCTCGACCCGATCGAAGAATTCTGGGCGACCCAGGGCCAGCCGGAGCAGTACCGGCCCGGCACCTGGGGCCCGAGCTCCGCGGACGAGCTTCTCGCCCGCGACGGCCGCGTTTGGAGGCGTCCATGATCGTCGATCTGCCCGATACCACCACGAGCAACATCTCGAAGGCCCTCGTCAAGATCCGCGAGGAGGGCGGCGCCGTTGCTCTCGGCCGCGTGCTCACCCTGGTGATCGCGACGCACCTCGGCCAGGAGGAGGAGGCCATCGAGGCCGCCAACGACGCCTCCCGCGAGCACCCGATGCGCGTGATCGTCGTCTCCACCGAGGAGGAGCGCACCTCCAACGGCGACGGCAGGCTCGACGCGCAGATCCGCGTCGGCGGAGACGCCGGCGCGAGCGAGGTCATCGTGCTCCGTGCATACGGAGAGACCGCCAGCGACGAGGAGGGCCTCGTGACGGGGCTCCTGCTCCCGGATGCCCCTGTGGTCGTCTGGTGGCCCGGGATCGCCCCCGAGGTGGTCTCGAAGTCTCCGCTCGGCCGCATCGCGACCCGCCGCATCACGGACGCGTCCGCGCAGCCGGACCCGCAGTCTGCACTGCGTCACCTGTCGAAGACGTACGCCCCCGGCGACACCGACTTCGCCTGGACCAGGCTCACCCTGTGGCGCGCCCAGCTCGCCGCCGTGCTCGACCAGCCTCCGTACGAGCCGATCACGGCCGTCGAGGTCGCCGGCGCCGCCGACTCCCCGTCGACCATGCTGCTCGCGTCCTGGCTGGCGCTGCAGCTCCAGGTGCCCGTCCAGTACGACCTGACCTCGCGGGCCACCGGCTCCAGCGGCATCCACGGTGTGCGCATGCAGCGCGCATCCGGGGTCATCGAACTGGAGCGCGAGGTCCCGAACGTCGCCAGGCTGTCGCAGCCGAACCAGCCGACGCACGACCTCTCGCTGCCCCGCCGCAGCCTGCGCGACTGCCTCGCCGAGGAATTGCGTAGGCTGGACCCTGATGATCTGTACGGTGAGGTGATCACCAGAGGCCTCGACCAGCTCGAGACCGCCGACCAGGGAGCGGGCGCCACAGCATGACCAACGAACGCAGGGTGCTCGTCCACCCCGACAAGCAGGCGCTCACCGGATCGGTCGCCGCGCGTTTCCTCACCAAGACCGTCGACATCCTCGACGAGCTGGACGAGGCGAACATCGCGCTGACCGGCGGCTCCGTCGGCATCGCGGTGCTCGAAGCCATCAACGCGTCGCCCGCCAGGGACAGCGTCGACTGGTCGAAGGTCCACTTCTGGTGGGGCGACGAGCGGTTCGTCGAGAAGGCCAGCGAAGACAGGAACGAGCGACAGGCCCGCGAAGCCCTGCTCGACCACATCGCCGTGCCGCCGGAGAACATCCACCCGTTCCCCGCATCGGATGAGATCGCCGACATCGACGAGGCCGCCTCGGTGTACGCCGCCGAGCTGGAGGCGTTCGCGCAGGACGGCGCTCGCGCCCCCCGGTTCGACATCACCTTCCTCGGTGTCGGTCCGGACGGTCACATCGCGTCGCTGTTCCCCGACCGCGCCGGCATCCGGGAGACGGAGGCCACGGTGATCGCCGAGCGCGACTCCCCCAAGCCGCCGCCCGCCCGCCTCAGCCTGACGCGTCCGGTGCTCAACGCCTCCGACCGCATCTGGCTGGTGCTCGCCGGAAGCGACAAGGCCAGCGCGCTCGGGCTCGCCCTCGCGGGCGCCAGCTATACCGAGGTCCCCGTCGCGGGAGCCAAGGGACGCAAGCGCACGGTGTTCTTCGTCGACCAGGATGCGGCCGTCGACGTGCCGGAGAACCTGATCGCTCCAAGCTACTGACACCTCGCCACTGGCAACCCGCCACAGCACGAAGAAGCCCCGCCGGTCAATGACCGGCGGGGCTTCTTCGTACGTGCTGCTAGTTGGTGGGGCTCAGCTTGCCGCGACGTGCGCGGAGCTGGTTGAGCGCGTCTTCGAGAAGCTGCTCCGCCTCTTCCTCCGTGCGGCGCTCCTTCACGTATGCGAGGTGCGTCTTGTACGGCTCGAGCTTCGCCACCGACGGCGGGTTCTCCTTGTCGCGACCGGCGGGAAGACCCGACGACGGCGAATCGATCACCTCGGGGATCTCCTCCTCGGGGAGGTTCGCCGCGAAGTGACGGACCGTCTCGTTGCCGAGTGCGTCCCAGTAAGAGATGGTGATGCGCTCAGCGTGGAAACCACGATCCTGCTCCCCCATCGGGCCTGCGCCAACGCGCGAACCCCGAATTGCACTTCCTCCGGATGCCATGCTGCTCCTCGTTGTGACCTATGGACGCTTACGCGCCGGAATCGAACTTGGTGATGAGTCCGAGCACGACGATGCAGATGATCCAGACGAGCCCGAGAACCACGGTGATGCGGTTCAGGTTGCGCTCGGCCACACCGGATGCGCCGAGGTTGGACGTGACGCCGCCACCGAACATGTCGGAGAGACCGCCACCGCGCCCCTTGTGCAGGAGGATGAGCAGCGTCAGCAGGAGGCTGGTGATGCCCAGCAGGACCTGCAGGACGACCTGGAGAATTTGCACGACGTACCTTTCGCAAAGCACCCGGGGCTCAGCGCCCGGGAAGACCAACGACCAGTATAACCGGTGGGGTCAGAGTCCGACGTGCTTCTGGTATCGCACGATGCTCGCGAACTCGGCCACATCGAGGCTCGCGCCTCCGACGAGGGCGCCGTCCACGTTCGGTTCACGCATGAAGCTCGCGATGTTGCCGGACTTGACGGAGCCGCCGTAGAGGATGCGCGTCTTGGCCGCGACGTCCTCACCGAGCACCTCGACCAGCACGGCGCGGAGCGCGGCGCAGACCTGCTCGGCCTGCTCCGGCGTTGCAGCTTGGCCGGAGCCGATGGCCCAGACCGGCTCGTACGCGACCACCAGGTCGGCCGCGGAGGACACGTTCGCGAGCGCGGCGCGCAGCTGGGCGACGGGCACGGCGCTCGCGCCGTGGACCTCCAGGTCTTCCGCCGTCTCGCCGACGCAGATGATCGGCGCCAGGTTGTGCGCGAGCGCTGCGGCGACCTTTCCTGCGACCTGCTCGTCGGTCTCACTGTGCAGCGTGCGCCGCTCGGAGTGGCCGATGATGACGTAGCGGCACTCGAGCTGTGCGAGGAAGGTCGCGGAGATCTCGCCGGTGTACGCGCCGGACTCGTGCTCGGAGACGTCCTGCGCGCCGAAGGCGAGCGGGAGCTTGTCGGCGGACACGAGCGTCTGCACGCTGCGCAGGTCGGTGAACGGCGGGAACACCGCGACCTCGACACTGGCGAAGTCGTGGTTGGCGTCCTTCAGGCTCCACGCGAGCTTCTGGACGAACGCGATCGCCTGCAGGTGATCGAGGTTCATCTTCCAGTTGCCCGCGATGAGCGGCGTACGCCGCACAGAAGAGCTCACTGCTGCCATCCGAGGACCTCCAGTCCCGGCAGGTGCTTGCCCTCGAGGAACTCGAGGCTCGCACCGCCACCCGTAGAAATGTGACCGAACTGGTCGTCTGAGAAACCGAGTGCGCGCACGGCGGCCGCAGAGTCGCCTCCGCCGACGACGCCGAGGCCGTCGACCTCGGTGAGCGCCTGCGCGACGGCCTTGGTGCCCGCCGCGAACGGCGCGAGCTCGAACACGCCCATCGGGCCGTTCCAGAACACCGTGCGCGAACGGCGGATGTACTCGCCGAACAGCGTGCCCGTCTCCGGGCCGATGTCGAGGCCGAGCCCCGCAGAGCCCCAGTCGGTGTCTTCGATGCCGTCGATCGGGCGCACGACGTGCTCGGCGTCCGCGCCGAACTTCGACGCGACGACCACATCCCGTGGCAGCACGATCTCGACACCGAGCTCCTTCGCCGTGGCGAGGTAGCCCTTGACGGTGTCGATCTGGTCGGCCTCGAGCAGGCTCGACCCGACCTTGTGGCCGAGAGCGGCGAGGAAGGTGAAGAGCATCCCGCCGCCGATCAGCAGGGAGTCGACGCGCGGGAGCAGGTGGCCGATGACGCCGAGCTTGTCGGAGACCTTCGACCCGCCGAGGACCACGGCGTACGGACGCTCCGGGTTCTCGGTGAGGCGGTCGAGCACATCCAGCTCGGTGGCGATCAGCCGGCCGGCCGCGCTCGGAAGAGCCTTGGCGAGCTCGTAGACGCTCGCCTGCTTGCGGTGCACGACACCGAAGCCGTCGGAGACGAACGCGTCGCCGTAGGCGGCGAGCTTCGCCGCGAACGCCTGGCGCTCCGCCTCGTCTTTGCTGGTCTCACCCGGATTGAACCGGAGGTTCTCCAGCAGGGCGACGTCGCCGTCCTGCAGGCCGGAGACCGCGTCCTGGGCGCCGGAGCCGACGGTGTCCTTGGCGAAGGTCACCGGCTTGCCCAGCAGCTCGGAGAGCCGCTGGGCAACCGGCGCCAGGCTGTACTTCGCATCCGGGGCGCCCTCCGGGCGTCCCAGGTGGGAGATGACGACCACCTTCGCGCCCTGATTGATCAGGGCGTTCAGGGTGGGAATCGACGCTCGCACGCGGCCATCGTCCGTGATCTGGCCGTCCTTCAGAGGGACGTTCAGATCACAGCGGACGATGACCAGCTTGCCGGCGAGCGAACCGAGTGAATCAAGTGTGCGGAGCGTCACGTCGGTTCCCTGTCGTTAGAGGCGCTCGGCCACGTACTCGGTCAGGTCGACGAGACGGTTGGAGTATCCCCACTCGTTGTCGTACCAGGACGCGACCTTGACCTGCGTGCCGCCGATGACCTTGGTCAGGCCGGCGTCGAAGATCGACGAGTGCGGGTCGCTGACGATGTCGGTGGAGACGATCGGGTCTTCGGTGTACTTGAGGATGCCCTTGAGGGGACCCTCGGCAGCAGCCTTGTACGCCGCGTTGACCTGCTCGACCGTCACCGGGCTGCCGACCTCGACCGTGAGGTCGGTGATCGAGCCGGTGATGACCGGGACGCGGAGGGCATAGCCGTCGAGCTTGCCGACGAGCTCCGGGATGACCAGGCCGAGAGCCTTGGCGGCACCGGTCGAGGTCGGGATGATGTTGGCAGCGGCTGCGCGCGCACGGCGGAGGTCGCTGTGCGGGCCGTCCTGCAGGTTCTGGTCTGCGGTGTATGCGTGGACCGTGGTCATGAGACCGCGCTCGATACCGAAGTTGTCGAGCAGGACCTTGGCGAGCGGCGCGAGGCAGTTCGTGGTGCAGGACGCGTTCGAGAGGATGTCGCTCACGGCGCTGTCGTAGGTCTCCTCGTTGACGCCGAGGACGATCGTGGCGACGTCGTCACCGGTCGCGGGGGCGGAGACGATGACCTTCTTGGCACCACCGGCGATGTGCTTGCGCGCATCCTCCGACTTGGTGAAGCGGCCGGTCGACTCGATGACGATGTCGACGCCCAGCTCGCCCCAGGGGAGGTTGGCGGGGTCGCGCTCTTCGAGGACCTTGATGGCCTTGCCGTTGACGATGATGTTGTCGCCGTCGAGCTCGACCGTGGCGTCCAGACGACCGGTGATCGAGTCGTACTTGAGCAGGTGCGCAAGCGCCTTGTTGTCGGTCAGGTCGTTGACGGCGACGATCTCGAGGTCGCTGCCCTTGGCCAGAGCGGCACGGAAGAAGTTACGACCAATGCGACCGAACCCGTTGATTCCGATCTTTACGGACACAGATGTCTCCAGTTACTTGATGGGCGCCCGACGGGCGCGGTGTTGTGGGTAGGGAGCGGACGGCGGTGTCCCGGGCGGCGAACCATCCGGGACACCGTTCCCGCTATGACAGTAGCAGCAGGCCAGAGGTCTTCTCGCGCGCCCGCGTGAAGCGCTCCTGCACATCGCCCCAGTTGGTGATGTTCCAGAACGCCTTGACGTAATCCGCCTTGACATTCACGTAGTCCAGGTAGAACGCGTGCTCCCACATGTCGAGGAGCAGCAGCGGCACGGTGGCTGCTGCGAGGTTGCCCTGGTGGTCGTACAGCTGCTCGATGATGAGCTTCTGGCCGAGCGAATCCCAGGCCAGGATCGACCATCCGGAGCCCTGGATGCCCAGAGCGGACGCCGTGAAGTGCGCGCGGAACTTGTCGAACGATCCGAAGAACTCGTCGATCGCGGCCGCGAGCTCACCGGTCGGCTTGTCGCCGCCGTCCGGCGACAGGTTGTTCCAGAACACCGTGTGGTTCACGTGACCGGCGAGGTTGAACGCCAGGTCTTTCTGGAGCTTGTTGACGTTGCCGAGGTCGTCGGCGTCGCGTGCTTCGGCCAGCTTGGCGATGGCGGTGTTCGCACCGTCGACGTACGCCTTGTGGTGCTTGTCGTGGTGCAGCTCCATGATCCGACCGCTGATGTTCGGCTCAAGCGCCGAATAATCGTATGGAAGGTCTGCGAGCGTGTAGTCAGCCATTACTCATCTCCTCATTTGGTTCCCGGCGCGATCCGTTCACACCGGGCTTCGAGCGACATTTCCAGTCTAGTAACGCCAACCGAGTTGGCCAGGGGTTGCTTCCCCGTCGAACAGACTCAGACTTCGTCGAGGTCGGACGGGAGGTTGGCCTCCGTGCCGGGGATGCCGAGGTCGACGGCCTTCTTGTCCGCCATCGCCAGCAGCCTCCTGATGCGTCCGGCGACCGCGTCCTTCGTCATCGGCGGGTCGGCGTGGTGGCCGAGCTCGTCGAGGCTGGAGTCGCGGAAGTTGAGGCGCAGCTCCCCCGCGTACCGCAGGTGCTCCGGCACGTCGTCGCCGAGGATCTCGAGTGCGCGCTCGACGCGGGCGCAGGCGGCGACGGCGGCCTGGGCGGAGCGGCGCAGGTTGGCGTCGTCGAAGTTCACGAGGCGGTTGGCCGTCGCTCGGACCTCGCGGCGCTGGCGCAGCTGCTCCCAGTTCTCGACGGTCTTCGCCGCGCCCATGTGCACGAGCATGGCGCTGATGGCGTCGCCGTCGCGGATCACGACGCGGTGCACGCCGCGGACCTCGCGGGCCTTTGCGGCCACGCCGAGGCGGCCGGCGGCACCGACGAGCGCCATCGCGGACTCGTTGCCCGGGCAGGTGATCTCCAGCGCGGCGGAGCGACCGGGGTCGGTGAGGGATCCGCTGGCGAGGAACGCACCGCGCCAGACGGCGGCGAGCTCGTCGCGGGAACCCGTGGTGAGCCGGTTCGGGAGGCCGCGGATCGGGCGGCGACGCGCATCCAGCAGCCCCGTCTGGCGGGCGAGGGTCTCTCCGCCGTCGAGCACGCGGACGAGGTACTGGCTGGTGCGCCGCAGACCGGATGCGGAGATGACGGAGACCTCGCTGCGGACGCCGTACAGCTCCGCGAGGTCTTTACGGACGCGGCGGGCGAGCTCCGGAGTGTCCAGCTCGCTCTCGACCGCGATGCGGCCGCTGATCAGGTGCAGGCCACCCGAGAACCGCAGGATGGTCGCGAGTTCGGCTGCCCGGACGGTGGTCTTGCTGACCTCGACCTTCGTGAGTTCGTCTTTGACGTCGGCGGTGAGAGCCAATCGGGTTCCTTTTCTGTTCGAACGGCCTGTCGTGGGGCCGTGGAGGCTGTGGCCGGCTTCATTCACGGCCGAGGTCGCGGTGTTTTGTGTTCACCGCGAGCCCAGGGATCTCTTTCAACCGGGTAGCGAGCTCTTCCGCAATCGCCACGGACCGGTGTTTTCCCCCCGTGCAGCCTACCGCGATCGTGGCGTGCCGTTTGTTCTCACGCTGGTAACCGTCGAGGATCGGGCGCAGAGCACTGACGTACGCGTCGATGAATTCCGCGGCGCCGCGCTGTTCGAGGACGAAGTCGCGCACGACCGCGTCCAGCCCCGTGAAGGGCCGCAGTTCCGGGTTCCAGAAGGGGTTGGGCAGGAAACGCGCATCCGTCACCAGGTCGGCGTCGGCCGGCAGGCCGTACTTGAATCCGAAACTCATCAGCGTCACCTGCACACCCGCTGTGTTCTCCGCGGCGAAGGTCTCCGTGATGTTCGTGGCGAGCTGGTGGATGTTCAGGTCGGAGGTGTCGACGATGATGTCGCTCGCCTCGCGGATCTCGCGCAACCGCGTGCGCTCCGCGGTGATGCCGTCGAGGATCGTGCCGTCGCCCTGCAGCGGGTGGGGTCTCCGCACTTGCTCGAACCTCCTCACCAGCACCGCGTCCGTCGCTTCGAGGAACAGCACGCGCACCTTGGTGCCCTCGCGCAGGCTCTGGATGAGGTCGCGCAGGTCGACGAAGAAGTTGCGGCCGCGCACATCCACCACCGCGGCGATGCGCGGCAGACCGGACTCAGCCCGATTGGCCAGCTCGATCAGCGGCCGGAGCATCTGCGGGGGAAGGTTGTCGACGACGTACCAGTCGAGGTCTTCGAGCGCGTTGGCGACCGTCGACCTCCCTGCTCCCGACATCCCGGTCACGATCAGCACTTCCTGCTGCTCGGTGTCGGTGCTCATCAGCCTTGTCCTCCGCTCGAAAGGTGTCCCCCAAGCCTAGCGACTGGCGAGTCGTTCATGGATGGCGGACGCCAGGGTCGGTCCGACGCCGCGCACGGCGGCGATCTCGTCCGGAGTCGCCTTCCTGAGCTGCGCCACGGAGCCGAAATGCTTCAAGAGCTCCTTGACCCTGGACGGGCCGAGGCCCGGGATCTCGCCGAGCACCGAGCCGATGTCACGCTTGCGCTTGGCGCGCTGGTACGTGATGGCGAACCGGTGCGCCTCGTCGCGGATGCGCTGGATGAGGAACAGCGCGTCGCTGTTGCGCGGCAGGATCACCGGGAAGTCGGAGTCCGGCAGCCAGATCTCCTCGAGACGCTTGGCGATGCCGACCAGCTGGATGCCCTGCACGCCGGACTCCTCCAGCGCGCGCCTGGCCGCAGCCACCTGCGGCTGGCCGCCGTCGACGATGAGCAGGTTGGGCGGGTACGCGAACTTCTTGCGCCGTTTCTCCGCCGCCTCCGCGAGCTCGGCGTCGATATCGATCTCTGGATCGTCGCCGGCGTCGTCGGTCTGGACGCCGGCGACGGGAGCAGCACCCGTCTGCGCGCCCTCCGCCCCCGGCTCGGCGAACTCCGCCTCCGGGTTCTTCAGGTACGCCAGCCTGCGCGTGATCACCTGGTAGATCGACTCGGTGTCGTCCGTCGACTCCGGGATGCTGAACCGCCGGTACTGGTCCTTCCTCGGCAGGCCATCCTCGAACACGACCATCGAGGCCACGATGTTGGTGCCGCTGAGGTGCGAGACGTCGTAGCACTCCATCCGGAGGGGAGCATCCGGCATGCCGAGCGCATCCTGGATGTCGTTGAGCGCCTTGGACCTGGCCACGAAGTCGGAGCTGCGCCTCGTCTTGTAGAGCACGAGAGCGTTCTTGGCGTTCATCTCGACGGTCTGGGCGAGCGCCGCCTTGTCTCCGCGCTGCGCCACCCGCAGCTCGACCCGTCCGGTGAGGCGTCCGCGCGGTGCTCCCGGGTCGCCGATCTCGTGGCGGCGGGCCGTGAGCCACTGCTCGAGTTCGATGGCGTCGTCCGGCAGCTCCGGCACGAGGATCTCGCGCGGCGGAGCATCCGATCCCTCGTACGCGTTCTGCACCACGGTCTCGACCAGGTCGCCGAGTTCGACGTCGAGCTCCTTGTCGACCACCCAGCTGCGCACACCCCGGATGCGGCCTCCGCGCACGATGAACTGCTGCAC
This sequence comes from Leifsonia araucanica, assembly GCF_051161895.1. NCBI lineage: Bacteria > Bacillati > Actinomycetota > Actinomycetes > Micrococcales > Microbacteriaceae > Leifsonia > Leifsonia araucanica. The sequence continues at coordinate 949,689 of NZ_JBMBTW010000002.1, forward strand.
GGCGGCGGCCAGCTCGTCGTGCGCGATACCGAACACGTCGGCGTCCACGTTGTCGGGAAGCACGACGGCGCTCTTGCCCATCGCCGCTTCGAGAGCCTGGATCGCGTCGCGGTGGCGGGCGGCGGCCTCGTAGTCCTGCGTGCTCGCGGCCTGCTTCATCCGCTCGGTCATCACCCGGATGTACTTGGTGTCGTTGCCCGCCATGAACGAGACGAAGTCCTCGGCCAGCTCGCGATGATCCTCCGGGCTGATCCGCCCGACGCAGGGGGCTGCGCACTTGCCGATGTCGCCGAGCAGGCACGGACGCCCGGTGAGCTCCGCCCTGCGGTAGACACCGTCGGAGCAGCTGCGCATCGGGAACGCCTTGAGCATCAGGTCGACCGTGTCCCTGATCGCCCAGACCTTCGTGTACGGCCCGAAGTATCGCGCGTCCTTCACGCCGCGGTTGCGCGTGACCATCACCCGCGGGATGCGGTCCCCCAGTGTCACCGCCAGGTACGGGTACGACTTGTCGTCCCGGAACTGCACGTTGAACGGCGGGTTGAACTCCTTGATCCAGGTGTATTCGAGTTGCAGCGCCTCGAACTCGGTCGCCACGACCGTCCACTCCACCGACGCCGCGGTGGTCACCATGCGCCTGGTGCGCTCGTGCAGACTGCGGAGCGGCTGGAAGTAGTTGCTCAGCCGCGCCCGCAGGTTCTTGGCCTTGCCGACGTAGAGCACGCGCCGGTTGGCGTCGCGGAACCGGTACACCCCGGGCTGGGTCGGGATCTCACCGGCTTTCGGCCGGTAGCTGACGGTGTCTGCCACGCGCCCGGCCTACGCGGCGCCCCGGGCGCTCTCGCCCTGGAGGATCTCCTTGAGGAAGTATCCGGTGTGGCTGCCCGGCGTTTCCGCCACGCGCTCCGGCGTTCCGGTCGCGATGACCTCTCCGCCGCCTGCTCCGCCCTCCGGCCCCATGTCGATGATCCAGTCCGCGGACTTGATCACGTCGAGGTTGTGCTCGATGACGATCACGGTGTTGCCCTTGTCGAGCAGTCCGTTCAGCACCAACAGGAGCTTGCGGACGTCTTCGAAGTGCAGACCGGTGGTCGGCTCGTCGAGCACGTACACGCTGCGCCCGTTGGAGCGGCGCTGCAGCTCGGTGGCGAGCTTGACGCGCTGCGCCTCGCCGCCGGAGAGCGTCGTGGCGCTCTGGCCGAGCCTGACGTAGCCGAGCCCCACATCCACGAGGGTCTGCAGGAAGCGGTGGATCGCCGAGATCGGCCGGAAGAACTCCGCCGCCTCGCTGATCGGCATGTCGAGCACCTCGGCGATGTTCTTGCCCTTGTAGTGCACGGACAGGGTGTCGCGGTTGTACCGCGCTCCCCCGCACACCTCGCACGCCACGTAGACGTCGGGCAGGAAGTTCATCTCGATCTTGATCGTGCCGTCTCCGGAGCACGCCTCGCAGCGCCCGCCCTTGACGTTGAAGCTGAACCGGCCGGGCAGGTAGCCGCGCGACTTCGCCTCCATCGTCTCGGAGAACAGCGTGCGGATGCGGTCGAAGACGCCGGTGTACGTCGCCGGGTTGGAGCGCGGCGTGCGTCCGATCGGCGCCTGGTCGACGTGCACGACCTTGTCGAGGTTCTCGAGCCCGGTGACGGCCTTGTGCTTGCCCGGCAGCTTGCGTGCGCCGTTGAGCTTGTTGGCCAGCACCCGATACAGGATGTCGTTGACCAGCGACGACTTGCCGGACCCGCTCACGCCGGTGACGGCGACGAACGTGCCGAGCGGGAAGTCGACCGTGACCTTCTTGAGGTTGTTGGCCTCGGCGCCGACCACGGAGATCATGCGCTTCTTGTCGATCTTGCGGCGCTTGGCCGGGATCTCGATCTCCTTGCGGCCGGAGAGGTAGTCGCCGGTGAGCGAATCCCTGTTCTCCAGCAGCTCATCGTACGAGCCCGAGTGGACGACGTGGCCGCCGTTGACGCCGGCGCCCGGTCCGATGTCGACCACCCAGTCGGCCGTGCGGATGGTGTCTTCGTCGTGCTCGACCACGATCAGCGTGTTCCCCAGGTCGCGCAGCGCGACGAGGGTGTCGATCAGACGGCGGTTGTCGCGCTGGTGCAGGCCGATGCTCGGCTCGTCGAGCACGTAGAGCACGCCCGTGAGCCCGGAGCCGATCTGCGTCGCCAACCGGATGCGCTGGGCCTCGCCACCCGACAGGGTGGCGGCTGCGCGCGACAGGTCGAGGTAGTTGAGCCCGACCTGGATGAGGAAGTCGAGACGCAACTTGATCTCGCGCAGCACCTGGGCGGCGATCTTCTCCTCTCGCTCCGTGAGGTGCAGCTTGTCCATGAAGACGCGCGCGTCGCTGAGGCTCAGCTCGGAGGCGTCGGCGATGCTCGCGCCGTGCACGAGGACGGCGAGGACTTCGGGCTTCAGCCGCTTGCCGCCACACACGGAGCACGGCACCTCGCGGAGGTACTCCGCCCAGCGCGCACGCTGCGTGTCGGTCTCGGCCTGCAGGTACTGGCGCTCGATATACGGCACGACGCCCTCGAAGCCCGAGGTGTAGCTCATCTCACGGCCGTAGCGGTTCTTCCACTTGACCTTGACCTCGAAGTTGTCGCCGCGCATGACCGCGTTGCGCACCTCGTCCGGGAGCTTCTTCCACGGCGTCTTCAGCGAGAACTTGAGGTCGCGGGCCAGCCCGTCGAGCAGCTTCTCGTAGTACTGGAACAGCCCCTTGCCCTGCGTGGTCCACGGCACGATGACGCCGTCGGCGATGCTGAGGTCTTCGTCGCCGAGCAGCAGGTCTTCATCCACCGCCATGCGCGTGCCGAGGCCGGAGCACTCCGGGCAGGCGCCGAACGGCGCGTTGAACGAGAAGGTTCGCGGCTCGATCTCGGTGAGCTGGATGGGGTGATTGTTGGGGCAGGACAGCTTCTCGCTGAAGGTGCGCCACGCATCCGGGCCCTCTTCGTCGACGAAGTTGACCTGGACCAGCCCGTCGGTGAGCCGCAGCGCGGTCTCCAGCGAGTCGGTGAGGCGGCTCAGGATGTCCGGCCCGGCGACCAGACGGTCGACGACCACCGAGATGTCGTGCTTGTACTGCTTCTTGAGCGTCGGGGGCTCGCTGAGCTGGATCTGCTGGCCGTCGACGATGGCGCGCGAGTATCCGGATGCCGCGAGCTCCTTGAAGAGGTCGACGAACTCGCCCTTCTTCTGCGAGACGACGGGGCTGACCACCTGGTAGCGCCTGCCCGCTTCGAGCTCCATCAGCTGGTCCGCGATCTGCTGCACGGTCTGGCGCTGGATGGGCTCGCCGCAGACGGGGCAGTGCGGGACGCCGATGCGCGCCCAGAGCAGACGCATGTAGTCGTAGATCTCGGTGATCGTTCCGACCGTGGACCGCGGGTTGCGGTTGGTGGACTTCTGGTCGATCGACACGGCGGGGCTCAGGCCCTCGATGAAGTCGACATCCGGTCGGTCGACCTGTCCAAGGAACTGCCTGGCGTACGCCGACAGCGACTCGACGTATCGGCGCTGCCCCTCGGCGAAGATCGTGTCGAAGGCGAGCGACGACTTGCCGGAACCGGACAGCCCGGTGAAGACCACGAGCGAGTCCCTCGGGATCTCGAGGTCGACGTTGTGCAGGTTGTGCACCCGCGCTCCTCGCACGCTGAGGTGTGAACCCGTCACCTTGCCCATAACCACCCGATCAATTTCAGTCACTCGATCAATTCTCCGCTACTCGTCGCCCCAGGTCGGCTGTGTTCGCCCAGCGCAGATCGCACGCCGGCACAGATCGAAGATATGTTCGATTGTACCGGTTCATCGACAGACCTGTCACCGCTCGCCGCCGAGTCTATGCCGGACCACCGACATTGCTACCGGGGATCGTCCTGCTGCCCCGCCGGACGGTGCGGACGGCGCAGCAACAGAGGCACCGCGACGAGGAAGAGCGCCACGACCGCGACCCCGGTGAGCACCGCCGGCCACACCGTCGCACCGCCCCCGGCACTCGTCGTGAGCGCGAGCAACCCGACTGCGGCGAGCTGCACGGGCACCTGGACGATCACGAACCGCAGCAGCGACGGCAGCAGCACGGCGGGCTGCAGCCGGGCGAGCGGCGGCACCACGAGCATCCACGATGCCGTCAGGTGCAGAGCGTGCGCCCCGGCGATCAGCGCATACACCCGCCACTCGCCGACGGACTGCGGATGCAGCAGCACTGTGAACGCGAGCGCCCCGATGAGGAACCACGCCGTCAGCCAGCGCGGAACGGCGACGGCCGCCGCGGTGAGGGCGAGCGACACGGCCAGCCAGAATCCGGAGTCCGCGACGGTCAGGCAGAGCGCGAGGGCGATCACGCCGAAGAGGGCACGAACGCTCCACCCGGGAACGGTGACGCCGAGCACGGGTTCCGTGGCGGTTGCGCCGCTCACCGGGACCTCCTCGGCCTGCTCAGCTCGCGGAGGCGCGCATCCCTTGTGCCGGACTCGGCTCCGTCGTCGTCGGTGTCCTGCCAGGCGAGCACGTCGATGCCCGCCGCCGCAAGCCTACGGAAACGTAGGGCGCGCTCGACCTCGACGACCTTCAGCGCCAGCCGCTCTCTCGGGGGAAGGTCGCGCGTGAGCCTGCCGGGCAACACATCCACCGCGATCACCCGGTGCCCGGCGGCCCGCCAGACGAGCGCGAGGCGCAGCGGCTGCTCGTCGAGGAACGTCGACATCACGTAGACGAGCGCGCCGGGGGCGAGGATCGGCGCGCGCACCCGCTCGGTGACCGCACCGCGCGGGCCGGTGAGCTCGACGGCGCGCGTCACCCGGTGCAGGTGCCTGGCACCCGCCCGGGGAGGGATGGCGCGGGCAGGGTCCGCGAGGTCGTCGAAACCGACCCTGTCCCCCGCCGCGACGTACGCTCCGGCCAGCGAGACGACGGCCTCCCGCGCGAGATCCTGCGACGAGACGCCGGGCAGTGGATGCATGGCCGCCCAGTCCGCGACCCTCCCGGTGAGATCGTCCCTGCTGTCGATCACGAATTGGACGGCGGCGTCGGAGGTGGCCATCGTGCGGCGGACGAACAGCTCGCCGGCGCTCTGCGCCCGCCGGGCGGTCGCCTTCCAGTCGATGCGGCGCAGCCTGTCCCCCGGCTGGAACCGGTCGACATCCCGGAACTCGCCCCCATCCCCCGGCCGCGCCGACGGGTGCGGCCCGGTGAGCCCGATCAGCCGGGCGGGAAGCGGCAGACTCCGCACCGGCACGACCCGCGGACGGACCACCCGGTCGAGCGCGGGCGCGGGCGCGGTATCGCCGACGAACGATGCGTCTGCGCCGATGACGCGGACGGTCAGCTGCAACAGCAGCTGCGGTCCGGAGTGCACGACGACGATGTCGGCCGGGATGCGTGTAGCCGCGCGCGGGGTGAGGACCGTGTCCAGCGGCGCCCGGTTCGGGAGCGCGATGCGAACGCCCACGGCGTCGATGCGGGTGGGAGTGGTGGAGGTTGGGGTGGTGACGGAGCCGATTGCGCGCACGATGGCGCCTTGAGTGGTGCGGGTGGGCGCGGTGGTCTCGGTCGTGGGGATCGACGGGCTGGTGGAGGAAGCAGGAGCCGCTGGGGAGCGGCCAGTGGACCCGTCGCGTGCGGGCTCGACGGACGCCGAGAACGCGAGCGGGATGCGGTCGCCGGGGCGACGGTCCCAGCCGTAGGCCGCCGCGATGAGCAACGGGACGCCGACCAGGGCCAGCTCGACCCTGCTCGCGATGAAACCGGCGCCGAGGCAGACAAGCGCGACGACCAGCGCCGCGACGACGGCCGGGCTGAGGTCCCACGGGGTGGATGCGGTGGTTGCGGTGGCCGCGGTGGATGCGGTGGCAGCCTCGGTCGCGGAGGCGGCAGGAGTGGCGGCGGTCGTCGGGGTCGCGGGGGCTTGCGGCGGGCGGCCCGGCTCCTCGGCGGTCACCCGGGAAGCCCCGCATCCGGGACAGTCGCGCGGGCCGCATCCCGTGCTGCTCCGACCGACGGAGGACCGGGCACCGAGTTGACCACCTCGGTGACCACCTGGGAGGCCTGCACGCCGCTCGTCCAGGCCTGGACAGTGAGCGAGAGGCGGTGCGCGAGGACGGGGACCGCGACGGCTTTGACGTCGTCGGGGATCACGAAATCGCGTCCGGCCATCACGGCGCGGGCGCGCGCGACGAGCAGCAGCCCCTGCGAACCGCGCGGCGACGCGCCCACCTCCACCGACCGGTGACGACGCGTGGCCGCGGCGAGAGCGACGCAGTATGCGGCGATGTCCTCGTCGACGTCGACCAGCTCGACGCCGTCCTGCATGGCGCGGAGCGTGGCGGCGTCGATCACCGGCTCGACCATCGCGACCTCCCTGCGCCTGCTCACCCGCGCGAGCAGCACGCGGCTCTCGCCCTGCGCATCCGGGTAGCCGACGCTCAGCCGCACCATGAACCGGTCGAGCTGCGCCTCCGGCAGTGCGTACGTGCCCTCGAACTCGATCGGGTTGGAGGTGGCGACCACATGGAACGGCTCCGGCAGCGGGAAGCTCTGGCCCTCGACGGTGACCTGACCCTCGGCCATCGCCTCCAGCAGCGCGGACTGGGTCTTCGGCGACGTGCGGTTGATCTCGTCGGCGAGGAACAGGCCGGTGAAGATCGGCCCCGGGCGGAAGACGAACTCGGCCGACGCAGGTGCATAGACGAACGAGCCGGTGATGTCGGCGGGGAGCAGGTCGGGGGTGCACTGCAGGCGCCGGAAGTCGAGACCGATGGCCGACGCGATACTGCGCGCGGCGAGCGTTTTGCCGAGGCCCGGGACGTCCTCGAACAGCACGTGACCCCCGGCGAGGATGGTCGCCAGTGCCAGCTCGAGCGCCGGGCGCATCCCGACGACGACGCTGCCGACACGGTCGAGAATATCGCCGCTCAGCCGGGCGATCTCGGCGACGGGGAGCGCAGCGGGGCGCGCAGCGGGGCGCGCGGCGGGGAGGTCGCGGGAGGCGGCGGGCAGGTCGGGGGTGGCAGCTGTCATGGGTGCGGCTCCTGGGGCGGGGTGAGGGCGGTGGGGGCGGTGGGGGCGGTGGATGCGGTGGATGCGGCGTGTGGCTCGGCTCTGCCGACCGTGTGGTGGTCGCCCCCGTCGCCGACGGGGTCGACGGGGCCGATCGGGGCTTCGGCGATGCGGGCGAGGGAGGTGACGATCGCCTCGAAGGTGGCGGGCTTCGGGGACTCGGCGGTGCCCCGGCGGAGGAGACGGACCGTGTCGGGGCCGAGGAGGCGGGCGATCTCGGGGGCGTCCGCGGGGTTGTCGAGGTCGAGGCCGTGGAGTTCGAGGGCGCTGGCCGTGACGGAGCGGAGGCGGCGGACAGCCTCCGGCGCGACTCCCCCGCCGCGGGTGTGCAGCGCCCAGCCGAGCTGGGACACGTCGCGGCGGGCGCCGTCGCGCGGGAGCACCGGGTCGGGAAGCCAGCCCACTCCTGCCTGCTCGCCGAGAACCGTCGCGCAGGCACCGGCCGCGAGGATGATCGCGGCCAGACCGATGGCGTGCTCGGGGTCGAGGCCGAAGAACCAGGCGACGAAGCCGGCGACTGCCGCGAGCAGGATGCACCCGGCGATGCGCCAGCGGAAACCGGCGGAGAACAGGAGACGCCTGCTGGGGGCGCGCGCGGGCGCGAGGCGCTCGGCGGCGGCGCGCTCGTCCCCGGTCACCGCGGGCCTCCGGTTGCGCTGCGGGGCGCCGTGGTCCAGGACGCGCGGAGCGCATCCACTGCGGCGCGGGCGCGGGCGACCTCGCCGGCCGTGACGGGCGCCGCGCTGAAACGCGCGAGGAGGTAGAGGTCGAGGAGGGTGGCGGCGGCGTCCCGGTCGGTGGCGACCCGGACGACGACGCGGGTGGTGAATTCGCCGGGGGTCTCGGCGGGGAGTCTGCGCATCCCGGAGTCGGTGGCCGCCTCTTCCAGGCCGAGCCAGGCGCGTTCGATGGCGTCGCGGGGTTCGCGCGGTTCGGTCAGGCGGTCGTATGCCAGGTCGAGGCCGCGGCGGACCTGGACGGGTTCCGGGGTCGGCTCATCCTCGGGTGGCGCGTCGCCGAGAGCGTCGGGGAGGAGCGGCAACGCATCCCGTTCCGGGAGGGTGAGACGGCGACGGACTGCTCGCCAGATGAGTGCTGCGACGATGACGAGCACGATCACGGCGGCGGCGACCACGAACCAGGAGACGTCGAACCGGGTGACGTGCTGCAGCTCGCGCGGAGCCGGAGACCCGGAGGCGGTGGGGCCGGTGACGTTCTGCGGGAGCGGGGGCTGGGATTCCGCGGGAGGGACCCAGCGCATCCCGGAGAAGACCGGGGCGCCCTGCACGGCCAGCGCGACCACGGCGATGAGCGCGAGCGCCGAGCAGGCGAGCAGCATCCGATGACGCTTCATCGCCCCGCCGTCGTCATCGCGCTCACCCTGCCACCGTATACCGGTCGCCCGATGGAGAGGCGAGGCCCGGCTCAGCCCAGGTGGCCCGCCTTCTCCATCTGGCGGAGGTCGCGCTTCAGGTCGCCGAGTTCGTCGCGGAGGCGTGCGGCCAGCTCGAACTTCAGTTCGCCGGCGGCGGCGAGCATCTGGCCGTTGAGGTCGGCGATGAGAGCCTCGAGCTCGTTCGCGCCCTGCGCGGCGATGCCGCCCTTGCGGAGGTTGGGCGTCGGGCTCTTCTTCTTCGCCTCCCGGCCGGCCAGCATCGCTGCCGTGTCTGCGCCCTCGCGAGCGAGCACGTCGGTGATGTCGGCGATGCGCTTGCGCAGCGGCTGCGGGTCGATGCCGTTGACCCTGTTGTACTCGACCTGCCGCTCGCGGCGGCGGGTGGTCTCCTCGATGGCGTTCTTCATCGAGTCGGTGAGCACGTCGGCGTACATGTGGACCTGGCCGGAGACGTTGCGCGCCGCGCGGCCGATGGTCTGGATGAGCGAGGTCGACGACCGCAGGAAGCCTTCCTTGTCCGCATCCAGGATCGCCACGAGCGACACCTCGGGGAGGTCGAGACCCTCACGGAGCAGGTTGATGCCGACGAGCACGTCGTAGACACCGGCGCGCAGCTCGGTGAGGAGTTCCACACGGCGGAGGGTGTCGACGTCGGAGTGCAGGTAGCGGACCTTCACGCCCGCCTCGGCGAGGAAGTCAGTGAGCTCTTCCGCCATCTTCTTGGTCAGCGTGGTGACCAGGACGCGCTCGTCGCGCTCGACGCGCAGCCGGATCTCCTCAAGCAGGTCGTCGATCTGGCCCTTGGTGGGCTTCACGACGATCTCCGGGTCGACGAGACCGGTCGGGCGGATGATCTGCTCGACGACGCCATCGGCGATGCCCATCTCGTAGCGGCCGGGCGTGGCGGACAGGTAGACCGTCTGGCCGACGCGGTCTTTGAACTCGTTCCACTTGAGCGGGCGGTTGTCGAGCGCGCTCGGCAGGCGGAAGCCGTGCTCGACCAGCGTGCGCTTGCGCGAGGAGTCGCCCTCGTACATCGCGCCGATCTGCGGCACGGTGACGTGCGACTCGTCGATGACGACGAGGAAGTCGTCCGGGAAGTAGTCGAGCAGGCAGTTCGGCGCCTCGCCGGGCTGACGGCCGTCGATGTGGCGCGAGTAGTTCTCGATGCCGGAGCAGAAGCCGATCTGCTCCATCATCTCGATGTCGAACTGGGTGCGCATCCTGAGCCGCTGCGCTTCGAGCAGCTTGCCCTCGCGCTCCAGCTCGACGAGCCGGTCGTGCAGCTCGGTCTGGATGGTGCCGATGGCGCGCTGCATCGTGGCGGGGCTGGCCGCGTAGTGCGTCGCGGGGAAGATCGAGATCGCGTCGACCTTGGAGATGATCTCGCCGGTGAGCGGGTGCAGTGTGTAGATGGCCTCGATCTCGTCGCCGAAGAGCTCGATGCGGACCGCGTTCTCCTCGTAGACCGGGATGATCTCGATGGTGTCGCCGCGCACGCGGAACTTGCCGCGCGAGAAGTCGATATCGTTGCGCTCGTACTGCATGCCGACGAAACGACGGATGAGCTTGTCGCGCCCGACGTTCTCCCCCACCTGCAGGGCCACCATCGCCTCGAGGTATTCCTCCGCGGCGCCGAGGCCGTAGATGCAGGACACGGTGGAGACCACGACCACATCGCGACGGCTGAGCAGCGAGTTGGTGGTGGAGTGCCGCAGCCGTTCGACCTCGGCGTTGATCGAGGAGTCTTTCTCGATGAAGGTGTCCGTCTGCGGGACGTATGCCTCCGGTTGGTAGTAGTCGTAGTAGGAGACGAAGTATTCGACCGCGTTGTTGGGCATGAGCTCACGGAACTCGTTGGCCAGCTGGGCGGCGAGGGTCTTGTTGTGGGCGAGCACGAGCGTCGGCCGCTGCACCTGCTCGATCAGCCAGGCCGTGGTGGCCGACTTGCCTGTTCCCGTCGCGCCGAGCAGCACGACGTCGGTCTCGCCGGCGTTGATGCGACCGGCGAGTTCGGCGATGGCCTGCGGCTGGTCGCCACTCGGCTGGTATTCGCTGACGACCTCGAAGGGACGGACGGCGCGCGTGGGTTGCATGTGTCCAGTCTAGGAAGGACCACCGACATTCCTGGCGGTGTGCGCTCTGAGCGGAACGGCTCTCAGCCGCGCAGCTTGTCCCACAGCGCGTCGGTCTGCGCGAGCGTCTGCTCCAGGGTGCCGTCGGTGTCGATCACCACGTCGGCGACCGCCAGACGCTCCTCGTCGGTCGCCTGCGAGCCGACCCTGCGCCGCGCCTCCGCCTCGTCCGTCCCCCGCAGCTCCACCAGCCTCCGGATGCGCGTGTCCGCCGACGCGTGCGCCACCACGATCAGATCGAACGGGTACTCGTTGGCCGACTCGACCAGCAGGGGCACGTCGTAGACGACGACGACATCCGGATCGGCCTCCCCCGCCGCACGGAAACGCTCGGTGGACAGGGCGAGCACCGCGGGGTGGGTGATCGCGTTCAGCCGCAGCCGCGCATCCTCGTCGGCGAAGATGATCGCGCCGAGTGCCGGCCGGTCGAGACTGCCGTCCTCGCGGATCACCTGCGGCCCGAACGACTCGGCGATCTGCGCGAGCGCCGGGGTGCCGGGCTCGACCACCTCCCTCGCGATGCGGTCGGCGTCGACGACGACGGCCCCGTGTTCGGCGAGGCGGCGGGCGATGGTCGATTTGCCGGAGGCGATCCCGCCGGTGAGTCCGATCAGCTGCACCAGACCATGCTAGCCGCGTCCTGCCGCCGCCGGCTCGCTCGCGTTAACGCCGGAACGGCCGGCCCCGTGAGGGACCGGCCGTTCCGGATGAACCGCTTAGGAGTTCGAGCTGAGCTTCTCGCGCAGAGCGGCGAGCGACTCGTCGTCGGCCAGCGTTCCGCCCGAGGTGGACTCGGAGGTGAAGGTCGAACCGCCGGTGGACGCGGTGCCCTCGGCTGCGGCCTCTTCGAGACCCTTGGCGACCTGCTTCTTGTGGGCCTCCCAGCGAGCCTGGGCTGCAGCGTAGTCCTGCTCCCACTTCTCGCGCTGGGCCTCGAAGCCTTCCTTCCACTCGTTCGTCTCGGGGTCGAAGCCCTCAGGGTACTTGTAGTTGCCCTGGTCGTCGTACTCCGTGAGCATGCCGTAGAGCGCCGGGTCGAACTCGGTGCCCTCGGGGTCGACGCCCTCGTTCGCCTGCTTCAGCGAGAGGGAGATGCGACGACGCTCGAGGTCGATGTCGATGACCTTGACGAAGACCTCGTCGCCGACCGAAACGACCTGCTCGGCGAGCTCGACGTGCTTGCCAGACAGCTCCGAGATGTGCACGAGGCCCTCGATGCCGTCTGCGACGCGAACGAACGCACCGAACGGAACCAGCTTGGTGACCTTGCCCGGTGCGACCTGACCGATCGCGTGGGTGCGGGCGAAGACCTGCCACGGGTCCTCCTGCGTCGCCTTGAGCGACAACGAGACGCGCTCGCGGTCCAGGTCGACCTCGAGGATCTCGACGGTGACTTCCTGACCGACCTCGACGACCTCGGAGGCGTGCTCGATGTGCTTCCAGGAGAGCTCGGAGACGTGGACGAGACCGTCGACGCCGCCCAGGTCGACGAACGCACCGAAGTTGACGATCGACGACACGACACCCTTGCGGACCTGACCCTTGTGCAGGTTGTTCAGGAACGTGGTGCGGCTCTCGGACTGGGTCTGCTCGAGCAGGGCACGGCGCGACAGGACCACGTTGTTGCGGTTCTTGTCGAGCTCGAGGATCTTCGCCTCGATCTCCTGGCCGAGGTACGGCGTGAGGTCGCGCACGCGGCGGAGCTCGATGAGCGACGCCGGGAGGAAGCCACGGAGGCCGATGTCGACGATGAGTCCACCCTTGACGACCTCGATCACGGTACCGGTGACAACGCCATCGGCTTCCTTGATCTTCTCGACGTCGCCCCACGCGCGCTCGTACTGCGCACGCTTCTTGGACAGGATGAGGCGGCCTTCCTTGTCCTCCTTCTGGAGAACGAGCGCCTCGACGGTGTCGCCGACCTCGACGACCTCGGTGGGGTCGACGTCGTGCTTGATGGAGAGTTCGCGGGAGGGGATGACACCCTCGGTCTTGTAACCGACGTCGAGGAGGACCTCGTCGCGGTCGATCTTGACGACGGTACCTTCGATGAGGTCTCCGTCGTTGAAGAACTTCAGCGTCTTTTCGACCGCGGCAAGAAAGTCTTCAGCAGATCCGATGTCGTTGATGGCGACCTGCTTGGGTGCCTTGTCGGTCGTTGCGGTTGTCATGTAGTGAGTGCTCCGTTATGGACATAATTCAGGCCGGTCGCGATGGTTCTTCTGTTTTGTTCCGCGAACGGCAGGCGGATAGAGGTGCCACAAATGTGACAGTCCAGTCTAGCTGTGTAATGCGGTGGGCGGCAAGCCGCGGGCGGCGACGATCTCGGCGAGTGCCGGCTCGAGGTCCGGTTGAGCGAATTCGTAGCCGGCTTCGAGCAGCCGTTCCGGCACGACCCAGCGGCTTTTCAGCACGAGTTCGGTCTCGGTGCGGATCGCGATCGAGCCGACCTCGAGCATCCACCGGTATGCCGGGAACCCGAACGGCACTCCCAGGACGCGGCGCAGCGTGGCCATGAAGGTGCGGTTGTCGGTGGGGTTCGGCGACGACACGTTGACAACGCCGTCGAGCTCCGGATGCGCGCGCACGAACTCGATGACACCCAGCACGTCCCGGATGTGCACCCAGCTGAACCGCTGCCGCCCTCCGCGGGCGCGGAACTCGTGGAAGGTGCCTGCATTCCTGCGCGCGGCCGTCGCGAACCACGGCCCGTCGACCTGCGGGCCGCCGAGCCCGAACTGCGCGAGCCTGATCAGCGGGGCGAGCGCGCTCCCGTCGCCGAGTACGATGGCCATCCGCAGCGCGACGCGGCGGGTGTACGGCAGGTCTCGCTCGAAGAACGCCCTCTCCCACGCCGTGGCGACGTTCACCGAGAATCCCGTGCCGAGTTCACCGCCGCGCTCGGTCATCGCGCGGTCCTCCGCGTGACGGTAGATGGTGGCAGTGGACGAGTTGATCCAGAGCGGAGGAGGGCTGTCGCTCGCGGCGATCGCGTCGCCGATGGCCCTGGTGGTGTCGAGCCGGGAGCGGAACACCTCGGCGCGGTTGGCGTCCGTGTAGCGGCAGTTGACGCTCTTGCCGGCCAGGTTGACGACCAGGTCGGCGCCGTCCACCACCCGCCGGATGCTGTCCTGGTCGGCCCAGGTGGCATCAGCGCCTCTGCGTCCGATGGTCTGCACGACGGCCCCGGATGCGCGGAACGCCTCCGTCAGGTACTGGCCGATGAATCCGGATGCCCCGGCGATGACGATGCGGTGGCTCACGCGTCCCGCTCCCCCTGTTCGATCTGATAGCGGAACGTCCCCGCGTATTCGTAGAGCCTACCGACGCCCGGCAGGTCGAGCCTGATCGAGACGAGCTGAGCATCCCGTTCGTCGTCGTAGCGCTCGGTGAGCTGCACCCGTGGAGCAACCAGCCGCGGCACCGGGATGCGCGCCCTCCCGAGCAGGAAGGCCACCCTGGTGGACGTGAGCGTCAGCCCGCCGTCGACCACCGCAGCGTCGAAGTGCGCCGACACGCGGGCGGGACGGCCGAGCGTGTCCACGATGACGCCGCCCTCGACGGTGATCTCGTCGACCATCGCCCGTCGCCCGGAGGCGAGCAGGAAGAGCCGCGTCGCCCGCACGGACGGGACGTCGCCGGCCGTCACGCCGGGCGCATTCCACACCGTGAACGGCACGTCGCGTTCCCACACGGGGAACACGACGTGCGCCCTGGCGAGCACCGCCAGGGCCGGCCACAGCCAGCGCCGGGGCGTGCCGACCGTGTCGAACACGCCCCGGCCGAAGCCGTGACCACCCTCCGGGATGCCGTCGAAGTACGCCTTCAGCCGCGGATGCAGGCCGTCGAAGGCGTCACCGAGGACGACCCGGTACGGCGAGGTCGCCATCCGGTGCTCAGTCGAGCAGGGCCGACTTCAGGGTGTCGAGGCCGACACCGCCGATGTCGAGCGCCTTCTTGTGGAACGCCTTGATGTCGAAGGACGCCCCCTCGCGACGCGCGTACTCGTCGCGCAGCTGCTCCCAGATGCGCTGACCGATCTTGTACGACGGCGCCTGGCCGGGCCAGCCGAGGTAGCGGTTCACCTCGAAGCGCACGAAGCCGTCGTTCATGTTCACGTTCTCGCCGAGGAACTGGAAGGCGTACTCCCCCGTCCACGGGCCCGAGCCGTCCGGCAGCTGCTTCTCGAGGTGCACGCCGATGTCGAGCACGACGCGTGCGGCGCGCATCCGCTGGCCGTCGAGCATCCCGAGCCTGTCGGCCGGGTCGTCGAGGTAGCCGAGCTGCTCCATCAGGCGCTCCGCATACAGGGCCCAGCCCTCCGCGTGGCCCGACGTGCCGGCGATGCGGCGCCAGGAGTTGAGCTGCGCCTTGTTGTAGGTGGCCTGCGCGATCTGGAGGTGGTGTCCTGGGACGCCCTCGTGGTAGACCGTGGTCAGTTCGCGCCAGGTGTCGAACTCGGTGACGCCCTCCGGGACGCTCCACCACATCCGGCCTGCGCGGGCGAAGTCGTCGCTCGGGCCGGTGTAGTAGATGCCGCCTTCCTGGGTCGGCGCGATCATGCACTCGAGCCTGCGGATCTCCATAGGGATGTCGAAGTGCGACGTGCCGAGCTCCTCGATGGCGCGGTCGCTGGTCTCCTGCATCCAGCGCTG
Source organism: Leifsonia araucanica (assembly GCF_051161895.1). Taxonomy (NCBI): domain Bacteria; kingdom Bacillati; phylum Actinomycetota; class Actinomycetes; order Micrococcales; family Microbacteriaceae; genus Leifsonia; species Leifsonia araucanica. The sequence continues at coordinate 964,946 of NZ_JBMBTW010000002.1, forward strand.
CAGGGCGTCCGTGCCGTGCAGTTTGCGGCTGGCGTCGCCGTCGAGGAACTCGATGGCCTCCGCGACGGTCGCTCCCGGCTTGATCTCGCGCGCGATCGACTCCTGCTCCGCGACCATGCGGGCGAGTTCTTCGATGCCCCACTCGTAGGTCTCGTCGAGGTCGACCGTGGCGCCGAGGAAGCTGCGCGAGGCGAGGGCGTAGAGCTCGCGGCCCACCGCATCCTTCTCAGGGGCGTGCTGCGCGAGCTCGTCCTTCAGGAAGCCGGCCAGCTTGGCGTATGCCGCTGCCGACTCCTTGGCGCCTGCTGCCAGGTCGGCGGACAGGGATGCGGGGAGTTCGGCGTCTCCAGCCTTCGCGCCCGCGGTGAACTCGAAGAAGAAGCCGGTGTCCGCCACCTGCTTGTTCGCCTGCGCGAGCACCTCGCGCACCTGCCGGATGGCCGGGACGTTCCCGCTCGCGATCCCGCTGCGCAGGGTCTCGATGTAGCCGTCCATCGCGGCGGGCAGATTGTGCAGCCGCTTCGCGACGTTGGCCCAGTCGTCTTCCGTGTCGGTGGGGACGAGGTCGAAGATGTCGCGCAGCTCCTGGGCCGGAGAGGCGATCACGTTGAGGTCGCGCTGGTTGAAACCGGCCTCGTGCTTCTCGACGGTGAGCTGCAGGTCGCGCGTGAGGTCCATCTTGGTGACCCTGTCGATGTCGTCGACGGGCTCTGCGGCCTGGATCTTGGCCAGGGTCTCCCTGACCTTGCCGACGGCCTGCTCGGCACCGGCCGGCGAATAGTCGGCGTACTCGCCCTCCCGGCCTGGGCGGCCGAGCCAGACGTGGAACTCCGGATACAACTCGAGCTGGGTGTCCACCCACTCCTCGGCGATCGTGTCGACCGGAGTGGGTGTGCGGTTCTCTTCTGTCATACCTCGACCCTATTGCGGCACCCCGCCTCCTCACCATGCCCGATCCGCGAGATGCCAGGAACTGTCGCGAAACGCCCGGGATTCGCGACAGTTACTGGCATCTCGCCGGGCCGCCGGAGGCGGGCAGGAGGGGCGGGAGCCGCAGGGTCAGTGGGCCGCCGCGTCCCAGTTGGGACCGCGGCCGACCTGCACGTCGAGCGGCACGCGGAGGTCGGCGGCGTGCGCCATCCGGTTGCGGACGATGCCCTCCAGCGCGGCCCACTCGCCGCTCGCGACCTCGAAGATCAGTTCGTCGTGCACCTGCAGCAGCATCCGGGATTCGAGCTTCTGGTCGATCAGGTCGCCCGCGATGCCGAGCATCGCGATCTTCATGACATCGGCAGCCGAGCCCTGGATGGGCGCGTTCAGCGCAGCGCGCTCCGCGTTCTCGCGCAGCACCCTGTTGGTGCTCGTGAGGTCGGCGAACGGGCGGCGGCGTCCGAAGATCGTCTCGGTGTACCCGTCGACGCGGGCCTGCTCGACGACGTTGCGCAGATAGTCGCGCACGTTGCCGAACCGCTCGAAGTAGTCCGTCATCAGCTGGCGCGCCTCGGACGTCTCGATGCGCAGCTGCTTCGACAGCCCGAACGCGCTCAGCCCGTATGCGAGGCCGTACGACATCGCCTTGACCTTCGACCGCATCGTGGAGGTGACCTCCTCCGGCGCGACGCCGAAGATGCGGGCGCCGACGAACCGGTGCAGGTCTTCCCCCGCGTTGAACGCCTCGATGAGGCCGGGATCTTCGGAGAGGTGCGCCATGATGCGCATCTCGATCTGTGAGTAGTCGGCGGTCAGCAGCGTCTCGAACCCCTCGCCGCTGCGGATGGCGGAGCGGATCTCCCTGCCCTCCTCGGTGCGGACCGGGATGTTCTGCAGGTTGGGGTCGTTGGACGAGATGCGGCCGGTGCTCGTGCCCGTCTGGTCGTAGGTGGTGTGGATGCGCCCATCCGGCTCGACGGCGCGCTCGAGCGTCTCGACGATCTGCTTGAGCTTCGTCGCATCCCGGTGCTGCAGCAGCAGGCCGAGGAAGGGGTGCGGGTTCTTCTCCTGCAGGTCGGCCAGCGACGCGGCGTCGGTGGAGTATCCGGTCTTGGTGGAGCGCGTCTTCGGCATTTGCAGGTCGTCGAAGAGCACCTGCTGCAGCTGCTTGGGCGAACCGAGATTGACCTCGCGACCGATCTCCGCGTATGCGCGGGCGGCGTAATCGTTGGCTTTGTCCGTCAGCTCGCCGCGGAGGCGCGCGAGCACCTCGCTGTCGATGCTGACACCGGTGAGCTCCATCTCGGCGAGCACGGCGACGAGCGGCAGCTCGATGTCATCGAGCACGGCGCGCGTGCCCTCGTCGAGCGCGATCATCTGCGCCTCGGCGACCCTCCGCATGTACCAGGCCTCGGTTGCCGGGCTCACCGCATCCGTGAGCGCGACCAGCTGGTTGGGGTCGGACACCGGCAGCGTCTCGCCGAGCACCTCGTACACCTGCTCGGCGAGCGACTGGGCGGCAGCGCCCGGACGCACCAGCCAGGATGCGATGCTCGTGTCGAAGGCGAGCCCGTCCACGATCAGTCCGGCGCGGCTCATCGCCTTGAACTGCGGCTTGGCGCGGAAGAAATACTTGGGCGCACTGCTCGCGAACCATTCCTCGAGGGCGTCGTAGTCCTTGCGGCCGGCTGCCCACGGCACATACACCGTGTCGTCGTCGGCGGCGAGCCCGAATCCGGTGACGCCGGCCGGGCCGAGCTCCACCTGCACGCCGACGGCGTTCCCGTCCGCGGACGCCTTGGCCAGCCAGTTCGCGAGCTCCTCGTCGACCATCGTGCGCACCGGCGGGATGGCGATGGCGCCGGTCTCGATCGCCGCGCTCGCTCCGGATGCGCCGTCCAGCTGGCCCTCCTCCGCCGCGGTCTTGAGCAGCCGGTCGAGCAGGGTCTTGAACTGCAGCTTGGCGAAGATGTCGCGCACGGCGTTCTCGTTGAGCGGGCGGCGCTCGAGGTCGGCGGGGCCGACGGGCAGGTCGACGTCGGTCAGGAGCTTGTTGAGGCGGCGGTTGCGGAGCGCGTTCTCCTGCTGGTCGCGCAGGTTCTGCCCGACGACGCCCTTGATCTCGTCGGCGTGGGCGAGGAGGTTCTCGACGGTGCCGTACTGCTGCACCCACTTGACCGCCGTCTTCTCCCCCACCTTGTCGATGCCGATGAGGTTGTCGCTGGTCTCGCCGACGAGAGCGGCGATCTCCGGATACTGGTGCGGCTCGATGCCGTAGCGCTCGCGCACGGCGGCGGGGTCGTAGACCTTCAGCTCCGAGACGCCGCGGACGTTCGGGTAGAGCAGCGTGACGTCGTCGTTGACCAGCTGGATGGTGTCGCGGTCGCCGGACACGATGAGCACCCGGTAGCCCTGCTCGGCCCCCTGCGCGGAGAGCGTGGCCAGGATGTCGTCTGCCTCGTAGTCCTCCTTGGCGATGGTCGTGATGTTCATCGCGTGCAGCGCCTCTTCGAGCAGCGGGATCTGCCCGACGAACTCGGACGGCGTCTCGCCGCGGGTGCCCTTGTACTCCGGGTACTCCCGTGTGCGGAAGGAGTATCGCGAGATGTCGAACGCCACGGCGATGTGGGTCGGACGCTGCTGGGAGAGCAGGTTGATGAGCATCGCGATGAAGCCGTGGATGGCGTTCGTGTGCTGGCCTTCGCGGTTGACGAAGCTGTCCACCGGGAGCGCGTAGAAGGCGCGGAATGCCAGCGAATGGCCGTCGATGATCAGGAGGGTAGGCTTTTCGGAGTCTGACACCAGGACAGCCTACAAGGCACCTGTGACACCCAGACGACCGGACAGACGAAGGTGAGAAAGGCCGCCGATGACCGAGGACGCGCTCGCATACGTGAACCAGAGGGGACTCGGCAAACTGGCCGAGAAGATGGGGATCGAGATCCTCGAATTCACCATCGAACGGGCCGTGGCCAGGATGCCCGTCGAGGGCAACCAGCAGCCGGCCGACCTCCTGCACGGCGGCGCGTACGTGGTGCTCGGCGAGTCCCTCGGCTCGATGTCCGCCAACCTGCACGCCGGCGCCGACCGGCTCGCGGTGGGCATCGAGATCAACGCGACGCACACCCGCTCGGCGACGAGCGGCTATGTGACGGGCGTGTGCACCCCCATCCACCTGGGGCGGACGCTGACGACGCACGAGATCGCGGTCACCGACGAGCAGGGCCGCCGCTGCTCGACCATCCGGATCACGAACCTGATCAAGGATCGCTGACGCCAGGATCCCCTGCACGAACGCAGAAGCGCGGCCCCGGATGTTCCGGGCCGCGCTTCTGAACGTTCTGGGCTCTGCTCTACTTCTTCGGAGCGAGCTGCTCGATGATCGCCTGGGCGACGTCGTGCATGGTGAGGCGGCGGTCCATCGACGCCTTCTGGATCCAGCGGAACGCCTCGGGCTCGGTGAGGCCCATCTTCTCGTTGAGGAGGCCCTTCGCGCGGTCGACGAGCTTGCGGGTCTCGAAGCGCTCGACCATGTCGGACACCTCGGCTTCGAGGGCGATGATCTGGGCGTAGCGCGCGAGAGCGATCTCGATGGCGGGCAGCAGGTCGTTCGGCGTGAACGGCTTGACGACGTATGCGAGGGCTCCCGCCTCCGTCGCGCGCTCCACGAGCTCCTTCTGGCTGAACGCGGTGAGGAGGACGACGGGGGCGATGTGGCCCTTCGAGAGGCGCTCGGCCGCGGAGATGCCGTCGAGCTGGGGCATCTTGACGTCCATGATCACCAGGTCGGGACGCAGCTCGGTGGCCAGCGCGACGGCGGTCTCGCCGTCTCCGGCCTCTCCGACGACCTCGAATCCGTTGTCACGGAGGATCTCGACGATGTCGAGCCGGATGAGGGATTCGTCTTCGGCGACGACGACGCGCCGTGGTGCGGTGGGTGTAGCTTCCTGGTCAGTCACGGACAAAAGCCTACGGTATTGTTCAGGTGTTGTTGTGCGCCGGTGTGGCGGAATGGCAGACGCGGAGCACTCAAAATGCTTTGTCCGAGAGGGCGTGTGGGTTCGAGTCCCACCACCGGCACAATGACCTGGCCCCCGGAAACGCACCCCCGGATGTGGGGACAGCCCGCGCGTAGGGCTGTGCATCGGCCGAACCTCAACTAGTCTGCCTGGGACCGCACCGACAGGCGGTCAGGGGAGAAACAACCATGCGTTCCAGGCTCAGGGTCGGCCTTGCCACGACCTTCACACTCGTGACGACGGTCGGTCTCGTCGTGGCTGGAGCTCAGCTCCCCGCCACGGCGGCGCAAGAGCCGTCGCCGTCACCGTCCAGCACATCCACGTCTCCGCCGGCTCCCGCAGCCGGTTCGGAGGCGGCACCAACCGCTGCTCCGACCGCGCAGCCGACACCGGCACCCACATCGGATGCGGCACCCGCCACTCCACCGGCCGCAGCCCCGGATGCGAGCGCGCCCGCAGCGCCAGCACCCGCAACAGCGCCCGGTTCGACCGTCGCGGCCGATCCCGCCCTCGCGGAGATGAACGCAGCCCGCAACCACTCGATGGGTTCGACGTTCTCGCTCAGCGGTGCTGCCGCCGACGCGGCGGCGGGCAACGACGCGGGAAGCCAGGCGCGCACCTTCAGCGCTGCGGCCACCACGTTCCCGCCCGGCGTCCGCGGTCTGGACGTCAGCGGCTGGCAGACCAACATCAACTGGAACCAGGTCTGGGCGGACGGCGGACGCTTCGCGTACATCAAGGCGACGGAGGACCTCGACTACAAGAGCAGTCAGTTCTCCACGCAGTACAGCGGCGCGTACAACGTCGGCATCATCCGCGGCGCGTACCACTTCGCCACGCCGAACACCTCGTCGGGCGCCGCGCAGGCGCGCTTCTTCGTGCAGAACGGCGGAGGCTGGTCGGCGGACGGCCGCACCCTGCCCCCGCTGCTCGACATCGAGTTCAACCCGTACGGCGGCAGCAACACGTGCTGGGGCCTGAGCGCTCCGCAGATGGTCGCCTGGGTCGCCGACTTCGTGAACACCGTCACGGCGATGACCGGCATCGCGCCCGCCATCTACACGAACACCAACTGGTGGAACCTGTGCACGGGCGGGAGCGCGGCCTTCGGCGCGTACCCGCTGTTCGTCGCCAACTACTCCAACATCAGCACCCCTCCGCTTCCGCCGGGATGGGGCTCGTACACGATCTGGCAGTTCGCGAACGGCGTCGGGCCGTTCCCCGGAGACCAGGATGTGTTCAACGGCTCGCTGAAGGACCTGCAGGCGTTCGCGCTCGGCAACCGTCTCGCGGGCGCTGACGCGTTCGGCACGAGCGCGGCCCTCTCGTCCACCTTCTCCCCCGGCGTCCCCGTGGCGTACGTGGCGTCCGGATACAACTATGCGGACGCGTTGGCCGGCGGCCCTGCTGCAGGTAAACAGCGCGGACCCGTGCTGCTCGTGCAGCCGTACGGCGTCCCCGACGTGATCGCGACGGAACTCAAACGCCTGAGACCCGCACGCATCGTGGTGCTCGGCGGTCCGACGGCGATCTCGGACGGCACCGTGTCCGCGCTCCGCGCATACACGTCCGGCGGGGTCACCAGGCTGGCGGGCTCCGACCGGTTCGAGACCAGCGTCGCCGTGTCGAAGAGCGCCTTCGGGGCGAATCCGTCCGTCGCGTACATCGCGACAGGGATGAACTTCCCGGATGCCCTCACCGGAGCCTCCGTCGCCGCGGGCTCCGCGCACAGCGGGCCGCTCCTGCTCGTGACGAGTGTGAGCATCCCGCCCAGTGTCGCGGGCGAGCTGCAGCGGCTGCGTCCGGGCAAGATCGTGGTGCTCGGCGGGACGGACGCGATCAACACGTCCGTCGAGGCGGCGCTGAAGTCGTACACATCCGGCTCCGTCACGCGCATCTCCGGGGACGATCGGTACATCACCAGCGCGAAGGTGTCCCAGGCGAACTTCGCGCCAGGCGTCGCCGCCGCGTACATCGCGGTCGGGACGAACTTCCCCGACGCGCTCTCCGGGGCTCCGGTCGCGGGGATCGCGAACGCGCCGGTGCTGCTCACCCAGTCGACGGCCATCCCGCAGTCGATCGCCGCTGAGCTGACCCGCCTGAAGCCGAAGAAGATCGTCATCCTCGGCGGTTCGGCTGCCGTCAGCGCTTCGGTCGCCGCAGCGCTGAACGGCTACGTGGTGAAGTAGGGCTCCGTCCGGTCACGCCGGGCTCTGAGCGCGCATCCGGATGTTCCGGCGGCGCGCCAGGGTCCGGCGTTTCCGTGCCCGGCCCGGAGTCACCGGCCCGGTCCAGTGGCCGCGACGGCGATGCGTCAGATGCGGGCGCCGACGACCGTCGCCGCGAAGCGCCGTGCCCGCTCGGCGAGCCCGGCGATCCTGTCGGCGACCACCGTGTCCGCGTCGAAACCGACGTACGCGGGAGGCGGCGTCCTCCGCACGTTCTCGCTGCACTCGAAGCCGCCGCACAGCATCGTGCCCACCGTGTCGCCGTTGCGACCGGCCTGGCCGGCCCTCCTGGCCACGTAGAGGTACACGTCGCGGGTGGCGTGCACATCCTGGCACCAGCCGCACATCGATGGTGCGTGCGACCGCATCGACGCGTCGGAGGCGCGCAGCACGATGCCCACCGGGCCGTTCTCGGTCGGCACCACCACATAGCCGCGCTGCGGGATGCGCGGGTCGCGCCAGCCGAGGTACTCCCGCCTCGACCAGTCCACCTCGTGCATGCCGGGCGGCAACGGCAGCTCGGCCGCCTCGCTCCTCGAACAGTTGACGAACGACTCCCGGATCTGCTCCTGGGTCAGTGTCTCCATGCGCACCTCCGGATTCCATGCTCGCACAGCTTGACCCTGACCCAGAGGTCACGGTCTAGCCTCGCCGCATGACAACAGTCAACGCCGTCACAGACGCCACATTCCCGGATGCCGTGCTCGCCGCATCCGGAACCACCATCGTCGAGTTCTGGGCGGAGTGGTGCGGCCCATGCCGCGCGCTCGGCCCCATCCTGGAACAGCTCGCCGACGAGCACGCCGACCGCATCAGCATCGTGAAGATCAACGCGGACGACAACCCGCATGCCTCGGCCACCTACCGTGCGATGTCGCTGCCGGTGATGAAGGTCTTCCAGAACGGCGAGGTGGTGAAGACCATCGTCGGGGCGAAGCCGAAGCTGGCGCTCGAGTTCGAGCTGGCCCCCTATCTGGCGTAGGTCTCCGCTCAGGTGAGGTCGTCGAACGCGCCGCTCACCCAGCCGATGTAGCGCTCGGCCGAGCGCAGCACGGCCGCGCGGGCATCCACGGGCACCACGTTGCCCAGGTTGCCGTACAGCCGGTCGAACGGCCGTTCGCAGACCCTGTCGGCCGTCCGTCGCACGACGGCGGCCGACAGCGGGATCGCATTCGGGAAGCTGCGCATGAACGTCACCCAGCGCTGCGACGGGCCGGGGAACACGGTGTCGCCGGCGAGTACCACCCCACGGTCCCAGTGCACGATCGCGCTGCCGGGGAAATGACCGCCGATCGTGCGCAGCGTCACGCCGGGCAGCACTTCCTCGTCTCCGCTCCAGATCCGGATGCTCGGCTCGTCCCGCTGCACCCAGTCGCGGTCCGCGGTGTGAACCAGCACGGGCGGGTCGCCGAGCATCCTGGACCAGGAGGTCTGCGCACCGAACATGTGCGGGTGACTGGTGGCGATGACCGCGACGCCGCCGAGATCCTGCACGGCAGCGGCCGCCGCTTCGTCGACGTAGCCCGTCGGGTCCCAGAGCAGGTTGCCCTCGGGCGTGCGCAGCAGCATGCTCTGCTGGCCGATGCCGATCTTGGGCTCCGACCGCAGCGCGTACAGATCGGACTCGAGCTCGGTGACGGTCACCCGCTCCCCCGCACGCTGCAGCGCCTGCAGCGACGTCCACTCCTGCCCGCCGGGCGGCACGTACTGCCGCTCGTCCTCGCAGATCGGGCACAAAGCGGGAGGTTCGTCTCCCGCGGGGAACTCCACGGCGCACGCAGCGCACAACCAGTCGACCACCCTGCGACGATACGCCGCAGCAGGCGACCTGCGGAATACCCGGATCGGGGGCATGATTGTGTTCACTGTGAAACGCATCGGATTCCTCTCCTTCGGCCACTGGCAGCCGATCCCCGGCTCTGTGTCGCGCACGGCGGCGGACGCTCTGCAGCAGACCATCGAGCTGGCGGTCGCCGCCGAGGAGGTCGGCGTCGACGGCGCGTACGTGCGCGTGCACCACTTCGCCAGACAGCTGGCGTCTCCGTTCCCGCTGCTCGCGGCGATCGGCGCCCGCACGAGCACGATCGAGATCGGCACGGGCGTGATCGACATGCGCTACGAGAACCCGCTCTACGCCGCGGAGTCCGCAGCGGCAGCCGACCTGATCAGCGGCGGGAGACTGCAGCTGGGCATCAGCAGGGGGTCACCGGAGACGGCGCTGCACGGCTACGAGTCGTTCGGCTACGTGCCGGCGGACGACGAATCCGACGCCGACATGGCGCGCCGCCACACCGAGGTGTTCCGCGCCGCGATCGCCGGGGCCGGGATCGCGATGTCCAACCCGCAGATGACCGGCGTCTCGCAGCCGCTCGCCATCGAGCCGCGCTCTCCCGGCCTGGACGAGCGCATCTGGTGGGGTGCCGGCAGCCGCGCCACGGCGGTGTGGACGGCCGAGCAGGGCATGAACCTGATGAGCTCCACCCTGCTCACGGAAGACACCGGGGTGCCGTTCGACCAGCTGCAGGCCGAGCAGATCCGGATGTTCCGGGATGCCTGGCGCGACGCAGGTCACGAGCGCGAGCCCCGCGTCTCGGTCAGCCGCAGCATCATCCCGATCATCGACGACGAGACCCGCCGCTACTTCGGCGCGAGCGCCGTGGCGGAGTCGAGCGACCAGGTCGGTCACCTCGACGGAGGACTCGCCCGATTCGGCCGCAGCTTCGTCGGCGAACCGGACGTGATCGCGGCCGAGCTCGCAGCGGACGAGGCCGTGCAGGCGGCGGACACGGTGCTGGTGACGGTGCCGAACCAGCTGGGCGTCGAGTTCAACGCGCGCATCCTGGAGTCGATCGTGCGGGACGTCGCGCCGGCGGCCGGGTGGCGATGAGCGGTCGGCGATGAGCGGCGAGCGGCTCATCCCGCGGCGCACCCCCGAGTCGCGGGCTGTGACGGAGCGGGTGCAGACCGTGCTCGGTCTCACGTCGCGGCTCAACGCTCTTCCGTTCACGGACGAGTCCGGGCGGGCGGCGCTGCTGAGCGAGATCATCGGCGGCCCGCTCCCCGCCGGGCTGACCGTCTATCCCCCGTTCTACTGCGACCACGGACTCGGGCTCACCCTGGGTGAGCGGGTGTTCGTGAACCAGAACTGCTCGTTCTACGACATCGGCGGCATCACCATCGGCGACGGCACGATGATCGGCCCTGGCGTCACCCTCAGCACGGCCGGGCATCCCGTCGCGCCGTCCGAGCGCTACGACGGCATCACGGCCGCGCCCATCGTGATCGGCGCAGAGGTGTGGATCGGCGCGAACGTGACCGTGACGCCCGGGGTGACCATCGGTGACGGCGCCGTGATCGGGGCGGGCGCGGTGATCGCGAAGGACGTCGCACCGCGGACCGTCGTCACGGCGGGCAGCCAGGTGGTGCGGAAGGTCCTCTAGCGGCCCGCCGTGCGCGTCACAGCTCCTGCCGCCGGAACAGCCCGGCAGCGCCCAGCACCGCCAGCACGGCGACGGCCAGCGAGATGAGCACCGACCACAGCACGGCGTCGCCGTCCGTGGGCGCCCCGGCCGCCAGCGACGTGGCCTGGCCGAGCAGCCCGGCCGGCGACCAGTCGGCGAGCGGCTTCCACACGCCGGCCACCGAGATCACCGCGAACAGGCCGAGTCCAGCGCCAGCCGCGCCCGCCGCCGACGGGATGAGCACCGAGAACAGGGTCATCACGGCCAGGTAGAACACCGCGAGCACCAGCCAGACCAGCGCCGACGACCACAGCGCGCCTCCCGGAGCCTCGCCGAACACGGCGGCGGTCACCGCCCAGGTCACGAGGGTGCCGGCCACCAGCAGCACCGCGAGGTAGACCGCGTTGACGATGGCCTTCACCACCACGAACGCCACCCGCGACACCGGCTTGGTGAGCACGAGGATCGCCGTGCCGCCGCGTCGCTCGCCCGACACGATCCCGCCGTAGATGATGACCAGGGCGAAGATCCCGATCTGGCCGAGGTTCTTGATCCACTGGCCGTATGCGTCGAGCACGGTCGGAGGCGGCAGCTTCAGGGAGGAGAACTGGTTCCCGGCGACCGCGGCGAGGATCTCCGGAGTGTACTTGGCGAGCAGTGGACCGGTGAGTGCGAAGAGCAGCAGGATGGCCGGGAGCACGAAGACGCGCCAGGTGCGGAGGATCTCGAACGCCTCCTTGCGGGCGAACACGAGGGCGGAGCGCATCAGGCCACCTCCCCGACCAGCTCGACGAACACGTCTTCCAGACCGGGTTCGACCGCCTCCAGCCGCACCAGCCCAGCGTGCTGCGCGGCGACGAGCGCCGGCAGTTCGCGCTGTGCGGCATCCTGGTCGGCAACCAGCACCTCGATGGCGCCGTGCCCGCCACGGGAGACCGACGCGGCCCACGGCTGCGCCGTGATGGCGGCGGCCAGCACATCCGCACCGTCCGTGACCTCGAGCACGATCCGGTGGCCGCTGTGGCGTTCCTTCAGCTCGTGCATGCTCGACTGGGTGAGTACGCGCCCGTGGTTCAGGATCGCGACGGTGTCGCACACGCGCTCCACATCGCCCAGGATGTGCGAGGAGAAGAAGATCGTCGCCCGGCCGCGCAGCGCGTCGAGCATGTCGAGCACGTCTTTGCGGCCGATGGGGTCGAGGGCGCTCGTCGGCTCGTCGAGCAGCAGCAGCCGGGGCGCGTTGATCAGCGCCTGCGCGATCCCGAGCCGCTGCTTCATCCCTCGCGAGTACCCGCCGATCCTGGTGGTCACCCCGGCGAGCCCGGCGATGTCGAGCAGCATCGCCGTCCGCTGGTACAGGATGCGGTGCTCCAGCCCGAACAGGCCGCCGACGAACCGCATGAACTCCGGCCCCGTCATCCACTCGTAGAAGGCGGGAACATCCGGCAGGAAGCCGAGCTGCGCGCGTACGGCATTGCCCGCCGTCGCGACGTCCTGGCCGAGCACCCGCACCGTCCCGCTGGTCGGCCGGGCGAGGCCGGTGACGATGCGCAGCGCCGTCGTCTTTCCCGCACCGTTCGGACCGAGGAAGCCGAAGATCGAGCCGTCGGCGACGCTCAGGTCCACGGCGTCGAGCGCGCGCTTCCCGCCGAACTCCTTGGTCAGCCCCACCAGCTCCAGCGCGGCGCTCATGCGTCTCCCCCATCGTCTCGGCTGTCGTCCCGTGTGCCGTCTCGCCTGCCGTAGAGGGCGTCGGCGACCTCGGCCATCGTCACCCTGGCCACCGGAGCCAGCACCGGCTGCTCCTGCGCCACTCGCAGGCGCCCGACGACGAAGTACAGGATGGGCCCGATCAGGTTGACGAGCACGATGATCGCCACCCACACCCACTTGTTGCCGAACGCCACGGCGGCCGTCGGCCTCCGCACCAGATCGACCAGCGCCCACACCAGCAGCACCAATTGCGCGGCCAGGACGATGCCCAGGATCACGAGCACGGCCACGGGCAGCGAGCCGATGTCCAGATTCACATGCACCGTCGATCCCTCCACGATTGTTCTCGAATGCGAGAACATTATCACGAGCGAGAACAAAACCTCTAGACTGAACAGATGAACAGCTCGGAGCTCCTCCTCCACCCAGTGCGGCTGCGCATCGTGCAGGCGTTCCTCGGCGACAGGACGCTCACGACCGCTCAACTCGCCGAGGAGCTCTCCGACGTGCCGACGGCGACGCTCTACCGCCACGTCTCCCTTCTCAGTAACGCGGGCGTCCTCGAGGTGGTCTCCGAGCGGCGGGTCCGCGGCGGGGTCGAGCGCACCCTCGCCCTCCGCGTGGATGCCGCACGCGTCACGCCGGACGAGCTGGCGACCCTGAGCACTGAGCAGCACGCCGCGATGTTCCGGGCGTACATCGCCCACCTCCTCACCGCGTTCGACGAGTACCTGGCCGCCGGGACGCCCGACCTGGTTGCCGACGGCGCCGGGTACAGCATGTCCGGGCTCTGGCTGAGCGACGCCGAGTTCGCCGAACTCGGCGCGGAGCTCGGACAGGTCTTCGCCTCCCGGATCGGAAACACCCCGACCGACGACCGGCGGCTCCGGATGTTCGCGAGCGTGGTCATCCCGCAGGATGTACCCCGGAATGAGGGTTAACGTCCCCCGCACCTCCTGCCACAATGGGACTGCTGCACACCCGAAATGACAGCGCCTTATTCGCTTGACGAAACAGGAGAGGGGTGTGCGTGCGTATCCGAGGCATCAGGTCGGCCATCGCCGGTGCAGGCTTCGTCGTTCTGGCGGCCGCCGTGCTGACACCCGCCGCCGCGAACGCGGTCTCCAACGTCTCCGAGGGCTCGTCGCCATCCGCGATCACCAGCGTGTGGGCGTGGGGCAACCCCATCGACCCGGCGACCGACGCCCGTGGCCTCGGCCAGCAGCAGTTCCAGCCGGATGCGCTCGCCGCCTTCGCCGCTGAGCATCACCTGACCAGCGTCTACCTGTCCGTGCCGTGGGCGCCGCAGGAGGGCGCGTTCGCCACCTGGCTGCCCCAGGCCGTCGAGGCGCTGCACGGTGCAGGCGTGACGACCGTCGCCGCGCTCGGCGGGGATCCGGAGTGGGCCAGGCAGCCGCAGCTCGCCGCACAGTGGACCCACGATGCGCTCGCCACCGCCGACTTCGACGCGATCCAGTTCGACGTCGAGCCGTGGGCGTCTGCGGCAGGCGAACCCGACCTCGGCGTGATCGTGCCGCAGCTGAGCACGATGTTCGACGCGGCGGCCGCCGTCGCGAACGGCACGCCGATCGGCGCCGACCTGCCCTGGTGGCTGGAAGCGAAGCCGTACGGAGCCTCCACGGCGTTCGACAGCCTGCTCCCCCACCTCGACACGGTCGCGATCGTCGCGTTCTCCGATCACGCGCCGGGAGCCGACGGGATCGTCGCGCTCGCCCAGCCGGCCGCCACCGCTGCCGCAGCGCGCTCCGTGCCGTTCACCGTCGGCGTCGAGACGGACACGCCCGCCGTCGCGGGAGGGCCGCAGTACACGTTCGGCGACGACACCGCCGTCGCCCTCGAAGCCCAGACGGCGCTGGCGCGGCAGCAGCTCTCCGGGATCGCGGGATACCGCGGGGTCACCGCGGAGCACCTGCTCGCCTGGCAGGCGCTGATCGCGCAGTAGCGGCAGTAGCGGCGCCCGCCCGGCCCGGCCCGCTCAGCCGTCCGCTGCGGCGCGCAGGGCGGCGATGTCCAGCTTGCCCATGCTCAGCATCGCCTGCACGGCGCGATTCGCCCTCGCCGGGTCCGGGTCGCTCAGCAGCTCGTCCAGGGCGGACGGCACGATCTGCCAGCTGAGGCCCCACCGGTCTTTCAACCAGCCGCACTGCCCGGGCTCTCCCCCGTCGGAGGTGAGCGCATCCCACAGCCGGTCGACCTCCGCCTGGTCGTCGACGGTCACCGAGAACGAGAACGCCTCCGTGAACGCGAAGATCGGGCCGCCGTTCAGCGCCATCACCTCCACGCCGTCGAGTTCGAACCGCACCCTGGACACCCCGGCCGCCTGACCGGGCGCATCCGGCGCGAACCTGCTGACGTCCAGCATCCGCGAGTTCGGGATGACGGAGACGTAGAACTCCGCCGCCTGCTCCGCCTGGTCGTCGAACCACAGGAAAGGACTGACTCGGGACATCGTGGGCTCCTCTGCTCGATCTGCACTGGCTGAACTGGCGCCCATGCTACTAGCGGGCGGGTAACGTAGCGATGTGTTCACGAGCTATATCGCCGTCGGCGACAGTTTCACAGAGGGTGTCGGAGACGAACTGCCGGACGGCCGCACGCGCGGCTGGGCCGACTTCGTCGCGCTGGGGCTGGCCATCGCGGCCGGCAGGGACGGCGAGGACGTGCGCTACGCCAACCTCGCCATCCGGGGGCGCAAGCTGAGCCCCTTGATCGAGGAGCAGCTGCCGCCCGCCATCGCCCAGCACCCGCAGCTGATCAGCCTGAACGGCGGAGGCAACGACATCATGCGGCCCCGCGTCTCCATCGACGGCGTCGCGACCCAGCTGGTGGATGCGGCGAAGCGCGTCACGGCGGAGGGCATCCACCTGCTGTTGCTGAGCGGCGCGAACCCGTCGGCGCACCTGCCGATGGGCGGCCTGGTGCGCCGCCGGGGCAACGAGCTGGCGGATGCGGTGCGCGGCCACCTCCCGCTCGAGAACGTCACCTTCGTCGACAACTGGGCGGACGAGACCCTCTGGGGCCTGCGCTACTGGTCGCCGGACCGCCTGCACCTCAACCCGCTCGGCCACGCGCGCGTCGCGAGCAACGTGCTCACCGCGTTCGGCGTCCCCGTTCCCGCGGAGTGGGGCGTGGAGGAGGTCGCCGCCGCTCCGCCGGGAGAGCGGTCCCGCCGCACCGCGGACTACTACCGCCGCTACGTGCTGCCGTGGATCGGCCGCAGGCTCACCGGCCGTTCCTCCGGAGACGGCCGGGCGGCGAAGATCGCCGAGCTCACCGTCGTCGATCCGACGGCGGCCTCCCCGCTCTGACCGCGCAGGTCGTCCTCAGCTCTCAGTCGTTGTCGCCGCCCGTCGTGTCGAAGCGCGTCGTCCGTGTGCCGCCCGCCCAGGTCCACTCCGCGACCTCGGGGATGTCCTCGCCGTGCGCCCGCGTGTACTCGCGGGCGGCGATGCGCGCATCCTGCATCTCCTGGCGGAACGCACCCTCGCGGGCGGCGAGGCCCGGCACCCGGTCGAGCACGTCGATCACCAGGTGGTACCGGTCCAGGTCGTTGAGCATCACCATGTCGAAGGGCGTCGTGGTGGTGCCCTCCTCCTTGTAGCCGCGCACGTGCAGGTTGTCGTGGCCAGACCGCCGGTAGGTCAGGCGGTGGATCAGCCACGGGTAGCCGTGGTAGGCGAAGATCACCGGCTTGTCGGTGGTGAACAGGGCGTTGTACGCGTGGTCGTTGAGGCCGTGCGGATGCTCGCCCTCGCTCTGCAGCCGCATCAGGTCGACCACGTTGACCACGCGCACCTTCAGCGACGGGATGCGCTCCCGCAGGATGGACGCGGCGGCCAGCACCTCCAGGGTCGGGATGTCGCCCGCGCAGCCGAGGACCACATCCGGTTCATCGCCGTCCACCTCGGTGCCCGCCCAGTCGAAGATGCCGATGCCGCGGGTGCAGTGGGCGATCGCCTCCTCCATCGTCAGCCAGTTCGGCGCCGGCTGCTTGCCGGCGACCACCACGTTCACGTAGTCGACGGAGCGCAGGCAGTGGTCGTACGTCGACAGCAGCGTGTTCGCGTCGAACGGCAGGTACACCCGCACGATGTCGGCCTTCTTGTTGACCACGTGATCGATGAAGCCGGGATCCTGGTGGGACGCCCCGTTGTGGTCCTGCCGCCAGACGTGCGAGCTGAGCAGATAGTTGAGCGACGCCACCGGCCGCCGCCACTCGATCTCCCTGGACGACTTCAGCCACTTGGCGTGCTGGTTGAACATCGAGTCGACGATGTGGATGAACGCCTCGTACGAGTTGACCACCCCGTGCCTGCCGGTGAGCAGGTAGCCCTCCAGCCAGCCCTGGCACTGGTGCTCGCTGAGCATCTCCATCACCCGTCCGGAGCGGGCGAGGTGGTTGTCCTCGTCGATCGGCCAGAACTCGGCGTTCCACTGCTTGGCGGTCACGTCGTAGACGGCCTGCAGCCGGTTGGAGGCCGTCTCGTCCGGCCCGAACAGGCGGAAGTCGCGCGGGTTCGCCTCCATCACGTCCCTGAACCACTCGCCGAGCACCTTCGTCGCCTCTGCCACGGTCTCGCCCGGCGACGGAACATCCACCGCGTACTCCCGGAAGCCGGGCAGCCGCAGGTCGCGCCGTAGCAGACCGCCGTTGGCGACGGGGTTGGCGCTCATCCGCCTGTCGCCGGCCGGCGCGAGCGCGGTGACGAGCTCGACCGGGGCTCCCGACTCGTCGAACAGTTCCTCCGGCCGGTACGACGCCATCCAGCTCTCCAGCAGGCGTGTGTGCGCCTCGGTGTCGCGGGCGTCGGCGAGCGGCACCTGGTGGGAGCGCCAGTTGTTCTCCGCCGGATGCCCGTCGATCTCCTTCGGGCAGGTCCAGCCTTTCGGCGTGCGCAGGATGAGCATCGGCCAGGCCGGCCGCTCGGTCAGCTCACCCGCCGCGGCGGCGGCCTTGATGCCCGCGATCTGGTCCAGGATGCGGTCCATCGTCTCCGCCATCCGCTCGTGCACGGCGCGCGGGTCCTCCCCGTCGAAGCCGCCGGAGACGAGGTACGGCGTGTGGCCGTATCCCCGCATCAGGTCGAACAGCTCGCTCTCCGGGATGCGCGCCAGCACGGTCGGGTTGGCGATCTTGTAGCCGTTGAGGTGCAGGATCGGCAGCACGACGCCGTCGGTGACGGGGTCGAGGAACTTGTTCGAGTGCCAGGCGGTGGCGAGCGGGCCGGTCTCCGCCTCCCCGTCGCCCACGACGGCGGCGACCAGCAGGTCCGGGTTGTCGAACGCCGCGCCGTACGCGTGCGAGAGCGCGTAGCCGAGCTCGCCGCCCTCGTGGATCGACCCCGGCGTCTCCGGAGCGGCGTGGCTCGGGATGCCGCCGGGGAACGAGAACTGCCGGAACAGGCGGCGCAGCCCGTCCGTGCTCCTGTCGATGGCGCTGTAGATCTCGCTGTACGTGCCGTCGAGGTAGGCGCTCGCCACCACTCCTGGACCACCGTGGCCGGGGCCGGCGACGAAGATCGTGTCCAGGTCGCGCTCCTGGATCACCCGGTTCAGGTGCGCGTAGATGAAGTTCAGGCCGGGCGTCGTGCCCCAGTGGCCGAGCAGCCGCGGCTTGATGTGGTCGCGGGTCAGCGGCTCGCGCAGCAACGGATTGTCCAGCAGGTAGATCTGGCCGACCGAGAGGTAGTTGGCGGCTCGCCACCACGCATCCAATCGGTCGAGAGTCTCGGGAGTGAGCGTAGTGGTCGGTGTCGTCACAGGATTCCTTCCCCTCGCTCGGCATCCTACGGGGGGACCGCTCCGAACAACAGGTATGGATGTCTCCACCGTCGACACAGCGCTCGGACCCGTGGCCGTGCGCCACACCCCCAGGGAGTCGCACACCGCCACGATCCTGCTGCACGGCGCAGCAGGCTCCTGGACCACCTGGCGCGCGGCCATCGGGGCCGCGGAGACGGGTGGCTCCGTGGCCGACCTGGTCGTGCCCGACCTGCCCGGCTGGGGAGACTCCCCCGTCGACGACCTGTCGGCGCTCGACGCGACCGGCCTGGCCGACGCGGTGGCCCAGGTCGCCCGGTCCCTCGGATACACCCGCTGGCGTCTCGTCGGCCACTCCCTCGGCGGCTTCGTCGCGCTCGAACTGGCCGTGCGCGAACCGGCGGCCACCGAGTCCGTGCTGCTGGTCTCCGCGACCACGTTCGGCGGCCGCGGCGACCGTCTCGGCCCGCTCGGCCGCCTCCTGAACTACGCGCCTCTGATGCTGCTCGCCGTGGGCATCCGGATGCTCGCGGGGCTCGGACCGTACGCCGCCCGGTTCGTCCGCGCACTCGACGGCAGCGGGATCCTGACGCTGCTGGCCGCTCCCCTGTTCACGGTGGTCGACCGCCAGGCCGTGCACGACCTCGCGCACGACCTGCGCCCCGGCGCGTTCCTCCGGGCGCTGCACTGCGCGACGACGTACCCGGCGGCGGCCCGCTGGGCCCGCATCCGGTGCCCCGTGCTTGCGCTGCACGGCGACAGGGACGTGTTCGTCGGTGCGGACGACGACGACCGGCTGGCGGCGATCATCCCGGACTTCCGCGCTGTGGTGATTCCGGCGACCGGGCACTTCGGGCACGTCGAGCACCCCACGATCCTCGCCGGAGCGCTGCACGCGCGGTAGCGTGGCGGCATGACACAGCCGTCGATCACCGTCGAATCCGTCGGAGCGGACACCTGGGACGACCTGCGCACCGTGTTCGGGGAGCGCGGAGACCCCTCCGGATGCTGGTGCCAGTGGTTCAAGCTGAGCGGCGGAGAGTTCCGCGCGACGTCCACCGACGAGAAGACCGCGCTGCTGCACACGTCCGTCGAGCAGGGATCCCCCGGCGTCATCGCGCGCATCGACGGCGAGCCGGTCGGCTGGTCCGCCGTGGAGCCGTACACCGCGTATCCGGGACTGCGGCGCTCGCCGATCACCAAACGACTGGCGGGCGACCCAGACGACCCGTGGGCGGTCACCTGCTTCGTCGTGCGCATCGACCACCGCAAGCGCGGGGTCGCCCGTGCGCTGCTCGCCGGAGCGGTCGAGCACGCGGCGGAGCGCGGCGCGGAGGTGATCGAGGGCTACCCGGTCGACCCGGGCGTCCGGCCGTCGCTCAGCGCTGCGGAGCGCTACCACGGCACCGTCTCGCTGTTCGAGTCCGCCGGGTTCGCGGTGGTGCGGCGGCCCTCCGCTACGCGCGCGATCATGCGGCGTGAGCTGGTGCCGTGACCCCATAAGCTCGTCTGGTGACAACCAGACGCGACCGCCTGATCGGCGCAGGCACCCAGGTCGCGACCGAGGTCAGCATCAACTTCGGATCGTCGGTGGCCGGGCTGCTCATCCCGATCGTCGGGTCCGTGGTGGTCGTGGCGGTCAGGCAGGTCATCACCGCCATCGCGGTCCTGCCATTCTACCGGCCGAAGCGGGCGGAACTCACCTGGCGGCGCCTCTGGCCGGCCATCGCGCTCGGCGTGGTGCTGGCGACCATGAACCTCAGCTTCTACGAGGCGGTCGGCAGGCTCGGGCTCGGCATCGCCGCCACCATCGAGTTCCTCGGACCGTTCGCGCTCGCGCTGGCCGGCTCCCGCCGGGTCGTGGATGTGGTGTGCGCGCTCTTCGCGGCGGGCGGCGTCGTGCTGCTCACCGGCACGGAGGGCGCGATCGACCCGCTCGGGGTCGTGCTCGCCCTGACGGCCGCGGCGAGCTGGGCGGCGTACATCCTGCTCACCCGCCGGGTCGCCACACGCCTGCCCGGGCTGGAAGGGCTGAGCGTCGCGAGCGTGGTCGCCACGATCATCCTGCTGCCGATCGCTCTGTTCGTGGTCGACTACAGCCGCCTGAACTGGCCGGTGCTCGGGATGCTCGTTGCGGCGGGCGTGCTGTCCTCCGCCATCCCGTACAGCCTCGACACGTTCATCCTGCGCAGGATCACCCCGCGCCTCTACGCGGTCATCACGAGCCTCGGGCCCGCCATCGCGACCCTGTTCGGCGTGCTCGTGCTGCACGAGTCGTTCAGCGGCGTCCAGCTGCTCGGGATCGCGGTGGTCTGCGTCGCGGCGGGCGTCACCATCGCCACGCAGCGCGACCACCCGAAGTCCGACCTCGAATCGACGGCGGAGTCGATCCCGTAGGCGAGGTCTAGGAGAGGATGTCCTTCGTCGTGAACCGGCCGAACGCCAGCGCGCCGAATACCGCGACGTAGCCGAGCTGCAGCAGAGCGTTGCTGCCGAAGGCGTCCCAGCTCACCGGGTCGCGCAGGAAGTCGGCGAAGCCGAACCAGTAGTGGCTGAACAGCCAGGGGTGCAGCGCCTCCAGCTGCGGCAGCTGGTCGAGCACCTGCGACACCACGGAGAGCACGATGGTCGCCGCCATCGCACCGACCGGCACGTCGGTCAGGGTGGAGAAGAACAGTCCGATGGCGCACAGCCCGAGCAGGGACACGACCACGTACGCGCCGATCATGAGCAGGCGCCCGAACGCATCCCACGGCCCGACCTGCGTGCCGGAGAGCAGGGTGACCGGACCGATCGGGAACAGGATGGCGCCGATCGCCGACCCGGCGACGATCACCACCAGGGTCCCCGCGACGCAGAACGCCGCAGCGCCCGCGTACTTCACGGCGAGCAGCCGCAGCCGCCCGGCCGGGGCGATCACCAGGTAGCGCAGCGTGCCGTGGCTCGCCTCCCCCGCGATGGTGTCTCCGGCGACCACCCCGACGGTGAGCGGCAGGAACAGCGGAACGCACACCACCAGCGCCGTGAAGCCGACGAACAGGCCGTTCGCGGTGATCTGGTCGAGGAAGGCCGGACCACGCCCGGCGCGCGCCCCGCCGGTCAGCCGCACGGCGATGGCGATCAGGATGGGGATGGCGGCGAGGGCGGCGAGCATCGCCCAGGTGCGCCAGCGCCGGAACAGGACGGACAGCTCCGACCAGAGCAGCGACCACCCGGCCGCCGGACGCGGTCGATTCGCCGTGAGCACCGGATGCGCGGGCGCGGCCTCCGCCCCTGCTCCCCCGCCGGTCGCCGTCTCACTGCTCGACATCGAAGCCCTCCCCGGTGAGCTCCACGAAACGTTCCTCCAGCGTCGACCCGTGCACGCCGAAGCCGCGCACCCGCACGCCACCGGCGACGAGGGCGGCCACGATGTCCTCCGCGGCGGGCGCGGGGTCCGGCAGCGGCGCATCCAGGACGCTGCCGGACTCGGTGGTCGTGCCAGAGCCGGAGCTGGCCGCCGTGGCGGTGGCCGGGGCGATCCCGAGCCCGGTGAGGACGGTCGCCGCCGCCCGCGCATCCGGGGTCTCGACGCGCACGCGCGGTCCCGTGGCGCCGCGCAGCTCGTCGAGCGAGCCCTGCGCGACCAGCCGTCCGGTGCGCATGATCGCGGCGTGCGTGCAGATCTGCTCAATCTCGGCGAGCAGGTGGCTGGACACGAACACCGTGCGTCCCTCGTCGGCGAGGGAGCGCACGAGCGAGCGCACCTCCCTGGTGCCCTGCGGGTCGAGGCCGTTGGTCGGCTCGTCCAGGATGAGCAGATCACGGTCGGTGAGGAGGGCGCCGGCGATGCCGAGGCGCTGCTTCATGCCGAGCGAGTACGCGCGCACGTTCCTTCCCGCCGCGTGGGTGAGCCCGACACGGTCGAGAGCGGCGGCGACACGCGCGCGACGTGTGGCGGACGGGGCGTAGCGGTCGGCGGAGTCGCGGCGCAGCAGGTTGGCCGTCCCGGACAGGTACGGCGCGAACGCCGGACCTTCGACCAGCGCGCCGACACGCGGGAGGACGGTCGCCCCGCTGGCGGGCATCTGCTGCTCGAACAGCCGGATCTCCCCCGCGGACGCGGAGACCAGCCCGAGCAGCATCCGGATGGTCGTGGTCTTGCCCGACCCGTTCGGCCCGAGGAACCCGAACACCGAGCCGCGCGGGACGTGCAGGTCGATACCGTCGACCACGGTGCGCGAGCCGAACCGCTTGCTGAGGCCGCTCGTCGTGATGGCGGCGGCTGCGTCGGTCACCGAGCAGCGGCCTGCAGGGCGGACACGGGCACCGCGCCGGCGAACACCCGTCCGTCGTCGGTGACGAGCACAGACACGAGCGAGGTGCTGAAGGCGCGTCCGCCGTCCACCGGGGTGGTCAGCTGAGCGAACAGCGGGGACGAGGTGAGGTCGGAGGGAACGGAGCCAGCTGGTGCGCTGACGACCGCGTCCCAGCCGGTGCCGGTGACGGTCGGCTTGGCGTGCGAGCCTGCCTCCGCCTTCTTCCCGCCCGGGGCGGGAAGCGCCTGCTCCGTCACCGTCGCGCCGGTCGGCGGCGTGAACGCGAACACGCTCGCGGACGGTGTCGCCGTGCTGAACTCGCTGAACCCGGTCTCGAAGGCGGGTGTGCTCTGGCCGCGTGCATCCACCTGCACCCGCAGCGGGATGCCCGTGGTGCCGTCGACCGCGATGGAGACCGAACCGACGAGCGTCGCGTCGGTCTTCGGGGTGAGCACGAGGTCGTACGCGTCGCGTCCGGCGACCTTCACCGGGTCGCCGAGGGTGACCGAGGTGCTGGGATCGACTGCCGCGAGGAAGCGCTGCGCCAGCTGCGACGGTGTCGTCGCCGCGCCCGTCGTTGCATCCGGGTCCGGTCGCCTGTTGTCCGGCGACTTCACGGTGGAGCGATCGGGCAGCGTCACGTGCGTGACCTTCTTGCCGGTCGACGTGTAGAGCCAGACGTCGGAGCCGTTGCGGATCACATCCCGTTCGGCCAGCTGGTCGAGCACTTGGAGGCGCTGCTTCGCCGGGCCGTCCACGTACACCTTCGCCGTGTGGTCGCCGGTCAGCAGTTCCAGGATGCTCGCGGCATCGCCGGACGCAGAACCCGACGCCGAGCCGGAACCCGACCCTGGCCCGGTCGACGGGATCGACGGCAGCCCCAGCTCCGAGCTCTGCTCGACCGTGCCGGAGAACGCCTTCACGTCACTCGCCGCGACCAGCCGCAGTACCTCGTCCGGCGTCTTCGACGGAAGATCGGCGGCCCCGGCGGCGAGCGGCGCGATGATGACACCGGCCGCGATCGCGGCAGGCACGACAGCGGCGGGAAGCCAACGGACCCAGCGGCGTTTCATGGAGTCGAGACTACGCCTGTGGCGGGTCGGCGAACCCTCGGGGATGCTGCGAACTCCGTGGGAAACGCCGAACGGCCCCCGCACATCGCGGGGGCCGTTCGCACATCCTGACGTCTTAGAGGACGTCGCCCACCCTGTGGACGCGGATGTCGTTGGTGGTTCCGGGGATTCCGGGAGGGGAACCCGAGATGATGATGACCTTGTCGCCGTTCACGGCGCGGCCGGTCGACTTCAGAGCCTCGTCCACCTGCGCGACCATCTGGTCGGTGTGGGTGACGCGCGAGACGACGAACGACTCGACGCCCCAGTTCAGCGCCATGCGACGACGCACCGACTCCTCCGGCGTGAACGCCAGGATCGGGATCTTGTTCCGGATGCGCGACATGCGGCGGGCGGACTCGCCGGACTCCGTGAACACGCAGAGGTACTTGGCCTCGACGAAGTCGGCCACCTCGACGGCGGCGAGGGTGATCGCACCGCTCTGCGTGCGCGGCTTGGTGCCGAGCGGAGCAATGCGGTCGAGACCGTGCTCCTCCGTCGACTCCACGATGCGCGCCATGGTCCGCACGGTGATCACGGGGTACTCGCCGACGCTGGTCTCGCCGGAGAGCATCACAGCGTCAGCACCGTCGAGGACGGCGTTGGCGACGTCGGAGGTCTCCGCGCGGGTGGGGACGGGGCTGGAGATCATCGACTCGAGCATCTGCGTGGCGACGATGACCGGCTTGGCCGCACGGCGGGCGAGCTCGACGGCGCGCTTCTGCACGATCGGGACGGCCTCGAGCGGCAGCTCGACGCCCAGGTCGCCACGGGCGACCATGATCGCGTCGAACGCCTCGATGATGCCCTCGAGGTTGTCGACGGCCTGCGGCTTCTCGATCTTGGCGACGACGGGGAGCTTGCGGCCCTCCTCCGCCATGATCTCGTGCACGCGCTCGATGTCGGCGGCGTTGCGCACGAACGACAGCGCGATGAGGTCTGCACCGAGCTTGAGGCCCCAGCGGAGGTCCGCCTCGTCCTTCTCGGACAGCGCAGGCACGTTGACCGCGACGCCGGGCAGGTTGATGCCCTTGTTGTTGGAGACGGGACCGGCGACGATCACCTTGGTGGTGACGACGGTGCCGTCGGTCTCCACGACCTGCACGCGCACCTTGCCGTCGTCGATGAGGAGGAAGTCGCCCGGCTTGACGTCCTGGGGCAGCCCCTTGAACGTGGTGGAGGAGATCTCCTTGGTGCCGATGATGTCTTCGGTGGTGATCTTGAAGATGTCGCCTTCGGCGAGGTCGTATGGACCGGCCTCGAACTTGCCGAGGCGGATCTTCGGGCCCTGGAGGTCGACCAGGACGGCGACCGGCTTGCCTGCGTCGTCGGCGGCCTTGCGCACGTTGGCGTAAACGCCCTCGTGGACGTCGTAGCTTCCGTGACTCAGGTTCATCCTGGCCACGTCAACACCCGCGTCGATGATCGCGCGGATGTTGTCATAGCTCGAGGTCGCTGGCCCGAGGGTCGCGACGATTTTCGCCCTTCTCATACTTTTTGCTTGCTCCGTGATTCTGCGCCCCTGACGGCGCTCGATTCGGTGATGACGCCCGCGGGGTGCCGGGGAGTCCGTTCAGTCAGACGAGGATTCCCCTGTCGGTGGGGCGGACGGGGGACGGCAGATGCGTCTCCCCTTCAAGATACCGGTCAACGGCGGCGGCCGCTGCACGACCTTCTGCGATCGCCCACACGATGAGCGACTGTCCGCGCCCAGCGTCGCCGGCGACGAACACGCCGGGCTGGCTGGTCTGGTAGTCGGCGTCGCGGGTCACGTTGCCGCGCTCGTCGAACGGGAGGGCGAGCTGCGCATCCAGGTCGTCCTGCTCGGGGCCGGTGAAGCCGAGGGCCAGGAGGACGAGGTCTGCGGGGATCTCGCGCTCGGTGCCGGCCTTCGGCACGCGGCGTCCGTCGAGGTACTCGGTCTCCGCGACGCGGATGGCGCGCACCTCTCCGAACTCGTTGGAGAGGAACTCGACGGTGGAGGCGAGGTACTCGCGCTTGCCGCCCTCCTCGTGTGCGGAGGAGACCTCGAACAGCGTCGGCGTCATCGGCCACGGCTGGTGGCCGGGGCGCTCCGACGGCGGCTGCTTGCCGATGGCGAGGTTGGTGACGCTGGCAGCACCCTGGCGGTGCGCCGTTCCGATGCAGTCCGCTCCGGTGTCCCCACCGCCGAGGACCACGACGTGCTTGCCCTCCGCGGAGATCTGGTCGGCGACCTGGTCGCCGGCGCCCGCCTTGTTCTGCTGGACGAGGTACTCCATCGCGAAGTGCACTCCGCTGAGGTCGCGGCCCGGGATGGGCAGGTCGCGAGGGACCATCGCACCGGTGGCGACCACGACGGAGTCGTAGCGGGCGCGCAGGTCGTCCCAGGTGATGTCGACGCCGATGTTGACGCCGGCGCGGAAGCGGGTGCCCTCCGCCATCATCTGGTTGAGACGCGCCTCGAGGTGCTTCTTCTCCATCTTGAAGTCCGGGATGCCGTAGCGCAGCAGGCCACCGATGCGGTCGTCACGCTCGTACACGGCGACGGTGTGACCGGCGCGGGTGAGCTGCTGGGCGGCCGCGAGACCGGCGGGGCCGGAGCCGACGACGGCGACCGTCTTGCCGGTGAGGCGCTCCGGCGGGTGCGGCTGCACCCAGCCGTTCTGCCAGGCCTGGTCGATGATCGACACCTCGACCTGCTTGATCGTCACCGCCGGCTGGTTGATGCCGAGCACGCACGACGACTCGCACGGAGCCGGGCACAGCCGCCCGGTGAACTCCGGGAAGTTGTTGGTGGCGTGCAGCCGGTCGATGGCCTGACGGCCCTCACCGCGGTACATCAGGTCGTTCCACTCCGGGATGAGGTTCCCGAGCGGGCAGCCCTGGTGGCAGAACGGCACGCCGCAGTCCATGCAGCGACCGGCCTGCCTGCGGAGCTGGGCGGGGTCGCCGGCCTCGTAGACCTCTTTCCAGTCCATCAGTCGCACCGACACGGGCCGGCGCTTGGGAAGCTCGCGCTCCGTAACCTTCAAAAAGCCTTTGGGGTCAGCCACCGGTCACCTCCAAGATTCTGTTCCACACAATGTCGCCGTCGGGGTCCAAGCCCTCGTCGACGGCGTCTTGACGCATCTGCAGCACGGCCGCGTAGTCGCGCGGCAGCACCTTGACGAACCGGGCGACGGTCTCGTCGAAGTCCGCCAGCAGCCTCGCGGCCAGGTCCGACTCCGTCTCGGCCACGTGCCGTTCGAGCAGGTCGCGCACGATCTCCACGTCCGCACTGCCGAGCGGCAGCAGTTCCAGTTCCCCGCTGGCGAGCGAATCGCGGTTGACGAGGTCCCTCTGCAGGTCGTAGACGTACGCGGTGCCTCCGGACATGCCTGCACCGAGGTTGCGCCCCGTCGAGCCGAGGATCACGGCGAGTCCACCGGTCATGTACTCGAGCGCGTGGTCGCCGACGCCCTCGACGACCGCCGTCGCCCCGGAGTTGCGGACCAGGAAGCGCTCACCGACGATGCCGCGGATGAACATGCTGCCCTGGGTCGCGCCGTAGCCGATCACGTTGCCGGCGATCACGTTCTCCTCCGCGGGGAACACGCTGCCCTTCGGCGGGCGGACGACGATCTGGCCGCCGGAGAGACCCTTGCCGACGTAGTCGTTCGAGTCTCCTTCGAGCCGCAGCGTGATACCGCTCGGCAGGAAAGCGCCGAGCGACTGCCCCGCCGACCCCGTGAGGGTGATCTCGATGGACCCCGTCGGCAGGCCGTTCTCGCCGTGCCGCACCGTCACCTCGTGGCCGAGCATGGTGCCGACAGCGCGCTCGGTGTTCCGGATGGGCAGATTCAGTTCGATGTGACCGCCCCGGGCGAGCACGTCCGCGCTCTCCTGGATGAGGTGGTTGTCGAAGTGCTTGTCCAGCTCGTGATCCTGCGTCCTCGCGTTCTTGCGCGGGACGTCGGCGGAGAACTCCGGGCCGGTGAGGATCGGCGCGAGGTCGAGACCGGACGCCTTCCAGTGGTCGATCGCTCCGTCGACGCCGAGCAGCTCATTGTGGCCGATGGCCTCGTCGAGCGTGCGGAAGCCGAGCTCTGCGAGGTACTCGCGCACCTCCTGCGCGATGAACTCGAAGAAGTTCACCACGAACTCCGGCTTGCCCGAGAACCGGGAGCGCAACTCCGGGTTCTGGGTGGCGACGCCGACCGGGCAGGTGTCGAGGTGGCAGACGCGCATCATGATGCAGCCGGAGACGACCAGCGGCGCCGTGGCGAAGCCGAACTCCTCCGCACCGAGCAGGGCGCCGACGATCACGTCGCGTCCCGTCTTCAGCTGCCCGTCGACCTGCACGACCACCCGGTCGCGCATCCCGTTGAGCATCAGCGTCTGCTGCGTCTCCGCCAGGCCGAGCTCCCACGGGGTGCCCGCGTGCTTGAGCGAGTTGACCGGGGATGCGCCCGTTCCGCCGTCGTGGCCGGAGACCAGCACGACGTCGGCCAGGGCCTTCGCGACACCCGCCGCGACAGCGCCGATACCGGACTCGCTGACGAGCTTGACGTGGACACGCGCATCCGGGTTGGCGCGCTTCAGGTCGAAGATCAGCTGCTTGAGGTCTTCGATCGAGTAGATGTCGTGGTGCGGGGGCGGCGAGATGAGCCCGACGCCGGCCGTCGCGTGCCTGGTGCGCGCCACCCACGGGTAGACCTTGGTCGGGGGCAGCTGACCGCCCTCGCCCGGCTTGGCGCCCTGGGCGAGCTTGATCTGGATGTCGTCGGCGTGCGTCAGGTACATGCTCGTCACGCCGAACCGGCCGGACGCCACCTGCTTGATCGCACTGCGACGCTCGGGGTCGAGGAGACGGTCGAGGTCTTCCCCTCCCTCACCGGTGTTCGACTTTCCGCCGAGGCGGTTCATCGCGATGGCGAGCGTCTCGTGCGCCTCGCGCGAGATCGAGCCGTAGCTCATCGCGCCGGTCGAGAACCGCTTGACGATCGACTCGACCGACTCGACCTCGTCGAGCGGAACGGCGGGCCGCACGCCGGTGCGCAGCGTGAACATGCCGCGCAGCGTCATCAGGCTCTCCGCCTGGTCGTCGACCAGCTTCGTGTACTCGCGGAAGACGTCGTAGCGCCGGGTGCGGGTGGAGTGCTGCAGGCGGAACACCGTCTCCGGATTGAACAGGTGCGGGGCGCCGTCGCGGCGCCACTGGTACTCGCCGCCCGTCGCCAGCCGCTCGTGCGCGACGATGGCGCTCTCCGCCGGGTACGCGCTCTCGTGCCTGGACAGGTTCTCGGCCGCGATGACTTCGATGCCCACGCCGCCGAGCTTGCTCGTCGTTCCGGTGAAGTACAGGTCGACGAACTCCTGGCTGAGGCCGACGGCCTCGAACGCCTGGGCGCCCGCGTAGGACGAGACGGTCGAGATGCCCATCTTCGACATGATCTTCAGCACGCCCTTGCCGAGCGCCTTGATCACGTTCTTGACGGCCTTCTCCGGCGTCACGCCGGTGATGGCTCCGCTGCGGACCAGCTCCTCGCAGGTCTCCATCGCCAGGTACGGGTTGATCGCGGACGCGCCGTAGCCGATCAGGAGCGCGATGTGGTGCACCTCGCGCACGTCACCGGCCTCGACGATCAGGCCCACCTTCATGCGGTTCTCCGCACGGATCAGGTGGTGGTGCACGGCCGCGAGCATCAGCAGCGACGGGATGGGCGCCAGGTCTTTGGTGGAGTCGCGGTCGCTGAGCACGATGAACTGCGCCCCCGCCGCGATGGCCTCGTCGACCTCGTCGCACATCTCCTTGAGCCGGAGCTGCAGCGCGTCGGGGCCGGCGTCGAACCGGTAGAGGCCCTTGACCGTGGTGGTCAGGCGGCTGCCCGGACGCGGGTCGATGTGCTGGATCTTCGCCAGCTCGTCGTTGTCGATCACCGGGAAGTCGAGCACGACCTGCTTGGCGTGCTCGGGACCGGCGACGAGCAGGTTGCGCTCAGGGCCGAGGCCCAGCTTCAGCGAGGTGACGACCTCCTCGCGGATGGAGTCGAGCGGCGGGTTCGTGACCTGCGCGAACTGCTGCGTGAAGTAGTCGAAAAGCAGGCGCGGGCGGTCGGAGAGCACGGCGACCGGGGTGTCCGACCCCATCGCGCCGAGCGGCTCGGCACCCGTCGTCGCCATCGGCTTCAACAGGATGCGCACTTCCTCCTCCGTGTAGCCGAACGTGCGCTGGCGGCGCGTGATCGACGCGGGGGTGTGAACGATGTGCTCGCGCTCCGGGAGGTCTTTCAGGTTGATGCGCCCGGCATCCAGCCACTCGCCGTACGGCGCGCCGGCTGCCAGGTCGGCCTTGATCTCGTCGTCCTCGATCAGGCGGCCCTGGACGGTGTCGACGAGGAACATCTTCCCCGGACGCAGGCGGCCCTTGCGGACGACGCGGCTCGGCTCGATGTCGAGCACGCCGATCTCGCTGGCGAGCACCACGAGGCCGTCGTTGGTCACGACGTACCTGCCCGGGCGCAGGCCGTTGCGGTCGAGGGTCGCGCCGACCAGCGAGCCGTCGGTGAAGACGATCGCCGCCGGGCCGTCCCACGGCTCCATCAGCATCGAGTTGTACTCGTAGAAGTCGCGGCGCGACTTCTCGATCTCGGTCTGGTTCTCCCACGCCTCGGGAACCATCATCATGACGGCGTGCGGGAGCGACCGGCCCGACAGCGACAGCAGCTCGACGACCTCGTCGAACGAGGCGGAGTCGCTGGCGCCCGGCGTGACGATCGGGAGCACGGGAGACAGGTCGCCGAGGAGATCGCTCTCCAGCTGGGACTGGCGGGCGCGCATCCAGTTGCGGTTGCCCTGCACGGTGTTGATCTCGCCGTTGTGCGCGATCATCCGGAACGGCTGGGCGAGCGGCCAGGACGGGAAGGTGTTCGTGGAGTAGCGCGAGTGCACGAGCGCCAGCTTGGAGGCGAAGCGCTGGTCGGAGAGGTCGGGGTAGAACGGCTCGAGCTGCAGCGTGGTGACCATGCCCTTGTAGACCAGGGTGCGGCTCGACAGCGAGGAGAAGTAGATGTCGAGCTCGCGCTCCGCCCGCTTGCGCAGGAAGAACGTCTGGCGGTCGAGCAGGATGCCGCCGACCTGCTCGCCGTCGTCGCCCGTGCGGGTGCTCGACACGTAGAGCTGCTCGATGAACGGCATCGCGTTGCGGGCGAGGGTTCCGATCTCGCCGGCGGCGACGGGGACCTCGCGCCAGCCGAGGACGGTGAGGTCCTGCTCGGCGGCGATGGCCTCGATGGCCGCCTTCGCCTCTGCACGCTCCGCCTCGTCGACGGGCAGGAACACGTTGCCGACGGCGTAGCGGCCGGCGGAGGGAAGCTCGAAGCCGGCGACGGCGCGCAGGAAGGCGTCCGGCACCTGCGTGATGATGCCCGCTCCGTCACCTGTTCCTGCGTCGGAGCCGACGGCGCCGCGGTGCTCCAGGTTGCGCAGGGCATCCAGGGCGGCGTCGATGATGTCGTGACCGGCCGTTCCGCGGAGCGTCGCGACCATCGCGAGCCCGCAGGCGTCCTTCTCGTGGGCCGGGTCGTACAGACCCTGCTTCACGGGGGTGGTGCTGAATCGGGTGTGGGTGGGCTGAAGCGCCATCAACGACCGTCCTCACTTGTTCGGTGGTGCGGGGGGACGCCATCGGCCCTGGACTGAGGGAGGGGGTTCCGCCGCTCGCGACAGGCTCGGTGCAGCCTTGGGAGACGGTGAGGGTGATGAGGCTCGGGGATGGCCTCGACGAGTGATTACGAGCCGAGTGGGCTTGTGGCCTTGGCTGCGTCCTTTTCGGTGGGCTCCGCGGCGTCGGCGCCGGAAACCTCGTCATCCGAGTAGGTGTCGTCCGAGTCTACCTCAGCATCGGGCCGAACCCATTCACGACCGGGCCGGTACACGCTCGGCTCGAGTCCGGGGTGGCGGCGGCTCTGCACGATGAAGAGCACGATGCCGAGCACGACGGCGGCGAACGCGGCCCACACGTTGGTCGGGATGCCCAGGAAGCTGAACTCGCTCGGGTCGATGCGGATCGACTCCAGGTAGGAGCGACCGAGGCCGTACCAGATGAGGTAGACGGCGAATGCCTTGCCCCAGCGCAGCTGGAACTTGCGCTCCAGCAGGATGATGACCGCGATGCCGATGACGTTCCAGATGATCTCGTAGAGGAACAGCGGCTGGAACAGGGTGTTGTCCGGCAGCCCGACCGGGATGGCCTTGTTGCCCGCGTCGATCTGCAGGCCCCACGGGAGGTTGGTCGGCAGGCCGAACAGCTCCTGGTTGAAGTAGTTGCCGAGACGGCCGAGCGCCTGCGCGAGCAGCATGGCGGGCGCGAGCGCGTCCGCGAACGACCAGAACCGGATGCCGGACCAGCGGCAGCCGATGTACGCGCCGACGGCTCCACCGATCAGCGCACCGAAGATGGCGTTCCCGCCCTCCCAGATGTACAGGGTCTTGAGCAGGTCGGCGCCGGGGAAGAAGTAGTCAGCCGGGTGGGTGATCACGTGGTAAAAGCGTGCCCCGATGATGCCGAGCGGCACGGCCCAGAGGATGATGTCGAGCACGACGCCCGGCTCTCCCCCGCGCTTCGACAGCCGCCTCGACGTCCACATGGCGGCGACGACGATGCCGATCAGGATGCAGATCGCGTACGTCTGGATGCGCCAGTGCAGCCCGAAGATGTCGATCGGGATCTGCTGCCACTCCGGCCCGGGGCTGGGGATGCTCGCGTACCAGCTGCTCATCGTCGCAAACACCCGATGACTCACCTTTCGTGTTGATCAGACCGCGCGAAGACCACGCGCGGCCACCATAGTCTAATTCTGTTTGGAAGAGCCGCCGCGCCTAGGCGGCGGTGCCCTCTGCGAGGGCCGCAGCGAGGCGGGAGACGCCCGCGACGCCGTCGTCGGCCAGCGCTTTCACGAGAGCTGAGCCCACGATCGCGCCGTCGGCGTACTGGAGCACCTCGGCCACCTGGGCGGCCGTCGAGATGCCGACGCCCACGCAGGTGCTCGTCGCACCGGCGTCGCGCAGGCGCGCCACCAGGGCGCGGGCGGCGGAGTCGACGTCGGCGCGCGCTCCGGTGATGCCCATCGTCGAGACGGCGTAGACGAAGCCGCGGCTCGCCTCAACGGTCTGGCGCAGCCGCGCGTCGGTGGACGACGGGGCGGCGAGGAACACGCGGTCGAGCCCCGTGCGGTCGGAGGCCGCGAGCCAGGCTGCTCCCTCGTCCGGGATGAGGTCGGGCGTGATGAGCCCGGCTCCCCCCGCGGAGAGCAGGTCGTCGGCGAACCGGTCGACGCCGTACTGCAGCACCGGGTTCCAGTAGGTCATGACCAGGACGGGCACATCCACCTGGGCGGTGATCTCGCGCACGGCGGTGAAGCCGTCCCGCAGCCGGAACCCGTTGGAGAGCGCCTGCTGGGTGGCGGCCTGGATGACCGTGCCGTCCATGACGGGGTCGGAGTACGGCAGGCCGAGCTCGATCGCGTCGACGCCGTTCTGCGCGAGCGCGACGGCCGCATCGATGCTGGTCTTCAGGTCGGGGAACCCGGCGGGCAGGTAGCCGATCAGGGCACCGGATGCGTCGGCGTTGCGCCGGGCGATGACGCTCTCGACGCCGTGCTGCGCGCCGGTCATGACTGCACCGCGTCGGTGTCGATCAGGTCGAAGTACCGTCCTGCGGTCTCCATGTCCTTGTCTCCGCGGCCACTGAGGTTCACCAGGATGACGGCGTCCTTCCCGAGCTCCTGGCCGAGCTTCAGCGCCCCGGCGAGAGCGTGTGAGGATTCGATGGCGGGGATGATGCCCTCCGTGCGGCTGAGCAGGCGCAGCGCATCCATCGCCTCGGCATCCGAGATCGGCAGGTACTGCGCCCGGCCGATGGAGGCGAGCCACGCGTGCTCCGGTCCGACGCCCGGGTAGTCGAGCCCGGCGGAGATCGAGTGCGACTCGATGGTCTGGCCGTCCTCGTCCTGCAGCAGCATGCTGCGCGCGCCGTGCAGGACGCCGGGGCGTCCCTTGGTGATGGTGGCAGCGTGGCGCGGGGTCTCCGCGCCTTCTCCCCCGGCCTCGTAGCCGATCAGGCGCACGTCTTCGTCGTCGAGGAAGGCGTGGAAGATGCCCATCGCGTTCGAGCCGCCACCGACGCAGGCGACAACGGCATCCGGGAGGGAGCCGGTGAGGTCGATGACCTGCTGGCGCGCTTCCTCGCCGATGATCTTCTGCAGGTCGCGGACCATCGCGGGGAACGGGTGGGGGCCCGCGACGGTGCCGAAGATGTAGTTGGTGTTCTCGACGTTGGTGACCCAGTCGCGCATGGCGTCGTTGATCGCGTCCTTGAGGGTGCGCGATCCCGTC
This sequence comes from Leifsonia araucanica, assembly GCF_051161895.1. NCBI lineage: Bacteria > Bacillati > Actinomycetota > Actinomycetes > Micrococcales > Microbacteriaceae > Leifsonia > Leifsonia araucanica. The sequence goes on from NZ_JBMBTW010000002.1 coordinate 998,844, forward strand.
TTGACGGCGACGACCTCCGCGCCGAGCAGGCGCATCCTGGCCACGTTGAGCGCCTGGCGCTCGGTGTCGACCTCGCCCATGTAGATGGTGCACTCGAGGCCGAACAGCGCCGCGGCCGTCGCGGTGGCGACGCCGTGCTGCCCAGCACCGGTCTCCGCGATCACGCGCGTCTTGCCGATGCGCTTCGTGAGGATGGCCTGGCCGAGCACGTTGTTGATCTTGTGCGAGCCCGTGTGGTTGAGGTCTTCGCGCTTCAGGATGATGCGCGCCCCGCCGGCGTGTTCGGCGAACCGCGGCACCTCGGTGATGATCGACGGACGCCCGGTGTACGAGCGGTTCAGCTCGTCGAGCTCGGCGTGGAATGCCGGGTCGGCCTTCGCGGCCTCCCAGGCCGCAGACAGCTCGTCGAGGGCTGCGACGAGAGATTCGGGGACGAAACGCCCTCCGAAGTCGCCGAAGTACGGGCCGGTTTCGGAACGCAGGGACATCAGGCCACCAGGAATTCTTCGAGCGTCGCGACGGGGTCGCTCGTGACGAGAGCCTCGCCGACGAGGACGACGTCTGCGCCGGCCGCCCGATAGTGCGCGACGTCGTCCGCCGACTTCACGGCGGACTCCGCGACGCGGATGACACCGGACGGGATGCGGTCGGCCAGCCGGCCGAACAGGTCCTTGTCCAGTTCGAACGTTGAGAGGTTGCGGGCGTTCACGCCCACGAGACCTGCGCCCGTGTCGAGCGCACGGCTGAGCTCGTCCGCCGTGTGCGCCTCGACGAGCGAGGTCATGCCGAGCGAGGTGATCAGCTCGTGCAGCTCGACGAGCTTCCGCTGGTCGAGCGCAGCGACGATGAGCAGCACGAGGTCGGCTCCCGCCGCACGCGCCTCGAACACCTGGTACGGGTCGGAGACGAACTCCTTGCGCAGCACGGGGATGGAGACGGCGTCGCGCACGGCCTCCAGATCGGCGAGCGATCCCTTGAACCTGCGCTCCTCGGTGAGGACGCTGATCGCGCTCGCTCCCCCCGTCTCGTACGAGACGGCGAGGGCCGCTGGATCCGGGATGTCGGCGAGCGAGCCGCGGGACGGGCTCGCGCGCTTCACCTCGGCGATGATCTTGACGCGGTCGGCAGGGGCGAGGTGGCTCAGCGCATCCAGAGCGGGAGCACGGTCGGCCGCCTCGGCCTCGACAACGGACAGCGGGCGCTCTGCCCGGCGCCGCTCGGCGTCTTCACGGGCGCCGGCGACGAGGTCGTCCAGCACGCGTCAGTGGCCCTTCGGCTGGTACTTCGTGCCGTCGACGCCGTATCCGGCCTTCTTCATGGCCCAGCCGACGATGAGACCGACGATCGCGAGTCCAGCGGCCGACCAGACGACGATCGGCGCCTCGAAGAAGAACGCGACGGCGCCGATGGCGAAGGCCACCAGCATGATGATGACGGCCGTCCACGCCGCCGGCGAGTGACCGTGGCCTGGCTCGACTGACTCGGTGCTCATGGGACTCCTGCTTCGTGAGGTGCGCGGCGCTCAGCGTCGCGCACGATGGATCGGGGTGGTGCTGTTCAAGTCTAGCGGTGGGTCAGCGGGTGGGGTCTTCGCCACGGCTGAGGTCGTCCCAGCTGTCGATGGCGGTGTCCTTGTCGATGGCCGCTGCACCGGATGGGGTCTCTCCGTCCGCGGCGGCACGCGCCTCCGCGTCGTCGGAGACGGTCGCGCCGTCTTCAGCGTCCGCGTCGTCCGCGTCGTGGTCGAGGAGGAGCGTCGTGCCGTCCTCGTCCTCGAAGCGCGTCTGGTACTTGCGCGACGAGCCCGGCCAGAGCCGGTTCGTGACGACGACGGCGGCGCTGGCGAGTACAAGCACCACCCCGCCCGCCACGGCGACGCCCGGCCAGAACTCGGCGGCGACCGTGTCGACCAGGCGCGCGATCGACGCGGACCCCGCGACGCCTGTGGCCGTGGTGATCGTCGCCGTCGAGGCGCGGAGGGCGTCCGCCAGGGCGCTGATCGAGGAGATGAGCACGGAGGCGCCGAGCAGCAGCCCGAGCAGCGCGAGGACGATGCGGAACGCCGGACCGGCGATGGCCAGCGCGGCCGCGAGGGCCAGCCCGGCCAGCGAGAGCGCGGTGAGCGCCGGCGCAGCCGCTGACCCGGGCACCGCGAGCGTCGTGGTGTGCTCCGCGACGTCGGTGAGGTGCACCGTGAACCAGGTCTGCGTGGATGCGAGCAGGGCGAGGCCGCTGCCGACCACCAGCGCCAGCAGCGTCAGGTACTTGGCCCTGCGGGAGACGGGACGCTCGACGACGGGCTCAGACTGCTCGCTCACCGGTCACCCGCCTCATCGCGTTCGCCACGGCGACCGCGCGCAGCGGGGCAGCCGCCTTGTTCTGCGACTCCTCGAACTCGCTCTGCGGCACGGAGTCCGCCACCAGGCCGCCTCCGGCCTGCACGCGGGCGACGCCGTCCATGATGGTCGCCGTGCGGATGGCGATGGCGAGATCGGCGTCCCCGGAGAACCCGAAGTAGCCGATCACGCCACCGTACACACCGCGCTGCGCCGGTTCCAGCTCGTCGATGATCTCCAGCGCCCTCGGCTTCGGAGCCCCGGAGAGGGTGCCGGCCGGGAAGGTGGCGCGGAACACATCCACCGCCGTCTTGTCCGGCAGCACGTCACCCTCGACGCTCGACACGATGTGCATGATGTGGCTGAACCGCTCGACGCGCATGAACTCCGTCACCTCGACGGAACCGGCCGCACAGACCTTGAGCAGGTCGTTGCGGGCCAGGTCGACGAGCATCAGGTGCTCGGCGCGCTCCTTGTCGTCGGCGAGCAGCGAGGTCTCCAGGTCGAGGTCCTCCTCCGGCGAGGCGCCGCGCGGGCGGGACCCGGCGATGGGATGCGTGAACGCGCGCCCGTCCTGCACCTTGACCAGCGCCTCCGGGGACGACCCGACGATGGAGTACTCCCCGCCGTCCGGCCGTTCGAGCGCCAGGAGGTACATGTACGGGCTCGGGTTGAGCGAGCGCAGCACGCGGTACACGTCGAGCGGCGCGGCCTCGCAGTCCAGCTCGAAGCGCTGTGAGATGACCACCTGGAAGATGTCGCCGTCGACGATCCGCTCTTTCGCGGTCACCACGGCGGCCAGGAAGTCGTCCTTCGCCGTGCGCGACACCGGATGCGCGGGCGTGCCCAGATCGACCTGGGCGAGCCACGCCTCCGACGGCCGGGCGAGACCGGCCTGCATCGCGTCGAGCCGCTGCTGGGCGGCCTCCCACATCGTGTCCGCGTCGTCGACGCCGTCGTTGAGGACGGTGGCGATCAGCTGCACGGTGCCGTACCGGTGGTCGATCGCGACCAGGTCGGAGCAGAACGCGAGAGCCTGACCGGGCATGTCGTAGTCCGCGGGCGGCTGGTGCGGCAGCCGCTCGATCTGGCGGATCGCCTCCCAGCCGATGAAGCCGACCAGTCCCCCGGTCAGCGGGGGCAGGCCGGGGATACGCGGCGTCTGCCACCGCGCGTACAGCGCGGCGAGGGCTTCCAGCGGCGGCAGGTCGGCGGTGGAGCCGATGGCCCGCTCCGCCGGGATGCCGTAGTCGAGCCAGCGCACAGCATCCCCCTGCTGGGTGAGCACGCCGAACGACGAGACGCCGACGAACGAGAACCGCGACCAGATGCCGCCCTGCTCCGCCGATTCGAGCAGGAAGGTGCCAGGGCGTCCGTCCGCGAGCTTGCGGTAGATGCCGACGGGGGTCTCTCCGTCCGCGAACAGCTCGCGCACGACCGGGACGACCCTGTGGTCGTCGAGCAGCCGCGCGAACGCGTCGCGGGTGGTGGAGCTGGTGACGGTGTCGATCACGAATCCTCCGTGGGGCTCGCCTCGACGTGGCCGACCACGGGTGTGAGCTGGTCGGCGTCGAAGCAGGTGCGGGTTCCAGTGTGGCAGGCGGCGCCGATCTGCTCGACGGTCACCAGCAGGGTGTCTCCGTCGCAGTCGAGCGCTGCGCCCTTGACGTACTGCGCGTGTCCGGACGTGTCCCCCTTGCGCCAGTACTCCTGGCGGGAGCGCGACCAGAAGGTGACGCGCCCCTCGGTGAGCGTGCGGCTGAGCGCCTCCGCGTCCATCCAGCCCATCATCAGGACCTCTTTGGTGTCCCACTGCTGGATGATCGCCGGGACCAGGCCGTCGCCGTTGAAGGCGACGCGCTCGATGATGGCGGGGTCTGCTGCGGTCATGCCCTGATCTCCAACCCGGCGCGGACGAGTTCGTCCTTCACATCGCCGATCGTCATCTCGCCGGAGTGGAACACGCTCGCGGCGAGCACCGCATCCGCCCCTGCCTCGATGGCTGGGACGAAGTCTGCGACCTTTCCCGCGCCGCCGGAGGCGATGACGGGAACGCTGCTGATGCCGCGCATCAACCGGATGAGCTCGGTGTCGAACCCCTCCTTGGTGCCGTCGGCGTCGATCGAGTTGACCAGCAGTTCGCCGGCCCCCAGCCCGATCGCGCGCTCGGCCCACTCCAGGGCGTCGAGGTCGGTCTCCGTCCGGCCGCCGTGCGTGGTGACCACGAATCCGGATGCGGTCGCCGCCGACCGCTTGACGTCGAGCGAGAGCACGAGCACCTGGGCGCCGAACCGGTCGGCGATCTCGGCCACCAGCTCGGGCCGGGCGATGGCGGCGGAGTTCACGCCCACCTTGTCCGCCCCGCTGGCGAGCAGGCGGGAGACGTCCTCCGGGCTGCGCACGCCGCCGCCGACGGTGAGCGGGATGAAGACCTGCTCGGCGGTCGCGCGCACCACGTCGTAGGTGGTCGAACGGTTGTCGACCGTCGCCGTGACGTCGAGGAAGGTCAGCTCGTCCGCCCCCTGCTCGTAGTAGCGACGGGCGAGCGCGACAGGATCGCCCGCGTCACGCAGGTTCTGGAAGTTGACGCCCTTGACGACGCGGCCGTCTGCCACATCGAGGCACGGGATGACCCGGACGGCGACGGACATCAGATCCGCGCAGCGTGGATCGACGTGACGAGGATGGCACGCGCTCCCAGCTCGTAGAGCGCATCCATGATGTGGTTGACCTGGTCGCGCTTGATCATCACGCGCACGGCCAGCCAGTCCGGCTCCCCGAGCGGGGACACGGTCGGCGACTCGACCCCGGGGGTGAGGGCGACGGCCCTGTCGAGCAGCACGGCGGGCAGGTTGTAGTCGATGAGCACGTACTGGCGGGCGACCATGACGCCCTGCAGCCTGCGCAGCAGCGTGTCGACCCCGGCGGCGGGCGATGCGGACGAGATCAGCACGGCCTCCGACTCGAGGATGACCGGGCCGAAGATCTCCAGGCCCTGCTTGCGCAGCGTCGTGCCGGTCTCGACGACGTCGGCCACCGCGTCAGCGACGCCGAGGCGCACGGCGGACTCCACGGCGCCGTCGAGCTTGATGAGGGTGGAGGTGATCCCGTTCTCGGCGAGGAACGCCCCGACGAGCCCCGGGTAGCTGGTGGCGACGCGCTTGCCGTCGAGGTCGGCCAGCGCGGAGAACGTGCCGGTGGGGCCCGCGAACCGGAAGGTGGACGCCGCGAAGTCGAGCGAGGCGATCTCGCCCGCCGTGGAGCCCGAGTCGAGCAGCAGGTCACGGCCGGTGATGCCGACGTCGAGCGCGCCGGAGCCGACGTACGTCGCGATGTCGCGCGGGCGCAGGTAGAAGAACTCGACGTCGTTGCGGGCGTCGGTGACGATCAGCTCTTTGGGGTCGCGACGGCCGACGTATCCGGCCTCGTGCAGCATCTGCGCCGCGGTCTCGGAGAGGGAGCCTTTGTTGGGAACGGCGATCTTCAGCATGGGTGGTCTTTCGTGTACAGGGGGACGATCAGGACGCGGGTGTACCGGTCACAGATGTCGGTACACGTCCGCGGGGCTGAGGCCCTTCGCGATGAGCAGCACCTGGAGGTGGTAGAGCAGCTGCGAGATCTCCTCGGCCGTCTCCTCGTCCGACTGGTATTCGGCGGCCATCCAGACCTCGGCCGCCTCCTCCACGATCTTCTTTCCGATGGCGTGCACGCCAGCATCCAGCTCACGAACCGTGCCGGAACCCTCCGGGCGGGTCGCGGCCTTCTCGCTGAGCTCGGCGAAGAGGTCGTCGAAGGTTTTCACCACTACAGGCTACTAGCTTGCGAACGGCCCGCCGGACATCGGCGGCGGAACGGCGACGGTCCGCTGGATGTCGAGCAGCCGATCGGCCGCGGACAGCAGTGCACTCCGGATGCGCGTGGTGCGCTCCCCGTCGTCCTCCGGGGGCAGCAGCCCGGCGGAGAGCGACACGTTGATCGCGGCCACGACGGCGCCCGCGGGGTTGCGCACCGGCACCGCGATGGACCGCAGGCCGGGTTCCAGCTCCTGGTCGACGGACGCCCAGCCGTCCCGCGCGACCGCCAGGATCGCATCCAGGAGCGCCACCGGATCCGTCGTGGTCCTGGGGGTCAGCTTCCGGAGGTCGCTGCGGGCGAGCACGGCGCCGATCTGTGTCTCTGTGAGCCCGGCGAGCAGCACGCGTCCCATCGAGGTCGCGTACGCGGGGAATCGGGTGCCGACCGCGATGGAGACCGACATGATCCGGCGCGTGTGCACCCGGGCGACGTAGACGATGTCCGTGCCGTCGAGCACGGCCATCGAGACGCTCTCCCCCAGTTCGGCGGAGAGCTCCTCCAGCACCGGAGTGGCGAGCTGCGGGAGGGACTGGCCGGAGAGGTACGCGTATCCGAGTTCCAGGACCTTCGCCGTGAGCTGGAACTCGCGGCCGTCCGTGCGCAGGTAGCCGAGGTCGATCAGGGTCAGCAGGAAGCGCCGGGCCGCCGCGCGGCTCATCCCGGTCTTCCTGGCCACCTCGCTGAGCGTCATGGCCGGGTCGTCGGCGTCGAAGGCGCGGATGACAGCGAGCCCGCGCGCGAGCGACTGCACGAAGTGGTCGTCGCCGACCTCCGCCGGCTTCGCGGACGGGTCGTCCACTGGCCTCTCCGCCTGCGCCACTGGCTCCCCTTCCGTGCCGTGCGACGCCCTGCTCAGGTCCCGGCGACTCCGGGCGCGACGTCGAGCGGGACATCGAGCCTCGATTGTAGTTCAGCGACGGTCACGCCGAAGATGTCCGTCACCGTGACCCGCCCGTCCGCCAGCTCGAACACGGCGACGTCGGTGTACACCCGGCTGACGCATCCGATGCCCGTGACCGGGTAGTCGCAGACGGGAACCAGCTTGCTCCTGCCGTCTTTGCCGAACAGGTTCATCATGATGAAGATCTGCTTGGCGCCGGTCGCCAGGTCCATCGCCCCTCCGACGGCCGGGATCGCGTCCGGCTCCCCGGTGTGCCAGTTGGCCAGGTCGCCGGAGGCGGACACCTGGAACGCGCCGAGCACGCACACGTCGAGGTGGCCGCCGCGCATGATCGCGAACGAGTCGGCGTGATGGAAGTACGACGCCCCGGGCAGCTCGGTCACCGGGATCTTGCCGGCGTTGATCAGGTCGTCGTCGATCTCGTCGCCGACCGCCTGCCGCCCCATGCCGAGCATTCCGTTCTCGGTGTGCAGGATCACGTCCTGGCCTGGTGAGAAGTAGTCGGAGACGAGCGTGGGCTGGCCGATCCCGAGGTTCACGAACGATCCGGGCGGGATGTCGGCGGCCACGCGCTCGGCCAGCTCGGCCCTGGTCAGTGGTGCGTTCACAGCGTCTCCTTCAGGTCGACCACGATGTTGACGAAGATGCTCGGGGTGACGACGGTCTCCGGGTCGATGGCGCCGGTCGGCACGACGCCGCCGACCTGAGCGATCGTGGTCGCCGCCGCGGTCGCCATGATCGGACCGAAGTTCCTGGCCGTCTTGCGGTAGACGAGGTTGCCCTGCCGGTCCGCGGTGCGCGCGGTGATGAGGGCGACGTCGCCGTGGATGGGCAGCTCGAACACCTGGCCAACGCCGCCAAGCATCCTGGTCTCCTTGCCGTCGGCGAGGCTGGTGCCGTAGCCGGTCGGCGTGAAGAAGCCGCCGATGCCCGCGCCCGCCGCCCGGATGCGCTCGGCGAGGTTGCCCTGCGGAACGAGTTCCAGCTCGATCCTGCCCGCGCGGTACTCCTCGTCGAAGCGGTGCGAGTCGGACTGGCGGGGGAAGGAACAGATGATCTTGCGCACCCGGCGCGCACCGATCAGCGCCGCGAGACCTTCGTCGCCGTTGCCCGCGTTGTTGTTGACGACCGTCAGGTCGGTCGCGCCGTGTTCGAGGAGCGCGTCGATCAGCTCGACCGGCTGCCCGGCCTTGCCAAAGCCGCCGATGAGCACCGTGGCGCCGTCCTGGATGCTCGACACGGCCTCCAGCGCGCTGTCGGTGATGGTGGTCATGCGGTGTCTCCCTGCGTGGTGCTGAGTGCGGTGGTGCTGACGGCGGCTCCGCTCACGTTCTCGAGCACGATCGCGAGCCCCTGGCCGACGCCGATGCACAGGGCGGCGACGCCCCAGCGCTGGTTCTCCGCGACCAGCCGCGCGGCGAGCGTCCCGAGCAGACGGGTGCCCGTCGCGCCGAGCGGGTGGCCGATGGCGATGGCGCCGCCCCAGGCGTTGACGATGGCGAGGTCGATGGGCCACGCGTCCAGGCAGGCGAGCGACTGCGCGGCGAACGCCTCGTTCAGCTCGACCGCGCCCACCTCCGCCCAGGTGATGCCCGCACGCTTCAGCGCACGGTTCGCCGCCTCGACGGGAGCGAAGCCGAACAGCTGCGGTTCGTTCGCCCACGCACCACGCCCGGCGATGCGCGCGAGCGGTGCCCGGCCGAGCCGCTCGCCCGCGGCCTCCGAGCCGACGAACAGTGCGCCGGCTCCGTCGGTGAGCGGAGACGCGTTGCCCGCCGTCACCGTGCCGCCCTCTGCGGTGTCCCCCGCCGGCCGGAACACCGTCTTCAGCCCGGCGAGCACCTCGACCGTGCTCCCCGGCCGGATGCTCTCGTCGCGTTCCAGCGCGACCCCGTCCATCGCGCGCACCTGGTCGTCGTACCGTCCCGCGCGCCAGGCGTCGTCCGCAAGCCGGTGCGAGCGGGCGGCGAACGCGTCCTGCCGCTCGCGCGTGACACCGCATTTCTCGCGCAGGATCTCCGTGGCCTCGCCGAGCGACACCGTCCACTCCGCCGGCATGGCCGGGTTCACCAGCCGCCAGCCGAGCGTGGTGGAGGCGAGGCCCAGGTCGCCCGCGGGATACGGGCGCTCGGTCTTCGGCAGCACCCAGGGCGCGCGCGTCATCGACTCGACGCCGCCGACGACGAGCAGGTCGGCGTCCCCCACCTCGATCTCCCGGCTCGCCATCATCGCCGCGTCGAGCGACGAACCGCAGAGGCGGTTGACCGTCGTGCCGGGGATGCTCGTGGGCAGCCCGGCGAGCAGGGTCGCCATCCTCGCCACGTTGCGGTTCTCCTCGCCGGCGCCGTTCGCGTTGCCGAACACCACGCCGTCGATCCGCTCAGGGTCGAGCGCCGGGCTCCGTTCGACGATCCCGGAGACCACCGCCGCGGCCAGGTCGTCCGGCCTGATCGCGGCGAGCCCGCCGCCGAACCGGCCGAACGGTGTCCGCACCGCGTCGTAGAGATATGCGTGCTGCACCGGGGTCTCCTTCACTGCGTGTTGCTGCCCACGGTGTTCGCTGTGCGAACATACGTGCGTCTGGTGAACATCCTACCCCGCGCGGTCGGGCGCCAGGATGCCGCGGGCGACGGAGAACGCGTGATTGGCCGCGGGGACGCCGCAGTACACGCGCTCTGCATGATCACCTCGCGGATCTCTGCGACGGTCAGCCCGTTCCGGAGCGCAGCGTGCAGGTGCAGCTCGAACTCCTCCCAGTGGCCGCCCGCGATCAGCGCCGTGAGGGTGATGGCGCTGCGCATCGTGCGCGGCAGGCCGGGCCTGGTCCAGATCGAGCCCCAGGCGTACCGGGTGATCAGCTCCTGGAAGTCCTCGTCCACCGCTCCGGCGCTGCGCGCGGTGGCCCGGTCGACGTGCTCGGCGCCGAGCACTTGGCGGCGCACGCGCATCCCGGCACCGTAGCTGTCGGCGACGGCGATGTCGGCTGCCCGCGCGAAGTGCCGCATCAGGATCTCGGCCACGCGCTCCGGCCGCTCGGCCGACGCGAGATGCCCGGCACCCGGCACCCACTCGGCGGAGCCCGCAGCGACACCGCTGGCGACGATCCACGCGTCCTCACCGGTCACGACCCCGTCGTGCTCCCCCGCGATCGCCACCACCGGCACCGGGATGCGCGGCAGCTCGTCCACCAGGTCGGCCTCCGCCAGCGCGTCGCAGCACGCGGCGTATCCGTCCTTGTCCGCGTCGGACAGCGAGTGCAGCAGGCGGCTGGACACCTCGGGCTCCCGCTCCAGGAAGCCCGGCGCGAACCAGCGTTGTGCCGACCCGGCCAGCATGGTCGGCGTGCCCTGCGTGCGCACCCTCTCCGCCCGCGCGCGCCACGCGTCGGGTTCGCCGATCCTCGCGCCGGAGCAGACCAGCCCGATCCCGGAGAACAGGGCGGGAGCATCCAGTGCCAGGCGCAGCGTCGTGATGCCGCCGAGCGACACCCCCGCGGCGAACAGTGCGCCCTCGCCGAGGTCGCCGGCGGCACGCGCCGCGTCGAGTGCCGCCCGCACACCGGCAGCGAGTTCGGCCAGCGTGAACGGCGCATCCGGCCGGGGGCTGCGCCCGTGGCCGGGCAGATCCCAGCCGATCACGGTGTACCGCTCGGCCAGGCACGGCACGGCAGGCGCCCAGACGGCGCTGACCGACGTTCCGAGCGACGGCCCGAGCACCAGCACGGGCGAGGCAGGGTCGCCTGCCCGCTGTGCGAGGGCGGTGAGGACGATGGTGGGAACGCTCATGCGCGTGGCTCCTTGCCGAGGGGTGTCCGTGTGGTCGCCTCCGCCACGATCCTGTCGCAGAAGTCGTCGGCCCTGCCGAGGTAGCCCGCCGGATCGAGCAGGTCGCTCAGCGTCGTGCCGCCGAGCGCGGTGGCAAGCCGCTCCGCCCCGAGCGTAGCGAGCAGGGAACGCTCGATGGTGCCGGCGTCGCCTGTGTCGCCGGTGGCCGCATCCCGCGCTGCGGTCATCGCCGCCCGCACGTCACGCGGACCGTCGTGGTCGCCCCGGTCGGCGAGAGCCCGGCCGAGCACGGCCACGACGCGCTCGCTCAGCAGCATGGGACCAGCCAGCCCGAGGTTCTGCCGCATCCGCTCCGGATGCACGCCCAGCCCGCCGGCCAGTTCGGCCGCGAGTTCCGCAGACACCACCGCCGAGCGCACGAGCGACCGCAGCGGCGTCCACTCGGCGTGCCAGCCGCCATCCGAGCGCTCGTCGACGGTCGCGGTGGCGGCGGCGGTCAGCGCGCCGAGGTCGGGCCCGACCCGCAGCCCCTCCCGCTTGAGCAGCACGGAGAGCACCGGGTTCTGCTTCTGCGGCATCGCGGACGACACCCCGCGGCCGTCGGCGCGCGGCTCGGACAGCTCGCCGAACTCCGGACGGCTGAGGAGCGCGACGTCCGTGCCGATCACCGCGCACGCCGCCACCGCCTCGGCCGCCGCTCCTCCGGCGCGCAGCACCGGCCACCTGTTCGTCTGCCAGGGCGCGACCGGCGCGGCCAGCCCGAGGCGCGCGGCCAGCGCATCCACCAGGGCGAGCGTGTCCACGTCGCGCAGGGTGTCGAGCGACGCCAGCGTGCCCGCCGCGCCACCCCACTGCAGCGGCAGCGTCGGAAGCAGCGCGCTCAGCCGGCTCCGCGCTGCCGTGATCCCGGCCAGCCAGTGCGCCGCCTTGAGGGCGAAGGTGGACGGCAGCGAGTGCTGCGCGAGCGTCCGCGCGACCATCAGTGTCGACCGGTGCTCGCCCACCAGCGTCACCAGGGCGTCGGCCGTCGCATCCAAAGCGGACGCGGCCGCAGTGAGCGTCCGGGCGGCGACCAGCATCAGCGCCGTGTCGACGATGTCCTGGCTGGTCGCCCCGAGGTGCAGGAACGCCGCGGCCTCCGGCGACCGCTCGGCCGTCGTCGCCCTGAGCCGCGCGAGTAACGGGATGAGCGCGTTGCCCCCGCCCGCCGCGTCCGCGGCGATGGCAGCCAGGTCGTACAGCTCGACGGCGCAGGCGTCCTCGATGACCGGCAGCCAGGCCGCGTCGCCGACGCCCTGCTCGACCAGCACCTGCGCCCAGGCGAACTCGGTGTCCAGCATCGCCTGCACCACGGCCAGGTCCGTGCAGAGCGCCGCGCCACCGGATGCTGCCACCGCCGGATCGAGGATGCCGACGTCTCCGTCCGTCATCGCCGGTCGCCGCCGAAGTCGATGAACACGGTCTCGTCGTCGCCCTGCAACCGGATGTCGAACCGCAGTGAGCCGTCCGGCTCCCGCTCGGCGATCAGCGTGCCTCGCCTGTCCTCCGGCAGCGTGGCGAGGAAGGCGTCTGCGGCGAGCGCCGTCTCGTCGTCGGGGAGGTATGCGCGGGTGTGCAGCTTGTCGAGGAGTCCCCTGGCGAATACCAGCACGGCGAAGAAGGCGGGCGCGCCCTGCTCGGTCGGTCCGGGTGTGCGGGTGCTGAAGGTGTAGTGGCCGTCGTCGTCGGTGGCCGCCCGCCCCCATCCGGTGAAGGTGTGGCCGTCCCGGCGGAGGGAGCCGGTGGCACGGGGCACTGCTCCGTGCTCGTCGGCCTGCCAGAGTTCGAGGATGGCGTCCTGCACGGGCACGCCCGCTCCGTCGGTGACCGTGCCGTGCAACCGGATGGTGCCCGCCGCCCCCGGCGCGGTGAGCTCGGAGTCGCCGGCGAACGGGAGGGCGTAACCGTAGAACGGGCCGACGGTCTGGCCGGGCGTGGGGGCGAGCGCTGTGCTCATTCGTCGTCTCCTTCTGGTTCCATCCAGGTGCGCCCCGAGCCGCTGAGCACGATGTCCCAGGTGTACCCGGTCGCCCACTCGTGGGTCGTGACGTCGTGGTCGTACCGGGCGACGAGCCGGTCGCGCGCCTCCTGGTCGACGATCGACTGGTAGATCGGGTCGAGGGCGAACAGCGGGTCGCCGGGGAAGTACATCTGCGTGATCATCCGCTGGGTGAAGTCCGTGCCGAACAGGGAGAAGTGGATGTGGGCCGGACGCCACGCGTTGTGGTGGTTCTTCCACGGGTACGGGCCCGGCTTGATCGTCGTGAAGCGGTAGCTGCCGTCCGCCCCCGTGATGCAGCGTCCCACCCCGGTGAAGTTGGGGTCGAGCGGGGCGGGGTGCTGGTCGCGCTTGTGGATGTACCGCCCGGCCGAGTTGGCCTGCCAGATTTCCACCAGCTGGCCGCGCACCGGTCTGCCGTCCCCGTCGAGCACCCGGCCGGTCACGACCATCCGCTCGCCGAGGGGCTCCCCGTTGTGCTGGATGGTGAGGTCGGCCTCGAGCGGGTGCACATCCCGGTGGCCGAACGCGGGAGACCACAGCTCGATGGTCTCCGGGTCGGTGTGACGGAGGTCTTTGGTCGGATGGCGCAGCAGGGAGCTGCGGTACGGCGGGAAGTCACGCCGGGTGCCGTGCTCCTCCGGCGCGCCTGCCGCCCGCCCGTCCGCGTATGCGGCGTGGATGGCCTGGATCTCCGCGCTCAGCGCCGACTGCGGCCGGAGCGGGTGCGGTGGGGTGGGTGGGGTCGTGGGTGACATCGGCGTCCTTTCGTGGAGGAGGGTGTTGCTGGTCAGGCGACGGGCTGCGCAACGGCGGCATGCTGCCAGCCGGTGTAGCCTTCCGCGAGGAACGCCGAGCCTGCGCGGGAGGAGACGATGGACTCCAGCTCGCCGCGTTGCCTGCGCCTGTCAAAATCGCTCGCGCCCGGCTGCTCGTGCAGGAGCGTCGTCATCCAGTACGAGAAGTGCTGGCTCTTCCACACCCTGGCCAGGGCACGGTCGCTGTAGCTGTCCACGCCGGATGCGCTCCCGCCGAGCAGCAGTTCGGCCAGCGCCTCGTGCAGCACTCCCACGTCGGCGAGCGCCAGGTTCAGCCCCTTGGCGCCCGTCGGAGGCACGGTGTGTCCGGCGTCGCCCGCGAGGAACAGCGAACCGTGCCTGAGTGGTTCGCAGACGAAGCTGCGGAATGGGAGCACGACGCGGTCGGTGATCGGTCCCTCGGCGAGGGAGAAGCCGTTGCCTGCGACGCGGCTCTGCAGCTCGTCCCAGATGCGTGCGTCACTCCACTGGTCGGCGTCCTCGCCAGGGTCGCACTGGAAGTACATGCGCTGAACGGTCTCGCTGCGCTGGCTGATGAGCGCGAAGCCGCGGTCCGATGCGGCGTAGATGAGCTCCTCCGCGCTGTGCGGCGCCTCAGTGAGGATGCCGAACCACGCGAATGGGTACTCACGGAAGTAGCTGCGGCGCTGCGCATCCGGGATCAGCTTGCGGCAGGCGCTGCGCGAGCCGTCGGCGCCGATCACCACGTCGCAGCTCAGCTCGACGGCAGAACCGTCGTCCTCGGTGAACACGACGAGCGGATGCGCGTCCGTCACGCCTGTCACCGTCACGTCCTGCACCGCGTAGCGCACGTCGCCGCCGTCGCGTTCGCGGGCATCGGCGAGGTCGGCGAACACGTCGGTCTGCGGGTAGAGCCACGCCGACTGGCCGACGAGGTCCTGGAAGTCGATCCGGTGGCCGTCGCCGTCGATGCGCAGTTCGATGCCGTCGTGCCTGTCGCCCTTCTCCAGCACGCGTCGGGAGGCGCCGGACTCCACCAGCATCCGGACGCTGCCGGGTTCCAGGATGCCCGCACGCACCGTCGCGTGAATCTCGGCCCGTGTGCGCCGCTCGACGACGACGCTGTCGATGCCGTCTCTCGCGAGGAGGTGCGAGAGCATCAAACCGGCCGGACCGCCTCCGACGATCGCGACCCTGGTCGATTCTTTGCGCGCTGCCATAGCTGCACTCCTCCTGATGGTTCTGACGAGTGCGGTCAGTTTGTCAGGACGGCTGAGCGGCGGAGCGCCCTTCTCGTTCATTGAGAGCGGCGAGCGCGTCGGCCCGCAGCGCAGCGGTGATCCGCTCTGCGCCCTCCGTCAGTGGGCGGATCACCGCGGCGATGACAGCGGGGTCGCGCGGGACGACGACGCTGAGCGCCGCCACCACCTCGAGCCCCGGCTCGCGCACCGGCACGGAGACACCCGCCGTGTCCGGGTGCATCATCCCCTCCACGACGGCGTGGCCGCTCGTGCGCACCCCGGCCAGCCGGTGCCGGAGACCGGGCAGGCTCGGCTCCCAGTCCGCGATGAAGCCCTCCCGCATCGCGCGGTCGGCGAACGCCACGATCGCGTGCCCGGCCGACGACCGGTACGCGGGAAGCCTGGTCGCCGTCGTCGCCGCGTTCTCCACCGACCCCTCACCTGAGTAGCACTCGAGGTAGAGCACGTCGTCGCCGTCCGCAGTGAGCACGCCGAGCTGGGTGTTCTGCCCGACCACCCGCTGCACCTCCTGCATGGCAGGGCGCGCGATCGTGAGCAGGTGCGTGTACGGCGAGCGGGCACGGTGGGCGAGCTCCCACAGGTCGAGGCCCAGGCCGATCCTGCCCTGCTCGTCCTTCACCAGCCAGCCGATCGCGCTCAGCTCGGCGACCAGCCGGTGCACGGTCGCCACGGGGAGGTCGGCGAGCCGGGCAACGGCGGTCGCGGTCAGGGGCGGATGCCCGGAGTCGAGCGTGCTCAGGATGCGGACGAGCCGCGTGATCAGCGACTCCCCCGACGGCGAATTGGCCACGTCGACTCCTTCCTGCGCGTCCCACCATGCTACGGTGCGTTCTGATGGCGCACGAGCGTGCGCCAGGCGAACATCCGTTTTGCCATCGCGTCGCCGTGACGCACGAACCGCAGCACCACGCACCACCAGCACCACCCCGCATCACAGCAAGGAGGCTCCGATGACGAGCTCACCCCCGTCCACCGCCCGCGTCTGGCCCGTCATGCTCTGCTGGATCGTGGTGGCGCTCGACGGCTTCGACCTGGTCGTCCTCGGCACGGTCATCCCGACCCTGATCGGTACGGGCGCGCTCGGGTTCGACCCTGGCGGCGCGACGGCCGTGGCCACAGCGGGACTCGTCGGGGTCGGAATCGGTGCGCTCGCCGTGGGCCCGCTCACCGACCGCTACGGCAGGCGCGCGACGCTGATCACCTGCGTCACCCTGTTCTCGGTGTTCACGATCGCGATCGTCGCCGCGCCGAACGTGTTCGTCTTCGGCGCCCTGCGACTGCTCGCCGGGCTGGGGCTCGGGGCGTGCATCCCGACCGTGCTCGCCTACGTGGGCGAGTTCGCCGGGTCCACCCGCACCGGGCGCTCGACGACGCTCACGATGACCGGCTACCACGCGGGCGCCGTCCTCACCGCGCTGCTCGCCCTCGCGATCGTGCCGAACTGGCAGCTGATGTTCATGGTCGGCGGCGTCGCCGGGCTCGTGGTGCTTCCCCTGCTCTGGTTCACGCTGCCGGAGTCGGCGGCCGTCCTCGCCCGTCGTGCGGACGGAGCAGCCCGGCCGGCGGGAACCGTCGGGGTCCTCGTCCGGCGGCCGTACCTGCTCGCCAGCATCGGCATCTGGACGGCGTCGTTCATGGGACTGCTGCTGGTCTACGGCCTCAACACCTGGCTTCCGCAGCTCATGAAGGTCGCCGGGTACGACACCGGAGACGCGCTCGGCCTGCTGCTCGTCCTCAACCTGGGCGCCGTCGCCGGGCTCGTCCTCGCCGGAGCGCTCGCCGACCGCAACGGCACCAAGCGCGTCACCCTGGTCTGGTTCTTCCTGGCTGCGGTGTTCCTCGCGCTGCTGAGCATCCGGATGGACGAGGTCGTGCTGCTGTACGCGGCGATCTTCGTCACCGGCGTCTTCGTGTTCTCCGCGCAGGTGCTCGTCTACGCGTTCGTCAGCCAGCTCTACCCTCCGGAGGTGCGCGGCACGGCGCTCGGCTTCGCCGCGGGCATCGGGCGCATCGGCGCCATCGCCGGACCGGCCATCACCGGGGTGCTCGTGACGCTCGACCTGGCGTATCCGGGCGGCTTCTACGTGTTCGCCGTCGCCGCGCTGATCTCGGTGGCGAGCATCGCGACCGTACCCGCCGTGATCCGCCGACGGGAGCCCGCGCAGGCCGTGGTCAGCGGCTGACCGGGTGGCTGTGGCGGGCGGCCGTCTCGCGCAGCAGTGCGATCTGCCGCTCGGTGTTCTCCGCCTTGAACACACTCGATCCCGCGACGAAGGTGTCCGCACCGTTCTCGGCGGCGACGGCGATGGTCTCCTCGGTGATCCCGCCGTCGACCTGCAGCCACACGTCGGCGCCCGTCGCATCCACCGCCGCGCGCAGCCTGGCGAGCTTGGGCATGGTCTCCGGCATGAACGACTGGCCGCCGAAGCCGGGCTCGACGGTCATCACCAGCACCTGATCGAACTCGGGCAGCAGGTCGAGGTAGTCGTCGACCGGCGTTCCCGGCTTGAGCGCGATCCCCGCCCGCGCGCCGATCTCCCGCAGGCGCCTGGCGAGCGTGATCGGCTCGGTGGCCGCCTCGGCATGGAAGGTGACGGAGAACGCGCCGAGCTCCGCGTATCCCGGCGCCCAGCGCTCCGGGTCGTCGATCATCAGGTGCACGTCGAGCGGGATCGCGGACACGTCCTGGATGCGCCCCACCATCTGCGGACCGAACGTCAGGTTCGGCACGAAGTGGTTGTCCATCACATCCACGTGCACGAGGTCGGCGGTGGCGATGCGACCGAGGTCACGCTCCAGGTTGACGAAGTCGGCGGCGAGGATGCTGGGGTTGATCCGGACTGGCATGCCTCCAGCCTACAAAACCGGCGACCCCGGCTCAGCGCTTGGCGAGCAGCGCGATGAACATCGCGTCCGTGCCGTGACGGTGCGGCCACAGCTGGGCGGCCAGGCCGTCACCGGCGAGGTCGAGGCGCTCCAGCACGAGCTCCTGCAGCACGAACGGCGTGTCGACGGCTTCGACGTCGTCGTGCGCGTCCAGCGCCGCCGCGACGATGCCCCGCGTCTCCGCGATGTGCGGGGAGCAGGTCACGTAGGCGATGAGCCCGCCGGGCTTCGCGGCGGCGATGGCCGCGTCGAGCAGCCGCGCCTGCAGTCCGGTGAGCTCTGCGACGTCGCGCGGGGTCTTGCGCCAGCGCGCCTCCGGCCGGCGGCGCAGCGCACCGAGCCCGGTGCACGGGGCGTCCAGCAGGATGCGGTCGAACTGTTCCGGATGGGACTCTCCGACGGTCGTGCCGTCCAGTTCGAGCACCTCGACGGGCTCCGGCAGCGCGGCCAGCGCACGCCGGACCAGCTCCGCGCGGGCTGGGACGACCTCGTTGGCGGTGAGCGTCGCACCACCCAGCCGCGCCTCGGCGGCCAGCAGCGCGGCCTTGCCGCCCGGCCCGGCGCACAGGTCGAGCCACTGCTCACCCGGCACGATCGGGCGCGCCCTGCTGAGCGCGAGTGCGGCGAGCTGCGATCCCTCGTCCTGCACCCGCAGGCGTCCGCCCGCCTCCTCGACCCTGGCCTGCGGATCCCCGCCGCCCGCGGTGAAGCCGACGGGAGAGAACCGGTCCTCGGTCGCGTCGTCCGGCAGGTCGGCGAGTCCGGGAAGCGCGACCATGTTGACCCTGGGCGCCGCGTTGTCGGCGTTCAGCAGGTCGGCGAGCTCGGCTTCCCTGCCCTCCGCTTCGAGAGCGCGGCGGAAGGCACGCACGATCCACACCGGATGCGAGGTCAGCGCGGAGAGCTCCTGGTCCTGGCCTTTCGTGTCGGCCAGGATGCGCTGCCGCCACTCCTCCGGACTGTGCCGGCCGATCTCGCGCAGCACGCCGTTCGTGAAGCCGGTCGCCGAGCGCGAACCGACGCTGCGGGCGAGCGCGACGGACTCGTTGACGGCCGCGTGCGGCGCCACCCGTGTGGACAGCAGCTGGTGGGCGCCGAGCCGCAGCACATCCAGGATGGGCGGATCGATGCGGTCGACCGGACGCCCGGCCGCGCGGGCGATCACCAGGTCGTAGTATCCCTGCATCCGGAGCGTGCCGTACGTCAGCTCGGTGGCGAGGGCGGCGTCGCCGGGGTTGAGGCCGGCGCGCGCGATGCGCGTCGGCAGCAGCAGGTTGGCGTAGGCGTCGGAGTCGCGCACGGCGGCGATCACGTCGTACGCGACCCGGCGCGCCGGCTGCACGTGGCCGCCCTGCGCGCCGCGACCGCCCTGGCCGCTCTGGTTCCTGTTCCGCTCGCTCATCGCAGCACCACCCCGTTCGCCGCGGAGAGGCCGCGCCACCAGTCGGCGGCAGCCATCGCCTTCTTCCCGGCCGGCTGCACCGTCACCAGCTCCAGCGGATACGTGCCCGTCCCGACCACGACCCGCTTGCCCTGCAG
This sequence comes from Leifsonia araucanica, assembly GCF_051161895.1. NCBI lineage: Bacteria > Bacillati > Actinomycetota > Actinomycetes > Micrococcales > Microbacteriaceae > Leifsonia > Leifsonia araucanica. Next base: position 1,018,225 of record NZ_JBMBTW010000002.1, read on the forward strand.
CGCGACCGCGCCGGGGGCCAGCTCGTCCGCATCCGGGGCGGGGCGGGCCGCGAGAACCTTGAACCGGTCGTCGCCGAGCAGCGCGAACGCCCCGGGCTCCGGCGTCACACCGCGCTGCCTGGCGTACACCGCCGCAGCCGGCTGGTGGAAGTCGAGGTGCGCGTCGACCAGCGACAGCTTCGGCGCGAGCGTGACGGCTCCGGTCTGCGGCGCGGAGGCTGCCGTGCCGTCGGCCAGCGCATCCACCGTGTCCGCCAGCAGGTCGGCGCCGGAAAGCGAGAGCGCACCGAGCACGTCGCCTGCGGTCTCGTCGGCGCCGATCGCGCGGGTCAGTTCCGAGAAGACGTCGCCCGCGTCGAGTTCCGGCACCAGCTGGAACACCGCGGCCCCCGTCACCTCGTCTCCGGCGATCACGGCGTGCTGCACCGGGGCTGCGCCGCGCCAGGCGGGAAGCAGCGAGAAGTGCAGGTTCACCCAGCCGAGCCGCGGCGTCGACAGCAGCGGCTCGCGCACCAGACCGCCGTACGCCACGATCACGCCGAGGTCGGGCGCCAGGCTCCGGATGCGCTCCGTCACCGTCTCGTCGAGCCGGTTGGCCTTGATCGTCTCGATGCCCAGCTCGTCCGCCGCAGCGGCGACCGGGGACGGCGTGAGCACGCGCTTGCGCCCCAGTTCCGCGTCGCGCCTCGTGAGCACGGCCACCACCTCGTGCCGCTCGGCCAAGAGCCGCAGCGCGGGGACGGCGACCGCCGGGGTGCCGGCGAAGACCAGCCTCATCCCTCGTTCTCCGTGCGGTGCGGCGTGGACGGGAATCGGGGCATAGCGGGTTCTTTCGGTCGGGAACGTCGGCCGCGTGCTCCGCGGCCACCGTCGATCCTACCGGCCGGGGTCGGCTGGCCAGGGATCGGAGGCACAGGGGTCAGATGATCTCCGGGTCGTCGAACTGCACGCGCAGCGTCGGCGCCGGGCGGAACCCGGTCTTGCCCGCCGGAGCCTTGCGCCGCTTGCTCGCGTTGCGGACGATCGCGCCGCGCACCGCCGTCGCGACCTCCTGCCCTTTCGCGTACTCGAAGCGCAGGATCGCGCGCACGGTGGAGTCGTCCACCGTCGCCGGGCCGAGCACGTCGATCAGCAGCGCTGGATCGACGGCGGCGACCGCCGCCTCCACCACGTCCGGGGCCCCCGCGATCGACGCGAGCCGCACCGCGGGAGGGAAGTGCAGGGCGCGGCGGTCCACCAGCTCGGCGTGCGCGAACTCCGCGACCCTCCCGGTGGCGAAGTCGCGCGCGAGACCGCCCGAGACCCCCACCAGCACGGTCGGCGCTCCCGGCGCGGCGAGCCCGGCCGCGTTCGTCCACCAGCGCAGGCAGTCCTCGGCGACACCTAGAGTCTCCCTCGCCAGCATCCGCTCGCCGTCGAGCAGGAGCACGGCACGGTACCCGCCCGCGGCGATCGGCTCAGCACCGCGGGTCGCCACGACGATGGCGCGCGCATCCGGCACGGACTGCACGGGATGCTCGCCGTCCGCCACGATCACGCGCACCCCGGGGAACGCACGCCCCAGCTCCTCCGCCGTGCGGCCGGACCCCAGCGTGACCAGCCGGAACCGGTCGTGCTCGCAGTGGTCGCAGTGCCAGTTGGTCGCGAGCGCCCCGCACCAGCCGCAGGACGGAACGCTTCCGGCCCTCCGCTGCCCGAGCGGGCCCGTGCAACGGTTGCAGCGCGCGGCCTGCCCGCACTTCGCGCAGGCGATCTGGGGCGCGTACCCGGGCCTCGCCACCTGGATCAGCACCGGTCCCGCCGGCGTCTTCTCGTCGCCGTCGAGGGCCGCGCGCGCGGTCTTCCACGCCACGGACGGGATGCGCGCCGCCCGCGCCACCGGCTCCTCCGCCGTCTGGTTCGCGCTCAGGATCACCTTCGGCCACACCATGCGCTCCGGGTCGACCGCCCGCAGCCAGCCCAGCTCCACCAGCCGCTGCGCCTCGACGCTCCGGATGCGCCCGGCCAGGATGAGCGCGCCGCCCTGCTGCTCCTGCCGCACGAGCGCCGCATCCCTGGTGTGGATGTACGGGGCCTGCCTGGCCGCGTGCAGCGGATCCCCGTCGTTCCAGACGATCAGCAGGCCGAGGTCGTCGGCGGGCGCGTACACGGCGGACTGGCTGCCGATCACGATGCGCGGACCGGACAGCGCGCCGAGGAACGCCTTGTACCGCTCGGAGTCTGTCTGCCGGCCGTCCACGCGCACGACGGCCTCGGCGGGAGCCAGCGCGAGCAGCGTGGCGGCGAGCTGGTCGAGGTCGCGGTAGTCGGGGACGGCGATGATCGCGGTCTTTCCCGCCGCCCAGCAGGCGACGGCCGCCCCGGCGAGAGTCACGGCCCACTGGCCGACCCACTCGCCCTCCGGTGTGCGGACGACGCCGGGAATGGTGCGGAGCGCGATCCGCGCCCCCGCGGCGACGGCCGCCTCCAGCACGCCGTCGCCGTAGCCGCCGATCGGCGCGGTGTGTGGGTGGGCCGCCTCCTGGGTGCTCGCGCTACCTGGCGCATCCGGCTTGTCGCCCGCGGCCACCGCCGCCGCCTGGGCAGCCAGCCACGCCTTCTCCACCCGCACCGACCGCGGGGGAACCGCGAAGCGCAGGATATCGTTCGCCGTCCCCGCGCTGCGGTCGGCCAGCTTCCTGGCCAGCGCCCACACCGCGGGTGTCAGCACGCTCGCCGTCGACACCACCTGGTCGATCGGCGTCAGCTCGCCCTCGTAGTCGATCTGGTCGCGCGGCAGCAGCTCCACCACGAAACCGGACACCATCCTGGCGCCCGTGCGCAGCGGAACCTTGACCCGCACCCCCGGATGCACGTCAGCGTCGAGCGCATCCGGCACGCCGTAGTCGAAGAGGTGATCGAGTTGGGGAAGCGCCGAGTCGATCACGATGCGGGCGACCCGGCCGGCCGCCGCCATCGTCAGAGGCCTGCGGCCGACCGGAGGTCGTCGACGCGGTCCAGACGCTCCCAGGTGAAGTCCGGCAGCTCACGGCCGAAGTGGCCGTATGTCGCGGTCTTCGCGTAGATCGGGCGCAGCAGGTCGAGGTCGCGGATGATCGCGGCCGGGCGCAGGTCGAACACCTCGCGGATCGCGGAGATGATGCGGTCCTCCGGCACGTGGCCGGTGCCGAACGTCTCCACGTACAGCCCGACGGGCGCCGCCTTGCCGATCGCGTAGGCGATCTGCAGTTCGAGCCGGTCGGCGAAACCGGCGGCGACCGCGTTCTTCGCCACCCAGCGCATGGCGTATGCCGCGGAGCGGTCGACCTTCGACGGGTCCTTGCCGGAGAACGCGCCTCCGCCGTGACGGCTCGCGCCGCCGTAGGTGTCGACGATGATCTTGCGGCCGGTGAGCCCCGCGTCGCCCTTCGGACCGCCGATCTCGAACCGGCCGGTCGGGTTGATGAGGGTGCGCACGTGCGCGGACTCCAGCCCGGCCTCGTGCAGCACGGGGGCGATGATCTCCTCGATCACCTCGGCCTGCAGCTGCTCGTTGGACACGCTCGGCGCGTGCTGGGTGGAGAGCACGACGGTCTGCACCGACTTCGGGACGATGCCCTCGTAGCCGATGGTCACCTGGGTCTTGCCGTCCGGCCGCAGGTAGTCGAGCGTTCCGTCCTTGCGCACGGTCGCGAGACGCTCGGAGAGGCGGTGCGCGAGCCAGATCGGCAGCGGCATGTACTGCGGCGTCTCCGTGGTGGCGTAGCCGAACATGATGCCCTGGTCGCCTGCGCCCTGCCGGTCCAGGTCGTCGTTGCTCTGCTCCGCGCGCGTCTCCAGCGCGTCGTCGACGCCCTGGGCGATGTCGGGAGACTGCGCGCCGATCGACACGGACACGCCGCACTGGGTGCCGTCGAAGCTCACGTCGGAGGAGTCGTAGCCGATCTCCACGAGCTTGGCGCGCACCAGGGCGGGGATCTCCACGTAGCCCTTGGTGGTCACCTCGCCGGCGACGTGCACCAGGCCGGTGGTCACCAGGGTCTCGACGGCGACGCGGCTGTGCGGGTCGACCGTGAGGAGCGCATCCAGGATGCTGTCGGAGATCTGGTCACAGATCTTGTCCGGGTGGCCTTCCGTGACCGATTCGGACGTGAAGAGGCGCAGATCTGCCATTGTTCTCCTTAGCCGGATTGTGGCTGCTCGGACGGTGCCCGAGATGCTCGTCAGGCGATGACGTCGAGAATACGATCGGCCACCGACAACTTGGTCCCCGAGGCCTCCATCACTATATCCCCGCCCCGGCGGAGGACCACGACTTCATTGCTGTCCGTTGCGAAGCCCTGCGACCAGCCCACCTGGTTGATCACCAGGAAGTCGCTGCCCTTCGACGCGAGCTTGCTGCGGCCGAGTTCGATCAGCGCCGACGGGTCGGGCTCCGTCTCCGCCGCGAAGCCGACGATGACCTGACCGTCGCGCCGTGCAGCCGAGAGACCGGCCAGGATGTCCGGGTTGGCGACCAGTTCGAGCGTGAGGGTCTCCCCCGCGACCGCCTTCTTGATCTTGGTCTCGCGGACCTCGGCCGGCCGGTAGTCGGCGACGGCGGCGGTCATCACGACGATGTCGGCGGCGCGCGCTGCCTCGGTGACCGCCTCCTGCAGTTCGAGTGCCGTCTGCACCTCGATCAGCTCCACGCCTTCCGGCGGCTCGACCTCGAGGTGGGCGGCGATCAGCACGACCTCCGCTCCGCGGGCGAGGGCCGCGCTGGCGACGGCGACGCCCTGGCGCCCGCTCGACCGGTTGCCGAGGAAGCGCACGGGGTCGAGCGGCTCACGCGTGCCCCCGGCGGTGACGACAACGCGCTTTCCGGCGAGGTCGTCTCCTCCGCGCGGGCGGCGTGCCGCCTCGTTGGCCCTGCGGCGCTCGGAGAGCACGACGATGTCCGCACCGGATGCGGACGCCGCGACGGGGGAAGCGGGAACAGTGGGGGTCTCAGCGGCGGGTGCCGACGCATCCACTGCTGGCTGCGCTGCATCCCCTGCCGCCGCACGCTCGGGATGCGCGCCGACCGCGGCCAGCGCCTCCCGCACGATCACGGAGGGCTCCTCCATCCGGCCGGGGCCGGAGTCTGCGCCGGTGAGCTGACCGCTCGCCGGTCCGACGACGGTCACGCCGCGCGAGCGCAGGGTGGCGATGTTGGCGACGGTGGCGGCGTTGCGCCACATCTCGGTGTGCATCGCCGGGGCGATGACGAGCGGGGCCGTGCTCGCGAGCACGGTGTTGCCGAGCAGGTCGTCGGCGAGACCCGCCGCGAGCTTGGCGATGGTGTTGGCCGTCGCGGGAGCGATGACGATCAGGTCGGCCGACTGGCCGATGGCGACGTGCCGCACCTCGGCGACGCCCTCGTAGAGGTCGGTCGCCACCGGGTTGCGGCTGATCGCCTCCAGCGTCGGGCGTCCGACGAAGCGCAGGGCCGCCTCGGTGGCGACCACGTGCACCGAGTGCCCTTCGAGCACCAGCGAACGGATCACACCGACGGCCTTGTACGCGGCGATGCCGCCGGTGACCCCGACGACGATGGTCAATCGTGCGCTCACGACGCCCTCCCCTTCAACGACGCCATCGCATTGACGACGCGGCTCTCCCACGGCACTGCTCCTGCCCGGGCGCAGGGCCCGGGGGCGTCGCTATTCGGCGATCGGCTTGATGGTGAGCTTGTCCTCGTTGATCTCGTGCAGCGCGACGGACAGCGGCTTGTCGTCGACCGACGAGTCGACCAGCGGTCCGACGTTGTCGAACAGGCTGCCCTCGTGCAGGTCGGCGTAGTAGTCGTTGATCTGGCGTGCGCGCTTGGAGGCGAAGATGACCAGAGCGTACTTGGACTCGACCTTGGCGAGAACGTCGTCGATGGGCGGGTCGATGATGCCCTTGTTGCTGAGTGCCATGCGTGTATTGCTCCTTGCAGGTTGAACGGATCGTGGGTGGTCGCAGGCTGCGACGGCGTCTGAATGACGCGACGAAAACGGTCTACGGGCGCGACGGCGCCGCGCGGATCTTCATCAAGTCTACGACCTCGCGCGCCGCCTCGGCCACGTCGGTGTTCACGACGCGGTGATCGAACTCGTCCTGAGCGGCCAATTCGACCTTCGCCGTCTCGAGTCTGCGCTGCTGTTCCGCCGGTTCCTCTGTGCCGCGGCCGATGAGCCTGCGGACGAGTTCCTCCCAGGTCGGAGGCAGCAGGAAGATCAGTCGCGCCTCCGGCATCGCCTTCCGCACGCTGCGCGCGCCCTGCAGGTCGATCTCGAGCAGTACGCTCTTGCCCTCGTCCAGCGCGCGCTCAATCGGCTTGCGCGGCGTGCCGTAGCGGTATGCGTTGTGCACCGTGGCGTATTCGAGGAGCTCGCCGTCCGCGATCATCCTGTCGAACTCCGCGTCGTCGACGAAGTAGTAGTTGACGCCGTCGACCTCGCCGGGCCGCGGGGCGCGGGTGGTCGCGGAGACCGAGAGCAGCACATCCGGATAGTTCTCGCGGATGTACGTCGAGACCGTCCCCTTGCCGACGGCGGTGGGTCCTGCCAGCACCACGAGGTGGTTCTTCAGCCGCCCGGCCTTCGCCTCGCGGTCGATCAGGTAGTCGCGGAGGCGCAGGCGCTGGTGCCTGCCCAGGCCGCCCAGCCGTTTGGCGGGCGAGATCGCGAGCGTACGCAGGGCATCCTGCATCTTGGTGGTGCCGATCGCGGGCACGCTGAGCAGGAACTCGGTGACCCGCAGGCGCCCCTCGACGCCCTCCGGGTCGGCCGTCGCCTTGTCCAGGACGGTCAGCGGCGAGATCTCCTGGTGCGCGATAGCGGCCTTGACGGCCGCGCGCGCCCGGCGGGCGGCGACGGCGGCCTGCGATGCGGCGGCACGGTCCACCTCCGGCGGGGCCGGCCGGTGGGACGCTGTCGTGCCCGCTGCGGTCGTGCCCTCCGCTGTCGCTCCCTCTGCTGTCGTCTGGTCAGACATGGCTCGCACGCACCTCCTCGGCCCTGCGCGCGATGGCGTCGGCCAGGCCGGACGGACCGGCGCCGAGCAGCCCGCGCGACTCGCTCACGATCACGCCGCCCGCGAACGAGCCGTACAGCCGGGATGCGTCCTCCACCTTCGCGCCCTGGTGGCCGAAGCCCGGGGCGAGCACAGGAGCACGGTTGACGCCGGGCTCCCCCGCGATGTCGATGCCGAAGCCGGTGAGGTCGAGGGTCGCGCCGAGCACGAGCCCGACGGACCCGAATGCGCTGGGGGTCTGCGCCTGGTTGAACGATTGCACGTCTTCGATGATCGCACGAGCGACGGTGCTCCCCGCACGCCGGCCGTCCTGGACGACCGCGCGCTGGATGGCCGCCGCCTCCGGATTGGAGGTCGCGGCGAGCACGAACAGGCCCTTGCCGTTCGCCTCCGCCAGCCGCATCGGCTCCTCGATCGACCCGACGCCCTGGAACGCCGCGATGGTCATCGCGTCCGCTTCCAGCGGGGCGCCGGGGGTGAGCCACGCCTCCGCGTACGCCGTGACGCTGGTGCCGATGTCCCCGCGCTTCGCGTCGGCGATCACCAGCAGCCCGGCCGAGCGGGCAGCCCCGATCACCTCTTCGAGCGCCGCGTACCCCGCGGAGCCGTATCGCTCGAAGAACGCGACCTGCGGCTTGACGATGCCCGCCCGTCCCTTCGTCGCCTCGACCACCGCGAGCCCGAACTCACGCGCGCCGGAGGCCGAGGCCGCGAGGCCCCAGCTCTCCAGCAGGTGCGCGTGCGGGTCGATGCCGACGCAGAGGCGCCCGCTGGCCGCGAAGACTCCGGCGAGCCGGTCACCGAAGCTCACGCGCGTGCGGCCCTCTCGATCGCGTACTGCTGCAGCGACTTGACGTCGAAGCCCTCGCGGATCGCATCCACCGATGCCACCGCAGCGCTCAGCTCGGCGATCGTGGTGAACAGCGGCTTGTCTCCGGCCACCGCAGCGGCGCGGATCTCGTAGCCGTCCGCCCGGGCGGAGCGGCCGCTCGGGGTGTTGATGACCACATCCACCTCGTTGCGGTTGATCAGGTCGACGATGGATGGCGCATCCACGTTCTCCGTCTCGCTGAACTTGCGCACGACGCTGGCGGCGATGCCGTTGCGGTTCAGGACCTCCGCCGTTCCCTCTGTGGCGAGGATCGAGAAGCCGAGCTCCTGCAGGCGGAGCACCGGAAGCACGATCGAGCGCTTGTCGCGGTCGGAGACCGACACGAACGCCGTGCCGCCGAGCGGCATGCCGCCGTACGCGGCCGACTGGCTCTTGGCGAACGCGCGCGGGAAGTCCTTGTCGATGCCCATGACCTCGCCGGTAGAGCGCATCTCCGGGCCGAGGACCGAGTCGACGACGTTGCCCTCCTTGGTGCGGAAGCGCTTGAACGGCAGCACGGCCTCCTTGACGGCGACCGGCGAGTCCATCGGGATGATCGAGCCGTCCTGCTGCGGAAGCAGACCCTCCTCGATCAGCCCGGCGACGGTTGCGCCGACCATGATCCTGGAGGCAGCCTTCGCCAGCGGGATGCCCAGCGCCTTCGACACGAACGGCACCGTGCGGGAGGCACGCGGGTTCGCTTCGAGCACGTAGAGCACGCCGGCGCCGATGGCGAACTGCACGTTCAGCAGTCCGCGCACGCCGATGCCCTCCGCGATCTTCAGCGTCGCCTCGCGCACCCTGTCGATCTCGCGACGACCGAGCGTGATCGGGGGAAGCGTGCAGCTCGAGTCACCCGAGTGGATGCCCGCCTCCTCGATGTGCTCCATCACGCCGCCGATGTAGAGAGTCTCTCCGTCGTAGAGCGCGTCCACGTCGATCTCGATGGCGTCGTCGAGGAAGCGGTCCACCAGCAGTGGATGCGCCGGCCCGACGATGCCCTGACCGGCCACGCGCTCGAAATAGTCGGCCAGCGACGGGCTGTCGTAGACGATCTCCATGCCGCGGCCGCCGAGCACGTAGCTCGGGCGCACGAGCACCGGGTAGCCGATCTGCTCCGCCACCTGCACGGCGCCGGGGAAGTCGAACGCGGTGCCGTTGCGCGGCGCGAGGAGTCCGGCGTTCTCGAGGATCTCGGCGAACAGGCCGCGCTCCTCCGCCAGGTCGATCGCCTCGGGCGTGGTGCCGAGGATCGGGACGCCTGCTGCCTCCAGGCCCTTCGCCAGCCCGAGCGCCGTCTGGCCGCCGAGCTGCACGACGACGCCCACGAGCTCGCCGCTCTGGCTCTCCGCGTGGATGACCTCCAGCACGTCCTCCAGCGTGAGCGGCTCGAAGTAGAGGCGGTCGCTGGTGTCGTAGTCGGTCGAGACCGTCTCCGGGTTGCAGTTGATCATGACCGTCTCGTACCCGGCGTCGCTCAATGCGAACGACGCGTGCACGCAGGAGTAGTCGAACTCGACGCCCTGACCGATGCGGTTGGGGCCGGAGCCCAGGATGACCACCTTGCGCCTGTCGCTCGGCTCCACCTCGGTCTCCAGGTCGTAGCTGGAGTAGTGGTACGGCGTGAGGGCCGGGAACTCGCCTGCGCAGGTGTCCACCGTCTTGTAGACGGGACGCACACCCAGGATGTGGCGGATCTCGCGCACGTCCGCCTCGCCGAAGCCGCGCAGCTGACCGATCTGCGCGTCGGAGAAGCCGTGGTCCTTCGCATCCCGCAGCGTGTCGGTGTCGAGGGTCTCCGCGGTGCGGATCTGCTCCGCGACCTCGTTGATGAGCACGATCTGGTCGAGGAACCACGGGTCGATCTTCGTGGCCTCGAACACCTGCTCGGGCGTCGCTCCGAGGCGGAGCGCCTGCTGCACATCCACGATCCGGCCGTCCGTCGGGGTCTGGATGCTCGTCAGCAGCTCCTCGACGGTGCGGTTCTCGGCACCCCAGTGGAACGACGACCCGCGCTTCTCCAGCGAGCGGAGCGCCTTCTGCAGCGCGCTGCTGAAGCTGCGGCCGATGGCCATCGCCTCTCCGACCGACTTCATGGTGGTGGTGAGGGTGGGGTCGGCGGCGGGGAACTTCTCGAACGCGAACCGCGGCACCTTGACGACCACGTAGTCGAGCGTCGGCTCGAAGCTCGCCGGGGTGACCTTGGTGATGTCGTTCGGGATCTCGTCCAGGCGGTAGCCGATGGCGAGCTTCGCGGCGATCTTCGCGATCGGGAAGCCGGTCGCCTTCGACGCGAGCGCCGACGAGCGGGAGACGCGCGGGTTCATCTCGATGACGATGATGCGGCCGTTCGCCGGGTCGACAGCGAACTGGATGTTGCAGCCGCCGGTGTCGACGCCGACGGCGCGGATGATGTCGATGCCGATGTCGCGCATCCGCTGGTACTCGCGGTCGGTCAGCGTGAGGGCGGGAGCGACGGTGATCGAGTCACCGGTGTGCACGCCGACGGGGTCGACGTTCTCGATCGAGCAGACGACCACCGTGTTGTCGGCGGTGTCGCGCATCAGCTCGAGCTCGTACTCCTTCCAGCCCAGGATGGACTCCTCCAGGAGCACCTCGCTGGTCGGGCTCTGGTGGATGCCGTCGCCGACGATGCGGCGCAACTCCTGCTCGGTGTACGCGAAGCCGGAGCCGAGGCCGCCCATCGTGAACGACGGACGGACGACCAGCGGGTAGCCGAGGTCCTCGGCGAACTCGACGGCCTCCTCGACGGTGTGCGCGATGTGCGAGCGCGCGACCTCCGCGCCGGCCTCGATCACCAGCTCCTTGAAGATCTGGCGGTCCTCGCCCTTCTGGATGGCCTCGAACTTGGCGCCGATCAGCTCGACGTCGTACTTCTCCAGGATGCCGTGCTCGTGCAGCTGGATGGCGGCGTTGAGAGCGGTCTGGCCGCCCAGGGTCGGCAGGATCGCATCCGGCTTCTCCTTGGCGATGATGGTCTCGATGACCTCCCACGTGATCGGCTCCACGTACGTGGCGTCGGCGAAGTCGGGGTCGGTCATGATGGTCGCCGGGTTCGAGTTCACCAGGATGACGCGCACGCCCTCCTCGCGGAGCACGCGGCACGCCTGGGTGCCGGAGTAGTCGAACTCACAGGCCTGCCCGATGACGATCGGGCCGGAGCCGATGACCAGGACGGAATTGATGTCGGAACGCTTCGGCATTACTCGGAGTCTCCCTGCGATGCGGTTGCGCCGTTCTCCCGAGCGGTGATCATGTCGAGGAAGCGGTCGAAGAGGTAGTTGGCGTCGTGGGGCCCTGCGGCCGCCTCGGGGTGGTACTGCACGCTGAACGCGTTGAGGTCGAGGCAGTTGAGCCCCTCCACCACGTTGTCGTTGAGGCTGAAGTGGCTGACCTCGACGCGGCCGAAGCCCGCCGGGGAGTCGAACACACCGTCGATCGGCGCATCCACGGCGAACCCGTGGTTCTGCGCGGTGATCTCCACCCGGCCGGTGCGCTTGTCGAGCACCGGCTGGTTGATGCCGCGGTGGCCGAACGGCAGCTTGTACGTGCCGAGGCCGAGCGCGCGGCCGAGCAGCTGGTTGCCGAAGCAGATGCCGAAGTACGGGACGCCGGCCCTCAGCACCTCCTGCAGCAGCGCGACGTGCTTGCCGGACGCCTGGGGGTCACCTGGCCCGTTCGAGAAGAACAGGGCGGACGGCTGCAGTTCCAGCACATCCCTGGCCGACACCATCTGCGGGAGCACGTGCACGTCGAGGCCGCGCGCTGCGAGGTTCTCGAGCGTCGACTTCTTCACGCCGAGGTCGAGAACGGCGACGGAGCCGACCTTCTCGCCGACCGCGGGGACCGTGAACGGCTCGGGCGTCGACACCTCGGCAGACAGGTTGGTGCCCGCCATCGTCGAGGTGGACCGCACGAGTTCCAGCTGCTCCCCGTCGGTGAGGTCGAAGTCCTCGCCGGAGAAGATGCCGGAACGCATCGCGCCCGCCGACCGGATGTGCCTGGTCACCGCGCGCGTGTCGATCCCGCTGATGCCGACGACGCCCTGGGCGACCAGGTCGTCGTCGAGGCTGCGCTGGGCGCGGAAGTTGGACACGATGCGGCTGGGCTCGCGCACGACGTAGCCGGCGACCCAGATCTGGCGGGACTCCATGTCTTCGTCGTTCGTGCCCGTGTTGCCGATGTGCGGGGCCGTCATCAGGACGATCTGGCCCGCGTAGCTCGGGTCGGTCAGCGTCTCCTGGTATCCGGTCATGCCGGTGGAGAACACCGCTTCGCCGAACGTGCGGCCGACGGCGCCGTACGCCCGTCCGACATAGCGGGTTCCGTCTTCGAGGACGAGGACGGCGGGGGTTGCCTGCGCCACGTCACACCTCACTTTCCGTGCTGGTTCCCGCCTGATGGCCGGCGGGGAGAATGGATTCGACCGCGGCGATCACCGGCGCCCGGTCGGCCGGGTCGACGACCCGGAAGAAACTGTCTGCCGCCACGCCGCCGCTGGTGGTCCAGGAGAGACGGAGCAGTCCGTCCTTCTCGACAACACGGTCGATGGCGGTGGTCGCCGCCCCGAGGCCGGTGATCGCCGACGACGGGATGTAGACGGGCTGCTCGCCGGGGATGGCGACGCTGACGCCGTCCTCCGTCACGCTCAGTTCCGCCTTTCCGCGGAACGAGAGCCCGGGGAGCGCGAGGCGCTCCAGGTGCTCCCCGCCCTTGGTGGTGGCGACGTAGAAGGTCGCGACGCGCGCGAGCGGCTGCGCTGCAGTGGTGGCCGCAGCCGGGGCAGCGTATCCGCCGCCCGCCGATCGGTCGCGTCGCACGCGTCGTCGCCAGCCCCAGACGATCAGCAGGACGGCGACGACCAGGACGGCCGCGACGACCAGGACGGGGACGAGCTTATCCACGCAGTGCCTCCTCGTAGTGTCCGGCGACCGCCCTCGCGCGGGCGGCGACCTCCTCCGCGTCGGAGACCGCGCCGTCGAAGACCGTCGGGTATCCGTGGTGGAAGGTCGCGATGACGCGGCCGGGGAGCGTCATCGACAGGTAGGGAGAGTTGATGCCCTTTCCGGCGAGGTCTCCGGTGGAGAACGACCGGGAGGCAGCGGGGTCGTAGAGCGTGAACTCCGCGGCAGCCCCCTGCTCGATCGCCTGGCCGTGACCGGCCAGCCTGCCGATGCGCGCCGGGGTGTGCGAGAGCACGCGGGCGACGTCAGCCCAGCCGAGCATCCCGTTCTGCACCACGGAGGCGTGCACCACCGAGAGCGCGGATTCCAGGCCGACCATGCCGAACGCGGCGGCATCCCACTCGCAGTCCTTCGACTCGACGGGATGCGGGGCGTGGTCGGTGGCGACGATGTCGATGGTGCCGTCCGCGAGCCCTGCCCGCAGCGCCTCGACGTCCTCCGACCGACGCAGCGGCGGGTTCACCTTGTATCGGGCGTCGTAGCCGCTCGCCAGGTCTTCGGTGAGGATCAGGTGGTGCGGGGTGACCTCGGCCGTCACGTCGATGCCGCGGGCCTTCGCCCAGCGGATCACGTCGACGGAGCCGGCGGTCGAGACGTGGCAGACGTGCAGGCGCGAGCCGACGTGCTCGGCGAGGAGCACATCCCGCGCGATGATCGACTCCTCGGCGACCGCCGGCCAGCCGGCCAGCCCCAGCTCGCCGGACAGCGCGCCTTCGTTCATCTGCGCGCCGACGGTCAGTCGCGGCTCCTGGGCGTGCTGGGCGATGACGCCGTCGAACGCCTTGACGTATTCGAGCGCCCTGCGCATCAGCAGCGGGTCGGAGACGCACTTGCCGTCGTCCGAGAACACCCGCACGCGTGCACGGGAGTCTGCCATCGCGCCGAGCTCGGCCAGCCGCTCGCCCTCCAGGCCGACGGTGACGGCGCCGATCGGGCGCACCGTGGCGTAGCCGGCGGCGTCGCCCAGGCTCAGCACCTGCTCGACCACACCGGCCGTGTCGGCCACCGGGGAGGTGTTTGCCATCGCGAACACCGAGGTGAAGCCGCCGGCCGCCGCAGCGCGGGTGCCGGTCAGGACCGTCTCACTCTGCTCGTAGCCCGGCTCGCGCAGGTGCGTGTGCAGGTCGACCAGGCCGGGGAGCGCGAGCAGCCCGTCCGCATCGACCACCGTCGCGCCGGCAGCGGACAGCCCGGTGCCCAGCTCCGCGATCCTGCCGTCGCTCACCAGCAGGTCGGCACGCGTGCCGTCTGCGAGCGTCGCTCCCGCGATCAGATACTTCTCGTTCATGCCAAGTCCTCCCGATCTCCACCGGACAGCAGGAGGTACAGAGCGGCCATTCGAACGGAAACCCCGTTGGCCACTTGTTCCCTGACCGTCGAGCGGGGTGAGTCCGCCGCCGCCGCCGAAATCTCCAGACCCCGATTCATCGGACCGGGGTGCATCACAATGCTACCGTCGCCGAGCCGGGCGAGACGTTCGTCGTCCAGCCCCCAGCGACGCGAATACTCCCTGGTGTTGGGGAAGAACGCCGCATTCATCCTCTCGCCCTGAATGCGGAGCATCATCACCACGTCCGGTCCTGCGTCGATCGCGGCGTCGAGGTCGTAACCGATCCTCGCCGGCCAGCCGGACGCATCCACCGGCAGCAGGGTGGGCGGCGCCACCAGCGTGACGTCGGCGCCGAGGGTCTCCAGCAGCCAGACGTTCGAGCGCGCCACCCGCGAGTGCAGGATGTCGCCGACGATGGTCACCGTCACGCCGTCGAGGTCGCGACCCCTGGATGCAGCACCGTGCAGCCTGCGCCGCATGGTGAACGCGTCGAGCAGCGCCTGGGTGGGGTGCTCGTGCATCCCGTCTCCGGCGTTGACGATGCCAGCGTCGATCCAGCCGCTGGCGGCGAGCGTCTGCGGGGCTCCGGATGCGCTGTGCCGGATGACGACGGCGTCCGCGCCCATCGCGGCGAGCGTCTGCGCGGTGTCCTTCAGGCTCTCGCCCTTGGAGACGCTGGAGCCCTTCGCGCTGAAGTTGATCACGTCGGCGGAGAGCCGCTTGGCCGCAGCCTCGAACGAGATGCGGGTGCGGGTCGAGTCCTCGAAGAAGAGGTTGACGACGGTCTTGCCGCGCAGCGTCGGAAGCTTCTTGACCTCGCGCTCCTGCACGTCGGCCATGTCCTCGGCCACGTCCAGGATGCGGATGGCGTCGTCGCGCCCGAGGGTGCGGGTGGAGAGGAGGTGCCTCATGCTCCGGCCTCCGCACTGCCCTGGGCGTCCGCGGCGTCCGCCAGGCCGTCCTCGATGGTCACGGCCTCGGCCCCGTCGATCTCGGTGAGCAGCACGTTGATGCGCTCCGAGGCGGCGGACGGCAGGTTCTTGCCGACGAAGTCCGCGCGGATCGGCAGCTCGCGGTGGCCGCGGTCGACCAGCACGGCGAGCCGGACCGCGCGCGGCCTGCCGAGGTCGCTCAGCGCATCCAGTGCCGCCCGGATGGTGCGCCCCGAGTACAGCACATCGTCGACCAGCACGACGGTCTTGCCGTCGATGCTGCCCGGCAGAGAGGTGGGCGCCGGGGTGCGGGTGGGGTTGCGGGAGAGATCGTCGCGGTACATCGTCACGTCGAGCGCGCCGACGAGGTCGGCCGGCGATGCGACCGCCTGTGGCTCGATCCGCTGGATGTTCTCCGCGATCCTCCGCGCGAGGACGACCCCACGCGTGGGGATCCCCAGGATGATGAGATCGTTCGTACCCCGGTTGGACTCGAGGATCTCGTGGGAGATCCGAGTCAACGCCCGGGTGATGTCAGCGTGTTGCAGCACTGTTCGTACTGTCATGCCGACCTCCTTCCCCGCCTCACAGGACGGCTGTTAAAGGATGTCTACCGCGAACGAGCATAGCAGGAGCCCGCGATGCTCAGTTCTTCGCGAGGAACGAGGTGAACGCGGCGCTGTCATCGACCTTGCCGGTGAACTGCTTGCCGTCCACGAGCACGGTCGGCGTGCCCTGGATGGTGTCCAGCACCTTCGTGCCGTCCACGGTGATGGGACCCGTCTGCGAGTGCGCGGTGTTCGCCTGCGCCCACGCCTGGTACGGGCCGCTGCGGCCGAGGCAGTCGGTGATGTCGGTCATGCCGCCGTCCGTGGCGAGCTTCGCCAGCTGCTCGTTGGTCAGCCCGTTGGAGTTCTCCTCCGGCTGGTTGGCGAACAGTGCCGTGTAGTAGTCCAGAGCGCTGTTCGGCTCCTTCACCGCCACGCAGGTGAGCGCCGCGGAGGCGCGGGTGGAGTATCCGGTGCCGTTCGATGCCCGGTCGAGGAACGTCAGCGGGTGCAGCCGGAGCGTGATCGTGCCGTCCGAGACCGCCTTCGCCAGCGTGTCTCCGTTGGCCTTCTCGAACGCGCCGCAGATCGGGCACATCGGGTCGAACCAGATGTCGACGTGCTTGGTTCCCGTGCCCGCCTTGATGTAGCCCTCGTCGAAGTTGACCGCGCCGTCCGTGCCGGTCGGAGCCTTCGCCGTGGCGACAGGGACCGAGCCGTTGCCCCCGACCAGCGAGCACGCGGCCGTGCCGGCCACGAGGGCGATGGCGATGAGTGCTGCGCCGAGTGCGCGCACCCCCGCTCGCCGTCCGGATGGGCGTCGAAGGGAGGTGGTGCTGCGCATGGCTCTCGTTCCGCTGGTCTGGCGCTCACCCGCCGGGATGCGCCTGGTCGGGCGCTCCCTGCGGGTGAGCGGCTGGTCTTACTTCGGTTTGTTCTGCGCGATCTTCGCGAGAAGACCGTTGATGAAGCCGGCCGAGTCGTCCGTGGACAGCACGGTCGCCGCCTCGACGGCTTCGGAGATGGCGACGCCGTCCGGCACCTGCTCGTTGAAGAGCAGCTCCCAGACGCCGATGCGCAGGATGGCGCGATCGACGATCGGCATGCGCGCGAGGGTCCAGCCCTGCGCGTACGTCTCGATCTGCTCGTCGATCTCGTCCTGGTTGTCGATGATCCCGTCGACGATCTCGCGGGCGTACAGCCACGACGCTTCGCGCTGCGGCTCACTGGCCGCGCGCTCCGCCTCGGTCGCGAGTGCCTGGTTCAGCGCGATCTGCCGGACGTCCGCTCCGTAGAGCACGTCCAGAGCACGCTTGCGGGCTTTGGTCCTGGCGCTCATCTAGTCGTTGACGCGACCGAGGTAGTCACCGGTGCGGGTGTCGACCTTGACCTTGGTGCCGGTCTCGAGGAACAGCGGGACCTGGATCTGGTAGCCGGTCTCCACGGTCGCCGGCTTGGTGCCGCCGGTGGAGCGGTCGCCCTGCAGGCCCGGCTCGGTGTACGTGATCTCGAGCACGACGGAGGCGGGGAGCTCGACGTAGAGCGGCTCGCCCTCGTGCAGCGCGACGGTGACGTTCTGGTTCTCGAGCATGAAGTTGGCTGCGTCGCCGACGACGGTGCCCGAGATGCTGATCTGGTCGTAGTCGCTGGTGTCCATGAAGACGAAGTTCTCGCCGTCCTGGTACAGGTACTGGTAGTCGCGACGGTCGACGTTCGACGTCTCGATCTTCGATCCGGCGTTGAAGGTGCGGTCGACGGTCTTGCCGCTGGTGACGTTCTTCAGCTTGGTGCGGACGAACGCGCCGCCCTTGCCCGGCTTGACGTGCTGGAACTCGATCACGGTCCAGAGCTGGCCGTCCATGTTGAGGACGATGCCGTTCTTGATGTCAGCGGTTGTTGCCATGCGTGAGTTCCGTTCGATTGTGGGAGAAGATCCGGGTGGATGCGCGCCGGAGCGGTCCACGGTGGCCGGCCACGCACGAAGGACGCGGCGGCAGCCTCAAGAGATTCTAGTTGTCAGTCGGCGTTTCGGCGAATGTGGGCGAGCGCCAGGCGGTAGGAGTCGAACCCGAATCCGGCGATCACCCCGCTCGCGACCGCGGAGATGACACTCGTGTGCCGGAACTCCTCGCGCGCGTGCGGGTTGGACAGGTGCACCTCGATGACGGTGCCGCCTGCTTTGGTCACGAGCGAGACCGCATCCCGGAGCGCGTAGGAGTAGTGGGTCCAGGCGCCCGCGTTGAGGATGACGGGAGCTCCGCTGTCCGCCGCCTCGTGCAGCCAGCGCAGCAGCTGGCCTTCGTCGTCCGTCTGGCGGAGGTCGATGGTCGTCTCCGGCGCGTCGGACTGCAGGACGACCCGGAGGTCGTCCAGGGTCTCCGCACCGTAGACGTCGGGCTCGCGAGTGCCGAGACGCCCGAGGTTCGGGCCGTTGAGGACGAGAACACTGCTCATAGCCGATCAGCCTACCGGCGCATCGGCGGCGGAGAGCGGACCCTCGGCCGCCAGCTCGGTCGCGGTGGTCGCGGTCGTCACGAACCGATCTCCTGGTATGCGGCGAACAGCAGGCTCTGGTCGGGGCCGGCGAGCACGGTCGGCCGGGCGATGTCGTCGAGCACGATGAAGCGCAGCAGGCTCCCCCGCGCCTTCTTGTCGCGCTGCATCGACGCGAGCAGCGTCTGCCATCGGCCGAGCGGGTAGCTCACCGGCAGCGTCAGGGACTCCAGGATGCGGCGGTGCCGGTCCACGACCTCGTCGCTCAGCCGCCCGCTCAGCCGGGCGAGCTCCGCCGCGAACATCATGCCCACGGAGACGGCGGCGCCGTGGCGCCACTGGTAGCGCTCGGCGTGCTCGATGGCGTGCCCGAGCGTGTGGCCGTAGTTGAGGATCTCGCGGAGTCCCTGCTCGGTGAAGTCCTCCCCGACGACCCGCGCCTTGATGCCGATGGACAGCTCGACCAGGCGGCGGAACTCGTCGGACAGTGGATCGGTGGCCCGGTCGACGTCGCGCTCGATGATGTCGAGGATCCCCGGCTCGGCGATGAAGCCGTACTTCACGACCTCGCCGAACCCGGCCAGGATCTCGTTGCGCGGGAGCGAGGTGAGCGTGTCCAGGTCGCAGATCACCGCGGCCGGCGCGTAGAAGGCGCCGACGAGGTTCTTGCCCTCCGCCGTGTTGATGCCGGTCTTGCCTCCGACGGCCGCGTCGACCATCCCGAGCAGTGTCGTCGGCACCTGCACCAGCCGGACGCCGCGCAGCCAGGTGGCCGCGACGAAGCCGGCGAGGTCGGTCACCGCGCCACCACCGAAGCCGATGACGGCGTCGGAGCGGGTGAAGTCGGCCTGCCCCATCACCTGCCAGCAGAACGCGGCGACCTCGACCCGCTTGGCCGCCTCCGCATCCGGGACCTCGGCCAGCAGCACCTCGAACTGCCCGACCAGCGACTCGCGCAGCTCGGCAGCGGCCGCGCCCAGCGTCGGCGGGTGGACGATCAGCACCTTGGCGACGCCGCCGCCGAGGTGGTCGGCCAGCTGCGTGCGAAGCCCGCGGCCGACCACCACCGGGTACTGGTCCGCGCCGGGGACGAGGATCTCGGTCGGCCGGTCGTTGCCGGTCTGCTGGTCGTTCCCGGTGGGCTGGTCGTTCTCGATGGGGGTCATCGCTGTCCTTCCTCGACCCAGGCCGCGATCTCTTCCACAATGGTGTCGATCGGTCTGGTCGATGTGTCTGCCGTGTAGTCGGCGAGTGCTGTGTAGATGTCGGTGCGGGCGGCGACGAGTCGCTTCCACGATTCCACGTCGGTGACCAGCGGTCGCTTGCCGTTGCCGATCCTGGCCGCGATGGCCTCGGGGCTCACGGTGAGGAGCACGACGCGGGCATCGGCCAGGTCGGCCTGCGTGCCCTGGTCGATGACGGCGCCCCCTCCGAGCGAGACCACGCCGTGCTCTCCGAGCGCCCTGGCCACGATCGCGCGTTCCAGTGCGCGGAAGTGCGGCTCCCCGTGCTCGGCGAAGATCGCGGAGATGGGCCCGTGCTCGTCGACGATCAGCGAATCCGTGTCGACGAACGGGACCTTCAGGCGCGCGGCGAGCCGTTTGCCGATGCGCGACTTGCCCGCCGCCGGCGGACCGATCAGGACGATGGTCACGGGTGCGGTGCTCAGGCGTATGGCGCCGACAGGCGCTCCGTCGCGAGGTTCTGCGGGATGGCGTCGAGGTAGCCGCGCAGGTTCCTCGCCGTCTCCGCGATGGAGTCTCCGCCGAACTTCTCGACGACCGCGTTGGCGAGCACCAGCGCGACCATCGCCTCCGCGACCACGCCGGCCGCGGGGACGGCGCAGACGTCGGAGCGCTGGTGGTGGGCGGCCGCCGCCTCGCTCGTGGCGATGTCGATGGTGCGGAGGGCGTGCGGCACCGTCGCGATCGGCTTCATGCCTGCGCGCACGCGCAACACGGTTCCCGTGCTCATGCCGCCCTCGGTTCCACCGGCCTTGTCGCTGGTGCGGACGATCTCGCCGTCTTCCGCCACCAGTTCGTCGTGGGCCTCAGAACCGCGTCGCGTCGTGGTCAGGAAGCCGTCGCCGACCTCCACGCCCTTGATCGCCTGGATGCCCATGAGCGCTGCCGCCAGCTGCGCGTCGAGCCTGCGGTCCCAGTGCACGTGCGAACCCAGTCCGGGCGGAAGCCCGTATGCGAGCACCTCGACGACGCCGCCGAGGGTGTCGCCGTCCTTGTGTGCGGCATCCACCTCTTCGACCATCAGCGCGCTGGTCGCCGGGTCGAAGCAACGCAGCGGATCGGCGTCGAGCACGTCGACGTCGCTCGGCAGCGGAAGGGGCGAACCCTCCGGAACGCGCACCGGACCGATCGACAGTGTGTGGCTGACGAGCGTGATGCCCAGCTCGGCCAGGAACGACCGGGCGATGGCGCCGAGCGCGACCCTGGCGGCGGTCTCACGGGCACTCGCCCGTTCCAGGATTGGGCGCGCCTCGTCGAAGCCGTACTTCTGCATCCCGACCAGATCGGCGTGACCGGGGCGCGGGCGGGTGAGCGGTGCTCCGCGGCCGCTCGCGAGCTTCTGCTCGTCGACAGGCTCCGCGCTCATCACGTCGACCCACTTGGGCCACTCGGTGTTCCCGATGCGCAGCGCGATGGGGCTGCCGAGGCTGTACCCGTGGCGGACGCCGCCCGAGATATCGAGCGCGTCCTGCTCGAACTTCATGCGCGCACCACGCCCATAGCCGAGTTTCCGGCGCGCGAGATCGGCGCGGATGGCGTCGAGGGAGACGGGCACCCCTGCGGGGAGCCCCTCCAGGAGGGCGATGAGTTCGGGACCGTGGGATTCCCCGGCCGTGAGCCAACGAAGCATGATTCGATTCTGGCACAGCGGGCAGAGGGCTCAGTCCTCCAGCAGTGCTCCCGCAGCGTCGATCCCGACCGCGTCGAGCATCGCCGCCAGCACCGTCTCCTCGCCGTCCAGCGGCTGCAGAGGGTCGCCGGAGACGAAGATCCGCACCTGCAGCAGGGCCTGGTGCGCGAGCAGCGCCAGTCCGGAGACGACGTGGCCGCCGACGGCGTTCCACGACCGGCCGAGCGCGCTCGGCCACGGGTCGTACGACACGTCGAAGAGCACGGCCTTGCGACGTGTGGAGTCGGTGTAGAGCGCATCCGTCGTCGCGCCGCCCGGCAGGGTGCTGATCACCAGGTCGGGTACGTCGAGCGACCGGTCGGCTTGGCTGAGCGGCCGGATGCGCACCATGAGGCCCAGCTGGTGCGCGAGCGGTTCGAGCCACACGCTCCGCTCCAGCGACCGCACGTAGATGTCGACCTTCTCCGCCCCGAGCTCCGCGGCGGCGACGAGCGCGGACGCCGCCGTCGCTCCACCGCCGAGGATGTGCACGAAGTGCGCGCTCTCGATCCCTGCGGCGGACAGCGCGCGCACGAACCCGGGAACGTCGGTGTTGAAGCCGCGCACGGCGCCGTCGTCGAGGAGGACGGTGTTCGCCGCTCCGGTCTGCTCGGCGATCCTGTCGGTCTCACCGAGCACCGGGACGACCGACTTCTTCAGCGGCATGGTCAGCGACAGCCCGCGCCACTCCGGACCGAGGCCGTCGATGAAATCAGCGAGGTCGTCGGCGGCGACGTCGACGGCGTCGTACTCCCAGTCGAGTCCGAGCACGTCGTACGCCGCGCGATGCAGGGCAGGCGACTTGGAATGCTCGATCGGCGAGCCGAGAACCGCGAGTTTGCGGGTGACGGGCTTGGCCGCCTTCGACGAGGCCGCGCGCGGCTTGCTGGACGCTGCGGCCGGCTTCTTGGCGGCGACAGGCGCGGGCTCCGGCTCAGCCTCAGCCTCAGCCTCAGCCTCAGCCTCAGCCTCAGCCTCGTCCTCCGGCTCCTCCGGCTCTTCCAGCTCAGCCGCTTCTTCCGCTTCGGCGACGGCAGCCTCCTCGGCCTCCGCCGCGCGCTCCGCCTCCACGATGGCGGCGATCGTCGCCTCCGCCTCCGCCTCGGAGACGCCGTCTTCCTCCGCCGCTCCTCCGCTGCCGTTCACGCCGCGTTCGTCACTCATAGCCGGGGTTGTCCCTCATCCACTGTTGCCACTTCGCCACCGCGGCGTCGTGCTCTTCCACGGTCGTCGAGAAGATGGTCTCGCCGGTCTTCAGATTCCAGGTCACGAAGAACATCCACGGTCCGTCCGCCGGGTGGACCGCCGCTCCGATGGCGAGGTCGCCCGGGTTCGAGATCGGCCCGACAGGCAGTCCGGGATGCACGTAGGTGTTGTACGGATTGCCCGCGTCGGCGCGCTCGGCGTCGGTCGTCGTCACCGTGTGCGTGTTGCCGGTGCCGTACGCGACCGTCGCATCCGACTGCAGGTCCCAGCCCTGCGCCAGCCGGTTGAGGAACACCCTGGACACCTTCGGGTAGTCGGGGGCCAGCCCGGCCTCCCGCTGCACGATGGAGGCGAGCACCACGGTCTTCCAGCGGTCCGCGGGAGCCACGCCCGCCTCATCCAGCGCCTGGAAGCTGCGGTCGACCATCGTCTTGATCGCGTCGTGCGCGGTGATCCCCGGGGTGAACGTGTACGTCGCGGGGAACAGGAATCCTTCGAGCGTCTTCGCCTCCGCGGGGACCCCGAACTGCGCGGGGTTCGCCGCTGCCGCCTGCAGGTCGGCCACCGGCAGCTTGGTCGCCTCCGCCACGATCGGCAGGATGTCCTTCTCGGCCGTGCCCTCGGGGATGACCGCCGTGTTCTCCATCTTCGACGCCGGATCCTGCAGCGCGATGAGTGCCGCCTGGGCGCTCATCTGCTTGGCCAGCTTGAACAGTCCCGGCTGGAAGTTCGGCTCCGGCTTCTGCCGGAGGAGCAGCGTGTAGAACGCTTCGTAGCTCTTCGTCACGCCCTTCTTCGCCAGGTTGTTCGCGATGTCCGACCCGCTGTCGCCGGAGTTGATCGTGAACAGCACCTGGCCGGTGCCGTTGCCGGTGTAGTCGTTGTCGACCGGCGTGATGGCCTGCACGAGCTTCGCGATCTGGGGCTGGAACACCGCGTACGCTCCGCCGATCAGGCCGCCGAAAATCGCGACGATGATCAGGGTCACCCAGAGCGGCTTGAGGCTGCGCTTCTTCTTGGGCGGTTCGGTGTGCGAGAGGTAGTGCTGCTGCCGCCAGACCAGCGGGGAGTCCTGCTGCGCATCCGGTGCGTGCTCGTCGTGCTGGGCCGCGAGCTCTTCGAAGGTGGCGAACGGGTCGGAGGTCACCGGCTCCTGCGCGGCGTCCGCGGCCGGTCCTCGCGCGCTGATGAAGTTGGAGCGACGGGCGCCGACGGTCTCCCGCTCCCGTTCCTCCGCCTGCTCCGGAATGCTGCCGTCACGCTGGGCGGCGATCGGGCCGGTGATCACAGCGTCGAAGTCGAGCGGAGCGACCGAGCGCGCGGGCGTGGCGGGTGCCGCCGGTGCAGGAGCCTGCTGGCCCGACGGGTCGACCGCGCCACTCTGCGCTGCGTCCGCGTCGGGTCCCGCCGCTGCTGCGTCCGCCGCCGCTTTCGCCGCCGCCGCTTCTCTGGCCTTCGCCTCGCGCCGTGTCAGCGGCTGACGGTTGACCGACGGGAACAGCGGCGGTGCTGGCTGGCCGTCCGGCTGGCTGGTTTCGCCGTGCCCCGGGGTAGGAGGGTTCTGCGACAAACTAGGGTCCAATGTTCGGTTCAACGGGTGTGCCCGGCGGACGGTCTGAAGCGCGCTCCGCGTCGAGGGCGTGCTGCAAAATTATCGTGGCAGCCACCTGATCCACCACCGGACGCGCGCTTTTCGAGTTCTTTCCCGACGCCCGGAGTGCCGAATGGGCCGAAACGGTCGTCAATCGTTCGTCGACCAGCCGCACCGGCACACCCACCTCCGTGACGAGCGCTTCAGCGAATCCGACGGCGTCGGCCGTGGATGCGGTGTGCGCGCCCGAGAGCGCCAAAGGCAACCCGACGATAATCTCGAAAACTCCGAGTTCCGTCACAATCTCCGAGATCCTGCGGCGATCCGCAGCATCTTTGGAGCGTTGCACCGTCTCGACCGGGGTGGCGAGCATCCCGTGCAGGTCGGACCTGCTGACGCCGATCCTGACCTTCCCGACGTCGATGCCGAGGCGCACTCCCGAGCGCACGACGCCCTAGCCGCCGATCGCCGAGGTCACCGCGCTGAGCGCGGCAGGGATCGCGTCGACGTCCGTGCCTCCGCCCTGGGCGAGGTCGGGCTTGCCGCCTCCCCCGCCGCCGAGCACCCCGGATGCGGTCTTCGCGAGAGCACCGGCGTTGACGCCGGCGTCGCGTGCGCCCTGGTTGGTGGCGACGATCACGACCGGCTTGTCCCCCGCCCGTGCCGCGAGTGCGACGACCGCGGGGTCGGAGCCCAGGCGCTCGCGCACGGTGGTGGCGAGCAGTCGCAGGTCGTCCGCCGAGTTCAGCGTCCCTGCGTCGCTCGCGACGACCGTGACCGCCCCATGACGGGATGCGGACTCCAGCAGAGCGGGAACCTTGTCGAGCACGGCGCGCGCCTCGAACGCGGCGATGCGCTTCTCCGCGGCCTTCAGGTTGGCGAGGAGGTCGGCGATCTTCTCCGGCAGCTGCTCGCGCGGCGTCTTGAGCGACCCGGACAGCTGGGACACGATCGTGCGCTCGACCGCGAGGTCGCGGAACGCCTCCAGCCCGACGAGGGACTCGACGCGGCGGTTCGTCGAACCGACGGACGACTCGCTCACCAGGTTGATCATCCCGATCTCGGCACTCGACATCACGTGCGTGCCCGCGCAGAGCTCGCGCGACCACGGGCCGCCGATGTCGACGACGCGCACGGTCTCGCCGTACTTCTCGCCGAACAGCGCCATCGCGCCGAGCGCCTTGGCCTCGGCGAGCGGCAGTTCGCGCGTGGTGACCTCGAGGTTGTCGCGGATCGCGTTGTTCGAGATCTCCTCGATCTCGCTGCGCGTCTCCGCCGACAGCGCCTGGTTCCAGGAGAAGTCGAGACGCAGGTAGCCCGCCTTGTTGAACGAGCCGGACTGGTGCGCGTTGGAACCGAGCACCTGGCGGAGCGCCGCGTGGATGATGTGCGTGCCGGAGTGCGCCTGGCGCGCGCCGCGACGGTAGTCCTTGTCGACCAGCGATGTCGCCGGAGCACCGACGCCGACCTCTCCGCTGCGCACGAAGACCTTGTGGCTGATCAGCCCCTTGACCGGCTTCTGCACATCCAGCACCTCGAGCTCGTAGCCGGGGCCGACGATGGTTCCCGCGTCGGCGTCCTGACCGCCGGACTCCGCGTAGAGAGCGGTCGCACCGAGGATGACCTCGCCGATCTGCCCCTCGGTCGCCTTGTTCACCGACGCACCGTCGACGATCAGGCCGAGGATGCTCGACTCGGTCTCCAGCTCGGTGTACCCGGTGAAGACGGTCTCGCCCTGCGAGCGGAACGCGCTGTACACGGAGAGGTCGGCCAGTGCCGTCTTCTTCGCCTTCGCGTCCGCCTTCGCGCGGGAGCGCTGGTCGGCCATCAGGCTGTCGAACGCCGCGCGGTCGACGCTGAGACCGGCCTCCTCCGCCATTTCGAGCGTGAGGTCGATCGGGAAGCCGTACGTGTCGTGCAGCAGGAACGCGGTGTCGCCCGCCAGCTGCTCCTTGCCAGCGCGCTGCGTGTTCGCAACCGCGGTGTCCAGGATGCTCGTGCCCGCGACCAGCGTGCGGAGGAACGTCTCCTCCTCCGCGTACGCGAGCTGCGAGATGCGCGCGAAGTCGGCGTCCACCTCCGGGTACGCGGCCTTCATCGCATCCCTGGACACGGTGAACAGCTCGGGGAAGGTGGGGTGGTCGACGCCGAGGAGGCGCATCGCACGCACGGTGCGGCGCAGCAGGCGGCGCAGGATGTACCCGCGGCCCTCGTTCGACGGCGTCACGCCGTCGGACATCAGCATCAGGGCGCTGCGCACGTGGTCGGCGATCACGCGCAGGCGCACGTCGTCGTCGTGGACGGCGCCGTACTCCTTGCCTGCGAGCTGGGCGGCACGGTCGAGCACAGGGCGCACCTGGTCGATCTCGTACATGTTCTCGACGCCCTGCTTGAGGAACGCGACGCGCTCGAGCCCCATGCCGGTGTCGATGTTCTTCTTCGGCAGGTCGCCGAGGATCTCGAAGTCGGACTTGCCGGTTCCCTCGCCGCGGAGGTACTGCATGAAGACCAGGTTCCAGATCTCCACATACCGGTCGTCGTCGGTCGCAGGACCCCCGTCGATGCCGTACGCGGGGCCGCGGTCGAAGAAGATCTCCGAGCACGGGCCGGCCGGGCCCGGCTGACCGGTCGACCAGTAGTTCGTGTCCCTGCCGAGACCCTGGATGCGCTCATCCGGAAGCTGCGCGACGCGCTTCCAGATCTCCCGCGCCTCGTCGTCCTCCTCGTAGACCGTGACCCAGAGGTCCTTCGGGTCGAAGCCGAGGCCGCCGTCGTCCTCGGGCGTGGTCAGGAGCTCCCAGGCGTACGTGATCGCCTGCTCCTTGAAGTAGTCGCCGAACGAGAAGTTGCCGCACATCTGGAAGAACGTGCCGTGCCGCGGGGTCTTGCCCACCTCGTCGATGTCGAGCGTCCTGATGCACTTCTGCACGCTCGTCGCGCGCGGGAACGGCGCGGGGACGAGCCCGGTCAGGTATGGCACGAACGGCACCATGCCCGCCACCGTGAACAGCAACGACGGGTCGTCGCTGACGAGAGAGGCGGACGGGACGACGGTGTGACCGCGCGTGGCGAAGAAGTCGAGCCAGCGGCGGTGGATTTCAGCAGTCTGCATGGTTTCCGAGCGGTAGTGAGCGGTGGTACGGGGAGGGAGGGGTCAGTCGCCGTCGATGGCGGAGCGGATCTCCGCCTCGCGCTGGCGGTAGCCGTCGGAGACGGCCTCGCCGAAGTCGCGCGCCTTCTTGTCGATGCTGCTGAAGAACTGACGCCCCTGCGGGGTCTCGTTCACCTTGTGCGCGACGACGAACCCGATCGCGACGCCGACGACGAGCCACAGAAAACTCTTCATGTCCTGATTCTCCCTCGATGGATACGACGCGGGCGCAGGCCTCCTGCCGGCGGTCTCCCGCGCGCCTCGGTCAGTTTAGTGCGTGGTGTTGCGGGAACGTCGAGAGCCCCGTGTCCAGCCGAACGCGGCTCTGACCGCTGCGCTGAACCCGGCGAGCTTGATCAGCGGGCCGCCGACCGTTGCGGCGAACAGCGACACGAGGGCGGAGACGTTGCCCGTCACGTCCGCGACGTTCTTGGTGATGACGTCGACGCGCGCCAGCTGTTTGTTGGTCTCGTGGATGGTCGTCGCCGTCTCGTCGAGGATCGGCGTGATGCCGTCGCTCGCCTCTTTGATCGCATCCCGGGTCTGGTCGAGCACGCGCCCGAACTTCACCAACGGGATCGCGATGAAACCCACGAGCACAGCGAAGACGCCCGCCGCGATCAGTCCTGCGATATCGCCACCGGACACGAGGCCACCTTCCATTCCGTCAACGGCATACGGGTCAAGCGTAGTCCCAGCAGGGCCCGATGTGGCCAGGGCCGTTCGCGGTGCCTGGAACGACAGCAGGGGCCGTGGCTGATGCCACGACCCCTGCTGTTCTGAGCGCTGTGCTTAGCGAGCCGCGTAGTACTCGACGACGAGCTGGACTTCACACGTCACCGGGACCTCGGCGCGCTTCGGGCGACGCACGAGGCGCGCCTGCAGCTTGTCGAGCTCGACCTCGAGGTAGCCAGGGGTCTTCGGCAGGACGTCGACGTGTCCGCCGGCCGCTGCGACCTGGAACTGCTCCGTGCCCTCCGAGCGAGCCTTGACGTGGATCAGCTGACCCGGCTTCACGCGGAACGAGGGACGGTCGACGATCTGGCCGTCGACGAGGATGTGGCGGTGCACCACGAACTGACGCGCCTGCGCGGTCGTGCGGGCGAAGCCTGCACGGAGCACGAGGGAGTCGAGACGCATCTCGAGCAGCTCGACCAGGTTCTCACCGGTCAGGCCCTGCGTGCGACGAGCCTCTTCGAACGCGATCTTCAGCTGCTTCTCGCGGATGCCGTACTGGGCGCGCAGACGCTGCTTCTCGCGCAGACGAACGGCGTAGTCCGAGTCGGCCTTGCGCTTGGTGCGGCCGTGCTCGCCGGGGGCGTACGGGCGCTTCTCGAGGTACTTCGCTGCCTTCGGGGTCAGGGCGATGCCCAGCGACCGCGAGAGGCGGGTCTTGCTACGGGTACGTGACTTGGTAGACACGATTTCCTTTCGGTTGTCTCTCTAACAATGAACGCAGGCACACATGTTCGTCCTGCAAAAGTAGAGGGATGTGCCGGGGAGGCCCGGCTACAGGGCCTGTCCCTTCGAAGACGTTGCTCGACGCAGCCGCACGCGAGCACGCTTCTAGGCCAGAGAAGTCTAGCAGATGACGGGTCAGCGCCCGCGCACGATCCTGCGCAGCTTCGCCAGCCGCGCGGACACGTCGCGCTCGTTGCCGTGTTCGGTCGGTGCGTAGTACGTCGCATCCCGGAGTTCGTCGGGGAGGTACTGCTGCTGCAGCACGCCGAGGGCGTCGTCGTGCGGGTACTTGTATCCCTTGCCGTGGCCGAGCCGCTTCGCGCCCGGGTAGTGCGCGTCGCGCAGATGCTTGGGCACGCGCCCAATGCGGCCGGCGCGCACGTCGGCGATCGCCGCATCCAGTGCCATGTACGCGGCGTTGGACTTCGGAGCCGTCGCCAGGTGCACCACGGCCTGCGCCAACGGGATGCGCCCCTCCGGCATCCCGATCAGCTGCACGGCGTCCGCCGCCGCCACCGCGACCACGAGCGCCTGCGGGTCTGCCAGGCCGATGTCCTCCGACGCCAGGATGATGATGCGCCTGGCGATGAAGCGCGGGTCCTCCCCCGCCTCGATCATGCGCGCGAGGTAGTGCAGGGAGGCGTCGACGTCCGAACCGCGCACCGACTTGATGAACGCGCTGATCACGTCGTAGTGCTCGTCGCCGTTCCTGTCGTAGCGCAGCAGGGCCCTGTCGACCGCCTGGGCGACGAGTTCGGCCGTGATCACCGGCTTCTTCTTCGACGTGGCCGGGGTCGACGACGCCGCACTCACCGACGCGGCTTCGAGCGCGGTGAGCGCGCGCCGCGCATCCCCCGACGCCAGCCGGACGATCGCCGCCCGCGCCTCCGCGTCGAGCGTGTAGTGCCCGCCGAGACCGCGATCGTCGGCGACCGCCCTGTCGATGACCGTGCCGAGGTCGTCGTCGCTGAGAGTCTCCAGAGTCAGGAGGAGCGACCGGGACAGCAGCGGCGAGATGACGGAGAACGACGGGTTCTCCGTCGTGGCCGCCACGAGGATGACCCAGCCGTTCTCGACGCCGGGGAGCAGCGCATCCTGCTGCGCCTTGGTGAAGCGGTGGATCTCATCCAGGAACAGCACGGTCGAGACGCCATAGAGGTCGCGGGTGGAGAGCGCCTCGTCCATCACCAGGCGCACGTCCTTGACCCCGGCTGTCACCGCGGACAGCTCGACGAACCGGCGGCCGGACGAGTGCGCGATGGCCTGCGCCAGCGTGGTCTTGCCCGTGCCGGGAGGACCCCAGAGGATGACGGACACTGAGCCCGTCTCCCCGCTCTGGTCCGACGCGAGGCTGACCAGCGGCGATCCCGGACGCAGCAGGTGCTTCTGCCCGGCCACCTCGTCGAGCGACTTCGGCCTCATCCGCACAGCGAGAGGCCTCGCTCCGGTGCGGAGCCCAGGTTGCACGTCGACCACGTGACCAGGCTAGTCGCTCCCACCGACACTCCCGCCGCTCCCGCTCCTGCTCCCGCCGCCGCTCCCGCCGCCGCTCCCCTGCCGCCGAACCTGGGAGCGGCGACTTTGCCGCTCAGAGGCGGGTCCAATAGGGTTCATCCTGATCCTCGGGCGTTGCGCGACGGGTCGAGTATTTCGCACGACGGCGCGCTCCGGAGGACACACGTGGCACCAAACAAGCAGAACGACCGCGAAGCCAGGCAGGCTCGGGAGCGGCTGCGCGCGTACCAGGCGCGGCAGACCGTCCACGAGAAGAAGGTCAAGCGGCGCGTCAGAGACAACTGGATCGCCGGCGTCGCCGTGCTGATCGTCGTCGTCCTCGCCATCGGAACGCAGCTCCTCTTCTTCGCGAAGCCCGGCACGCCGACCGCCTCCGGCTCCCCGGCGCCGTCCGCATCCTCCGCCGCCCTCACGCTTCCGCCGAAGACGCTCGCCGAGGACCGCACGTGGACCGGCACGATGACGATCAACGGCATCCCGCTCGGCGTCGAGCTCGACGGCGCAAAGGCCCCCCAGGCCGTCTCGTCGACCATCGCGCTCACCCAGAAGAAGTTCTACGACGGCCTCACCTGCCACCGCCTCACCAACGGCGGCTTCTACGTGCTGCAGTGCGGCGACCCGAAGGGCGACGGAAGCGGCGGCCCCGGATACTCGTACGGCCCGATCGAGAACGCGCCGAAGGACGACAAGTACCCGGCGGGCACGATCGCGATGGCCAGGCAGAGCAACAATGCCAGCAGCCAGGGAAGCCAGTTCTTCATCGTCTACAAGGACACGACGATCGGCTCGGACACCGCGGGCGGATACACCGTGATCGGCAAGGTCACGAGCGGTCTCGACACCCTGATCTCGGATGTCGCCGACAAGGGAACGGCCAACGGACAATCCGACGGAAAGCCGGCGGTCGCCACGAAGATCGACAGCTTCACCGTCAAGTGACGCACGAGGGCGGCCGACGGCTGCACGCCGCGCCCTCGTGCAATAGGCTATTTCGCAACCGTGGGGCGTTCTGCGCCCGCACCGCACATCAGCAAGGTGAGGCTCTTGGCTACAACTGATCAGCAACCGTGGGGTCGTGTCGATGAGACCGGCACCGTCTTCGTCCGCGAGGGTGAGAGCGAGCGGGCCGTCGGCCAGTACCCCGACGGAACTCCCGAGGAGGCGCTCGCGTACTTCGAGCGCAAGTTCACCGACCTCGCCGGTCAGGTGACGCTCCTCGAGCAGCGCGCCCGTCGCGGAGCCCCGGCCTCCGACATCGCCAAGGCCGTCGCGACCCTCCGCACCACCATCGACGGTGCGAACGCCGTCGGAGACCTGGCCTCCCTCGCCACCCGGCTGGATGCGCTCGGCGGCACCGTCGAAGAGCTCACCGAGCAGCAGACCGCAGAGGCCAAGGCCGCCGTCGAGCAGGCCGTCGCGGAGCGCACCGCCATCGTCGAGGAGGCAGAAGCCCTCGCCGCCGAAGATCCGGCCCGCACGCAGTGGAAGCAGACGACGGCAGCACTGGATGCGCTGTTCGCCCGCTGGCAGAGCCACCAGCACGACGGTCCTCGCATCCCCAAGAACGAGGCCAACGAGCTGTGGAAGCGGTTCCGCGCCGCCCGCTCCACCATCGAGCACAACCGCAAGGCGTTCTTCGCCGAGCTGGACAACCAGCACCGCGACGTGCGTGCCCGCAAGACGGCGCTCATCGAGCAGGCGGAGGCGCTCATCCCGCGCGGTGCCGACGGCGTGCCGGAGTACCGCCAGCTGCTCGACCAGTGGAAGCTCGCCGGTCGTGCAGGCAAGCGCAACGACGACGCGTTGTGGGCGCGCTTCAAGGCGGCCGGCGACGCCATCTACTCCGCGAAGGCGGAAGTGGATGCGCGCGACAACGTCGAGTACGAAGCCAACCTCCAGCTCAAGCTGGCCCTCCTCGACGAGGCGGAGCCGCTGCTGAAGGCCACGAACCGCGAGTCCGCCCGCAACGCGCTGGTCTCCATCCAGCAGCGCTGGGACGAGATCGGTCGCGTGCCGCGCGAGCAGGTGCGTCCGATCGAAGATCGTCTGCGCAAGGTCGAGGCCGCCGTCCGCAAGCTGGACGAAGAGCACTGGGAGAAGAACAACCCGGAGAAGAAGGCCCGCTCCGAAGGTCTGGCGAGCCAGCTCAACGCCGCCATCGCCAAGCTCGAGCAGGAGCTCGACGACGCGAAGGCGAGCGGCGACGCGCGCAAGGTGAAGGAAGCGCAGGAGGCGCTCGACGCCAGGAAGATCTGGCTCGACGCCCTCGGCTGACCCGCCGAGTTCTTCACAGGCCGCCGAATCTGCACAGATTCGGCGGCCTGAGTCTTTTCCGCGTCCCCCCACCGCACAGTGGATGCATGACAGCACTCCTCCCCCGCCTCCTCGGTCCCGACGTCCTCCCTCTCGCCGAACTGATGGCGCTCTGCCTCGACGGCCAGCTCTACCGGGTGGGCGATTCGTTCGCCACGCTCGACACTCCGGAGTCCGCGGAGCTGCGCGCCCACGCGTTCACCGCGCAAGCCCCGCCGTTCGCGATCGCCGACAGGGGCACGGCCGCGTGGATCCACGGGGCGCGCGCCTCTCCACCCGCCCGCCTGCAGGTGTGCGTCGACACGCGCAACCGCGGAGGGCGCATCCCGGCCGAGTTCGACAGCAGACAGTCGACGTTCGCGCGCGGCGACGTTCAGCGCATCGGCGTTGCGCGGGTCACGTCGCCGGAGCGCACGGCGCTCGACCTGATCTGCGCCGACGGACGGTTCCCTCCAGACACCGCAGCGCAGGTGCGCCACCTGCTCGGCATCTCCGGCGTCTCCGTGGCCGCCCTCCGCTCCCGGATGCGCGCATCACCGCGCTGGGGCGCCCGCCGCTCCCTGGCGCGCGTCGACCGACTCACCGCCCTGGCCGAGTTCGCGGTGCGGCCTCGGCGTCGTGCGCAGCCGGCTCCGACGGCCCTGACGGCCCTGACCGCTTCGCGTCTCGCGGTCAGCCCGCGCTGACCCGGTAGACGTCGTAGACGGCGTCGATGCGCCGCACGGCGTTCAGCACCCGGTCGAGGTGGGTGGTGTCACCCATTTCGAACACGAACCTGCTGAGCGCGAGGCGATTGCTCGATGTCGTCACCGTCGCAGAAAGGATGTTCACATGATGCTCGGACAGCACGCGCGTCACATCGGAGAGCAGACCGGACCGGTCGAGCGCCTCGACCTGGATCTGCACCAGGAACACGCTCTTCGAGCTCGGCGCCCACTCCACGTCGATCATGCGGTCGGGTTCCTGCATCAGCGACTGCACGTTGTGGCAGTTCGACTGGTGCACGGAGACGCCGGCTCCCCGGGTGATGAATCCGACGATCGGATCGCCGGGCACCGGGGTGCAGCACTTGGCCAGCTTGACCAGGATGTCAGGTGCGCCGCGCACGAGCACACCGGAGTCGCTGTCGCGCAGCTTCCGCGAACGCCCCTTGACGGGCAGGTCGATGTCACCGGCGTCGGACTCCGCCTCGGTCTGCACGGAGGCGACGATCTTCTCGATCACCGACTGCGTGGAGACGTGCCCCTCGCCGACGGCCGCGTACAGCGACGAGACATCGTCGTACTTGAGCAGCGAGGCCACCTCGATCAGCGAATCCTGCGACATCAGCTTCTGCAGGGGCAGGTTCTGCTTGCGCATGGCTCGCGCGATCGCATCCTTGCCCTGCTCGATCGCCTCGTCGCGGCGCTCCTTGGTGAACCACTGACGGATCTTGTTCCGCGCCCGAGGGCTCTTGACGAAGTTCAGCCAGTCCTGGCTCGGACCGGAGTCGGGGTTCTTCGAGGTGAAGACCTCGACCACATCGCCGGTCGTCAGCGAGCTCTCCAGCGGCACCAGGCGGCCGTTGACCTTCGCCCCCATCGTGCGGTGGCCGACCTCGGTGTGCACGGCGTACGCGAAGTCCACCGGGGTCGCACCGGCCGGCAGGCCGATCACGCGACCCTTGGGCGTGAAGACGTAGACCTCTTTGGCGCCGATCTCGAAGCGCAGGGAGTCGAGGAACTCGCTCGGGTCCGCGGTCTCCGCCTGCCAGTCCGAGATGTGGGCGAGCCAGGCGAGGTCGGTCTCCGACCGTGCGGGTCCCCCGGCGCTCTTGCCGGTGGTCTGCTCCTTGTACTTCCAGTGCGCAGCCACACCGAGCTCTGCGCGCTGGTGCATCTCCTCCGTGCGGATCTGGATCTCCACCGGGCGGCCCTCCGGGCCGACGACCGTGGTGTGCAGCGACTGGTACAGGTTGAACTTGGGGGTGGCGATGTAGTCCTTGAACCGGCCGGGCATCGGCGTCCACCTGGCGTGGATCTGGCCGAGCACCGCATAACAGTCGCGCACCGAGTTGACCAGGATGCGGATGCCGACCAGGTCGTAGATCTCGTCGAACTCGCGGCCCCTGACCACCATCTTCTGGTAGATCGAGTAGTACTGCTTCGGGCGGCCGACCACCTTGCCGCGGATCTTGGCGGCCTTCAGGTCGTCGTTGATCGCGTCGATGACCTGCTGCACCAGGCGCTCACGCTCCGGCGTGCGCTGACGCACCAGGCTCTCGATCTCGGCGTACAGCTTCGGGTAGAGCACCGCGAACGACAGGTCCTCGAGCTCCCACTTGATCGTCTGGATTCCGAGGCGGTGCGCCAGCGGAGCATAGATCTCCAGCGTCTCCGTCGCCTTGCGGGTGGCGGAGGCGGCGGGCACGAAGCCCCAGGTGCGCGCGTTGTGCAGGCGGTCGGCCAGCTTGATGATCAGCACGCGGATGTCCTTCGACATCGCCACGATCATCTTGCGGACTGTCTCGGCCTGGGCGCTGTCGCCGTACTTGACCTTGTCAAGCTTGGTGACGCCGTCGACCAGCATCGCGATCTCGTCGCCGAACGCATCCCGCAGTTCGTCGAGCGTGTACTCCGTGTCTTCCACCGTGTCGTGCAGGAGCGCGGCGGCGATCGTCTTGGCCCCGATGCCGAGGTCGGCGAGGATCTGCGCGACAGCGACGGGATGCGTGATGTACGGCTCGCCGGACCGGCGCTTCTGGCCGGAGTGCGCGCGCTCCGCCACGGCGTACGCGCGCTCGATCAGCGAGAGGTCGGCCTTCGGGTGGTGCAGGCGCACCGTGCGGATCAACGTGTCAACCGCACCGGCCGGCTGAGCGCGGGAGAAGATGCGGGGAACGAGACGGCGCAGCGAAGCGGCCTGTGGTGTCGAAGTATCAACCATGTGCGCGCCTCCTGTCGTCCATTATCGCCGTCCTCGCACCCTGTTCTGACACAGGGCGGGATTCGGCGGTCAGGCGACCGCCCCCGGCGAGCCGTCGTCGCGCACCACGGGCGCTCCGCTCGCCTGCCAGGCGTACATCCCCCCGGCGACGTTGGCCGTCGGATAGTCCGCACGGTTCAACGCATCGGTCGCGAGCCGCGACCGGCCTCCAGAGAGGCAGACCACCAGGATCTGCTGATCCTCCGGCAGCTCGTGCTGGCGCGACTCGATCTCGTACAGCGGGATGTGGTGAGCGGCGGGTGCGTGCCCGGCCTCCCACTCGTGTGCCTCTCGGACATCGAGCAGCCAGGCCGAACCCGACTCGACGAGCTCGTGCGCGCGCTCGGCGCTCACCTCGTCTTCCGACAGATAAGAACCGCTCACGCTCTCCTGCTATTCCGCCGCGACCGGCACGGCTTCGGGCTGCACGGCAGCCTTCGGACGGATGGCGAGCACCTTCTGGTCGTGCTTGCGCACGGCTGCCTCGCCCTCGCGGAACTGCGAGTACATCGGCGCGGCCAGGAAGATGGTCGAGTACGTGCCGACGATGATGCCGATGAGCAGCGCGAGCGAGATGTCGCGCAGCGTGTCTGCACCGAGCCAGAAAGCACCGATGAAGAGGATCGAGGCGACGGGGAGCACGGCGACGACGGCGGTGTTGATCGAGCGCACCAGGGTCTGGTTCACCGCGAGGTTCACCGACTCCGCGAACGTGCGTCTCGTGAGGTCCATCTCCTCCTTGGTGTTCTCTCGCACCTTGTCGAACACCACCACGGTGTCGTAGAGCGAGTAACCAAGGATCGTCAGGAAGCCGATCATGGTCGCCGGGGAGATCTCGAACCCGACGAGCGCGTAGATGCCCGCCGTGATGATGAGGTCGTGGAACAGCGAGATGATGGCCGACGCCGACATCTTCCAGGTGCGGAAGTACAGCGCCATTGCGATGAACGCGAGGAGCAGGAACACCACGAGGCCCTGGATGGACTGCTGCGTGACGTCAGCGCCCCACGACGGGCCGATGAACGTGGACGCCACTTCGGTGACCGGCACGTCGTACGCCTTCGCCAGCGCGTCGGCGACCTGCTTGGTCTGCGCCTCGGAGAGCTGGTCCGTCTGCACGCGGACAGCGTCAGAGCCGACGGAGCTCACGTGGGCGACGGCGTTCGGGACGACGCTGGTGAGCGCCTCCTGGGCCTTCGCCTGGTCGGTGGTCTCGACGTTCGTCACCGTGAACTGCGAACCGCCGCGGAACTCGATGCTGAAGTTGAAGCCACCCTTGAGCACGGGGATCAGGATGGAGATGATGACCATCGCTGCCGCGATGGCGTACCAGATCTTGCGCTTGCCGACGAAGTCGAACGAGCGTGCGCCGGTGTAGAGGTCGTTTCCGAACTTGGTGAGTCGGCTGGCCATCAGGAGTCCTTCCCCTCGGTCGAGCGATCAGAGGACGTCGATGACGACGACGCGGAAGCACCGGCGAGCTCTGCAGCCTTGCGCTCGGCGATGGTCTGGCGGCGAGCCGCCTCCTTGCCGCTGGACGCGGCCTTGCCCGCGCTGACGGTGACCGTCGGCTTGCGGAACTGGGCTGCGCCG
Organism: Leifsonia araucanica; assembly: GCF_051161895.1. Taxonomy (NCBI): domain Bacteria; kingdom Bacillati; phylum Actinomycetota; class Actinomycetes; order Micrococcales; family Microbacteriaceae; genus Leifsonia; species Leifsonia araucanica. The sequence goes on from NZ_JBMBTW010000002.1 coordinate 1,055,111, forward strand.
CGGTACACGGCGCCCAGGGCCTGCGGGTCGAGACCGGAGGCCTTGTGACCGGTGCTGAAGAACTTGGTGCGCGCGAGCAGCTGCAGCGTCGGGTGCGTGAAGAGCAGCACCACGATCACGTCGATGATGGTCGTGAGACCGAGCGTGAACGCGAAGCCCCGGACGTTCGCCGCGGCGAGCACGTAGAGAACGATGGCGGCCAGCAGGTTCGTGGCCTTCGACGCGTAGATCGTGCGGCGGGCGCGGGTCCAGCCCGCCTCGACGGCGGACTCCAGACCTCTGCCGTCGCGCAACTCGTCACGTATTCGTTCGAAGTAGACGATGAACGAGTCGGCTGTGAATCCGATGGCGACGATGAGGCCCGCCACACCTGCCAACGACAGTCGATAGTCGTAGTGCCACGACAGCAGGGAGATCGTCAGGAGCGTGAGCACCGCGGCGACCACCAGCGAGATGATCGTCACGAAACCCAGCAGACGGTACTGGAAGAACGTGTAGATGGCGACGAGCAGGAGGCCGATCGCGCCGGCGATCAGACCGCTCATCAGCTGAGTCGAGCCGAGGGTGGCCGAGATGGTGTCCTGGCTCTGCACCTTGAAGCTGAACGGCAGGGCGCCGAACTTCAGCTGGTCGGCCAGCGTCTTGGCTGTCGCCTCGGTGAAGTTACCCGTGATCTGCGGGCGGCCGTCGGTGATGACCGCGTTCGTGGTCGGAGCCGAGATGACCTTGCCGTCGAGCACGATCGCGAACTGGTTCTGCGCGCCCTGCAGGCCGTTGAGGCGGGTGGTCACATCCGCGAACGCCTTGGTGCCTGCGTCGTTGAAGATGATGTTGACGGCCCACTGGCCGTTGCTGACACCGCTGGAGGTCTGGGCGAGGCCGCTGTTCGCGTCTTTGATGTCCTGGCCCTTCACCTCGACGGGGCCGAGGAGATACTTGACCGTCTTGGCGTCGTCACAGGTGATGAGCGGCTTGTCCGTCGGCGCCTGGTTGACGTTCTCCAGGTTGGCCGTCGTGCACGAGAACGCGTCGAACTGCGCCTGCAGCTCCGGGGTGACCCAGGCCAGGTCGCTGCCGTTCGTCGGCTTGGTGGACGGCGTCGACTGCAGTCCGGGAGCCGGGCTCGGGGCCGGGGTGCTCTTGCCGTCCGCCCCGACGACCTCATTGGTCGGCCCGCTGGTGGCGAGGACGGGACGGAAGTCGAGGCGCGCGCTGGCCTTCACCCTGTCGAGCGTCGCCTGGTCCGGCGTGCCGGGCAGGGAGACCACGATGTTCCGCGATCCCTCAGTGGAGATCTGCGCCTCGGACACGCCGGAGGCGTCGATGCGCTGGCGGATGATCGACACGGCCTGGTCCAGCTGCTGCTGCTGGACGGTCTGACCGTTCTCCACCTGCGGAGCCAGGATGATCTGCGTTCCACCCTCGAGGTCGAGGGCGAGCTTGGGCAGCCAGGTGGCATTTCCCCAGATGACACCGGCCGTGAGGACTCCGAGGAGAACCACCACGATGGCGCCAAGCCAACTCAACGAACGCCAGGCTTTCTTGACCGGGGTCGACTTTGCCACCTAGGTACTCAGCTTTCTACGCGCGCGACGACGCCGGCACCGGCGCCGTCGCACAAAGGGATTAACGGATCAGTCGTCGCTCTTCGAGCCGGGCTTCTTCGAAGCGTCGTCGAGACGCTCGCCGAACTCGGGCTCGGACAGGGGGATGGCGTTGTCTTCGTTGAGCTGCGGCTCGGACGAGACCACGTCGGCCGCTGCCGGCTCCGGGGTCGTCGGCTCGACGACGCGGGCGAGCACCTGGCGGTGCACCTTGAGGACGGTGCCAGGGCTGGTCTCGACGAGGGCCGTGTTGTCGTCTTCGTTGACGGAGAGAAGCGTGCCGTACAGGCCGAAGTTGGTCATGACCTCTGCGCCAGGGACCATCTTCGAGCGCGTCTCAGCCTGCTCTTTCTGGCGCTTGCGGCTGTTGCGGAACATGAAGAAGATGAGGGCCGCCAGGATGACGACCATCACAATGGTTAACGGGTCAATGGGCATGAAATCTGCCAAACCTTCCGGTGGGGTTTGTGGGAGTGGCCGAGAGGCCAGCTTGAATTATATGTCATCTATCAGTGATGGTTGCTGTGAGAGTCCTAGCTTGGGGCCGGAGAGCCCGAAGTGACGCCACGCAGCGGGGGTCGCCACCCGCCCTCTGGGGGTGCGCGAGAGCAGTCCGATCCGCACCAGGAAGGGCTCGACGACCGATTCGATCGTCTCAGCCTCCTCTCCGACGGAGACCGCGAGGGTGTTCAGCCCGACCGGACCGCCCTCGAAACGTTCGAGGATGGCGGTGAGGACCGCGCGGTCGAGGCGGTCGAGACCGAGCGCATCCACGTCGTAGAGGTCGAGCGCCGCGCGGACGGCGGCGACATCGGCCTCTCCGCCGTGCACGAGCGCGTAGTCGCGCACGCGCCGCAGCAGGCGGTTGGCGATACGCGGCGTTCCGCGGCACCGGCCCGCGATCTCGGCGAGAGCGGCCTTGTCGACCTGGAAGTCGAGCATGACGGCCGCGCGGGTGAGCACCTGGGTGAGCTCCGCCTCGTCGTAGAACTCGAGGTGCGCCGTGAAGCCGAAGCGGTCGCGCAGCGGGTTCGGGAGAAGCCCGGACCGCGTCGTCGCCCCGACCAGGGTGAACGGGGCGACGTCGAGCGGGATGGACGTGGCGCCCGCGCCCTTGCCGACCATGATGTCGATCCGGAAGTCCTCCATCGCGAGGTAGAGCATCTCCTCGGCGGAGCGCGCCATGCGGTGGATCTCGTCGATGAAGAGCACCTCCCCCGGCGTCAGCGACGACAGCAGCGCCGCGAGGTCGCCGGCGTGCTGGATGGCCGGGCCGCTCGACAGACGGAGCGGGCGCTCGCTCTCGTGCGCCACGATCATCGCGAGCGTGGTCTTTCCGAGTCCGGGAGGACCGGCGAGCAGGATGTGGTCCGCCGTGCGGTCCTGCATCTTCGCCGCGGTGAGCAGCAGCTGAAGCTGACCGCGCACCTTGGCCTGACCGACGAACTCTGCAAGGGAACGCGGGCGGAGCGCTCCCTCGAAGGCGAGTTCGGACTCCGACTCGAGTTCGGGGGTCGTGAGGTCGTCGTCGCTCATCGGGCCACCTGCCCTCGCTGCGACGATGCACCGGTCTGCGCGGCGGGCCCGAGCCGCGCCAGGGTGAGCCGAAGCAGGGTCTGGACGCTGTCACGCAGCTTCTCGTCGGTGTCGGCGACGACCTCGGCCACCGCTTCCGCCGCCACCTTCTCCGGCCAGCCGAGACCGACCAGCGCCACCAGCACGCTGTCCCCCACCGACGACGGAGCGCCCGGCTTGCTCACGGCGACGGGAGCCCTGCGGGTCACGGCGAGCTTGCCGGCGAGCTGCACGACGATCAGCTTCGCCGTCTTCGGGCCGATGCCGGACACCTTGCGGAACGGCGCGTCGTCGTCGGCGGCGACCGCCTCGGCGATCTGGTCGGGGGCGAGCACGGACAGCACGCCGATGGCGGACTTCGGACCGACGCCGGACACGCTCGTCAGGAGTTCGAAGACCTGCAGCTGCTCGACATCGGCGAAGCCGAAGAGCTGCAGGGCGTCCTCGCGGACGATGAGGGAGGTGTACACGAACGCTTCGTCCCCGACGCGCAGGGACAGCACGTGGTCGGGAGTCAGCTGCACGGAGAACCCGACACCGCCGACCTCGATCACGGCCGAGCCGCCTGCCGCTTGGAGCACCGCGCCGCGGAGGGAGGAAATCACTTGGCCAGCCTACGGGGCACCGCCGACGCCCGGGTGGAGCGCTCCGCGGCGCGCCACGCGGCCTGCGCAGGGGTCAGCGACCGCGCATCCACTGCCCCGGCCGATGCCGGTGCTGCGGGGGCGCCGCGCCAGGCGTGGCAGATCGCGATGGCGAGAGCGTCGGCGGCGTCGGCCGGTTTCGGCACCTCCGCCAGGCCCAGGATGCGCGCGACCATCGCCTGCACCTGCCGCTTGTCCGCCGAACCGTATCCGGTCACAGCGGCCTTCACCTCGGACGGGGTGTGCAGGGCGACGGGCAGCCCGCGCTTCGCAGCGGCGTGCAGCGCGACACCGCTCACCTGGGCGACCCCCATTACGGTGTTCAGGTTCTGCTGCGCGAAGACGCGCTCGATGGCGACGGCCGCCGGACGATGGGCGTCGAACAGCCGTTCCAGTTCGTCTCCGACGGCGAGCAGCCGCTGTTCGAGCGGCATCGTCGGCGGGGTGCGCACCACGACCACCTCGACGAGCGTCGCCGTGCGGTCGGGTCGCACATCCACGATCCCGACGCCGCAGCGGGTCAGACCGGGGTCGATGCCGAGTACGCGCACCGACATGGCCTGTCGCTACTCGTCTTCGCCGAGCTCGGCCTGGACCTCGGCGGTGAGGTCGAGGTTGGTGTAGACGTTCTGCACGTCGTCCGAGTCTTCGAGCGCGTCGATCAGGCGGAACACCTTGCGCGCGGTCTCCGCGTCCGCCTCGATGTTGAGGCTCGCGACGAACTCGACGTCGGCGGAGTCGTAGTCGATCCCCGCGTCCTGCAAGGCGGTGCGGGCGGCGACCAGGTCGGTCGCCTCGGTCTGCACCTCGAACGACTCACCGCGGTCGGTAACCTCTTCCGCACCGGCGTCGAGGACGGCCGTGAGCACGTCATCCTCGGTCAGGCCGTCCGCGTGCGGGACGACGATGACACCCTTGCGGTGGAAGTTGTACGCGACGCTGCCCGGGTCGGCCATGGTGCCGCCGTTGCGCGTCATCGCCGTGCGGACCTCGGCGGCCGCGCGGTTCTTGTTGTCCGTCAGACACTCGATGAGGAGCGCGATGCCGTTGGGACCGTATCCCTCGTACATGATCGTCGCGTAGTCGATGGACTCACCGGTGAGTCCGGCACCGCGCTTGACGGCGCGGTCGATGTTGTCGTTCGGGACCGAGGTCTTCTTCGCCTTCTGGATGGCGTCGACCAGGGTGGGGTTGCCGGACAGGTCGGCGCCGCCCATCTTGGCCGCGACCTCGATGTTCTTGATCAGCTTGGCGAACGACTTGGCGCGGCGCTGGTCGATGACCGCCTTCTTGTGCTTGGTCGTTGCCCACTTGGAATGCCCGGACACTGGTGCTCCCTCAGTTACGTCTAAAGATCCTGACCATTGTAGGACGCGCCGGGCCCCACTTCCCCGCACGACGCCCGTGGATGCGCGACGCCGCGTGCCAGCGGGACGCTTAAGCTGCGCTCTCCGCGCGCTCGCGGACCAGCCCGAGGAAGTACTCGTGGAACCGCGTGTCCCCGGTGATCTCCGGGTGGAACGACGTGCCGATCAGGTTGCCCTGCCGCACGGCGACGACACGCCCGTCGTCCAGCTGCGCGAGCGGCGTCGCCTTCTCGCCGACGCTCTCCACGATCGGCGCCCGGATGAACACGGCGTGCATCGGCTCGTCGCCGACCGCCGGGATGCGCAGGTCGGTCTCGAACGAGTCGAGCTGCGAGCCGAACGCGTTCCGCCGCACGGACACATCCAGCCCGCCGAGGCTCTCCTGGCCGCGGATACCGTCGAGCACCCGGTCGGCCAGCATGATGAGCCCTGCGCAGGTGCCGTACACCGGCAGCCCGCTCGCGATGGCCTGCTTGAGCGGTTCGGCCATCCCGAAGGTGCGGGACAGCTTGTCCATCACGCTGGACTCGCCGCCGGGGATGACCAGCCCGGCCACCTCCGCCAGTTCGGCGGGTCTGCGCACCGGCACCGCGTCGGCGCCCAGCCCGCGCAGGACCGCGATGTGCTCGCGGAAGTCCCCCTGCAGGGCCAGGACGCCGACCGGCGCCGTCGATTCCGCCGTCACTTACCAGCCGCGCTCGGCGAGACGGTGCGGTGCTGCGAGGTCGGCGACGTTGATGCCGACCATCGCCTCGCCGAGTCCGCGGGACACCTCGGCGATGACCTTGGGGTCGTCGTAGAAGGTGGTGGCCTTCACGATCGCCGCAGCGCGCTGCTCGGGGTTGCCCGACTTGAAGATGCCGGAGCCGACGAACACGCCGTCCGCGCCGAGCTGCATCATCATCGCGGCGTCCGCGGGAGTGGCGACACCACCGGCCGTGAACAGCACGACGGGCAGCGAGCCGGTCTCCGCGATCTCGGCGACGAGGTCGTACGGCGCCTGCAGCTCCTTGGCCGCGACGTACAGCTCGTCTTTGCTCATCGCACTGAGAGCGGCGATCTCCGACTTGATCTTGCGGATGTGCTTGGTGGCCTCGGAGACGTCTCCGGTGCCCGCCTCGCCCTTGGAGCGGATCATCGCCGCGCCCTCGTTGATGCGACGCAGCGCCTCACCCAGGTTGGTCGCACCGCAGACGAAGGGGACGGTGAAGCCCCACTTGTCGATGTGGTTGACGTAGTCGGCGGGCGAGAGCACCTCGGACTCGTCGATGTAGTCGACGTCGAGCGCCTCGAGCACCTGCGCCTCGACGAAGTGGCCGATGCGGGCCTTCGCCATGACCGGGATGGACACCTCGGCGATGATGGCCTCGATCAGGTCGGGGTCGCTCATCCTGGCGACGCCGCCCTGGGCGCGGATGTCGGCGGGAACGCGCTCGAGTGCCATGACGGCGACGGCGCCGGCGTCCTCGGCGATGCGCGCCTGCTCGGGGGTGACGACGTCCATGATGACGCCGCCCTTCAGCATCTCTGCCAGGCCTCGCTTGACCCGGTTCGATCCGGTGGCGGCGCTCTGTTCGGTGTCAGCCATCGTGGTCCTCTCGTCTGGAACTAATTCATCTTTGACCTATGCCAAACGATAGCACCCGGCCTCGCGCTCGCTAAACTCGGGAGCGTCATGGAACAGATCATCACAGGCACGACGGCCGCGGAGATCGCGGACAGCGTGCGCGGACTGCACGAGCGCGGCGAACTCCGCACCGGGGACGCACTCCCCCCTGTCCGCGAGCTCGCCGCCCTGCTCGGCGTGAACCGCAACACGGCCGTCGCCGCATACCGGATGCTCGCCCAGGCCGGCGTCGTCGTCGCTCGCGGCAGAGCAGGCACGGTCGTCGCGGGGCACGAGGCCGTCGCCCAGGAGGGCTACGCGGCCGACACCGTGCTGCGCGACATCGGCACAGGCAACCCGGACACCCGCCGCATCCCGGACCCGAGCAGAGCGCTCGCCCGCGCGGCCGGCCGGCCCGTGCTCTACGGCGAGCCGGTGATCGACCCCGCCCTCGAACGCCACGCCCGCGACTGGGCGGCCGCCGACCTCCCCGGCGTCGACCTCCGGATCACCGTCACCAGCGGTGCCGTCGACGCCGTCGAGCGCCTGCTCGCCCAGGCCCTGCTCCGCGACGACGCCGTCGCGCTCGAAGACCCGTGCTTCCTGGCGAGCATCCACACGGTGCGGCTCGGCGGCTACCGGGCGGTGCCCGTCCCCGTCGACGCGGAGGGGATGACCGTCGCCGGCCTGAAGGACGCCCTCGACGCCGGCGTGCGCGCGATCATCTGCACCCCGCGAGCGCAGAACCCCACCGGCTCGACTCTCACACCGCGAAGGGCCGCCGCCCTGCGCGAGCTGCTGGCTGAGCATCCATACGTCCTGGTCATCGAGGACGACCACTTCTCGATGCTGTCGCAGCGTCCGTACGAGACGCTGATCGGCCCGACCCACCGCCGGGTCGCGCTCGTCCGCTCCGTCTCGAAGTTCCTCGGCCCCGACATGTGCCTCGCCATCGCGGCGACCGACCCGGAGACCGCCGAACGCCTCGCCCTGCGGCTCAGTCCGGGCACCACCTGGGTGAGCCACCTGCTGCAGCGCCTCGTGCTCGCGCAGCTCACCGACGAGGCGGTGCAGGAGCAGATCGCGGAGGCGGGGCGCCACTATGCGGAGCGCAACGCGGCGTTCGCGGCACTGCTGGCCGAGCGCGGGCTGCCGACCGAGGCGGGCGACGGCCTCAACCTCTGGGTCGAGCTGCCGATCGAGGCGAAGACGGTCGCGGAGCGCCTCATGCGGCGCGGCTGGCTGGCGCGCACCGGCGACGAGTTCCTGCTCACCGAGCGCGCAGCGCCCTCCCACCACCTGCGGCTCACCGTCCACGACCTCACCGAGGACGAGACGCTGCGACTGGCCGACGACCTGGCCGACGCCGCCCGCTGAACGACGCCGCCCCACGCTGAGCCTGCCGCGGGATGAGCGCCACCCGAAGGGATGAGAGGATCGAGGGATGAAGATCCTCTCCATCCAGTCCGCGGTGGCGTACGGCCACGTCGGCAACTCCGCAGCCGTCTTCCCGCTCCAGCGCATCGGGGTGGAGGTGCTCCCCGTCTACACGGTGAACTTCTCCAACCACACCGGTTACGGCGCCTGGCGCGGGCCGCTGATCGCCCCGGAGGATGTGCGAGAGGTCATCACCGGCATCGAGGAGCGCGGCGTGCTCGGGCAGATCGACGCCGTGCTCTCCGGATACCAGGGCGGCGAGGGCATCGGCGACGTGATCATCGACGCGGTCGCACGGGTGAAGGCCGCGAACCCGGATGCGGTCTACGCCTGCGACCCGGTGATGGGCAACGCGAAGTCCGGATGCTTCGTCGCCCCGGCCATCCCGGACCTGCTGCGCGACAGGGTGGTTCCGGTCGCCGACATCATCACGCCGAACCAGTTCGAGCTCGGGTTCCTCACCGGCACATCGCCGGACACGCTCGAGTCCACCCTGGAGTCGGTGGATGCTGCGCGCGCGATGGGCCCGGACACCGTGCTGGTCACGAGCGTCGAACGCCCGGATGCCGAGCCGGACACCATCGAGATGCTCGCCGTCGACGGCAGCGGCGCCTGGATCGTGCAGACCCCCCGGCTGCCGATGAAGGCGAACGGCTCCGGCGATGTCACGGCCGCCCTGTTCACGGCGCACTACCTGCGCGACGGCAGTGCGGAGTCCGCGCTCCGCAAGACGGTGTCGAGCGTCTACGACCTGCTGAGCAGGACGCTCGACTCCGGTGAGCGGGAGCTGCAGCTCGTCGAGTCGCAGGAGTTCTACGCGCACCCGCGCGAGCAGTTCGCCGTGCGCCAGGTGCGCTGAACGGGGCTGCCGGTCAGTCTTTCGGCCAGGCGTCCGCGATGGCTGCGCGGACGTCGCCGAGCAGCTGCGGCAGCGCCTTCGTCTTCGCGATGATGGGCAGGAAGTTCGCATCCTGAGCCCACCGCGGCACGATGTGCTGGTGCAGGTGCGCGGCGATCCCCGCGCCGGCGATGGCGCCCTGGTTCATGCCGATGTTGAAGCCGTCGTTCTTGGACACCTGCCGGATGACCCGCATCGCCGTCTGGGTGATGCTGCCGATCTCGGCGATCTCCTCCGGCGTCGCCTCGTCGTAGGTGGCGATGTGGCGGTACGGGCAGACCAGCAGGTGGCCGCTGTTGTACGGGAACAGGTTGAGCAGCGCGTACGCGTGCGTCCCGCGCGCCACGATCAGCGCATCCTCGTCGCTCATGGTGGGCGCGACGCAGAACGGGCAGTCGTCCGCGCCCGGCTGCTGGCCGTTCTGGATGTAGACCATCCTGTGCGGCGTCCAGAGGCGCTGGAACTCGTCAGGAACGCCGACGAGGTAGCCGGGGTCGTCGATGCGGACGTCCCCGGCTGCCCCGGCTCCCCTGGCTGCGGCTGCGGCGTCCGCTCCGGATGCGGCGGGAGTCCCGTCCGCTCCGGAGGCGTCCGCGTAGTCGTCGAGGCTCAGTCGAGCCATGCCGTGTCGACCTGCTCGTGCTTCTCGATCGCGGAGACGATCCTGTCGATCGCCTCGTCGACCGTCACGCCGTTGCGCTGCGTGCCGTCGCGGAAGCGGAAGCTGACCGTGCCGGCCGACGCGTCCTCCTCGCCGACGATGAGCTGGAACGGCACCTTCGCCTTGGTGTGCGTGCGGATCTTCTTCTGCATCCGGTCGTCGGAGTGGTCGACCTCTGCGCGGACGCCCTTCGCCTTGAGGCGCGAGATCACGTCGTCGAGGAACGGGCCGAACTGGTCGGCGACCGGGATGCCGACGACCTGCACCGGGGACAGCCACACCGGGAACGCCCCGGCGTAGTGCTCCAGCAGGATCGCGAAGAACCGCTCGATCGATCCGAGCAGTGCGCGGTGGATCATCGCGGGCTGCTTGCGCGTTCCGTCGGCCGCCGTGTACTCCAGCTCGAACAGCTCGGGCTGGTTGAAGTCGAGCTGGACGGTGGACAGCTGCCAGGTGCGGCCGATCGCATCCCGCGCCTGCACCGAGATCTTGGGGCCGTAGAACGCGGCACCGCCCGGGTCGGCGACCAGTTCGAGACCGGACTCCACCGCGACCTGCCGCAGCGTCTCGGTCGCCTGCTCCCAGCTCTCGTCGGAGCCGACGTACTTGTCCGGGTCCTTCGTCGAGAGTTCGAGGTAGAAGTCGGTGAGGCCGTAACCGCGCAGGGTTTCGAGCACGAATTCGAGCTGGCGCGCGACCTCGTCCTTGATCTGCTCGTCGGTGACGTAGATGTGCGCGTCGTCCTGGGTGAGGCCGCGCACACGGGTCAGGCCGGACAGCGTGCCGCTCTTCTCGTAGCGGTACACGGTGCCGAATTCCGCCAGCCGTAGCGGGAGCTCACGGTAGCTGCGGCCGCGCGCCCGATAGATCAGGTTGTGCATCGGGCAGTTCATGGGCTTGAGGTAGTAGTCCTGGCCCTGGCGGGTGACGTGACCCTCCGCATCCACCTCTTCGTCCAGGTGCATGGCGGGGAACATCCCGTCCTTGTACCAGTTGAGGTGCTGGCTGATCTCGTACAGCCGGCCCTTGGTGATGTGCGGGGTGTTCACCAGCTCGTAGTCGTTCGCGATCAGGCGCTCGCGCATGAAGTTCTCGATCTCGTTGCGGATGATGCCGCCCTTGGGGTGGAACACCGCCAGTCCAGAGCCGATCTCCTCCGGGAAGCTGAACAGGTCCAGCTCGGAGCCGAGCTTGCGGTGGTCGCGCTTGGCGGCCTCCTCCATGCGCGTCTGGTACGCGCGCAGCTCGTCCTTGGTCGGCCAGGCCGTGCCGTAGACGCGCTGCAGCTGCTTGTTCTTCTCGTTGCCGCGCCAGTACGCCGCCGCGACGCGGGTGAGCGACCAGCCGTTCCCGATCATCCGGGTGTTGGGCAGGTGCGGGCCGCGGCAGAGGTCCTTCCAGACCGTCTCCCCCGTCTTCGGGTCGACGTTGTCGTAGATGGTGAGCTCTGCACCGCCGACCTCGACGGACTCGCTCTCGTCGAACGCCGCGGTGTCGCCGTGGACGACGCCGCCCTTCAGCCCGATGAGCTCCAGCTTGTACGGCTCGTTCGCGAGCTCTGCGCGCGCCTCGTCGTCGGTGACGACCCTGCGCACGAAACGCTGGCCGGCGCGCACGATGCGCGACATCTCCTTGTCGAGCGCCTTGAGGTCTTCCGGGGTGAAAGACTCTGCGACGTCGAAGTCGTAGTAGAACCCGTCGGTGATGGGCGGCCCGATGCCGAGCTTCGCCTCCGGGTTGATCGCCTGAACGGCCTGCGCGAGAACGTGCGCGGTCGAGTGCCGCAGGATGTTCAGCCCATCCGGGGAGTCGATGGTCACCGGTTCGACGGTGTCCGTGGTCGTGACCTGCGTTGCGAGATCTTTCAGCTCGCCGTTGACGCGCATCGCGACAACGGAACGGTCGGTGAAGAGCTCGAAGCCGTCAGCCACCTTTTCCACTCCTTGGATCGATTGAATCGGAACCGTTCAAGCTTAGTGCGCGCGGGGTGGGTGGCTGATCCCGTCTCCTGCTTCTATTCCTTGCGGCGCATCCAGTGCTCACGCAGGAACATCCGGCCGAACCAGGCGCTGAGCCCGTTGCCCCCGAACTCGTCCGGATCGGCGTCGAGCACTTCGGTGCCCTGCGGTTCGGGCAGCGCCTCCGCATCCTGAGCGGTCAGCGTCGTGTGCACGGCCCCGGTCGTGATCCGGCCGACGGCATCCGCGTCCACGAACCGCACGCCCCGGCCGGTGTGGATCGCGATCCCGTCGAACAGGTCGATCGTGCTGTCCTGCAGAACGTGCTCGACGGTGCCGATCTGCGTGCCGTCCTCCGCGAGGACGGGTGTGCCCTTCGTGAGGGCTGTGTATGCGATCGGGGTGTCGGTGGATTCAGGTGTGTTGTCCGTCACGCGGCGCACTCTACTCCTGCGGGTTGGGCGCCGCCGCGCGGTGTCTCGTGGCCGATGCACGGATGGTCCTGACGGATGAGGAGTCTGCACCGCTGGAGCGATGTGCACGCCGCACTCCTGCGTCACGGTGGAATGGTGCGGTGGCGAACGGTTCTGGGGTGGATGCCCGTCACGCTGTCCGTTTTGCTCGCGGTCGCAGGCGTGTCGCTCTACGCAGCCGACTCCGGGCCGCGCGGCGTACTGCTGGTGGGAACGCTCGACGGCTCCCAGCTCGGACTGCTGCTGATCATGATCGCCACAGGCTGCGGCGTCGTCGCCCTGTTCCAGTCGGCCGCCCTGGCCGCGCGCCTCCGACGGCCGCTCTGGAGATTCCTGGTCCGCGTGGTCGCCGGGCTGCTGGTCCTGGCAGCGCTGCCGTTCGGATGCGGCCTGGTGTTCGTTGCCGCGTTCGCCAGCGTGAACTCATACCAGCGGCTCGCTGTTCCCGGGCATACCGTTGTGGTCCGGACGCTCACCTGGCATCACCGCAGTCTGGCCATCCTCGAGCAGGATGGGCTGTTCTTCCACTCGGTGGCGCTCTGCGGAGACCCGCTGCCCGTGGACGGCTACGACGCGTTTACTGCTGGACAGTACGACGTCGTCGCCCGCGGCGGTCACGATGTGCTCCGGTTCGCGAAAGGTCCACGTGGGTCGTTCACCGGCGAGGCCGTCCTTGGGGCGAGGCTGGGTGACGACGTGTCCGCGAGCTGCGGTTAGCGCGTGCCGGCGCACGAAAAAACCCCCGGCGAACCGGGGGTTGTAATGGTGGGCGATACTGGGATCGAACCAGTGACCTCTTCCGTGTCAGGGAAGCGCGCTACCGCTGCGCCAATCGCCCAAGCCTGGATGGTTCCAGGTTGGAGGTGGATACGGGATTCGAACCCGTGTATACGGCTTTGCAGGCCGCTGCCTCGCCTCTCGGCCAATCCACCGTTTGGGTTCACCACCGTTGTGAGAAGCCCGACCTTTCGGTCGGGCTGACTCGAGCGGATGACGAGATTCGAACTCGCGACCCTCACCTTGGCAAGGTGATGCGCTACCAACTGCGCTACATCCGCATTTCGTTCCGCATCTCTGCGGCACTTGAATGACTTTAGCCGATGCCGACGCGGAAAACCAAACCGGGTCATGCAGCCGGGTGTGTCGCGTGCCGGATGTGCGCCGGGCCCCGTTCGTCGGCTAGTATCGAGTCTCGCAGCCGGTTCACGGCAGCGAAACCCCAGGGCGATTGGCGCAGTTGGTAGCGCGCTTCCTTCACACGGAAGAGGTCATCGGTTCGAGTCCGGTATCGCCCACAGCAGGCCACGGGAAACCGTGGCCTTTCCTGTTCCCGCGGTCAGCGGGGAGTACAGCGCCGGTCAGCGCCAGCGATAGCGGGCGACGAGGGCGTCGCGCACGGTGTCGTAGCGGCGGCGGTCGAGGGCCGTCGCCTCGCGGCGCATCCCGGACTGGTGCACGCGGAAGACGCGGTCGGTGTTGACGTAGCTGGGCCTGCGTTGCGCATCCCAGCCGCCCGTGCCGATCGGAACGTACTCCGAACGACCGGGATGCGCCTGACTGGTGAGCTGCACGGCCAACACCGTGCCGCCCGGCTCGGCCGCGACGACGAGCACGGGGCGGTCCTTGCCGCGGCCGTCGCGCTCCTCGTACGGCACCCAGGTCCAGACGACCTCGCCGGGGTCGGCGTCGCCGTCGGTGGCCGGGCTGTACGTCATCGTCACCCTGCCGATGGCGCGCGGGTCGACCTCGACCGTGGCGGACGGGCCCGTGCGGCCGGGCTCAGCGCCGTCAGCTCGGGATGCCGCCCGGGTCGTGGGTGTGGCGGGTGTCGTCGCCGTCGTGCGCGTCGCGGACGTCGCGCGCCTCGACGGCGTCATGCGCGTGGGCAGCAGAGCGTTCGCGATCGCGCGCAGCAGGTTCATCGGGGAAGCCATCGCTCGCACCATACCGGAGCCGCGTGAGGCCGATGGTGTGCCGCAGCACCGTCGCGATGACCAGCGACACCACGAATGAGTATGCGGCGACGCCGAGACCGGCGACCGCCTGGGAGACGAAGAGGTCGAAGTTGCCGCTGTCGACCATCCCGTCTCCGGTGGCGAACAGGCCGATGTAGAGCAGGCCGACGAGGCTGGCGACGATGTGGATGACGCAGATCGTCATCGGGACGCCGAAGCGTGCGCGGGCGGCCAGGTCGACCATGCTGGCGCAGGCGACGGCGGCCAGAGCGCCGAGCAGCAGGGACCAGCCGATGGTGAGCACGCCGGAGGCCGGAGTGATCGCCACGAGGCCGGCCACCGCGCCGCAGAGTGCGCTGGTGACCGTCGGCCGACGCAGCAGCACCCTGTCGACGATGATCCACATCAGCGCTCCCCCGGCGGACGCCATCAGTGTGTTCAGCGCGATCAGCGGCGCGAAGGCGTCGAGGGCGCCCTCCGAACCGACCGTGAGGCCGAACCAGCCCACCCAGACCAGCGCCCCGCCGACCGCCACCAGCGGCAGGCGCCGCTCTCCGGCCACGGGGTGGTCGCGGTGACCGCAGGCGAGGATCACCCCCGCCGCTCCACTGCCCGCCGCCAGGCTGACCGGGATGGCGCCGCCGAAGTCGATCACGTGCATCCCGGAGACCGCCCAGCCGTCGCTGAGCGCGAAGACCGCGTAGCCGGAGGGGAACAGCACCAGCACGCTCCACAGCGCGGAGAACACCGCCCAGGCCCGCAGGGTCACCCGGGAGGCGACAGCGGCGCCGAGGATCGTCACGGCGACGGCGCAGACCGCGATCAGGTAGCCGGCTCTCGCCAGCGGGTACATTGTGGATGCTGCCCCGCTGCCCGGCGTGAACTCCCTGGCGAGCCCCCAGTCCGGCCGCCCGACGACGTGGGCGATGAGCGGATCCCCCGCGAGCATCCCGTAGCCGCCGACCACGGCGAGGACGACGACGATGGCCGACCCGGTGAGGGCCGCTCTGAACGCCTGCGAGGCTCCGCGCGCGCCGGTCATGCCGCCGTAGAAGAACGCCAGCCCCGGCACGACGGCCATCACGAACGTTGCGCTCACCAGGAGCAGGAGGGCGTCCACCTGCGCGCTCGTGGCTGGCGTCATCCGTCCTCCTCGTCGCGCGAACCGGGCATCAACACACTACTGGCGCGCACGCGAAGCGGGGCGCCGCCCGAAGGCGACACCCCGCTCGCGTGCTGTGGTTACTGTGCTGCTGGTCGGTCCGATCAGACCGTCTCGAGGGCGTAGCCCTCTTCGCCGTGCACGACCGTGTCGACGCCGGCCAGCTCGTCCTCGTTCTTGACGCGGAAGCCCATCGTCTTCTGGATGACCGTTCCGATGATCCAGGCCAGGACGAAGGAGTAGATCATCACGCTGAACGCGCCGATCGCCTGCGCACCGAGCTGGGCGAAGCTGCCGCCGTAGAGGAGGCTGGAGAAGCCCTTCGTGGCGTCGCCGTCGATGTGGGTGAAGCCGAAGACGCCGATCCAGAGCGTTCCGATGAGACCGCCGATGAGGTGGATGCCCACCACGTCGAGCGAGTCGTCGAAGCCGAGCTTGAACTTGAGGTCGATGGCGACGGCGCAGACGGCACCGGCGACCAGGCCGAGGAGGATCGCGAACCCGGGGGTCAGGATGTTACAGGCCGGGGTGATCGCGACCAGGCCGGTGACCGCTCCGGATGCCGCACCGATGGAGGTGGGCTTGCCGTCCTTGAACTTCTCGACGATCAGCCAGCCGATGGTGGCGGCAGCCGGAGCGGCGAGGGTGTTGATCCAGGCGATCGCCGCCACGCCGTCCACTGCGGCCTCCGAGCCGGCGTTGAAGCCGAACCAGCCGAACCAGAGGAGCGCGGCGCCGAGGAGCGTGAGCGGCACATTGTGCGGCTTCGACATGCCCTTCTGGAAGCCGACGCGCTTGCCGAGCACCAGGGCGAGTGCGAGGCCGGCGGCTCCGGCGTTGATGTGGACCGCTGTACCACCCGCGAAGTCGTTGACGTGCAGGAGGGCGGGCGCCCAGCCGTCAGCCAGGTTGAACACCCAGTACGCGACCGGGAAGTAGACGACCGTGACCCAGATGCCGGCGAACACCATCCACGCGCCGAACTTGGCACGGTCGGCGATCGCGCCGGAGATCAGGGCGACGGTGATGATCGCGAAGGTGGCCTGGAACCCGGCGAAGGCGAGGCCGCCCAGGTCGGGGGTCATGCCGTCCTTGCCCATCAGGCTGGACAGGAACCAGTCGGGGGTTCCGAGGAAGTGTGGGATGAGTGGCTTGCCGAACGCGAGGCCGTACCCGTAGAACACCCACAGGACGCCCACGATCGCCATCGCGCCGAAGCTCATCATCATCATGCTGACGACGCTCTTGGCGCGGACCATTCCTCCGTAGAAGAAGGCGACGCCGGGGGTCATCAGCAGAACAAGGGCTGCGGCGACGAGCAGCCACAGGGAGTTGACGGTCCCTGCCTCTGCGTAGTCCGCTGCTGTGTGTAGCAACATACGTTGGTCTACCTCTCTCATGAATGCGCACGGGCCCCGGTCTGGCTGATCGGTGAGCGTTTCGGGGTGTGCCCAGTTTCATCACGGGAGGTTTCCGTGGAGGGATGCTCGTGTTTCGGGTCTGTTACGCATCCACAATGCGTGTAAACATCGTGTTTCGTGCCGCCCGGAATCCGTCGAGCGTCATCGTCGAGCGTCGTCAGTCGTGCGGGGGGAGCTCTCCGGTGGTCAGAGCGATCATGCGGGAGACGGAGCGCAGGTACTTCTTGCGGTATCCGCCGCCGAGCATGTCCTCGTCGAACACCTCGCTGAGCGGCACCCCGGTCTGCACGATCGGGATCTCCGCGTCGTAGACCCTGTCGATGAACGCCACCAGGCGCAGCGCCGCCATCTGGTCGTGCAGGATGCGCACGCCGGTGAGGCCGATGACATCGACGCCGTCGAGCAGCTTGATGTAGCGGGAGGGGTGCACCGTGGCGAGGTGCGCGATCAGCGTGTCGAAGTCGTCGCTGGTGACCGTCTCGCCGCGTGCACCGAGGGCTCCGGTGATGCGGTCGTACTCGTCCTGCTCGACGGTGACGGCCCTGCCCTCCGTGTCGCGGCGGCGGTAGTCGAGTCCGTCGATCCGGATGGTCTCGAAGTTGGCGGACAGCGACTGGATCTCGCGCAGGAAGTCGCTCGCGGCGAACCGCCCCTCGCCCAGTGCGTTCGGCGGGGTGTTGCTCGTGGCCGCGATCCTGGTGCCGGATGCGACCAGCTCGCCGAGCATCCTGGTCATCATCATCGTGTCGCCCGGGTCGTCGAGCTCGAACTCGTCGATGCAGATCAGTGTGGAGCCGCGCAGCAGGTTGACGGCGCCCGCGTAGCCGAGCGCGCCGACCAGCGCGGTGTACTCGATGAACGTGCCGAAGTACTTGGGGCCGGGAGCCTCGCGCCAGAGCGCGGCGAGGAGGTGCGTCTTCCCGACGCCGAAGCCGCCGTCGAGGTAGACGCCCGGCTTGGTCTCCGCCTTCTTGCGGTTGCGGCTGAACAGTCCGGCCGGACGCTGCGGCTCCCACGACTTCGCGAACGTGCGCAGGATGCCGACGGCCTCCGCCTGCGACGGATAGTCGTGATCGGGACGGTACGACTCGAACGTCGCGTTCTCGAACTGAGACGGCGGGACCAGCGACGACGCGATCTCGGCCCCGGTGATCTGCGGGGCACGGTCGGCGAGGCGCACCAGAGCGCCGGTCTGGTCGATCGTCATGGAAGCTGCACCTTTGTGTCGAAGTCTTACCGCACCGGTTTACGCGCAGATAGCCTGGTACGTAAGTTCGCACAGTGTCGGGGTGTCCAGCCTAAACCGACCGAGCCGATAGTTCCCCTCGCGCCCACGAGGCGCCCCCTGGAGGTAATGCACGATGTCCATCGAGGTCGACCAGTCCCCCGCTTTCGCCGATTACGCGCATCCAGAACGGCTGGTGAGCACGGAATGGCTCGCCGAGCACCTCGGGCAACCCGGACTGGTCGTCGTGGAGTCCGACGAGGACGTGCTGCTGTACGAGACGGGTCACATCCCCGGCGCCGTGAAGATCGACTGGCACACCGACCTCAACGACCCGGTGCAGCGCGACTACGTCGACGGCGAGCGCTTCGCCGAGCTGCTCGGCTCGAAGGGCATCGCCCGCGACTCGACCGTGGTCATCTACGGCGACAAGAACAACTGGTGGGCCGCGTACGCGCTCTGGGTGTTCACCCTGTTCGGTCACGAGGACGTCCGCCTGCTCGATGGCGGCAGGGACAAGTGGATCGCCGAGGGCCGCCCGATCACGAAGGACAAGCCGAGCGTCACCCCGGTGGAGTACCCCGTGGTGGAGCGAGACGACACGGTCATCCGCGCCTTCAAGGACGACGTGATCGCTCACTTCGGCCAGCCATTGATCGACGTCCGCTCCCCCGAGGAGTACAGCGGAGAGCGCACCGAGATCCCCGGCTATCCGACGGAGGGCGCGCTGCGGGCCGGGCACATCCCGTCCGCCGCGTCCGTGCCGTGGGCGCGGGCTGCCGCTCCGGATGCGACGTTCAAGCGCCGCGCGGACCTCGAGGCCATCTACCTCGGCGAGGCGGGCCTGAAGGAGGGCGACGACGTGATCGCCTATTGCAGGATCGGTGAGCGGTCGAGCCACACCTGGTTCGTGCTCACCCACCTGCTCGGGTTCGAGAACGTGCGCAACTACGACGGGTCGTGGACGGAGTGGGGTTCCGCTGTGCGCGTACCGATCGTCACGGGCAGCGAGCCGGGCGAGGTCCCGGCGAAGTAGCCTTGTCGTATGACTGATCCGGCTTCGACGTCACCCTCTCTCGCACCAGCTCTGGCGGAGATCCGCGACGACTTCCTCGCGCTGGAGCAGCCGGACAGGCTGCAACTGCTGCTGGAGTTCTCCGAGGAGCTTCCCGACCTCCCCGAGCGGTACCGCGACCATCCGGATCTGTTCGAGCGGGTCGTCGAATGCCAGTCGCCGGTCTACATCTTCGTGGAGGTGGACGAGCACGACATCGTCCACCTCCACGCGACCGCGCCGGAGGAGTCCCCGACCACGCGCGGGTTCGCGTCGATCCTGGCCCAGGGCCTCGCCGGTCTGACCGCCGAGGAGGTGCTGGCCGTTCCGGACGACTACCCGCAGACGCTCGGGCTCACCCAGGCCGTGTCCCCGCTGCGCATCCGGGGCATGACGGCGCTGCTCGGCCGCACCAAGCGGCAGGTGCGGGAGAAGCTGGCGGCCCGGGAGGGCTAGCCGGCCGCTTCGGCGGCCTCGGCCGCGTCCGCATCCACCGCATCCACGTCGATGTGCTCGCTGAGCCAGCCGGCGATGGAGGTGCTCCAGCGTTCCTCGTCGTAGTTCCAGAGCTTGGTGTGCAGCGCGGTCGCAAACGGTACGAGGGTGACGATGTCGCTGCGCGCTGCGGCGAGCGCCCGGGATGCGGTGGACGGCACGAAGCCGTCGTCGTCGCTGTGCAGGATCAGCGTCGGCAGGCTGAGGTCGGCCGCGCGGGCGACGAAGTTCATGCTGGTCAGGTCGATCGGCGCTGCCTGGCCGGTGAACGGGCCGCCCCAGGTGGACTCGATGAGGCGCAGGGCGCCCTGGGTGATCGGGTCGGGGAGGCGGAGCATCCTGGCCTGGTATTCGAGGGTGTCGATCCAGTCGATCACCGGCGATTCGAGGATGATGCCGCGGAGCAGGCCGAGCGCCGACGACCGCGTGATGGTCTGCAGCACGACGGCTCCGCCCATCGACCAGCCCATCAGGACGATGGAGGTGGCGCCGTGGTCCTCCGCATACCGGAGCGCCGCGTCGATGTCGTGCCATTCCGTGCCGCCGAGGCCGTAGCGGCGGTCAGCGCTGTTGGGGGCGTCCCCGTCGTTGCGGTACGACGCGAGCAGGGTGGTGTACCCCTGGTCGTGGAAGGTGCGGACCGCGCGCAGGCCCTCCTGCCTGGTGGCTCCCCAGCCGTGCACCTGGATGACCCAGTGGTCGCCCGGCCCGTCGTCCGGCGGGAACAGCCAGGCGGGGGCCTCGCCCAGCTCGGTGTCGATGGTGACGCTCTCGACGGGAAGGCCGAGTTCCGACGGTTCGAGGTAGTAGTAGCCGCTGATGCGGCCCCGGCCGGGGCGCAGGTCTCCGAAGGCGACGGACTCCAGCGTGCGGGTCACCGAGCCGTCCTCGCGGGAGATCGCGCCGCCGATCTTCGCGTATCCGGTCTCCTCGGCGAACCACAGGCCGTAGCGGCCAGGCACCGACGAGTCCGGTGTTTCGCGCAGCGTCACCGTCCCCGTATCCAGGTCGACAGCCCGGATGCTCTGGTTCTGCGGCCGCTTGCGCACCGGCGTGACCACGGTGCGCGCCACCCTCGTCATGATGAGGACGGCTCCCGCTCCGGCCGCGAGGCCGAGGACGGCGGCCGCGACGACGGCCGTGCGGACGGATTTCGCGAACGTCGAACGCGCCATGCCGTCAGCGTAACCCCGATACGGCGACGGGGTGTTCAGGACTTCCCCAGGCGGCGTGCCTTACCGTCGCCACCCGGCAAAGGACCCTAGTGTTCCTATCGTGCCGACAACACCCTCGACCCCACGCACTCCCCCGGAGTTCGCCGCGGCGTTGGAGACGATCCGCCACGCGACGTCCCGTCCGGAGCTCGTGGTCACCGAGATCCCAGCGCCCGGCCAGCTCGCGCCGTACTCCGTCGCGCTGGCGGCCGACGTGCGGCCGACCAGGCACGGCAGCGACTCCGACCTCGGCACCGGCCGGTTCATCCTGCTCTACGACGAGGCGGAGCCGGAGGCGTGGGGCGGCCCGTTCCGCATCGTCTGTTTCGCGCAGGCGCCGCTCGAGACCGACATCGGGCTCGACCCGTTCCTGGCCGACGTGGCCTGGTCGTGGCTGGTGGATGCGCTGGACGCCCGGCAAGCGAAGTACACCGCGGCGAGTGGCACGGCCACCAAGATCATCTCCACCGGTTTCGGGGAGCTCGCCGCCCAGGGCGACGGGTCGCAGATCGAGCTGCGCGCATCCTGGAGCCCGCTGGAGAGCGACATCTCCGCGCACGTCGAGGGCTGGGGCGAGCTGCTCTGCATGCTGGCCGGGCTCCCGCCGACCGGCGAGGGTGTGAGCCTGCTGACGAGACGGACCCCGCGTGGCTGATCATCACGTCATCGACACCAGGGACGAATACCTCGACGCGGTCGAGACCATTGCGGCGGGCAACGGACCCGTCGCCGTCGACGCGGAGCGGGCGAGCGGCTTCCGCTACTCGCAGCGGGCGTACCTCATCCAGGTCTTCCGCCGCGACGCTGGCACCTTCCTCTTCGACCCTCCCGCCGTCGGCCGTTTCGACGAGCTGAACGCCGCCATCGCCGACGAGGAGTGGGTGCTGCACGCCGCCACCCAAGACCTCACCTGCCTGCGCGAGGTCGGACTCGACCCGCACCACGTCTTCGACACCGAACTGGCCGCCCGGCTGCTCGGGATGCCCAGGGTCGGCCTCGGCACCGTGGTGGAGGAGCTGCTCGGCATCCACCTCGCCAAGGAGCACTCCGCGGCAGACTGGTCGACCAGGCCGCTGCCGGAGCCGTGGCTCGTCTACGCCGCCCTCGACGTCGAGCTGCTCCCCGACCTGCGGGATGCGATCGCCGCCCTCCTCGATGAGCAGGGCAAGACCGCGATCGCGCAGCAGGAGTTCGACGACGAGCTGGCCCGCGACCTCAAAGTGGTGCGCAACGAGCCGTGGCGGCGCCTGTCCGGCATCCACTCGATCCGGGGCATCCGCAACCTGGCCGTCGCGCGGGAGCTGTGGCTGAGCCGCGACGAGCTGGCCCGCACCACCGACATCGCGCCCGGCCGCCTGGTGCCGGATGCGTCGCTCACCGCCGCGGCGAAGGCCATGCCGGAGACGAAGCGCGGTCTCGCGTCGCTGCGCGAGTTCAACGGCCGCGCTAGCCGCACGGAGCTGGACCGCTGGTGGGAGGCCATCGAGGCCGGCCGCACCACCGACGACCTTCCCGTGATGCGCGGCAACGGAGACACCCTGCCTCCCCCGCGCGCCTGGGCGGACAGGAACCCGGAGGCCGACGCCAGGCTGAAGGCGGCGCGCGCCGCGGTCACCTCCCTCTCCGAGGAGCTGTCGATCCCTGTCGAGAACCTGCTCACGCCGGAGACGCTGCGCCGGGTGGCGTGGGCGCCGCCGGAGTCGCTGGACAGCGCATCCATCGGCGCGGCCCTCGCCCAGTGGGGTGCGCGGCCCTGGCAGATTGAGGCAACCTCACAGGCGATCGCCCAGGCCTTTGTGGAAGCCAGCCAAAACGGCCCGGACGCCACGGAAGCGGATTCGTAGAAAGAATCAAACGATTCTTCCGGCGCGCATCGCATCCCTAGGATCGAATCCGACCTGATTTGGGAGGCATTGTGGCCGATAGAGCTGATGTCGTCTTCGTCGATGGAGTGCGCACTCCGTTCGGGCGAGCCGGCGAAAAAGGGCAGTACTGGAACACGCGCGCGGACGATCTGGTGGTCAAGGCCATGATCGAGCTGCTGGAGCGCAACCCGAACGTGCCCAAGGACAGGATCGACGACGTGGCCATCGCGGCCACCACGCAGCAGGGCGACCAGGGCCTCACCCTCGGACGCACGGCAGCACTGCTCGCCGGCCTGCCGAAATCGGTGCCCGGCTTCGCCATCGACCGGATGTGCGCGGGCGCCATGACCAGCGTCACCACCCTCGGCTCCGGCATCGCGTTCGGTGCGTACGACCTCGCCATCGCCGGTGGCGTCGAGCACATGGGACGCCACCCGATGGGCTTCGGCGCGGACCCGAACCCGCGCTTCCTCTCGGAGCGCCTGGTCGGCGAGGACGCCCTCAACATGGGCATGACCGCCGAGCGCATCCACGACCGGTTCCCCGCGCTCACGAAGGAGCGCTCCGACCGCTACGCGATGCGCAGCCAGCAGAAGACCGCCGCGGCGTACGCGGCCGGCAAGCTGCAGCCCGACCTGGTGCCCGTCGCCATCCGCTCCGAGAACGGCTGGGGCCTCGCCACCCAGGACGAGGGGATGCGCCCGGAGACCAACATGGAGTCCCTCGCGACCCTGCGCACCCCCTTCCGTCCGCACGGCCGCGTCTCGGCCGGCAACTCGTCGCCCCTGACCGACGGGGCGACGGCGAGCCTGCTCGCCTCCGGCGACGCGGTGAAGGAGTTCGGCCTGAAGCCGAAGATGCGCATGGTGAGCTTCGCGTTCGCCGGTGTCGAGCCTGAGATCATGGGCATCGGCCCGGTGCCGTCGACCGAGAAGGCGCTCCGCAAGGCCGGTCTCACCATCGACGACATTGGCCTGTTCGAACTGAACGAGGCGTTCGCCATCCAGGTGCTGTCGCTGCTCGACCACTTCGGCATCGACGACGAGGACCCGCGCGTCAACCAGTGGGGCGGCGCCATCGCCGTCGGCCACCCGCTCGCCGCCAGCGGCGTGCGCCTGATGATCCAGCTCGCCCGCCAGTTCGAGGAGCACCCCGAGGTCCGCTACGGCCTCACCGCGATGTGCGTCGGCCTCGGCCAGGGCGGAAGCGTCATCTGGGAGAACCCCCACTACCGCGGCTAGTCGTGCCCTCCTGCACGACAACGCGAATGCGCCCGATGAAGACATCGGGCGCATTCGTGTTTCCGTGGCTGGCTTCGGCTGGCGCTACTTGGTCGTCCGCGTCACCCGCCCGCGCGTTCGCTCGACCGCAACGGTCGCGAACCAGGCGATGGCGCCGAGAGCGGGCAGAAGGAGCACTGCGAAGAGCCACGCGACTCGCTGCGCGGGCGTCACCGATCTCGAGACCGACACGCTGACGAGCGCCGCAACCACGAGAACAGCCGCGACGAGCGCGATGGCGACCCCGGCAACGTCGAACACGGCGGGAATCTCAGGATTGCTCACCGCAGATCCCTTCAGGAGTTGGTCTGCCAGGCGCGATCGCCGCCGACATTCAACTGTACCCAGACGTTCCAGCTGCCCAAATAGCCGCCGCTCACATCAGCCTGCCACCGCTGATACGCAGCGGAACTGTTCTCGGACTTCTTCCACGAGACGCGGACAGGCGAACTGCACGACGTCGGGTAGACGCAGCGCTGGAACCCATAGCCGCCGTCGATCATCTGATCCGACCCGCCCTGGACCAGGGTGTAGCCCACATTGATCGCGCCGACGAAGATGGTCCCCCACGCGCCATCGATCTGGCAGCCGGTCGCGTTTGAGTAGCCGGACCCGCTCTGATAGCGACACTGCGAGATCGCCCGTCCTTGGGGTCCGCCGCCCTGCTCCAGAGCGGGAATCTCGAGCCCGACGTATGCGACAGAGCCGTCGGCGAACCGCTTCACGTCATACTCGAATCCGTCCTTGACGACACCGCGTTCTTCCGAGACCGGGACGGCATTCGGAGTGCTGGCATCCCACGCCTGGCCTGCTTGGGCGCGTGCGATGAGCTCATCTTGCGTCGCGACGGGCACGTCGAACTTCGCGAGCGTTGCGCGAAGGACCTGCGCGTCAGCCGCTGACAGAGGCGACGCCGTCCCTTCGGCAGGCGCTCCTGTAGCGTTCGCTGCTCCCGTCAGCGCGAGGCAAAGAGCCCCCGCTGCCGCCGCGATGGAGAAGAGGGGCCGTCGAATTGCTTTGGTCATGTTTCACCTCGTTGTGCTGTGCCAGCTTCGTTGCTGATACCCCGCACACTAGCGTTGATGTGCAATATTTTGCAAGGCTACGCATCAGTTCGACCCACGCTGTGCCTGTTTCACCGCCGACCGTCGCCCCGAGCTGACTGTACGAATCTGCCAACACTGGGCGCCATCCACGCCGTTGACGTTGTGCAGAGCGGCAAGCGATGTGCACCAGGACTCCCGGCTCGATAGCCTCCTCCAAGGACAACGGCTCTACGACGGCGTCAGTCAGCGCGCGTCGGAGACCCTCACATCACAAGCGCGCTCGGAAGGCATAAAGACGTGACCGACTATTCCAAGATCGACTTCAGCCCGCTCGTCGACCTCACCTCCGACGAGGTCGTCACCCACTCGTTCGTCAAGGACATCCCGCTGCCGAGCGGCAAGACGCTCGCGCTGGTGACCCTCGACAACGGGCGCGACCACACGCGCCCGAACACGATGGGGCCTGCGACCCTCCTCGAACTGGGGAAGACGTTCGATGAGCTGACGGAGCGCGCGGGCCGCGGCGAGATCGACGCGGTCGCCGTCACAGGCAAGCCCTTCATCCTCGCGGCGGGCGCCGACCTCTCCCGGGTGGGCGACATCCCGAGCGTCGAGGTGGCGAAGCTGCTCCCCCAGCTCGGTCACTACGTGCTCGGCAAGCAGGCCACCCTCGGCGTCCCGTCGTTCGTCTTCACCAACGGGCTCGCGCTCGGCGGCGGTGTGGAGATCGGCCTGAACGCCGACTACCGCACCATCGACAGGTCGGCGGCGGCGTTCGCCCTGCCCGAGGTCTTCCTCGGCCTCATCCCCGGCTGGGGCGGCGCGTACATCCTGCCGAACCTGATCGGCATCGAGAACGCCCTCAAGGTGATCGTCGAGAACCCGCTGAAGCAGAACAGGATGCTGAAGCCGCAGGACGTCTTCGACCTCGGCATCGCCGACGCGATCTTCGACTCGGCGAACTTCCTGGAGGACTCGCTGCGCTGGGCGGACAGGGTGCTCACCGGCGAACTCACCGTGAAGCGGCCGAACGTGCCGGGCAAGGTCGAGCGGATGGTCAAGTGGGATGCGGCCATCGGCATCGCCCGCAAGATGCTGGAGAGCCGCATCGGCACCGTGCCGAAGTCGCCGTACGCCGCGCTCGACCTGCTGAAGGCCGCCAAGTCCGGCACCAAGGAGGAGGGCTTCGAGCGCGAGGACGACGTGCTCGCCGAACTCATCTCCGGCGACCAGTTCCAGGCCAGCATCTACGCCTTCAACCTGGTGCAGAAGCGGGCAAAGCGTCCGGCGGGTGCTCCCGACAGGAAGCTCGCCAAGAAGGTCACCAAGGTCGGCGTGATCGGCGCGGGATACATGGCCAGCCAGTTCGCGCTGCTGTTCGTGCGTCGCCTGCGGGTGCCCGTGGTCATCACCGACCTCGACCAGTCGCACGTCGACAAGGGCGTCGCGTACATCCACGACGAGATCGGCAAGCTGCAGGAGAAGGGCCGCATCTCCCCGGACGAGGGTAACCGCCTGCGCGCGCTCGTCACCGGCACGACGGACAAGGCGCTGTTCGCCGACGCCGACTGGGTGATCGAGGCCGTGTTCGAGGAGCTGTCCGTCAAGCAGGACGTGTTCGCGGAGATCGAGCAGTACATCTCCGACGACGCCGTGCTCGCCACCAACACCTCCTCGCTGTCCGTCGAGAAGATCGGCGCGAAGCTGAAGCACCCGGAACGGCTGGTCGGCTTCCACTTCTTCACACCGGTGGCCGTCATGCCGTTGATCGAGGTCGTGAACACGCCGAACACCGACGAGGCGACCCTGTCGACCGCGATGGTCACGGCGGCTGCCCTGAAGAAGAACGCCGTCATCACCGCGGACACCCCCGGCTTCGTGGTCAACCGCGTGCTGGCGAAGGTGCTCGGCGAGGCGATGCACGCGGTCGACGACGGAACGCCGTTCGAGACGGTCGACGAGGCGTTCGCGCCGCTCGGCCTCCCGATGCCCCCGTCTGCACTGCTCGACCTGGTCGGTCTCAAGGTCGGTGCGCACGTCCTCGACACGCACCACGCCGCGTTCCCGGACCGGTTCTACCGCAGCGAGAACCTGCACAGGCTGGCCGAGCACGGCACCCTCCTGGAGAAGGACTCGAAGGGCAGAGTCAAGGGTATCGACAAGCAGGCGGCGAAGATCGTCTCCGGCGGCAAGAACCCGTGGACCAAGGACCAGATCCTGCGCGGGCTCGAGGACGGCCTCGCCGACGAGATCCACCGGATGCTCGTGGACGACCACGTCGTCGCCGCTCCGGAGGACATCGACCTCTGCATGATCCTCGGCGCGGGCTTCCCGTTCCAGATGGGCGGCATCACGCCGTACCTCGACAGGGTCGGAGCGTCCGAACGCGTCTTCGGGGACACCTTCCAGCATCCCCCCGTGAAGGGCGTGGCGTAACAGCAGCTGCCAGCGAGATGCCGGTAACTGTGCCGATTTCACCCGATTTCGGCGCAGTTACCGGCTTTTCGTCGTCTCGGGCACGATCACCAGGTCGAGGTAGGCACGCAGTGCGGCCGCCGCATCGATCCGCTCCGGCGTGTACAGCCACTGCAACTGGATGCCCTCCCACAGCGCGATCACGGACGCCGCAGCGAGCGCCGGGTCGACGCCGTCGCGCAGCCGCCCGTCGGCGCGGAGCGCGGCGAACTCGGCCTCATACTCCGTGCGAAGTGCGTCGTAGCGTCCGAGGAAGTACTCGCGGCCGGGGTGGTCGGCGGTGACCGCCTCAGCGGAGAGCACGCTGTAGAGCGCGATCAGCCCCGGGATGCGTTCGTTGGCCGCCGCCTGCGCGACGATGTGCGTCTCGAACGGCTCGTCGTGCGCCCTGCTCGCCTCCCCCGCCCCGAGTTCGTCGCGGAGTTCGAGCACGGCCAGCAGCACGTCCTCCTTGCCGGAGAAGTAGTGCTGCAGGTTGGAGAGGCTGATCCCCGCCGCCGTCGCGATCTCGCGCAGGGAGCTGGCGTGGTAGCCGCGCGTGGCGAACACGCGGTACGCCTCTTCGACGATCTGGCGGCGGCGCGCTGCGCTCTTCGCGTACGGCCCACGGCGTCGGGGGCGGGAGGTCTGGATGTCCACGAAACCAAATTAGGTCACCCGAGCTAGTTTTGTATATGGTCGGCATACACGTTTCCACTCACGACGAAGTGAAGGACATGACGCAACTCACACGACGAAGTCTCCTCACCCTCGGAGCCGCGGCGGGAGCCACGGCCCTTCTCGCCGGGTGCAGCACCCCCGGCACCACCTCGGTCAACAGCAGGCCGCTCGTGCAGCCCGCGGCGGCCGGCGAGAAGATCACGCTCACGTACTGGGCCTGGCTGAAAGACCTGCAGAAGGTCGCGGACGTGTGGAACGCCACGCATCCGGATGTGCAGGTCGAGGCCGTCTGGATCCCCGGCGGCAACTCGGGCGGCTACCAGAAGCTGTACTCGGCGCTGGCCGCGGGAGGCGGTCCAGACCTCGCCCAGGTGGAGCTGCGCTCCGTTCCGGAGTTCATGCTCGTCAACGGGCTGGTCGACCTGGCGAGGTACGGCGCGAACGACTACGCCGACCGTTACGACCCCACCCTGTGGAAGCAGGTCAGCTACGTGGACGGCGTCTACGCCATCCCGCAGGACTCCGGGCCGATGGCCTTCTACTACCGCCCAGACCTGTTCGAGAAGGTCGGCGCCTCCGCCCCCGCCACCTGGGACGAGTGGATGCGCACCGGAGCGGAACTCCGCAAGGCCGGCTCCTGGATCGACACCTTCAACTACGCGGACCCGTCCTGGTTCGCCGCGGTCGCCGGGCAGGCCGGCGCATCCTGGTTCGCCGTCGACGGCGACCGCTGGACCATCGACATGACCGACGACGCGACGCTCACCGCCGCCCGCTTCTTCGACAAGGCGATCGACGACGGCGTCATCCAGACCGCATACGGCGCGTACACGACGCCGTGGTTCGCCGCAGCAGCATCGAACACCATCGCCGGGCTGACCAGCGCGAGCTGGGGCGACGCGCTCCTCGAAGGCGTCTCCGGCGGGGAGGGCAAGTGGCGGGTCGCGCCGATGGCCCGCTGGGGCTCCGACGACGCGGTCGGCTACGGGTCCAGCTACCTCGGAGGGTCGACCGCCGCGGTGCTCGCGAACAGCAAGCATCCCAAGGAGGCGCTCGAGTTCGCCGTGTGGATGACCACGAGCCACGAGGGCATCGACGCGATGATCGCCAACAGCGGCATCGGCTGGTCGCCGTCCGCCGACTACATCGGGGCGAGCAGGCAGAAGCCGTCGAAGTTCTTCGGAGGGCAGAACTACAACGAGGAGGTCTTCCTCCCCGCCTCCCGCCAGCAGAACCAGGACTGGTCGTGGTGGCCGATCACGCAGCAGTCGTTCAACATCCTCGCCGACGGCTTCCGGAAGAAGGCGTCAGGGCTGTCCCTCGTGGATGCGATCGCGCAGAGCGAGAAGAACATCATCACCGCGTTCCGCAACAAGGGGCTCAGCATCGAGAAGGTGAACTCGTGAAGGGCGTCCGCACCGCCTGGGCGCCGTGGGTGCTGCTCGCACCGTTCCTCGCGCTGTTCCTGCTCACGTTCATCCTGCCGATCGTCGTCGCGGTCGGCAGCAGCTTCACCAAGGTGACCAGGCAGGGCGTGTTCGGCGAGAAGGGCGTGACGAGCGAGTTCGCCTGGTTCGCCAACTACGCGCAGGCCCTGTCGAACCCGAACTTCATCGCCTCCATCGGCCGGATGCTGCTGTTCGGCGTCGTGCAGGTCACGTTCATGATCGCGCTCTGCACGGTGCTCGCCCTGCTGCTGGAGTCGGCGTCCGCACGCTGGCCCGGGATGTTCCGGGCGGTGTACTTCCTGCCGTACGGCATCCCGGGGGTCGTGGCGACCATCCTGTGGTCGTTCCTGTACGTGCCAGGGCTCAGCCCGCTGGTCGACCTGGCCGGTGCGTTCGGGCTCCAGGTCGACTTCCTCGGGCCGGACACGGTGCTCTGGTCGATCGCGAACATCGTCACCTGGACGTACACCGGCTACAACATGATGATCATCATCGCGCAGCTGAAGTCGATCCCGACCGAGGTGTACGAGGCGGCGAAGGTGGACGGCGCGAGTCCGTGGCGGGTGGCCACGAGCATCCAGTTGCCGCTGATCAAGCCGGCGCTGATGCTGACCACGGTGTTCTCGATCATCGGCACCCTGCAGCTCTTCGCCGAGCCGCAGGTGCTGCAGACGGTCTCCCCCGCGATCGACAGCGAGTACACGCCCAACCTCAGCGCGTACACCACGGCGTTCGCGTACAACGACTACAACGTCGCTGCTGCGCAGGCGGTGCTCATCGCGCTGGTCGCGTTCCTGCTGTCGTTCGCGTTCCTCCGCCTCACGAGCAGCCGCGAGCCGAAGCCCGGCCGCGCATCGCACCCCACCCTCGCATCGACCACCAGGAGGGCGAAATGACCGCCACAGAGACCCCGACCGGCAGCGTCGCCGCACCGGGCACCTCGTCGATCACCGCGCAGAAGGCGCACGGCACGGGACCGGACCGCTCCGCCGGACGCCGGCCGGGGATGCGCATCCTGGTCACGGGCATCCTGGTCGTCGTCGCCGTCTACTTCCTCGTGCCCGTCTACTGGGTGATCGTCGCGTCCACGAAGACCACGCAGGACCTCTTCGCCACCAACGGCTTCTGGTTCGCGCCGACCTTCGCGCTCTGGCACAACCTCGGAGAGGTGCTCAGCTACGACGGCGGCATCTTCGTGCGCTGGTTCGCGAACTCCGTCCTCTA
The DNA here is from genome assembly GCF_051161895.1 of Leifsonia araucanica. Classification (NCBI taxonomy): domain Bacteria; kingdom Bacillati; phylum Actinomycetota; class Actinomycetes; order Micrococcales; family Microbacteriaceae; genus Leifsonia; species Leifsonia araucanica. Next base: position 1,085,858 of record NZ_JBMBTW010000002.1, read on the forward strand.
CGCCGGAGTGGGCGCCGTGCTCGCGACGTACTTCGCCGCGGCGGGAGGGTACGCGCTGTCGAAGTACGTCTTCCGCGGGCGCGGCCTGATCTTCGGGCTGGTGCTCGGTGGGGTGCTCGTGCCCGGCACGGCGACGGCGCTTCCGCTGTTCCTCCTGTTCAGCCAGCTCGGCATGGCGAACACGTACTGGTCGGTGCTGCTGCCCTCGCTCGTCTCGCCGTTCGGCCTGTTCCTCTGCCGGATCTACGCCGACGCGACGGTCGACACGGCGCTCATCGAGGCGGCCAGGATCGACGGCGCGGGAGAGCTGCGCATCTTCCACACCGTCGGGCTCAGGATCATGGTGCCCGCGCTGGTGACCGTGTTCCTGTTCCAGCTGGTCGGCATCTGGAACAACTACTTCCTGCCGCTCGTGATGCTCTCCGACAACACGCTCTACCCGATCACCCTCGGCCTGAACAACTGGCGCAGCCAGACCGACCGGCTGCCCGAGTTCTACGAGCTGACCACCGGCGGCGTGCTGCTGTCGATCATCCCCCTCGCCATCGCCATGATCGTGCTGCAGCGGTTCTGGCGCGGCGGTCTCACCGAAGGAGCAGTGAAGTAGTGCTGACACCCGCCTACCTGTCCGACACCGCGCCGGGACGCGGCGCACGAAGCGCCCCGCGGTCCTGGCTGCACACCGACGCGCCGTCGCTCTCGCTGAACGGCGACTGGGCGTTCCGGCTCTGCCCCACCGCCGCCGTGCAGGACGACGTCGCGGAGACCGACTACGACGACTCCGGATGGGCGCAGCTCCCCGTCCCGTCGCACTGGGTGCTGCACGGAGACGGCGCATACGGACGGCCGATCTACACGAACGTGCAGTATCCGTTCCCGATCGACCCTCCGCACGTCCCCGACGAGAACCCGACCGGCGACCACCGGCGGCGCTTCACCCTGCCCGACGACTTCGACGGGGCCGAGCGGGTGCTGCTGCGGTTCGACGGGGTCGAGTCGCTGTACCGCGTCTGGCTGAACGGCGACGAGGTCGGGATCGGCACGGGATCGCGGCTGGCGCAGGAGTTCGACGTGACCGGCGTCGTGCGTCCCGGAGAGAACGTGATCGTGGTGCGGGTGCACCAGTGGTCGGCCGCCAGCTATCTGGAGGACCAGGACCAGTGGTGGCTGCCCGGCATCTTCCGCGACGTCACCCTGCTCGCCCGCCCGGCCGACGGGATCGACGATGTGTGGCTGCGCGCCGGGTTCCTCGACGGCGCCGGCACCCTGGACGTGGAGCTGACCGCGGCGGCGTCCGCGTACCCGGTGACCGTGCGCATCCCGGAGCTGGGGGTGGAGCAGACCTGGCAGAGCGCGGCGGACGTCACGACGCTGACTCTGGATGCGGTCGAGCCGTGGACGGCGGAGACGCCGCGCCTCTACGACGTCACCGTGTCGAACACGGCGGAGACGATCGCGCTGCGCACCGGTTTCCGCACGGTCGAGATCGTCGGGGACCGCTTCCTCGTGAACGGCCGCCGCGTGGTCTTCCACGGCATGAACAGGCACGAGACGCATCCGGTGCGCGGCCGGGTGTTCGACGAGGAACACGCCCGCGCCGACCTCGCCAGGATGAAGCGGTACAACGTCAACGCCATCCGCACCAGCCACTACCCGCCGCACCCGCGTCTGCTCGACCTCGCCGACGAGCTCGGCTTCTGGGTGATCGACGAGTGCGACCTGGAGACCCACGGCTTCGAATCGTCCGGAGCCGCGCACGGCGGCTGGGTCGGCAACCCGAGCGACGACCCGCGCTGGCGCGACGCATACCTCGACCGCATCCGGCGCACGGTCGAACGCGACAAGAACCATCCGAGCATCGTCATCTGGTCCCTCGGCAACGAGTCGGGCACCGGGGCGAACCTGGCGGCCAACGCCGCCTGGGTGCACGACCGCGATCCAGGGCGTCCCGTGCACTACGAGGGCGACTACACCGGGGAGTACACCGACGTGTACTCGCGCATGTACTCCTCCGTGCGCGAGACGGCGGAGATCGGCACGGACGGGTCCCGCTACCCCCTGCTCGGCACAACACCCGGCCAGGGCGCCCGGCAGCGGACGAAGCCGTTCCTGCTCTGCGAGTACGCCCACGCGATGGGCAACGGCCCCGGGGCACTGGATGCGTACGAGCGGCTGGTGCGCGAGCATCCTCGCCTGCACGGCGGCTTCGTCTGGGAGTGGCGCGACCACGGCATCCTGACCGAGACGGACGACGGCACCCCGTTCTATGCGTACGGCGGGGACTTCGGCGAGGTGGTGCACGACGGCAATTTCGTGATGGACGGGATGATCCTGAGCGACGACACCCCGACGCCCGGCCTCGCCGAGTACAAGGCGGTCGTGCAGCCGATCCGCTTCGACGTCGGCGACGGGACGCTGACGCTCACCAACCTGCGCCACACGGCAGACACCTCCGACCTGTCGTTCCGCTGGCGGGTCGAGCACGACGGGCGCCGGGTGGCGCGCGGCGAGCTGCCGGTGGATGCGCTGGCGGCCGGGGAGTCCGTGACGGTGCCGCTGCCGGCGGTGGAAGTCGCAGACGACGCGGAGACCTGGCTGACCATCGACGCCGTGCTCCAGGCCGCGACGCCGTGGGCGGAGGCCGGGCACGTGGTCGCGAGCGGCCAGGTGGACAGGAGTGCGCGCATCCCGAGCGTCGGCGCGCGTCCCGGGGCACCGGCTCTCGTCGCCGGGGTGCCCGCGCGCCTGACGCTCGGCCCGGCCGAGTTCGAGGACGGAGCCCTGGTGCGCCTGAACGGCCGCGAGGTGGCCGGTCCGCGCCTCGAACTGTGGCGCGCCCCGACGGACAACGACGAGGGCGCATCCCGTGCGGAGCCCGGCGAGGACGACGCGAGCGTCCCCGGGGTGTCGAGCGCTGCGCTCTGGCGGGCGGCAGGCCTCGACCGGCTGACGCACAGGATCGTCTCCGTCGAGCACGCTGAAGACGCCCTCCTGGTGCGCACGCGCGTGTCCGCCGCCAACTCGCCAGCAGCCGTCTGGGTGGATGCGCTCTGGACGGTCGACGCCGACGGCGCGCTCACGTTGCGCACCGAGATCGTGCCGTCCACCGGCTGGGACACCGTCTGGCCGCGCATTGGCCTGCGCTTCGACCTGCCGGACGGAGACGCGCCGGTCGACCGCGCGGAGTGGTTCGGCCGCGGGCCGCTCGAGGCGTACCCGGACAGCATGACCGCCGCGCAGGTCGGTCGATACGGCGCGACCGTCGACGAGCTGAACGTCGCGTACGCCCGCCCGCAGGAGACGGGCCATCGGGCCGACGTGCGCACCCTCACGCTCGGAACGGACGGTGCGGACGCCCTGCGCATCGCACTGATCCCGGATGCGCCAGGCCGCCGCCCCGGCTTCAGCCTCAGCAGGCACACTCCGCAGCAGGTGGCTGCGGCCGGTCACCCGCACGAGCTGCCGCCCAGCGCGACGACCCACCTGTTCGTCGACGCCGCCCAGCACGGGCTCGGCTCGCGGGCCTGCGGGCCGGACGTCGCCGCCGAGCACGCGCTGCGCCCCGAGGCGAGGACGATCACGCTGCGGTTCGGCTGAGCCGCCCCGGCCAGAACGACGGTGGCCCCGGAACGCGCACTGCGATCCGGGGCCACCGTCGTGAGTGTGCCTTCTAGCGGTTGAGCGGCGTCATGTCCGCGTACCGGTCCCCCACCGCGGGAGCGACGGCGGCGAGGCGTTCCAGCTGCTCCGGCGACAGCTCCAGCTGGTCGGCGGCGACGTTCTGCTCCAGGTTCTCCACGCGGCGGGTGCCGGGGATGGGGGCGATGTCGTCGCCCTGGGCCAGCAGCCAGGCGAGCGCCACCTGGCCCGGAGTCGCCCCGACCTCACGGGCCACCGCATCCACCTGCTCGACGATCCGGATGTTCGCCTCCAGGTTGTCGCCCTCGAACCGCGGGTTGAAGCGGCGGAAGTCGTCGGGCGCCAGCTCGTCGAGCGTGTGGATGGTGCCGGTGAGGAAGCCGCGGCCGAGCGGCGAATACGGCACGAAGCCGATGCCGAGCTCGCGGACCGTCGGCAGGATCTCGGCCTCCGGGTCGCGGGACCAGAGCGAGTACTCGGTCTGGATCGCCGTCACGGGATGCACGGCGTTGGCGCGGCGGATCGTCTCCGGCGCAGCCTCCGAGAGGCCGTAGTGCCCGATCTTGCCCTCGTCGATCAGCTCGGCGAGCGCCCCGACCGTGTCCTCGATGGGCGTGTCAGGGTCCATCCTGTGCTGGTAGTAGAGGTCGATGTGGTCGGTCTGCAGGCGGCGCAGCGACCCCTCGACCGAGAGACGCACGTTCTCCGGCGACCCGTCCAGACCGCGCTCGTCGTTGGTCCTGTGCAGGATCGTGCCGAACTTCGTGGCGATGACTACCTGGTCGCGCTTGCCGGCGAACGCCCGGGCGAGCAGTTCCTCGTTGGCGTACGGGCCGTAGATTTCTGCGGTGTCGAAGAACGTCACCCCGAGGTCGATGGCGCGGTGGATGGTGCGGATCGAGCCGGCGTCGTCGTCTCCTGCGCCGGTGTAGAACGCGGACATGCCCATGCAGCCGAGTCCGAGGCGCGAGACTTCGAGCTTCTCCGTGCCCAGTGTGATCTTCTTCATGCGGTTACCTTCTCCTGATAGAGACCGATCTTGTGGTCGATGGCGGCGAGACTGGCCGTGACCTCCTCCAGCTGCCTGGACACGTTCATCCGGTGCACGAGCAGCAGTTCCAGCCGCTCGGCGGTGGTGTCGTCGCCGCGACGTGCGAGCTCGGTGTACTCGCGCATCCGGGCGATCGGCATGGCGGTGAGGCGCAGCTTGGTGAGGAACACGACCCAGTTGACGTCGGCCTCGGTGTACCGGCGGTGTGTGGACGACGCGCGCCCGACAGGCGCGAGCATCAGTCCCTCCCGCTCGTAGTAGCGGAGCGTGTGGGTCGTCAGGCCCGTGCGCTCCGCGACCTCGGAGATCGAGAGTTCCGTCGCTGTATCGGTCATGGTTGCCACGATAAGACTTAGAGCGCACTTACAGTCAAGTTCGGATGCTGGCAACTCCTCTGTCGGATGCTCCTGCTAGCTTCACAGCATGGCTCTCACGAAGTACTACGTCGCGTCCTCCATCGACGGATTCATCGCAGACACCGACGACAGGATCGACTGGCTCCTGCAGTTCGGGTTCGAGGAGTTCGACGAGCACTACCAGCGCTTCATCTCCGGCATCGGAGCCATCGTGATGGGAGCGGCCACCTACGAGTTCCTGCTGGCCGACGACACCACGGAATGGCCGTACGCCGGCCTCCCCACCTGGGTGGTCACGCACCGCGTGCTTCCGCCCATCGCCGGGGCGGACATCACCTTCTTCGAGGGCGACCTCACCGCACTGGATGCCGAACTGCGCGAGGCGTCGGGCGACCGCGACGTGTGGGTGGTCGGCGGCGGGCAGATCGCCGCGCAGTTCGCCGACGCCGGCCTGCTCGACGAACTGCACATCACTTACGTTCCCGTGCTCGTCGGCTCCGGCAAGCCGCTGCTGCCCGTCACGCAGGCGAGCAGCCCACTGGCGCTCGTCGGCACCACGGCGTTCCCGAGCGGCGCTGTGGAGCACGTGTACCGCATCGGCTGACAGTCGTTAAGCGGCGCCGCTACGCGGCTCTGCTTCCACCGCCGCTACGCGTCGAGGTGCCGCTCGCTCAGTTCGTCCGCGGGCAGTGGGCGGGCGATCGGGATGCGGCTGCCGAGCACCTGCGCCACCAGGTCGCGGGCGATCTTCTGCGCGGTGAGCCCGGCGTCGTCGAGGATCTGCTCCCGCGTCGCGTGGTCGATGAACTCGTCCGGCAGGCCCAGCTCGTCCACCGCCGTGTCGATGCCCGCCTCGCGCAGGCTCTGCCGCACGCGCGTGCCGATGCCGCCCACGCGGATCCCATCCTCGATGGTCACCACGATGCGGTGCTCCGCCGCCAAGTCCAGGATGCTCGTGGCCACCGGGACCACCCAGCGCGGGTCGACCACGGTCGCCCCGATCCCCTGCGCGGCCAGGCCGTCCGCCACTTTGAGCCCCAGGTCGGCCATCGGGCCGACGGTCACGATCAGCACGTCCTTCCGGTCGGACTCGTGCAGCACATCCACGCCGTCGTCGGTGCGCCGGACGGCGTCGATGTCCGCCCCGACCGATCCCTTCGGGAAGCGCAGGACCGTCGGAGCGTCCTGCACGGCGACGGCCTCGGCCAGCTCCTCGCGGAAGCGGGCGCCGTCGCGCGGGGCGGCGAGCCGGATGCCGGGCACCACCTGCAGGATCGCGAGGTCCCAGATGCCGTGGTGGCTCGGGCCGTCCGGTCCCGTGACGCCCGCCCGGTCGAGCACGAACGTCACGCCCGCCTTGTGCAGCGCGACATCCATGAGCACCTGGTCGAAAGCGCGGTTGATGAACGTGGCGTAGATGGCGACGACCGGATGCAGTCCCCCGAACGCCAGACCGGCCGCGCTCGTCGCGGCGTGCTGCTCGGCGATGCCGACGTCGTGCACCCGCTCCGGGAACCGCTCGGCGAACTTGTGCAGCCCGGTCGGGCGCAGCATCGCCGCGGTGATGCCGACGATCTTCTCGTCTTTCTCGGCCAGCCGGACGATCTCGTCGGAGAACACGCTGGTCCAGGACGGCTTGCTCGAGCTCTCGATCGGCTCGCCGGTCTCCGGGTCGATCTGGCCGACCGCGTGGAACTGGTCGGCCGCATCCCGGAGCGCGGGCTCGTAGCCGCGGCCCTTCTGCGTGATGGCGTGGACGATCACCGGGGCGCCGTAGTTCTTCGCCTGGCGCAGCGCCTCCTCCATCGCCTCGATGTCGTGGCCGTGGATCGGCCCGATGTATTTGATGTCGAGGTTGGAGTAGAGCGCCTCGTTGTTGGAGAACCTGCTGAGGAAGCCGTGCAGTCCCCCGCGGATGCCGCGGTAGAACGACTGGCCGGGTCCGCCCAGCTTGTCGAACGCCTTGCGGCTCGACAGGTAGAGGTTGCGGTAGCTGCGGCGGGTGCGCACGGTGTTGAGGAAGCGGGCCATGCCGCCGATGGTCGGCGCGTACGAGCGGCCGTTGTCGTTGACGACGATGATGAGGCGGCGCGTGTTGTCGTCGCTGATGTTGTTCAGCGCCTCCCAGGTCATACCGCCGGTGAGGGCGCCGTCGCCCACCATCGCAATGACGTGCCTGTCGTCCTGGCCGGTCATCGAGAACGCGCGCGAGATGCCGTCCGCCCACGACAGCGAGCTGGAGGCATGGGAGCTCTCGACGATGTCGTGCTCGGACTCGGACCGCTGCGGGTATCCGGCGAGCCCGCCACGCTGGCGCAGCTGGGAGAAGTCCTGCCGCCCGGTGAGCAGCTTGTGCACGTACGACTGGTGTCCGGTGTCGAAGACGATGGCGTCGCGCGGTGAGTCGAAGACCCGGTGGATCGCGATGGTCGATTCGACGACTCCGAGGTTCGGCCCGAGGTGACCGCCCGTCTTCGCGACGTTCGCAACGAGGAACGCGCGGATCTCCACCGCCAACTGGACGAGCTCCTCTTCCGAGAGCCTGTCGAGATCGCGGGGACCGTGGATGGTCTCGAGGATGCTCATGGTTCGAGTCTAGGCGCGTGCAAATCGAAGGTCGCTCGGAATCGCCAGATCCACCCCATCGCACGCACGTCGATGTGCCTTTTGTACGCCTCGCCGAACACACTCAGAATGACGTTACGAACCAATCGTGAGGTGATGAGTGTGGAACAGAACAGCACGGCCGAACAGGACCAGATCGTCGTCGAGGTCTGGGCGGACCTCGGGTGTCCCTGGTGCTACGTCGGCAAGCATCGGCTCCAGCGCGCGATCGACGACAGGCCGGATGCGGGACGATTCCAGCTGAAGATCCGCTCGTTCGAACTGAACCCGGACGCGCCGAAGGAGCCGGAGCCCATCGCCGCTGCGTTCATGCGCACGCACGGAGGCGACCCATCGGCCGTCCTCCAGGCGGAGGAGCGCATCCAGGGCATCGCGAACCGCGAAGGCCTGGAGTTCGACCTCGACAGGAAGAACGCCAACACGTTCGACCTGCACCGCGTGATGCACTTCGCCAAACAGTCCGGCCGGGGGTTCGAGTTCTTCTCCCAGCTCCAGGACCGGTTCTTCTCCGGCGAGATCGACCCATACGACGCGGACACTGTCGTCGAAGTCGCGCGATCCCTCGGCCTCGACGGCGACCGCGTGCGCGAGGTCCTCGCCGGCGACGAGTTCGCCGACGATGTCGTGGCCGACGTCTCCGAGGGCGCCGCGCTGGGCGCCCAGGGGGTGCCGTTCACGGTCTTCGGCCGCCGGATCGCGGCGTCGGGCGCTCAGTCCGTCGCCGTCTACGGTCAGGCTCTCGACCAGCTCACCGCGATCGTGCAGGCACCGGCCGCATCGGGCTAGGGCTGGCGGACTTCTCCCTGCCGACGCCAGTCAGCTCGTGTGCGCGCCGACTGGCGGCCACGTCCTCGTGGTGGCCGGCCGCCCAGCCGGCGAGGGTCATCACGGCCTCCAGCAGTGACCGGCCCAGGGGCGTCAGCTCGTACTCGACCCGCGGCGGGACCTCGGCGTATGCGGTGCGGGTGAGGAGCCCATCGCGTTCCAGAGCCTTCAACGTCACGGTGAGCATCCGCTGCGAGATGCCCGGGATGCTCGCCTGCAGATCGGAGTATCGCAGCGGTCCGGAGCCCAGCGTGCTGATGATCAGGACCGTCCACTTCTCCCCGATCCGGTCGAGCACCTCACGGATGAAGGCGCTCTCCTCCGGCCAGGCCTGACAGGGCCCGCTGATCGTCCTGGCTCGTGCCATCCCACTGTCCTCCTCCGCGAACGCATGCAGTACATCCCGTCTGCTGCCGCACCACAAGTATGTAAGCCATCGAAAGGAACCAGAAATGCCCACCATCGCCATCGTCGGAGCCGGATCCGGTCTCGGACTGTCCATCGCCAGGGTCTTCGGAAGCCAGGGGTTCTCCGTGGCCCTCGTCTCCCGCACGCAAGCGAAGCTCGACGACCTCGCCGGCCAGCTGACCGCCGCCGGTATCGACGCGGCCGGCTTCGCCGCCGACGTCATGGACCCCGCCTCCGTCGCCGCAGCCTTCGGACGCATCACGGGGCGCTTCGGCCCCGTCGACGTGCTCGAGTATTCGCCCGCCCCGCACAACCCCGTGCCAGGACTGCGGAACGCGACAGCCCTGGAAGCCGACCGCGACAGCATCCAGCCGCAGCTCGACTACTACCTCTACGGCGGTATCGCCGCGACCGAGCAGGTACTCCCCGGGATGCTCGAGCGCGGCTCGGGAAGCATCCTCTACACCACCGGAGGATCGTCGATGGACCCGCTGGCCGGACAGGCCGACTTCGCCGCCACGGCCATCGGATCCGGCGCACTGCGCACCTACGCGCTCACGCTCCACCTGGCCACGACCGGAAGCGGCGTCTATGTCGCCCACGTGCCGATCTTCGCCTGGATCGGAGCCGGCGGCCTGGAGACCCAGCCGGACACCATCGCCCAGCACTACTGGAACCTCCACACCACCCGCGACGGGGCGGAGCTGCCGTACGCCGCCGCGTAATCGCGCGACCACCCGAACGAAAATGGGCCGGTGACCATCCGGTCACCGGCCCTTCACTGCTGCATCGCCTAGACGAGGCTCCGCAGCACGTACTGCAGGATGCCGCCGTTGCGGTAGTAGTCCGCCTCACCCGGGGTGTCGATGCGCACCACGGCGTCGAACTCGATGGTCTGCTTGCCGGCGGGCGAGTCTGCACTCGGCTCCGCGACGACGTGGACCGTCTTCGGCGTCGTGCCCTGGTTCAGCTCCTCGAGTCCGGAGATCGAGACGATCTCGGTGCCGTCGAGGCCGAGCGACGCCCAGCTCTCTCCGGCGGGGAACTGCAGCGGCACAACGCCCATCCCGATCAGGTTCGACCGGTGGATGCGCTCGAAGCTCTCCGTGATGACCGCGCGGACGCCGAGGAGGCTGGTGCCCTTCGCCGCCCAGTCACGGGACGAACCGGAGCCGTACTCCTTGCCGCCGAAGATCACCAGCGGGGTGCCCTGCGCCTGGTAGTTCTGCGACGCGTCGTAGATGAACGACTGCGGGCCGCCCTCCTGCGTGAAGTCGCGGGTGTATCCGCCCTCGACGCCGTCGAGCAGCTGGTTCTTCAGGCGGATGTTCGCGAACGTTCCACGGATCATCACCTCGTGGTTGCCTCGGCGCGAGCCGTAGGAGTTGAAGTCCTTGCGCTCGATGCCGTGCTCGTCGAGGTAGCGTCCGGCGGGGCTGTCCGCCTTGATGTTGCCTGCGGGGCTGATGTGGTCGGTGGTGACGGAGTCGCCGAGCTTCGCCAGGACGCGAGCGCCGGCGATGTCGGTGACCGGGGTGGTCTCCAGCGTCATGCCGTCGAAGTACGGGGGCTTCCGCACGTACGTGGACTTCTCATCCCACTCGAACACCGAACCGGTGGGGGTCGGCAGCGACTTCCAGCGCTCGTCGCCCTCGAACACGCTCGCGTACTCGTGGGTGAACATGCCCTCGTTGATCGACGAGTCGATGGTCTCCTGCACCTCTGCGGCGTCCGGCCAGATGTCCTTGAGGAACACGTCGTTGCCGTCCGCGTCCGTGCCGAGCGCATCCACCTCGAAGTCGAAGTTCATCGAACCGGCGAGCGCGTACGCGATGACCAGCGGCGGGCTCGCCAGGTAGTTCATCTTCACGTCGGGGTTGATGCGGCCCTCGAAGTTGCGGTTGCCGGACAGGACCGCCGTGACGGCGAGGTCGTTGTCGTTGACCGCCTGCGAGATCTCGTCGATCAGCGGGCCGGAGTTTCCGATGCAGGTGGTGCAGCCGTAGCCGACCGTGTAGAAGCCCAGCTCCTCGAGGTAGCTGGTGAGACCGGCCTTCTCGTAGTAGTCGGTGACGACCTTGGATCCGGGAGCCAGCGTGGTCTTGACCCACGGCTTGGCCTTCAGGCCCTTCTTGGCCGCGTTGCGGGCGAGCAGGCCGGCCGCGAGCATGACGGACGGGTTCGACGTGTTCGTGCAGGAGGTGATCGCCGCGATGGCGACCGCTCCGTGGTCGATCGTGAACTCCGCGCCGTTCTCGGCCAGGGTGACCGGCGTCGGATTGGACGCGGCCTTGGGAGCGTGGCTGTGGTGGTGGTGCTCGTGGGTGCTCCGCGAGTCCTCCGGGCTCAGCTCGCCGGGGTCGGAGGCGGGGAACGACTCCGAGATGGTGAGGTCGACGATGTCGTGCGAGATCTCGGCGTAGTCGACGAGGTCCTTCTCGAACTGCGCCTTGGCGCCGCTCAGCTCGATGCGGTCCTGCGGGCGCTTCGGTCCGGCGATCGACGGGACGACCGTCGACAGGTCGAGTTCGAGGTACTCGCTGAAGACCGGCTCGACGGAGGCGTCGTGCCACAGCGTCTGCAGCTTCGAATACTCCTCGACCAGCTTGATCTGCTCCTCGCTGCGGCCGGTGAGGCGCAGGTAGTCGAGGGTCACGTCGTCGATCGGGAACATGGCGGCGGTCGAGCCGAACTCCGGGCTCATGTTACCGATGGTCGCGCGGTTCGCCAGCGGGACCTCGGCGACGCCCGCTCCGTAGAACTCGACGAACTTGCCGACGACGCCGTGCTTGCGCAGCATCTGCGTGATGGTGAGCACCACGTCCGTCGCGGTCACACCGGTCGGGATGGCGCCGGTCAGCTTGAAGCCGACCACCTTGGGGATGAGCATGGAGACGGGCTGGCCGAGCATGGCCGCCTCTGCCTCGATGCCGCCGACGCCCCAGCCGAGCACGCCGAGGCCGTTGACCATCGTGGTGTGCGAGTCCGTGCCGACGCAGGTGTCCGGGTAAGCCAGGAGCTCGCCACCGACCTCACGCGTCATGGTGACGCGCGCCAGGTACTCGATGTTGACCTGGTGCACGATGCCGGTTCCCGGCGGGACGACCTTGAAGTCGTCGAACGCGGTCTGGCCCCAGCGGAGGAACTGGTAGCGCTCCCCGTTGCGCTCGTACTCGATGTCGGTGTTGCGCTCCAGCGCGTTCTCCGTGCCGAACAGGTCGGCGATCACCGAGTGGTCGATGACCATCTCGGCCGGAGCGAGCGGGTTGATCTTCTTGGGGTCTCCACCGAGCGCGGAGACGGCCTCACGCATGGTGGCGAGGTCGACGATGCAGGGGACGCCGGTGAAGTCCTGCATGATCACGCGCGCCGGCGTGAACTGGATCTCGGTGTCCGGCTCCGCTGCCGGATCCCAGCCCGCGAGGGCCTGGATGTGGTCGGCGGTGATGTTCGCGCCGTCCTCCGTGCGCAGCAGGTTCTCCAGGAGAACCTTGAGGCTGAACGGAAGTCTCTTGTATCCGTCGACCTTGTCGATCCGGAATACCTGGTAGTCGGTCGACCCGACCGTCAGGGTGTCTTTTGCACCGAAGCTGTTTACCGCAGACACGTTGCCCTCTCCTTCATCGGCAGGCCTGGTGACGCATGCCTTCGAATGTCCATCTTGGTTGTCCGTCGAAGTGTGTTTCCAGCAAGGCAATCCTAAGTCGTCCGCTGGAAAAGATATCTTGACGTCAAGATAAATCTATCACGCGTCAGACGCGATCGAAGACCAGGCCACGCCGCTTGGCGAACCGGTAGAACAGCTCGATTCCCGCCGCTCCCACCGCCCCGACCGCGATCCCCCAGACCAGCTCGGGCGACAGCGGCACGTGCATTTGGAAGAACTCGGCCGTGAACGGGATCACGCAGACCAGCACCATCGCGGCGGCCACGGAGCCGAGCAGCGCGAGCCTCGGCCCGCTGAGCGGCCTGGTCAGCACGCAGAGAATCCAAAGCGACACGCAGAACAGTGCGATCGTGGTCACGCTCCTCGCCTCCCGTAACGGGATGCTCCTGTACAGCGGCAGGTACGCGACGATCGCCGTCGCCCCGGCGATCAGCCCGGTCGGGATGGAGTACCTGAGCACCCGGTGCAGCACCCCCGGCGTGTAGATGCGCGCGTTCGGCGCGAGCGCCAGGAAGAACGACGGGATGCCGATGGCGAGCGTCGAGACGAGCGTCAGCTGGCGAGGGAGGAACGGGAACGGCAGCAGCAGGGCGGCGCTCACCAGCGCGAGCACGATGCCGTAGACCGTCTTCGCCAGGAAGATGTTGGAGACCCGTTCGACGTTCGCGATCACCCTGCGGCCGAAGGCGAGCACGTCCGGCAGCCGGTCGAACCTGTTGTCGAGCAGCACCAGCCTGCTCACCGCCTTGGTCGCCGCCGTCGCGCTGCCCATCGCGATCCCGAGGTTCGCGTCCTTGATCGCCATCGCGTCGTTGACGCCGTCGCCCGTCATCGCGACGGTCCTGCCCTGCTCGCGCAGCAGGCCGATGGCCGTGCGCTTCTGCTCCGGGCTCACCCTGCCGAAGATGCTGGCGGTGGTGAGCGCCTCGGCGAGCGCCGCGTCGTCGGCGAGGGTGGACGCATCCACTGCCTCTCCGTCGAGGTGGAGGGTGCGGGCGATCGCGGCGACGGTGACCGGGTTGTCGCCGGACATGATGACGACGCGCACCGCCTGCTCGCCGAAGTATGAGAGGGTCTGCCGTGCTTCCGGCCGCACCGTCTCGCTCAGCACGACGAGCAGCGCGGGATGCACGACCCTGCCGTCCAGCGAGACGTGCGAGCCGGGCGGCAGCGGTTCTGCGCTGCGCGCTAGGGCGAGCGTGCGCTGGCCGGTGGCCGCGATGGCGTTCGCCTTCGCGAGCTCGTCCTGGTGCGCGGCGAGCACCCGCTCCGGGGCTCCCAGCACCCAGGAGGACTCCTCGCCGTCGACCGTCATCACCAGGCCGCTGTACTTGGTGGCCGACGAGAACGGCACCCGCTTCAGCACCCGGAAGCGATCGGACCGGAACGCGCTCGACAGGATGCCCGATGTGGCGTTGCCCGCGTCGTCGGCGCCGAACGCGGCGAGCGCGATCCTGGCCAGCTCCTCCGGCACGTCCTGGCCGGCCGGTTCCGTCCTGTCGAAGACGAGTTCCCCGGTGGTGAGCGTTCCCGTCTTGTCGAGGCACAACACATCCACCCTGGCGAGGACCTCCACCGCCGCGAGCTCCTGCACGAGCACCTTGCGGGCGGCGAGCTGGATGGCGGCGACCCCGAAGGCGAGGCTGGTGAGCAGAACGAGGCCTTCCGGGATCATCCCGACCACCGCGGCGACCGCATCCAGCAGCGCCCGGCGCCAGCGGGCGTCCACGAACAGCTCGCTCCACCCTCCGTATGCGAAGACGCGGCCGACGAGGGTGATCAGGATGACCGGGCCGAGGATCCAGGACAGGTACACCAGGATGCGGTTGGTCGCGTCGCGAAGTTCGGAGTGCACGAGCGAATGGCGGCGGATCTCGCTGGTCAGCTTGCTCGCGTACGAGTCGGCCCCCACCGCGGTGACGACCGCGTATCCGGTGCCGGAGGCGACGAGCGATCCGGACAGCAGCAGGGCGTCCTCGTCTTTGAAGACCGGGTCGGACTCCCCCGTCAGCATCGACTCGTCGAGCGACAGGCCGGTGCTCTCGACCACGCGGGCGTCGGCGGGGAGCTGGTCGCCCGGCCGCAGCACGAGCAGGTCGTCGAGCACGACGCCCTCCACCGGCACGGTGACGACGGCGCCGTCCCTGCGCACCCTGCTCTCCGGCGCGGCGAGCAGTGCTGCACGGTCGAGGACGACCTTCGCCCGCACCTCCTGCACGATGCCGATCAGCGCGTTCACCACGACGACGCCGTAGAAGAACCCGTCGCGCAGGTCGCCGAGCACGATCACCGCCAGGAAGCACACGGTGAGGATGCCGTTGAACAGCGTGAAGATGTTCTCCCGCAGGATGTCGCCGATGGAGCGCGAACTCGGCTGGCGCTGGATGTTGCCGCGACCGTCCCTGTGACGTTCGGCGACCTGTGCGCTGGTCAGCCCCTCCCTGGTTCGCGCATCCAGCATGGCCTACCCCTCTGCTGGCTTCTTCTGCGGGGTCGGGAACTGTCCGCGCACGACGAACCAGGTGATCAGGAGGAGCGGCGCGTAGAGCGGGACCCCCATCAGCAGCTTGGTGAGCGCGAGGGCGCTCGTGGCCGCGTCGGTGTGCGCGAGGTAGAGCGGGACCTGCACGAGCAGCCGGGCGGCGAACAGCAGGAACCAGAAGAACGTGAGCGCCTGCATCACCCGGAATTTGCTGCGGACGCTGCGCCAGGCGAGCCCGTCGCCCATCAGATAGCCGGCCGCCAGGCCGATCAGCGGCCAGCGGACCAGCATCGAGATCAGCAGTGCTGCTCCGTATGCGGCGTTCGTCCAGATCCCGAGGATGAAGTTGTCCTCTCCCCGCCCGGTGATGAGGGCGAGGATGGCGGAGATGCCGACGCCGAGGAGACCGGCGATGGCCTGGGTCACGGGCGTCTTGCCGATGATGCGGATCGCCGTGAAGATGACCGCGACGGCCACCGAGCATCCGATCGACAGCGGCACGTCCTTGGTGAACGTGAACAGGATCAGGAAGACGAGGCCGGGGACGATGGTCTCGGCCAGGCCGCGGATGCCGCCGAGCGCGCCGAGCAGCGCGACGCCGGTGGGGGTGTCGCTGTCCGCCAGCTGCCCGAGCCCGGACTTCTGCGCCGCCCGGGCGATGGACTCGCCGATGGACGCGGCAGCTGGGTTCTCCTGCTCGGACGGGTGCCCGGACGGGCGCTCGTCGTCGTGCTCCCTGCCGGAGCGGTCAGTCACGGTGTCCTGCCTAGAGGGAGGTGTAGCTGTCCGGGCCGGACTCCGGCGCGGTCGGCATCCGGAGCGGGATGAGGTCCCTCGGCGGCATCGGGGAGTTGCCGCGGACGACGACGATGCTGCGGAAGAGGTCTTCGACGAGTGCTGCGGCGTCCGGCTTGATGGCCGCGTCTCCCGCGATCACGCCGCGGAGGAACCAGCGCGGTCCGTCGACGCCGACGAAGCGTGCGACGCGCGTCTCTCCCGGACCGCCGGCGGGAGCTGCGACCGGGATCTCGGCGACCAGCTCCGGCCCGAACACGCCGTCGCGCTCGGAAGTGCGGCCGCCCTGACGGTTCACCTGCTCGGTGATCTGCTCGCGGATCTCGTGCCACAGACCGCTCGACCGCGGCGCGGCGAACGGCTGCACCTGCAGCGTGGAGTTGGCGTAGTCCAGTCCGACGGCGACGACGCGCTGGGTCTCCTCCTCGACCTCGAGGCGGAGATGCAGGCCTTCGCGCGGGAGGATCTTGACCCCGCCGAGGTCGACGTACGGACGCACGGGGTTGGCTTCGCTCTCGTCGAGCGGGCCCTCCGTCGCGCGATCCTCCGGCGCCGACTTCTCCCAGCTGTCGCCGGTGGTGTCGTTGGTGTCGCTCAAGCGTGTTCTCCTGACTGGGTGGTTCTGTAGCCGGACGACCCGAAACCCGCTGTTCCGCGGTGGCTCTCCGGCAGCCGGTCGACGGGCTGGAAGACGGCCCTGGTGACCGGCATGACGATCAGCTGGGCGATCCTGTCGCCGACGGCGATATCGTACGGCATCGAACTGTCGGTGTTCAGTACGGTCACCCGGATTTCGCCGCGGTATCCGGCGTCCACGGTGCCCGGCGCGTTCACGATGGTGATGCCGTGCTTCGCCGCGAGGCCGCTGCGCGGGACGACGAACGCTGCGAACCCGTCCGGGAGGGCGATGGAGACGCCCGTCGGCACCGTGTGCCGCTGTCCGGGCGCGAGCGTGACGGCCTCCGCCGCGCACAGATCGGCGCCGGCGTCGCCGGGGTGGGCGTAGACAGGGAGGGTGTTCGCGATGATCGGAACGTCAACGGTATCGGTCACGTGTCGAGGGTAGTGCAGAAGTCTGATCGAATAGGAGCATGGACCTGTACCGTGAGCGCCTCTGGCCTGCCCCGTGGCTCTACATCTCGACCGCCCTCGTGATCCCTGCGACCATCCTCGTGTTCGCGCCGATCAACATGATCGTGGGCATCGTCCTAGCGATCGTGTTCTACCTGGCGATCGTGGGGATGATCATGGCCTCCGCCGCGCCCGTCAGGGTCACCAGCACCGAGCTGATCGCCGGGCGTGCAAGCATCCCGCTGGAGTTCGTCGGGGAGCCGACGGCGTACACCGGGGAGGACGCGTCGCTGCAGCGCGGCCGCCTGCTGGATGCGCGCGCCTGGCTGCTCATCCGCGGCTGGGTGAAGCCCGTGGTCAAGGTCCCTGTGCTCGACGCCGGCGACCCGGCGCCGTACTGGCTGATCTCAACAAGAAACCCGGACCAGCTGGTCCGGGTTCTCGGTGAGGCTCGACTCGCGTCGTGAGCGATCGCTGCTAGGCGGCGCACTCCACGCAGATCGGTCCGAGCTTCGTCTCGTGATCGATCTGCGAACGGTGCTTCACCAGGAAGCAGTTCACGCAAGTGAACTCGTCCGCCTGCGGCGGGAGCACCACGACGTCCAGGTCGAGGTCCGACAGGTCGGCTCCGGGAAGCTCGTAACCACCAGGGTTGTCCGCGTCCTCGACGTCGACAACTCCGGACATCTTGTCCGGGACTCGCTCCTTGAGGGCCTCGATCGACTCGGAGTCGTCTTCGGTCTTTCGCGGTGCGTCGTAATCCGTTGCCATGCCCATCCACTTCTCGTACTTAACGGCCGATTCTTCGCAATCGGCGGCCATAGTTTGCATCATCGGGGTGCGAATAGCAAACCACTCGGGTGCCTCTCGGCTATTGCTCGGTTTTCAACTTCCGGCACGCCACGGTTATTCCCCGGAATCAGGCACTTCCCGTGGCATCCTGGGCCGGTACGTACGCAGCTGGGAAGGCATCCACCATGCAGGATTTAAAGGTCATCGGGGTCGAGAACGGCGCTCTGCTCGCCGTCGGTGACGACGGTGAGCGGTTCCGCATCGCCGTCGACGATGTGCTGCAGTCGAAGATCCGCCAGGTCAGACAGGAGACGTCGGCCACGGCGCCCAAACTGTCGCCGCGCGAGGTCCAGGCCCACATCCGGTCCGGCATGTCCGCCGAGGACGTCGCGAGCGTCACCGGTGCGCCGCTCGACTACGTGCAGCGCTTCGAAGGACCGATCGTCGCCGAGCGCGAGCACATCGTCGCGAGCGCGCTGAGCGTTCCGGTCGTCACCACGGCGGACGTCGATCCGCTCGGTGAGGGCAACACGTTCGGCTCCGTCATCCGCGACAGGCTCGCCTCCCTCGGCGTCGCCGGCGAGCGCTGGGCGAGCTGGAAGGACAGCGAAGCCGGCTGGATCGTCAAGCTGGAGTTCACGGCCGACCAGATCGACCACGACGCCCGCTGGGGCTACGACGCCCGCAAGCACTCGCTCTCGCCGCTCAACTCGGAGGCGACCACGCTCTCCCAGGCGGGCGAGCTGAAGGGCGGCACCCTCATCCCGAGGCTGCGCGCCGTGATGCCGCACGAGGGAGAGCCGGACGAGTCTCGCTTCGACAGCGGAGCATTCACGTTCCCGGAGGCTCCCGACCTGCTCGGCCCGGAGATCACGCAGCCGCTCGAACCGCTGACGTACAACCGTGCCCCGAACGGCGCGAACAACTCGATCGCCGTCTCCGCCATCAAGCGTGCAGACGACGAGACGCCGCGCGATCTGCACCAGACCGCCGACCTGCTCGAAGCCCTGCGCCGCCGCCGCGGTGAGCGCGAGGCCGCCGTGTACGACGAGCCGGTGGATGTGCTCCGCGACGTCCCGGAGGCGGGCGACGCTCCGTTCCGGGTGGTCGACGAGCCGATCGCGATCTTCGACACGCCCGTCGAGCAGGCGCCGCCCGCGCCGGAGCAGCCTGCGCCGTCCGCGCCCTCGTCGCCGTCGTCGTCCGCGTCAGACCCGTCCGGATCGTCCGTGTCGTCGGCGTCCGCCCGCGCGAACAAGAAGGGCCGCGCATCCATGCCGAGCTGGGACGAGATCGTGTTCGGTGCCCGCACCGACGACGACCTCGCATAGTCGCCGTGACCGCCCGGAGCATCCGCTTCGTGGCGGTCGTCTAGGATAATCGGATGCCATCCGCCGACGCCTCCCTGCGCTCCATCGGAGTCGGCCTCCGCGGCCACGACAACGCCCTGGGCTTCATCCGCCTAGTGCTGGCGTTCTTCGTGCTCGTCGATCACACCTTCCCGCTCGGCGGGTTCGGCCCGGACTTCGGCGGCAAGTACACCCACGGACAGGCGCAGCTCGGCTCGCTCGCCGTCGCCGGATTCTTCGCCATCAGCGGCTATCTCATCGCCAAGAGCGGGATGTCCGCCGACGTCCTCCAGTTCCTCTGGCGGCGCACGCTCCGCATCTTCCCCGCCTTCCTGGTGGTGCTCGCGGTCGGCGCCTTCGTGGTCGGTCCGCTGATCTGGGTGCTCGACGGCCACACCTTCATCTCGTACTTCTCGCTCGCCCCGACGAGCCCCTGGCACTACCTCGCCTCCAACTGGACGCTGCGCGTCGGGGCGTTCGGCATCCAGGACGTGTTCCAGAACACCACGCCGTACGGCCACCAGACCGGCGCCAGCGTGCTGAACGGCTCGCTCTGGACCCTCGACTACGAGTGGACCTGCTACCTCATCATCGCCGTGCTCTGCGCCTCCGCGGTGCTGCTCAAGGCGCGCCCCATCGTCGCCGTCGTGACCGCGGTGATCGCGATCGGCCAGATCGTGCAGCTCGTCGCCCCCGGCACGATGGGCAACGTCACCCCGATGTTCGACAGTGTCCTCCTGCTCTGGATGAGCTACCCGTTCATGGTCGGCGCCCTGATCGCGGTGTACTCACGGTCGATCCCCCTCGACCACCGTCTCGGTGTCGCGAGCGGCGTGATCCTGGTGCTCACTCTCCTGAATGGCGGATACGCCGTCTTCGGTGTCCCCGCCGGGGTCTACTTCGTGCTCTGGCTGGGAGCGGTGCTCCCCGCTCCCCTTCGCAGGGTCGGCCGCACCAACGACTACTCCTACGGCGTCTACATCTACGGCTTCCTCGTGCAGCAGACGCTCGCGTACTTCGGTCTGTACAAACTCGGCTTCTTCCCGTATCTGCTCGGGGCGACCATCGTCACGGCGGCGTGCGCCTGGCTGTCCTGGCACCTCGTCGAGAAGCGGGCGATGATGCTCAAGGACTGGGGCCCCGGCCGCGGCATCGCGCACTGGTATCAGTGGGCGCGCACCGTGCTGCGCATCCGGCCGCGCCACCTGCCGCCCGCTCCGGAGGACCCGAACGAGGCGAGCACGGACGAGGCGAGCGCGGAAGCTTCTAGCCCGCAGCCCCGAAGCGGAGAAGAGGAACCCGCGTCTCGTCGTCCGTGAGCGAGCCGTGCTGGCCGATCATGCCGCGTCCGGTGTCGAGGCGGTCGCGCGAGTCGTAGTACGCCACCCGCTTGCGTGCACCGACGAGCACGTCGCCGATCCGCTGCGCGACCTCCGGATGCACAGTCGGCCCGAACCAGCCGGCGTCGATCGCCTCCTGCCTGGTGGCGATCCACGCCCTGTCGCCCTCGGCGGAGCGCCACCGCTCGGCGACGGTTTCCGCGTCGTCCGCACGGTCGAGGTGCAGGTGCAGAAAGCGCGGCTCCCCCGCGATCAGGCGCACACCGTCGACCAGCTCCGGTGCCGTATCGAAGAGGACGTGGCCGCTGACCGGAACGTCGACCACACCGTGGTCGGCCGTCAGCAGCACGGCCTGCCGGGGGCCGAGGCGGCGGGCCAGGGAGGCGACCAGCGCATCCAGCGTCTCGAGGGCGGACGTCCACTCCGGCGACTCCCAGCCCTTCGCGTGGGCGAGCTGGTCGAGTTCGGCGACGTAGAGGTAGGTGAGGCCGGGGCCGGGCGTCTGCAGGATCTGTTCCGCCGCGCTGAACCGGTCGGCCATCGTGCGGCCGCCGACGAACTCCGCCCCACGCAGCACGGCGGCGGTGAAGCCCGACTCACTGTATTTCGGCAGCCCGATGGCGCGGGTGGCGACCCCCGCATCCCGAGCCTGCTGGAAGACCGTGCGCGACCGCTGCCAGGTGGCGGGGTCGAGGCGGTCGTCCCAGCCGGAGAGCTGGTTGACGATCCTGTCGTTGGCGGCGTCGAGCACGCGGTAGCCCACCAGGCCGTGCTCGCCGGGCATCGTGCCGGTGGCGAGGGTGGCCAGCGCGGAGGCCGTCGTGGTCGGGAAGCCCGCGTCGATGGTCGTCGTCTTGCCGAGCAGCGGGGCGAGCGTGCGGGCGTGGCCCGAGCGGGCGCGCAGCGACGATGCGCCGAGGCCGTCGACCACCACGACCACCACGTGGTCGAGTGGCGGGAGGCCGAGGGCGTTCTGCTCGCCGCCCAGCGCCGCCAGGGAACTTGGCAGAACAGCGGCAAGGCTCGCTCGTGTGGTGAACGCGGCCGGTAGCATGGGGGGCATCCGGCCCAGTTTGTCACACCCGTGACCACCTCGCCGCCCCTCTCTCCCCTCCCGAGATTGCACGAATGACACCAGCAGACGACCAGGCCGCAGCGGGCACCACCGAACGCATCGAAGACGTCGACGTCACGACCGAGATGCAGGGCTCCTTCCTCGAGTACGCGTACTCCGTCATCTACTCGCGTGCGCTCCCGGATGCGCGCGACGGCCTGAAGCCCGTGCAGCGGCGCATCCTGTACCAGATGACCGAGATGGGTCTGCGGCCGGACCGCGGCCACGTCAAGTCCGCCCGCGTCACCGGCGAGGTGATGGGAAAGCTGCACCCGCACGGCGACAGCGCCATCTACGACGCCCTCGTGCGCATGGCACAGGACTTCACCCTGCGCGTTCCGCTGATCGACGGCCACGGCAACTTCGGCTCGCTCGACGACGGACCGGCCGCCCCGCGCTACACCGAGGCGCGCCTCGCAGCGGCGGCGCTCGCCCTCACGGAGGACCTCGACGAGGACGTCGTCGACTTCGTCCCCAACTACGACAACCAGCTGATGCAGCCGGATGTGCTCCCCGCCGCGTTCCCGAACCTCTTGGTCAACGGCGCGAGCGGCATCGCGGTCGGCATGGCGACCAACATGGCTCCGCACAACCTCATCGAGGTGGTCGGCGCCGCGCGTCACCTGCTCGCGCATCCGGATGCCACGCTCGACGACCTGATGGAATACGTGCCGGGCCCCGACCTCCCCACCGGAGGCACGATCGTCGGCCTGTCCGGCGTCCGGGACGCGTATGCGACCGGCCGCGGCAGCTTCAAGACCCGCGCCAAGGTCACCGTGGAGTCGATCACCGCGCGCAAGAGCGGCCTGGTCGTCACCGAGCTGCCCTACCTCGTCGGCCCCGAGAAGGTCATCGAGAAGATCAAGGACGGCGTCAACGCGAAGAAGCTCTCCGGCATCTCCGACGTCACCGACCTGAGCGACCGGCAGCACGGCCTGCGGCTCGTGATCGGCATCAAGACCGGGTTCAGCCCGGAGGCGGTGCTGGAGCAGCTGTACCGGCACACCCCGCTCGAAGACGGCTTCTCGATCAACAACGTCGCGCTCGTGGAGGGCGGCCCGCAGACCCTCGGCCTGCACGAGCTGCTGTCCGTGTATCTCGGGCACCGCATCCAGGTGGTCACCCGGCGCTCCCAGTTCCGGCTCGCCCGGCGCAAGGAACGCCTGCACCTGGTGGAGGGCCTGCTGATCGCGATCCTCGACATCGACGAGGTCATCCAGGTCATCCGCGCCAGCGACGACACCGAGCAGGCCCGCACCCGGCTGATGGATGTGTTCGACCTGAGCACCCTGCAGGCCGACTACATCCTCGAGCTGCGCCTGCGCCGCCTCACGAAGTTCTCCCGCATCGAACTGGAGACCGAGAAGGCCCAGCTCGAAGCGGAGATCGCCGAGCTCGAAGAACTGCTCGCCAGCCGCGACCGCATCAACGCGCTCGTCTCCGACGAGCTGGAGCAGGTCGCCGCGAAGTTCGGCACCCCGCGCCGCACTCTGCTCACCGAGGCGCGTCCGTCCATCGCGACGGCGTCTGCGCGTGGCAAGCAGCAGGTGGTGCTCGAGGTGGCGGATGTGCCCTGCCGGGTGCTGCTGTCCACCACCGGCCGCATCCTGCGCGTCGACCAGCAACCGGGCGACGACGGCGGCCTCGACCGCATCGCTGCTCCGGCGAGGCGCAGCAAGCACGACGCGATCCTGTCGCAGCTGGACACCACGACGCGCACCGAGATCGGCGCCGTCACCAATCGCGGCCGTCTCATCCGGTTCTCCCCCGTCGACCTGCCCGCAGCGCCGGTCAACTCGATCCAGCTCGGCGCCGGCGTGAAGGTCGGCGACTACCTGGCGATGGCCGACCGCAAGGAGAAGGTGCTCGCGATCGTGTCGCTCGACGCGCCGAGGGCCATCGCGCTCGGCACCAAGCAGGGCGTCGTCAAGCGGGTCTCCCCCGGCGACTGGGCCAACAAGCCGGAGTTCGAGATCATCGCGCTGAAGGCGGGCGACGAGGTCGTCGGAGCCGTGCAGGGCGACGACACCGACGAGCTGGTGTTCGTGGCCAGCGACACCCAGCTGCTGCGCTTCCCCGCCACCGCCGTGCGCCCGCAGGGTCGTTCGGCGGGCGGCATGGCCGGCATCAACCTCGGCGCGGATGCGCGGGTCGTCTACTTCGGCAGCGTGCCGGCCGACGAGAAGGACGAGACCGTCGTCGTCACCATCGCCGCCGGAGGAGACACCCTCCTCGGCGCAGACCCCGGCAGCGGCAAGATGAGCGAGTTCGCCGAGTTCCCGGCCAAGGGCCGCGCAACCGGCGGCGTGCGCTCCCAGCGCTTCCTCAAGGGTGAGACGGAACTGCAGCTCGCCTGGGTCGGCCGTGCTCCCGCCCTGGCGGTCGCCGCCGACGGTGCAGCACGGGCCCTCCCGGACACGCTCGTCCGCCGCGACGCCTCCGGCACCCCGCTCGACATGGTCGTCGCCTCCGTCGGCCGCCGCCTCGCCTGACCGCGCTCCCCCACCCCAAAACAATCGAGTCCGAAGTTATTCACGCGACACGCCGTCGCAGGCGTGAACAACTTCGGACTCGATTGTTTGACCGGGCTAGGCGTCGATGCGGGAGCGGGAGAGATCGTCGGCCCCGGCGATGATGAACTCCTTGCGCGGGGCGACGTCGTTGCCCATCAGCAGCTCGAAGACACGGGAGGCCTGCTCGGCGTCCGGGACGCGCACGCGCCGCAGGGTGCGGTGGTGGCGGTCCATCGTGGTGGTCGCCAGCTGGTCCGCATCCATCTCGCCGAGTCCCTTGTAGCGCTGGATCGGCTCCTGATAGCGCTTGTTGCGCTTCTTCAGGTCGGCGAGCACCGCCTGCAGCTCCGCCTCCGAGTACGTGTAGATCGTCTCGTTCGGCTTGGAGCCCGGGTTCACGACGATCACGCGGTGCAGCGGGGGCACGGCCGCGAACACGCGACCCTCCTCGATCATCGGCCGCATGTAGCGGAAGAACAGCGTCAGCAGCAGCGTCCGGATGTGCGCACCGTCCACATCCGCGTCGGACATGATGATGACCTTGCCGTACCGCGCCGTCGCCAGGTCGAAGCTGCGGCCGGAACCGGCCCCGATCACCTGGATGATCGCCGCACACTCCGCGTTGGAGAGCATGTCGGAGACCGACGCCTTCTGCACGTTGAGGATCTTGCCGCGGATCGGCAGCAGCGCCTGATACTCGCTGTCGCGCGCACGGCGCGCGGTGCCGAGCGCCGAGTCGCCCTCGACGATGAACAGCTCGCTGTTGGCCACGTCGCTCGACCGGCAGTCCACCAGCTTCGCCGGCAGGGACGAGGTCTCCAGCGCGTTCTTGCGGCGCTGCGTCTCCTTGTGGGCGCGCGCGGAGATCCTGGACTTCATCTCGGCGACGACCTTGTCGAGCAGCAGGGCCGACTGCGCCTTGTCGTCGCGCTTGGTCGACGAGAACCGCTCGGCCATCGCCTTCTGCACCACCTGGGCCACGATCGCGCGCACGGCGGGCGTACCGAGGATCTCCTTGGTCTGGCCCTCGAACTGCGGTTCGGGCAGGCGCACGGTGAGGACGGCGGTGAGGCCGGCCATCACGTCGTCCTTGTCCAGCTTGTCGTTGCCGACCTTCAGCCTGCGCGCGTTCTGCTCCACCTGTGCGCGGAGGAATTTGAGCATCCCCTGGTCGAAGCCGGTCTGGTGGCTTCCGCCCTTCGGCGTGGCGATGATGTTCACGAAGCTGCGCATCACCGTCTCGTATCCGGTGCCCCAGCGCAGGGCGATGTCGACCTCGCACTCGCGGGTGAGCTCGGTGGGGAGCATCGCTCCGCTGTCGGAGAGCACGGGGACCGTCTCGGTGAACGTGCCGCTGCCGGTGAGCCGCCAGGTCTCGGTGATGGGGCTGTCCGGCGCGAGGAAGTCGACGAACTCGGAGATGCCGCCCTGGTACTCGAAGGTGGTCTTCTCTCCATCGTCGCTGCGCTTGTCGTCGATGCTGATGCTGAGGCCGGGCACCAGGAACGCGGTCTGCCGCGCGCGCCCCACCAGGTCGTCGGCCTGGAAGTCCGCACCCTTCGTGAAGATCTGCCTGTCCGCCCAGTACCGGATGCGCGTGCCGGTCGCGCCTTTGGCCGCCTTGCCGACCACGCGCAGTTCGCTGTTCTTAACGAACGGCGTGAACGGCGCATCCGGGCTCGGCTCGTTCTTCCCGTCGTCGAAGATGCCGGGCTCTCCCCGGTGGAACGACATGGCCCAGGTCTTACCGTCGCGGTCGACCTCGACGTCGAGCCGCTCGGAGAGCGCGTTGACGACGGACGCGCCGACGCCGTGCAGGCCACCGGATGCTGCGTACGATCCGCTGCCGAACTTGCCGCCGGCGTGCAGCTTCGTGAAGACCACCTCGACGCCGGACAGGCCGGTCTTCGGCTCGATGTCGACGGGGATGCCGCGGGCCCTGTCCCGCACCTCGACGCTCTCGTCGGCGTGCAGGACGACCTCGATGCTCGACCCGTGCCCGGCGAGCGCCTCGTCGACGGAGTTGTCGATGATCTCCCACAGGCAGTGCATGAGACCGCGGGAATCCGTCGATCCGATGTACATGCCGGGGCGCTTGCGCACCGCCTCCAGCCCCTCCAGGACGGAGAGATGTCTGGCCGAATAGTCCGAGCTCGCCACGAGCGCTCCTTGCGATTCCGATGCGCCGGATGGATGCCGACGTCACACACTCTCCAGCCTACGGAGTGCCGGCTGTGCGTCCCGTCACCGACACCCGCCTGAGTGTGTGCTACGCGTTCAGCGAAATAGCGGGCGAATCGGGCAGTGTTCCGTCCGGAACGTGGTTCTATATAAGTACCGAGTTCACGGTTGCGATCTGAAAGGAGCATCACATGTCGACGATCACCACGGAGAACGGTGCGGTTGACGAGCTCGCATCGGGGCCGCAACTGACGGCGGCCGACCGTTGCGACAGCTGCGGAGCCCAGGCATACATCCGCGTTGTCGTGAACAACGGCGAGCTCCTGTTCTGTGCCCACCACGGCAAGAAGCACCAGGAGAAGCTCTCGCAGATCGCGCACAGCTGGCACGACGAGACGGCGCGTCTCTTCGAAGAGCAGCGCGCGTAACGCGTTCGCGGCACTGCAGCGAGTCACCCAGACATGAGTGGACGGCCGAGGGGCGTGCGTAGGCGCGCCGTCATCGACCTGAACGCCATCCTGGCGAACGCTGCGGCGACCGGGCCGCTCACCGACCTCACCGCCGATCTCCGCGCCGACGCGTACGGACACGGGCTCATCCCCGTGGCACGTGCGCTGTCGGATGCGGGGGTCGGCGGTTTTCTCGTCTCCCGGGTCGAAGACCAGGCCGCTCTGGCGGACGCCGGAGTCTCCGGCGCACGCGTCGCCGATCCGGATGCCGCTGTCGACCCGCACGTCGCCGGGCCCGAGCTCTTCGGGCTGGCAAGCGGCGGGCGTCCGGCCATGCGGCTCTCCGGCGAGGTCATCGCCGTCAAGCGCGTGCACGCCGACAGCGGCGTCTCCTACGGCTACACCTACCGCACGCGGCAGGACACCACGCTGGCGCTGGTCGCGCTCGGCTTCGCCGACGGCATCCCGCGCGTCGTCTCGAACAAGGCGCCCGTCCGCATCGGAGACTTCGTGGGCCGCGTGACAGGCCGCATCGCGATGGACCAGTTCGTCGTCGACCTCCACGACTCCACTGCCGAGCCCGGAGACGACGCTGTGCTGTTCGGGAACCCGGAACACCGCGATCCGTCCGTGGGCGAATTGGCGGACCTCATCGGCATCGCCGCCCCCGTCATCACCGCGCGGCTCGGCCGCCGCATCGAGAGGGTCTACGAATGACCATCGTCGACGCCATCGCGGAGCCCCTGCCGCGCGCGGTCATCGACCTCGCGGCGCTCCGCCACAACGTCTCGCATCTCACCTCCCTCATCGCACCGTCCGAGTTGATGCTCGCGGTCAAGGCGGACGCGTACGGCCACGGCCTGCTTCCTGTCGCGGAGGCCGGCATCGAATCCGGCGCAGCGTCGCTGGCCGTCCTCGAGATCCCGGTGGGCCTGGTGCTGCGGCACGCGGGTATCACCGTGCCCCTGCTCGCCTGGCTGCACGGTGCGGACACCGACTGGCGCGCGGGCATCGAGGCCGACATCGAGCTGGGGATCTCGGCTCGCTGGCAGCTCGACGCGATCGCCGCATCCGGTGCCGACCGTCCCGCCGTCGTGCACCTCAAGGTCGACACCGGCCTCAGCCGCAACGGCGCCACCCGCGAAGACTGGCCGGGGCTGGTGGATGCGGCCGTCGCGCTGCAGAAGCAGGGCATCGTGCGCATCCGGGCGGCGTGGTCGCATCTCGCAGACGCCTCCATCGCCGACGACGAGGCGGCGCTCGCCCAGTTCCGGGAGGCGGTCGTGGTCGCCGAGGAGCACGGGGCCACGTTCGAGATCCTGCACCTCGCCGCGAGTTCGGCGGGCATCCGGATGCCCGAGGCGCGATTCGACCTCGTCCGGTTCGGGATCGCCGCATACGGCGTCTCCCCCTTCGACGACAGCACGGGCGCCGACCTGGGGCTCATCCCGGCGATGCGCCTGGAAGCGCCGGTCACCCGCATCCACGTCGGCGGCACCACGCACGCCCGCATCGGCATCGGATACGCGGACGGCGTGCCGACGCTCGGGATCGCGAAGGCGCACGTCTCCATCGGCGGGCTGCCCTGCCCGGTGCTCGCGGTCGACGCGGACTCGATGCTCGTCGACGTCGGCGCGAATCGCGTGGAGGTCGGCGACACGGCGATCCTGTTCGGCCCTGGCGTCAACGGCGAGGTCATCGCCGAGAAGTGGGCGGACTGGGCGGAGACGATCGCCGACGAGATGCTCACCGGCGTCGCGCAGCGCGTCCCGCGCGTCTACGTCGGCTGACCGCGCCGCGCACCCCCACCGCCGCACATCTTTCCCTGCGCTGGCCCGCTCCGTTCAAGCGGAGATTCCAGCCGGATCGCCCCATATCTCCGCTGCACAGGATGCACCCGCGGCGTGTCGGCCCAGACTTCCTCCTTTACGCAACACCGGAGAATCCGCGCGACACGCCGTCTGCGACTCCGCTCGTGCGGAGAAACGCGCGCGGGCCGGGTGGAACTCCGTTCGAACGGAGTTCGGGCGTGGTGGGAGGTGAGTGGCGTGGTAGGTGGTGAGGACAGCCGGTAGGGCAGGCGGGCGGGCGGCCAGGCAGCCAGCCGCCGGGGCCAGGGTCCGGGGCTCGGGCTAGAGCTTGACGCCGAGGCGGTCGGCGATGGCGCGGCGCGCGTTGGCCGCGTAGCGGTCGACGCTCTCGGTCTGCTGCACCGGCGCGAGTTCGGTGCGCAGGGCGGTCGCGAGCATCCGGTCGGCCAGTGCGGGGTTCATCGGCAGCACGGGGCCGTGCAGGTGCGTTCCGATGGCCGCGGCCAGCGCGACGCCCTCGGTCTGCCCGCCGTCGTTTCCGGTGCCGCTGACGACCTGGCCGAATGGCTCTGCGCCCTCCAGCGTGGTCGTCGCCGAGTGGTTCTCGAAGCCGGCCACCGTTCCCTGCGCGGTGCGCACGACGATCTCGCCGACGTGCCTGGCCGCGCCCAGCTGGGCGCGCGTCGGGAAGACGCCGGCCCCGGCAAGACGCTCGCCGTCGGCCGTGACCAGTTCGGTGCCGAGCAGCTGCCAGCCTCCGGCGATCGCCAGGATCGGGATGCCGGCGTCCCGCCAGTCCCGCAGCGCCGGGGCGATGCACTGCACGTCCGCGAGCACCGCCCGCTGCGACGAGAGCGGGCCGCTGCCGATGTGCACGATGTCCACAGACTCCGGTAGCACGCCGCCGACCGGATGACGAACGACCTCGGCGTCGATGCCACGCCAGCAGGCGCGCTCGACCAGGGCCGTCACGTTCCCGGCGTCGCCGTTGATGCCCAGCTCGGCCGGGTACAGGTGCAGGATGCGCAACACGCTCATCGTTCGCCGCCCTCCAGGTCGAGGAAGCCGAGCTGCTTGCGGATCAGCATCATCTGCTCGTAGTTGACGATCATGGTCTTGGTGCCGGTCGCGGGCTTCGGCAGCGCGAGGAACGCGGTCAACGCTGGCTTCAGCTCCGGGACGACCTGGTCGACCGGGATGCCCGCGTACGCGAACCGGGTGGCGAACTGCCACGCCTTCGTGCCGGAGACCACATCCACGTGCTCGATCGACGAGAGGTCGATGTCGTAGACCCACGACGGGTCCGGCGTTCCCTCGTCGACGGCCACGAAGACCTGCTCGGGCGGCGCGCTGAGGTAGTCGAGGTTCAGCTGCAGGCTCGGCGGGTTCTTCATCATGATGATCTCGATGTCCTCGTCGCCGACCCGCAGGGTCTCGCCGCGGCCGTAGACGGTGCGCAGCGACGACATCGCCGCCACTACGGCGTCCGGACGGAACCGGTCGCCGAGCAGGCGGCGGGCCATCGCGGTCGCACCGGCCGCATCCACGGCGTAGTGCAGTCCGCGGGCGGGGAGGGCCACCTGCACGCTCTCGCCGCCGAACGCGAGGCGCGCACTGCGCGCGTCCAGTTCGCTGACGAACACGGAGGGCACGGGAAGCGCTCCCGCCGGCACGCCGGACACGTCCTTGACGTTAGCGAGCCCGTTCGGCGACGCGTCGATGATCGACGGCGCCACCGCGAACGTGGAGACGTTGCGGCCCTCGGCGAGCAGTTCGGCACCGACCCGCGCGAGGCTGTCGTCGTCGGCGTTCACCACGACGAACTCCGACGAGGATGCGCCGATCGAGCGGAGCATCCCGACCACTCTGGTCGGCTCGAAGAACCGGTTGAGCTGGTCGATCTGCACGTTCAGCAGCAGCGAGCCCCGTGGCTTCAGGATGGTCGCCAGGTCGACGCCGTACGCCTCGTCCACCTCGATCACCCCGACGTCGGCGCGCACGCGCCCGTCCAGCGGGACGGTGGCGAGCAGCGCGGACGCGATCCCCTGCGGGAGGTTGCCTCCCGACGGGTTGGTGAACACGGTCAGCCCGTGCTCGCGCAGGATGCCCGTGAGCATGTTCGTCGTGGTCGACTTGCCGTTCGACCCGGAGACGAACACGACGCCGAGCGGAAGCTCGGCGACGGCTCGCTCCAGGAACTTCGGCGCGATCGCGAGCGCGACGCGTCCCGGCACAGCCGAGCCGCCGCCGCGCAGGCGCAGCAGCCAGCGGGCGAGACGACCGGCGACGACCGCTAGCCTGTAGCGCACTCCCCCGGCCTACTCGAGGTAGTCGCGGAGCGACTGCGACCGGGACGGGTGGCGGAGCTTCGCCATCGTCTTCGACTCGATCTGACGGATGCGCTCACGCGTCACCCCGAACGTGTCACCGATCTGGTCGAGCGTCTTCGGCATGCCATCGCCGAGCCCGAAGCGCATCCGGATCACTCCGGCCTCGCGCTCCGAGAGCGAGTCGAGGAGGCTCTCGAGCTGCTTCTGCAGCATCGTGAAGCCCACAGCGTCGGCCGGGACGACCGCCTCCGTGTCCTCGATCAGGTCGCCGAACTCGCTGTCGCCGTCCTCGCCGAGCGGGGTGTGCAGCGAGATCGGCTCACGGCCGTACTTCTGCACCTCGATGACCTTCTCGGGGGTCATGTCGAGTTCGCGGCTCAGCTCTTCCGGCGTGGGCTCGCGGCCCAGGTCTTGCAGCATCTGCCGCTGCACACGGGCCAGCTTGTTGATGACCTCGACCATGTGCACCGGGATGCGGATGGTGCGGGCCTGGTCGGCCATCGCGCGGGTGATCGCCTGACGGATCCACCAGGTGGCGTACGTCGAGAACTTGAAGCCCTTGGTGTAGTCGAACTTCTCGACGGCACGGATGAGGCCCAGATTGCCTTCCTGGATGAGGTCGAGGAACTGCATCCCGCGACCGGTGTACCGCTTGGCGAGCGAGACGACCAGTCGGAGGTTCGCTCCGAGCAGGTGGCTCTTGGCCCGCTGGCCGTCGCGCGCGACCCACTTGAGCTCGCGCTCGAGCTCACGCGGCATGTTCGGCGTGTTGGCGAGCTTGTCCTCGGCGAACAGGCCGGCCTCGATCCGCATCGCGAGCTCGACCTCCTCCGCCGCGTTCAGCAGGGCGACCTTGCCGATCTGCTTCAGGTAGTCCTTGACGGGGTCTGCCGTGGCGCCGGTGATCGTGGTGGAGTACACCGGGATGTCGTCGTCCTCGTCGACGGCGCGGAGCACGAGTGCTCCCGTCGGCAGGGGCTCGTCGGCCGCAGCGGGCTTGGCGTCGTCGTCGTCCGACTTCTCCTCCGCGTCGTCGCTGTCGTCGGCTGCTGCCTCGACCTCGACCTCCGCGGTCTCCTCTTCGTCGATCTCGACGGCGTCGTCGTCGCCGAGCTCGTCGTCGCCCTTGGCCTTGCTCGCGCCCTTCTTGGCGGTCGCCTTCGCAGGGGCCTTCTTCGCGGGAGCCTTCGCTGCCGTCTTCTTCGCTGCCGGAGCGGCCTTCGCCGCCGTCTTCTTCGCTGCGGTCTCAGTGACCTCGGCCTCGGTGACCTCGGCCCCGGTCACCTCTGCTTCTGGAGCTTTCGTTGCTGCACGGGTTGCCATGTGAACACCTTTCATACCAAGCGGAGGGGCCGAGAATCCGAAGCGCCTTGGCCTGGCTCAGGTTGCGTGCGGACATTACTAAGACCCATGTCAAGTCCTGGGTCTGTGCGCGGTGCAGTTTTCCATGCTCCGAGCCCCTGGATATGAACGGGTCCGATCAACTATTATTGCACGATTCATGGCCGCCCCCGACCATCGGTGCTCCGCCGCCGCCCAGCCGCTTTCAGCCGGCCGCCCCTCGTCCGCGTCTCTTCCACGCGTCAGAGAGTAGAACCCACAACGGGGCCACTTCTATTCCCTCGTCCTCGGACAACAGGCGGCGGGTGCGGCGTCTCGCACGCACCAGGAATCCGACGCCGATGCCCACGATCACGTACTGGATCGCGAACGCCCAGCGGAACGCATCCAGGGCATACAGGTCGGATGCTCCCCCTGCTGCGACGCGGGCGGCGTTCTGCCCGTCGAGCGCCAGCCCGATCAGGAACATCATCACGAAGCTGGCGAGGAAGCCGCCGACGTTGACGATGCCGTTCGCCGAGCCGAGACTGCGCAGCGGGTTGGAAGTGCGGGCGAAGTCGAACCCGATCAGGGAGCCGGGCCCGCCGATCCCGATCGCGATCAGCAGAACGATGAGCAGCCAGAGCGGCGGCGTGCCCGGCCAGAGCAGCACCACGGCCCAGACCACGCCCATCATGGCGACGATCCCCAGCACCAGGTTGCTGCGCCGCAGCGGGTGGCGCGCGGTGAGCACGCCCAGGATGGGGCCGGAGATGAGACCGGCCACGACGGCGACGATCAGCAGCCCGGACGCCTCCGCCGGGTCGATCCCGAGCGCGAACACCATGAACGGCAACCCCCACATCAGGCTGAACACGGTGCCGGAGGACTGGGTGACGAAGTGCGACCAGAAGCCGAGCTGCGTTCCCGGCCGCGCCAGGCTCACCCTGAGCTGCCGGATGGACTCGCCCCAGGTGGCGGGGCGCGGGCCCTCCGACGAGCCGACCGGCCTGTCCGAGATCGCGGCGACGATGCCGACGAGCGCGATCACCGAGAGCGATGCGGCGCTGAGGAACGCGGTCGTCCATCCCGACTGATGCAGGATGATCGCGAACGGGATGGCGGACAGCACCTGACCCAGCTGGCCGATGTTGCCGATCCACTGGGACAGCTGCGGCACCAGCCGCCCGCGGAACCACGAGTTGATCAGGCGCATCAGCGAGGTGAACACCGTCGCATCCCCCGCCCCGACCAGGATGCGTCCCAGGATGGCGACTCCGATGGTCGGCGCGAACGCCACGGTCACCTGGCCGACGATCATCAGCGCTGTGCCGACCGCCATCAGCCAGCGCGAGCCGACCCTGTCGATCAGCACGCCGACCGGGATCTGCATGGCGGCGTACACGATCAGCTGCACGACGGCGAGGGTCGAGAGCACGGACGCCGTGCTGTGGAAGCGCTCGGTCGCTGCTACTCCGGCGACGCCGATGCTCGTGCGCTGCATGACCGCGATCAGGTAGGCGAAGACGCCGATCCCGAAGATGAGCCAGGAGCGCCGCGAATTCACTCCTCCAGCGTATTACCGACCACGCCGGGCGGGATGCGCGTCAGGACGCGGTGGGCCCGTTCTCCTCGTCGCCGTGGCGGCGGAACGCGAGGAAGTTCTCCAGCTCGGCGGCGATCTCGTCCGCGCTCGGCAGCTCGCCGTCGCGGTCGGTCAGCGGCGACCGCAGCTGGTTGTCCTCCATATAGCTGTCGTGACGCTCCTCGAGCGTTCCGACCAGCCGGCCGAGCTCGGCGTTCGAATCGACCTGCTCGTCGATGTTCGCGATGAACTCCCTGTCCTCCTGGCGCAGCCGGTCGGTGGGGAAGATCAGCCCGGTGGCCGCGCTGATGCTGTCGAGCGCGGCGATGGCGGCGGCGGGGTACTCCGTGTCCGCCAGGTAGTGCGGGATGAGCAGGATGAACCCGGCGATCGGGTACGACAGCTGCTGCAGCCGGAACTCGAGCAGGTGCAGCGCGTTGGCCGGGACCTGCGTGTGCGGCTTCCAGATCGACATCGAGTCGATCAGGTCGGAGCGGTTGCCGCTGACGGTCACGCCGATCGGGCGCGTGTGCGGCACCGGCATCGGGATGGAGTGCACCCAGGTGACCGACTTCACCTTGAGCCTGTCGATGAGGTCGAGGATGGCCTGCGTGAACCGCTCCCACTGGAAGTCGGGCTCGAAGCCGGAGAGAAGGAGGAACGGCTGGCGCAGCTCGTCGTACGCGAGGTAGAGCTTGAGCGTTGCCGGCTGGTAGTCGGTGAGGTGGTCCTGGTCGAAGTAGATGATCGGCCGGCGGGCACGGTAGTCGAGCAGGATGTCGGCGTCGAAGGTGGCGACCACCTCGTTGTCGAGCGTTCCGAGCAGATAGGTGCCCAGCTGGCTGACGCCGGAACCCGCGTCGGCGAACCCGGTCAGGCCCGCGACCAGGTTGAGGCCAGCGGGCACCTCCGAGAGGGCCGCGTTGAGCTCGTACAGGTCACCCGGATCGCGCATATTTCAACTCTAAGCCGCCCGTTCCCGGCGGACCCTGCGAACCGGCCCGGAAGGCACACGCCCACAGCGAACACGGCCGCCGGCGCGCGGCAGCGGCTAGATTCGAGGCATGACCGTCCCCTCTCTCTCGCTTTCGTCCGCCTCCGCCGTGTCCCCGTCCGGTGACGTGCTCCTGATCGGCGCACGCGCATCCGGTGGCTCCGTCGACATGGTGGCGAACTCCGCCGTCGACGCCGCCGTGACGGCCGCTGGCGATGTCGCTGCGCAGCTGCAGGCCGTCGGCTTCGGTGGAGGACGGGACGAGCTGGTCCGGCTCCCTGGCGGCGCCGGTGGGCCGTCGCTCGCGGTGATCGGATTGCCGGAGACCGTGGATGCCGACGCGCTGCGCTACGCGGCGGGCAGCGGCATCCGCCAGCTCGCCGGCACGGCGGCCGTCACCGTCGCGCTGCCCGCGGACGGCGACGAGCAGCTCGCCGCGGTGCTGGAGGGCGCTGCCCTCGGGTCGTACGCGTTCACGACGTACCGTGAGGCGTCGAAGGCGGCCGTGAAGGCGCCCGTCGCAGCCATCGAGGTCGTCGGGACGCCGGGCGACGCATCCGGGGCGGACGCACTCGACGCGCTCGTCGCCCGCGCCACTGCGGCAGCCGAGGCCGTCGCGCTCGTCAAGGACCTCGTCAACACGCCACCGCTCGACCTCTACCCCGCGACCCTCGCCGACGCCGCGGAGCGCGCAGCCGCCGGGCTACCAGTGGATGTGCGGGTCTGGGATGAGAAGGACCTGGAAGCGGACGGCTTCGGCGGCATCCTCGGTGTCGGCCAGGGCTCGACCCGCCCGCCGCGGCTCGTCAAGGTCACCTACTCGCCCGCCGGAGCGGCCAAGCACCTCGCGCTGGTCGGCAAGGGCATCACGTTCGACACCGGTGGGCTGTCGCTCAAGCCGCCGACCGGGATGGTCGGCATGAAGTACGACATGACGGGAGCGGCCACCGTGCTCGCCGTCGTGCTCGCCGCGGCCAGGCTGGAACTGCCGGTGAAAGTGACCGCGTGGCTCTGCATCGCGGAGAACATGCCGTCCGGGTCGGCGATCCGGCCCAACGACGTGCTGCGCATCCGGGGCGGCAGGACCGTCGAGGTGCTCAACACCGACGCGGAGGGCAGGCTGGTGATGGCCGACGGCCTGGTCGCCGCGAGCGAGGAGCGCCCGGACGCGATCGTGGACGTCGCGACCCTGACCGGGGCGGCGATGGTCGCCCTCGGCACCCGCTACGCCGCCGTCATGGGCGACGACGAGCTGGTCGGCGAGGTCGTCGACGCCGCGAAGTCGTCCGGCGAACTGCTCTGGCCGATGCCGCTCCCCGGCGAGCTGCGCGCGACCATCAACTCCGAGGTCGCGGACATCGCCAACGCCAACCCCGGAAACACCGCGGGAGGGATGCTGCTCGCCGCGGTCTTCCTCCAG
Organism: Leifsonia araucanica; assembly: GCF_051161895.1. Classification (NCBI taxonomy): domain Bacteria; kingdom Bacillati; phylum Actinomycetota; class Actinomycetes; order Micrococcales; family Microbacteriaceae; genus Leifsonia; species Leifsonia araucanica. The sequence goes on from NZ_JBMBTW010000002.1 coordinate 1,121,975, forward strand.
GAGTTCGTCGGCCGCACCGGCGATGCTGAGGATTCGCCGCGCATCCCGTGGGCCCACCTGGACATCGCGGGACCCGCCAAGGGACCCGCCTCTCCCTACGGTTTCACCGGGAAGGGACCGACCGCCGTCACCGTGCGCGCCCTCATCCGGTTGGCCGAGGACTTTTCCCGGAAGTAGTAGGGTCGTATGGGCAAGAAAAATTCTTGCCGCAAACAAACGCCTGCCCACGAGTGACCCCTCGGGGCAGGGTCGTGTCACGAATCCTGATGCGCGAGGGAGTAGCTGGGTGTCTGAGCAGAACTTTGACATTGTGGTGCTCGGCGGTGGGAGTGGAGGCTACGCAGCAGCGCTGCGTGCGGCCGAGCTCGGTTTCACCGTTGGGATGATCGAGAAAGACAAGGTCGGAGGCACCTGCCTGCACCGAGGATGCATTCCCACCAAGGCCCTGCTGCACGCGGCCGAGGTGGCGGACTACTCCCGCGAGTCGTCGAAGTACGGCATCGTCACGGAGTTCCAGGGCATCGACATCAACGGCGTGACGGAATACCGCCAGGGCATCGTCGCCAAGAAGTACAAGGGACTGCAGGGCCTGGTCAAGGCTCGCAAGATCACCGTCATCGAGGGTGAAGGTCGCCTGACCTCCCCCACCACGGTGCAGGTCGGCGACGACACCATCGTCGGCAAGAACGTCATCCTCGCCACGGGCTCGTACTCGCGCTCGCTCCCCGGTCTCGAGATCGGCGGCCGCGTCATCACGAGCGAGCAGGCCCTCGAGCTGGACTTCGTGCCCAAGAAGGTCGCCGTGCTCGGCGGCGGCGTCATCGGCGTCGAGTTCGCGAGCGTCTGGAAGTCCTTCGGCGCGGACGTCACCATCATCGAGGCCCTCCCACACCTCGTCCCCAACGAGGACGAGACCATCAGCAAGTCGCTGGAGCGCGCGTTCCGCCGCCGCGGCATCGACTACCGCCTGGGCGTCCGGTTCTCCGGCGTGACCCAGAACGACGACGGCGTCGTCGTGACGCTCGAGAACGGCGACACGGTCGACGCCGAGCTGCTGCTCGTCGCCGTCGGCCGCGGCCCGTCGACCGCCAACCTCGGCTACGAGGAGGCGGGCATCACGCTCGACCGCGGCTTCGTCATCACCGACGAGCGCCTCCAGACGAGCGTCCCCGGCGTCTACGCCGTCGGCGACATCGTCCCCGGCCTGCAGCTCGCGCACCGCGGCTTCCAGCAGGGCATCTTCGTCGCGGAGGAGATCGCGGGCCTCAACCCGATCATCGTCCCGGATGTCAACATCCCGAAGGTCACCTACTGCGACCCCGAGGTCGCGTCGGTCGGTCTCACGGAGGCCAAGGCCGTCGAGCAGTACGGCGCTGACAAGGTGTCGAGCTACGACTACAGCCTCGCGGGCAACGGCAAGAGCGAGATCATCGGCACCAGCGGCTCCGTCAAGGTCGTCCGCGTCGTCGACGGCCCCGTCGTCGGCGTCCACATGATCGGCGCCCGCGTCGGCGAGCTGATCGGCGAGGCACAGCTCGCGGTCAACTGGGAGGCATACCCCGAAGACATCGCCCCGCTCGTCCACGCGCACCCCACGCAGAACGAGTCGCTCGGCGAGGCCTTCCTGTACCTCGCGGGCAAGCCGCTGCACACCCTTTAGTCCGCCGCCGGTCGGCGCGACTGCAATAAACTACTGAACGAATTGGTTTGAAGGAGACAAGCTCATGAGCGAATCCGTCAGCCTCCCGGCACTCGGCGAGAGTGTCACGGAAGGCACGGTCACCCGCTGGCTGAAGAACGTTGGCGACCGTGTCGAGGTGGACGAGCCCCTGCTCGAAGTCTCGACCGACAAGGTCGACACCGAGATCCCCTCCCCCGTCGCGGGCGTCATCGAGGCGATCCTGGTGCAGGAGGACGAGACCGTCGAGGTGGGCACCGCGCTCGTGACGATCGGCGACGGCTCCGGCGGAGGCGAGGCCCCGGCCGCGCCCGCCGCTGAGGCCGAGGCCGCTCCGGCGGAGGCGGCTCCGGCTGCTGAGGCTGCGCCGGCTCCTGCTGCTGCTGAGGCCGCACCGGCACCTGCTGCTGAGGCAGCTCCGGCCGCCGCACCGGCGCCCGCTACTGAAGCTGCTCCTGCTCCTGCCGCGGAGGCCACTCCGGCCCCCGCCGCCGAGGCCGCTCCGGCCCAGGCTGCCCCGGCCCCCGCCGCCGAGGCCGCTCCGGCCCAGGCTGTCCCGGCACCCGCACAGGCTGCCCCTGCCCAGGCCGCACCGGCCGCTGCTCCGGCTCCTGCCGCTGCTGCTCCCGCCGCCGCACCCGCTCCGGCGGCTGCTCCGGCCCCGGCCGCTGCTCCCGCAGCATCCGGTGGCGCGCACGCCGGCAACGCCGGCTACGTGACCCCGATCGTTCGTAAGCTCGCGAACGAGCAGGGCATCGACCTGTCGACCGTCACCGGCACCGGCGTCGGTGGGCGCATCCGCAAGGAGGACATCCTCTCCGCGGCTGCCGCACCCGCCGCACCCGCTGCGTCGTCCTCCGCTGAGGCCGCCCCGGCTCCCGAGGTGTCCCCGCTGCGCGGAACGACCCAGCCGATGTCGCGTCTGCGCAAGGTCGTCGCCGAGCGCGCCGTCGTGTCGATGCAGTCGTCCGCTCAGCTCACCTCCGTGGTCGAGGTCGACGTGACCAAGGTCGCGGCCTTCCGCGACAAGGTCAAGGCCGACTTCCAGTCGAAGACCGGCGTCAAGCTGTCCTTCCTCCCGTTCTTCGCTCTGGCCGCCGCCGAGGCGCTGAAGACGTACCCCGTCATCAACGCCACCATCGACGGCGACTCGATCGTCTACCCGGACCACGAGAACATGTCGATCGCCGTCGACACCGAGCGCGGTCTGCTCACCCCTGTGGTGCGCAACGCGTCCGAGCTCGACCTCGCGGGCCTGGCCAAGGAGATCGCGGACCTCGCAGAGCGCACCCGCGAGAACCGCCTGAAGCCCGACGAGCTCGCCGGCGGCACGTTCACGCTGACCAACACCGGTTCGCGTGGCGCGCTGTTCGACACCCCCGTGGTGTTCCTCCCGCAGGTGGCCATCCTCGGCACCGGCATCGTCACGAAGCGTCCCGTCGTCATCTCGGCTGACGGAACCGACTCGATCGCGATCCGCTCGACCGTGTACCTGGCCCTCTCGTACGACCACCGGATCGTCGACGGCGCCGACGCGTCTCGCTTCCTCGTCGCGGTCAAGAACCGTCTCGAGGGCGGCAACTTCGAGGCGAACCTCGGCATCTAGTCACTGTCACGGGAAGACCTCCCGCAGACGCCACCCGGCCTCGCCCCTGACCATCAGGAGCGAGGCCGGTTCGCTTTTCGGGGTGCGTGCGCGATCCGGTGCCACGGACACGAGCGCCGCTTCCCCCCAGCGCTGCACGAGTTCCACAGCGGCACCGGCGAAGTCGTACGCATCGGCGGTCGTCCCGTCCTCAAGCGCCGCCCGGTCCGACGCTGCCACCGGTGAGCCGTCCTGGACCAGCGTGTCGACGCACGCGACCTGCCGCACGCGCGCCGTGAAGCACTGATGACGGGCACGCAGCAGGTGAGTGGCGGCGGCTACCGGTTCACTGGGCACGACGGAGGACGCGCGCGCTGTGCTGGGTTTGGCTCCCCCGCCCGTCGTCGCGTCTTCAGGCTCTGCTCCTGGCGTGGAGAGGTGTGGCGCGTCGAGCGAACCTGCCGACGCGGGTGGACTGGCTGATGGGGTTGCCCCAGTGGGCGATGACCGGTCGTTCGACGCGGGAGTGCTGGTCGAGGTGGAGGTCCGAGCTACGGACGGTGCACCTGTCACAGAAGATGCACCTGTCGCGGAAGACGTACCAGTCGCGGAAGACGCACCAGTCGCGGAAGACGCACCAGCTGCGGACGACGAATCCAACGACGTGTTCGTCGCCGGATCACCGGGCAGCAGGAGGAGTGCGGCGCCGACGACGATGGCCGGGATCAGCACGATGGCCACCAGCTTCTTCCTCAGCGCCAACCAGGCGCGGAGACGGTCTGCGACGTGCGCGATGGGCCTGCCGTCGAGAAGCAGGTCGCTGAGTTCCGCGGCAGGTTCGAACGCCGAGACCGGGTCCAGCGCCGAGCCCGACACGGAGCGCGCCACCAGCGCACGGGAATGAGGGGCGCGCGCCGCCGATATCTGGCCGCTCGAATCGAGGGACTGACGCGGGATGGTGTCGTGGAGCACGTCCAACGAGGTTGCGACCCGTGCAGCCGCAGGCTCGCGGCGGCCCGTGGACGCGGCACGCCCCCTGATCCCGCTGAGCCCAGCGTCGATCAGTTCGGCCTGCGAACGTCGCGCGGCGTCGGGTGGCTGGTCCGCGCCATCCGGCGGAAGGTCCCTGAGCGACCCGGACGGTGGACGTGGCACGTGAGGTGCGTCCGCCTCCGTCAACCGCAGCACCCCCGGCTCCACCGTGGCCAGCACGCCCGCCAGCACCCGCTCCCACACGGCGGTAGGCGCGTGGTCGCCACCGGGGCGCGGCGGCGCGAGTGCCGCGTCCACTGCATCCAGCAGCCGCCAGCCGCCCGGCGCAGGGACCGCCGCGCAGAGTTGCTGCGCCACCTTGCGATACGCGAGCCGGTCCGCCGCGGCGCTCGACTCCGTCAGAGGGCTGGCGCGGCGGAGAGCGTCGATCGCCGGACAGCCGTCGCGGCGGAAGGCCACGCCGTCGAGGGCGAGGCCGCTCGCCGACCATCCGGCCTCGTGCAGGGCGCCGAGCCCGGACGCGACCCCGATCAGGATCGTGGCCGCCTCGTCTGCGCGGATCAGGCGGCGCCGGGCGAGTAAGGCGGCAAGGGTTCCTCCTGGTGCGTGTTCCACGATGAGCCAGCCCTCCGGCAGACCGCGCGCGACCTCGCCGCCCAGAACGCCCACCACGTGCTCCGAGCGGGCGTCGCGTCTGGCAGTGGCCTCCCGCGCTGTCGCGTCCGCAGCACTCACGCCGGTGCGGAGGCAGGCCACCACGGGATGCGCCTGCTCCGGCGCCCGGATCAGCTGCCGCAATTCGTCCGACTCGGCCGACAGCGTGCCGAGCACCTGCCAGCCCCTCTCCCTCGCCCGGGCGGCGGCGAGGCGGGCGAGGTCGGGCGTGCGGCTCAGCATGGGTGGGCGGGACGTGGTCGGTGCAGTCGGCATGGACCAATTCCAGAGCATCCGGAACCCTCGCGACGCGGCGCACCCGACCCCGTGGACAACTCGCCAAACAGCCGCCCTGTGGAAAGCGCGCAAGCACATAGACTTGCTGCGTGGTCGACTATGTCGTCACGGGGCTAAGCGCCAACTCCGTGCCGTATTTCGAGGCCCTTCAACAGCAGCGTGCCGTGCACGCCGATGTCGTTGCAGGCCGGGCGCCCGATACTGTCATCCTCCTCGAGCATCCCTCGGTGTACACCGCAGGGAAACGCACAGAGCCCGACGAAAGGCCGACCGACGGCACACCCGTCATCGATGTCGACCGCGGCGGGAAGATCACCTGGCACGGGCCGGGGCAGCTCGTGGGATACCCGATTCTCCGCCTTCCCGAACCCATCGACGTCGTCGGATACGTCCGGCGGCTGGAGAGCATCCTGATCGATGTTCTTGCGGACGTCGGGGTGCACGGTGAACGTGTGCAGGGACGCTCCGGCGTGTGGATCCGCGGGATCCAGCGCGACGAGAAGATCGCCGCCATCGGCATCCGCGTTGCCGAGGGCGTCACCATGCACGGGTTCGCGCTCAACTGCTCCAACGGGTTCGAGGCCTACGACGCGATCGTGGCCTGCGGCATCCGGGATGCGGGGATCACCTCGATCAGCCGCGTCCTCGGGCGCACGGTCACCCCGGAGGACGTCGTCCCCCTCATCCAGGCACGCTTCGACAGAGAATTCGACACAGGACTGGAGACCGTCGCGTGAGCGCAGCGCCAGAGGGACGCAAGATGTTGCGCCTCGAAATCCGCAATGCAGAGACCCCCATCGAGCGCAAGCCCGAGTGGATCAAGACCAAAGCGAAGATGGGTCCCGAGTACCGCCAGCTGCAGAACCTCGTGAAGGGCGAGAACCTGCACACGGTGTGCCAGGAAGCCGGCTGCCCGAACATCTTCGAGTGCTGGGAGGACAGGGAGGCGACGTTCCTCATCGGAGGAGCCCAGTGCACCAGGCGGTGCGACTTCTGCCAGATCGACACCGGCAAGCCCGCCGACTATGACACCGACGAGCCGCGCCGGGTCGCAGAATCCGTCGCGAAGATGGACCTGCGCTACGCCACCGTCACCGGCGTCGCCCGCGACGACCTGGCCGACGAAGGCTCGTGGCTGTACGCCGAGACGATCCGCGAGATCCACCGGCAGAGCCCGGGCACGGGCGTCGAGATCCTGGTCCCCGACTTCTCCGGCAACCCCGAATACCTCGGCGAGGTGTTCTCCGCCGAGCCCGAGGTGTTCGCGCACAACGTCGAGACCGTCCCGCGCATCTTCAAGCGCATCCGGCCGGCCTTCCGCTACGAGCGCTCGCTCGACGTCATCACGCAGGGACGTGCTGCCGGGCTCATCACCAAGTCCAACCTCATCCTCGGGATGGGCGAGGAGCGCGCAGAGGTCAGCCAGGCTCTGCGGGACCTGCACGACGCGGGGACGGACATCATCACGATCACCCAGTACCTGCGGCCGAGCCCGCGGCATCTGCCGGTGGCTCGGTGGGTGCATCCGGATGAGTTCGTCGAGCTGAAAGAGGAGGCGGAGGCGATCGGGTTCCTCGGTGTGCTCGCCGGTCCACTGGTCCGTTCCTCGTACCGCGCAGGGCGACTCTGGGCGCAGTCGATGCACGCGAAAGGCCGCGAGGTGCCGGACGAGCTCCGCCACCTGGCCGACGCGTCGCTCGGGTTCGCGCAGGCCGTATCCTGACCGCGAACAACGTCACTGCGCGGGCGGCCGAGCCGGTATCCTTGTGACTATGGCACGCAAGGACAAGTCCACCAAGGAGCCCGGTCGGCTCAAGCAGATGTGGCAGGTCTTCCAGATGACCCGCCGCTACGACAAGCGGGCGGTGTTGTACATCGTGGGCGGCATCGTGGCCCCGATCATCGTCGGCGTGCTTCTGGCGATCTTCCTGTCCGACGGCAACGGCTTCACGATGGCAATGTGGATCCTCGCCGGCGTGCTCGCCGGTGTGCTGATCGGCTTGATCATCCTGGGGCGTCGCGCCGAGCGTGCTGCGTACTCGCAGATCGAGGGCCAGCCCGGTGCCGTCGGCGCCGTGCTGCGCAGTTCCCTGAAGCGCAGCTGGCGCGGCTCGGAGATGCCGGTCGCCGTCAACGGCAAGACCCAGGACGCGATCTACCGTGCCACCGGGCGCGGCGGTGTCGTGCTCATCAGCGAGGGCCCGAAGACCCGCACCCAGCGGATGATCGACGAGGAGCGCCGCAAGGTCACCCGCGTGCTGCCGAACGTGCCCGTGACGACGATCAGCGTCGGACCGGATGCGGACGCCACCCCGCTGCACAAGATCCCGCGCGTGCTCGCCAAGATCAAGCCCACCCTGACCAAGGCCGAGGTCATGGCGATCAGCAACCGTCTCCAGTCGCTGGAGAACTCGATGCCGATCCCCAAGGGCATCGACCCGATGAAGGTTCGCGCCCAGCGCGCTCGCTAGAGCCCGCTCCCCCGCATACCCCGCCCCGCGCATCCATCGAGCCGGGACTTCTGTACGACCGCGACCGGCGAGTCGCGTGCAGAGGTCCCGGCTCGATTCTTTGGATGCTGCGGCGACGTCGGGGATGGCGCGGTCAGGCCCGGATGAGGACGGTGCCGGCGATCTTGTCGTGGAAGCCGCGCTGGTCGGAGTCCCAGACGAGCGCGGGAATCACGATCGCGAGCAGCAGCGTGCGGACGACGGGACGCCAGAGGCCCACCCAGCCGCCGCGGATCGCGACAACGCGCATCCCGAACACCCGGTGGCCGATGCCGCCGCCGATGGTCGGGATGAACAGGATCTGCATGAGCACGAAGATGCCGGTGGTGGCCCAGCCGTTCACGATCCCGTCGGTGCGGAAGAACGCGAAAGAAATCAGATAGGCGATCGCCCAGTCGATGACGATGGCGCCGATGCGGCGACCTGCACGCCCGACCGAGCCTCTGCCCGTCTCCGGCAATCCCAGTCGTTCACCGGGATAGCGGCTCGGCGCGATGTTGCCGGAGGCGGAGGATGGCGGGTTCTGTGGCACCAGACGAGTTTACCGGCCACGGGTATGCGTAACACGCCGGAAACATTTGCGTCACTCCGGGGAAACTCCTTCCCCGTACGGTGTTGTCTTGGGCTGCAGGTGCAGTCCACCACCTCAATCCATTTTGGGAGTCCTCCGCATGTTCCGTGATTCTTCCGAGGTGCTCAAGTTCATCAAGGACACCGACGTCAAGTTCCTTGATATCCGCTTCACCGATCTGCCCGGTGTGCAGCAGCACTTCAACATCCCCGCTTCGACCGTCGACGAAGAGTTCTTCTCCGTCGGTCAGCTCTTCGACGGCTCGTCCATCCGAGGCTTCGCGTCCATCCACGAATCGGACATGCAGCTCATCCCCGACGTCTCCACCGCGTACGTCGACCCCTTCCGTGCCGAGCGCACGCTCATCATGGTCTTCGACATCTACAACCCGCGCAACGGCGAGATCTACTCGAAGGACCCGCGCCAGGTCGCCAAGAAGGCCGAGAAGTACCTCGCCTCCACCGGCATCGCCGACACCGCGTTCTTCGCTCCCGAGGCCGAGTTCTACATCTTCGACGACGTCCGTTACGAGGTGAACCAGCACTCGAGCTTCTACTCGGTGGACTCCGAAGAGGGAGCCTGGAACACCGGTCGTGTCGAGGAGGGCGGAAACCTCGCCAACAAGACGCCGTACAAGGGCGGATACTTCCCGGTCAGCCCGGTCGACAAGCAGGCCGACCTGCGCGACGACATCTCGCTGAAGCTGATCGACGCCGGCCTCATCCTGGAGCGCGCGCACCACGAGGTGGGCACCGGCGGCCAGGCCGAGATCAACTACCGCTTCGACACGATGGTGCACGCGGCAGACGACATCCTGAAGTTCAAGTACATCGTGAAGAACACGGCTGAGCTCTGGGGCAAGGTCGCGACCTTCATGCCGAAGCCGCTGTTCGGCGACAACGGCTCCGGGATGCACACCCACCAGTCGCTGTGGAACGACGGCAAGCCGCTGTTCTACGACGAGGCGGGCTACGGCGGCCTCTCCGACATCGCGCGCTGGTACATCGGCGGCCTGCTCAAGCACGCCCCGGCCGTCCTCGCGTTCACGAACCCGACGGTGAACTCGTTCCACCGCCTGGTCCCCGGCTTCGAAGCCCCGGTCAACCTGGTCTACTCGGCCGGCAACCGCTCCGCGTCGATCCGCATCCCGATCACGGGCACCAACCCGAAGGCGAAGCGCATCGAGTTCCGCGCCCCCGACGCGTCCGGCAACCCGTACCTCGCGTTCGCCGCGCAGCTCATGGCGGGCCTCGACGGCATCAAGAACCGCATCGAGCCGCACGAGCCGGTCGACAAGGACCTCTACGAGCTCCCGCCCGAGGAAGCCAAGAACATCCCGCAGGTCCCCGGCACCCTCGCCGAGGTCCTGGATGCACTCGAGGCCGACCACGACTTCCTCCTCGCAGGCGGCGTGTTCACCCCGGAGCTCATCGAGACCTGGATCGACTACAAGCGCGAGAAGGAAATCAAGCCCCTCGCGCAGCGTCCCCACCCGTTCGAGTACGAGCTGTACTTCGGCGTCTAGCCGATAGGCCGCGGAATCACGCGGGAGTTACGACGTCGCGGGCACGTTAGTCCGCAAAGAGTCCGCACGAGTTGCAGGACGGTTCGCGAAAGCGGCCGACACCGCAGCCCGTGCGGACTCGTCTGTATCCGGCCACAAGTGACCATACGTATCGAGTGTGGTCTTCGCTGATGCGTGCCGCAGCCGGGCTTGAACGGTCTTGATATCGAGCCCCGCGGCGATCAGCAGCGACGCGTAGTAGTGCCGCAGGTCGTGAATCCGAAAGCCTTCTGGCAGACCTACGACGGTCGCACGAGCGGTCCGGAAGGCCGTTTCGATCGTGTACGGGGCTACGGGACGGCCGAAGGCGCCGACGACGAGCGTAGGACTCCCCCACTTTGCCGGCACCCGGTTGAGTTCTAATGCGACGTCCTGCGGGATGGGGATCGGCGTCTTCGACATATCCGTCTTGAGTTCGTCTGCCGGATACTGGATCTCGGGGCTGATGACTCCGCGCATGAAGTCCACGTCAGACACCCGCAGAGCGGCGATCTCCCCGACTCTCAGGCCCGCGAAGGCCCCAAGTAGCACCACGGGCCGAAAGTGCTCAGGGAGAGCGTCGTGCACTGCCCAGACCTGCTCCGTAGTGGCGACATAGGGTCGCTGTTTCGGCGTGCGAGGCGAGGTTCGCCGACTGACCGGCGACCGCGGCACAAGTCCGTCATGCACTGCGTCGGCGTACACCTGTGAGAGGCGACGGTGCAGCCCGTAGATGGTCGACGTGGACAGACCTTCGGCGCCCAGTTCGACCATCCAATTCTTGACCTCCGAAGGGCGCACGCTCCCGAGTGCCCGATCCCCGAACTTCGCAATGATGCGTTTGACATGCACACGAGCGCTCTTCACGGTCGACTCTCGGTTCGATCCGTAGCCGACTAACCAGGTGTCACACCACTCGCCCACTGTGATCTTCGCGGTTTTTGGCGCGACCCAAGTTCCGGTGACGAGTTTCGACGTTTCGCGGTCGAGCCAGTGCTGAGCAGAGTTCTCCGGGTCTCGCGGGTTGTCTTTGAACTTGAAGTGCCGCGAATGCTCTTTGCCCATGGCGTCCCGATAGCGTGCGCGCCATTTACCATCAGGTCTCTTCTTGATGCTGGACATCGTTGCCTTCCATTGCTTTGAAGCGGCCTTGCTGCATTCGGAACAGGGTCTCTTGTTCGAACGCCCGAGTGGGTTCCCACGCGGGCGGCGTTGCTAGCGCTACCGGCTTGAGGATTCCCGCCTTCTTGGCTTTCGAAATCCAGTTGTCCGCCGTCCGAGCCGTCAAGCCGAAGGTCTCGGCGATCGCCTTCGCGGGCGGCTGCGATGCGACGCTTGCTAGCTGGTAATGAAGAGCTACCTGCTTCAGCACCCATTCCTGCGGACCGGCGTCGCGAACAGTCTGTCCGAGACTGCTCTGATCGAACTCTGGACCATCGTCTCCATACCAGTCCGCGAAGGAGGCCGGCGGCTCGTCACGATTCAGTTTCAGAAAGATTCCCCGGCTCGCGCCAGCGCGCATTAGCTCCGCCACTCGTACCTCACGAAGTTGTGTCCCAGTTATCTCGCTGTCACCCGTAGCGTTCACCTTGACACTTTGGACCTTGTATCGCATGTCCCACGCCCACGGCGAAAACCGCAGTTCCATTTCGACGTCGTAGTTCAACATGCCGTGTTCTTCTCGACTCTCGGCTGAACTCAGCAGAACAGCCAAGCGCGGCACCACGCCGATGCCGATTTCAAGCCCGACGGTTGCGTCGCGCCATGTCGGCTCATGGTCGGCCATCCAAAGCGGCGCATCGTCATCGGGGAAACCCGTACGAACATCAACAATCATGTTTGCATTCTGCCGTGTTTGCGCTCGCTTGACAAGGTGGCACCACATGAGGGACACTATTAAGTGCGCCGCTTCGTCAAGGTGGCACCACTGAAATGGAGGTTCAGCAATGACAAAGGGAAAGCTGCTTCTGGTCCCGGAGATCGCTGAGCGACTCAGACGCTCGGAGCAAGCAGTTAGGTATCAGATCCACCGAGGTGCGCTCGCGCCTACCGCAGTAGTGGGAGGCCGCCGTGTAATGGCTGAAGAGGACTTGGAGGCCTACATCGAGGCCCAGTTCGAACGATCGCAGTTGAGCGGGGCACTAGCGGGTTAGTCCTCGTGTCGCTCTCAAATCAGGCTGACCGCTCGCCTGACAATTCCGCCCTCTGGTACAGGGACCCGGTCGGGAAGCAAGTAGTACGCAACCTCGAACCCGGCCCGTATCAGATCATCAGCCCCAACGGCTTTCGTCTCTGGATTTCGTTGGAAGACCTGAAGCCGCTCCTGCGGCAATTCACCTACCAGGCATCCCGTAAAGGGTACATCTGGGCAAAGAAAAACGCCCTGACCGCTACCAACGACCAGGGCACATCCCCCGAAAACCGCTAAGAAACCGAAGGACGAAAACAATGTTGTCTTCAACTATTATCGCACAGGCCGCCCCCTCCCCGCTCAGTGCCAGCACTGAAAGTCTCCCCCAGTCGATCACGATCGTTGCGACTCGAGTGCAGATCGGTTGGTCATCAATGCCCATTGGAACCAAGGTTTCGCTGTACAAGTCAACGAGTGTGTACGACGTGAACGTGATTCACGGAATCACGCCCGCAGACGGCAGGACAGCTGGGGAGACCTGGACGCTGGACGGCGTTACCACTGAAGTCTTAGGCGACTACGGGTACCTGGGTGAAATCGAACGCGACCGCCGACACTACGCGCTGCTCGAGGTGCTCTCCCCCATCGACAACTGAATCCAGGCACCAGGAGGCGAAGGTGTCATTTGAAGCCTTCCGGTGGGCCAAGAGTTGGGGCGGACTTTCGACTAGTCGAAAGTTCGTCCTTCTCATGTTGGCCGACCATTACAACGAGGAAGCACATCGAGCGTGGCCTTCGATGCAGACGCTGGCCAGAGAGACAGGAATGAGCCGTCGCAGCGTAGTCAATTGCATTGCAACCCTCGAGAAGGAGGGACTGATCGAAGTTGAACAGTGGGTCGATGCGACCACGGGCAAACAAATGTCGAACCGGTACTGCCTGCCTTGGCACGATGAAGAGTCTGTGCGTGCGGAGACGTTGCCCGTGCGGGTGTACCGCACCCGCAGCGGTAGTGGGTGGGAGGCTGCATCTGATTCCACGACTGACGGCCTGTGGATAAGTTCGGCTCGTGAGTCAGAAGCCGTGTGAACGTCTTTCACCGGGACAGTGAACGAGATTCACCACCCCCTGTGAACGTCTTTCACAGTCCCCTGTGAACCAGTTGCGCACAAATCCTTAGTAGAGCCCAAAACCTAACTCTCAATAAGAGCCCGTAGGCACACGTCCCGTGTGCACGGGCTCTTTCCATGCGGGCACCCCCGGGAAGGAAGACCCAATGTTCTCAGGCAACGACCACGGAGCACGCTGCGAAAGACACGTCGGTGAAGTGTTCCCACCCCGATGCGGCGACTGCGAAGACCTCAACATCCCCACCCCTCGCACCGGATACATACCGGGGAGCCAGTGTGCACTCCACGCCGAATATCCGCTGCCGTGTGCACGGTGCAAACGCGAAACAGACGAACCAGAAGGAGCTTACGACGTGAATCCCGATACGAACCACGCGCACTACATCCGTGAACTCGAGGGAGAAAGGGCATGACACTCAGGCAAATCCTGTTTGACGGGCAGACGAATGGTGCCACCGCTACTAGCGCGCTCCTCACCGGCAACACCGGGTACTCAGTTACCAGCCCTTCGACAGCCACATTCTCGACAGCGGATGGTTTGCGCAGCAGCACAGGCCTCCGGGTAAACGTATCCACTGCCACAGCGATCATCCGGTATGACCTGACCGCAGATAACGACACGGCAGCGTTCAGCCTGGTGTTCACGATGCCCACGGGTGCGCCGTCTGCGTTCGCGAACTTCTTCTCCGTTCGCACCGCAGCTGGGCGAGCAGCAAGCTTGGGGATCAGCACAAACGGGAAACTGTTCGTTACCGATGGTGCCGCGTCAGGCGGAACGGTCACATATGTGACCCCCACCGCCGGAACGCTCACCTACGGTGGGCAGTACCGGATCGAGCTGCGACTGCACGGTAACTCCACCACCGCAGGCACGATCAGCGCCGCCGTGTACGACCCAACCGGAACCACCGCCATCTCCACGATGACACCGGTTACGAACGCGAACCTGCTCACCGGGTCACTGCACCAGATCGAAATCGGTAACTCTGGCCCGACCGCGATTTCGTTCGGCATCGACGACATTCAGATGGATGACGGGCGCACCACCGAAATCGGGCCGATCCTAGTCGCACTGTCCACCCCGACCGTCACCTTCGGAACAACAACCAACCCGTCCACGGCGGGCGGGACGGACGGTTCCCAGGTGGTCACTTGGGGAGCTGTCACGAACGCAACCTCGTACGACGCGTATAAGGCGACGAAAGCGTCGCCAGCACAATCGGACTTCACGTTGGTGTCGTCAGGTGTCACATCCCCGTACACGTTCACGGGGTTGGGTGCCGGCACGTATTCGTTCGGCATCATGGCGAAGCCGTAAACGATGGACGCATACATGAACTCGCCGATCGGCTCCGCGTCCGCCAGCCAATCCGACCCCGAAATGGTGCCCTCTCTGATCGGGTACGTGCCCGCAATCCTCGGGGGCACCGAGGACGGCGAATGAGCGAAACAGAACCCGACGTGTTGGTGGAAGCGGATGGCTCTGTGTCTCTGATTGATCGCGACGAGCTGGACCTAACAGCATCGAAGATCGCCGCATTGCTTACCTCTGGCGAGGACGAAATCCACGACCTTGCAAACAACAAATGGGAAGACATCTACAACAGAACGTCCCCCGCCTTCGCCGTCAAAGTCGCCTACGAAGCCACCGGCATGGTCGCGTTCCTGATGACCCTGCCGCCCAACTGGGCACACGCTCGCGCCACCACCCGACGACTCGAACGATTCCACGAAACCATCAACGCCAAATACCGCGAATACATCTAGGAGCAACCATGCCACTCACACCTCAGTACAACGCAAATCAGCAGAAAGCCCTCGACGCGCTCGACAACTACAACCGGCAGCTTGAACAAATCCGTCTCAACGGGCAGATCAGTCATGCGGGCAAACAGAACGCGATCGCTGCTTTATGGGGTCGCACGGTCAAGGAGCAGAAGGCGCAGCAGGACGCCATGATGTCCGACCATCAGCGCCTGACTGCTGCACTCGAACGCGAAGTGTTCGGCCTCCGCCCTGGCGCGACCGCAGAAGAAATCGCGCTGTACCGCAACGCAGCCGAGCAGACAAGCAACATCACCGACCCGGCAGCGGCGCTCTCGCAGCTCCGATCAGCAGCGTTAAGCGGAGACACCACCCTGGCGAAAACGGTTCTCGCACAGGCCATCCGGGAGGCGCATTCCGTCCCCATTCCAGCAATGGCTGCACCCTGGGCGGAGGTAGCGAATGCGTACATCGAGATGAACCCCGCCGCAGAAGCAAAGGTCGAAGCGCTTTGGGAAGCGAAAGCAGCAGGTGGGGTCATTGAGAACATCGCATTCCACCCGCCCGCGAAGCCGCTGGAAGTGCAAAGCCTGACCGACGCGGAGCTGCTGGGACTCGCCGAATAACTTCAACATCTGAAAGGGACCCGATCAATGACTTTTGAAGATGATCTGAAAGCCGAATGCGAAGCCGAACGACCGACCGCAGACGTTGACGTACTGCTGAACGGCAACCCCTACACCCTCCGATTCACGCAGATGGAAGGCATGGACTGGGCATCCAACTCCGACCTGGCACCCGCACGACCAGGCGTCCTACTCGACACCCGGTACGGCTACCACCTCCGCCAACTCGTCACAATCGTCGCCCCGCAATGCGGTGGCCGTGTTGATGGTGACATGGTTGTCCCGCTCACCGAGGATCAGTGGCGCGCGATTTTCAAGGGCAACGGTCGCAACGTTGCCCGTATCGGTGACGCGATCTTCATGCTCAACGAATACAACCCCGACAAGGCTGTCGAAGACGCCAAGGTCGCCTAACAAGCCGGTGTCCTCACGGTGATTGCACCTGCGTCCATGCAGCGCAGCCAGTCCTAGCAGCGGTCATGCTCCACCGGCCGTGAGGACACCATCACGTCTCACCGCCGTCGCCACAGCCGGCGGCAAGTACCACCATTCCAACCCAGATTTACAGGAACCCGGACAGGAGTACCCACAAACAAATGAGCATCTATGTCTCTTCCGTCGATCCAATCACGGCCCTGCCGCAGGGGCTCGCGCTCGAAGCGCTTGACGCCCGCTATCAGGCAGCAGCTCACGTTCAGCAGTACGGAGCCAAAGGCGACGGCACGACTGACGACACCGCCGCCATCGACGCGGCACAAACGGCCATTCTTGCGCAGGGCGGTGGTGTGCTCCATTTCGGACCCGCTGGCAAACGATACAAAGTGTCGTCCATCACCGTGTCATCAGGGATCAGATACGCAGGCGACGGCGCCACCATCGTCGGTTCATCGTCTTCGACATCCGGCATCTTCGTCGCGCAAGGCTGGCTCGACGGCTCAACAGCGATCACCGACTCGACGGTTGACGGATTCATCATGGACGGTGGAGCACTATCTACTCACGGGGTGTTCCTCATCAAAGCGAAATACTGCCGAGTCACCAACAACCGCATCTTCAACCTCGGCAACCCAACTCCGCAAAGCCAAGTGGGAATTCGCCTCCACAACGACACAGAGTCCTGCTGGGTCGAAAACAATCACGTGACGCTCGGCATCGACAACCCCGTCGGCACGTACGCGAGCGCTGTAGGCATCTACGCCGTCTCGACCACACCAGACACCCAAGGGGGCGGACAGAACCCCACGCTATCCTTTGGCTCGCCCAGCAACTACTCGCAGTCGCACACCATTGTGGGGAACAAGATCCTCAACGGCACCCACGGCATCTCTCTGTTTGGCGCGATCAACTGCGTCGTATCCGAGAACCACGCGACGGGACAGAGCCACCGAGGAATCATCCTCTCGCCAATCGCTTCACGAAACGTCGTGAGCAACAACCGGCTCACAGACTTCGGCTCCACCGGCATTCACCTCGCATGGGGATCAGTCGACAATGTGATCACCGGGAACCTGCTCACCACGAGCGTGTCGGGAATCGAAGGAAACGGCATCAAAGGCTACTTCGGCTGCTCAGACAATGTTGTAGTCGGCAACCGTGTCAAAGGAACCCTCAACGGGGCAATCCGATTCGCCGTCGGGTCGATTCGAAACCAGATCGTGGGCAACAAGGTCACGAACGCTGGGATCGGAGTACAGATCCAGTCGCTTCTCACAACGGCAGGCGGATACCCGGGATACTACGTACCCGCAAGCGTCTCGGACACCACATCCACGGTGATCTCTGACAACATCCTGGTTTCCTGCGACAGAAGCATTGAACTGGATGCGGCCGGCGCAGCGATGATCCGTGGAACGGTCCTGAGCGGCAATACCTCTGACACGCCCACGACCGCTGCGTACTCGATCGTGGAACGCGATACGGCATCGGTAGCGGGTGTGAACGCCACGGGCAACGTCTCGACGGGCACCACCGCACATTGGGCGATCCCACGTGGAGAACGTCACTTCTCACAGAAGTCCGGCAACACCGGACTTCTACCAACACCGACGGTTGGCTTCCTGGGATCAGGAATGTACTACCAGACGACACCCTCGACATCGACCTCCGCCACAACACTCGGCACCGGAACGCTGCGCTGCTCCCAGTTCCACGTCCCCAACGACGTCACGCTGACCCGTATCGGGGCGGAAGTCACAGTCGCCGGGGACAGCGGTTCCAAGGTACGTATTGGCATCTACGCCGACAACGGCAACGGTTATCCGGGTGCTCTCGTCACAGACTGTGGCACCATCGCTGGCGACAGCGTCGCTGTAGCCGAGTTGACCGTATCGGTCGCACTCACGCCCGGGACATATTGGGTCGGAACTGTAACCCAGGTGGTAACGACGACTCAACCGACTGTGCGCGCACTCACCAACTCGAGCGGGGTCAGTAACGAGGCGATGCCACTTACGTCAGGGACTACACCAACAGCCAACCTTGTGCCCTCATTTGCGTTCGCCGCGCTGGGAATCACAGGAGCGCTTCCAGCGACCTTCCCGACCAGTATCAACGTGTCACAGTCGGCGCCGCGAGTGTTCGTCAAGATTGCGTGACAATGCTGCCATTCAAGCTCGCTACTTATTGGTCACTGGTCGTCGTCTCCACCATCTTAATCATTTCGTCTCCGTTTCTCCCCGCTCTTCGCGTTGCGGCGGGAGTGGTGTTGGCGTGGGCGTTGATCGGTCTGTCGGTTGCGATCCGTCGTTGTCTTGATTCACCTCATGGATCAGGCGAGTCACGTCATCCAAAGAAATTGAATCCTGCTGGGTTGAAAGGAAAATCCCAACCAACGCAAGAATGATGCTGATCCAAGCCGCCACCCCGACGCCTCTTGGTCCCAAGAGCGAATCCGCGATACGAACGATATCTGGCGCATCCCTCACAACGGCCTTGCGTAACTGATCCGCGACCTGTTGTTCCCCGGTTACAGGATCAGCTAATGCGTCCTCGGCCCAGCGCGCCACATTCCGAAGGCGCACAAGCTGCGCCGCCGTCGGACGCAACACCGCAGTCACCTCACCCCCGCGAGAACTGTACGTAGCGTCGACGTAAGGAGCGGATGCGCCACATCGCGGACATTCGCCGGTGGTGCCTGCGAGCGTTAGTCCCTGCAAATCGCCGCTAAACGAGATGCCGCTCTGGTCCTCAACGAATCCGTGCCGCGGGCAATCTAACAGAGGTGGTCCCATGAACTCGACGCTAGACCGCGCCGAGCAACCATGCACCCCTCCACGCCGAAGATGGGACTTCAAGCCCGCTATTTGCCCCCCCCCCCCCCCCCCGGGAGGGGTGGGGGGATACCCCTTCAACGCGTACCAGCCAGTACCGCCGGGGAGGGCGCCGTTTGGGGCCGTTATCGGGAGCTCCCATTTTTCTGATCTGAAAGGAAGTGAACTTATGAAGATCCCCGCTGTTCTTGGTAAGCGTGGTGCGCTCTTGTGGACGTCGATTATGGATGGCACTGAGGGCCCACTTGAAGGTGATCAGCACGACGAAGAAATGGTGTTGGAAACGTGCCGCACCCTGGATGTGATTGACGCACTGAGTGAGGCAATTGATCGGGACGGTGTGACTACGAAGGGCAGTACTGGACAGATAGTCATTCATCCGGCCGTGGCTGAACTTCGTCTACAACAGCAGTCGTTCGCTCGCCTGCTTGCCCAGTTGAACTTGGAAGAGGTACAGATCGGCGTCATGCTGACGCCTCGTCAGACTGCATCTCGGGCAGCAGCGCAGAAGAAGTGGCGCGATCTGAAATCTGCTCGCACGGTCGCCGGCAATGCTTAGGCGCCAGCATGTCGAAGGTTCGATAAGTGTCGCACCCTTGGAGCTGTCGGACGTCGAGCACCCAGTGTGGGCGTCCAAGCAATCAACCCTGGCGTTCCTACGGCTTCATGATCTCTCGATCGGTCGTCAGTTAGAGTACGGGCCCGCCAATCGCTGCCACGCGGCAGGCGAGGCGTGGGCGTGGGCGAACGGCGTGACGCGGAAAGTTGACTGGGGCGCAGGGGTTGCTCTTGATCTCAAACGAATGCGGTCGCTAGACATCCGCGGCGGCTGGTCGGGAGGCATCTTGATGCAGGAGCGTCGAGCGTTCCTCGCGCGGCAGGCCTACTAGGCAACGCATTCCACGCAGTAACCAAAGGACCGACTATTTCGGTCCTTTCTCTATTTAACCCACTACGGAGAGAGACGAGCAGATGACAGGTGACGGATAGAACCGTAAAGGTCAGCCTAGTTGCGAACATCAGCAACTTCGTTGCTGGCATGCAGGCGGCGCAGAAGGCGACGAACGAGACAGGGACGGCGGCTCAGAAGCTAGCTCAGCAGAAGGAGTCCCTGGGCACCGTGGGTCGGTCGCTGTTGGCGATTGGTGCTGTTGCTGCGGCTGGTGTTGGTTTGGCGATTGCGAAGTTCGCCGAGTTTGACGCGAAGATGTCGCAGGTTCAGACGCTTTCCCACGCGACGGCCGGCGAAATGAATGCCCTGTCCGATGCGGCTCTGAACATGGGTCAATCGATCGGGTTTTCGGCGTCGCAGGTTGCGGATGCGGAGATCGAGCTGGTCAAGGCTGGCGTGTCCGTCAAGGACATCATGGGTGGCGCGCTCAAGGGTGCGCTTGACCTGGCCGCTGCCGGCCAGATTGATGTTGCGCAGGCTACCGAGATCGCATCGTCAGCGATGGTGCAGTTCGGCCTGTCGGGCAAGGACGTTCCCCACATTGCGGACCTGCTTGCTGCTGGTGCGGACAAGGCGCTTGGTGGCGTGTCCGAGCTTGGTGTGGCGTTGAAGTATGCGGGTCCGGTGGCCGCGTCGTTCGGTATCTCCCTTGATGAAACGGTCGGCGTGCTGGCTGACTTCGCATCCCGCGGCATCCTGGCCGACCAGGCTGGTACGTCGCTGCGTGGTGTTCTGTCGTCTCTGACTTCGCCGTCCGCTATCGCTGCGGATGTGATGAAGAAGTACAACATCACCCTGTTCGACGGTGCCGGTAAGTTCATCGGCCTTGCTGGTGCTGCTGGTCAGCTGCATGACAAGCTCGGTCGGTACAGCGACCAGGAGCGCTCGCTCGCGTTGGGCCAGATTTTCGGCAACCAGCAGATCACCGCGGCGAACATTCTGATGAAAGACGGTGCTGTGGCCGTCGATAAGTGGACGAAGGCCGTCAACGATCAGGGGTTCGCGGCGCAGCAGGCTCGCGGCAAGATGGACAACCTTGCCGGTGATGTGAAGAAGCTCGGTGCCGCGTTCGAATCGGATCTGATCAAGTCTGGGTCCGCCGCGAACGGTGCACTTCGCGGAATCGTGCAGACGGTGACCAACTTGGTTTCGGCATTCGGAAACCTGCCGCCGGCAGCTCAAGGGACGGTGCTCGCTGTCGGCGCCGTTGTGGCTACGGTCACCCTGCTCGGCGGCGGCTTACTCACTGTGGTTCCGAAGATCGCGGCGATGAAGAATGCGCTGTCGGATCTCAACACGTCGCTGAGAACCGTGAGCATAGCGGGAGGCGCAGTCGCGCTGGCGATCACCGCCCTGGTTACGATCGTCGCTGCTGTCGCGAACTCGCAGGCGGAGGCCAAGGCGCGAACGGATGAGTTCACCGCGTCTTTGGATGAGAACACGGGTGCAATCACAAAGAACACCCGCGAAGTGGCGGCGAAGCAGCTCCACGACAACGGGTCGATCGCGATCGCGAACAAGCTCGGCGTGAGCTTGAAGACAATCACGGATGCATCGCTGGGGAACGCTACTGCCATCGCTAAGGTCAACTCGCAGTTTCAGTTGTGGCAGGTGACGGCGAAGGGGTCGAGTGCGGACCTGACGCAGAACGGCATCCTTTGGCAGGAACTGCTTGGAAAGATCGGGACCACGAGCGCCAGCTTGAAGGCGTCGCAGAAGGATTGGGAGAACAACCAGAAAGCGGTTGGCGATAGCTCCGATGCAACGGACGTTGCTGCAGGGTCTATTGACGCTCTGGCGGGCGCAACGCAGAAGGCGACTCAGGCGACCGACGATTACAACAAGGCCCTTGCTGGTCTTGGTCAGGTGAATCTAGATGCGTCGTCGGCGAACATCAAGTACAACCAGTCCATTCAGGATGCTGCGGATGCGACGGCTAAGGCTGGTCAGTCGCTTGATGTGACGACCGAGGCGGGTCGGCAGAACATGTCGGCGTTGGATGACATTGCGTCGTCTGCGGTGGCGTTGATCGCAGCCCAGCAGAAAGCTGGTGCGTCGACGGATGTTTTGTCGGCGAACATGGGTGCTGCACGTCAGGCGTTCATCAACGCGGCGATCGCTGCCGGTGCGACCGCCGATCAGGCTGCGCATCTGGCGGACCAGTACGGGCTCATCCCCGCGGACGTGAGCACGGCGTATCACACGTCGGGTGCTGACGCTGCTGTGCTCGCTGCGCAGCAATTGAAGGCAGCTCAGGACGCGATCGAACGCAACATCACCATCCGGGTGAACACGATCAACACGAACGCTACGAACCCGCTCACGGACTTCGGTTTGGGTGACGGAGGAATCCACCGCGCGGTCGGTGGCATGCTTCCGGGTGCGCCGTCGTCGAAGGACAACATGCTGATCCATGCGGCGTCGGGTGAGTTCGTGACGCGTGCGGCTGCTGCTGCGGTTCCGTCGAACCGGGCGATGCTCGAGTACATCAACCGTGGTGGTGTGGTGCGTGGGTATGCGAATGGTGGTCGGGTTGCGCCGTCGTATGTGCCCGCACCTGCCGCGCCGCTCTTCGGGTCGAGTGGGTTCGACGGTCCGGTGCAACTGTCGCTGGCTGGTGCGTCTATCTCCGCGACCCTTGATGGTCAGCCGATCCAGTTGATGATTCACGACCAGGTTGTGCAGGCACAACACGCGAACGACCGGGCCGCAGCTCGCGGATACAGGGGGTAGGTGCGCCGTTTGAGGACTACGCCGCGCGGCATAGTCTGACGGGTGTGCGGACACCGCCCCCACATCTCACCTCCCGAGATGTGGGGGCACTTCCGCCTGTCGTCGTTCGCTTTCGGATGCTCAGACGCTCGCTACAGCCGAATGGCTTGCGCCAACCGCGCGGCATTAGCCATCTGCTGCAAATTGGGCACTTCCTCCGCAATGCGGTTTCCAGGAAGTGACTCGAGCATCTCCTCGATATATCGCGTTGTTATCTCAAGCGCGGCCCCCAGGTCGCGGATTAGCGGACCCCACTCTTCGACAACCATCGAGTTAGCCTCCAGCGCATCCAACCGCTGTTCTACCGTCTCAGTCATGCATGGATGCTACGCGCATCTCAATTGTTCATTCTTCGTAAACCGTCAATTGGGCAGTGATTGCTAGGTTCCAACTGCTGGGTCTTCCAGCGGTTGAGGTGAGATGTGCCCCTTCCCGTGACTTCCTTAACTACGACCGTCCGTGTCCTTTGAAATAGTCGTCCGTGTGGGTTCCGCTCAATCCTTGGCGGCCGGGATGGCTTATGCCATGACTGCCCGAAAAGTGGCTCCCTGGATAGTCGCCTCCCGGCACTCAACTTCTGTGATTGGGGACCGGTGCCGAGTGTAGCCAGCGCATTTGACGTCGTGGTGGGTGTCGATACTCACGCCGCACAACACCACTACGCCGCGGTCAATGCTGCGACAGGCGAGGTTCACGCGGATCAGTCGTTCCCCGTTTCCTCCCTTGGCTTGGCGGTCGCAATCCATTGGGCTACGGAGTTCGCGCCGGCGGACCGGCTGCTCTTCGCAATTGAAGGTGCAGGCAATTACGGGCGGCAGCTCGCGCTCGCCTTACTGGAGAAGGGCATCCAGGCCTGTGACGTCAAACCGCAGCTTCGGAAGGGCTCATCGGCCAACAAGTCCGACAGGCTTGATGCGATCACGGCTGCATTGGCTGTGCTGCGGGTAGATACCGCGCATCTGAATCGCCCGAAGAGTCCCGCGCAAGCGAATGTCGAATTGCAGATTCTCATCGCTGCCCGGCGCGACATCGAACGGCGCAGCCTCTCACTGCGAAACAGTTTGAACGCACTAGTCAGGAGACACGATCTCGGCATCGTTGGCGGAAAGACTCTGCGCTTGTCTCAGATCCGGGAATTCGCGGACATCGAACCGCGGAATGTCCTTGAAGCGGAGGCGACAAGACTCGCCCGTGAGTACCTTCACCAGGCCACCAACATGCGGTCAATCCACAAGAGCCTCACGGAAATCATCGAGTCGCTGGCACCCGGGCTACTGGACATATTCGGTGTTGGGCCCGCTAGCGCTGCTGTGGTCCTCGAGGCATACTCCCATCACGGACGAGTCAGAAGCGAAGCCGCTTTCGCCGCTCTTGCAGGCACGAGCCCGCTTCTTGAAGCGTCGGGCATCCACAGCCGCCACAGGCTCAACCCATACGGAAATCGACAACTCAACCGCGCTATCAACACCGTTGCTATTTCGCGGACCCTCACCGATCCGCGTACCAAGGATTACATCCAGCGGAGGACGGCCGAGGGCCTGACTCCGCGCAACATTCGCCGAATGCTCCGCCGCTATATCACGCGTGAGCTTTACAAGTACCTCCGCGCGAATCTCGTCGAGGCTTAGCGATTCAGGATCTGCCAGTTAATGGCGTGGGCGACGGCGCCCCCAATCACCGCGAGGGTACCCAGTGAGGCAACACCTCCGCCGATGGTTGCCCACGCGACCGCGGCAGAATTGACGCCGCCGTAACTAGACATGTTGAACGCTGCGATGACTGCGATTGCAAGGCCACCGATGATGCCAATAGTGCCCAGAATGTAGAGGTAGTGCAGCGGCTGGTTTTCGGCGACATACGCCCCGACTTTGGATTGTTGAGTTTCGCTCATTCGTGAATGATAGAGCCGACCGGAGGCTCATTAATAGGGCGAGATTGAACCAGCTTCGGGAACTCAGCCTGCCGGGTGTTGATTGGGCGGCCCTTCCCAGAAGCCGCCCGGGCGCCGGTTGTCGTAGAGCACAAGCGCGTCGGCTTTGTCGAGTGATTCACACACGGCCATGAGAGTGCGCAAGGCGGGGTCGAGATCCCACTTCACAAGCAGGTATTGGTCGACTCCGCGACGGTCCTTAAATCGTTGAATGACGGCTTTCGGCAGCACCTTGTCGTCGCGCATCACTAACCACGTGTCGTGGTCGTAGCGTATAGGGGGCGGCCGAGTCACATCGATATTAGAACATACGTTCGAGTACTTCGGCGCATGTGGTAGCGCTTCTACAAGTCTGCCGGAGGGTCCAAAGTTGGCAAGGTGGGCTGGAATGTGTCAATCGCGCGCTTCTTAATACGGCTGTTCTTAGTGCGAACTGCGTCCACTCGATCTCCGAAGTACCGACTGGCCCACTCGAAATCTGCGAATTCATCGCTTGCGCGGTACGCAGAAAGGCGTCCGATGAGCGCGCAAATCCAGTCTGCACATTGAACAGTCTGATAGAGGTGGCTTTCAACTTGCATAGGGGGTTCCAGCAGCTTGAATCCGCCCTTATTGGTAAACATGAATCCGGCGGCGGCGGCTACGGCATTCTCGCGAAACTTTTTGCCGTGCTCATCCAGCACAATGACGTACGAGTCGCCAGCACAAACGGCGCCAATTCGTCGGATCGAATCGATGAGTGCGCGATGATACATGCGATCAGGTGACTCGCTTGTTGGGCCAATCTCCTTCTCCACGCCCACATAAAAGACATGACCGCCGTTATCTGCGATCCAGGACAGAATACGGTTCATCGCATGGCGAACCTCTCGGTACTTGGTTACGTTTTGCGTGGTCAAAAGCGACGATCCCTTTTTCTCCCAGCGCGCGGGATGTGCGTTCTCTCGATCGATCTCAAATGCGAGCAGCGTCGACTTCAGTTTGAAGAAGAACATCGCGAGTTCGCGCGCCTTTTCGAGGGGGATTATCACGCCCGCAAGCCCGAATACCGGATGCGTCTTGAAATGGGCATCAGTTCGGGATACATAGGGTCCGATATGCCCGAATTCGTCCAAGTAGGCTATGTACACGCATCCTCCGATGGATACACGAAAGCCCACGCTTTCGCGTGGGCCTCGGAAGTGGAGCGCCGTTGTGCCGTGCGCGTCCGTAGAAAAGCTTAGCAAAGATTCCCGCTGAACGGGAGGATTCGGGCGGCGTCCGGGAAAAAGACGGCGCCGATGTCAATTCGCCTGAAGCTAGCTCAAGCGCCGCCGGGTTCGGGATCGATTCGATTGGGTCCACGGGTCAGCCGGCGGCGCTTCCAGATGCGCCCTCACCTCGCTGAGGTAGTACCTCCACTGGTTGCCGACCTTGAAGGCTGGGATAACGCCAGTCTGTGCTTTGACGCGTGCCGTGAAGACGCTAACGCCCAGATACTCAGCGATCTCTTCCGATCCAACGGCCTTCTCATTCGTGGTTAGTGACCCGCCTAACAATCGCTCGAGTTCTTCGCGGATTATGCGCCGCAATTCGGCTTCGTTTGTGTACATTCCTACGTTGTCCCACGATCCGCGCAATCGGTGCAACCGATGGTAGGTATGAGCACATCATGGACCAGCATCTGGCTTCAAGATTCAAGGCTCTCCATGTGCATCGGTCGGCGTCAGCGCGAGCAAAAACGCTTCGTCGAGATGCGGAGGCTGAAGGATCTGGGCGCGTGCGCTGGTGTGCCCTCCGCGAGACGCCGAGGAAACGCGAAAAGTTGACGATGCTCGACGTCCTACAAGAAGGGTCACACGCCACGAGCTAAGCCGACCCGTGGGGTCCGCCCGCTTTGGGAGTTCCATCAGGATTGAAATGCGGGTGGTTCCCCGTAGTCACCCCGACGACCCGGATAGGTGGATCGTGCGGCCCTCTAATCTCGACAGTGCCTTCGTGGAGCCGGCCAAACGGATCGCGCGACCAGATGACCCCGTTGGCGTCAACGAACTGCAGGTACGTTGCGACCTCAATATCACCGCGAGAGTTAAACCCGGTCTCGTTCCGCAGGTTCTGCGTGATGACCAAGTCAACGTCAAAGGACTGTCCGGGAAGTAATCTGGCGACCAGCTCAACCGCAGCGAAGTCGCCGCCTTCTGGCAAGTAGCCGAACGCTTCTTCATCTATGCTGCCAATTCGCGCCCAGACATCCGAAATAGCGTCGTCACTCCCATTGGTGACGGTGCTCCTCCACGTGACTC
This sequence comes from Leifsonia araucanica, assembly GCF_051161895.1. Classification (NCBI taxonomy): domain Bacteria; kingdom Bacillati; phylum Actinomycetota; class Actinomycetes; order Micrococcales; family Microbacteriaceae; genus Leifsonia; species Leifsonia araucanica. The sequence goes on from NZ_JBMBTW010000002.1 coordinate 1,148,662, forward strand.
GAAGATCACCCTCCGGCGCCTCATAGGCTCTCATTCCGTGAAACTGATAGTCGGGGAATCCCTCCACTGAGTGAAAATTCGGGTAGCTCATATGTACCCGCCTAGCTTGACCGCTGCGCCGTGCGATCGCCTCTCCTTGCCGAAGTTTGTTTTGCTGGCGGATCAAGTAGAGCGAAACCATAACCGCAGCGACCGTTCCGACTGCAGAAAACCAAGATGCTGCCGCTTCCGAGCTGAATAGTGCAGCGATTAGTGCCGGCACGGCACCCCAGTGCATCGGAAAAGTGAGGATCGGCAGCATGGCTGGATGCTAGCAGCAGCCCACAGCAGTCGAGCCGAGAAGCACCTCGTTCGTGTCGGCACCCGCCCCGGTCCGCAACTAGTCCGCAGCAAATTCGAACTGGCACTATCAGTCTCAATGGTCACCAAACACGGATTCGTAACTTGACCAGGTACTCCGTATCGCATCAATGATTGCCAACTACCCCCGGCAAGTACGAGCTGTACTTCGGCGTCTGACGCTCTGACGTGCGGAAGGCCGCATCCCTTCGGGGGTGCGGCCTTTCGGCGTTTTCGGGGGCGGGAGTGCACTGAGCGCTTCGGCCGTCCGACCTCAGAGGCCGCCGCTGAGCGGGCACTCGACGATGCGTTTTCCGTCGCTGACGACGATGAACGTGTCCGGCTCGACGCTGGGCGCGTAGATGATGCCGCCACCGATGGTGTGGCCGCGCGCGGGCAGTCCGGTGGTGAACCCCGGGCCGGCGCCGAAGCAGGTGTAGTTGCGACCGGCGTACTGCACCCGGGTGGGGATGGCGCTCGGCCACCAGTCCGCTGTCGCCTCGTGGACTTTCAGGAGCGCGATTCCGCCGGAGACGACCAGGGCTGCGACAAGGAACGCGGCGATGACGACGACGGTTCGACGGGGCGTCCACCAGGTCTGCACACCGTCACGATGCCGGTTGTTCGGCAGGAGATCCCGGACGACACGCCGTCGGGAACTCCGCTCGTGCGGAGAATGCGGCCCAGGGCTGCGATATCTCCGCTTGAACGGGGATGGCCGCGTCAGGCGGTGGGGGCCGGGCGGTCGGGCTGGCCGTAGAAGGAGCGCTCGAAGACGGCGCGGGCTCGGCGGGTGACGGCGAGGTAGTCCTCTTCGAGGCGGCTGGCGGAGCCGGGTGGGTATTCCATCAGGCGGGCGACGCCGTCGAGGGCGCCACGGTCGGAGGGGAGGACGTCGGCCGTCTTGTTCGTCCAGAGGGTCATCGCGGAGCGGGCGCGGGAGGCGAAGACCCAGGCGTCGCGGAGTTTGGCGGCGTCGTCGGTCGTGACGTAGCCGGTCTCTGCGGCGACGCGGAGGGCATCCAGGGTCGACGTGGTCTGCAGGTCGGGGACGGCGGCGGCGTGCTGCAGCTGGATGAGCTGCACGAACCATTCGACGTCGCTGAGGGAGCCGCGGCCGAGCTTGAGGTGGCGAGCCGGGTCCGCACCCTGCGGGAGGCGCTCGCTCTCCACGCGCGCCTTGATCCGCTTGACCTCGCGGACCGCCTGCTCGGCGATCGACGCCGGGTAGCGCACCTCGTCGGCTACCGTCTCGAAGTCGTCGAGCAGTGCCGCATCCCCCGCCACCCCGCGGGCGCGCAGCAGCGCCTGGGCTTCCCAGGTGAGCGACCAGCGCTGGTAGTAGGCGCGGTACGACTCGAGCGAGCGCACCGGGGTGCCGTTCTTGCCCTCGGGGCGCAGGCCCATGTCCAGGTCGAGCGGGAGGACGTTGTCCTCGGTGAGCCTGCCGAGCTCCGAGACGACCTGCAGGGCGGCGCGGTGGGCGGCCTCCTGGTCGTCGCCGAGCGGACGGAACACGTACATCACGTCGGCGTCCGAGCCGAAGCCGAGCTCGCGGCCGCCGAAGCGGCCCATCCCGATCACGGCGAACTCGAACAGGTCGCGGTCGTCGCGGTTGTCGCGGATCGCCTCCAACACGCCGGCGATCACGTTCTCGGTGACGGCCGTGAGGCCCTGCGCAAGCTCCTCGATCGTGCTGAAGCCCAGGATGCCCGAGAACGCCAGCCGCAGCACCTCGCGGCGGCGGGCGGCCCGCAGCGCAGACACCGCGGACTCCGCCGACGAGTGCCTGCCGAGGATCGCCCGCGTCTCCTCGCGCAGCAGCGCGGCCGAGCGGGGGCGCAGCTCGTCCTCCGACTCCAGCCAGGCCACCGACTCCGGGATGCGCCCGAGCAGCTCCCCCGCGAACCGGGAGCCGGACAGCACCCGCGTCAGACGCTCGGCGGCCCCGGTGGAGTCGCGGAGCATCCGGAGATACCAGTGGGTGGAGCCGAGGTCTTCGCTGAGGCGGCGGAAGGTGAGGAGGCCGTAGTCGGGGTCGGCGCCGTCGGCGAACCACTGCAGCATCACCGGCAGCAGATGGCGCTGGATGGTGGCGCGCCTGGACACTCCGCCGGTGAGCGCACCGATGTGGGCGAGCGCGCCGCGCGGGTCGCGGAAGCCGATGGCGGCGAGGCGCGCCTCCGCCTGCTCGCTGGTGAGCCCGGCTGCGCCGGTGAGCTTGGTGTCCTCGCTCGACGTGGAGGCGACCGCGCTCAGCAGCGGCCGGTAGAACAGCCGCTCGTGCAGCCCGCGCACCCGGTGCTTGATCGCGTTCCAGCGCTCGAACAGCTGCTCGGCGCCCGGGGCGAGCCCTGTCGCGCGGGCGAGGACGCGCTGGTCTCCCTCGTCGCGCGGCATCAGGTGCGTGCGCGAGAGGTGCCGCAGCTGCAGGCGGTGCTCCATCAGGCGCAGGGTGCGGTAGTCGCGGGAGAAGTCCGCGGACTCCTGGCGGCCGATGTAGCCCTGCGCGGCCAGGGCGGCCAGGGCGGAGAGGGTGTCGCGCTGGCGCACCTGGTCGTCGGTTCTGCCGTGCACGAGCTGCAGCAGCTGCACCGTGAACTCCACGTCGCGCAGGCCGCCAGGGCCGAGCTTCAGCTGGTAGTGCACTTCGTCGTCCGGGATGTTGTCGGTGACGCGTTCGCGCATCCGCTGCACGGACTCCACGAAGTTCTCCCGGGACGCGCTGCTCCACACCTTCGGGGCGATGGCGGCGACGTACCGCTCCCCCAGGCCGAGGTCGCCGGCGAGCGGGCGCGCCTTGAGCAGCGCCTGGAACTCCCAGCCCTTGGCCCACCTGTCGTAGTAGGCGATGTGCGACTCGAGGGTGCGCACGAGCGCGCCGTCCTTGCCCTCGGGGCGCAGGTTCGGGTCGACCTCCCAGAGGCCGGGCTCGATCGCCGGATCGTGGATGCCGCGCATGGTCAGCATCGCGAGGCGGGTGGCGATGTCGACGGCGCGGCCGGAGCTGACCCCGGCCTCCTCGTCGCCCTCCGCCACGTAGATCACATCCACGTCGCTGACATAGTTGAGCTCGCGGGCGCCGGCCTTGCCCATGCCGATGATGGCGAGCCGCGTGGCCCGCACCTCCGCCTCGGGGAACCGTCCAGGCCCGCTGCCGCTGGCCTGCCGCCGGGCGATGGCGAGGGATGCCTCGAGTGCGGCGGCGGCGAGGTCGGAGATCGCGGCCGCAACGGCGTCGAACCCGTCGACCGGGTCGTCCTGCTCCAGGTCGAAGCTCGCCAGCTGCACCAGCCTGCGGCGATACCGGATGCGCAGCGCCGTCCAGGCCGCCTCCTCCATCACCGAGGCGAACCCGTCGACCGCGCCGACCGCATCCAGAAGGTCGTCGCGCAGCTCGGCGGCGGACGGGAGGCGCTCGACCCGCTCGGTCAGCGCATCCAGTTGATCCGGCTGGCGCAGGAAGAACTCGGCGATCCCCTCCGACGCACCGATCACCCGCAGGATGCGCTGGGCAGCGTCCTGCCTGCGCAGGTACGGGGCGACGCGGTCCGGGGCGCGGCGCACCAGGGCGAGCGTGCAGCCGAGCGCCGTGTCAGGGTCGGCCGCGACCGCGAACGCGGGAAGCGCATCCTCGACCGGCACGCCAGTGAGCGCCGTCAGCTCGTCGAGCTGCGCCCGCACCGAGCTCAGACCGACGAACCCCGACCGCGCGAGCGTGGTCAGTGAGAGCTGGTCGCGCGGCACGGCGCCTAAAGGATCTCGAGGTTGGTGCGCAGCTCGTACGGGGTGACCTGCGCGCGGTACGCCGACCACTCCTGCCGCTTGTTCAGCAGCACGTAGTTGAACACCTGCTCGCCCAGGGTCTCGGCCACCAGCTCGGAGTCCTCCATCAGCGAGATGGCGTGGTCGAGGCTGGCGGGGAGCTGGTTGTAGCCGAGCGCGCGGCGCTCCGCGTCGCTGAGCGCCCAGACGTTGTTCTCGGCCTCCGGCGGCAGTTCGTACTGCTCCTCGATGCCCTTGAGGCCGGCGGCCAGCATGAGCGAGAACGAGAGGTACGGGTTGGCCGCGGAATCGATGGCGCGGTACTCGACGCGCGAGCTCTGGCCCTTGTTGGGCTTGTAGAGCGGGACGCGGACCAGCGCAGACCGGTTGTTGTGACCCCAGCAGACGAAGCTCGGCGCCTCGTCGCCGCCCCAGAGGCGCTTGTACGAGTTGACGAACTGGTTGGTCACCGCGGTGATCTCCGGCGCGTGGCGGAGCAGACCGGCGATGAAGTGGCGGCCGACCGTGGACAGCTGGTACTCGGCGCCCGCCTCGAAGAACGCGTTGGTGTCGCCCTCGAACAGCGACATGTGGGTGTGCATCCCGGAGCCGGGGTGGCCGGAGAGCGGCTTGGGCATGAAGGTGGCGTAGACGCCCTGCTCGATGGCGACCTCTTTGACGACCGTGCGGAACGTCATGATGTTGTCCGCCGTGGTGAGGGCGTCCGCGTAGCGCAGGTCGATCTCGTTCTGGCCAGGACCGGCCTCGTGGTGGCTGAACTCGACCGAGATGCCGAGGTCTTCGAGCATCCTGACCGAGCGGCGGCGGAAGTCGTGCGCCGTGCCACCCGGCACGTTGTCGAAGTAGCCGGCGGAGTCGACGGGCTCCGGCCCGTTCTCGTCGAACGCCGACGACTTGAGCAGGTAGAACTCGATCTCCGGATGCGTGTAGAACGTGAACCCGCGGTCCGCCGCCTTCTCGAGCGTGCGCTTCAGGACGTTGCGCGGGTCGGACACCGACGGCTGGCCGTCCGGCGTCGTGATGTCGCAGAACATCCTGGCGGTCGGGTCGATCTCGCCGCGCCACGGGAGGATCTGGAACGTGGTGGGGTCCGGCAGCGCCAGCAGGTCGGACTCGTATGCGCGGGTCAGTCCCTCGATGGCGGAGCCGTCGAAGCCGAGGCCCTCGGTGAAGGCGCCCTCCACCTCGGCGGGGGCGATGGCGACGGACTTGAGTGTGCCGACGACATCGGTGAACCACAGCCTCACGAACTTGACGCCACGCTCCTCGATCGTGCGAAGAACGAAGTCGCGCTGCTTGTCCATCCTGCCCCTTTCGTCAGCCTTCCCAGACTAGTGGTTTCCGCACCCGGATTCAGGCGAGGAACGCACCCCAATCGGTGGTCCTGGCGCGTCATTAGACTGAGGCCATGTCTGACATGTCCCCCATGCCGTCCACCCACCCGACGACGTCGTCGATGCAGTCGCTGAAGAGGGTGCGGACGCGCCACTTCCAGATCGCGAAGGAGGAGGGGACGAAGTTCACCGGCCTGACCAGCTACGACCAGCTGACGGCGCAGATCTTCGACGCGGCAGGAATCGACTTCCTCCTGGTCGGAGACTCGGCGGGGAACAACGTGCTCGGCTACGAGACGACGCTCCCGGTGACCGTGGACGAGCTCATCCCGCTCACCCGCGCGGTGGCCGGAGCCGTCAAGCGCGCGTTCGTGGTGGCCGACATGCCGTTCGGCTCCTACGAGACCGGTCCGCTCGAAGCGCTGCACACGGCCGTGCGGTTCATGAAGGAAACCGGGGCGCACGCGGTGAAGCTGGAGGGCGGCGTGCGCAGTGCCGAGCAGATCCGCCGGATCGTGGATGCGGGCATCCCGGTCATGGCGCACATCGGCTTCACGCCGCAGAGCGAGCACGGGCTCGGCGGTCACATCATCCAGGGCAGGGGCGACGGGGCGGAGCAGCTGCTCGCCGACGCGCACGCCGTGGAAGAGGCCGGCGCGTTCGCCGTCGTCATGGAGATGGTGCCCGCTGCCGTGGCCGCGCGCGTCACCGCCGAGCTGCGCATCCCGACCATCGGCGTCGGCGCGGGCCCGGACGTGGACGGGCAGCTGCTGGTGTGGACCGACTGGGCCGGTTTCACCACCGGGCGCATCCCGAAGTTCGTGAAGCAGTACGCGGATCTGCAGGGCGTGCTGACGCAGGCGGCGACGGCGTACAAGGCGGACGTGCAGAACGGCACGTTCCCCGCCGAGGAGCACAGCTTCTAAAGACTCAGCGGCCTTCCGCCGCGTCTTCCTCTGCCCACTTGGCGCTGTTCTCGCGCAGCTTCTCGAGGGCGTGCTCCGCCTCGGCGTGCGTGTCGAACGGGCCGACCCGGTCGGGAGCAGGAGACAGGAAGCCCTGCTCGACCTGGCCGGTCTTCATGTTGTACCAGAACTTGTGTTCAGCATCCTGGCTGATGCCGTGGTCATTCTCGCCGGTCATAAGCTTGATCCTATGCCCAAGGATTCCGCCGGTCACCTCATTCCCGGACGCATCACCCCCGAGCGCCGCGTCCCGTCCGGCATCGCCAGGCCCGAGTACGTCGGCAAGAAGGCCCCGGCCCCGTACACCGGCTCCGACGTCTACACGCCTCGCGAGCTCGAGCTGATCCGCGAGTCCGGCAGGATCGCCGCGCAGGCCATCGCCCTGGTCGGCGAGAACGTGCGCCCGGGCGTCACCACCGAGGAGCTGGATGTGATCGGGCACGACTTCCTGATCGCCAACGGCGCATACCCGTCGACCCTCGGATACCGCGGCTTCCCGAAGTCGATCTGCAGCTCGGTCAACGAAGTCATCTGCCACGGGATCCCGGACGACACCGTGATCGAGGACGGCGACATCGTCAACATCGACATCACGGCGTACAAGAACGGCTTCCACGGCGACAGCAACCAGACCTTCATCGCCGGCACGGCCACCGAGGAGGTCACCCTCCTGGTCGAGCGCACCAGGGAGGCCCTGAACCGCGGGATCAAGGCGGTCGCCCCCGGCAGGCAGGTCAACGTGATCGGCCGGGCTATCGAGTCGTACGCGAAGCGCTTCGGCTACGGCGTGGTGCGCGACTTCACCGGTCACGGCGTCGGGGCGGCGTTCCACTCCGGGCTGATCATCCCGCACTACGACTCCGCTCCGCTGCACGACGACGTGATGGAGGTGGGCATGGTCTTCACCATCGAGCCGATGCTCACCCTCGGAACCCACGAGTGGGACATGTGGGAGGACGACTGGACCGTCGTCACCCGCGACAAGAGCATGACCGCCCAGTTCGAGCACACGCTCGTGGTCACCGAACGCGGCGCGGAGGTGCTCACACTCCCCTGAGCGCGCGCCGCGCATCCCGGTACGGGTAGATTCGTGCCATGAGTTCGAAGAACCAGGCAATCGGAATCGACATCGGGGGAACCGGGATCAAGGGAGGTCTCGTCGACCTCGACACCGGAGAACTCATCAGCGACAGGGTCAAGCTGCCAACGCCGGAGGGCGGCAAGCCGGACGACATCGTCGAGACCACCAAGGAGATCGTCGACCGCCTCGCAGCGGAAGACCCGGATGCGGCCGTCGGCGTCTGCTTCCCGGCCATCGTCAGCCACGGGGTCACCCTCTCCGCGGCGAACGTGTCGAAGAAGTGGATCGACCTCCGCGCGGAGGACCTGTTCGAGAAGGCGCTCGCGCGCGACATCCACTTCGTCAACGACGCGGACGCCGCCGGATACGCCGAGTCCCAGTTCGGCGCGGCGAAGGGCAAGAAGGGGCTCGTCATCATGACGACGCTCGGCACCGGCATCGGCTCCGCGCTCATCTACGACGGCGTGCTCATCCCGAACGCCGAGCTCGGCCACCTGGAGATCGACGGTCACGACGCGGAGTCGAAGGCGGCGTACTCGGCGAAGGAGCGCGAGGACCTCAGCTGGGAGAAGTGGGCGAAGCGCCTGCAGACCTATTACTCGACGCTGGAGTTCCTGTTCACGCCCGACCTGTTCATCGTCGGCGGCGGCGTCTCCAAGAACTACCAGGAGTTCCTGCCGCTGCTCGACCTGAAGACCGAGATCGTCCCCGCGATGCACCGCAACAACGCCGGCATCCTCGGGGCCGCGGCGCTCGGCGCTCGTTAGGACGCCGTATACGTTCACCCGGCCGGCGTTAGGGATGCGTTAGGACGCGCATCCCGCGCCCCGCCAGGGTGTGGACTCTCCTCGGTCGCGTCGGATGGCGCGACATCCTGATGGATGGAGAGAGTCGTGCTGGACGTCGTCTACCTCCTCGGAATCGTCGTGCTCGCGCTTGTCGTCGGGCTCGTCGGCCGGGGGGTCGAGAAGCTGTGATCGTCTTCGATGTGATCAGTGCCCTGCTCGCGGTCGCCGCGATCGCGTACCTGGTCGTCGCCCTGGTGAAGCCGGAGCGCTTCTAGTGGTGGTGTGGCTGTTCGTCGCCCAGCTGGCGACGCTCGCGCTCATCCTCACCATCGCGTACCGCCCCCTCGGCGACTACCTGGCCCGGGTGTTCACCTCACAGAAGGACCTCCGCGTCGAACGCGGCGTGTACCGGATGATCGGGGTCGACCCGGCGTCGGAGCAGTCCTGGCCTGCCTATCTGCGCGGCGTGCTCGCGTTCTCGGTGGTCGGCATCCTGATCGTGTACGGGCTGCAGCGACTGCAGGAGTTCCTGCCGTACGCGCTCGGCCTGCCCGCCGTGCCGGAGGGGCTCGCGTTCAACACCGCGATCTCGTTCGTCACCAACACCAACTGGCAGTCGTACTCGCCAGAGGCGACGATGGGATACACCGTGCAGCTCGCCGGGCTCGCGGTGCAGAACTTCGTGTCCGCGGCCGTCGGCATCGCCGTGGCGGTCGCCCTGGTGCGCGGGTTCGCGCGCCGGTCGAGCGGCACCATCGGCAACTTCTGGGTCGACCTGTTGCGCGCGACCGTTCGCGTGCTGCTGCCCCTCTCGGTGATCGCGGCCGTCGTGCTGATCGCCGGGGGCACCATCCAGAACGTCGCCGGATTCCACGACGTGACGACGCTGACGGGAGCGACCCAGAGCATCCCGGGCGGACCGGTGGCGTCGCAGGAGGCCATCAAGCTGCTCGGCACGAACGGCGGCGGCTTCTTCAACGCGAACTCGGCGCATCCGTTCGAGAACCCGACCGCGTGGACGAACCTGGTCGAGATCGTGCTGATGCTGATCATCCCGTTCTCGCTCCCCCGCGCGTTCGGCACGATGGTCGGCGACCGCCGTCAGGGCTACGCGATCCTCGCGACGATGGGCGTGCTGTTCCTCGGCTCGCTCGCCGCGATGACGGCCTTCGAGCTGTCGAGCGGGTCGATGGAGGGCAAGGAGCAGGCGTTCGGCACCCTCGGCTCGACGCTGTTCACCACGACGAGCACACTCACCTCGACCGGCGCGGTGAACTCGATGCTGGACAGCTACAGTCCGCTCGGCGGCATGATGGCGATGATCAACATGATGCTCGGCGAGGTCGCCCCCGGCGGCGTCGGCGCCGGACTGTACGGGATGCTCGTGATCGCCGTGATCGCGGTGTTCATCGCCGGGCTGATGGTCGGCCGCACCCCCGAATACCTGGGCAAGAAGCTCGGGCCGCGGGAGATCAAGCTGGCGAGCCTGTACATCCTGACCACCCCGACGCTGGTGCTCGTCGGCACCGGCCTCAGCTTCGCCATCCCCGCGATCAGGGCCGACGTGGAGAAGACGTCGATCTTCAACCCGGGCCTGCACGGCTTCAGCGAGGTGCTCTACGCCTTCACCTCCGCCGCGAACAACAACGGCTCGGCGTTCGCGGGTCTCACCGCGAACACGCCGTGGCTGAACGCGGCGCTCGGCACGGCGATGTTCCTCGGGCGTTTCCTCCCGATCGTGTTCGTCCTGGCTCTGGCGGGCTCGCTCGCCGGGCAGGCGAAGATCCCGGCGACAGCCGGCACCCTCCCCACCCACCGGCCGCAGTTCGTCGGCCTGCTGGTCGGGACCGTGCTGCTCGTGTCCGCCCTCACCTATTTCCCCGTACTCGCGCTGGGTCCCCTGGCGGAAGGGCTGCAGTAGACCATGACCACCATCACCTCGCAGCGGCAGACGGCCCGCGCGTTCTCGTTCGCGCAGCTCGTCGCGGCGCTCCCCGGAGCGCTCCGCAAACTCGACCCGCGCTCGATGTGGCGCAACCCCGTCATGTTCATCGTGGAGGTCGGCGCTGCGCTGACCACCGTGCTCGCCATCGCGCAGCCGTTCCTCGGCGGAGCCGACGGCGCTGGCGGCCACAGCGCAGGACAGCAGAACCTCGCGTTCACCTGGGGCATCGCCGTCTGGCTCTGGCTCACCGTGATCTTCGCCAACCTCGCTGAGGCCGTCGCGGAGGGGCGGGGCAAGGCGCAGGCCGCGAGCCTGCGCGCCACCAGATCGACCACCGTCGCCAACCGGGTCACCGGCTACGACGAGACGGCAGACCCGGATGCGCTCAGCGCCACGGTCGAGCAGGTCGCGTCGAGCGAGCTCCGGCTGGGCGACCTCGTGGTCGTCACGGCCGGGGAGCTCATCCCCGGAGACGGAGACATCGTCCGCGGCATCGCGTCGGTGGACGAGTCGGCCATCACCGGCGAGTCCGCACCCGTCGTCCGCGAGTCCGGCGGGGACCGGAGCGCGGTCACCGGAGGAACGCGTGTGCTCTCCGACCGCATCCTGGTGCGGATCACGAGCAAGCCGGGCGAGACGTTCGTCGACAGGATGATCCGCCTGGTCGAGGGCGCCTCCCGGCAGAAGACGCCGAACGAGATCGCGCTGAACATCCTGCTGGCGAGCCTGTCGATCATCTTCGTGGTGGTCGTGCTCACGCTGGCGCCGGCCGCCGGATACTCGGATGCCGCCCCGACCGTTCCCGTGCTGATCGCTCTGCTGGTCTGCCTCATCCCGACCACCATCGGCGCGCTCATCTCGGCCATCGGCATCGCCGGCATGGACAGGCTGGTGCAGAGGAACGTGCTGGCGATGTCCGGCCGTGCCGTCGAGGCGGCGGGCGACGTGACGACGCTGCTGCTCGACAAGACCGGCACCATCACGTACGGCAACCGCCGCGCTGCCGAGTTCACGCCGGTCGGCGGGGCGGACAGCATGGAACTGATCCGCGCCGCTGCGCTCTCGTCGCTGAGCGACCCGACCCCCGAGGGCGTCTCCGTGGTGGCCCTCGCCGGGCAGCTCGGATACAGCCACCAGGGCGACCTGCGCGGCGACATCGTCCCGTTCACCGCCCAGACCAGGATGAGCGGCCTCGACCTCCCGGACGGCACCAGTGTGCGGAAAGGCGCGGCGAGCGCCGTCGTCTCCTGGGTGCGGGAGTCGTCCTCCGCTGCGCCCGGCACCCTCCGCGACCTCGACGCTGCCGTGGAGCGCATCTCCTCCGTCGGCGGAACGCCGCTGGCGGTGGCGACCAGGGATGCGAGCGGCGTCGCGACCCTGCTCGGCGTGATCTACCTGAAGGACGTGGTGAAGGACGGCCTGGCCGAGCGCTTCGCCGACCTGCGCAGGATGGGCATCCGGACCGTGATGGTCACCGGGGACAACCCGCTGACGGCGAAGGCCATCGCCGCGGAGGCCGGGGTCGACGACTTCCTCGCCGAGGCGAAGCCGGAGGACAAGCTGGCGCTGATCCGGCGGGAGCAGGAGGGCGGCAACCTCGTCGCGATGACCGGCGACGGCACGAACGACGCGCCCGCCCTCGCGCAGGCCGATGTCGGCGTCGCGATGAACACCGGAACGTCGGCGGCGAAGGAGGCGGGCAACATGGTCGACCTCGACTCCGACCCGACCAAGCTGATCGACATCGTCCGGATCGGCAAGCAGCTCCTCATCACCCGCGGCGCCCTGACCACGTTCTCCATCGCGAACGACGTGGCCAAGTACTTCGCGATCATCCCGGCGATGTTCGTCGGCGCGTTCCCCGGGCTCGCTGCGCTCAACATCATGGGGCTGCACTCCCCCGCGTCCGCGATCCTCTCGGCCGTGATCTTCAACGCCATCGTGATCGTGCTGCTCATCCCGCTCGCTCTGCGCGGCGTGACGTACCGGCCGTCGAAGGCGTCGGCGCTGCTCGGCCGCAACCTGCTGATCTACGGGCTCGGCGGCATCGTCGCCCCGTTCATCGGCATCAAACTGATCGACCTGCTGGTCGCGCTGATCCCCGGTTTCTAGGGCCGGATCCAGGAAGAGAGAACGACAACCATGAACGGAATGCGTGGCGCGTGGCGCCACTACTGGGTCGCCATCCGGGCAATGATCGTGCTGACCGTCGCACTCGGGATCGTCTACCCGCTGGTGCTGACCGGCATCGGCCAGGTCGCCTTCCCCGCGCAGGCGAACGGCTCGCTGATCTCGGAGAACGGCACGACGGTCGGCTCCGCGCTGATCGGGCAGGGCTTCACCGACAAGAAGGGCAACGCGCTCGCGGAGTGGTTCCAGTCTCGGCCGTCCGCCGCGGGCGACGGCTACGACGGGGCGGCGTCCTCCGGCAGCAACCTCGGCCCGAACAACCCCGACCTGCTGAAGGCGGTGAAGGAGCGCACCGCCGCCGTCGCGAAGGACGACGGGATCGCCGTCGCCGACGTGCCGATCGACGCGGTGACCGCATCCGGATCCGGGCTCGACCCGCACATCTCGCCCGCGTACGCGCTCGACCAGGTGCAGCGGGTGGCGCACGCCCGCGGGCTCTCCGTTGCAGCGGTCCGCGCGCTCGTCGAGTCTAAGATTCAGGGACGGGACCTCGGCTATCTGGGCGAGCCCACCGTGAACGTGCTCCAGCTGAACATCGCACTGGCGAAGATGGACGAATAGACAATGCCACGTGGCCACCTGCGGGTGATGCTCGGCGCCGCGCCGGGCGTCGGCAAGACGTACGCGATGCTCGAAGAGGGCAAGCGGCTGCTGGCGCTCGGCAAGGACGTGGTGGTCGCCGTCGTCGAGACGCACGGCCGCGCGGCGACCGCCGGCATGCTCGACGGCCTGGAGGTCGTGCCGCGCCGCACCGTCGAGCACCGCGGCGTCGAGCTGACCGAGCTCGACCTGGATGCGGTCATCGCCCGCGCCCCGCAACTCGCGCTGGTCGACGAGCTCGCCCACACCAACGCGCCCGGCTCGGAGCACGAGAAGCGCTGGCAGGACGTGGATGCCCTGCTCGCCGCGGGCATCGACGTGATGTCGACCGTGAACATCCAGCACATCGAGTCGCTGAACGACGTGGTGGAGCAGATCACCGGTGCCCAGCAGCGTGAGACGATCCCGGATGCCGTGCTCCGCCGCGCCGACCAGATCGAGGTGGTCGACCTGGCGCCGCAGGCGCTGCGCGACCGGCTCGCCGACGGCGAGGTCTATCCGGCCGCCCGCATCGACGCTGCGCTCTCCAACTACTTCCGGCTCGGCAACCTCACCGCACTCCGGGAGCTGGCGCTGCTCTGGCTGGCCGACGAGGTCGACAGCGCGCTGCAGCAGTACCGGGCCGAGCACGGCATCGCGGGCACCTGGGAGGCGAGGGAGCGCGTGGTGGTCGCGCTCACCGGTGGTCCGGAGGGCGACACCCTGCTGCGCCGCGGCGCCAGGATCGCCGCTCGATCGGCGGGCGGCGAGCTGCTCGCCGTGCACGTGACCAGCCAGGACGGCCTCCGCGAGGCGACGCCCGGCGCACTCGCGGCGCAGCGGGCACTGGTCGAGCAGCTGGGCGGCAGCTACCACCAGGTGGTTGGCAGCGACATCCCGCGCGCGCTGGTCGAGTTCGCGCGTGGAGAGAACGCGACGCAGCTGGTCATCGGCGTCAGCCGCCGCAGCAGACTCGCCGCGCTGCTGACCGGTCCGGGGATCGGGTCGACCGTGATCAGGGAATCCGGCGACATCGACGTGCACATCGTGTCGCATGCGCGGGCCGGCGGCCGGTTCTCGCTGCCGCGCATCCGGGGCGGCCTCACCGCGCGGCGGCAGGTCTACGGGTTCGCGCTCGCCCTCGTCGGCGGGCCGCTGCTGACCTGGCTGCTCACCAGCATGCGTTCGTCGGACTCGATGACGAGCGACGTGCTCGCGTATCAGCTGCTGGTGGTGATCGTCGCGCTCGTCGGCGGCATCTGGCCCGCGCTGTTCGCAGCCCTGCTGTCCGGGATCACCCTCGACTACTTCTTCGTGGCACCGCTCTACACGATCACCATCAGCGAGCCGCTGCACCTGCTCGCGCTGGTGCTCTACCTGGTGATCGCCGCGCTCGTCAGCCTGGTGGTCGACCAGGCCGCCCGCAGGAGCAGGGCGGCGAAGCGCGCGGCGGCGGAGGCCGAACTGCTCGCGACCGTGGCCGGCGGGGTCATCCGCGGGGAGAACGCGCTGCAGGCGCTGGTCACCCGCACCAGGGAGGCGTTCGGGCTCTCCGGGGTGCGCCTGCTCGACGGCGAGGACGTCGTCTCCACCGACGGTGAGCCGTCGGACGACGAGCACACCCAGAGCATCCCGGTCGGCACCCGCGGAACCCTCGAACTCTCCGGACGGACGCTCGAAGCGGGCGACCGGCGCCTGCTCGCCGCGATCGTCGCCCAGCTCGACGCCGCCCTGGAGCACCGCGACCTGCAGGCGACGGCCAGCGAACTCGGCCCGCTCGCCCAGGCGGACCGGGTGCGCAGCGCCCTGCTCGCCGCCGTCGGCCACGACCTCCGCCGCCCGCTCGCCGCGGCGACGGCCGCCGTCACCACCCTCCGGCAGACCGACATCACCCTTGCAGGAGCCGACAGGGATGCGCTGCTCGAGACCGCGGAGGACAGCCTCGGCAACCTGGCCCAGCTGGTCACCAACCTGCTCGACGTGAGCCGGGTGCAGGCGGGAGTGCTGGCGGTCTCGCTCGCGGCGACCGACATCGACGACGTCGTACCCGCCGCGCTCGACGAGCTGGGCGTCGGTCCGGCCGACGTGGAGCTGGACCTGCCGGACACCCTGCCGCCGGTCGCCGCCGACGGCGTGCTGCTGCAGCGCGTGCTCGTCAACCTGCTCGGCAACGCCATCCGGTTCAGCCCGGCCGACGCGCGTCCGGTGATCGCGGCCAGCGAGTTCGGCGGCCGCGTGCAGGTGCGCGTGATCGACCACGGGCCCGGCATCCCCGGCGAGCGCCGCGACGCCGTCTTCGTCCCGTTCCAGCGGCTCGGGGACACCGACAACGACACCGGCATCGGGCTGGGACTCGCACTCTCCAAGGGCTTCGTGGAGGGGATGGACGGAACGCTCGAGGTGGAGGACACCCCGGGCGGCGGTTTGACGATGGTGGTGGCGCTTCCCGTCGCGTCCACCGTGCAGCACGGAGGAGAGCCAGCGTGAGAATCCTGATCGCCGACGACGACCAGCAGATCCTCCGGGCGCTGCGCATCCTGCTGACCGCCCGCGGCTACGAGGTCAGCGTGGCTACGAACGGGGCGGAGGCGCTCAGCCAGGCCGTCGAGCACCACCCGGACCTGGTGATGCTCGACCTCGGGATGCCGGAGCTCAACGGCATCGAAGTGATCCAGGGGCTGCGCGGCTGGACGTCCGTGCCCATCCTCGTGGTCTCCGGCCGCACGGACTCCGCCGACAAAGTGGATGCGCTGGACGCCGGTGCAGACGACTACGTCACCAAGCCGTTCGCCGCCGACGAGCTGCTCGCGCGCATCCGGGCGCTGACCAGGCGGCAGACCCCGTCGACGGACGAACCGGTCGTCACCTTCGGCGACATCGCCGTCGACCTGGCCGCCCGGCAGGTGACCAGGCGCACCGGCGGCGCGGAGGAGCCCGTGCGGCTGACCCCGACGGAGTGGGCGATCCTCGACGTGCTCGTGCGCAACCCGAGGAGGCTCGTCACCCGGCAGGCGCTGCTGACGCAGGTCTGGGGACCGCAGTACACGAGCGACACCGGCTACCTGCGGCTCTACCTGGCGCAGCTGCGCAAGAAGCTGGAACCCGAGCCTGCGCACCCGCGGTATCTGCTGACCGAGCCGGGGATGGGCTACCGGTTCGTGCCGGACCCGGACTGACCCGGCCGGTTCAGATCGAGCTTCGCCACGGTGGTCGCCGGGTCGGTGTGGTCCACCCGGTCGACGATCAGTGCATCCGGTGTGCACTGCCACAGCATCTGCACCGCGCGCACCCCGGCGACGGTGGTGAGCAGCGCGAGTCCCAGCGTCACCGCGAACGCGGCCACCCAGTAGACGAGGTTGCCGACGGCGCTCTGGAACATGTCGGCGCGGGCGGCGAACTCGAACGAGTCGACGGGAGGCGTCACGAACGACGGCATGGTGAAGAAGAACCAGACGCAGAACCAGTAGCCGATCGCGACGAGCACGATCACGAGCGCCGTGAGGGCACTCGCCGTCTCGGCGATCCGTCTGGTGTTCGGCTGCTTCGCTGTCACCCTGCCTCGATCCGTCCCCTCGAGTATTCCGGTTGGGCATTCCGGTGGAGGAATGGGCCGGCTGTTACGCCGGGTTCTGTCCTGGTGCGTGAACACCGTGGACGGCCATCTATCTCGGGACGACGTTACCGCCGCCCTCTAGCGGTCTACCCGGAAACTCGGCGAGCAGCCTCAACGTTTCCTGTCTGACCTTGCTCCGGGCGAGGTTTACCGAGCCGGCCGGGTCACCCCGGTCGCTGGTGGGCTCTTACCCCACCGTTTCACCCTTACCGCGGAAGCGACCCGAAGGTCGCATTCCGTGGCGGTCTGTTCTCTGTGGCACTGTCTCGCGGGTTGCCCCGGGTGGGTGTTACCCACCGCCCTGCTCTGTGGAGCCCGGACGTTCCTCGGCGGCCTGCCGAAGCAGACCGACGCGACCGTCTTGCCGGCCCATTCGCCTCCAGACTATCGCAGCGGCTAGAGCCCGGACTCCTCGTTCCTGATCAGGATGGCGCCGCTGTCCGGGCAGAGCACGACGTCGTCGTCCGCCGCGCGGCGGATGACGGACAGGTCGGATTCGGTGAGCTTCACGTTGCTGCCCATCGAGACGCCGCGCACGAGCAGGGCCGCTCCGATGCCGTAGCGGGCGCGCTGCTTCTCGTAGAGCTCGACCAGGTCGGCGGGGATGCCGGACACGATGGCCTCCCTGTCCTTCGCGAGGGCCGTGCGCTGCGCATCCACCTTCGCCAGCTCGTCGGCCTTCGCCGCCTCCAGCGCCTGGACCCTGCTGTCGAGCTCCGCGCGCTCCGCCTCGACGGCGGCGAGCGCCGCCTCCTGCTCCTCGACACGCTCCATCACCGTGAGCTCGATCTCCTCGAGGTCGTCGCGGCGCTTGCCGAGCGCGGTCAGTTCGGCTTCGAGCGCCTGCACGTCCTTGGTCGAGGAGGTCTGCTGCAGGCGTCCGCTGTCGCGTTCCATGCGCGCCTCGACCACGGCGACATCGGACTCGACGCGCTTCAGTTCTGCGCGGGAGTCCTCGAGTTCGCCTGTGCGGGCGATCCAGCGGGTGCGGAGCGCATCCACGTCGGGCTGCAGCGCTGCGAGCTCGGCGAGCTGCGGGAGGTTCTTGGCGACGTGGTTGAGCTGGTTCAGGCGGGTGTCCGCCGTCTGGAGGCGAAGGAGCTCGTTCTGGTCGGTGGGGCTGGCTTTCACGGTTGTCCGCTCTCTGTGGATGGCTGGTGTGTGCGTGGGGGCGCGATCACTGGAGGATCGCGAAGTCCCACGGGTCTGTTCGCAGGTCGCTGACCTCGACGACGACGCCGGGCAGTTCCCGCCTGAGCTGCTCGGCCGCTGTGTCGAGCCACAACCACTCGCTCGCCCAGTGGGAGACGTCGAGGAGGGCTGGCCCCCCTCCGACGGCCGCCTGCTCGCGCGCCTCGGACGCCGGGTGGTGGCGGAGGTCGGCGGTGACGTAGACGTCAGCGGCGCGCACCGCGTCCGTGCCGAGCAGCGAGTCTCCTGCTCCTCCGCAGACGGCGACAGTGCTGACCGGCTGCTGGTAGTCGCCCGCCGCCCGGATGCCGCCCGCTGTGGCGGGCAGGATCTCGGCGAGGCGCCGGGCGAGCGCGCCGAGCGTCGTCGGCTCCGCGAGCGTCCCGATCCTGCCGATGCCGGTGTCGCCCGCTCCCCCGGCCGACGGCGCGATCGGCGTCGTGGCAGTGAGCCCGAGCAGCGAAGCGAGCACAGCGGAGGTGCCGTCGGCGACGACGTCGGCGTTGGTGTGCGCCGCGATCAGGGCGCAGTCCGCCTTGATCAGCCGCGCGAGGATCGCGCCCTTGTACCTGTCCTCCGCCACGCTCGTCACGCCGCGCAGCAGCAGAGGGTGGTGGGTGAGCAGCAGGTCAGCTCCCCCGTCGACGGCCTCCTCGACGGTCGCGGAGACCGCGTCGACGGCGAGCAGGATGCGCTCGACGGGCGCTGCCGGATCCCCGGCGACGAGACCGGGCGCATCCCATGCCTCTGCTCCGGAGAGCGGCCAGAGCCGCTCGACGGTCTCGCGGACGGAAGCAAGCGTATGGGGCACGGGATAGAGCCTACTTGCCGAGGGACAGCGCCGCGGTGTCGATGGAGTCCTCCTGCCGGCGGAGCGCTGGCACACCGGCGACGATCGGGGTCAGCAGGCCGATGCCGAGCGCGACCACGACGCCGATGTCCGTCATGCCGAGGTCGCTGCCCGGCGCCACGCCGAGCAGCCGGAACAGGTAGCCCTCCCAGCGCAGCCACGGCAGGTCGGACGAGATCAGGCCGAGGCCGATCACCGTTGCGGCGGCGAGCATCCCGAGGTTGGTCCATCGCCAGTCCGGGTATGCTCCGCCGGCGTGCAGCAGGGACGGCTGGTGGAAGCGCCGGGTGCGCAGCATCATCTCCGCGACGAACAGCCCCGCCCACGCGGCGACAGGGACGGCGAGCGTCGTCGGCAGACTCCGGACGACGATGGACAGGTCGCTCACGGTCGCGGCGAGCACGAACCCGGCGAGCGCGATGGCGCCGCCGACGGCGACCGTGCTCCATCTCCTGCCCAGGCGTGCGCCCAGCGCCTCCAGGGTGAACCCGCCGGAGTAGATGTTCAGCACGAGCCCCGAGATCAGGCCGAGGCCGACGGCGAGCAGCAGCGGCACGGGATACCAGGCCGGGAGCCCGAGCCGGGAGAACGCGCTCACCGGGTTGCTCGCGAAGTCCTCGGCGAGCGCCCTGTTCGACGCGGCGAGCAGCCCGCCGTACGAGATGAGGACGAACGGCGGGAGGGCGGCCCCGAAGGTGGCCCAGAGCATCCCGGTCGCACCCGACGAGGTCGGCCGCTGGTAGCGGGCGACGTCGGCGCTGCTGTTCGCCCAGGCGAGCCCGAGGTAGCTGAAGACGAGCACGGCGCCGGTGATGACCCTCAGCCAGATCGCGTCGGGAGCGGCGAGCGCGGTCGGCAGGTCGACGAAGCGCCAGGTGGCGGCCACCATCACGACGATGAGCACACCGGATGCGATGGTCAGCACCAGCTGCACGCGCGCGACGAGCGCGTAGCCGAAGTACGCGACCGCGAGCGCCGCGCCGATCGTCACCACGATGCCCGCCGTCGTCGGCAGCACGGGGTCGGCCGCCCAGCCCTCCGCCGTGAACAGCGTGCCGACAGACGCTCCGGCCAGCCACAGCAGCACGGCGCCCCAGAACAGCCTGGTCAGCAGCGCGAGGGCTGCGGGCACCACGTTCCCGCGCAGGCCGAACGTCGCCCGGGACACCACCATCGTCGGCTGCCCGCTCCACTTCCCGGCGAGCGTGCCGAGTCCGAGCGGCAGGAACGACAGCGCCACCCCGACCAGCGTGGCGACCAGCATCTGCCGCAGGCTGAGGCCCAGCGTGAAGAGGGTCGCTCCGACGCCGACGCTGATCAGCGACGACGTCGCCGCGAACCACAGCCAGAAGAGCCGGGATGCGCGCCCCACCCGCCGCTCCACCGGCGTCGGGTGCAGGTCGGCGTCCTCCACCTCGAACGGAGGGGCGGGCACGGGTTCGTCGCCGAACAGGATGCGCTCCCCGGTCGCCACCCGCGCGCTCGCCACCGGAGCCGCGAGCGATCCGGTGGGCAGGCGCACGTCGTCGGCGTCGTCCACCAGGTCGTCGTCGATGGCGTCGCCCACCGGTCCTGCGACCCCGAGGTCGTGGGCGGCGATGGCGCCGGTCCCGACGAGAGGGAGCGGCACGGAGTCCAGGCTCAGCGCATCCGGATGCTCGACCGGCAGCGGGGCGAGCGGCACGACGGGCACGGGCTCCGAGTCCCGCGGCGCGAGTTCGAGAGGCACGAGATCGAGCGGCTCCGGCCTCCGCTGCTCGGCGGGCGGAATCCGCGCGGACGGTGCGATCCACGCACTGAAGGTCGGCTGGGCGCCGGGCTCGACACGCGGAGTGGGGAGGTCGTCGAAACTGATGAGCTGGGTGGGGAGGCCGTCGGTGTCCGACAGCTCCTCGGCGTCGGCGTCCGCGTCGTCGTCCGCGTCGGGGTCCGCATCCGGCGGGTATTGGATCGGGATCGCAGCGGTCGCACGGGCCACCAGCACGCTCTCCAGGTGCTCGATCGCCGCGAGCGTGTCGTGGGCAGCCAGGTCGTGGCCGACGAGCTCCTTCACCTCGTCGTCGGTGAGGGAGCCGGGGTCCGGTTCGACCTCGTCGCCTTCCATGACGAAAGCCTAGCGATGTGACAGGTCCACACGCCGGTTCGGGGCTACGATCTACTCGATGAGCGAGACGATCGAGACACCGTACGAAGACCTGCTACGCGACGTGCTCGCGAACGGCGCCCAGAAGTCCGATCGCACGGGCACAGGAACGCGCAGCGTGTTCGGCCGCCAGCTGCGATTCGACCTCGCGGACGGCTTCCCGCTGATCACCACCAAGCGGGTGCACTTCAAGTCGATCGCCTACGAACTGCTCTGGTTCCTCCGCGGAGACAGCAACGTCGGCTGGCTGCGCGAGAACGGCGTCACCATCTGGGACGAGTGGGCAGACGAGCAGGGCGAGCTCGGACCGGTCTACGGCGTGCAGTGGCGATCCTGGCCGGCCCCCGACGGCAGCCACATCGACCAGATCAGCCAGGTGATCGACACCCTCCGCAGCGAACCGGACTCCCGCCGCATCATCGTGTCCGCCTGGAACGTCGCGGACATCCCGCAGATGGCGCTCGCGCCCTGCCACGCCTTCTTCCAGTTCTACGTCGCAGACGGCAAGCTCTCCTGCCAGCTCTACCAGCGCAGCGCAGACATGTTCCTCGGCGTGCCGTTCAACATCGCCAGCTACGCGCTGCTCACGATGATGGTCGCCCAGCAGGTCGGCCTCGAGCCCGGAGAGTTCGTCTGGACGGGCGGTGACGTCCACATCTACGACAACCACGTCGCCCAGGTGGAGGAGCAGCTGTCCCGCGACCCGTATCCCGCACCGACACTGCGGTTCGCCAGGAAGCCGGAGAGCATCTTCGACTACCGCTACGAGGACTTCGTGATCGAGGACTACCAGCACCACCCGGCCATCCGGGCGCTGGTCGCCGTATGACGGTCGCGCTCATCTGGGCCGAGGCGCACGACCGCGTGATCGGCTCCGGCGGCGCCATGCCCTGGCACCTGCCGGAAGACCTGAGGCACTTCCGCGCTCTCACCGGCGACGACACCGTCGTGATGGGCAGGCGCACCTGGGAGTCGCTGCCGGAACGGTTCCGTCCGCTCCCCGGCCGCACGAACGTCGTGGTCACCCGTCAGGCCGACTGGTCGTCGCCCGGCGCCGTCGTCGCGCACAGCATCGAGGAGGCGCTGGCCGCCTCCCCCAGTGAGACCACCTGGGTGATCGGCGGCTCCGAGCTGTTCGCGCTCACCGCGCAGACCGCAGACCGCATCGAGGTCACCGAGATCGACATCGCCGTCGACGGAGACACCTGGGCGCCGGAAGTCGACCCCACCGGTTGGACCGTCGAGCGGGAGGACTGGCAGACAGCGGCCAACGGGATGCGCTACCGCTTCGTCCACTGGATCAGGTGAGCCCGGCCACCAGATTCACGGTCGTCGCCAGGATCACGGAGCCGAATAGGTACGACAGCAGCGTGTGCCGCAGGATGGCGCGCCGGATGTGCGGGTTGCCGATGTTGGTGTCGCTCACCTGGAACGTCATCCCGAGGGTGAACGAGAGATAGGCGAAGTCGCTGTACCTGGGCGGCGCCTCCTGGTTGAAGTCGATGCCGCCCACCGGGTTGTGGTAGTACATCCGGGCGTACCGGAGCGTGTAGATGGTGTGCACGAGCGTCCAGGACAGCCCGACGGAGGCGATCGCGAGGAGCGCGAGCCAGGCCTGCGGGGCGCCGTGCACCTGCCGGGCGGCCACCAGCACGAAGACGATGGCGACGACGCCGGCCAGGCTGGCGATCAGCAGCAGCAGGTCGGAGGTCCTGGTGCCCGGATCCTCCCTGGTCGCGTGGCTGCGCGTCTTGTCCGCGTCCATCCGCCAGACGATGGCCCACACCCAGACGATGTAGACCACGCAGGCACCCGCCCATCCCGTGATCGCCGCGAACGGCCACGCGCCGAGCACCCCGGTGATCATCGCCACGAGGACACCGAACAGGACCGCCGCGATCATCCGCAGCCTCGAACGGCCGCGCGTCTTCAGATCTTCCGCCACACCTGTGATGTTCGCACACGCTCGCCGCTGGGGCCCACGCCACTGCGGGCGCGGCTACGATCGGATGGTGACTTCCGCGCCATCCGCCCTCGCTGACCTGTCCCCCGACGCCCTCCGCGCCGCTCACGCCGAATTCGCCGCGGCGTACGACGAACTGCGCAGCGCCGGCCTCAAGCTCGATCTCACGCGCGGCAAGCCGTCCGCCGAGCAGCTCGACCTCTCGAACGACCTGCTGCACCTGCCGGACGGCGCGTACCGGGATGCGGCGGGCACCGACCTCCGCAACTACGGCGGAGCGGCAGGGCTGCCCGAGCTGCGCGCGATCTTCTCCGACGCGATGCAGGTCCCCGTCGCCCAGCTCCTCGCGCTCGGGAACGCCAGCCTCACGGTCATGCACGACGTCATCGTCCAGGCGCTGCTGCACGGCGTGCCGGGCGGCGAGCGTCCGTGGGGCGCCCAGCCGATCAGCTTCCTCGCCCCCGTGCCCGGCTACGACAGGCACTTCACGATCTGCGAGCGCTACGGCATCCGCCTCATCCCCGTCCCCCTGAACGACGACGGCCCCGACGTGGATGCGGTGGCCGCCCTGCTCGCCGCCGACGACAGCATCAAGGGAATGTGGTGCGTGCCGGTCTACTCGAACCCGAGCGGGGCGGTGTACTCGGAGGAGGTCGTCCGCGCCCTCGTCTCCCTGCCTGCCGCAGCCGACTTCCGCCTGTTCTGGGACAACGCGTACGCCGTGCACCACCTCACCGACGAGCGCCCGGCGCCGATCGACGTGCTCGCCCTGGCCGCCGAGGCCGGCAACCCCGACCGCCCTCTGGTGTTCGCCTCCACGTCCAAGGTCACCTTCCCCGGCGCGGGCGTCGCGTTCGTCGGCGGCTCGCCCGCCAACGTCGAGTGGATGCTGCACAACCTGTCGGCGCAGAGCATCGGCCCGGACAAACTCAACCAGCTCCGTCACGTCCAGCTGCTCCGCGATGCGAACGGGCTGGCCGCGCAGATGGAGAAGCACCGCGCCATCCTCGAACCGAAGTTCCAGGCCGTGTCCCGTGCGTTCGAGCGCCGGCTCGCGCCGTACGGCGGCGGCACCTGGACGGCACCGAAGGGCGGGTACTTCGTCAGTCTCGACGTGCTCGACGGCTGCGCGAAGCGCGCGGTGCAGCTCGCCGCGGAGGCCGGCATCGCTGTCACCCCCGCCGGTGCGACCTTCCCGTACGGCGACGACCCGCGCGACACGAACATCCGGATCGCGCCGACGTTCCCTCCGCTCGCAGAGCTGGAGACGGCGCTGGACGGGCTCTGCACGGCCATCCTGCTCGCCGAGGCCGAGCTGCTGCTGGCGAACGGCGACGCCGGGCAGGCATGACCGGCTGGACGGTGCGCGCGAGCGTCGAGGACGACTGGCAGGCGTACCGCGCCCTCCGGCTGGAGATGCTCGAGGACACGCCCATCGCGTTCCTCGAGACGCTCGACCACGCCCGCTCCCATCCGGACGAGCACTGGCGCAACCGGGCGGCGAACCCGACGACGACGAGCCGCCTGTTCGCCGCCGTCGCCGACGACGGCCGGTGGCTCGGCACGATGGGCGGCTTCCACGCTACGGGCGCTCCGGCCCCGCACCTGGTGGGCGTCTACATCACGCCGGAGTTCCGCGGCCGCGTGCACGGCATGGCCGACGCGCTCCTGGATGCGGTGATCGCCTGGGCGCGCCCGCGCGGCTCGCGCCTGCTCCTGCAGGTGCACGAGGCCAACACCCCGGCCCAGCGCTTCTACGCCCGCCGCGGCTTCGCCCTCACCGGCAGCACCGTCCCGTACCCGCTCGACCCCAGCACCCGCGAACTCGAGATGTCCCTCCCCCTCCTCCCCTGAAGATCGAGTCCGAACGTATTCACGCGACACGCCGGTGCAGGGCGTGAATAAGTTCGGACTCGATGGCTTGGGAGAGGCGTCAGCGGACGGGGCGGAAGCCGAGCGCGAGGTCGGTCAGGAGGCGGGCGCCGAAGCCCGTTGCACCCTTGGAGCGCCAGGAGTCGTCCGTCTCGGAGTTCATCGTGCCCGCGATGTCGAGATGGGCCCACGGCACACCGTCGACGAACTCGTTGAGGAACAGCGCGGCCGTCGTCGCCCCAGCGAACGGTCCGCCCAGGTTGGCGATGTCCGCGATGTCGGAGTCGAGCGCCTTGCGGTACTTCTTCTCCAGCGGCAGCTGCCACACCTTCTCATCGGTGGCCGCGGCTGCGGCACTGGCCTGGTCGACGAACGCCTGGTCGTTTCCGAACAGCGCGGCGCGGATCGGGCCGAGCGCCATCAGCGCCGCCCCGGTGAGCGTCGCGATGTCCACGATCGCGTCCGGCTTCTCTTCGGCCGCGAGCGCCAGCCCGTCGCACATCGCGAGCCTGCCCTCCGCATCCGTGTTCTTCACCTCGATGGTGGTGCCGTTGCGGGCGGTGAGCACGTCGCCGAGCTTGTACGCGCTGCCGGAGGGCATGTTGTCCGTGCACATCAGGAACGCGGTCACGGTCGTGGTGCAGCCCAGGTCGCGGAGGGCCGTGAAGGCGCCGAAGATCGCCGCAGCCCCTCCCATGTCCATCTTCATCAGCAGGTGCATCGGATCGGACGGCTTGAGGCTGATGCCGCCCGAGTCGTACATGATGCCCTTGCCGACCATCGCCAGGTGCCCGGTCGGCTCGCCGTTCGGGGTGTACCGGAGCTTGATCATGCGCGGCTCCTCCGCACTCCCCGCGTTCACGCCGAGCAGGCCGCCCGTGCCGAGCTCGATCAGCTGCTGCTTGTCGAACACCTCCACCTCGATGCCGAATCGCTCGGCCAGGGAGAGCGCCAGGTCGCCGAAGTCGGTGGCGGTGAGGTGTCCGGGAGGCGTGTTCGCCAGGTCGCGGGCGACGTTCGCTCCCCGCGCGCTGACGACCCCGCTCGGGATGCCCGCCGTCACCCCCGAGGCGTCCACGCCGTCGCCGAGCAGTTCCACCGCCGTGAGCTCGGTCACCTTGGGGTCGCGCTTCAGCTCGCTGAACCGGTAGCGGGCGAGCAGCACGCCCTCCGCCGCCACCTGCCCGACCCGCTCGGCGGGCACGGAGCCGACGTCGGTCAGCCGCAGCCCGATGCGTGCGGACGACGACGCCGCACGGGCGAAGGCGGCGGCCGCGTCGCGCAGTGCGTCCGCGTCGATCCCGGATGCGTCCCCGGTGCCGATCGCGTAGAGCAGCGGCGCAGAGTCCGTCGGCACCAGCAGCGTCTGCCCGGCCTTCCCGTCGAAGCCGGCGCGGGAGAGGGCGTCCCTGTCGAGGCCGATGGACGCATCCACGTCGCCGTCGGAGCCGACCGTGACGCCGACAGCATCCAGGTCGGAGGAGAACGAGGAGACGGCGTCGAAATCGACGACCCGTTCGGGGACGATCGACGGCACGGGGGTGAACGAGCCGGGGATGAGTTTGTACGCGCTGGAAGTCATGGGGTCAGTCCTTCGAGGTTGCGAGGGTGGTCACGGTGTCGCCCTGCTCGGCGACGGGGTCGTCCGGGGACAGGATGTCTTCCGGATCGGACGGTTCGAGCTGCTCGGGCAGGTCGCCGGGTCGGCGCCCGGGCATCCTGCCCGCCGGGATGATCGCGAGGAGCGCGATTCCGGCGAGGCCGAGCAGCGAGATGTTGAGCGCCCGGAGACGTGCGTCGGCGTTCACGGCGACGGCCTCGTCGACCTGCGCGGGTGTCGCGTCCGTGTTCGTCGCTAGGAAGTCCTTCAGGTGATCGTTGGTGACGAAGTTGGCGTCGTCGAGGTTCACCTGCGAGACCAGCGCGGGCGGCAGGGTCGGGTGGTCGGCGAGGCTCGACGAGAGCAGGCCGCCCAGGATCCCGACCGCGAACACGCTCGCCACCGCGATCCCGACACTGCCGGAGAGGTTGTGCACGAGCCCTCGCCAGGCTCCGACATCACCGGCGAGCTTCTTCGGGGCCGCGGAGAGCAGGGTGTTGAAGACCAGGGCGACGATCGAGCCCTGGCCGATGCCGAGCACGATCAGCCCGACGACCACCACGAACTGCTCCCACTCGTTCCGCACGCTGAACGCGAGGATCACGAGCCCGGCCGCGACCACGATGAAGCCGAACCGGGCGAGCACCCGCGGCGAGAAGCGCCTGTAGAGGGTCGCCACGAACGTGCTGGCCACGAAGATCGACAGCGTGTACGGGATGACGGCGATCGAGGTCTCGAAGCTGCTCCTGCCCTGCACCACCTGGATGTACAGCGGGATGAGGAAGTTGGCGGCCGTGCCGACGAAGAGCATCGACCCCATGCAGATCGTCACGGCGCGCTCCGACCCTGTCGCGAGCACGCGCAGGTCGAAGATGCGCGGCTTCTTCTCGGTCTGCCGCCTGCGCAGCCAGACGAAGAAGAGCTGGCCGCCGATGAGGCCGAGCAGGATCAGCACGGGCGCGGGAGACAGCCCGAGGATGGTGAACGGCGCTCCGTCCGTCGCCAGCACGACGCCCCACGGCTCGAGGCCGCTGAAGCCGAAGCTCAGCAGGATGATCGTCACGGCGGCGATCAGCGCTCCGGTCCAGTCGATCGCGAGGTCGCGTTGCGGCGGAACGACTGTGAAGCGGAAGCTGAGCAGGAAGTTGATCACGCCGAGTGCCACGATCAGCCAGAACGACCAGCGCCAGCCGATCGTGGATGCGAACGTGCCGGCGATCAGGAGGGCGAGAACGCCGGCAGCCGGGATGGCGGCGGCGAGGAGCCCGATGGCGGTCGCCTGCTGCTCGCGCTTGTAGTTGGTGGCGATGAACACTGTGAGCGCCGGGGCCACGAGCGCGATCACGGCACCGGACACCGCCTGCGCGATGAACAGCATGGCCGGGGTGACGCTCAGCGCGACCACCGCCATCGCGACCGCGTGGATGACGACCGCGATCTGGAACACCCTCCGGGTGCCGAATCGAGCACCCACCTTCGCACCGAGCAGGATGAACGCCGCCATCGCGAAGGTGCCCGCGGTGATCGCCGTGCCCACCGAGGTCGCGGCCATGTGCAGGTCGGTCGTGATGCCGTGCATCGAGACGGTGAGGGTGTTGACGGCGAACGACGCCTGGATCTGCGTCAGCACGACCACGATGAGCGGCAGCCACGACGTCTTGGCTGCCGTCGTCGGGACTGTGGTAGCGGGTGAGCTCATCGCTCCGCCCTCCTCTGCTGTTCGATTGTCTCCCTGGTGGGAACTGGCTACATTGTGGCCGCGAGGAGGGCGGTCTGTCATTACATGTATTTAGCGGGTTTCAGGCCTCCCCGAAACCGGTCTCGATGAGGGCCGCCAGCGCATCCACTGCGGGCACGCCGTCGTCGTCGGAGGACGCGATCTCCGCCGTCGTTCCCGCCGTCAGACCGAGCGACATGATGCCGAGCAGACTTTTCGCATCCTTGCCGTTGACGGTGACGGACGCGCCGAAGGTGTTCGCGAGTTTCACGAACTCGGCGGCGGGCCTCGCGTGCAGCCCGTCCTTGTTGCGCAGGACGACCTCGCGCACGTAGCGGCCGCCGGGCCCGGCGGATGCGGCAGCACCGGATGCGGGTGCACCGGATGCAGGCGCGGCACCGGATGCTGGCGCGGCACCGGAGGCGGACGACGCCGCCTCCGCCCACGCCGACCGCGCGTTCTCCGCCGCCGCGACGACGGCGGCCAGGTCGGCGCCGCTCTCCGCGGCCACGGCCGCGGCGACACCGCCCTCCACGAACGGCACGTCCACCACGGCCACCTGCGCGCGCTGCTCGTCGGTGAGCAGGTCGAGCACCGTCTCCGCCGTCAGCAGAGCGGAGCCGAGGTCGCTGATGACCACGACCCCTGCCCCGGCCTCGGCATCGCCGACCGCCGCACTGACCTTCGCGAAGCTCGTCCCGATCCCGCCGTCGTCCGTCCCTCCGGCGGCGACGAACCGCACGGACGGTGCCATCTGCCCGGCCAGGGCGACGACCCCCTCCGCCAGCTGCACGCTGTGCGAGACGAACACGATCCCGACGCGCTCAGTCATCGGCTGCCGCCTCCGCCGCAGCGCGCAGCAGGAGCGCGGTCGACTGCGCACCAGGGTCCCGGTGCCCGGCAGACCGCTCCCCGAGGTAGCTCGCGCGCCCCTTGCGGGCGACGAGCGGCTCGGTCGCGACGGCTCCGGCCTCCGCGGCATCCGCGGCCTCGCGCAGGACGTCGGCGGCAGACGCCCCGGCCTCCTGCGCCGCCCTGGCCGCATCGACCGCCGGCGTCCAGGCGTCGATCATGGTCTTGTCGCCGACCTCGGCCTTGCCGCGCGACACGATGCCGTCGCGGGCGGCGGCGAGCACGGCGACGAGCGTCGCGGCGTCGATCTCCGTCGCGTCGCCGATCGGGTCCCCCGCCTTCAGGAACGCCGTGCCGTAGAGCGGGCCGGATGCGCCGCCGACGGTGGAGATGAGGGTCATGGCGATCGACCGGAACGCCGCGTTCGGCGTCGCGTCGTCCGGCAGCTTCCCGAGCGCATCCACCACGGCGTGCATGCCGCGATCCATGTTCTCGCCGTGGTCGCCGTCGCCGATCTCGCGGTCGAGCGTGTTCAGCTCGTGCTTGTGCTCGGCGATGACCGCCGCAGCGGCCGTCATCCAGGCCTTCACCCAGTTCGTGTCGAGCGCCATGAGCGCCTCCTCTCCTCGTCGATTCTCTAGAGTCCCCAGCGGAGTGCGGCGGTGTGCACCGGCGCATCCCAGAGGGCGGTCAGTTCGTCGTCCAGCTTCAGCACCGAGATGGATGCGCCCTGCATCTCCAACGAGGTGACCAGGCTGCCGACGAGGGAACGGCCGAGCGTGATGCCGCGTTCGTCCAGGATCTGTGCAGCGCGCCGGAACACGATGTACAGCTCGGACAGCGGGGTGCCGCCCATCCCGTTGACGAACAGCAGCACGGAGTCGCCGGAGGAGAACGGCAGATCGTCGAGGATCGCCGCCATCATCCTGTCCACCAGGGCGTCGGCCGGCTGCACCTTCACCCGCTCGCGCCCAGGCTCGCCGTGGATGCCGACACCGAACTCGATCTCGTCGTCCGCGAGGTCGAAGCCCGGCTCTCCGGCGTGCGGCACCGTACCCGCGGAGAGCGCGAGACCGATCGACCGGACGTTGGCGTTCACCCGCTCGGCGATGGCGGTGACCCCGGCGAGGTCGTCTCCTCTGTCGGCAGCGGCTCCGGCCATCTTCTCGACGAGCACGGTGCCGGCCACGCCGCGGCGGCCCGCCGTGTACAGGGAGTCCTGCACGGCGACGTCGTCGTTGGTGACCACCGAGGTGACCGTGATGCCCTCCGCGGCGACCAGGTCGGCCGCCGTCTCGAAGTTCAGCACGTCCCCTGTGTAGTTCTTGACGATGTGCAGCACCCCCGCCCCGCCGTCGGCCGCCTTGGTGGCCTCGACGATCGGCATGGGCGTCGGGGACGTGAAGACCTCGCCGGGGACGGCGGCGTCCAGCATCCCTTTGCCGACGAATCCGGCGTGGAGGGGTTCGTGACCGCTTCCGCCGCCGCTGATCAGGCCGACCTTGCCCTGCACAGGACCGTCGGCCCTGGACACGAAACGCGGGTCGTGGGACACCTTCACGATGTCCGAGTGAGCTCGGGCGAATCCGTCGAGGGATTCGTCCACGACGTCGGGTACGCCGTTGATGAGCTTCTTCATCGAAACCCTTTCCACTGCTGTCAGTGCGTCGCCGCTATCCATTCCTCGAGCTTCGCGGCCGCAGCCCCGGAGTCGATCGCTTCGGCGGCGATCGCCATTTGCGAACGGAACCGATCCAGGATGGCTTCCTGAACCCTCGACGGGTCGGACGCGAGCTCGTATGCCACGAGCCCTGCCGCCGCGTTGAGCAACACGATGTCGCGCACGGGGCCTGTCTCGCCCGCCAGCACGGCACGTACGACGCCGGCGTTGTACGCGGCGTCCTTTCCGAGCAGATCGCTCATCTTCGCGCGCGGGATGCCCAGATCGCGCGGATCGATGTCGTGCTCGGTGACGAGGCCCCTGGAGACCTCCCAGACATGGCTGTGGCCGGTGGTCGACAGCTCGTCGAGGCCGTCGTCCCCGCGGAAGACGAGCGCCGTCGCGCCTCTGGTCTGGAAGACGCCGACGAACAGGGGAACGCGGTCGAGCGTCGCGACGCCGACGGCGGACGCTTCCGGTCTGGCCGGGTTGCAGAGCGGGCCGAGGTAGTTGAAGACGGTGGGGACGCCGAGCTGTGCGCGCACGGGCGCCGCATTGGCGAATCCGGGGTGGAAGGCGCTCGCGAAGGCGAACGTGATCCCTGCGCGTTCGAGCACGTCGGCGACCTTCTCCGCGGGAAGCGTGAGGTCGATCCCGAGCGCCGCGAGCACGTCGGACGACCCGGAGGACGAGCTGGCCGCCCTGTTCCCGTGCTTGATCACCGGCACGCCGGCCGCGGCAGCGACGATGGATGCGGTGGTCGACACGTTCACGGTGCCGAACCTGTCGCCTCCCGTGCCGACGATGTCGAGCGCCATCGGGTCGACGGGGAGGGCGACCGCGTGGTCGAGGATCGCATCCCGGAACCCGACGATCTCGTCGACGGTCTCGCCTTTCGCACGCAGCGCGATGAGGAATCCGGCGACCTGGGCCTCCGTCGCCTCGCCGGTCATGACCTGGTCCATCGCCCACGCCGCGTCCGCCACGCTGAGGTCTTCTCCGGCGAGAAGCGTGGTGAGCACGGACGACCAGGACTGCATTTCCGACATGTACCGATCCTACTGAGCGGGCGACCAGGTGCGACAACCCGCGTGGAACCGGCGAATTTAGGGCATCCTAACCAAATTTAACCCCCATTCCGGCCTGTCGGATGAGAAAACCACGGCTTCTTTTCAGCCATAATGGTTACCGTGACGAGCACCTCAATATCTCCTACGGCGAGTGCGCCTACGATCAACCGGCCCAATGTCGTGGCCGTCGGCACCATTGTCTGGCTGGGCAGTGAGGTCATGTTCTTCGCGGGCTTGTTCGCGATCTACTTCACCCTCAAGTCCACGTCTCCCGACCTGTGGGCGGCCGAGACGGCGCACCTCAACATCCCGTACTCGCTGACGAACACGATCATCCTGGTCGCCAGTTCGTTCACCTGCCAGTTCGGCGTGTTCGCGGCGGAGCGCCTGCAGCCGCGTGCCACGGGTTGGAGCCCGGTCAAGTGGGGCATGGTCGAGTGGTTCACGCTCTCATACGCGCTCGGCGCGATCTTCGTCTCCGGGCAGATCCTCGAGTACGCGACGCTCGTCTCCGAGGGCATCTCCCTCAGCTCCAACGCATACGGGTCGGCGTTCTACCTGACCACCGGCTTCCACGGCCTCCACGTCACGGGCGGCCTCATCGCGTTCCTCCTCGTCATCGGCCGCGCGTTCGCGGTCAAGACCTTCGGCCACAAGGAGGCGACGAGCGCCATCGTCGTCTCGTACTACTGGCACTTCGTCGACGTCGTGTGGATCGGACTGTTCGCGGTCATCTACATCATCAGATAGAACAACAGGAGCTGACCCCACCACCATGCGTCCGAATATCCGTACCAAGACGAAGACAGTCCGCAAGGGCGGCCGTCGTCATCCCCTCGCCACCGTCGCGCTGATCGCCGTCGGCCTCGGCCTCACCGGAGGCGCGTACGCGGCGTTCAACACGACCACCGCCTCCGCAGAGACCCAGCAGGTCCAGGCCGCGTCCCAGGACACGGTCGACCAGGGCAAGAAGCTCTTCCAGTCGAACTGCGCCACCTGCCACGGCCTCGACGCCCAGGGAACGGTCAACGCGCCGAGCCTCATCGGCGTCGGCGCAGCGTCCGTCGACTTCCAGGTCGGCACCGGCCGCATGCCGATGCAGATGCAGGGCCCGCAGGCGCCCGAGAAGCCGGTCCAGTTCACCGACGAGCAGGTCAAGCAGCTCGCGGCGTACGTCGCCTCCCTGGCTCCCGGCCCGTCCATCCCGGAGCAGAAGTACCTCGACGGCAAGGGCGACGCCGCGAACGGCGCAGAGCTCTTCCGCATCAACTGCGCGATGTGCCACAACGTGGCCGGCGCCGGTGGTGCACTCACCGAGGGCAAGTACGCTCCCCCGCTCACCGGCGTGAGCGCCCAGCACATCTACGAGGCCATGGTCACCGGTCCGCAGAACATGCCCGTGTTCAACGACCTCAACATCACGCCCCAGGGCAAGGCCGACATCATCACGTACCTCAAGTACATCCAGAACAACCCGTCGCCCGGCGGCTTCGAGCTCGGTTCGCTCGGCCCGGTCGCGGAGGGTCTCTTCCTCTGGATCTTCGGACTCGGCGCCATCGTCGCGCTGACCGTCTGGATCACGGCGAAGTCGAACTAGCCGGTACTCGGGACATGTCACAGCGTAAGAAGGAGAACAATGGCACACGACGATAACAGCGGTCACGAGCTGACCTCTGCCAGTTCGTCAGCCGTCGACGTGCACAGGACGGGCGACCCGGGAACGGCGCTGATCATCCGCGACGAGCTGGAGAACCCCGGCTTCCCGCCGCACCGGCCACGCGTCACCGACCTCGACCCGAAGAAGGAGCGTCGGGCAGAGCGGACCGTCTACACGCTGTTCTACCTGTCGATCGTCGGAAGCGTCTGGGCCGTCGCGGCATACATGGCCTTCCCGATCAACGACAACGACCCGGGTTCCGTCCGTCTGAACAACCTGTTCATCGGTGTCGGGATCGCGCTCGCCCTCCTCGCCATCGGTATCGGCGCCGTGCACTGGGGCAAGGCCCTCATGCACGAGAAGGAGGGCGTCGACCTCCGTCACCCGGTCCGTGGATCGGAGACCACCACCGAGCGCGCGGCCGAGATCTTCCGCCAGGCAGACGAGGAGTCCGGCTTCAGCCGTCGCGTCCTCGTCCGCAACAGCCTGATCGGCGCGCTCATCGCCTTCCCGCTCCCGGCCGTCGTGCTCTTCCGCGGACTCGCTCCGCAGAACGAGGACCCGGTGGAGCTGCTCTCGCAGACGATGTGGGCCAAGGGCACCCGCCTCACCCGTGACCCGTCCGGCACGCCCATCAAGGCCGCGGACGTCACGCTCGGCAGCGCCTTCCACGTCATCCCCGAGGGGCTGAACGAGAAGGAGAACCGTCTCGAGGAGAAGGCAAAGGCCGCTGTCCTCCTCATGCGCCTCAAGCCCGAAGACCTCCACGTCTCCAAGGGCCGCGAGGACTGGAACTACGACGGAATCGTCGCGTACTCCAAGATCTGCACGCACGTCGGGTGCCCCGTCGCACTCTACGAGCAGCAGACCCACCACCTTCTGTGCCCGTGCCACCAGTCGCAGTTCGACATCACGCACGAGGCCGAGGTGATCTTCGGCCCGGCCAAGCGTCCGCTGCCGCAGCTGCCGATCACCGTGGACGCCGATGGCTATCTGGTCGCTCGCAGCGACTTCACCGAGCCTGTCGGCCCGAGCTTCTGGGAGCGTCATTGAGCACCACGACCGCCGCACCTGCCGCGGCACAAGCACCGGCCAAGAAGGGCGGGTTCACGGCAGCAGCCGCGAACTACCTGGAAGACCGCACCAGCATCTCGGGCGCCGTCAAGGAGTTCGGTCGCAAGATCTTCCCCGACCACTGGTCCTTCCTCCTCGGTGAGGTCGCCCTCTACTCGTTCATCGTCATCCTGCTCTCCGGAACGTTCCTGACGTTCTTCTTCCAGGCGTCGATGGCCGAGGTCGTCTACCACGGCTCGTACGTCCCGCTGAAGGGCGTCGAGATGTCGGCCGCGATGTCGAGCACGCTCAACATCTCGTTCGAGATCCGCGGTGGACTGCTCATGCGCCAGATCCACCACTGGGCCGCTCTGCTCTTCGTCGCCGCCATCGGCCTGCACATGCTCCGCATCTTCTTCACGGGTGCGTTCCGCAAGCCGCGCGAGCTCAACTGGGTGATCGGCTTCGTGCTCTTCATCCTCGCGATGGCAGAGGGCTTCACCGGATACTCGCTCCCCGACGACCTGCTCTCGGGCAACGGCCTCCGCATCATCGACGGTCTGATCAAGGGTCTCCCCGTGGTCGGCACCTGGATCTCGTTCCTCCTCTTCGGCGGCGAGTTCCCCGGCACCGCGATCGTCGGACGTCTGTACACGCTGCACATCCTGTTGCTGCCTGCGCTGGTGCTCGCGTTCATCGCGCTGCACCTGATGTTCGTGGTCATCCACAAGCACACCCAGTACGCGGCTCCCGGCCGCACGCAGGGCAACGTGGTCGGCTACCCGGTCCTCCCGGTCTACGCGGCCAAGGCCGGCGGATTCTTCTTCATCGTGTTCGGTGTCGTCGCCCTCATGGCGTCGTTCTTCACCATCAACCCGATCTGGAACTACGGCCCGTACGACCCGTCACCGGTCTCCGCGGGAACGCAGCCTGACTGGTACATCGGCTTCGCCGACGGCGCTCTGCGTCTGGTGCCACCGGGCTGGGAGTTCGTCTGGCTGGACCGCACCTGGTCGTTCAACATCATCGTGCCCGTCGCGATCCTGGGTCTGTTCATCGTGACCGTCCTGATCTACCCCTTCATCGAAGCGTGGATCACGGGCGACAAGCGCGAGCACCACATCCTGGACCGTCCGCGCAACGCCGCCACCCGCACCGCCATCGGCGCGGCCGGTGTCACGTTCTACGCGGTCTTCTGGGCGGCGGCCAGCTCGGACATCATCGCGACGCACTTCAAGCTCACGATGGAGGGCGTCATCCACGCCCTGCAGGCCCTGCTCATCCTCGGCCCGATCATCGCCTACTTCGTCACGAAGCGCGTCTGCCTCGCGCTGCAGAAGAAGGACCGCTCGATCGCGCTGCACGGCTACGAGTCCGGCCGCATCGTCAAGCTCCCCGGCGGCGAGTTCATCGAGGTGCACGAGCAGCTCGACGAGTACGAGCTGTGGCGCCTGGTCAGCTTCGAGAGCTACGAGCCGCTGATGATCCGCCCGAACAGCAAGGGCAAGATCACCGTCGGCAACCGGATGCGCGCAAGCATGTCCCGCTGGTTCTTCGAGGACAGGATCGTCCCGCCCACCAAGAGCGAGCTCGAGTCCGGCCACGGACACCACTGAGCCGCACCAGCTCCCCCGACGTGAAAGCGCCGGCCGCGATCTTCGCGCCGGCGCTTTCGCGCATCCAGACGAGAGGCCGAGAATGAGCACGACCGACGGCGATCCGCTGTCCCGGCTGGCGGACTGGCTGCGCTGCACGGTCTGTGCGGAGCCGCTGGAGCCCGCTGGACGTCTCAGACTCGCCTGCGTGCGTGCTCATAGCTTCGACGTGAACAAACGCGGCTACGTGACGCTCCTGCCCGCGGGAACCAAAGTGCAGGGCGACAGTGCCGCCATGCTCGACGCCCGGGATGCGGTGCTCGAGAGCGACACGTACGCCGCGGTCGCCGCGGCGGTGGCACACGCGTCGACCGGCCCCCGCATCCTCGACGCCGGCGCGGGCACCGGCTACTACCTCCGGGCAGCGCTGGCCGAGCATCCGGCGGCGCACGGGCTCGCGATGGACCTCTCCCCCGCCGCCGTCGCCCGTGCCTCCCGCAGCTCCGACCGGATCGACGGCCTCGTCGCCGACACCTGGCAACCGCTCCCGGTGCGCACCGGCGCGGCCGACACGGTGCTCGACGTGTTCGCCCCGCGCAACCTCCCCGAGTTCCACCGGGTGCTCCGGCCGGGCGGCACGCTCGTCGTCGTGGTGCCCCGGGCCGATCACCTGGCCGAGCTGCGCGCCACCGGCGCCATGCTCGACGTTCCCGCCGACAAGGCGGACGACCTGATCGCGTCCGCACAGCCCCTGTTCGCCCTCCAGACGCGCGAACACGTGGCCCAGGCTCTGACACTCGACGACGCTCTGCGCGCGGCCCTGGTCGGCATGGGACCCTCCGCACACCACGGGAGCGCGTCCCCCGTCGACGACGTGGAGACCGCGACCCTCTCCGTCGACGTCCTCCGCTTCACGCGCCGCTAGCTGCCGCTAGCTGCCGCTTGCCCCGCGGCGCTCGACGCGCTGCCGGTCGGCGTCGTGCGCATCCCGGAGTGCCGCTATGGCAAGCGCCGTCGTGCGCTCCCCCGGGTTCACCACCGCGACCCAGCCGTACGCGCCGTACAGCGGATGCGGCAGGAACACGTCGGTCTCGCCATAGTCAACCGTCTCGGCGTCGATGTCCTCCGGCGCGGAACCCACGAGCTCGGTGAACAGGCGCGGCCCCGTATGGATGTTCAGCCTCCACCGGTCGGGCTCGGACAGCCGGGAGGCGGTGTCGTCCGGGTAGTCCTTCGTGACGATGGTGGCGTACGGCTGCCTGTTCTGCGGCACCGCGCCATCCGGGGCGTAGTAGAAGAAGTGGTCGCCCCAGGACAGCTCCGGATGCTCGCCCCCCGGTTGCGGCGCCAGCTCCAGCACCCCGGGCAGACTCCGGAGTTCGGTGAGGATCAGCTCCATGCTCATGCTCCCAGTCTTGCGCGTCCCCCCGGGAACGCGAAAGCGCCGCACCCCGAACGGGATGCGGCGCTCCGTGCGTGCCGGCGCGTGCCGATGACTCAGCGCGCGAAGTATCCGCGGTAGTACTCGTAGGTCCAGCCGACGATGCAGATGAGCGCGAAGGCCACACCGATGAAGCAGATCCAGAAGCCGACCGCGAGGCCGAGCATCACGAGACCGGCGCCGAAGGCGAGGGCCACCGGCCACCAGCTCCACGGGCTGAAGTGCCCGAGCTCCGGGTCGCCGTCGTCGATGTTGGCATCGAGGCGGTCCTCCGGGAGCTCACCGCCCTGCGAGGCGTGCGAACGGCCGACGTAGAAGGCGATGAAGGCGGCCAGGATCGCGCTCAGCAGCAGCGCGACGGTGCCGACCCACTCGACCTTCATGTGCATCGGGTCAAGCAGGCTCCACACCGTGTACACGATGGCGGAGAGCAGGAAGAAGATCGACAGAATCCAGAAGAGGATCGCGTTGGCTCTCATGGGTTACTTCACCTCGTTGTTCGCGATGTCGAGCACGGGGGCGTCAGGAGCGTCCTTCGCACCGCCGACACCGATCGGGATGCCGGCCTCCGGGTGGTTCAGGTCGAACGCGGGAGACTCCGAACGGATGCGCGGGATCGACGTGAAGTTGTGGCGGGGCGGCGGGCAGCTGGTGGCCCACTCGAGCGAGCGGCCGTAGCCCCACGGGTCGTTGACCGTGACCTTGGGAGCGTTGCGCGCCGTGAGGTACACGTTCACGAAGAACGGGATCATCGAGACGGCCAGGATTCCGGCGCCGATGGACGACAGCTGGTTCATCCAGGTGAAGCCGTCGGACGGCAGGTACGTGGCGTACCGACGCGGCATGCCGACGACACCCAGCCAGTGCTGCACGAGGAACGTGGTGTGGAAGCCGATGAACAGCAGCCAGAAGTGCCACTTGCCGAGGCGGTCGTTGAGCATCTTGCCGGTCCACTTCGGCCACCAGAAGTAGAAGCCGGCGAACATCGCGAACACGACGGTGCCGAAGACCACGTAGTGGAAGTGCGCGACGACGAAGTACGTGTCGGACACGTGGAAGTCGAGCGGCGGGGACGCCAGGATGACACCGGTCAGACCACCGAATGTGAAGGTGATCAGGAAGCCGATCGACCACAGCATCGGGGACTCGAACGTGAGCGAGCCACGCCACATGGTGCCGATCCAGTTGAAGATCTTCACGCCGGTCGGGACCGCGATGAGCATCGTCATCAGCGAGAACCAGGGCAGCAGGACCGAGCCGGTCACGTACATGTGGTGCGCCCACACGGTGACGGACAGGGCGGCGATGGCGATCGTCGCGTAGATGAGGGTCTTGTATCCGAAGATCGGCTTGCGGCTGAACACCGGGAAGATCTCGGACACGATGCCGAAGAACGGCAGCGCGATGATGTAGACCTCCGGGTGACCGAAGAACCAGAACAGGTGCTGCCAGAGCAGGGCTCCGCCGTTGGCCGCGTCGTAGATGTGCGCGTCGAAGACACGGTCGGCCGCGAGGGCGAACATGGCGGCGGCGAGCACCGGGAAGGCCATCAGCACGAGGATCGAGGTGACCAGCGTGTTCCAGGTGAAGATCGGCATGCGGAACATGGTCATGCCGGGGGCGCGCATCGTGATGATGGTGGTGATGAAGTTCACGGCGCCGAGGATCGTTCCGAAGCCGGACAGACCGAGGCCGACCACCCACAAGTTGCCGCCGATGCCTGGTGAGAACGTGGTACTCGATAGTGGCGCATAGGCGAACCAGCCGAACGATGCCGCACCCTGCGGGGTGAGGAAGCCTGCGACCGCGATCAGCGATCCGAAGGAGTAGAACCAGTACGCCAGCGCGTTCAGACGCGGGAACGCGACGTCAGGAGCACCGATCTGCAACGGCATGAGCACGTTGGCGAAGCCGGCGAACAGCGGCGTCGCGAACATGAGCAGCATGATCGTGCCGTGCATGGTGAAGAGCTGGTTGTACTGCTCCTTGGTCTGCACGACCTCCAGTCCGGGCTCGAACAGCTGAGCACGGATGATGAGCGCCATCACACCGCCGATGAGGAAGTAGATGAACGACGAGATCAGGTACATGTACCCGATCGTCTTGTGGTCGGTCGACGTGATGTAGTTCACGAGGATGTTGCCCTTGCGCTCCACCTGGTTGGCGCCGAGGGCCGGATTGGCCTTCGGTGCCGGCGCCGTGGTGGCCGCTGGGGCCGGTGCTGTCGTCGTCATTCGTGGATGCCCTACTCGTTACCCTTGGGAGCGCCCGTTCCGGGCAGGTTCTGATTACGGTCGTACTCGGAGCCCAGCTGGCCCTCGAAGCCCTTGTCGCGGAGGCTCTTGATGTGGGCGTCGTACTCGTCCTGCGGAACGATCTTCACGTTGAAGAGCATCGCAGAGTGGTACTCGCCGCAGAGCTCGGCACACTTTCCGACGAAGGTGCCGGTGCGGCCGGTCGTCTCGAAGTACATGTAGTTGGTCTTGCCCGGGATGATGTCTTTCTTGTAGAGCATCGCGGGAACCCAGAACGAGTGGATCACGTCGCGCGAGTCGAGCTGGATCGTGATCTTCTTGCCCTCGGGCAGGTAGAGGGTGGGGATCTCGCCCTCCTGCACGGAACCGGGGGTGGCGCTCGCGTCGTCCGGCTGCACCTGGATGCCCGGGTCGTAGACGTTGTCGCTCACGTAGTTGAAGTCCCACGCCCACTGCTTGGCGTAGACCTGGATCTTGAGGTCCGGCTTGGCGTACGGCTGCTCGATCGCGTTCTGGTCCCTCGCCGTGAAAGCGAAGAAGCCGAGGACGAGGATGAGCGGCACGATCGTGTAGAAGATCTCGATCGGCATGTTGTAGCGCATCTGGACCGGGAGACCGGTCTGACCCGTACGGCGGCGGTACACGATGACCGCCCAGACGATGAGACCCCAGACGATCACGCCCACGATGAGGAGGACGATCCAGCTCGTCACCCACAGACCGCTGATGCGCTCGGTGTGGTTGGTGACGGGCTCCTTACCCTCGACGAATCCGGGAAGGAATCCGTTCAGCTGTGCCTGCGTGCATCCCGCAAGAACGACGACGAGCGTCGCTGCGATCGGGATGGCAGCCCATCGGAGACGGCGATTGTGACGCACCGGTGACCTTTCGAGTGACTCATGGACAGTTCACACGTAACTGTATTTGGCTGTATCCACCCTACTCCGCCGCACGCGCCGATTTGAACAGAAAGGGCCGCCCCGATGGGGCGGCCCTCAACCTTTTCGTGTGTTATAGCGACTCAGTGGAACGAGTCTCCACAGGCGCACGAACCGGATGCGTTGGGGTTGTCGATCGTGAAGCCCTGCTTCTGGATGGTGTCCTCGAAGTCGATGGACGCGCCATCCAGGTACGGGACGCTCATCTTGTCGACGATGACCTCGACGCCGTCGAAGTCGACGGTCGCGTCGCCGTCGAGCATGCGCTCGTCGAAGTAGAGCTGGTAGATCAGGCCGGAGCATCCACCGGGCTGGACGGCGACGCGCAGACGCAGGTCGTCGCGGCCCTCCTGCTCGAGCAGGCTCCTGACCTTGCTCGCCGCGGCATCGGACAGCCCGACGCCGTGCGCCTTCGTCTCGGTCAGCGTTGTGTCGGTCATGGGACTCCTCTTACGGGTCTTGTTCGGACTTCTGGACGAAATCTGGGACGATTCTACGTCGGAAAACCGGGAAATCGCCCCGGGCATTCCGCAATCGGCGCGACTACGCCCCCGTGCGGGCGTCGAGCCGCGCGAGGAGCAGGGCCTCGGCGAGGATCGCGCGCTTGAAGACGCCGAGGTGCAGGGACTCGTTAGGGCTGTGCGCACGGGAGTCGGGGTCTTCGACG
Source organism: Leifsonia araucanica (assembly GCF_051161895.1). Lineage (NCBI taxonomy): Bacteria > Bacillati > Actinomycetota > Actinomycetes > Micrococcales > Microbacteriaceae > Leifsonia > Leifsonia araucanica. Next base: position 1,189,806 of record NZ_JBMBTW010000002.1, read on the forward strand.
CCGGTGACCAGGATCTGCGCCTCCGGGAACTCGCGGACCAGGTCGGCGATGAACGGGATGGACCCTCCGATGCCGGTCTCGACCGCTTCCTTTCCCCAGGCGTCCGTCATCGCCCGCTTGGCCTCCGTCGCCGCCCAGCCGTTGGTGTCGACCAGGAAGGCCTCCCCGGTGTCGACGTCGTCGATGGCGACGTGCGCCCCGAACGGCGCTTTGGCGCGCAGGTGGCGCTCCAGGGCCGCATACGCGTCCGCAGCCGGCTGGCCGGGAGCCACGCGCGCGCTGATCCGCACGGAGACGCTCGGCAGCAGGGTGTTGGATGCGTTGGCGACGCTCGGGGCGTCGATGCCGGTGACCGTGATGGTCGGCTGCGACCACATCCTGGACAGGATGGGGCCGGTGCCGATCGGCGTCACGCCGTCGAGCAGCGCCGCCTCCTCGCGGAACTGCTCCTCGCTGAGGGCGGGCGGCTCCGCCGCGTCCGACCTGGCGGTGAAGCCGTCGACGGCCACGGAGCCGTTGTCGTCGTGCAGGGTGGCGAGCAGCTTGACCATGGCGAGCATCGCATCCGGTGCTGCTCCCCCGTACATGCCGGAGTGCGACGCGTGCTCGAGGGCGGAGACGGTGAGCCGGAAGGTCACGTTGCCGCGCAGCGACACGGTGAGCGCCGGGGTGTCGACGTCGACGTTGTCCGAGTCGGCGACCACGATCACGTCCGCTTCGAGCGCCGCCTTGTTCTGCTCCAGGAAGTTGGCGAAGGAGCGGGAGCCGAACTCCTCCTCCCCCTCGATGAACACCGCGAGGCCGAGGTCGAAGTCGTTGCCGAGCGCATCCACGATGGCGCGCACGCTCGCGACGTGCGCCATCACGCCCGCCTTGTCGTCCGCCGCCCCGCGGCCGTACATCCGGTCTCCGCGCACGGTCGGCTCGAACGGCGGCGTGTTCCAGTCCTCGTCCTTGCCCTGCGGCTGCACGTCGTGGTGGGCGTAGAGCAGCACGGTCGGGCGCCCGTTCTTCGCCGCCCGGGTGGCGAGCACCGCAGGCTGGCCGGACTCCTCGCCGTCTCCGATCGGCGCGCGCTTGATCTCCACGCTCTCGAACGCCCCCGTGTCGCGCAGCAGCGTCGCGACGGCGTCGGCGCTGGCCGCGACGTTCGCCGGGTCGAACGCCGACCAGGACACCGACGGGATGCGCACGAGCGCTGCCAGATCGGCGACGGTCGACGGCAGGGCGGCCTCCACGCTGGAGCGCACCGCCTCCTCCGCTGCTGTGGGTTCGGTGGGCGGGGTCTGCTGTCCGTTCGTCATGACGGTAATCTTAAGCGGACCCCACTATCGAAGGCTTGACGTTGGCAAAACGAGAGAACCCGCAGGCGACCAAGGCAGAAGCCCCGGTCGTCGAGACCGCAGAAGAGACGGAAGAGCGTCTGAGGCAGGGCAAGGGCGCCCCGACCCCGACGCGCCGTGAGCAGGAGGCCGCCCGCAAGCGCCCCCTGGTGCCCGAGGACCGCAAGGAGGCCGCCCGCCAGGCCCGCGCGAAGACGGCCGAGGCCCGCGAGAAGGCGCGCGTCGGCATGGCCGCCGGCGACGACCGCTACCTCACCGCCCGCGACCGCGGACCGCAGCGACGCTACGTGCGCGACTACGTGGATGCGCGCTTCAGCATCGGCGAATACCTCATCCCGGTCATGCTGCTCGTGATCGTGCTCTCCTTCCTTCCCGGGTACTTCCAGGTCTACGGCCTGCTCGCGCTCTGGGCGTTCTTCGCCATCGCCGTGATCGACTGCTTCGTGCTCGGCATGCTGGTGCGCAAGCGCCTGCGCGAGAAGTTCGGAGAGAGCAAGGTCGAGCGCGGCGTGCGCTGGTACGCGGCTATGCGTGCTCTGCAGCTGCGCGTCATGCGCCTGCCGAAGCCGCAGGTCAAGCGCGGCCAGTACCCCAGCTGACCGTGACGATCGTCGCAGCGGCGGACGGCTCCGCACTGGGCAATCCGGGTCCGGCAGGGTGGGCGTGGTACGTCGACGACACCACCTGGGCGGCCGGCGGATGGCCGCACGGCACGAACAACCAGGGCGAGCTGATGGCCGTGATCGACCTGCTCGACTCCACGGCGCACCTCGATGAAGACCTGCGAATCCTGTGCGACAGCCAGTACGTCATCAACGCCGTCACCAAGTGGATGCCCGGCTGGAAGCGGAAGGGCTGGCGCAAGGCCGACGGCTCCCCCGTGCTCAACCGCGAACTGCTGGAGCGGCTGGACCGCGCTGTGCAGGGTCGCCGGTACACCTTCGAGTGGGTCAAGGGCCACGCCGGTCACGCGCTGAACGAGGCGGCCGACGTGCGCGCCCGCGCGGTCGCGACGGCGTACCAGAAGGGCGACCCCATCCCGATCGGACCGGGCTGGCCCGGCCGGACCCGCACGGACGAGGCGACGGGAGAGGTCATCGAGGCGACCGCGACTGCGACCAGCGGCCCGGCTCAGGAGAGCGTCGAGCTCGACCTGTTCGCCGACCTGGCGCCCGCGGAGACCGACGCAGAAGTCGTCGCCCGGCTGGAGCAGGAACTGCTCGATCCGGCCGTGCGCGCAGACGCCTCGCGCGTCGCGGCACTGCTGCACCCCGACTTCGAGGAGATCGGCCGCTCCGGACGCCTCTGGGGACGCGACGCCATCGTGCAGGAGCTGTCGGCGGAGACCGACGAGGCCGCAGCGGGTTTCGAGCTGCTCGGCACCGAGGCGCTCTCCCCCGAGATCATCCTGCTGACCGCGCGCACCATGGATGCGCGTGGCAGCTCGCTCCGCAGCTCGCTGTGGCTGCGGGTCAACGGCCGCTGGCGGCTACGCTTCCACCAGGGGACGCCGGAGGCGGAGTAGCCCGCGGTTGATCTGCCTCGCCCATAGCGGACCGAGGTAGAGGAACGCGGTGTATCCCTGCACCAGGGTGGCGCCGGCATCCAGTCGCGCCTGCACGTCGGCGGCGGACTCGACGCCGCCCACCGAGATGACGCACAGGTCGGCGGGCACGTTCGCGCGGATCAGCCGCAGGACCTCGAGCGACCGGTCGGCGAGCGGAGCGCCGGAGAGGCCTCCCGCTCCTGCGGCCTCGACGACGGCGGGGTCGGTGAGCAGCCCCTCGCGCGAGATGGTCGTGTTGGTGGCGATGATGCCGGCCAGGCCCAGGTCGACGACGAGGCCGGCGATCTTCACGACCTGCTCGTCGGTGAGGTCCGGCGCGATCTTGACCAGCAGCGGCTTCTCCCCCGCCACCTCCTTCACGGCGGCGAGCAGCGGGGAGAGGAGTTCGAGCTCCTGCAGTCCGCGGAGGCCGGGCGTGTTGGGTGAGCTGACGTTGACGACCAGGTAGTCGGCAACCGGGGAGAGGGCGCGGGCGCTGGTCAGGTAGTCCGCGGTCGCGTCCTCGACGGCGACGACCCTGCTCTTTCCGATATTGACGCCGAGCACCGGGCGGCGGCGCGTGCGCACGACGCCGAGCAGACGGTTGGCCGCGACGGCGGCGCCCTGGTTGTTGAAGCCCATCCGGTTGATGACCGCGCGGTCCGGGATCAGACGGAACAGGCGCGGCTTGTCGTTGCCCGGCTGCGCGATGGCGGTGATGGTGCCCACCTCGACGTGGCCGAAGCCCAGCTGACCGAGACCGATCACAGCCTCGCCGTTCTTGTCGAACCCGGCGGCGACGCCGAACGGCGAGTCGAACCGCAGTCCGAGCGCCTCGACGGCGAGCGACGGGTCCGGCGCGGTGAACCGGCGCACGAGGCGGCCGAGACCGAGCACAGGGAGAGCTCGGATGACCAGGAACGCCAGGTGGTGCGCGCGTTCGGGATCGAGCTTCGACAGGACGAGGGAGAAGAGTGTGCGATACATGCCTGTACGAGGATACCGGGCGTGGGTCAGGCTGTGCCCGCCTGCGCATCCACCGGTGCGCCGTGGTGCTCGATGCGCAGCTGCTGGATGGCGTCGTCGAAGTCGTCGAGGGAGTCGAAGCCCTGGTAGACGCTCGCGAACCGCAGATAGGCGACCTCGTCCAGCTCGCGGAGCGGAGGGAGGATCGCGAGACCGATGTCGTTCGCCTCGATCTGCGACGCACCGGTGGAGCGGATGGTCTCCTCCACCTTCTGCGCCAGCACGGCGAGGTCGGAGTCCGTCACCGGACGGCCCTGGCACGCCTTGCGGACGCCCAGCACGATCTTCTCCCTGCTGAACGGCTCGGCGACCCCGCTGCGCTTGATCACGCTGAGGCTCGCCGTCTCCGTGGTGGAGAAGCGCCGACCGCACTCCGGGCACTGCCGGCGCCGGCGGATCGAGAGGCCGTCGTCGCTCGTGCGGGAGTCGATGACACGGGAATCCGGGTGGCGGCAGAAAGGGCAGAACATGGTGACACCGATTCTACCGTCCGGCAGACCCCATCCGGGGGATGCTGCGGTGCTCTAGAGGAAACGCGCGGTCACGGCCTCGCCGTGGGCGGGCAGATCCTCGGCGCCGGACAGGGCGACGATGCGGTCGGCGACCTGCTGCAGGGCCGGTCGGTCGTAGCGGATGACCTGCTGCGGGCGCAGGAACGAGTACGCACCGAGTCCGGACGAGAAGCGCGCCTGACCGCCGGTGGGCAGCACGTGGTTGGAGCCGGCGAGGTAGTCGCCGAGGCTCACCGGGGAGTGCGGGCCGAGGAAGATGGCGCCGGCGCTCTCGATCCCGGCGAGCACCGCATCCGGGTTCTCGGTCTGGATCTCCAGGTGCTCGGGACCGTATGCGTTGCTGAACGCGGCGGCGGCGGCGAGGTCGTCGACCAGCACGATGGCCGACTGCTGGCCGGACAGCGCGGTGCGCACGCGCTCGGAGTGCTTGGTGGCGGCGGCGATGGTCTCCAGTTCCGCGGCGACGCGGTCGGCGAACGCGGGGCTGTCGGTGACGAGCACGGACGCTGCCGCCTCGTCGTGCTCCGCCTGGCTGACCAGGTCGGCCGCGACGAACCGCGCATCCGCCGTGTCGTCGGCGATGACCAGGATCTCGGTCGTCCCCGCCTCGGAGTCGATTCCGGTCTGGCCGCGGACGACGCGTTTGGCGGCGGCGACGTAGATGTTCCCCGGTCCGGTGATCACTTGCACGGGATCGAGCCCGATGTCCTCGACACCCCAGGCGAGCGCGCCGATCGCGCCTGCTCCGCCCATCGCGTACACCTCGTCGATGCCGAGCAGCCCTGCTGCGCCGAGGATGGCCGGGTGCACCGCTCCCCCGAACTCGCGCTGCGGAGGACTGGCCAGGGCGATGGATGCGACCCCGGCGACCTGCGCAGGCACCGCGTTCATCACGACACTCGACGGGTAGACGGCCTTACCGCCCGGAACGTAGAGCCCTGCGCGCTCGACCGGCTGCCAGCGCTGCACAACCGTTGCTCCCGGTCCGATGCGGGTCTCCGCGGCCGGAGGCACCTGCGCCGCCGTCGCCTCGCGCACGCGGGCGATGGCCTCTTCGAGCGCCTCCCGGACGTCGGCGGGAAGGTTCTCGACCGCGCGGTCGATGTCCTCCTGCGGCACCCTGATCGACGCCGGCGCTCCCCCGTCGAACCGCTCCGCCTGCGCGGCGAGGGCGGAGGAACCATGCGCCTTCACGTCTTCGATCAGACCGGAGGCGACGTCGAGTGCGACGGACACATCCACGACGGGACGGGGCACGAGGCGCTGGAACGCGGCACGGGTAGGCTGGATTCCGCGGAGATCAATGGTGTGCATCATGACCAGACAAGACTATCCGCAACCCGGAATACCCAGGAGCCCACCCGTGCTTGTTGTATACGTATGAATAGTTCGCCGCAGTCTCAGAACCCGACGCCCGAGCAGGCACCGCGGCCGTCCGACCGCATCGAGCCGGATGTCACGCCCGACCTGACCGCGTTCCGCCAGTCGTTCCGCCGGCATGCGGCGGGCGTCGCGATCATCACCGCTCTCGCGCAGGACGGCACGCCCGTCGGCTTCACGGCCACCTCGCTGGCGTCGCTGGCCGCCGTGCCGCCGCTGGCGACGTTCAACATCGCCCGCTCCGCATCGAGCTGGCCGGCCATCTCCGAGACCGACCGCGTGGTCATCCACATGCTCGGCGTGCGCAACCGCGCCGTGGCGGAGAAGCTTGCGGGCGACAACGCGCTCCGCTTCGACGGCGACCACTGGTACCCGGGCCCGCATGGCCTCCCCATCATCAAAGACGTGACCAGCTGGATGGTCGGCCGCATCGTCGAGCGCGTCTCCGTGCACAACAACGCGGTCGTGGTCGTGCAGATCGAGGACGGCGAGGTCGGAGACGACGACGCCGCCCTGCTCTACCACGAGCGCCGCTACCTCACCCCCGGCGAAACCGCCTGACCGGCCGCTAGACGAGGCAGTTGGGGCCGAGGAGGCCCTTCAGCTCGCCGTAGAGGTCGGCGCTGATGGTGACCGGCTTGGGGACCTCGAAGACGCGTGCGACCTGGCCCTTCACGAGGCGCAGGCGCACCTCGTTGTCGCCCGGGTGCCTGGCGAGCACCTCGGCGAGGGTGGTGACCGTGTCCGTCGTGGCCCGCTGGTCCGGCATCGTGATCATGAGGGGCCCCGTGCCGACGCTCTGACCGAGATCGGGCGTCATCAGGCTGAACGCGTGCAGGTTCATCCCGTCGTCGCGGAGGCTGACCCTGCCGCGCACCACGACGATCGCGTCGCCCTGCAGCATCGGCGAGAACTCCTGGTACGCCTTGCCCATGAACATCACGGTCAGCTCGCCGCCGAAGTCCTCGACCTGGATCATCCCGTACTGGTTGCCGGAGGCCTTCGCCACGCGGTGCTGCACGCTCGTGACGAGACCGGCGATGGTGACCGTCTCGCCGTCCTGGATGTTGTCGGAGCCGACGAGGTCGGCGATCGACGTGCTCGCCAGCTTGGCGAGCGGCAGTTCCAGCCCGGCCAGTGGATGGTCGGAGACGTACAGCCCGAGCATGTCGCGCTCGAACGCCAGCTTGTCGCGCTTGCCCCACTCCGGCCGATCCGGGATGTGGTGCTGCGACGCCGTCTGCTCGTCCTCGCCCCAGAGGCTGTCGAAGTCGAAGCCGACATCGCCGTTCGCCTCGTTGCGCTTGATCTTCACCGCGGACTCGACCGCGTCCTCGTGCACCTCGACGAGCGCCCGCCTGGTGTGGCCGAGCGAGTCGAACGCGCCGGCCTTGATCAGCGACTCCACCGTGCGCTTGTTGGCCGCGTGGATCGGGACCTTGGTGAGGAAGTCGTGGAAGGAGTCGAACCTGCCCTTGGTCTCGCGCGCCTCCCGCACGCCCTCGACGACGTTCGCCCCCACGTTGCGCACGGCGCCCATCCCGAAGCGGATGTCGGTGCCGACGGCGGCGAAATAGAGGTTGGACTCGTTGACATCCGGCGGGAGCACCTTGATGCCCATGCGGCGGCACTCGTTGAGATAGAGCGCCATCTTGTCTTTGGAATCTCCGACACTCGTCAACAGCGCGGCCATGTACTCGGCCGGGTAGTGCGCCTTGAGGTACGCGGTCCAGTACGAGATGACGCCGTACGCGGCGGAGTGCGCTTTGTTGAACGCGTAGTCGGAGAACGGGAGCAGGATCTCCCAGAGCTTGTTGACCGCATCCATCGAGAACCCGTTGTCGCGCATACCGCCCGCGAAGCCCTCGAACTGCTTGTCCAGCTCCGACTTCTTCTTCTTGCCCATCGCGCGGCGCAGGATATCCGCCTGGCCGAGCGAGAAGCCGGCGACCTTCTGTGCGATCGCCATCACCTGCTCCTGGTAGATGATGAGGCCGTAGCTGGTGGACAGGATCTCGGCGAGCGGTTCGGCCAGCTCGGGATGGATCGGCGTGATCTCCTGCAGGCCGTTCTTGCGCAGCGCGTAGTTCGTGTGCGAGTTCGCGCCCATCGGCCCAGGACGATATAGGGCGATGAGCGCCGAGATGTCCTCGAAGTTGTCCGGCTTCATCAGCCGGAGCAGGGAGCGCATCGGGCCGCCGTCGAGCTGGAACACCCCGAGCGTGTCTCCGCGGGAGAGCAGGTCGTACGCGCCGCGGTCGTCGAGCTCGAGGTCTTCGAGGACGAGCTTCTCTCCGCGGTTGGCCTCGATGTTGTCGAGGGCGTCGTTGATGATCGTGAGGTTGCGCAACCCCAGGAAGTCCATCTTGATCAGCCCGAGCGACTCGCACGCCGGATAGTCGAACTGCGTGACGATCTGGCCGTCCTGCTCGCGCTTCATGATCGGGATGATGTCGATCAGCGGGTCGGACGACATGATGACGCCCGCCGCGTGCACACCCCACTGGCGCTTCAGGTTCTCCAGCCCCAGGGCGGTGTCGAAGACGGTCTTGGCCTCCGGGTCGCTCTCCACGACCGCCCGGATGTCCACCGCCTCCTTGTAGCGCGGGTGGTTCTTGTCGAAGATCCCGGTGAGCGGGATGTCTTTGCCCATCACGGGCGGCGGCATCGCCTTGGTGAGCTTGTCGCCCATCCCGAACGGGAAGCCGAGCACGCGCGAGGAGTCCTTGAGAGCCTGCTTGGCCTTGATGGTGCCGTACGTGACGATCTGGGCGACGCGCTCCTCGCCGTACTTCTCCGTGACGTACTTGATCACCTCGCCACGGCGCCGGTCGTCGAAGTCGACGTCGAAGTCGGGCATGGAGACGCGGTCGGGGTTGAGGAAGCGCTCGAAGATCAGTCCGTGGCGCAGCGGGTCGAGGTCGGTGATGCGCATGGCGTACGCCGCCATCGAGCCTGCACCGGAGCCACGGCCGGGGCCGACCCTGATGCCGTTGCGCTTCGACCAGTTGATGAAGTCGGCGACCACCAGGAAGTATCCGGGGAAGCCCATCTGCGAGATGACGCCGATCTCGTAGTCCGCCTGCTTGCGGACCTCTTCGGTGATGCCTTCGGGGTAGCGTTCGTGCAGCCCTTTCTCGACCTCCTTGACGAACCAGCTCTGCTCCGTCTCGCCCTCCGGCACCGGGAAGCGCGGCATGTAGTTGGCGGAGGTATCGAACTTCACGTCGCAGCGCTCTGCGATGGCGAGCGTGTTGTCGCAGGCCTCGGGGTGGTCGCGGAACAGCTGACGCATCTCTTCCGCGCTCTTGAGGTAGAACTCGTCGGCGTCGAACTTGAACCGGTTGGGGTCGTCGAGCGTCGAGCCGGACTGCACGCAGAGCAGCGCGGCGTGACTCTTCGCGTCTGCGGCGTGCGTGTAGTGCAGGTCGTTGGTGGCGACGAGCGGGATGTCCAGCTCCTTCGCCAGCCGGATGAGGTCGGCCATGATGCGCCGCTCGATGCCGAGCCCGTGATCCATGATCTCGGCGAAGAAGTTCTCCTTGCCGAAGATGTCGCGGAACTCGGCCGCCGCCTTCTTCGCCTCCTCGTACTGGCCGAGCCGCAGCCTGGTCTGCACCTCGCCGGACGGGCAGCCCGTGGTGGCGATGATGCCCTTGGAGTAGCGGTTCAGCAGTTCCCTGTCCATGCGGGGCTTGAAGTAGTAGCCCTCCGTGGAGGCGAGCGACGACATCCGGAAGAGGTTGTGCATCCCCTCCGTTGTGGCCGCGAACATCGTCATGTGCGTGTACGCGCCGGAGCCGGAGACGTCGTCGCCGCCACCGTCGCCCCACCGGACGCGCGTGCGGTCGGTGCGGTGCGTGCCCGGCGTGAGGTACGCCTCCGTGCCGATGATCGGCTTGATGCCGGCCTCGGTGGCGGAGCGCCAGAAGTCGAAGGCGCCGAACATGTTGCCGTGGTCGGTGACGGCGACGGCGGGCATGCCCTGCTCGACGGCGGCGTCGACGAGCGGTTTGATGCGCGCGGCACCGTCGAGCATCGAGTACTCGCTGTGGACGTGGAGATGGACGAAGGAGTCGGTCGGCACTGTTTCTCCGGGTCGAGGTGAGGGCTTAAGACTACGTCGGACCTACGACGCGCGAAGCACGTCGAGAGCGTGTTGCAGATCCTCCGGGTATGTCGTGGTGAAGGTCACCCACTCCCCCGTCGACGGATGTTCGAACGCGAGCTGCACGGCGTGCAGCCACTGCCTGGTGAGGCCGAGCCTGGCCGACAGCGTGGGGTCTGCGCCGTACATGGCGTCACCGACGCACGGGTGCCGCTGGGCGGCCATGTGCACCCGGATCTGGTGGGTGCGCCCGGTCTCCAGGTGCACTTCGAGCAGGCTGGCCGACGGGAACGCCTCGATGGTCTCGTAGTGCGTCACCGACGGCTTCCCGCCCGCGACGACCGCGAACTTCCAGTCGGACTTCGGGTGGCGGCCGATCGGCGCATCCACGGTGCCGACCAGCGGATCGGGGTGGCCCTGCACGACCGCGTGGTAGATCTTCTCGACGGTGCGGTCGTGGAACGCCCGCTTGAGGTGCGTGTACGCCCGCTCGGACTTAGCGACCACCATCAGGCCGCTCGTGCCCGCGTCGAGCCGGTGGACGATGCCCGCCCGCTCCGCGGCACCGGAGGTGGAGATGCGGAACCCGGCGGCGGCGAGGGCGCCGAGCACCGTCGGTCCCTCCCAGCCGGCTGCCGGATGCGCTGCGACGCCGACGGGCTTGTCGATCACGACGATGTCGTCGTCGTCGTGCACGATCGTGAGCTCGGGCACCGCGATCGGGACGATCTTCACTTCGGTCTTCGGCTGCCAGCTCACTTCGAGCCAGCTCCCGGCGGAGAGCCGGTCGGACTTGTCGACCTGGCGGCCGTCGACGCTCACGCCGCCCGCCTCGGTGATCTCGGCCGCGAAGCTGCGGGAGAAGCCGAGGAGCTTGGCGAGGCCCGCATCCACCCGGGAGCCTTCGAGGCCGTCCGGGATGGGGAAACTCCGGGATTCCATGGCTAGCCGGCTGGCTTGTCGTGCGGGTCGGGCTCCGCTTCGGCGGCGACGGCTTCCGCCTCCGCCTCCTCTTCGTCGTCCGTGCGCTTGCCGTCCAGGCCGATGCCGCGGATCGTGAGGATGAGGAACAGCACCATGCTCGACACGATGGCCACGTCGGCGAGGTTGAAGATCGCCGGCAGGAGCGGGATCTGCAGGAAGTCGACCACGTGGCCGACCCCGAAGCCCGGCTCCCGGAAGAGCCTGTCCGTCAGGTTGCCGAGCAGGCCACCGAGCAGCAGCCCGAATAGGACCGCCCAGGCCGCCGACCGGATGCGCGGGGCGTACCAGATCACGAAGCCGAGGACACCGACGCCCACGATGGAGAAGATCCAGGTGGACCCGCTGCCGATGGAGAACGCTGCTCCCGCGTTCTTGACGAAGTTGAACTGCAACAGCTGGCCGAGCACCTCGACCCGCTGACCCTCATACAGGTTCTGCACCACCAGGACCTTGGCGATCTGGTCGACGAGGTACACGACGAGCGCGACGACGCCGAGGACCGCCAAGGCCCGGATGCTGACCTTGGCGCGGGAGCTACTAGCCTCCAAAGCCGGGGAAGACCGGGGGCTGCTGGCCCTGGTCCTGGCCGCTGGCGTTGTCGCCTGCGTTGGCGGAGACCGGGGCGGGGACCGCACCGGAGTTGACGTTGGCCGACGCGTCCTGCGAACCGGTGCGCGGCGCTGCGTAGCTGCCCGTGCCGGAGACCGACGAGCTCTCGAGGTCGCGGAGCTGACCCTCGATGTAGCCCTTCAGCTTCTCGCGGTACTCGCGCTCGAACGAGCGGAGGCCGTCGATGCGGCTCTCGAGTGCCGTGCGCTCCTGGTCGAGGGCGCTGATCTGCGCGCGCTGCTTCGACTCGGCCTCTGCGACGATGCGGGCGGCGGTGGCGTGCCCCTCCGCGATCAGCGAGTCGCGCTTCTCGATGCCCTCGCGCACGTGCTCCTCGTGCAGGCGGCGAGCCAGCTGCAGGAGGTTGTTGGTGCTGTTCGGGTCGGAGGCGTTGGCGTCCGGCGCGGTGTACGCGGCCGTGGCCGCGCCCGCTGCCGCTGCCGCCGCGACGGGGGCCGCCGCGGTCGCCGGGGCGGCCTGAGCGGCCTGCTGCGCTTCCGCGAGGCGCTGCTTGAGCTCCTCGTTCTCCTTCTGCAGGCGAGCGACCTCGCCGTTGTCGGCCGCGGGGGCCGCCGCGACGGGAGCCGGGGCTGCGCCGCCCTGACCACCGCTGCGCTGCAGTTCGGCGATGCGCGAATCGCTCGCCACGAGGCGCTGCTTGAGCTCCTCGTTCTCCTGGTTCAGACGACGCAGTTCGACGACGACCTCATCGAGGAAGTCATCGACCTCGTCCTGGTCATAGCCCTCACGGAACTTCGTCGGTTGGAACCGCTTGTTGACTACATCTTCCGGAGTCAGCGCCATGGCAAGCCACCTTAGATCTTGGGGTACGAACAAAAATTGCGTTCAGCCAACGCTAGCAAAGAGCGCTGGGGGTGCGCACTCCGCCGTCGCTCATCGGTCGTCGGCTCGTCAACACTACATCCCGAGCAACGCCCGACAGGCGACCGACTCTCAGGTAAGTCCGACAGTCACATACAGGCCGATGATGACCACCAGCATGGTGAGGCTCCAGCCGAAATCGATCGCGATCGGCCCCATCGACAGCGGAGGGATGATCCTGCGGAAGAACTTGATCGGCGGGTCCGTCACGACGTACGCGGACTCCGCGAGCACCAGGCCGAAGCCGCGGGGGCGCCATCCCCTGCTGAAGGTCCGCACCAGGTCGAGCACGAAGCGCGCCCAGAGCACGAAGAAATAGATCAGGAGCAGGTAGTACGCCACAGTGGCGACGATCGCGAGGACAAACACGAGTCTCAGTATGGACGAAAGCGCGCCGCCCCAGCTGGGAACGGCGCGCTCTCGGAGTGTCTGCGGCTATCGTTTCGCTCTCGGCGAAGCGGGCTCAGGCGTGGGTGAGGACTCAGGCCTGGGCGAAGAAGGAGGCGTCGACCTCCGCGTCCTGGCCGCCGTGCTCGCCGGAGACGACGACGTGCGACGGGGACAGCAGGAAGACCTTCGGCGTCACGCGCTCGATCTTGCCGTAGAGGCCCTGCGAGAGGCCGCTGGCGAAGTCGATCAGGCGACGCGCGTCTCCTTCGCTCATCTGCGACAGGTTGATGATCACCGGGATGCCTTCGCGGAAGGATTCGGCGATCGCCTGAGCGTCGCGGTACTGGCGGGGGTGGACCGTGAGGATCTCGTTCATTTCCTGTACCGAAACATTCCGTGCGGTGGACGATTTGCGCAGCGGGGTCACCGGAGCGCGACCGGCCACGGGAGCGACCGGTGCAGGGTGGGGGACGGGCGCGACGGGGGCCGGGTGCTGCTGCGGCGCCTGCTGGCGCTGCGGCTGCTCCTGAGCCTGCTCGTCGTACTCGAGCTCTTCGTCGGCGAGGCCGAGGTAGACCATCGTCTTCTTCAGCGGGTTGGACATGCGATCCTCCGTGTAGACCTGTGCGCCGTCGCTTTCCAGGCACGACGAACTTTCTCTTCGAGATTAACCGGGCTGCGGGCGATTCCCGGTAATGGCGGTGCCAATGCGAAGGTGTGTCGCCCCTTCCGCGATGGCGTCCGCGTAGTCCTGCGACATCCCGGCGGAGATGCTCACCGCATCCGGCGCGATCCGTCGAACGCGCTCGCTCGCCAGCCGGACGCGCTCGAACGCCCGCCTCGGCTGCTCGTCGATCGGAGCGACGGCCATCACACCGAGCAGACGCAGCCCCGGTGTGGCGAGGACGTGGTCGACCAGCGGTTCGAGATCGCGGTCGGCGACGCCGCCGCGTGCCGGATCGTCGGTGAGGTTGAGCTGCACGAAGCAGTCGACGTCCGACTCGTCGGAGCGCAGAGCATCCACCAGCGACACGCGGTCGACCGAGTGGATGACGGACGCGTACGCACGCGCCTGCCTCGCCTTCTTGCTCTGCAGCTGCCCGACGAAATGCCAGCGCAGGTCGAGGTCGGCGAGTTGCGCCGCCTTGGCCTGCGCCTCCTGGTGGCGGTTCTCCCCCACGTCGTGCACGCCGAGCCCGGCAAGCTCGCGCACGAGCGACGCCGGATGGAACTTGGTGACGACGATCGTCGTCAGTTCCTCCGGCGAACGCCCGGCGGCGCGGGCGGCATCGTCGATGCCGGCCCGCACGGCGCCGAGCCGCTCGGCGAGCGGACTACTTGAGGAAGTCGGGGATGTCGAGGTCGTCATTCTCGTCGTCGAAGGCTGGGTCCTTGGGCGCGGCGTCGGACACGGGGCTCTCCCCCGCCGACCAGGCGTCGGTGGACGGGGATGGGATGTCCTCGGCGTCGAGCGCAGCGGTGCTCGCCAGTCCGTCGTCGTCTCCCGCCTCCACGAAGGTGGTGCGGCGCGCTTCGGCGAGCTGCGTCTTGGCGTTCGGCTCTCCTCCGTCGAATCCGGCGGCGATGACCGTCACGCGCACCTCGTCACCGAGGGTGTCGTCGATGACGGCGCCGAAGATGATGTTGGCCTCCGGGTGCACGGCCTCCTGGACCAGGCGGGCGGCGTCGTTGATCTCGAAGATGCCGAGGTTCGAGCCACCCTGGATGGAGAGCAGCACGCCGTGGGCTCCGTCGATGCTCGCTTCGAGCAGCGGGGACGCCACGGCGAGTTCCGCCGCCTTGATGGCACGGTCGGCACCGCGCGAGGAGCCGATGCCCATGAGCGCGGAGCCCGCGCCCTGCATGACCGACTTCACGTCGGCGAAGTCGAGGTTGATGAGGCCCGGGGTGGTGATGAGGTCGGTGATGCCCTGGACACCGGCGAGGAGCACCTGGTCGGCGGTGGAGAACGCCTCGAGCATGCTGATCCCGCGGTCGCTGATCTCCAGCAGCCGGTCGTTCGGCACCACGATGAGGGTGTCGACCTCTTCCTTCAGGCGCTGCACACCGGCCTCCGCCTGCTCCGAGCGGCGCTTGCCCTCGAAGCCGAACGGCTTGGTGACGACACCGATGGTGAGCGCGCCGATCGACTTGGCGATGCGCGCGACGACGGGCGCGCCGCCCGTGCCGGTTCCGCCGCCCTCGCCCGCGGTGACGAAGACCATGTCCGCGCCGGCGAGCGCTTCCTCGATCTCCTCCGCGTGGTCCTCCGCCGCGCGGCGGCCGACCTCGGGGTCCGCTCCGGCGCCGAGCCCGCGGGTGATCTCACGGCCGACGTCGAGCTTGACGTCCGCGTCGCTCATCAGCAGTGCTTGCGCATCCGTGTTGATGGCGATGAACTCGACGCCGCGAAGCCCGAGTTCGATCATCCGGTTGACGGCGTTGACGCCGCCACCGCCGATGCCGACGACTTTGATCACGGCGAGGTAGTTCTGGTTTGATGTCACGTCCGGCCTCCACTGGGAACCTTCAACCTCAAGTCGAGGCTTAAAGTTATGCTCAGTATGCAATTCTTGATTCGACGTTAGGTGCGCACGGGCTCAGCCCCCGTAGCGCGCGGGGCGTGTCGGAAAAGTCGGCACGCATCCGGGCGATCTCGCCCTATCCCGTCGTCACGCTGTGCGGCGACGAGACATCGAAGGTGCTCGCGGTGGATGCGCTCTTCAACAGGGCGGACAGGTCCGCCGCCTTCAGATCCGAGTCCTCCGCGCTTCCCCACACCACTTTCGCACCGCTGTCGCGCAGAGTGAAGCTCACATCGTCCGCCGTCGTCGCCGAGATGGTGTCCACCCGCGCGAGCAGGTCGGCGGGAAGCGCTCCGAGCACCTCGGCGGCCGCCGCGAATCCCGACTTGGCGTCGCGCTCCGCCGCAGCACCGGATGCGGTGATCAGCGGGTAGCCGTCCTGCCTGGCCTGAGCGGTCGCGATCGACACCTTCGCCGCATCCACCAGGGTGAAGGTGTTCCCGCTCTGCAGCACGCCGATCGGCTGGCGTTCGACGATCCGGACGACGATCGTGTTCGGCGGGTGGCTCTCGACGCTGTAGCTCCTGATCAGCGGGAAGGCGGCCAGGTCGCCGCGGATCGCACCCTGGTCGACGAGCGGGAGCGGTTTGCCGAGCTGGTCGGAGAGCGCCTTCTTCACCGCGGAGACGTCGAGCCGGGAGGTCCCCGTGACGTCGATCGTGCGGAGCGCCATCAGCGGGGAGAACGCGGTCAGCGCGACGCCGAGCACGAGCGCGACCACCACGCCGGCGGCGGAGAACCAGGCGATCTTCCTGCGCCTGGACCGCTTGGTGAAGCGGCGGACCTCCCCGCGCTCGACCTTCGCCCTCTCCTTCCTGGCTCGGCGCAGCTCGCGGCTGATCTCGCGGTTGGAGGGAAGGCGGTCGTACGCGTCCGCGTGGCCTGTGGAGGGCTGCTGCGTGGGCTGCTGCGTGGGCTGCTGCGCCGTCTGCTGTGTCTTCTTCTGGGCGGAGGGCTGCTCATCCACCCGCGGCGGGATGATCGGGATGGGCTCGGTCGTCGCCGTGCTGCGCGGAGCCCTCCGCTCCGGCGCCTGCTGGGTCGGCGGCGCGACCGGCGGCTGCGCGGAGACAGCCGACGGGTCGAACCCCTGGGGACGCTTCACGACGGGACGGCTACTCTCGGACGCGGCGGAGCGAGTCGAGCAGCTGCGGGACGATGCGGTACACGTCGCCGCAGCCGAGTGTGATGACGAAGTCGCCGTCGCGGGCGATGTCGGCCGTGTGGTCGGCGGCGGCCTGCCAGTCCGCGATGAACGCGACGTGCTCCGGATGCGCGAAGCGGTCGGCGACGAGCGCCCCCGTCACGCCGGGCTCCGGGTCCTCCCTGGCGCCGTAGACGTCGAGGACGACCGTCTCGTCCGCGTACGTCTCGAGCGTCTCCGCGAACTCCTGCGCGAACAGGCGGGTGCGGCTGTAGAGGTGCGGCTGGTGCACCGCGATGATCCTGCCGGAGCCGACGACCGTGCGCGCAGCGGACAGGGCGGCGGCGACCTCGGTCGGGTGGTGGGCGTAGTCGTCGTAGACGCTCACGCCGCCGACGGTGCCGTGCAGCTCGAAGCGGCGCTCCGTGCCGCCGAACTCGGCGATGGCGGCGAGCGACGCTGCGGGATCGAAGCCGAGTCCGGTGAGCACGGCGAAGGCGCCGGCTGCGTTGATCGCGTTGTGACGGCCGGGCACGCGCAGCTGCGCGGAGTATTCCGCACCCTCGTAGGAGAGCGTGAAGGCGACGGGGCCCTCCGTGACGATGGAGTGGACGCGGACGACTGCATCCTGGGCCTCGCCGAAGGTCACGATGCGCTTGTCCGGCGCCTCGGCGCGCAGCTTCGCCGTGACGTGGGTGGCACCCGCGTCGTCGGACGAGACGACCACCAGCTCGCTCGCCTCGCGGGCGAACGTGACGAAGGCGTCCTCGAAGGCCTGCAGGGAGCCGTAGTGGTCGAGGTGGTCGGGATCGACGTTGGTGATCAGCGCGACCGCCGTGTCGTAGAGGAGGAACGAGCCGTCCGACTCGTCGGCCTCGACGACGAACAGTTCGCCGGAGCCGGCCTGCGAGCTCTTGCCGAGCGACTCGATCACACCGCCGTTGACGAAGCTCGGGTCTTCGCCCAGGCCGAGCAGACCCGTGACGATCATGCCGGTCGACGTGGTCTTGCCGTGCGCGCCGGCCACGGAGACGAGACGCTTGCCGTGGATCAGCCAGGCGAGCGCCTGCGAGCGGTGCAGCACCGGCAGTCCCTTGGCGAGGGCGAGCTGGTACTCCGGATTGTCCTGCCAGAGCGCACCGGTGACCACGAGCGTGTCCGCGTCACCGACGTTGGCCGCGTCGTGCCCGATCGCGATGGTCGCGCCGAGCTCGCGGAGGGCGAGGACGTTGGCGGACTCGCGGGCGTCCGAACCGGTCACCGTGTACCCGGCCTCGAGGAACAGGCGGGCGATGCCGCTCATGCCCGAACCGCCGATGCCCACGAAGTGCAGGGCGCCGAGCTCGTCGGGGAGCGTCATGGTGAGGTCGGGTTTGATCACGGGAACTGCTTTCGGTCGGGACGGAATCGCACCATCAAGTATGAACGGTACGCGCCTTAGAGCGCGCTTCGGATGAGCGACACCATGCGGTCGGAACCGTCACGGACTCCCGCTCTCGCGGCGCGCGCACCCATCTCCGCGACGGCACGGCCGTCGCCGTCGCCGAGCAGAGGGAGCAGCTTCTCATCCACCCACGACGGGAGGAACGCGGCGTCGTCGATGAGGATTCCCCCGCCTGCCTGCACGACACCGGCCGCGTTGAACCGCTGCTCGCCGTTCCCGACGGGGAACGGCACGTAGACGGCGGGGATGCCCAGGGCGGCGAACTCGGACACGGTCGCCGCTCCTGCGCGCGCGACGGCGACGTCGGTCAGTGCGAAGGCGAGGTCCATCCTGTCGCAGTATTCGATCAGGCGGTAGTGCTCGATGCCGGGGTCCGTCAGCTCGCCGCGGCCGCCCTGGATGTGCAGGATCTGATACCCGGCGGCGACGATGGCCTCCGCACGGTCTGCGATGGTCCTGTTGATCCGGCGGGCGCCGAGAGAGCCTCCGGTGACGAGCAGCGTCGGACGAGCGGCGTCGAGGCCGAACTCGGCGGCGGCGAGCGGTCGTGCTGCCGCCCTGTCCAGCTCCTCGATCTCCACACGCAGCGGCATGCCGACGAAGGTGGCGTGCGGGAGCTTCGTGCCGTCGAACGCGACGCCGACGTGGGAGGTGTACCGGGCGCCGAGCCGGTTGGCGAGCCCCGGCTTCGCGTTCGCCTCGTGCAGCACTAGCGGCACACCGGCCTTCCGCGCCGCGGAGTACGCGGGAGCCGACGCGTATCCGCCGAAGCCGACGACGGCGTCGATGCCGCGCTCCCGGATGAGGGAGGTCACGGTGCGGATCGTTTTGCGGTACTCGCCGGGGAACCGCAGGGCCGCAGCGTTCGGCCTCCGCGGGAACGGCAGCTTCGGGATGGTCGCGAGCTCGTACCCGCGGTCGGGCACCAGCCGGGCTTCGAGGCCCTCCGCCGTGCCGAGCACGAGCACCTCCGCCGAGGGATCGTCGCGGCGGAGCCGGTCGGCGACGGCAAGCAACGGGTTCACGTGACCGGCGGTTCCCCCGCCGGCCAGAAGGTAGCTGGTCACTCCGCCGAGCCGTTCGCGACGCGCTCGCGGCGCGCCTCCCGGCCGGTCTCCCGGGCGAAGGACAGGACGATACCGATGGCGATCATGGAACTAATCATCGCAGTGCCTCCCGCAGAGATCAGTGGGAGTGGCACGCCGAGCACCGGGATCACCCCCAGGACCACCGCGATGTTCACGAACGCCTGGCCGATCAGCCACACCATGATCGCCGCCGTCGTCACCCGCGCGAACGGGTCGGTGGAGGCGTGGATGATGCGCAGGAACACGATGGCGAGCAGCACGAACAGGATGAGCACGACCGCCGCGCCGATGAGTCCGAGCTCCTCGCCGATGATCGCGAAGATGAAGTCGGTGTCCGCCGCGGGGAGCCAGGACCACTTGGAGTGCGAGTTTCCCAGCCCGACGCCGAACACGCCGCCGGAGGCGAGCGCGTAGAAGCCGTTGTCGATCTGCCAGTTGACGTCGGGGTTGGCCGCGGACGATCCGCCGAAGAGCGCGGCGATGCGGCCGAGCCGCGACTCGCTGGAGATCGCGACGAGGAACGCGAGCACGGCGATCCCGAGCGTCCCGACGGCCAAGTGCCTGAGCCGCACACCGGCGAAGAACAGAGCGCCGAGCACGATGGCCGCCATGATCATGGTCGTTCCCAGGTCGCCGCCGAGGGTGACGAGCAGGATGGCGCCTCCGCCGATCGGCACGACGGGCACGGCGACGTGCTTCCACTGCCAGAGCATGTCCTTCTTGCGGGCCAGCACCACGCCCAGCCAGACGACGAGAGCGACCTTGATCGCCTCGGACGGCTGAAGGGTCTGCGATCCGACCTTCAGCCAGTTGCGGTTGCCGCCGATCTCCATCCCGAGCGGGGTGAAGAGCACGAGCAGCTGCAGGAAGCAGGCGATGGCGAGGAAGAACCAGATGGTCTTCTTCCAGAACCTGCTGGGCAGGCGCGAGACGAGGAACATCAGCGGGAGGCCGATCAGCGCGTACGCGCCCTGGGACCAGAACCGGGAGAAGAAGTTGTCCGTGTCGTTGTGCGACTCGACCGACGACGACGAGAGCACCATCACCAGGCCGAACACCACCATGAACAGGGTGATGCCGAGCAGCAGGAAGTAGTTGGCCGATTCGGCCTGGACGGCTTTGCCGAGCGAGATCCGTGCCGTCAGACCGGCGAGCTTCGACGAGGAGGCTCCGGATTTCCCGAGATCAGGCCTCTCCAGGGTGCGAGGCGGATTGGTCACCCGCCTCACCTCCAAAGAACTCGTTGACGGCCGCCTGGAAGCGGCGGCCTCGCTCTGCGTAGTCGGAGAACTGGTCCATCGACGCCGCAGCAGGAGCGAGGAGGACGGTGTCCCCCGCCTGTGCGACGCCGCCGGCCAGCCTGACCGCCGTCGGCATCACATCATCAGTCTCGTCGGCGTCCACCTCGTAGACGGGCAGGCCGGGGGCGTGTCGCGCGAATGCCGAGCGCAGCGCATCCCTGTCGACGCCGATCAGCACGACGGCGCGGAGCCGGCCGACGTGGGCGCGGACCAGCTCGTCGATGTCGACGCCCTTGAGCAGGCCGCCCGCCACCCAGACCACGGACTCGTACGCGCGCAGCGACGCATCCGCCGCGTGCGGGTTGGTGGCCTTCGAGTCGTCGACCCAGTGCACGCCGGCCTCGATGCGCACCAGCTCGATGCGGTGGGCGTCCAGGCGGAACGCGGACAGCACATCCCGGATGGCGATGGGCTCGACCCCGTACGAGCGGGCGAGCGCGCTGGCCGCGAGGATGTTGGCGACGACGTGCGGAGCGGCGAGCCCGGCCTCGCGCAGTTCGTCGAGCGTGGTCAGCTCGATGGCGGTCGTGAACCGGTCTTCGAGGAAGGCGCGGTCGCAGAGGATGCCGTCGACGATGCCGAAGTCGCTCGGGCCGGGGACGTCGAGCCCGAAGCCGATGGCGCGCGCGCCGTCGATCACCTCGGCCTCCTCGACCATCTCCCGCGTCGCGAGGTCGGCCTTGTTGTAGACGCAGGCGACCTGGGCGTTCTGGTAGACCTTCGCCTTCGCCGCCTTGTACGCGTCGAGAGAGCCGTGCCAGTCGAGGTGGTCGTCCGCGATGTTCAGGCAGGCGGCGGAATAGGGAGACAGCTCCCCTCCCGCGTTCCTGTTCACCCAGTGCAGCTGGTAGCTGGACAGCTCGACCACGAGCACGTCGAAGCCCTGCGGGTCGCGGATGGCGTCGAGCACCGGGATCCCGATGTTGCCGCACGGGGCGGCGCGGTATCCGCCGGCGACGAGCATGGTCGCGGTGAGCTGCACGGTCGTGGTCTTGCCGTTTGTGCCGGTGACGGCGATCCAGTCGGCCGGCGCGCCCACCTTGTCGCGCAGACGCCAGGCCAGCTCGACGTCTCCCCAGATCTGCGTGCCGCGGCCGTCCGCCCAGGCGAGCAGTGGATGGTCGGGGTGGAATCCGGGCGATGCGATCACGAGCTCGGGGTCGAACTCGGCCAGGCGCGCGGGCGGCGCGCTCAGGTCGGACTCCTCCAGCAGCTCCGCCCCGATGACCTCGAGCAGCATCGCGCGCTCGTCGTCGGCCTTCGCCGTGACCACGAGCACCTCTGCGCCCAGCTCCGCCAGGGTGTCCGCCACCGAGAAGCCGGTCACGCCGAGGCCGTACACGGCGACGCGGAGGCCGCGCCAGTCCGCGTGCCAGCTGTTCAGGGCCGCCAGGCGGTCGTCGAGGTCTGTCACGTCGCCAGCCATTCGAGGTAGAAGCTTCCCACCCCGGCCGCGACCAGCAGGCCGCCGATGATCCAGAACCGGACGACGACCGTCACCTCCGCCCATCCCTTCAGTTCGAAGTGATGGTGGATCGGGCTCATCAGGAAGATGCGTTTGCCGTGGGTGAGTTTGAAGTACGCGCGCTGCACGATCACCGAACCGGCCTCGATGACGAACAGGCCGCCGATGAGGACCAGCAGCAGCTCCGTGCGGCTGAGGATCGCGAGAGCGGCGACGGCGCCGCCGAGGGCCAGGGATCCGGTGTCGCCGAGGAAGATCTGCGCAGGCGACGTGTTCCACCAGAGGAACCCGACGACGGCGCCGACGATGGCCGTCGCGACGATCGCCAGGTCGAACGGATCGCGCACGTCGTAGCACTTGGCGACGTTCGCCGGATCGAGCTTGATGTTGGAGCAGGACTGGATCGACTGCCAGAAGCCGATGATGATGTACGCGCCGATGGCGAGGATGGATGCGCCGGACGCCAGCCCGTCGAGACCGTCCGTGACGTTCACGCCGTTGGACGTGGCCACCACGATGAAGTTGATCCAGATCAGGTACAGCCCGTAGCCGACGATCACGCCGATGGCGCCGAACTTCGTGATCGACATGAAGTCGATCGGCAGGTCGCGGATGAGCGAGACGCTCATCGTTGCCGGGGTGTCCCCGTTGCCGTTCGGGAACATGATCGCGAGGAACGCCCACACCGTCGCGACGACCACCTGGCCGGCGACCTTGGCCCAGCCGGTGAGGCCGAGGCTGCGCTCACGTCTCGTCTTGAGGAAGTCGTCGATGAAGCCGACGACGCCGAGCCCCACCATGAGGAACAGCACGAGCAGCGCGGACACACTCGTGCCGTCGCCCGTCAGCAGCAGAGCGACGAAGTAGCCGAACAGCGTGCCGAGGATGACGACGATGCCGCCCATCGTGGCGGTGCCGCGCTTGGCGTGGTGGCTCTGCGGTCCATCGTCGCGGATGAACTGGCCCCACTGCAGGCGGCGGAACAACCGGATGAAGACGGGTGTGAGGAACAGGGTGAACGCCATTGACAGCGCACCGGATGTCAGCAGAGCTCTCACGAGAACAATTCTCCCAGTCGATCGCCCAGAAAGCGGAGCCCTGCGGAGTTCGACGACTTCACGAGCACCGTGTCGCCCGCGCCCAGGGAGCCCTGGAGGTGCTCGAAGGCGGCGTCCGGCGTGTCGAAGTACTTGGATTCGCCATCCCACGACCCTTCGTTGATGGTCGAGATGTGCATCCGGCGCGCGGCGGGGCCGACCACGATCAGCTGGTCGATGTTGAGGCGCACGGCGAGCAGACCGATCCTGTCGTGCTCCTCGCCGGAGAACTCGCCCAGCTCGCTCATCTCGCCGAGCACGGCGACGGTGCGTCCGCCCGGCTCCGCGATCTGCGCGAGGGTCTTGAGGGCGGCGGCCATCGAGTCCGGGCTCGCGTTGTACGCGTCGTTGATGACGGTGACGCCGCGGGCTCCTCCCATGACCTCCATCCGCCAGCGCTCGGCACGGGTCACGTTCTGCAGCCCGGCGACGATCGCGTCGATGCCGACGTCGAGCGTGTGCGCGGCCGCAGCGGCGGCGAGGGCGTTCATCACGTGGTGCTCGCCGAGCACGCGGAACTGCACGGCACGGCTCTCGCCGTTCGGCAGGTGCAGCTCGAAGGACGTGCCGCGAGCGCTGGATACGATGCCGGTCGCACGCACGTCGGCACGCTCGTCCAGCCCGAACCACAGGACGCGCGCAACGGTCTTGTCTGCCATCGACGCGACCCGCGGGTCGTCGAGGTTCAGGATCGCGACGTCGGAGTCGAGCAGGTCGCTGACCATCTCGGTCTTCGCGGCGAGGGTGGCCTCGATGCCGCCGAACTCCCCGGCATGGGCGAGCCCGACCTTGAGCACGATGCCGATGTCCGGGCGAGCCATGCGCACGAGCCTGGCGATCTCGCCGATGCCGCTCGCGCCCATCTCCGCCACCAGGAACTCGGTCTGCTCGGTCACTTCGAGCATGGTGACGGGAGCGCCGACCTCGTTGTTGAACGAGGCGCGCGGCGCGATGGTCGGGCCGACCTGCTCCAGGATCTCGCGGAGCAGGTTCTTGGTGGTCGTCTTGCCGTTCGAGCCGGTGACGCCGACGATCTTCAGCAGGCCGAGGGCGCGGACGCGCGCGATGACCTCTGTCGCGAGGTCGCCGAGGGCGACGACGGTGTCCTCCACCACCAGCTGCGGCACCGGACGGCTCCACTCCGCGGTGTCGAGGGCGTGGTCGACGACGATGAGGGATGCTCCCGCATCCACCGCCTGCGGCACGAACAGGTGCCCGTCGGTGAACTCGCCGCGCTTGGCATAGAAGATGGTGCCGTCGACGACCTCGCGGGAGTCGGTGGTGGAGAGCCCATCGACGACGGTCTCCTCGGTCGCTCCCGTGCCGTCGAGCACGAGGGAGCCGCGGGTGGCGGAGGCGATCTCCGCCAGCGTCAGGCCGATCATCAGAGCCACCCTGCCTCTCGGAGCGCCAGCTTGGCGTCGTCGCGTGCCGAATACGGGATGCGCTCCCCCGCCACTTCTTGGTAGTCCTCGTGTCCTGGGCCCGCGTAGAGCACAACGTCCCCTTCTCCGGCGAGGGAGAGGGCGGTCCGGAAGGCGGCGCGGGGGTCGGCGACCTCGTACAGCTCCAGGTCGGGGACGGCTCCGCGCGCTCCGTCGAGGAGCGTCTGGCGGATGGCCGCAGGGTCTTCCCAGCGCGGGTGGAAGTCGGTGATGACCACCGCATCCGACCCTCTGGCCGCGATGGCGCCCATGTCGGTGCGCTTGGTGGTGTCCCTGTCTCCGTCCGCGCCGAAGACCATCACGATCTTGCCCTCGCTGACCTTGCGCAGCGCGCTGAGGGTGGACAGGAAGGCGTCGGGGCTGTGGCCGTAGTCGATGAACACGACGGGGCCGCGGTCTCCGGAGATGCGCTCAGCGCGGCCGGGGATGTACGCGTCGATGCCGCCGTCGCGGTCGAGGGCTGCTCCGATGGCGTGCAGGTCGTAGCCGGACTCCACCAGCATGATGATCGCGAGCGCCGCGTTCGCCGCCATGTACGCGCCGAGCAGCGGAACCCGCGACTCGAGCCT
Source organism: Leifsonia araucanica (assembly GCF_051161895.1). Taxonomy (NCBI): domain Bacteria; kingdom Bacillati; phylum Actinomycetota; class Actinomycetes; order Micrococcales; family Microbacteriaceae; genus Leifsonia; species Leifsonia araucanica. Next base: position 1,214,724 of record NZ_JBMBTW010000002.1, read on the forward strand.
GGCGCCCTCCGGGCCCTCCAGGACGAACCCGGTGTGCTCCAGCGTCTCGTCGGTGACGGTCATGGTCCACTCCGCGTCGGCGCCGGGCGAGGTCGACAGCGTGGTGACCGGGATGCGCGACTGCTCGACCAGGGCGCGGCCCCAGTCGGAGTCGACGGTGATGACGCCGCGGCGCGCGCGGTCGGGCTGGAACAGTTCGAGCTTCGCCGCGAAGTAGTCGTCCATCGCGTCGTAGTCGTCGAGGTGGTCGTGGCTCAGGTTGGTGAAGCCGACGACGTCGAAGACGATCCCGTCCACGCGGTGGCGGCTGAGCGCCTGCGCCGAGACCTCGATGGCGACGGCCCGGACGGCCTCCTCGCGCATCCTGGCCAGGAGGGCGTGCAGCTCGCTCGCCTCCGGGGTGGTCAACTTGCTGGTGATCGCCGTGCTGCCGATCCTGCGCTCCGCGGTGGAGCTGAGGCCGGACACGACGCCCAGCTGGCCGAGGATCGCGTTCAGCAGGTACACGACGCTGGTCTTGCCGTTGGTGCCGGTGACGCCGAACAGCGTCGCCGCGTTCTCGTCCGTGCGGTAGATCCACGCGGCGACAGCGCCGAGCGCTGCACGCGCATCCTGGGTGACGATCACGGGCAGGCCGCTGTCTGCCGCGAGCTCCGCCCCCTCCTCGTCGGTCAGGATCGCGACGGCGCCGGCCTCAGCGGCCTTGGCCGCGTAGCTCGCGCCGTGGGCGTTGCGCCCTGGCACGCCGACATAGAGGTCTCCTGGCTCGATCGCCGTCGTCGCGAGTGCGACTCCGGTGACCTCGACAGCATCGAGATCGCCGCGCCATTCCAGCCCGAACTCCCTGGCCAGCTGTGCGAGCGGTCGGGCGACGGGATGTTCGGGGCGCAGGGACGTAGGCGCCGGTCCTGTCACGGGGCTCACTTTCAGTAGTACGGAGGGTAGTCGGCCGGGGTGGACGTCGAAGGCTTCACCCGGTAGGTCTTCAGCACCTGACTCATGATCGTGTGGAACAGCGGAGCGGCTGCTGCCGACGAAGTAATGGTAGTCGGGTATCCGAGGTTGACCGAAACGACGTACTGCGGATCGTCGACGGGAGCGACGCCCATCACCGAGACGTAGTACGACGGGAGGTAGCCGCCGTTGCCGTCCGGCTGCTGCGCCGTTCCGGTCTTCGCGGCGACCCGGTAGCCGGGGATCTGCAGCTGTTTCGCGAGCTCTCCGCTGGTCACGACGCTCTCCATCATCCCGAGCGTCGTGTTGGCCGCGTCGGCCGAGACAACCTGCGTCGGCTTCCGGTTCGGAGCGTCGACGACCGTGCCGTCGGACTTCGTGCATCCCTCCACCAGCGACAGCGGGATGCGCTTGCCGCCGTTGGCGAGGGCCTGGTACGCGCCAACCATCTGCACCTGGGTCGCGGAGACGCCCTGGCCGAACATGGTCGCGTACTTGGTCTGGTCGTCCCAGTCGGCCACCGGGTTCAGGATGCCATCGGACTGGCCGGGGTACGGCACGCCGGTGGCGTCGCCGATGCCGAACTTCTTGAGGTAGTCGTAGCGGGTCTGGTCGGTGAGCGCCTTGCCGAGCAGGGACATCCCGACGTTGGACGAGTTCATCAGCACGCCGGTGAGGGTGAGCCGCTCCGGGTCGTGGTAGCCGGAGTCGTGCAGGTCGGCGCCCTGGCCGGAGACGAAGCGGTACGGTGCGAGCACCTCGCTCGTCGGGCTGGCCTTGCCCTGGTCGATGAGCATGCTCGCGGTGAGCGCCTTGAACGTCGAGCCCGGCTCGTACGGCGTGGTGAAGGGGAGCAGACCCCAGTACTGCGAATCCGTCGCGTCGATGTTGTTCGGGTCGAGGGCCGGCCACTGCGCGATCGCCTTGATCTTGCCCGTCTTCGCCTCCGCGACCGTGACGAAGCCGAACTTCGAGCCGGTGGATGCGACCTGTTGCGCGAGTGTCTGCTCGGTGAACCACTGCAGGTCGCGGTCGATGGTGAGCTTGAGCGTCCCGCCGTCCTTCGCGGGCTTCTGCGTGACGGTGCTGCCGGGGATCGCGACGCCGTCTGCGCCGCGCTGGTAGGTCTGCGACCCGTTCTCGCCGGCGAGGCAGGTGTTCTCGCTGTCCTCGAGTCCGCCGAGGCCTCCGGCCGAGACGAAGCCGAGGAGGTTGCCGGCGACAGCGCCGTTCGGGTAGGTGCGCGCCGGCACCTTGGTGAAGGTGAGCCACGGATACGGGAGCTTGTCGAGCTTGGTGAACGCACCGACGTCGATGCCCGTCTTCACGAGCGCGTACTGCGACTTCGGGTTGGCCTTGAGGGCGTCCTCGATGATCTTCTGCACCGCGGCGCCGCCCTGGCCGGTGATCGCGCCGATCTTGCCTGCCGCCTCCACCATCTTGGCCTGGCCGTCTTTGCCGGCCACCGCGTCCTTGGGAGAGACGGCGGCGGTGTACTTGTACACGGTGTCCGCCAGCACGGTGCCGTTCGCGTCGACGATGCTGCCTCGTGCCCCGAGGAGCTTCGTCTCGACCTCTTTGGCGTTGACGGACTTCTTCTGCAGCTCAGCGGCGTTGACGACCTGGATGTCGACCAGTTTGCCGCCCAGGATGCCGACGGTCGCCGCGACGGCGACGACGGTGATGGCGGTCCTGCGCCGCATCATCTTTCTCGTAAGCACGATTGGAACTCGTCCCCGCGTCAGTGCGTCACCGGGGTCGGCAACGCTCCGTCCAACGGTACGGGCGGAGGTGTCGCCGCCTTGTCCGGCGCGCTCGTGCCTCCGGAATTCCCAGCTTCGGCGCCCGTGGACGTCGCGCCTGCCGTCTGGCCGGTGCCCTGGCCAGCGCTCTGCCCTGCGGCCGCGCCGCTGAGCGGCGTCGCCGTCGCGTTGGCGGCCGGGGTCTTCGCCGCGGCGAGCGGCACGCCGGCGAGCAGCGAGTTCGGGACGAGGTTGCCCTGACCGCCGGTCACCGTGCCCGCTGCCCCGTTGGCCGGGATCGGAGCGCCGAGGACTGCGCCGTCCGACAGCCGGAGGTAGACGGGGTTGCTGTTGGTCACCATCCCGAGCGCGTTGGCGTTCGCCGCCAGGTTCTGCGGGGAGGAGAGCCGGTTGAGGTCTTCCGACGCGGCCTGGTACGAGCGCTGCAGTTCGGTCTGCTTGTCCTGCAGCGTGTTGAGCTGGTACGCGCCCTGCGAGACGGCGATGCTCATCAGCAGCTGCGCGACGACGACGCCGAACAGCACGCCGACCGCGATGATCGCGTAGACGGTGCGCGGGCGGGCGCGGCGCTGGCTCCTGGTGGTGACGACCTCGAGGTGGCTCGGCCGCTCCTCGACCTCCTGCTGCGGTGCTGTGCGGCCGATCCAGCCGACGGATGGGCGCTTCTCGGCCAGATTGGTGCTCACGAGCCCCTCCTCACGCGTTCGGCTGCACGGAGACGAACGGGTGTCGCTCTCGGGTTGGCCGCCTTCTCTTCGTCATTCGCCAGCTCGGCGCCGCGGATCAGCAGCTTCAGCTCCGGCCGGTGCTCCGGCAGCTCCACCGGCAGTCCGGCTGGGGCGCTGGAGGTGGACCTCGTCTGCAGCTCGCGCTTCACGATCCTGTCTTCGAGCGACTGGTACGCCTCGACGACGATGCGGCCCCCGACCGCGAGCGCATCGATGGCGGCGGGAATCGCCCGCTCGAGCACGGACAGCTCCTGGTTGACCTCGATCCGCAGCGCCTGGAAGACGCGCTTGGCCGGGTGTCCCTGGCGCTGGACGGCCACCGGGGTGGCCTTGGTGATCACGTCGACCAGCTGGGCCGACCGCACGAACGGCTCGACCTCGCGGGCCGCGACGATCTTCTGGGCGTAGCGCGCCGCCAGCTTCTCCTCGCCGTACTCACGGAAGATGCGGCGCAGGTCCGCCTCGCTGTACTCGGCGAGGATCGTGGCCGCCGTCAGCTCGCTCGTGCCGTCCATGCGCATGTCGAGCGGCGCATCCTTCGAGTACGAGAAGCCGCGCTCCACCCTGTCGAGCTGCAGCGATGAGACGCCCAGGTCGAAGAGGATGCCGTGCACCTCGTCGATGCCCAGCCCGTCGAGCGCATCCTGGATGCCGTCGTAGACCGTGTGCACCAGGTGGATGCGGTCGCCGAACCGCGCCAGCCGCTCCCCCGCGATGGCGAGGGCGTCCGGGTCGCGGTCGAGGCCGACCAGGGTGACGTCGGGGAAGCGCTCGAGGATGCCGGCCGAGTGCCCTCCCATGCCGAGGGTGGCATCGACGAAGACGGCTCCCGGCTTTTCGAGGGCGGGGGCCAGCAGCTCGATGCAGCGCTCGAGGAGTACCGGGGTGTGAATCTGATCGTCGGTCATGATGCGAGAGGACCGGCTCCTGAATCCTGATCCCCATCCATTCGGTACCTGGCGCCGGGGAAGTGCGTCAGGGCGATGAATGGCTGGGAGTCAGGCGTCAGGGGCTAGAAGAGTCCCGGAATCACCTCCTCTGTGGTGTTGGCGAATGTTGCTTCCTGCTCGGCCAGGTAGGTCTCCCATGCCTGTGCGTCCCAGATCTCCGCGCGGCTTCCCGCGCCGATCACGACCAGGTCGCGATCGAGTCCCGCGTACGAGCGGAGGGCCGTCGGCACCGTCACGCGGTGCTGCTTGTCCGGAACCTCTGCGCTCGCCCCGGAGAGGAAGACGCGGAGGTAGTCGCGGGCCTGCTTGCTCGTCACCGGCGCCTGGCGGATCTTCTCGTGCAGCGCCTCGAACTCGCGCTGGCTGAAGACGTAGACGCAGTGCTCCTGGCCGCGAGTGAGGACGATGCCGGACGCGAGCTCATCCCGGAATTTGGCCGGCAGGATGATGCGCCCTTTTTCGTCGAGTTTGGGGGCGTACGTACCGAGAAACATCGGTGACTCCCCCCACTCTTCCGGCCAAGGTTGCGGTGTGACTCCACTTTACTCCACAACCATCCACAAAATCAGCAACTTCGGGAATAAATCCCCGTTGTGGGGTCAAACTGCCGCAGAAAATCAGGGATTTTCGCGGTGGAGGAAAGTGGATGGATTTGGGACGCCAGTGGCGTGAAAAGGGCACAAAAAAAGGGCCGATCCGAAGATCGGCCCGAAAAGGGAGTGCGGTGGAGCGCGGTGGGTGGCGGGCTAGCCCTGCCCGTCCTGGCGCTTGTCCCAGCGGTCGTTGAGCTTGTTCATGAACCCGGCCTGGGCTGCCTTGCCCTGCTTGGCGCCCCGGGACGACGACGTGGCCGCATCCGGATCCGGCGCGATGCGCTTGCCGGGGGCGATGGCCAGCAGGACGCCGGCGAACATCACCACGAAGCCGAGGATGCCGACGAGCGGCTGCTGCACGAAGACCCCGGTGACCAGGGTTCCGATGCCGACGACGGCGATCAGGATGCCGAGGACGATCGACCGGTATGCGGGGCGAGCTCGCGTGCCCCCGACCTTCGCGACGAAATCTGCGTCGTTCTGATAGAGGCTGCGCTCCATCTCTTCGAGGAGGCGCTGCTCATGTTCCGAAAGCGGCATCCGTTTCCCCCTCTTTCCCGGGTTCGTGGCGTTGTGAGCCTGATTCTAGTCCCGCCTCGATGGCTAGGCTAGGCGTGTGTCAGAAAGCATTCGGTTCGTCGACCTCATCCAGTCCAGAATCGATGGGTTCCTCGATGCACGCGCATCCATTCTCGTCTCCATAGCGGACGAACTCTCCCCGATCGCGGCTTACTCCCGGGATTTTCTCAGCGGCGGCAAGCGTTTCCGCGCACTGTTCTGTTTCTGGGGCTGGCAGGCGGTCCGATCGGCCGGAGACGATGACTTCGAGGCGCCCATCACACCGGGCGGCCCGCTCGACGCCGTGGTCTCCGCCGCGAGCGCCCTGGAGGTGTTCCACGCCGCCGCGCTCGTGCACGACGACATCATCGACAACTCGGACACCCGCCGCGGCGCACCGGCCGCCCACCGCCGCTTCGAGGAGCTGCACGCGGCCAACCGCTGGCAGGGTTCCGGCGCCGCCTTCGGTACGGGGGCTGCGACCCTGCTCGGCGACCTGCTGCTGATCCTGAGCGACGAGCTGTTCGACGAATCGCTCACCGAGGTGGTCAGCCCGTCGGCCAGGCGGGCGGCGCGGGCCGAGTTCAACAGGATGCGCATCGACGTGATGGCCGGTCAGTACCTCGACATCTTCGAAGAGATCGGCTGGAGCAGCCAGCCGGACACCGACCAGCTGGAGCGCGCCGAGCGTGTCATCGTCTACAAGTCGGCCAAGTACAGCATCGAGGCTCCCCTGCTCATCGGCGCGAGCCTCGCGGGGGCGACGCTCGGTCAGCTCGACGCCCTGCGCTCGTTCGGCCTCCCGCTCGGGATCGCGTACCAGCTGCGCGACGACCTGCTCGGGGTGTTCGGCGACGCGTCCGTCACCGGAAAGCCGAGCGGCGACGACCTCCGCGAGGGCAAGCGCACGGTGCTGATCGCGCTCACCAGGGAGGCCATCCCGAGCGGAGCGCGCTCCACCCTCGACGAACTGCTCGGCGACCCGTCGCTCACGGCGCAGCAGATCGAGACCATGCAGATGACGATCCGGGCATCCGGAGCCGTCGACAAGGTGGAGAAGCTGATCGCCGACAACGTGGCCAGGGCGATCGAGGCGCTCGAGTCCGCACCGATCGGCGCGCAGGCCAAGGCTCAGCTGCGCGAGCTGGCCGTGACGGTCACCCGCAGGAACTACTGACGCGCCAGAGGGCGACCACTCAGGCGAGAGCCTGGGCGACCCTCCGCACCTCGGCCTTGCGGCCGGCGCGCAACGCGTCGATGGGAGCGGCCCCGAGGGTCTCCTCCTCCTCGATCAGCCAATCGACGGCCTCTTCGTCGTTGAACCCTGCGTCGCCGAGGACGATCAGGGTGCCGCGGAGCTCTCCGAGCGGCTGGCCGTCTTTGATGAAGTCGGACGGGACCTTGAGGACGCCGTCGATGCGCTTGGCCGCGAGGTGGCGGTCGTCGATCAGGCGGCGGACCCGGCTGACGCCCAGTCCGAGGGAGTCGACGAGGTCGGGAATGGTCAGCCACTCGCGGGCTGGGGCTTGCTCAGTCACGTCTTAAGCCTCCCACGAGACGGGGCGGAGCGTGAGCGTATCCAATTGTTACGATCATGTAAACTCAAATCACATCCGTCACACTAATTGACTCCTTATTCATTGTGTGTCAGCGTGGAGGCTCGCAACACAGCACGGAGGTGGAGGTTCTATGTCGATTCTCGACAGCAGCGCCGAATCAACGACGGACACTCCGACGCGCGCTCAGCGCCGCACGACGCGCTCGCTCTTCGGCACCGTGCCCATCGCCATCGCCAGCTCGGTGGCCGTCACGCTCGGACTGGTGACCCCCGCCCACGCAGAGGTGCAGAGCGGTGAGGCGGAGCGTGCCAAGGAGAAGGCGCCGCAGAAGGCCGGCGAGAACTCCACCGTGAGCTCCATCGGCGGCGGCCAGACCGCATCCACCGCTCGCACCGCCGTCGCATCCGCTCCCGCGAGCTACCGCGTGCAGAACGGAGACACCGTCTCCGGCATCGCCGGACGCTTCGGCCTCTCCACCGCGAGCATCCTCGCCCTCAACGGGCTCAGCTGGAAGAGCCTGATCTTCCCCGGCCAGGTGCTCGCCCTCAGCGGAGGAGCCGTCGCGACCCCCGTCACCGCTCCGTCGCCCGTTCCCGCCGCGAGCAAGTACAAGGTCGCGTCCGGAGACACCATCAGCGGCATCGCCGCCCGGTTCGGCGTGGCGACCAGCGCCGTCCTGAGCGCCAACGGCCTCAGCAGCTCCAGCCTCATCTTCCCCGGCCAGCTCGTGACCATCCCCGGGATGGCGACCGCCGCGGTGAACACGCCGCACGCCGTGGCCCCCGCCCCCGCCCCCGCTCCCGCGCCGGCTCCAGCTCCCGCGCCTGTCGCGCCCGCCCCCATCCCCGCCCCGGCCACCGGCGCCGTCGTCGCACTGACCGACGAGATGCGGGCCAACGCCGCCGTGATCGTGCAGGTCGGCCGCCAGGAGGGCGTCAGCGACCAGGGCATCGTCATCGCCCTCGCCGCCGCCGCCCAGGAGTCCGGGATGCGCAACGTGCGCTACGGAGACCGCGACTCGCTCGGCCTGTTCCAGCAGCGCCCGAGCACCGGATGGGGCACCCCCGACCAGATCCTCGACCCGCGTTTCGCAGCGACCGCGTTCTACGGCGGCCCGCACAATCCGAACGCGGGACGCACCCGCGGTCTGCTCGACATCCCCGGCTGGGCGTCGATGACCGTGACCCAGGCCGCACAGGCCGTCCAGATCTCCGCGTACCCGGACGCGTACGCGAAATGGGAGGCGTCGGCGCGGGCCTGGCTCGCCCAGCTCGGCTGATCGGGCGCCGGATGGTCACAACGCGATCACGGCCCGGCCGTTCACGGTGTTTTGCAGGCTTCGCGCAGACCCCTTTCCCTAAACTCGACTCGTGACCACGAGCCAGACCGATCCCATGATCGGCCGTCTTATCGACGGCCGCTATCAGGTGCGCTCGCGGATCGCCAGAGGCGGCATGGCGACGGTGTACCTCGCCACCGATCTGCGCCTCGAGCGCCGCGTCGCCATCAAGGTCATGCACGGCCACCTCGCCGACGACAGCACCTTCAAGAGCCGCTTCGTCCAGGAGGCGCGCTCGGCCGCCAGGCTCGCGCATCCCAACGTCGTCAACGTGTTCGACCAGGGCCAGGACTCCGACATGGCGTACCTGGTGATGGAGTACCTGCCGGGCATCACCCTGCGCGACCTCCTCAAGGACTACGGCAAGCTCACCCCCGAGCAGACCATCGACATCATGGAGGCCGTGCTCTCCGGGCTCGCCGCCGCGCACAAGGCGGGGATCGTGCACCGCGACCTCAAGCCGGAGAACGTGCTGCTGGCCGACGACGGCCGCATCAAGATCGGCGACTTCGGGCTCGCCCGCGCCGCGAGCGCCAACACGGCCACCGGGCAGGCGCTGCTCGGCACCATCGCCTACCTCTCCCCCGAACTCGTCACCCGTGGTGTGGCCGACGCGCGCAGCGACATCTACGCGCTCGGCATCATGATGTTCGAGATGCTGACCGGCGAGCAGCCCTTCAAGGGCGAGCAGCCCATGCAGATCGCGTACCAGCACGCCAACGACGCCGTGCCGTCGCCGAGCAGCAAGAACCCCTCGGTTCCTCCCGAGCTCGACGACCTCGTGCTCTGGGCGACGGCGAAAGACCCCGACCAGCGTCCGAAGGACGCCAGGGAGATGCTCGACCGTCTCGTCGAGGCGGAGAAGGCGATCAGGGGCGAGACCGCGTCCTTCCAGCCCACGATGGTCATGCCCCCGGCGTTCGGCCCCGGCATCGCGGACGGCGACACCCAGATCATCAACCCCGCCATCCGGCAGCAGGTCGCATCCACCACCCCGAGCAGCATCGACACGCTCACCGCCACGGCCAAGCGCAGGAGGGGCAAGGGATGGTGGCTGTTCGCGCTGGTCATCCTGCTCGCCGGCGTCGCGGGCGGCACGGGCTGGTACTTCGGCTCGGGGCCCGGCTCGATGGTGCAGATCCCGAACGTGGCGAGCAAGACCCCGGAGGCGGCGGCGGCCCAGCTGAAGGCGCTCGGCTTCCAGACGGCGCTCGGGCAGGAGTACAGCACGACGATCGCGACCGGCCTGGTCTCGAACACCGATCCCGAACCAGGCGCGTCCGCGAACCGCGGCAGCACCGTCACGATCAAGGTATCGCAGGGGCCGAAGCCGATCGACATTCCCGCCCTCGCCGGCCAGCCGATCGACAAGGCCAAGACGCTGATCACGGGCGCGGGCGCCCAGGTCGGCCCGATCGCGGAGCAGTTCGACGCCAAGGTGCCGAAGGACACGGTGCTCGCCGCCTCGACGGCGGAGGGCGCCGACCTGTCCGGCGGCGGCAAGTACTTCGAGGGCGCGAAGGTGAGCCTCGTGGTCTCGGCCGGCCCCATCCCGTCGGTGGCCGGCAAGTCGGTCGCCGACGCGACGGCGATCCTCAAAGACGTCGGGCTGCTCGTCGACGCCGGCCCGCAGAGCTACAGCGACACGGTCCCCGAGGGCGACGTCATCCAGGCCCAGGCGCAGAGCGACGCCCCGGTGAAGCCGGGCGACACCCTGCTGCTCGAGACGTCCAAGGGCCCGGAGCCCGTGCCGGTGCCCGACGTGGCCGGCAAGACCTGGATCGACGCCAAGAAGATGCTCCAGGACGCCGGCTTCCAGCTCGACTACGACAAGACAGCAGACATCCTCCCGGGTGTCGCCATCGTCGCGAGCACCAACCCGACAGCGGGCACCGACGTCAAGAAGGGCTCGACCGTCAAGGTCGCGTTCAAGCCCATCTTCGGCTGACCACGCAATCGAGTCCGAACGTATTCACGCGACGCGCCGGGCGCGGCGTGAATAAGTTCGGACTCGATGATGCGGGGAGCCGGGGTCAGCGGGCGGCGAGCTCCTCGGCGACGAGGAAGGCGAGCTCGAGCGACTGCATGTGGTTGAGGCGCGGGTCGCAGAGCGACTCGTAGCGGGTCGCCAACGTCTCCTCGTCGATGTGCTCCGAGCCGCCGAGGCACTCGGTGACGTCGTCGCCGGTCAGCTCCACGTGGATGCCGCCCGGGTGCGTCCCCGCGGCGCGGTGCGCCTCGAAGAAGCCCTTGACCTCGTCCACCACGTCGTCGAAACGACGCGTCTTGTAGCCGTTCGGAGTCGTCAGGCCGTTGCCGTGCATCGGGTCGGTGACCCACAGCGGGCGGGCGTCGGACGCCTTGATCGCTTCGAGCAGCGGGGGAAGCGCATCCCGGATCTTGCCTGCACCCATCCGCGTGATGAACGTCAGACGCCCAGGCTCGCGGTTCGGGTCGAGCTTCTCGATGAGCTCCAGCATCGTCTCCGGGGTGGTCGACGGGCCGAGCTTCACGCCGATCGGGTTGCGCACCCTGGACAGGAAGTCGACGTGCGCTCCATCGAGGTCGCGCGTGCGCTCCCCGATCCAGATGAAGTGCGCCGACGTGTTGTACGGGGTGCCCGTGCGCGAGTCGATGCGCGTCATCGGACGCTCGTAGTCCATCAGCAGGCCCTCGTGGCTGGAGTAGAACTCGACACGCTTCAGCTCGTCGAAGTCGGCGCCTGCCGCCTCCATGAACTTGATCGCGCGGTCGATCTCCTTGGCGAGGCCCTCGTAGCGCTGGTTGGCCGGGTTCGCTGCGAAGCCCCTGTTCCAGCTGTGCACCTGGCGCAGGTCGGCGAAACCACCCTGCGTGAACGCCCGGATGAGGTTCAGCGTGGATGCGGCCGTGTGGTAGCCCTGCACGAGCCTGCGCGGGTCGGCCTGGCGCGACTCCGGCGTGAAGTCGTAGCCGTTGACGATGTCGCCCCGGTATGCGGGCAGCGTCACGCCGCCGCGCGTCTCCGTGTCGCTGGAGCGCGGCTTGGCGAACTGCCCGGCCATGCGCCCCATCTTGATGACGGGCATGGATGCGCCGTAGGTCAGAACCACGGCCATCTGCAGCACGGTCTTGACCCTGTTGCGGATCTGGTCGGCCGTCGCGCCTGCGAAGGTCTCTGCACAGTCGCCGCCCTGCAGCAGGAACGCCTTGCCGTCCGCCGCGCGGCCGAGCCGCTCGCGCAGCTGGTCCACCTCGCCCGCGAAGACGAGAGGGGGAAGCGTGGCGATCTCCGCGGAGGCCGCTGCCGCCGCATCCGGGTCTGGCCAGGTCGGCTGCTGCTTGATCTCGAGCGTGCGCCAATAGTCCAGGCCCTCGATCACAGACTCGTCAGCCAAAACGACGGGATCGGAGGTGTCTAGCACTGGTCTTCCGCTCAGTTCAGGGCGTGCCTCGAAATCGGCATGCCGATGGGTGGGTTCGGCGCACGGGCGGCGCCGGGTACTTGAGCCTACCGTGAAAGCGCTGCGCGCTTTTCCTTCACGCTACTGGCGTAGACATCCACGTACTCCTGCTCGCTCAGCGCGTGCAGCCGGTACATGATCTCGTCGGTGACCGAGCGCAGGATGAACCGGTCACCCTCCATCCCTTCGAACCGGGAGAATTCGATCGGTTCGCCGATGATGATGCCGATGCGGCCGATCTTCGGCAGGCGCGTCCCGATCGGCATGATCTTCTCGGTGTCGACCATCGCGACGGGGACGACCGGCACCTCGCCCTCCAGGATCATCCTGGCCACGCCGGTGCGGCCGCGGTAGAGCTTGCCGTCCGGGCTGCGCGTCCCCTCCGGATAGATGCCCAGGATCTCGCCGCGGGACAGCACGGCGAGGCCGGTGTTGAGCGAGTCCTCCGACGCCTTGCCGCCGGAGCGGTCGATCGGGATCTGGCCGGTCGCCGTCATGAACGACTTGGTCGCCCAGCCTTTGAAACCCTTCCTGGTGAAGTAGTCGCTCTTGGCGAGGAAGGAGACGTGCCTGTCGACGACGAGCGGAAGGAAGATCGAGTCGATGAACGACAGGTGGTTGCTGGCCAGGATGACGGCGCCGTTCGCCGGCACGTTCTCGAGCCCCACGACCCACGGGCGGAAGATCCCCTTCAGCAGGGGGCCCGCGATCAGGTGCTTCATCAGCCAGTAGAACACCGGCTCAGCCTAACGTGCGGTCGCGTGCAACCGTGCGAGGTCGGCGGCGCCGACCACTCCGGCGTCGTTCACGAGCTCGGCGATGCGGAACTCCGGCTCCGGGTGGAACCCGCGCGCCGGGAGGTTCTCCAGGTAGGCGAGCCTGATCGGTTCGAGCAGCAGCTCGCCAGCCTGGGCGACGCCGCCGCCGAACACGAACAGCTGGGGGTCGAGCACGGCGCCGAGGCTCGCGCAGGCCTGGCCGAGCCAGTCGCCGAGCTGGCGGAGCGCCGCGAGCGCGCCGGGGTCTCCCGCCATGATCAGCTCGCTGATGTCCGTGCCGCTGAGCGAGCCCTTCCTGGAGCGCACGTCCGCGAGGGTCTGCCCGATGCCGCCCGCGTCCGCGAGCTCGTTCGCCATGCGCTGCAGAGCCCGACCGGAGCCGTACTGCTCGATGCAGCCGTGAGCGCCGCAGCCGCACGGAAGGCCGCCGGGGACGACGCGCATGTGGCCGACCTCCGCGCCGGCGCCGAAGCCGCCGCGGAACAGCCGGTCGCCGCTGACGATCGCGCCGCCGACGCCTGTGCCGATCGTGAGGATGACCATGTCGCTGACCAGGCGCCCTGCCCCGTAGCGGAACTCCGCCCATCCCGCGGCGTTCGCGTCGTTCTCGATCAGGATCGGCAGGTCGACGCGCTTCTCGAGCTTCTCCCGGAACGGCTCGTTGCGCCAGTTGATGTTGGGGGCGTAATAGACGGTGGACTGCGCGGCGTCGATGAAGCCGGCGGCGGCGACACCGGCCCCCGCGATCTCCTCCGGCCCGTCGGAGAGCCGCTCGATCATCTCGACGACGGCGTTCTCGATCTCGTGCGGCTGTGCTGCGTCGGTGGGCACCCTGTCCTCCCGGACGATCGTGCCCAGCTCGTCGACGACGGCCCCCGCGATCTTCGTTCCGCCGATGTCGATACCGATCGCGTGCACAGACAGCCTTTCGTTCGATTGCGGGTTGGGCGCGGGAGTCGGCGAGCGCCAGAAGACTCACATCCGCACCATCTAGAGTGTAGTTACCCAGTTCGGCGGAAGCCATCTGGGCGCCTGATGTCCACCCCGGTACCGAGGGAGCTACCGTGAAACAGTTCGATTCACCCGCCATCGTCCCAGCAGACCCAGAGGCGAACGCCACCGACCTCCTGGTCGATCGCGTCGCGGCGACTCCGGATGCGCCCCTGTTCAGCCTCCCGGACGGCGACGGCTGGAAAGACCTCACGGCGGCGGAGTTCCTGCGCCAGGTCGTCGCCCTGTCGAAGGGTTTCGTGCAGGCGGGCATCCAGCCGGGCGACAAGATCGGGCTGATGTGCAAGACGCGCTACGAGTGGTCGCTGATCGACTTCGCCGTCTGGTTCACCGGCGGCGTGCTCGTCCCGATCTACGAGACCTCCTCCCCCGCCCAGGTGCAGTGGAACATGAGCGACTCCGGCGCCATCGCCGTCATCCTGGAAACGCCGGAGATGTTCGCCAGGTTCGACGAGGTGCACGCCGACCTCCCGGAGATCGGCAACGTGTGGCAGATCCACCTCGGCGACCTGGACAAGCTCGCCGCGTCCGGCACGGCCATCCCGGACGGCGAGATCGAGCGCCGCAGGAACCTCGCGCGCGGTGACGACATCGGAACGCTGATCTACACCTCCGGCTCGACCGGCCGGCCGAAGGGATGCGTCCTCACGCACTCCAACTTCGTCGAGCTGTCCCGCAACTCGGCGGAGGCGCTCAAGGAGGTCGTGATGCAGCCGGGTGGCGCATCCACTCTGCTGTTCATCACGACGGCGCACATCTTCGCGCGCTTCATCGCCGTGCTCTGCGTGACGGCCGGGGTGAAGGTGGGCCACCAGGCGGACACCAAGCAGCTGCTTCCCGCGCTCGCGAGCTTCAAGCCGACGTTCCTCCTCGCCGTGCCCCGGGTGTTCGAGAAGGTGTACAACTCGGCCGAGCAGAAGGCGGAGTCCGGCGGCAAGGGCAAGATCTTCCGCAAGGCCGCCGCCGTGGCCGTCGAGCACTCCCAGGCCGTCGAGGCGGGAGCCGTGTCGTTCGGCCTGCGCCTGCGCTTCGCGATCTTCGACCGGCTGGTCTACAGCAAGCTGCGCGCCGCGATGGGCGGCAGGGTGAAGTACGCCGTGTCCGGCTCCGCGCCGCTCGGCGCGCACCTCGGCCACTTCTTCCACAGCCTCGACATCAAGATCCTGGAGGGCTACGGCCTCACCGAGACCACGGCGCCCGCCACGGTGAACCGGCCGGACACCTTCCGGATCGGCACGGTCGGCCCCGCCCTCCCCGGCGTCTCCCTGCGTCTCGCGGACGACGACGAGATCGAGGTCAAGGGGATCAACGTCTTCAAGGAGTACTGGAAGAACCCGGAAGCGACAGAGGCGGCGTTCGACGACGGCTGGTTCCGCACGGGTGACCTCGGCTCGTTCGACGACGACGGCTTCCTCACGATCACCGGCCGCAAGAAGGAGATCATCGTCACCGCGGGCGGCAAGAACGTCTCCCCCGCCGCACTGGAGGACCCGGTGCGGGCGAACCCGCTGGTCAGCCAGGTGATCGTCGTCGGCGACCAGAAGCCGTTCATCGCAGCGCTGGTCACGCTCGACACCGAGATGCTGCCCACCTGGCTCGCCAACAACGGCGAGGACAAGGACATGACCCTCGCGGAGGCGTCGGTCAACCCGGCCGTCTACGCCGAGATCGAGCGGGCCATCGAGGCGGCGAACGGCAAGGTTTCGCGCGCGGAGTCCATCCGGAAGTTCGTGATCCTCTCGACGGACCTCACCGAGGCGAGCGGACACCTCACGCCGAAGCTCAGCATCAAGCGCAACGTGATCCTGGCCGACTTCGCCGACGTGATCGACGGCATCTACAGCGGAGCCCCGGCGACGCAGGGCATCTCACTGGCGCACTAGCCCAGAGGCAGGTCAGACCTCGTCCCGCCAGGTGTGCTCCGGCTCATAGCCGAGCACCCGGCGGGCCTTGGCGATCGACAGCAGCGAGTCGTTGACCCCCAGTTCGCCCTTCAGGGGCACGCCGGGGAACACCTCGGCGACGAGCTCGGCGTTCGGGCGGGTCATCACGGTGTCGGCCGCGGCGATGATGAAGCGGTCGAACCCGGTGGTGTCCCATTCCAGCGCCCGCAGGATCGCCTGCGCGCCGTCTCTGGCGTCGATGTAGCCCCACAGGTTCCACTTGCGCGCCTGCGCGTCCGCATCGAAGCCGGGGAACGCCGCGTAGTCCTCCGGGTTCATCACGTTCGAGAACCGCAGCGCGACGATCTTGAGCGCCGGGTCCCAGCGCACCAGCTCGATCGCCAGCTGCTCCTCGAGGTGCTTGACCAGCGAGTACGTGCTCTCCGGACGGGCCGGGTAGTCCTCGTCCACCGGGATGTACGGCGGCGGCACGTCGAACGGCAGTCCGAGGACGGTCTCGCTCGAGGCGTACACGATATTCCGGATGCCCGCCCTGCGCGCCGCCTGGAACACGTTGTACGTGACCCGGATGTTGTTGTGGAAGGTGGCGACGTCGCTCAGGATGCCCGGTGCGGGGATCGCGGCGAGGTGCACGATCGCGTCGAAGCCGTCGTGCACGTCGTTGACGCCGAGGATCGCGTCGATGGTCTGGCCGTAGTCGGTGAGGTCGACACGGACGAAGCCGGGACCGCGCTCCCCCGTCGCATCCAGATTCACGACGGTGTTGCCCGCCGCCCTCAGTTCGCGGACGACCGTGCGCCCGAGTTTTCCTGATCCACCGGTGACCGCGATACGCATGTCGCCAGTCTAGGCGTCGGACGGGCGCAGACGGCCGATCAGAACCAGTCCGACTCGCGGACCTGTTTCATCGCCTCGCGCCTGCTGTCCTTGTCCAGCCTGTCGAGGTAGAGCTTCCCGTCGAGGTGGTCGGTCTCGTGCTGCAGCGCCTGCGCCATGACGCCGGTGCCGGACACCTCGATCTCGTTGCCGTCGAGGTCGATGCCGCGCACCGTCGCCGACGGGTAGCGGGCGGTCTTGAACCAGAGTCCGGGCACGGACAGGCAGCCCTCGTCCACCAGCTCCGGCTCTCCGGACACCTCGACGAGCACCGGGTTGATGACGTAGCCGATCTCGCCGTCGACGTTGTAGCTGAACGCGCGCAGGTTCACGCCGATCTGCGGGGCGGCGACGCCCGCTCGCCCGGGCGGCAGCACGCTGTCCACCAGGTCTTCCACCAGGCCGCGCACGCCGTCGTCGATGTCTCCGATGGGCTCGGACACGGTCTTCAGGACGGGGTCGCCGAACAGGCGGATCTGACGTTCGGTCACAGCTGTCTCCTTGGCAGGGGCACGGGATGCGCGGCTCAGGCGCGCGTGGTGGGCAGGCCCTCGACCACCAGAGCGGCGAGCGTGCGCGCCGACTGCTTGGTCAGGGGCTTCAGGTCTTTGTACGACACGACGGAGCCCGCGGCCAGCTGCGGGTCGTACGGGATGCGCACGACGTCGCGGACGCGCGACAGGAAGTGCGACTCGATCTCCTCGAGCTTCACCAGGTTGGTTCCCTGGGTGGCCGTGTTGAGCGCCACGACGGCGTTCCTGACGAGGTCGCCGTAGCCGTTCGCCTCCAGCCAGGTCAGCGTCTCGGACGCGAGACGCGCCTCGTCGACGCTGCCGCCGGAGACGATCACGACGGAGTCTGCACGCTGCAGGGTGGCGCGCATCACCGAGTGGACGATGCCGGTGCCACAGTCGGTGAGCACGATCGAGTAGAACCGGGCGGACAGGTCGGCGACCACGTTGTAGTCGTTCTCGTCGAACGCCTCGGAGAGCAGAGGGTCGGTGTCGGAGGCGAGGATGTCGAGCCTGGTCTCGTCGCGGGAGACGAGGGCGGAGAAGTCGGTGAAGCCGCCGATGCTCGCGGCCTTGTGCACCACATCCCGCACCGTTGCCCGGGTCTGCTTGGGGACGCGCTCCGACAGGGTGCCGCGGTCGGGGTTCGCGTCGATCGCGACGATGCGGTCTTCGCGGGCGTCGGCCAGCGCCATCCCGAGCAGGGTGGTGACGGTGGTCTTGCCGACGCCGCCCTTGCGGGTGAGCACGGGGACGAAGCGCGTTCCGCCCTCGAACTGCTTCTGGATGCGGTGGTCGAGCTCCTTGCGGGCGCGCGCCTTGGCGGAGTCGCCGAGGTTGACCATCCGGAACGTGACGTTGTAGACGAAGCGCTGCCAGCCGCCCTCCGGGCCGGGGCGCGTGTTGCGGTTGACCTCCAGCAGGCGGTCGGCGGTGAGCATGGCGGCCGGCTCCGGCTGCTGCGAGTGCTCGCCGCGCAGGCGCCCGCGGCGGGACTGCGAGAACGGGTCGGACGACGGCAGGTCCGGCACGTCGCGCTGCGCGTCCTGGGCCGCGTCCGCTGCGATGGTGCCGGTGGGCCCCGTGGTGTGCCGGGAGGCGACGATGGCGACCGACATGGTGGTCGGCTCTGCGGGCGACGCGACGAAACCGGGGTCGACCGGGACCTCGTCGATCGCGACGGCGGCCTCGTCCTCCGGCACCTCGGGCGCCGGGGCGGGCGGAAGATCGACGGCGATGCTGAGATTCTCCGGAACCGAGATGGTCAGATCGTCGTCAGGCGACACGAGCGCGCCCGGTTCGGGGCGCTCGGGCTTGAGGTTGTCTGGCACGGATCACGTCTCTTTCTGCCGCTGCACGCGGCGCCCACCAGTTTAGCTGGCCGCCGCGCACAGCAATCGAGTCCGGACGTATTCACGCGCCACACCGGGTGACGCGTGAACGAGTCCGGACTCGATCGTGAGGGGGGATCAGGCGGGGGCGACGACGACCAGGAGGTCGCCCGCATCCACCTGCTGGGTCTTCGGGATGGCGAGGCGCTCGATGGTGCCGGCGATGGGGGCGGTGATGGCCGCCTCCATCTTCATCGCCTCGATGGATGCGACGGCCTGCCCTGCTGCCACCGTGTCACCGACCGCGACCTGCAGGGTCACCACTCCGGAGAACGGGGCGGCCACCTGGCCGGGCTTGGCGCTGTCGGCCTTCTCGGCGGCCTTGGACTCGACGACGATGCCGCGGTCACGCACGAACACCGGCCGGAGCTGGCCGTTGAGCGTGGTCATGACCGTGCGCATCCCCTTCTCGTCGGCCTCGCCGATGGCTTCCAGGCCGATGTAGAGGCGAACGCCCTTGTCGATCTCGATGACGTGCTCCGTGCCCTGCTTGAGGCCGTAGAGGTAGTCGAGCGAGTCGACGACGGACAGGTCTCCGAAGAGCTCCCGCATCTGCTCGTAGATGCGCGTGGGAGCCGGGAAGAGCAGGCGGTTGAGCGTCGAACGGCGCTCCTCGCTCGAGCCTTCCAGCGCCTTCGCGTCGGCGGCCGAGAGGTCTTCGACGCCGACCTTGACGGTCTTGCCCGCGAGCACCTTGGTGCGGAACGGCTCCGGCCAGCCGCCGGGCAGCTCGCCGAGCTCGCCGGCCATGAAGCCGACCACCGAGTCCGGGATGTCGTAGTTCTGCGGGTTCTCGGCGAAGTCGGCCGGGTCGGCGTGCACGGCGGCGAGGTGCAGCGCGAGGTCGCCGACGACCTTCGACGAGGGCGTCACCTTCGGGATGCGGCCCAGGATCTGGTTCGCAGCCGCGTACATGTCCTCGACCAGCTCGAAGTCCTCTGCGAGGCCGAGCGCCTTGGCCTGCTGACGCAGGTTGGAGAGCTGACCGCCCGGGATCTCGTGCTTGTACACCCGGCCTGTCGGGCCCGGCAGGCCGGACTCGAACGGGCGGTAGACCTGGCGCACGGCCTCCCAATACGGCTCCAGCGCGTTCACCGAGGCGAGCGAGATGCCCGTGTCGCGCTCGGTGTGCGCGAGGGCCGCGACGAGGGCGGACGCGCTCGGCTGGCTGGTGGTGCCCGCCATCGGCGCGCTCGCGACGTCCACAGCGTCCGCACCTGCGCGGCTGGCCGCGAGCAGGGTCGCCAGCTGGCCGCCCGGGGTGTCGTGCGTGTGCACGTGCACCGGGAGGTCGAAACGCTCGCGGTACGCGGAGACGAGCTTCTCGGCCGCCGCGGGACGCAGCAGACCCGCCATGTCCTTGATCGCGAGGATGTGCGCGCCGGAGTCCACGATCTGCTCGGCGAGCTTCAGGTAGTAGTCGAGCGTGTAGAGGTCTTCGTTCGGGTCGAGCAGGTCGCCGGTGTAGCAGACGGCCACCTCGGCGACGGCGGTTCCCGTCGCGAGCACGGACTCGATCGCCGGGCGCATCTGCGACACGTCGTTGAGGGCGTCGAAGACGCGGAAGATGTCCACACCGGTCGCAGCGGCCTCACGGACGAACGCATCCGTCACCTGGGTGGGATACGGCGTGTAGCCGACCGTGTTCCGGCCGCGCAGCAGCATCTGGATGTTCACGTTCGGCAGCGCTTCGCGCAGGGCGGCCAGGCGCTCCCACGGGTCCTCGCCGAGGAAGCGGAGCGCGACGTCGTACGTCGCCCCGCCCCAGGCCTCGACGGACAGCAGCTCCGGCGTCATGCGTGCAACGTACGGAGCGACGGCGAGCAGGTCGCGGGTGCGGACGCGCGTGGCCAGCAGCGACTGGTGCGCATCCCGGAACGTGGTCTCCGTGACGGCGAGGGCCGTCTGGTTGCGGAGGGCCTGCGCGAAGCCGGCGGGGCCGAGCTCCAGCAGCTTCTGGCGAGAGCCGGACGGTGCAGGAGCGCTCAGGTCGATCTTCGGCAGCTTGTCGACCGGTGCGTGGGTCTCCGGGCGGGCGCCGTTCGGCTGGTTGACCGTGACGTCGGCGAGCCAGTTGAGCACCTTCGTGCCGCGGTCCTTGGATGCGCGCCCCTTGAACAGTTCAGGGCGCTCCTCGATGAACGAGGTGCTGACGTCCCCGGCGATGAAGTCCGGGTCGTCGAGCACGGCCTGCAGGAACGGGATGTTCGTGGCGACACCGCGGATGCGGAACTCGGCCAGACCGCGGCGCGCGCGGCTGACCGCAGCGGCGAAGTCGCGGCCGCGGCAGGTCATCTTGGCGAGCATCGAGTCGAAGTGCGGGCTGATCTGCGCGCCGGGGTTGATGGTTCCGCCGTCGAGGCGGACGCCGCCGCCACCCGGCGAGCGGTACGTGGTGATCTTGCCGGTGTCCGGGCGGAAGCCCGCGGTCGGGTCCTCCGTGGTGATGCGGCACTGCAGGGCGGCGCCGCGGATGTGCACCGTCTCCTGGCTGAGGCCGAGGTCGGCCAGCGACTCCCCCGCCGCGATGCGCATCTGCGACTGGACGAGGTCGACGTCGGTGATCTCCTCGGTGACCGTGTGCTCCACCTGGATGCGCGGGTTCATCTCGATGAAGACGTGCTCGCCTGCGCGCTCGCCGGCGGTGTCGAGCAGGAACTCGACGGTTCCGGCATTCTCGTAGCCGATCGACTTCGCGAACGCGATCGCGTCGGCGTAGAGCGCCTGGCGGGTGGCGTCGTCGAGGTTCGGCGCCGGGGCGATCTCGATCACCTTCTGGTGACGGCGTTGCACGGAGCAGTCGCGCTCGAACAGGTGCATGGTCGCACCGTGCGAGTCGGCGAGGATCTGCACCTCGATGTGGCGCGGGCGCAGCACGGCCTGCTCCAGGAACATGGTCGGGTCGCCGAACGCGCTGTCCGCCTCGCGCATGGCCTCTTCGAGGGCTCCGCGGAGGTCGTCCTTGGTGTTGACGCGGCGCATCCCTCGTCCGCCGCCGCCTGCGACCGCCTTGGCGAAGATCGGGAAGCCGATCTCGTCCGCCTGGGAGATCAGGAGGTCGATGTCCTTCGACGGGGGCGTCGACTTGAGCACGGGGACGCCCGCAGCGATGGCGTGCTCCTTGGCCGTGACCTTGTTTCCGGCCATTTCGAGCACGCGCGGCGGCGGGCCGATGAACGTGATGCCGGCCTCGCGGGCGGCCTCCGCCAGCTCGGGGTTCTCGGACAGGAAGCCGTATCCGGGGTAGATCGCGTCCGCGCCGGACTCCTTCGCGACGCGGATGATCTCCTGCACGTCGAGGTACGCGCGCACCGGGTGGCCCGGCTCGCCGATCTGGTACGCCTCGTCCGCCTTGAGGCGGTGCATGGAATTGCGGTCCTCATACGGGAACACCGCCACAGTTTGAGCGCCGAGCTCGTAAGCGGCCCTGAAGGCCCTGATGGCGATTTCACCGCGGTTGGCAACGAGGATCTTACGGAACATGGGGACCTTTCGAGCAGGGGGCTACGCCACACAGCAAACGGTTAGGTTCTCTAAGACTAGTGAAGGTAACGTGGCTTCTTGTGCACGTACTCAGCGTTAGTTCCCTCAAGGGCGGTGTCGGAAAGACCACAGTGACGCTTGGACTGGCCTCCGCGGCGTTCGCCAAGGGGCTCCGAACGCTCGTGGTCGATCTCGACCCGCAATCGGACGTGTCCACGGGCATGGACATCCAGGTGGCAGGCCACCTCAATGTCGCCGACGTCCTGGCGTCCCCGAAGGAGAAGATCGTCCGTGCGGCGATCGCCCCCTCCGGCTGGACCAAGGGCCGCAGCGGCAAGATCGATGTCATGATCGGCAGCCCGTCCGCGATCAACTTCGACGGCCCGCACCCGAGCATCCGGGACATCTGGAAGCTGGAGGAGGCGCTGGCGAACGTCGAGCACGACTACGAGCTCGTGCTGATCGACTGTGCGCCGTCGCTGAATGCGCTCACCCGCACGGCGTGGGCGGCCAGCGACCGCGTCGCCGTCGTCACAGAGCCGGGCCTGTTCTCCGTCGCCGCCGCCGACCGTGCGCTGCGTGCGATCGAGGAGATCCGCCGCGGCCTCTCCCCCCGCCTGCAGCCGCTCGGCATCGTCGTGAACCGTGCCCGCGTCCAGTCGCTGGAGCACCAGTTCCGCATCAAGGAGCTGCGCGACATGTTCGGCCCGCTCGTGCTCTCCCCTCAGCTGCCGGAGCGGACGTCGCTGCAGCAGGCGCAGGGCGCGGCGAAGCCGCTGCACGTCTGGCCGGGCGAGAGCGCGCAGGAGATGGCGCACAACTTCGACATGCTGCTGGAGCGCGTGCTGCGCACGGCCCGCATCGGCGAGTACGCGGTCGCGCCCTAGCTAGCCCTGCCCAGGCACCGCTCCGCCAGCGCGCTGGCCCTCTCGTCCTGCGGTTCCTCCGTTTTTGCGGAGATTCGGCGGAAATCGGCGGGCGTCTCCGTTCCGACGGAGATTCCAGCGGCGCGCCGCGCGCGATCTCCGCTCGAACGGAGTCGCGCATCCACTGGTCGTTCAGCCGGAGTTCCGGCTCGACACACCGCGCAAGACTCCGCCCGAACGGAGCCAAGAGTGGGATGCGCGTGGAACGCCGCTCTTGCGGAGAAGGCGAAACTCCGCTGGTGCGGTGAAGTGGAAGAAGGCGGGGCGGCCGGGTGACGGCTCAGGAGGCCTTGGAGGCGCGACGAGCGGCGAGCTCGTCCATCGAGTCCGTCTGGGTGTCGAGCTCGACGAGGCTCGACTCGACCTCGCGGAGGACCTTGCCGACGGCGATACCGAAGACGCCCTGGCCGCGGCTGACGAGGTCGATGACCTCGTCGTTGGAGGTGCAGAGGTAGACGCTCGCGCCGTCGCTCATCAGCGTGGTCTGGGCGAGGTCGTTGACCCCGGATTCGCGCAGCTGGTTGACCGCGGTGCGGATCTGCTGCAGCGAGATGCCGGTGTCGAGGAGGCGCTTGACGAGCTTCAGAACCAGGATGTCGCGGAAACCGTAGAGGCGCTGCGAGCCGGAGCCCGCCGCACCGCGGACCGTCGGTTCGACGAGTCCGGTGCGCGCCCAGTAGTCGAGCTGGCGGTACGAGATGCCTGCCGCGCGGGCGGCGACGGCTCCTCGGTAGCCGTTCGCGTCGTCCATCTCGGGGAGGCCGTCGGTGAACAGCAACCCCAGATCGTACCGGGCCGCGTCGTTGTCACGACTCAGTTCACTCATGGGTTCGCCTCTCGCCCGGTCTTGGGATGCGCATGTTCGACAGGCGCATCATCCACGGTACCCATGCTCAGGGTCGCGGGCAACGACATTCGCAGTTTGACTATCGGCGTGTCGAGCCGATCCGTCAGTGGGGGTCGCGCGGTCACGGCTGGATGCGCGACAGAGCCGACCGGATGATGCTGCCGCGCACCACATCCAGCTGTCCGGCGATCTCGCGGGCGAGCTCCGCGGTCTGCGCCCTGCTCGACACGTCGTTGCGCCGGGCGATCGGCACGAGGGCCGTCTCGATGAGCCCGAGTTCGCGCTGTGCTGCGGCCCGGAAGCCGCGCAGGTGGCGGGGTTCGATGCCGTGCCGCTGCAGCTCGACGAGCGCGCGGAGCACGGCCAGCGTCTCCTCGCCGTAGACCTCGGCGGGAGCGATGACGGATGCGGTGATCGCGTCCTGCAGGAGCTCCTGGGTGGCCTGCGCCTCTCGCAGCAGCTCGCCGCGCTTGAACCGCCTGCCGGTCGGCAGCATCGACGGCCCCACACTGGGGGCTGCGCCGGGCTTCGGCGGGTTGAGGCCTGCATCCAGGTCGGCGAGGTACGCCTTGATCACCTTGAGCGGCAGGTAGTGGTCGCGCTGCATCCCGAGCACGATGCGCAGTCGCTCGACATCGTCCGGCGAGAACTTGCGGTACCCGGATGCCGTGCGAGCCGGGGACACCAGCCCGCGCTCCTCGAGGAAGCGCAGCTTCGACGACGACAGGTCGGGGAACTCGGGCGCCAGGCGCGCGAGCACCTGGCCGATACTGAGCAGCGCAGGCGAGCCAGCCCGTGCGCTCGCTGCTTGCCGTGCCACTAGTTCGGGGCCGACGCTGCGAGGTCGAGACGCGAGGCGTAGAACGTGAGGCGGAACTTGCCGATCTGCACTTCGGCGGAGTCGGAGAGCAGGGCGCTCTCGATGCGGACCCCGTCGTAGTACGTGCCGTTCAGCGATCCGAGGTCGCGGACCTCGAACGCCGTGCCGCGTCGCGTGAACTCCGCGTGGCGGCGGGAGACGGTCACGTCGTCCAGGAAGATGTCGGCGTTGGGGTGTCGCCCTGCGCTCGTCACATCGGCGTCGAGCAGGAAGCGCGCGCCGGTGTTCGGACCGCGGCGGACGATCAGCAGAGCCGAACCGGACGGCAGGGCCGCGATTGCCTCCTGCTCCTCCGGTGAGATCTCCCCATCCATCGGGTACATCTTCGACACGAACTCCTCGCCGAAGCGTGCGGTCGTGTCTTCGTTCCCCGCGGCTGAATTACGCAGGGGGTTGTTCTCGGCGTCATCCGCCGGCCCATTCGGGTAAGTCTCGTCAGGCACCGTCAACCTCCTCTTATTCCAGCGTATCGGATCGTCCGGCCCCGTCGTCCGCCGGAAGGCGGATTACGCGGGCTGTTTCTCCGATATACACAAAACCGGCCCACCAGTAGAGGAAGGCCCCCCACAGCGCGAACGCCCAGCCGAGCGGCAGGGAGAACGGCGCGAGAGCATCGAATGCCTCTCCGAGCATGAGAAGCGGGAGCGCCCAGAACAGGCAGAATGTGGCCACTTTCCCCAGGTGGTGCACGGGAAGCGGGCCGAAGCCGTGGTTCGCGAGGATGACGCCGAGCACCGCGAGCATCACGTCCCGCGCCACGATGATCGTCACCAGCCACCACGGGATGACGTCCCGCCAGGCCAGCCCGATCAAGGCTGCGAAGATGTACAGGCGGTCGGCGGCCGGGTCGAGCAGCTGGCCGAGCCTCGACACCTGATTGAGCCGTCTGGCGAGGAAACCGTCGAGGAAGTCGGTGATGCTCGACACCACGAGCACGAGCAGCGCGAACGCATCCTGACCGTCGATCACGAACGCCAGGAACACCGGCACCAGGGCGAGCCGGAAGAAACTCAGGATGTTCGGGACCGTCAGGACCCGCGAACTGACCTCGCGCGCACCGACACCATCCACGGGATACGAGTCTAGTGATTCCCTTCTCCGCGCCGGGAGGCTCCCCGGCGCGCGGCGAATGCGTGCATAAGATGTGGGCGTGGAGCCATTCATCGTCAGTCTCTGGATACTCGTCGGCGTCTGCGTCGTCACCTGGGTGCTCTCGCTCATCACCGGCGAGCACTCCTGGGTCGACCGCATCTGGTCGATCGTGCCCGTCGCATACGTCTGGGTGTACGCCGGATTCGCCGGGCTGCAGGATGCGCGGCTCGACCTCATGGCGATCCTCGTCACCCTCTGGGGCATCCGGCTCACCTTCAACTTCGCGCGCAAGGGCGGGTACGCGCCGGGCGGGGAGGACTACCGCTGGGCGGTGCTGCGCGGCAGGATGCCCGGCTGGCAGTTCTGGCTGTTCAACCTGTTCTTCATCGTGATCTACCAGAACGTGCTGCTGTTCCTGATCACCCTCCCCGCCTGGACCGCCTACCTGCACCAGACGCCGCTCGGCGTGCTCGACATCGTCTGCGCCGTGGTGTTCCTCGCGTTCCTGGTGGGCGAGACGGTGGCCGACCAGCAGCAATGGAACTTCCACCAGTGGAAGAACGCGGAGAAGGCGGCCGGTCGCGACCCGCAGCCGCGCTTCCTGCAGAGCGGGCTGTTCCGCGTCTCCCGGCACCCCAACTTCTTCTTCGAGCAGGCCCAGTGGTGGGTGCTCTTCCTGTTCGGCTGCGTGGCGGCCGGGTCCATCCTGCAGTGGACTGTGATCGGGCCGCTGCTGCTGACCGGGCTGTTCATCGGGTCGACGGTCTTCACCGAGAGCATCTCGGTGTCCCGCTACCCCGAGTACGCGCAGTACCAGCGGCGCACGTCGCCGATCGTGCCGTGGCCGCCGCGGCGCAACGGCGACGAGCCGGCACCCGCTGCTCCGTGACCGCGGCGCGACGGCCGCGGCGTGCCAGCCGCGCGAAGGTCGGACCGAGCGCGTACCGTTGACGCATGTCCTGCATTCGGTTCAACACCCCGGCCCAGCGTCAGGCGATGCGTGAGCACCGACCGGCGATGCTCACCGCGGAGGAGGCGGCGGCACTGCACCCGTCTCCCCCGGTCACCGAGAGCAAGATCCGTCGGCTGAGGCTGCTCGCCTCCGACCCGAACCCCAAGATCCGGGAGAGCGTCGCGAGCAGCTACAACACCCCGGACGACCTCTTCCTCACCCTCGCGAACGACCCGGACGCCGGCGTGCGCGGCTGCGTCGCGAAGAACGAGGCGACCCCCTGCGACATCCTCCGGATGCTCGCGGACGACCGCTCCGAGACCGTGCGCGGCTGGGTGGCGATCAACTACTTCGTGCCCGCCGACGTGATGGACAAGCTCGCCACCGACAAGAGCAAGACCGTCCGCAGCCTCGTGAAGTGGAAGAGCCAGCTGGCCGAAGCGGTCTGATCGTGGCCGAACCTGCGAGCGTCCGCGTCGACTCCTGGGCGTGGGCCGTGCGCCTCTACAAGACACGCTCCGCCGCATCCACTGCCACCAAAGCCGGGCACCTGCGGGTGAACGGCGACAAGGCGAAGCCCGCGACGCCGGTCAGGATCGGCGACGAGGTGCGCGCGAGGGTGGGCGACACCGAGCGCATCCTGATCGCCAAACGGCTGATCGTGAAGCGGGTGGGCGCGGTCGTCGCCGCCGAGTGCTTCGACGACCTGACTCCCCCGCCCCCTCCGAAGGTGGAGGCGCCGTCCGCCGTGCTGCGCGAGCGCGGCGCCGGGCGTCCGACCAAGCGGGACAGGCGCATCCTGGATCAGCTGCGGGGGCGCTGATGGCGGTCGCCAGGATCGGGATCTCCGGCTGGACGTATGCGCCGTGGCGCGGCACGTTCTACCCGAAGGGGCTGCCGCACCGCGCAGAGCTCGAATATGCAGCGGAGCGGCTCGACTCGATCGAGATCAACGGCAGCTTCTACGCCCTGCAGAAACCGGCGAGCTACCGGCGCTGGGCGGAGGAGACGGCCGACGACTTCGTGTTCTCCGTGAAGGGCGGGCGGTACATCACGCACATCCTGCGGCTGAAGAACGCGCGGGAGGCGGTGGCGAACTTCTGTGCGTCCGGCGTGCTCGCGCTCGGCGCGAAGCTCGGGCCGGTGCTCTGGCAGGTGCCACCGAACCTCGCGTTCGACCCGGAGGCTGTGACCGCGTTCCTCGCGATGCTCCCCCGCACGACGACCGCCGCTGCCGCCCTCGCGGCGGAGACCAGCCTGGACGAAGACAGGACGTTCCTCGACCCGGGCCCCGAGCGGCCCATCCGGCACGCCATGGAGGTGCGGAACCCGTCGTTCGACGTTCCGGAGTTCACCGCCATCGCGCGGGATGCGGGGGTCGCCATCGTCGTCGCGGACACCGCAGGGCGCTACCCCGTGATCCGGGAGACCACCACGGACTTCCAGTACGTGCGGCTGCACGGCGACGAGGAGCTGTACACGAGCGGATACACGCCGGACGCGCTCGCGCGCTGGGCCACGGACATCCGGGGCTGGCTCAGCGACGGGCTGGACGTGTACGCCTACTTCGACAACGACGCCAAGGTGCGCTCGCCCGTCGACGCGATGGCGCTGCGGGCGCTCCTGGCCGGCTGAGCGCTCAGTCCTCGATCACGGACACCACGTTTCCGGCCGGATCGCGGAACCAGGCGATGTTCGGGCCGCGGTCCACCTCTTTGCCGCGCAGGACGCCCTTGGCGTCGGTCGGCAGGTTCGGGTCGTCGTAGATGTCGGTCTTCACGCCCTTGGCGTTGAGGTCGTCGACGGCGGCGTCGATGTCCGGCACCACCAGGTTCAGGATGGTGAAGCTGGCCGGGGTGTGATCCGGCTTCGGGTAGATGAACACGTGACCGCCGGACGGCAGCGCGAGGTCGAGGTTGCCCATCGGGCCGTCGGTGATGTTCAGACCGAGGGTGTCGCCGTAGAACGCCTTCGCCGCGGGGATGTCGTCGACGCTGAAACCGCTGAAGATGTCGAGTGAAGTGACCATGTGCCCACTCTGCTCCCTTGCGCCTGCCGCGTCCAGGGGCCCAGGTCTTGGTGCCCGGCATCCGGGGTCCCAGCATCCGGGGTCAGACGAACCGGATGCTCTCCTGCAGCCGGGTGCGCAGCTCGAACGCGCGGTCGACGCTCTCCCTGCCCGCCGCGTTCGCGCCGTTGCGGAGCACCTGCGGCAGCAGGGACCGCCGCACGAGCAGCGATCCGGAGAGCCGGCCGCGCTCGATGCGGTCGTACGGAACGGCGAGCGCGTCGTCCGGCACGACGATGATCAGGCCGGTGAAGCGCACGCCGACCTGGCGCGAGAAGGTCTTGGAGTCGCGCAGGAGGTCGTGGAACGGCTCCTCGTCGCGGTCGACCGCCTCACCGACGATGTCGCCCTTGGAGAGCTTCACCTCGCTGCCCCAGTCGGCGGAGCGGATCGCGAACAGGCCGGCCGGGCCGAGCACGACGTGGTCGAGCTTGGCGTCGGAGCGGGGATGCACGGAGACGTCGTTCCAGATCGTGAACCCGATGCCGAGCCCGGCGACGGCGCGCGCCGTGGCCTCCTCGGCGAGCGCGACGGCGAGCAGGTGGCGGATCTCGCGCGGCGCCGAGCGGACCAGCCCAGGGTCGTACGGGTCGTCGAGCTCGGTGCCCCTGCCCATCCACTCGCGCATCAGGTGCAGGTAGCGTTCGCGGGCCTGGCCGCCGGGGTGGCCGTAACTGCGGGCGCGGACGGTGGCGCCGCGGGACTGGGAGCGGGTGGCGTGGAAGGTGGCGCTGAAGCCGTTGCCCGCAGCCCCGTCGGCGCTGACGTCGCCGGCGTATGCCGCCTCGCCGCGGTCGTAGCGGGCGCGGTCGTCCGGCTCTCCGACGAGCTCCCAGGCGTCCTGCACCGCTTGGAAACGGGCGGCTGTCCCGCCGGTGTCCGGGTGCGTCTCGCGCAGGAGCCTGCGGTACGCGCGACGCAGCTCCTCGTGGCTGACGGTGGATGCGACGCCGAGCACCTCGTATGGAGTGGGCGAAGCCGGGCTGTCGCTCATCGCTCGTTCGTCTTTCTCGGCCGGTGTGGTGCGTGCTGTTGCTGCGCGTGTCTTCCGACGATACCGTCCCTGCGCTGTGAGCTTCCTCCCCAGCGGCCGGGAGAGAGATGTTATCCACAATTTGCTATTGAGGCCGGATCTTGTCCGCATTCCTCTCTAGCGTGGAAGTACGAAGAAAGAACAGGGCAGCACCCGACAGAAAGGCACCGATCATGGCCATCACAGACTGGCGCATCGAGCTCATCACCATCCCGGTCACCGACGTCGACCGCGCGAAGGCGTTCTACGTCGACCAGGTCGGCTTCACCGCCGACCACGACCACCGCGTCTCCGACACCCTCCGGTTCGTGCAGCTCACCCCTCCCGGCTCCGCGTGCTCGATCGCGTTCGGCGAAGGACTCACCGACATGGAGCCCGGCAGCCAGCGCGGACTGCAGATCGTGGTGCAGAGCGCGGACGACGCCCTCGCGCACCTGCGTGAGAACGGGGTGGAGGCGGAGGGCGTCGCCGACCTGGACTGGGGGCGGTTCGTGACGTTCTCCGACCCGGATGGGAACACGTGGGCGCTGCAGGAGCTGCCCAAGCGGGGGTGAGCCCGGGGCCGGGGCGGCGGCCCGCGGCGGGCGGGTCAGGCGGTCAGCGTCGCGTACAGGATGAGGAGCATCGTCACGACGAAGCCGCACGCGTAGTTGATCCAGAGGAAGCGGCGCCAGCCTCGGTTGGCCGACGCGGAGTCCTCGTCGCTCACCGACCAGAACGGCGCGGCGGCGACGATGTACGGGATGGCGAGGACGGCGGCGATCGGTCCTGGCCACGCGGTCAGCAGCATCGCGAGGCCCGCGAGCGCCCAGGCCGCGATGGCGAAGCGGGTGGTGGTGCGCGCACCCAGCACCGTGGCGATCGAGGAGATGCCGCCCTCCCGGTCGGGCACGACGTCCTGCACGGCGCCGAACGCGTGACTTCCGATCCCCCAGAGGAAGAAGGCGAGCAGCACCGCGAACAGCTGCGGGGTGAAGGCGGCGCCCGCCAGCACCAGCCCGTACACGGCCGGGCTGACGAAGTGGGTGCTCGAGGTGACCGAGTCGAGGAACGGGATCTCCTTGAAGCGCAGGCCCTTCACCGAGTACGCGATCACCGCGAACACGCTCACCGCGAGCACCAGCCACGACAGCGGGGAGCCGACGATGACCAGGTACACGAGGAACGGGAGGTTGGTGACGGCGGCGGCGATGAGGATGCGCCTGTGCATCCCGCGGTCGAGCACGGCGCCCTCCGCGCCTCCCTTGCGGGGGTTCCGCAGGTCGGACTCGTAGTCGAAGACGTCGTTGATCCCGTACATCGCGAGGTTGTACGGGATGAGGAAATACAGAGTGCCGAGCACGAAGGTGAGGTCGAGCTGCCGGGTGGTCAGGAGGTAGGCGGCGGCGAACGGGAAGGCGGTGTTGATCCAGCTGAGCGGGCGGGAGGCGAGCACGAGCTGGCGGAACGTGGAGGACGTCTGGGCTGCCATCGTCATTCCGGTCTCCGCTTCCGGACGAGGAGCCAGAGGGCGGGGAGCAGCAGGAGACCGGCCAGCGGGTACGCGAAGTCCTCGATGGGCACGAGCCCGATGCGGGCGCCGCTGATCGTGGTCTCGCCGTAGGTCATCAGGCCGGAGCCGATCATCACGTTGTCGAAGACGGCCGTCAGGACCGCCAGCAGCACACCCGCGATCAGGACAGGCAGCCACCAGCGGCGGACGATGGCTGCGCGGTCCCTGGCCGTGGCAAGCGCGACGGCCAGGACGACGAGCGCGAGTGCGAGGAAGGCGAGGCTGAGGAGGAGGTAGGTCATGCGCGCCCCCGATCGCGGCCGCGGTCGAGGTTGCGATCACGGTCGCTGCCACGATCGCCACGCCGGTCGAGCACGAGGCGAGCGCCGGTGATCACGACCATCGTGAGATAGCACAGGAAGGCGAGGAAGAAGACCTCCTCGAGCGGGAGCTCCGGGGCGAGCACGATGCCGGTCATGTAGCCAGACTCTCCCCGGGCGAAGACGTGCAGGCCGATGCCGGCGAGGTCCCAGGCGAGGAAGAACAGCACCCCGGCCACCAGCACGATCGTGGCGCGGCGCGCATCCCGCCAGAAGAACAGGCGGAAGCGGTGGTCGATCAGCACCATCGCACCCAGCGACAGGAGGATGAACAGCAGATACAGGATGCTCACGCCACCGACTCCGAGCGGGTCTCCGCAGCGAGCGGCTCCGGCAGGGGTCCGGTGCTGGTGTCGCCGCGGAGACGCTTCAACACCAGCTCGGCACTGATCAGGCACATCGGCAGTCCGATGCCGGGAATCGTCGAGCCTCCGGCGTAGAGGAGGCCGTCGACCTTCGCTGAGGCGTTGCGTCCGCGGAAGAAGGCGCTCTGCCGCAGCGTGTGCGCCGGTCCCAGAGCTCCACCCCGCCAGGAGTTCAGGTCGGTGGCGAAATCGTCCGGGCCGACCGTGCGGCGCACGATGACACGGTCCGCGAGGTCCGGGATGCCCGCCCAGGCGGCGACCTGCGCGATGGCGGCGTCCGCCGTCCGCTCCACCAGGCGGTCGCCCGTTCCGTCGACACCGCCGGAGCCGATGGAGACATCGGCGGGCACGGGGACGAGCACGAACAGGTTCTCGCTGCCGTCGGGAGCGACGGTCGGGTCCGTTTCGCTCGGCTTGCAGACGTAGAGCGACGCCGGATCCGGGATGGACGGCTCCGCGCCGTAGATGCGGTCGAAGTTGTCCGCCCAGTCCGTGGTGAAGAAGAGGTTGTGGTGGGTCAGCTCCGGGAGGGCTCCGCGGACGCCGAGCATCACCAGCACGGCGCCGGGGCCGGGGTCGCGGTGCTCCCAGTACGACTCCGGGTATGTGCGCAGCGCCTCGGGCAGCAGGGTGGTCTCCGTGAAGTGCAGGTCGGCGGCCGAGACCACGGTGTCCGCAGGGACGAAGTGCAGGCCGCCGGACGCATCCCGGTACTCCACTCCGGTGACCCTGGCGCGGGCGGCGCCCGGCTCCGTGCGGATCGCCGTCACGCGGGCGTCGGTCTGCAGGTGGGCGCCGTCGGCTCGGGCGATCGCCGCGATCCTGTCGATGATGGTGCCGAATCCGCCCTGCGGGTAGCGGACGCCGTCCTCCAGGTCGAGGTGGCTCATCAGGTGGTACATGCTCGGCGCACGGTCGGGCGACGTGCCGAGGAACACCGCGGGGTATCCCAGGATCTGGCGGAGCCGGGTGTCCCGGACCGTCCGCGCCGCCCGACGCTCCAGAGTCTCCAGCAGCAGACGGCCGAGGCGGCCGAGCTTCGTCACCAGGTCGCGTGAGAACAGCGGGCGGAAGGTGGCGAACGTCCCGTAGAGGAACCGGTCGACCGCCATCCGGTACGTCTCGCGGGCGCTGGCGAGGTAACGGTCGAGGCGAGGGCCGGAGCCGGGCTCGACGGACTCGAAGAGCGCGCGGTTGGCCGGGTAGTCCGCTCGCACATCCAGGGGCGCAGCTCCGGACTCCGAGAACACACGGTATCCGGGATCCAGAGTGACGAGATCGAGCTGCTCGGCAGAACTGGTGCCGAGGAGCCGGAAGAAGTGGTCGAAGACCTCGGGCATCAGGAACCACGACGGCCCGGTGTCGAAGCGGAAACCGTCCGCTGACCAGGTTCCCGCCCGGCCGCCCAGCTGGTCGTGCTGTTCCAGGAGCGTGACCCGGTGGCCGTCCACCGCGAGGAGTGCGGCGGTCGCGAGACCGGCGATGCCTCCGCCGATCACGACGACCGACGCCTGGGCAGCGCTGGGGCGTTCGCCGGTCATCGCGACGACCCCGCGCCCCATCCGGCCGTCGCGCGCATCAGGATCGCGAGCTTCGTCCTGGTCGGGACGCTGACACGCGTCGACAGCAGCAGAGGGGCCGGCGTCGACCGGATGCGGTCGGTCAGCTCCGCGAACAGGCCGTGCGCCGCGGCGATGGCGCGGCGGCAGTTGTCCGGCAGCTCCGGGATGGCGTCCTGGGCGGCACCGAGGTCGCGCTCGATGTCCACCACGAGCTCCAGCTTCTGCCGCTCCGTGAGCCTGCCCGGGTCGATGCCGGGAAAGTAGCTGCGGCCGAGCTCCGTCCAGTCGACGGCCAGATCGCGGAGGAAGTTGATCTTCTGGAAGGCGGCGCCGAGCCGGCGGGCGCCGCTCTCCAACCGCATCCGGCGGTCGGTGGCGACCTGCTCGTGGGAGAGGAACGCGCGCAGGCACATCAGCCCGACCACCTCGGCCGACCCGTAGATGTACGCGCTCAGCTCGTCCGAGCTGAAGTCCACCGGGCTGAGGTCGCGGCGCATCGACCCGAAGAACGGCGCGGTCAGCGACGGCTCGATCCCGACGGCCCTGGCCGTGCACGCGAACGAGTGCACGACGACGTTGGCACTGTATCCGGTGCGCATGGCCCGCTCGGTGTCCGCCTCGAGGGCGTCGAGCAGTGCGCGCTGGTCGTCGACGGCGAGACCGGCCTCCGCCGCCGCTCCGTCGACGATCTCGTCGGCGATCCTCACCAGGGCGTAGATGTCCTCGACCTGGGGCCGCACCTCCGGGGAGAGCAGCTTGGTCGCCATCCCGAACGACGTGGAGTACTCGTGGATGATCGTGGCGGAGCTGGTGTGCGCTGCCCGCGTGTAGAGGGACAGATCGGTGGGGGCGGCCGGTCGGGCACCACCGGCGGTGGTGAGCTCGGCCTCCCTGGTCACGCGATCCTCCCGACGCAGGAGCGGGCCACCGCCGAAAGCTCGTCGGTCAGCGACAGAGGGAGCCCGGGGACGGCGAGGGCGGCGACGGCGGCGTCCGCGTACTCGGCGACGAGCCCCTCCACGAAGGCGCGCGAACCGCACGCGTCGAGCAGCGCTGCGAGGCGGCGACCGTCGTCGTGGTCGAGGTCCGGACGTCCGAAGTGCTGCTCGATGGTCGGCCAGGCCGAGGTCGCGCGCGCGTACGCGATGAGGGAGGTCTCCTTGCCCTCACGCAGGTCGCTGACGATGCTCTTCCCGGTGGCATCCTCCTCGCCGAACACGCCGAGGATGTCGTCGCCGAGCTGGAAGGCGATGCCGAGCAGCCTGCCGTACTCCCCCAGCGCCGCCAGCACGTCGCCGCCCGCCCCCGCGAGCATGGCGCCGGCGGCGAGCGGCCCGGCGAACGAGTACGCGGCCGTCTTGCGCTCGGTCATGGCGAGCACATCCGGCAGTCGCGCCTCGTCCAGGCGCAGGCTGTACGACACGTCCGACAACTCCCCCGCCGCCGTGACGAAGATGCTGTGGTCGAGCAGGTCGAGCAGCGCCGTGCGGGTCGGCGACGGCACATCCAGCCGGGCGATCAGCGAGGCCGCGGCGTGCAGCAGCAGGTCGCCGGCGAGGATGGCGGCGGTCTCGCCCCAGAGGGCGGCACGCTCACGGTCGATGCCGCGGGCGGCCGCATCCCCGGCGAACTCGCCGGCCACGTTGGGGCGTCCTCGCCGCACCGTGTCTCCGTCGATCACGTCGTCGTGCAGCAGGAACGCGGTGTGCAGCAGCTCGAAGGCGACGGCCGTGTCCACGGCGTCGGCCGCGGTCGCGACGCCGGACGCCTCGCCGCCGATGGCGTCGAAGGCGCTCAGCACGAAGCCGGGACGGATGCGCTTGCCTCCCTCGCTGGCGCTCCGCGCACTGCTCCAGAGGCGCTGGTATTCGCTGCCGTACCGCGTCGCCTGCTCCGACCTCTCCGTGAAGAAAGCGGCGAGCCTGGCATCCACCTCCGGCAGACCGATGCGCGGTGCTCCCTGATGGATCTGGGTCATCCTACGCTCCTTTGTCTAGCCAAGTAAGTAAATAACTTAGCACGCTTCTTACTATCGGGCATAGGATGTGCGCATGGGTTTCAATGAGGACGCGCGCCGCGTCTCCGGGTCGATGCTCGACCCCCGCGTGATCGACCCTCGGCAGGAACTCGTCCGCCACGACGACCTCACCGAGGTCGACCTCGAGCGGGTCGTCGTGCTCCTCACCGCGCTCAAAGACTGGCGGGAGGCCGAGCAGAAACTCAGCTTCGAATCGCGCAGCAAGATGAAGCTCAACGACACGGACATGAAGGCGCTGCGGTACATCATCGCGTCGGCGAACGCCGACGTCGCCGTCACGGCGGGCGCGCTCTCCGAGCACCTGCACATCTCGACAGCATCGACGACCAAGATGCTCGACCGGCTGGAGCGTGCAGGCCACATCGAGCGGCGTCCGCACCCGACAGACCGCCGCGCGGTGACGGTCGCGATCACGGAGGAGACGCACCGCGAGGTGCGCCGCGTGATGGGGAGGCAGCACGCGCACCGCTTCGAGGTGGCCAGAGGCCTGAACAGCGACGAGCGCGAGATCGTGATCCGGTTCCTCACCGACCTCGCCGCGATCCCGCAGCTCCCGGAGGATCCGGAAGACGCCGAGGAACCGGAAGCGGCCGAGACCCCCGCGCGCTGAGCCATCAGCCGGCAGGCTCCCTCGCCGGCGCCGACTCCGACGATGGCTCCTCCGCCGCCTCGGCCACGATCCTGTTCGCCATCCCGTTGAAGATCACGCCGTGGAACGGCAGGATCGCGAACCAGTAGAGCCGCCCGGCCAACCCCTTCGGGAAGAAGATCGCCCTCTGCCGATAGCGAGAGCCCTCCCCCTCCTGTTCCACCAGCATCTCCAGCCAGGCTTTCCCCGGCACCAGCATCTCGGCGCGCAGCCGCAGCTCCCTGCCCCTGTCGATCCGCTCGACCCTCCACCAGTCGAGGGCGTCCCCGGTCTGCAGCCGGTCGGCGTCGCGTCTGCCGCGGCGCAGCCCGACGCCGCCGACCAGCTTGTCCATCCAGCCGCGCAGCGCCCACGCCAGCGGGAACGAGTACCAGCCGCGTTCCCCGCCGATCCCTTCGACGACGCGCCACAGCCGGTCGGCGGATGCGCTGCTGCTGCGCTCCCGCACGTCGGTGTACACGGTGTGGCCCGCCCAGTCCGGGTCGCTCGGCAGCGGGTCGCTCGGCGCGTTGCCGACCGTCGAGTTGCGCCAGCTCGTCTCGACGTCGCCGTCGCGCATCCGGGCGAGCGCCAGGCGCACGGCGGTGCGGTAGCCCGTGAGCCCGCCCTCCGGCGGCGGGATGACCTCGTCGATGTCGTGCTCGCGCACCACGCAGTCGTACTGCAGCGACTCGATGATCGGCACGGCGAGGCTGCGCGGGATGGGCGTGACCAGGTTCACCCACTGCGACGCCAGCCACGGCGTGAACACCGGAAGCGACGCGATCGGACGCTGCCGGAGGCCGGCCTCCAGCGCGAACCCGTTCATCATCTGCCCGTAGCGCAGGATGTCCGGCCCGCCGATGTCGTACGCCCTGTTGATCTCCGGCGGCAGGTCGGCCGCCGCGATCAGGTAGCGGAGCACATCCCGGATCGCGATGGGCTGGATGCGGTTGCGCACCCAGCGCGGCGCGGGCATGTACGGCAGTACCTCGGTGAGGTGCCTGATCATCTCGAACGACGCGGAGCCGGACCCGATCACCACCCCTGCCTGCAGCACGACCGTCGGCACGCCGGAGTCGAGCAGGATGCGCCCGACGGCCACCCGGGAGCGGAGGTGCCTGGACAGCTCGCCCTCCGGGTGCAGCGCCCCGAGGTAGACGATGCGGCCGACGCCCGCGGCAGCGGCCTCCTCGGCGACGATGCGCGCGGCGTCGGCCTCCTCCTCGTCGAAGTCCCCCGACGCCCGCATCGAGTGGACGAGGTAGTAGACGACGTCGGCGTCTTTCATGGCTGCTGCGACGGCATCCCGGTCGTGCAGATCGCCCTCCGCCACCTCCACCTGCTCCAGCCAGGGCACGTCGGTGAGTTTCTGCGGCGAGCGCGCGAGCACGCGCACGGTGAATCCGTCGGCGAGCAGCCGGGGCACCAGCCGGCCGCCGATGTAGCCCGTCGCTCCGGTGACGAGTGCGCGTCTGCCTGTCATGCTGCGACCATACGCTCGTGTCCTGGCGCCGGATGCGCGCGGTGCGTTCGCCCGTCCTGTAACTTCGAGGCATGGGAAAGCTTGTCTACGCTGGAACGACGGAGATCGGTTTCGACGATCGGGTTCTTGCGCATCTGCAGATCGTCGTCGGCCTGAAGCTGCGACGCAAAGAGGGGTTCTTCTTCTCCTGGCGCGACGAGCAGGGTGTCGGAGACGGCCGCAGCGCCATCTGGATCGACCCGTCCGTTCCTCTGCTGTTCCGCTACAGCGGCGGCCGCCCTCCCAAGATCAACAAGGTGTGGCTGGAAGCGCTCACCCTGTCGTCCAACAGTGCCCAGGGTCTGCAGCTGACCGAGGAAATCGGCGCGCTCGGCGCCGACGAAGTCAACGCGGACACTCCTCCCGGCCGCTGAGTCCCGGAGCGAAGACGAACGAACCCCGCGCCAGGCGCGGGGTTCGTCCATGTCTGTCGTGCACTGGCCGGCCAACGGCCCGCTCAGCGCAGGTACTCGAGGAGTTCGGGGCAGCGGAGCCGCTTGAGGCTGCGGGTCTCCAGCTGGCGCACGCGCTCGCGGGTGATGCCGTAGACCTCGCCGACCTCATCCAGCGTCATCGGCTTCTGGCCGTCGAGCCCGAAGCGCATCCTGACCACCTTCGCGTCGCGCGGGGGCAGGTCTTTGAGGCGCTCTTCGAGGTCGCGGTGACGGAAGCCGACCTCGACGGCCTCTGCGGGCGTCGGGAAGTCGTCGTCCTCGATGAGGTCGCCGAGTTCCGCTCCCTCGTTCTCGCCGACGGGCACGGCGAGCGACACCGTCTCCGAGTCGCTCATCTGCAGCTTGTGCACCTCGGCGGGCGTCAGGTTGGACGCTTCGGCCATCTCCTCCAGCGTGGGGGTGCGGCCGAGCTCACCGCCCAGGTCGCGCCGGATGCGGTCGAGCTTGTCGATCTTCTCCACCGTGTGCACCGGGATGCGGATGAGCCGGGCGGTGTCCGCGATGCCGCGGAGGATCGACTGGCGGATCCACCAGGTGGCGTACGTCGAGAACTTGTTGCCGGTGCGGTAGTCGAACTTCTCCACCGCGCGCACCAGGCCGAGGTTGCCCTCCTGGATGAGGTCCATCACCGGCAGGCCGCGGCCCGCGTACCGCTTGGCGATGCTGACCACGAGGCGGAGGTTCGCCTCGATGAAACGCTCGAACGCGCGCTTGCCGTCGTCGGCGAGCCACTGCAGCTCGCGGCGCTCCACCGGGGTGAGGCCGGGCCGCTTGGCGAGGCGCTCTCCGGCGAGCACGCCGATCTCGATGCGCTTGGCCAGCGACACCTCTTCTTCGGCGGTCAGGAGGCGCGTGCGCCCGATCGAGTTCAGGTAGTCGCGCACCGGATCGTTGGTCACTTCGAGGACTGTCATGTCTCGTCTTCCCATCACTCGTGTTCATTTTTTCGCTCTGCATCACTGCGGTGCGAGTCCCGCGGTCGGGCGGGGAATCTTCTGACAGGTAAGCAAATCGGCTTGACCCCCAACAAGGGGTTGACAAGGGTGGTAACCAGACGCTAGGCGTGTCGGAAAGCGCTTCCAATGCATCCATTTGTCAAGCCCCTGCTGGGATCGGGATGCACGTCGTATCGTGCGCGACGTGAGCGCGCATACATCGAATACCCAGGAACCGTCGCTGAAGACGATCGAAACGACCATCCCGGCGAGGATGGACAGACTTCCCTGGTCGAAGTTCCACTGGCTCGTGGTGATCGGTCTCGGCACCGTGTGGATCCTCGACGGGCTGGAGGTGACCATCGTCGGCGCGATCGGTTCCCGCCTGACCGAGCCGTCCAGCGGCCTCGGGCTGTCCACAGCCGACATCGGTCTCGCCGCCGCCATCTACGTCGCCGGCGCCTGCGTCGGCTCGCTCGTGTTCGGCTATCTGACCGACCGCTTCGGCAGGAAGAAGCTGTTCATCGTCACGCTCGGCCTCTACCTGGTCGCAACGGTGCTCACCGCGTTCTCCTTCGCGCCGTGGATGTTCTTCCTGTTCCGCTTCTTCACCGGCGCGGGCATCGGCGGCGAGTACGCGGCCATCAACTCGGCGATCGACGAGCTCATCCCCGCCCGGCGCCGCGGCCTGGTGGATCTCGCGATCAACGGCTCGTACTGGCTCGGCACGGCGTTCGGCGCCGTGCTCACCGTCTTCCTGCTGAACACCGACATCTTCGCCGCCGACATCGGCTGGCGCATCGCGTTCGGCCTGGGCGCCGTGCTCGGCCTGGTGATCCTGCTGGTCCGCCGCAACGTGCCGGAGTCGCCGCGCTGGATGTTCATCCACGGTCGCGACGAGGCGGCGGAGAAGCTGGTCGGCGAGATCGAGCACGACGTGGAGGAGGACACGGGGAAGCACCTCGACGCCGTGCCCGCCGACAAGGCCATCCGGATCAAGCAGCGCAGGTCCACCGGGTTCGGTGAGATCGTGCGCGTTGCGATCACCCGCTACCCGAAGCGGTTCGTGCTCGGGCTCTCGCTGTTCATCGGCCAGGCGTTCCTCTACAAGGCCGTGTTCTTCACGTACTCACTCGTGCTGACGAAGCTGCTCGGGGTGCCGGACGACGTCGCCCCGTGGGCGCTCGTTCCCATCGCGATCGGCAACTTCCTCGGCCCGGCCCTCCTCGGGCACCTCTTCGACTCGGTGGGCCGCCGCTTCATGATCACCCTCTCCTACGTCGGAAGCGGCGTGCTGCTGGTGGGCACCGCCCTGATGTTCGACGCGGGCATCCTCGACGCGTTCTGGCTGACGGTGTGCTGGATGGTCGTGTTCTTCTTCGCCTCCGCAGGCGCGAGCAGCGCATACCTGACTGTCAGCGAGGTCTTCCCGATGGAGACCAGGGCGATGGCGATCGCGTTCTTCTACGCGGTCGGCACCGGCCTCGGCGGCATCATCGGGCCGATCCTGTTCGGCCACCTGATCGAGGACGGCATGCACGCGGTGGCCATCGGGTACTACATCGGTGCGGGGCTGATGATCGCGGCGGGACTGGTCGAGCTGTTCCTGGGCGTGGATGCGGAGGGCAAGTCGCTGGAGGACATCGCTGCTCCGCTGTCGTCGGAGGCGTCGGAGGGTGCGACGGAGGACGCTCCGAAGCGCTAGGCGAGCAGTTCCAGCAGCGCGGGCTCCGGTGCGCGGCCGTTGGACAGGTCGATCACCTCGCCCTGCCGGTAGCGGTCGAAGATGCGCGGGTCGATGTAGCTGTTGCGCGCGATCGCCGGGGTGTTCCCGAGCGCGTCCGCTGCCGCGGCGACCGCCGCGGTGATGCGCTTCGTCCGCTCGCGCTCCGTGCCGCCCGTTCCGAGTCCGGCGAGCGTCGCCGCCGCCGTGATCGTGCCGTGCAGCGTGCGGAAGTCCTTCGCGGTGAACTCGCCGCGCGTCTGCCGCCGGATGTACTCGTTGAGCGACGCGGGACGGATCGTGTGCCAGGTGCCGTCCTTC
Source organism: Leifsonia araucanica (assembly GCF_051161895.1). NCBI lineage: Bacteria > Bacillati > Actinomycetota > Actinomycetes > Micrococcales > Microbacteriaceae > Leifsonia > Leifsonia araucanica. Next base: position 1,255,789 of record NZ_JBMBTW010000002.1, read on the forward strand.
CAGGACAGCAGCCGCGAGCGCTGACCGCGCGCGGCGACGATCTCGGAGAGCAGAGCTGCCACATCCGGATCGGTGATCGTGCTCGTCCACTTCTGCGCGCTCTTCGCCGGGAACGTCAGCGTCACGTCGTCCCCGTCGATGGCGACGTGGCGGCAGAGCAGGGTGGTGAGTCCCCTGCTGCCGTTGGCGTGCAGGTACTCCTCGCTGCCGATCCTGAGCGAGCCGAGGTCGATGATCCTGAGTGCCGCCGCCAGGATCCGGTCCCTGCCGAAGCCTTCCTGCCGCAGGTCCATCGTGACGCGGCGGCGCGCGGCGGGCAGCGTCTCGGCCAGCTGGGCCGCCCGCTCGAACTTGACCCGGTCCTGATGCAGGCGCCAGGACTCGTGGTAGAGGTACTGCTTCCGCCCGGCCTGGTCGTAGCCGACGGCCTGGATGTGCCCTCGCGCGTCCGGCGAGATCCACACGTCCTGCCAGGCGGGCGGGATCACCAGCGACCGGATGCGCTCCAGCTCACGCTCGTCCACGATCGTGTTACCGGCCTCGTCCTGGTACGTCGGCGCCTTCTTCGTGCTGATCCTGCGGTAGCCGGGCCCGGACGGGTCGCTGCGGCGGAGGCGCGTCACGCGGGCTTCTTGGCGGCGGTCTTCGCCGTCTTGCCCGCTGTCACCGAGCCGGAGGACTTCGCGGTGGACTTCGCGGTGGCCGATTTCGCGGACTTCGCGCCGGACTTCGCGGCGGCGGACTTCTTCGCCGTCGACGTCTTCGCCGCGGACTTCTCCCCGCCCGAGCCCTTCGCGCCACCCGAACCTCTGCTGCGCTCGACGCTGCGCTGCAGCGCCTCCATGAGGTCGATCACCTCACCGCCGCCCGAGCTCTTCTCCTCCTGCTCGCCGAACGTCTCCGCCGTGTCGATGGTGTCGCCCTGTTCGAGCTTCGCCTCGATCAGCTTCCGCAGCTCATCCTGATATTCGTCGCTGAACTTCTCGGGCTCGAAGTCGCCGGCGAAGCTCTCCATCAGCGCGGCGGACAGGTCGAGCTCGCGCTGGGTGATCCGCGGGCTGTCCTCCAGCGACGGGAAGCTCGCCTCGCGGACCTCGTCGTTCCACAGGAGGGTCTGCAGCACGAGCACGTCCCCGCGCACCCGCAGCGCGCCGAGCCTGGTCTTCTGCCGCAGGGCGAAGTTGACGATGGCGGTGCGCTCCGAGTCTTCGAGGGTGCGCCGCAGCAGCGCGTACGCCTTCAGCGACTTGGAGTCCGGTTCCAGGTAGTAGCTGCGGTCGAACATCAGCGGGTCGAGCTGATCGTTCGGCACGAACTCGACCACGTCGATCTCCCTGCTGCGCTCAGCGGGCAGCGACGCCAGGTCGTCGGGGGTGAGCACGACGGTGCGCTCCCCGTCGTCGTACGCCTTCGCAATGTGCTCGTACGGGATCGTCTTGCCGTCGATCTCGCACACCCGCTTGTACCGGATGCGCCCGCCGTCCGCGTCGTGCACCTGGTGCAGCGCGACATCGTGATCCTCGGTCGCGCTGTATACCTTCACCGGCACGTTGACCAGCCCGAAAGTGATCGCACCCGTCCATATGGCCCTCATGCCCCCATCGTGACCGTGGACGGCGCGATTTTCAACCAGTGATCGAGGTTTGGCCTACGAACCGTCCCTGAGGTCGCCCGGCACCGTGTTCGCGTAACGGATGGCGTCGAACCGCGCGACACAGGTGTCGCCGAGCGGAGCCTGCGCCATGAACCCGACGTTCACGTCGCCGTCCCAGTCCAGCCGGAACACGCGGACGAAATCCCAGGTGACCCCGTCGGCCGACGAGTGGAACGCCCATCCGACGCCCGTCTTGACCACCCGCAGGAAGACGTGGTCGGCGGTGACGACGGTGGAATTGCAGTCGTCGGAGAACCCGTTGGTGACGACGGAGACGACCATCGCCTCCCCCTGCGGCGAATACTCGAAGCAGAGCTTCGCCCAGTGATCCTTGTCGCCCCAGATCGCGAGCACACCCGCATCGAACGTGCTGCGCGGGTGCTGAACGCTGACCCGAGCCGACAGCGTGAAGTCCTCCGTCGGCACGAACCCGAGCGACGTCGCCCCGTGCTGGTGCTCGCCGCCGAGCGCACTGTTCGTCCAGTCGGTGCCCGCGGCGGCGGTCAGCGTCAGCTGGCCGGGACCCGCCTGCTCGGCGGCGCCGGTGCCGTTGCTCCAGGTGAGAGGGGGAAGTGATTCGACGACGAAAGACATGTATTCAAGGCTATTGCACGCCAGGGAGGGACTCCCGAGAATCACCGTCCGGTGCCGTTGAGGGATGGGCGTAGAACTTTAGAATTCTTTTTCATTTGTTGTGGTTTGATATTAGATCTCTTTTTAGGCTGTCCGCATGATTAGACACAGAATTCGCAAAGGTGCAACTGTGCTGGCGGCCGCGACGGCAGCAGTACTCGCCGTCACACTTGCCGCCCCGCCTGCTGCCGCTGCACCCGGGACTCCGAGAACGGATGTGCTGACCGCCAGCAAAGAGGCCGTCATCAGTTTGAGCGCCGAAGCTCACGCCGTGAGCGACTGGCCAGCCCTCGACGACGGACGCGTCACGACCCTTGCGCGAGAGATCGCTGCATCACACCTCAGCCGAAGCGGCGACCCGCTCGACGCGGCGAGCGCCATCGGTCGCCGCTCCGTCGACGGGCACGAGATCGTGCGTATCCCGATCGTTGCCCGCGAAAACCCGACGGGTCAATCCGCGCTCACCGTTTTCTACGACGCCAGCGGTGAAGTCGCGACGACGGTGGAGATGTCGTTCATCCCCCTCTCGCAGGACTCCGGGACCGTTCGGATCTGGAACGACGGGTCGCTCTCACTCGATCGCGTAGTCACGGCCGAGAAAGGCCAAGCGGGAGGCTCATCGCTGAGCCGAGCCACCTATAAGAAGGGCGACTGGTGGGGCAACCTGTCGACGTGCCTCAACAATCAAGGCATCCCGGGGTGGGTCGTGGCCGGCCTCAGTCTGGCCTGTGGAGTCGCCTGCGCCGTCACCCTGGGAGTGGGATGCGGTGTTTGCCTGGCCGCGGCGATCGGCGGCTGGAGCGGTGTCGCCACGGCCTGTGTCGCCATCGCGAACACGTACTCCTAGGGGTATCCGTGACGAAAAGCAGCACATACCGGGGCCTCGGAGTCGGCTTCCTCCTCGCGGCGGGCGGCGCAACAGCCCTGAGCCAGGTCGCCCAGCCGCTCGCCGTCGCGCTCTGGCTGGCCGCCGGAACGATGCTGGGGCTGGCGACTTGGATGCTCGTCAGAGCGGCCGGAGTCCAGGATCCGGACCACAAAGAACCGTAGTTCGCACCCCCGGCAGGCGACGCACCAGGTGACGCGCCCCGCCTCCCGGCGTACGATCTGGCGCATGGCCGCCACTGACACCGAGTCCGTCGAGATCGATGGGCATCGGCTGAAGCTGACCAATCTGGACAAGGTGCTGTACCCGGAGACCGGGACCACCAAGGCCGACGTGATCGGGTATTACAACGCCATCGCCGAGGTCATGCTGCCGCACATCCGGGATCGAGTGGTCACCCGCAAGAGGTGGGTGCACGGGGTGGGGACGCCGGATGAACCCGGCGAGGTGTTCTTCCAGAAGAACCTGGATGCGTCGTCGACGCCGTCGTGGGTCAAACGGAGGACGATCACGCACAAGAGCCACTCCAACGACTATCCGCTGGTCAACGACAGGGCGACGCTGATCTGGCTGGCGCAGATCGCTTCGCTGGAGGTCCACGTGCCGCAGTGGCGGGTGTCGAGGAACGGCACGCCGAAGAATCCGGACAGGCTGGTGCTCGACCTGGATCCCGGCGAGGGGGTCACGCTCGCCGACTGTGCCGAGATCGCCGTGCTCGCCCGCGGCATCCTCACCGACATGGGGCTCGACCCGATGCCGGTGACCAGCGGGTCCAAAGGCATCCACCTGTATGCGGCGCTCGACGGCAGCCAGACCAGCGAGCAGGTCTCCGCCGTCGCCCACGAACTCGCCCGGGTGCTCGAGGCCGACCATCCCGACCTCGTCGTGAGCGACATGAAGAAGGCGCTGCGGGTCGGCAAGGTGCTCGTGGACTGGAGCCAGAACAACGCGGCCAAGACCACGATCGCGCCGTATTCACTGCGCGGGCGGTTCCGCCCGACCGTCGCGGCGCCCCGCACCTGGCGGGAGCTCGCGCGGAAAGACCTCGCCCAACTCGACTTCACAGAGGCACTCGCCCGCGTGAAACGGAGGGGCGACCCGCTCGCCGACCTGTCCGCCGGGCACCTCGACGAGGAGGTGCACGGCGCGGCGGAGGACAGGCTGACGACCTACCGCAGCAAACGCGACGCCGCCAAGACGCCGGAACCTGTTCCGGAGAAGCTGCAGCACTCGACCAGCGGGCGCACGTTCGTGATCCAGGAGCACCACGCCCGGCGCCTGCACTGGGACTTCCGTCTGGAGCACGACGGCGTGCTGGTCAGCTGGGCGCTCCCCAAAGGGCCGCCGACCGATCCCGGACAGAACCACCTCGCCGTGCACGTGGAGGACCACCCGCTCGAATACGGCGCGTTCGAGGGCGACATCCCGCACGGCGAGTACGGCGCAGGGCATGTGACGATCTGGGATGCGGGCGACTACGACCTCGAGAAGTGGCGCGACGACGAGGTGATCGTGACCCTGCACGGCACGAAGGGCGGGGGGCTCGGAGGCGACAGGAAGTTCGCACTCATCCACACCGGCGGGTCGGGCAAGGCGGAGCAGAACTGGCTGATCCACCTGATGAAAGACGACGCGGCGAAAGGCCAGAGCACGAAGCCCGCGAAGGCCGCCAAGGCCGACGCCCCCACCCGCACCACCCGCACCACCCGCACCACACCCGCCCCACTCTCCGCCAAACCCATCTCCCCCATGCTCGCCACCCTCGGTTCCGAGAAGGACGTGCACGACGAGTCCGAGTGGGCGTTCGAGATGAAGTGGGACGGCATCCGCGCCATCGCGGAGGTGCGCGGCGATGCGCTCCGGCTGAGCACCCGCAACGGCAACGACGTCACCGTCGCATATCCGGAGCTGCGCACGCTCACCGAGGTCGCCGACGGGCACGAGCTGGTGCTCGACGGCGAGATCGTCGCCCTCGACAAAACCGGCCGCCCCGACTTCGGCCTGCTGCAGACCAGGATGGGCCTCACCAGGCCGTCCGACGTGGATGCGGCTGTCAGCAGGGCGCCCGTGCACTACATGGTCTTCGACCTCCTCGAACTCGACGGCGAGAACTATCGAGGCAAGACGTACGACGAGCGTCGCGCTGCCCTCGAAGACGTCCTCCGACCGCCGAAGGGCGACCCCGTGCAGGTGCCGCCGGCATTCGACGGCGACCTCCGGCACGCCGTGGATGCGAGCAGGGAGCTCGACCTCGAAGGCGTCATGGCCAAGCAGCGCGACGCAACATACGCCACCGGCCGCCGCTCCCGCACCTGGATCAAGATCAAGCACCACCGCACGGAGGAGGTCGTGATCGCCGGGTGGAAGCCGGGCAACGGCCGGAGGGCGAACACCGTCGGCTCGCTGCTGCTCGCCATCCCGGACGGGGACGGCGACGGGTTGCGCTACGTCGGCAAGGTCGGCACCGGGTTCACCGACGCGATGCTGGACGACCTCGCGAAACGCCTGGCGGCGCATCCACGGAAGACCAGCCCGCTCACCGATGTGCCGTCCGCCGACGCTCGGGATGCGCACTGGGTGCGGCCCGAACTCGTCGGCGAGGTGGAGTTCGCCGAGTGGACGCCGACGGCCAGGCTGCGTCAGCCGTCGTGGCGCGGGCTGCGGCCCGACAAGTCCGTCGGAGACATCAACGTGGAGTGACCGGCGAGTACACGCGGAGGCCGCCGGGCACGAGGGTGACGTTCAGGCGCTTCGCGCCGTCGTCGTCCGTGCCGCCTGGCGTCTCCGTCGACGCCTCGCCGTCGTGCGCGTAGCCGGGGTCGTCGTCGCGGGAGCGGATGGTCAGGCCGGTGCTGGTGAACGAATCCAGGACCGGCGGGCCCTGCAGGAACGGCAGGCGCGCGACCAGCGCATCCACCCGGCCGCCGAGGGCCAGCGCGACCGTCCCGCGCGTGCGCGGCTTACCGCCGGCGAACAGCACGCGCACGTCGAGCACGCCGTCGTCGAGGCGCCTGCGCTCGATCGGGGCGGCGGTGACCGGGTAGTAGCGGCCGACGCCGACGAAGACGGACCAGATGGTGCGGCGTCCACCCTCGATCTCGACGCGCAACGGACTGGTGCGGCGGACGACCCGGATGGCGGCGACCAGCGCAGCCAGCGGCTTGCCGATGCGCTTCTCGTACTTCTCCCGCTCCTCCACGAACGACGGGTAGATGCCGACGGACAGCGTGTTGAGCACGACGACGGGGTCGCCGGTGGCGAAGCGGAGCTCGGCGATGTCGACAGCCCTGCCCGATCCGGACTGCAGGGCGTCGATGGCCGTGTCGACGCTGTCGAGCATCGCAGCCTTCGCGAAGTGGTTGAAGGTGCCGCCGGGGAAGACGAGCAGCGGGAGGTCGTGCTTCCTGGCGATCGTCGCCAGTGCGCCGACGGAACCGTCCCCACCGTGGATGCCGATGACGCGCGGCGGGTTCGGGGACGCGAGAGCCGCATCCACCAGCTCGGCGAAATCGTCGCCGTCGGACAGCTCGTGCACCGTCGCCTTCGGGAGGCGCTCGGCGAGCAGCGGCCGGGGATCCGGGCGGCCGAGCCCGCGACCGGAGCCGGGGTTGACCAGGATGAACGCTCCGTCCCCGTCGGCGAGCGCTGGAAGGTCGATGGTCGTCGCCGTCGGCGGTTCCGCGATGAGCAGCGCGGAGGGCTTCGGTGCAGGGACGACCGCCTTGAGCGCGAGGGCGACGCCCGCGCCGATCGCCGCGCCGCCGACCACGTCGGAGAACCAGTGCGCCCCGGTGTGCAGCCGCGAGTACGCGACGCCGGCGGCCACCGGGGCGAGGGCCGCACCGGCTACCGGGGATTCGAGGGCAGCGCCGGTGGCGAAGGCGACCGCGCTGGCGGTGTGCCCGGACGGGAACGACGGCGACGTCGGCGTGCGCTGCAGCCGCCTGCTGATCGGGATGGACGTGAGCGCCGGCCGCTCCCCGCCGACCAGCCGTTTGCCGATCAGGTTGGCGACCAGGCTGGCGATGCCGAGCGATGCCAGGCCGCGCACAGCGGCACGCGGGCGGCCGAGCAATGCGAGGGCCGCAGCGGCCACGAACCAGAGCTTGCCGTGGTTCGCCGCAGAGGAGACGCGACGCCAGAAGGTGTCGACCCCCCTGCCGGTCTTCCGCGCGTTCACCCGCTGCGCCACTCGTTCGTCCACGCGTCGCACTCGCACTCGCCACATGTCCCCCACCATAGCCTCGCCGCGAACCGTGCCGTTTTTCTGGCTGGGGGTCCCTCGGCGCTAGGATCGTGGACGTGAGCACACACGTTGAAGAACCACGCACCGCAGACCTCGACGACGAGCACGGCAGCCTCGTCCGCAGCCTGAGCGCTGTGCTGCCCGGCCCGGTCGGCAAGCTCATCGCGACGCTGGTCGCACTGGTGTCGGCGGTCTTCTTCGTGATCAGCCTGGTCTTCACCTGGAGCGGCGACCCTGACGCGTTCCTCCCCCTCTTCCAAGTGTTCGTGGCCGGCACGGTCGTCTCGCTCAACGCGCTGTTCGCGTACAGGACCTTCAGCTACGTCATCACCCTCATCGGCGCTGTGCTCTGGCTCTGGGTGTCCGTCACCCCGTTCGAGCCGTTCTGGCAGACCCTCCTGCAGGGTGTGACCGTGATGATCATGGCCGCCGGCGTCGTCTTCTCCACCGCTGCCGTTGCGCTGAGCAAGAAGCCGCGGTTCTGAGCGGCGAGCCTTCAGGCCCCCGCACCGGCCGCTCCGAAGCGGACCACCCAGCTCCCCGCACGTCCGAACCCGGACGGCCGACCGAGCCTGACGGCACGACGCTCGCGCGCCGCCGTCACTTCGTCGACCTCTCGCCGCTGAAGGAGTCCCCCGCCTTCGCCCGGCTCTGGGTGGGCGGCTCGATCGCCGGCATCGGCGGCCAGATGACCATCGTCGCCGTCGGCCTGCACATCTACGACCTCACCCAGTCGACGCTCGCCGTCTCGCTGGTCGCGCTGTTCGCCTTACTGCCGATGGTCGTGTTCGGACTCTACGGCGGCGTGCTCGCCGACGCGTTCGACCGCCGCCTCGTCGCACTCGTCACCGCCATCGTCGCCTGGGTGTCGACGGCCGGCATCGCCGCGTTCGCCTGGCTGGACATCCAGGTGGTGTGGCCGCTGTACGTCCTCACGACCATCAACGCCGTCGCCACGGTGGTCATCGGCGGCACCAGGCAGGCCATCACGCCGCGCCTCCTCCCCGCCAGGCTGCTCCCCGCGGCGAGCGCCCTCGGCGGCATCGGCTTCGGCGTGCAGGTCACGATCGGCCCAGCCCTCGCCGGGCTCCTCGTCGCCAGCGTCGGCATCAGCTGGACGTACACGGTCGACGTGGTTCTGTTCACCGCGGCGTTCCTCGGCATCTTCACCCTGCCGAAGATCGTCCCGGAGGGCGAGCAGCAGCGCGCGGGCATCGCGGGCGTGCTCGACGGCCTGCGCTTCCTGAAGACGGCGCCGAACCTGTCGATGACGTTCGTGCTCGACCTGATCGCGATGACCTTCGGCCAGCCACGCGCCCTCTTCCCCGCCGTCGGCGCCCTGCTGATCGGCGGTGGCCCCGTCACGGTCGGCATCCTCACCGCGGCGGGCGCCGTCGGCACCCTCCTGTCGAGCGTGTTCTCCGGACGGCTCGGACATGTGCGCTGGCAGGGCAGGGCGGTCGCGCGCGCGATCATCGTGTACGGAGCGTGCATCCTGGGCTTCGGGATCGTGCTGGCGGTGATCGCGTTCGCCGGGCTCGGCGGCAGCGGCCAGAACTTCGCAGACGCGAACCTCCCGGCGCTGATCCTCGCCGCCCTGCTGCTCGCCGGGTCGGGCGCGGCCGACAACATCAGCTCGATCTTCCGCATGACCATCCTGCAGGCGTCGGCACCGGATGCGATGCGCGGCAGACTGCAGGGCGTGTTCACGGTGGTCGTCACCGGCGGCCCGCGCCTCGGCGACCTGTACATCGGACTGCTCGCGCTCACCGGCGCGCTGTGGTTCCCACCCCTGCTCGGCGGCCTGGTGATCATGGTGCTGGTGGCGACGGTGGTGCGGGTGCAGGGCGCGTTCCGGCGGTACGACGCGCTGGCGCCGACGCCGTAGGGGTGCGCTGCGCACTCTGCTGTGCGCTACGGGCGGGCGCGGGTCCGGATGCGCCGGGCGAGCTGGGGGTAGTCGATGACGATGCCGTCCGGGTCGACCGTGAGGTCGGCAGTGAAGTCGCGGCTCTCACTGCTGTAGCGGACGACGGCGTGGCCGGCCTCCTCGTCGTACGGGGTCGCACTGTACAGCTGCTCGCTGCGGCTCACCGCGAGCGACGGCAGCGCGACCCACGCCATCACGAACCTGGTCTCTGCGACCTCGCGCCGATTGGCGCCGAGCCGCAGGATCGGCATGGTGTTCGTCACCGGGCAGAGCGCGAGGTCGCAGTCCAGCGCTCCGTCGAACGCGCCGTCCGCCGCCTCCCGGGCGTCGATGCCGGGATCGGCCAGCTCCTCGTCGTGGTAGACGCTGATGCCCTCCTGGGTCGCCTCGCTCGTCCAGCGGCCGTGCGCATCCCGGGCGAGCGCCAGACGGCGGGTGAACCCGCGGCCGAACACGGCGACATCGAGCCTGCTGGTGACCCAGTCCGGCCCTGTCTCCAGCGACCAGCTGGTGACGTAGTCGGTGCTGCGCGAGGTGCCCAGCGCATCCAGCCGGTCGGCCGCGAGGGTGATCGTGGCCGCCTCCACCCGCTCGGGATCGTCGTCGCCGACCCACTCGACCTGCCTGACCGCTCCGCGCATCCCGACCACCGCCTCCCTTCCAGGATGGTCCTTCCGCGGGCTGCGCTCAAGCCGTGGATTGCGCGGGTAGCGGCGCGGGCGCCGGCGGCCCGACGTACCGGGACGACGGCCGCACGATCTTGCCCTCGGCCGCCTGCTCCAGGATGTGCGCCGTCCAGCCGACCACGCGGGCCGACGCGAACGTGGGCGTGAACATGCTGCGCGGGATGCCGCACGCCTCCATCACCACGGCCGCGTAGAACTCGACGTTGGTGTGCAGCTCCCTGCCCGGCTTCAGCTCGTCCAGCAGCTCCTGCACCCTGCGCTCCACCTGCACGGCGAACGCCACCCGCTGCCCGCCGAACCCCTCGGCGATGCCGCGCAGCATCCGGGAGCGCGGGTCCTCCGTGCGGTAAACGGCGTGCCCGAACCCCATGATGCGCCCACCGGACTCGACGATGCTGGTCACCCAGTCGTCGATGCGGTCGGGGGTGGCGATCTCGTCGAGGGTGTCGAGCGCCCTGCTCGGCGCGCCGCCGTGCAGGGGTCCGGACAGCGAGCCCATCGCGCCGGTCACGGCGGCGGCGAGGTCGGCGCCCGTGGAGGCGATGACGCGCGCGGTGAACGTCGATGCGTTGAAGCCGTGGTCGATCGCCGCGGTCATGTACGCGCTCACCGCGTGCTCGCTCCGCGCATCCGGGACCCGTCCGGTGACGAGGTAGAGGTAGTTGGCGACGTGCCCCAGATCGTCGCGGCTGCGCAGTGGGGCGCGGCCGGACGCGAGCGCGTGCAGGGCGGCGAGCAGCACGGGGGTGATGGCGCTGACGCGGATCGCGTCGGCGATGCGCGCGTCGGCGTCTTCGTCGTACAGGGGCCGGATGCGGTCGGCCGCTGCCACGGCGGCGAGCGCCATGCGGACGCCGGCGAGGGCGTCCGGAGTACCCGCGGTGAGTCGCGCGATGGCGGGGAGCAGTTCCGCGACCTCGTCCGGGATGGTGCGGTCGGCGGCGATGCGGGAGCGGAAGGCGGTGAGCTCGGCGGCATCCGGGAGCGTGCCGAACAGCAGCAGGTGCCAGGCCTCCTCGAAGCTGCGCTCGGCGGCCAGCTCGACCGCGGAGTACTGGCGGTAGTGGTAGAAGCCTTCGTGCCCGCGCACATCGCCGAGGGCGGTCTCCGCGGCGACCACGTTCGTGAGGCCGCGGGGAACGTCGATGAGGGTGTCGTCCATCCGTGCGTTCTGCATAGTATGAGCATGCGCATGGATTCTCGGTGCGTCAATGTTGATTGGATCAATGTGGGGAGTGCCATGCGAGAGGCGTCTGACGTGGAACGCGGGGGCGGTGGGGCGCACCGGAGCGTCGGGGCACTCGGCGACGACGGCACGGTCGGCCCAGCGCTCCCCCGGCTCACGGCGGAGCAGACCGCCGAGCGGCTCGGCGTGAAGCTCGAGACCCTGTACGCGTACGTGGCGCGCGGCCGGCTCGACCGCATCCGGACCACGGACGGCTCCACCTTCGACCCGCTCGACGTCGAACGGTTCGCGGCCGACAGGAGGCGGCGGCCGGTGGCCGGTCCGCACAGGCACTCGGACGGGCGCCCTCTCATGGTGGTGGACACCTCGTTCGCGCTGATCGAGGACGGCGAACTGTTCTACCGCGGCAGGAACGTCGGCACGCTCGTCGGCGAACGGTTCGAGACCGTCGCGCACTGGGCGCTGACCGGAGAGTGGGATGCGGGCGCGCGGTTCCCCGCCGCCGCCGGACTGACCGCCGCCCGCCGGGTGGGCGATGCCCTGCCGGACTCGGCGACCACGCGCGACCGGCAACAGGTGGCGGTGACCGCGCTGGCCGCCGCCGACCCGCTGCGATACTCCCTCGACCGCGCCACGGTGGTCGGGGCGGCAGAGGGGTTGGTGGCCGGGATGGTGGATGCGCTGCCCGCCCGCGGCGCGCTGGACCCGGGCCCGGCATCCGTCGACCCGGGCCCAGCATCCATCGACCCCGCCCTGGCAGCGGCGTCCCCCGCCCTGGCCGCGCGCCTCTGGGCAGCCATGACCGACGCCCCGCCGACGTCGCTCGCCGCGCTGAACGCCGCCCTCGTGCTCCTCCTCGACCACGACCTCGCCGTCTCCACCCTCGCCGCCCGGGCCGCGGCGTCGGCGCGCGCCAACCCGTATGCGGTCGTCACCGCCGGACTCGGCGCCCTCGACTCGCCCCTGCACGGCAACGCCAGCCGCGCCGCCCACCGGATGCTCGCCCGCGTCGTCGCCGGAGAACCGGCCGAGCGCGTGGTCGCCGACACGGTGGTCGCCGGGCGCGGTCCGGTCCCCGGGTTCGGCCACGTCCTCTACCCGCAGGGCGACCCGCGGGCGCGCATCCTGCTCGGGATGCTCGGGGACACCTCCACAACCGCAGGCGCCACCGCAGCCACAGATGCCGCCGCGGCCGTCGAGCAGGTCGCCGCCATCGTCCACCGCCGCACCGGGCTACGCCCCAACATCGACCTGGCCATCGCTGCCCTCGCCATCGCATCCGGGATGCCCGACGACGCGGGCGAGGTGGTCTTCGCGACCGCCCGCGCCATCGGCTGGGTCGTGCACGCCCTGGACGAGTACGAGCAGCCGCCGCTACGGCTGCGCCCCGTCGGCCGCTACGTCGGCTGACCGCGCCTCAGCGCCGCACCCCAGCGCCGCAGCACTCACCGCCGCAGCGCCTTCCGCGCCAGCCAGTTCCCGAGGAACTGCGCCGCCTGCACCAGCACCACGATCGTGATCACCGCGATCCACGTCACCGCCCAGTTGTACCGCTGGTAGCCGTACGAGATCGCGAAGTCTCCGAGTCCGCCGCCGCCGATGCTGCCCGCGATGGCCGACAAGTCCACGATCGCCACGAACACGAACGTGTACCCCAGGATGAGCGGGCCGAGCGCTTCGGGGATCAGCAGCGTCGTGATGATCCGCCACGGGCTCGAGCCCATCGCGCGTGCCGCCTCGATCACGCCGGGGTCGATCGTCACCAGGTTCTGCTCGACGATGCGGGAGATGCCGAACGTCGCCGCGATCGTCATCGGGAAGATCGCCGCCGGGGTGCCGAGGAACGTGCCGAGCACCAGCTGCGTCAGCGGCGCGACCGCCGTCATGAAGATGATGAACGGGATGGGCCGGATGAAGTTGACCACCACGTTCAGCACCGCGGAGAGCACCCGGTTCTCCAGCAATCCGCCACGCCTGGTCGTGTAGAGCAGCACGCCGAGCGCGAGGCCGAGGATGCCGCCGAGCACGAGCGTCGCGACGACCATCCAGAGCGTCTGCCCGATGGACTGGACGAAGACCGGCCACAGGGTGTCCCAGTCGTTCACGCCGCCACCTCCTCCACCTCGGTGACCTGCCGGAGGTCCGCGATCAGCGCATCCACCCCGGCGTCGTCGCCGATCAGTTCCAGGGTGAGGCTGCCGAACGAGCGGCCCTGCAGCGCGGAGATGCCGCCGTAGACGATCTCGAAGCGCACGTTGTGCCTGCCGACCGCATCCGACAGCACGGCCCCCAGCCGCCCGTCGTCGTGGATGCGCGCGGAGACGATGCGTCCGGCGTGCTTGCCGCGCAGACGCTCGACCTCGGTCTCGTCCGGCCGGTTCCTGAGGACCGTCCCGACGAAGCGCTGCGCCGTGCCGGTCTGCGGGGCCGAGAACACCTCGAACACGCTGCCGGTCTCGATCACGCGTCCGGAGTCGAGCACGGCGACGCGGTCGGCGATCGAGCGGACCACCTCCATCTCGTGCGTGATGACCACGATGGTGACGCCCAGCTCGTCGTTGACCCGCTTGAGCAGCCGCAGCACGTCGGCCGTCGTCTCCGGGTCGAGCGCGGACGTGGACTCGTCGGCGAGCAGGATCGCCGGGTTGGTCGCGAGCGCGCGGGCGATGCCGACGCGCTGCTTCTGGCCGCCGGAGAGCTGGTCGGGGTAGACCCACGCCTTGTCGGTGAGACCGACGAACGCCAGCAGCTCCGCGACCCGCTCTCGGCGCTTGTCCTTCGGCCAGCCGGCCACCTTGAGCGGGTACGCGACGTTGCCGAACACCGTGCGCGACCGGAACAGGTTGAACTGCTGGAAGATCATCCCGATCCCGGCCCGAACAGCACGCAGCTTCGGTTCGGGAAGCTGCGTGATGTCCTGGCCGTCGATCAGGATGCTGCCGGACGTCGCCCGCTCGAGCGCGTTGATGAGCCGCACCAGCGTGCTCTTGCCCGCCCCCGAGTATCCGATGATGCCGAAGATCTCACCGCGCTCGATCGCGAGGCTGACACCGTCGACCGCCGTGATGGTCGTGTCGCCGGAGCGGAACGCCTTCGAGACGTCGCGGAACTCGATGATGGGGCTCATCCGCGCTACTTCGCCGCCGCGATGGTGGTCTTCAGCTTGTCGAGGATGGCGATGAGGTCGGACTGCGGACGGTCGACGATCACCGCGGTGTTCTTCGACTCGGCCAGCACCGCGTCGGTGACCGCCGTGGTGTGGTAGAGCTCGGCGATCTTGAGGTACGTCTTGTTGTCCTTGTCGGCCTCACGGGCGACGAACGCGTTGATGTACGGCTCGGCGGTGTCGCTCTTCGGGTCGTCCTGGAAGAGCGCGGACTTGGGGTCGATGCCCGCGGTGAGCGCGAAGTTGTTGTTGACGATCGCGCCGTCGGCCGAGTCGAGCGCGGGGGCCGTCTGCGCCGCATCCACCGGGATCACGGAGACCTTCGAGTCGGAGGCGACGATGTCGGCGGGCGTCGCGAGCGTGTTGCCGCCGTCCTTCAGCTTCAGGAGTCCGGCCTTCTGCAGCACGAGAAGGGCGCGGGCCTGGTTGGTCGCGTCGTTCGGGATGGCGATCTTCGCGCCCTGCGGGATCTGCTCGACCGAGGTGTACTTCTTCGAGTACAGCGGGAGCGGAACCACCTGGGTGGAGGCGATCGGGACCAGCGTGGCGTTCGCGCTCACGTCGTAGTTCGCGAGGAACTGCAGGTGCTGGAACAGGTTCAGGTCGATCTGCTTGTCCGCGAGCGCCGGGTTGGCCTGCGTGTAGTCGCGGAAGCCGACGACCGTGATGTCGATGCCCTCCTTCGCCGCCGCCTTCTTCAGGATCGGCCAGTAGGGGGCCGACTGCTCGGTGGTGCCGATCTTCACGCTCACCCGCTTCTCCGCGCCGCTCGATGCCGGAGCCGACAGGTTCACGACGACGAGCACCACGGCCACGACGATCGCGATGACGGCGATCCCGATGCCGACGATCCAGCCGGTCTTCGACTTCGGCTTCTCCGGCAGGGATGGGGTGGGCGGGGTGGCCTCGGACATGGCTGTGCCTCTCTTGTGAAGGGGTGGGGGTGTGCCGGCGAACGGTTGACGGCTATTCGAGCCTGCCTGCTGTGCGCCGGATGCCCAAACCGTGTTCCGAAATGTGACAGCCCGCGTGGGGTAGGCTGGTGGAATGTCAGATTCCTGGTCCCAGACGGTGACGGTGAGACTCTTCGGGTGGGCGGCCGCTGCCCTGGTGCTCGTGGGGGTGGTGTGCGTCCTCCCACTGCTGCTGGTCGACGCCGGCCCGGACGACGACCAGGGTGCCCGCGTCGCCGGGGCCGCGTTCAGCACGGCGGTCATCGTGGTCTGCGTGGTGCTGCTGTGCGGTTTCACGCGCATCCGGGTGTCGGTCGACAGGCGCGGCCTGCGGGTGACGCTGCCGCTGCTGTTCGGGATGCGCGTGAAGAGCATCCCGCTGTCGCGCGTGGCGACGGTGTCGGCCGAGGACGACCTGCGGCCCGCGCAGTGGGGCGGCTGGGGCTACCGGGTGATGCCGGGGCGGTCGGCCATCGTGCTGCGCCGCGGGCCGGCGCTCGTGGTCGGAACGACGGCGGACACGTATTTCGCGGTGACGCTCGCCGACCCGGAGACGCCGGCGGCGCTGCTCGCGACGCTCACGGCCGGCGGTGCGGCTGGCGCTGCTGGGCCGGCCGAGGCAGCGAAAAGCCAGTAACTGTCGCGAAATCGCACCGATTCGGCACAGTTACTGGCTTCTCGTGTCCGGTCAGGCGTTCTGCGGCTGCATGGCGGCCTGGATGCGCACCATGTTGCCGGACGGGTCGCGGAACGCGCAGTCTCGCGGACCCCAGGGCTGGTCGATGGGCTCCTGCAACACCTCGGCTCCGGATGCGCGGACCCGCTCGAACACGCCGTCGATGTCGTCGGTGCGGAACACGATGTTCTGCAGGACGCCCTTGGTGATCAGTTCGAGGATGGTGTCGCCGTCGGCTTTCGACCGGCCGCCGTACGGGTCGGAGAGCACGATCTCCAACCCCGGCTGGTCGGCGCTGCCGAGGGTGATCCAGTGGTGGCCGCCCGACTCGACGTCGCGCACGACATCGAGCCCGAGGGCGTCCCGGTAGAAGCTGAGCGACTCTTCGGGGTCGCTGACGGTGATCTGGTAGTACTGCAGTGAAACGGTCATGGGTCCACTGTAGAAATCCCGGCGCGCTGCGCGCTTCTCCAAACCTGCTCGATGAGGCGGGATGCGGCTCAGGCGGAGGCGGACTTCACGGGGCGGGTGCGCTGTTTCGCCACGCAGGACGGCATCGCCTCGACGGCCTGGTGCTCGCGTGCGCGGTACGCGGTGGGCGACATCCCGACGATTTCGCTGAACTTGGAGCTGAACGACCCGAGCGACGTACAGCCGACGGTCATGCAGGCGTCGGTCACGCTCATCCCGGACCGGAGCAGCGCCATCGCGCGCTCGATGCGGCGGGTCATCAGGTAGCTGTACGGGGTCTCGCCGTACGCCGCCCGGAACCGGCGGGAGAAGTGCGCGGGAGACATGAGCGCCTTACTGGCGATCGTGGGCACGTCGAGCGGCCGCGCATACTCGCGGTCGATCAGGTCGCGCGCCCTGCGCAGGTGCACGAGCGTCTCGATCTCCTCCGGTGACACGCCACGAGCGTAGCACCGCACCCCCACAGCGGCCCGGGCGGAATCGAGCCCGCGCAGCGAGGCACCCCACCCGCGCAGCGGCCAGGCCGATCAGGCGCCGTCCACGCGGTCAGGCGCTACCCACGGGCTCACGCGTCCTGCTCGACCAGCCGGATGAACGCGCTCAGCTCGGTGAGGCCGGTTGGTGTGTGCGGCAGGTATTCGGTCAGCTCGGGCGAGTGGACGAGGTACGCCGCCCATTTCGCGCGGGACACGGCCACGTTGAGCCGGTTCTTCATGAGCAGGAACGACATCCCGCGCGGCACGTCCGCCGACGACGACGCCGCGAGGCTGACGATGGCGATGGCGGCCTCCTGGCCCTGGAACTTGTCCACCGTCCCGACCCGCACGCGCTCCAGCCCGGCATCGTCGAGGGCCGCACGCACCGCGGAGAGCTGCGCGTTGTACGGCGTGACGACGATCACGTCCTCCTCGCCGAGCGCATCCCGTTCCCGGCCTGCGCTCGGGTCGGTCCACGCGCGCCCGAGCACGTCCTGCACGATGGCGACCACCACGGCCGCCTCCTCCGGCGATTCCGTCGAGTTGCCGACGTGCTCCACCGGGACCGGGTGCAGCCCGGCCCTCACCCCGTCGAGGGACCGCAGCGCCGCCTCCGGATGCGCGTGCAGCTTGCCCTCGTAGGACAGCCGGGACACCGCGGCCGCCAGCTCGGGATGCATCCGCCTGCTCTCGGCGAGGAAGTACCCGAACTCGGGCGGCAGCACGTCGTGCCCGTCGCTCACCCAGCCGAGGGCGGAGCCGTCGATGGGCTCGGGATGCTGTCCCTGGCTGACCTGCGGAAGCTGCTGCGGGTCGCCGAGCAGCAGCAGGTTGGCCGCGGACACCCCTGCGCCGATGGTGGAGGCGAGCGAGAACTGGCCTGCCTCGTCGACCACCAGCAGGTCGAGGCTGTCGCGCGGGATGCGGGCAGCGTTCGCGAAGTCCCACGCCGTGCCTCCGACCACGTAGCCGGTCGCCTCGTTGTCGAGGGCGAACAGCAGCTGGCCGTCGTGCTCGAGCGGGGTGAACGCGTGGGCGTCCCTGTCGCTGTCGCCGCCGGGGACCTTGCCGACGAGCCGCGCATCCAGCCCGGCCGCGACGACGCGGTCGAGCAGGTTCTCGACGACGGCGTGCGACTGCGCCACGACGCCGATCCGCCGGCCGTGCCGCTGGACGAGGCCGGCGATCACGTGCGCCCCGAGATACGACTTGCCGGTGCCGGGAGGCCCCTGCACGGCCAGGTAGGAGCGGTCGAGGTCGAGAAGGCTCGCGATGACGGCGTCGATGCGCCCGCTGCCGTCGTCCGGCCCTTCGGGAGCGAGGCGCCCGGAGCGGGTGCGCGGTGGCGTACGCCGCAGCACGTCGACCATCGCGTTGCGCGGCCACCCGCCAGCGCCGCCCGATGCGTCAGCAGCGCCGGATGCGTCAACGGCGTCCCCAGCGCGCTGCGACTCGGCGGTGGCGCCAGCATCCCCCGCGCGACGCGCCTCCAGCAGGTCGCTCCCCCACTCGCGGATCGCCTCGGCCAGGCGGCGCGCATCCGGAGGACCGGCGGGCGTCAGCGCGCTCGGCAGGTCGTCGTACGGCAGCACGTCTTTCGGCAGGGTCTCCCGCACCACCACGGCGCCGTCGTCCGTCGCCGCGATCACGGCGACCGACCGCACCGCCCGCGCGCCCGGCTGGGAGCGCGGCTGGCGGAACGGTCCGGGGTATTCGTAGAGCAGGAACGGCCCGGTGCGCTCGCTGACCCGGATGGCGCTCCCCGGCCCCCATCGCCCGCTCAGCAGCAGCTCCCGGCGTTCGACGCGCTGGCCGTCGTCCTGGTACCAGTCGCGCAGCACCTGTGCGGACTCGACCACCAGCACGTCCCGGTTGTCGGCCCACTCCTCCACCGGTTGGATGAGCCGGGAGAAGTGGGACTGCCAGAAGCTCTTCTGCTCCCTGCGGTGGAAGTCGATCGCTGCTGCCGCCAGCGCCATCGCCTCCCTGTCCGGAGTGCGGTGCGGGTCGAGCGGGTCGCCCGCGTATGCGAGCAGCCCGGCACGCAGCGGGGACTCCTCGGGAGCGATCTCGAGATCGTCGACCGGCGCCTGGCCGATGGGGACACCATTCTCCTGCGCCCGCGCGATCAGCCAGTCGCGCAGCCGCAGCGTGGACACGCAGTCGTACCTGTTGTAGTCGCCGATCGCATCCAGGATGGGCTGCGCCTCGTCTTCGCGGCCGACCGCGATGAGGTCGCGCGCGTTGGCGTACTGGGTGATCGAGTCCGCGCCGTTCGTCACGTCGCTCTCGCGCAGCTCGTCGCCCATGTAGAGCGGTTCCAGCTTCTTGATCGAGTACGAGCGGGAACCGACCCGCACCGCCTTGCGCACCAGAGGGTAGAGGTCGACCATCACGTTGTCGCGGAGCAGGGCGTCGACCTCCTCCTCGCCGACGCCGTGCCGGGCGGCGAGGGCGAGCAGGTGCGTCTGCTCGTATGCGGCGTAGTGGTAGATGTGCAGGTTCGGGTATCGCTGCCTCCGTTCGCGCACGAACGCGAGGAACGCCTCGAGCGCCACCCGCTCCGCGGCGAAGTCGTGCGCCCAGAACGCCGTGAATTCGGCGTTCTCGTCGACCAGCCCGAACAGGTAGTCGAGGTTCCAGCGCTCCCCCGCGCCCTCGGTGTAGAGCGGGTCGCCCTCGAAGTCGAAGAAGATGTCGCCGACATCCGGGTGCGGCAGCACGGCGAGGACCGGCGCGTTGAAGACCCGGATCGGCGGAGGCTCGCCCTCGACAGCATCCCGTTGCAGGCGCGCCTGCTCGCGCAGACCGTCGATTGTTCCCTCGGGCACTCCGTCGATCTGGCCCGTGGATGCGGCGAGCTGGTCGATCGTGAACACCCCGGCCTCGAACAGCCTCGCCCGCTGGGTGACGCGCATCCCGGCCACCAGCAGCACATCCCTGGTGGCCTGGATCTCGGCGTCGCAGGTGTCGCAGCGCCCGCAGACGGTGAAGCGCGGGTCTCCCCAGGCGACCGGACCCTCCTCGGCGAGGTGCTGCTCGATGATCCAGAGCAGGCGGGCGCGCCGCTTGCGGTAGACGGGCTCGATCTCGGACACCCTGTGCTCGCTGACCGAGCCGTCGCCGAGCAGCAGCTCGACCGTGTCCTCCACATCGACCCCGATGCGACGCAGCTGCCCGGCGTATGCGGCGAGCTGCAGCAGTGCAGTGACTCTGGCGCTGCGGGCGAGCTTGGAGTCCTGCACCCGGTAGCGGCCGTCCGGACGGCGGACGATGAAGTCGGCGAACCCCACGAACGAGCCGTCGAAGAAGGTGGCCTGGAACACCACTTCGGCCGAGCGGGCGAAGGCGTCGGCCGTCGCGGCGACCGCGGCGGCGAGACTGTCGGCGTCGAGGCGCTCGGGACGCTCGATCTCGGCCACCGCTGTGCCGAACCGCTCGCGGTAACGCTCCAGGATGTGCTGCTCGTGCTCGTCCCCCAGCCGCGACGACCGCACGTACATCGGGTCTTCGACCTCGTCGGTCTTCTCGATGCGGCCGAGCTTCACGTCGAGCGTGCGCAGGAAGGCGAACTCGCACTTCGACGCCTCGGTCAGGTCGCTGGCGCTCGTGACGATGACCCCGTCGAGAAGGAACACGTCCGCTCCTTCCGGCGACGCCGACGGCCCCTGCGGCCGCCGCTGTCTGCGAGCCTATCCGGAACCACCGACACTGCCCGGCGGCCTGCCTAGGCCGTGATCGTCATCCGCTCGATGCCCGCGGAGCCGACCAGGAAGGTGAACGTCGAGGGTCCGTTGAACCCGTCTCCGCCGACCAGCGCCGTCACAGCGACCCCGTCCGGCACCGCGCTGAACTGGAGGTCGTCGAGCGTCACGGCCGAGCCGATGAACTCGCCGTCGCTCCACCCGCGGATCGCCTCGCGGCCGGTGAAGACGCGGCCCCAGTCGTCCACGCTGCCCGTCGGGGCGAACGTGTCGATGAAGCGTTCGGTGTCGTGCGCGTTCGCCGCGTCGATCGCCTCGGCGACGACGGGTGGGATGCCTTCGCGGCTCTCGTCGGTCACCGCCCCAGTGTGGACCGCATCCCGGGCTGCGCGCCAGTGCCCGACGCGACAGCCCCGGTCAGCCTCAGCCCTTCTTCGCCGCCGCCTTCGCCGCGCGCTTGAACTCGCGCACCTTCGTCAGAGACTCCGGGCTCACGATGTCCGCAACCGAACGGAACGAGCCTTCCGTTCCGTAGTCCCCCGCCGCCTCGCGCCAGCCGGGCGCCGTCAGCCCGCGCTGCTTGCCGAGGAGCGCGAGGAAGATCTTCGCCTTCTGCTCCCCGAAGCCGGGCAGCGCCTTCAGTCTGCGCAGGATCTCGGGGCCGTCCGGGTCGCCCTTCGTCCAGATCGCGGAGGTGTCGTCCCCCCAGTCGTCGACGATCGCCGCGGCGAGCGCCTGCACGCGCCCCGCCATCGAGCCGGGGAACCGGTGCACCGCCGGCGTCTGCTTCATCACCTCTGCCAGCTTCTCCGGCTCGACGGACGCGACCGTCGCCGGGTCGAGAGAGCCGAGCCTGTCCTGCAGCTTCGCCGGACCGGAGAACGCCGTCTCCATCGGGATCTGCTGGTCGAGCAGCATCCCCAGGATGAGCGCGAAGTCGGACTGGTCGAGGACGGCGTCAGCCTCGGGGTCGCCGGTGATGTTCACAGCCATGAGTTCATGGTGCCATCCGGTCAGGCGACCAGCAACAGCACCCCGGCCACCAGCGACACCAGCGCGATCAGCAGCGCGACGCCCATCAGCACCCCGTGGACGATCAGGAACGGCGTCGGCGTGCCCGCCGCATCCCGTGCCCTGGTGTCTTTGGCGACCCTGGCGAAGAACCGGGGCCACGCGAACACGTTGAATGCGGCGTTGACGAACAGGACGATGGCAGCGAAGACGGTCATGGTGTCTCCAGCCTAGGAGACGGTGGATGCGCGTCCGCTCAGTCGAGCCGGTGCCGCGGGCGTGCCGTCTCCGACAGGGTCGGCCGGTCCGTCCAGCGCAGCTCGACCACCTCGTTGGCCTGCGACGTGTAGAACATGTGCTGCGTCGAGCTGGCGTGGTCGACGAACGCCGACGGGGTGGATGCGGCCGGCGGCTGCCCCGCTCCGGTCAGCGGGTTCTCGTGCCACCCGGTCGGATCCCGCCACAGCTCGTGGATGAGGTGGTCCGCTCCGGCGTAGACGACGTGCTGCGTGGGGACGGGGACCGCATCCGTCGCCTCGAACGCGTACGCGGACACGCTCGTGCCCGCCAGCACCGGGCCGGCGCCCAGCGGCCCGGTGAGGTTCTCGACCGACCAGGTCCCGTCGTAGCGGTACTCCCACACGTCGCCCGCCGTGTCGACGACGTCCACGTGGCGCGTGCCGTCCGCCGCGAATCCGTAGCCGCGGTACGCGTCGTCCGCGAACCCACCCGGCCCGTCGAGCCCCGCGCCGATGTCGACCGGCTCGCCCCAGGTGAGGTTCGCGGTTCCCGTGTACTCGTAGAGGCGGCCGTCGTCGCCGAGGTAGTCGACGTGCATGGTCCCGCCCGGGGAGAACGAGTACCCGCCAGGAGCCCGCGCGCAGACCGGGCCGCCATGATCCGAGGTGAGGTCTTTGTGCACCCAGCTCGGGTCGCCGTCGTCGCGCGACTTCCTGGTGAGCACGTGCACGTGCCTGTCGATGCCCTGGAAGACGACCACCTGCGCGCGCCCCGACGCGTACTCGAAGCCCTGCGCGACCTTCCGCGCCGGCTGCGAACCGGAGTCGGCAGTGAGGTCGTTCGCGTGCCAGCCGTCGTCCTGGTACAGCTCGCGCAGGCGTCCGTCGCCCGCCGTGCCCAGATAGAGGACGTGCTGCGTCCCTTCCAGCACGAACAGGTAGGCGCGCGGGGCCGATGACGCGTGCGGTCCTCCGCTCTCCGCCATCAGGTCCTTCTCGTGCCAGACGTCGTCCGTCCCGCAGTACAGCTCGTGCAGCGCGCCGGTGCTGTCCGAGCCGCCGGTGCCGCCGAGGTAGATGACGTGCCGCGTCCGGTCGTCGGGGAAGTCGTACGCCGACGGGGCGAAGATGCCGGGCGGGAGGTGGAACGTGTCCGTCAGGTTGCGTGCTGTCCAGCCCATGATCTGCTCCGATCCGGATGCGGCGTGAGACGGGGAAAGAGTACGCCCACGCGCGGTGCGGTGGATAGGGTCAGTGCGCCCCGAACCGCTCGCTCAGCAGGTCGAGCAACGCCACGGCCGCCGCGCTCGGACGCGTGCGCGCCACCGCGCTGAGCACCCAGTCGATGCGCTCGGTGAGTGGGACCACCACCGTCCCGTCCGCCCGCAGCACGGTCAGCTCCGGCATCACGGCCACGCCCAGGCGCGCGGCGACGAACCGCGGGATCTCCCCCAGGTCGGACAGCTCGGTCGACACCCGCCTCGCGATCCCGCGCTCGTCGAGGGCGCGGTCGAGCGTCGCCCTGTTGCCGAACCCCTCCCGCGCATCCACCCACCGTTCGTCGGCGAGCTCGGCCAGCGACACGCTCCGCGCGGCGGCCAATGGATGCTCCTCCGGCAGCACGGCGACGAAGGGCGACACCGCGAGATCCCGGTAGAGCAGGTCGGGCACCCGGCCGGGCAACCCGAGGAAGGCCACGTCGATCCTGCCGAGCCGCACATCCCTGGCCAGCCCGGTGGACCCGCTGGGTGATGGCCCCAGCCGCAGATCGACCAGGGGATGGCGTTCGTGGAACTCGCCCATGATGCCCGGCAGGTCGATGGTGGTGAGGTTGGTGAAGATCCCGACCCGCACCTCTCCGCGCAGGCCGCCCGTGCTGTCGGCGAGCAGGCGCATCCGCTCGGTGGCCTCGAGGGTGGTGCGGGCCGCATCCAGCACCTGGCGGCCGAGCGGCGTCAACCGCACCCGGTGCCGGTCCCGCTCGAACAGGTCGCCGCCGAGTTCGCGTTCCAGCGAGCGGACGCCGGCGGAGACGGTGGACTGGGCGGCGAAGACCCGGTCGGCGGCGCGGGTGAAGTTGAGTTCGTCGGCGACGGCGACGAAGTATTCGAGCTGGCGGGTGTCCACGGGGTAATCGTAGTAGTCGATCACCAGCATCGGGGATATCCGTTGGACTCGATTGCCGGGTGGGAGCACGATAGCGGTATGGCACTCATGACCTCCCCCACCAGCGCATCAAGCAACTCCCGCGCATCCGGCGAACCCGGCGCATCCCGTGGGCCGTGGCGGCTTCGTCACGGTGCAGGGTTCTGGGTGATCGCGGCGGCGTTCCTCGCGGTGATGGCGTTCTCCACCCTGCCGACCCCGCTGTACGCGCTCTATCAGCAGCGCGACGGGTTCCCGACCTGGGTGGTCACGGTGGTGTTCGCTGCGTACGCGATCGGCGTGCTCGCGAGCCTGTTCCTGATCGGCCACATCAGCGACTGGGCGGGACGCCGCAGGATGATCCTCGTCGCCATCGCCCTCGAGATCGTCGCCGCCGTGCTGTTCCTGTTCTGGAACGACATCCCCGGCCTGCTGGTGGCGCGCGTCATCTCCGGCGTCGGCGTCGGGGCGCTGACGGCCAGCGCGACCGCCCACCTCAGTGAGCTGCGCTCCACCGCCCGTCCGGAGGAAGGTCCCCGCCTCGCCGGAACCGTCTCCACCGTCGTGAACACCGGCGGACTCGCCATCGGCCCGCTGATCGCCGGAGCGTTCGCGCAGTTCCTGCCCGCCCCGCTGGTGCTCCCGTACGCGGTGTTCCTGGTGATCCTCGCCGTCGCCGCGGTGGCGGTCGCCCTGGTGCCGGAGACGGTCGAGCGTGCAGAGGAGCGCCCCGCATACCGGCCCCAGCGGATCTCCCTGCCACGGGATGCGCGGAGCACCTTCTCCGCCGCAGCCGTCGCGGCGTTCGCGGGCTTCGCGGTGTTCGGGCTCTTCACTTCGCTCGCGCCGACCGTGCTCTCCGGCGTGCTGCACGAGACCTCGCGCCTCGTCGCCGGCGCCGTCCCGTTCTCGGTGTTCGCCGCGTCCGCGGTGTCGCAGATCGTGTTCGCCCGGCTGTCCTCCCGCGCCCAGCTGGTGCTCGCCATCCCGCTGGTGGTGCTCGGCCTCGCCGGTCTCGCGGTGGGTGTGCTGGTCGCCGGACTCTGGCTGTTCGTGGCGAGCGGCGTGATCGCGGGGGCGGGTGTCGGCCTGCTGTTCCGCTCCTCCATCGCGGTCGCGGCGTCGCTGTCGTCCCCCGATCACCGCGGCGAGGTGCTCGCGGCGATCTTCCTCATCGCGTACGTCGGCCTCGCGGTGCCCGTGCTGCTGGTGGGGGTGGCGCTGATCGTGTGGCCGGTGGTGCCGGTGCTGGTGGTCTTCGTGATCGTGGTGGGCGCGCTGTCGCTCGCCGGCGGCCTGCGGATGCTGCGCCGCTGAGCGGTGCGGGGTGGGTCGGAGCGCCGTGCGGGAGGACCCGCGCGGCGCTTCCTGCGGCTCGCGTCAGTCGGCGGCGCGCAGCTGCACGCGCAGCGAGTCCACGCGGGTCGCGATCACGTCGTCGGCGGCCCAGCGCTGAGCGAGCCGGCCGAGGACCGCATCCAGTTCCTCCCTGGTCAGCCCGGCGGAGAGCGTGAGGCGCACGACCAGTTCCTCTCCCGCCAGCCGAGCGCCGGGGTCGCCCGCGATCAGCTCGATGTCGTGCACGCCGAGCTCCGACCCGATGGAGGCGGTGAACGCCGTGAACACCTCCGGGTCGCGGTCGCTCGGCAGCCAGGGGCGGCTCTGCGCGATCGCCCACAGCGCTGGGCGCCGCAGCACGAACTCGGTCTCCGAGGTCGGGTCGAGCACGACCAGCTCGGTGTCCTCCGCGGCGGCGGCGAGCGCGACGCGCATCCCGTCTGCCGGCACGGGACGCGCATCCCTGTTCCAGGTCTGCATCGCGGTCACCGAGGAGAACACGGGCAGCACGGTGCGTCCGTCCGGACCGGCGACGGTCACGATGGCGAGTTCCTGGGTCTTGTCGATCAGCAGGCCGTCGTCGGTGGTGTCGCTCTCGCCGAGCCGCGCCATCAGCGGGATCAGCAACCGCGACGCGCGCACGGCGTCCACGACGGCCTCCGCACCCACCTCGCCGGCGCGGAACGCTGCCAGCGCACCGAGCAATGCGGGAGGCGCGCTGCCGTCGTCGTCGCCGAACGCGTTGTCGTCGAACTCCCGGCCCTCCCACGGCTGGCCCGCCGAGTCCGCCAGACGACCGGCGTCGGCCGCCAGCTGCGCCGCGAAGCCGCTCAGCCGCGCGGCGCCCTTCGCGCTCGGGCCCGTGGATGCGTGGTCGGAGCCCGGCCCGTCGCCCGGCTCAGTTCCCTGCGACATCCAGCGCCTCGGGCAGCGTGAACGCGCCGGCGTAGAGGGCCTTGCCGACGATCGCGCCTTCGAGCCCGCGCGGAACCAGTTCGCGCAGGGCGGCAATGTCGTCGAGGTTGGAGATGCCGCCGGACGCCACCACCGGGCGTGCCGTGCGGTCCATCACCTCGCGCAGCAGGTCGAGGTTGGGGCCGCGGAGTGTGCCGTCCTTGGTGACGTCGGTGACGACGTAGCGGGCGCATCCCGCGTCTTCGAGGCGCTCGAGGACCTGCCACAGGTCGCCGCCGTCGCGGGTCCAGCCGCGGGCCGCGAGGGTGGTTCCGCGCACGTCGAGGCCGACCGCGATGGCCTCGCCGTACTGGCCGATCACGTTCGCCGCCCACTCGGGGTTCTCGAGCGCCGCCGTGCCGAGGTTGATGCGCTTCGCACCGATCTCGAGCGCCGACTCCAGGGAGGCGTCGTCGCGGATGCCGCCGGAGAGTTCCACGTTCACGCCGCGGACCTGCTTGATGACCTTCTTCAGGATGGCGTGGTTGTCGCCCCGGCCGAACGCCGCATCCAGATCGACCAGGTGGATCCACTCCGCGCCCTGGTCCGCCCACTCGGCTGCCGCGTCGACCGGGTCGCCGTAGCTCGTCTCCGAACCGGCCTCCCCCTGGGTCAGGCGCACCGCTTTGCCGTCGGCCACGTCGACCGCCGGCAGCAGGACGAGCCGGGGGGTGTTGTTGAATTCGCTCATGATCTTCCTCGGTTGGGTCCGCGCGTCCGCGCGGGCTCGGGGTGTTGCCTGTCGGCTTAGAGGGTGCCGATCCAGTTGCGCAGCAGCTGGATGCCCGCGCGTCCGGACTTCTCCGGGTGGAACTGGGTCGCACTCAGCGGCCCGTTCTCGACGGCCGCGATGAACGGCTGGCCGTGCGTGGCCCAGGTGACACGCGGCTTCGGGAACGGCGGGACCACATCCAGGGTCCAGTCCTGCGCGGCGTAGGAGTGGACGAAGTAGAACCGTTCGTCGTGCAGCCCGTCGAACAGCGCGGAGTTCTCCGGAGCGTCGACCGTGTTCCAGCCCATGTGCGGCACCACGTCGGCCTTCAGCAGGTCGACCGTGCCCGGCCATTCGCCGAGCCCCTCGGTTTCGAGGCCGTGCTCGACGCCGTGCTCGAACAGCACCTGCATGCCGACGCAGATGCCGAGGACCGGCCGTCCGCCGGCGAGGCGCCTGTCGACGACCTCGTCGCCGTGGGATGCGCGCAGCGCGTCGATGACGGCGGCGAACGCGCCGACACCGGGAACGAGCAGCCCGTCCGCCTCCTGGGCTCGCTTGCGGTTACCCGTCAGCTCGACATTCGCACCGGCCTCTTCGAGCGCCTTGACGGCCGAGTGGACGTTGCCCGTCCCGTAGTCGAAGACGACGACATCGGGTTTCGTCACAGCGCCCCCTTGGTGGAGGGGATGCCGGTGATCAGCGGGTCGAGCGCCTTGGCCTGGCGGAACGCGCGCGCGAACGCCTTGAACTCGGCCTCCGCGATGTGGTGCGGGTCGCGCCCGCCGACGACGGTGATGTGCGTGGTGATGGCAGCGTTGAACGAGATGGCCTCGAAGACGTGGCGCACCATCGACCCGGTGAAGTGGCCGCCGATGAGGTGGAACTCGAACCCGGCGGGCTCGCCGGTGTGCACGAGGTACGGACGTCCGGAGATGTCGACGACGGCCTGCACCAGCGCCTCGTCGAGCGGGACGAGGGCGTCGCCGTACCGGGAGATGCCGCGCTTGTCGCCGAGCGCCTGCTTGATGGCCTGACCGAGGACGATGCCGATGTCTTCGACGGTGTGGTGCACGTCGATGTCGGTGTCACCGCTCGCGCGCACCCGCAGGTCGGTGAGCGAGTGCTTCGCGAACGCCGTCAGCAGGTGGTCGTAGAACGGCACGGACGTCTCGATGTCCGTGGCGCCCGTGCCGTCGAGGTCGATGCTCAGCTCGATGCTGGACTCGCTGGTCTCCCGCTGCAGGGTGGCGATGCGATTCGTCATGACAGCGAGTTTACCGGGGCGCCCGGACGCCCGAGCGCCGCGAGAGCGTCGAGGAAAGCGGTGGTCTCCTCCTCGGTGCCCGCCGTGACCCGCAGGTGGTTCGGGATGCCGACATCCCGGATGAGCACCCCGCGTTCGAGCAGCGCTTCGAACGTCGCGTGCGGGTCGGCGACGCCGCCGAACAGCACGAAGTTGCTTCCGCTGCGGTGCGGCTGGTAGCCGAGCCGGGCGAGCTCGGTGACGAGCCGGTCGCGCTGGGTGCGGATCTCGCCGACCATCGCCAGCATCTCGGCGGAGTGGGCGAGCGCAGCGACGGCGGCGGCCTGGGTCAGCGCGGAGAGGTGGTACGGCAGGCGGACGAGGCGGAGCGCATCCACCACGGCAGGATCGGCGGCGAGGTACCCGACGCGCGCGCCGGCGAACGCGAACGCCTTGCTCATGGTGCGCGAGATCAGCAGCCGTGGACGCCCCGGCAGCAGGCTCAGCGCCGTCTGCTCGCCGTCCGGCATGAACTCGGCGTACGCCTCGTCCACGATCACGATGCCGCGCGCGGCCTCGTATGCGGCCTCGATGGTCGCGAGGGACAGCGGCGTGCCGGTCGGGTTGTTCGGCGAGCACAGGATCACGATGTCCGGGTCTTCCCGCCGGATCTGCTCGGCCGCGGTCTCGGCGGAGAGCTCGAACTCGTCGTCGCGGGCGGCGGCGATCCAGCCGGTGCCTGTTCCGGATGCGAGGAGAGGGTACATGGAGTACGTCGGGGAGAACCCGAGCAGGGTGCGGCCCGGACCGCCGAATGCCTGCAGGATGTGCTGCAGCACCTCGTTGGACCCGTTCGCCGCCCAGATGTTCTCGGCGGTGAGCCCGTGCCCGAGGTACCGCGCGAAGCTCTCGCGCAGCTCGGTGAACTCCCGGTCGGGGTAGCGGTTGACGCTCCCCATCGCGGCGGAGATGCGGGCGACGATGTCGGCGGCAACGTCTGCGGGCACCGGATGCGTGTTCTCGTTCACGTTCAACGCCACGGGAACGACCTTCTGGGGCGCTCCGTACGGGGTCTTCCCCCGCAGGTCATCACGAATCGGCAGATCGGAAAGAGAGGTCACCCATCAATGCTAGTCACGCCGCGAGCCGCGTGACGCCGGACTGCACGGGCCCGGGCAGCTCCGCAACCCACCGCGCGCATCCATCCGCTCAAACGGAGTCCCCCGCCGACACGCCGCCAGCCCCTCCGCCCACACGGAGAATACGCGCACGACCGCCAAAAGTTCCGTATGAGCGGATCCCCGTCGCACGCGCTGCCCTACGGCCCATTCCGCCCATTCGGCGCCCACTTTCTCCGCTCAAACGGAACCCTGCTGAGACACGCCGCCAGCGCCTCCGCTCAAGCGGAGAACGCGGCCCACGTTGCCACACGTTCCGTGCGAGCGACGCCCGGCGTGGCACCCATCGCAGCCTTCCAGCACGATCCCCACAGTCGCGTAGATCCCCACCCCCGCGGGCACCCAGGAGCGGACGGCCCCGCCGCAACTTCGCTCACGCCTCCGCCGCAACTTCGCGAAGGCCCCCTTCTTTGCTTCGCGTACGGACTACTTCGCGAAAGGGGAACTACTTGGCGTACGGACTACTTCGCGAAAGGGGAACTACTTGGCGCACGGACTACTTCTCGAAAGGGGGCCCACTTCGCGTACGGACTACTTCGCGTGCGGCCCCTACTTCGCGTACTGGGACGGGATCGCGAGCTGCTGCCCGGGCGAGACGACCGCGGTGTCGAGCTGGTTCAGGGAGACGATGCTGGCGATCACGTCGCGGGGGTCGGCACTCGGCGCGACCTTCTCGGCGATGCTCCACAGGGACTGGCCCGACTCGACCGTGACGTACTGGAAGCGTACGTGGGCCTGGTCGCCGGAGGCGAGGGCTCCCCCGCCGTTGAGGGCGAAGACCAGGGCCCCGACGATGAGCGGGACGGAGGCGACCGTGGTGAGGACCGCGCGCCCACGGCGCGTGAGACGCAGGCGCGTGCGAGCGCCGGCGGGCGTCTGGAACTGCGACGACGACATCGTGACCGTTGCTGTGCTCATGCTGTTGACCTCCTAAGATTCCGCACCCGGTGCTTGGCCGGCAGGCCGGATGCGAAGCTGTGTTCCGAATATATCTTCGAATGTTCGAAACCACAACCGTGATTCAGTGGCGAAAACATCCGGGCGATTTCGAGACACGCTCGAACACATGTTTGTTTTAGCCCTGCATCGTGGATACAGTTTCGATTGTCTGGACTTCACTCAACCAGGCACCACCGACATTCGGGCCGGCCGGATGCGCAGACGGGTCACGAAAGGGACGACCGTGGCGAACGACAACCAGGGAGCACGCGAGCGCGGAGGCACGCGCAGACGTAAGAACCTGAGCGACAAGCAGCTGGCCATCCTCGACGTCATCCAGCGCTCGGTGAGCCAGCGCGGCTATCCGCCGAGCATGCGCGAGATCGGAGACGCCGTCGGGCTCTCCTCCCTGTCGAGCGTCACGCACCAGCTCAACCAGCTCGAGTTGAGCGGATACCTGCGCCGCGACCCCAACCGGCCGCGCGCGCTCGAGATCCTGATCGACCTGCCGTCCAACTCGTCCGAGTCCGTCGACTACGAGAACCAGACGCCCGTGGGCGACGCGGCGATGGTGCCTCTGGTCGGCCGTATCGCCGCCGGTGTCCCGATCACCGCCGAACAGCAGGTGGAAGAGGTCTTCCCTCTCCCCCGCCAGCTGGTCGGCAACGGCGAGCTCTTCATGCTGAAGGTCGTCGGGGAGTCGATGATCGACGCGGCCATCTGCGACGGCGACTGGGTGGTCGTCCGCACCCAGAAGACGGCGGAGAACGGCGACATCGTCGCGGCCATGCTCGACGACGAGGCAACGGTCAAGGTCTTCCGCCAGCGCGACGGCCACACCTGGCTGCTCCCCCGCAACTCCAACTTCGAACCCATCCTGGGCGACTACGCCGAAGTCCTCGGCAAAGTCGTCGCCGTCCTCCGCGCCGTCTGACCCACCCCAAACAATCGACTCCGAAGTTGTTCACCCTCGCCACCGGCGTGGCGCGTGAATAACTTCGGACTCGATTGTTTGTGGGGCGCGGCGTCAGGCCCAGCCGAGTTCCTGGAGGCGGGCGTCGTCGAGGCCGAAGTAGTGGCCGATCTCGTGGACGAGGGTGACGCGCACCCTGGCGCGCAGCGCATCCATCGTCGACACGTTCGCCGCGAGATTGTTGCGGTACAGGGTGATCCGGTCGGGCAGCTCGCCGAAACCGTACACGCCGCGCCTGGTCAGTGGATGCCCGCTGTACAACCCGTAGAGGCGCGGCCGCGCGCCGGGAGGCTGGTCCTCGATCAGGATCGCGACGTTCTCCAGCGGCTCGACCATGTCGGCCGGAAGCGCATCGAAGACCTCTCCCACCAGTGCCTCGAACGCGTCAGCGCCAATCTCCACCATTCCCCCATCCTCGCCCCGCACGCGACAGAGCCCGGGGTTTTTCGCCGCAGACGAACAGACTGCGGCGAAAAACCCCGGGCTCAGAAGCGAACGTGCTACGCGGGAGTCGGCGCCGACGCGGAGGCGCGCACGGCACGCGTCGCCTCGATGATGTTGCGCAGCGACGCGACGGTCTCGTCGTAGCCGCGCGTCTTCAGCCCGCAGTCCGGGTTCACCCACAGCTGCCGCCCGGGGATCGCCCCGAGCGCGGTCTCGAGCAGCTCGGTCACCTCGGCGACCGACGGCACGCGCGGCGAGTGGATGTCGTACACCCCCGGGCCGATGCCGTGCTCGAACCCGGAGCTCTGGATGTCGTGGACGACCTCCATGCGCGACCGGGCCGCCTCGATGCTGGTGACGTCCGCATCCAGGTTGCGGATCGCGTCGATGACCACGCCGAACTCCGAGTAGCAGAGGTGCGTGTGGATCTGCGTCTCGTCGCGCACGCCGGAGGTCGCGAGCCGGAACGATCCGACCGACCAGTCCAGGTAGGAGGCGTGGTCGGACTTCTTCAGCGGCAGCAGTTCGCGCAGGGCAGGCTCGTCCACCTGCACCACCCGGATGCCCGCGGCCTCCAGGTCGGCGATCTCGTCGCGGAGCGCCAGCGCCACCTGCCGCGCCGTCTCGCCGAGCGGCTGGTCGTCGCGCACGAACGACCAGGCGAGGATCGTCACCGGCCCGGTCAGCATGCCCTTGACCGGCTTGGGCGTGAGGCTCTGCGTGTACGTCGACCACTCCACGGTGATCGGCTTCGGCCGCGACACGTCACCCCAGAGGATGGAGGGGCGCGTACAGCGCGAGCCGTACGACTGCACCCAGCCGTTCTGCGTCACCGCGAACCCGTCCAGGTTCTCGGCGAAGTACTGCACCATGTCGTTGCGCTCGGGCTCGCCGTGCACGATGACGTCGATGCCGATCTCCTCCTGCAGGTCGACGACGCGCTTGATCTCGTCGCGCATCCTGCCCAGGTATTCGGCCTCGGTGATGAGTCCCTTGGCGAACTGCGCACGCGAGCGGCGGATGTCGCCGGTCTGCGGGAACGACCCGATGGTGGTCGTCGGCAGGAACGGCAACCCGAGGGCTGCATCCTGGGCGGCCAGCCGGTCGGCGTACTCTCCGCGGGCGAAGTCGGCCTCCGTCAGCGCCTCCTCGCGCTCACGCACTGCCGGTACGCGCACGCCCGGAGCCGCAGCACGGTCGGCCAGGGCGGCGGAGGCGGCGCTCAGCTCCTCCTGGATGGCCTCGTGGCCGTCCACCAGCCCGCGCGCCAGCGTTGCGACCTGCGCGACCTTCTGGTCGGCGAACGCCAGCCAGCTCTTCAGCTGGTCGGACAGCTCCGGCTCGTCGTCCACGTCGTGCGGAACGTGCTGGAGCGAGGTGGAGGTCGAGACGGCGACGTCCGGGCTCAGCGACAGCAGTTCGGTGAGGGTGCCGAACGCGGCTTCCAGGTCTCCGCGCCAGATGTTGTGCCCGTCGACCACGCCGCCGACGACGGTCTTGCCCGACAGCCCGGATGCGGTCGCAGCGTCGAGCCCGCGCGGCACGGCCCCGCGCACCAGGTCGAGGGAGATCGCCTCGACCGGGGAGGCGGCGAGCACCGGGAGCGCGTCGTCGAGGCTGCCGTACGGCGCTGCGACGAACAGGGCGGGACGGCCCGGCACCGCGCCGAGCGTGTCGTACGCGGTCGCCAGGGCGGCGAGCACCGCATCCCGCGGCTCGTCGATGGACTCGCTCACGAGCGCAGGCTCGTCGAGCTGCACCCACGGTGCACCGGCAGCGGCGAGGCGCGACAGCAGCTCGGCGTAGACCGGCAGCAGGTCGCCGAGGCGCGACAGTGGACGGAAGCCCTCGGGCGCCTCGTCGCTCGCCTTGCTGAGCAGCAGGAAGGTCACCGGCCCGACGATCGCCGGACGCGTGACGAAGCCCGCGGCCTTCGCCTCCTCGAACTCGCGCACGATGCGGTCGGACGCGAGCCGGAACTCGGTCTCCGGCCCGATCTCCGGCACGAGGTAGTGGTAGTTGGAGTCGAACCACTTGGTCATCTCCAGCGGCGCGTTCTCGCCCTCTCCGCGGGCGATCGTGAAGTATCCGGCGAGGTCGACGGACCCGTCGGCGTCCGCGAGCGCGGCGAACCGGGACGGGATGGCTCCGACGGTGACCGCGGCGTCGAGCACCTGGTCGTAGTAGCTGAAGCTCTCCGGAATGGATGCGTCATCGCGGCCGAGGCCGAGCGCGGCGAGCCGGTCCCTGGTGGCGGCGCGGAGGTCTGCAGCCGTCGCCTCGAGCTCGTCGGCGGTGATCGTTCCCGCCCAGAAGCTCTCGACGGCCTTCTTGAGCTCACGGCGGCGCCCGATGCGCGGGTAGCCGATGATCGTCCCCGTGGGGAACGGGATGCGGGGAGTGGTGTCGGTCATGCTGGTTCCCTTTCGGTCGTGCTGGCGTCGGTGGTCGTGGTGGTCGTCGTGGTCTGCTGCACGGGCGCGGCCGCCCCGAGCAGCCCCACCCGCTCCAGCACCGACAGCACCGCCTCGTGCTGGTTGAACGTGTACAGGTGAATGCCCGGCGCGCCCCCGTCGAGCAGCTTCTGCGCGAAGTCGGTCGCCCAGGCGATCCCGATCTCCCGCTGCCCCTCCTCCGTCGGCTCGACCTCGAGCTGGATCGCGAGCTCGCTCGGCAGGTCCTCCCCGCTCAGTTCGAGCATCCGCTTGAGCCTGGCCGGGCTGGTGACCGGCATGATGCCGGGCAGGATCGGGAACAGCACTCCGGCATCGCGGGCCTTCTGCGCGAAGCCGAGGTAGTCCTCCGGGTGGAAGAACAGCTGGGTGATGCCGAGGTTCGCGCCCGCCGCCTGCTTGGCGAGGAGGGTGTCGATGTCCTGGCTGACGCCGTGCGACGTCGGGTGGCCGTTCGGGAACGCCGCGACCGCGATCTGCACGTGCTCGCGGTGCGACAGCACCGTGCTCGCCGGCAGGCCGGGCACGGGCAGTTCGCCGTACGGCACCCGCTCCGCCTGCACCCGGTGGATGAGCTGCACCAGTTCGGCGGAGCTGTGCAGATCGCCGAGGCCGGTCTCCCCCGGCGCCAGGTCGGCGGGCGGGTCGCCGCGCACCGCGAGGAACCGCCGGATGCCCGCATCCAGGAACTCCCGGATGAGCTGGGCCGCCTCCGCGTGCGACGAGCCGACGCAGGTGAGGTGCGCCATCGGGCTCACGTCGGTGTGGTCGAGGATGTAGCGCAGCACGTCGAGCGACGACGACCGGGACGACCCGTTCGCGCCGTACGTGACGGAGATGAAGTCCGGATGCGCGGCCGCGAGCTTCTGGATCGTCGCGGGCAGCGCCTCGGCGGCGCGCGCATTCCGCGGCGGGTACAGCTCGAAGGAGAACCGCGCGTCCGTACAGCTCATGGCGTCCTCTGGTGTCGGTGGTGTGACGCTGAACCCCGCCCGGGGCCGCGCCCGCCTCGGTCAAGGTGGGACCCCGCCGCCCGGCGGAATCCGGTCGGTGAGGTGGTTCGCGGGCGGGTGCCGGGCTCGGCTGTCGCACCACCGAGCGGGTGCCCGCTGCGGTTGAATGGCAATCTACAACCCTTTGGTCCCGGTGTCGCCGTTCTGTGTCATCGTGTGACGATCGAACGTGTGAGACACCGCAGATTCGGCGGCCGTCGGAGCGCATACGCTCGCTGCAGAGCGGGACATCCCCGCCCGAACAGCGTGAGGTTCCGACCATGTCCCAGCAGAGCACCGTCCCGAAAACCCCGGCGTCCCGGCCGCACCTGCCGCCCGTCCTGCGGCCCGCGAGACTGCTGGCCACCCGGGATGCCGCACGGCTGCACCCCTCGGTGCTCGCGGAGGCGCAGCGCCGCGCATCCAGCTGGCAGTTGCGGATCGCCGACGCGATCACCGCGTTCGCCGGGTCGATGATGTTCGTCTACCTGCACATCGCGCTGTTCGCCGTGTGGATGCTCGCGCTGGAGAAGAATCCGTGGCCGACGCTGACCCTGATCGTGTCGCTCGAGGCGATCTTCCTGTCCACGTTCGTGATGATCGGCCAGAACCGGCAGGCGGCGTTCCAGCAGGCCAAGGCCGACCACGACTACACGGCGCAGGAGAAGCTGCTGGAGGAGAACACCGAGCTGACGCGCGCGATCCACCAGCTCACGCTCGAGCTCCACGCGCGCGTCCTCGCGGACACCCTGTCGGCGCCGACGGTTCCGACGGCCCCGGAAACGCCGAAGCCGGGACAGGATGGCCCTGTCCCGGCTTCGTGACGTCCCGGCTTCGTGACGCGTCCCGACGTCAGGCGGTCTGCTCCACGGCGAACGCCTCGAACACCGATAGGTATTCGGGCATCACCTTGGCCTTGACCCTGGTGCCGTCTTCCACGTAGTCCGTGGAGATGACGCGCCCGCGCTCGTGCAGCGCCGAGATGAGGTCGCCGCGGTCGTACGGGACGACCAGGTCGACCTCGACGGAGCGGTCGGGCAGCAGGCGCGCGATGGCGGCCAGGATCTCGTCGATCCCCTCACCCGTGCGTGCCGATGCGAAGATCGCGCCCGGCTCGAGTCCGCGCAGCACCAGCCTGTCGTCCGGTGAGACCAGGTCGGACTTGTTGAAGACCACGATCTCCGGCAGCTCGCGCGCTCCCACCTCGCCGATCACATCCCGCACCGTCGCCAACTGACTGGCGGGGTCTGGATGCGAGCCGTCCACCACGTGGACGATCACGTCGGACTCCGCCACCTCTTCCAGCGTGGAGCGGAACGCCTCGACCAGCTGGTGCGGCAGGTTGCGCACGAAGCCGACGGTGTCGGCCAGCGTGTACAGGCGGCCGTCGGCGGTCACCGACTTGCGCACGGTCGCATCCAGCGTCGCGAACAGCGCGTTCTCGACGAGCACGCCCGCCT
This sequence comes from Leifsonia araucanica, assembly GCF_051161895.1. Lineage (NCBI taxonomy): Bacteria > Bacillati > Actinomycetota > Actinomycetes > Micrococcales > Microbacteriaceae > Leifsonia > Leifsonia araucanica. Next base: position 1,292,540 of record NZ_JBMBTW010000002.1, read on the forward strand.
TGGTGATGCGGTTGAGCAGGCTCGACTTGCCCGCGTTGGTGTATCCGGCGATGGCCACCGACGGCACCGAGTTGCGGTTGCGGTTCGCCCGCTTCGCCTCGCGCGCCGGCTTGAACCCGGCGATCTGCTTGCGCAGCTTCGCCATCCTGGTGTGGATGCGGCGGCGGTCCAGCTCGATCTTCGTCTCACCAGGACCACGCGACCCCATACCGGCGCCTGCGCCACCCACCTGGCCACCGGCCTGGCGGGACATCGACTCACCCCAGCCGCGCAGACGCGGCAGCAGGTATTCGAGCTGTGCGAGCTCGACCTGCGCCTTGCCCTCCCGGCTCTTGGCGTGCTGGCTGAAGATGTCGAGGATCACGGCCGTGCGGTCGATCACCTTCACCTTCACCACGTCTTCGAGCGCGCGCCGCTGGCTCGGGGCCAGCTCGGTGTCCGCGATGACCGTGTCTGCGCCGAGCGCAGCGACGATCCCGGCGAGCTCCTGCGCCTTGCCTTTGCCGAGGTAGGTGCTGGGGTCGGGATGCGGCCTCCGCTGCAGCAGACCGTCGAGCACCACGGCGCCCGCCGTCTCCGCCAGGGCGGCCATCTCCCTGATCGAGTTCTCCGCATCCTGCAGCGTGCCCTGTGAGTACACGCCGATGAGGACGACGTTCTCGAGCCGCAGCTGCCGGTATTCGACCTCTGTGACGTCTTCGAGCTCGGTGGACAGCCCGGCGACGCGGCGCAGCGCTGCCCGCTCCTCGCGGTCGAACTGGTCGCCGTCGTGCCCGGCATCGTCGGTGTGCTCGGTCTGCAGCGCCTGCGCGCCGCCGCCGAACAGCGTCATTCCTGCACGGCTCTCCGCACTGGCGAGGACGCGGGCGACGACGTCGTCGTCGCGCGTGTCGTCCGTGACCTGATCCGTGCTCACATGTTCATTCATCTGAAAATCCTGCATCTGGGTTAACCCTAGTTTGTTAGCGTCCTGTACGGTCCTCTTATGGCCAGCGGAGATCACTACTTTTCCCCGGCGCCCGAGAGTGAACTGAAGCTTCGCCCGATCACGGTCCGTCTCGCTGGACAGACCTACGAGTTGACGACGGCGAACGGAATCTTCAGCCCCGAGCGCGTTGACACGGGTACGCGAGTGCTCCTCGACCATGTCCCCTCCGCGCCGCCCGGCGGTCAGCTGTTGGACCTCGGATGCGGCTGGGGGCCTGTGGCTCTCACACTTGCTCTCGAATCCCCTCACGCGACCGTCTGGGCCGTCGATGTCAATACCCGAGCGTTGGACGTGGTGCGCAGGAACGCTCAGAAGCTCGGACTCACCAATGTAAACACATCCACGCCGGATGATGTTCCCGATGATGTATTTTTTACGACGATCTGGTCGAATCCGCCCATCCGGGTGGGCAAGAACGAGCTGCACAACCTCCTGGAGCGCTGGCTCCCGCGCCTCGAGCCCGGCTCGGACGCGTGGCTCGTCGTGCAGCGCAACCTCGGCTCCGACTCGCTGCACCGCTGGATGCAGGCCACCTTCCCCGACCTGACCACCACCCGCGCGGCCACCTCCAAGGGCTACCGCGTCCTCCGCGCCCGCCGTTCCGCCGACTGACGCCCCGCGCCGCGACCCCTCCGGCTCTGAGTGCGGGTCAGGCGAGGTCGAGCGTGCCGGTGTAGACGAGTTCGGCCGGACCGGAGAGGGCGACGTGCTCGCCGTCCTCCGTCGCGAACATGCGCACGCCCACCGTGCCGCCGGGAACATCCACGCGCCACTGGTTGGGCGCACCCTGGCCTGCCCAGTAGCGCACGGCCAGCGCCGCAGCAGCCGCGCCCGTGCCGCAGGACAGCGTCTCTCCGCTCCCCCGCTCGTGCACGCGCATCCGGATGCGTCCGACGCCGTCGACCACGAGCGGCTCGTGCGGCACGACGAACTCGACGTTCGCGCCGTCCACGGGCTCCGGCTCGATGTGCGGGATGTAGCTGAGGTCGGCGGCTTCCAGCTCGGACTCGTCGGCCACGGCGACCACGACGTGCGGGTTGCCCATGTCGATCCCGAGCCCCGGCCGCGCGACCGGAAGTTCTTTCGCCCGCACCAGCGGCTCTCCGCCGTCGAGCGCCCAGCGGCCGAGATCCACCTGGAACCCGGTGAGGTTACGCTGCACATCGCGCACGCCGGAGCGGGTGCCGATCGCGAGCGTGTCTCCGTCGGCGAGTTCGACCAGCCCGGAGGCGATCAGGTAGCGCACGTACACCCGGATGCCGTTGCCGCACATCTCCGCGGGCGACCCGTCGGCGTTGTAGTAGTCCATGAACCACTCGGCGCCGTCGTCCTCCGCCAGCGCTTCCGCGCCCTCCGGCAGGTGCTTCGACCGCACGGCGCGGATGATCCCGTCCGCGCCGATCCCGAAGTGCCTGTCGCAGATCTCGGCGATCTGCGTGGGGGTGAGGTTCACCTGGCCGTCCGGGTCGGAGAACAGCACGAAGTCGTTTCCCGTGCCCTGACCTTTGGTGAAGTGGAGGGTTGTCGCCATGCTCACAGCCTACCGAGCGCCGCGGCGGTCAGATTCTCGTCGTCGTAGTCCAGCCAGTGGATGCGCGGGTACCGTTTGAACCAGCTGACCTGCCTCCGCGCATACCGCCGGGTGAGCTGCTGCGTCTGGGCGATCGCCTCCGCGCGGGTGAGTTCGCCGCGCAGTTCCGCGAGCGCCTGGGCGTACCCGATGGCGCGACTCGCGGTGACGCCGCGCTCCAGGCCGAGCGGGATGAGGGCCTCGACCTCGTCGAGGAGCCCCGCCTGCCACATCCGCTCGACGCGCGCATCCAGTCGCGCGGTGAGTTCGTCGCGCGGGGCGGCGAGCCCGATGATGGTGGACGGCCGCCAGGGCACGGGCTCGTCGGGCAGGGAGGCGCTGACGGGCTCGCCGGTGAGCGCGACGACCTCCAGAGCGCGCACCAGCCTCCGCCCGTTGCTCGGACCGATGTTCGCCGCGGCGGCGGGGTCGGCGTCGAGCAGGCGGCGGTAGAGCATCCCGGGCCCGTGGGCTGCGAGTTCGGCTTCGAGCTGTGCGCGCAGTTCGGGGTCGGTGCCGGGGAACCGGAAGTCGTAGATGACGCTCGACACGTACAGCCCGGACCCGCCGACGAGGATGGGCACGTTGCCGCGATCCAGGATGCCGGTGACGGTCGCGCGCGCTTCCGGCTGGTAGCGGGCGACGGTGGCCTCGTCGGTGACGTCGAGCACGTCGAACAGGTGGTGCGGGATGCCCCGCCACTCCCCCTGCCCGATCTTCGCGGTGCCGATGTCCATGCCCCGGTAGAGCTGCATGGCGTCGGCGTTGACGATCTCCGCCCCGCGCCCGTCGGCCAGCAGCCGCTCGGCCAACGCGAGCGAGAGGTCGGTCTTGCCTGTGCCGGTCGGCCCCACGATGGCGACGATGGGGGTGGATGCGGAAGGTGCGGCGCCCGGTGTCGGTGCGGTGTTCGGTGCTGGCGCGGACACGGCGGCCGCGGTCAGCGCAGGCGTCGCTCCGCCGTCGGCGGACGGCACCGGCGGCTCCGCGGCGGGCGCGGTCAGCGCAGGCCGTCCGTCGGGTCGTAGATGGGCATCGTGCCGACGCCGGGCGAGGTGAGCGGCTCGCCGACGCGGAGGGTGGGGAGGCCGAGCGAGACGCGGCCCTTTCCGCCGGAGGCGACGCCGTCGGCGTGCGTCGGGACGGCGCAGGACTCCGCTTCCGCCCTGTCCCAGGCGTCGCCGGCCGTGGTGCGCCGGATGGCGAGGGGTGCTCCGTCGGCCGAGTCGGCGATCAGGTAGAAGGGCGCCGCCTGGGTGACCGTCACCGTGACCACGTCGCCGGGCCGCGGGACGGGCGAGCCGGCAGGGACCTCGAAGTGCACGAGGCGGCTGTCGTGGGCGCGCCCGCTGAGGCGGTGGGTGTCGGCGTCTTTGCGGCCCTCGCCGTTGGCGACGAGCAGCTCGACCTGACGGCCGATCACCTTCTGGTTCTCTTCGAGCGAGATCCGCTCCTGCAGCGCGGTCAGCCGCTCGTACCGATCTTGCACGACCGCCTTGGGAACCTGGTCGGCCATCGTCGCCGCGGGGGTGCCGGGACGGATCGAGTACTGGAACGTGAACGCCGACGCGAACCGTGCCGCTTCGACGACGCGCATCGTCTCGAGGAAGTCTTCCTCGGTCTCGCCGGGGAATCCGACGATGATGTCGGTGCTGATCGCCGCATCCGGCAGCTTCGCGCGGACGCGGTCGAGGATGCCGAGGAACTTCTCGGAACGGTACGAGCGGCGCATCGCCTTGAGGATGCGGTCGGACCCGGACTGGAGCGGCATGTGCAGCTGCGGCATCACCGACGGCGTCTCCGCCATCGCGTCGATCACGTCGTCTGTGAACGCCGCGGGGTGCGGGCTGGTGAACCGGATGCGTTCCAGCCCGTCGATCTCGCCGGCGGCGCGCAGCAGCTTGGAGAACGCCTGACGGTCGCCGAACTCGACGCCGTAAGAGTTGACGTTCTGCCCGAGGAGGGTGACCTCGATGGCACCGTCGTCGACGAGCGCCTGGATCTCGGCGAGGATGTCGCCGGGGCGACGGTCCTTCTCCTTGCCGCGCAGCGACGGCACGATGCAGAACGTGCAGGTGTTGTTGCACCCGACCGAGATGGACACCCAGCCGCTGTAGCTGGAGTCGCGCTTGGTCGGCAGGGTCGACGGGAAGGTCTCGAGCGACTCGAGGATCTCGATCTCGGCGGCGTCGTTGTGCCGCGCCCGCTCCAGAAGGCTAGGGAGCGAGCCCATGTTGTGCGTGCCGAAGACCACGTCGACCCACGGTGCCTTCTCGAGGATGACGTTCTTGTCTTTCTGGGCGAGGCAGCCGCCGACGGCGATCTGCATGCCGTCGTGCCGCTTCTTCACGGCGGCGAGGTGCCCGAGGTTGCCGTAGAGCTTGTTGTCGGCGTTCTCGCGGACCGCGCAGGTGTTGATGACGACGATGTCGGCCTCTTCACCGTCTGCGGCGATGTAGCCCGCCGCTTCGAGCGAACCGCTCAGCCGCTCGGAGTCGTGCACGTTCATCTGGCAGCCGAACGTTCGGACCTCGTAGGTGCGCGCCCGACCGTCCGGGCGGACGGCCGCGTCCGACGGCGCGATGGCGCTTCGCTCTTCGGTGATGCTCATAGTGCGACAAGTTTACGTTCGACGCGCCGAAGAACCGAACCGCGCGAACGACGCCGGATGGCGCACGTCGACTCGGGGCCCACTACTGGAACCGCACCCCGCCGCGACGGCCCCGGGTGGCGAGTGCCGCATCCATCGCCTGGCGCACGATGGCGGAGCTATAGCCCTTGCGCGCGAGGAAACCGTGGAGCCTGCGCTTCGCCGTCTCGTCGTCGTAGGTGGACAGCTGCCCGACACGCTTCATGGCCAGTTCGGTGGCGCGTTCCAGCTCGTCGTCGTCGGCGATCTCGGCGAGGGCTTCCTCGATCAGCTCCGGCGCGATGTGCCGCCTGTTCAGTTCCTGGGCGATGGCCGACCGACCAAGACCCTTGCGGTTGTGCTGGGTGTAGACGAGTGTGACGGCCAGCGCGGCGTCGTCGAGCAGGCCGACGCTCTCGAGCCGGTCCAGCTCGGCCTGGGCGACGGCCGGGTCGATCTCGCGCTTGGCGAGCACCTGCTCCAGCTCCCACCGCGACATGCCGCGCCGCGCGAGCTGGTGGATCGACACGTTGGATGCGCGCTTGACCTGCTTCTCGGCGACGCTCTCTGTGCCGCGCGCTGCTCCACCACGCTCCGGCGCATCCCCGGAGTCCGACGCGTCTGCACCGCGCGACCCATCAGCATCGTCGGTGGAGTCTTCCAGGAACGCCTTCGACCACAGACCGGTGGTGCGCTTGCGATCGGCCGCCGCGCGCTCACTGTCCGCAGCCGCGTGCACCGTTGACGGAAAGGCGACGATCGGACGAGGCGAATCGTTCTCCGCCGCGTTCGTGTGCGCGCCTCTGCCCAGCCGGGAAGGATGGTCGGCGCCGCGTGACCGCGGCAAGTAGGTCACCGGGGCCAGCTGCTCCGCAGCACCGTCCTCAGCGGCCGTGCCGTCGCCCGCGGGCTCACGACCCGCGCCCGACCCCGACTCGGACTCGGAGGGAAATCGCACCACCACGGTCACTCCTCGTTCTTCTCGCCTCGATCGAATCGTGTGGCACCCAGCGACCTCACGGCTGCCGGGTGCCACACGGCGGACGCTACGCGCCCTTCTTCGCCTGCAGCTTCGCCTCGATGGACCCGACGTTGTCGGGCGCCTCGGCGACCGCGTTGGGGTCTGCGACGATACCGAGCTTGATCTTGATCTTGTTCTCGATGTCGAGCGCGATGTCGGGGTTGTTGATGAGGAAGTTGCGCGAGTTCTCCTTGCCCTGGCCGAGCTGGTCGCCCTCGTAGGTGTACCAGGCGCCGGACTTCTTGACGATCGCGTGCTCGACACCGAAGTCGATCAGGCTGCCCTCGCGGGAGATGCCGACACCGTAGAGGATGTCGAACTCGGCCTGCTTGAACGGCGGCGCCATCTTGTTCTTGACGACCTTGACGCGGGTGCGGTTGCCGACGGCGTCCGCTCCGTCTTTCAGGGTCTCGATGCGACGGATGTCGAGGCGGACCGACGCGTAGAACTTGAGCGCCTTACCACCGGCGGTGGTCTCCGGGCTTCCGAAGAAGACACCGATCTTCTCGCGCAGCTGGTTGATGAAGATCATCGTGGTGTTGGTCTGGTTGAGACCACCGGTGAGCTTGCGGAGCGCCTGCGACATGAGGCGGGCCTGCAGACCGACGTGGGAGTCGCCCATCTCGCCCTCGATCTCGGCGCGGGGCACGAGGGCTGCGACGGAGTCGATGACGATCAGGTCGATGGAGCCGCTTCGCACGAGCATGTCGGCGATCTCGAGCGCCTGCTCACCCGTGTCGGGCTGCGACACGAGCAGGGCGTCGATGTCGACGCCGAGCTTGCGGGCGTATTCGGGGTCGAGCGCGTGCTCGGCGTCGATGAAGGCGGCGATGCCGCCTGCGCGCTGCGCATTGGCGATGGCGTGCAGAGTCAGCGTGGTCTTACCCGACGACTCCGGACCATAGATCTCGACGATGCGGCCGCGCGGGAGGCCGCCGATGCCGAGCGCGACGTCCAGGGCGATCGAGCCGGTGGGGACGACCTCGACGGGTGCGCGCTCGTCGCTGCCCAGTCGCATGACCGAGCCTTTGCCGAACTGGCGGTCGATCTGCGCGAGCGCGGTCTCGAGCGCCTTTTCGCGGTCTGCGGGTGATGGCATGTGCGGTTCTCCTTCTCGGCTTCGCTAACGAGATCGACTGTACGGGGGACGTCCGACACCCGGACATCGAGCGCGCAAACTGTGGACAACCCGTTTTCGATTGCCGTTGTGAAGGAGTCTAGCTACATCCGAACATATCTTCGAGACTTTCGAATGCGGCGTGTCGCGTCAGCGCTTCGGGGCCGGCTTGCCTGCGCCGTACCAGTGCGACTGCGGCACGCCGGTCTCGCGGCAGAGCGCGATCCATACCTCGCGCGGGGCGACCCCGGCTGCGAGCGCCTGCTGCGCCGTGCGGTTGCCGAGTTCGCCGAGCACCAGGTCGGTCGTGAGCGCCTGGCCGTACGTCGAACCGAACTCGTCGAGGATCGCGCGCTGGAACTCACTCAACTTCATGGGACCACCCTACGTGTCTGGACCGACGCTCTCCGTCGGCGGAAACGAAAGACGCCCCGGTCTCCCGGGGCGTCTTCTGATGAGTCTGAATCAGCGTGCGACCAGATCCGCGTCCATCGCCGACACGAACTCGTCGGGGACGGTGTCGGGGATGATGGGCTCGATCCCCTCCAGCACTGCGAGGCGGTCACCAACCTCGCGCATGATGACGGAGATGGGGGTGTCCAGCGCTTCAGCGACCGAGGCGAGAATCTCGGACGACGCTTCCTTCTGACCGCGCTCGACCTCGCTGAGATAGCCGAGGGCGACACTCGCCTTGCTGGCCACCTGTCGGAGCGTACGGCCCTTTTGCAGGCGGAAGTCCCTGAGCACGTCGCCGATTTCCTGACGTACAAGAATCATTCGGAGCCTCCTTCTTCTACCCTGCCGACGGATCGGACCTTGTTAGGGATGCCAACACTAGCGCATCTTATGAGGCTCAACGATATCGATGACGACTGGGCTTTTCTTGTGAATGCAGCAGGTGTAACGAGACCGTAACAGCACGTATTCCCGCCCGTTACGACGGATCGAGACCGACCTCATCGGCCAGCTCCGCGAGCACCCGCTCGACCACCTGACGCCGGATCTCCGCCCGCGTCCCGGTGAGCGCGAGCTCGACGGCGCGCGTCCCCTCCGCGGTGGAGATCCCGACGAACACCGTGCCCACCGCGCGGCCGCCCTGCGGGTCGGGTCCTGCGACGCCGGTGGTGGAGAGACCGATGGACGCCGGCCTGCCGTCGACCGCCAGCGCATCCCGGACCCCGGAGGCCAGCTGCCTGGCGACCTCGGGATGCACGGGGCCCTCCGCCGCGAGCAGGGCCGCATCCACACCGGTGAGCGTGTGCTTCAGCTCGGTGGCGTAGACGACCACACCGCCGAGCACCACCGCGGATGCTCCGCCGACCCTGGTCAGTTCCGCGCAGAGCTCCCCGCCGGTGAGAGACTCCGCCGCCGCGACGGTGAGACCGCGGTCGGCGAGGTACGGGATGAGGCGTGCGGCCAGGTCAGGCGACGGCACGCTTCGCCCTCCGGCCCTTCCAGGCCTGCCAGAGGTAGTCGAACCCGGTGACGACGGTGAGGATCACGGCGACCGTCATCACGATGCCGTTGACCCAGAACACCCAGTCGCCGAACAGGGTCCAGAGCGGAAACAGCGCCAGGCTGATGGCGACAGACTGCACGATGGTCTTGATCTTGCCGCCACGGGATGCGGCGATGACGCCCTGCCGGATCACCACGAAGCGGTACACGGTGATGCCGATCTCGCGCACCAGGATGACAATGGTGACCCACCACGGGAGCTCGTTCAGGATGGAGAGCGCGACCAGGGCGCCGCCGGTGAGCACCTTGTCGGCGATCGGGTCGAGCAGCTTTCCCAGCTCGGTGACGAGGTTGTTGCGCCGGGCGATGGCGCCGTCGACGCCGTCGGTGGCGATGGCGATGACGAACAGCACGGCCGCCGCCCAGCGGAGCCAGCCGTCGTCGCCGGCGTCTGCCAGGAGCATCCACACGAACAGCGGGGCGAGCAGGATGCGCACCATGGTGATGATGTTGGGCAGGTTCCAGTTGCTCGCCCGTGCTGGCGTGCCCTCCGCCGGGGCAGGCGGAGGCGTGTCGTGCACCGACATGTGATCTACTCCCTGTCGGTCAGCTGCCAGGCGTCCTCGTCCGAGTCGCCGTCCACCTCAGGATAGCCCTCGGTCATCCGTGCGACCGGGTCTCCGCCGTACTGGTCGTCGTCCATCGCGGCGGCAGACGCGACGGACGCGGCGGGCGCAGCAGGCGCACCGGACGGGGCGGACGCGGCAGGCGCAGCCCCGCCGGGCGATTCCTCGCCGCGCAGCATCGCGAGCACGGACGGGAGCTGGTCGGCCGTGGCGAGCACGTCCCTCGCCTTCGAGCCTTCGGACGGGCCGACGATCTCGCGCGATTCCAGCAGGTCCATCAGGCGCCCCGCCTTGGCGAAGCCGACCCGGAGCTTGCGCTGCAGCATCGAGGTGGAGCCGAACTGCAGCGACACCACCAGCTCGGCGGCGGCGAGCAGCAGCTCGAGGTCGTCGCCGATGTCCGAGTCGATCTGCTTCTTCTCCGCGGCGGCGGCGACATCCTGCCGGTACTCCGGACGCGCCTGCCTGGTGACGTGCTCGACGACCTTCTGGATCTCGGCCTCGTTGACCCACGCGCCCTGCACGCGGATCGCCTTGGACGCCCCCATCGGCAGGAACAGGGCGTCGCCCTGACCGATGAGCTTGTCGGCGCCCGGCTGGTCCAGGATGACGCGCGAGTCCGTGACACTGGTCACGGCGAAGGCCAGTCGCGACGGGACGTTCGCCTTGATGAGGCCGGTGACCACATCCACCGATGGCCGCTGGGTGGCGAGCACCAGGTGGATGCCGGACGCACGCGCCAGCTGCGTGATGCGCACGATCGAGTCCTCGACGTCTCGCGGTGCGACCATCATCAGGTCGGCGAGCTCGTCGACGACGACGAGGAGGTACGGGTACGGCTTGAGCGTGCGCTCGCTGCCGGCGGGGAGGACGATCTCGTTGTTGACGACGGCCTTGTTGAAGTCGTCGATGTGCCGGAAGCCGAAACTCGCGAGGTCGTCATAGCGCATGTCCATCTCTTTCACGACCCACTGCAGCGCTTCCGCCGCCTTCTTGGGGTTCGTGATGATGGGGGTGATGAGGTGCGGCACGCCGCTGTAGATGGTCAGCTCGACGCGCTTCGGGTCGATGAGCACCATGCGAACGTCCGACGGCTTGGCGCGCATCAGCAGGCTGGTGATCATCGAGTTGACGAAGCTCGACTTTCCGGAGCCGGTGGAACCGGCCACGAGGAGGTGCGGCATCTTCGCCAGATTGGCGACGACGAACCCGCCGCCGACGTCTTTGCCGACGCCGATGGTCATCGGGTGGGTGCTCTTGGTCGCCGCACCCGATCGCAGCACGTCGCCGAGGGAGACGATCTCGCGATCGGAGTTCGGGATCTCGATGCCGATGGCGCTCTTGCCGGGGATCGGAGACAGGATGCGCACTTCGTTGCTCGCGACCGCGTACGACAGGTTCTTGCTGAGCGCGGTGACGCGCTCGACCTTCACACCGGGGCCGAGCTCGATCTCGTACTGCGTCACCGTCGGGCCTCGCGAGTATCCGGTGACCTGCGCGTCGACGCCGAACTGCGTCAGCACCTCGGTGATCGCCGCGACGATGTCCTCGTTCGCGCTCGACCGGGTCTTGGCCGGGGTTCCCGCCGACAGCATCCCGGCGGAGGGCAGGTGGTATGGAGCGGCGGGCTCCGAGGCGGACGGGATGGCGGCGGTCTCGTCGAAGTCGTCTGCACCCGCGCCCTGGGCGTCAGGGACGAACCCGGGGAGCACGGCGGGTGCTGCCGCAGCGGCCGGGGGCCACGGAGCGGGAGCGGCGGGCGCGATCTCGCCGGTGAAGCGCTTGAGGGCGTCCTCCGCGTTGGCGAGCTCGCTGAGCACCTCGGTGTTGTAGTGGTCGCTGGCCGGATCGGGCTCGAGGGCCGTGGCGAACTCGCCCTTGCCCTTCTTGGGGCGGTCGCCGAACACCTCGGTGATGCCGTCCTCGACCACGGGGGTGTCGAACGCGGGGTCTTCCTCGCGGCCGGACTTGTTCCTGCGCCACCAGGGCAGGTTCGCCTCCTGCTCGCCGTCGTCGCCGTCGACCCCGTCGAGCTCCACCTGCTGAGTCTTGGCCTCCTTGGCGGCCTGACGCTCCTCCTCCGTGGGAAGCTGCGCGCCGAACAGGTATGCGTAGAGCTCGCGCACCCGGACGCCCACCTTGTTCGGCGGGGTCTTGGTGATGATGAAGATACTGAGGATGAGCAGCACGATGATCACGGCGGCAGCGCCGTACGGCGTGATCAGCGCGGAGAGCGGTGCGGCGAGCAGCCAGCCGAGCACTCCCCCGGCCTCAGCGAGCTTCGCCATGCCGTCGCTGGGCTGCGGGTGGAAGCTGAACAGGTGGCACAGGCCGGAGATGGTGAGCAGCAGAATACTCAGGCCGATGCCGATGCGCGTGTTGTCGTGGACGGAGCTCGGATGCCGGAACAACCACCCGGCGAACAGCACCATGATGACGGGGAGTGCGAACGCCACGCGCCCGAACAATCCGCCGAACGTCCACGCATCCAGGGTGCGGGCGACCTCGTCGTTGATGAGGAACCACTCGACCACGGCGCCGGCGACGGCGAGGAGGACGAGGAAGAACGGGAAACCGTCCCGACGCTCTTCCTTGGCGAGCTTCTCGGGCCCGAGGGCGCGGAAGGCGGCGCCCGTGAGGTGGGCGAGGCCCATCCACGCGCGGACGAGGGGGTTCGGCCCCGCGTCGGCGGTCGGGTATGCGACCGTCTTCTGGGTCGCGGTCTTCGCCGCCGGCTTGCGCGCGGCCGAGCCGCCGCGGCCGGAGGGGTTCCGTGCGCGCGATGTCGACTTGGTGCTCGTAGCCATAGGGTCCACGGTACTTCGCGCCCCCGTCTTCCTGCGGTTACCGCGCGCTGATTGTGGAAAATCGGTCCCCGGCCGGTTCTGTGCAGGAGACCCGGGTCAGTGCACGGCTCTGACCATCGTGTCCGCGTTCTCGCCGGACGCGACGGTGATGTATCCCTCGCTGATGTAGAGGCGCTGGGCGAAGTTCGCGCGCTCGACGCTCAGGCTGACGCGGCTGTGCCCGGCGGCGCTCGCCTGCCGGGCGACCGCCTGCAGCAGCGCGCGCCCGACGCCTCGTGCACGCCACTGGGTGTTCACGCCGAGCGTCAGTTCCGGGACGCCGACGGCCACGAAGCCGTAGCCGGGCGCGTTGGCGGGGAACAAGCGCCCCCAGCACGCACCCACCGGCACGTCGCGCGCGTCGATCGCGACAGATCCGAAGTCGCCCGGCCGCATCCAGCCACTGACGTAGCGGGACACCTTCGTGTCGTCGAGCACGGCGACCCTCGGCCGGCTGGTGGCCGGGTTCCAGTTGGACGCCTCGACGAGCATGTCGGCGAGGAAGCGCGCGTCGTCCCCCGTCGCCGCCCTGATCCGGAATGCTGTCATGCAGGAACGTTACCGGGAGACGTGTAACAGCGAGGTTACGAAACCGCCGCGCGCCTGCCCGTCAGTACCGGATGGCGTCGATCACCTTCACCCGCACCGCGACGAGCGCGGGCAGCAGTCCGGCGAGCGCTCCGACGGCGGTGGCGGCGACCATCCCGATCACCGCGGCCTCCACCGGGAACGGCGGCAGGTCGGACACCAGCCCCTGGCCGATCAGCTGTTCGAGCCACGGACTCTTCACGATCAGGATGGACAGGCCGACGCCTGCCGCTCCGGCGACCATCGTCGCGACGACGCTCTCCATCATCACGGCGAAGAACACCCGCCCGGCCGTCGCCCCGAAACTCCGCCGCACCCCGATCTCCCGGATGCGGTGGCGCACCGTCACCAGTGCGATGTTGACGAGCCCGAGAGCGCCGAGCAGCAGCACGAGCACGGCGATCCCTCCGACGGCGAGCTTCAAGAATCCGAGGGGATCGTCGCCGTGAGCCAGATAGTCCTGCCGGTTGACGCTCGCCGTTCCTGCGCCAAGCGACTGGTCCAGCTCCTCCCGGATGGCCTGGGCGAGAGGATCGGCCAGGTGCGGCGGCACCCACGCCTCCAGGTTCGCCGGTGCGCCGCCCGTGTAGTCGACCGACATCAGCGGAGCGGACGCGGGGGTGAGCACGTACGCCGACGGCGTCATGTCCTCCCCGGCGGGCGTGCGGAAGACGCCGACGACGACCGCCGTCACTTCCCCATCGCCGCTCAGGACGCGTGCGGTGGGGTGCGACGCGAGCGACGGCGAGCCCAGCTTGCGCCAGAAGTCGCCGTTGACCACGAGCGCCGGAGCCAGCCGCTCCGTGTCGGACTTCGCGAACCAGGACCCTTCCGAGATGCGGAGGCGGTGCATCGCCGCATACGGCTGGTCGACGGCCGTGGTGTTGACCTCGGCGACGCCTCCCCGGAACTGCACACGCATCCCGAATGGGCGCACGGACGAGGTGTACTCGATCTTGTGGCGTTCGACGACCCCGGCCCACGCCTGGGGCAGCCCTCCCCCCACGAGCGGCGTGCCGTCCGGGCCGTACGATGCGGAGACGGACAGCAGCGCCGGACGGCCGCCGAACCGCTCGTTGGACTCCGTGAGGCCCTGCTGTGCGATGTTCGCGAGCCCGACGACGGAGCTCAGCGCGCACACCGCGACGGCGACGCCGATCAGCGACAGCAGCACGCGCACCCGGTGGATGCGCACCTCCTGCCAGGCTTCGACGATCGCGCCCCAGACCGACTCGACCGCCCTCACGCCGGCACCTCCGCGCCGGACTCGACCGGATGCAGCCGGCCGGCGTCCAGCCGGTGCCGCTCGTCAGCGAGCGCGGCGATCGCCGGGTCGTGCGTGATGGTGACGAGAGCTGCGCCGTAGTCGGTCGCGACGGTGTCGAGGAGCCCCATCACCGAGGTCCCCGTCTCCACATCGAGGGCGCCGGTCGGCTCGTCGGCGAGGATGAGGCGCGGTTCGCGCACGAGGGCTCTGGCGATGGCGACGCGCTGCTGCTCACCGCCGGAGAGCTTCTCCGGCATCGTGTCGAGGCGGTGGCCCAGCCCGACCTTGTCGAGCATCTCGGCGGCGATGGTCCTGCGCCGCCAGAATCGGCGCCCGCTCGCGTAGAGCAGCGGGGTCATCACATTCTCGAGCGCGGAACGCCCCGAGAGCAGGTTGAACTGCTGGAAGATGAAGCCGACGTCCGCACCGCGCTGCCGATCGCGCGCACCCGACCTCAGCCGGGCAACCGATCGTCCGTCGAACTCGAACACCCCGGAGGTCGGCGCATCCAGCAGGCCCAGGATGTTGAGCAGGGTGGACTTGCCGGAGCCGGAACGCCCGACGATGGAGGTGCGCTCCCCGTGTTCGACGACGAGGTCGACGCCGTGCAGGATGGTCAGCGGCTCGGCGTCCGGGATGTCGACCGTCTTGGTCACACCCTCGAGTCGCAGCAGGGTCACGAGCCGACCGACGCGCAGGACATCGAGCCGTCGGGCCCGGTGACGCACCCGTTCTCGTCGGGCATCGGTGCGCCAGGGACGAACTCGAGGATCGTGTCGCCCTCCTTCACCCCGCCGCGGACCTCGACGGCGGTACCGTCGGTGAGACCGAGGGTCACGGCCACCTCCTTCGGGGCCCCGCCCTTCGGGTCCGGCAGGAAGACGATGCCCTTCTCGGCCGTGCCCTTGATGGCCGTGGTCGGAACGGTGAGCACGCCCTCCGCCCGGCCGCCGGACATGGTGAGGTCGGCGGAGAGGCCGGCGAACACGGTGACGCCGGCCGGGATCGCGCAGCGGACGGTGGTCGACGATCCGGATGCGCCTCCGCCGCCCTGCTGCTCGGAGCCGGCCGGCGGGGTCTGTGCCGTGTCGGCGGTCGCGGCGGGCGTGGTGATGCTGAGGCCGGTGCAGGTGAACGGCGCCGGGCCGTTCTTGATGGTCACCACGGCCTCCGTGGGCCGGTTGAGCAACCGGTACTGCTGGGCGGACGGCAGGGATGCCGTGGCCGAGAACGTGGGAGGCGCGATGCCGCCCGTCGCCTCGCCGACCGCCACCGACTGGCCGGGGATGACCGGCAGAGCGCTGACGATGCCGCCGATCGGCGCGGTGACCTCGACGTAGCTGACGGCAGGCTTCGGCTGCGTGACGACGGGAACGCCGTCGGGCCCTGTCGTCTCGACCGGGTCGCGCGGCGTCTCCACCTTGATGTCGTAGAGCGTCGCTCCGGCCTCCACCGCGGCGCCGACGGCGACCTGCACCTCGTCGACCACGCCGGCGGCCGTGGCCCTGACCGGTGCGGCGGGATCGGCGACGATGGAACCACTCACGGTCACATCGTTGACGATCGTGCCGGTCTGCACGGCCACGGTCGGATCGCTCAGCTCGGCGGTCGGCTGCAGCGGATCGGACGCCGATGGGCCGTCACCGAAGAACGCCAGTTTGACGAGCGCCGCCGCAACCACGGCGACGAGAACCAGACGGATGATGGGAAAGACCCATCGTCGCGTTACCCCCACTGTTCCTGCTTTCTTCTTTGAGTTATCTAGTCCCTCGCCCGCGACACGGACGAGGGGCCACCCCCCGGCGGCTTGTTCGTCAGTGCGTCACGCCTCGATCACGAGCGGAACGATCATCGGACGACGGCGGTAGCTGGTGTTGACCCAGCGGCCGACCGTGCGGCGCACGACCTGCGAGAGCGCGTGCGAGTCGCGAACGCCGTTGTGGGCCGCCTCCGCCAGCGCTGAGGCGATCTTGGGCTTGACCGCGTCGAACACGGCGTCGTCTTCGGCGAAGCCGCGCGCGTGGATCTCCGGGCCCGTGACGATGCGGCCGGTGGCCGCCTCGACGACGACGATGATCGAGATGAAGCCCTCTTCGCCGAGGATCCTGCGGTCTTTGAGGTCGGCGTCGGTGATCTCGCCGACGCTCGAACCGTCCACGTAAACGAAGCCGAGGTCGAGCTGGCCGACGACCCGGGCGACACCGTCGCGCAGGTCGATCACGGTGCCGTCTTCGGCGAGGATGGTGTTCTGCTCCGGGACGCCGGTGTCCATCGCCAGACGCGCGTTCGCGACCAGGTGGCGATACTCGCCGTGCACCGGCATGACGTTCTTCGGCTTCAGGATGTTGTAGCAGTAGAGCAGCTCGCCCGCGGCGGCGTGGCCGGAGACGTGGACCTTGGCGTTGCCCTTGTGCACGACGTTCGCGCCGAGCTTGGTCAGGCCGTCGATCACGCGGTACACGGCGTTCTCGTTGCCCGGGATCAGGCTGGACGCCAGGATGACCGTGTCGCCCTGGCCGATCTCGATCTGGTGGTCGAGGTTGGCCATGCGCGCGAGCACGGCCATCGGCTCTCCCTGCGAGCCGGTGGACATGTAGACGATCTCGTCGTCCGGCAAATCTGCTGCCTTCTTGTAGTCGATCAGCACGCCCTCCGGCACCTTGAGGTAGCCGAGGTCGGCGGCGATGCCCATGTTGCGCACCATCGAACGGCCGAGCAGCGCGACGCGTCGTCCGTTGGCGGCTGCGGCGTCGAGCACCTGCTGCACCCGGTGCACGTGGCTGGAGAAGCTCGCGACGATCACGCGGCGCGGGGCGCGGGCGATGACGTTGTCGAGCACGGGGCCGATGGAGCGTTCGAGCGGGGTGAACCCGGGCACGTCGGCGTTCGTGGAGTCGGCGAGGAACAGGTCGACGCCCTTCTCGCCGAGGCGGGCGAAGGCCCGCAGGTCGGTCAGGCGGTCGTCCAGCGGAAGCTGGTCCATCTTGAAGTCGCCGGTGTGCAGCACGACGCCGGCCGGCGTGGTGATCGCGACGGCGAGCGCATCCGGGATCGAGTGGTTGACGGCGACGAACTCGAGCGAGAACGGCCCGAGCTGCTCGACCTGCCCCTCCTTGACGGTGAGGCTGTACGGCTGGATGCGGTGCTCCTTGAGCTTCGCCTCCACCAGAGCGAGGGTGAGCCCGGAGCCGATGAGCGGGATGTCCCTGCGCAGCTTGAGCAGGTACGGCACGGCGCCGATGTGGTCTTCGTGGCCGTGCGTGAGCACGACGCCCACCACATCGTCGAGCCGGTCGCGGACCGGTGCGAAGTCGGGCAGGATCAGGTCGACGCCCGGCTGGTTCTCCTCCGGGAAGAGGACGCCGCAGTCGACGATGAGGAGCTTGCCCTCGTATTCGAAGACCGTCATGTTGCGGCCGATCTCCCCCAGGCCGCCGGTGGGGATGATCCTGAGGGTGCCCGGTTCGAGTGCGGGCGGGTCGGAGACGAGGTTGGGCATGTGCCCTCCTAAACGGTTACCGGCGCTGTGCGCCTGTTGTGGTTCACGCCGTGCAATGGCAGCGGCCTATCGAGTTGTTCCGGCGATTCGGGGTAGAGCACCGCCTGCTGCGGCGTTGCGATCCGGCCGGAAGTTGGAGAAGTCGACACCGGGGATGTCTTTGACGAGGTCGAGCTCGTCTTCGATCTGAGCGGCCTCCCACTCCTCCGGACCGACGAGCGGCAGGCGCACGCGCGGGCTGGAGATGCGGCCGAGGCCGTGCAGGATGTACTTCGCGGCGACCGTGCCCGGCACGTGCGTCATGACGGCGCGCACCAGCGGTTCGAGCTTCTGGTGCGCCGCGGTGGCAGTGGCGAGATCGCCCGCGTTGACCGCATCCACGATCTGGCGGTAGGGCCGCGCGGCGATGTTGGCCGTGACGCCGATGAGGCCCGTTGCTCCGATGGCCAGGTGCGGGAGCACGTTGGCATCGTCGCCGGAGAAGTAGAGCAGGTCGGTCTGGTTGAGCACCCGGCTGACCTCGCTGAAATCGCCCTTCGCGTCTTTGATGGCGAGCACGTTGGGGTGCTTCGCGATGCGGAGGATGGTCTCGTATTTGATCGGGACGCCGGTGCGGCCGGGGATGTCGTAGAGGATCACCGGAAGGTCGGTGGAGTCCGCGATGAGCCGGAAGTGGGTGAGGATGCCCGCCTGGGTGGGCTTGTTGTAATAGGGAGTGACGATCATCACGCCATCCGCCCCCGCCTTCTCGCTCTGCTGATAGAGCTGGATGGCGTGGGCCGTCTCGTTGGAGCCGCCGCCCGTGATGATCTTGGCGCGACCGGCCGCCACGTCTTTGCCGACCTCGACCAGCCGCAGCTTCTCGTGGTCGGTGAGGGTGGAGGTCTCCCCGGTCGTGCCGGTGACGACGATGCCGTCCGCCCCCGCGGTGATCACGTCGTCGATGTGCTTCTCCACGCCGGCCCAGTCGACCTCGCCATCGGCGGTGAACGGGGTGACCAGGGCCACGAGGACCTGGCCGAACGGATTCGCGGAGTTCGACATGGCTCAAGGTTATCGGGTCGGTCGCTCCGGGCGCTCTCCCCCTCGTCGGATCTGTGGACAGTCCCCGTTATCCACATGCGCCTGCGTCATCCGCCGTCACACTCCGCATCCGGTGCCGCAGCGGGCGTAACGTCACGGTCCATGAACGCTTGGGAAGCGGCCGCCGTGCTCGTCGCGCTCGTCGTCGCCGCCACGGTGGGCGGGTTGCTCTGGCGCAGGACCACCGGGCGCGTCCGCACCGCCAGGCAGACGCGTGTCGTCACGGCCGCAGAGGTCGGAGCAACCTCCTTCGGCAGCGCCGCGACGCTCCTCCAGTTCTCCACCGAGTTCTGCGCGCCGTGCACGGCGACCGCCCGCATCCTGAGCGGCATCGCCGACGAGCGGCCTGGCGTCGCCCACGTGGATGTGGATCTCACCCACCGTCCGGACCTCGCCTC
This sequence comes from Leifsonia araucanica, assembly GCF_051161895.1. Taxonomy (NCBI): domain Bacteria; kingdom Bacillati; phylum Actinomycetota; class Actinomycetes; order Micrococcales; family Microbacteriaceae; genus Leifsonia; species Leifsonia araucanica. The sequence continues at coordinate 1,311,630 of NZ_JBMBTW010000002.1, forward strand.
GCGCTTCGGCGTGCTGCAGACGCCAACCACCCTCGTGCTCGACACCTCCGGCGCCATCCGCGCACGCATCGGAGGGGCGGCCCGCGCCGACGAGGTGCGCATCACCATCGACCAGATCACCGGGAGCGACCATGTCAACGCCTGAACAGACACCCACCGTCCGCGCCGGGATCGACCCCCGATCGCCCCGCTTCGGGGCGGGCATCACGGCCGTGCTCCTCCTCGTCGACGTGTTCCTCGGCCTGGTCGGCGCGACGACGGCGGCGTTCTGGCTGCTGCTCGTGATCGCGCTGCTCTTCGCCTGGGGTGCGTTCGCCGGCATCCGGCGCCACCCGTACGGCGCGCTGTTCCGCACCGTCGTGCGCCCCAGGCTCGCGCCGCCCGCCGAGCTCGAGGACCCTGCTCCCCCGACCTTCGCCCAGGGGGTCGGGCTGGTCGTCACCGGGCTCGGCCTGCTCCTGCACCTGCTCGGGGTGCCGGCCGTGCTCCCGATCGCCGCGGCGCTGGCGTTCGTCGCCGCCTTCCTCAACTCCGCCTTCGGATACTGCCTCGGCTGCCAGATCTACCTGCTGCTCGTGCGCGCCGGCGTGATCCGCCGCGGCGGCGTCGCTGCCGCCTGAACGAATACCAGGGAATCCCCCGTACGCCCTGCCTCGGTGTCTGGGGGCGCGATTAGGCTGGTCGAACCGTCCGCGCACCGTGCGGGGGAACAACGAGGAGGACCACACATGGCAGTCACGAGCGCATCGACAACCGTCTGGACCGGCGACCTGAAGTCCGGCTCCGGCGAGGTCACCCTCGACTCGTCGCACTCCGCACAGTTCCCTGTCACCTGGGCCGCCCGCTCGCAGGGCTCCAGCGACGTGACGACGCCCGAGGAACTGCTCGGCGCCGCGCACTCCGCGTGCTTCTCGATGGCGTTCTCCAACGCCCTCAGCAGCTTCGGCACCACCCCGGAGCGCCTCCAGGTCACCGCGCACGTCGGCTTCGACCCCGCGGAGGGCATCACCGGCAGCCACCTGGTGGTCGAGGCGACCGTGCCCGGTCTCTCCGTCGAGGACTTCAACCGTCTCGCCGACGAAGCGAAGACCGGCTGCCCCGTCTCCCGCGCGCTGGTCGGCATCCCGATCACCATCGACGCCACCCTGGTCTAGCCGATGAGGGTGCTCATCGCGGGCGCCTCCGGCATGATCGGCACCGAGGTCACCGCCCAGCTGGCTGCGCAGGGGCACGAGGTGCTGAGACTGGTCCGCGGTGCGCCGTCGGCCGCGAACGAATACAACTGGGCGCCCGCCGCCCGCATCATCGACTTCACGCTGATGGACAGAGTGGATGCGGTGGTCAACCTGTCCGGCGCATCCATCAGCCGTCTGCCGTGGACGCCCGCGTGGAAGCGCACCATCCTCGCCTCACGCCTGGAGGCCACGCACACCCTGACGGACGCGATGCGGATGGCCGCCTCTCCTCCTGCGGTGTTCGTCAGCGGCTCGGCCGTCGGGTTCTACGGCGACAGGCCGGGCCAGAAGCTGACGGAGACGGCGATCAAGGGCACGGGCTTCCTCTCCGACGTGGTCGAGGCGTGGGAGTCCGCCGCGCACCTCGCGCCGGAGAAGACGCGCGTGGTCACGGTGCGGACCGGCGTGGTCGTCGGACGCGGGGGCGCGATGAAGCCGCTGCTCCCCGCCGGACGACTCGGGCTGCTCGGGCCGATCGCGGGCGGCGGCCAGCACTGGCCCTGGGTGAGCCTGCACGACGAGGCAGCAGCCATCGTGCACCTGCTCGACTCGACGCTGCGCGGACCGGTGAATGTGGCAGGACCGACACCGGCGACGGCCGACACGGTGCTGCGCGCGCTCGCGGCGACGCTGCGGCGGCCGTATGGACTGCCTCTGCCCGCCAAGGCGATCACGCTGGCACTCGGCGATGCCGGACGCGAGCTGCTGCTGGCCAGCCAGAAGGTGGTGCCGCAGAAGCTGCTCGACGACGGGTTCGTGTTCTCCGAGCCGACGGTGCGGGATGCGATGGAGCGGCTGATCGCGAAGCGGTAGTCGCGGCTGCGGCTGCTGGGCGGTGAGCCGCTCTCCGGCCTGCTACGCCGCGCGCTGCTCCGTGCGGTACAGCCGGATCGACTCGCGCAGCGCGGAGCGCGCCCGCTTGCGGTCGCCGGACGCGTCGTACGCGAGCCCGAGCCGGAACCACGCGCGCCAGCTCTCCGGCTGCGCCTCCACCTCGGCCTTGTAGCGAGGGAACTCCTCGTCGGCCGCGTCGCGCAGGGGACGGCCGCTGGCGCGGACGGGGAGGTCTTCGACGGGGAGGCCGCCCTCCGCATCCAGGATCTTGACCAGCTTCTCGGTGCGGGCGCCGAACAGCAGCTCCCGGCCGATCGCCCACGCCGCCACGATCGGCAGCGCGAGCAGTGCGACGCCCATCGCGATCGCGATGCCCTCGCCGGTCGCCATGAGCATGACGGCGCGGTGCAGGACGAGCACCAAGTAGACCGCGAGGATGACCGCCATGACGATGGCGGCGATACGGTTGCGCACGGCCGTTACGCCGTCTCGCGCACGGTGGGCCGGGGCGGCTCGCCGTCGGGCTCCGCGATGCCCAGGTCGATCAGCTTGTCGAGCCCGACCGTGACGCCGACGGTCGACGCCGCAGCGCGGAGCGCGAGCAGGATGCCCGCCTCGTACGACTCGGAGCCGACGGTGTCGTGCCGGATCGTCAGGGTCTCCCCCGCGCCGCCGAAGACGACCTGCTGCTGCGCGACGATCCCGCGCATCCGGAGGCTGTGGATGGGGACGCTCGCCACCTGCTGGCCGCGGGCGCGCTGGTCGGTGTGCGGGGCATCCACGGGGCCGCGTTCCGCGCGGGCTGCACCGATCAGCTCGGCGGTGCGCACCGCGGTGCCGGAGGGCGAGTCGACCTTGCCCGCTCCGTGGGCCTCGATGATCTCGATGGAGTCGAAGAACCGGGCGGCGACCGTCGCGAACGCGGTGCCGAGGGCGGAGCCGAGCGAGAAGTTGGGGATGACGACCGCTCCGACGCCGTCGTGGGCGGCCACGCGGCGCTCGAGGTCCAGGATGCGGTCGGCCGACCATCCGGAGGTGCCGACGAGCACGTTCAGCCCGTTGTCGACCGCGAAGGCGACGATGCCGGGACTGACCGCCGGGAGGGTCATGTCGACCAGCACGTCCGCACCGAGCATGTCTTCCAGCGGGGAGCGGGAGCCGAGGCTGGCGACGAGTTCGAAGTCGTCGGCCTCCTCGATCAGCCGCACGGCGACGCTGCCCAGTTTTCCGGTCGCCCCAGCGACGGCTACGCGAATAGTCACCAGACCAATCTACCCGCCGCGCCTCCGGGAAAGATCCGGATGCGCGGCACACGCCTGCCACGGAACTACGCTGGGGCGATGGTGTCTTTTGCTGATGTCGCCGTCACGGATGCGACCGCCCACCGGATGCTCAGCGACTACTTCGCGGAGCGGGCGGTCTCCTTCCCCGCGTCGCAGGGCGCATACCGCACGACCTTCCCCGACCCCAGCCAGTTCGTACCGCCCGCCGGGGTGTTCCTGCTGGCGTACGACGAGGACGGCGAGGCGGGCTGCGGCGGCGTGAGGGAGCTCAGCGTCCCGCTCGCCGACGCCGACCCCGAGCTGCCGGTGGTGCGCTACGAGATCAAGCACCTGTGGGTCGCGCCCGCGCACCGCGGGCAGGGGCTGGGGCGCGCTATCCTGTCCGAACTGGAGCACCGGGCGCGCGGGTTCGGTGCGACCGAAGTGGTGCTCGACACCAACGCCAGCCTGGAGGCGGCGGGCGGGCTGTACCGGTCGCACGGCTACGAGAACATCCAGCCGTACAACGACAACCCCAACGCGACGGACTGGTTCCGCAAGCAGCTCTGAGGGTGGCCGGCGAGGCCGCCCGCGACTAGACCGGCTGCAGCTCCGGCAGGCCCGTGCGCAGCTCGACGGGCAGATGCCCGAGGTCGTTGTGGACGACCAGCACCGGCGGCTTCGCCGAGCGCACCCGGATGATGGTGAGCCCGCAGTTGGCCTGGTTGAGTCCGAGCCACCGCCACGCCGGAGCGTCGAAGACGTGCCGCACGAACCAGCCGATGACGAAGTTGTGCGTGACGAGCAGATCGTGCCTGTCGCCGAGCGCCGGCGTGAGGAACTCGCCGACCGCGTCGTCCATCTGCGCCCGCCCCGCCTCGATCTCCGCATCCGTGACGTTGCCGAAGAACGACTCGAACGCCTTCGGCATGTCCGGGGTCGGCCCGGACGGGATGCAGTCGAACAGCAGGCTCGACGGCTCCGGCGTCAGTGCGGGCATCCGCTCCGCCATGATCGCTGCCGTCTCCGCCGCGCGGTTCAGCGGCGAGTGGTACATGCCGGTGAACGGCACGCCGCTCAGCCGTTCAGCGACCAGCTGGGCCTGACGCTTGCCACGCGGCGAGAGCGGGCCGTCGGGGAGGCCGTGTTCTGCATCCTGCTGCTCACCGTGGCGAACGAGATAGAGGTAATGGGGCACCGGGAAGCCTTTCGGAGGTACGGATGGAAGCGGTGGGTCACGGAGCGAGGCCGGCGAACTGGTCGTCGGTCACGCTCCCCACCGCGGAGATGGAGACCGGTCGGCTCGCCAGGTCGGTGGCGAGGCTCTGCACATCGTCGGCGGTGACGAGGTGCAGGCGCCGGAGGCTCTCATCGAGGTCGGAGAACTCGCCCAGGCTGATCTCGGCTCTGCCGAGCCGCGACATCCTGGTGTCGGAGTCCTCGAGGGCGAGGGCGGCGCCCCCGGACAGCTGGCCGACGGCGCGGCGCATCTCGTCCGGGGTGACGCCACCGCCGGCGAGGCGGTGCAGCTCGCCGAGCATCAGCTCGGCGACCTGCGTGGCCTTCGCGGGAGCGCATCCCGCGTAGAGGCCGAAGATCCCGGCGTCGGAGTATGCGCCGGAGAACGAGTACACGGCGTACGCGAGACCGCGCTTCTCGCGCACCTCCTGGAAGAGCCGGGACGACATCCCGCCGCCGAGGATGGAGTTGAGCACGCCCATCGTGGTGCGGCGCTCGTCGGTGGCGACGATGCCCGGGACGCCGATGAGGAGGTTGGCCTGCTCGGTGGGGCGCTGGACGGTGACGATCGACGCGCCGCGCTCGATGACGGCAGCAGTGGATGCGCGGCGCTCGACCGGGGACGCCTCCACGCCCAGGTCCCAGCCGGCCGCGACGAGTGCGCGCTCGACGCCCGAGACGAGGAGGTCGTGGTCGACGGCGCCCGCCGCCGTGATGACGAGGTCTTGGGGACGGTAGTTGGCGCGATAGTGCGCGAGCACCGCATCCCTGGTCGCCTCGCGGATGGTCTGCGGGCTGCCGCCGATCGGACGGCCGAGTGGATGCGCGCCAAGCACCGCCTCGAAGAACCGCTCGTTGGCCACGTCGGCCGGATCGTCCTCGGCCATCGACAGCTCTTCGAGGATGACGCCGCGCTCGTTCTCGAACTCGACGGGGTCGAGGAGCGAGGAGGTGAGCATGTCGGCGATGACCTCGACGGCCATCGGCAGGTCGCGGTCCTGCACCTTGGCGTAGTAGCAGGTGTACTCCTTGGCCGTCATCGCGTTGTGCTCTCCGCCGACCGAGTCGAAGGAGATGGCGATGTCGAGTGCCGTCCGGGTCGGAGTGCCCTTGAACAGGAGGTGCTCGAGGAAGTGCGTGGAGCCGAAGCTCGCGGGGACGGCCGGGAGCGCGGGCGTGGCGGGAGCGGCGCCGGAGGCCGGGCGTGCCGGGGTGGCGGGGATCGCATCCATTTCGTCGCGGGAGCCCACGGCGACCCAGTATCCGAGGGTGGCACTGCGGGCACCGGGCACCTGCTCGCTCAGGATGCGGACGCCGCTCGGCAGGACGGTGCGCCTGACCAGCGCGTCGCCGGATGCGGCGAAAGAGAGGTCGGCCAGACCGAGCGGGAGGTCGACTGCGCTGTTCATCCCTTCCACCCTACGCCAGGGGCTCAGGAATCCTTTGGCACGAAATGAGGACAAACAGACTGGTCTGTCTACTATATACTGGTGTCACAGCGCTCCGACGGGTCCCTACGTCGGAGCAGAATCACGAGGGCGGACCCGACCGCCCTCCGCAGTGAAGGAGTCGTGCCGGATGGTCGTAAGTGCCCGAGCGACCATCCGGCCGCCCGCGCCGTCGAAGGTCAAGATCCTCGCGACGGCGGACGAGCTCTTCTACCAGGAAGGCATCCACACGGTGGGTGTCGACCGCATCATCGCGGGAGCGCGCGTCACCAAAGCGACGTTCTACAAGCACTACCGCTCGAAAGACCTGCTGATCATCGCGTACGTCGAAGGCCGCGACAAGCAGGTGCGCGACTGGTTCGAGGAGCAGGAGCGCGAAGGCCACGACCCGCGCACGATCGCCCGCGCGCTGGTCGACTCGATCAACCTCGAAGCGGTGCGTCCCGGATTCCACGGCGACCCGTTCATCAACGCCGCAGCGCAGTTCGCCGACGAGACCCACCCGGTGCGCGTCGCGGTCAGCACCCACCGCGACTGGTACGCGCGCCGCATCGAGGAGCTGTTCCGCGACATCGGCCACCCGCGACCGGGCGACGCCGCAGACGACCTGATCCTCGCGCGGGATGGCGCGCTCGCCGGCGGCTACGTCGGCGACGCGATCGCGGCGGGAGCCGCGCTGCACCGCTCGCTGGACCGCATCCTCGCGGAGGCGTAGGGGCGCGCGCTCATCCGGAGATTCCGGCCGACACGCCGCGCGCGGCTCCGCTAGGGCGGAAACCACGCCCCGGGACGCAGGATTTTCCGCCTGAACGGACATCGTCGGCGGGAACACTGGACTTCTCCACCGGCTGGACTTCTCCACCGGAGTGGCCGGGACGCGTCGGCCTGCCTGCCCTACTCGGAGACGCGGTCGAGTTCGAGCATGTTGGCCCTGGTGAGGCGGATGCCTGCCGAGACCATGAGCGCATCCACCTGTTCGGGGCGGCTGGCGCTGGCGACCGGTGCGACCACGTTGCGCTTGGCGAGGAGCCAGGCGATGGCGATGCTCGCGGGCGTGACCTGCTGCTCGGCCGCGATGCGGTCGAGGGCGGCGAGGACGCGCTGGCCCTTGCGGTTGACGTATGCGGCGGCCCGGATGCTGCGGGCGTCGGCGTTCAGGTCGCCCTTGCTGCGGTACTTGCCCGTGAGGAACCCGTTCGCGAGCGCGTAGTACGGCATCACGGCGAGGCCCTGGGCCGCGGCGACGATGCGGAGCGCGCTCTCGAACTCGGTGCGGTGCATCAGGTTGTACTGCGTCTGCACCGCGATGAACTTGGGCAGGCCCGTCGACGACAGGATGCGCGCCTCGATGAGGCGGTCCGCGCTGAAGTTGGACGCGGCGAGGTACCGGACCTTGCCGGACTCGATCAGCCACTCGACGGTCGCGAGGCTGTCTTCGAGGGGCACATCCGGGTCGTCGTCGTGGAAGTAGAGCAGGTCGATGTGGTCGGTCTGCAGACGTTCGAGCGACGCCTCGACGGCGCGCACGATGCTGACCGAACCGAGGCCCGGGTTCTCGTGGTGGCGGCCGACCTTCGTGGCGACGACCACCTGGTCGCGATTGCCGCGCTCGCGCATCCACTTGCCGATGAGCACTTCGCTGCGGCCGCCGACGTAGCTGTCCGCCGTGTCGATGAAGTTGCCGCCGAGGTGCGCGAACCTGTCCAGGATGCGCAGCGACGTGTCGCCGTCGGCCGTCCAGCCGAAGACGCTGGCGCCGAGCGACAGCGGGTAGACCGCGAGGTCGCTCTCGCCGATGCGGCGGGGCGCGATGATCGACAGCGGGCCCGTGCGTTCGAGGGCCGGATCGAGGGCAGGCATGGCAGCGGTCTCGACGCCGATGGACTCGGTCAGCACCTCTTCCGGGGTGCCGGCTTCGAAAGCGCCCGTCTCGAAAGCTCCGGTCTCGACCGTTCCCACCGACCGCGCTCCGGCGCCACCGCGAGCGGACGCACCGCGCGCGACCGTGGACGGCCGGGCGGTCTGACCGGCGTCGGCACCATCCGCGGGCTCCACGGGGGTCGCTCCGCGTCGCGCGACCGTATCACGCAGACGGAGAGGTAACAGCTGTGGCATGTTCCCTCCCCCTTACTCCGTGCGGTTCGAATCGATTCGAGGACCCCGGTTCCCCGATACTTACTTGCAGCGTAAGGCATACGTCCGACGGGCCAGGGACAATCGCGGTGAACTGTTACACAATGCTTGGTCACAGTTTCATCACGAAAACGGATGGCGTCGGATTCGTGCGCAAATCGGGCCAGAACACACGAAAACGGACCGCTCACGCGGGTCACCGCCGGGCGCGCTCCAGCACCGAACGGGCGTGCGCGATCACCGGTCCGTCCACCATCCGGCCGCCGAAACGGAACACGCCGCCCGCCTCCGCCGCGGCATCCAGCAGCTCCCGCGCATCCCGCAGCTGGTCGTCGGTCGGACGGTACGCCGCCCGGATCGTCTCCACCTGCCCCGGATGGATGCACGCGGTCGCCGCGAACCCGACCGCCGCGGCATCCTCCGCCTCCGCCGCGAGCCCGGCGAGGTCGTCGATGTCGAGGTGGACGGTGTCGACCGCGGCGATCCCCGCGGCCCCGGCGGCGAGCAGCACCGCCGAGCGGGCGTGCACGGCGACATCCCGGTAGCGGCCGTCGGCGTGCCTGCTCGAGGTGCCGCCGAGCGACGCCACCAGGTCCTCCGCACCCCACATCAGCGCGACGACCTCGCCCGCCGTCGCGAGCCGCGGGGCGGCGAGAACCCCGGCCGCCGTCTCGCACAGCGCGATCACCGCGAGACCGCCGAGGTCGCGCAGGTCGGCGACCGATTCCGCCTTCGGCAGCATCACCGTGCTGTAGTGCGTCGCGGCGAGCGCGGCCAGGTCGGCGGCGTGGTCGGAGGTGCCTGCCGGATTGACGCGGACGATGACGCGCTCCGGGTCGAGGTCGGAGGCGGCGAGCGCCTCCCGTGCCACGGCGCGACGGGACGGGTCGACGGCGTCTTCGAGGTCGATGATGACGGCGTCGGCGCGTTCCAGCGCTTTCCCGTACCGTTCAGGACGATCCGCCGGGCAGAACAGCAGGGCGGGACCGAACGCGAACACTCCCCCGCTCACTCGTCGCCCCCGCCCGCTCCGCCCAGGTCGAGGTGCGCGTCCTTGCACCACATCATCACCTGGCGGGTGGCGGTCGCGACGACCGTGCCGTCCTGGTTGCGGCCGGTGTGCTCCAGGGTGACGATGCCCTGGCCGGGGCGCGACGACGACAACCGCTTGGCGACCACGACCGTCTCCGAGTAGAGGGTGTCCCCGTGGTGCAGTGGATGCGGGAAGGTCACGTCGCTGAAGCCCAGGTTCGCCACGATCGTGCCCTGCGTGAGCTGGGCGACGGAGGCGCCGACCAGCGTCGCCAGAGTGAACATCGAGTTCACCAGCCGCTCCCCGAACGGCTGGGTGGCCGACCAGGCGGCGTCGAGGTGCAGCGCCTGCGTGTTCATCGTGAGCGTGGTGAAGAAGACGTTGTCCGCCTCCGTCACGGTGCGTCCTGGACGGTGCAGGTAGCGGGTGTCCTCCTCGAACTCCTCGTAGTAGAGTCCGCGCTGCTCGATCTCCTTCACGACGCACTCCTCTCGCCGGCGTCCGCACCCGTCAGCTCGACGGTCAGCGGTGCGCCCGTCGCGGCGATCACCTCGTCGACCGTGACGCCCGGCGCCGTCTCGCGCAGGACGAGCCGCGCGGCGGAGCCGTCGCCCTCCCGCACCACGTCGATGACCGCGAGGTCGGTGATGACGCGGTCGACGCATCCCGTTCCGGTCAGCGGCAGCGAGCATTCGGCGACGATCTTCGGCCGCCCCTCCCTGTCGACGTGCTCCATCATGACGATGAGGCGTTTGGCGCCGAACACCAGGTCCATCGCCCCGCCCATCCCTTTGACCATCTTGCCGGGGATCATCCAGTTGGCGAGGTCGCCGTTCTGCGAGACCTCCATCGCGCCGAGCACGGCGACGTCGACGTGGCCGCCGCGCACCATCCCGAACGACAGCGACGAGTCGAAGAACGCCGCTCCGCGGTTGACGGTGACCGTCTCCTTGCCCGCGTTGATGAGGTCGGGGTCGACGGCGGACTCCTCCGGGTACGGGCCGACGCCGAGCACGCCGTTCTCCGAGTGCAGGATCACCTCCACGTCGTCCGGGATGTAGTTCGGGATGAGGGTGGGCATCCCGATCCCGAGGTTGACGTACTGGCCGTTGCGCAGTTCGCGCGCCACCCGGGCGGCGAGTTCGGTGCGGCTGAGACTCATCGGGTGCTCCCGTCGTCGATGCGAACCGTTCTGCGCTCGATGCGTTTCTCCACGTCGGGCGCGTGCACCACCCGCTGCACGAAGATGCCCGGGATGTGCACGGAGCCGGGATCGAGGTCGCCCGGCTCCACGAGCTCCTCCACCTCGGCGATGGTGATGCGCCCCGCCATCGCGGCGAGCGGATTGAAGTTCATCGCCGCGGCGTGGAAGACGAGGTTGCCGTACCGATCGCCCTTCGCCGCGTGGACGAGGGCGAAGTCGGGCGTGAGCGAGCGTTCGAGCACATAGTCCGCTCCGTCGAAGCTGCGCACCTCCTTGGGCTCGGACGCCACCGCCACCGAGCCGTCCGCGTTGTAGCGGCGGGGCAGGCCGCCCTCGGCGATCTGCGTCCCGACGCCGGCCGGGGTGAAGAACGCCGGGATGCCGGCTCCGCCGGCCCGCAGCTTCTCGGCCAGAGTGCCCTGCGGGGTCAGCTCCACCTCCAGCTCGCCGGAGAGGAACTGCCGCGCGAACTCCTTGTTCTCGCCGACGTACGAGCTGATCATCTTCCGGATGCGCCCGTCCGCCAGCAGGATGCCGAGCCCCCAGTCGTCCACGCCGCAGTTGTTGCTCACGACCTCGAGCTGCGTCGTGCCGCGCTCGTGCAGCGCGGCGATCAGCGCGCTCGGGATGCCGCACAGCCCGAACCCGCCCACCGCGAGCGACGCCCCATCCGGGATGTCCGCCACCGCGTCCTCCGCGCTCGCCACCACCTTGTCGATCATGTCTTCTTCCTCGTTTCTGCTCCCTGATGATCGAGTCCGAAGTTGTTCACGCCCTCGCTGGGCGTGTCGCGTGAATAACTTCGGACTCGATGGCTTGGGGGCTGGTTTCAGGCGTTGAAGCCGAGGGCCCGGGAGATCACCATGAGCTGGACCTCGGTGGTGCCCTCTCCGATCTCCAGGATCTTGGAGTCCCGGTAGTGGCGGGCGACGGGGTTCTCGTTGAGGAAGCCGTATCCGCCGAAGATCTGGGTGGCGTCGCGGGCGTTGTCCATCGCCGCCTCGCTGCAGGTGAGCTTGGCGATCGAGGCCTCCATCTTGAACGGCTTGCCCGCCATCAGCTTGAAGCAGGCGTCGTAGTACGCGAGGCGCGCGGTGTGCACGCGGGCCTGCATCCTGGCGATCTTGAACGCGATGTACTGGTTGGCGCCGATCGGACGGCCGAACACGTTGCGGCTCTTCGCATACCGGATCGCTTCGTCGAGGCAGCCCTGCGCAGCACCCGTGCAGAGCGCGGCGAACGCGACGCGGCCCTCATCCAGTGTCTGCACGAAGTTCGCGTATCCTCGGCCGCGCTCGCCGAGGAGGTTCGCCTCCGGCACGTGCACGTCGGTGAGGGTCAGTGGATGCGTGTCCGAGGTGTGCCAGCCGACCTTGTCGTAGGAGGGCTCCTGCACGAAACCGGGCGTCCCGACCGGCACCAGGATCGCGGACAGCTCCTTCTTGACGGAGCCGTCCGGGCGCTCGGACTCGCCGGTGACGGCGGTGATGGTGACCAGCTTGGTGATCTCGCTGCCCGAGTTGGTGATGAACTGCTTCGAGCCGTTGATGATCCACTCGCCGTCGCGCAGCTCCGCGGTGGTCTTGGTGCCCGCCGCGTCCGAGCCGGCGTCCGCCTCCGTCAGGCCGAACCCGGCGAGCGCCTCACCGCGGGCCAGCATCGGCAGCCACTCCTGCTTCTGCTCCTCCGTGCCGTTCCGGAAGATCGGCATCGCCCCAAGACCGATCCCGGCCTCCAGGGTCACCCCGATCGACTGGTCGACCCGACCCAGCTGCTCGACGGCGAGGCAGAGCGAGAGGTAGTCCTTGCCCTGACCGCCGTACTCGACGGGGAACGGCAGCCCGAACAGGCCCATCCTCCCCATCTCGGCGATGATGTCGTACGGCAGGCTGCGACGGGTGTCGTAGTCGTATGCGGCGGGCGCGACGACGGTGTCGGCGAAGTCCCGCACCTGATCGCGCAGGCGCAGGTGCTCCTCGGTGAGTTCGAAGCCGGCGACGTCTGTGTTCGCCGCTTCCGATCGGGTCATCTGCATGGTCATGGGGTTCCCTGTCTCCTGGTGGATCGTCGTCGTGCGACGGTCACGGGGTGGTGGCCGATGGTGTCGGCCCTGTGGATGCGCGCGGCCCGCCGGTGGGCGCGGCCGGCGCGGTGGATGGGGTGGGGTCTACGTCCACGCTCGCGACGAGCTGGTCGAGCTTCACGAGGTCGCCCGGCGCGACGCGCACGTGCACCGTCCCGGCGAGCGGAGCCACCAGACGGTGCTCCATCTTCATCGCCTCCACGGTGACGACCGTGTCGCCCGCCTCGACGCGGTCCCCGCTCGCGACGGCGACCGCGACGACCGTTCCCGGCATCGGCGTGCGCAGCTCGGGGTCGGCGGCGCCGGCCACCCGGGCGAGCCCCGCGAGGTCGCGCGCGATCCGCTCCGCACGGCCGACCAGCCGCAGCTGCCTGGCCGCTCCCCCGGTGCCCAGCCAGATGGCTGCACCGTCCCTGGCGTAGCGGAACGCCGTCACCGTGCCATCGAGGGTCAGGAGCGCCGTGCCCGGCTGACCGGACGACGCGGGGGGCAGCAGACGCAACCCGCCCGTGCGGGTGGCGGAGGACCGCGCGCCGTCTTGCCCGCTGTCGCGCGCATCCACGGTCACCGTCGCCGTCGCGGTGTCGAGGGCCGCGGCATCGCCGGTGACCTGCACGGTGGCCGTTCCGAAGTCGTAGGGCGTCGGCCGGTGCTCGCCGAGCCGCCATCCGGATGGGGTGGCCCACAGGCCGCCCGCGGCGCCGGCGTCCGCTGCGCCAGCACCTTCCGCCCGCTCGATGCGGTCGAGGTGCGCGATCAGCGCCGCCGCGATCAGCTCGGGCTCGCTCGCCTCCGTCGGCGCCTGCTCGGAGAAGCGCCGATCGATGATGGTGGTGTCGAGGCGCCCGGCGCGCACGTCGTCGTCGGCGAGCAGGTCGCGCAGCCAGCGCACGTTGGTGACGGCGCCGAGGATGGCGGTGTCTGCCAGGGCGCTGTCGAGGCGGGCCAGCGCCTCCCGACGGTCTGCGCCCCAGGCGATCACCTTGGCGAGCATCGGGTCGTACTCGGTGACGATGGGCAGCCCGGCGGCCAGGCCGCTGTCCACCCGAACGCCGTCGCCGGATGCCTCGTGCAGGGCGAGCACGCTGCCGTCGCTCGGCAGGAAGCCGCGCTCCGGGTTCTCCGCGTAGACCCGGGCCTCGATGGCGTGGCCGGACAGGCGCACATCCTGCTGGGCGAAGCCGAGGGGCTCGCCCGCGGCGATGCGCAACTGCCACTCCACCAGGTCGAGCCCGGTCACCAGCTCGGTCACCGGATGCTCCACCTGCAGCCGGGTGTTCATCTCCATGAAGAAGAACTCGTCGGGGGCGGCGTCGGACACCAGGAACTCGACGGTGCCGGCCCCCACGTAGTCGACGCTGGCGGCGACGGCGCAGGCCGCCTCGCCGATGCGCGCCCTGGTGGCCGCGTCGAGCAGCGGGGACGGAGCCTCCTCGATCACCTTCTGGTGGCGTCGCTGCAGCGAGCACTCGCGCTCGCCGAGGTGCACGACGGTGCCATGCCGGTCGGCGAGCACCTGCACCTCGATGTGGCGAGGACTATCGACCAGCCGCTCGAGGAACAGCGTGTCGTCGCCGAACGCCGCGGCAGCAACGCGCCGGGCCGCGGCGAGCGCCTCCGGCAGGTCTGCCGCGTTCCGCACCGACTGCATCCCCTTGCCGCCGCCGCCCGCCGACGGCTTGACGAGCACCGGGAAGCCGATCTCGTCCGCCGCCGCGATCAGCTCGTCGTCGGTCAGGCCGGGGCGCGCGATGCCCGGGATGGTCGGCACGCCGTGCGCCTCGACCTCCCGTTTCGCGGCGATCTTGTCGCCCATCACGTCGAGAGCGTGCACGCCGGGGCCGACGAAGACGATGCCCTCCGCCTCGCAGGCGGCGGCGAAGTCGGCGTTCTCGGAGAGGAAGCCGTATCCCGGGTGCACAGCCTGCGCGCCGGTGGACCGCGCGGCGGCCACGATCGCGGCGATGTCGAGATAGCTCTGGGCGGCCGGCGCCGGCCCGATGCGGACGGCGACGTCCGCGAGGGCGACGTGCGGCGCATCCCGGTCGGCGTCGCTGAAGACGGCCACCGACCGGATGCCCAGTCGGCGCAGGGTGCGGATGACGCGGCAGGCGATCTCGCCGCGATTGGCGACGAGCACGGTGCCGAAGGGCGCGGCGGTCGCCGAGGGAGAGCTGATGGAGTGGGAGGCCACGGCGATCACATCCGGAAGAGGCCGAAGGCCGTGTCGGGGAGCGGGGTGCGGGAGCAGACGTCGAGGGCGAGGCCGAGGATCGTGCGGGTGTCCGCCGGGTCGATCACGCCGTCGTCCCAGAGCCGGGCGGTGGAGTAGTACGGGCTGCCCTGCTGCTCGTACTGGTCGGCGATCGGAGCCTTGAACTCGGCCTCCGCCTCCGCCGACCACTCCTCGCCGCGTCCCTCCAGCTGTTCGCGCTTGACCGTCGCCAGCACGGACGACGCCTGCGCACCGCCCATCACCGAGATGCGCGCGGCGGGCCACATCCAGAGGAAGCGCGGGGAGTACGCCCGCCCGCACATCGAGTAGTTGCCTGCGCCGAAGGAGCCGCCGATCACGACGGTGAGCTTCGGGACGCGCGCGGTGGCGACGGCGGTGACCATCTTGGCGCCGTTCTTCGCGATGCCGCCTGCCTCGTAGTCCCGGCCGACCATGAAGCCGGAGATGTTCTGGAGGAACAGCAGCGGGATGCCGCGCTGGTCGCACAGCTCGATGAAGTGCGCGCCCTTCAGCGCCGACTCGCTGAACAGCACCCCGTTGTTCGCGACGATGCCCACCGGATGCCCGTGGATGCGCGCGAACCCGGTGACCAGCGTCGTGCCGTACTCCTTCTTGAACTCGTGCAGCTCGCTGCCGTCGACGATGCGGGAGATGACCTCGCGCACGTCGTACGGCGCCTGCACGTCGGTGGGGACCACCCCGTACAGCTCGGCGGGGTCGGCAACGGGATCGACGGCCGGATGCACGTCCCACGCCGGGCTCGCCGGCTCCGGCAGGGTGGCGACGATGTCCCGCACGATCTGCAGGGCGTGCCTGTCGTTCTCGGCGAGGTGGTCGACGACGCCGGAGGTCTTGGCGTGCAGGTCGCCGCCGCCCAGCTCCTCCGCCGTGACGACCTCGCCGATCGCCGCCTTCACCAGCGGCGGGCCGCCGAGGAAGATCGTGCCCTGGTTGCGCACGATCACGGTCTCGTCGCTCATCGCGGGCACGTACGCTCCGCCGGCGGTGCACGAGCCGAGCACGGCGGCGATCTGCGGCACCTTGGCGGCGGACAGCCTGGCCTGGTTGTAGAAGATGCGGCCGAAGTGGTCGCGGTCGGGGAACACCTCATCCTGCATCGGCAGGTATGCGCCGCCGGAGTCGACGAGGTAGATGCACGGAAGCCTGTTCTCGAGCGCGATCTCCTGCGCCCTGAGGTGCTTCTTGACCGTCATCGGGTAGTAGGTGCCGCCCTTGACGGTGGCGTCGTTGGAGATGACGAGCACGTGGCGGCCGTGCACCAGGCCGATCCCGGCGATGACTCCCGCCGCCGGCGACTCGTCGTCGTACATCCCGGTGGCGGCGAGCGGGGCGATCTCGAGGAACGGGCTTCCGTCGTCGAGGAGTGCGTCGATGCGCTCGCGCGGCAGGAGCTTGCCGCGCGCGATGTGCCGTTCCCTGGAGCGCTCCGGTCCCCCCGCCGCAGCGGTGGCGAGGCGCTGGCGGAGTTCGGTCACCAGGGCGCGCTGGGCGGCCTCGTTCTGCTCGTATCCGGCATCCGTTGCGCGTGTGGCGCTGGTCAGCGTTGGCATCGTCGGCTTCTCGCTCTTCGTCGTCGTCGACATTCGGTTAGTGGTCACTAACTCGGATTTAGGTTAGTGTTCATTAACTCAAAAGTCCAGCACCCGGAAGCAGACCATGACGGAACTCGCAGGCACCGCGCAGGACACGGGCCGGCCCACCCAGCGCAGCCAGGCCAAGGCCGACCGGCGCGCCGCCCTGCTCGACGCGGCGGCCAGCCTCTTCTCCGAACGCGGCTTCAACGGGGTCTCCATCGAAGACCTCGGCTCAGCCGCCGGAGTCAGCGGCCCGGCGGTGTACCGGCACTTCGCGTCCAAGCAAGCCGTGCTCGCCGCGCTGCTCGTGGGCGTCAGCGAGCGCCTGCTCGACGGAGGCACCCGCGTCGAAGACGCAGCAGACGACCCGGCGAGCGCCCTCCGCGCCCTCATCGTCTTCCACGTCGACTTCGCCGTGACGGAACCGGACACCATTCGCGTGCAGGACCGCGACCTCGACTCCCTCCCCGGCGAGGAGCGTCGCGCCGTACGCCGCCTGCAACGCCGCTACATCGAGCTCTGGATGCGCGTGCTCGGCCGCCTGCACCCCTCCCTCTCCCCCGACGAGCTCCGGATGCGCGTGCAGGCCGCGTTCGGTCTGATCAACTCCACCCCGCACACGGCCCGCGTCGGCGGCACCAGCGTGGATGCGGCGACGGTGCGGCCGGTGCTGGAGCGGATGGCCTGGGCGGGGCTGAACGCGCACTGACGGGCGCCGGTGGCGGCATTCTGGGCGTCACCCCTATGCGTTACAGTCGCAGGACACCATCCACCGGAAGGACTGGCGCGTGGGCGACGACACACCCCGACTACGACGGCACCACCGTGTTCTGCGGGTCATCGGCATCGTCGTCGCCGTGCTGCTGGTGCTGGTGGTCATCGCGGGCGGGCTCGGGATCTGGACGGTCGTCCGGTCGTTCCCGCAGACCTCGGGGACGATCGACGTGCCCGGGCTGTCGTCGTCGGTCACGGTCACGCGGGACGACGCGGGCATCCCCCAGATCGAGGCGTCGACGGCCGACGACCTGTTCCGCGCGCAGGGCTACGTGCACGCGCAGGACCGGTTCTGGGAGATGGACTTCCGCCGCCACGTCACCTCCGGCCGGCTGGCCGAGATGTTCGGGGCCAGCCAGGTGCCGACGGACTCGTTCATCCGCACGCTCGGCTGGCGAACGGTCGCCGAGCAGGAGGTGAAGCTGCTCGACAAGACGCAGCTGCGCTATTACCAGGACTACGCGGACGGGGTGAACGCCTACCTCGCCAGGCACTCGGGCGCCGAGCTGTCGCTCGAGTACGCGGTGCTCGGCCTGCAGAACCCGGGCTACACGCCGGAGAAGTGGACGCCCGCGGACTCGGTGGCGTGGCTGAAGGCGATGGCGTGGGACCTCCGCTCCAACCTCGAAGACGAGATCGACAGAGCGCTGCTGTCCACGAAGCTGAGCGCGCAGCAGATCGCACAGCTGCACCCGGGATACCCGTACTCCACCCACCCGACGATCACCGCGGAGGGCAATGGGCACCCGGAGCGGACGACACCGGATGCGGCGGTCGACGCGAGCGACAGCACAGCGAGCGACGGTGCGGCGAGCGACGGCGCGGCGGGCACGCCAACCACCACCTCGGCCTCCGCGGCGACCACGTCCGCCTACGTGCCGGCGCTCACTCAGCTCACGTCGAGCCTCGAGTCCCTTCCCACCCTGCTCGGCCCGGCCGGGAGCGACATCGGGTCGAACTCGTGGGTCGTCTCCGGCGCGCACACTGCGAGTGGCAAGCCGCTGCTCGCGAACGATCCGCACCTCGGCGCGACCATGCCGTCCGTCTGGTATCAGATCGGCCTGCACTGCCGCACCGTCGGGCCGGAGTGCCCGTTCGACGTCGCCGGGTTCAGCTTCTCCGGCCTGCCCGGCGTCGTGATCGGGCACAACAACCGCATCGCCTGGGGCTTCACCAACCTCGGCCCGGACGTCGCCGACCTCTACGAGGAGAAGGTCACCGGGAACACCTACGAGTACGACGGCCAGCAGGTCCCCCTGACTATCAGGAAGGAAACGATCCGGGTGGCCGGAGGGAAGGACGTGCACCTCACCGTGCGATCCACCCGCCATGGCCCGATCGTCACCGACCTCACCGACGGGTTCGGGATCATCGCGAAGGACCAGGCGGGCAAGCTCGGTGTCCCCGCACAGAAGTTCCAGCTGTCGCTGCAATGGTCGGCGCTCACCCCCGGGCCGACCGCCGGCGCGATCTTCGCATTCGACGCGGCGACCGACTGGACCAGCTTCCGCGCGGCCGCCGCGAACTTCCAGGTTCCGTCGCAGAACCTCATCTACGCCGACGTGGACGGCAACATCGGCTACCAGGCGCCCGGCAGCGTGCCGATCCGCGCATCCGGAGACGGCACCGTGCCCGTCCCCGGCTGGACCAGCGCGTACGGCTGGACAGGCACCATCCCGTACGACGACCTCCCGTCGGTCTACAACCCGCCGAGCGGTGTCATCGTCACCGCGAACAACGCCGCCGTCGGGCCGGACTTTCCGCACCTCATCACCAAGGACTGGGAATACGGCTACCGGGCCAACCAGATCCAGGTGCGGCTCGACGCCCTGATCGCGGCAGGCACGAAGATCACCGCGGCGGACTCCGCGGCCATCCAGGCAGACAAATACGACGCGAACGCCGCGACCCTGGTGCCGATCATCCGGGCCATCGGCGACAAGGCCGACCCGTCATCCGGGGCGTACCGCGCCGCCCAGCTGCTGGCCGGCTGGAACTTCCACGACGACGCGGACAGCCCGGCGGCGGCGTACTTCAACGTGTTCTGGCGCTCCCTGCTGCAGGATGCGTTCGGGCGCAAGCTCCCCGCCTCCGCCCCTCCGGTGGGCGGCGACCGGTGGTTCGCGGTGGTGCAGAACCTGGTTAAGGCCGAGGACTCGTCCTGGTGGGTCGACAAGAAACTCGGCACGAGCACCAGGGACTCGATGTTCGAGGTCGTCGCGGCGAAGGCGTGGACCGAGGCCGAGCGGCTCATGGGCAGCGACCAGACCCGGTGGCGCTGGGACAGCATCCACACCATCGAGCTGACGAACGCGAGCTTCGGCGAATCGGGGATCGCCCCGATCGAGTGGCTGTTCAACCGGGGGCCGTACCCGGTCGGCGGCAGTTCGAGCGTGGTGGATGCGGTGGGCTGGGACGCCTCGGTCGGCTACCAGGTGGACTGGGTGCCGTCGATGCGTCAGGTGATCGACCTGAGCGACTTCGACAAGAGCACCTGGATCAACCTCACCGGTGCATCCGGGCACGCGTTCAGCCCCCACTACACCGACCAGACGCCGCTCTGGCAGCACAATCAGACCAGGCCGTGGCCGTTCACCCGAGCCGCGGTCTCCGCCGCGGCGGACACCACTCTCACGCTCCGCCCCGCGACGCGCTGACCCGCGCCCCGAAGAGAGCGAGCCGCGAGACTCAGCGGTCGGTGGGCCAGGCGCGCTCGGCCGAGCCCGTGTACAGCTGCTGCGGGCGGCCGATCTTGGTCGCCGGGTCGCTGTTCATCTCGCGCCAGTGGGCGATCCAGCCCGGCAGGCGGCCCATCGCGAACAGGACGGTGAACATCCGGGTGGGGAAGCCCATCGCCTTGTAGATGACGCCCGTGTAGAAGTCCACGTTCGGGTAGAGCTTGCGGTCGATGAAGTACTGGTCGGCCAGGGCGACCTCTTCCAGTTCCTTCGCGATGTCGAGCAGCGGGTCGTGGACGCCGAGGGCGGCCAGCACCTCGTCGGCGGATTCCTTGACCAGGCGGGCGCGCGGGTCGAAGTTCTTGTAGACGCGGTGCCCGAAGCCCATCAGCTTCACGCCCTCTTCTTTGTTCTTCACGCGCTCGACGAACTTCTGCACGCTCTCGCCGGAGTCGCGGATGCCCGCGAGCATGTCGAGGACGGCCTCGTTGGCTCCGCCGTGCAGCGGGCCGTAGAGGGCGTTGATCCCGGCGGACACCGAGGCGAACAGGTTGGCCTGCGTCGAACCGACCAGGCGGACCGTCGAGGTGGACGCGTTCTGTTCGTGGTCCTCGTGCAAGATGAGCAGACGCTCCAGAGCCTTGGACACGACGGGGTTGACCTCGTACGGCTCGGCCAGCGTGCCGAAGTTGAGGCGCAGGAAGTTGTCGACGAAGCTCAGCGAGTTGTCCGGGTAGAGGAACGCCTGGCCGAGGCTCTTCTTGTGTGCGTACGCCGCGATCACCGGCAGCTTGGCCAGCAGGCGGATGGTGGACAGCTCGATCTGCTCCGGATCGTGCACGCTGAGCGAGTCCTGGTAGAACGTCGACAGCGCGGAGACCGCGCTCGACAGGACGGACATCGGGTGCGCGTCGTGCGGCAGAGCGGAGAAGAACCGGCGCAGGTCCTCGTGCAGCAGCGTGTGGCGACGGATCTTCTCGTCGAACTCCGCGAGCTCGCTCTGGCTGGGAAGCTCGCCGTAGATGAGCAGCCAGGCCACCTCGAGGAAGGTCGAGTTCTTGGCGACCTGCTCGATCGGGTACCCGCGATAGCGCAGGATGCCGGCGTCACCGTCGATGTACGTGATCGCCGAGCGCGTGGCCGACGTGTTCACGAAGCCGTAGTCGAGGCTGGTGAGCCCCGTCTGCTTGGTGAGCGTCGAGAAGTCGATGCTCGACGCACCGGCGACGCTCGGCAGGATGGGGAATTCAGCCGTGCCACCGGGGTAGCTCAGCGAAGCGGTCGCCGCCTCGGTCCGGGCGGGTGCAGTTCGCTCCGCCTCTGCCTTCTCGGTGCCGAGTCCGCTCACAACGCCTCCAGGGATATGGGATGAGTTCGCGCGCCGATCGTGGCAGCGCTGCAAAAGTCGTGCGGATACAGCCTAACGAACGACGGCGACAACTGTCGCATCGTGCAAAAGGGGGCTGATCCCGTTAGAGACTGTCTCCAACGGCCCGCAGGCGGGACGCCGCCGCAGCGATCCGCTCGTCCGTCGCCGTCAGCGACAGCCGCACGTGCTGGGGAGAGCCGTCGCCGTAGAAGACGCCGGGACCGGCCAGGATGCCCAGGTCGGCCAGGCGCTGGATGCTGTCCCACGCATCCCGTCCCTCCGTCGCCCAGAGGTAGAGGCCGGCCTCGCTCCTGTCGATGCGGAAGCCCGCGGCTTCGAGCGCCGGCCGCAGCAGGTCGCGCCGCGCGCGGTAGCGCTCGCGCTGCACGGAGACGTGCTCGTCGTCGCCGAGCGCGGTGACCATCGCCGCCTGCAGCGGGGCGGGCAGCATGAGTCCGGCGTGCTTGCGCACGGTCAGCAGCTTGCCGACGACCGTCGCGCATCCCGCGACGAACGCGGCGCGGTAGCCGGCGAGGTTCGACTGCTTGCTCAGCGAGTACACGGCGATCACGTTGTGGCGCGAGTCGCCGATCACCCGCCGGTCGAGAACGCTCGGGATGGGCGTCTCGTCCCACGGAGCATCCCAGCCGAGCTCGGCGTAGCACTCGTCGCTCGCGACGTATGCGCCCAGCTCCCTGGCGCGCTCGACAGCGGCCCGCAACTCGTCGACGGACAGCACGCGCCCATCCGGGTTGCCCGGGCTGTTCAGCCAGACCAGCCGGGTGTTCTCCGGCCACAGCGCAGGGTCGTCGCAGGCGACGGCCTCGGCACCGGCCAGAGCGGCCCCGATCGCGTATGTGGGGTACGCGGCCTGTGGATGCACGACAGCGTCGCCCTCCCCCAGGCCGAGCATGAACGGCAGGAACGCCACCAGCTCCTTGGAGCCGATCGTGGGAAGCACATTGTCGACCGTCAGGCCGGTGACGCCTCTGCGCCGCGCGAACCAGGAGACGATCGCCTCGCGCAGGGCCGGGGTGCCGACCGTCTGCGGGTATGCGTGCGCGTCGGTCGCCTCGGCGAGGGAGCGGCGGATCAGGTCGGGGGTCGCATCCACCGGGGAGCCGATGGAGAGGTCGACGATGCCGTCGGCGTGCTCCCTGGCGCGGGCCGCGAACGGCGCCATCTGGTCCCAGGGGTAGTCGGGGAGTTCGGCGAGAGCCATCGGTGCGAGCCGCGGCTCAGTGGGCCTGCGGGGGCAGGGCCGCGATGACCGGGTGGTCCTTGGCGATGACGCCGACCTTGGCTGCTCCGCCCGGGGATCCGATGTCGTCGAAGAACTCGACGTTCGCCTTGTAGTAGTCGGCCCACTGCTCCGGCAGGTCGTCTTCGTAGTAGATCGCCTCGACGGGGCAGACCGGCTCGCAGGCGCCGCAGTCGACGCACTCGTCTGGGTGGATGTAGAGCGACCGTTCGCCCTCGTAGATGCAATCGACAGGGCATTCGTCGATACAGGCCCGGTCTTTCACGTCGACGCAGGGGAGGGCGATGACGTAGGTCACAGTGCAGTATTTCCCTTCGCGAGTTGTACTCGTCTAGCTTAGGCCGTTTCCGCCCGCGCTTGTTCCGGCAGGAGCGACCGCCGGGCGCCGCGACTTCGACAGGTCCGGCCACGCGAGCACGATGGCGGCGATCACGATCGGACCGGCGAGCCAGAGCTGTCCGAGCAGGTTGTTCGGGATGAGCACCGAACCGCCCGCGCTCTTCTGCGAGAACAGCAGAATGGCCAGGATCGCGCCGACAGCCGTCACCAGGGTCGGGATGCGGTTGCGCCCGAGCAGCCGCAGCCCCACCAGCAGCGCGGTGTACGCGGCGAGCGAGCCGATCAGCCCGAGCGGGATGGTCACGCCCCAGGTGACGGTGGCCTGGTGCGCCACCGTTCCGACCGCGCCGACCACGGCTCCCACGAGGAAGAGCAGCACGTAGTTGGCGATCCGGCTGAGCATTCTCGAATCCTAGCTGGACATGCTGGGTGCGGATGTCTAGAGTCGGAGTAGGTAAGGTTAGCCTTACCAATCCCCCATCCTCTCCCCCGAAAGTCCTCTGTGTTCGCGAACTATCTGATCGGCCTCCGCGAAGGTCTCGAAGCCTCTCTCGTCGTCGGGATCCTGATCGCGTACGTGGTGAAGATCGGGCGCCGCGACGTGCTGTCCAAGCTCTGGGTCGGTGTCGGGATCGCCGTCGTCGTCCCGCTCGGGCTCGGCGCCCTGCTCACCTGGGGGCCGTACGGTCTCAGCTTCCAGGCGCAGGAGATCCTGGGCGGCACCCTCTCCCTCGTCGCCGTCGCGTTCGTGACCTGGATGATCTTCTGGATGGGCAAGACGGCCCGCAGCATGATGTCGACCCTGCACTCCAAGCTCGATTCCGCTCTGGTCGGCGCCGGCTGGGGCGTGATCCTGCTCGCGATGCTCAGCGTTGGCCGCGAGGGCATCGAGACGGCCCTGTTCGTCTGGGCGACCGTCGCCAGTGTCGGCGGCGGCTGGGAACCGGCCGTCGGGGCGCTGCTCGGCATCCTCACGGCCGCCGTGCTCGGCTTCCTGCTCTACCGCGGCATGGTCAAGATCAACCTCGGCACCTTCTTCACCTGGACGGGCGCATTCCTCATCCTGGTCGCGGGCGGCGTGCTCGCCTACGGCATCGGCGACCTGCAGGAAGCGGCCGTGCTTCCCGGCGCCGGGGTGCACGCGTACGACATCAGCGGCATCATCCCGTCGTCCAGCTGGTACGGCACGCTCCTCACCGGCATCGTCAACTTCAACCCGTCGCCCACCTGGCTGCAGGTGTTCGGCTGGGTCGCATACGTCGTGATCGTCTCCGCGTTCTACCTGCGGCAGCATCGCGCGTCGGCCACGCCGGTGAAGCGTGCCCCCGAGGAGACGTCCCCGGCCTCCACCCTTTCCAGCACCACAGCATCCTGAACAGCGTCGCACCGACGTCTCCCCGCGAACGAGAAAGCACAGCCATGCCACGATCCCGCTCCATCGGCATCCTCGCCGGAACCATCGGCGCCGCCACCATCGCCATCGCCCTGACCGGCTGCGTGCCGAACAAGGCGGCCGCAGATGCCGAGGCGATCAGCGTCACCCTGAACGACGAGAAATGCACGGTCTCCACCGCCACAGCGCCGAGCGGCGCCGTCACCTTCCAGGTGACCAACACCGGCAGCGACGTGAACGAGTTCGAGGTGCTCGCGGAGGACAAGCTGCGGATCGCCGGCGAGAAGGAGAACGTCGGCCCCGGCACCACGGTCAACTACGTCGTCCAGCTCGCCGAGGGCGACTACTTCACCGCCTGCAAGAAGGGCATGGTCGGCAGCCCGACCTCCTACGCGAAGTTCACCGTCACCAAGGGCGAGAAGGCGAACGTCTCCGCCAGCGACAGCAAGCAGGTCTCGCAGGCCGTCACCAACTACATCTCGTACGTCAAGGACCAGAGCGGCCAGCTGCTCACGGCCACGCAGGCGTTCGCGAAGGCGTACGAGGCCGGAGACGACGCGACGGCCAAGGCCCAGTACCCCGCCGCCCGCGCGTTCTACGAGCGCATCGAGCCGACCGCCGAGCAGTTCGGCGACATCGACCCGGCCATCGACCTCCGCGAGGCGGACCTCGAAGCGGGTCAGAGCTGGACCGGCTGGCATCGGATCGAGAAGGACCTCTGGGCTCCCGCAGGCTTCACCCCGTCCGACGCGGCGGGCAGGAAGGTCCTCGGCGACCAGCTCGTCGCCGACACGCAGAAGCTCTACGACCTCGTCTACGCGAAGAACTTCAGCCTCACCATCGACCAGATCTCCAACGGCGCCATCGGCCTGATGGAGGAGGTCTCGCGCAGCAAGATCACCGGCGAGGAGGAGACCTTCTCGCACACCGACCTGTGGGACTTCCAGGCCAACGTCGAGGGCGCGCAGGTCGCGTACGGCATCGTCCGCGACATCGCGGAGGGCAAAGGCTCCACCGGCAAGCAGGTCGTCGCGAAGCTCGACACCGAGTTCGCGGCGATCACGAAACTGCTCGGCCAGTACAAGTCCGGAGACGGGTTCGTCAGCTACACCGACCTGAGCACCTCCCAGGTCAAGGAGCTGTCCGACGAGGTCAACGCGCTCAGTGAGCCGCTCAGCCAGCTCACCTCGATCATCGTCAAGTAGGGTCGCCGGGTGACTTCGGAGACCACGGGCGAGAACGTGCCTGCAGCGGAGGAGACCGGTCGGCCCGGCCTCTCCCGCCGCGGACTGCTCGGGCTCGCCGGTGCGGCGGTCGGCGCAGGCGTCGTCGGTGTCGGCGCGGGCATCGCCGTGGACAGGACGCTGCTCGGCGCATCCACCGACGCGTCGGCCACGTACCCCTTCTACGGAGAGCACCAGGCCGGGATCACCACTCCGGCGCAGGACAGACTGCACTTCGCCACGTTCGACATCGCCGGCGACCTCGACCGCGCCGCGCTGATCGAGCTGCTGCAGGACTGGACCACCGCTGCCGCACGCATGACGCAGGGCCGCCCGGCCGGCAAGTACGGACCGGCCAGCGGGCCGATGGATGCGCCACCGGACGACACGGGAGAGGCCCTCGACCTGCCGGCCGGCGGGCTCACCCTCACCTTCGGGTTCGGCCCGACCCTGTTCGAGACGGAGGACGGGCGCGACCGCTTCGGCATCGCATCCCGTCGCCCTGCCGCACTGGTCGACCTCCCGCACTTCCCCGGCGACGCCCTGCAGGACGCACTCGTCGGCGGCGACCTGTGCGTCCAGGCGTGCAGCGACGACCCGCAGGTGGCGGTGCACGCCATCCGCAACCTGTCGAGGATCGCGTTCGGGCGCGCATCCATCCGGTGGTCGCAGCTCGGCTTCGGCCGCACGTCGTCCACGTCGAAGAGCCAGACCACGCCGCGCAACCTGTTCGGATTCAAAGACGGCACGGCCAACATCAAGTCGGAGGACACCACGGTGGTCGACGACCAGGTGTGGGCTGCCTCGGACGACGGCGCAGAGTGGATGCGCGGAGGCTCGTACCTGGTGGCGCGCAAGATCCGCATGGTCATCGAGACCTGGGACAGGCAGCAGCTCGGCGAGCAGGAGCGTATCATCGGCCGCGACAAGGGCGAGGGAGCACCGCTGTCGGGCGGCACCGAGTTCAGCGAGCCGAACTTCCTCGCGGTCTCCCCCACCGGCGGCACCAAGATCGACCCGGACTCGCACGTGCGCCTCGCGCATCCGTCGACCAACGGTGGCGCGCAGCTGCTGCGGCGCGGCTACAACTTCGTGGACGGCAACGACGAGCTCGGCCGACTCAACGCCGGGCTGTTCTTCATCGCGTTCCAGCGCGACCCGCGCAAGCAGTTCATCCCGATCCAGACGCAGCTGGCCAAGAACGACGCGATGAACGAATACCTGAAGCACGTCGGCTCCGGCGTCTTCGCCGTGCCGGGCGGCGCCGCCTCCGGCTCCTACGTCGGCGCCTCGCTCTTCGCCTGACCCGGCCCCCCAAACAATCGAGCCGGGAGTTATGTACGCTGCGCTCGGCGCGTCGCGTACATAACTCCCGGCTCGATGGCGCCGGGACGCTGGTTAGGCGTTCTGGTCCTGCTTCTTGAGGCGGGAGGTCGCACGGGCGCGGGCGTTCGAGTCGAGCTCGACCTTGCGGATGCGCACGGCCTCCGGGGTGACCTCGACGCACTCGTCCTCGCGGGCGAACTCCAGGCACTCCTCGAGCGTCAGCTGACGCGACGGCGTCATCGACTCGAAGTTGTCTGCCGTGGACTGACGCATGTTGGTCAGCTTCTTCTCCTTGGTGATGTTCACGTCCATGTCGTCTGCACGCGAGTTCTCACCGATGACCATGCCCTCGTAGACCTCTTCGGTCGGGTTCACGAAGAACGTCATGCGCTCCTGCAGGGCGATGATGGCGAACGGCGTGACCACACCCGAGCGGTCGGCCACGATGGAGCCGTTGCTGCGGGTGATGATCTGGCCGGCCCAGTCGTCGTATCCGTGCGCGATGGCGTTGGCGATGCCGGTGCCGCGCGTGGTGGTGAGGAACTCCGTGCGGAAGCCGATGAGGCCGCGCGACGGGACGATGAACTCCATGCGGACCCAGCCGGTGCCGTGGTTCGACATGTTCTCCATGCGGCCCTTGCGGGCGGCGAGGAGCTGCGTGATGGCGCCGAGGTACTCCTCCGGCGCGTCGATGGTCAGGTGCTCGAACGGCTCCTGCAGCTTGCCGTCGACGCGCTTGGTGACCACCTGCGGCTTGCCGACGGTGAGCTCGTAGCCTTCGCGACGCATCTGCTCGACCAGGATGGCGAGCGCGAGCTCTCCACGGCCCTGGACCTCCCACGCATCCGGGCGCCCGATGTCGAGCACGCGGAGCGAGACGTTGCCGACCAGTTCGCGGTCGAGGCGGTCCTTGACCATGCGAGCGGTCAGCTTGTGGCCCTTGACCTTGCCGACGAGCGGCGAGGTGTTGGTGCCGATGGTCATCGAGATGGCGGGCTCGTCGACGTGGATGGCCGGGAGGGCACGGATGTCCTCCGGGTCCGCCAGCGTGTCGCCGATCATGATGTCGGCGAAACCGGCGACGGCGACGATGTCGCCGGGGCCCGCGCTCTCGGCCGGGTAGCGGTCGAGGGCCTTGGTGATCATCAGCTCGGTCACGCGCACGTTGTGCACGTCGCCGTCGTGACGGACCCAGGCGACCGTCTGGCCCTTCTTCAGGGTGCCGTTGAAGATGCGCAGCAGCGCGAGACGACCGAGGAACGGCGAGGCGTCGAGGTTGGTGACGTGCGCCTGCAGCGGCGCGCTCGGGTCGTAGGTCGGGGCCGGGATGTGCTCGAGGATCGCCTCGAACAGCGGCTCCAGGTCGTCGTTGTCGGGCAGCTCGCCGTTGGCGGGCTGGTTGCGGCTCGCGGCGCCTGCACGGCCGGAGGCGTAGACGACGGGAACGTCGAGGATCGCATCCAGGTCGAGGTCGGGCACGTCGTCGGCGAGGTCGCTGGCGAGACCGAGCAGCAGGTCCTGGCTCTCGCTCACGACCTCCTCGATGCGGGCATCGCCGCGGTCGGTCTTGTTGACAGCGAGGATGACGGGAAGCTTGGCCTCGAGCGCCTTGCGCAGCACGAAGCGGGTCTGCGGAAGCGGACCCTCCGACGCGTCGACGAGCAGGACGACACCGTCGACCATCGACAGGCCGCGCTCGACCTCGCCACCGAAGTCGGCGTGGCCGGGGGTGTCGATCACGTTGATCGTGATGGGGCCGTTCGTGGCGTGCTTGCCCTTGTACGAGATCGCCGTGTTCTTGGCGAGGATCGTGATGCCCTTCTCGCGCTCGAGCTCGTTGGAGTCCATGGCACGCTCTTCGACGTGTTCGTGGTCGCCGAACGAATTCGTCTGCCGGAGCATGGCGTCGACCAGCGTGGTCTTGCCGTGGTCGACGTGGGCGACGATTGCGACATTGCGCAGATCATCGCGGTGGGCGACGGCGTTCTCGGACATGCGTGCAGACTCGACTCTCGTCAGAAGGATAAGTGGGGAACGGTCCATTCTATCAGGGGAATGGCGAAGGGCCCGACGCATCCCGCGCCGGGCCCTCCTCTGTGTGCTGGTGCGACGTGCGCGGGCTACAGCCCCTGCGCGACGGGCGGCTCCGCCTCCGGCAGGGTGACGGAGGGCACGACGCCCTCGTCGGAGCCGGCGGCCAGCAGTTCCAGCCGCAGCGTGCGGCGGGCGCGCTGCTGCTCGGGGTCCGGCAGCGGCACCGCGGCGAGGAGGCGCTGCGTGTACGCCTCCTTCGGGTAGCGGAGGATCTCGTTGCGGGTGCCTACCTCGACCAGGTTGCCGTGGTGCATCACCGCGATGCGGTCGGCGAGCACGTCGATGACGGCGAGGTCGTGGGTGATGAAGAGGCACGCGAAGTTCATCTCGCGCTGCAGGTTCTGCATCAGGTCGAGCACGCGTGCCTGCACGGACACGTCGAGCGCGGAGGTCGGCTCGTCTGCGATGAGCACCTGCGGCTTCAGCGACAGCGCGCGGGCGATACCGACGCGCTGCTTCTGACCGCCGGAGAGCTCGTGCGGGAAGCGGCTGCGGTACGCGCGCGGCAGCTCGACGCTGTCGAGCAGGCGGTCGACCTCCTTCGCCAGGTCCTGGCCCTTGAGGCCCTTCGCCAGGCGCAGCGGCTCACCGATCGAGTCGGCGATCTGCAGGCGCGGGTTGAGCGACGACGACGGGTCCTGGAAGACGATGCCGACGTTGCGGTGCAGCTTGCGGATCTCGTCGCGGTTCGCGTCGCTGATGTCCTGTCCTGCCACCACGAGCTTGCCGGAGTGGATGGGCAGCAGCCCGATCGCCGCACGGCCGAGGGTGGTCTTGCCCGAGCCGGACTCCCCCACCAGTCCGACGACCTCGCCCTCGTGGATCTGCAGGCTGATGTCGCTCGCCGCGCGGAACGCGGGAACGCGTCCGTGCTTCGGGTACTCGATCGCCACGTTCTGGAAGTCGACGACCACCGCGCGCTTGTCCATCTCGGACTTGGCGTGCTCCTCGGCGGCGATGCGCTCGTTGGTGCGGATGCGCTCGGCGTACTCGGCGTCCGGGTTCTCCGTGCCCGCCGCGAGAGCGGCCGTGGTGTCGATCTGGTCGTCGTCGCGCTGACCGAGGTGCGGGACCGCATCCAGCAGCGCGATCGTGTACGGGTGCTGCGGAGCGGCGAACACGTCGGCGACGGTGCCGGACTCGACGATGTCGCCCTTGCGCATCACGACGATGTTGTCCGCGAGGTCGGCGACGACGCCCATGTCGTGCGTGATCAGCAGGATGGCGCTGTCGAGGCGGTCGCGCAGCGAACGCAGCAGCTCCAGGATCTCGGCCTGCACCGTGACGTCGAGCGCCGTGGTCGGCTCGTCCGCGATGAGCAGCTTCGGATCGCAGGAGATCGACTGCGCGATCATGGCGCGCTGGCGCTGACCGCCGGAAAGCTGGTGCGGGTACGAGTTGAACGCCTTCACCGGGTCGGGCAGCTCGACCATGTCGAGCAGCTCGAGGGCGCGCTCCTTCGCCTCGTGCGGCGACATCCCGAAGTGGATGCGCAGGGTCTCGACGATCTGGAAGCCCACCGTGTACACGGGGTTCAGCGCCGTCATCGGCTCCTGGAAGATCACGGACACCTGGCGTCCGCGCACGCGCCGCATCTGCTGCGGGGAGAGCCCGGTGAGCTCGCGGCCGTCGAGCTTGATGCTGCCGCGCACGCGCGAGTTCTGCGGCAGGAGGTCGAGGATCGCCATCGAGCTCGCGCTCTTGCCCGAGCCGGACTCGCCGACGATCGCCAGCACTTCGCCGGCCTTGATCGAGTAGTTGAGCTTCTTGGCCGCCGGCACCCAGACGTTGTCGACGCCGAAGTCCACCGAGAGGTCGGTGACCTGCAGAACGGGGGCGTCGGTCACGACGCCGGCCTGACCGTTGGTGTTGTCGGTCATGAGTTGATGTTCCTTTCGCGAGCGCCGGGGATCGCCCGGCGTCTCCGGTCGCCGTCCGCCGACGGAAGGGATGAGAGCATGGTCACATGCCTCACACCTCCGCCGACGAACGCGAGGTGTTCGTCTCCCGGTTCAACCGGGTCGTTGCCGCCCTGATCTGGGCGGCGTGCGCCGCGCTGAGCGTCGGACTGCTGGTGAGCATCCACGATCGGCGCCTGCTGTACATCGTTCCGTGCGTCTTCATCGCCCTGCTGGCGTGGGTCACGCTCTGGCGTCCGCTGTTCGTGGTCGATACCCGCGGCCTGACGGTGGTCAACGTGACCAGCACCGTCGAGATCCCGTGGGAGGCGCTCATCAACGTCGACACGAAGTACGCGCTGACGCTCTACACGCCCGGCCACAAGTACGCCGTCTGGTCGCTTCCGGCTCCCGGGACGTCCAGGACCCTGCGGGCGACCCGCAGCGAGACCAAGGGACGCGTCGGACGGCCGAGCGTCGAAGACAGTGTGCGCCGCCCGGGCGACCTGCTGTCCACCCCGTCCGGCGCTGCCGCCGAGGTGGTGCGCCGCCGCTGGACGCAGCTGCGCGACAGCGGAGCGCTGGAGGCGGGAATCGCCGACCAGACGCCCGTGACGGTGCGCTGGCACCTGGTGAGCCTTGCGGCCCTGGTGCTCCTGCTCGCCGGCACGGTCGCCGCCCTGCTCCTCGCCTGACCCGAGGGACACGGCCCAGGAGGTCACGGCGGCGAGGGGCAGGGCGAGGACGGCGCTGGTCACAGCACGTCCTCCGCGATGGCGGCTCCGGTCTTCCTGCTTCCGCCGTCTCCCTCACCGGGCTCCGGCTCCTCCTCGCGCATCTTGCGCAGGTTGAACCGGCGGTGGCGGGGGTCGAACGCATCCCGCAGGCCGTCGCCGACGAAGTTGACGAGCAGCGCGAGCGTCACGATGAACGCACCAGGCCACCAGAACAGCCACGGTCGCGTCTGGAACGCCGACTGGTTCGAGCTGATCAGGAGGCCGAGCGACGCGTCCGGCGGACGGATGCCGTAGCCGAGGTAGGACAACGCGGTCTCGAGGAGGATGGCCGCGGCCATGATCAGCGTCGAGGACACGATGACGACGCCGATGGCGTTCGGCAGGATGTGCTTGAAGATGATGCGCATGTCCGAGGCGCCTGCGACGCGCGCAGCCTCCACGAACTCGCGCTCGCGCAGCGAGAGGAACTCGCCGCGCACCAGACGCGCGATGCCCATCCAGGAGAAGAACCCGAGCATCAGGGCCAGGGTCGGGGCGCCGAGGCCGCCGGTCCAGTGACCGACGACGGAGCCGACGACGAGGGCCGGGATGACGATGAACACGTCGGTGATGCGCATCAGGATGGCGTCGACGATGCCGCGGAAGTAGCCGGCGATGGCGCCGACGACGACGCCGAGGATGCTGGCGATCGCGCCGATGATGACCATCACCAGCACCGAGTTCTGGATGCCGCGCATCACGAGGGCGAAGTAGTCCTTGCCGATGCGGTCCTGGCCGAACGGGTGCTCCGCGGTGGGGGCGCCCTGCTTGACCTGGTCGTTCAGCTCCTTGAAGTCGTACTTCCACCAGCCGTGGATCGGGCCGATGCCGATCGCGGAGATCGAGAACAGCAGGATCAGGATGAACAGGATCGCGCTGATGACGGCGATCTTGTTGGACAGAAACCGCTTCCAGATGAGCTTGCCCTGGCTGACCGGCGGTGCGGTCGGAGCCTGCAGCTCATCGGCGATCATGGGTTCGGTGCTGGACATTATCGGACCCTCACTCTCGGGTCGAGTGCGGCATACGCGAGGTCCGCGAGGAAGTTGAACAGAATGGCCATCGCCGCGATCACCACGAAGTACGCCATCACGGGGTTGAGGTCACCGCGGGACAGGCCCAGGTTGAACAGCGAACCCATGCCGGGGATGGCGAAGACGTGCTCCGTGATGATGGCGCCACCGAGGAGGGCGCCCACGTCGAACGCGATCAGGGTCGTGATCGGGATGAGCATGTTGCGGAAGGCGTGACGGACGACGACGGTGCGCTCCGGCAGACCCTTCGCCCGCGCGGTGCGGATGAAGTCCTGGTTGAGGACTTCGAGCATCCCGGCCCGGGAGTACCTGGTGTACGAGGCGAACGAGATGAGCAGCAGCGCGACGGTCGGCAGCGCCAGGTGGGTGAACGTGTCGAGTCCCGTCACCCAGATGTCGCCGTCGAGTCCCGGCGTCGACGAGCCGACGGTCGCGATCGGGCGGCCGTTGGTGTCCTGGAAGTACTGCGGCCACGCCTGCATGAAGCGGTCGAGCAGCACCAGGGCGCCGGAGACGATCGTGACGATGACGCCGACGCGCATGTTCTGACCGCGGTCGTACCCGCCGACGAAGTAGCCGATGGCGAGGCTCACCAGGATGGCGACGACGATCAGGATGATGATGGTCGCGACCGACGAGATGTCGAACAGCGGCTGCAGCGCGAAGTAGCAGACGATCGTGATCGCGCCGGTGATCCCGGCGGTGAGCAGCGCCCTGCGGTTCTGCAGTCCGGAGACCAGCGCGGTCGTGCCCAGCACGACAGCGGCGGTCAGGATGATCATGACCACCGGGCCGAGGCCGGGGGCCAGGAACCAGTTCGTCGCCGACATGAGCAGCAGGACACCGGCGGTCGCGACGCCGGAGATGAGGAACGTGGTGGCACGCCGCCTCATGTCACCGCCGATCAGCGACTGCCAGATCAGACCGGCGACCACCCCGATCAACGCGGCGACCCACCATTGGATCGTCGGATGCGCGAGGAAGTTGTTGAAGCCGATCGCGACGAACTCCTTGAGGAGCACGGCCACGAGGAACGCCGGGAGCGAGTACAGGAAGAAGCTGAGGAACGTGACGACATTGTCGAGTCCGCTGTACTGGCGGAGGGCGGTGACGAT
Source organism: Leifsonia araucanica (assembly GCF_051161895.1). Classification (NCBI taxonomy): domain Bacteria; kingdom Bacillati; phylum Actinomycetota; class Actinomycetes; order Micrococcales; family Microbacteriaceae; genus Leifsonia; species Leifsonia araucanica. The sequence goes on from NZ_JBMBTW010000002.1 coordinate 1,345,212, forward strand.
ACCGATGGTGACACCGAGCAGGATCGCGAGGATCAGTGCGACGGTGACCAGCTGGACCGTCGCCCCGAGGGCCTGCGGCAGGATGTCGACGACCTTCGCGTTCGAGATCGTGGAGCCCAGGTCACAGGAGTTGGCGAACGGGATGAGGCACTTGGCCGCACCTCCCAGCCAGAGCACCCAGCGCAACGGCGGGGGCACATCCAGTTGCAGGAGCTGGATCCTGGCGTTGATCAACTGGGTTTTGTTGGGGGAATTGCTGCTCCGCAGGTCTGCAAGCGGGTCGGCGCTATACGCGACCAGCATGTACATCAGGAACGATGCGGCGATGATGATGAGCACCGAGACGAGGAGGCGTCTCAGGATGAAACTCGCCATAGGTTGAAAACCTCACTGACAGTGCGCGCCAACTCGGGGGTGGCGGGCACTCGGCCCGCGTCGACGCGTTTCGGAATGGATGAACGGGTCTCGTCCACCGACTACATGATACGGGGCGTCGACGAAACCGCCGACGCCCCGCGGCAGGAGAGTGCCCGGGGTTCACCCGGGCACTCTCACTGTTGGAGCTGTTACTTCGCGGTGGACGACTTGACCGACCACTCCCAGAAGTTCCAGAACGGACCAGACTGTCCGCCGTTGAACTTGACGCCGTCCACACGGGACGTCGCGCCGAAGACACCGGGCAGCTGGAAGAGCGGCAGGCCGTAGCCGTCAGCGAACGTCTTGGCGTCGATCTGCTGCTCGATCTTGGTGAGCTCGTCCTTGTCGAGCGTGATCTGCGACTTCACCGCGAGGTCGTTCGCCGCCGAGTAACGGTTGTAGTTACCGCCACCGTTGGTGGTGAACAGCTGCGGGAGCTGCGTGGTGCCAGCACCAGGGCTGATCCAGCCGAAGAGCGAGGCGTCGTAGTCGCCACCCGGGAGGAGCTTGCTCCAGTCGGGCGAACCGGCGTCCACAACCTTGAAGCCAGCCTTGGAGGCCGAGGCCGAGATGGCCTGGAACTCGTCGACGCGGTTCGGGTTGTTCGTGTTGTAGAGGATCCGGACGGTCGGGGTGGCACCGGCGAGGAGCGCCTTGGCGCCGTCGATGTCGACCTTGTCGAACTTGTCAGAACCGTTCATCTTCACGGTGTCCGCGTACTGTTCCTGGTTGGGCAGGAAGATCTGCGAGTTGAGGACCTTCGCCTTCGAGTCGACCGGGGTGACGATCGAGTCGAGGATCTGCTGACGCGGGATGGTCTTCAGGAACGCTTCGCGCACCTTCGCGTCCGCGAACGTCGGCGAGCCGAAGTTCAGGTCGAGGTGGTCGTACGAGGCCTGGGCACCGGTGAGGACCTTGGCGCTGGTGTTCTTCAGCGCGGTGATCGTGTCGGCGGAGGCCTGCGGGTTGATGATGTCGACCTCACCGTTCTGGAGAGCGGTGACCTGGGCGTTCGCGTCGGGGATGATGCGGAAGACGACCTTGTCCACGTTCGGCTTGAGGCCGCCCGCGTAGTACTTGTTCTTCGTCATCGTCAGCGACTGTCCGGGGGTCCAGCTGGACACCACGAACGGGCCGGAGGAGACCAGGAGGTCCTTGTCGGTCGGGAACGCGGTCACGTCGTAGCCGGTGTTGACGAAGTCAGCAGCCTTCTTGAGCGTGGCGTCCGGAGCGGCGGGGTTGTCCTTGTCGCCCTTGGGCAGGCCCTTGAGCAGCTTCGTCAGGTCGGCGGCCGAAGAGAGGCCGGCCTTCTTGGCGACGATGTGCGCGGGCTGCGCGATCGGGTTGACGAGCTCCCAGTCCACGTACGGGGTGCCGTACTTCAGGGTGATCGACGTGTTGTTGTCGCCGACGGTCGGGAAGCCGGTGGTGTCGAGACCGGCGGTCGAGCCGGCGATCGAGAAGTACTGCGTTCCCTTGGTGACGGCGCCCTGGTCGTCGGTGGTCGCCGAGTCGTAGTATCCGGAGGCGATCGCCCAGGCGAGGACCATGTCGTCAGCGGTGACGGGCTGGCCATCGGACCACTTGTCGTCCTTGTTCAGCGTGTACTTGACCGTCAGCGGGTCGTCCGAGGTCTTCTCGAACTTGCCGAACTTGTCGTCGTGGACGATCTTGTAGTTGTTGTCGATGTACTGGAACCCGGTTCCGTACGAGCCGTTGAGGTAGCCGACCTGGCCGTTGGTGTCCAGGTTGCCCTGCGGAGTCTGCGAGTTGAACGACGTGAAGTCGTTCACGACGGCGACCGTCACGGTGCCGCCCTTCGCCGCGCTGGACCCGCCGGTGCTGCCGGTCGTGGTGCAGGCAGACAGTGCGAGCGCTGCGACGCCGGCAATGGCGACCGCGCTGACCGCGTACCTGACCTTTCTTCCCTTGATGTGCAATGTTCCTCCTGTGCGAAGTGTGCGACGGCCGCGGACATGCGAGTGCGTCCGGACCGCGCTGGATAAGAATGACCCTAGGTATCGCGCGGTTTGAATGCAAAACGGGGCGGCAAAACGTTACACAGTGGTAACTCGGTTGGCGGAAAATTGCACGATGCACACAAAAACGGCTGAATTCGCGTGTGTCGCGCAATGAATCGAGCGCATCCACCCGTTTGGAGGGGACAAACCGCACCCAGAGGTGGATGCGCGAGACCTGGCAGGATGCCTCTATGAGCCGTGAAACACCCTGGTCCGCCGAGATTCCGCTCGAACGCGCGCAGCGCCCGCGGCTCTGGTGGGAGATCGCGATCGTCCTCGGCCTCTCGCTGGGAGCGTCGGCGGTCTACTCGATCGTCGAGATCATCGCCCGGACGACGGACACGACGCCCCTGGCCGACCAGACGGCGCAGGTGAACCCGTCTCAGAGCACCAGGGAGTGGCTGGACTTCACCTATCAGTTCCTCGGCAACCTGTTCCCGCTGTTCGCCGTCGCGCTGGTGATCTTCCTGCTCTGGCAGCGCGAGCGCAGCGGATTCCGGCGGATCGGCTTCGACCTCACGCGCCCGCTGCCCGACCTCGGCGGCGGGATGCTGCTGTTCCTCGCGATCGGCGTGCCCGGCATCCTGTTCTACGCGCTCGGGCGGCTGGTGGGGGTGACCGTGCAGGTGCAGGCGTCGCCGCTCGACACGCACTGGTGGACCATCCCGATCCTGGTGTTCGCCGCACTGCGCGCCGGGCTGCAGGAGGAGGTCATCATCGTCGGCTACCTCTTCACCCGGCTGCGTCAGCTCGGCTGGGGGAAATGGACGATCATCGTCTCCGCCGCCCTGCTGCGCGGCAGCTACCACCTCTATCAGGGGTTCGGCCCGTTCGTGGGCAACGCGATCATGGGCGTCGTGTTCGGCTGGTGCTACACCCGCTGGGGCCGCGTGATGCCGCTCGTGGTCGCCCACGTCGTCATCGACATCGTCTCGTTCGTCGGCTACCCGCTCGCCGTCGCCCTCTGGCCGCACGTCTTCGCTTAAACCGACAATCGAGCCCGAACGTATTCACGCGACACGCCGGGTGAGGGCGTGAACACGTTCGGACTCGATTATTTTGGTCTAGGCGAAGGCCTCGGGGGGCGGGCAGGCGCAGAACAGGTTGCGGTCTCCGTATGCCTGGTCGATGCGGCGGACGGGCGGCCAGTACTTGGCGCGCACGATGCCAGGGACGGGGTAGACGGCCTGCTCGCGCGTGTACGGGTGGGTCCACTCGCCGGAGATGACGGACTCCGCGGTGTGCGGGGCGCCGCGCAGCGGGTTGTCGTCGACCGGCCAGTCCCCCGCCGCCACGGCGTCGGCCTCGGCGCGAATCGCGATCATCGCGGTCACGAAACGGTCGAGCTCCGCCAGGTCTTCGCTCTCGGTCGGCTCGACCATCAGCGTGCCGGCGACAGGGAAGCTCATCGTCGGGGCGTGGAAGCCGAAGTCGATCAGGCGCTTCGCCACGTCGTCGACAGTCACGCCGGTCTGCTCGGTGAGCGGCCGCAGGTCCAGGATGCACTCGTGCGCCACCAGCCCGTTGTCGCCCGCGTAGAGCACCGGGAACGCGTCGCGCAGCTTGACGGCGACGTAGTTGGCGGCGAGGACGGCCGCACCTGTCGCATCCCGGAGCCCGGCGGCACCCATCATCCGCACGTACGCCCAGCTGATCGGCAGGATGCTCGGCGATCCGTACGGCGCGCTCGACACGGGGCCGCCCGCGTGCTCGACGCGGTCTCCCCCGGCCAGGTAGTGCGTCGCATCCTGAGCCAGCGGGTGGCCGGGCAGGAACGGCGCGAGGTGCGCCTTCGCCGCGACGGGGCCGACACCGGGGCCGCCACCGCCGTGCGGGATGCAGAACGTCTTGTGCAGGTTGAGGTGGCTGACGTCTCCGCCGAAGTCGCCGAACCTGGCGTAGCCGAGCAGCGCGTTGAGGTTCGCGCCGTCGACGTAGACCTGGCCGCCGGCGTCGTGCACGGCCTGCGTGATCGCGAGGACCTCGTGCTCGTACACGCCGTGGGTGGACGGGTAGGTGATCATGAGCGCCGCGAGCGTGTCCGCGTGCTCGGCGATCTTGGCGCGCAGGTCGTCGAGGTCGACGTTGCCCAGCTCGTCGCAGGCCACGACCACCACCGACATCCCGGCGAGCACGGCGGACGCCGCGTTGGTGCCGTGGGCGCTCTGCGGGATCAGGCAGACCGTGCGGGCGAGGTCGCCACGCGAGCGGTGGTAGCCGCGGATCGCGAGGAGCCCGGCCAGCTCGCCCTGGCTGCCGGCGTTCGGCTGCAGCGAGACGGAGTCGTATCCGGTGACGTCGGCCAGCCAGGTCTCCAGCTGGTCGATCAGCGCGAGGGAGCCCCGCACGTCGTCCGCGGGGGCGTACGGGTGCAGCCCGGCGAACTCCGGCCAGGTCACCGCCTCCATCTCGGTCGCCGCGTTGAGCTTCATCGTGCAGGAGCCGAGCGGGATCATGCCGCGGTCGAGCGCGTAGTCCTTGTCGGCCAGGTACTTGAGGTACCGCATCATGGCGGTCTCGGAGTGGTGGGTGTTGAAGACCGGGTGGGTCAGGTATGCGCTCGACCGGATGAGCGAGGGCTCGAACGACGGGGTGCCGCCCACCATCCGGATGTCCGCGCCTCCCGTGCGCTCCCCCGCGCCGAGGACGGCGAGCAGGTCGGCGTAGAGCGACGAGCCCTCGGCGATGTCCGTCGCCGTCTCCTCGTCGAAGCTGATGGACACCGTGGATGCGTCTGCGGCGTGCAGCAGGATGCCGCGCTCGTGGGCCGCGGCGACCGTGGCCGCCGCGTCGGCGACGCGCACCTGGATGGTGTCGAAGAACGAGTCGGAGATCACGTCGACGCCGCGCTCGCGGAGCACCCCGGCGACCGTCGCGGCCGTCAGGTGCACGCGTCGGCCGATCGCCTTGAGTCCGCGCGGGCCGTGGTAGACCGCGTACATCGCGGCCATGACCGCCAGCAGCACCTGGGCGGTGCAGATGTTCGAGGTGGCCTTCTCGCGCCGGATGTGCTGCTCGCGCGTCTGCAGGGTGAGCCGGTACGCGGGCTTGCCCACCGCATCCTGGGACACCCCGACGAGGCGGCCGGGCAGCTGACGCTCCAGACCGGACCGCACGGCCATGTAGCCGGCGTGCGGGCCGCCGAAGCCCATCGGGACGCCGAAGCGCTGGCTGGTGCCAACGGCGACGTCCGCGCCCAGCTCGCCCGGCGAGCGCAGCTGCGTGAGGGCGAGCAGGTCGGCGGCGGCGACGATGATCGCGCCGCCCGCCTTCGCGGCGGCGAACACGGCGGACGGGTCCCAGACCCGGCCGGACGCGCCCGGATACTGCACGAACAGCCCGAAGGCGTCGGAAAGCCTGGCGTCATCCGCCGGCGTGGAGGCGAGGTCGAGCACCACGAGCTCGATGCCGACAGCGTCCGCCCGGTTGCGCAGCAGCGCGAGGGTCTGCGGGAACGTGTCGGCGTCGACGACGAACGTCGACGACTTGACCTTGGATGCGCGACGCGCGAGCAGCATCCCCTCGACCACGGCGGTGCCCTCGTCCAGCATGGACGCGTTGGCCGTGTCGAGCCCGGTGAGGTCGGAGACCATCGTCTGGAAGTTGATCAGGGCTTCCAGGCGACCCTGCGAGATCTCGGGCTGGTACGGCGTGTACGCGGTGTACCAGCTCGGGTTCTCCAGCACGTTGCGCTTGATCACGGCCGGGGTGATCGTGCCGTAGTACCCGAGGCCGATCAGCGACGTGTTGACCGTGTTCTGCGCGGCCAGGCCACGCAGTTCGCGGAGGGCGGCGCGCTCGCTGGCCGCTGCGGGCAGCACCGACTCGTATCCGGGGTCGACCCTGATCGTGTCCGGCACGGCGGCGGTGACCAGGTCGGCGACCGTCTCGTAGCCGATGGAGGACAGCATGGTGCGCTGCGCGTCGTCGCCGGTGCCGATGTGACGCGTCTGGAAGAGTTCAGTCATCGAAGTGGGGGTGCCTCACTCGCCCGTGAGGGCGGCGTATTCGTCGTAGCTCAGGAGGGTGGGGAGAGTGGTGAAGGCGACCTTGACGAGCCAGCCGTCGCCGAACGGGTCACTGTTGACGAGCTCGGGCGCATCCACCACCGCGTCGTTGATCTCGGTGACGGTGCCGTCGACCGGCGCGAACAGCTCGCCGACCGACTTGGTCGACTCGATCTCGCCGACGACCTTGCCCTCCGCCACCTCGCTGCCGACGGCCGGGAGCTCGACGAAGACCACGTCGCCCAGCTTCTCCGCCGCGTACGCGGTGATGCCGACCGTCGCGGTGTCGCCGTCGACGAGGAGCCACTCGTGCTCGGCGGTGTATTTGAGGTCCTGTTCTGCGGCCATGACTAGTGCTTCTTTCTGCTGTAGAAGGGGAGGGCGGTGACGGTGTACCCGAGGCGGTTGCCGCGGATGTCGACGTGCAGTTCTGTTCCCGGACGTGCGAAGCGCGGGGCGACGTACGCCATCGCGATCGGCACGCCGATGGTCGGCGAGAGGGCGCCGGAGGTGACGACGCCGACGGCCTCGTCTCCGCCGTCCACCGCGCTGGTGGCGTAGACGGGGTATCCGGCGCGGGCGGCCCTCTTCCCCTCCCCCATTAGACCGACGAGCACCGGAGCCTCAGCGTCCGGTCCGTCCTCGCTGGCGGCGCGTCCGACGAAGTCGGTGTCCTTCGCCAGGTTGACCACGCGGCCGAGCCCGGCCTGTGCTGGATAGACGTCGAGGCCCAGCTCGTGACCGTAGAGCGGCATGCCGGCTTCGAGGCGCAGCGTGTCGCGGCTGGCGAGCCCGGCGGGCACGAGGCCCTGCTCCGCTCCGGCCTCGAGCAGCGCATCCCACAGCTGCGGGGCGTTGTCCGGCGCGAGGTACAGCTCGAAGCCGTCCTCCCCGGTGTAGCCGGTGCGCGCGACGAGCACCGGATGCGTCTCGTACAGCGCGGGGAGCGACCAGTAGTACTTGAGCGCGCCGACGCGGGCGGCGAAGTCGTCTCCGTCGTGCGCCCCACCCTCGACGGCGAAGCCGGGAGTGGCGGTGAGGATGGACAGCGCCGCCGGTCCCTGCACGGCGATGAGGGCGATGTCGTCGCTCTCGTCGAAGACCTCGGCGTCGAACGGCGCTGTGCGGCTGCGCAGCTCCTCGGCGACCTGGTGCCGGTTGGAGGCGTTGGCGACCACCATGTAGCGGTCTTCGCCGGTGCGGTAGACGACGAGGTCGTCGACGATCCCGCCCGAACGGGACAGCAGCAGGCTGTACTTGGCCTGGTCGATGGCGACGGCGGACAGCTTGCCGGCCAGCGCGTAGTCGAGCGCGGCCCCCGCCTCCGGCCCGATGACCACGATCTCGGCCATGTGGGACAGGTCGAAGAGACCGGCAGCCTGCCGGACGGCGTGGTGCTCGGCGAGGTCGCTGGAGTACCGGACGGGCATCTGCCAGCCGGCGAAGTCCGTGAAGGATGCTCCTGCCGCCTGGTGGGCGTCGTGCAGCGGGGAGAGGCGGTCTGTGTCGTGCGAGGTCATGAGTTCTCCGATTCGCCGGCCGTCGCCGGGAGTTGGGCACGGAGCGCAGCGCGATCCGTGTGAGAACTCCCCCTCTGTCATCCGGCCTGAGAGTTTCACCGCGCTGACGCGTGGCTTTCACCGTGGGCGAGGGCGCGGTTGTGGCGTCGCCCTGCTTTTCAGAGTGGCCAGTCCGATGCGGTACGCGTACCTGAGAGATTGTCGGGGAGGATTGCTCCTTCGGTGCCGATTCCGCGCCATAGCGCTTCCGGCTCTCCCGCATCGACCTCGATGGCCCAGTGTTCTGTTGTGTGGTGCTGCTGCCGCTCAGCATAACCGACCACACCCGATTGTGGTTCTGGTCACCATGACACTAAGATGATCGCAACCACTTAGTGTCACAGTGACCTTTAGGTGCGTCGCAGCGGAGGGAGCACGGGATGGCCGACAGCCACCAGCGCGTGAGCGCCATGCTCGCCGTGTCCACCGTGATCTTCTCGCTCCGCAACGACGAGGAGACGGGCGACATCGCGAGCGTGTGGCTTCCGCTCGTGCGCCGCGTCCGCCAGCCGTTCGAGGGATGCTGGGCGCTGCCGGGCGGTCCCCTGCACGGCGATGAGGACCTCGCATTCGCCGCCGCACGCACCCTCAACGACACGACGGGGCTGACCCCGCGCTACCTGGAGCAGCTGTACGCGTTCGGGGACGCATCCCGGTCGACGGGGGCGGAGCGCGTCGTGTCCATCGTCTACTGGGCGCTGGTGCGCAGCGAGGAGGCCGCACGAGCGAGCGTCGGCGAGAACGTGCGCTGGTTCCCCGCCGACGACCTGCCGAGCCTCGCCTTCGACCACAAGCTCATCGTCGAGTACGCCCTCTGGCGCCTGCGCACCAAGATGGAGTACTCCCGCATCGCGCACGCCTTCCTCGGCGAGACGTTCACGCTCGCCCAGTTGCGCGAGGTGCACGAGGCTGTGCTCGGGCGCCCGCTCGACCCCGCCAACTTCCGCCGCACCATCGAGGGCTCCGGCGCCGTGGTCGCCACCGACCAGTACCTCACCGGCACCCGGCACCGGCCTCCGCGCCTCTACCGGTACAACGACTCCATCGACCTCGCCGACGCCGGACCACTCCCCCGCCAGCAGCATCCCTTCGCCGCACAACCAGCAGCAGTACCGTTCGAGAGTAGAGAAGAATGAGCACCATCGCCTCGGTCGACACCACCATCCAGCTCATCGCCACCGGCGAGCTGAACGGCGAGACCTGCACCCCCGACCTCGTCGACGCCCCCTGGACGTTCGACTCCCTGGCGCCGTCGTACGGTCCAGGCGCGTCGATGGCCGACCCCATCCCGGTGGATGCGCCGCGCCAGGGCGAGCTGCCGGAGGAGTACCGCACGGCGTCCAAGGAGGAACTGCACGACCGCATCCTCGCTGCGAAGGCGACACTCGGCGACAGGGTCGTGACGCTCGGCCACTTCTACCAGCGCGACGAGGTCGTGCAGTACGCCGACTTCGTGGGCGACTCCTTCCAGCTGGCCAACGCCGCGAAGGCCAAGCCGGAGGCGGAGGCAATCGTCTTCTGCGGCGTGCACTTCATGGCGGAGACCGCCGACATCATCTCGCGGCCGGAGCAGGCGGTCATCCTGCCCAACCTCGCTGCCGGATGCTCGATGGCCGACATGGCGGACATCGACTCCGTGACCGAATGCTGGGAGCAGCTCGAAGAGCTGTACGGCACCGAACCGGATGCGGACGGCCGCGTGCCGGTCATCCCGGTCACGTACATGAACTCGTCCGCAGCCCTCAAGGGCTTCTGCGGCGAGCACGGCGGCATCGTCTGCACCTCCTCCAACGCGGAGACCGTGCTGACCTGGGCGTTCGAGCGCGGGCAGCGGGTGCTGTTCTTCCCCGACCAGCACCTCGGCCGCAACACCGCGAAGGCGATGGGCGTCCCCGTCGAGCAGATGCCGCTCTGGAACCCGCGCAAGCCGCTCGGTGGCACCGACGCCGACACGCTGCAGGATGCGCGTGTCATCCTCTGGCACGGCTTCTGCTCCGTGCACAAGCGCTTCACCGTCGGCCAGATCGAGCACGCGAGGGCCGAGTTCCCCGGCGTGCGCGTGATCGTGCACCCGGAGTGCCCGATGGAGGTCGTCGACGCCGCGGACGAGTACGGCTCGACCGACTACATCGTCAAGGCCATCGCGGCGGCGCCGGCAGGGTCGACGTTCGCCATCGGCACCGAGATCAACCTGGTGCAGCGCCTGGCCGCGCAGTTCCCGCAGCACACCATCTTCTGCCTCGACTCGATCGTGTGCCCCTGCTCGACCATGTACCGCATCCACCCCGGCTACCTGGCCTGGGTGCTGGAAGGCCTGGTGCGCGGCGAGGTGCTGAACCGCATCCAGGTGTCGCCGGAGGTGGCGGAGCCGGCCAGGGTCGCGCTCGAGCGCATGCTCGCCGCGCGGCCGGACACCACGATGGCGGCCTGACATGGCCAGGGTCGTGGTGGTCGGCAGCGGCATCGCCGGGCTGGTCGCCGCCGTCGAGGCGAGCAGGACCAACAGTGTCACGCTCGTCACGAAGGCCGAGCTCGCCGAGAGCAACACCGCGTACGCGCAGGGCGGGATCGCCGCAGCGTACTTCGCCGACGACAGCGTCGAGTCTCACGTCGCGGACACGCTGCGCGCCGGGGCAGGACTGAACGTTCGGGATGCGGTGGTCGCGCTCTGCGCGGAGGGTCCGGACCGCATCCGCGACCTGATCGCGTTCGGCGTCGCCTTCGACCGCTCGGGCGGCGACCTCGCACGCGGTCTCGAAGCCGCGCACTCGAACGCGCGCGTGCTGCACGCGGGCGGAGACGCGACCGGCGCGGAGATCGAGCGGGCGCTCGTGCGCGCCGTGCGGGCGTCCGGAACGCGGATCGTGGAGCAGGCGTTCCTCTGCGACCTGATCGTGGAGGACGGCGCTGTGACCGGCGTCGAACTGCTGCTCGCCGACGGCACCATCGAGGTGCTCGACGCCGACGCCGTCGTGCTGGCCAGCGGAGGGGCAGGACAGCTCTACGCGCACACCACCAACCCGGCGGTCACCACCGGAGACGGCGTCGCCGCCGCCTGGCGCGCCGGTGCCGCCGTCGCGGACGTGGAGTTCTACCAGTTCCACCCGACAGCGCTCGCGATCCCCGGCTCGTTCCTGGTGTCGGAGGCCGTGCGCGGCGAGGGCGCGGTGCTGCGGAACGCGCGCGGCGAGCGGTTCATGCTCGACGTGCATCCGGATGCGGAACTCGCGCCGCGCGACGTGGTCGCCCGGGGCATCGCTGTCGAGATGGCCGCGCAGGGCGGGCGTCCCGTCGTCCTCGACGCGACGGCGCTCGGCGCCGACTTCCTGGCGAAGCGCTTCCCCACCATCGACGCCGCCTGCCGGGCGGCCGGGCTGGACTGGTCGCACGAGCCCGTGCCCGTCACGCCCGCTGCCCACTACTGGATGGGCGGGGTCGCCACGGACACGAGCGGTCGCAGCACACTGCCCGGGCTGTACGCGGTCGGCGAGGTGGCCTGCACGGGAGCGCACGGCGCCAACCGGCTGGCGTCGAACTCGCTGCTGGAAGGGCTGGTGTTCGCGCACCGCGCCGTCGCCGCGATCGACCGCGGCGATGCGTGGCCGGAGGCGCCGGCGTGGCTGGACGGGGCTCTCGCATCCACTGCCGGAGAGCGGACGGAACGACCCGATGCCGTACCGGTGGACCGCGCGCAGCTGCAGGCGCTGCTCTGGGACGCCGCGGGCGTGCACCGCGACAGGGAGCGACTGGATGCGGCGCTCGGCGTGCTCACCGGGTGGCGCGCATCCAGGACGCACCGCACGCGCGCCGAGCGCGAGGACGCCAACCTCCTCGACCTGGCCAGGCTCGTCGTCTCGTCGGCGCTCGGCCGGGAGGAGTCGCGCGGCGCGCACTTCCGCTCCGACTTCCCCGCGCCGTCGGCGGACGCGCGGCACACCGTGCGCACCGCGCACGCCGCGCGCCCCGCACACTCCACTTTCGCCACTGCCCTGATCGACACCGAGGTGACCGTTCCATGCTGACCGACCAGACCATCCAGACCGTCGTGCGGGCCGCCCTCGTCGAGGACGCGCCGTGGGGCGATCTCACTTCGGCTCTGCTCATTCCCGAGACGGCATATGCCACGGCCCGGCTGGCCGCTCGTGAGGCAGGGACGTTCTCCGGCGGCGCCGTGTTCACTGCCGCGATGACGATCACCGACCCGCGCATCGCGGTCGAGCTCGCGGTCTCGGACGGCGACGCCTTCCAGGCCGGGGACACGCTCGCCACGGTGTCCGGGCCTGCACGATCCGTGCTGCAGGCGGAGCGGGTCGCCCTCAACTTCGTGCAGAGGATGAGCGGGATCGCGACCCTCACGGCGTCCTACGTCGCCGAGGTCGCGCACACCGGCGCCCGCATCGTCGACACCAGGAAGACCACGCCGGGACTGCGCGCCTTCGAGCGCCACGCCGTGCGCAGCGGCGGCGGCCACAACCACCGGTTCTCCCTGTCCGACGCGGTGATGGCGAAGGACAACCACTTGGCCGTGCTCACCGAGCAGTCCGGGCTGTCGGTGACGGAGGCGCTGCTGGCCGTGCGCGCGCAGCTCTCGCACACCACGCACCTCGAGGTCGAGGTGGACCGCATCGACCAGATCGAGCCGGTGCTCGCCGCGGGCGTCGACACGATCATGCTCGACAACTTCACCGTCGAACAGCTGCGCGAAGGCGTCGCACTGGTCGCCGGTCGGGCCATCGTGGATGCGAGCGGCAACGTGAACCTCTCCACCGTGCGCAGCGTCGCGGAGACCGGCGTGGACGTCATCTCGGTCGGCGCGCTGACGCACAGCGTGCGCGCGCTCGATCTGGGGCTCGACGTCGTGCTGGATGCGGAGCCGGACGCGACATGATCTACCTCGACGCGGCGGCCACCTCGGCGGTGCGTCGCGAGGTCCTCGAAGCGATGTGGCCGTACCTCACCGGCGACTTCGGCAACCCGTCGAGCCACCACGGCGTCGGAGAGTCCGCGGCGCGCGCCCTCGCCGACGCGCGGGCGACGGTGGCCGCGTGGCTGGGCTGCCGCGCGTCGGAGGTCGTCTTCACCTCGGGAGGCACGGAGGCGGACAACCTCGCGATCAAGGGCATCGCGCTGGCCACCCCGCGCGGGCGGCACATCGTGACGACCGCCATCGAGCACGAGGCGGTCCTCGCCTCCGTGGACTACCTGGTGCGGCAGCACGGCTTCACCGTCGACTACGCGCCCGTCGGCCGCGACGGGCTGATCGACGTCGACGCGTTCGCCGCGCTGCTCCGCCCGGACACCACCCTCGCCAGCGTGATGCTCGCCAACAACGAGGTCGGCACCGTCCAGCCGATCGCCCGGCTGACCGCGCTGACGCACGAGCTGCGCATCCCGTTCCACACCGACGCCGTGCAGGCGGCGGGCTGGCTGCCGCTCGACGTGACGACGCTCGGCGTGGATGCGCTCAGCGTCTCCGGCCACAAGCTCGGCGCCCCGAAAGGGATCGGCGCGCTGTTCGTGCGCGGACGCATCCCGATCGAACCCGTGCTGCACGGAGGAGGGCAGGAGCGCGGCAAGCGCTCCGGCACCGAGAACGTCGCCGGTGCGGTCGGGCTGGCCACGGCGGTGCGGCTCGCGGCGGCGAACCGCGAGGCGCAGTCCGCTGCCGCCGCCCGCGCACGGGATGCGTTCATGGCCGCCGTGCTGGCCGAGCTCCCGGATGCGCGGCTCACCGGGCATCCATCGGTGCGGCTGCCCGGCACGGCGTCGTTCGTGTTCCCCGGCAGCAACGGCGAGACGATCCTGCTCGAACTGGAACGGCGCGGTGTCGTCTCGTCGAGCGGATCGGCGTGCGCCGCGGGCAGCGAGGATGCGTCGCACGTACTGCTGGCGCTCGGCTACGAGGAGGACGTCGCCCGCACGGCCGTGCGGTTCTCCTGGGGTCCGGAGGTCGACGCCGACCAGCTCGCCGGGGTGGCCGCGGCCGTCGGGGACGCCGTCAGAGAGGTCGCGGCGCTCGGCCGCTGATCCCCCGATGCGAACGCATCGATTACGCGCAGAGTGAACGCCGGAAACGTTAACACGGCCGACACCCCGCATGTCGGTGGCCGTCGCTACGCTCGAACCCGTGACTGAGAACACCCCGCCCGCGCCTGAGGCGCTCGCCGACCCCGCCTTCGACGACCTCGCGGTCGCCGGATCCGCCGCCGACGTCTCGACGGGAGGAACGACCGGTGCCGGCGTCGCTGCGGCGCCCGATCACACCAAGCGCAACAACCGGGTGATCTGGCTGCTGCTCTCCGCCACGTTCGTCGTCATCCTCAACGAGACGATCATGTCGGTCGCCATCCCGAAGCTGATGGACGACCTGCGGATCGACGCGCTCGCGGCCCAGTGGCTGTCCACGGCGTTCATGCTGACGATGGCCGTCGTCATCCCGATCACCGGCTTCCTGCTGCAGCGGTTCAGCACGCGCAGCATCTTCATCGCCGCGATGAGCCTGTTCTCGCTGGGAACGCTGTCGGCCGCACTGGCGCCCGGCTTCGGGCTGCTCGTCGTCGCGCGCGTCATCCAGGCGTCCGGCACGGCCATCATGATCCCGCTGCTGATGACCACCCTGATGACGCTCGTGCCGCCGAACAAGCGCGGCCGCACGATGGGCAACGTCTCGATCGTGATCTCCGTCGCGCCCGCCATCGGCCCGACCATCTCCGGCTTCATCCTCAACTACCTCGACTGGCGCTGGATCTTCCTGATCGTGCTGCCGATCGCCGTGGTCATGCTGCTCATCGGCATCAAGTTCGTCGAGAACGTCACCGACCCGCAGAAGGTCAAGGTCGACGTGCTCTCCGTCATCCTGTCGGCGTTCGGGTTCGGCGGGCTGCTCTACGGTCTCAGCCAGACCGGCGCATCCGGCCCCGGCAGCTCGCCAGCGGTGATGTGGGTGTCGCTGGCGGTCGGCGTGGTCGCCCTGACCGCGTTCATCCTGCGCCAGCTCGTCCTGCAGCGCCGCGACAGCGCGCTGCTCGACCTGCGCACGTTCCGGTCGCCGATCTTCACGGTGTCGATCGCGCTGATGGCGATCAGCACGGCGGCGATGTTCGGCGTCATCATCGTGCTCCCGCTCTACCTGCAGCACGTCCTCGGCCTCGACACGCTCGCGACCGGACTGCTGCTCCTCCCTGGTGGTCTCGTCATGGGGCTGCTCGCGCCGTTCGTCGGCCGCATCTACGACCGGTTCGGGCCGCGCGTGCTGGTCGTGCCCGGCGCGATCCTGGTCAGCCTGGCGCTCTGGGGGTTCACGCTCATCACCGAGCACACCTCGCAGTACCTCGTCCTGGCCGGGCACGTCACGCTGAGCATCGGCCTCGCCTTGATGTTCACGCCGCTGTTCACGGCAGGACTCGGCGCTGTGCCGCCGAACCTGTACTCGCACGGCAGCGCGATCGTGGGCACGGTGCAGCAGGTGGCGGGAGCAGCGGGAACGGCCCTGCTCGTCGCGATCATGTCGGCGCACACGGCCTCGCTGGTCAGTGCGGGCACGAGCATCGTCCCCGCCACGGCGGGCGGCATCCGGATGGCGTTCCTCGCCGCGGCGATCATCTCGCTGTTCGCGGTGGTCGGCGCGTTCTTCATCCGCAAGCCGGCGGACGTGATCGCGCCGGAAGGGCACGTCGCGCACTGACCGCGCGGCGGCCGGACAGGAGGCAGGCATGGCACGCGGAGTCGACGCAGACACGGTCGACGAATACCTCGACCGGATCGGCGAACCCTTCTCGTCGGCGCTGCGCACGGTGCGCGACGGCATCGTCGAGGTGCTGCCGGACACGGAGCAGGTGATCAGCTACCGGGTGCCGATCTTCCGGCACCGCGGCCGCGCCCTGATCGGCCTGTCGGCCACGGCGAAGGAGTGCAGCCTGCTGCTGATGAGCCCGTCGGCCGCGGCGGCCCTCGCCGGGACGCTCACCGAGGGCACGCTCAGCGGCGCGACCCTGCACTTCGCGCCGGAGAAGCCGCTCGGGGTGGAGACGCTGCGCACCATCATCGAGTACCGCGTGGGCGAAGCGGCGGGGTGAGCGGCTGCGCTCGGTGCGCGGGGCGGGAGAGGTGATCGGCTCCGGTCGCGGCGCCTGCCGGGGTCTTCGGACTGCGCTCGCTACACCGGACGGGCGTCGGCGACCACGATCAGCTCGGTGGTCGCGTCGGTGACCGGGCCGCGCATCCAGTCGCCGTAGACCGCGCGCACCCCGAAGCCCGCGCCGACCAGCGACGCCCGCAGCTCCTCCTCGGTGCGGAAGCGCAGCGCGCCCTCGTCGGTGACGTGCTCCCCGTTCTCCCACTCGTAGTGCCCCACCAGGCCGACCACGCCACCCGAGACGCCGGTGACCTCGTTCCACGCCGTCACCCGGCCGTCCGGGGTGTCGAGCACCTCGCGGCCGTCGCCCCAGCGCAGCCAGGCCTGCGCCTGCGGGTCGCGGCTCTCGAACACGAGGAGTCCGCCCGGCCGCAGCGCCCGGTGGGCGGCGGCGAGTGCATCCGTCCAGGCGTCGTCCGTGACGAACACCTGGGCGACGTGTCCGGTCATGATTGCCAGGTCGGCGTCGCCGGGCGGGAGCTCGCTCGCCTCCGCGCGCAGCCACTCGACCAGGTCGCCGCCGTCGCGGGTGCGAGCGATGTCGAGCATGGCCTCCGCGGGGTCCGCTCCGAGCATCCGGTGGCCGCGGCGTGCGAGCTCGACGGTGAGCAGGCCGGTGCCGCAGCCGATGTCCAGGATGCGCGACCCGGGATGCTCGTCGGCGAACGCCAGGTAGAACTCGGTGTCGGCCGCGAACGGATTCATCCGGTCGTACAGGGCGGCGAGACGGGGGTCGCGGTAGCTGGCATCCTCGGTCACCTTCCCACGCTAGCGGTGCGGTCGCGCCGGTGCGAGCATGGAGTGCGGGGTTCTGCGACGGAGGAGGAAGCCATGTCCATCATCTCGACGACGGCACCGGAGGACGCGGAGGGCGAGGTCGCCGCGATCTACGCCAAAGAGGAGGCAGACCTCGGCTACGTCGCGTCGCACACGCGCGCGATGGCGGTGAATCCCGAGGCGTACCGGGCGTGGGAGCAGCTGGTCCGGGCGATCGTGTCGCAGCTGGGCACGCGCCGGTTCGAACTGGTCACGCTCGCCGCCGCGCAGGGCACGCACTCCGAGCACTGCAGGCTGGCGCACGGACGCAAGACCCTCCCGCTGATCGAGGAGGACCAGCTGATCCGCATCGCCCGCGACTACCACGACGCCGATCTGAGCGACGCCGAGGTGGGGATGATGGAATACGCGGAGCGGGTCAGCCGCGACTCGTACGCGATGACCGACGCCGACAGCCAGCGCCTGCGCGACCTCGGCTTCAGCGACAGGGAGATCGTCGACATCACGCTCGCCGCGTCGGCCCGCAACTACTTCAGCCGCGCCATCCAGGCGCTCGCGGTCGACGTGGATGTGCCGCCCGGCCTCAGCCCGCACCTCCGCGGGGCGCTGCTCGCGCCGCTCTGACCGGTCGCGTGGGCGGCACCCGGCGGGCGCGAGCTCGCACCGAGACACCAGTAACTGTCGCGAAAACGGCGGTTTCGGTGACAGTTGGTGGCATCTCGTCGGACGGAATGGCCGGAAACCTGTGGAGAAGGCGACGGAGTTCTGTGGTGGGGACGCGCTCGGGCGGCGAGAATGTGGGGACCGGAACCGGGATCAGCCCCGGGACCGTCACCCGGCGGCGGAAAGGGCGAATAGCGTGGGCAGCACCGTATTCGAGAGGAACCGGCCGGACGCATCCACGGTGCGGCACGCGCTGAGCGGCACCAGGCAGGCCGTGTTCTGGACGGAGGACGCGCCCGGCGACGCGTACCCGACGCTCACCGGCGACATCAGCTGCGACCTCGTGGTGGTCGGGGGCGGGTACTCCGGGCTGTGGACGGCGCTGCTCGCCAAGCGCGAGAACCCGGCCGCGCGCGTCGTCCTGCTCGAAGCGCGCAGGATCGGCTGGGCGGCGTCCGGACGCAACGGCGGCTTCTGCGAGGCGAGCCTCACCCACGGGGAGGAGAACGGCCGCAGCAGGTTCCCGGCCGAGTTCGACCAGCTGCAACGACTCGGGATGCGCAACCTCGACGAGATCGAGGCCACCGTTGCGGAGCTGGGCCTCGACGCAGGGTTCGAACGCAACGGCGCCATCGACGTGGCCACGGAGCAGCGCCAGGTGGAGTGGCTGCGCGAGGCGGCAGCGTCGGACGGCGCGGCGGCAGCGTCGGACGGCGCGGCGGAGGCAGCGGACGGCCAGGCAGCGGCGGCAGCGCCCTCCTCCTCCCCCACCCCTACGGCCCGCTTCCTCGACGGCGACGCCGTGCGGGCCGAGGTGCACTCCCCCACCTACCTCGCCGGGCTGCTGCGCACCCGCGACTCGGCCCTCGTGCATCCGGCCAAGCTCGCCAGGGCCCTCGCACGCGCCTGCGTCGACGCCGGGGTGGAGGTGTTCGAGCACAGCCCGGTGCTGAGCATCGGCGACGGCACGGTGATCGAAACCCCGCACGGCGTGGTCAGGGCGGAGCGTACGACGCTCGCCACCAACGTGTTCCCGAGCCTCCTGAAACGGAACAGGCTCGCGACGGTGCCCGTGTACGACTACGTGCTGATGACCGAGCCGCTGACGGATGCGCAGCTCGCCTCGATCGGCTGGTCGGGCAGGCAGGGCATCGGCGACTCGGCGAACCAGTTCCACTACTACCGGCTGTCGCAGGACAACCGCATCCTGTTCGGCGGGTACGACGCGATCTACCACTACGGCGGTCGCGTGCGCGAGCGGTACGAGGACCGGCCGGAGACGTTCGCGCGGCTGGCCAGCCATTTCTTCACGACGTTCCCGCAGCTCGACGGGCTCCGGTTCAGCCACCGCTGGGCGGGCGCGATCGACACCTGCAGCCGGTTCTGTGCGTTCTTCGGCACGGCCCGCGGCGGGAAGGTGGCGTACGCGACCGGGTACACCGGGCTCGGGGTGGCGGCGACGCACTTCGGCGCGCGGGTGATGCTGGACCTGCTCGCCGGGCGCACCACGGAACGCACCGAACTGGAGATGGTGCGCAGCCGCCCGCTGCCGTTCCCGCCGGAGCCCGCGGCCTCCATCGGCATCAACCTGACCAGGTGGTCGCTCGACCGCGCCGACCACGCGGACGGCCGACGCAACCTGTTCCTGAAGGGGCTGGATGCGGTCGGGCTCGGCTTCGACAGCTGACGGGCGCCGTCAGCCGCGCGCGCTGCGTGCCAGGAGGGCCGCGTGCAGGGCGGACAGGGTCTCGCCGTCGTCGAGGTCCATCCCGAGCAGGTCCTCGATGAGGGCGATGCGCTGGTAGAAGACCGAACGCGACAGGTGGCTGGCCGCGGCCGCCCTGGTGCGGTTGCCCGGGTGGGCGGCGTACGCGCGGAGCACGTCGAGCAAGTCGCCGCCGTTGGCGAGGTCGAAGTCGATGAGCGGCCGCAGCATCAGCTCGCTGTGCTCCTGCATGCGGGGATCCGCGCCGAGGGTGGTGACGAGTCGGAGGAGCGGCCGGTGCTCCGCGCGCAGGATCGTCACGCCGCGGGAGCGCCTGCCGTCGGCGCGAGCGATCAGCTGCCCGGCCTCCGCGATCGACGCCAGCAGGCCCGGGATGCCCGGAGCCTGCGACCCGAGGGCCACGGTCACGGCCGCCCCATCGCCCGCCGCCCCGCCGCCTGCCGCCCCGGTGCCTGCCGCCCCGGTGCCTGCCGCCCCGCCGCCTGCCGCCCCAGTGCCCACCGCTCCGCCGCCCGACGATCCATCGCCCGCCGCCCCACCGACCGCCCGGCCGATCGCCTGAGCGACGGCGGTGAGGGCGGCGTCCGTCACCGGCCGCTCCGCGCGCGACGACACGGCGAGCACGAGCATCCCCTCTGTGCGCTCCGGATGCTGCGCGACGAGCACGTCGAGCCCCTGGCCGCGCGCCGCCTGCCGGACGGCGTCGGCGAGCGCTGCGCCGTCGAGATGGCCGGAACGCCCTGAGCCCTGCGAACCGCCTGAACCGCCCGCACCGGCTGCGCCCACCCCAACGCCGGCACCACCCGCACCACCACCAACCCCCACGACCGCCCCGCTCAGCACCCGCCCCGCCACGGGCAGCCCGGACGCCTCGAAGCGCGCCACCAGGCCGCTCTCGCTGGCGAAGCGGCGGCCGAGCAGCGCGCCGAGGAGGCGGTCGTGGCTCTGTCTGGTCCATTCGTCCGCATCCCGGTCGGCGAGCCTGCTGAGGGCGAGGGCGACCGCCGCCTGTTCGAGCACGTTGGAGCGTCCGGCCGGATGCGGGAGGCCCGGGAGCGCGATGAGGTGACCCCAGCGCATCCCGCGCGCCTCGATCGGGGTGATCAGCCAGCGGTCGTCGCCCGCGCCGCGGTGGGCGTGGCGGGAGCGCTGCTCCCAGTCGGCGAGCGCGACCTCGGCGGCGTCCACCCCGGACGCCGCGATGACGCGGTGGTTGAGGTCTTCGAGCACGACGGGGGCGCCCAGCGCCCTCGCCGCCTCCGCGACGATGAAGTCGGCCGGGCTGCCGCGCAGGCTCAGCTCGGTGAAGAGGGCGTGGATCTCGTCCCTGGCGCGCAGGGCGACCATCTGGTCGGCGATGATGCGGGAGTGCACGGCCTCGGTGATCGCGATGAACCGCACCTCCCTGTGCAGCACGATGAAGGGCATCCCCGAGGCGCGGAAGCCGTCGACGATGGCGGCGGGCGGCTGCGGCATCCTGTCGCTCAGTTCGAGCACCAGGCCGGCGATGCCGCCCTCCGCGAGTCCGGCGGCGAGCGCAAGCAGCGCGTCGTCGTCCGTCGGCCAGCCCGCACCCGTGGAGAGGAGCAGTTCGCCTCCGCTGACCAACCGAGCGCTCTCGGCCGTCTCGGAGACGTGCACCCAGCGCACCGGGCAGTCCAGGCCGTCCTCCCCGGACAGCACCTCCGGCAGGGCGCGGGCCACATCGTCGAAGCGCAGGATCTCCCGGATGGTCGGCAGCACGGCCGACGAGACAGCTTCCGGACGATCTGTCTCGCCTGCCGTCAAGCTCCGACGATCTGGCATCGCCCACCCGCTTCTTTCTCTGTCAGCATTGGGATGCAAGCCTACTGTTTTCCTCCGGGCAGTTCGTCCGGAGCGTTCCGAAGGAGAATGCCTGTGGCCCTCATCCGTCACCTCATCGACGGCGTCGAGCACGGCGAGCCCGTCCGCACCGGCCCGGTGTTCAACCCGGCGACCGGCGAACGGCAGCACGAGGTCGTGCTCGGCAGCGTCGCCGACGTCGAGGCCGCCGTTTCGGCAGCGAGAGCCGCCCTCCCCGGCTGGCGGGCGACCAGCCTCACCAAGCGTGCCGACGTGCTGTTCCGGCTGCGCCACCTGCTCACCGAGCGCTCCGCCGAGCTCGCCGCCATCGTCACGAGCGAGCACGGCAAGGTGCTGTCCGACGCCGCCGGCGAGATCGGTCGCGGGCTCGAGAACGTGGAGTTCGCCTCCGGGCTCATCGCGCAGCTGAAGGGCGAGTTCAGCCAGCAGGTGTCCACGGGCGTCGACGTGCACAGCGTCAAGCAACCCGTCGGCGTGGTCGGCTGCATCACGCCGTTCAATTTCCCGGTGATGGTGCCGCTCTGGATGGTCGCGAGCGCCATCGCCTGCGGCAACACCGTCGTCCTCAAGCCGAGCGAGAAAGACCCGAGCGCGTCGGTGTTCCTGGCCAGGCTGTTCCTGGAGGCCGGCCTGCCCGCCGGGGTGCTCAACGTGGTGCACGGCGACAAGGTCGCGGTCGACACCATCCTGGACAGCCCGGACGTGGATGCGGTCAGCTTCGTCGGCTCCACGCCCATCGCCCGCTCGATCTACCAGCGCGCGAGCGCGAACGGCAAGCGGGTGCAGGCGCTCGGCGGCGCGAAGAACCACATGGTGGTGCTGGCCGACGCCGACATCGACGCGGCAGCCGATGCCGCCGTCTCCGCGGCGTACGGATCGGCCGGAGAGCGCTGCATGGCGGTCAGCGTGCTGGTCGCGGTCGGCGACGTCGGCGACCGGCTGGTGCCCGCCATCGCCGGCAGGCTCGACGCGCTGGCGATCGGCGACGGCACGGACGCCGCCAGCGAGATGGGCCCACTGATCACCGCCGAGCACCGCGACAAGGTCGCCTCATACGTGGCCGGAGCAGAGGCGGAGGGCGCGACCGTGGTGGTCGACGGCACCGCGAAGCAGTTCGACGGCGACGGCTTCTTCATCGGCGTCAGCCTGATCGACCACGTCGGCACCGGGATGCGCGTCTACACCGACGAGATCTTCGGCCCGGTGCTCTCCGTCGTGCGCGTCGCCACCTACGAGGACGCCGTCGCGCTGGTCAACAGCAACCGGTACGGCAACGGCGTCGCCCTGTTCACCCGCGACGGCGGGGCGGCCAGGCAGTTCGAGTTCGACGTGGAGGTGGGCATGGTCGGGATCAACGTCCCGATCCCGGTGCCGGTCGGTGCGTACTCGTTCGGCGGCTGGAAGGACTCGCTGTTCGGCGACTCCCACATCTACGGGCCGGAGTCGTTCCACTTCTACACCCGCAGCAAGGTGGTCACCACGCGCTGGCCCGACCCGCTGCACTCCACGATCGAGCTCGCCTTCCCCGGCAATTCCTGACCGGCGACTCCGCACCGGCGACCACTGACCGGCGACCACTGACCGGCGCACCCGCCGACCGCACCCCCAGCACCAACAGGACGGACAGCATGACCGACACCACCGCATCCATCGCATCCACCGCACGCACCGGATTCCTGGACAGGCACGGCGTCGAGCATCCCTTCGGCGACGGCGCGGCCGAGACGCAGGTGCGCTCCGACGACCGCGGCCACGTCTTCCACTCGTGGAGCGCCCAGGCGCAGATCGACCCGCTGCCGGTCGCAGCGGGCGACGGCTCCACGTTCTGGGACTACCGCGGCACCGCCTATCTCGATTTCAGCTCGCAGCTCGTGAACCTGAATCTCGGCCACCAGCATCCGGACCTGGTGCGCGCCATCCAGGAGCAGGCGGGACGGCTGGCGACCATCCAGCCGTCGATGGCGAACGACGTGCGCGGCGAGCTGGCCAGGCGGATCGCCGAGGTCGCTCCCGGCACGCTGAACAGCGTGTTCTTCACCAACGGCGGCGCGGATGCGAACGAGTACGCCGTGCGGATGGCGCGCAGGGTGACCGGTCGCCGCAAGGTGCTGTCGATGTACCGCTCGTACCACGGCGGAACCGGCGCGGCCATCGCGCTGACCGGCGACCCGCGGCGCTGGGCGAACGAGCCGAGCGACCCGTCCGTCGCCCACTTCTTCGGTCCGTACCTGTACCGGTCGGCGTTCCACGCGACCACGCAGGAGGAGGAGACGCAGCGCGCGCTCGAACACCTCGAGAACGTGATCGTGCTCGAGGGTGCTGCGACCGTCGCGGCCATCGTCATCGAGACCATCGTGGGCACCAACGGCGTGCTCGTGCCCCCTCCCGGCTACCTGGCCGGGGTGCGCGCGCTCTGCGACCGCTACGGGATCGTGTACATCGCCGACGAGGTGATGGTCGGTTTCGGCCGGATCGGCGAGTGGTTCGCCGTCGACGCGTTCGAGGTCGTCCCCGACCTGATCACCTTCGCGAAGGGCGTCAACTCGGGGTACGTGCCGCTCGGCGGCGTCGTCATCTCGGACAGGATCGCGGAGTTCTTCGACGACGTGGCGTTCCAGGGCGGGCTGACGTACTCCGGGCATCCACTGGCCTGCGCGGCCGGGGTGGCGACGTTCGAGGTGTTCGAGCGCGACGGCATCCTGGAGCGGGTGCGCGATCTCGGCGAACGCGTGGTCGAGCCGACGATCACGGGCTGGCTGGACACGCACCCGTCGCTCGGCGAGGTGCGCGGTCGCGGGCTGTTCTGGGCGCTCGAACTGGTGCGCGACCGCGAGACCAGGGAACCCCTTGTGCCGTTCAACGCCGCGGGAGCGGACGCCGCCCCGATGGCCGAGCTGGCGGCCGCCTGCAAGGCGGAGGGGGTGTGGCCGTTCATCCACTTCAACCGGATGCACATCGCGCCTCCGCTGGTGATCGGCGAGGTCGACCTGCGGCGCGGACTCGCCGTGATCGACGCCGCGCTGACGGTCGCCGACCGCTACGCCCAGTGATCGGCGTTATCGTTGGGCCATGACCGAACCCGGAGACGGCCGCGTCGCCGTGTACATCGACTTCGACAACATCGTGATCTCGAGGTACGACCAAGTCCACGGCCGCGGCCAGTTCATGCGCGACAGACAGAAGGCGGCCGGCAAGACCGACCCCACCTTCACCGCGAAGCTCGCTGAGGCGACCGTCGACATCGGCGCGGTGATCGACTTCGCCTCGTCGTTCGGCACGCTGGTGCTCACCCGCGCATACGCGGACTGGTCGGCAGCGGTCAACGCCGACTACCGCGGGCAGCTGGTCGGCCGCGCCGTCGACCTCGTGCAGCTGTTCCCCGCCGCCGCGTACGCGAAGAACGGCGCGGACATCCGGCTGGCCGTGGATGCGGTCGAAGACCTGTTCCGCCTGCCCGACCTCACGCACGTGGTGATCGTGGCGGGAGACTCCGACTACATCGCGCTCGCCCAGCGCTGCAAGCGCCTCGGCCGGTACGTGATCGGCATCGGCGTCGCCGGGTCGACCAGCAAGTCGCTCGCCGCGGCCTGCGACGACTTCGTGACGTACGACGATTTGCCGGGGGTTGCCCGGGATGAGGACGCGGAGTCCGTCGAGGTGACCGCTCCGGATGCGCCTCCCGCGGCCGGGCGCGCCGCATCCGTCGTCGAGCCGGTCGCCGTAGGGAGTGCGGCCTCGAAGGCTTCCGCGGCCACCGTGACCGACGGGGCGACCGAGCCCGCAGCACCGAAGCGACGCCGGTCCACCAAGGCGGCCGCGCAGGAGCCCGCTCCCGCGTCCGCGCAGGATTCCGGACCCGAGCCGACCCCCGAGGAGCCGGTCGAGGAGGAGCGGGAGGACCCGCAGCTCGTCGCCACCCGGCTGCTCGCTCGCGCCATGCAGCTCGGCCATGAGAAGGACGACGCCGAGTGGCTGCACAGCTCGACGGTGAAGGGCCAGATGAAGCGAATGGACCCGTCGTTCAGCGAGAAGTCGCTCGGGTTCCGGTCGTTCAGCGATTTCATCAAATCGCGCAGCACACTGGTCGAACTCGACGACAGTTCGACAGCGCAGATGCTGCGGCTCGCACCGACGAGGGCGGCGCGCCGCGCTCAGCATTCCGGTCGCGTGTCCTGAGCCGGCGTTCAGGTCGGGGGAATTGGATATGGCTATGGCACGACGTTGGGTGGCGACACGCTGGGGCGGACTGGACGGCTGGGAGTTCCAGGAGGTGGAACTCCCGCAACCCGGGCCGGGTGAGGTGACGATCCGGGTGACCGCTGCCGGCGTGAACCCCGCAGACTACAAGCACGTCTCCGCGCCTCGACCCGGCCTGGAGCTTCCGGCCCCCATCGGCTACGAGGTGGCGGGCGTGCTGTCCGCGATCGGCCCGGACACCGAGATCGCGTCGGGAGGAGGGGCCGTCGGGGATGCCGTGGTCGCCTTCCGCATCGCGGGCGGATACGCCACCGAGGTGATCGTGCCGGCGGCCGACGTGTTCGCGAAGCCGCCGCGGCTGGACGACCCTGCGGCGGCGAACCTGCTGCTCGCCGGTTCGACCGCGTCGCAGATGCTGCACACCGTCGGTGTGCGGGCCGGGGAGACGATCATCGTGCACGGCGCATCCGGTGCCGTCGGGGTGAGTGTGCTGCAGCAGGCCGCCGAGCTCGACGTGCACGTGATCGGAACGGCGAGCGAGGCCAGATTCGCCGAGGTCCGCCGGTTCGGCGGCACCCCCATCGCCTACGGTCCCGGCCTGCTGGACCGGGCGCGCGAGGCCGGGCACGGGCACATCCGGGCCGCGCTCGACTGCGTCGGCACCGACGAGGCGATCGACGTGTCTCTCGAACTCGTGGCCGACCGCAACCGCATCGTCACCATCGTCGCCGCCGCCCGCGCGGCCGAGGAGGGCTTCCACGCCATCAACGGCGCCCAGCCGGAGAGTGCCGCATACCGGGACAGCGTGCGGGCCGACCTGCTCGCCCTCGCCGGGAGCGGACGCCTGCAGGTGCCCGTGGCGCGCACATACCCGCTCGCCGAGGCGATCGAGGCGCTGACGTTTCTGAAAGACGGACACCCCGGCGGGAAGATCGCCCTGCTGAACTGAGCAGCGGCGAACGCCGGCCTTAGGCCGGTTTGCTCGCCTTGCCGTCCAGCCAGAGCGTGTCGGACTCGTCCCGGTGGGCGGTGTCCACCCCGACGAACTTCGCGTCGATCTTCGGACCCTTGGTGATGACGTGCACCAGCGCCATCCCGTGCCCGCGACCCAGGTCGAAGTCGGTCTTCAGCCACTCCAGGATCGGTCCGGCCTTGGTGTCCTCGCCGAAGCCGTGCTCGTGCGCCAGGGCGATGAACTCGCGCGGCGTCTTGCCGGTCTTGTCCTCGATGTTGTCGAGATATGCCTGGAACGACATGCGTCAGCTCTCCCTCAGGTGGGCGGCGGCCTGCTCCTCCGGCATGATGACCATGCCGCCGGTGCGCTGGCTCGACTGCAGCAGCGCCTCCATCCACTGTTCGTTCAGTGTGGGCGGCCTGCTGCCGGCGAAGACGAACGCCATCGGGATCTCGCGGCTGATCCAGAGGCTGATCCTGCCGCCGCCCTGCTCCGGCGGGATCTCCCAGTTGAGCAGGAAGCTCTCGTGCCTGCGCAGCTTGGTGACGAGCGCGATCTTCACGTGCGAGAGCACGCGGTCGTCGAACTCGAACTCCTGGCCGTGGCCGTAGATCAGCTTGCCCATCCGGTCACTCCGATCGTTTCGAACGCGCCGCCCGGTATGTGCCCTCCGGCACCTCCTGACGGATCTCGGCCCGCAGCTCGTCTTCGAGCAGGAGACCGGAGTTGCTGTTCGCGCGCTCCGTGAGAATGGTCAGCCACTCACGGTTCAGCTCGGGAAGCTGCGTGTGCGTGAACGCGAACTGGATGCTGATCGACGGGTCGAGCCAGATGGATCGCAGGCTGCCGTCGACCCCTGACCGGTCCACCCACAGCAGAAGGAAACCCTCGCGGCGGCGCAGTTTGGTCGCTATCACTGCCTGCAGGTGTGCGAGCACGCGATCGTCGAACGTAAAGCTGTCTGTCCCGTCGTAGATCAGTGTTCCCAATTAAGTTCCTCTCCGGGGTCCACTTTCGCCTCCGGGAGGCACCTCGTCAAGTCGGATCGCTGTTTCACTTCCGTGCGCGTTTCTCCGCGTGTCGGCGCCCGGGCGGACGTATGCTCCGCGACATGGACGCTCTCACGCGAACCATCAAAGCGGCCCTCCTCTACGAGGACGGGGCGACCCTCGACAGTGTCGTCGTCGTCCCGCTGATCGGAGGCTGTCCTCCCGGGGAGATCCGGGTGGCGACGACCTTCGCCGGCGCCTTGGCCTACGACGTCTACGAGCTGGACGACGACGAGGAGTTCTCGTCGATGCCCGCATATCCGTATAAGGCGACGGTGCCGGTCACGACCGCCGACCTGACCGACTGACCCGCCCTATCCGGCCACCGAACGCTGCAGCAGCCTGCGCACCTCGTCGTCGAACGGCGCGACGGGACCGTCCACCGGCACCCCCGGCGCGACCGTCTAGATGGGGAGCGCACTCACCGCGGAGACCGGGGCGCCCCAGGATGCGCGCCACCCGCTGATCTGCTCCGCCGACGCTGCGTAGACGATCCGCCCGAGCCCGACCCAGGCGTGCGCCGCCGAACACATCGGGCAGTGCTCCCCCGACGTGTAGACGACCGCGGCGGCGCGCGCATCCGGTGACAGGTTCCTGACCGCCCAGCGCGCGAGCTCGAACTCGGGATGCAGGGTCTCGTCCCCGCCGCCGACGCTGTTGCGGTCCTCGGCGAGCACCGCGCCGTCCTCGCCGACGAGGACCGACCCGAACGGCTCGTCCCCCGCATCCAGTGCCTCGGCCGCGAGCTGCACGGCCCTCGTCAGGTGGCGCCTGTCGTCGTCGCTGATGCCCATGCCGCCACCATAGCCCCGTGGTCGTCGCCGCTCTCGTCGTAGGCTGGAGGGCGTGACCGAAGCCAGACGCCCGGGCGCCGCCGTCGCAGCGCTCAGCGTCGGGACGCTGCTGAACCCGCTCAACTCGTCGATGATCGCGGTGGCGCTGGTGTCGCTGCAGCACAGCTTCCGGGTGGACATCGCCACGGTCACCTGGGTCATCACGTCCTTCTATCTGGCGTCGGCCGCCGGCCAGCCGCTGATGGGACGCTTCGCCGACCGGTTCGGCCCACGACGACTGTTCTTGTTCGGGATGCTCGTCGTCGCCGTCTCGTGCGCGCTCACCCCGTTCGCGTCGTCTTTCGTCGCGGTCTGCGCCGGCCGGGTGGCTCTCGCCATCGGAACGGCGACGGCGTTCCCGTCCGCCATCGCGATGCTGCGGTCGATCACGGCGGCGGCGAGCGGTGGCGGCGGTGGCGCAGGGTCTCGGGCCGCGACGCCGCGGCTGCTCGGGCGCATCCAGATCGCCAACACCTCGGGGGCCGCCATCGGGCCGGTGCTCGGCGGGGTGCTGGTGACGTTCCTCGGCTGGCAGGCGATCTTCTGGGTGAACGTCCCGATCGCCGCCGTCGCGTTCGCCGGGGTGTGGCTGTTCGCGCCGCGCGACCCCGAGCGGGTGAAGGCGCCGCTGCGGCAGGTGGTGGCCGAGTCGGACATCCCGGGCATCGTCGCGTTCGTGACGGCGCTGGCGACGCTGCTGGTGTTCCTGCTCGACCTGCGGCCGCAGCCGCTGTGGTGGCTTCTGCCGGTGAGCATCCTGGCCGGGGCGCTGTTCGTCTGGCGCGAACTGCGCACCGCCCATCCGTTCCTCGACCTGCGACTCCTCGCGGCGAACCGGCGGCTGCTGATGGTCTACCTCTGCTTCGCGGTGTTCAACGTGGTCTACTACTCGGCGTTCTTCGGCCTGCCGCAGTATCTGCAGGAGTACGGCGGATACTCGGCGGGCATCGCCGGGCTGCTGATGTTCCCCCTCGCGGCGGTGACGATCGTCGCCACGCCGTTCGCGGCACGCGCCATCGAGCGCGTCGGCGTGCGCACCACCCTGCTGTGGGGAGCGTCGGCGCTGATCGTCGGGGCCGGGCTGCTCGCGGTCGGGGCCGCGACGACGGCGCCGGTCGTGGTGCTGGTACTCACGGCCGTGCTCGGCGTGCCGTACTGCGTGGTGAGCATCGCGATGAACCAGGCGCTCTACTCGGCGGCCAGGCCGCAGGACGCGGGCGTTGCCGCAGGGATCTTCCAGACGTCCCGCTATGTCGGGGCGATCG
The DNA here is from genome assembly GCF_051161895.1 of Leifsonia araucanica. NCBI lineage: Bacteria > Bacillati > Actinomycetota > Actinomycetes > Micrococcales > Microbacteriaceae > Leifsonia > Leifsonia araucanica. The sequence continues at coordinate 1,374,660 of NZ_JBMBTW010000002.1, forward strand.
TGGCGACCACGATGCTCGGGCTGCTGTTCACCGACGGGACGACCGCATCCACGTGGCTGGCGGCGGTGGGCATCGCGACCGGGCTCGCCGTCGTGCACCTGGCGCTGCTCGTCTTCGTCCGCCCGCGCGGCACTGCGGAGGCGTCGGCCGCTCCGTAGAAGCGGGGACGGTGGCCGACACGCCGCGGCGCACTCCGCAACAACGGAGATCGCGCGCGACGTGCCCCGCGATCTCCGCGCGAGCGGAGCCCGCCCCCGCGCTACAGCTCCACGTCGGCCGCGAACACGAGGCGCTGCTCCCAGACGCGCCCATCCGGATAGATGCGCGTGTCCTCCGGCGCAGGCGGGTCGCCGGGGAAGCGTTCCCACTCCTCCACGTGCACCCGCCAGCCCGGGTTGTGGCCCGGCCTGCTGAGCGGGATCACCACTCCGGCGTCCAGCTCGCCGACCCAGGCGCCCTCGAAGGCGTTCGCTCCCGTTCCGCGCAGCACCAGCTCGCCGGTCGCCACCGTGCGCCAGCCCAGATCGCCGCCGATCGCCGGGTCGACGGTCTGGATGCTCGCCACCAGCAGCGGGTTCTCGTCCGCCGGGCGCGCGAACGCCCCCTCCAGCCCGAACCGCGGCGCCGTGGTGTCGCGGGTGAGCCCGCGCGTCCCGCTGACCACCACCCTGACGTGCGTGTCGTCCGTGCGGCTGACGCTCGCGATCCGTTCGGGCGTGAGCTGCACGAAATCGCAGCGCACCGGCGACGACAGGTGCTCCCCGGCGACGCTGTCCGGCTGGTAGCGCGCCACCGCGAGCCGCACGAACGGCCAGAACGCCGTGCCGGGGTCGATCGCGATGTCCACGAACCAGAGCTTCCGCTCCGCGCTGTACTGCGGCCGGTAGCCGACCGCGAGCACGTTCCTGTCAGTGACCCCGGCGGGGAGTGGGAGAGATACAGCCGGGGTCACCGGTCGGCCGGGGCGCGGCTCGTCGTCGATGCCGGAGGCGTGCAGCAGATCGTCCAGCTGCAGGGTCTTCAGCGGCCGGGCGGCCACGGGGGCGCTCAGCCAGATCGGGTCGCCGCCCCACTGGCTCACATACGGGAAGCCGGTGCCTGGGTCGTCGGCCGGTTCGCCGAAGGCGTCGTTCCCGTTGGCCGCGAGCAGCACCGCGAGCAGCTCTCCCTCCCCGCTGGAGTACCACGGGCGCTGCAGGTAGATGCGCACCCCGGCCTGCCTGGTGACGCGCCGCGCCATCGGCTGCTCGGGTTCGACGCCCTCGTTCCAGCGGAACAGCGGAAGCACCGAGTGGATGAGCGGAGCGGCAGGGCGCGCGCTCGACGGCACGGAGACCTCCACTGTCTCCCCGATCACGCTCGCGCCGTCGTCCAGCGGATTCGCCGGATCGCCGCGCAGCAGCTCCGGTGCGAAATACTCGCGGAACCGCGTCGCCGCCCGGAAGAAGTACGAGACGCGGCGGTGCATGGTGTCCGCGAACCGGTGCGTGGACTCGTGGGTGCGCAGCGGACCGTAGCCGGGAAGCGTCACGACCGCGTCGTGCCCGGCGAGCACCGCCACCTGCTCGTCGGAAACGATGGCCGTCGTGAACGCGATGGCGTCAGTGTGGCTGGTGGACGGCGCATCCTGAGCGATGTCGTCGACCGGCTCGTCCCACGACGCCTGCGCGGTGATGCTGTCCGTGCTCTGCCCGTCGACGTCGACCCCGCCGAACAGGAACGCGGAGGTGTCCCCCGGCACCCGGAAGGCGTGCAGCACGGTCGGCCGCGGTGCGACGAGCGGGCGGGGCACGGCGTGCACGAAGGTGAGATCCTCGAACGGGGTCAGCCCCCACAGCCAGCCGTCGACAGCGGCTTCGCGCACCTCCGGCGTCTGCTGAAGCACGGCGGCGAAGCTGCGCCAGACCCCCAGCCAGTCGAGCCGGGAGCGCACGAGGCTGCTCGCCAGCCGCGCCCGCTGCACGTCGCCCGGCGGAAGCACGAACCGGATGCGGCCGCCCGCGACGGCGGAGTCGAGCACGTCGCCGCCCTCCAGCGACAGCAGGAACGGCTTCCGCTCCGGCCAATCGCCCCGGTATGCCGCGGTGAACCCCTCCGTGCCGAACGGGAAGCGGATGGTCCTGCCCGCACCCGCCTCGGGGAACACGAGACTGACGCCGTCGGCCAGCGGGTCCGGCAGGTACGGCAGCTCCAGCTCGTCGACGTCGTGCACCACGTACTGCCCGGGAGCGGGCGCGTCCCCCGGTCGCAGGCGCAGCCGCTCGACCGCCGGGTCGGGATCGGGGAGCTCCCCCGGCCGGAGGGCAAGCATCCTGAGCCCGTTGGCCGGGGAGGGCACGGGCTGGCTTCCGTCCGCTTCGAGGGTCTGACTGAGCAGCGCCATGCCCGGTTGCTGGATGCGCGCGCCGACCGTGGAGAGGTCGGCCACGTCCACGTCGAAGAAGCTGCCGTTCTCGCGGAGGATCGCGGCGAGCGCCTCCCGTTGCGCTGCAGCACGCTGCGCCGCGGTCTGGCCGTCGCCGATGGCCGCGTCGAACTCGCCGTGCTGCTCCGCCTGGATCTGGCTGGTCTTCGGCGCAGCCAGGTGGCGTTCGGTGTCTGCGCCGTAGCCGTGTGCGGCGTCGACGCTCGCCGCGTATGCCCCAGGCTCCGTCACAGTGATCGCGAGCGTCTCCGGATCCTGGGTCACGCCGGAGCGCACCACGAGCACACGCAGAGACTCCCCCTCCGTGAAGCGGCGGCGCGGCACCAGGGCCGGAGACGGGACGGGGTCCCAGCGCAGGAATGGGACGAGCGGGGTCACCTTCTTCATCGCGGCGCGGAGCGCTGCGGCGACCACGGCGGGGTCGAGCGCGACACCGGCCCCGCCCTGGAACTCGGGCTGACCGGTGAGCTGGGCGGCGGCGACGGCGGCGAGCCGCGACGGGTCGCGCGTGATCGTCGGCTCGGCGAACGGGATCGCGGGGTCGACGACGGCCGCGGCGAAGGCCGCATCCACGAGGCTGCGGCGGTCGGCGGCTCGGCCGAAGGCGGCCGTGCCGCCCGCCGCCTGCCTGGCCGCGGCCGGCCCGGCCTGCGCCGTCGCCCGCACCCGTCCGAGCAGCCCGTCGATCACCGCACTCGGCACGGCGCCGGTGGGCGCGGCCGCGAACGCTCCGCGCAGGGTCTCCGCCGCATCCGGTTGCCTGTCGTCGGCCTGGATGGTCTCCTCGGTCGTGAGCGCGGCGTCCTCCACCGCGAGCCGCGCCTCGTGCGGCGCGGCCGTCCCGTCGCGCAGCCCGGACAGCACCGGCCCGATCGTCGCGCCCGGTGCGTCGAAGAGCGGAGGCGGCACCGTCTGCAGCCCGGCGAGCAGCACCTCCGGGGGCGGTCCAGGCGGAAGCGGCTGCGGGTTGAGCTCGTCGGCGCGGGTGTTGCCGGCGAGGTCGACCTGCCAGGCGCGGAACGCGTATGACCGGCCGAATCGCAGCCGCGGCAGCGTTCCGGGGGCCACCCGGTTGACGAACCGCAGTGGATGCGTCGGGTCCGGCACGTCGTCCGGCACGTCTTCGACCACCTCCACCGTCTGCTCGCGTCCGTCGACCACCTGCTGCTCGTTGCGCACGCGCTTGCCCGGCCGAGGAGCGGACAGGCTCCAGCCCTCCCAGCCGAACACCGCCTCGTGCACGTTCACCGGGTTGGCCGGATCCCCCGGCGTCTGGTTGGCCGCCGTCCCCTGGATGAACCCCTGCTCGGGGAGCGCCGTGAACACCGGGGTGTACGTGCCGTCGTCGTGTCGGGCGTCGATGTCGGCGAGCCGGGCGTGCAGCGACGACCAGGTACGCACGGTGTCGTCCCAGACCTCCACGCGCATCCCGCGGGTGACCTGCTCGGTGAACAGGTCGGGCACGGCCGTGGTCTCCAGGGCGGCCTGGTGCGCCAGCTGGTCCTTCGCGCTCTGCGCCTCCTCCGCGCGGGAGACGGTCAGACCGCTCGCGCGCATCGCCGGGGTGGCGGCGTTGACCGGGTCGTCGTTGTCCTGCACGTGCAGCAGCCTGGGCAGTGTCCAGAGGAATCGCTCCGTCTTGAGCGCAGTGCCGTCGGCGTCGAGGTCGAGCACCGAGAACAGGCTGTCGTCGCCGATGGCGAGCGATCCGTCGATCCAGTCGCCGGTCTGCGCGACCGTCACGAACGTGCCGTCGCCGAGGGCGCGGACGAACACGTGCGTCGGGCGGCACGCCGCGGCGTTCCCGCCGACCGTCAGCACCGCGGTCAGCCAGCGCGACGAGAGCAGCCTCGCCGGGTCTGTCACCCGCAGGTCGATCACCAGCCCGGTCTTCCTCAGCAGCGCTGGGTGGTCGCCGATCGTGCCGACCCGCTCGTGGAACTCCGGGCCCTGCCGAGGGAGACCGACCGGCTGGGTGTCCGGCACCTCCTGATACGGCTGCGCGGACTCGGGCCGCTCGTAGTACCGCCTGGCCCGGTGCAGCTCGCCGAGAGCGCGCAGGAACCAGTCCTCGTTGGCCGCGATCCTCCGCGAGATCTCCTGCGGCTCCGCGTCGGTCTCGATCGACTCGTCCAGGAACGCCGTCAGCCTGGCCTCGTCGAACTCGGGTCTGCGGCGGTCGTCCCCTCCGTGCACCGGCCAGCGCTGCGCCATCCCGAGCGCCTGCTGGGCCAGTGGATGCGCGGACGGCGCCGGCGGGCTCGTCGGGTCGGACAGCACGGTCGCCAGGTGCACCAGCTTGCCGATGTCGTGCACCGACCGCGCGGAGAACCCGCGCCACCTGTTCTGGTCGAGCCGAGGGACGGGGTTGCCTCTCACCGGGGTGTCCGGAGGGAAGATCGTGTCCCAGACGCCCGCATCCGGTGCGAGTGCCGCGGTGGTCGCGACGGTGCATTCGATGGCGCCTGCGTCGTCGGCGAGCTCGATCGTGAGCCCGTCGAGCACCTGCGCCGCCCAGTGCGGGAACAGCGCGAACGTGTCCAGCCTGGCAGTCGCGGCATCCGGCACCAGCTTCGGGCTGACGAACACCGAGACGTGGGCGTCGGCGTCGGGCCTCGTCGACCGAGGGAGCACGGTCGTCATGAATGTCTCGGTGCTCATGCCTGCACCCCTTCCGCGCCGAATGCTTCGCAATAGTCGCTCCACGCCGGTGATGTGCCGTCCGGCTCGCACATCACCTCGCGGAAACTCGGGTCTCCGTTCGAACCGGCGAACTGCCGTTCGGCGCTGATCTGCACGGAGGCGGAGAAGAACAGCACCTTCACCTGCACCGTGATCGTCGCCCGGCCGATCATCTTGCCGGTGTTGAACTGGTACACGAGCTCCATGTAGAGCTCGATCGACGCGGAGATGAGGCCGAGCACATCCACTTCGCCGCGCAGCCGGAAGTAGCCGGTGAGCGAGCCGGCGTCCGCCTCCAACCGGATGTAGATGCCGATCATCGCCGAGATCGACCCGGAGGCGACCCCCAGGTCGACGGCCAGGCACGCCCCGGCCTCCAGCCCGATCTCCAGGATCTCCAGCTTCTTCGGCCCGATGCGCATCCCGAACCAGCCCCCGCCGCCGAGGAACACGACGGCGAGTGTGAACGGCCGCTCCCTGGTGCAGAAGTTGAACCCGACGGTGACGCTCTTGCCGAGGAACGGCACCTGCACGTCGGCGCCGAGCGACATGTTCGACAGGTTGAAGACGCCGATGGCCACGTTCGGCAGCGCGAGGGTGAAGCCGGCGCTCAGGCCGGACGGCGAGACGTCCAGGAACGGCGGATCGGAGAACCCGTCGAACGGGATCAGCTCCTTGATCACCTCCACGAACGAGAGCAGGCCGACGAACTTCAGGTCGCCGAGCACCACATCCACGTCGGTCTTGCCGTTGGAGCCCGCCTTGAACGACATGTGCTCGAACGGCACCCGGATGAGCGCGGCGCCCGGCAGAAGGTTCAGCTGGAAGTCGCGCAGCTCGGCGAGCACGTCCACCGTGACGTCGCCCGTCGCGCTCGCCCGGCCGTCGATGGCGATCACCAGGCTGTCCTTCTGCAGGCTCAGGATGGGGTCTCCCGCCGGCCACGACCGCATCTCCGGCTTCCACTCGAACCGGAAGCGCACCTGCGGGCTGTCGGAGGCGAGGCCGCGGAGGAAGTCGATGGCCTTGAGCGCTGCATTCACGTCGGCGACGATCGGGTCGATGGCCTTCTTCAGCGACGCCAGCTGGTTGGCGGCGAACACCGGGAGGCCGCCGATGGCGAGCACCCCGTCGAGCGCGGCGCCAAGCTGCCCGATGGCCCCCTGCAACTCAGCGGGCGTGACGGTCGGCGGCGACGCCACCGCTCCGGCGAGCTGGCCGGGGAACGCGGTCACGAGCGACACGATGGTGTTCTTCGACGCGAGCACGCTGTCCCGGATCGCCGTGGCCTTCGCCACCGCGTCCTGCGAGCGGTCGGCCGCCTTGTCGACGGCGAGCTGCGCATCCCGCACGGCCTGCTCCACCGCATCCCGCAGCCGCTGCACGTCGCCGAGGAAGCCCTCGATCAGCTGCACCGCCTGCGAGACGACCTTCGGCAGGGCGAGCGGCTCCCCGGTGACCGCCTCGATCACGTCGACCAGATCGACCAGCCCGAACAGTTTGGGCAGCGCGCCCTTGAGATAGTCGACGGGGTTGAAGTCGAGGTCGATGGCGTTGTCGATGTCGCCGACCGGGCCGGACAGCGCAGAGACGCCGCGGATCGGCAGGTTCGGCGCGACGAACCCGCCGCCCTTGTCCGTGCCGCTGGTCGAGCCGGCCCCGCCGAACGACAGGGAGGGCAACGGGATGCCGTGCGCGGTGAGGTCGGGGAAGTCCGCTGCCGTGATGGTCCCGTCGTCCGCCAGGACGTTCGCCCAGACCTGGCCCGGGTTGCCGGCGTCCAGCCCGGTGGAGAGGAACTGCTTGGCGTACGAGACCGGCAGGCTCGGCGTGGCGGACAGGTGCTGCACGGCGGGGAGCACCACGTCGGCGGAGCTCATCGTGGGGGTCGACGAGCCGACCACGGGGGTGCCGAGCAGCCGGACGGTCTGCGTCTCCGCCTGCGCGTCCCCCGCTCCGGTGGACGGGCGCGGCGCGAACGCGATCCGCTGTCCGTGCGCCGCCACCTCCCTGTCCGGGTCGGTGTCGTATTTGGCGTGGATGACCGTGGCGAAGTCGGGCGGCTGCACGGACTCGCTCACCCACAGCATCGGGAAGCTCAGCCGGATCGGCTGCGTGTCCCTGTCGACGGTGTTCACCACCCAGCGGAACCGCTGCCCGCCGATGGTCGGCCAGAACGACGAGTTCTCCAGCGGGCCTGGGTCGTCGATCACCGGGGTGACGGACGGCTGCAGCTCGATGGAGGCGAACGGGAAGTCCCGCTGTCCGGCGTAGCTGCGCGTGCGCTCCAGCAGCACGATGAACTTGCGCTGGTACAACCCGGCGTACGACCCGCCGCTCGCCGCCTTCATCTTCCGCTCGGTGACCTTGATCAGCGCCGCCTTGTGTCCGAGCGGGAACAGGTATCCCGGATATGCGACGCGCACGTACTGGTCCCGGCCGAACGGAGCCTGGTGGTCCCAGGCGAGCACCGAGGCGAGACCGGCGAGCGAGTATGGCAGGGTGGGCCAGGCGCCGTGCAGGTCGAGGGTCGCGCCGAGCCCGGACAGCCATAGCGCCTTCGCCCCGACCGGGAGAGGGTCGATGCGGCTTCGCCGGTTTTTCGCCAGCCACGACTCGGAGGTCTGCCGCACCAGCCGGTGCCGGTCGGCGGCGTTCAGCGACGCCCGGAACGGCGCATCGCCGCCGAGTGGAGGGACGGTGAATGCGCCTCCCGCCTGGTCGATGGCCGCGGACTGCCACTGCGCGGCGGTGACGCTGTCCCTGTCGCGCGTCCAGATCGCGCGCACCACCCGGTGGTCGGCGTCCCGCTCATCCGGTGCTGCCGGGTCGTCGGAGGCGACCCCGAGCCGCGAGTGCCACAGCTCGACGAACCCGGGAGCCGTCCCACTCTGCACGGGTGAGACGGCGTGCGCCCAGCGGCCGTCTGCGGTGGGCGAGATCATCAGCCGGAACGGCGCCTCGATCGCGGTCTGCCCGCGATCCGGCTTGTCGCTGAGGATGGGGCGGGTGCGCGGCAGGTTCCCGAAGCCACCGCCCAGGATCGGGCCGTCCAGGATCGGGCCGCGCGGCACGGCATCGACCAGGTCGCCGTCGAGCCCGCCGAGCTTCACCCCGTCGGACACCACCGGCCGGACGGCGGACAGGGATGCGCGCACCTGCCCGAGCGCCTTCGCGTTCGACACGAGGTTGTCGAGCGTGACGGGACCGGCGACCTTCCGCTGCTGGGCGGCGGTCACCGTCTCCAGGACTACCCCGCCGCCGGTGAGCGTGGCGACGATCCCCTTCCCGACGACGACGCGCTGCTCGAACCCGCCCGCCTTCGCCCCTGCGCCCTGCTGGGCGGCGGCCGGGTTGTCCCCCGGGTTCCACGGGGCCGGCGCCGTTCCTGACGGCGCGGCCAGGGGATGCAGTACAGGCTCGAGCCGGGTGATCGCGGCCAGGATGCCCTCCGACGTGAACGGGATGCTCTCGCCGTCCGGAATCGCGAACACCAGCCGCGACCCGCGCGCCGGACGGTGCCCGACGATCGGATGCACGGTCGCGCCCGGCGGGGACGGCGTCGCCGGGTCGGCGATCGGCTTCCCGGTGACGGGGTCGACGATGAGCGCCGGTGGACCGGTGGGCGCCTCGTAGAGCGCCTCCTCGTGCAGGTGCTGGAACGCGAAGTCGACCGTCATGGTGGACGGGTGGGCGGCGTCGGGGGCGTCGGGGGCGGGGGCGGGTGCGCCGGGTGCGGGCGTTGGCGTGATGGTCGGGTTGGCGCCCTCGGTGAGGGTGCATCCGGTGAAGGTGACGGTGAGGGCGAGCAGATCCTCCGGGCGAATCAGGTCGGCGACGATGACGCCGCGGCTGCCCGGGGCGTCGCCGGGCAGCCCAGGACGGTGACCGCCGAGCGGCGCACCTCCCGGCAGGTGCGGGTCTGCCGCGAGGTCGGGCCCCCCGAACGCGATCCCTGGCTGACCGACCCTCCTCCACGACGCGGCGAAGCGAAGGGTGGGGGTGATGGTGGCCGGGGGCGCCTCGGGTTCGGCTTTCGCCGGCGCCCGCCGGCCGCGCGCGGCGCCGGCTTTCGCGGTCCCGGGGTCCGCCGCTGCTGTCGAGCGTTTCGCGGACCCGGCCGCTGCTGTCGGTGCGGCCCCTGCGCCGCCCGTCGCGCGTTGTCTGTCCTGCCGTTTTCTGTTGTTCTGCCCTGCAGACATGGGCTCACCGTTCTCATCGAAAGTCTTGGAAAGTCTTCGAGAGCAGGGTGTCCGCTTCAGCCCGGCGACTGGAACGATGCCTTTGACGGAGAAAGTATGCTCCGGCACACACCGTCTGCGCCAGAGTTTTCTGAGATTTCTTCGACTGACGCCGGTTCGCTGCGTGCATCCTGCTGTCGTGCACCTGCTGTCGTGCATCCTGCTGTCGTGCATCCTGCTGTCGTGCGCCGCCGGACCCGGCACTGTGCCGTGTCCGGCGACCGTCCAGCTGCGGGAGTCTGCCACTGCCCGCAGCGTGACGTTTCAGTACGCGGCCTCCCGGTCGCGCCCTTCCGGCGGATGCACCCGTTCGTCGGTGTCTCCGTCGTTCCTGTCGAGGTCGCCGAGCGGCGTCAGGTCCCCCGGTTCGTCGCGGACCGCATCCCGTGGCACGGCCCGCTCGTCGGCGTCCGCGTCATCGTCGATCCGGTCGATATCACCGAGCGGCGCAAGCTCCCCCGGTTCGTCGCGGACCGCATCCCGAGGCACAGCCCGCTCGTCGTTGTCGTCCGCCCTGTCCAGCTCGGCGAACGGTCCGACGTCTTTCGCGTCGTACGCGTCGTGCCGCGGGTTCGCCCGCTCGTCGACGTCCCCGTCCGTCCGGCCGACGTCGCCCCACGGCAGCACTTCGTGCTCCATGAGCGTCAGACCGTCTGCAGTGCGGTGATCTGGGCGAGGTTGTTCGGCCCGCCCGCGTTGGTCGCCCGGTACTGCAGCCGCTTCCCCGTCCCCATCGCCGCGGTGGCGACGGCGAGGATGTTCGACCGCTCCGCATCGGTGTCGGCCCAGATGCGCCTCCACCCGACGCGCCCCAGCTCATGGCTGAAGTCGATCCAGGAGCTGCCTCCCCCGGTGAAGACGTTGTTGATGACGGCTGTATATCCCTGAACCCAATGACTGTCGTCCCACGCTGACATGGCACGCCTCCAGATGGCTGTTTTTCCGCGTTCCTTCGAGCAGGGCGGTCCCTCACCCCTCGACGACCGGCAGAAGGCCGTGACGCGCCCGATTATGCTCCTCTCCACACACGACACGCCAGACGAATGTGAGAGAAACTCTAACTAAGGTGGACGGGATGGTCCACCGGGCGCGTGCGCCAGGGAGCGGTAGCGTCGGTTTATGCGCACCGCCGATATCGTCACCGTCGAGACGACCCTCGGGCCCGGGCGGCTCACTGTGTCTGCCGCGGGGGCGGTCGCCGCGTCTGCCGCCGGGGCAACGTCCGCCGAGTCCGCCGCGTCCGCCGCGTCCTCCACGCCCGCCAAGTCCGCAACGCCTGCCACCTCCGCCGAGGCCGCCCCGTCTGCCGCCGCCGCCGCTCCGCGCCCGCGGGCGGTCCTCTGGCTCGGCCACGGAGCAGGCGGAGGCATCGACGCCGTCGACCTCGCCGCCCTGGCCGCCGCCCTTCCGGCCCTCGGGATCACGGTCATCCGCTACGAGCAGCCGTGGCGCGTCGCCGGCAAACGCGTCGCCTCCCGCCCCGCCGCCCTCGACACCGCCTGGCTCGAAACCGCTTCCGCCGTCGACAGGATCGCCGACGGCCTGCCCATCCTGGTGGGCGGCCGCAGCGCCGGTGCCCGCGTGGCCTGCCGCACCGCCGCATCCACCGGGGCCGCCGCCGTGGTCTGCCTGGCGTTCCCGCTGCATCCACCGGGCCGGCCAGACACGAGCAGGCTCGACGAACTGCTCACCCCTGACGTGCCCGTGCTGGTGCTGCAGGGCGAGCGCGACACGTTCGGCACCGCGGCCACCGTCGCCGCCGAGACCGAGGGACGCCCGAGCGTCCGGGTGGTCCCGGTACCCGGCGCCGACCACGGGATGCGGCTGCTCGCGTCGTCCCCGTTCCCGGCCGCCGCGGTGCGGGAGCTGCTGGTGTCTCAGGTGGCGGCGTTCGTGGATGGGGTGGTGTGAGATGGCGCGCGCAACCGGAACCGGCCCCACCACCGGCCCCACCCGCACCCCCGCCCGCACCTCGGCGATCGTCGTCGGCACCGGTGTCGCCGGCGCAGCGACCGCGTTCTCCCTCGCCCGTCGCGGCGTCGCGGTGACCCTGGTCGATGGAGACTTCCCCGGCCAGGCGACCGCGGCGGGCGCCGGCATCATCCAGCCCTGGAGCTCGACTGCCTCCGGCCCGTTCTACGACCTGTACGCGGCGAGCGCCGACCACTACCCGGAACTCATCTCCCAGCTCGCGGCCGCGGGCGTGCGCGACATCGGCTACCGCCGGTCGGGGGCGCTCATCGTCAACCGCGACGCCCACGTCCTCGACGAGATCGAGGCGCGCCTTGCCACCCGGGCACCGCAGGCGCAGTCCATCGGCGAGGTCTCCCGCGTCCCGAACAGTCGCGCCCGCGAACTGTTCCCACCCCTCGGCGACAGCTTCGACGCGCTGCACATCTCGGGCGGCGCGCGCGTCGACGGCCGTGCTCTGCGCGCTGGCCTCCTCGCCGCGGCGCAGAGCCTCGGCGCGACGATGGTGCCGGGCACCGCATCCATCGTCGCTGCGGACGCGCGCGCACCCATCGCCGCCGAGGATGCGGACGCACCCGCCGCCCCGGCGGATGCGACCGGCTGGGCCATCGAGGTCGACGGCCGCCGTCTCCACGCGGACGCCGTGGTGCTCGCCGCGGGCGCCTGGACCAACCGCCTGCTCGAACCGCTCGGCCGCCGCATCCCGGTGGAGCCCCAGCGTGGCCAGATCACGCACCTGCGCGTCGACGGTGCCGACACGCGCTCCTGGCCGTCGGTGCACCCAGTGGCGAGCCACTACCTCGTCGCGTTCGACGATGCGCGCGTGGTGGTCGGCGCGACCCGCGAGACCGGCTCGGGGTTCGACCCGCGGGTGACCGCGGAGGGCCAGCGTCAGGTCCTCGCGAACGCGCTGTCGGTCGCGCCCGGCCTCGCCGACGCGACCGTGATCGAGACCCGCGTCGGCCTGCGCCCGCTGGCCGACGGCGACCTCCCGGTGGTCGGCGCCCTCCGTGGGCTGGACGGCCTCTTCGTGAACGCCGGCTTCGGCGCGGCGGGCCTGACGATGGGCCCGCTGGTCGGCGAACGTCTCGCCGCCATGCTCACGGGCGAGGCGGCCGTCCCGGCGACCGGGTTCCTGTCGCCGGTCGACGCGGGCGTGTGACGGGCACGCTGGGTTCTGCCGCCCCCGTCACCCCAGCTCCCGCCGCATCACCCACCGTTGCGTCGCTCCCGAGTGCGCATCCGTCGTCTGCACCCGCGAGAACCCGTGCTTCTCGAACAGCGCGACCGTGCCCACGTACCCGCTGATCACATCCACGCGCTCCCCGCCGGAGTCGACCGGGTACCCTTCCACCATCGCGGCACCGGATGCGCGTGCGTGCTCCACCGCGCCGTCCAGCAGGTCGTGCATCAGCCCGCGCTTGCGGTAGCCGCCGCGCACCACGAAGCACACGATCGACCACGGGTCGCGCTCCTCGTCGAGGTGCGGGATGGTCCGCGAGTTCATCAGCCGCCGGTACGTGGATTTCGGCGCGACGGAACACCATCCCGCCACCTCGCCGTCGAGATACACCAGCACCCCGGGCCCCGGCTCCGCCGAGCACTCGGACTTCATGTACTCGATCCGTTCGGGCATCCCGAGTCGCGCATCCCGGTACGACATGCACACGCACCCGCCACCGCCGGGCTTGCGTGGCACCATGAACGTCGCGAAGTCGTCCCAGCGCCCGGTCGCCGGCAGCACCTCTATGGACATGGCAGCACGTTACCCGCCGCCACCGACATCCGGCACGGGGCGGGCTAGTACTCGCCCTTGATCACGAAGAACGATCCGCGGATCGTCCCGGCCAGCTTCGACTTCTGCCTGGCGAACTTGAACTTCTCGGCCAGCTCCGCGGGAACCTCCATGCCGTCGGACAGCTTGAGTCCGACGGCCCGCTTGCCCGCCTCCTCGATCGTGTACATCACGTTGATCGACAGCCCGGACTCGTAGAACACGTACGCCATCCGGATGCCGTCGACCTCGAACGCGGTCGCCTCCAGCGGCCGGGATGCGATGGTGATGTCCCGCTCCTCCTTCAGGATGCGCGTCACCCACGCGAGCGCGTCCGCCGCCTCCCCCGGCTCATCCACCGAGCCGACGGTGAAGTCGTGATCATACTTGTTATGGAAATAACGCGCCTCGTTGGCGCGAAGCCCCGCGAGCGCGTCGGCGACCGGGGAGGACTCCAAGCCAATGGTGGAGACGGTGACGAAGTCGACGGTGTACGGCATGTGGGGCTCCTTGCGTGTGGTGCGTGTGTGGTGCTGCGTGGGACAACGGTAGCGCGAGCCGGTGGTGGCTGGTGGATGCGCGTCGACGCCGACCACGCTCCCCACGATGTGCTCCGCCCCCGGCCCCACTCTCGAAGTCGGCACGCCCACCCCTAGAATCAGCGCATGTCGGACAATCCGTACCTGTCGCCGCCGAGCCCGGCCGAACGCCTCAGCTTCCCTCCGCCCGCGCCACCCCGCCCGCTCGATCCCGGTCGCGGTCTGGGGATCGCCGGATTCGTGCTGTCGTTCTTCTTCCTGCTGAACATCGTCGGACTCGTGCTCAGCATCGTCGGCCTGGTCCAGTCCAGGCGCGCGGGCAACCGCAACGGTCTCGCGGTGGCGGGGATCATCATCGCCGCGGTCGGCATCGCCGTCACCGGGCTGATCGTCGCTCTCGTCGTCCCGGCCTTCGTCGACGCGGCTCAAACCTGCGCGCGGCTGGGCGACGGCGTCCACGTCGTGGGCAACGCGACATACACCTGCACCCCGACCTCCTTTTACGTGTCGACCCACTTCTGATGCGGCTCGACGCCGAGCTGCCCGAGCATCCGGAGTTGCCCGAGCATCCCGAGCTGGTGCAGCTTGGAGCGAGGTGGGCTCAGAAGCCGGACGGAGAGACCGGGCTCGCGTACGGCCACGCTCTGGCCGCTCGCGGTTTGATGGATCGGGCCGCCGACGTCTATACGCAGCTGATCGCGAACGACTATCCGGTCGGCTACTACGAACTCGCCTGGCTCGAACATGACCGCGGGCGCCACGAGCGAGCCGACGCGCTGCTGCAGGCGTACCTCGACACGACCGCTACGCCCGACGAGTTCGCCGACCATGCCGCCGGAGTCCTCGGACATTGGCGCTGGCACTCCCCCAACCGGACGGATGCGGAAGCGTTGCTGCGACGCGGCGCCGCCCACTACCCCTCCGCCCGCGCCGACCTCGGCCACCTGCTGAGGGCCAGGGGCGACGACCAGGAGGCGGAGGCGGTCCTCCGCGCGGGAGTTGCCGCCCGAGAACTGGACAGCTACCTCCCTTTGGCGAATCTGCTCGACGAAACGGGCCGGAGCGACGAGGCAGAGCAGCTCTACCGCGACGGTTTCGACCTCGGCGACGCCTTCTGCGCCTTCAACCTGTCCCTCCTGCTTGAGCGACACGGACGCGACGACGAAGCCGCCGCCTGGCTGCGGAAGGCAGCAGATGGCGGGGACCACGCCGCCATCCGGAGACTCGCCGGGCTGGACTAGCGGGCGCGATGCGGTCGGCGGGTGCGCAGCCCGCGTGGCTGCATCCCGCGCCCCGTGTTCCGCGTCGCTGCATCCTGCTCAGAACGTCGGGACCGCGAACCCGCCCGAGAACAGCACCGCCCCCAGCCCGACCACCGCAAGCGCCACGAGCACCACGTACGCGAGCGACCGCACCCCGTCGAACGGTCGACGAGCCGACGCGGTCACTACGAGTACAGCCGCCGGTACCAGCATCAACCCGCCGAACAGCAACGCGGGCGCGACCCGAACATCCGGGGCCGGGCACGGGTATGCCAGCGCACACAGAGTGGGAACACCCTGGGCGAGCCACAGGAACATCCAGGTCGCGAGCAGAATCCCGATCGCAGGCAGCATCCTCGGGACGGGACTCAGCCGAGCGGATGCACCTGGTTGCACACGACCACTCTGGCAGGTCGGCGACGAAGAGGCCACGGACTCGGCGCGAACGCGACGTCAGTCCAGCGTCCGCAGGAACTCGACACGAGGCGCGGCCGGATCTCCCGACGCGACACACAAGGCCGAGAACCGGAACACATCGCCGTCACCCGTCAGCCGTCGGCGCGAATCGCGCGGTTCCACACCGTCCAGATCTCGTGCGCGACAGGCGCATACCTCTCGGCCGACCCCGCGATCTCCGAATCGAACCACGTCACGAACACCTCGTGGACGATGTCCAGGACGCCGCTTTCCGACGTCGCATCCGGCATCCGGATGACGATCGACTGCGCTTCGGCCCTGTACTCGTCAGTGTTCGTCCCGAAGTTGATGCCGATGGGATCGGCCCGGAACAACACGTCCTCGACCGCCGCCACAAGCTGCTCCTGGCCACGAGTAGCGAGCTCACGCTCGGCTCGGGCGGCTGCCACCCGCGGAGAGACGACCGCGTTCCAGTACTCCTCGGTCATGTCCCCAGAGATATCCGATGAGTCGGCCACGACTCAGTTTTACACCGCGCGAACGCTCAGACGGTGCTCTCGGTCTTCCACGTTCGGGGGCTGGATCCGTCGTCACCGAACTCGACCAGGTGGGCGTCGAGCATCTCATACGCGTCGCGCATCTCGCCCGTCACGTCGACACCCAGCTGCTCGACTTGCCGCAGGGACGGCTGGCGACCATTCGTGTGCGGACTGTATCGAGCCACAGCTTCGATCTGAGCGGCGCTCACCTCGCGAGCGAGCGCGAGCTCGAACGTGTCACTCGCGAACACCAGGAAGACGGCGGTATCGAAGTCGAAGCTCCGGAAAGGACTGAACTTCGCTGCCCTTCCCGCCCGTCGCGCACTCATCGCCTTGACCTGGATCCTCTGGCCGTCCGCATCCGTGACATCGTGCGACTTCGTCGAGTTCGGTTCGAGGACCCCACCGCGTGCGACGAAGACCACCTGCTCGGCGATGTCACCCAACGGCTTGTTGTTGGTGCGCACGAGGTCACGCCTCCGGAGTTCGGACACGATGCCCGCCTCGAGCCTCAGCAGATGCCTGACGGAGAAACCCCTGAGGTCGGGCAGTTCGTCCACCATGTGTGTGCTCCCTGAGGGTCAGACGTTGAATCGGACATACACAACCCGATGCTGCGGCATCGCATTCGCGTCCAATCCCTCCGAGCCTAGGCGGCGGTGCGGTCTTCGTGCGGATGGAAATGCCGGCGGCGGACGCTTGTCAGCTGCCTCCCTCGACGGACCACAACTCCTCAGCGTCGAGGACCAGATCGATCAGCTGCCGCAGCAGACCCCCCATCGTCGTCGACCTCAACAACGCGTACCTGTCGTACTCGCCCAGCGGGGCGATCGCCGCCAGCTGCCACACGGCTTCGACGGGATCGTCCGACAGCTCGATTCCGGCATCCGAGTGCGGCTCCGCGACGCGGGCGATCGCGCGGCGGACAAGCGCTTCCGCCTCGGTCCGCAGGGGTGCGAGCGCCTCGGACCACTCCAATTCCGGCAGCATCGAGAGCTCGGCCCGGGGATACGGGTCCTCGTCAATCCAGCGCTCGACCGTGAATCGCCGGGTCCCTACGCCGACGATGAGCAGGTCGTCGGCGCCCGCGGCGACGCTCGCCAGGCGCACCATCGTCCCGACCGATGCACGCTGGTCGCCACCCCCGGCTTCGGACCCGCGCTCGATGAGGACGACGCCGAACTCGAACCCCGGTTCGTCCTCATCGAGCAACCGCCCGACCATCCTGAGATAGCGCGGCTCGAACACCCTCAGCGGGATGGGCACGCTCGGGAACAACACGGATCCGAGCGGGAACATCGGTGAGGCGGCCATACTCCAGTGAAGCACCGCAGACGTAGAGTGAACAGGTGCCCCGACCGCGCCCCGAGATCCCAGCAAGGGGACAGGAGTCTGTCTGGGACTACCCGAGGCCGCCGCGCGTCGAGCGCGTCACCGTGCCCGTCACGATCCGTCTGGGCGGGCAGCTCATCGTCGAATCCCGAGACGTCGTCCGGGTGCTGGAGACCAGCCATCCGCCGGTCTACTACATCCCGATCGCGGACTTCGCACCCGGCGCGCTGGCCGACGCCGACGGTTCGTCGTTCTGCGAGTTCAAAGGCACCGCACGATATCTCGACGTGCGCGGCGGAGGCGAGGTGCGGTCTGCGTGCGCCTGGAACTACCCGCATCCCTCGCCCGGTTTCGAACTGCTCCGGGACCGCGTCGCCGTCTACGCGCAACAGATGGACGAGTGCACGGTCGAGGGCGAGGTCGTCACGCCGCAACCCGGAGGGTTTTACGGCGGCTGGATCACGAAGGGCGTCGTTGGGCCGTTCAAGGGGGTGCCCGGGTCAGGCGGCTGGTGAACGGTGGGGATTCAGAGAGTGAAGCCGGCTAGACGTTAAACCTAAACTCCACCAGGTCGCCGTCCTCGGCTAGAGCCGGAGGCGACCAACCCGGCCGCGTTGATACTTCTCCCTCGCAGTTCAGGCATTAGGTCCCGGTTTGCGAATTGGTCATGTGTGGACCGATGTATCCGACGTAGATGTTGCCGGATCGAGACGTGTCGTCGAAGTAGTACAGCCGTGGATCTTGCCGGCTGATCCGCGCTAGCTTGAAGTGCTCGAGCATAGTTGTCTCGCCCCGCGGATCAACATGGTCAGGCACGGGAAGGACTCGCTCGTCACCGTAGCGCTCTTTCGTGAACTTGGTTTCCGTAGCAGCGTGCAGGTTGACGGGGAAGCTCCGATAACCCACGGGCTGATCCTCCAGGAACTTGTGGACGCTACCATTTGCGTCTCCGCGCTCCTTCGCCTTGACGTAGTCGCAGAGAGTCGTAACGGCCTCCCACGCTCGTTGGAGCGCCTTGCCTTCAGTGTCGATCGTTTGCAGAACCGCCGTGGTTCGTTCGTCACCCGTGAAGATAACGTGATGGGCTTCTAGGTCCCCGAGCCGCTCCAAGAACTCTGCAAAATCAATCGGCTCTTCGCCCAGATCGGAGAGGTCGTCATTTTCTGCGATTGTGCCGCCGAACGCCAGATCCGGGCGGCCGATTTCGACCAACGATCGGGTCAAATAACTGATTCTCCTGTTCTGATCATCGATAGTCTTCTCTGCTGCTTCAAGCTCTTCGATCGCGTCTAGGCGGTCAAGTTTCGCCAGCTCCACTTCGTCCACCAACACGTCATTGCGCTGCTGGAGTCGGGCAAGCTGGTCCGACGCTTCATGGAACGCTTGCGGCTCGATTCTCTCAGCCGTCGCTAGCTCGAGCAGGTCCGCAAGGCTGGCCTCCGAGAGGTCCGGCAGACCCAGGCTCGCCTGTACCCTCGCGAGTTCGCGCGCAAGCCGCCCAGCCTCCGCCTGGGCGGAGCTCAAATCTCTCAGGAAGTGCATGTCCGCGGCCGCGACGTCTACGCGGGGGCGTTCCGGACGCACGGGCGTAGCAAACGTGGCGGCGGCGGCTGTTCCGATTCGTTCGAACCGCCTGCCCCATTGCAGCAGGTCTTGAGGCGTTGGACGCGTCGACAGGACTTCTCGGGCCACGAGGCCAAGGAGGCGAATGATCTCCCTGTCCGAATTCCGCGCCAGTCGTTCTGTGCCAAGGATGCGGTTCGCGCGAGCGCCCGCGGTGCTGGCAAGGTCCAACCCAGGCAAATAAGTGCGCAACGTCCAGGCCGGCGTTGCCCACCTCTTACCGACCGCGCTGGAAAACGCTTCGGTTGCATCCGGGTCCAGAACAATTACCTGCGCGAGGCCGACGGTCTCTTTAGACCACTTCGAAAGGCGCCTCACGAAGGAGTCGAACGGAATCCGACTGTCGGTGCCAGCAACGAAAATAGGACCACGGCGCGACGAGGACTCGAGAAGGGCGAGAAGCTCATCGACATCCGCAACCCCTACATGCCGGGGCCCGGCAGCTAGGCGCGAACCATCCGCCAGCGGCAATACATCAAGTAGCCATTCAGCCAACCTCGGACGGTTCACCCAACCGCCACCCGCGCGAACAATCTCCAGCGCAAGCCACCCACCCTCGCGCTCGCCCTCAACCGCGGTGAGGGTGGTCGAGAACTGCCCCCCAGCATTGGTTTCGTCCATCACAAAGCGCAGAGCGTTCTGATGATTGGCCTGGTGGTGTCTGACCTCAAGCCGGTTCCCCGCCGAACCTCTGACGACACCGTCCGAATAGAGATCAATCTCCGAACTGAATTTCGGTGCTAGCCAGCGCGCCGCCTGGTGTATCGCTTCGGCACGCCAGCCCGGTCCCGATTCAGCAGTCCAGAAAGCCCTGTAACCCTGAGCCCGGACTGAATCTGCGGATCCGGTGCTCCCTAGCTCGTCCAATTACCCCCCCCCAAATCGTGAAGCAAGAATTCATACATTGCACGGAGTGGAGCGATAGCGAGCGTGGTCAACGCCCCGGAACTCGCTGCTCCACGCGGTCGAGGTGCTGTTCGCGAGTTGGCTCCCATCCATGAACGGGAGGCTACCGGACGATACGGACATTCCTGTCGCTGGGGCCCGCGTGGTCGAAACGTTCAGCCGGACCCAACGAAAAGCTCCACGGACCGACGTATTCGCGATCAAACCACGCAGGTGGTGGATGCCTCCACAGCCGATGTCATGTAACGACCTCGTACTGGCGGCGGTGAGGTGCGCAGACCAAGGCACCATCGATGCCGTGATGCACGAGAAAAGAACGTTCGCATCAGGGCACCCTGGCTCCGACCCAGGCTATCGAGCCTGACAGGCCCGCACGGGCCCTTCTTCGAGGAATTTATCGAGATGCAGCGGCACAGCTTCTCTACTTCCTAGCGTCCAAAGCCCAGCCAGCAAGACGTTTCCGAACCTTGGATTGTCTGAACAACTACACGTCTACAGGACTCAATCAATCGGCCACACCGGATCGCGGCCAGCTTCCTGAAGCGGTCTTGCATTGCTCATAGGATCCAGCCCCGCAGTAATCGCAAGGCATCGCCAGCCAGTAACCGTCGCTCATAGCTCGAACCTAGCGTCGGCTCGCGCCGCAGCTGAACGCGCTGGGCGCCAAACGGTGCGCGGGTCTTGAAAGCGCTAGACGCCTTCGGTGGGTAGACCGAGTAGTTCACGGTAGCATCACCACATGAGTGCCGGTCAGCTGTCAAGCGAGCAAGTTCGCAGAGCGCTGCTAGACCAGAATTTCGTCCCGCGGGCTTCTCGCCGTGGTGATGACTTGCCCCCTAGCTTGACTACTTTGGGCCTGAACAGGGTCTCGGCGCGGATTGTTAGGAACCATACAAACGGAAGACACTCGTCGCGAAAACGTACTCGGACGATGCCTGGTTACTCTGTCTCAGAGATTCGCCTCGCTCATTACAGGTGGAACCCAAGGCGCATAGAACTGCCGCATCCGGTTCCGTATTCAGCCCTCGTGGAGACACTTGCCGAGCATTGGGAATCGGTCGTCGCCCCACGCATGAACTCGGACCGAGCTCAATTTCAGATTCGTCAACACAGCGATGGTCGAATTGTTTCGATGCAGCAGACGAGACCCCACTTGCGTCCGGGTGTCGGCAGTCGCTTCCGGGTACACGCCGATGTCGCGGCGTTTTATGACTCGATATACACGCACTCCATTCCGTGGGCGCTTCTCGGAAAGCAGGCAGCGAAGGCTAATCGCGGCGCAGAGCTTCCAGCGAACCAAATCGACAGTGCGCTGCGATTTGCGCGGCGCGGCGAGACAACAGGAGTATCAACGGGTCCGGGGACTTCGATGATCGTGGCAGAGATTCTGCTTCAAACCGTCGACGAGCGGCTCACGCGTTTTCGCTTCGAGCGGTTCCTAGATGATTACGTCGCCTACGCAGCAACCGAAGCGGAGGCGGAGGAGTTTGTACGCGTACTCGAATCCTCGCTCAGAGAATTCGGCCTCAAGCTCAATGGCCGGAAGACAACAGTTGAGGCTCTTCCCTTGCCGGACGAACCCGGCTGGATTAGGGAACTTCGCCGTGCCAACAATTCGCGCCCTTCGGAAATGATCGACAGAGCGATCGACCTGTCTTTGAACGATCCGAGCGCGAGTGCAATCCAATGGGCGTTATCCCGTGTCCGACGAGAGATTGCCGACTATCCAGCCGCCGAGCAAAGCCGAATCCTTAGTCGGCTAGCTGAACTGGCTTTCACACATCCTCATACGACCCCGGTCTTGGTTGATGCTCTAAGAACCGTGAATGGTGAGATAGCCGCAAGTGACGTTGACACCCTGCTCAAGAAGCATGCGAACGACCTCCAATCGAGCGCAATTTGCTGGCTGCTGCACCTCACGTGGCTGCGGGATATAGAGATCAGCGACGAGAGCTGGAACGCAGTCTGCGCCGCAACCGACCCCCTCGCTAACGCTTTCCTACTCAGTCAGCCTCGGCGCCCGACGAGCAAGGCAAGGCGCGCGGCGTTGGTTGATTCACTCGCCGATCCGGTCGACGATTACTCGAGGGACGAAGAATGGCCGAGTCGGTATGTGGCGTTTCTAAACGGGCGTGAAGACATGAACGATCCTTCGTTTTCAGAACTGCGAGACGGAGGGGTGAGGCTGCTCTCTGACCCTAGGGAATGGGAGGACGAGGTCTTCGTTGAGGATCCGCCGCCAGAGCCGCCGGACGCCTATGACGAGGCTTCGGACGACGAGTGGATGGGGCTTGGGCTTAGTGGATGATGAAGCGTGAGGCGAGTGTCGCGCTCAGTCACCGCCTGTCACCCTTCGGACGCGTCCGATCAGGCATTCGAGCAGGCTATTGCGAGGCGCGTTTGTAGACGTCCATGCGAACACGGCCCGCACTGGCCATGAATCGTGGGCGCTCCAGCAACGCAACTGCCCTATTCGAAGTCGTCTGAGAGAAAGTTCGTCCAGTCGCGTTGGTCGTCGACCTGGACGATGAGGTATTCCCGAACGCCAAACAGATGGCTGTAGGCCGCGTCGAATGCAGCCATGAGGCGGGGCAGATCGAGAGATACCCGCACGTCGGGCAGTTGCTGCGCGAAGCGGAACGCATTGCCGCTTGGATCGAGATCGGCGAGCAAGTCCAGGAACTCGCTCGTCTGCGTACCGACTGGGTCGAACTGAAGGGCTTGCAGATTTTCATTGAGGAAGTCGCGCAAGTTGGCCAGCCTATGCCGCAAGTCACGCCGCAGCCGGGCCTCGACCGCGGCCGGGTCGGGAGCGGTCGCGTCCTGACCCTCGCTCCGAAGGATTGCGGAGGCCATGATCGCTTGCTTAATCAAAGTCTCAACGGCGTGCCGATATGTGTAGAGGATCGGCAGCAAAATCCGCTCGGCGTCCGCTCCGTCGCCCTGCCGGCTTTGGAACAGCCGATGAGCTGCCTCACGGTACGAATCCGGAATGTCGCTCGAGAGTCGCCCCCACCAGAAAGTGCCGAGCCAGGGCTCCGAGGTGTTCTCAAATTCCCGGAAGAGAGCGGGCACAGCCGGTTCGTTCGTCATGTCTTGCCTATCCACGACGGAACTCCGCGAGGCGCCGGTTCGGATTGGTCGCGCGTACAATCCGTTCGCGCAGTTCAGTATTGAAGATGTTCAAAATAGAACGCAGGTCCGCCATTAGCCCTTCGAGGTAGACGTACTTCCGAACCTGAACTCCACAACATCCCCATCCTGCATCACGTAGTCTTTCCCCTCCATGCGCGCCTTCCCGCGCGCCCGCGCCTCCGCGACCGACCCGGCATCCACCAGGTCGTCAAAGGAGATCACCTCGGCCTTGATGAAGCCCTTCTCGAAGTCCGTGTGGATCACCCCCGCCGCCTGCGGAGCCTTCCAGCCCTTGTGGATGGTCCAGGCGCGCGACTCTTTCGGGCCGGCGGTGAGGTAGGTCTGCAGGCCGAGGGTGTCGAAGCCGATGCGGGCCAGCTGGTCGAGGCCGCTCTCCGTCTGGCCAGTGGATGCGAGGAGCTCGGCAGCGTCGTCAGCGTCGAGGTCGATGAGTTCGGATTCGAGTTTCGCGTCGAGGAAGACCGCCTGAGCCGGGGCGACGAGCGCGGCCAGTTCGGCGCGGCGGGCGTCGTCGGTGAGGACCGATTCGTCCACGTTGAAGACGTAGATGAAGGGCTTCGCGGTGAGCAGGCCGAGTTCGGCGATCGGCTCGAGGTCGAGCTTCGCGCTCGACAGCGGCTTGCCCTCGAAGAGCACAGCGTGCGCCGCCTGCGCCGTTTCGAGGACGACCGGTTCCAGCTTGCGGCCCTTGACCTCTTTCTCGTAGCGGGTGATCGCCTTGTCGAGGGTCTGCAGGTCGGCGAGGATCAGCTCGGTGTTGATGGTCTCCATGTCGCCTGCCGCATCCACCTTGCCGGCGACATGGACCACATCCGGGTCGTCGAAGCCGCGGACCACCTGGGCGATCGCGTCGGCCTCGCGGATGTTGGCGAGGAACTTGTTGCCCAGACCTTCGCCCTCGCTCGCGCCCTTCACGATGCCCGCGATGTCCACGAACGACACCGGAGCCGGCAGGATGCGCTCGCTGCCGAACACCTCTGCGAGCTTGTCGAGGCGCGGGTCCGGCAGGTTCACCACGCCGACGTTCGGCTCGATCGTGGCGAACGGGTAGTTCGCCGCGAGCACGGTGTTCTTGGTCAGCGCGTTGAAGAGGGTGGACTTTCCCACGTTGGGGAGTCCGACGATTGCGATAGTGAGAGCCACGATCGACCATTCTACGGGGCCGGTCGCCGCACGGGTCCGCGCCGGTGACGCATCCGGGCACCCAGCGCCTGCGCCTACGCCTACGCCGCAGCGCCCGCCTGCCCCGCCCTCAGCCCGCAAGCACCGCCCGATAACACTTCGTGACATACGGCAGCTCGAACGTTTCCCGCCCGGCCAGCTCCGGATGCTCGGCCGCGAGCCTGCGCAGCGACCCGATCACCGCCGCCTGGGTGTCCGCATCCTTGGTGATGAAGTAGCTGCGCGACCTGGCCAGGTCGAGCATCCCGTCGACGGTCATCGGCTGCACCCAACGCACCTCGTGCGTGTCCAGTGGGCCGAACGGGGCGCCGACCACCGGCTCCACCTCGTCGCTCGCGTACGCGGCGCCGGTGTCCATCAGCTCGCCGAGCTGCCGCACCCAGTCGACGGACTCGTCGCGGAAGTTCCACACCAGCCCGAGCGCCCCTCCCGGCCGCAGCACGCGCGCCACCTCGGGCACGGCACGCTCCGGATCCACCCAGTGCCACGCCTGCGCGGAGAGAACCAGCCCGGCCGAATCGTCGTCCGCCGGGATGCTCTCCCCCGTCCCCAGCCGCACGCCGACGCCCGGGATCCGCTCCCCCAGCACGCGCAGCATCTCCGGCGACGGGTCGACCGCCGTGACCTCGAACCCGCGCTGCACGACGGCGGAGGTGAGCTTGCCGGTGCCTGCGCCGAGGTCGATCACCGGACCGCTCGCGTCGCCGATCAGCCACGAGACGGCCTCGGCCGGATAGCCGGGGCGCGCTGCGTCGTAGACGTCGGCGGCGAGGTCGAACGAGCGGGCGTGGGCGTCGTGGTCGTTCCGTTCGTACATGCTGCCGATGCTACGCGCGCCGCGACGGTGGATGCGCGGGTGGGCACCGCGCCTCCGGCCAGTGGGTGCGCGCCCCCGCACCGCCCATCCGGCCAGTGGATGCGCACCCCACACCGCCCATCCGGCCAGTGGATGCGCACCTCACCACCGCACGCATCCGCGGCACACCGCCCGTGCATCCCGGCGGCGTCGGTGGGCCGTGCGAGCATGTTCCCGTGCCACTGGACTTCACCGCTATCGACTTCGAGACCGCGAACGGGAGTGCGGCGTCCGCCTGCTCCGTCGGGCTGATCAAGGTGCGGGACGGCAAGGTGGTCGACCGGGTGGGGTGGCTGATCCAGCCGCCGATGGGACACGACTTCTTCCAGGAGTGGAACACGCGCATCCACGGCATCCGCGCCGAGGACGTCGTCGGCGCCGCCGGGTGGATCGACCAGCTTCCCGACCTGATCGCGTTCGCGGAGGACGACTACCTCGTCGCCCACAACGCCGGTTTCGACATGGGCGTGATCCGAGCAGCGTGCACCGCCACCGCCGTCGCCTGCCCCGACTACAGCTACCTCTGCAGCCTGCAGGTCGCCCGCAGGACGTACACGCTCGACTCCTACCGCCTCCCGGTCGCCGCGATGGCCGCCGGATTCGAGGACTTCCACCACCACGACGCCCTCGCCGACGCCGAAGCGTGCGCCGCGATCATCGTGCACGCCGCGCGCCGCCACGGAGCGGCCACCATCGACGAGCTCGCCGCGAGCACAGGCTCCCGCCTCGGCCGGATCGGCACCCCGCAGGCCGCCTGACCCTGCCGCGCCGGCCCGCTGGTGCTAATGTCGGACCAACCCATTTGTCCTGACATGATCGAGGTTTCGGTGCCCCAGAGCGACGGCTCCCTCCCGCAGCACCTCTTCATGGACCTCGACCATGCCGGCCCCGTTCCGCTCTACTTCCAGGTGGCCACCCGGATCGAGAACGCCATCGTCGACGGCGAACTGCCCCCGGGATCCCGGCTGGAGAACGAGATCGCGCTCGGCGAGCGCCTCGGCCTGTCACGACCCACCGTCCGCCGCGCCATCCAGGAACTGGTCGACAAAGGTCTCGTCGTACGCCGCCGCGGCATCGGCACCCAGGTCGTGCACGGCCCGGTCACCCGGAAAGTGGAGCTGACCAGCCTCTACGATGACCTCGCCCGCGACGGCAAGCACCCGGAGACCACGCTGCTGCTGCACGAGGTCATCCCTGCAGGCACCCGGATCGGGGAACTCCTCAACCTCGACGTGTCCAGTCCCGTCCTGCACCTGCGCAGGGTGCGCAGCGCCGACGGCGTGCCCGTCGGCGTGCTCGAGAACTACCTGCCGTCCGACTTCGTCGACATCACCGAGGCCGACCTGGCCGCGCACGGCCTCTACCAGCTGATGCGCGGGCGCGGCACCACCATGCGCGTCGCCCGCCAGCGGATCGGCGCGCGCCGCGCCTCCGCAGAGGAGAGTGCGCTGCTGGAGATCGACGAGGGCGGACCGGTGCTCAGCATGGACCGCACCGCCTACGACAACTCCGGCAGGGCCGTCGAGTTCGGCCACCACTGCTACCGCCCCGACCTCTACTCCTTCGAGATCACCCTCGTCGACAAGTAGGCCGCCGGCCTCCGGTATCCGGCCTCCGGCCTCCGGCCCTCCCGCATCCGGCCGCCCTGCCCCATCCGGCCTCCGGCCACCCCCGCCGAACCGCCGAGATGCCACTAACTGTCGCGAAACGCCCGGGATGCGCGACAGATACTGGCATCTCGTCCGCGCGCCCGATTTCCCTAACAGCCAGCATATTTATCCGCAGTGGTATACATCTGACCACTCCCTTGCTAACACTTCAGAACTGACGTAATAATGTCCTGACAAAGCATCACAACGCAAGGGAGCGCCCGTGTCAGAACCAACAACGTCCACCGCATCGCCCAGAGCAGGGGGCGGGATGCCGTCGCCGAGCCGCCGCTATCTCCGCACCGTGACCGTCCTGTCCACCTTCGGCGGCCTGCTGTTCGGCTACGACACCGGGGTCATCAGCGGCGCCCTGCCGTTCATGCGGTTCGCCGACGCCGCGCTCACGCCACTGCAGGAGGGCATCGTCGTGTCCTCGCTCCTCGTCGGTGCCGCGCTCGGATCGTTCGCCGGAGGCCGTATCGCCGACCGCAGAGGCCGGCGCACTCTCCTCCTCTGGCTGGCCGCGGTGTTCTTCGTCGCGGCGGTCGGCTGCGCGGTCGCGCCGAGCATTGCCGTCCTGGTCACCGCGCGCTTCGTCCTCGGCATCGCCGTCGGCGGCGCGTCCGTCACCGTCCCGCTCTATCTGGCCGAGATGTCGCCCGCCGCGCGCCGGGGCCGGCTGGTCACCCAGAACGAACTGATGATCGTCAGCGGCCAGCTCGCCGCGTTCACCGTCAACGCGCTGATCGCGTCCCTCTTCCCCGGCAACGACGGCGTCTGGCGCTGGATGCTCGCCGTCGCGTCCATCCCCGCCGTCATCCTCTACTTCGGGATGCTCGTGCTCCCGGAGAGCCCGCGCTGGCTCATCCTGCACGGCCGTTTCGCCGAGGGACTGGCCGCCCTGCGTCGCGTCCGCGAGCAGGACGAGGCCTCGGCCGAGTTCGACGAGATCCAGGCGCACGCCGCACCGCAGAACCCGGGCACCGCTCCCGAGCGCTCCGCGTTCTCCGAGCTGGCCGTGCCGTGGGTGCGCCGCATCTTCCTGATCGGCATCGGCGTCGCGATGGTTCAGCAGCTCACCGGCGTCAACTCGATCATGTACTACGGCGTGCAGATCCTGCAGCTGGCCGGCTTCGACCAGCAGGCCGCGCTGGTCGGCCAGATCGCGAACGGCGTCATCTCGGTACTCGCCACCTTCGTCGGCATCTGGCTCCTCGGCAAAGTCGGGCGCCGCCCGATGCTGCTCACCGGACTCGTCGGCACGACCGTCTCGCTGCTCCTGGTCGGCGTCTTCTCGAGCGCACTGGACGGCTCCCCCGCCCTTCCGTTCGTGGTGCTCGGCCTCACGATCACGTTCCTGGCGTTCCAGCAGGGCGCCGTGTCGCCGGTCACCTGGCTGATGCTGGCCGAGATCTTCCCCGCGCGCATCCGGGGCTTCGCCTTCGGCCTGGCCGCCCTGGTGCTCTGGCTGACGAACTTCCTGGTCGGCTTCCTGTTTCCGCAGCTGGTGGATGCGCTGGGCATCTCGACCACGTTCTTCCTGTTCTTCGCGGTGGGCATCGGCGGTGTCGTCTTCGTGAAGCTCTGCCTTCCGGAGACCCGCGGCCGCTCGCTCGAAGCCCTCGAACGCGACTTCCAGCTCCGGCGCTGAGTAGCACGAACGCCGAGCAGCACGAACGCCGAGCAGCACGAACGCCGAGCAGCACGAACGCCGAGCAGCGCGAACGCCGAGCAGCGCGAAACCAGTAACTGCCGCGCATCCCCCTGGATGCGCGGCAGTTACTGGTTTCTCGGTGCTGGGCCGCCTAGGCGTAGAACGCGGGGCGCGTCACGTAGCTGACCTCGACCCGCTTCCCGGATGCCTGCGCGGACACGCCCGCTTCGCAGACGGCTGCGGCGAGGTAGCCGTCCCAGGCGCTCGGTCCGTCGATCGTGCCGCGGCGCACCGCATCCACCCACCGCTGCACCTCGGTGTCGTACGCGCGGGCGAACCGCGTCGTGTACGACAGGTGCTCGGCCTGCCGGAACGCTCCGTCCACGTACCGCGCGATGCCCGACGTGCGGCCGATCTCCGCGACGCTGCGCTCGAACACGGCATCCGTGGTCACCTGGTAGCCGAACTGGATGTTGACGCTGATCTCCACGTCCGCCAGCACACCGGATGCGGTCTCCAACAGCACCAGCTGCGGTTCACGCAGTCCCTCGGGAGCGAGAGAGTTCCGCCGCGGCTTCCGCACCTCGACGGCCGCGATCGGCTCGCCCACCAGCCACGGCACGACGTCGATCTCGTGCACCACGGAGTCGGTGATCAGCATGGTCTCGGTGTACCCGGGAGGTGTCGACGGGTTGCGGTGCGCGCAGTGCAGCGCGAGCAGAGCGCCGGCATCGCCGGAGTCGATGAGGGCCTTCAGCTGCAGGTACTCCTCGTCGAATCGCCGCATGAACCCCACCTGGATGCGCGGACGGTCCGTCTTCTGCTCGGCCTCCAGGATGCGCAGCGACGATTCGGAGTCCGGCGTCAGCGGCTTCTCGCACAGGATGTCCACCCCGGCGTCCAGCGCCGGCAGCAGCACGGATTCGTGGAACGGTCCGGGCGTCGCGATGATGACGGCATCGATGTCGTCGTGTTCGAGGGCGTCTTCGATGCGGCTGCGCGTGACGGCACCGGGCGCTCCCGCCGCGGCGGCCGCCGCCCGGGTGGCGTCCGGCTCGACGACGGCCGCGACCTCGGCGCCGGTGATGCGCCCAGCGATGCGGCTGATGTGGTCGGAGCCCATGATCCCGGCGCCGACGACGGCGATGCGGAGCGGTTCTGTGGTCATGCTGATCTCTTTCGGTGGTGCGGTGAGCGGTGTGGGTGGAGCGTGTAGGCCCCCGGGCGTGCAGGCGAGCGTCAGTCCTGCCTGGCGTGACGCGTGCATCCGAAGATGTGCTCGCGGGTGCGCTTCGCGATCGGGTACGGACGCTCGATGTCGGTGCCGTACATGTCCTGCTCGACGATGGCGAAGATGTTCTGGTCGATAGCGCTGACCGCTTCGATGATCGGCGCGAAGTCGGGCACGCCGGCCGGCGGCTCCGTCATGACCCCGCGGGCGACCGCCGTGGCGAACGGGACGTCGTTCTTCAGCACGTCGGCGAGGATGTCGGTGTCCACCTGCTTGAGATGCAGGTAGCCGATGCGCTCCGGGTACGCCCGGATGAGCTTCAGGTTGTCGCCGAGGTAGTAGGAGAAATGCCCGGTGTCGAGGCACAGGTTCGTGTACGCGGCGTCGGTCTCCGTGAGGAACCGCTCAACCTCGCCGTACGTTCCGACGTGGCTGTCGGCGTGCGAGTGGAACTGCTGATGCATCCCGAACTCTTCGAGCAGCGCCTTGCCGAGCTTGTCGTGGCCGGCTGCGAGCTTCGCCCACTGCTCGTCGTCGAGCGTGCGGTTCTCGAGGACCTCCTCGGTGGCGTCGCTGCGCCACAGATCCGGGATCACGACGAGGTGCTCCGCGCCGAGCGCGGTGGCGAGTCCGGCGACCTGCAGAGCCTGGTCCCACGCCCGCTGCCACTGGTCCTCCCCCTTGTGGAAGCCGGTGAACACCGTTCCGGCGGAAAGCTTGAGGCCGCGCGAGCCGAGTTCGTCCTCCAGCTGGTGCGGGTCGGTGGGCAGGTAGCCGTACGGCCCGAGCTCGATCCAGGTGTAGCCGGAGGCGACCACCTCGTCGAGGAAGCGCTGCCACGGAATCTGCTTCGGGTCATCGGCGAACCAGACGCCCCACGAGTCCGGGGCGGTGCCGATCCGCAGGGCGGGGGTGCTGTCTGTCATCGTTCTCCTCGTGCTGCTCGGGATGTTCTGGGAGCGCCTCAGCCGACGTATGGCCGCTGCCGCGCCTTCTGCTCGTCGTACGCGTCGCGCGCCGCGCGGGTGCTGTCGAGCTCGGACGCCTCCGCCACGGGCACGTCCCACCAGCCTTCGCCGTCCGGCGAGAACAGCAGGGGGTCGCTGTTGATGTGGATGAGGGTCGGCCCGCTCGCCGCCTTGGCCTGCGCGACCGCCGCCGTGAGGTCGGCGATCGCGTTCGCGCTCGGCTCGACCCGGATCACGTCGACGCCGAGGCTGGCCGCGTTCGCGGCGAGGTCGACCGGGAGTGCCGGACCGTCGTCGAACGCGTTCGCCGCGTCGTCGCGGAACCGGTACCGCGTGCCGTAGCGCTGCGATCCGACCGTGTCGCTGAGGTGCCCGATGGAGGCGTACCCGTGGTTCTGGATGAGCACGACGATGATCTTCACGCCCTCCGCCACCGCGCTCACCAGCTCGGTGTGCATCATCAGGTACGAGCCGTCGCCGACCATCACGATCACGTCGCGGTCGCCTGCGCCACGCTTGGCGCCCATCCCTCCGGCGATCTCGTAGCCCATGCAGGAGAACGCGTACTCGACGTGGTAGCCGAGGTCGTAGCGCACCCGCCACAGCTTGTGCAGGTCGCCCGGCAGCGAGCCGGCGGCGCAGACCACCACATCCCGGGGGTCGCTCGCGGCGTTGACCGCGCCGATGATCTCGGTCTGCGACGGACGGTCGAGCCTGCGGTCGACGAAGCTCTCGTCGACCAGCGCATCCCATGCCCGCTTCTCGCGCGCGATCTCGTCGCGGTAGCCGGACGGCGTCGCGAAGCCGGCGAGCGCGTCGCGGAGGGCGACGAGCGCCTCGCGGGCGTCGGCGATCACCGGCAGCGTCGACCCGTGCTTGTACGCGTCGAAGGACGCCACGTTGACGTTGACGAAACGCACCCCGTCCCTGGCGAACGCCGTGCGGGATGCGGTGGTGAAGTCGCTGTAGCGCGTGCCGATCCCGATCACCAAGTCTGCCTGCGCGGCCAGCCGGTTGGCGGCCGAGGTGCCGGTGGAGCCGATGCTGCCGAGCGACAGCGCGTGGTCCCAGGCGATCGCGCCGCCCCCGGCCTGCGTGGTGCCGACCGGGATGCCCGTCGCCTCGGCGAACGCCCGCAGCTCGGCGGCCGCGTCGGAGTAGATCACGCCTCCGCCTGCGACGATGATCGGCCGCTCGGCGGCGGCGATGGCCTCGACGGCGCGGGCGAGCGCACCGCGCTCCGGCACGGGGCGACGCACGTGCCACTCCCGGTCGGCCAGGAACTCCAGCGGGACGTCCAGCGCCTCCGCCTGCACGTCCTCCGGCAGCGCGATGGTGACGGCGCCCGTCTCGACCGGATCGGTCAGCACCCGCATGGCGCCGAGGGCGGCGGAGAACAGCTGCTCGGGGCGCACGATCCTGTCGAAGAAGCGCGACAGCGGCTTGAACGCGTCGTTGACGCTCATCGAGGCGTCGTGCGGGAGTTCCAGCTGCTGCAGCACGGGGTCGGCGACGCGGGTGGCGAAGGTGTCGGACGGCAGCAGCAGCACGGGCAGCCGGTTGGTGGTGGCGAGCGCAGCCCCGGTGAGCATGTTGGTCGCGCCGGGCCCGACGGACGCCGCACAGGCGAACGTTCCCCTCCGCCTCCGCAGGCGTGAGTATCCGACGGCTTCGTGCACCATCGCCTGCTCGTTGCGCGCCTGGTGGTACGGCATCAACGCCGGGTCCTGCACGGAATACTGCTTGAGCGCCTGCCCGATCCCCGCCACGTTTCCGTGCCCGAAGATGCCGAAGGTGCCGGCGATCGTGCGTTCGCGGTGGTCGCCGTCGACGGTCCACTGGTGGGCCAGGAACTCGACGATGGCCTGGCTCACGGTCATGCGCTTGGTGCCGCTCACAGGGCTGCTCCTTCGTTGGATGCGGGGGTGGATGCGGGGGTCGCGGTGGGCTCGGGTGCGGTGGATGCGGCGCGATCCGGCAGATACGGAAGCCGCGCATCCATCCCCTCCGCCTCCCAGGTCCGGCGCACCCATCCGTGCGCCGGGTCGTCGGTGATCAGCCAGGAGCGTTCCGCATCCGGGCCGGCCATCACGTTGAGGTAGTAGAGGTCGTAGCCGGGCGCGGCGACAGCCGGACCGTGGTATCCGTGCGGCACGAGTGCGATGTCCCCGCTGCTCACGCGCGCGTCGATGGCGATCGGCCGCTCCCCCGACGAGTACGTCGCGAACACGCCGAACGGCGCAGCGGTTGCCGGCGCATCCATCCCGCGCGTCACCGCCGTCTCGAAGTAGTAGATCTCTTCCAGCCGGGATTCGACGCCCGGCCGGTGCTCGTCGTGCTTGTGCGGCGGGTACGAGGACCAGTTGCCAGCCGGCGTGATCACCTCGCAGGCGATCAGCGTGGCCGCATCCAGGGCCCCGGGCACCCCGAAGTTGTGCACCTGGCGGCTCGACTGTCCTCCGCCGCGCAGCTCGACGGGAACCGCAGACGCCGGAAGGTACGCGGCAGCGCGTCGCTCCGCGGCGCCCGTTGCAGCGCCCGCGCCAGCGCCCGACCCGGCGCCCGCCGCCGTCACCGCCTCGGCCACCGCGACCCGACCGTGCCCGCCGATCGTCGCCGCCGTTCCCGCGCCGAGGTAGAGCACATCCGTCGGACCGTCGAACACCGATGCGCGCCCGGCCAGCCTCTGCGTCGCCCGCTCGGCCCCCGGCTCCTCGTACTCGACCGTGAACGAGCCCGCCAGCGGCACGATCATCCGCTCCACGTCGCCCGCGGCGAGCGCGACGGTGCCGCCGTCGAGCTCGGCGACACGCAGGCCGGTGTGCTGCCAGCCCGGGATGCGCGCATCCACCACCGACTCCCAGCCGTCCTCCGCGAGGTCGCCGGGGCCGTAGACCCACTCACTGCCATTGCGCATCGCTGCTCCTACTTGGTCTGCGGGAATCCGAGGTTGATGCCGCCGTGGCTCGGGTCGAGCCAGCGGCTGGTGACGGCTTTCTCCCTGGTGAAGAAGTCGAAGCCGTGCACACCGTACGCTTTCGCGTCGCCGAACAGCGACTGCTTCCACCCGCCGAACGAGTAGTACGCCACCGGCACCGGGATGGGCACGTTGATCCCGATCATGCCGACCTGCACCTCGTTCTGGAACCGGCGC
Source organism: Leifsonia araucanica (assembly GCF_051161895.1). Taxonomy (NCBI): domain Bacteria; kingdom Bacillati; phylum Actinomycetota; class Actinomycetes; order Micrococcales; family Microbacteriaceae; genus Leifsonia; species Leifsonia araucanica. The sequence goes on from NZ_JBMBTW010000002.1 coordinate 1,408,221, forward strand.
GCCGCTCCCCCGTCGTTGGTGAAGATCGCCGTGCCGTTTCCGAACGCCCCGGAGTTGATCAGCTCGACCCCCTCCTCGTAGCTGGCGACGCGCACTACCGACAGCACCGGGCCGAAGATCTCCTCGGTGTACACCCGGGAGGTGCGGCTCACCCGGTCGATGAGCGTCGGTCCCAGCCAGAATCCGTCCGCTGCGCCGTCGACCTCGATGCCGCGACCGTCGATGACCACGTCGGCGCCGTCCGCGATGGCGACGTCGATGTACGACGCGACCTTGTCGCGGTGCTCGCGCGTGATGAGCGGTCCCATGTCGCAGTTGCGGCGGCCGTCTCCCACGCGCAGGCCGGCCACGCGCTCCTTCACCTTGGCGATGAGGTCGTCGGCGACGGGTTCGACGGCCACGACGACACTGATCGCCATGCAGCGCTCGCCCGCCGACCCGAACCCGGCGTTGACCGCGGCGTCCGCGACCAGGTCGAGGTCCGCGTCCGGGAGCACGAGCATGTGGTTCTTGGCGCCGCCGAGAGCCTGGACGCGCTTGCCGTTCCTGGCCGCGGTCTCGTAGATGTAACGGGCGATCGGCGTGGAGCCGACGAACGAGATGGCCTGCACCTCCGGATGTTCGAGCAGGCCGTCGACGGCGACCTTGTCGCCCTGCAGCACCGTGAAGACGCCGTCCGGCAGTCCCGCCTCGGTGAACAGCTCGGCGAGCCAGACCGCGGCCGACGGGTCCTTCTCGCTCGGCTTGAGCACCACCGCGTTGCCGGCCGCGATCGCCACCGGCAGGAACCAGAGAGGGACCATCGCCGGGAAGTTGAACGGGCTCACGATGCCGACGACGCCGAGCGGCTGCTTGAGCGAGTACACGTCGACCCCGGTCGACACATTCTCGGAGTGCTCACCCTTGATCAGGTGCGGGAACCCGGTGGCGAGCTCGACCACCTCGAGGCCGCGGGTGATCTCGCCGAGCGCGTCGGAGACGACCTTGCCGTGCTCGCTGGTCACGATCTCCGCGAGGTCGCCCTTGCGGGCGTTCAGCAGCTCGCGGAACGCGAACATGACCTGCTGACGCCGCGCCATCGAGGTGTCGCGCCAACCGGGGAACGCCGCGGCAGCGGAGTCGATCGCCGCGGCGACCTCCGCCTCGTCCGCCAGTCCGACGTGCGCGCTCGGCTGCCCGACCGCCGGATCGTAGACCGGCGCGAGCCGCCCGCTGGTGCTGGGCGTGCGCCGCCCGCCGATGTAGTGCGGAATGACGGGAAGCTCGGTGTCTGACATGGTGCTGGTGCTCCTTCGCGGATGGTTCGTGGCCGGACGCTGTGCCGGGGTGGTGCGGGGTGGTGCTGATGCTGAGTGGTGGTGCTGGTGCTGCGTTGCGTGGGACGCGCGGGGGTGGAGTGTGAGGTGACGGTCAGTGCACGATGGCGGCCGCCCGGTCGACGGCGGACGGCACGTCGCCGTCTTCCGGGTAGAGCAGGGTGCGGCCGACGACCAGCCCCTTCACACCGGGCAGGTCGATGGCGCCCGCCCAGGCGTCGTGCGCCGAACCCGGCTTGGCTCCCGGCACGGGGTCGCCGCCGAGCAGCAGCGTCGGCAGCGTCGTGGCCGACATCACCGCGGCCATGTCGTCGACGACCGGCAGCTTCAGCCAGCTGTATGCCGAGCTGGCCCCGAGACCGGATGCGATGGCCACCGATGTGATGACCGCATCCGTCGACAGGTCGTTGACGATCCGGCCGTCCTCCCACGCGCTCATGAACGGTTCGAGCATGATCGGCAGGCGCGCGGCCGCAGCGGCGGTGACGGCGTCGGCCGAGGCGGCCAGCGTTGCCGCCGTGGCGTCGTCGGCGAGGTTGATCCGCACCAGCAGCTTGGCGAACTCGAGGCGGGCGGCGACCAGCGCATCCACGTCGTAGGCGGTGAAGCGGTCGTCCATCTCGAAGCTGGCGCCGCGCAGCCCTCCGCGGTTCATCGAGCCGACCGCGATGCGGCCGTCGAGAAGGCCCAGGACGGCCAGGTCTTCGATGATGTCCGGGGTGCCGAGCACGCCGTCGACGCCCGGGCGCTCCAGGGCGGAGGCGAGGCGCTGCAGCAGGTCGTAGCGGTCGGCCATCGCGCGCGGGTCGGAGCCGACGCCGAGCGCGCCGCGGGCCGGGTGGTCTGCGGCGACGATGAAGAGCCGCTCGTCGCCGGTGAGTAGGTCGCGGGTCTGGCGGCCGGCGAGCGCCTCCGCGATCTTCGCCGGCTCCGCCGCCCTGATCCTGCGCAGCCTGTCGAAGTCCGCAGCGCTGATCGGTCCGTCAACGGGTGCCACGGGATGCTCCCTCCAGCAGGGCGTCGACCTCCGCGGTCGTCGGCATGGCCGTCGAGCACTCGCGGCGGCTGGCGACGATGGCGCCGGCGACGTTGGCGAACCGGATCACCTGTTCCAGCGGCCAGCCGGCCAGCAGCCCGTGGCAGAGCGCACCACCGAAGCCGTCGCCCGCGCCGAGGCCGTTGACCACCTGCACGGGGAACGGCTCGACCTCGACGGTCTCCGTCCTGGTCTTCGCGAGCACGCCGCGCGGGCCCTGCTTCACCACGGCGAGGTCGAGCCCGCGATCGAGCAGCGCGTCCGCCGCCCGCTGCGGGTCGGACTCGCCGACGGCGATCTCGCACTCCTCGCGGTTTCCCAAGGCGACCGTCACCTTGTCGAGCGCCCTGGACACCTCCGCGGTGGCCTCGGCGGGCGACGACCAGAACATCGGCCGGTAGTCGAGGTCGAGGACGGTCAGCGGCGCGCGGCCCCGCGCATCCCACGCCGCGTGGTGGGATGAACGGCTCGGCTCCTTCGACAGGCCGGTGACGGTGGCCCAGAAGATGCGCGCATCCCGGATGGCGCCGAGGTCGAGTTCGGACGGCTCGATCACCAGGTCTGGCGCGATCGGCTCGCGGTAGAAGTAGAGCGGGAAGTCGTCCGGCGGGAAGATCTCGCAGAGCGTGATCGGGGTGTTGAGGCCGGGCACCGTGGAGACGAAGCGGTCGTCGACACCGAGCCTGGCGATCTCCGCGCTCACGTAGCGGCCGAGCGGGTCTTCTCCCGTGCGCGTGACGATGGCGGAGCGGCGTCCGTGGCGGGCTGCGGCGACCGTGACGTTCGTCGCGCTGCCGCCGAGATACTTGCCGAAGGTGCTGACCTCCTCGAGGCCGACGCCGTCTTGCAGCGGATAGAGGTCGACGCCGACCCTGCCGATGGCGAGCACGTCGAAGGGCGGCTCTGCCGTGCCGACCGCGCTGTCTGTGGTGGTCATCCCTCGGTGGCTGCCCTTCGCGTTTCATGTCCTGACATAGTGACATGGACAGCCTATTCACGGCGTGCCCTGCGCGCAACCTCCCAGTGTCGGAGGCCCCTGTCACACTCGAAGCATGGACCCCATCCTCTCCCTCCTCCTCGGACTCCTCGCCGGCCTGGTCATCGGCGCGGGCGTCGGCGGGTATGCCGTCGCAACGCTGCTGCGCCGCCGCGCAGACGCCGCCGCGCCCTCCGCTCCGGTGGAAGATCCCGCGGTCGTCGCCGCGCGGCACGCGGCAGAGCTCGCGGAGCTGCGGGCGGCGGAGGCGGCGGTGCAGGCGGAGATCCGGCAGGATCTCGCGGCTACGCAGGCCACGGCGGACTCGCTGCGGGAGCAGGTCATCTCACACCAGTTGCAGTACCGAGAGCTGGTCGAGCGGCACCGCGTCGAGGCGCAGGCGCAGACCGAGCGGGAGCGCGCGGAGAGCAAGGTCCTGCAGGCGCTCGCGCCGGTGCGCGAAAGCCTGAGCGACATGCAGAAGAAGGTCGCCGAGCTCGAATCGCAGCGCAACCAGCAGCACGGCGAACTCGCGCAGCAGCTCAAGTCGGCCACGGAGTCGGAGGAGCGCCTGCGCAGCACGGCGGAGTCGCTGGCGTCCGCGCTCCGCTCCAACAGCACGCGCGGCGTCTGGGGAGAGACCCAGCTGCGCAGCGTTGTCGAGGCGGCAGGGCTCATCGAGCGCGTGGACTTCAGCGTGCAGTCGAGCATCCAGTCGGAGTCGGGCGCGGGCCGTCCGGACATGATCGTGCACCTGCCCGGCGGCAAGTCCATCGCGCTCGACGCCAAGGTGCCGTTCAACGCCTACCTGGAGGCCAGCCAGATCCCGGCGACCGCCACCGGCGCAGACGGCGCACAACGGGATGCGCTGCTCAAGCAGCACGTCAAGGCCGTCCGCGACCACATCACGGCCCTCGGCAACAAGGCGTACTGGACGGGCCTGGACTCCTCCCCCGAGCTGGTGATCGCGTTCATCCCGAGCGAGTCGCTGGTGTCGTCGGCGATGGAAGCCGACCCCTCGATCATGGAGTTCGCGTTCAGCAAGCGCGTCGCCCTCGCCTCGCCGGTCACGCTCTGGTCGGTGCTGAAGACGGTGGCGTTCAGCTGGCAACAGGATGTGCTCACCCAGGAGGCGAAGCAGCTCTTCGACCTGAGCCGCACCCTCTACACGCGCCTGTCCACGACGGCGACGCACATCGAGAAGCTGGGCCGCTCGCTCGAACGCACGGTCAAGGACTACAACGGCTTCGTCGGCTCGTTCGAACGCCAGGTGTTCCCGGCCGCCCGCAAGCTGAACGCCCTGGACGAGTCCAAGATGATCGGCGTCCTCGAGGGCATCGAGGAGTCGCCCCGCGAGCTCACCGCCTTCGAGCTCGTCGCCGAACTCGGCGACGACGCCGACTCCGACGCCCCGGCCCTCCCCGAGCGCCGCTCCGCCTGACCCGTCCGGCTACAGCTGGTCGGCCTCGAGCCACTTGGCGGCGAGGTGGTCGGCGATCACGCGGCGGATCGTGCCCGACTTCGAGCGCAGCACGATGGACTCGGTCCGGATGATCGGGCCCTTACGGCGCACGCCCTCCACAAGGCCGCCGTCGGTGACGCCGGTCGCGACGAAGAACGTGTTGTCGCCCTTCACCAGGTCGTCCGCGCCGTAGATGCGGTCCATGTCGAGCCCGGCCGCGATGCCGCCCGCGCGCTCCGCATCGTCCTTCGGGGCGAGCCTGCCCTGCATGAAGCCGCCGAGCGCCTTGATCGCGCAGGCGGTGGTGATGCCCTCCGGGCTGCCGCCGATGCCGACGCACATGTCGATGCGCGACTCGTAGCGGGCCGCGTTGATGCCTCCGGCCACGTCGCCGTCGAGCATCAGCCTGGTTCCGGCGCCCGCCGCGCGGATCTCCTCGATCAGTCCCTCGTGACGCGGACGGTCGAGCACCGCGACGCGCACCTCGCCGACCGGCTTGCCCTTCGCTTTCGCCAGTTCCCGGATGTTGTCCCCGATCGACTGCGACAGGTCCACCACGCCGAAGCCCTCCGGCCCCGTGACGATCTTGTCCATGTAGAAGACGCTCGACGCATCCAGCATCGATCCCCGGTCGGAGACCGCGATCACCGAGAGCGCGTTCTGGCGTCCGGCGGCGGTCAGCGACGTGCCGTCGATCGGGTCGACCGCGATGTCCACCGCCGGTCCCCGGCCGTTGCCGACGTGCTCCCCGTTGAACAGCATCGGCGCGTTGTCCTTCTCGCCCTCGCCGATCACGATGAGCCCGTCGAAGTTGACCGTTCCGAGGAACTTGCGCATCGCATCCACTGCCGCGCCGTCCGCCGCGTTCTTGTCACCCCGGCCGATGAAAGGGGTGGCCCGGATGGCCGCAGCCTCCGTCGCTCTGACGAGCTCCATGGCCAGGTTCCTGTCTGGATGCAGGTAGAGGGATGCGGTGTCAGTGCTGATCATGATGGGTCCTCCCGGACGGATTCGGTGCGTCGGCGTCGACGCTGCTTATCGGCGTTGCCAGTGTATCGGCGCGGCATCGCGGGGCCACGGAAAGCGCACGAACGTTCACCCGGGATGCGCGCCGCCCGCACGCCGGGCACCGGCCGGGGCCGCTCCCGGGGGCTCGGTATGATGAGACTCGTTCGACACTTCGACTTCAAGGAGCTGTAATGCCCATCGCCACGCCGGACCAATATGCAGAAATGCTCGACAAGGCGAAGGCCGGTGGATTCGCGTATCCCGCGTTCAACGTGTCGTCGTCGCAGACGATCAACTCGGTCCTCCAGGGCCTGACGGAGGCCGGCAGCGACGGCATCATCCAGGTGACCACCGGAGGCGCCGACTACTTCGCCGGCCAGACGGTCAAGAACCGCGCAGCGGGCGCCATTGCGTTCGCCAAGTTCGCCACCGAGGTCGCGAAGAACTACCCGATCACCGTCGCGCTGCACACCGACCACTGCCCGAAGGACGCGCTCGACAGCTTCGTGCTGCCGCTCATCGCCGCCTCCGAGGAGGAGGTCCGCGCCGGACGCAACCCGATCTTCCAGTCCCACATGTGGGACGGCTCCGCCGTGCCGCTGGCCGAGAACCTCGAGATCGCGCAGGACATGATCAAGCGCACCAAGGCCATCAACGCCATCCTCGAGGTCGAGATCGGCGTCGTCGGCGGCGAAGAGGACGGCGTGCAGCACGAGGGCTCCAACGAGGCGCTCTACACGACCCTCGCCGACGTCGAGAAGGCCGTCGAGGCCCTCGGCCTGGGCGAGAACGGCCGCTACATGGCCGCCCTCACCTTCGGCAACGTGCACGGCGTGTACAAGCCGGGCAACGTCAAGCTGCGCCCCGAGCTGCTGAAGACCATCCAGGACGGCCTCGCGGCCAAGTACGGTCACGGCCCGAAGCCGCTCGATCTCGTCTTCCACGGCGGCTCCGGCTCGACCGACGCCGAGATCGCCGAGGCGGTCGCCAACGGCGTCATCAAGATGAACATCGACACGGACACGCAGTACGCGTTCACCCGTTCGATCGCCGACTACATGTTCAAGAACTACGACGGCGTCCTGAAGGTCGACGGCGAGGTCGGCAACAAGAAGCTGTACGACCCGCGCGCGTGGGGCAAGGTCGCCGAGACGGCGATGGCTGCTCGCGTGATCGAGGCGACCCAGCAGCTCGGCTCCGCCGGACACTCCGGCAAGTAGTCCACCGCGGCGGCCGGGGCTCGCGCTCCGGCCGCCGTGTCATATCCAGGGAGGGCGGCCGACATGGCCGACGACGAACAGAGACCGGACGAGCGACCGCGCCCCAAATACGGCGAGCTCGCCCCCGAAGGCTGGGTGTGGCATCCACCGGCGGATGCGAATCGGCTGGACACGACGCATCCCACCGCCGAACCCGACCGCTACGGGGAGCACGGCGACGCCGGGCAGCGCACAGCGGCAGGTCAGGACCAGCGCGCCCCGCACGCCGACCGCCCGTGGTTCGGGCCGCAGAATCCGCAGAACCCGCAAAACCAGCAGCACTCGCAGGGTCAGCACCCACAGAACCTCTACCCACACCCCCAGCACCGGCAGAACGGCCAGAGCCCCCAGCTGCGCTCCGACGCGCCGCGCTGGAACATGACGGTCACCGTCGTGCTCATCGTCTTCGGCTTCTTCGGGGCGACGAACTCCATCGGCGGGCTGTTGTCGCTTCCCACCGCGATGCAGCTCATGCACACCAACGAGAACCTCGGCGACTACACCCCCGCAGGCTCGGTGCAGGGCACCCTGATCGCCGGAGCCATCACCGTCGGCCTGATCTGGGCCATCTCCACCGGCCTGTCGGTCTGGCTCCTCGTCAAGCGCAGGATGGCGTTCTACATCCCGCTGATCGCCGGCGTCGTAGCCCTGATCGCGCTGCTCGGCTTCATGTCGGCCGTGCTGCTCACCGACCCGGTGCTGATCGACTTCTACAGCGGGGTCACGCCGACGCCGTCCGGCACCCCGACGCCCTGACGCCCGGACCCGCCGACCCCCTGACTCAGACGACGAACGGCCCGGCGCATCACGCTCCGGGCCGTTCTCCGTCTCCGGATGCTGTTACGCGGCAGCCTGCTCGCGCGCAGCACGCAGCGTGTCGGCGATCGGCGTCGTCGGGCGTCCGATCAGGTCGCTGACCGTCGTCGTCGCGTCGGCGAGGGCGCCGTCGCGGATGTTGCCGTCGAGCGCGACCACGAACCCGGCCGTGCCGTCGTCCAGGCCGGCACCGGTCAGGATGCTCGTGTGCTCCTCCGGGCTCACCGCGCGGTAGACCACGGGCCGTCCGACGATCTCGGACACCGCCTCGGCCAGCTCGGCGAACGACCACGCCTCGTCGCCCGAGAGCTCGTAGACGGCGCCTTCGTGGCCGGGCGTGCTGAGCACGACGGCCGCAGCGTCCGCGTAGTCTGCACGGCTGGCGCTGGCCACCCGGCCGTCGCCGGCGCTGGACACGATCTCGCCCGTCGCCTCCGCGGTGTCGAGCTGGCCGACGTAGTTCTCGGAGTACCAGTTGTTGCGCAGGATGGTCACCGGCAGCCCGGACTCGGCGAGCAGCTTCTCGGTGGCCGTGTGCTCCGGCGCGAGGACGAGGTCGGTGTCATCGGCGTGCGGCGCGCTGGTGTAGACGATGCGTCCCACACCGGCGGCGACGGCCGCGTCGATGGCGTTGGCATGCTGCTGCACGCGCTGGCCGACCTCGCTGCCGGAGACGAGGAGGAGGGCGTCGGCGCCGGAGAAGGCGGAAGCGAGCGTGTCCGGCTTCTCGAAGTCGATGGTGGCGGTCTGCACGCCCAGGTCGGCGAGCGGGGCCAGCCGCTCGGCGGAGCGGCCCAGCGCGCGGATGTCGGCGGCGGGGACCCCGCGCTCGATGAGGGATTCGACGACGAGGCGTCCGAGATGGCCGGTGGCACCGGTGACGACGATGGTCATGGGGAAGTTTCCTTTCGGTCGGTCATCTCAGCCAACCACGGCCGCATCCTGATACTTCCCGATGGAGGGTACCCACTTTTTGGTAAGTTACTGACGTGGACACCAGTTTTCAGACGTTGAACGGCTTCGGCTTCACGGACGGCGTGCTTCCGTCCGCATGCCCCACCCGTGTCGTGCTCAACCACGTCACCAGCACCTGGGGCGTGCTCGTGCTCGTCGCGCTCTCCCAGAGCGACCTCCGCTGGGGCGAACTGCGCCGCACCGTGCAGGGCATCAGCGAGAAGATGCTCGCCCAGACGCTGCGCACCCTGGAGCGCGACGGCTTCGTGCTGCGCACGGCCCAGCCGACCATCCCGCCCAGGGTCGACTACAGCCTCACCCAGCGCGGCCGCGACCTCACAGAGCACCTGCTGCCGCTGATGTCCTGGATCGCCGCCAACGCCGACGAGATCGTCGCACCGCAGGCGGAAAGCGCCTAGCGGACTGCGTCAGCGGCGTCCGCCGAGCGCGCGCGCATCCTGGTTGCCGGCGAGGTCTTTCCTGAGTTCCTTCGGCAGCGAGAACATCAGGTCCTCCTCCGCCGTCTTCACTTCCTGGACGTCGCCGTATCCGGCGCCGCGCAGGTCGTCGAGGACCTCCTGCACCAGCACCTCCGGCACGGACGCTCCACTCGTCACACCGACCGTGGCCACGCCGTCGAGCCACTCCTGCTTGACCTCGCTGGCGTAGTCGACCCGGTATGCGGCCTTCGCGCCGTACTCGAGGGCGACCTCCACAAGGCGCACCGAGTTGGACGAGTTGGCCGAGCCGACCACGATCACCAGGTCGGCCTGCTCCGCGACCTTCTTGATCGCGACCTGGCGGTTCTGGGTGGCGTAGCAGATGTCGTCGCTGGGCGGGTCCTGCAGGTTCGGGAAGCGCTCGCGCAGGCGGCGCACCGTCTCCATCGTCTCGTCGACGGAGAGCGTGGTCTGCGAGAGCCACACCACCTTGTCCGGGTCTTTCACCGTGATGGTGTCGACGTCGTCCGGGCTGTTGACCAGGGTGACCTTGTCCGGCGCGTGGCCGGCGGTCCCCTCGACCTCTTCGTGGCCCTTGTGGCCGATCAGGAGGATCTCGAAGTCGTCGCGGGCGAACCGGACGGCCTCGCGGTGCACCTTGGTGACCAGCGGGCAGGTGGCGTCGATCGCCTGCAGCCCGCGGTCGGATGCAGCCTGCACCACAGCGGGCGACACCCCGTGGGCGCTGAACACGACGTGCGCGCCCTCCGGCACCTCGCCGACCTCGTCGACGAAGATCGCGCCCTGCTGCTCCAGCGTCGACACGACGTGCACATTGTGGACGATCTGCTTGCGGACGTAGACGGGCGCGCCGTAGAGCGCGAGCGCCTTCTCGACGGCGATCACCGCTCTGTCCACACCCGCGCAGTATCCACGGGGTGCGGCCAGCAGGACCCGCTTGTGTCCGACGACCGGGGTATCCTGTAGCCGGCCTCGCGCACCGGGAATCCTCGGCATCGGAAGGCTGATGGTTGCGTCGCTCACCCTTCGATCCTAGGTGAGTGCGCTGAACACTGGTTGGGAGGCTCGGTGACGGACACGACCCGCGCACCGTCGATGGAGGTCGGGCCGCCGACGGCAGACGCTCCGTGGCCGGTGGCGACCCTGGCCGGCAAGATCCGCGGCTGGATCGAGCGCCTCGGCACCGCCTGGGTCGAGGGCGAGATCACCCAGTGGGGCGTCTCGGGCGGCAACGTCTACGGCAAGCTCAAAGACCTCAACGAGGATGCGACGGTCAGCTTCACGATCTGGTCGTCGGTGAAGGCGCGCATCCCGGCCGACCTCAAGCAGGGCGACCGCGTGATCGCCGCCATCAAGCCCAACTTCTGGGTCAAGGGCGGCACCCTCACCATGCAGGTCTTCGACATGCGCCACGTCGGCCTCGGCGACCTGCTCGAACGCCTCGAACGCCTCCGCCAGCAGCTCACCGCCGAGGGCCTCTTCGCCCCGGATCGCAAGAAGCGCCTCCCGTTCCTCCCGCACACCATCGGGCTCGTGACGGGCAAGGACTCCGACGCGGAGAAGGACGTGCTCCGCAACGCGCAGCTGCGCTGGCCGCAGGTGCGATTCCGCACCGTGTACGCCGCCGTGCAGGGCGAGCGGACGGTCTCCGAGGTGACGGCCGCCATCCGCACCCTCGACGCCGACCCGGAGGTCGAGGTCATCATCGTCGCCCGCGGCGGAGGGGACTTCCAGAACCTGCTCGGCTTCTCCGACGAGGTCCTGGTCCGGGCGGCGGCGGCAGCGGTCACCCCGATCGTCAGCGCCATCGGCCACGAGGCCGACCGGCCGCTGCTCGACGAAGTCGCCGACCTCCGCGCATCCACCCCGACGGACGCCGCCAAGCGCGTCGTCCCGGACGTCGCAGAGGAGCTGGCCCGCGTGCAGCAGGCCCGCGCCCGCATCGGGATGCGCGTGACGCACATGATCGCCGCGGAGATCGACCGCATCGGTCACCTCCGCACCCGCCCGTCGCTCGCGTCGTCGAGCTGGATCGTCGACTCTCGGTCGGAGGAGCTCACCCGCTTCGTCGCCCGCGGCGCCGAACTCGTCGAACGCCGCGTCGACCGGGAGGCCACCAGGGTCGCCGAGCTGCGCGGCCAGCTGCGCGCGCTCTCGCCCCAGGGCACGCTCGACCGCGGCTACGCCATCGTGCAACTCGCCTCCGGGCACGTCGTCACCGCTCCGGAGGAGATGCCCTCCGGCACAGGGCTGCGCCTCACCGTCTCCGGCGGGGCCGTCGCCGCGACCGCGGGAGACCCCATCCCGTCGCCGGCCGGTCATCCGGATGCCGCTCACGAAGCAACCCCCCAGCTAGACAAATAGAATGGATGTCATGCCCACCACCGAGTCGCCCTCCGGCGACGACGCCTTCGCCTCGCTCAGCTATGAGGAGGCGCGCGACGAGCTGATCCGCGTCGTCGGTCAGCTGGAACAGGGCTCGTCCACGCTCGAGGAGTCCATCGCACTGTGGGAGCGCGGAGAAGCGCTCGCCCGGCACTGCGAGGAGTGGCTGATCGGCGCGAAGGCCCGGCTGGACGCCGCTCGTGTCGGGGCAACCGCTGGAGCAACGGCCGGAGCCACGGGAGCGTCGAGCGCCGAATGAGTCCCCGCACCAAACCACCGGCGGTGGTCGCCGAACTCGGACGCCCGGAGACCCCGGAGGAGACGGCCGCCCGCAAAGCGGTCAACTCCGCCAATCACCGCAACAGGCAGACCGTCAACAACCTGGTCTACTCGCTGATCGCCTGCGTCGCCCTCGTCGCCGTGATCGTGCTGTTCGTGCCGCGCGGCAACCCCACCTCGTCCGCTCCCCCGGTCGACTACGCATCCATCGCCGCGCAGGCACAGGGCTCCGAGCCGAACCGCCTGCTCGTGCCGAAACTCTCCTCGGAGTGGAAGTCGAACAACGCCGAGCTGCGCACCAAGACCCCGGACCGCGTCGACTCCTGGTATGTCGGGCTGATCACGCCGAAGAAGCAGTACATCGGCATCACGCAGGGCTTCGACGCGAACGACTCGTGGACGGCCCAGCAGGTCAACAAGTCGATGATCAAGGGCACGCGTACGATCGACGGCGTCCGGTGGGACGTCTACGACAACCACACGTCGAGCGACGACAACGGCAACGTCGAATACGCGCTCGTCACCGCGGCGGGCAAGAGCACGATCATCGTGTTCGGCACTGCGAGCGATGCCGAGTTCGGCACGGTCGCCGGTGCGCTCGCCGACCAGATTCGTCAACTCGGAGGTTCATGATGGGTAAGCCGAGGCCGTCCCGCGTCTGGGACGCCATGCTGCGTGGCAACGAACGGTTCGTCTTCGGCGATCCCGAGCACCCCCGCCAGGACGTGGAGCGCCGCGAGACCATCGCCAGCGGCCAGGCCCCGCTCGCTGCGATCTTCGGATGCGCCGACTCCCGTCTCGCCGCCGAGATCATCTTCGACCTCGGCCTCGGAGACGCCTTCGTGGTCCGCAACGCCGGACAGGTCATCTCCGACTCCGTGCTCGGTTCGCTCGAATACGCGGTCGGCGTGCTGGAGGTTCCGCTCATCCTGGTGCTCGGCCACGACGAGTGCGGCGCCGTCCGCGCCGCGATCGACTCCCAGGCAGAGGATGCGACGCCGCTGCCCCCGCACATCGCGCACCTCATCTCCCCCATCGTCCCGGCGGTGCACACCGTCGCCGGTGTCCCGGCCGACCAGCCGGTGGACCCGGCGACCGTGGATGCGCTCGAGGTCGGCCGCGAGCACCTGCGGCACACCGTCGCCGAGCTCCTGGAGAGCTCCGAGATGATTAGCGCTGCCGTCGCGGACGGTTCGTTGGCTATCGTTGGTGCCAACTACCGGCTTCAGGAAGGTCGGGTCGTCCCCGACATCGTCGTCGGATTGGCCGACTAGGCCTCCGACTGAAATCGCGGGAAGCCCGGCGAATCCGCCGGCCCCGCACCAGAAAGGAAAACACACCGTGGTGGACACCCAGGCGGACGCCGACTACCGCATCGAGCACGACACGATGGGCGAGGTCCGCGTCCCAGCGGCCGCGCTGTACGGAGCGCAGACGCAGCGCGCCGTCGAGAACTTCCCGATCTCCGGATCGGTGCTGGAGCCGACGCAGATCGCCGCACTGGCGCGCATCAAGAAGTCGGCCGCTCTCGCCAACGCGAAGCTCGGCGTGCTCGACCAGTCGATCGCGGACGCGATCGCCGCCGCCGCCGACGAGGTCGTCACCGGCGCGCACGACGCAGACTTCCCGATCGACGTCTACCAGACCGGCTCTGGCACGTCCTCGAACATGAACATGAACGAGGTGCTGGCCACGCTGGCATCCCGCAGGCTCGGCCGGCCGGTGCACCCGAACGACCACGTCAACGCGTCGCAGTCCTCCAACGACGTGTTCCCGACCTCGGTGCACATCGCCGTCACCGGCGCCCTCATCGACGACCTCATCCCCGCCCTCGACCACCTCGCGGTGTCGCTCGAGGAGAAGGCGGAGCTGTGGTCCACCGTCGTCAAGAGCGGCCGCACCCACCTGATGGATGCGACGCCGGTCACCCTCGGCCAGGAGTTCGGCGGCTACGCGGCCCAGATCCGTCTCGGCATCGAGCGCGTGCAGGCGTCCCTGCACCGCGTCGCGGAGGTCCCGCTCGGCGGCACGGCCGTCGGCACGGGCATCAACACCCCGCTCGGCTTCCCGCAGCTGGTCATCGAGCTGCTCACGCAGGAGACGGAGCTGCCGATCACGGAAGCCCGCAACCACTTCGAGGCGCAGGCCAACCGGGATGCGCTGGTCGAGGCATCCGGAGCGCTCCGCACGATCGCGGTCAGCCTCACCAAGATCTGCAACGACCTCCGCTGGATGGGCTCCGGCCCCAACACGGGCCTGGGCGAGTTGCACATCCCCGACCTGCAGCCCGGATCCTCGATCATGCCTGGCAAGGTCAACCCGGTGATCCCGGAGGCGGTGTTGATGGTCGCCTCGCGCGTGATCGGCAACGACGCCACGATCGCCTGGAGCGGCGCATCCGGCCTGTTCGAGCTGAACGTGGCGATCCCGGTGATGGGCACGGCGCTGCTCGAGTCGATCCGCCTGCTCACGCAGGGCTCCCGCGTGCTCGCGGACAAGACGGTCGCCGGCCTCGAGGCCAACGTCGACCGCGCCCGCGCGTACGCGGAGTCGAGCCCGTCGATCGTGACCCCGCTCAACCGCGTGATCGGCTACGAGGCGGCGGCCAAGGTGGCCAAGCACTCGGTCGCCCAGGGCATGACCGTCCGCGAGGCCGTCATCGACCTCGGCTTCGTCGACCGCGGCGAGGTCACGCTCGAACAGCTCGACACGGCGCTCGACGTGCTGAGCATGACCCACCCGGGGTAATTCGGCTGGCAGCAGCACCCGGTCGCGGTTGCGGTCGCTGAGATCTGCGCACAGGGCGCTCTCCCCAGGGAGGGCGCCCTGTCGCGTTGCGCACGCTTATGAGAGCTGCACGACGGCCGCGGCGACGGCCCAGAACCCGACCAACAGGTGCGGGCCGAGTGGGACTTCTGCCGCTGCGCTCACCGCAGCACCACGCGCCACCTCCGCGCCCGCCGTAGCACCACTCGGCACGACCACGCCTGCCGCAGATTCTCGCGCAGCCCTCGCGCCTGTGGCAGCAACCCGCGCCGCCCCTCCACCGCCCGCAGCACCACGCGCCACCACCGCACCACCCAGCACCGCGAGCCCCGCCGTGGTGAAGGCCATCACGAAGAGCACGACCACCGGCGGCCCCGGCCCGAGTCCTCGCTCCACCGCGAGCGCACCGAGCACGAGCGTGAGCAGCGCGGCCAGCTTCACGTCTCCCATCCCGATCCCGCCGCCCGACGCCGCCGCACAGAACAGCGCGATCACCGCCGCCCAGCACAGTGCGAGCTCCACATACGCTCCCGGCGGATCTCCGCGTGCCAGCGCCGGCCAGCCGACGCCGAGCGCAGCGAAGGCGAACCCGGGCAGTACGAGCGCGTTGGGCAGCCGCCGCTCTCGCAGGTCGGTCGCGCACAGCGGGAGCGACACCACGCCGAGGTACGCGACCCCCGCCAGCCCGCCGACCGTCTGCCCGAGATTCTCCATACATCGAACGTAAGCGCCCGCCAGTCGGCCCGGCAGAAATCCACAGCACGGGCCGGTTTCCACAGCCCAGCGCCCGGCCACGTCAGCCGGAATACTGGAACACGAACAGGGTCTGATCCGCCCCTACAACGCACCACACCCAACGCACCGCGGCGCCCGCACCCACCTCGGGTGCGGACGCCGCCGCGCGCGCCTACCGCCGCCTACCGCTGCCGCCCTCCGCGCGCATCCAGTCGTCTCCCAGACCCGCGCAGCGCCAGCCGGCGAGCCGGCGTCACATCACTTCGTTCCCCTCCAGCATCTCCGTCACCAGCGCCGCGATCGCCGACCGCTCCGAACGGGTGAGCGTCACGTGCGCGAACAGCGGGTGGCCCTTGAGCGTCTCGATCACCGAGGCGACTCCGTCGTGCCGTCCGACGCGGAGGTTGTCGCGCTGGGCGACGTCGTGGGTCAGCACCACGCGCGAGTTCTGCCCGACGCGGCTGAGCACCGTGAGGAGCACGTTCCGTTCGAGCGACTGCGCCTCGTCGACGATCACGAAGGCATCGTGCAACGACCGGCCCCGGATGTGCGTGAGCGGCAGCACCTCGAGGATGCCGCGGTCCTGCACCTCGTCGAGCACGTTCTGCGACACCAGCGCTCCGAGCGTGTCGAAGATCGCCTGGCCCCAGGGGTTCATCTTCTCGCCCTGGTCGCCGGGGAGGTAGCCGAGTTCCTGGCCGCCGACCGCGTACAGCGGACGGAACACCATGATCTTCTTGTGCTGCTGCCGCTCCAGCACCGCCTCCAGGCCGGCGCACAGTGCGAGCGCCGATTTGCCCGTTCCCGCCCGGCCGCCCAGGGACAGGATGCCGATCTCCGGGTCCAGGAGGAGGTCGATGGCGAGGCGCTGTTCCGCCGAGCGTCCGTGCAGGCCGAACACGTCCCGGTCGCCTCGGACGAGCTTCAGTTCGCCGTCCGCGACCACGCGCCCGAGGGCCGAACCGCGGTCGGAGTGGACGATGAGGCCCGTGTTGGCGGGCATCCCGCGCACGAGGTCGGTGCGCATCCACTCGTTTTCGTAGAGGTCGCTCATCGCGTCGCTGCCGAGGTCGATCTCGGCGAGGCCCGTCCATCCGGAGTCGACCGCGAGTTCGTGACGGTACTCTTCGGCGGCGAGGCCGATCGAGGCCGCTTTGACGCGCAGCGGGAGGTCTTTGGAGACGACCGTGACCGCCAGCCCGTCGTTGGCGAGGTTGAGCGCCACCGCCAGGATGCGGGAGTCGTTGTCCCCGAGCTGCAACCCGCTGGGCAGAACCGACATGTTGGAGTGGTTGAGTTCCACCCGCAGCGAGCCGCCGTCCCCGACCGGGATGGGGAAGTCGAGCCGTTCGTGCTGGATCCTCAGCTCGTCCAGATTGCGCAGCGCCTGCCGCGCGAAGTAGCCGATCTCGGGATCGTTGCGTTTGCCCTCCAGTTCGCTCACGACGACGACGGGGATGACGACAGCGTGTTCGGCGAACCGGAAGATCGCCTGGGGGTCGGACAGCAGGACCGAGGTGTCGAGCACGTACGTGCGCTCCGCCTGGTTGGTTCCGCTGTCGGTCGACTCGAACTGTCGGGTACCTGATTCAGCCACGACCACTCCCACCCCGCTCGCTCCGTGGAGCGGGCGGATCTGTTTGGCGAGTCGGCCGGTGGGTGTCGAAACGAACTTACGTGGCCGTCTCGATCGGGCTCCGTGCCCGATAAGCCGAACCTACGCCGACCCACCGACAGGCCACCGCGACACACCGCCGTCGCGCGTTTCCATCAGGTGAACTTTCGCCCCCACTTCGGGTCGCCCGCACATCAGAAATAATCGAGTCCGAAGTTGTTCACGCTTTCCTCGGCGTGTCGCGTGAACAAGTTCAGACTGGATCGTTTCGCAGGCCGGGTCAGGAGGCGGACGCGTACGAGGTGAACGCGGCCCGCAGCATGTCGAACGTCTCCTCCGTCGTGCCCGCGTGCACGGACAACCGCACGTTGGTCGCCCGGATGGATGCGGTGATCCCGTGGTTGAACAGGGACGCGCTGAGTGCCGTCAGCTGCTCCGGCAGCGGCTCGAGCACGACCATCCCTGCCCGTTCCGCCGCGTTGCGCGACGACGCGACAGGGATCGCGTACTCGTCCGCCAGCGCGAACACCCGCTCGACGCCGTCGCCGATCGCCGCGCTGATCGCCGGGACGCCGACCGCCGCGATGTCCTCCAGCGCCGCAGCGAACCGGGCCTGGGCGATCGGGTCCGGGTTGGAGATGCTGAACGCGCGCGTGCTGTTGCTCGGCTCCCCGACCTCATCCCACGACCCGTCGAGGTCGGCGCCCGTCCACCCGCTGAACACCGGCGTCAGATGCTCGATGGCGCGCTCGCTCGCCGCGAGGAACCCGGTCCCCCAGCCTGCGCGCGTCCACTTCTGGCCGCCGGAGACGACGATGTCCGCCACCTCGAACGGCGCATCCACCACGCCGAAGCCTTGGATCGCATCCACGATCAGCAGCCGGTCGCCGATCACCTGGCGGATGCCGTCGATGTCGGCCAGATACCCGGTGCGCGAATCGACCAGGCTGACCATCACCGCCGTCGTGTTCGGCGTCAACTGCTCCCGGATGCGCGCGGGAGTGACACGTTGGTGGTCGGTCTCCAGCCAGGTCGGCGTGACCACCCGCATCGCCTGCGACGCGCGCACCGCCGCATACGTGATGCTCGGGAACTCTGCCGCAGACAGCAGCACCTCGCCCCCGGTCAGACCGAACGCGGCATGCATGAGCCCGATCGACGCCGTCGGCTGGAACACCACCTGATCGGACGGGAACCGCGTCAACGCCGACACCGCATCCCGCACGCGCTGATCCTCGGCCTGCATCCGCCCGATGCTGCCGAACCGGGCCTTGGCGAGAATCTCGTACTGCCCGAGCGTTTCCGCGAGGGCGGTCGCCGAGATCGGTCCGACCCGGCCGTAGTCGAGGTAGCCGGACTCCTCGGAGAACGTGCGGGCGAATTCGTCGATCGTCGTCGTCATTGTGTGGTGACCTCCCGGAACATTCTGTCAGCCGGGAGGGGGATCGTGCCCACTCGCATCACACCACCGAACGCGCCGGCTCCCCCACACGCCCGTCCCCGACCTCGCCCGCTTGCGCACCGGCCAGCCACCGGGACACCGGCGGCAGCCACAGCGCGACGGCCGCAGCGACGGCGGCGATCGTCGCGACGAGGATCCCCGCGCCGGAGACGCCGGCGTCGGCGTCGCTGCCGTCCGGCCACATCCCGAGCATGGACGTCTCGGTCAGGTCGCTGAGGAGGACCACCGCGACCGCGCTGACGACGAGGCGGCCGAGCGCCGAACCGCGCACCACGAACAGCGCGGCGATCACCTGCACGGCCACCGCGATCACCGTCACCCAGGCGTGCACCAGAGCCACCAGCGCAGGACCCCAGGCGTTCGGCACGATCAGAGCCTGCGCGACGACCAGGACGCTCGCCACGAACGCGACGAACGCCGCCCCCACCGAGAACCACACGAACCGGGCCGCCGCTCCGGCGTTGCCCGCGTCCGCAGCGCCCACGGCGTCCATGCTCCCCGTCACGGTCGAAGACGGCACCCGCTCACCCCGCACCGCCACCGGCCGACGCGCCGTCAGGGCGAGCACGCACGCGGCAATCGTCAGCACCGCGAATCCCAGCCAGGTCAGCGTGGTCACACTGAACAGCGCACTCCAGGCGAAGTGCACGGCGACCGCCACCTGCTGGACCTGCGCCGCGACGATCAGCACGGCCAGCACGATCGCCGTGACGAGCGCGCCGCGCCCGGAGCCGTCGCGTCCGCGCCGTGCGACGCCGAGCACCACGCACACCACGGTGGCGCCGAGCAGGACCGCGCGCGTGCCGAACTCGGCCGTGAAGAGCAGACCTTCGTCCATCCCGACGGTCCAGAGGGCGTAGAGGCCGATCACGCGGAGGGCCGACCAGGTGAGGCCGATGCCGAGAAGCGCGGCGGCGGATGCGATCCAGGCCGCCGCGCGCATCCGGGTGTCGTCGGCGCGCCAGGCCGAGACCGCGAGTTGTCGTGCCGCACCCATCAGAACCCCCGTTGGTCGTGTCGTCCGCACTCATCCGCTCCCCGGCGGATCGTCTCCGACCCTAGCAGCGACCGCATCCCGTCCCTCGGGGCAGCGCCGGGGCGGGACGGAGCAGCCGGAGGGTCACCCCCCGTAACGACGCTGGCGGCGCGAGTAATCGCGCACCGCACGCAGGAAGTCCACCTCGCGCAGGTCCGGGCCTAGCGCCTCCACGAAGTAGAACTCGCTGTGGGCGCTCTGCCAGAGCATGAAGTCGCTGAGGCGCTGCTCGCCGGAGGTGCGGATGACGAGGTCGGGGTCCGGCTGGCCGCCCGTGTAGAGGTGCTCGCCGATGAGGTCGGGGGTGAGCAGGTCGGCGAGGGTCTCCAGGCTGCCGCCCTTGGCGTGGTGGGCGGCGACGATGTCGCGCATCGCGTCAGTGATCTCTTTGCGGCCGCCGTAGCCGACCGCGAGGTTCACGTGCAGGCCGGTGTTCTTGGCCGTACGGTCCTCCGCGCCGGTCAGCGCGGCGACCAGCGGCTCCGGGAGGCCTGCGGTCGAGCCGACGTGCTGCACCCGCCAGTCGCGGTAGTGGGAGAGGTCCTCGGCGAGTTCCGCGATGATCTCGATGAGGTCGGAGAGCTCGCCGCTCTCCCGGTTGCTCAGGTTGTCGCTGGACAGCAGGTAGAGAGTGACGACCTGGATGCCGAGGTCGTCGCACCACTCCAGGAACTCGCGCATCTTCGCCGCTCCTGCACGGTGCCCGTGGGCGACCGTCGTGAGCCCGAGCTGGCGCGCCCAGCGGCGGTTGCCGTCGATGATCATCGCGACGTGGCGGGGCATTGACTCGGCGGGCAGGTTGCGCTTGAGCCTGTTCTGGTAGAGACCGTAGAGCAGCCCACGTCCGAGGGGGAAACTCCATCTGCTCACGGAAGTACGTTACCGCGCCCCGCGGCGTCGAACTCACAGCGCGAGGTCACGCTGCTCCCGTACGCTTGCTCCATGACACCCCGAAAGAGCCAGAAGCAGGAAGACGTGGCCGACGTGCTCGCCGAACCGGCCGACTCTCTCGGCCCGGCGGACGCGGCCGTGAAAGCCGACGAGAACCGGGGACCCGACCTTCCGAACATCCCGCTGCTGGATGCGTCGATCGCCGACCCCACGGAGATCAAGCCCACCTGGCGCGGCTGGATCCATGCGGCCACCTTCCCGGTCACCATCGCGGCCGGCATCGTGCTCATCACCCTCGCCGAGGGCGCACCGGCCAAGTGGTCGTCCGCGGTGTTCGTGCTCACCTCGCTGCTGCTGTTCGGCAACTCGGCGCTGTACCACCGCTTCAACTGGCGGCCGCGCGTCAAGATCATCCTCAAGCGGATCGACCACGCCAACATCTTCCTGCTGATCGCCGGAACGTACACGCCGCTCGCCGTGCTCGCTCTGCCGCCGAGCAAAGGCTTCCTGCTGCTCACGCTGGTCTGGGCCGGCGCGCTGATCGGCATCGCGTTCCGCGTGTTCTGGATCAACGCCCCGCGCTGGCTGTACGTCCCGCTCTACGTCGCCCTCGGCTGGGGCGCGCTGATGTACGTGGTCGACCTGCTCGACGCGAACGCGGCGATGATGGTGCTCGTGCTCGTCGGCGGCCTGCTCTACACGGTCGGCGCGGTCATCTACGGCATCAAGAAGCCGAACCCGTTCCCCGGGGTCTTCGGCTTCCACGAGATCTTCCACACGCTCACCGTGCTGGCGTTCCTCTGCCACTGGACGGCGGTGCTGCTGATCGCCCTGCACCCGGTCTACAACGGGGGCTGAACTAACGGGAGCTGATCCGGCGCGCTAGCGCTCGCTGTCGTCCTGACCGGCCTGACCGGCCTGGCCGTTCTGCTCCGCCTGCTCGGCGTCCAGCTTCTCCGCGATCTCTGCGCGGTAGCGCACCCGCCGGATGCGCCGCGTCATGTCGAGCGCGAGCAGCACGGCGGCGACGGCGACCAGGAACGTCACCACGAAGCCGACCACACCAGGGGTCACCTGGTCGGCGTTCGGAGCGCCGGACGGCGTCGGGGAGGGCGTGGCGGCGGTGACCCACACGGCCGCGCGCAGCAGCGCATCCTGGATCATCGCTCTCCCTCACGGTCGACGACGATTCCTGCGCGCAGGTCGGTTACGGGCATCCGGGTCTCCACTTTCGAGCCGAGGACGAAGCGCAGGGTTTCACAGCTTCATCTCCTAGTCTGGGTTCAAGCCTACCGTCGCCCGGACGGTGCAGTTTCCACGGGAGAACGTTCAGTGCAGGGAGAAGGATGGCGGTGACCGAGACCCTCGATCGCCGCTACGGTCGAACGCCCGGTCGCAAGCGCCGGGACCGCTGGTGGATCATCGGAGTGGCTGTCGCGTTCGTCGCGATCTTCGCGGCGTGGACGTTCTGGGCGGGCTGGGACAACGACCAGGCCGACCTCGAGGCGACGGACACCGCGTACACGATCACGGATGCGCACCACGTGCGGATCACGTTCACCGTGAACACGCCGCCCGGCACCCCTGTGACCTGCGCCGTGCAGGCGCTGAACGAGTCGTTCGCCATCGTCGGCTGGCGGATCATCAGCTATCCGGCCTCCGACAAGCGCCTCACGGAGTACACGGAGACGATCAAGACCACGGAACAGAGCAATACAGGTTTGATTTCCAGCTGCTGGCTGACCTAGGATTCTTCGATACGCCCCGACCGATGTCGGGGCGTCGACTTTATCCAGCCGGTCCCCGGACCGGCCGATCTGCCCAGCCGGTCACGACCGGCGGCGCAAAGGAGTTCATCATGTCTCAGGAGTCTCAGGTCAGTTTTCTGACCCAGGATGCGTACGACCGTCTGTCGGCCGAACTCGAGGAGCTCAGCGTCAACGGCCGAAACGAGATCGCGAAGCGCATCGAGGCGGCCCGCGAGGAGGGCGACCTCAAAGAGAACGGCGGATACCACGCCGCGAAAGACGAGCAGGGCAAGATCGAGGCCCGCATCGTGCAGCTCACCAACCTGCTGCGCAATGCCACCGTCAGCGAAGCCCCGGAGAGCCACGGTGTCGTGGAGCCCGGAACGGTGATCACGGCGACCATCGCGGGCGACGAGAGCACCTTCCTCATCGGCAACCGCGAGATCGCGGCGGGAACGGACCTGCAGGTCTACTCCGAGGGCAGCCCGCTCGGCGAGGCGATCCTCGGCCTCAAGGTGGGCGACTCCACGTCGTACACCGCGCCGAACGGCAAGCAGATCGCCGTCACGATCCAGAACGTGGAGACCTACCGCGGCTGAGCGGACGGTTCGCGTGAGAAGCGCGGTGCGGGCATCCCGCACCGCGCTTTTTCGTGCAAGGGGCCGAGCGGCCTACTCGTAGTCGAGCACGGGGTCGTAGC
The DNA here is from genome assembly GCF_051161895.1 of Leifsonia araucanica. Classification (NCBI taxonomy): domain Bacteria; kingdom Bacillati; phylum Actinomycetota; class Actinomycetes; order Micrococcales; family Microbacteriaceae; genus Leifsonia; species Leifsonia araucanica. The sequence goes on from NZ_JBMBTW010000002.1 coordinate 1,431,126, forward strand.
CCGCGGCGCGGAGCGCTTCGATGACGTGCTGGCGGTGGTCGGTGCCCCTGGTCTCGACGCTGACGTCGAGCTCCACCTGGCTGAGCTGCAGGCCGCGCCCGTGCCGGGTGTGCAGCACCTCCACCACGTTGGTGTTGACGCCGGCGAGGATCTCGGAGATGCGCGCGAGCTGACCGGGCCGGTCGGGCAGCATGATGGTGAGCTTGAGGTAGCGGTCGGAGGCCGCGAGACCGTGGCTGATGATGCGCTGCATGAGCAGCGGGTCGATGTTGCCGCCGGAGAGGATTGCGACCGTCGGGCCGATGGCGGGGACCTTGCCGGCCAGGATCGCCGCGACGGCGGCCGCGCCGGCCGGTTCGACGACGAGCTTCGCCCGCTCCAGGAGCACCAGGAGGGCGCGTGCGATGTCGTCCTCCGAGACGGTGACGACCTCGTCGACCACGTCGCGGATGATCTGGAAGTTGAGGGCGCCCGGCTTGCTCACGGCGATGCCGTCGGCGATGGTGGCGACGAGCGCGATCTCGGTGGGCTCCCCCGCATCCAGGGACGGCGGGTACGCGGCGGCGTTGGCCGCCTGCACGCCGATGACGCGGATCTCCCTGCCCTCGGCGGCAGCGCGCTGCTTGACGGCACTGGCCACCCCGGAGATGAGTCCGCCGCCACCGATGGGGACGACGATCGTGGCCGCATCCGGCACGTCGTCGAGGATCTCGAGGCCGAGCGTTCCCTGCCCGGCCACCACATCCGGATGGTCGAAGGGCGGGATGAGGACGGCTCCGGTCTCCGCGGCGAAGTCGGCGGCGGCGCGCAGCGTCTCGTCGACGATGCTGCCGCTCAGGACGACGTCGGCGCCGTAGTCGCGGGTGGCCTGGAACTTGGGGATGGCGACACCGACCGGCATGAAGATCGTGGCGTGGATGCCCAGCTCCCTGGCCGCGAACGCGACCCCCTGGGCGTGGTTGCCCGCCGACGCGGCGACGACGCCGCGCTCGCGCTCCTCCGCGCTGAGCTTGGCCATCCGGTTGTACGCGCCGCGGATCTTGTACGACCCGGTGCGCTGCAGGTTCTCGCACTTGAGGAAGACGGGAGCGCCGAGCACGTCGGCGAGGAACCGCGAGGTCTCGACGGGCGTCGGCTCCGCGACCTTCGACACGACGATGCGCGCGGCCTCGATCTCGTCGAGGCTCGGCCCAGCGAAAGGAGTGCGCGTCGAATCAGTCAGCGTGGCCACGGAGACAGCCTACTCGCGGACGTATTCCACGAACCGAATGTGACCCGTCGGCCGGCACCGTCAGGTCCTCGCGCGCCGGGGCGGCCTCGGAACGGTCTGCCACAGCACCGTATCGGGTGCGGAGTACTCCCGGTGGGCACCCTCGCGCCACGCCCCGCTCGACACGTAATGCACCATCACGTTGAGCACGGCGGCGACCGGCACCGCGAACAGCGCACCGGGGATTCCCGCGAGCAGCGATCCGGCCGCGACGGCGAGCACGACGGCCAGTGGATGCACCTTGACCGCCGTTCCCATGATGAGTGGTTGCAGCACATGCCCCTCGATCTGCTGCACCAGCAGCACCACGGCGAGCATGATGAGCGCGAACACCCAGCCCTTGAAGATCAACGCGATGAAGATCGCCAGCGCACCGGTCACGACGGCGCCGACGACCGGGATGAACGAGCCGAGGAAGACGAGCACCGCGATCGGGATCACCAGCGGCAGCCCGAGGAAGAAGGCCCCGAGACCGATGCCGAGGGCGTCGATCGACGCGACCAGGATCTGCACCTTCACGAAGTTGCGCAGGGTCACCCAGCCGGCCTGGCCCGCGCCGTCGACAGCCCGCCGGGCGCGCTTCGGGAAGATGCGCACGATCCAGTTCCAGATGGAGCGGCCGTCGATGAGGATGAACAGTGTGCTGAACAGCACGAGCAGCAGCCCGGCGAGGACGTGGCCGAGGGTCGAGCCGATCGACAGCGCGCCGGTGATGAAGATCTGGCTGTCCTGCTGGATCGACCTCGCGAGCGAGTCGAGGGCGCTGCTGATCTGGCTCTCGCTCAGGCCGAGCGGCCCGGACGTCAGCCACACGCGGAACTGGTCGTACGCCGCCACGGACTGCGTCTGGAGCTCGTGGCTCTGCCGCGTGACCTGCCAGACCGCGAGGTAGAGCAGTCCTCCGACCACCACGATCACTGAGACCATCGCCGCCACGATCGCGGCCCACCGCGGCCACCTGTGCCGGTGCAAGAAGTCGACGAACGGCACCAGCAGCGCCGAGATCAGCACGGCGATCAGCAGCGGGATGATGATGAGGCGCAGCTGCACCACGAGGAAGATCGCAACGGCGATGACGGCGCCGATGACGAGCAGCCGCCACGACCAGGCGCCGGCCACGAGCATCCCGTGCGGCAGCGACTCCTCGACGGACCCGTGCTGCTGCACCTCGCCGTCCTGCTCCGGGCGGCGGCCCTTGAGGAACCAGCCTCTGGCGGGCGCGCGGTTCTCGCGCGGCGTGACGGTGAGCTGCTTCGGCGTCGCGTCGTTCTCTGACATGCCGGTCAGTCTAGGCGCGCACCGGCGCCGGTCCACCGGGTTGACGCGGGGTGTGGGCAACCCACAGGATGCGCCCAGCTGTGGAGGGATCAGTCACGGTCACCCGCCGCCCTCACCACGTTCCCCCCTACGCCTCCCCCACCGTCACCGGCGTGCCCGCCAGCGACACGTGGATGCGCTCTCCCGGCGCGGGGGCGTGGCGCGTCTCGTGCTGCACGGCCAGCTCGGTGCCGTCGTCGAGGCGCACCCTGGTGCGGCGGAGGGCGCCGAGGAAGCTGGTGGTGAGCACGACGCCGGGGAGCACGGGGCCCGCCGCGGCGGCGGACGGTCCGGAGAAGAGCACGTCCTCCGGGCGGAGGTAGACGGTCACCGGGCCGTCGGGCGACGGGGTGACGAGCGGGAGGCGCATCCCGAACACGGTCAGCTCGCCGCCGGTGACGGTGCCGCGCACGCGGTTGGTGAGGCCGACGAACTCCGCGACGAAGGCGGAGGCCGGGCGGCGGTAGAGCTCTTCCGGCTCGCCGATCTGCTCGATGTCGCCCGCGCGCATCACGGCCACCCTGTCGGCGACGGCGAGCGCCTCCTCCTGATCGTGCGTCACGAAGAACGTGGTGATGCCGAGCTCGGTCTGGATGCGCCGGATCTCGTCGCGCAGCTGCACCCTGACCTTCGCATCCAGGGCGGACAGCGGCTCGTCGAGGAGGAGCACGCGGGGGCGGGTCACGAGCGCCCTGGCGAGGGCGACGCGCTGCTGCTGGCCGCCGGAGAGCTGGTGCGCGTAGCGGTCGGCGTGGTGGTCGAGGCCGACGAGGTCGAGGGCTTCCGCGGCGCGGCGGCGGCGGTCGGCGGAGGAGACCTTGCGCATCCGGAGCCCGAACTCGACGTTCTGGCCGGAGGTGAGGTGCGGGAAGAGCGAGTACGACTGGAAGACCATGCCGAGGTCGCGGCGGTTGGTCGGCTGGTCGGTGACGTCGTCGCCGTCGATCAGGATGCTGCCAGAGTCGACGCGTTCGAGCCCGGCGAGGGCGCGGAGGGCCGTGGTCTTCCCGCAGCCGCTCGGACCGAGCAGGGCGATCAGCTCGCCGGGCCTGGCGTTGAGGCTGAGACCGGCGAGGCCGGCCCCTCCGCCGAAGTCGCGCACGACGGAGCGCAGCTCGACGGTGCTGCCGAGGTCGCCGGACGCGGCGACACCGGACGCGGCGACACCGGATGCGGCGACACCGGATGCGGCTCCCGCGGCGGCGGGGAGGACGGACGTTTCGGGTGCGGACACGGGTCAGCCTTTCGCTGGGCGTCGTCGCCCGGCCGTCACGAGACGGTCGACGACGAAGAGGAGGAGGAACGCGAACACCAGCGCGAGCAGCGCGAAGATGACCGCGACGAACGGGTCGGACTGCGACACCAGCAGCAGCGCCGTCTGCAGGTTCACCCTGCTGAGAAGCGACGCGATGGTGAACTCGCCGAGCACGACCGCCACTGAGAGCACGCTCGCGGCGAGGATGCCGCGGCGCAAGTTCGGCACCAGGATGCGCAGCAGCACGCTCAGCCAGCCCGCGCCGAGCGAACGGCCCGCCTCGCTGAGGGTGACCACGTCGATCGCCGCGATGTTGCTCTGGATGGCGCGGTACGCATACGGGAGCACCAGGATGCCGTACGCGAAGGCGAGGGTCCAGGTGCCGGAGCCGAAGAGCTGGGTGACGGCGGCGTACGTCGGCGCGAGGCCCACCACCAGCACGATCGCGGGGATCACGATGGGCAGCAGGCACACCAGTTCCAGTGCGCGCCGCAGCTTCGGGATGCGCAGCTCCACCAGGATCATCGTCGGCAGCAGCACGAGCAGCACGATCGCCACCGTGACGACGGCGAGGACCAGCGAGTTGCCGAGACCCTGGTAGATCCGGTCGTAGCGGGTGGTCTCCCCGCTGAAGACGAGCACCCACCTGTCGATGTTGTATACGCCGGGCTTCGCCGTGCGGAGGGTGAACTCCACCATCGAGAACAGCGGGATGAGGAAGAACAGGCCGAAGATCACCCAGATGACCGTGCGCGTGACCGGGCCGGGACCGAAGCGGAGCGCCGGGGCCGTGCGGCGGCTCATCGCTGCCACCGTGCGGTGCGGGAGGCGAGCGCGGAGTATCCGAGCATGACGACGATCATCACCACGAGCATCCCGAGCGACATCGCACCGGCGAGGTTGGCGCGGCCGAGGACGGTCTCGGAGATGAGGGCCTGGCGGATCTGCAGCGAGACGATGTTGTTCGCCTGCCCCACGAGCGCCGCCGCGGTGGCGTACGACGAGAACGCGTTCGCGAACAGCAGCAGCAGGCTGCCGAGAAACGACGGGAGCAGAACCGGGATGCCCACCCGGAACCAGTAGGTGGCGCGGCTTCCCCCGAGGGTCGCGTTCGCCTCCAGCCACTGCGGCTTCAGACCTTCGAGCGCCGGCATGAACGTGATGACCATGAGCGGGATCTGGAAGTAGAGGTACGGCAGGATGAGGCCGGGCACCGTGTAGAGCCAGACGCCGTTCTCGTAGATGTTGATGTGGAACTGGTTGCGCAGCAGCACGGTCACGAGGCCCTGGGCGCCGATGGTCGCGATGAACGCGAACGCGAGCATCACGCCGCCGAACTGGGCGAGCACGCTGCTGGCCGAGTCGACCAGCGAGCGGGTGGCACCGCCCGGGCGCGAGCGCAGCATGGCGAAGCAGAGGGCCGCTCCGGCGACGGCGCCCACCACCGCGGTGACCGCGGAGAGGAAGAAGGCGCCGACGAACGAGCCGAAGATCGCGGGCTCGGCGAGGCCGGTGATGTTCGCCCAGGTGAAGCGGCCGTCCGCATCCACGAACCCGCTGCCGACCGCGATCACCGTCGGGACGGCGAGGAAGACGACGACATAGAACGCGAACGGCGTGAGGCCGAGGATCGCGGGAAGGCCCCTGGGCAGCGACAGGCGCCGGGTCTCCCCGGCGCCGTCGCGCTCCAGCGGCGGCGCAGCAGCGCCGACCGTTTCGGTCATTAGCCGACCGCGTTCGCCCAGGTGGCGTTGAGCAGGGTTCCGGCGTCGGTGGCCTGCTTGTCCGTCATGACGGCGGTCTTGTCGAGCTTGCCGGGGAAGTCGGCCTTGTTCAGCGTGCCGGCCTTCTCCATCGCATCCACGCGGGCCGGGTACGCCCCGCCCTTCAGCCACGCGTTCTGGGCGGCGTCGCTGTAGAGGTACTCCTCCCAGAGGCGCGCGGCCGCGGGGTGCGGGGCGTCCTTGTTGATGGCCTGGTTGTAGTAGCCGACGTACGCGGTGCCGGGAAGCACGGTGTACTTCCAGTTCACGCCACCGCCCTTGATGGTGTCGGAGGTGGTGTAGCCCTTCTGGTTGAACGACCAGTCGAGCAGCACGGGGGTCTCGCCGGAGGCGATGGTGTTCGGCTTGCCGTCCGCGGCGTTCCAGTTGCCCGCCTTCTTCAGCTTGGCGAACCAGTCGACGCCCGGCTTGAGGTCGTCGAGGGTGCCGCCCGCCTGCAGGTCGGCGAACGCGACGGCGCCGGCTGCTGCTGCCGCCTGCGTGGGGTTGCCGTTCAGTGCGACGGCGCCCTTGTACTCGGAGCCGAGCAGGTCGTCGAGGCTCTTCGGGGCCTTCTTGATCTTGTTGGCGTCGTAGCCGACGGCCATCACGCCGTAGTACCCGACCTTCCAGAGCCCGGTGGACTCCTTCTCGTTGGCCGGGATGTCGTCCCAGCCGGTGGGCTTGTACGGCGCGAAGTACTCGGTGTTGGCGAGGGCGACGGACGAGCCGATGTCGAAGGTGTCGGGAGCGGTGTCCTGGCCCTTGAGCTTCTTGGCCGCGTCGATCTCCTCCTGGCTGGATGCGCTGTCCTGGCTGGGGTTGATCGTGATGCCGTACTTCTTGGTGAAGCCGTCGAAGATCTCCTGGTAGTTCGCCCAGTCGCCCGGCGTCGCGATGATGTTGAGGGTGCCCTCCTTCTTCGCGGCGGCGACGAGCGCATCCATGCCGCCGGCAGCCTTCGCGTCGGCAGCGGTCGCGAAGTCCTTCGACGATGTCGGGTCTGCTGCGTTCGCCCCGCCGGTGCAGGCGGCGAGCGAGAGTGCGACGACGGTGGCCGCGGCGGCAAGGCCGGCGACGCGTGCGCGCTTGATGGTCACAGTTCCTCCAGTGTGGGGTGCCAGGGTGGTCGTCCCGCGTTCGGTCGCGGGACACACGGATTCCCATCCGGGCCGGTGCCAACGTATGGCGGTCGTTCGACCGGTCGGGGTGCCGTCGATGGACGGAAAGTGAACGGCCGGGGAAGGACTGTCCGCGGTTCCCGCTATGGTCGACGGTGTGGTTGAAAAGGTCTCCCCCGCGCTCGCACGGCGCATCGCCCTGGCCGCGCAGGGGTTCGGCCGCCCGCATCCATCGACCGTCGGAACACGGCAGCTCAACGGGGTGATCGACCGCATCAACCTGTTGCAGATCGACTCGGTCAACGTGTTCGAGCGCAGCCACTACCTGCCGGTGTTCGCGCGGGTCGGCGCATACGACAAGGCGCTGCTCGACAAGCTGACGTTCGCGGCGAAATCGCCGCACACCGAATACTGGCCGCACGAGGCCGGGTTCATCCGGCGCGAGGACTGGCCGCTGTTCCGGTGGCGGATGGCCGCGTACCGCGAGCGCTACGGCACAGACCCGGACAGCTGGTACCAGCGGAACGCCTCCACGGTCGACTGGCTGCGCACCGAGCTCGCGTCGCGCGGGCCGCTCGTCGCCGGGGAGATCGAGCACGACGCCAACAAGCGGGCCGGCCCGTGGTGGGGCTGGTCCGACGTGAAGCGGGCGCTCGAGTTCCTCTTCCTGTTCGGCGAGGTGGCCGTGGCCGGGCGCACCCGGTTCCAGCGGAGGTACGCGCTCGCGGAGGACGTACTGCCCTCGTCGGTGCTCGACACCACGGTGACGACTCCGGATGCGGTGCGCGAGCTCATCCGGCGCTCCGCGGTCGCGCACGGCATCGGAACAGCGGGCGACCTGGGCGACTACTACCGCATCAAGCGTGCACCGGCGATGGCCGCCATCCAGGAGCTGGAGGACGCCGGGGAGCTGATCCCGGTGACGGTCGGCGGCTGGGAGCGCAACGGACGGCCGGAGAAGACCTGGCTGCACCGGGATGCGCGGCTCCCCCGCAGCGTGTCGGCGACCGCCCTGCTCTCGCCGTTCGACCCCGTGGTCTGGTATCGCGACCGGGCGCTGCGCATGTTCGACTTCCACTACCGCATCGAGATCTACACCCCGGCGGAGAAGCGGATCTTCGGCTACTACACGCTGCCGATCCTGCTCGACGACCGCGTGGTGGGCCGCATCGACCTGAAGAGCGACCGGCAGGCGCGCATCCTGCGTGTGCAGTCGGCGTGGTCGGAGCCGGGCGCTCCCGCCGAGACGGTCGAGCGCCTGGTGCCGCTGCTGCGCACGACCGCCGCCTGGCAGGGCCTCGACGACGTCGCCGTCACGGTCCCGCACCGCGGCGACCTCGCCCCGCTCCTCGCCGCCGCCCTCTGACCGGCCGCCCGGTCCCGATCCCACGCAATCGAGTCCGGACTTATGCACGCGACACGCCGACGCGAGCGTGCACAAGTCCGGACTCGATTGCTTGGGGACGGGCGGCGGGCAGGCGTAGGGTGCGGGCATGAGTTCACCGCTGGAGTATCTGGATGCTGCCGGGGCCGATGAGGCCGACTTCGAATCGCCGATGCGCGAGCTCTACGCGTATCGCGACGGCGACCGCTGGGTGGACGGGTTCGTCACCGGAGTCAGACCGGGCGGTGCTCAGGACGGCAGCACGATGGTGCAGTTCGACGGGAGCACCTGGGTGCCCGCCTCCGAGGTGCGGGCCTCCGACCACTACGTCGCCGTGCTCCTGAACCCGGACGACACCGTCTACGCGGAGGTCGTGCAGAGCTACATCGACGGTCAGCCCGCCGACCCGATCCGCGACGTCTCCACCGTCGACGGCCAGAACGTCGGCACCCTCTGGCACCCGGTGGATGCGCCGCGCCTGTCGTCCACGCGCATCCCGTACCGCTACGCGGGCACCGCCGAGCTCGACTGACGCCGCGCGCAGCGACTAGAAGGTGGAGCCCATTTTCTCGAGGCGGTCGACGCGCTCGGGGATGGGCGGGTGGGTGCTGAACAGGCGGCTCATCAGGCTGGGCTTCAGCGGGTTGGCGATCCAGAGGTGCGCCATCGACGAGTTCTGCTTCTGCATCGGGCGGCCGTACGCCTCGAGCTTGAGCAGCGCGCTGGCCAGCGCATCCGGGTGCCGGGTGGTCATCGCGCCCGTGGCGTCTGCGAGGTATTCGCGCTGACGGGAGACCGCCAGCTGCACCAGGGTGGCGACCAGCGGGGCGATGATCGCGGCGATGAGGCCGAAGACCAGGATGACCGGGTTGCCGCCTCCTCCGCCGCCGTTGTTGTTGTTGCGGTTGCCCATGCCGCCGAAGAACGCCATGCGCAGGAAGATGTCGGCGATGAAGCCGATGGCGACCGTGAGGCCGAACACGATCATCGACAGCCGGATGTCGTAGTTGCGGACGTGCCCCAGCTCGTGCGCCATGACGCCTTCGAGTTCGGCGTCGGTCATGATGTCGAGCAGCCCCGTGGTGGCCGCCACCGACGCGTGCTCGGGGTCACGCCCGGTGGCGAACGCGTTGGGCGCCGGGTCGTTGACGATGTAGACCGCCGGCATCGGCGTGCCCGTGGTGATCGACAGGTTCTCGACGATGTTCCACAGGCGCGGGTTGTCGGCCTTGGTGATCGGGATGGCGCCCGACATGCTCAGCGCCTGACTGCTCGCCAGGAAGTACTGCACCACCGCGTAGAGCACGGCGCCGATGACGACGACCCACAGGATCGTGTAGCTCTGGTAGATGAAGCTCGCGAGCCAGCCGAGACCGCCGATGATGATCAGGAACAGCAGGATCGTGAAGACCGTATTGCGCTTGTTCCTGGCTATCGCCCTATACATCGCCGCCCGCTAGAACTGGACGCGCGGGGGCTCCGCGATCGCAGCGAGGTCGCTGACCTCGAAGAAGTCGCGCTCCGTGAAGCCCATACGCTTGGCGAAGATGTTGTTCGGGAACACCTTGATCTTGGTGTTGAGTTCGCGGACTCCGCCGTTGTAGAACCGGCGCGACGCCTGGATCTTGTCTTCGGTGTCGACCAGATCGGCCTGCAGACGCAGGAAGTTCTGGCTCGCCTGCAGCTGCGGGTATGCCTCGGCCACCGCGAAGATGCTCTTCAGCGCGCTCTGCATGTGACCCTCGGCCACGGAGGCCTCGGCCGGCCCCTGCGCGGACAGCGTCTCTGCGCGGGCCTGCGTGACGGACTCGAAGACGCCCTTCTCGTGCGCCGCGTAGCCCTTGACCGTCTCGATGAGGTTGGGGATGAGGTCGGCACGACGCTTGAGCTGCACCGTGATGTCGCTCCACGCCTCGTCGACGCGGACCTTGAGAGTCACCAGCGAGTTGTACGTGGCCCACAGGTAGATCCCGATGATCGCGACGATCACGACGACGATGATGACCGGGATGAGCCATTCCATTTTCGGGTACTCCTTGGTGTCCTGGCGCGTGACGACTGGGCGCAGATTCCATCCTAACGGCGGCCCGCGACGCTCTCACCGCGTTCCCACCACTCTCAAAGCAAGCATGGTGCGGTTCGGCAGGCGCCGCTCCGCCGGGCGCACAATGGGCAGGTGAGTGAGGTCGCCGAACGTCGCGGTCGGGGCCGTCCGCGCAAGCAGCGGGACGGCGCCTCCGCCAAGTCCGCCATCCTGAAGGCGGCGACGGAGGAGTTCGCCGAGCGCGGCTACGACGCGGCGTCGCTGCGGGCCATCGCACGGAGGGCCGGAGTGGACTCGGCGCTCGTCCACCACTACTTCGACGACAAGGCCGACCTGTTCACCGCGTCGCTGGATGCGCCGCTGCGGCCCGACCGCATCCTGGGCGTGATCCTCGCCGGTCCGCGCGAGGAGGTCGGCGCCTCGATCGTGCGACTGCTGGTGCGGCAGCTCGACGACGCCCGGTCGCAGGCGCGCATCGTGGCGATCCTGCGCACGGCCCTCGGCAGCGGGCCGGGCAGCAGGATGCTCAAGGAGTTCCTGACCAGGGAGGTGTTCGTGCGGCTCGCCGCCCTGGCCGGAGGAGACGACGCCGATCTGCGGGCCAATCTGGCCGCCTCCCAGCTGGTGGGTCTGATGCTCACCCGGTTCGTGCTCAAGCTGGAGCCGGTGGCGCACGCCGACGCCGACGAGCTCGCGCGGCGCATCGGGCCGGTGATCCAGTGGCATCTGTTCGGGGATGTGCAGGGCGGCACGGTGCGTCCGGGGAGCGCTGGGACGCAGCAGCTGCCGTAGTCCTTGACGCGCCGCGGCTCGGAGCGAATAATTCATCACATGATGAATATGGCGGCCAGCGCAGTCTCCGTCGACGGCCTCACGGTGCGCCGCGGCAGGGCGACGATCTTGGACGGGCTGACCCTGCGCATCCCACGCGGCGAGGTGGTCGGGCTGCTCGGGCCGAGTGGCTGCGGCAAGACCACCCTGATGCGCTCCATCGTCGGCGTGCAGCGGGTGGCGGGCGGCACCGTCGAGGTGCTGGGCGAGCCGGCCGGATCGCCCGGGCTCCGCCACCGCGTCGGCTACGTGACGCAGGCAGCGAGCGTCTACGACGACTTGACGGTGCAGCAGAACCTCGCGTACTTCCGGCGCATCCTCGGTGCGGCGAAGGCCGACGTGGACCGCGCCATCGAGGCGACCGACCTCGGCGCCAACGCCGGGCAGCTGGTCTCCACACTCTCCGGCGGCCAGCGCAGCAGGGTCTCACTCGCCGCCGCACTGCTCGGCGCCCCGGATCTGCTCGTGCTCGACGAGCCGACGGTGGGCCTCGACCCCCTCCTCCGCGTGGAACTGTGGGAGCTGTTCCACCGGCTCGCCGACGCGGGCACCAGCCTGCTCATCTCGAGCCACGTGATGGACGAGGCCAGCCGCTGCGACCGGCTGCTGCTGATGCGCGACGGGGCGATCCTCGCCGACGAGACGCCCGCCTCCCTGCTGGCGTCGACGGGGGCAGAGGATGCCGAGGGCGCGTTCCTGGCGCTGATCCGGCGCCGCCATCCCAAGCACGCCCTCCCGGATGCGCCGGATGCGGCGGACGCACCAGATGCACCGGATGCAGCGGGCACCGGGACAGACGCCGACGGGGGCGAGCGATGAACGGCACCCGCACCATCGCCACCGCCGGCCGCGTGCTGACGCAGATCCGGCACGACCCGCGCACCATCGCCCTGCTCGTGGTGGTGCCGAGCCTGCTGATCGGACTGGTCGCGTGGATCTTCACGGACACCGGCGTGTTCTCGACCATCGGCCCGGCGATGCTCGCGCTGTTCCCGTTCATCGTGATGTTCCTGGTGACGAGCATCACCACGCTGCGCGAGCGGCGCACCGGCACCCTGGAACGCCTGCTGTCGATGCCGCTCGGCAAGGCGGACTTCATCCTGGGATACACGCTCGCGTTCGGGCTGCTGGCCGTGGTGCAGACGCTGGTCGCCGTCGCGTACGCGGTGTGGGTGTGCGGGCTCGACATCAAGGGCAGCGTGTGGCTGCTGGTCGCGGTGGCGCTCGCCGACGCGATCCTCGGTACGACGCTCGGCCTGTTCGTGAGCGCGTTCGCCCGCACGGAGTTCCAGGTGGTGCAGTTCATGCCGGCGCTGGTGTTCCCGCAGATCCTGCTCGGCGGCATCTTCATCCCGCGCGACCAGCTGCCGGATGTGCTGCACATCATCAGCGACTGGCTCCCGCTCTCGCACGCCATCGACGCGCTGAACGCGGTGGCGAACGACACGCACGACGCCGCGTACGTGGGCGGTCAGCTGCTCATCATCGGCGCGTTCGCACTGGCCGCGATCGTCTTCGGCTCCCTCACCCTCCAGCGCCGCACCGCCTGAGCAGAGGCGATCGACAGGACCTCGGCGGGAACGACGACGCGGCGCCGACGCCTCCGAGTGCCCGACACCGGAGGCGGTCGACGCCGCGATCGTTTCGCCGACGGCATCCGTGGTCGGACGGATGCCGTCAGAGCTCGGCTAGGGACGACCCCAGTTTCCCGATGGGGTCAGCACGAGCGTTGCACCGGGGCAGGGACCGCACCCCGAATCGTCCGGGGGTGCGGACGTCACCCCCGGGGTGGAGAACGGCGCGACCGCGGCGAGCGCGGGGCCGAAGCGTGCGATGGGGCGGGCGGAACGGGTGATGCGGTCGGACATCGGCGACCTCCCTGAAGATGAATTATTCTCAACAACTCACAGGCGATTCACAGCTAGCAGGGAGTTTTCCAGGGAAATGAGGACGTGTCAAGAATCACGCCCGTCACACAAGTCACACGCGTCACCCCATCGACCACTGCAGATCGCCGGAATCACGGCGTTTTCCGCGGAATCACGCGGAAATCCGAGGCTTCCTCACCGTGCCGTCCCCTGGACACGCGGCACCCGCTTTGGGGACACCGCGCATCCACCGGTCACTCCCCCAGCACCCGCCGCAGGTACACGTTCTCGAAGCGGCGCTCGGGATCCAGCCGGTCGCGCACGGCCAGGAAGTCGTCGAACCGCGGGTACGTCGCGCGCAGCGACTCGGCGTGCCTGGTGTGCAGCTTGCCCCAGTGCGGACGGCCGTCGTGGGCCATCATGATCTCCTCCACCGCCGCGAAGTACTCCGTCGAGTCTTCGCGGTAGTAGCGGTGCACCGCGATGTATCCGGTCTCGCGGCCGTATGCCGTCGACAGCCAGTTGTCGTCCGCGGCGGCGGAGCGCACCTCCACCGGGAACGAGATGCGCCAGCCGCGCCGCTCGATCAGTGCTTTGACCTCTGCGAGGGCGCCGGGCACCGCCTCCCGCGGGATCGCGTACTCCATCTCGCGGAAGCGCACGGTGCGGTTGGTCACGAAGACACGGGGAGAGACGTCGGTGAAGTCGCGGTTGCCGGTGAGCTTCTGCGCCAGGCGGCTGAACGGCGGGATGATCGCCGGGGCCATCGTGCCGACGGCGCAGACCCCGCGGTAGAGGCCGTTGGCGAGCAGCTCGTCGTCGACCCAGCGACCGAAGGCGGGCAGCGGCGCGGCGGGCGCGCTGAGCGGGAGCCGCGTGTTCGTCTTGGTGAGCGCCGTCTCGGTGTGCGGGAACCAGTAGAACTCGAAGTGGTCCTCCGCCGCCGAGCGTTCGAGGAAGGTGTCGAGCGTGTGCTGCAGCGGTTCCGGCCGCTCGACCGCCTGCAGGAGGTAGGCGGGGACGCACTGGATGGTCAGGTCGACCAGAACGCCGAGCGCGCCGAGGCCGAGACGCACGGCGGGCAAGAGTTCCGCGTTGCTCGTCTCGTTCACCGTCAGCACCTCGCCCGTGCCCGTCACCAGGGTGGCGCCGACGATCTGGGTCGCGAGGCCGCCGAAGCCTCCGCCGGTGCCGTGCGTTCCCGTGGAGGTCGCGCCCGCGATGGTCTGCCGGTCGATGTCGCCCATGTTCTCCAGCGCGAGGCCGTGCTGGCGCAGCAGCCGGGGCAGCTCGTGCAGGTGCGTGCCCGCCGCGAGCGTCACCCGGCCGCGCTCCACGTCGACGTCGACGATGCCGCGCAGGGCGGACAGGTCGAGCTGCACCCCGGGAGCCACCGCGATGCCGGTGAAGCTGTGCCCGGCGCCGACGGCCTTGACGCGCATCCCCTGTCTCGCCGCCGCCGCGACCGCGCGTTGCACGGCATCGGCGTCGGCCGGGCGCTCGACGCGGGTGGGACGGACCTGCTCCGTGCGGGCCCAGTTGCGCCAGAGGGCGCCGGTCGCCGTCACAGGAACACCTTTCCGTCGCCGCGATAGCTGGGGACGGCTCCGACCACGGTAGCGCGACCGTCGACCGCATCGATCAGGTGGAACTCGTCGACGTGCTCGCTCAGCTCGCCCGACTTGGTGTGCCGCAGCCACACCCGGTCGCCGACGCGCATCACCCCGGCCGCCACCCCGGTGACGGGCGTCTGCACCTCGCCCGCCATCTCCCTGGCCACCATCGACAGCCCGGTCGGCCACTCGATCTTGGGCATCCTGTCCGCACCGGGAGGACCGGAGGCGATCCAGCCGCCGCCGAGCATGGTCGCAACCTCCGGTCCTGGCCGCCGCACGACGGACAGCGCGAACGACGCGGCAGGCGCTGGACGGAACCCGGCGTACGAATCGAACAGGTAGCCGCCGAACAGTCCGCTCCCCGCGGCGATCTCGGTGACGGACTCGTCCGACGCCGTGAACTCCAGCGACCCCGTCCCTCCGCCGTTCACGAACTCGAGGTCCGCGATCTCGCGCACGGCCGCGACCGCCTGGCCGCGCCGGTCGAGCAGTTCGGCGCCGGAGTTCTTCTGCATCCAGCGCAGCGTCGCACCCCACGCCGGCCTGCCGGGCGGGTTGTTGCCCTGCCCGGCGATCTGCGCCTCGTAGGCCATCATGCCGACCAGGGTGAAGCCGGGACGGCGCACGATCGCCTCCGCCAGCTCGCGCACGGCGGCCGGCGTGTGCAACGGAGACCGGAACACGCCGATGTGGCCGAGCACCGGGCTCAGCCACGACGCATCCAACTCGATGCACAACCGGATGCTCTGCCGCTGCGCCGGGGGGACGACCGCGTCGATGAAGTCCAGGTGGGCCACGGAGTCGACCATGAGCGTCACGCGCTCCGCCAGCTCGGGGGCGTACGCCAGCCGTGCGATGGCCACGCGGTCGGCGGTCGGGTAGCCGACCACCACGTCCTCGATCGGCGGATGGCCGTCCGTCCCCTCCGCCAGCCACAGCGCCTCGGGCAGCGTGTACGCGAGGACGCCCGCGTATCCGGGGACCGCGAGCACCGCATCGAGCACCGAGCGCACCCGCACCGACTTGGATGCGACCCTGATCGGCTTTCCGGAGGCCCGGCGCAGCATGTCGTGGGTGTTGTGCCGCAGCGCCGGCAGGTGCAGCACGGCGAGCGCCGGGTCGAGCCTGGCGGTCGCGGCCGACAGGGACGGCCAGAACGCATCCGGAGTGGTCCAGGTGCGTTCGGCCGGCGTGGGCTTCGTGCTGAGGTCGATGGAGAAGGTCATCAGCGCACCGCTTTCACTCGTGCGACCGCGAGGGCACCCGCGAACGCGAACAGGCCGGAGAGGACGAACAGCCCGACGAAACCGCCGAGCGCAGCGACGATGCCCGCGCCGATCAGCGGGGCCATCGCCTGGGGGACGGCGGTGGCGATGTTCATGATGCCGAGGTCCTTCCCCCGGTTCTCCGGGTCGGGCAGCACCTGGGTGGCGAGCGCCTGGTCGACGGAGAGGAAACAGCCGTAGCCGAGCCCGAGCAGCCCGGCGGCGACCATCGCCACCGACAGCTCCGGCACGAACGCCAGCAGCAGCGCCGCGACGCCCTGGATGGCCGAGGAGAGGAACACGAACGCCTTGCGCCGCCCGATCCTGTCCGACCAGCGGCCCATCACCAGCGAGGCGACGATCACGAACACCATGTAGATCAGGATGAGGACGAGCAGGTCGTCGTCGGCGTTCTTGTCGTGCAGGCCGAACTCCAGGAAGTAGAGGAGCAGCGAGGTGCCGAACGCGTTGCCGAAGTTGACCAGCACGCGGCTGAGCAGCGTCCAGCCGAAATCGGGATGCTCGCGCGGCGAGATCCACAGGCTCTCGACGATCCCGCGGAACGTCATCCGCTGGCGCAGGTGCGGAGGGAGCACGGCGTCGGGGAGGAAGAGGAACGGGACGACGAGCACGAGCAGCAGCACCGCCATCGCCGTGTACCCGAACACTGCGCCGACGAAGACGTAGGTGACGAGCGAGACGCCGAGGATGATGCCGATGGCCTGCGGGGCACTGATCCAGCCGGACACGTAGCCGCGCTGGCCGACGGGCACCTGGTCGGAGATCGTCGCGGTGAGGGCGGCGGTCAGGATGCAGAACCCGGTGAGCGCGAGCGACCAGAACACGCCGATCCCGACGATGGAGGTCTGCAGCCCGAGCAGGATGAGCGAGACCGCGAACACGACGGCGCCCGCCGCGATCCACGGCCTGCGACGGCCGAAGCGGCTGGTGGTGCGGTCGGAGAGGGCGCCGGTGAGCGGGTACGCGACGATCGCGCACACCCCGGAGATGCCCGAGATGATGCCGAACACCACCACGTTGTCGACCCAGTACGTGGTGTCCAGCTGCTTCTGCACCTGGTCGGGCAGCAGCTTCTGGATAGGCGCGAGCTGCGCCATCCAGATGCCGAGCCAGGCGATCGCGAAGAACGCGATCCAGCGCCCGGTGACCCGGCGGGTGGGCTCGGCGAAGACCGCCGGAGCTGAGAGTTCTGTCATCGGGTTCCTGCGTTCGGGTCGAGGGTGGACAGGACACGTGCCGGTTTCTCGCTGGGTGTCGCGAGCGTCGCCACCGCGTCGGCAGCGAAGTCGATGGTGGCCTGGGCCGCCGCGTCGTCGCGCGTGACGAGCCAGGCCACGGTGAGGCCGTCGGTGAGGACGACGAGCAGGCGGGCGACCTCTGCGGTGGGGCGCGACCACGCGCATCCGGTGATTGCCGCCGCCTGCACGACGGCGCGCTCCGCGACCTCGAAGTAGCGGTCGTACTGACGGCGTGCCAGCGGGGCGAAGCCGGGTTCGCGGAGCGCCCACTGGGTGAGCTCGAACATCGCCTTCTCGCGGTCGGGGTCGGCGCGGACGGCGGCGAAGTAGTGTTGCAGCCCGGCGCGCACCGCATCCCGCATCGTCGGCGGTTCGGCGCGGGGCGCAGCCTGCTCGTGGGCATCCTGCTCGGCGACCTGCTGCTCGAACACGGGGGCGAACGCGGACTGCTCGCCGTCGACCACCGTGTTGACGAGTTCGGCCATCAGTTCGTCGCGCGAGGTGAAGGCGTAATGGAAGCTGGCGAGGGACATCCCCGCCTCTGCGACGATCCTGCGCGTGGTCGCGGCGGCCACGCCGTCGCGCGCGACGACGGAGAGGGCGGCCTGCACCAGCGCGGTGCGGCGTTCCACGGCGGAGATACGTGTCACGGCGGACTCCTCAGCGCGGGCTCCTTGCGCATCCTCGCGCGAAGAGTGGGACGGTTGACCCAGTTGTCAGTATGCCGTAAATCCGGCTCGGGAGTTTGACAGAAGGGGGGCGCGCCACCTGAAATGGGGTGGAATGCGGGTGTTTTCGTCTGATGTGTCGCCACCAGTCCGGCCGAGGGGGTCGTCCGGGCTGCTTGTCGGTGCCCTGATCGTGGTCGGCCTCGCGAGCGCAGCCCTCCTCGGAGCCGTCGGCGTCGTCGCCCCGGCCAGCGCCGCCACCTCCACGCCATCGCCGTCACCCTCCTCCGGCACACCGGCCCAGAACTCCCCGCAGCTGTCCAGGCCATCGCAGACCTCGCCATCGCAGACCTCGCCGGCAGACACCACACCGAGCGCGGCACCGTCCGACACCGCTCCCCCCACCTCCCCGCCGCCGACTCCCGGCCCTCCGACGATCGACCAGCTGCCCTCCGGTCTCGTCACCTCCTTCCCGCTCACCGTGTCCGGCACCGGCACGCCCGGCGACCTCATCCACGTCTCCGCCGGAGCCGCGAGCACGGCCGGCGCCCGCTGCGACGCCCCGGTGAACGCGAGCGGCGACTGGTCCTGCGCGCTCTCCACTCCACCGGACGGACCGGGCGTCGTTGTCCGCGCCGAGTCGGGCAACAACGGCCTCGAAGCCTCCGACCGGGTGGATGTGCTCTCCCCGCCGGTCATCGCCGCCCCGAACGGCACCCTCGTCTCCGGCGGCGGCGTGCACGGCACGGCGTACCCGGGGGCGACCGTCACGGTCCGCGCCGAGAACGGCTCCACCTGCTCCTTCCCCGCCGACTCCACCGGCACCTGGGGCTGCGTGCTGAGCAAGCCGCTGCCGAGCGGAAAGCACACGATCACCGCGACGCAGCGCGCACCGTTCTCCAGCCAGTCTTCCGGCAGGAGCGCGCCCGTCGCGATCACCGTCGACACCACGCCTCCCGCCGCACCGCGCATCGGCTCCCCCGCCCCGGGCACGGAGACCCCGGTCGGCCGCCCGCTCGCCTTCTCCGGCACAGGAGAGGACGCCGCGAAGGTGACCGTGTACGGCAGCGACGACAACGGCAGCATCGTGGTGTGCACGGCCGTCGTGCGCGGCACGGCGTGGTCGTGCACCGGAACGCTCGGCGCAGGACGGTTCACCGTTTCCGCGCTGCAACGGGATGCGGCGGGCAATGTCAGCGGTGGATCCAACCCGGTCGCGATCACCGTCCTCACCGCCGCCCCGTCGCCCAGCACGTCTCCGGAGTCGCCGAGCACGACGCCCTCCCCGCACACGACGCCCTCGCCGGCCGTCCCCGTCGTGCCGCCCGGCACGACCCCGAGCCCGACGCCGTTCGACCCGTACGGCGGCACCGGCGCCCCCACCCGGCCGGACTGGATGGGGACCCCGTTCACGAGCGCGTCGGCCCCTGTCGTCTCCGCCGCCGCCTTCCCCGGCTGGCTGCGGTCGCTGCTGCTCGCCGTCGCCGCCCTCCTGCTGCTCGCGCTGCCCGCACGGCTGCTCGCGGTGACCGTCGCGCGCGAACGCGACGGACGCGGCGCGCGGACCCGGGCGAGCATCTTCGGACGCAACCGCAGCAGGGCGGAGCTGCGCGACGCGGACGCTGCCGGGGCATCCCGCGTCGGGGCATCCGGGGCCGGTGCATCCGGAATCGGCGCATCCGGGGCCTCCGTCGCGTCGGCGGACGCCGCATCCGGAGCTGCCGCCCCGCGCAGCCCGTGGCTGATCCCGACGGCGTTCGTCGCGGCGGCAGCCCTCGTGACCCTGTCCAGCCCGGTCGACGACGCGGGGGCATACCTGCGCGTCATCCTCGCCATCGCGGTCGCGCTGGCCGCGGTGAACGCTGTCTGGGTGGCCGTCGCGCGCTGGACCTCCCCGCACTTCGGCGGCGGTCGGGCGACCATGATCTTCCGGCCGTCGATGCTCATCATCGTCGGCGTCGCTGCCGTCGCCTCGCGGCTGATCGGGCTGCAGCCCGCCCTGCTGTTCGGGCTGATCCTCGGCGTCGCGTTCGCCGGTGCGGCCGGAAGGGTGGCGCGCGGCAGGGTCGCCGCCGTCCAGCTGGCCGGCGTCGCCGTGCTCGGCGTGATCGCCTGGCTGACCGTCGGCCTGCTGCCCGAGCCGACCGGCGTGGTCTCCGCGTTCTTCCGCGAACTCGCCAACGCGGTGTCGCTGCTCGGCCTCGGCTCCGCGGCCATCGCCCTGCTGCCGATCGGCGGGCTCGCCGGACGACAGGTGTTCCAGTGGTCGCGCGGCATCTGGGTCGGCCTGGCGCTGGTCGTCTACACCCTGCTGTTCGCACTGCTGCTTCCCGTCGCCTCCCTCGTCGAGACGGGGCAGAGCACGCTCGTCATCGCCATCGCCGCCTTCGCGTTCGCCGCGCTCAGCGTGTGCGTCTGGCTGTGGGAGAAGTACGTGGAGCCGTCGCGCTAAAGCGCATCCACGTAGTACCAGTCCCCGCCGTCGCGCAGGAACCGGGATGCCTCGTGCTGCACCCCGCGCTCCGTGCCCGTGTAGTAGGCGGAGAACTCCACGACGCCGTCCCGGTCGAACGGGCCGCCGCGCTCGGTGCGCTCGATGTCGAGCCGGTACCAGCGCAGACCCTGGTCGAGTTCGAGCGTCTGCGGTCGGGTCGACGGATGCCAGCTGCGCAGCAGATACGGGGCGTCGCCGAGCGCGAACGCGGAGAACCGCGACCGCATCAGCCGCTCGGCGGTCGGCGCCGGCTGCTCACCGCGGTGCAGCGGACCGCAGCACTCGTCGTACGGCTGGCCGCTCAGGCAGGGACAGCGGGAGGAAGGCACCGCACGAGCCTACCCGCGTCGACGCTTCCGCCGACGCCGGACGCGGCCGGCCGAGAAGGACCCGGCCGTGGCGCTACGGGGAATCGATGCCACGACCGGGTCGGGAGACACCACACCAGTTCGGCGTCTGCTCACACTCTCCACCGCAAGCTTGAACGCAGCCTCTCCGCGCGCTGAAAGTCCTCACAGCCGCCGTCAGCGCGCAGCGCAGCGGTCAGTGCTCGCGCGCCGCTTCACCGGCGGCCACCACGCAGAACCTGTTGCCGTCCGGGTCGGCGAGCACCACGTAGTCCGCGCCCTCCTCGTAGTCCCAGTCCACCCGGGATGCGCCGAGCCCCAGCAGGCGCTCGACCTCCTCCCCCTGGTCGAGCGCATACAGGTCCAGGTGGTGGCGTTGGTGCTCGGCGGCCGCACTGGAGACCTGCGTGATCGCCAGCTGCGGACCGTGCCCGGCGTTCGGGGCCAGGATCGCCCAGTCGTCGTCCGGCTCCCGCAGCGGGCGGTAGTGGATGGCCGCCGTCCAGAACTCGATGGCCCGCGGCACGTTTCGCACACCCCACACGATCGATCCGATGCGCATCATGGCCTCAGTATCCGCCCCGCCACGCGCGACCGCCAGCGTCCGACGGTGTACCGTGAATGCATGGCTGGATTGCTCATCGGATTCATTTGGCTCGTCGTCATCGTCGGCGGCGGCCTCTCGCTGGCCGCCCTCGTGCAGATGGCGAAGTCGCCGTACCGCAACCGCTGATCGCGGGGCGCCGTCTGGCGCGCCGCATCCGGCTCGTTCCGGATGCGCCAGTCGTCCCGGATGTGTCAGTCGTCCCGGATGCGTCAGCGCAGCCCGGCGACGAACAGGTTCAGCACCCTGCGCAGGTCGTCGCGGGTGTATCCGCTCTTGTTGGCCGCCCACGCCAGTGAGCTGGCGAACACGAACAGGTCGTCGGCGACGACGTCCGTCCGCACCGCTCCGGCATCCTGAGCCCGGCTGAGCAGGCGCGCGGTGGCGACCTTCATCGAACTGCAGGGCGCCGTCAGCGGCGACTCCGGGTCGCAGACCGCGTCCGCCACCGAGTCCGGCAGCCCGTCGTAGCTGGACAGGTGCCTGGCCAGGTCGATCAGCCAGTCGTTGAGGGCCTCACCCGCATCCGGCCTGGTCAGCAGCTCCGTCGCCCGGGCGTCCAGGCCCTGCCTGCTCTCGACGAGGGCGGCGGCGAGCAGGCACTCCCTGGTCGGGAAGTGCCGGTAGAGCGTTCCCGCCCCGACGCCGGCCTTCTTGGCGATGTCGTCGAGCGACGTCTGCACGCCGTTCTCGGCGAACGCCTCGCACGCCACGTTGACGATCTTGTCGTAGTTGCGCTGCGCGTCCGCGCGCAACGGCTTGGGTTGGGTGATGGTGTCGCCGCCCATTCGAACTCCTTCTCGACCTGTTCACTTCATCGCCATTGACAAAGCGGAGACAGTCTCCATATTGTTGATCACTCAAGAGGAGAGTCTCTCCGGATAGCAGTCTAAGCCCCGCGGAACGGAACGCACCATATGTCGACCACCGAACTCAACGAGAACCCACCAACCTCCCCGCTTCCCGCCGTCACCACCAGCGCGCCCCGCGCATCCCGCGCCTCGCTGCGCGGACCGGCCCTCGGCCTCGTCGTCGTCTTCATCACGCAGCTGATGCTGGTGGTCGACGCGAGCATCGTCAACGTCGCCCTCCCCGACATCCAGAAGGAACTGCACTTCTCCCCCACCGACCTGTCGTGGGTGGTCACCGCATACGCGCTCGCCTTCGGCGGCCTCATCCTGCTGAGCGGCAAGATCGGCTCGATCGTCGGCGCCAGGCTCGCGCTGATGGTGGGCGTCGGCGTGTTCATCGTCGCGTCCGCTCTCGGCGGCTTCGCGCCCTCGCCGGAGATCCTGGTCGCCGCGCGCATCCTGCAGGGCATCGGCGCCGCCATCGCCGCGCCGAGCACGCTCGTGCTGCTCGTCGCCAACACCACCGAGGGCGCGAACCGTGCGCGGGCGATGTCTCTGTTCGTGCTCGCCGCCGGCAGCGGCGGCGCCATCGGCCTGATCCTCGGCGGCATCCTGACCACCAGCTTCGGCTGGGAGTGGGTCATGTTCGTCAACGTGCCGATCGGCATCCTGATCATCGCGGGCGCCGCCCTGTTCCTCACCGAGACGAAGCGCGTGCCGGCGAAGCTCGACCTGGGCGGAGCTGCCGTCTCCACGATCGGGATGGTCGCCCTCGTCTACGCGTTCACCCGCGCCGCCAGCCACGGCTGGACCGACATGCAGTCGATCGCGTCGTTCGTGATCGCCGCAGCATCCCTCGTCGGCCTGATCTTCATCGAACGGAAGCACTCCAGCCCGGTGGTGCAGCTGCACTTCTTCTCGCGGATGCGCACAGCGGCACCCCTGCTCGGGATGCTCCTGGTCCCGGCCGGGATGTTCGGCTTCTTCTACTTCGTGACCCTGTTCACCCAGAAGGTGCTCGGCTTCGACCCGCTCGGAACCGGCCTCGCCCTGCTGCCGTTCGTCGGCGCGATGCTCATCACCAATGAGCTGGCACCGCGCTACCTGCTCCCCCGCGTCGGCGAGAAGGTGGTCGGCGTGCTCGGCCTCAGCGGCATGGTCGTCGGCCTGATCTGGCTGGGCCAGATGAGCGCATCCAGCACCTTCCTCAGCGGCATCCTGGGCCCGGCGATCGTGCTCGGCATCAGCGCCGGCCTGACCTTCGCACCGCTCACGTCCATCGCGATGGCGCAGGCCCCGTCGGACGAGGTGAGCGCGGCATCCAGCCTGGTGCAGGGGATGCAGCAGCTCGGCGGCAGCGTCGGCGTCGCGGTCCTGACCACGGTGTTCATCGCGGTCACGGCCACCTCCGGCGAGGCACGCGGCATCTCCACGTCACTGCTGCTCGGGGCGGCGTTCCCGGCCGCGGCGCTGGTGCTGTTCGCAATCTGGGGGCGGCGCATCCCTGCGGATGGTGCCGGTAGCGGTGCCGGTGGGGGCGGGCCGGTCGGGATGCACTGAGCCCCGGCGAGACGGTGCGACGGCGTCCGCGGGGTACTCCCCCGCGGGCGCCGTCGGCGTCGGTGCGCGCGTGTTGCCCACGCTCGCGTGCACGCCGGTGCCCGCCTTCGCGGCGCTCAGCCCAGGCAGCCGGAGCCGAGCGCGAAGTGCGCGACGAGCATCCCGCCACTCGCCCACCACGCGAGGAGCAGCCCGGCAGCGGTCAGGACGACCGTCGCGATGAGCCCGCGCAGCACCCTTGCGCCGCGCCTCCCGGGCGCGAACGCGACGAGCGCCGCCGCCGCGCCGACCGTGACCAGCACGAGCGGCACCACCCCCAGCGCGACGAGCAGGCCCACCCCGCTCTGCCCGGCGGCGCGCGCCTTGCACTCGTCGCCCCAGGTGTCTTCCACGACGACCGCGAACCAGAACCACGCCACCAGCACGGCCACCGCCGACACAAAAACGGTCAGCGTGAACCGAGCCCTCCCCCGTCGCCCGCTCCCCGACTCCACCCGTCCACTCTGCCCGCCACCCCTCCGAGAACGCCGCACCCGCGCCGCTACGATGGAAGCCGGGCCCCCATAGCCCAATCGGCAGAGGCAGGCGACTTAAAATCGCTTCAGTGTGGGTTCGAGTCCCACTGGGGGTACTCGCCGCCCCGGCACCGCGCATCGGAAGGGTTCCCATGACTCGCGCTCTCGTCATCATCGACATCCAGAACGACTATTTCCCCGGCGGCGCGCATCCCCTGGTCGGGTCGGTGGCGGCGGCCGAGCGGGCGTCGGCGGTGCTGGCGGCGTTCCGGGAGGCGGGCGATCCCGTCGTGCACATCCAGCACGTGTGGGATGCACCGGATGCGTCGTTCATGCGGCCGGGGACGGCCGGGGTCGAGATCCATCCGCTCGTCGCTCCCGCCGGGGACGAGCCCGTTCTGCGGAAGGCCGAGCCGAACGCGTTCGTCGGCACGTCCCTGGAGGACACCCTGCGCTCGCTCGCGCCCGACGAGCTGGTCGTGCTCGGGATGATGTCGAGCATGTGTGTCGACTCGACCGTCCGTGCGGCGTCGGACCTCGGGTTCGCCGTCACCCTCGTGCACGATGCGTGCGCGGCGCCCGACCTGACGTTCGGCGGCACGACGGTGCCGGGCGAGGCGGTGCACGCGGCGTTCATGGCCGCGCTGTCCGGCAACTTCGCCACGCTGGTCGGCGCGGCCGAGGTGGCTGGCTCGCGGCCGTAGCCGCGCCGCCAGCCCCAGCGCACCGCCCCACTCACCGCGCCCCACTCACCGCGCGGTGACGACCCGCTTCTTCAGGAACAGGATCGGCAGCAGCCACCCGCCGAGCGCCGTGACGATCCACACCACCAAGGTGGCGAGTACCCAGGCGGTCGCGCCGTCGATGTGGATGCCGCCGGGGAACAGGCTCGCGACGAGCAGCGCCAGGAACGTCGACACCAGTCCGATGCCGCCGAGCAGTGCTGAGGCGTACTTGCGCGCGATGTTGAACACGAACGGCGACAGGATGCTCTGGGCGATCGCGAACACGATCGCCGCCACGAGGAAGCCGCCCCACTCCAGCCGCACGCCCGGCACCAGCCAGCCGGCGACGAGCAGCCCGATGGCCGCGGTCACCAGGAAGATCGCGGCACGGATGAGGAATCGGATCACAGCGGTCTCCCGTCGACGGTGCTCCCGAGGATAGCGGAAACCCGCCGCGACTCAGGCTCTGCTGCCGCCCGCCGCCGCGGCGGTGGTGGCCGGGATGCGGCGGTCGAGCACCGTGATCAGCACCAGCAGCACGCCGATGCCGCCGAGCACCCAGCCGAGCGTGTGCAGGCCGGCGTCCGTGGCCTGGCGGCCGAAGGTGATGCCGATCAGGCTGGAGGAGAAGATCGCGCCCAGGTAGGCGAATGTCCGGTACAGGCCGGAGGCGACCGCGATCTCGGCGGCGGGCGCCTGCACGTAGAGGGTGGCCTGGTTGGCGAAGCCCGTGAAGCCGTTCGCGCAGCCGAGCAGCAGGGACATCCCGATCAGCAGCCAGATGCTCGCGTCCGCGTCCATGAACTGCATCACCAGCGCGCTCAGCACCACCGAGACGGCGCCGATGACGAGCGGCCAGCGCACCCAGCCGCGGGTGGAGGCGACCCGGGCGATCACGATGCTGAGACCGGACAGCGGCAGCAGGATGAGGCCGACCGCCGTGGCGCTGTATCCGGCGGCCTGCTCCATCCACTGGCTCGTGCCGTAGAGCACCGAGTAGACGACGAGGGCGGAGAGGGTCTGGCGCAGGTAGGTGCGCTGCAGCGGGCGGTTGCTCGCGAGCATCCGGACGTCGATCAGCGGCTTGGCCACGCGCCGCTCCCAGAGGATCAGCCCAGTACCGAAGACGGCGACGACGGGGAGCAGCCACCAGAGCGGGGAGGCGAGCCCGGACAGGAACACCAGCGCGCTCACGATGGTGCCCGCGAAGAGCACGATGCCCGGAATGTCGACCGACGCCAGGAGCGCGCGGGCGCCCTGGTGCTCGCGCGGCGCATCCTTCTCGACGCCGAGCAGCGTGAACACGAACGTGACGACCGCCAGCGGGATGTTCACGAAGAACAGCGCGCGCCAGCCGAACGTCCCAGCGAGCAGGCCGCCGAGCGGCAACCCGAACACGGTGGTGATCTGGGCCGCGATGGAGAAGTTGCCGAGCACGCGGGCCGGCACGCCGATCCCGTGCTCGTCGGCCCGGCGGCGCACCAGGGCCATCGCGGTCGGATAGGCGGCGGAGGTGCCGATGCCGATGAGGGCGCGGGAGAGGAGCAGGAAGCCGAAACCGGGCGCCGCCGCACCGACGATGCCCGCCACCAGCAGGATGATCGCCCCGGCCATGAACACGCGGCGCGGCCCGAACAGGGTGGCCAGCTTGCCCATCGTGGGCTGGCTGACCGCGCTGCAGAGGTAGAGCACCGAGATGAGGCTGGCCGTCTGACCCGGCCCGAGGTGGAAGTCGAGGCCGATGCTCAGCAGCCCGGTCGCGATCATCGAGCTGTTGATCGGGTTCAGCGTGGAGCCGAGGAGGAGCGGTGCGGTGAACCGCCACCCGAACGGCGTGCGCGCGCGAACCGCGTGCGTGCTCTCGGTGCCTGTGCTCTCCGTACCTGTGTCCGTCTCATCCTCCCGGATGCTTTACGCGTGTGAAC
This sequence comes from Leifsonia araucanica, assembly GCF_051161895.1. Taxonomy (NCBI): domain Bacteria; kingdom Bacillati; phylum Actinomycetota; class Actinomycetes; order Micrococcales; family Microbacteriaceae; genus Leifsonia; species Leifsonia araucanica. Next base: position 1,457,808 of record NZ_JBMBTW010000002.1, read on the forward strand.
TATTTCTTTAGGTATACTAATCACTCGTGGATGCACACGCAAGCGACTCCCTCCCCTCCGACGACCTCGGGGAGCGGCTCACCCGCTCGATCGCCCGGATCTACCGCCGTCTGCGCGCCGAACGCTCCAGCGGAGAACTCGGGGACGCAGCGATGTCCGTCCTCGGCCACCTGCACCGCTACGGTCCCACCACGCTCACGGCGCTCAGCGAGCACGAGCGCGTCACCGCCGCCTCGATGAGCCAGACGGTCAACCGCCTCGTCGGCCTCGGCTACGTGGTGCGGGAGACCGATCCGGCGGACGGGCGGCGCGTGCTGTTCACCCCCACCCCGGACGGTCACCGGGTCGCTGGGGACGCGCGGGCCAGGCGCCACGCCTGGCTGGACGCGCAGCTCGCCGAACGCACACCCGAGGAGCGCGCAGCACTCGCCGAAGCCGCCCGGGTGCTGTGGGAGATGGCGGAAGGATGAGCCCGTTCACGCTCTCCTCCCCCGTCACCGCGGAGGTCGAGGTGCGTCGCAGCCGTTTCCTCGCGCTGGCGACCCCCGTCGTCGACCGGGAGGCTGCGCTGGCCGAGGTGGCCAGGCTGCGCACCGCGCATCCGGGAGCGAACCACGTCTGCTGGGCGCTGCTGGCGGGCGGGCACTCCGGAATGTCGGACGACGGAGAGCCGTCCGGAACGGCGGGGCGCCCCATCCTGGAGGTGCTGCGGCACCACGACCTCGACGGCGTGCTCGGGGCGGTCGTCCGGTACTTCGGCGGGGTGAAGCTCGGCGCGGGCGGCCTGGTACGCGCGTACACCGATGCCATCGCCGCCGCCCTGGTGGATGCGCCCGTCTTCGAGCGCGTGCCGGAGACGGTGCTCGTGGTGGCGGCCGAGTACGGCGACGCCGAGCGCGTGCGGCGCTGGGCGGACGGCGAAGGCTACGAGACCGGAGACGCGGAGTACGCAGAGGCGGTGCGGTTCACGCTGCGGCTGCCGACGGCACAGGCCGCAACAGCACGGGATGCGGTCCGCGACCTCACGCAGGGCCGCGCGGTGGTCGAGGGCTGACCGCCCCGCACCGCGACGCCCGAAACGCCGAAGGGCCCGGTGCGATCGCTCGCACCGAGCCCTCCCGTTCACACTCTGCTGCTACTTGGCTGCAACCTCGGCCGGCTCCTTCGGAGCGGACTTCTTGGCCGGAGCCTTCTTCGGAGCGTCGACCGCCGGGGCCGCGGGGGCCTCCGCCACTGCGGGCTTGGGACGGGCGGCGAACTCCTCGAAGACGGCGCGCGGGTGCTGCGTCGCTGCGAGCGAGACGATGTCGCGTCCGAGCCAGAAGTTGTTCCACCAGCCCCACAGCACGCGCCACTTGCGCTCCCAGCTCGGCATCGCGAGGCCGTGGTATCCACGGTGCGCGAACCAGGCGGGGAGGCCCTTGATGGCGAGCTTGCCGGACTGGAACACTCCGACGCCGAGACCGAGGCCGGCGACAGCGCCCAGGTTCTTGTGGAAGTACTGGCGCGGGAGCTCGCCGCGGAGGTCCGCGATGATGTTCTTCGCGAGCAGCTTGCCCTGGCGGACGGCGTGCTGGGCGTTCGGCACGCAGAAGCCGCCGACGCCGCCGCCGGTGAGGTCGGGGACGGCCGAGACGTCGCCGGCGCCCCAGGCGTCCTTGATGATCTCGTCGTCGGAGCCGACTCGGAGGTCGGCGCGCACGCGGAGACGGCCGCGCTCCTCGATCGGGAGGTCGGTGTGGCGCACGATGGTGGGGTTCGCCATGACACCGGCGGTCCACACGATCAGGTCGGTCTCGAACTTCTCACCGGTCGACAGCTCGATGACGCCGTCGACGGCGCTCGCGAGCTGGGTGTCCAGGTGGATCTCCGCGCCGCGCTGGGCGAGGTTCTTGATCACCCAGTGGCTGGTCGGGAGCGACACCTCCGGCATGATGCGGCCCATCGCCTCGATGAGGTGGAAGTGCGTGTCCTCGAACGAGATCTGCGGGTAGTTCTTGAGCAGCGCGCTCGCGAACGAACGCAGCTCGGCGAACACCTCGATGCCGGCGAAGCCGCCGCCGACGACCACGAAGGTCAGCAGGCGGTCGCGCTCGGGGCCGGCGGGCAGGTTGGCCGCCTTGTCGAAGTTGGTGAGGACGCGGTCGCGGATCGCGACGGCCTCCTCGATGGTCTTGAGGCCGATGGCCTGGTCGGCGACGCCCGGGATCGGGAACGTGCGCGACACGGCGCCGGCGGTGACCACGACGATGTCGTACTCGAACTCGTACGCGTCGCCGATGGGCGGCTGGATGGTCGCCGTCTTCTTCGCGTGGTCGATGTACGTGACCTTGGCGGTGACGACGTTGGTCTTGGTGAGGTGGCGGCGGTGGGCGACCACCGCGTGGCGCGGCTCGATGGACCCGGCTGCGACCTCGGGAAGGAACGGCTGGTAGGTCATGTAGGGCAGCGGGTCGACAATAGTGACCTCTGCCTCCCCCTTGCGCAGCTGCTTCTCGAGCTTCCACGCAGTGTAGAAACCGGCGTATCCGCCGCCGACGATCAGGATTTTGGGCACAGTGGTGGGTCTCCTCAACACGAAAGTATTCAGTTAATCTACTCCCTGCTGCCCGTCGCTCTGAAATGCCGGAAAGCGCCGACCCCGCCGAGGACCACGAGAGCGGCGAAACCGGTGATCAGACTGAACGGCAGCCAGAAGCCGGTGAGGGCCGTCCACTGCGGCCAGAGCAGCTGATCGACCCGCGCAGACGGGGCGGCGGGGAGGGCGTGCGGAGTGGCCGTCGTCGCCGGGACTTTGCCGGGCGCCGGGCTGGTGGGCACGTCCGCCCTGCGGTGGATGCGCACCCACTCGGAGAGGTCGCCCATCGGGTTGGCGGAGACGTGCGGCACCTTCGCGCTGACCGCGGCGGCCGCATCCAGGAGTCCGTAGCCGTAGATCGGGCTCGGCACGGTTCCCGGTGCAGCGCGGGCCGTCTTGATGAGCCGCTCGATCACATCCGGAGCCTTCAACTCGGGATGCGCTGCCCTGATCAGCGCGACGGCTCCCGCCACCAGCGGGGTCGCCCCGCTGGTGCCCGCCCACTGCACGTAGCCGCCGCCCGGGCTCACCCCGACCAGCTGCTCGCTGGGCGCGGAGACGGCGATGGTGATGCCCTGCGACGACGCGTCGAAGCTCGCCTGCCCCTGCCGGTCGACCCCGGCGACGGCGACGACACCCGGGATGGTGGCGGGCGCGCCGACCTCGGTGGTGCCGCTCCCCCGGTTGCCCGCCGCCGCGACGACGACCACGTCGTGGTCGAACGCGTACTGGAACGCCTCGTCCCAGCTGGTCGGCCAGTCGAGCGTGTTCCTGGTGAGCGACATGTTGATGACCTTCGCGCCGTTGTCCACGGCCCAGCGCACCGCTGTCGCGATCTGCTCGTCGCTGCCGATGGCGCCGGAGGCGGAGCCGAGCGCGACGGACGCCGTCAGGATGCTCGCCTCGGGTACGGCGCCGAGCACGCCGCTGTCCGGGCCGGTTCCCCGACCGGCGAGCAGCGACGCCACCCAGGTGCCGTGGTCGGCGGAGCCGGCGTCGCCGAGCGGCTTCTGCCCGTTCGCCGCCCCGACGCCGGACACGTCGGTGCCGCCGACGACCGCCCCGGCCAGGTCGCGCACGCTGCCGTCGACGCCGGTGTCGATCACCGCGACTTTGACTCCTGCGCCCTTGGTCGTCTTCCAGGCCTGGGTGAAGCCGTAGTCGTTCAGCCAGTATTCGAGGTCGCGCACCTGATCGGCGTGCGCGACAGTGGACGGCGCGACGGCGGCGGCCAGCCCGAGCAGTCCTGCCAGGGCGACGGCGGTCGCTGCGCGGCCGAGCCGGGTCATCCTGCGGTGTAGTCCTGGCACTCGCACACCTCGGGCGACCAGTCGGCGCGCGCGAGAGCGAGGTCGCCGATCGGGTTCACCCCCGGTCCTGCGGCGAGCGCGTGCGCTCCGAGGGCGTGCAGGCACTTGACGCGCACGGGCATGCCTCCGGCGGAGATGCCGGCGATCTCGTCGACGACGGCGATGGACTCCCGGTCGGCGAGGTATGCACGGTGCGCCGCCGCGTACTGGTCGCGCACGGACTCGTCGGCCTCGAGCAGCTCGTTGTACTCGTTCATCACCTGCGTGGCCTCCAGCTGCGACAGCGCGGCCGTGGCTGCGGGATGCGTGAGGTAGTAGAAGGTCGGGAACGGCGTGCCGTCGTCCAGCCGCGGGGCGGTGGACACCACGGTGGGGTTGCCGCAGACGCAGCGCGCCGCGATGCCGACGACATTGCGCGCCGGCCGCCCGAGCTGGGCGGACACGGTCGCGATGTCCTGGTCGGTCACTGCATCGAAGGGTGGGGTGGTCATCACTTGCCGCCAGGGGTCGAGGTGGGAGTGGGAGTGCTCGCCGGGGCCGTGCCGCCGAGCTGCGACGGTGTCGCATCGCTGAGACCGGCGCCCATGAACGAGCCGAAGAGGGAGCCGAGCCAGTCGGTCTCGGTCTTCTGCAGCTTCGAGCTGACCGGCGCATCCTTGGTCTGTGCGGCCGGGGCCCTGTCGTCGATCACGAGGTAGCTGACCTCGCCGGGCAGCACGTAGTAGAGCCGGTCGCGCGCCTGCGCTCTGATGTAGCTGGGGTCGTTCCAGCGGGCGCGCTGCTCCTTGAGGTCGGAGACCTGGCCGGACAGCGCATCCACCGCCTTCTGCTGGTCGGCGATCTGCTGCCGCTGCGAGATGAGGCTCTGCGCGGTGGGCGCGAGCACGACGACGGCGAGGATGAGGAGCCCCATCATCACCAGCGAGAAGCCGGAGAAGTGCAGCCCGCGCAGCCAGCGTCCCGTGGCCGATCCCGACGACATGGCGACAGGGACCCGGCGTGTACGAGGCGCAGCCACAAGCCCTCCCAACGCACACGACCAAGATCGGGGCCGACGGTCCCCGCCCCACAATCGTAAGCCACCCACCCGCGCGCTCCCTGTGCTCCCCCGCCGCGCGTCCCGTGATTGCCGGTGGTCCGTTCGGCGAGGTCCCCGGGGGATGCGAAAGGCCCCCGGATCGGCGATCCGGGGGCCTGTGCGCGGGGTGTTGTTACGCGGTGAAGCGCGGGAAGGCGCTGCGGCCGGCGTAGACGGCTGCCTCGCCGAGCTCCTCCTCGATGCGGAGGAGCTGGTTGTACTTGGCGACGCGCTCGGAGCGGGCCGGGGCACCGGTCTTGATCTGGCCGGCGTCCGTGGCGACGGCGAGGTCGGCGATGGTGGTGTCCTCCGTCTCACCCGAACGGTGGGAGAGCACGGCGGTCATGCCGTTGCGCTGGGCCAGCGAGACCGCATCCAGGGTCTCGGTCAGGGTGCCGATCTGGTTGACCTTGACCAGGATGCTGTTGGCCGCCTTGAGCTCGATGCCCTTGGCGAGACGCGTCGGGTTGGTGACGAACAGGTCGTCGCCGACGAGCTGCAGCTTGCCGCCCAGCTCGGAGTTGAGGTGCGCCCAGCCCTCCCAGTCGTCCTCGGCCAGCGGGTCCTCGATGGAGACCAGCGGGTAGTTCGCGGCCAGCTCTGCGTAGTACGCGGACATCTCTGCTGCGGTGCGGTCCTGGCCCTCGAAGCGGTACACGCCGTTCTCGAAGAACTCGGTGGAGGCGACGTCCAGGCCGAGCGCGATGTCGCGGCCGACGGTGAAGCCGGCGTTCTGGATGGCCTCGGAGATGAGGTCGAGGGCGGCACGGTTGTGCTCGAGCTCGGGCGCGAAGCCGCCCTCGTCGCCGAGGCCGGTGCTGAGCCCGCGCTGCTTGAGCAGCGACTTGAGCGAGTGGTAGGTCTCGACGCCCCAGCGGAGGGCCTCGGAGAAGGTCTCCGCGCCGATCGGCAGGACCATGAACTCCTGGATGTCGACGCCGGTGTCCGCGTGCGCTCCACCGTTGATGATGTTCATCATCGGCACGGGCAGGGTGTGCGCGTTCGGTCCGCCGATGTAGCGGAACAGCGGCAGGTCTGCGGAGTCGGCGGCGGCCTTGGCGACGGCGAGGGAGACGCCGAGGATGGCGTTCGCGCCGAGGCGCTTCTTGTTCTCTGTACCGTCGAGCTCGATCATGGCGGAGTCGACGAGACGCTGGTCTGCGGCCTCGAAGCCCTCGATGGCCGGGCCGATCTCGTCGAGAACAGCGTCGACGGCCTTCTGCACGCCCTTGCCGAGGTAGCGGTCCTTGTCTCCGTCACGAAGCTCGTACGCCTCGAACGCACCGGTCGACGCGCCGGACGGGACGGCGGCACGGCTGACCGTGCCGTCTTCGAGAAGCACCTCGACCTCGACGGTCGGGTTTCCGCGCGAGTCGAGAATCTCGCGAGCGCCTACAGCTTCGATCTGAGCCACAACAGTCTCCTTGTTTCACATGTGTGTGGGGGTGGGTTAAATCAGCGGTGATCCGCTCGCCAGTCTACTGACGTCCGCGTGCGGCACCGACCGGGGGTGCACCGGGGTGCACCGGGGGCCCGGCCGCGCCGAGGTCAGCCGAGCGGCTTGAGCTCCAGCGCCGCCGCATCCGGAGTGTCGGCGTTCACGAACGCGAAGGAGCGGAAGCCGGACGCCTCCGCACGGTCGAGCACGGCCTTGAGGTTCTTGGCGCGACGGTCGAGGCGCACCCGGCGGCCGGAGGCGATCAGCTCCGCCTTGATGGCGAGCAGGCGGTTCAGCGGCACGGTCTGGTCGTAGACGAGCACGACGGAGTCCGCCCCTGCGTCTTCCGGGGTCTCGATGAGGTCGACCACGCGCTCGAAGCCGATCGAGAACCCGCAGGCCGGCACGTCGGTGCCGAGGAAGCGTCCGATCATCCCGTCGTAGCGGCCACCGCCGCCCACCGAGCTGCCGGAGCCGGGGTGCGCGATCTCGAAGATGGTGCCGGTGTAGTACCCCATGCCGCGCACCAGCGTCGGGTCGAAGCGCAGGGACACGCCGGACGGCAGGGCGTCGAGCGCGTGCGCGAGCGATTCCAGGGCGGCGATGGCGTCGGTGTCGATCCCGTCCGGGAGGATGCCGGTGATCGCCTCGACGGTCATGGCGACGCCGCCCTCCGCGATGTGCGGCTCCAGCTGCTCCAGGATGCCGCCGAGCACCGCCGCGGAGTCTGCACCGTCTGCGCTCAGCTCCTTCACAACGCCCTCCGCGCCGATCTTGTCGAGCTTGTCGATCGAGATCAGCACCTGCGGCCAGCGCGCCTCCGCGAAACCGCAGAACTCGAGCAGCCCGTTCAGGATGCGCCGGTCGTTGATCCGGATCGTGCAGTTCTCGAGGCCCAGCGCATCCAGTGCCGCCGCGGTCGCCGTGATCAGCTCGACCTCCGCCAGCTGGCCCGCCTCGCCGATGATGTCGATGTCGCACTGCACGAACTGGCGGTACCTGCCCTTCTGCGGGCGCTCCGCGCGCCAGACCGGCGCGATCTGGATCGACCGGAACACCGGAGGCAGCTCCGCGCGGTGCGTTGCATAGAAGCGGGCGAGCGGGACCGTCAGGTCGAACCGGAGACCCAGGTCGGTGAGGCTGAGGAGGTCGCCGGAGTCCATCGCGGCCTGCAGGTCGTCCGCGTCCAGGCCGCGCTTGAGGACGCTGAACGCCAGCTTCTCGTTGTCGCCGCCGAGCCCGGAGTGCAGCCGGGCGACGTCCTCCACCACCGGCGTCTCGATCTCGTCGAACCCGTGCGCTGCGAAGCTCTTCCTGATCACGCCGAGCGCATGCTCCCTGCGGGCCTTGTCTGCCGGGAGGAAGTCGCGCATGCCGCGAGGCGGGGTGATCGGAGAAGCCATGCGAACGATTCTTCCATGTAGCGTGGCGGGGATGAGCATCGACGAGTTCCGCATCCACCTTCCAGACGACCTCCTTGACGACCTGCGTGCGCGGCTCACGGCCACCCGCTTCGTGCAGCCGGTCGGGTCGTCGCCGTGGGAGGGCGGCGCGGGCGGCCCCGTGCTGCACGATCTGGTGGAGTCGTGGCTGGCGTTCGACTGGCGGGCCCAGGAGGAGCGGCTGAACGCATACGACCAGTACCTCGCCGATGTGGGAGGGCACCGCATCCACTTCGTGCGGGTACCCGCCGCCGGATCGGCGGAGACGCGCATCCCGTTGCTGCTGCTGCACGGCTGGCCGAGCGCGTACACCGAGTACCTTCCGCTGGCCGAGCGCCTCGCCAACCCGGCGGGCTCCGGATCGGATGCGCGGATCGCGTTCGATGTGATCGTGCCGTCGCTGCCCGGCTTCGTCTTCTCCGAGCTGCCCGACCGGCCGCTGACCAGGCAGGCCATCGCCGACGACCTGCACGAGCTGATGACGACCGTGCTCGGCTACGACCGGTACGCGGCGTTCGGCGGAGACATCGGCGGAGGAGCGGCGACCTGGCTCGGCGCTGAGCACGCCGACCGCCTCATCGGCGTGCAGCTCATCCACGCGCCGTTCCCCGCCGACGACGAACCGCAGAGCGACGACGAGCGCGCATACCTGGCGTCGGTGGATGCGTACGACGCGACGGACGGCGGGTACAGCGAGATCATGGCCACCCGTCCAGACACCATCGCGGCGGCCCTCGGCGACTCCCCCGCCGGGCTGCTCGCCTGGATCGCGGACAAGTGGCACGACTGGGTCGACGGCGACCTCGACAGCGTGGTGCCACGGGATGTGCTGCTCACCATCGCGACGCTCTACTGGGCCACCGGGAGCATCGGCACCTCGTTCCGCCAGTACTTCGATTACGAGGCGAACTCGCCCCGGCCGCCCATCGTCGCCCCGCTCGGCGTGCTGCTCAGCAGGGAGCCGGTGATGGACGGGTTCCCCCGGACGCTCGCCGAGCGTGCGGCCGACGACCTGCGCTCGTTCGAAGTGGCGCCGCGGGGCGGCCACTTCCTCGGCCTGGAGCAGCCGGACCTCGCCGCCGACCGCATCCGGAGCTTCTTCGCGTCGATCTCCTGACCGGCGTAGGATGAGCGCGTTGCCACCCTCATGGTCGTGCCCTGCGACTTCGGTGGTGTCCCGATGGACCTGACATGAGTCGCATCCGTCCGACCACGGGTAGATGCTCGCTGTCAGACACAGGCCGACAACGTGCCCGTCAGCCATCCAGGAGAGTCGAATCCGCGGATCGCGGACCTCTCACCCGAATGGCGGGCTGACAGCGCCTAGCGGGCACGCTGCCGGTCACCGGGATGCGCGAGAGCGCCCCGCCGCCGTCACTCCCCGAGCGTGTGGTGCCTGCCGAGCGGGACGACGAGCGGCGTGCCGGTCACCGGATCCGGTGCGATGACGGAGTCGACGCCGAACACCTCCCGCACCAGCTCGGCCGTGACGACCTCCGCCGGCGTCCCCGCCGCCACGATGGCTCCGGCGCGCATGGCGATCAGGTGGTCGGCGTATCGCGCGGCCAGGTTGAGGTCGTGCAGCACCATGACCACGGTGGTCCCGCGCTCGGCGTTGAGGTCGAGCAGGAGGTCGAGCACTTCGATCTGGTGGCTGATGTCGAGGAACGTGGTGGGCTCGTCGAGCAGCAGGATGTCGGTCTGCTGGGCGAGCGCCATCGCGATCCACACCCGCTGGCGCTGCCCGCCGGAGAGTTCGTCGATCGCCCGCGTTGCCAGGTCGGCCACCCCGGTGGACACCATCGCGGACGCGACCGCCTCGTCGTCCTCCGCCGTCCAGCGGCGGAACCAGCCCTGGTGCGGATACCGTCCGCGGCCAACCAGGTCGGCAACGGTGATCCCGTCCGGGGCGGTCGGCGTCTGCGGCAGCAGGCCGAGCATCGTCGCCACCTGCTTGGTCGGCAGCGAGTGGATGTCCGTCCCGTCCAGCAGCACGGCCCCGGATGCGGGCGCCAGCAGCCGCGACAGCCCGCGCAGCAGCGTCGACTTGCCGCAGGCGTTCGGTCCGACGATCGCGGTGACCGTGCCGGGCGGCACCTCCAGGTCGAGGCCGTCGACGACCACCCTGCCGTCGTACGACAGGGTGAGTTCGCGCGCGGCGAGGTGATGGTTGTCGGTCATGCTCAGCCTCCCCGGCCGATTCGGTTGGTCCTGGTGAGGAGCCACAGCAGATACGGTGCGCCGACGATGCCGGTGACGACGCCGACCGGGAACGCCACGTCCGGCACAGCGAACTGCGCCACGATGTCGGAGATGACCAGCACGAGCGCGCCGACGAGTGCCGACGGCACCAGCGCGAGCGATCCTCGCCCGACCAGCCGCCGGGCGATGGGCGCCGAGAGGAACGCGACGAACGCGATCGGTCCGGCCACGGACACCGCGACCGCCGCGAGCGCGACGGCCACCAGCACCACGAGCAGCCGCGTCCGCTCCACCCGCACGCCGACCGCCGCCGCGGTGTCGTCGCCCAGGCCGAGCGCCGCGAGCGGGCGACCGAGCAGCAGCGCGCACGGCACGAGCACCACGGCGCTCGCCGCGAGCACGGTCAGCGCGACGGGATCGACGCTGTTGATGCTGCCGGTGAGCCAGACCAGCGCCTGCTGCACATCCGTGAGGTCGGCGGTGGTGAGCACATAGGAGACGACGCCACCGGCGACGGCGGCGAAGCCGATGCCGATCAGCACGAACCGGTAGCCGCTGATGCCGCCGCGCCAGGCCAGCAGGTAGATCAGCAGCGCGGCGACCAGCGTTCCCGCCACCACCGTGCCGGACAGCGCCAGGCCGGTCAGCCCGAACCAGACCAGCGCGATGGCGCCGGTCGCGCTCGCGCTCGCCGTGATACCGATGATGTCCGGGCTCGCCAGCGGGTTGCGCGCGATGGACTGGATGAGCGCCCCGGAGAGCCCGAGGCAGCCGCCCACCAGCACGGCGGCGAGCAGGCGCGGCAGCCGCAGTTCCAGGATCACGAACTGGGTCAGCCTGTCCGCCCGCCCGACGAGCGCGGCGAGGACGTCGGCCGGCGCGACGGCGGCGGCGCCGAGGCTCAGCGACACGGCGGACACCAGCAGGATGAGCACGGCGAGCACGACGGACACGGTGACGACCCGGGATGCGCGCGAGCGGCGGTCGGCGCCGGCCGCCCGGACCGCATCCACGGTCACAGGCTCACCAGCTTGCGACGGCGCACCAGCGCGATGAACACGGGGGCGCCGACGAACGCCGTGACGACGCCCACCTGCAGCTCGCCCGGCCACGCGACGAGCCGGCCGATCACGTCGCAGGCGATGAGCATGGTCGGGGCGATCACGGCGGAGAACGCGAGGATCCAGCGGTAGTCGGCCCCGACCACCCAGCGGGCGACGTGCGGGATCACCAGGCCGACGAACGCGATCGGCCCGACGGCCGCCGTGGCCGACCCGCAGAGCAGCACGACGGCGACGGCCGAGAAGCCCCTGGACAGCCCGACGCGCTGGCCGAGACCGCGGGCGACGTCGTCGCCGAGCGCGAGCCCGTTGAGCGCACGGCCCAGGGCGAGCGCGATGACGGCTCCGATCACGATGGTCGGCAGCACCTGCCAGAACACGCCGAAGTTGCGGCCGGCGAGCGAGCCGACCTGCCAGAACCGCAACGCGTCGAGCGACACCCTGCTGGTGAGGAGCACCGCGGTGATGAGCGAGCCGAGCGCTGCGGAGACCGCCGCCCCCGCGAGCGCGAGCTTGATCGGGGTCGCCCCCTCCCGTCCGGCGGACGCCACCGCGTAGACGACCACCGAGGCGAGCGCCGCCCCGGCGAAGGCGAACCACAGGTAGCCGCCGGGCGTCGTGATCCCGAACACGGCGATGGCGACCACGACCGCGAGCGACGCGCCGAAGTTGACCCCCAGGATGCCCGGGTCGGCCAGCGGGTTGCGGGACAGCCCCTGCATCACCGTTCCCGCGAGCCCGAGCGCGAGTCCGGCGCCCAGCCCGAGCAGGGTGCGCGGCAGCCTGCTGTCCACCACGATCAGCGACGCCTCATCGGACTTCCGGTAGTGCAGGAGGGCGTTGAACACCGAGGCGGGATCGATCGGGTTGGAGCCGAGCATCAGGCTCAGGATGCACACCACCAGCAGGGCGACGACCGCCACGCCGAACCCGTATGCCAGCCGACGCCGCCGGCGGGCAGTGGATGTGCGCCCCTGGTGCGCGATCCCCTGCCCGCCGTCCGCCGTCGCTGTGACGCTCCTGGCCATCCGCCTGTGCTACTTGACCTTCTCGGCGGCTGCCGCGAGCTCCGGGACGTAGCGGTCGAGCATCCACGGGATGCTCAGCACGCTGGGCGCACTCGACGCCATCACGAACGACTCGCCGACGATCGGTGCGAAGCGGCCCTCCTTGACGGCGGGCATGGCGGCGACCAGCGGTTCGGCCGTGAAGGTGTCGACCGCGGACTGCTTGTCGAAGTACATCACCAGCAGGTCGGTGTCGATCTTCGAGAGGTTCTCGTAGCTGACCTGGAAGAAGAAGCTATCCGCGTCCTTCTTCGTGTCGAGCGCGTCGATGCTGGCCGAGTTCTTCAGGCCGAGCTCGTTGAGCAGCAGCACGCGCGAGTCCGTCGCCTTGTAGACGTTGATCACGCCCGGCTCGTTGGCGGCGGCGTAGACGAACGTCTTGTCCTTCAGCACTGGGTACTTCGCGGCGAGCTTCGCCACGTCGTCCTCGGTCTTCGTCTTCAGCGCCGTCGCCTCGGCGGACAGGCCGAGCGCCTTGCCGACGATGTCGGTCTGGTCCTGCCAGCTGGTGCCCCACGGCACCTTCGGGTATGCGACCACCGGGGCGATCTTGCTGAGCTTGGCGTACTCGTCCTTGGTCAGACCGGAGAGCGGAGCGAGGATCACGTCCGGCTTCGCCTTCACGTACTCCTCGAACGGCACCTCGCCGGTGTCGACGCCCGCGATGAGCTGCGGCGTCTTCGCCTTGAGCTCCTTCAGCTTGTCGGCCACCCAGGGCAGCACGCCGTCCGCGTTGCCGCCGTAGGTCATCTTCGGCATGGCGACCGGAACGACGCCGAGGGCGAGCGCCACGTCGGCGGCTCCCCAGCCCCAGACGGCGACCCGCTCCGGCTTCTTCTCGATGGTGACGGGGCCGAGGGCGCTCTTGATCGTGACCGGGAACGCACCGGATGCGCTGGTCGAGCTGCTCTCGTCGCCGGGCGTGCCGGCACTGCAGCCGGTGAGGATGAGGGCGGCGGTCGCGACGATCGCCGATGCGATCACAGCGACACGCGACCGGCGGCGTGGAACGGACTCGAACATGCTTCTCCTTCGAGACGACTAGGGGGTTTAGGCAAGCCTAACCTAACCGTCTCGCGGGTGCCACTCAGTCGGTGGATGCGGTGGGCAGGCCGATGATTCCGGCGTCGGCCGCATCCTGCTCCTGTTCGCGGATCTCCGACTGCAGGTCGCGCAGCGTCGAACGGAGGGCGCGCTCCGCATCCAGCCCCTGCGCCTTGGCCGACGCGACGATGGCCAGCAGCAGCGGACCCAACTCGTCCTCCGACTCGACCTGCACTCCCCCGGCCTCGCGCAGATCCAGCAGCCCCACCTTCTCCGCGCGGCCGAGCAGCTTGTCGGCGAGCGCCAGCGACGGCATGCCCTGCGGGATTCCGTCGAGCACGCTGGTGCGCGACGGCTTCTCCCGCTTCTTGAGGTCGTCCCAGAACTCGACGACGTCGTCCGCGGTCTCCGCCGTGCGGTCTCCACCGAACACGTGCGGGTGCCTGCCGACCATCTTCGCGGTCATCTGTGCGGCCACATCCTGGATGTCGAAGTCCTCGCCGGGCGTGTGCGCGGCGATGTCGGCGTGGAACAGCACCTGGTAGAGCACGTCGCCGAGCTCCTCGATCAGGTCGTCCCTGTTGCCGGTCTCGATCGCCTCGACCAGCTCGTACGTCTCCTCGATCAGGTACTGCACGAGCGACTCGTGCGTCTGGTCGGCGTCCCACGGGCATCCACCCGGGCCGCGCAACCGCTCCATCACGGCCACCAGCTCGTCCAGCTTGGTCGCCTGCCCGGACGCGGAAGCGGAAGAGAAGCTCAGCTCGGTCATCGTGGATGCCTTCCTCGATCGCGGGCGTGCGACTGCGTGCCCTCGTCCATCCTCCCCCATCCTCCGGGCTCCGGCGCCTGCCGCCCGGTAGACTGGGCGACTGGTGTGCCGGGAAGTCTGGTCGGCGGGTGGCGCGAGCGCGCCGCTCCCGCATCCGACCGCGCTGCGAAGACAGCGCGAGATGGGCGAGACCGTATGAGCATCATCCGATCCGAGCGAACAGCCGCCGGACTCCTGCTGGGCGCCGCGGCGCTCGGCCTCCTGCTCGCGAACACCGCGGCAGGTCCTGCACTCCTCGACCTGCAGCACGCCACCATCGGCATCGGCGGGCTCCGGATGAGCGTCGGCCACTGGATCAGCGACGGCCTGCTCGCGATCTTCTTCTTCATCGTCGCCGTCGAGTTGAAGCACGAGCTGGTGGCCGGCGAACTGAACAGCGTGAAGAAGGCCGTGCATCCCGCCATCGCCGCGGTCGCCGGGGTGATCGTGCCCGCCGGGATCTACCTCGCGTTCACCGCGGGCAGCGGCCTGGAACAGGGCTGGCCGATCCCGACCGCCACCGACATCGCCTTCGCCCTCGGGGTGCTCGCCGTGTTCGGTCGCGGCCTGCCCAACCGGCTGCGGGTGTTCCTGCTCGCGCTGGCCGTGCTGGACGACCTCATCGCCATCGTGATCATCGCGGTGTTCTTCACCACGGACCCGAACCTCGTCGAACTCGTCCTGGCCGCGGTCGCCGTCGCCGCGTTCGGCCTGCTCAGCCGTCTGCTGAAAGGCCGGATGCGCGTGCCGGTCGGCGTGCTGATGGTCCTGGTCGCCTGCCTGGCCTGGTGGCTCGTCTGGGACTCCGGCGTGCACGCGACGATCGCCGGTGTCGCGCTCGGCCTGGTGATGGCGCGCCGGCCGGCCGGACGGGTGACGCACGCCATCGAGCCGTGGTCGAACGGCCTCATCCTGCCGCTGTTCGCGTTCTCGGCCGCCCTGGTCGCGATCCCGCAGGTGTCGCCGTCGCAGCTGCAGCCCGCGTTCTGGGGCATCCTGGTTGCCCTGCCGGTCGGCAAGGTGATCGGCATCACGCTCGGCGGCTGGCTGGGCTCGTTCACCCGCAGCAAGGCCGAGCGCGCCAAGATCCCGCTGTTCGGCCTGGTGACCATCGGCGTGCTCGGTGGCATCGGCTTCACCGTGTCGCTCCTGATGAACGAACTGGCGTTCGCCGGCGACGAGCTGGTCAGGGCGGAGGGCACGCTCGCCGTCCTCCTGGGCTCGGCGGTCTCCATCGTCGCCGCCGGCTTCTGCGTCACCGTGCTCGCGCGCCGCTACCGCGCGCAGCACCCGCACCGGCAGCCGCAGCCGAGCCGGCAGCCCTGAGCGACCGGGCTCAGGACGCGGGCTCGGCCACCGGCTCCGGCACGGGGAAGAGCGCGCCGAGCAGCGTCGCCACCCAGGAGATCAGGTCGGCGTCGTCGAGCGGCTCGCCGTTGATGCGCGGCATCGGCACCGTGACCACCTTGGGCGCGGCGTGGTACTTGGCGCCCGGGTACATGCGCTGCAACCGCACCTGCAGCGAGTCCGGCAGGATCGCCGGGGCCAGCCGCAGGTTGGAGCCCATCGCGACCACCTCGCCGAGTCCGGCCCGCTGGGCGGCGCGCCGCAGCCGGGACACCGCGATGAGGTTCGAGACCGCGAGCGGCGGCTCGCCGTAGCGGTCGGTCAGCTCCTCGATCACCTGGTCGATCTGCTCGTCCTTCGCCGCCGGCGAGCTGGCCGTCGACAGCTTCTGGTACGCCTCCAGCCGCAGGCGCTCGCTGTCCACGTACTCCTCCGGGATGTGCGCATCCACCGGCAGTTCCAGCCGCAGCTCGGTCTGCCCCTCCGCGACCTCGCCGCGGAACGTGCTCACCGCCTCGCCGATCATGCGCAGGTAGAGGTCGAAGCCGACACCGGCGATGTGACCGGACTGCTCGCCGCCGAGCAGGTTGCCCGCTCCGCGGATCTCCAGGTCTTTCAGCGCCACCTGCATCCCGCTGCCGAGATCATTGTTGGCGGCGATGGTCGAGAGCCTGTCGTGCGCCGTCTCGCTGAGCGGCTTGTTCTCGTCCCAGAGGAAGTACGCGTACGCGCGCTCGCGGCCACGGCCGACGCGGCCGCGCAGCTGGTGCAGCTGGCTCAGGCCGTACTTGTCGGCGCGGTCGATGATGATCGTGTTCGCGTTGGCGATGTCGAGGCCCGTCTCGATGATCGTGGTCGACACGAGCACGTCGAACTTGCGCTCCCAGAAGTCCACGACCACCTGTTCGAGCGCGCGCTCGTTCATCTTGCCGTGGGCCACCGCGATGCGCGCCTCCGGCACCAGCTCGGCCAGCTTCGCCGCCTGGCTGGTGATGCTGCCGACCCGGTTGTGCACGAAGAACACCTGGCCCTCGCGCAGCAGCTCGCGCCGGATGGCCGCGGCCACCTGCTTGTCCGAGTACGGCCCGACGAAGGTCAGGATGGGGTGCCTGTCCTCCGGCGGGGTGGCCAGCGTCGACATCTCCCTGATGCCGGTGACCGCCATCTCCAGCGTGCGCGGGATGGGCGTCGCGCTCATCGCCAGGATGTCCACGTTGGTCTTGAGCTTCTTCAGCGCGTCCTTGTGCTCGACGCCGAACCGCTGCTCCTCGTCGATGATGACGAGTCCGAGATCTTTGAGCACGATGTTGTCGGCGAGGAGCCTGTGGGTGCCGATGACCACATCCACGGTGCCGTCCGCCATGCCGTCGATCGTCTCCTTCGCCTCCTTGTCGGTCTGGAACCGGCTGAGGGCGCGCAGGTGGATGGGGAACCCGGCGAAGCGCTCCTGGAACGTCTCGAAGTGCTGCTTCACGAGCAGCGTTGTCGGCACCAGCATCACGACCTGCTTGCCGTCCTGCACCGCCTTGAACGCCGCACGCACCGCGATCTCGGTCTTGCCGAAGCCGACGTCGCCCGAGATGAGCCTGTCCATCGGGATGGGCCGCTCCATGTCGGCCTTCACCTCGTCGATGGTCTGCAGCTGGTCGTGCGTCTCCGCGAACGGGAACGCCTCCTCCAGCTCGCGCTGCCACGGGGTGTCCGGCCCGAACGCGTGGCCCTTGCTCGCCATCCGCGCGGAGTACAGCTTGACCAGCTCGACCGCGATGTCGCGCACAGCCTTGCGGGCGCGGCCCTTCGCCGCCGACCAGTCGCTTCCGCCCATCTTGCTGAGCGCGGGAGCCTCACCGCCCACATACCGGGTCAGCAGATCCAGCTGATCGGTGGGCACGAAGAGTTTGTCGCCCGGGTACCCGCGCTTCGACGGCGCGTACTCGAGCACGAGGTATTCGCGCTTGGACTTGACCGCGTTGCGGCCGCCGCTCGACACCTCGCGCTGGGTCAGCTCGACGAACCGGCCGATGCCGTGGGTCTGGTGCACGACGTAGTCGCCCGGCTTCAGCGCGAGAGGGTCGACCACGTTCTTGCGCCGGGTGGCGAGCTTCTTCACCTGGCGGGAGTCGTAGCCGACCGTCCTGCCGTAGAACTCGCTCTCGCTGAGCAGCGCCAGCTTGGTCTCGCCGACCTCGAAGCCGTGCTCGACCGTTGCCCGCAGCAGATAGGCGATGCCGGGCTCAGGATCGGCGGGGAACTCCTCGACGTGCCGGGCGGGCAGCTCGGCCTCCGACAGCACGTCGGCTGCGCGCTCCACGAGCCCGGCGCCCTCCGCGACGATGGCGACGGTCCAGCCGTCCTTCAGCCTGGCCCCGATGTGCTCGATGGCGCCGGTGACGTTGCCCTGGAAGCTCGGGACGGCCTCCGCCGCGATCCGCAGCTGCAGGTGCTCCTCGATCTCGCGCTCCTCCGGCAGAGGTAGTCGATCGAGACCGGCGTCGGTCTGGAACCCGCTCATCGTCCACCAGGGGTGGTTCGGCGCCTTCTCTCCCGGCGTGCTGAACGTGACGGAGTCGCGCAGCGTCTGCAGGGTGAGGAAGTCCCCTGCGGCCAGGTCGATCGGGGCGGCGGCGCCGACGGTGGCGGCGCTCCACGCCGCCGACAGGAACTCGCGGTTGGTCTCGGCCAGGCTGACGGCACGGCTCGCGACGCGCTCCGGCGAGAGCACGGCGACGGCCGCGCCATCCGGAAGGTAGTGCGTGAGCGGCACGAGGCGGTCGACGAGCGCCGGCGCGAGCGACTCCATGCCCTCGACCGGGATGCCCTCGCCGATCTTGGCGAGCATCGCCGACATGCTCGGGAACTCGTGCTCCATCTCCCTGGCACGCTGGCGCACGGACTCGCTCAGCAGCAGCTCGCGGCTGGGCGGCAGCGAGACGGACGCGATGGGCTCGGGCAGCGAGCGCTGGTCGGCCACGGAGAACGCGCGGATCTGGTCCACCTCGTCCCCGAAGAAGTCGACGCGGTACGGGTGGTCGCCGTTCGGCGGGAAGACGTCCAGGATGCCGCCGCGCACGGCGAACTCGCCGCGTCTGGTGACCATGTCGACGCGCGCGTACGCCAGGTCGACCAGCTGCATCGCGAGGCCGGACAGGTCGAAGCCCCGCGCGCCGGTCGCCAGGTCGACGGCCGCGTAGTCGGTGAGGTTGTCCGCGAGCGGCTGCAGGGCGGCGCGCACGGAGGCGACCAGGACGATCGGCCTCGACCGGTCCCCCGCATCCCAGTCGGCGAGGCGGCGGAGGGCGGTGAGCCGCTTGCCCACGATCTCGGCGCTCGGGCTGAGCCGCTCGTGCGGCAGGGTCTCCCAGGCCGGGAACTCGACGATCTCCGCATCCGGCATCACACAGCCGAGCGCACCGCGGACCGACTCTGACTCGCGCCCGGTGGCGGTGATCACGAGCAGGGCCTGGGATGCGCCTGCGGCAGCTCTGCGCTGCATCAACCCGGCGAGCAGCGGTGCCCGCAACCCGTCGGTGAGAGAGAAGTCGGCGTCACGGGCCGCGCAGGCCAGGGCGTCATCGAACGTGGAGGCGCGCGAAAGCGCTGCGATCAAGCCCTGCAGTATCACTCGCCCAAGTCTACGGACTCCCGCCGACACTCGGGGCGGGATGCGCGGATCCGGCTGCTGGACCCAGCCGCTAGACCCAGCCGTCGAGTGCCCGCATGAACCCCGCGTGGTCGTCGCGGTGCACCGTGTGACCTGCCCCGCGCACGGTGCGCACGACGAATCCGGCCTCGCCCAGCCGCTCGGCGGCCCGCGGGCTCACCAGCTGCGACCGCCCGGCCAGCACGACGAGCGACGGCACCTGCATCGTCACGGGCGCCCGCAGCGAACCGCGGCCCACCAGCACCGGCACCACCCCCTGGTCGAAGGCGCGCAGGGTCTCCAGCTCGATCGCGACGTCGAGCGGATCCCAGCGCGGGTTGCGCTTCGCGATCCGCTCGGCGGTCGCGCTCGCCAGGGAGCGGAAGAACGCCGGGGCGAGCTTGCGCTGCCACCACGGCACGTTCGGCCCGAACGCCGGATCGACGTAGACGACCCGCTGCGGCTGGAGCTCCTCGACCGCGAGGCTCACGGTGAGGCCGCCGAGCGAGTGCCCGATGACCAGCTCGGGATGCGCGGGAACGGTCTCGACCACATCCCGCGCGAGCAGTTCTGCCGTGTACTCGATGGCGCGGGGGCTTCTGCCGTGCCCACGGAGGTCGACGGCGACGACGTGGTAGCCCAGCTCGGCGAGCGCCGGTCCGACCCTGCGCCAGTTGCGCGAGTCCGACATCGCCCCGTGCACCAGGACGGCGTACCTGGTGCCGGTTCCCCACTCCCGGGTGAAGAGTTTCATGACCGAACCATACGAGCCCATCCTGCGGATGGCATCCGGGTGCGCTGGGCGTCGGTGCAGTGGATGCTGAACGCCTGCCGTGCGCGCCCTGTCCCGGGCGGCACGGCGCGGCGTTCCGCGCGTTCGCGCGTCAGGGCGTCAGGGCGTCAGGGCGTCACTTAGTCGACACGACGGTGAAGACCACGGCGGGCTTGCCGTCGCGCTTCGTCAGCACGAGGGTCGCGTGCGTGCCGTCCTTCGCGTTGCGCAGCGCGTACGTGCGCGCGATCTTCGACGAGCTCGTACTGACCTGGCTGAAGCCGTTGTCCGTGAGTTCGGTGACGGCCGCCTTCTGCGCCGCTTCATCTTTGACGGTGAGCACGAACGACCAGTTGCCCTTCGAGGCGACCGGGTCGCTCACCGTGCCATCGGCGACGCTGACCGTCGCCGGCAGTCCCTTCGGCAGTCCGCGGTCCGCCTCGCCGGTCTGCGTGCATCCGCTCAGCGCGATGGCCGCTCCCAGCACCCCCGCCACGACGATGGCGTGTACACGTTTCTTCATCCTTGTCCTTTCGTGGCGCGCGAATCTCAGCGATTCGCGCCCCCGGAACATTACAAGAGATGACGAACAATATCTATGTTTGCATTTTAATTTCAGCGAGCGGTGTGGAACCGGAGCTGAGCGGCGGTGAGACCGTCCGCCGCGATCTGCTCGACCGCATCCGCCGCGTCGGCGACGAGATTCGGGAGCGTCTTCCTCTCGGTGCTGCTGAAGCCTTTGAGGACGTGATCGGCCGCGGCGGACGAGCCGGGCGGGCGGCCGACGCCGACGCGCACGCGCGTGAAGTCGCCCGTGCCGATGGCGGAGATGACATCGCGGACGCCGTTGTGGCCGCCGTGCCCTCCGCCGAACTTGAGCTTGAGGGTGTCGAACGGGATGTCGAGCTCGTCGTGGACGACGATCAGCTGCGACGGTTCGAGGGAGTAGAAGCGCAGCAACTGCGCGACCGGGCCGCCGGACACGTTCATGAACGTGCTCGGCTTGGCCAGGATGTACCGCGGTCCGCCGGGGGCGATGCGCCCCTCGGCGACCGTGGCGTTCGTCTTGTGCGACCTGAAGGTGAGGCGGCCACGCTCGGCGAGCTCGTCCAGCACCATCTGCCCCACGTTGTGACGCGTGGCGGCGTAGCCTGGCCCGGGGTTACCGAGCCCGACTACGAGCCAGGGCGAATCCATCGAGCTGGTTACTCGGCGTCCGACTCGGCAGCGGCAGCGGCCGATGCGGCGGAAGCGGCCTCAGCGACAGCGGCGTCGGCCTCTTCGTCCGCACGCGAGGACGCGGGGACGATGACGTTGAGGATGAGCAGCTCGGGGTCTTCCGCCAGAGCGGCGCCCTTCGGGAGGACGAAGTCCTTCGCGTGGAACTGGGTGCCCTCTTCCGCGTCGGTGACATCGAGGACGATGCGCTCCGGGATGTGGGTCGCTTCGACCTCGAGGCGGAGGGTCGGGACGTCGAGCATCGCGATGGTGCCCGGGTAAGTGTCGCCCTCGACGTGCACGGGGACCTCGACGGAGACCTTCTCGCCGCTGCGGATGACGATGAGGTCGAGGTGCTCGATGATCTGCAGCACCGGGTCCTTCTGAACGTCCTTGACGAGGACGAGCTGGCTCTTGCCGGCGATGTCGAGGTCGAGGACCGCGTTCGCCTTGCGGAGCAGGAGGCCGACCTGGTGGGCCGGGACCGTCACGTGGATGGGGTCGGTGCCGTGTCCGTAGACGACGGCGGGGATCTTGCCTGCCGCGCGGATCTTGCGCGCAGCGCCCTTGCCGAAGCTCTCGCGTGCCTCGGTAACGACCTTGTTGGACTCGTCAGCCATGATTGTCTCCTTGCCGGCGGGGGCCGGCTGTCGGGCGAGCGCTGCTCGCAGTGTCTGGTTGTGTTCGACTCGAACGCATCGATCTGATGAAAGACGTGTGAGGAAAGACTGCGAAGCCCTGCTCCACCGCGTCGATTACGGACTGCGCGCGTGACCGCGTGCATCCCTCGCCGAAGTTCAATCAGCAAGTCTAGCCGATCGCGGGGCGGTGGCGGCACACGGCCGCCGTATGCGATATTGATGCTTTATCAGGGACCAGGGGGATGTGGATGCGCGCGACAGGATTCGGCACGGCTGCGGCGGCTGCCGCCGTCGTTCTCGCCGCACTCACCGGATGCACGCCGGCGTCCGACACCGCGAAGACCTCCTCCCCTGCCTCGCCGACCAGGCCAGCGCCCCAGAAGACCGCGAGCGCCATCCCGGTCGACCCGGCGAACGTGTCGGCCTGGCTCGTCATCTGGGCGGGGATGGGGCCGCTCACCATCGGCGGGGACGTGAAGGCGCAGACGTCCGCGATCCCGGGATTCTCGAAGAGCATCGACGAAGACGGCTGCATCGGCTACGAACTCGAGACGAAGCAGTCCGGCTCGACGCCGGACGGCGCCCAGCCGACGGTGACCGCCGTCGCGCGGGACGGCAGCGCGACGACCGCGGTGCGCATCCGGGTGGCTGACGCCTCTGGTCTCGACCAGGCGGTGTCCCCGACGCCGAAGACCAGCGCGGGCATCGGCCTCGGTTCGACCCTGGATGCGCTGCGGGCGGCGTATCCGGACCTCGAACGCAGCAACAGCGTCTCCGGAGGGCAGCGGGCGTACGCGCTCGGCGACGGAAACGGCCGGTACGTCGACTTCGTGGTCAACGGCGACGATGTCGTCACGGCCATCGTGGTGGGCGGGGACGACAGCGTCTCGTCCGACCTCTGCGACTGAGCACTCCCGCTGACCTCCGCAGCGCGGAGCTTGGTAGGCTGGTCGAGTCTGCTCGACGCACGCCACCAGCGCCAGTCGGAGCGCGAACGATGGTCTCCGGTCCGGATCTGGACGTTTCGGCCGCACGCGATCTCGCGTCCCCCCTCTCACACTCAAGGCGGCCGTCCGCCGCATCCGAAGGAGCGTTCTGTGTCCAACGAAGCATCAGCCAACATCGGTGTCGTGGGTCTGGCGGTGATGGGCTCGAACCTGGCCCGCAACCTCGCCTCCCGTGAAGGCAACACGGTCGCCGTGTTCAACCGCACGTACGCGCGCACCGACGAGCTCATCACCGAGCATCCCGAAGCCGGGTTCGTCGCGTCGGAGAGCATCGACGACTTCGTGGCGTCGCTGGCGAAGCCGCGCACCGCGATCATCATGGTGCAGGCCGGTAAGGGCACGGACGCCGTGATCGACCAGCTGGTGGAGCGGTTCGAGCCGGGCGACATCATCGTCGACGGCGGCAACGCGAACTTCCAGGACACCATCGAGCGGGAGAAGCGCATCTCCCCCACGGGCATCCACTTCGTCGGCACCGGCATCTCCGGCGGCGAGGAGGGCGCGCTGAAGGGCCCGTCGATCATGCCGGGCGGTTCGGAGGAGTCGTACAAGACGCTCGGGCCGATCCTCGCCTCGATCGCCGCGGTCGCCGAGGGCGAGCCCTGCGTCACGCACGTCGGCACCGACGGAGCAGGCCACTTCGTGAAGATGATCCACAACGGCATCGAGTACGCCGACATGCAGCTCATCGCCGAGGCGTACGACCTGCTGCGCACCGTCGGCGGCCTGGAGCCGGCCGCGATCGCCGACGTGTTCACCGAGTGGAACAAGGGCTACCTCGAGTCCTACCTGATCGAGATCACCGCCGAGGTGCTCCGCCAGGTGGATGCGGAGACCGGCAAGCCGTTCGTCGACATCGTCCTCGACCAGGCCGGGTCGAAGGGCACCGGCGTCTGGACCGTGCAGAACGCCCTGGACCTCGGCGTCCCGGTCGGCGGCATCGCCGAGGCCGTGTTCGCCCGCGCCGTGTCGTCCAAGCCGGCCCAGCGCGCCGCCGTGCAGTCCGTCGTGACCTCGCGCCCCGAGGTGCAGACGGTGGACGCGTCGTTCGCGGACGACGTCTCGAAGGCGCTCTACGCCTCCAAGGTCGTCGCATACGCGCAGGGCTTCGACGCGATCATCGCCGGCGCCGAGAAGTACGGCTGGAACATCAACAAGGACAAGATCGCCAAGATCTGGCGCGGCGGCTGCATCATCCGCGCCCAGTTCCTCAACCGCATCGCCGACGCGTACGACGAGAACCCGGACATCGCCACGCTGCTCGAGGCCCCGTACTTCGCCGACGCCGTCGCCGAGGGCGAGGCGGCCTGGCGCCGCGTCGTCGCCACTGCAGCCCTCTCCGGAGTGCCGATCCCCGGCTTCGGCGCAGCGCTCTCGTACTACGACTCGCTCGCGGTGAAGCGCCTGCCCGCCGCCCTGGTCCAGGGCCAGCGCGACTTCTTCGGCGCCCACACCTACAAGCGCGTCGACCGCGAGGGAACTTTCCACACCCTCTGGTCCGGCGACCGCACCGAGATCGAGACAGAGGGCTCCAGCCACTGACCCCTCCCGGGTCACCGGCGAGTGATCGAGGCCGGACGCGGGTTGCGGTTCGCCCGCGTTCGGCTGAGACTCGGAGGGTGACGTTTGACGAGCATCCCGAGCTGGTGGGCTACGAGCCGGAGGACGAGCGGCCGCTGCGCGGTCGCCGTGCGATGATCGCCACGCGCATCGTGGTGGTCGTCGGGCTCGTGGCTCTGGTGCTGCCGGGCGTGCTCGTCACCATCAGCATCGCGACCGAGACCGCCACGCAGACCTGTGCCGTGTACGTCGGCCGCTACGAGCCGGATGCGCGGAGCTCGTCCGCGCGCTTCGAACTGTTCGCGCCTGCCGGCCCTGGCTGGCAGTGCTACGCGCTCAACACCGAGGGGGATGCCACGTTCGTGGCTCCCCTCGGGCTGATCCCGTCGACCCCGCACGCGCTTCCCTAGGAAACACTCGCAGGGGGCGGAGAACTGTTGGCTAGGCCGCCCCGTCGAACATCGAGGTGACGGAGCCGTCGGTGAAGACCTGCTGGATCGCGTTCGCCAGGAGAGGGGCGATGGGCAGGATGGTGAGCTTGTCCCAGCGCTTGTGCTCGGGGAGCGGGAGCGTGTCCGTGACGACGACCGAGTCGATCGCGTCGCTCTGCAGCAGCTCGACGGCCGGGTCGCTGAACACGGCGTGGGTGGCGGCGACGACGACGCCGATCGCGCCGCTCGCCTTGAGCGCCTCCGCGGCCTTGACGATGGTGCGGCCGGTGTCGATCAGGTCGTCCACCAGCAGGCAGACGCGGCCCTCGACAGCACCGACGATCTCGTGCACGGAGACCTGATTGGGCACCAGCGGGTCGCGGCGCTTGTGGATGATCGCGAGCGGCACGCCGAGCTTGTCGCTCCAGATGTCGGCGACGCGCACGCGGCCCATGTCCGGGGAGACCACCGTGGTGACCGCGGGGTCGAGCTCGCGCTTCATGTGCTCGAGCAGCACGGGCATGGCGAAGAGGTGGTCGACGGGGCCGTCGAAGAAGCCCTGGATCTGCGCGGCGTGCAGGTCGACCGACATGATGCGGTCGGCTCCCGCGGCCTTGAACAGGTCGGCGACGAGGCGGGCGGAGATCGGCTCGCGGCCGCGGCCCTTCTTGTCCTGGCGGGCGTACGGGTAGAACGGGGCGACGACGGTGATGCGCTTCGCGGAGGCCCGCTTGAGCGCATCCACCATGATCAGCTGCTCCATGAGCCACTCGTTGATCGGCGAGGTGTGCGACTGGATGACGAACGCGTCCGAGCCGCGCACGCTCTCATCGAAGCGCGCGTAGATCTCGCCGTTGGCGAAGGTGCGTGCGTCGGTGGGGACGAGGTCGCTGCCCAGGCACTCTGCGATCTCTTCTGCAAGCTGGGGATGCGCCCGCCCAGAAATCAGAACTAGTCGCTTCTGGCCGGTGGTGGTGATCCCTGACACTTACTCTCCGCTCTCTTCCGCAGCTGTGGCGGCGTCGGTGCCCGGCCGCTTCTGCGCGACCCAACCTTCGATGTTGCGTTGCGGAGCCACCGTGAGGGCGAGCGCTCCAGCAGGTACGTCCTTGCGGACGATGGTTCCCGCTCCCGTGTACGCTCCGTCACCCATCCTAACGGGCGCGACGAACACCGTGTTCGTGCTGGCACGAACGTGCGAGCCGATCTCGGTGCGGTGCTTGTTGACCCCGTCGTAGTTGGCGGTGATGACGCCGGCGCCCAGGTTCGACTTCTCGCCGACCGTCGCATCCCCCACGTAGTTGAAGTGGGCGAGCTTGGTGCCAGCGCCGATGACGGCGTTCTTGGTCTCGACGAAGGTGCCGATCTTGCCGTCCGCGCCGAGGATGGTGCCCGGGCGCAGGTAGGCGAACGGGCCGACCGTCGCGCCCGCGCCGATCACGGCGAGCGTGCCGTCCGTGCGCTTCACCGTCGCGTTCTCGCCGACCTCGCAGTCGAGCAGCGTGGTGTCCGGGCCGACGACGGCGCCGGTCTCCACCACGGTCGCGCCGCGCAGCTGGGTTCCCGGCAGGATGGTGACGTCGGGGGCGAGCCTGGTCTTCACGTCGATCCAGGTGGTCGCGGGGTCCTGGATGGTGACCCCGGCCAGCTGCCAGGTGCGCACGATCAGGGCGTTCAGCTTGGCTGCGGCCTCGCTGAGCTGGGCGCGGTCGTTGATGCCCTCGACCAGCCACGACTCGGAGACGGGGAGCGCATCCACGTCGAAGCCCGCGTTCCGCAGCAGCCCGATGACGTCGGTGAGGTACTTCTCGCCCTGCGCGTTGTCCGTGGTCAGCGCAGCGAGCTGGTCGCGCAGCTGAGAAAGACCGAACAGGTAGATGCCCGCGTTGATCTCGCCGATCTCGCGCTCGGCCTCGGTCGCGTCCTTGTGCTCGACGATGCGGTCGAGGTGGCCGCTCTCGGTGCGCACGATGCGGCCGTATCCGGTGGCGTCCGCGGGGAACGACGACAGGATGGTCGCCGCCGCTCCTCCTGCCCGGTGCTTCTCGATCAGCTCGCGCAGCGTGCCGGCGTCGAGCAGGGGGACGTCCCCGTTGACCACGAGCACGTCGCCCGAGAAGTCGGCGGGGAGGGCCTCGACGGCCAGCTCGACGGCGCGGCCGGTGCCCGGCACGTCGTCCTGGTCGACGATCACACTCTCCGGCAGGTCGACGGAGATGACCTCGACGAGACGGTCGCGCTCGTGCCGCACGACGGAGACGACGTGCGCGGCGTCGAGCTGCTTCGCCGTGGCGAGGACGTGCCCGATGATCGGCAGGCCGGCCAGTGGATGCAGGAGCTTGGGGGTGGCGGACTTCATCCGCGTCCCCTGTCCTGCCGCGAGCACGACGATGGCAAGATTCTGGTCGGTCATATCACTCCAGGGGATCGGACGATCGGTTCCGCTCCGCCTCCAGGATTCGAACCTAGACCTAACAGCTCCAAAGGCTGTCGTGCTGCCATTACACCAAGGCGGACCGCGCTGTGCGCACAACACAGTTTGCCAGACCATCGAGCGACCGCCCGACGAAATAGCATGGGGAGATGCCTGACCCACGGACGCCTGACGCACGCGACGAAGTCGACCGCATCGTGGACTCCTGGCTGCGCGAACGCCCGGACCTGGACTTCTCGCCGCTGCAGGTGCTCTCCCGCGTCGCCCGGCTGTCCCGCCACCTGGACAGGGCCCGCCGCACCGCGTTCGACCGCTCCGACCTGGAGTCGTGGGAGTTCGACGTGCTCGCGGCGCTCCGCCGCGCCGGCGCGCCGTACCAGCTGAGCCCGAAGGCGCTGCTGCAGCAGACGCTCGTGTCGAGCGGCACCATGACGAACCGCATCGACAGGCTCGTCTCCCGCGAGCTCGTCGAGCGGCGCACCGATCCCAACGACGGCCGCGGCATCCTGGTGCAGATGACGGCGCAGGGCCTCACCAGAGTGGATGCGGCGATCACCCGCCTCGTAGACGCCGAGTCGGACATCCTGGTCGGCCTCTCCCCCACCGAGCAGGAACGGCTCGCCTCGCTGCTGCGCAAACTCTCCCTCGGCTTCGACGAAGAATCCTGATATCCAGAGCGGACGCATCGGCCGCTCTCAGGAGACTGTTATGCCCCTCTCATAAAATCGGGGGCGATGAGACTCTCCCGCCTGAAACGCCTGCCCTCCCGGGTCAAGCGCGCCGCCCGTTTCGAGATCCACGCGCACTGGCGTCGGCAGCCGCTCGTGATCGGCTCGGTGTTCTACGAGTCCTTCTCCGGCAACGGGATGCTCGACAACCCCGAGGCCATCTTCCGCGAGCTCCTGGCCGCCCCCGACCTCGCCCATCTCACCCACGTCTGGGCGCTCTCCGACCTCACCCAGTACCGTGCAGCCGTCGAGGAGTTCGCCGGGAACCCGCGGGTCAGCTTCGTCAAGTACGGCTCCGCCGCGTACTACCGCGCCCTCGCCACCAGCCAATACCTGGTCAACAACGCGACGTTCCCTCCCGACTTCGGCAAGCGCGACGGGCAGGTCTACCTCAACACCTGGCACGGCACGCCGCTCAAGCGCATGGGCTACGACATCGAAGACGGTGCGCTCGGCACGGCGAACATCGTGCGCAACTTCGTGCAGGCCGATTATCTGCTGGCCGCCAACCCCTTCATGGCCGAGCAGATGTACGAGACCGGATACAAGCTGACCGGGATCTACCGCGGCACGCTGGTCGAGGAGGGCTACCCGCGCATCGACAGGCAGTTCCTCGACGACGCGGGCCGCGCGTCCGTGCGCCGTCAGCTCACCGAGGCGGGTATCCCGCTCGGCGACAGGAAGATCGTGCTGTACGCGCCCACCTGGAAGGGTGCGTCGTTCGGCCGGCCCACCGACGACATCGACGAGATCCTCGCGCACGTCGCCGCGATCGAGGAACGCATCGACACCAGCAGGTACGTGGTGCTGCTGAAGACGCACCAGAGCGTGCACAAGCTCGCCAGGCACCGGCCGGAATTGGAGCGGATGCTCGTGCCGAACGAACTGCCGACGAACGCCGTGCTCGGCGCGACCGACGCGCTCATCACCGACTATTCGAGCATCTACTTCGACTTCCTGCAGACCGGCAGGCCCATCCTGTTCTTCACGCCGGACATCGCGGACTACGCGGGCACCCGCGGCCTCTACTTCGAGCCGGACGAGTGGCCGGGCCCCGCGCGCATGTCCGCACGCGAGATCGGCGACGACCTCGCCGCCATCGCCGAGAACGGGGATGCGGTGCCGGAGGAGTGGCGCGAGCGCTACCTCGCCGCGCAGCGCAGGTTCGTCCCGTACGAGGATGGCGCCGCGTCGAAGCGCGTCGTCGACATCGTCTTCCGCGGCGTACGCGACGGCTACCGGCTGCGCACCGACCTCGCCGACGACGGACGCGTCAAGCTCCTCCTCTACCTGGGCGGGATGCGGCCGAACGGCATCACCACGTCGGCCCTCAACCTGCTCAACAACCTCGACCACGACCGCTACGACGTGTCGGCGTTCTTCGCGCAGAGCAGGTCGAAGGCCACCATCGGCAAGCAGAAGCAGATCCACCCCGCCGTGCGGCAGTTCCCGCGGGTCGGCGGCATGAACGGCGCCAAGCTGCGCCACCTCGCCCGCCACCTCGACTTCCGCCGCGGCCGCATCGCCGAGCACGCGAACATCCCGTCGCAGAACCGGCTGTGGAATGACGAGTGGTCGCGGTGCTTCGGCGAGAGCCGCTTCGACTACGTCGTCGACTTCTCCGGCTACGGGCCGTTCTGGGCGACCCTGCTGCTGCACTCCCCCGAGGCGGAGCGCTCGATCTGGCTGCACAACGACCTGGCGTCGGATGCGCACCGCGAGGTCGGCGGCGAGAAGAAGATGCTGCACAGTCTCACGCAGCTGTTCACCCTCTACGAGCAGTACGACCACCTCGTGTCGGTGTCTCCGACGCTGTCGGACATCAACAGGGACGGCCTGGCGGAGTACGCGCGGCCGGAGAAGTTCACGTACGCGCTGAACACGGTCGACGCCGAGCACATCCTGGAGAACGCGCAGGCCGACCTGCACGAGCTCACCTTCGACGAGGAGACCGGCACGAACCCGGCCTGGGCGAACGCACTGCTCGCGCACGACGATGAGGTGACCACCTTCGTCAACGTCGGCAGGCTGTCCCCGGAGAAGAACCAGGCGCGGCTGATCAGGGCGTTCGCGGAGGTGCACGCCGCGCATCCGGCCACCCGGCTCGTCATCGTCGGCGCCGGACCGTTGTTCGACGACCTCACCGCGCTCATCGAGAGCCTCGGGCTCACCGACTCGGTGTTCCTGACCGGGATGCAGCGCAATCCGCACGCGATCATGGCGGCGGCGGACTGCTTCGTGCTGTCGAGCGACTACGAGGGCCAGCCGATGGTGATCCTCGAGGCGCTGGTGCTCGGGCTGCCGATCGTCACCGTCGAGTTCGCCTCGGCCAAGAACGCGCTGCCGGCCGGCAGCGGGCTCGTCGTGCCGCAGTCGGACGCCGGTGTCGCCCAGGGACTGACCGCGTTCCTCGCCGGAGAGGTGCCCGCGAGCACGTTCGACTACGTGGCGTACAACCGCAAGGCCGTAGGGCAGTTCTACGCGGCCATCGGGGCGGAGTAGCGGCGGGGGTCCCCGTTTCCGGTCCGGTCAGGCGCGCGCGATGAGCGCGGGGATGGCCGACCGGGCCGCTGACGGCAGTTCGCCGTAGAGCGCTCCGCGGCCGTCGCCGAGGCGCGCGTCGACGAAGGCGGCGCCGATCCCGTCCGGCGCGTGACGCAGCAGCAGCGACGCCTGCAGGGCCAGCGCCAGGGACGCGACGAGCGGCCGGACGGCGGCCTGCGCATCCCGAGGGTCGGTGCCCGCGAGGCCGGCGACGGTCGCGCGCACCGCATCGTGGTGGGCGTCGAACCCGGGATGCACGCCACGCGCCGCGGCGAGCTCGGCGTCGAACGCGTCGAGGGAGTCCGGCTCGCGCTGCAGTGCGCGCAGCACATCCAGGGCGATCACGTTGCCAGAGCCCTCCCAGATCGCCATCACCGGCTGCTCACGGTAGCGGCGCGCGAGCGGGAACGCCTCGGTGTACCCGTTGCCGCCGAGACACTCCAGTGCCTCGTACGCATGCCCGGGCCCGCGCTTGCAGACCCAGTACTTGGTCACGGCGGTCGCGAGGCGACGGAAGGCGCGGTCGGCGTCCGACGCGTCCGCGTCGTGCGCGCGCGCCAGCCGCAGGGCGACCGCCGTCGCCGCCTCCGACTCGAGAGCGAGGTCCGCGATCACGGCGGTCATCGCCGGCTGGTCGATGAGGTGCGCGCCGAACGCCGACCGGTGCCTGGCGTGCCAGGCGGCTTCGGCGACCGCCTGCCGCATCCCGGCCGCGCTGCCCAGGATGCAGTCCAGCCTCGTGCGGTTCACCATCTCCAGGATGGTGCGCACTCCCCGGCCCTCCTCGCCGAGCAGATGCCCGACCGTGCCGTCGAACTCGACCTCGCTGGAGGCGTTGGAGCGGTTGCCGAGCTTGTCCTTGAGCCGCTGGATGGCGAAGACGTTGCGGGTACCGTCGTCGAGCATCCTGGGCACGAGAAAGCAGCTCAGACTCGACTCGCCGTGGCCGGACGGCGTCTGCGCGAGCACCAGGAACGCGTCGGACATCGGGGCCGAGCAGAACCACTTGTGCCCGGTGAGCACGTGGCGGCCGTCGCCGTCCGGGACGGCCGTGGTGGTGTTCGCCCGCACATCCGAGCCGCCCTGCTTCTCGGTCATGGCCATCCCGAACAGCGCCGAGCGTTTGCCCGCCGAGAGGCCGGGGTCGTACTCCCGGCTGAGCAGGCGAGGCAGCCAGGCCGCGCTCAGCGTGTCGGAGGACGCGAGCGCAGGGACGGCCGCGTGGGTCATCGACACCGGGCAGGCGTGTCCTGGCTCGATCTGCGCGAACAGCATGAACGTGGCGGCACGGGCGACGTTCGCGCCCGGCCGTGGCTCCGCCCAGGCCGAGGTGTGGGCGCCGGCGGCGACGGCCTCGCCGAGGATGCGGTGGTACGACGGGTCGTACTCCACCTCGTCGATCCTGGTGCCCCAGCGATCGAAGGCGCGCAGCTCCGGTTCGTGCACGTTCGCGCGTTCGGCGTCGTGCTGGAACCGTGCGCTGCCGACCAGCCGGCCGACGGCGGCCAGGTCGGAGGTAGCCCATCCGGCGTCGTGGCGTTCGACCACCTCGGCGAGGGGGACGTTCGCGGCGAACTCGTCCAGGTCGACGCGAGGCGGCGGCTGGTTGGTGACGGCGTGCGTTGCCATGCGGCGAGCCTAGCCGCGCAGGATGCGTCAGCCTTCGAGCTGCTCGGAGAGTTCCAGCCAGCGGGTCTCCAGGGTGGCGATCTCGTCTTCCAGGGCGCGAAGCTCGGCGGAGATGACGCCGATGCCCTCGTAGTCGCTCTGGTCGTGCTGGGCGAGGCGTTCGTGCGTCGCCGCCACCTGGTCGGCCAGCTTGCCGAGGCGGCGGTCGATGGAGGTGACCTCCTTCTCGGCCGCGCGCAGGGCGGCGCCGGTGAGCGCGGGGGCGGCCCCGGATGCCCCGGATGCGCGGGATGCCGCCGCTCCGGATGCGGGCACGGCCGCAGCGGTCGCCGCCGGTCCGCCGCTCGCCAGCTGGCCCTTCCGCAGCCGCAGGTACTCGTCCACTCCTCCCGGCAGGTGCCGGAGGGACGCATCCATCACCGCGTACTGCTGGTCGGTGACGCGCTCGATGAGGTAGCGGTCGTGCGAGACGACGATGAGGGTGCCCGGCCAGGAGTCGAGCAGATCCTCCATCGCGGCGAGCATGTCGGTGTCGAGGTCGTTGGTCGGCTCGTCGAGGATGAGCACGTTCGGCTCGTCGAGCAGGATGAGCAGCAGCTGCAGGCGCCGCTTCTGGCCGCCGGAGAGGTCCTTGACCGGCGTGGACAGCTGGGCGTTGGTGAAGCCGAGGCGTTCGAGGAGCTGGCCGGGCGTCATCTCCTTGCCGCCCGCGAGGTAGGTGGTGCGCTTGCCGGCGATGACGGCGCTGACCCGCTCGTCCATCACGTCGTCCAGCTCGGACAGCTGCTGGGTGAGGGTGGCGATCTGCACGGTCTTGCCGCGCTTGACCCGGCCGGAGGTCGGCTCGAC
The DNA here is from genome assembly GCF_051161895.1 of Leifsonia araucanica. Lineage (NCBI taxonomy): Bacteria > Bacillati > Actinomycetota > Actinomycetes > Micrococcales > Microbacteriaceae > Leifsonia > Leifsonia araucanica. The sequence continues at coordinate 1,490,639 of NZ_JBMBTW010000002.1, forward strand.
GGTGCCCGCGATGAGGCCGAGCAGCGTGGACTTGCCCGCGCCGTTCACGCCGAGGATGCCGGTGCGCTCCCCCGGTGCGATGCGCCACTCGATGTCGCGCAGCACGGTCTTCGGCGGGTAGATCACGGTGGTGTCGAGCAGGTCGACCACGTCTTTGCCGAGCCGGGCCGTGGCCATCTGGCTGAGCTCGACCGGGTTGCGCACGGGCGGCTCGTCCGCGATCAGCTCGGCGGCAGCATCCATCCGGAACTTGGGCTTGGAGGTGCGGGCCGGGGCTCCGCGGCGCAGCCAGGCGAGTTCTTTGCGCATCAGGTTCTGGCGCTTGCCCTCGACCACCGCCGCCATCCTGTCGCGCTCGACGCGCTGCAGGATGTACGCGGCGTATCCGCCCTCGAACGGCTCGATCAGGCGGTCGTGCACCTCCCACGTGGCCGTGGAGACCTCATCGAGGAACCACCGGTCGTGGGTCACCACCACGAGCCCGCCCGCTGTGGCGGGCCAGCGGGTCTTCAGGTGCGCCGCCAGCCAGGCGACGCCCTCGATGTCCAAGTGGTTGGTCGGCTCGTCCAGGAACAGGATGTCGTGGTCGTGCACCAGCAGCGCGGCGAGCGCGACGCGGCGGCGCTGGCCGCCGGAGAGCTCGCCGACCGTCGCCTCCCAGCGGATGTCGGACACAAGCCCGGTCAGCACGTCCCTGACGCGCGCATCCCCGGCCCAGACGTGTTCCTCCTGGTCGCCGACGATGGCCTGACCGACCGTGAGGGCCGGGTCGAGCTCGTCGCCCTGGTCGAGCATCCCGACGCTGACATCGCGGCGGCGGGTGACGCGTCCGGAATCCGGTTCGATGCGCCCGGCGAGCAGGGAGAGCAGGGTGGACTTGCCGTCGCCGTTGCGGCCGACGATGCCGATGCGGTCGCCCTCGTTGATGCCGATCGTGACGCTGTCGAAGATCACGCGCGTCGGGTATTCGAGGTGCAGCGACTCAGCGCCGAGGAGGTGTGCCATGAGGGTTTCCAGCCTACCGGCCGGTCGTTCGCCCCCAGGACGGGGGAATCCGGGCCGCCGGATGGTGTGCGAAGATCGCTGAGACCGGTCCGTCTCCCGAATACCCGCACGGCGTACGGCCGGTCGGGATGGGGAACCAACGTGACCGACGAGGCCTCGAACCCGGATGCGAAGCCGCTGTTCGGCCGCGACAGGGAACGCGAGACGATGCTGCTCGTCGCCCATCGTGCACTCGGCAAGGGCGGCGCCCTGCTGGTCACCGGAGAGGCGGGGCTCGGCAAGACCGCGCTGCTCGCCGACGTGGCGGAACGCCTCGACGGCTGGACGGTGCTGCGGGTGCACGCCGACTCGTTCGAATCCGACCTCAGCTACGCGACGGTGGAGACCCTGGTGCGCGGGCTCAACGCGGTCAGCGGAACGCGCATCCGGCCGCCGGAGCCGTCGGACGACCCTCTGACGGTCGGGCGCCTGCTGCTCGACGCCGTCGACGGGGTGGGCAAGCCGGTCTGCCTGATCGTCGACGACGCGCAGTGGGTCGACGAGGCGTCGGCCAGGGCTCTGCGGTTCGTGGTGCGGCGGCTGTCCGATCAGGGCTTCCTGTTCACCGCGGCGACCAGGCCTCTCCCCGGCAGCGTGGTCTCGCTGTTCGAGGACGTCGCCGCGTCGACGGTCAACCACGCCAGGGTGGAGCTCACCCCGTTCTCCGTCGCCGACACCCAGGACCTGGCCCAGCACATCCTGGGTCACGCGGTCTCCCGGCGCACGGCAACCAGACTCACCGAGGCGACGCAGGGGTCCCCTCTGCTGCTCAGCGTGCTGCTCGGGCAGCTCCGGGACACCTTCGCCGCGGCCCTGCACCCGGCCGGCTGGGACCTTCCCGCCGCCGCGATCACCCCGCTCTCCACGGCGGTCGGCTCCGCGCTCGAAGGCGCGGACCCGTCGGTGCGCGAGGCGGCCGAGATCATCGCCGTGCTCCGCGACCCGCTTCCGCTGCCCGTCTTCGGCACCATCGCCGCCCGGCTCGGCAGCCGGGTGGATGCGGCGGGCGCCGTCTCCCGCGGCCTCGTGCTCTCGTCCGAGCGCGACGGCGTCGTCTGGGTGGAGCCGGCGCACGCCATCCTCGCCGACGCCCTCAGTGGCGACCTGACCCTGGAGCGCAGGGTGGCCATCCACCGGATCGCTGCCGAGGTGCTGACCGGACACCGCGCCCTCCGCCACCGCGTGGAGGCGGCCGACGTCGCAGACCCGACCCTCGTGGCCGAACTGCTCGAAGCGAGCAGGGTGGCGGCCGACCGCAACCAGGCGGACCAGGCGATGAGCTACGCCCGCTCGGCCGTGCACCTCGCGGCTCCGGGGGCGGAGCACGACCGCGCCCTGCTGGAGATCGGGCTGCTCGCGCTGCGAACCAGGATGCACGAGCGCATCTTCGACCTGGCGCCCGCCATCGAGGCGCTGCCCGCTTCCCAGGCGCGCGATCTCGTCGTGCTCGAACTGCGCACCCTCACCGGCGACATCCCGGGTGCGCTCGGCATCGCGCTCACACTCGAAGCGAGCCAGGCGACCACGGCGGACGAGCGGGCGATCCGCGCGCACGTCGCAGAGGCGCTTCCCAAGGTCCTGATGGCGACGCGCGACTTCCCCGGCGTCTTCGACCACCTCGACACCGGCCGTCGCCTGATCGCCGAAGCCCCCTCCGACCCGGACGAGATCGCCGACCCCGCCCTCCGCTGGCTCGCCCAGCCCCGCGACTATCTGCTGCGGCTGCTCGGCTGGGCGCTCACCGCCGCCGGACACGTGCGGCCCGCCGTGGTCGGTGAGCTCGTCGCGGAACTCGACGATCTTCTCGCCGCCGCGTCGACACCGTCCACCGTCTCCCCGTCCGTCGTCGACGCGTTCATCTCCCGCGCCCGCGTGTTCGTCCTCAGCGGCGACATCGACCGTGCCCGCGACGACCTGGCGCAGGCCAACGAGCTGCTGCGCCGGTTCCCGTCGAGCTGGACGGCGGGGTTCGGACGCACGATCTACGCCCACGTCCTGTTCCTCCTCGGCGAGTGGGACGAGTCCGTCACCCTCGCGGACGCCTCCGTCGCGCTCGCCCTCGACGAGACGGACCTGTCCGGCTGGCCGATCGCCCTCTGGGCGTCGACGCTGGTCCGCGCGGGGCGCGGAGAGGCGGCGGCCGTGGAGGAGCGCCTCCGCTCCGCCGCGCAGGCGAAGCTCAGCATCGCCGGGTCGTACGACAGCGACCTCCCGTTCATCGCGCGCGCCGAACTCGCCCGCGCCCTCGGCGACCGCGCGACCCAGCTCGCCGTGACGGAGGAGGCGGAGGAGGCGGCGACCCGCGCATCCACTCTCGGCTGGTTGACCTACCGAGTGGATGCCTCGGCGGCACTCGGCCGGGCGGCGGACGCACGCGCGGCGTTCGTCCTCTGTCAGGCGCCAGGGATGTGGCGACCGTACTACGGCTCGCTGGGCTGGCTGGAAGGCCGCGTGCTCGAAGCCGAGGGGGCGCGGCAGGAAGCGCTGGACGCGTACCTCGCGTCGCTCGACGACCCGTCTGCTGCCCGGTTCCCGTTCCCGCAGGCTGTGGCGGCGGCCGACGCCGGGCGGCTGCTGGCCGAACTCGGGACGGACCGGCCGCGCGCGACGGCGCTGCTCGAACAGGCGGCCGACACGTTCCGCCGGGTCGGCGCATCCGGGTATCTGTCCCGCTGCGCCCGGCTGCTGGAAGAACTGAGCGCGAGCGGCCGAGGGGCGGACGACGCGCAGACGGACCCGTTCGCGCCGCTCACCACGAGGGAGCGGCAGGTCGCGTACGCGCTCGCGGCCGGCATGACCAACAAGGAGATCGCGGAGCGGCTGTACGTGTCGGTGACCACCGTCAACTTCCACGTGCGGAACATCCTGGCGAAGCTGGAACTGTCGTCGCGGCGTGATCTGCGGAAGCTCAGCATCGCCTCCCGCAGCGTGCGCGCGACCCGTGCCAGGCACCGCCCCGTCAATACTTGACGGTTTTCCTCCCACGGTTATGAGCCCACCTGACGGCCTCGGTATTTTGGGATCACACCCCGGGATGCCCGCCCGCTGGGACGCTTGGATACGATGCTCAACGAATCGTCTCAACACCCGACTTGCGTCTGCGCGCTGGGCATCCCTGGGTAGAAAACCAGGGTAGAAAAACCTCTCCCTTCGCGATTCTCAGAGACTTCTTGCCGCCGTCCCGACATGCTGGGGAGCGCACACTGAATCGAGAGGCGGTCGGATGAACCTGCTGCAAGCCCTGATCCTCGGCATCGTCGAAGGCATCACGGAATTCCTTCCCGTGTCGAGCACCGGCCACCTGACCATCGTCGAGAAACTCCTCGGACTGCAGATCGACGACCAGGGTGTGACAGCGTTCACCGCGATCATCCAGGTCGGCGCCATCCTCGCGGCGATCATCTACTTCTGGAAAGACATCGTCCGCATCGTCGTCGCCTGGGCGCGCGGCCTGTTCAACCGGGATGCGCGCGGCCACGACTACCGGATGGGCTGGTACGTGATCATCGGCTCCATCCCGATCGCGATCGTCGGCCTGGTGGCCAAAGACCTCATCTCGGGCGGCCTGCGCAACCTGTGGGTGGTGGTCGCCGCCCTCATCCTGTGGAGCATCGTCATGTGGGCGGCGGAGCGCGTCGGGAAACAGGACCGGCACGAGGAGTCGACCACCGTGCTCGACGCGGTCGCCATCGGCGTCTTCCAGGTGATCGCCCTCATCCCCGGCGTCTCCCGCTCCGGCGCGACGATCAGCGCCGGTCTCTTCCGCGGCCTCGACCGCGTGGCGGCGACGCGGCTGTCGTTCTTCCTCGCCATCCCGGCGCTCGTCGCGGCGGGTGGATACGAGGGCATCACGCAGGCGAGCGCGATCAGCTCCAGCGTCGGCTGGCTGCCCACCATCGTGGCCACGATCGTGAGCCTCGTGGTGGCCTACGTGAGCATCGCCTGGCTGCTCCGGCTGGTCACCAAGCACCCGATCACGGTCTTCATCTGGTACCGCATCGGCCTCGCGGTGGTCGTCGCGATCCTCCTCCTCACCGGAGTCATCACCGCCACCTGACCCCGCCGAACGACGAGATGCCAGTACCTGTGGCGCATCCCGGGCGTTTCGCGACAGTTACTGGCATCTCGCGGCGGCCTAGTCGTTGAGGATGCGCGCCCCGTGCACCGGGCCGGTCGCCCGCACCGCCGTCAGCCGGGCGGCGCTCAGCGCGATCTGCAGGTCGAGCGCGCTGTCGAGGTCGGCCGTCAGGAAGGCGACCGTCGGGCCGGAGCCGGAGACGATGCCGGCGAGCGCGCCGTTCATCTCCCCCAGCTCGATGACGGCGCCGATCTCCGGCGCCAGGTGGATGGCCGGGGCCTGCAGGTCGTTCGTCAGCGACTCGGCGAGCATGGCCGGGTCTCCCGCCCGCAGCGCCTGCAGCACGGCCGTGTCGACCGTCGGGGTGAACTGCGCCGGCGCGATGTCGCGGGAGTGACGTTCGCGGTGCCGGTCGAGCTCGCTGTAGACCGCCGGCGTGCTCAGCTGGCTGTCCGGCAGCGCGAGCACCCAGTGGAACTGGCCGGTGGCGAGCGCGGGGCTCAGCCTGTCCCCTCGGCCGGTTCCGATGGCCGTTCCGCCGACCAGGGCGAACGGCACGTCGGCGCCGAGCCGGGCGGCGATGGCGTGCAGATCCTCCTTGCTTGCCTCCGTGCCCCAGAGCGCGTCGCAGGCGACGAGGGTGGCCGCCGCGTCCGCGGAGCCTCCGCCCATCCCGCCCGCGATCGGAACGTGCTTGTCGATCTCGAGGCGGACGCCGCCGGTGTATCCGGTCTTCCTGGCGAGCATCCTGGCCGCCTTGACGGCGAGGTTGGTGCCGTCTGTCGGCAGGTCGCTGGTGTCGATCGAGCCGCCGAACGTCACCGAGAAGTCGTCCGCCGGATACGCGCGCACATCCTCGTAGAGGGAGACCGCCTGGTAGGCCGTCGCGACGTCGTGGTATCCGTCGTCCATCACCGCCCCGACGCGCATGAACACGTTGATCTTGCCGGGGGCTCGCACGTGAACTGCGTCAATGGCCGGAGTGGTCATAGTCCCAACCTACAGGCGGATGAGCCGGGCGCTAGACCCGAGCCGTTGCGAGCCGGACGAAGTCGGCGATGCCGAGCTGCTCGCCCCGCAGCGTTGGCGCGATCCCGGCCGCCTCCAGGGCCGTGGACGCGGTGGCCGCGTCGCCGTAGACGGGTGCGAGCGCCTGCCGCAGCATCTTCCTGCGCTGCTGGAACGCCGCATCCACCAGTTCGAAGGTGCGCAGCCGCAGCGTCTCGTCTCCCGGCTCGTCGTCGTGGCGTTCGAACGCGACGAGCACCGAGTCGACGTTCGGGACCGGCCAGAACACCTGGCGGCTCACCGTGCCTGCCGTGCGCCAGCTGCCGTACCAGGCCGCCTTCACGCTCGGGGCGCCGTAGACCTTCGAGCCCGGCTCGGCGGCGACCCGGAAACCGACCTCCGCCTGCACCATCACCACCCCGCTCCGGATGCCCGGGAAGTGCTCGAGGAAGTGCAGCAGCACCGGAACGGAGACGTTGTACGGCAGGTTGGCGACCAGCCGCGTCGGCGAGAGCGGCAGCTCGGTGACGTGCAGCGCGTCCTTGTGCACGACGGTGAGCCTGTCCGCCGCCTCCTCCGCCATCGTGCGCACCGTGACCGGCAGCTGCTCGGCGAGCCGTCCGTCGATCTCGACGGCGACCACGGTCGCGTCCGCTTCGAGCAGCCCGAGGGTCAGCGAGCCGAGCCCGGGGCCGACCTCGACCACCACGTCGCCCGGCTGCACCTTGGCGACGCGCACGATCCTGCGCACGGTGTTGCCGTCGATGACGAAGTTCTGGCCGAGCTTCTTGGTGGGGGTGACGTCGAGCAGGTCGGCCAGGTCGCGGATCTCGGCGGGGCCGAGGAGTCGCAGCGCGGTCACGCGATGATCCCGATCGGGGTGGTCGGCGGCGATGCGACGGGCTCGGCGTCCCAGCGTCCGTAGACCAGCTCGGTGTTGGAGCAGATCTGCGCGGCCAGGGTGGAGGCGTCCGTGCCGATGGTCTCGGCCATCGCGCGCAGCGTGTGCGGGATGAGGTACGGCGCGTTCGGCCGGCCGCGGAACGGCGTCGGCGTGAGGAACGGCGCATCCGTCTCGACCATGATCAGCGAGCGAGGGGCCGCGCGCAGCGCCTCGCGCAGGTTCTCCGCGTTCTTGAACGTGACGTTGCCGGCGAACGACATGTACCAGCCGTTGTCCGCGCAGATCTGCGCGAGCTCGGCGTCGCCGGAGAAGCAGTGGAAGACGGTGCGCTCCGGAGCGCCCACCCGCTTGAGGGTCGCGATCACGTCGGCGTGCGCATCCCGGTCGTGGATCTGCATGGCGAGGTCGTTCTGCTTGGCGATCTCGATGTGCGCCTCGAACGAGCGGAACTGCGCCTCCCGCCGCGGGCCGGCCTCGGTGCGGAAGAAGTCGAGCCCCGTCTCGCCGATGGCACGGACGCGCGGTCGCGTGGCCAGCTCGGCGATCACCGCGAGCGCGTCGTCGAGTTCGCCGCGCTCCGCGTAGTCGGGGGCGTCGTTGGGGTGCAGGGCGACGGCGGCGAGCATCCTGGGCTCGATGGCGGCCATGTCGGCCGACCAGCGCGAGGTCTCCACGTCGTTTCCGACCTGCACGACACCGCGCACGCCGACACTGGATGCGCGGTCCAGCTGCTCCCGGTAGTCCATCGGCTCGTCGCCGTCGGAGATCTCCAGGTGCGTGTGGTTGTCGTAGACGGGGACGACCAGCGCCTCCGGAAGCGGCGGGTACTCCAGGTCACGCCCGTCTGTGACGTGACGCTGCCGGATGAACGCCGGGTCGGTCATGCGCCGGGCACCGCGTCCGCGTCGATCCGGGGGAACAGCGCCTCGAGTCCGTTGACGGTGGTGCCGGCGGGAAGCTGGCCCCACTTCCCCGCGGTGCGCAGCGGCTGGTCGTCGAGGTCGCCGAGCTCGTCCTCCGCTCCGAGCGCCACCCACAGCTTGAGGGTGGCCTTCGGGATGACGGGAGACAGCAGCACGGCGAGCGCGCGCAGCCCCTCCGCCGCGGTGTAGAGCACGGTGGCGAGACGTTCGCGCTGCGCCTCGTCCTTCGCGAGCGACCACGGCTCCTGGGCCGTGATGTAGCCGTTCAGCTCGTCGACGATGGTCCAGATCGCGGTGATGGCGTCGTGGATGGCCAGCTTCTCGATGGCGGCGTCGGCCGCCGTCGCTGCGTCGGCGACGGTCTGGCGCACGGCGAAGTCCGCGTCCTCGTATCGCCCGGCCTGCGGCACGACGCCCTCGAAGTATCTGGTGACCATCGCGACGACCCTGGATGCGAGGTTGCCGAACCCGTTGGCGAGCTCCGCCTGGTAGCGGGCGGACAGGTCTTCCCAGCTGAACGAGCCGTCCTGGCCGAAGCTGATGGCGCGCATGAAGTAGTAGCGGAACGCGTCGGACCCGAACGTGTCGGTGATCTGCGTGGGCGCGATGCCTGTCAGCTTGGACTTGGACATCTTCTCGCCGCCGACGAGGAGCCAGCCGTGACCGTAGACCTGGTGCGGCACATCCACCCCTGCCGCCATCAGCATGGCGGGCCAGATCACCGCGTGGAAGCGCAGGATGTCTTTGCCGACGATGTGGGTGGCCGGCCAGCGCCTGGCGAAGTTCTGCTCGTCCTGGCCGTAGCCGACGGCGGTGGCGTAGTTGAGCAGCGCGTCGAACCACACATAGACGACGTGCGATTCGTCCCAGGGCACCTTGATGCCCCAGTCGAAGCTCGACCGGGAGATGGACAGGTCGCTGAGGCCCTGGCGCACGAACGAGACGACCTCGTTGCGGGCGGACTCCGGCTGCACGAACTCCGGGCGCTCCTCGTAGAGCGCGAGGAGCTGGTCGGCGAACTGGCTCATCCGGAAGAAGTAGTTCTTCTCCTGCAGCAGTTCCAGCGGCTTCGAGTGGATGGCGCACACCTTCTGGCCCTCGTACTCGCCGGTGCCGTCCACGATCTCGCTCTGCGGCTTGAACTCCTCGCAGCCGACGCAGTAGAGCGCCTCGTACTCGCCCGCATAGATGAAGCCGTCGTCGTACAGCTTCTGCAGGAACTTCTGCACGTTCTTCTCGTGGCGCTCGTCCGTGGTGCGGATGAAGTCGTCGTTGGCGATGTCGATGGTCTTCAGCAGAGGAAGCCACTCGTTGGTGACGAGACGGTCCGCCCACTCCTGCGGGGTGGTGCCGTTGGCGGTGGCTGTGCGCAGGATCTTCTGCCCGTGCTCGTCCGTGCCGGTCAGCAGCCAGGTGTCGTCACCGGCCTGCCTGTGCCAGCGCGCGAGAACGTCGGCGGCGACCTCCGTGTATGCGTGCCCGATGTGCGGGACATCATTCACGTAGAAGATCGGCGTGGTGATGTAGAACGAAGAGCCGTCGGACATGGTGACTATCCTACGGGCGCGCCGGGGCGCATCCTGGCGTATTACCGTCGGGGGGGTCACTTCCGGTCGAGTGCGGCCTGGTAGAGGTCGCGCTTGCCGAGGCCCGTCGCCTCCGCGACCTCGCCCGCCGCGTCTTTGAGCCGCACGCCGCCCGCGACAAGCGCGAGCACCTGTGTTACGCCGGTCTCCAGGTCGACCGTGCGCGCCTCCGCCCCGGCGACCACGATCGCGATCTCGCCGCGCACGCCCTCCGCCGCCCAGGCCGCGAGCTCGGCCGCGGTGCCCCGCTTGACCTCCTCGAACAGCTTGGTGAGCTCGCGGCAGACCACGACGCGCCGGTCGTCGCCGAGCACCGTCGCCAGGTCGGCGATGGATGCGGCGAGCCGGTTCGGCGACTCGAAGAACACCATCGTGCGCGGCTCGGAGGCCAGCGCGCGGAAGGTGCTCAGGCGTTCGCCCTGCTTGCGCGGCAGGAAGCCCTCGAAGGTGAACCGGTCGGTGGGCAGGCCGGACACGGCGAGCGCCGTCACCACGGCGCTCGGGCCGGGGATGGCGGTGACGCCGACCCCGGCGGCCGCCGCGGCCTCGACGAGGTGGAAGCCAGGGTCGGACACGGTCGGCATCCCGGCGTCGGACAGAACGACCACATCCTGGTCCTTCGCCAGCTCGACCAGCTCGGCCGCCTTGTCCCGCTCGTTGTGGTCGTGCAGGGCGATCAGACGCGGGCGGTTCTCGATGCCCAGGCCGGCGAGCAGCCGCTGCGTCACCCTGGTGTCCTCCGCGGCGACGATGGTGGCGGAGCCGAGCACCTCGATCAGCCGGAGCGAGGCGTCCTTGAGATTGCCGATGGGGGTGGCCGCGAGGATGATCATGCATCGAGTCTGTCACCCGGAGACGCACCCTCTAGCATGATCTGGTGACCTCGACACCCGCCATCGGCCTCCCGATCGCGCCTCCTCCGGCGGAGCCGACGGGCAGCAGGCTCGACGACTGGTGGGCCAGGATGCTCCGCACCCCGCTGCGGATGAAGCTCTGGTACTGGGGCGCCCCCGTCGCCGTCACGCTGCTCGCCGCGATCCTGCGGCTCTGGAACCTGGGGTACCCGCACGCGCTGGTGTTCGACGAGACCTTCTACGTGAAGGACGCGTACTCGCTGATGCACCTCGGCTACGAGGGCAGCTGGCCGGACAAGGCGGACGCCCAGTTCGCGGGCGGCAACACGAACATCTTCACGTCCGATCCGTCGTTCGTGGCGCATCCACCGCTCGGCAAGTGGATGATCGCGGCCGGGCTTGCTGCGTTCGGCGCCGGCGACGCGTTCGGCTGGCGCATCTCGACGGCTGTGGTCGGCATCCTGGCCGTTCTCGTCGTGTTCCTGATCGCGCGGAAGCTGTTCGCGTCGACGCTGCTGGCGACGATCGCCGGGTTCCTGCTGGCCATCGACGGTCACGCGATCGTGATGAGCAGGGTGGCGCTGCTCGACAACTCGGTGATGTTCCTTGCGCTCCTGGCCTTCTGGTGCATCCTGCTCGACAGGCAATGGCACGCCACCCGGCTCGCCGAGCGGGTGCACGCCGCGTGGGCGGCCGGCCGCGATCCGGCCTGGGGTCCCGTGCTGTGGTGGCGGCCCTGGCTGCTCGCCGCCGGCCTGCTCTGCGGGCTCTGCGCCGGCGTGAAGTGGAGCGGGTTCTACTTCCTGGCGTTCTTCGCCGTGTACACGGTGGTCGTCGACATCGTCGCGCGCCGCAGGGTCGGGCTCCCCTTCTACATCAGCGGGGCGATCCTGAAGCAGGCTCCTGCGACGTTCGTGCTGATGGTGCCGATCGCGTTCGTCAGCTACCTCGCCACCTGGACCGGCTGGATCCTCACGAAGGGCGGCTACTACCGGCACTGGGCCGAGTCGACGCACATGCAGTGGAGCGGCGGCCTCTCCTGGGTGCCGCTCTGGCTGCAGAACCTCTGGCACTACCAGACCGAGATGTACAACTACAGCATCAACCTGCACGTCTCGCACCCGTACCAGGCCAACCCGCTGACCTGGCTGTTCATGATCCGGCCGACCAGCATGTACTACGTCGGCTCCAACCTCGGCGAGAACGGATGCACGGCCAACGCCTGCTCGTCGGCGATCACCTCGCTCGGCAACCCGCTCATCTGGTGGGCGGCGGCCGCGGCGGTGTTCTACCTGGTCTACCGCGTCATCCGGTACAGGGAGTGGCAGGTCGGGCTGATCCTCACCGGGCTCGCCGCCGGCTATCTGCCGTGGCTGCTCTACATCAACCGCACGATCTTCGAGTTCTACGCCATCGCGTTCGAGCCGTACCTGATCCTCGGGCTGACGGCGGTGATCGGGATCGTGCTCGGCAAACGCGGCGACCCCTCCCCGCGTCGCACGCGCGGGATCATCTGGGTCGGGCTGTTCCTGCTGGTCGCGACGGCGGTGAGCATCTTCTTCTGGCCGCTCTGGACGGCCCAGCAGGTGCCGTTCTGGTACTGGCAGATCCACATGTGGCTGCCCAGCTGGGTCTGACCGGCAGGCCTGTCGCCCGTCGGTGGCGGGTGGTAGACCGTGGGGTATGGATGCGAACCAGCCGATCGACCTCGTCCCTCTCCCCGGCAGCGAACGGCCGGAGACGCCCGGCGTCACCTCCCACGCCGCCATCGACCCGGCCAGCACGGTCGAGGCGACCCTCGTGCTCCGGCGGCAGGCCGACCTGCCGGATGACGCCCTGACCACGCCGGTCAGCAGGGCGGACTTCGCCGAGACGTACGGCGCATCCACGGCCGACCTGGACCTCGTCACGTCGACCATGACCCAGTTCGGCCTCACCGTCCTCGACGCGAGCGCCGCCGAACGCCGGGTGCGCGTGTCCGGGACGGCCGCCCAGCTCGGCCGCGTCTTCGGCACCGACCTCGACCAGGCGACGGCACGGGATGCGGCGGACCGCGAGTTCACCCACCGCAGCCGGACGGGCGGGCTGAGCATCCCGGCCGCCCTCGACGGGGTGATCACCGCCGTTCTCGGCCTCGACGACCGCCCGCAGGCGCGCGCCCTGTTCCGGGTCGCCCGCCCCCGGGCGGTGAGCACGAGCTACACGCCGCTCGAACTGGGCGCGATCTACCGTTTCCCCGCCGAAACGGACGGCAGCGGGCAGACCATCGCGATCATCGAGCTCGGAGGAGGATACGAGCAGAAAGACCTCGACACCTACTTCTCCGGCCTCGGCATCACCGGGCCGACCGTGACCGCCGTCGGCGTCGACGGCGGCTCCAACCAGCCGGGCTCCGACCCGAACGGTGCGGACGGCGAGGTCATGCTCGACATCGAGGTGGCCGGCGCCCTCGCCCCGGGCTCCGACATCGTCGTGTACTTCGCACCCAACACCGACGCCGGATTCGTGGATGCGGTGACGACCGCGGCACACGCCGACCCGACCCCCGCGGCGATCAGCATCAGCTGGGGGCAGTCCGAGGACGCCTGGACGGCGCAGGCGCGCACGGCGTTCGACCAGGCGCTCGTCGACGCCGCTGCCCTCGGCGTCACCGTGACGGCGGCCGCGGGAGACGACGGCAGCAGCGACAGGGTCGGAGACGGGAAAGCGCACGTCGACTTCCCCGCGTCGTCGCCGCACGCCCTCGCCTGCGGAGGCACCCGGCTGAGCGCCGACGCATCCACCGGGGTCGTGCAGTCGGAGACGGTGTGGAACAACGGCTCGGGCGGCGGTGCGACGGGAGGGGGCGTCAGCGCCGCCTTCGCCCAGCCCTCGTGGCAGAAGAACGTGGGCGTTCCCGTCGGAGCCGGAGGCGTGGATGCGGGAGGCAGCGCGAACGGACCGAGCGGCCGCGGCGTGCCCGACGTGTCTGCGGTGGCCGACCCGCAGACCGGATACCGGGTGCTGGTGGACGGGAAAGAACTGGTGATCGGTGGCACGAGCGCGGTCGCCCCGCTCTGGGCGGCGCTGGTGGCCCGGCTGGTGCAGTCGACGGGGAAACCCCTCGGGCTCGCCCAGCCCGCACTCTACGACTCGGTGAAGAAAGGGCAGGTGGCCCCGGGCTTCCGCGACATCACGACCGGCGACAACGGAGCGTTCACGGCGACGGCGGGCTGGGACGCCTGCACTGGCCTGGGCGTGCCGGACGGGACGGCGCTGCTCGCGGCGCTGTGACGCGTTCGGACGCGTTGGGACACGGAAAGGCATATACCCCGATAAGGGCATAGTGATGTGGACCGGCTGACCGGTACGCTCAGCCCGTGACCCACACTCGGCGCCCCGCGCGCTCCCTCAGAAACCTGCTCATCGGAGCAGTAGCCGCGACGGTGACCGTCGCCGGGCTCGCCCTCGCCCCGACCGCTGCGACGGCCGCCTCCACATACACCGTCAGCGGAACCGTGAACTACGACGTCGCGGGCGGTGGCACGACGACGAGCGAGTCGTCGTACGTGCTCCTCCTTCCGCTGACGGGCAGCACGCCACGGCAGTCGCTGCTCGGAACCACCTCCAACGGCACCTGGAGCGTGCCGGGCGTGACGCCCGGCCGATACCGCGTGCAGTTCCGTGCGACGGCGGACGGGAAGAACGCCGGGACGTGGGTCGGCGGCGTGTTCGAGGACTCGGCGCAGGTCGTCACGGTCGGCAACGCCGACGTGTCCGGGCTGACCGCGACCCAGCCGATCGCCGGCTCGATCAGCGGAACGGTCACGGGGACCAACGGCACCGCCAACGGGTTCGTCGCCTACCGCCTCAACCCGACCACCGGGCTGTTCGAACAGTTCAATGAGGTTGCCGCGACGATCGACGGCAGCGGCGCCTACAAGCTCGCGGGTCTCGCCGCCGGCGAGTACGTGGTGCGGTTCGCCGACTCGAACGCGACCCAGCCCGGGTTCGCCACGAGCTACTACGACCACACAGATTCCCTCTGGGATTCCAAGCCGATCACGATCACCGCCGGCCAGAACGTCACGGGCATCGACGGCACCGCGGGACCGTGGCAGTGGTACGGAGGGCGCATCGCGGGAGCCGACCGGTTCGACACCTCCGTGCAGATCGCGCTCGGGTCGTACGGGCCAGGCAAGGCGAAGGTCGTCTACGTGGCGAACGGCGTCAACTTCCCCGACGCGCTCGGCGCGAGCGCCGCAGCCGCCCGCTCCGGCGGCCCGCTGCTGATGACCCGCCAGGACTTCGTCCCCGCCAGCGTCGTCAACGCGATCAAGACCCTCGCGCCGCCGAAGATCGTGGTCGTCGGCGGTCTCGCCGCCGTCGGCGCCTCAGCGTTCGCGCAGCTGCAGAAGCTCGCACCGAACGTCACCCGCGTCTCCGGCGACGACCGCTTCGCCACCTCCAGGGCCGTCGCATCGGCCGCATTCCCTGCCGGAGGCGTCACCAGCGTGTTCATCGCAACGGGCAACGCCTTCCCGGATGCCCTCGTGGCGGGCTCGGCCGCCGGATACCAGAACAGCCCGCTCGTCCTGGTGAACGGCTGGTCCGGATCGCTCGACGCGGCGACCAAACAGCTCATCACGACGCTCGCGCCGATGCGCATCTACATCGCCGGTGGTGTGAACTCGGTGTCGACGGGCATCCAGCGCGACCTCGAGAAGCTGGGCGTCCCCACCGTGCTGCGGCTGGCGGGCGGCGACCGGTTCGGCACGGCCCAGGCCGTCAACAAGGAGGTTTTCCCCTTCGCCGACACCGCCTTCGTCGCGAGCGCGCTCGGCTTCCCGGACGCGCTCTCGGTCTCCGCGATCGCCGGCGTCAGCGGATCGCCGTTGCTGCTCGCCGTGCCCGACTGCATCCCGTACGGCGAGTTCACCGACTCGACCGTCGCAGGCGTCTCCCTCTACTGGGCGGTCGGTGGCCCGAACGTGCTGACCTTCGACCCCGCGAAGCAGATCACGTACTGCGCACCGGGACTGTACGGGTCGAGCGGCGAACTCGGTTCGGCTTCTACTCAGACGTCGAAAGACTCGTCGCCGGCCACGCTCGACCCGAAGAAGCTGAACGCCGCCATCACGGCAGGGCGGGACAAGCACTAGGCCCCGTTCGGCCACAATAGGAGGAATGCAGAGTCCGTCGGCCGCCACCCGCACCCCACCCCGGTGGGTTCCAGGGGTGGCGGCCGCCGCTCTTGCCGCCCTGGTCGCGTGGGGCATCCACTGGCTGGTCCCCGCCGTCCCGCTGCTGACCGCGGCCGTGGTGCTCGGCATCGTGGTCGGGCAGCTGCCGTTCGCACGCCCGGCCGTGACCGGTGCGCTCTCCCCCGGACTGTCTGTCGCGGCCAAGCGGCTGATGCGGATCGGCGTCGTACTGCTCGGGCTGAAGCTCAGCCTCGGTGACATCGCGGACCTGGGCTGGGTGACCATCCTGAGCACGGTCGCCATCGTGCTCGTGACGTTCGTCGGCACGATGTGGCTGGGGCGGCTGTTCCGGCTGCCCGGGCATCAGCCGCTGCTGATCGCGACCGGCTTCTCGATCTGCGGCGCGTCGGCGATCGGCGCGATGAGCGGCGTCGTCAAGTCGAAGGACGAGGAGACGGCGACGCCGGTCGCGCTGGTGACGCTGTGCGGGACGCTCGCGATCTTCGTGCTGCCGGTGCTGTGGCATCCACTGGGCCTCAGCTCGCTGCAGTTCGGGCACTGGGTGGGCGCCGGCGTGCACGACGTGGGTCAGGTGGTCGCCACCGCGCAGCTCGCCGGTCCGGCCGCGCTCGCCGTCGCCGTCGTCGTGAAGCTGACGCGCGTGCTGATGCTGGCGCCGATGGTCGCGGTCGCGTCCGTCGTCGAGCGCCGCCGTCACGTCGAGGGCGACCCGGCGGCCAAGCGCCCGCCGATCGTGCCGCTGTTCGTGGCCGGGTTCATCCTGGCGGTGCTGGTGGCGTCGTTCATCCCGCTGCCCGAGGTGGTGCGGTCCGGGGCGGACACCCTGCAGACCGCGCTGCTCGCGATGGCCCTGTTCGGCCTCGGCACCGCCGTGCGCCTGCGCACCCTCCTCGGCACGGGCTGGCGCGCGCTGGCGGTCGGCCTGCTCTCCTGGGCCATCATCGCCGCCCTTGCCCTCGCCGCCGTCCACCTCTCCTGACCGCCTGCCGCCGACCGCCCCGAAAATCGAGTCCGAAGTTGTTCACGCCCACCCCCGGCGTGTCGCGTGAACAACTTCGGACTCGATTGTTTGGGGGCGCGGGTCAGTGGGCGGAGGTGAGCTTGAGGCCGACGATGCAGCCGACGAGGCCGACGATGAGCAACGCGCGGACGAGGGAGAAGCCTTCTCCGCCGAAGAGCATGGCGTAGAGCACCGTGAGCGCCGCACCGATGCCCACCCAGACCGCGTACGCGGTGCCGGTCGAGATGTCGCGCATGGCGTAGGCGAGCCCACCCATGGATGCGACGAGCGCGACCCCGAAGATCACCGACGGCCAGAGCTTGGTGAAGCCCTCCGAGCGCCCGAGCGCCGTGGCCCACACGGCTTCGAGGACACCGGAGACGACGAGCACGATCCACGACATGATTCACTCCCGTTGGCCAGTCTTGTCGCGCACCGGGTACTGATCCGTCGTCCGGGATCGCGAATCACGCGATCTAGCACAACTGTACCACAAGGCCCGGTTGCGGTCTGTTACGACGGCGGAGGGATGCGCATCCCGCGCTCCGGTAGCGTGGCCGCATGGCAGATCGCGAATACGGCTTCCGCACGCGTGCGATTCACGCGGGCAACATCCCCGATCCGGTGACCGGCGCCCGCGCCCTCCCGATCTACCAGACCAGCGCGTTCGTCTTCGACGACACCGCGGACGCCGCCGCCCGCTTCGCGCTGCAGAAGTACGGCAACATCTACTCACGCCTGGCCAACCCGACCGTCGCATCGTTCGAGGAGCGTGTCGCCAGCCTGGAGGGCGGCCTCGGCGCCGTCGCCACCGCCAGCGGCCTGAGCGCGCAGTACATCACCTTCGCCTCGCTCGCCGGCGCAGGCGACCACATCGTGGCCTCCGCCAACCTCTACGGCGGCTCGATCACCCAGCTCGACGTCACCCTGCGCCGCTTCGGGGTCGAGACGACGTTCGTCCAGAGCGCCGACCCGGCGGACTACGCCGCGGCGATCACCGACAAGACCAAGCTGCTCTTCGCGGAGACCATCGCGAACCCGTCCGGCGAGATCGCCGACATCGAAGGCCTCGCCGAGGTGGCGCACGCGGCGGGCATCCCGCTCATCATCGACTCGACCATCGCGACGCCGTACCTCAACCGGCCGATCGAGTGGGGTGCCGACATCGTCATCCACTCGGCCACCAAGTTCCTCGGCGGCCACGGCACCACCCTCGGCGGCGTGGTCGTGGAGAGCGGACGCTTCGACTGGCACAGCGAGAAGTTCCCGCTGTTCGGCCAGCCCGTCCCCTCGTACGGCGGGCTCGAATGGTCGGGCAACTTCGCCGAATACGCCTTCCTCACCCGCCTCCGCGCCGAGCAGCTGCGCGACATCGGGCCCTCGCTCGCCCCGCACTCCGCCTTCCTGCTCGCGCAGGGCGTCGAGACCCTGCCGTACCGCATCCAGGCGCACGTGGACAACGCCCGCGCCGTGGCCGAATGGCTGGACGCCGACCCGCGCATCGAGTCGGTGTTCTGGGCGGGCCTCCCCGCGCATCCCCACCACGACCGGGCGCAGAAGTACCTGCCGAAGGGCGCTGGCAGCGTGTTCAGCTTCGTGGTCAAGGGCGGTCGCGCCGTCGGCCAGACGTTCATCGAGTCGGTGAACCTGGCCAGCCACCTCGCCAACATCGGCGACGCCAAGACGCTCGTCATCCACCCGGCCTCGACCACCCACGCGCAGCTCACCGAGCAGCAGCTGCTGGATGCGGGCGTGCTGCCCGGCGTCGTGCGCATCAGCGTCGGGATCGAAGACGTGGACGACATCATTTACGATCTGGATCAGGCCCTCACCATCGCCGTGAAGGAGACGAACGCATGACGATCGCAGACACCGCTGCCGGATCCGGCGCATCCGGAGCATCGGGCGCATCCGGCGGCACCGAGCAGGTGCAACTGGCCAACGGGCTGAGCTGCGCCGTCCCCGCCTCCTCCCCGCTGGCGAAGCTGCTCAAGTCGCAGCGCACCTGGGTCGGTCCGGACGCCAAGGAGCGGCTGCGCATCCTGCGCTCGGCGAAGTCGGTCGCGATCGTCGGCGCATCGCCCAACCCCGCGCGCTCCAGCTACTTCGTCGGCACATACCTGCAGCAGTCGACCGACTTCCGGGTCTACTTCGTGAACCCGAACGCCGACACCATCCTGGGCGAGAAGGCATACCCGGACCTGGCGTCGCTGCCCGAGGTGCCGGACATCGTGGATGTGTTCCGCAAGCCGAGCGACCTGCCCGCCGTGATCGACGAGGTGCTGGCGGTCGGCTCCCCCACCATCTGGGTGCAGCTCGGCATCTGGAACCAGGAGGCCGCGGAGTACGGAGAGTCCAAGGGGCTCACGGTCGTGATGGACCGCTGCATCAAGATCGAGCACGCCCGCTTCCACGGCGGCCTGCACCTCCTCGGCTTCGACACCGGCCAGATCACCGCCCGCAAAACCCTCCGCTGAGCCCCTGAACAATCGAGTTCGAAGTTGTTCACGCTCGCGACGGCGTGTCGCGTGAACAACTTCGAACTCGATTGTTTTGCGGGGCGGGACGTGCGGGACGGGGTCAGGCTCGGGCGACGACGTGGAAGACGTGCCAGTGCTTGGGGCCCTCGAAGGACATGCCGCGGCGGTCCTCCTCGGCCAGGTGCAGCGTTTCGAGGCCGGTGAGCATGCCTTCCACACCCGCGCGGTCGTGGAAGTTCATCCGGGGGCGGCCGAACCATTCGTCGTGCGGGCCGAAGAACTCGCCCGCGAAGATCGCGCCAGGGCGCAGCGCATCCCGGATGTCCGCCCACAGGTACGGGAAGTGCGTCGCGTCGCAGAACGGCAGCGCGAACCCGGCGTAGACGAAGTCGCTCGCCGGGAGCGCCCCGAGCGTCTCGAAGCCGGTGCTGCGCACCTCGACGAGGTCGGCGGACTCCGGCCCGACGGCCGCGGTGACGCGCTCCTCGACGCCGGGGTCCGCATCCACCGCCAGCACGCGCCAGCCGCGCTCGGCGAGATAGGCGGTCTCGATGCCGTCGCCGCAGCCGAGGTCGACGGCGTCGCCGGGCGCATCCCCCTGCCAGGCGTCGAGGCCGCTGAGGAACGTGCCCCGCACACCCCGTCCGCCCTGGGCGGTGTAGAACTCAGACCAGTCGAACGCCATGATCCTCCTTCGCCTTCGCCCTGAGCCTACGCGCGGGTGGGGCTCGCCGTCGGCTGCGCTCGCTACTATCGGCAGGTGGAGTCTCGGCCGTCGTCCCCCCGGATCGCGATCCTCGGCCCCGTGCTGGTCGAGGACAGGTCCGGTGCACTCGCCGAACCCTCCGGCGTGCTCGGGAAGAGCCTGATCGTCGCGCTCGTGCTCGCGCGCGGTTCGCTGTCTGTGCCGTCGCTCGTCTCCGATCTGTGGGACGACACCCCTCCGCGGCAGGAGCGGGCAGCGCTGCAGACGCTCGTCTCCCGCGTCCGCACGGTCACCGCCGACGGGCTGCTGGAGTCCACGCCGAGCGGGTACGCCCTCGGGGTGGACGACGCGGCCACCGACCTCGGGCTCGCCCGCCGCCACCTGGAGCGGGCGCGCCAGGCGGACAGGGACGGGGATGCGGCGACCATCGCCGCCGAGACGGCCGCCGCTCTCGCACTCTGGCGCGGAGAGCCCGGCGGAGAACTCGGCGGCACTCCCCTGGCCGACGCGCTGGGCAGGACGGCCGCGGAACTCCACGACGAACTGCTGCTCCTGCGGGCGAGGGCGGCCAGACTGCTCGGCGACCCGGAAGCAGCTCTGGACGACCTGCGCCGCCTCGCCGAGGCCGCCCCGTTGAACGAACAGCTCCACCTCGAACGGATGCGCGCCCTCGACGCCGCCGGGCGGCGCTCCGACGCCCTCCGCGTGTTCGCCGAGGTGAAGGAGACGCTGCTCGACCGGCTGGGCACCCGCCCCGGCCCCGAGCTGGTCGCGTACAACGCCGCCCTGCTGGTCGAGGACGACGCGCCGCCCGCCCCGCCTGCACCGTCGCGCCTGCGGATCGGCCTGCGCGCGGCACCCAACGCGCTGATCGGCCGCGAGTACGACCTGGATGCGCTCGAAGACCTGATCGCGACCTCCCGGCTCACCACAATCCTCGGCGCCGGCGGGCTCGGCAAGACGCGGCTCGCGCAGGAGGTCGGTCACCGGGCTCTGCGCATCCCGTCGGTGGTGTTCGTGGAGCTTGCGAGCGTGCGCACCGGCGACGACGTGACGCTCGCCATCGCCTCCACCCTCGGCATCCGGGAGGCCAACGCCACCCGTCCGGGCGATCCCGGCGCGCGCGTCGACCTGCGCTCGCGCATCCTGGGCGTGCTCGGCGAGCGGGAGACGCTGCTGATCGTCGACAACTGCGAGCACGTGGTGGATGCGGCGGCGGCGTGGATCGCCGACATCCTGGAATCCGTGACGACCGTGCGGGTGCTCGCCACCAGCAGGGCGCCGCTGGCGATCGGCGCCGAGCACGTCTACCCGCTGGACTCGCTGCCGAGCACGGCACGGGATGCCGGAGGGGCCGACTCCCTGCGCGGTCCGGCCGTCGACCTGTTCGTGGAGCGGGCGCGCGCGGCCAGACCCGGCGTCGTCCTGCCGCTCGACACCGTCGCCGAGCTGTGCGAACGGCTGGACGGCCTCCCGCTCGCGATCGAGCTGGCAGCAGCACGCACGCGGTCGATGTCGGTGGACGAGATCGCCCGCCGCCTCGGCAACCGCTTCGCGCTGCTCACCGGCGGAGAGCGCACCGCCCCGGAGCGGCACCGCACCCTGCTGGCCGTCATCGACTGGAGCTGGAACCTGCTCGGCTCGTCGGAGCGCGCTCTGCTGCGGCGGCTGTCGCGGTTCCCGGACGGGTTCAGCTCGACCGCCGCAGAGGCGGTGTCCGGCGAGGACGCCGCCCGCGTGCTCGACGACCTGGATGCGCTGGTCAGCCAGTCGCTCGTCACCGTCACCGAGGACGAGACCGGCGTCGTGCGCTACCACCAGCTGGAGACGGTGCGCGAGTTCGGAGACCTCGCCCTCGCGGAGGCCGGGGAGACCGAGCTCGTGCAGCAGCGGATGGCCGCGTGGGCGCGCACGTTCGCCCGGGATGCGCTCGGCAGGATGAGCGGGCGCGACCAGGTTCCGCAGTTCCGGCGGGTGACGGTGGAACAGGACAACCTCGTCGCGATCCTGCGCGTCGCGCTCGAACACCGGGATGCTCCGACCATCGTCGCCGTGTTCGCGACGCTCGCGTACTACTGGTCGCTGCGCAGCGCGCACACCGAGGTGGTCGGGTTCAGTCCCGTGGTGATGGAGGCGCTGGCCGGCTGGGAGCCGGAGGTCGAGGACGAACGCATCGACGCCGTCGCCGCGTACACGATCCTCGGCGGGACGTTCCTGTTCACCGAGCACCGCACCGCGCTCCGAGCGATCAGCCGGCTGAAGCGGGCACGCGGCGCCGCCGCCCTCCGCGACGATCGCCTCAACGCCCTGGCCGACGCGGTCTCCCTCGGCGGCAGGATCGCTCAGACGATGGCGCTCCTCGAACGACTCAGGTCGTCCCAGGACCCCGGGCTCGCCGCGATGGGCGAGCTGTTGCTCGCCCAGTTCGCCGAGAACGCGGGCGACCTCGACGGCGCCAGCGAGAGCGCCCAGCGCGCCTGGGAGAAGGCGCTGGCCGCGGAGGACACCTGGACCACCGCGTCCGCCGCCCAGGCGCTCGCGCAGGTGCACAGCGAGCTGGCGCATCCGGCCGAGGCGATCCTGTGGGCCGACCGCGCCCAGTTCGGTTTCGGGCAGCTGCAGGCGATGGGCGACGTGCGTCAGATCGACTGGATCGTGGCGATCAACTCGGTGACGCTCGGCGAGCTCGACCGCGGCCGCTACCTTCTCGAACGCTACCTGCGCGACCAGGACGACACGGGCTTCGACTATGTCGACTACCTCGGGGTCGCCTACGCCGGCCTCGCCGAGATCGCGCTCCTGGAGGGCGACGACGCGGAAGGCGTCCGGCTCTTCCTCGAATCGGTCGGCGTGTTCGGCCGGTCGGACGCGATCACCAACCCGTGGCTGGTGATCCTCGCCGGGGCGGCGCTGCTCGCCCTGCAGCGGGTCGGCCACCGGTCCCCGGACGTGGCCGGGCCCGAGCGGGTCGCCGAGCTGGCCAGGGAGCTGCGCAAACGGATGCTGGTCAGCCACCGCTTCCAGTCGTCGTACGTGGACAAGCCCGTGGTCGGCAGCGGCCTGCTCGGCCTGGCCGGATGGATGCTCGAACCGTCGAACGAGCGAGCCGCCGACCCGGTCTGGCTGGACGCCGGCTTCCGGATGTACGGGCTGGCCACCCGGATGAACGCCCGCCAAGACCTCCCCAGCCTCAATCGGGTCCTGCTGCGCGACGAGCTCGTCGCCGCGCACGGCGCCGAGCGGGTGGACGCGGCGGCCGCCGCCGCCGCCGAGCTTCCGCGCGACGAGGCGACGACGGCCGGATACGCGCTGCTGCAGTCGCTGCGCTACTGAGGGCGGACAGCGCCGCTGCGCGCTCCGCTCGCGCGGAGAAAGCGCGACGCGCCGCCCGGATCTCCGTGGGAACGGAGACGCGGACGGCGCGTCGTGCCGATGTTCCGCCTGAGCGGACGCGGCGGGTTACGCCTTGCGCATGTACGCGCGGACGGTGAGCGGCGCGAACACCGCGACGATGACCGCTGCGCCGAGGAGGGCGAGCCAGCCGTCGGTGCCGAAGGTGCCGTTGTTGGCGAGGTCGCGGACCGCGTTGACGAGGTGCGACACCGGGTTGATGTTGGCGAACCACTCCAGCGGAGCCGGCATCGTCTTCGGGTCGACGAACGCGTTCGAGAGGAACGTCAGCGGGAACAGCACGAGGAACGAGATTCCCTGCACCGAGCTTGCTGTGCGGGCGATCACTCCGAAGAACGCGAAGATCCAGCTGATGGCCCACGAGCAGGCGATCACCAGCAGACCGGCGAGCACGACGAAGCCGAAGCCGCCGCCAGGCCGGTAGCCCATGATGTAGCCCATCACGAACGTCAGCGCCGTCGCGATGGTGTAGCGGACCGTGTCGGCGAGCAGCGCACCGGCGAGCGGCGCGATGCGGGCGATCGGGAGCGACTTGAACCGGTCGAACACACCCTTGTCCATGTCTTCCCGCAGCTGCACGCCCGTGACGACGGACGTGGTGAGCACGGTCTGCACCAGGATGCCGGGGATGATCGTCGGCAGATAGTCGACGATGTTCCCCGCGATGGCCCCACCGAAGATGTAAGTGAACATCAGCGTGAAGATGATCGGCTGGAGCGTCACATCCATCAGCTGCTCGGGTGTCCGCTTGATCTTCAGCAGACCGCGGTACGCCATCGTGAACGAGTTCGCGACGGACTGGGACAGGCTGACGTGGTTCTTCAGCTTCCGCTCGGACGGCGGGGTGATTGCGGTGATGGCGCTCATGCGTCGACCCTCTCTGCTGCTGCGGCGACTTCGCCAGGACCGGAATCGCCCTCGTCGACCCCGTGGCCGGTGAGGGTGAGGAAGACCTCGTCGAGGGTCGGCTTCTGGACCGACATCTCGGTGAGGTGGATGCCCGCCTCGCGGAACGTCACGAACAGGTCGGTGACCGCATCCGGGTCGCGCATCGGCGCGGTGATCCGCGAGCCCTCGGGAGAGATGACCGCGTCCACGCCCAGCACGGCGGCGATGGCGCGGCGCGCGTCCTCCATGTCGGCCGTGTCTGCCAACCGAAGCTGCAGCGATGACTGGCCGACGGAGGCTTTCAACTCATCCGCCGTGCCCTCCGCGACGACCCGACCGGTGTCGATGACCGCGATGCGGTCAGCAAGCTGGTCGGCCTCATCCAGATACTGCGTGGTGAGCAGCACAGTCGAACCGGTGGAGACCAGACGACGGATGGTGTCCCACATCTGTGCGCGGGTGCGCGGGTCGAGTCCGGTGGTCGGCTCGTCCAGGAACAGCAGAGGCGGCTGAGAGATGAGGCTGGCCGCGAGGTCCAGCCTGCGGCGCATACCGCCGGAGAACTTCTTCAGCGGACGCTTGGCCGCCTCGGCGAGCCCGAACTCTTCGAGCAGAGCCTCCGACTTGGCTTTCGCCTCCGCGCGGCTCAGGCCGAGCAGCCGGGAGAAGATGATGAGGTTCTCGGTGGCCGAAAGCGTTTCATCCACCGACGCGAACTGCGCGGTCACGCCGATGAGCTGGCGGACGACCTGCTGCTCCCTGCGGATGTCGTGGCCGAAGATGGTGGCCTCGCCGGCGTCCGGCTTGAGCAGGGTGGCGAGCATGGAGATGGTGGTGGTCTTGCCTGCGCCGTTCGGGCCGAGCACACCGTAGACGGTTCCGGCGCGGACGCTGAGGTCGACGCCGTCGACCGCGCGGTTGTCGCCGAAGACCTTGACGAGCCCGTGGGCTTCGACCGCCCATTCTGAGCTGGTGGTCATGGTGATCCTTCCTGATGGATGGGATTCGAGTTGATGCTGACGATGTTTCCTGGGCGCGCTTACACGGCGCTTACGTGGCGCTTACAGCGAAGAGGAAGCGGTGTAAGTGGGGCTCTCTCACGCCGCGGGGCGCAGCACGGCGGCGAGCAGGGTCGCCCTGTCGATGCCCGCGATGGCGATCGCCCGCGGAACCGTGCCGAGCTCGATCGTGAGGATGCCGGCGAGCAGGTCGGCCTCCGCCGTGCGCCCGTCGCGGTCGCGGTCGCGGCCATGCCCACGACCCGCGATGTTGTGCGCCCTGACCAGCGCATCCCGGGCCGAAGCACCCCAGCGCGGCCGGGCGATGCGCGGCGCAGCGGTCAGCCGTTCCTCCGGCACCGGCTCGACGCCCGCCGCGCGCAGGCTCGCGTCTCGTTCGGCGCGGAGGGCCGCCTCGATGCCAGCGTGGTCGAGGCCGGAGGCGGCGAGGGCTCGCTGGGCGCTGCTTCCCTTGGCGGCGGCGAGGGCGAGCAGCAGGTGCTCCGCCTCGACGAGGGATGCGCCGCGGCGGCGGGCCTCCTCGACGGCCCGGATGACCGTGGCGCGCAGGGAGCGGGACAGGCGGCGGTCGTCGCGGGTCTCGTCGCGCTCGACCGGGTCCTGAGGCTCGATCGGGTCGTCGTGTTCTGGTGTGCTGTTCTCAGGCATTGCGCCTCCTCAGTTCGATGCCTGCTGCCGCGACCCGGCGCAGGTGCTTCTTGTGCACGGCCTGCCTGGTGACGCCGAGGGCGTCGGCGATCTGGCTCCAGGTCCAGCCGTCGCGGAGTGCCCGCTCGACCTCGGCGTCTTCGAGCCGGTCGGCGAGTTCGCGGAGGGCGACGACGGAGGCGAGTCCGTCCGCCGCTCCGCCGATGGGTGCTGGTGTCTGTGTTGGTCCCATGTGAGCAACTTAGGTTGCTTAGACCGAATTGTCAACCTTGGTTGCTAAAATCGCGACGACGTTTCCGTGCGCGGAAGAGCGCCACGACGCAGCAATCGTGCACGACTGCCGACGTAGACTGATGAAGTGACAGCGTACGTCTCGGCCTTCGACCTTTTCTCCGTCGGCATCGG
Source organism: Leifsonia araucanica (assembly GCF_051161895.1). Classification (NCBI taxonomy): domain Bacteria; kingdom Bacillati; phylum Actinomycetota; class Actinomycetes; order Micrococcales; family Microbacteriaceae; genus Leifsonia; species Leifsonia araucanica. The sequence goes on from NZ_JBMBTW010000002.1 coordinate 1,516,797, forward strand.
CCCCTCGAGTTCGCACACCGTCGGCCCCCTCCGGGCAGCGCGCGCCTTCTCCGAGCGGCTTCTCGCCGACGGTCTCCTCCACCGCGTCAGCCAGGTCACCTGCACCTTGTACGGCTCCCTCGGCTCCACCGGCATCGGCCACGGGACCCCGGATGCCGTGCTGGCCGGCCTGGCGGGGCTCGAACCGGAGACCTGTCGTCCGGAAGACGTCCGCGGCGTCTGGGCGGGGCTCGGTCCGGGGTCGACCCTGCTGCTCGCCGGCCGCCGCGCCATCCCGATCAGCGGCGACGACATCTCCTTCGAACCGCGCACCCGCCTCCCCGGCCACCCGAACGCCCTCACCATCACGGCCTGGGGTTCCAGCGACGACGGTGCCGTGGATGCGCTCCCTCTGCTCGAAGAGACCTACTACTCGATCGGTGGCGGCTTCATCCGGCGCGACGGCGAGGAGGCGGACCTGGCCGCGCGCGCCGCGCATCCACTGCCGTACGACTCGGCGGAGGAACTGCTGCGGCTGTGCGCGACCCTGGACATCCCGATCTGCGAGGTGGCACGTCGCAACGAAGCGGCGATCCACGGCGAAGAGGCGACGCGCGAACGCCTCGACCTGATCTGGTCGGCGATGGCGGAGTGCGTGGCCAACGGCCTCGCCGGGGACGGCACACTGCCCGGCGGCCTCGGCGTCCGGCGCCGCGCAGCCGCGATGCGCGAGCACCTCGAGTGCGTCGGCGACGAACCGGGCCGCGACACGTCCATCGAGTGGCTGCACGCGTTCGCGCTCGCGGTCAACGAGGAGAACGCGTCCGGTGGCCGCGTGGTCACGGCGCCGACGAACGGGGCGGCGGGGATCGTGCCGGCGGTCGCCCACTACTACCTGCGGTTCGTGCCCGGGGCGTCGGCCGAAGGCATCCGGAAGTACCTGCTCACGGCGACGGCGATCGGCTCGCTGTTCAAGGCCAACGCCTCCATCTCCGGCGCGGAGGGCGGCTGCCAGGCGGAGGTCGGTTCGGCCTGCGCGATGGCGGCCGGTGCGCTCTGCGCGGTGCTCGGCGGCACCCCGCGCCAGGTCGAGAACGCGGCGGAGATCGCGATGGAGCACCACCTCGGCCTCACCTGCGACCCGGTGGGCGGCCTGGTGCAGATCCCGTGCATCGAACGCAATGCCATCGCGTCGTCGACGGCGGTGTCGGCCGCGCGCCTCGCCCTGCACGGCGACGGCTCGCACCTGGTCTCGCTGGACACGGTGATCGAGACGATGCGCCAGACCGGGCTCGACATGTCGACCAAGTACAAGGAGACGAGCGAGGGCGGTCTCGCGGTGAACGTCATCGAGTGCTGAGCGCGCCCGCCACATGACGGCGTGTGGATGCGCGTTACGCCGCATTGCGCAGACGGTGGGCGGATCGGAGGCCGCTGGTTAGCGTGGTGCCGTGACCCACGCATCCGACCCTGCTGCCACCACCGGCCCAGCCATCGACCTCGCAGCCGACACGTCCGCACACCCGCTCGGCGCGGCGCTGGCCGGACCGCTCGTGTCGACGCAGTGGCTCGCCGACCACCTGGGTTCGGACGGCCTGGTGATCCTCGACGCGACCGTCGTCGCATCCACTCGCCCGGACGGTTCGCCCACGTCCGTCAGCGGGCTCGACCAGTACCTGGTCGACGGCCACGTTCCCGGCGCCGTGTTCGCCGACCTGCTCGACGTGTTCAGCGACCCGGCCGGGCCGTACCCGTTCAGCCGCCCGACCCCATCCGGGTTCGAGGCGGCGGCGGAGTCGGTGGGGGTCGACGCCGACACCACCGTCGTCGTGTACGACGCGTCGGCCGGGCAGTGGGCGGCGCGGCTGTGGTGGCTGTTCCGGGCGTTCGGGCACGAGCGGGTGGCCGTGCTCGACGGCGGCGCGGTGAAGTGGAAGGCGGAGGAGCGGCCCGTCGAGCGCGGGCACGTCGAACCGCGCGCGGCGGCGGGCTTCCTCGCGGAGGAGCGGCCGGACGCCTGGGTGTCGAAGGCGGACATCGCCGCCGTGCTCGACGGCAGTGCGGACGCCTCGCTGGTCTGCGGCCTCCCGCCGAAGGAGTTCAGCGGCGAGGCCGGTGCGCGCAGCAGGCTCGGCCACATCCCCGGCAGCGTGAGCGCCCCGGCCGTGCGGCTCGTCTCCCGCGAGACCAACGCGTTCCTCCCCGCTGCCGCGCTGCGCGCGACGTTCGCGGACGTGCTCGCCACGGACAGCCGCATCGTCGCGTACTGCGCTGCGGGAATCGCGGCGGCCTCCGACGCGCTGGCGCTGGCCGTGCTCGGCCGGAACGACGTCGCCATCTACGACGCCTCGCTCAACGAGTGGGCGGCCGACCCGGATGCGCCCCTGGCCGTCGTGGACGCCGGACGCCCAACCTGAATCCCCGCTTCGGATTCGCCGAACGCCCGACGCACGACCGGTATGCGTGCATAAGCTCACATCATGAGCCTCGCTGACATCCCACTCACCACCATCGACGGAGGCACCACCTCCCTCGGCGCGTTCGACGGCCAGGTCGTCCTGATCGTGAACGTCGCATCCCGCTGCGGCCTCGCGCCCCAGTACGAAAAGCTGGAAGCGCTGCAGAAGACGTACGGCGACCGCGGTTTCACGGTCATCGGCTTCCCGAGCAACCAGTTCCTGCAGGAGCTGTCGTCGACGGACGCGATCAAGGAGTACTGCTCCACGACGTGGGGCGTCACGTTCCCGATGATGGAGAAGGTCAAGGTCAACGGCAAGTCGCAGCACCCGCTCTACGCCGAGCTGACCAAGACCCCGGATGCGGCGGGCAAGGCCGGCAAGGTCAAGTGGAACTTCGAGAAGTTCGTCGTCCTCCCGAACGGCGAGGTGCACCGCTTCCGTCCGACGGTCGAGCCGGACGACCCCGCGATCGTCGGCCTCATCGAGGGCGCGCTGGCGGAGGCCGCCTGACGGTTGCCCGCGGCTGCGGCGCGCGTCTCGGCCGCGCTGCGGTGCGTGTGAGCGGCGCGCGATCGGGTTGCGCCGCGATGCGTGTGAGCGGCGCGCATTCTGGTCGCGCCGCGATCACGCGCGCCGGAACCACCGCCCGGCGACACGCTCGGTGAGCCGCCACGGCCCGGTGTGCGCCAGGCTCTGGATGCGCTCCACCGCGTGTTCGGCCACCGGGATCGCGTCGTCGACGGTGTCGGCCGTGAACCGCACGGTCACCCTGGCTTCGCCGGCGACCACGTCGAGGCTGCTGGCCTCGACGACCGCGAGCTCGGCGACGGCAGCGGCGGCAGCGGGAACGACGGCGTCGGGACGGACGCCAGGAAGCAGGAGACCTACGGAGACGATGACACGGAACGACGGCACCATTCGAGAGTACGCGAGCGCCGCATCCCGATTTCGGGCGGATGAGGCGTACCCTGTCCTGGATCGGACACGCGTGATGGGGGCGCAATGATGCGAATGGACGGAACGACGAGCCTGAACGACGGACGACTGCGGGGGCAGGACCTGGATGCGCCGGAGCGCGGCGCCCACGGCCACGGTGCCTCCCGCCCTGCAGCCGGTGACCTCACCAGGGAGCAGATCGAGGAACTGACCGCTCTGCTTCTCGAGCGACGACGCGGTGACCAGGCGGAGGCGGAACGGCTCGCCGAATCACTCGGCATCGTGCTCTCGGCCCGATCCGACGCCACGGCCGACGACGAACACGACCCGGAAGGGCCGACGCTGTCGTCCGAGTGGAGCAGGCTGCAGGCGCTCCGCGGCGAGACCAGCGACGACATCCGGGCAGTGGATGCGGCACTCGACCGGATCAGGCAGGGAACGTACGGTGCATGCGCGCGCTGCGGCTCGCCGATCGGCGTCGATCGCCTGCGCGCCCGGCCCACCGCCGAGCTGTGCATCGGGTGCGCGCTGGTCGTCGACAGCTGAGTTGCGTGGCGCGCTGGCCTCGTAGCGCCTACCCTCCGTGCGCGCCTACGCGCGCCGCGCGGTAGACGGCTTCGGTGCGGGAGGAGGCTCCCACCTTTCTGAGGATGCTGGAGACGTGGACGCTCGCCGTCTTGGCGCTGATGTAGAGGCGTTCGCCGATCTGCTTGTTGCTGAGGCCCTGTTCGATGAGGGCGAGCACCTGGACTTCCCGGTCCGTCAGCACCGGCTCGGCACCGCGCGCCGTGACGTGGCGGGCGGGGGCGGCCGAGGCGATGAGCTGGTCGGCCGCGTCGACGAGCAGGCCGAAGCCGAGGTCGGCGGCGAGCTCACGTGCCTCGGCGGCGGACTGCTCCGTGGCGGCGCGGTCCCCGGAGACGGCATGCGCCTGGGCCCGGCGGAGGAGCGCGTACGGACGAAGGTGCGCTGGCGCGCCGTCGGCCAGCGCGGCCGCGGCGGCGCGCTCCCAGGCCTCGACGTGCTCGGCGGACGGGACACTACGCACGGCGGCCAACTCGGCCTCGACGAGCGGCGCCCACACGGGGTGGGTGGGCCAGGACGCGAGTTCCGCGAGGACGGAGAGCAGCGCGTGCGCGGCGTGCTCGGTGGGCAGGTCTGTGGTGGCGACACCTGTGCCGACCGACCCGGCCGCCGCGTCAGCCGCAGGTTCAGCGCTCACGACCGTCGCCCCACCCGCCGCGAGTTCGGAGAGCGCGCGGGCCGCGACCGCGAGCAGCGGCAGGTCGTAGGCCGGGATCGAGCGGCGCACGTCGGAGATGATGACGCTCGCGTCGCGCCAGGCGGTCGTCGCGTCGCCGCGCGCGATGGCGATCTCGGCGGCGACCCTGGCGAAGCCGAGGCGGGACTGCATTTCGATCTCGGCCTGGACGAGCATCCCTTTTCGCCAGCGGCGCAGGAGGTCTTCCGCCCGCTGGGTGTCGCCGCGCCAGAGGGTGAGCCACAGCTTCATCCGCTGCAAGTGCACCCGGAAACCGGGAGGGGGATCGAGTTCGAGGGCGGGGTCGAGCATGTTCTCGGCGAGGTCGAGTTTGCCGAGGGCGAGGAGGGGCTCGACCGTGTTGGAGGCGAGCATGACGCCGGACGTGCGTTCGACGCCGCGCAGCTTCGCCTGGGCGACCCCGGCCTGGGCGATGCGGACGGCCTCGTCGAAGCGGCCGAGCAGGTTCATCACGTCGGAGGCGTTCACCGCGTTGCGAAGGAGCGGGCCGCTCTCGCCGTCCGCGAGCACGCGGGCCGCGTCGAGGTCGGCGAGCCCGTCGTCGATGGAGCCGTGATTGACGAGCACCGTGCCCCGGATGGTGTGCGCCACCGAACGCCGGGCGCTGGCGTCGTCCGCCGCCTCCGCGATCGACAGCGTGGACGTCTGGATGGCCTCGTCGTAGCGCGCCTCGAGCATCAGCCGCCCGGCGACCTCGGCGAGCAGCTGGGCGCGCAGACCGTCGCCCGGGTCGTGCGGGGCGATGGCGAGCGCCTCCTGCAGTAGCTCGACCGATCCCGGCCTGCTGAGGTTGGCGAGGTATTGCGCTTTGTCGCGCAACAGCCGGGCGTGCCGGTCGGGGCTGAGCCCGTCGGTGTCGGAGAGCGCGACGTTCACCAGTGCGAGCGCGCGCTCGCTGTCGCCGGCATTGCGGAGCGCGGACGCCGTGCGCGACAGCAGTTCGGTGCGGCTGCGGCCGGCGAGCGCCTCGGCGTCGTCGACGCGATCCCACAGTTCGAGGGCCCTGTCGCCCGCCGCGGCCGCCGCCCGGTATGCGTAGGAGAGGCGCGACTCCTCCATCGCCTCCAGCGTGGCGATGAAGGCCCTGCGCAGGTCGTGCGCCGCCATCCAGTGGTAGGAGATCTGGCTGGCGGAGCCGCCCGCCTCCTCGATGGCGAGCGCGTAGCGCGTGTGGAAGCGCGTGCGCTCCCCCGGCAGCAGGTCGGCGTGGATCGCCTCACGGACGAGCGCGTGCCGGAACGAGTACTCGGTGGTGTCCGCCGCGAGGACGTGGGCGACGACCGCCTCGCGCGCCGCAGCATCCAACTGGTCGGCCGTGCCGTCGAACACGGCGGCGAGCAGGTCGTGCTCGACGCAGACGCCCGCCGCCGACAGCAGCCGGAGCAGCCCCTGCGCCGGTTCGCTGAGCCGTTCGTAGCGTGCGAGCAGCAGGTCGCGCAGCGTCTCAGGGAGGTCTTCTCCTGTGCCGAGGTGCTCGATGCCGATCAGCTCCTCGACGAAGAACGGCACGCCCTCGCTGAGCTGGTAGACGCGGTCGATGGTGGCGGAGTCTGCCGGGCAGCCGAGGATCTGCTCCGCCTGGGCCGTCACCTGCGCGCGGCTCAGTCGCGCCAGCTCCCAGCGTGTCGCCCGCCGGGTGCGGTCGAGCTCGGGCAGATAGGAGCGCAGCGGGTGGCCGCGCAGCACCTCGTCGCTGCGGTAGGTGAGGAGCAGCAGGAACCGCCCCCGCTCCATCATGCGGATGACGAACCGGACGAGTTCCAGCGTGGCGGTGTCTGCCCAGTGGATGTCTTCGATCGCGACGACGAGTGGATGCGCGGCCGAGACGTTCTCGAACAGCACGGTGACGAGCTCGTACAGCCGCTCCGCCCCGGTGCGCGCGGGGACGGAGTCGGCGGAGGCGAGCTCCGGCAGGAGGACGGAGAGCACGCCGGAACCCGGACCAGCGGCCGAGAGGACCGCGTCCAGCCCGATGGCGTCGACCAGCTGACGGAGGATGGCGGTGAACGGGGCGTACGGGGCGCCGTCGCTGCCGAGATCCACGCTGCGGCCGGCCAGGACGGTGGCCCCGGATGCGGCCTCCGACAGGAACTCGGAGACCAGCCGGGACTTGCCGATCCCCGCCTCGCCGCCGATGACGACCGCCCGCGGCTGGCCGTCGGCGACCGCGGCGAGCTCGTCGCGCAGCGCTTCGAGATCGGGCTCCCGCCCGATCAAGGAAGCGCTCGACGCCGGTGATCGCATGAATTGATCATGCCATCGACCACCGACACTCGGAGCGGGTGAGTCCTGGTCGATGGGGCGGTCGATCCGGGTCGGGGTGAGTGGGTCTCTCGCGGGGCTCACCGACCGGCGTGCTGCAGTTCGCGCTGGGTCGCGCGCTCCGCCGGAACGGCCGCGGTCGGTGCGCCCGGACTCGCCGGAACCGCTGCGGACGGAGCGTCCGGTAGCGCGGCGGACGGCGCATCCGGAGTTGCCGCGCTCGGCCCATCCGGAGCCGCCGGCGCCTCCCGAACCGAAGCACCGGCCGATGCCGCCTGCGCCGACGCATCCCGTCGCTGCGCCCGCTGCGCCCGCGCCGCGCGCCGCCGCGCCAGCCAGCCGCCGGCCGGCTCCTGCGCGTCGTCTGCGCGGATGACGCGCAGCAGTTCGAGTTCCCTGGTGGTGGCGGCCGTCTCCGACGCCCGCACCCTGTCGGCCACATATTCTTCTAGCAGCATTTTCGTCTTCCCCTGGTTGCTGTCGCTGTTTTCTGAGTGGTTCGACTCTCGTCTCTAAGGCAGGGGCCGGACATCGGGCAGATGCCCTATTTCGGTTCGGGATGGTTCTCGACACGGCTCCTGGCGGGGTGGATGCTGGGGTCATGGCAACCATCAACGAGCTCACGCCGCCGTATCGGGTCGGCTATTTCGTCGGCAGTCTCTCCGCGCATTCGATCAACAGGATGCTCGCGAACGCTCTTGTCTCCCTCGCCCCGGAGGATCTGGTGATGACCGAGATCCAGATCGGGGAACTTCCGCTCTACAACAGGGATTTCGACGGTCATTTCCCGCAGGTGGCGCTCGACTTCAAGGCGAGCATCGCCGCCCAGGATGCGCTGCTGTTCGTCACGCCCGAGTACAACAGGTCCATCCCTGGCGCGCTCAAGAACGCGATCGACTGGGCGAGCCGGCCGCACGGGGAGAACGTGATCGCGCGGAAGGCGACGGCCGTGATCGGAGCCTCCCCCGGCGCGATCGGGACCGCGGTCGCACAGCAGCAACTGCGCAGCGTCCTCGGGTTCCTGCAGGCGCCGCAGATGAACGCGCCGGAGGCGTACATCCAGATGCGTCCGGGGCTGATCACCGAGGACGGCTCCGTCACCGACCCGGGAACCGAGGCCTTCCTGAAGAGCTACCTCGACGCGTTCTTCGAGTTCATCGAGCGCGTGCTCACCGTGGTGCCGAAGGCGCGCTGACCCTCCGCCGCGGCGGACGGATGTTGTCTCCCGCCGCAGGCGACAGCCGCACGGCCTCGACGACCGATCCGAGCGCGAGGACCGCGATCAGCACGAAGGCGATCCGGTATGCGCCCGCGGGCTCCTGCAGGCCGGTCCACGCGGCCAGCGGCTCGCCGAAGCGCAGCGCCACAGCACCGACGGCGACCCCGAGCCCGGCGGCGATCTGCTGAACGGTCGACGCCAGCGTGTTCGCCGCCGTCATCTCCTCCGCAGGCACGTCGGCGAACGCGATGGTGTTGTACGCGGTGAACCCGGTGGAACGGGTCATGCCGCTGAACACGAGCAGCACGACGACGAACGCGATCGGCGTGAAAGGCGCGATGAACGCGGCGAGGACCATGCTCAGCACCGCGCCGGCCGTCGAGGCGACGAGCACGCGCCGGAACCCCCAGCGGACGAGCAGCGGCGTGGTGGCCGGTTTGATGACCAGGTTGCCGACGAACAGCGTCAGCACGATCGCACCCGCCTGCACGGGCGACCAGCCGAGCGCATCCTGGAAGAACAGCGGCAACAGGAACGGCACGGCCGAGATGGTCAGCCGGAAGAGCGATCCTCCCGCGTGCGTGACCCGGAACGTCTCGATCCGGAACGCCCGCAGGTCGAGCAGTGGATGCGCCGCCCGCAGCAGATGCAGGATCGCCCACCCCGTCAGTACCGCCCCGGCAACGCCCGCGGCGATCGTCGCAGCGGCGGGCGCGGCAGGATCGGAGAGCAGCGCGCCGAACACGACCACCGCGCCGACGCCGGTGAAGGTGAGCGCGAACCCCAGCCAGTCGAGCGGCACCCGCTGCCGGTCGAGCTCGCGCGGCGTCAGCCGGAGCGCTGCCACGAAGGCGACAGCGCCCAGCGGGACGTTGAGCAGGAAGATCCAGTGCCAGCTGGCGTACGTGACGAGCAGGCCGCCGACCAGCGGCGCGACGATCGGGGCGGCGAGCGCCGGCCAGGTCAGCCACGCGATGGCCCGCACCAGGTCTTTCTTCTCCGTCACCCGCAGGACCGCGAGGCGTCCGACCGGCACCATCATCGCGCCGCCCGCGCCCTGCAGCACCCGCATCGCGGTGAGCTGCACCAGGTCGGTGCTCGCCGCGCACAGCACCGACGCGACGGTGAACACGGCGATGGCCCCGGTGAAGACGACGCGCGCCCCCAACCGCTGCGTCAGCCATCCCGAGATCGGGATGAGCACGGCGAGCGTCACGAGGTATGCGGTGATCGCGACGCCGACGGTCGCCGAGTCGACGCCGTACGCACGGCCGATGGTGGGGGCGGCGGTCGCCAGGATCGTGCCGTCGAGGTTCTCCATGAAGAACGTTCCGGCGACGAGCAGGGTGAGCGCCAGCTGGCGGCGGTCGTTCACGGTGCGGTGCTGGTGCTGGTGCTGGTGCTGGTGCCGGGCACGGCCGCGCGTTGAACCGGAGATTCCGCGCGCCACGCCGCCGCGTTCTCCGCTCGAACGGAGAACGCGGCGGATGCCGGCCGTATCTCCGCTCGAGCGGATGGGCGCGTGGCTGGGCGCGTGGCGGTGCGGGCCGGGCGGGCTGGGGTCACCGGCCGCCCTCGTGCCTGCGGTGGCGCTGGGCGATGGCGGGGGCGCCGTACGGGTAGTCGTCGGTGCGGGGAGCGCTCGCGTCGGTGAGGGCGGAGCGCTGCTCGTCGGTGAGGGTGAGGTCGGCGGCGGCGAGGTTGTCGGTGAGCTGGTCGACCGTGCGCGCTCCGAGGATGACCGAGGTGACGGCCGGGCGGTCGGCGAGCCAGGCCAGGGCGACCTGCGACGAGGATGCGCCGGTCTCCGCTGCAACGGCCGCGACGGCGTCGATGACCTGCCAGGTGCGGTCGTCGGCGTTCCGCTTGTCCCACGCCTCCATGCCGCGCTTGGGATCTTCGCCGAGGCGGGTGGCTCCGGTGGGGGTCTGGTCGCGCGTGTACTTGCCGCTCAGCCAGCCGCCGGCGAGCGGCGACCACGGCAGGAGGCCGATGCGCGCATCCAGAGCTGCCGGGACGACCTCGTGCTCGATGCCGCGCACCAGCAGGTTGTACTGGGGCTGCAGGGTGACCGGCGCCGCCCAGCCGTTGGCGCGCGCGAGCTGCGCGGCCTTGGTCAGCTGCCAGCCGAGGTAGTTGGAGAAACCGTAGTAGGAGATCTTGCCGTCGCGCACCGCCTGGTCGAGGAAGCCGAGGGTCTCTTCGAGCGGGGTGAGCGCATCCCAGGCGTGCATCTGGTAGAGGTCGATGTGGTCGACGCCGAGGCGGGACAGGGACGCGTCGAGCGCCGCCCGGAGGTGGGTGCGGGACAGGCCGACGTCGTTCGGGCCCTCTCCCATCGGGAAGCGGCCCTTGGTGGCGATGACCACCTCGCCGCGCCGGCCGGGGTTCTGCGCCAGCCAGCGTCCGATGATGGTCTCCGAGGTGCCTGCACTGTAGACGTCCGCCGTGTCGATGAAGTTGCCGCCGCCCTCCAGATAGGTGTCGATGATGAGGTGCGAGGTCTGCTCGTCGGCCTCCGCCCCGAAGGTCATGGTGCCGAGTGCGTATTCCGACACGATCGTGCCGCTGTTTCCGAGAGTGCGAAGTTCCATGCTCCGACGCTATTCCTGTGCTGCACGATTGCGAACCGTTTGCCGTCGAATGGTGGAAAAGTGGCCGGGAGCGTGGTCTGTGGAGGGATCGCCGCCGCCGTGCCACGCTGGAGCCATGCCCGACGCGCCGCTCCGCCTCCTGCTGGTCTCCGACACCCACGTCCCCGCGCGTGCCAAGGCGCTCCCGCCCCAGCTGCTCGCGGCGATCGATGACGCGGACGTCGTCGTGCACGCCGGAGACTGGGTGGATGCGGCGACCCTCGACCTCCTGGAGGCGCGCTCGCGGCGACTGATCGCCGTCCACGGCAACAACGACCACGGCGTACTCCGGGAGCGCCTGCCCGAGATCGCGACGGCGGAACTCGGCGGGCTGCGGTTCGCGGTGATCCACGAGACCGGACAGGCGACAGGGCGCGAGCTGCGCTGCGAGCAGGCCTTCCCCGACACGGATGTGCTGGTGTTCGGGCACAGCCACATCCCGTGGGACACGACGGCGCCGAACGGTCTGCGGCTGCTCAACCCCGGCTCCCCGACCGACCGCAGGCGGCAGCCGGTGGGCACGTACCTGACCGCGACGGTCGCGGACGGGGTGCTCGGCGAGGTGCGCCTGGTGCCGGTCGAGCGCTGATCACTCCACCGGAACCAGGAACCCGTCCACCACCAGCGCACGCACCGCGGGCACCAGCTCCGCGAACAGTGCCCCCTCGTCCACCTCGAGCAGCTGCGCGAGGGCCGCGACGATCGCCGCGACGCTGAGCTCGCCGTCGCACGCTCCGACGAGGGCGATCAGACCGGTGTCCCCCTGCACGGTCCTGCCGAACCCGCCGCCCTGGCGCAGGAGCATCGCGGTGGGGGCGTCGTCGCCCGGCCAGAAGTGCCGTTCCTCCGTCACGTCGCCGGCGACCGCGTAGCGATGCGAGGCGAACGCCGCGTCGTCGAGGGCGGCCTGCCAGTCGTGGGCCGCCAGGCTGTCGCCGAGATGCACGCCGAGCCCCGCCTCGTTGGAGCCGAGCGCCCCGTGCCTGCGCTCGAGCCTCCTCAGCGTCGGCTCTCCCGTGATCGGGCGGCGCAGCAGCACGTAGCCGAAGCCGACCGAGCGCACGTCCCTGCGCTCGAAGTCGTCCAGCCAGGCGGACATCAGCCGGTCGAAGGCGTCGGTGCCCTGCCGGGTGCCGCCGTCCCGGATCCAGGTCTCCGCGTAGCGGGCGGCGTCCTCCACGTCGCGCTCGACCACCCACGCGTCAACGGGAACAGTGGATGCGTCGAGCCACCCCTCGACTCGGGCGAACCCGTCCCCTGCGCCCTCGCCCACGCCATCGCCCTCGCCCACGCCATCGCCCTCGCCCGCGCCGTCCCCGCGGTACTCCCAGTTCGCCAGCAGCTGCGCCACCCCGCCGGGCGCCAGATACTCCCCCGCCGTGCTGATCACCGCCTGCACCAGCGCGTCGCCCACCATCCCGCCGTCGCGGTATTCGTACTCCGGCACCCCGTCGGCGCGCGGCGTGATCACGAACGGCGGGTTCGACACGATGTGGTCGAAGGTCTCCCCCTCCACCGGCTCGAACAGGCTGCCGAGCCGGAACTCGACGCCCTCGATCCCGTTCAATTCGACGTTCAGGGCGGCGAGGTCGATGGCGCGCTGCGAGATGTCGGTGGCGACGACGTGATTGGCGTGGCGGGAGGCGTGCATGGCCTGGATACCGCATCCGGTGCCGAGGTCGAGCACCCGGTCGACCGGGTTCTGCAGCATCAGCCCGCTGAGGGTCGTGGATGCTCCGCCGACGCCGAGCACGTGGTCGACGGGCAGCGCGTGGCCGAGGGAGAGCTCGCCGAGGTCGGAGACGATCCACCAGTCCGCCGGGCCGTGCGCATCCACGAAGCTGTACGGCCGCAGGTCGACGGCAGCGAAGAACCGGTCGCCTCCCGTCGAGGAGCTCAGCCCGAGCGCGACGGCGCCGTCGACGCCCAGCGCGGGGAACGCCTCCGCCAAGTCGTTGCCGGTGGCCGGACGGCCGAGCAGGAACACCGCGGCGAGCGTCGCCAACGGGGTCGGGCCCGTTGAGCCGGCGCGGGCGTCCAGTGCCCGCAGAGCCGGGATGCGCTGCCCGCGGTGCAACGCGTCGGCGGCCTCCGCACCCCACAGCGCTGTGACGCGCGCCACGGTGAAGTCGGCGGCGGCGAGGTCGGAGCGGAGGGCGGCGATGAGGGATGCGGTCACCGGACTATTCAAACGCATCCGGTGCCGGCGCTCCCACGCGGGCGGGCTGCGGAGCAGAATGGGCACATGGTCCGCAAGAGAGCGATCGTGACAGGTTCCGTGCAGGGTGTCGGCTTCCGGTGGAGCGCCAGGGAGACCGCGCACCGGCTGGGCGTCACCGGGTTCGCCCGCAACCGGGCGGACGGCAGCGTCGAGGTGGAGGTCGAGGGCGACCAGGAACCGGTCGACAGGATGCTCGACTGGCTCCGCACGGGCCCGCCGGGCTCGGAGGTGGCGGACGTGGCGGTCAGCGACGCAGCACCGGCCGGGGACGACGCGTTCCGCATCCGGGAGACCAGGTAGGCACACAGCGCAGTTGGGACACAGCGCACCTAGGGCCACAGCGCAGGGAGGGTCACAATAGGACCATGACCCGTGCGACGCTCCTGACCATCACCACTCCCACCGGCACCCCGGACCCCGGGGACGCCGGCTTCGTTCTCGCCGACTTCGCTGCCCCGCAGGTGCGCGTCACCGACCTGAGCGTCACCCGCGGAGATGGTGTCTTCGAGACCGTCGCCGTGATCGGCGGCCACCCGCAGGCGCTCGAACCGCACCTCGCCCGGCTGGCGCACTCCGCCGACCTTCTCGACCTGCCCGTCCCGGCGGCCGACGTGTGGCGCGCGGCCGTGCAGGCCGGCGTCGCCGACTACCTGCAGCGCAACGGCGGAGACGCCGAGCTGTTCGCGAAGCTGATCTACACGCGCGGCGTCGAAGGGGCAGGCGTCCCCAGCGGCTGGGTGTTCGTGGACGAAGGGGAGGACTTCTCCGCGCCGCGCCAGGGCATCCGGGTCGTCACGCTCGACCGCGGCTACCGGCACGACGTCGCCGAGACCTCTCCGTGGCTGCTGCAGGGCGCGAAGACCCTCTCCTATGCGGTGAACCGCGCCGCCCAGCGCGAGGCGGTTCGGCGCGGGGCGGACGATGTGATCTTCCTCAGCTCGGACGGGTTCGCCCTCGAAGGGCCGACGTCCAACGTGATCCTGCGCTCCGGCACCACGATCAGGACGCCGCAGACCGACCAGGGCATCCTCGCCGGCACCACACAGGCCAGCGTCTTCGAGTTCTTCGCCGCCCGCGGCTACGACACCGTCTACGAGGAGATCACCGCCGACGAGCTGACCGGCGCAGACGCGCTCTGGCTCGTGTCCAGCGTGCGCCAGGCCGCGCCGATCACGGCGTTGGACGGGCGCGAATTCCCGGTCGACGCCGCCCTCACCGCCGACCTCAACGCGTTCCTGCTCTCCCGCACCAGCTGACCGGGGCTCGCGGGCATCCGGATGCGCGAGCATCCGGATGCGCGGGGTGGCGCGGTTTCGTCAGCTGCGGCCGTCGGCGTTTAGGCTGTACGCACTGTGCGCGACGGCGCGTGCGGACGGACGAGCGCGGAGGGGAGGGACGACGTGGCGGAACACGTGCCGACGAGTATCGAGGTGCTGCGGCAGCAAGCCCGCGACGAGCTTGCGGCGATCATCGAGCACCGCTGCCGGGCGGGCGAGGACCCGTGGCAGTTCATCCCCGATCTGCCGAGCGTCGACCAGCAGGTCGTCATCGGCCTGCGCGCCAGCGCCGTCGACGCGTTCGACCTGGCCGACGAGCAGTCCCGTGCCCACCATCCCGCCGCGGGCCGGGCGATGTTCGCGCGCTTCGAGTACGACGTGCTGCGCAGGATCGCGCTGACCCACCCCGAGCTGAGCGCCGCCGTGTGGGAGCTGCTGGACAGGCTCGAACGCGCGTAGCGCCGGTCGGCAGGATCAGCCCAGCGCCTCCGCCGTCGTCACCGGCAGGTCGCAGACGAAGTCGTGGCACAGGTACGCCGCCGCCTCTCCCCCGATGGATGCGCGTCCCGCGTACAGCTCGAACCCCTCGGCCGCGAACGCCGCGGCACCCGCATCGTCCGCCGCCGCGGTGAGCGCCGCACCCCTGCGCCGCACGGCGGCGAGCAGGTCGCGGCCCCGCGCATCCATCAGCGTCGGCCGGATGCGGTCGAAGCCCTCCGCGCCGGGCGTCACCAGCACCAGCTGCTCGGGTTCCTCCGCGAGCCGCGACATCAGTTCCAGCGCAGCGCCGAACGCGCTCGGCGTTCCGACCGCCTGGGCGGCGACCACGCGCATTCCCTCGCGGGCCGCTCGCTCGTAGCGGCGCTCCCCCGAGAGCAGGAACAGGGTGTGCGCAGCGGACGCCGCCGACGTGAGGCCGGACGGGTACGCGCCCTCCGACGGGTCGACGCGCACGCCCATCCCGCTGCTCTGCAGCACGGGATCGCCTCCGCCCGGGGTCTCGAACGGGCACTCGGCGTTTCCGGCCGCGTCGATGCACAGGTCGATCAGGTCGCGTGCTGCCGCGGCGTAGCGCGCGTCGCCGGAGGCGAGCGCGAGGTCGAGCAGCCCTGAGGCGAACGCTCCGTAGTCTTCGAGGGTGGCCGCCGCCTCGGACACGCGCTCGCCGAGGGAGGCGCGCACGAGCAGGCCGTCCGCACTGCGGTGGCGGTCGAGCAGGTCGTCGGCCGCCTGCCGTGCCGCCGCCAGCCAGGCCGGACGGTCCAGGATGAACGCGGCCCGGGAGAGTGCGCCGATCGCGAATCCGTTCCAGCCGGTGAGCACCTTGGCGTCGACAGGTGGCGGCTCCAGACGTGCCCGTTCCGCGGCGGGCAGCCGGTAGTACGCGCCCTCGACGCGGGCGCCGTCGATCGTGCTCTCCGAGTCCTGTGCGGACGCGAACCCGCCCTCCGGCCTCCGCAGCACGCCGAGCAGGAACGCGGTGATCCCGTCCGCGGCGCGCTCCGCCCACGGCTCCCCCGCCTGCTGCCAGGCGTCCGCGTAGCAGCGCAGCAGCAGCGCGTTGTCGTAGAGCATCCGCTCGTAGTGCGGCTCGCTCCAGTCGCGGCGGGTCGCGTAGCGGAAAAAGCCGCCGTCGACGGGGTCGCGCAGCGGCGAGTCGGCCATCAGGCGCAGTGTGCGCGCGCCGAGCTCCCTCCCGCTGCCCCTGGCGAGCAGGAAGCCGAGCACGGGTGCGACGGGGAACTTCGGCGCCGACCCGAATCCGCCGTACCGCTCGTCCTCCGCCGCGGCGAGCGCCGTCACCGCCGCGTCCAGTGCGCGGGCGTCCGGCAGCTCGGAGACGGCGGTGGCAGCAGTGGATGCGGCTTCGAGCGCCGCGACGACGGCCGCGGCGTTGCTCTCCACCTCGCCCCTCCGCTCCGTCCACGCATCCCACACCGCGTCGAGCACCTGACGGAACGACGCCCGCCCGTCGACGGCCACCGGAGGGAAGTACGTCCCGGCGAAGAAGGCGCGCCCATCCGGTGTGGCGAACACGGTCAGCGGCCAGCCGAGGTTGCCGGTGAACGCGCTGGCGGCGGAGAGATAGCCGGCATCGACCTCCGGATGCTCCTCCCTGTCCACCTTGACGGCCACGAACCGCGCGTTCAGGCTCTCGGCGAGCGCGGGGTCGCTGAAGCTCTCCCTGGCCATCACGTGGCACCAGTGGCAGGTGGCGTAGCCGATCGAGATGAGCACGGGCACATCCCGCCGCCGCGCTTCCTCGAACGCCTCAGCACCCCAGGGGAACCAGTCGACGGGGTTGTCCGCGTGGGCGCGAAGGTACGGGCTGATCGCGTCAGCGAGCCGGTTCGCCATGCCGCCCACCCTAGTCCCGTGGCGGAGGCCTCGTCCCGTGGCGGAGTCTCAGGCCGAAAAGCCCTGGGCGCGCTCTCGGCCTGCGTCTGCGACGTGCAGGTTGGCTGGACGGGGCAGCCCGAGGTGGTCGCGGAGGGTGCTGCCCTCGTACTCGGTGCGGGCGATCCCGCGGCGTTGCAGCTCCGGCACGACCAGCGCGGTGAACGCATCGAACTGAGCCGGGAGGAACGGCGGGAGGATGTTGAAGCCGTCGACGGCGCCCGAGCTGAACCACTCCTCCAGCTGGTCCGCGACCTCGCTGCCCGACCCGACGACCGCGGCGGCGGGCACGGCGTGCGCGGCGAGCAGCCTCCTGTATGTCACGGGATGCTCGCCGCCGATCCGCCTGCCGGTGCGGGTCTGCACCGCTTCCAGCAGCCGCTGGCCGCCCTCGGAGAATCGCCGCGCGACCCGCAGCGGCACCTCGGCGTCGAGCTCCGGGGTGCCGAGGGGCACGCCCACGATGCCGGAGAGCGCCCTGATCGTGCGATTCCCCGGGAAGTCCACGGATTGGATGCCCGCCGCCTGCGCAGCACGGTCACCGGCGAGCGGCACCAGCCCGAGCAGCGTGTCGTAGACCGTCTGCGCCTCCTCCGTCGTGCCGGCGACGACAGGGAGGATCGGCGTGACGATGCGGGGGCCGCCGTCCGTGCGTCCGGCTGCTGCTGCGCGCGTGCTCGTCTCCGCGCGAACGCTCTGCGCGTCGGCGATCGACGCGACGGCCACGATCGAGACGTCGGCGAGCTCGCCGGCCAGGCGCCGCGCCCGGGCGGAGCCGCCCGCGTGCACGATCGGCAGGTGGCCCTGCACCGGCCGCGGCGCGGTCAGCGGTCCGGCCACCCTGACGTGCGCTCCGAGGGCGTCCGTCCTGTGCAGCCTCTCGGGGTCGATCAGCTGGCCGGATGCTCTGTCGCGCAGGAACGCGTCGTCCTCCCAGCTGTCCCAGAGCATCCGGAGCGCCCGCACGTACTCGTCGGCCTCGTCGTAGCGCGGTTCGGCGCCGCCGAGCGGGTCCCTGCCGTGGTTGGCCGCAGCGCGCGGGTCCGCCCCGGTGACCAGGTTGATCCCGGCCCGTCCTCCGCTCAGCCGGTCGATGGATGCGGTCTGCCGCGCCAGGGTGAACAGGTCGTAGTACCCGGTGTTGGCCGTGGCGATCAGGCCGATGCGCCGGGTGACGCCGGCCAGGTAGGAGATGGCGCTCAGCGGGTCCATCCTGGCCAGCAGGTCGGGATCGCGGAACTCGAGGTCCGGGCCGGTGGCGAGCCACTCGCCGAAGAAGAGGTAGTCGAACTTCGCCGCCTCCGCCGCACGCGCCGTCCTGCGCAGCACGGCGGGGTCGCGGAGCGGGTCGTTGTGGGCGCCCGGGTATCGCCAGCCGGACGGGAAGGCGCCGAGCGCACGGAACACCGCGCCGAGGATGAGCTGCCTGGTCACGGGCGACGCTCCGTTCCCCGCCGTATCGCTCCCCCGGCCGCCGCCATCAGCGTCCCAGGTACTTGGCGATCGACTCGGCCTCCGCCACGTTGCTGCGGATCAGCGGGATCGCCCGGGCGACGGCGAGGTCGATGCGCTCGTGCAGGTCGAGGCTGCTCACGGCGCCGTTGGTGAAGTCGGAGTCGTTCGCGTAGATGCCGATGGGCAGCGTGAGCGCCTGGAAGAAGCCGAACAGGGGCCGGAACTGGTGCTCGATGATGAGTGCGTGGCGGTCGGAGCCTCCGGTCGCCGCGATCAGCACGGGGGTGTCGACGAGCGCATACTGGCCGACGAAGTCGAACAGGTGCTTGAACAGCCCGGTGAACGACGCCCGGTACACGGGACTCGCGACGACGAGCAGGTCGGCGGACTCGATGCGCTGCAGTTCGGCCTCGACCGACGCGGGCAGCTCGTCGCGGCGGAGCGCCCCGGCGAAGTCGGGGCCGATCTCGTTCACGGCGATGAGGTGCGCGTCGATCGGCAGCTCGCGCCCGAACGACGCGAGGATCTCCTTGACGAGCGCCGTGGTCTTCGACGGCGTGTGCAGGCTGCCGGACACCGCGACGACGCGCAGCGGCCGGGCGGACGGGTTCGACGGGATGGGCGAGAGCTGAGACATGCCTGCGACGCTAAGCCCGTGCATCCCGGAATACCAGGCTGGGCGTCACGCGGCGTAAACCTGGAGCGCAACACGGCGTCATCTCCCGCCGAGGCTTCTCCGATTCAGAACCGGCGCAGGTGAATTCATAAGCGATGGCGGTTGGAACTGCTGAACGCCAGGGATTACCGTAGAAGAATGGTTGCAAACGCAAATATCCCCACCCTGGAACTCAACAACGGCACCGTGATCCCGCAGCTCGGCTTCGGCGTCTTCCGCGTCGACCCGGCCGAGACCACGCGCATCGTCACCGACGCGCTCGAGGTCGGATACCGCCACATCGACACCGCCGCGATCTACGGCAACGAGACCGGCGTCGGCGACGCCATCGCCTCCTCCGGCATCGCCCGCGACGACCTGTTCGTCACCACCAAGCTGTGGAACGACCGCCAGACCGACGCGCAGGCCGCCTTCGACGAGTCGCTCGAGAAGCTGGGCCTCGACTACGTGGACCTGTACCTCATCCACTGGCCCACCCCGGAGAAGGACACCTTCGTCGAGGCGTGGAAGTCGCTGGAGACCATCTACGCCAGCGGCCGCGCGAAGGCGATCGGCGTCTCCAACTTCCTCGTGCCGCACCTGGAGAAGCTGCTCGCGAACACGGACATCGTCCCCGCCGTGAACCAGATCGAGTTGCACCCGGCGCACCAGCAGCCGGAGGTGACCGCGTTCGCCCGCGAGCACGGCATCCAGATCGAGGCCTGGGGCCCGCTCGGCCAGGGCAAGTACCCGCTCTTCGACGCCCCGGAGGTGTCCGGCCCGGCCGCCGCCCACGGCAAGACGCCCGCCCAGGTCGTCATCCGCTGGCACCTGCAGACCGGCAACATCGTCTTCCCCAAGTCCAACCGCCGCGAGCGCATGGCCGAGAACTTCGACGTGTTCGACTTCGAGCTGACCGCCGACGAGGTCGCCGCGATCACCTCCATGGAGCGCGAGGGCCGCGTCAGCGCGCACCCCAACGAGGTCAACTAGCACCAGCAGCACCACCCCTCCCTGCGGAGCCCGTAGGCTCGCCGTGTGCGCATTGTGACGATCACCGGGAAGATCATCTACATCATCGGCGGCTACGGGCTCCTGCTGGTGCTGAACGTGTTCATCTTCCAGAGGCTCGTCAACCCCACGATCGACGTGCTGATCGTCGCGATCCTCAACGTGGCGTACGTCACCATCGGCGTGCGCACCTTCCGCGGCATCGAAGAGAACCGCGAAGACCCGCGGGTGTGGTGGCGCGCGACCGCCCGCCCGGCCGCCGGTTTCTGGATCGGCGGCGGGCTGGCCGTCGCCGCGGGCATCGCCCTGCTGGGCGCGCTCGCCTCCAAGCCCGCTGACGCGTTCGTGCCCACCGTCGCGTGCGTGGTCTACGCGGCGCTCTCCGCCTTCTACCTGCACTCCTCCTACCGGCTGCGCACCCTCGACACGGCGCCCTGACGACCGGCCGGATGCGCACCCGTGCCTGGGGTCCGCGTGCGCTAGCGTCGTCAGCATGACGACGCGCGAGCAGGTCGACCACCTGGCCGAGGCACTCCTGGCCGGCAACGCGGAGCGGTTCGCCACGATGCGCGACCGGATGTTCACCCTGATCGACGCCGCGACCGCCGATGGGCATCCCCAGTCCACCGAGCCCGTCGCCATCGCCTCCCCCGAGCGCGACGACGTGCTGTGCGTGTTCGCCTGCACCTGCATCGGCGCGAGCGAAGGGCAGCCGATCACCCTCATCGCCACCAAGCTCAGCGCCGTCGCACGCGACGACGAGAGCACGGCGCCGACCGACGCGGAGGCGCTCGCGTTCTCCCTGGCGCTGCTCGGAGACGCCTGGTTCTCCCAGTCGCTGCGGGATGCGGCGGAAGTGGCGGACGCCGATCGCCCGACGAAGGGCGTCCGGCTCTACCTCTCCGGCGACTTCCAGCCCGGCGTGCCCGAGGTCTTCAGCGACTCCGTCGTGCCGACCGTGTCGACCCTCGGCTAGGCGCCCTCCTCCTCGAACCGCGCCACCAGCTCCCGCTTCAGCACCTTCCCGCTCGGGCCGAGCGGCAGCGCATCCAGGATCACCACCCTCCGCGGGAACTTGTACGCGGCGATGTGCTCCTGCGCGAACGCCACCAGGTCGTCGCCGTCCGCGCTCATCCCCGGCATCACCGTGACCACCGCCATCACCTCCTGGCCGTGCGTCTCGTGGCTGACGCCGAACACGGCAGCCATCGCAACGGCCGGATGCGTCGACAGCACCTCCTCGACCTCGCGCGGGTACACGTTGTAGCCGTTGCGCACGATCATGTCCTTCTTGCGGTCGACGATGGTGATGTAGTCGTCGTCGCTCTTCGTGCCGAGGTCACCCGTGCGGAACCAGCCGTCGACGACCGCCTCCGCGTTCGCCTCCGGGAGGTTGAGGTAGCCCTTCATCAGGTTGTGCCCGCGCACCACGATCTCGCCGAGCTCTCCGCGCGGCAGCAACTCGATCCTGCCGTCGACCTCCGCGTCGGCGATCTCCACATCCACGCCCCAGATCGGCGTGCCGACGGTGCCCACCCTGGTGGGCTTCCCTCGATGGTTGAAGGACGCGACCGGCGAGGTCTCCGTGAGCCCGTACCCCTCGTGCACGTCGATGCCGTACACCTCTTTCATGCGCTCGATCACGGCGACCGGGATGGCGGCGCCCCCGCTCATCCCGTAACGCAGCGGCGGCCGCTCCTCGTTGGTCTTGGCCGCTTCGAGCAGAGCGATGTACATGGTTGGCACGCCGGTCATGATCGTGCAGGCGTTGGCGTTCAGCAGGGAGAGGGCGGTCGCGCCGTCGAACTTCGGCACGAGCACGATCGCTGCGCCCGCCCGGAAGCCGATGTTCATCACGCAGGTCTGCCCGAACGTGTGGAACAACGGCAGGCAGCCCAGGATGCGGTCGTCCTGCCCGATGTCGAGCGTCCCGGCCAGCAGCACGTTCACCTGCTCGACCAGCGAGAAGTGACAGCCCTCCGCCCCCTTCGGCTTGCCGGTGGTGCCGCTCGTGTACAGGATGGTGGCCGTGTCGAGCGGGTCGCGGGGCACGTACGTGTCGATGGGCTGCGCATCCCGTGCCTCGTCTTCGAGCCTGGCGAACGGCAGAGCGCCGACGGACTCGTCCGGCACGAGCACGGACAGCGTCTCCACCCCGGCGAGCGCTGCGCCCTTCGCGCCCTCGCCGAGCAGCGGTGCGGCGCAGATCAGCAGCTTCGCCCCGCTGTCGCCCAGCACGTATGCGATCTCCTCCGCCTTCAGCAGCGCGTGGACGGGCACGACGATCGCGCCGAGCGCGAGCACCGCGTAGTACGAGCGGGGAAAGTCCGGGACGTTGGGAAGCAGCAGGGCGACCGCGTCCCCCTCCCCGACGCCGCGGGCGCGGAGGGCTCCCGCGTACCGGCGGGTCTGCTCCCAGAGGTCCCCGTATGCGATCTGCTGATCTCCGAAGATCAGCGCGACGTTGTCGGGCATCCGGTGGGCCGTCTCTGCGAGGATGCTCGCGACCGACATCGTGGCGAAACCGTGACTCATGCGTGTGCTCCCTGTCTCCATTGACAAAAGAACCCGTTCGGGTTGTTACGAAACCTACTCCCGCAACCCGGATGCGCGCGTCAGGGCGCGAGAAGAGCGCGGAGCGCCGCCGTGTAGTCCTCGAAAGCGCGTCGGCCGGTCCGCGACAGCCGCAGGTAGGTGACGGGCGTGCGGCCACGGTGGGTCTTCTCGACCTCGAGGTAGCCGGCGTCCTCCAGTTTGCGCAGGTGCGTGGAGAGGTTGCCCGCCGTCAGGTCGAGGAGTTCCTGCAGCCGGGGGAAGGCCATGCTGTCCCCCGGCGGCATCGTCGCGAGCGTCGCCGTGATCTTGAGCCGCACGGCCGGGTGGATGACCGGGTCGAGTTCGTCCACCCGCGTCACTTCCGCACGCGGGCGACGGTGACGATCGCCCCGGCCAGGAAGGCTCCCCCGCCGACGATCGCCATCACCAGCAGGTTCCACGGCACTCCGGCGAACGGAGCCGCCCCGCCGAGAGCGAGCAGCACGACGCCGATCACGAGCTGCGTCCTGTCCTGCCAGATCGCGGCGCCGCCGAGGTAGAGCGCCCCGCACATCAGCGCGTATGCGCTCGGGAAGTACAGGGAGGAGAGGTCGCCCGACATCCCGTTGGCGACGAGGCCGATGCCGAGGGCCGCGAAGGCGATGGCGCAGGCCGTCCAGGAGACGCCGTAGACGATGCCGGAGAACGTGGACGGTCCGCGCATCCCGCGACCGATGCGGGAGCCGATGACCGCCGAGGCGACGATCGAGCCGACGATGAGCACGGCGAAGACGATGCCGGCGAGGGGTCCGGGGATGGTGCCGGTGAGGGGTCCGGTCGCGAGCCACAGCAGGAGGTAGCCGATCAGCCAGGCGAAACCCCACACTGCGTACAGCCAGACCACGGGACGTTCGAAGTCGCGGTCGACGCGACGCTGCTGGCCGTCGATGATATCGAGCCTGCTGCGCGGGTCGTCGGACTTCTCATGCTGAGATCGTGTGTCCATATCCACTTTGTAGCACAAAGTAGTTTGCGAAGGCAATGGATATTGCAACATTCCGCCCGCGACATGGGAGGATAGAAGGCTCATGTCTCCCACGATCACCTTCCCTCCCGAGCTGCCGGTCAGTCAGAAACGGGATGAGATCGCCCGCGCCATCCGCGACAACCAGGTGGTCATCGTGGCCGGCGAGACCGGGTCGGGCAAGACCACGCAGCTGCCGAAGATCTGCCTGGAGCTCGGGCGCACGAATATCGGCCACACGCAGCCGCGCCGCCTCGCCGCCCGCACCATCGCGGAGCGCATCGCCGAGGAGCTCGGCGAGGACGTCGGCGCGACCGTCGGATACCAGGTGCGGTTCACCGACCGCGTCTCCTCCGACACCCGCATCAAGCTGATGACGGACGGCATCCTGCTCAACGAGATCCACCGCGACAGGATGATCCGCAAGTACGACACGATCATCATCGACGAGGCGCACGAGCGCAGCCTCAACATCGACTTCCTGCTCGGCTATCTGAAGCAGCTGCTTCCGAAGCGTCCCGACCTCAAGGTCATCATCACGTCGGCGACCATCGATCCGGAGAGCTTCGCCGCGCACTTCGCCTCTGCGGACGGCACCCCGGCCCCGATCGTCGAGGTCTCCGGACGCACATATCCCGTGGAGGTCCGCTACCGGCCGCTCGTCGCCGACGCACTCACCGACGACGACGACGAGGACGTGGATCCCGTCCCCTCCGCCGACCGCGACTATCTGCAGGGCATCAACGACGCCCTCGACGAGCTCGCCCGCGAGGCGCCGGGCGACGTGCTGGTGTTCCTCTCCGGCGAGAACGAGATCCGGGATGCGGCGGACGCCGTGCGAGGACGCAACCTGCCGGGCACCGAGGTCCTCCCGCTCTACGGCCGCCTGTCGTCCGCCGAGCAGCACCGGGTGTTCCAGCCGTCCAGCATGCCGGGCATCCGGCGCAGGGTCGTGCTCGCCACCAACGTCGCGGAGACCAGCCTCACCGTGCCGGGCATCAAGTACGTGGTGGACGCCGGCACGGCCCGCATCAGCCGGTACAGCGTCCGCGCCAAGGTGCAGCGCCTCCCGATCGAGGCCATCTCGCAGGCGAGCGCCAACCAGCGCTCCGGGCGTTCCGGCCGCACCAGCGACGGCATCGCCATCCGGCTGTACTCGCAGGAAGACTTCGAGAAGCGCCCCGAGTTCACCGAGCCGGAGGTGCTGCGCACCAACCTGGCCGCCGTCATCCTGCAGATGATCTCGCTGGGCCTCGGCGACATCGCCGCCTTCCCGTTCCTCACCCCGCCGGACTCGCGGGGCATCAAGGACGGTCTCGATCTGCTGGCGGAACTCGGCGCCGTGGTGAAGACGAAGGACGGCGAGAACGCGCTGACCAAGGTCGGCCGCAACTTGGCGCAGCTGCCCATCGATCCTCGCTTCGCCCGGATGGTCGTGGAGTCCAAGCGGCACAACACCTCCCGCGAGGTGATGGCCATCGTCGCAGGGCTCACCATCCAGGATCCGCGCGAACGCCCGGTGGAGCGCCGGGGCACCGCCGACGAGCAGCATGCCCGCTTCGCCGACCCGACCAGCGACTTCCTCACCCTGCTCAACCTCTGGAACTACCTGGAGGAGAAGCAGAAAGAACTGTCGTCGAGCGCGTTCCGCCGGATGTGCAAGGCCGAGTTCCTCAACTTCCTGCGGGTGCGCGAGTGGCAGGACGTGTACCGGCAACTGCGTCAGCTGGCCAAACCGCTCGGCCTCACGATGGGTCAGCCGTCCGTCAACCCGGATGGCATCCACAAGTCGCTGCTCGCCGGTCTGCTCTCGCACATCGGGCTCAAAGACCTCACGGCGTCAGGCAACAAGGGCGGCGCGCGCGGCGCCCGATCGGCCGAGTATCTCGGCGCCCGCCAGACCCGGTTCGTGATCTTCCCCGGCTCGACACTCGCCAAGAAGCAGCCGAACGCCCTAATGAGCGCGGAACTCGTGGAGACGAGCCGCCTGTTCGCCCGGATGAACGCCGCCATCGACCCCGCCTGGGCCGAGCCGATCGCGGGCGACCTCTGCAAGCGCAGCTACAGCGAGCCGCACTGGGAGAAGAACCAGGGCGCTGTCGTCGCCTACGAGCGGGTCACCCTGTACGGTGTGCCGATCATCCCGCGCCGCCGGGTGCAGTATGCGCGCATCGACCAGGAGCTGTCCCGCGAGCTGTTCATCCGGCACGCCCTGGTGGAGGGCGAGTGGGACTCGAAGCAGGCGTTCGACCGCGCCAACACGAAGCTGCGGGCCGAGCTGCGCGAGCTGGAGGAGCGCACCCGGCGCCGCGACATCCTCAACGACGACGAGGCCGTGTTCGAGTTCTACGACGCACGCATCCCGGCCGATGTCGTCTCGACGCGCTCGTTCGAGGGCTGGTGGAGGAAGGCCAGGAACGACACCCCCGACCTGCTGACGATGACGCAGGATGCGCTGCTGGATGCGGACTCCGCCCCGGTCGACGACGACGCGTTCCCTCCGGTGTGGCGCCAGGGCGACCAGCAGCTGACCCTCCGCTACCGCTTCGAACCGGGAGCGGAGGACGACGGCGTGACCGTGCAGGTGCCGCTGCCCCTGCTCGCCGGCCTCCTGCCGGACGGCTTCGACTGGCAGGTGCCCGGCCTCCGCCACGACCTGGTCACGGCCATGATCAAGGCGCTGCCGAAGGCGATCCGCCGTCAGGTGGTCCCCGCCGCCGACTGGGCGACCCGGCTGCTCGGCGAGCTGAGCGGCACGGCAGGGATGCACGCCCACGACGGCGAGAAACCCGCCGCCTCCCTCGCGGACACCCTCGCGGCCACGATCAGCAGGATGACCGGGTCCCGGGTGAGCGGCTCCGACTTCGAGCGGGAGCGCATCCCGGCCCACCTGTCCCCCACGTTCCAGGTGGTGGGCGAACGCGGCCGCCCGATCGCCTCCGGCAAAGACCTGGCGGTGTTGCAGGACAGGCTGCGCTCCCGCGCCAGGGACTCGGTGGCCCGCGTCGCCGAGGCGCGCACCCCGAACGCGATCGAGCGCTCCGGCCT
Organism: Leifsonia araucanica; assembly: GCF_051161895.1. NCBI lineage: Bacteria > Bacillati > Actinomycetota > Actinomycetes > Micrococcales > Microbacteriaceae > Leifsonia > Leifsonia araucanica. Next base: position 1,543,190 of record NZ_JBMBTW010000002.1, read on the forward strand.
CACCACCTGGGACATCGACGAGCTCCCTCGCTTCCTCGACAGCACCCAGGAGGGTCCAGGCGGCTCGAAGAACGTGATCAGGGCGTACCCGGCGCTCGTCGACGACGGCGACAGCGTGAGCATCCGGCTGATGGGCACCCCGGCCGACCAGGCCAAAGCGATGCCCGGCGGCGTGCGGCGCCTGCTGCTGGCGAGCATCCCGTCGCCGGTGGCGTACGTGCAGCAGCACCTCACCTCGAACGAGAAGCTGACCCTGGCGGCGAGTCCATACCCGAACACGAAGGCGCTCTTCGACGACTGCCTGCTGGCCGTGATCGACAGCGTGCTGTACCGGATGAAGCCGGACGGCCAGGTGTTCATGCGCGCCGAGTTCGAGGCGGTCCGCGACCGCGTCTCCGCCATCGTCATGGACTCGATGTTCACGACGGTGGCGCTGGTCACCCGCATCCTGACCGCCGCCCGCGCAGCGGAGAAGGCGATCGGCGGTGCGACGAGCCTCGTCTTCCTGTCCGCCCTCAACGACGCGAAGGCGCAGCTCGCCGGACTCGTCTACCCGGGGTTCGTCTCCGCGACCGGCCTCGACCAGCTGCAGCACCTGCCCCGCTACCTGAACGGCATCAGCCAGCGCATCGCCGCCCTGCCGGTGAACCCGGGCCGCGACCGCGCCTGGCAGACGCAGGTGGAGACCGCCGTCGCCCTCTACACCGAGGCGGGCGGCCGCATCCCGCTGGCGCCGGACGCCCCCGCCAACGTCGTCCACGCCCGCTGGATGCTCGAAGAGTTCCGCGTCTCCCTCTTCGCCCAGTCGCTCGGCACCGCCGAGTCCGTCTCCCTCCAGCGCATCCGCAAGGTCCTCGGCTCTTAAAGAGATCGAGTCCGAACTTATTCACGCGCCGCGCCGGGCGCAGGCGTGAACAAGTTCGGACTCGATTGCTGGGGACGGGTCAGAGCACCTTGGAGAGGAACGCCTGGGTGCGCTGGTGCTGCGGGTTGGCGAGTACTTCGCGCGGGTCGCCGGACTCGACGACCACGCCGCCGTCCATGAAGACCAGCTCGTCGGCCACCTCGCGGGCGAAGCCCATCTCGTGGGTGACCACGATCATGGTCATACCGGATGCGGCGAGCCCCTTCATCACGTCGAGGACCTCACCGACCAGCTCGGGGTCGAGCGCCGAGGTGGGCTCGTCGAACAGCATCAGCTTCGGGTCCATCGCCAGCGCCCGCGCGATGGCGACGCGCTGCTGCTGACCGCCGGACAGGTGCGCCGGATAGTGGTCGCCCTTCGAGCCGAGGCCCACCCTGGTCAGCAGTTCCTGCGCCCGGGCGACGGCCTGCGCCTTCGGCACGCCCTTCACCCGGATCGGCGCCTCGATCACGTTCTCGAGCGCCGTCATGTGCGGGAACAGGTTGAACCGCTGGAACACCATCCCGATCTCGCGACGCTGCCTGGCGGCCTCCTTCGGCTTCAGCTCATAGAGCTTGTCGCCGTGCTGGCGGTAGCCGACCAGCTGGCCGTCGACGGACAGGCGGCCCGCATCCACGCGTTCGAGGTGGTTGATGCAGCGCAGGAAGGTCGACTTGCCCGAGCCGCTCGGCCCGACGATACAGAGCACCTCTCCCGGGTTCACCGAGAGCGAGATGCTCTTCAGCACCTCGTTGGAGCCGAAGCTCTTCGAGACGCCGTCGGCGAGGACCATCGGGGTCCCCGGCTTCGATGTCACAGCCTGGTCGCTCATCCTTTACCTCCCAGGTCGTTGCCGTCCGGAACACCGGCGACGGGCACGGCGCCGGTCAGCGCTGCTCCGTCTCCTCTGTCCGGCCTGCGGGCGTTCACCCCGCGCGAGAAGCGGCGCTCCAGGAAGTACTGCCCGACCATCAGGATGGAGGTGAAGAGCAGGTACCAGCACGAGGCGACGATCAGCAGCGGGACCGGTGTATACGTGACGGCCGAGATGTCGCGGGCGACACCGTACAGGTCGGTGGTCAGCGGGATCGCCGCCACCAGCGATGTGGTCTTCAGCATCGAGATCACTTCGTTGCCGGTCGGCGGGATGATCACGCGCATGGCCTGCGGGATGACGATGCGGGTCATCGTGCGGCCCCAGCCCATCCCGAGCGCCGTCGCGGCCTCCTCCTGACCGGAGTCGACCGACAGGAGTCCCGCGCGCACGATCTCGGCCATGTACGCGGCCTCGTTGAGCGCGAGTCCGATGACAGCGATGATGAACGCGTTCTGCATGAAGCCGAGGTCGAACGTCACGCCCCAGTCCGTCCACGGAACGCCGAGGAACAGCTTCGGGTAGATCAGCGAGAACAGGCCCCAGAACACCAGCTGCACGTACACGGGGGTGCCGCGGAAGATCCAGAGATACAGCCACGCGATGGACTTCACCACCGGGTTCGGCGAGAGGCGCATCACCGCGAGGATGAGGCCGAGGACCACGCCGATGATCATCGAGTAGATCGTCAGCTGCAGGGTGACGAGCGCGGCAGCACTGATGCGCTTGTCGAAGATGTACTTGCCGACGTACTGCCAGCCGTACGCGTCGCGCTGGGAGGCGTCGATCACGAACCAGACGACCAGCAGGATCAGCACGACGGCGAAAACGATCCGCCACGGGTGCTTGAGCTTGATCGCCTTGATCGGTTCGGAGGGCGGTGCGCCGGCCGGCGACGGGGTTGCCCCCGTCGCCGGCCGGTCCTGGTTGCCCAGGGTCATCTCACTCAGCCCTTCGAGGCGGCGTTGATCTCGGCGGTGGTGACGGCGCCGTCGGCGACGCCCCACTTGTCGAGGATCTTGCCGTACGCACCGTCGTCGATCAGGGCCTGGACCGTCTTCTGCAGCACCGGCGTCAGCTTGGAGTCCTTCTTGACCGGCAGACCGTACGGGGCGACCTCGAACGCCTTGCCTGCTGCCTGCAGCTTGCCGCTCGACTTGGAGATGGCGTACAGGGTCACCGGCGAGTCGGCGCTGAGCGCGTCGGCCTGGCCGAGGACGACGGCGTTGGTGGCCGCATCTTGGGTGTCGAACCGGAGGCCCTGGATGGCGGGCTTGCCGGCGTCGGTGCACGCCTTGGACTTGGCGGGGACCTCGTCGGTGTCCTCGTAGGTGGTGGCCTGGACGGCGACCTTGAGGCCGCAGGCGTTGTCCGGGTCGACCGTCTTGCCCTTGGCCGATGCCCACATGATGCCGGCGGTGTAGTAGTTGACGAAGTCGACCTGCTTCTCGCGCTCGGTCGTGTCGGTGAACGAGGACATGCCGAAGTCGTCCTTGCCACCGGTGATGCTCGGGATGATGTTGTCGAACTTCGCGATGGCGAAGTCGACCTTCAGGCCGAGCTTGGCCGCGATGGCGTTGGTCAGCTCCACCTCCCAGCCGGCGGGCTGGCCGCTGTCGTCCTTGTACTCGTTCGGCGGGTAGGTGTTGTCCATGCCGACGGTGAGCTTTCCGGCCTTCTTGATGTCGGCGGGCAGCTGTCCGGCGAGGGTGTCGTCCTTCTTCACGCCCGACGCGCTCGACGGTGAGCTGCTGTCGGCGGGCGTGGAGTTGTCGACACAGCCGCTGAGCGCGAGCGCTCCAACGGCGGCGATGGCGGCCACGGTGGCCACGGATCGGATGCGCATGATGTTGTTCGTCCTTCTTCCTGTGCAGGGATGCAGGTGCGGGTGATGGGAGCATACCTCAGCCGCGGGGCGGTTCATTCACACTAATTCACGCGTGCAACGCAGTTTTTCGCGGAGATTTCGTACAGGTTTCCGGATTTATTGCACTGATTCCGCAGTCAGGCGCACTTAAACACGACGAACTGTGACGACGCGGTGGATGGGATGCGCGGCACGGGTTATCGTCGATCAGTGACCGAACAGACTGCCGACTTCGCCGCATCAGCCGTCGTGCTGGTGACCTCCCCCGACGACGCCATCGCCGCGCCGCTCGTCGCCGAGCTGTCGCGCGAGTACGACGAGCGTTACGGGCTGAACGACGGCATCCCGTCATCGGTGGAGCTGTCCCGCTACCCGGCCGAACGGTTCAGCGCCGAGCAGGGCGGCACGTTCCTGCTGCTGCTGGTGGACGGCGAGCCCGTCGCGGGCGGCGCGTTCATGCGCGAGGACGACGACACGGTCGAGGTGAAGCGCGTGTGGACGCACTCCTCGTACCGCCGCAGGGGCCTCGCGCGCCGCGTGATGGCCGAGCTCGAGGCCGAGGCGGCGCGGCGCGGGATCGCGAACATCGTGCTCACCACCGGGGCCAGGCAGCCGGAGGCCGTCGGCCTGTACCTCTCCCTCGGCTACCAGCCGCTGTTCGACCTCGACGACGACTGGGAGCGCGTCTCCTACCTGGGGTTCCGCAAGACGCTCTGAGCCCGCTCGGCGAGTTCGGCCGCCGTCAGCTCCTCGGCCACCAGGGCCGAGAGCCGCGCGTGCAGCGGCCCCGTGCCCGCTCCGGCCGCCGTCGCCCGGCTGACGCCGAGCAGGTCCGTGGCGTGCAGAGCCTCGACCGCGAGCACCTCGGCGGTGAGCCCCAGCGACCGCTGCGCCAGTTGCAGCGCCACGGGCGCGAGTGTCGCGTGATCCTCCACGCCGGAGAGCGTCGTGATGCCGAGCGTCACGGGCGCGGCGAGCTGGCGCAGTTCGGCCACTGCTGCCGCCGCCGAGTAGAGCAGCAGGCCAGGGATGCGCGTCTCCCCCGCCGAGCGCGCGGCGGCGAGCGCCACCGAGTGCGCAGCGGTGCGCCGCTCCGACGCGCTGGCGACGTGCGCGAGCACCAGCCGCAGGTTCTCGAATGCGAGCGCCAGCGGGAGCGCCTGGAAGTTGCCGCCGGACACCATCCGGCCGCTCTCCACATCCACCAGCGGGTTCTCGCTGCGGGCCGCGAGTTCGATGTCCAGTTCGGTGCGCAGCCGGTCGACGGCCTCGCGCAGGGCTCCGTGCAGCTGCGGCGCCGTGCGGAACGCGAGCGGGTCCTGTACGCTCACCGCGCGATCGGGTCGTTCGAGGTCTCCCCCGGCCACCGCATCCCGGATGCGCGCCGCGGACGCCCGCTGCCCGTCTCCGCCGCGGGCGTCCGCGATGGTCGCGGTGTACGGGCTGAGGTTGCCGGCCGCCGACGACGCTCCCACTGCTTCGAGCGAGAGGGCGACGGCGAGGTCTGCGGTTTCCGCCAGCGCGGCGGCGTCCGCGGCGGCGAGGGAGCCGACGCCGATGCTGTACGCGTTCGCACTCAGCACGGCGAGTCCTTCGTGCGGCGCGAGGGCGAGCGGCGCCAGGCCGGCGGCGGCGAGTGCGTCCGCGGCGGGAAGCAGCGCACCGTCCTCCCCCAGCACGAGCCCGTCGCCCGTGACGACGGCGGCCACCTCGGCGAGCACCGTGAGGTCTGCCGCCCCCACCGACCCGCGCCGCGGGACGACCGGATGCACGCCGGCGTTGAGCAGGGCGGCGTACGCCTCCGCCAGCTCCGGCCGCACCCCGGCGCCTCCGCGGCTGAACCCGGCGAGCCGCGCCGCGATCACCGCGCGCACCTCCCGCCCGTCCAACGGTTCGCCTGTGCCGCCGCGGTGGTTGGCGATGGTGCGGCGCTGGAACGCGGCGAACTCCGCGGGGTCGACCACCGCATCCCGGCCGGCGCCGAGCCTGCGGTTCAGGCCGTAGACGGGCTCCCCCGCCTGGATCGCCCGCTCGACGACCGCTCGGGACGCCGCCAGCGCATCCCGTGTCTCGGCGGACAGGTGCACCGGGGCTCCGTCGGCGATGGCGACGATGTCGCCCGTCGTCGGCGCTCCCGTCGTGAGCGTGACCATCAGAAGTCGAGCAGGTTCTGCCGCAGGCCGCTGCCGCTGAACTCCGTGCGGATCAGCCCGCGGCGGCGCAGGGCGGGCACGAGGGCGTCGAGCGTGCGGTGAACGTTCGCCGGATGCACCTGCCCGGTGAAGAGGAAGCCGTCGCCGCCGACCGCAGCCCCGAGCTCGCCGAGGTGGTCGGCGATCTCGTCGGCGGTCCCGACGATGGCGAGGCCGTCCTTCCTGGCCCGCACCTGCAGGATCTCCCGCAGCGTCGACCCCGCCGGGGCGGACTTCACGAAGTTGTCGAGGGTGCCCTGGTTGCTGTTCGTGCTCAACTCCGGCAGCGGTGCGTCGAGGTCGAACGCTTTGAAGTCGACCCCGCTCAGATAGGAGATGGACTGCAACGCCTCGTCGATCGCGGCCTGCGTCAGCTCGGCCCTGGCCGCGCGGACGCTCGCCGTCTCCTCCGCGTTGGCGGTGACGATCGGGTTGACCACGAACAGCACCTTGATGCTGTCCGGGTCGCGGCCGGTGGATGCTGCCACCTCCCGGATGCTGTCGCGGTACTCGCGCATCCTCTCCGGGGTGGAGGCGAGCGCGAGCACCACGTCCGAGTTCTTGCCCGCGAAGTCGCGGCCGCGCCCGGAAGCGCCCGCCTGCACCATCACCGGCTCGTCGGCGGCCGGCGCGGTGTTCAGCGGCCCGCGCACCCGGAAGAACCGGCCGTCGTGGTCGATGGTGTGCACCTTGCGGAAGTCGGCGAAGACACCGCGCTCGGTGTCCTCGACGATGGCGTCCGGCTCCCAGCTGCGCCAGAGCTTGCGGACCACATCCACCCACTCGTCCGCCCTGTCGTAGCGGAGGTCGTGGTCGACCTGCTTGTCGAGGCCGTAGTTCTGCGCGGCCAGGTCGGAGCCGCTCGTGACCACGTTGAACCCCAGCCGTCCCCCGGCGAAGTGCTGCAGCGTGGACAGCAGGCGCGCGGCGGTGAACGGCTCGTAGAAGCTGGCGCTGAGGGTCGGCACGATGCCGAGGTCGCGCGTGGCGCCCAGCAGGTAGGGAACGAGCGGCAGCGGGTCGTGCTTGGGCACGAAGCGCGCGGCGGACAGGTTGACCTCCGCGGTGCCCCCGTAGGTGTCCGGGACGGCGACGCCGTCCTCGATGATGAACAGGTCGAACCCGCTCGCCTCGAAGACGCGGGCGGCGTCCTGGTAGACCTGCGGCTGCTTCCAGTCGTAGCCGATGCCGTAGCTGGGGTCGCCCCAGCCCTGCACCCCGAACCCGGCGCCGAGGAACCAACCGAAGTGGAGAAGAGTCATGAGTCCGTTTCTATCCGTCTACGATCCGTCGCCGTCGAGTCCGGAGGCGGAGAGCCAGTCGGGGTCGAACGCCTTGGTCAGGTAGTTGATGCCGCCGTCCGGCGCGATGGCCACGACGGTCGAGCCCGGTCGCGCATCCCGTGCCGTGCGCAACGCCACCGCGACGGCGAGACCGGACGACGGCCCGAGCAGCAGCGCCTCCTCAGCGGCGAGCCTGCGCACGGTCGCGTAGACCTCGCGGTCGTCGACGGTGTGCACCTCGTCGAGCACGTCGGAGTCGAAGGTGTGCGGCCACCACTCGCGCGGCCACGCCGAACCGACGCCGTCGACCAGGATGCGGCCGGGGGCCCCGCCCGCGTATGTCGAGCCGACGGGGTTGGCGCCGATCACGCGCACCGCTCCGTCGCTCACGTCCTTAAGGTAGCGGCCCGTGCCGCTGACCGTGCCGCCGGTGCCGATGGCCGCGACGAAATGCGTCACGGACCCCGCCGTCTGACGCCAGACCTCCGGGCCGGTGCCCTGGTAGTGCGCGGCCGGGTTGGCGGCGTTCGCGAACTGCGCCGGGCGCCACGAGTCCGGCGTCTCCGCCGCGATCCGGTCGGCGACGGCGCGCGGGTTGGCCGGATCGTCCGGCCCGGCCTCCCAGTCGGCGACCACCAAGCGGGCGCCGTATGCAGCGAGCGCCTTGCGCTTCTCGTCCGAGATGTCGCCCGCGTGCACGATGACGACAGGATGCCCGGTCAGCCGGCCGATCAGGGCCAGGCCGATGCCGGTGTTGCCGCTCGTCGCCTCGATGATCGTGCCGCCGGGGGCGAGCGACCCGTCCGCCTCGGCTGTGCGGATCATGTTCAGGGCGATGCGGTCCTTCGACGACCCTCCCGGGTTGCGTCCCTCCAGCTTGACGAGCACGCGAGAGGAGAGGCCGCGCGTCAGCGAACGCAGCTCCACGACGGGGGTGTTGCCGATCAGCGCGGCAACGGAGTCGAGCACCTCGCCGGGCGCGGCGACGGCGCCTGCTGCCTCGGCGGGGCGGACATCGACGGTGGTCATGAAGAGACAGTAGGCGCGCATACCCGGCCGGCGTGCGGCTGTTGCCGACTGTTACGTCACACGCCGTAGCATCGCGGTCCGGCCGCGGGGCGCACTGCTGCCGACGCTAGGCGCCCGTCGCGACCGGCCGGTCGTCGTCGTTCGACCACGCGGAGAACGATCCGGGGTAGAGCGCGGCGACGAAACCCGCCTCCTCCAGAGCGAGGATCTCGTGCGCGGCCGTCACGCCGGAGCCGCAGTAGACCGCAACCGGCGCATCCCGGGTGACGCCGAGCGCCGCGAACCGGTCGGCGAGCGCGTCGGCGGTGAGCAGGGTGCCATCGCCCGCGAGATTGTCGGTGGTGGGCGCGCTCACCGCTCCGGGGATGTGCCCGGCGCGCGGGTCGACGGGCTCGACCTCGCCGCGGAACCGCTCGCCGGCCCTCGCGTCGAGCAGCACGCCGCTCTCCGGGAAGGCCGCTGCCGCATCCGCGTCGATCGTGGGCATGGCTCCCCACTCGACGGTCGCCGTTCCCGGCTCCGGGATGGTCGGCTCCGTCTCGATGGCGCCCCCGGCTGCGCGCCACGCGGCCAGGCCGCCGTCGAGCAGCCGCACGCTCTCGAACCCGGCGTGGCGGAGCAGCCACCACGCGCGCGCCGCCGACGTGCCGGAGGCGTCGTCGTAGACCACGACGTCGTCGCCGTCGTCGAGTCCCCAGCGGCGCACCGCGTCTCGGAAATCGTCGACAGCAGGCAGTGGATGCCGCCCGTCCGTCGGCAGACCGTGCCCGGCCAGCTCCGTGTCGAGGTCGACGTATACCGCTCCGGGAATGTGGCCGGCGGCGTACTCGTCGCGGCCGGGAGGGCCGCCCAGCTTCCACCGCACGTCGAGCACGCGAGGCGGGGCGGACGAGGTCAGGGCGGCGGACAGCGCGGCCGCGCCGATGAGAAGCGTCATAACAGCCATTCTCACGCATCAACTTCGGCGTAGAATTTTTCGCAGCAAGCGGAGGTACCAGCAGTGACGGAAACGCCTATTCACTCATTCGTCACGAACGATGTGGACGAGTCGATCGCGATCGGCTCGCGTCTCTTCAACGATCATCGCGTCCGGCCGGTCCACGCACACGCCGCCTTCTCGTACAGTCTCACCGCAGCCCGCGTCGGCACCATCGCGTTCGGGCGCCTCCGCTACGGCTGCGAAGTCTCCGTCGATGTCGCCGGCACCGAGGACTCCTACGCCGTGAGCGTCCCGAGCACCGGGACGATCCGCTTCCACGGCCGAGGGGCGGACGCCGAGTCCACACCGGAGCTCGCAACGATCGGCGGTCCCGTCGACAGGGTGTCCCTGAGCGGCTGGGCGGCCGATGACGAGTCCCTGGCGATGATCTGGTTCAACCGGCGCGCCCTCGAAGCCGACCTGGGGCGCCTGCTCGGCATCGACGCGCCCGCCCTCATCGCCTTCCCTCGGCTCCTCGACCTCCGCGACGGCCGAGGGGCGGAGTGGTACGCGTACGCCACGACCATGATCGACTCCGTCGGTCGCTCCGGCGCCCTCGCGGTCAACCCGCTGCTGGCCTCCCAGGTCTCCAGCATCCTGTCGACCGGGCTGCTCCTGGCCGCCGAGCACCAGTACCGCTCGGCGCTGGATGCGCCTCCCGCCCCGCAGGCGCCGGCCACCGTCCGACGCGCCATGCACTTCATCGAGGACAACGTACGGGAGCCGATCACTGTGCCGGACATCGCCGCGTCCGTCGGGTCGAGCGTGCGCGCCCTCAACCGCGGCTTCAAGGAGCACCTCGGCACCAGCCCGCTTGCCTATCTCACCCGGGTCAGGATGGAGGGAGCGCACCGCGAGCTCCTCAGCGGCGCCCCGGAGGACACGTCGGTGTCGCAGATCGCCACGTCCTGGGGCTTCTATCACTTCGGGCGCTTCGCGGCCCGCTACCGGGAACTGCACGGGATCTCCCCGTCGGAGGCGCTCCGCAGCAGCAATCCCCGTCGCTGAGTGCGCACGCGGAAACGCGGAACGGCGCCGGGGGATCACTCCCCCGGCGCCGTTCGCGCTGTTCGCGCCTGTCGCGCTGTCCTGCCGGACTCAGTGGCCGGTCGACGCCTTCGCGTTCGACTCGTACGACGTGTTGGTGGACTCGAAGAAGTTCACCAGTTCGAGCGTGTCGTTCGCCGTCGCCATCCACTTGGCCGGGTTGGCGACCTTGTACTCCGCCTCGAAGCCGAGCTCTTCGAGCCGGCGGTCGGCCAGGTACTTGACGTACTGGTTGATGTAGTTGGCGTTCAGGCCCAGGATGCCGCCGGGGAGGAGGTCGCGGTTGTATTCCTCTTCCATCTCCACCGCATCCAGGATCATCTGGCGGATCTCGTTGGCGAACTCCGGCGTCTGCAGGTCGGGGTTCTCCTCGAGCACCGTGAGGATGAGGTTGATGCCGAACTTGAGGTGCAGCGACTCGTCGCGCACCACCCAGTCGATCAGCGAACCGAAGTTGCGCAGCAGGTTCCTCTGGCGGAACGACAGCGCCACCATGAAGCCCGAGTAGAACCAGATGCCTTCGAGGATCACGTTGTACGCGACGAGGTTGCGGATGAAGTCCTGCTTGCCCTCCGTCGTCGTGATGTCGAGCGTCTGCTCCGTCATCCGCTTGATGAAGCTGACCTCAAACTCCTCCTTGCGGGCCATCGACGGGATGTCCACGTGAGAGTTGTACGCCTGCTCGCGGTCGATCGGGAACGTCTCGAGGACGTACTCGAACGACATGCAGTGGTTCGCTTCCTCCCACATCTGCTTGGCGAGGTAGAGGTGCGCCTCCGCCGCGTTGATGTACGGGTACACGCCGAACGCGAGGGCCTTGTTCACCAGGAGCTCGTTCGGGTTGAAGTAGCTCATCAGGAAGGTGACCGCGTGACGTTCCTCGTCGGTCATCTTCTTGAAGTCGGCGATGTCCTCACCGAGCTGGATCTCGTTGGGGAACCACGTGTTCGCGACCGCCTGGTCGTACAGGTCCATCGCCCACTTGTACTTCACCGGCTTGAGCAGCAGGCCCTCTTCGATTCCCGTTCCCAGAATCGGCATCGTGTCTCTTCTCTCTCTTTCGGGTCAGCTGGCTACTGGCAGGATTCGCACTGCAGGTCGTCCATCGGGTCGACGGGGACGTAGTATTCCTCGATCTTGGTGTTCATTACTTCTCACCACCCGTCGAGAGTCCTCCGAAGCCGAACCCGCGGCGAGCCGGTGCCGCCGGCGCTTCCGCCTTCTCGGTGGATGCGGCGGGAGCTCCTGCCCCGACCGTCGCGAAGCCCTTGCGTCCGCCCGAGATCTCCTCGGCCTTGTTGACCTTGACCGTGGACTGCTCGGCCTGGTGACGCGGCTTCATGTGCAGGTAGTACGTGGTCTTGACGCCACGCTCCCACGCTGCGTAGTAGATGTCCATCATGTCGCCGATGTCCCTGGTCTCCAGGTACATGTTGCGGCTGATGGCCTGGTCGATCCACTTCTGGGCGCGGGCCGCGACCTCGAGGAACGCGTACGGGGAGAGCTGGAAGCTCGTCTTGAACGCGGCCTTCAGGTCGTCCGGGATCTCGGCCACGTTCTGGATGTCGCCCTGCGAGCGCAGGATCGACTCACGGGTGGACTCCCACAGGCCGCGGGCCTGCAGCGCCTCGACCAGGTTGCGGTTGACCTCGAGGAACTTGCCGGACGAGGTCGAGCGGCTGAAGATCTGCGAGAACTGCGGGTCGAAGCCGGGCGTGGTGCCCGCGACCAGGCCGATGGATGCGGTCGGTGCGATAGCCATGAGGGTCGCGTTGCGCATCCCGCCCTTGACCTTCTCGCGCAGGCGGTCCCAGTCGAGGCGGGTGGTGCGGTTGACCTTGATCGGCACGCCGCGGTCGGCCTCGGTGAGGGCGATGGAGTCGAACGGGACGAGGCCCTGCGACCAGCGCGAGCCGTCGAAGTTCGGGTATGCACCGCGCTCCTTCGCCAGGTCGGCGCTCTCGTCGATGGCCGCGTACGAGACGTGCTCCATGATCTCGTCGATCAGGTCGTACGCCTCTTCGCTCTCATAGCTGAAGCCGAGACGCTCGACGATGTCGGTGAAGCCCATGACGCCCAGGCCGATGGCACGGTTCTGCTGGTTGGAGAAGTCGGCCTCGTCGACGCTGGAGATCGTGATGTCGATCAGGTTGTCGAGCTGGCGGACGGCGCTGCGCGCGCTCTCCTCGATGCGGGCCCAGTCCATCTTGCCGTCGACCAGGTGGCGCGACAGGTTGATCGACGCCAGGTTGCAGACGGAGACGTTGTCGCGGTCCTGCGGGAGGGTGATCTCCGTGCAGAGGTTGGACAGGTGGATGGTGCCGGTGTTGTTGTTGAGGGCACGGTTGTTGATGGTGTCCTTCCAGGTCAGCCACGGGTGGCTGGTGGTCTGGAGGCTCATCAGGATGTCCTTGAACTGCGAGCGAGCGCTGATCTTCTTGAACATGTGCAGGCGCCCGGCTTCTGCCTCGCCGACGTAGAACGCGTAGCGCTCCGAGAACTCCTTGCCGTAGAGCTCGTTGAGGTCGGCGACCTCCAGCGGGTCGAAGAGGTACCAGTCACCGTCGTTCTGAACGCGCTTCATGAACTCGTCGCTGATCCACACGGCCGTGTTGGCGGTGCGGGTGCGGCGGTACGGGTCGCCGGAGTTCTGGCGGAGGTCGAGGAACTCCGGGAAGTCCATGTGCCAGTTCTCCATGTAGAAGCAGAGGGCGCCGAACTTCTTTCCACCGCGGCTGACCGCGCGCAGCACCGAGTCGATCGTGTGCATGAACGGGATGGGGCCGGTGGAGGTGGTGTTGTTGGAGCGGATGGGCGAGCCCTGGGCGCGCAGCTTGGTGACGGAGAGGCCGATGCCGCCCGTGCCCTTGGTGAGCCACATCACGTCGCGCACGCTCTTGGCGATGTGCTCGATGTCGTCCTGCATCTCCATGACGAAGCAGTTGGAGAGCTGCGGGTATGCGGTGCCGGCGTTGACGAGAGTGGAGCCCGCCGCGAGGTATTCGAGCTTCGACATCTTGTTGTAGAACTCGAGCGCGTGGGTGGTGGGGTCGGCCTCGTTGAGGGACAGGCCCATCGCGATGCGCATCCAGAAGTACTGCGGCACCTCGAGGGTCTCACCGTTGCGGGCCTTGATGCCGTAGCGGTTGTTGAGGGTGACGACGCCGATGTACTTGAGCAGGCCGTCCCGCGACGGGTCGAGGTAGCCGGCGAGGCGGTCGAGGTCGAAGAGGTCGGTGAAGCGCGGGTCGAGCAGCTGCTCGGAGACGCCACGCTCGATGTATGCACGGAAGTGGCTGGCGTGCAGGGCGACGAGCTCGTCGTGGCCCTCGTAGTCGCCGAGGACGCGCTTGTAGATCGTCTTGAGCAGGAGGCGGGCGGCCACCGTGTCGAACGCCGGGTCGTCCTTCACGTTCTGCAGGGCGACCTGGATCACGGCCTCGTCGAGCTGCTGGGTCGTGATGCCGTCGAACAGCGTCAGTTCGAGCTCGCTGGCGATCTGGGTGACCCAGGTGATGTTCTCGTCGAGCCCCTGCGCGGCGGTCTCGATGGCCAGGTTGATCTTGTTCGCGTCGTACGGCTCCCGTTCGCCGTTGCGCTTCACGACAGTGATTGCCACTTTCTCTCCCTCTCAATGTGCCGCTCTGCCTGAGCGGCGAAGTCTGTGCATCCCCGCGGGCGCGCAGAACGCACCCGCAAAACCCCTTGTCACGGCCGAAATCCGCTGGGCGAGAACCGCAGTGCGTTTCGGCGTGTGACCACTATATAGCGGGGTACCGACATTTATCGAACCCCATATCTAGTGGGCGTGTCATCCACAGATGTGCATAAGTTATGCACTTATCCACAGGCCGCCCCGCCCCTTGGCGAACCGCATCCCACCGATAGACTTGACCTCTTGTGAGCACGTATTCCAGCCTTCTCAAGACGCCGGGCGTCACGCGGATCATCGCTGCCCAGCTCCTGGCCAGGTTCCCGTTCGGGATGCTCTCCCTCGCCTTCCTCCTGCACATCGAGCACGTGCACCACTCCTATGGGGCGGCCGGACTGGTACTCGGGGCGATGAGCATCGGCCAGGCCATCGCCGGTCCGATGACGAGCCGCCTGATGGGCATCCTCGGGATGCGCCTCGTGCTGTGGACGACGCTCGTCCTCTGCGCCGTCGCCGTCGCCGCGATCGGCCTGTTCGTCATGCCCATCCCGCTGACGATGGGCATCGCGTTCTTCGCCGGGCTCAGCATGCCGCCCATCCAGCCGGCGGTGCGCACCATCTACCCGAAGATGGTCAACTCGCGCCAGCTCACTCCCCTGTTCTCGCTGGACGCCTCGGCGCAGGAGATCATCTGGATCGCAGGTCCGGTGGCGATCACGTTCGTGGCCACCCAGATCGGCACGGTCGAGGGCATCCTGATGTCGGTGGCGATCATGCTGCTGGGCGGCCTGTGGTTCATCTCGTCTCCCGAGGTGGGGCGGGTGCGCATCCCGCGCAGCAAGCGGAGGTTCGGCGTGGTGCTCGCGCGTCCTCCCGTGCTGCTGGCGACGGTGGTCGGCTTCCTGCTGATCGGCTCGTGCGCGGCGATCGAGGCCGGCGTCGTCGCCAACTTCGGCGAGGGCTCGCCGTTCGCGGGCATCGTGCTGGCGATCTGGTCGCTTGGCTCGCTCGTCGGCGGCCTCGCCTTCGGTCACGTGCCGATCGGGCCGTGGGCGACGGCGCGGCGCATGCTGATCGTGTTCGTCGGCGTCGTCATCTCCACATTCATGCTCGGCTCCTGGTGGGGCCTGTCGCTCACGCTGATCATCGCCGGCCTCGGCATCGCCCCGGCCCTCGCGGTGCTGTTCGCGATCGTCTCTGCAAGCGTCAAATTCTCCGACACGGCGGAGGCGTACGGCTGGGTGGGCACCGGCCAGCTGATCGGCGCCGCCCTCGGCTCCGCGCTGGCGGGCTTCCTCATCGACGGCACCGGCCCGGTCGGCGCCTTCTACGTGGCAGGGATCTTCGCCCTCATCGGCTTCATCGTCCCGGCACTCGCGCACCGCATCCACCCCGACCTCCGCGGCCGCGACGCCTCCCCCATCCCCGACACGGAGCCGGTCCCGGTCCAGCCGTCCTGACGCGTGCGCTTCCGCTCACACGGAGAACACGCGCGCCACGCCGCTGCCAACTCCGCCCAAACGGAGAACGCGCATCCGGATGGGCCCGCCGTCCTGTCCAGGACGCGTGGCGGCACGAGCGACGTGTGTGTCGACGAGGTCGTCGCCCACAACGGGATCGCCTCGGCTAAGCTGCAACCGCTCCGAGCACGGAGCAGCCGGGGAGAAAACGCGCGGGGGTGCGTCCTCGGCCTTCGACAGGGTGGTGGGGTCGAACCTCATGAACATTCGCAAGCCAGCACTGATCGGTGGCGTCATCGCCACGGTCCTCCTGGTCGGGATGCAGGCGTTGCCTGCCCTCGCGGTATCGCCCGCGACACCATCGGCGTCAGCCGCTCCGCCGGTGAGCGCGTCAGCGCAAGCCGTCCACGAAGCGGCAGTGGCACGGTTCCTCGCTACTAACCCGAAGCCGGCCACGCTCACTGCCCCGGCGTCGCCTGCAGTGCTCGCCCAGAACAGGACTGCGTGGTTGTCGTATCTCGAAGCAGCACCCTGGACGGACATCTTCGGCCAGTGGGGGTGCACAGTCAGCGACCTCAGCGTCGTGATGAGCACAGCCGACGACGGCACCTCATACCCGACCGTCCGGGATGTCGCCGACTGCGGAGGAGTCGAGGCGCTGACGGGCATCGTCGGAACGATCGACACCACATCGTCGGTCCTGGCACAACCTGCCAACGCACACCTGCGCGCTCAGCTCTCCCGCACCGCGCCGTCCAACGCCACCCGATAAGCCTCCGCACGATCGGAGTAACCACTCGCCACGCTGCGCAGACGTCCACTCGATCGGAGTAACCACTCGCCACGCCGCGCGGCCGTCCGCTCGTACGGAGAACGCGAGCACGCGCTGCCGGATCTCCGCCGTTGCGGAACGCCCGCCGGGTGACGCACGGGACGCGCGCGCCGCGCGGCGCCGCCCGCCCCCTACCAGCGCGGGTGGACCGCGGCGCGGAAGCGGCGGTCGTAGATGTCGCGGACGGCCGCCTCGAAGGGCGCGCCGAGCGGGGCGGCGGAGCCTGCGACCGCGTTCGCCCTGGCCTGCTCGGGCGAGCGGGCGCCGGGGATCACCGAGGAGACGCCGTCCTGCTGCGCCACCCAGGCGAGCGCCGCCTGCGCGGGGGTGAGCCCGGACGGCACCAGCGCCGCGAACTCGCGGGCAGCCGCCACACCCTCGGCGAAGTCGACGCCGGAGAACGTCTCGCCCACGTCGAACGCCTCGCCGTGCCTGTTGTACGTGCGGTGGTCGTCGGCGGCGAACGTCGTGTCCGCCGTGTACTTGCCGCTCAGCAGCCCGGAGGCGAGCGGCACCCTGGCTATGATCCCCACCCCGGTCTCGCGGGCCGCGGGCAGCACCTCGTCGAGCGGCTTCAGGCGGAACGCGTTCAGGATGATCTGCACCGTCGCCGTGCCGGGTCGCGCGATCGCAGCGAGCGCTTCGTCGCAGGTCTCCACGCTGACGCCGTAACTCGCGATCACGCCGTCGGCGACCAGGGTGTCGAGCGCGTCGTAGACCGCGTCGTTCGAGAACACCGGCGTCGGCGGGCAGTGCAGCTGCACCAGGTCGAGCGTGTCGACGCCGAGGTTGGCGCGGGAGCGGTCCGTCCACTCGCGGAACTTCGCGAGCGTGAAGTTGGCGGGATCCTGCTCCTCGCGCCTGCCCATCTTGGTCGCCACCGTGAGCGACAGCTCGGGATGCGCGGCACGGTACGCGCCGATCAGCTGCTCGCTGCGCCCGTCGCCGTAGACGTCCGCCGTGTCGAAGAAGGTCACCCCGGAGTCGACGGCCGCGTCGAGCACGGCCAGCGCATCCGCTTCGCTGACGGCGCCCCAGTCCGCGCCGAGCTGCCAGGTTCCGAGTCCGATGACGGAGACCGTGCGGCCCGTCCTTCCGAGTGTGCGCTGCTGCATACCGCCAGGCTACGCGATCATCCGCGCGAACATCCCGGCGCTCACGCCGGCTGCAGCACGCGCGAGTCCTCGTGCTCGGGAACGGCGGCGGCGACCACTTCCTGGTCACGGAAATGCCCGGCGACCATCGCGATCACCCCGACGACGCTCCACCCGATCAGCACCAGCCAGGGGAACAGCGTGTCGGCATCCGGAAAGTAGGAGAGGTCGCGCACCAGCGTCGCCGACGCGCCCGGCATGAACCACTGCCCGATCTCGCCCCACGGAGACAGCATGAACTGGATGGGCTGCGCCGCCGACGACAGCGGGTTGCCGACCAGCATGGTGAGCACACCGCCGACCGCGATGCCCGCCCGGCCGATCAGGGCGTTCATCCCGACGATGAACGACGCCGTCGCGAACATCGCGAGGCCGACGGCGAGCGCGTTCATCCCGTAGTCGCCCTGCAGCACGCCGAACCCGGCCTGCATGATGCCCGCGATGCCGAGTCCTCCGACGATCCCGTATGCGGTGACGGCCACGAGCCTGCGCCAGCTGCCCGCGACGAGGAAGGAGATCAGGATGCCGCCGACGAGGCCGCCGAGGACGAGCGGGAAGGACGCGGCGGTGAGTCCGAGCCCGCGGGCATCCGTCGAGGCGAGCGGCACCACGTCGGTGACGGTCACCGTGATGGTGGGCGCGACGGTCCCTGCAGGCGCCGCACCGGATGCGACGGCCTGCTGCACCGCGGCGGCCGCCTGCGCGTTGGCCTGCGTCTGCAGCTGCCCGGCGAGCTGGCCGAGGATCTGGCTGACCGCCGCGCCGTTCGCGGACGCGGTCAGCACCTCCGGCTTCTGACCGAGCACGATGGCGCCGTACACGTCCCTGGTCCGGATGCGGTCGACGGCGTCGGCGCGGGAGCTCACCTCCGTCACGGCGAAGACGCCGTCCGTCTTCTGTTTGAGCGTCTTCTGCACCGTGGCGACCTGAGCGCTGTCGCCCGCGATGGCGATCGGCACGTCTTTCACCGAGGAGGTCATGGTGGGCCAGACGAAGGCAAGGAGCACGACCGCGACGATCACGGCCGCCGCGACGGCGATGGCGAGGGCGCGACCCCAGGGAGTGTGCGGGATGCGAGTGGATGCTGGCGTGGTCATGGCGACTCCAAATAAAAAGAATGTTCGTTCTTTATTGTGAGGACGCCATCGGCTACTGTCAAGAACGAACATTCTTTTTTCCCGAGGAAGCGAGGCGGACGATGCCGAAAGTCACCGAGGCCCACCGCGCGGCCCGGCGCCACGAGATCAGCCAGGCCGCACTGCGCTGCTTCGCCAGGAACGGCTTCCAGGGCACGTCGATGGCCGACATCATCGCCGAATCCGGGCTGTCCGCCGGCGCGATCTACGGCCACTACAGCAGCAAGAACGAAATCATCCAGCTGGTGATCACCGACGTGCTCGACGCCCGCTTCCTGGAGGTCGCCGAGGCCAGGACGCACTCCCCGCTCCCGGCGCCCGGCGAGATCATCGGCCTCATCATCGGCGGGATGACGGCCCAGGTGGGCGACCTGGGGATGCTCGTGCAGGTCTGGGGAGAGGTCGCGCACGAACCGGAACTGCGGTCGATCACCGACTCCATCGGCCATCGGGTGCGCGGGATGCTCACCGACTACCTCACCGGCTGGTACGCCGAATCGCTCGGCGTGGGGGACGACGATGCACACCGCATGGCCGAGCGGTACGCACCGCTCTACGTCGGCATCGTGCAGGGCTACGTCACGCAGACCACCCTGTTCGACGACTTCGACAGCGCGGCGTACCTCGCCGCCGCGTCGAGCATCCGGCCAGGCTAGGGCGCCTCACACGGGGCGCGTCACACGCAGGCGGCAGCCACCACCCGCGCGAGCCGCTTCCGGATGATGTGGTCGTTCCCGTCCACCTTGTACATCGTGACGTGCCGCATCGCCTCGATCACCGCGAGACTGCCGGGCGCGATGAACGCGTCCAGCGTCCCGAAGACCACCTCCACCGGCACGCGCACCCGCGCCAGGTCGCTGACCACGGTCTGCGACTCGATGCAGTTCTTCAGCGACAGCACGAACGGGGTCCAGTTCTTCTCCGTGATCTCGAACACGCCCTTGATCGGCAGGAGCTTCGCGAGGATGGCCGCGTTGCGGATCGTGAAGTCCTTGTTGCTGCGGAGGAACTCCCACGCGCGCAGGTATGCGCTGACCCTGCTGCGCACCCGCCGGTCGCCGATCTCCGCCGGGGTGCCGTAGATCGGCGGGCCGACGAGCACCAGCCGGGACAGCGCATCCGGATACTGGGCGGCGTACCTGGCGACGATCAGGGCGCCGAGCGAGTGCCCCACCAGGACGAAGGGATGCGTGAGCTTCAGCGACCGCAGCGTGGCGTGCAGGGCGGCGACGTGCTCTTCCAGCGTGTACGTCGCATCCGGCGGCGTCGGAGAGCGCCCGAAGCCGAGGATGTCGATCGAGATGACGCGGCGCGTCGGTTCGAGCAGCGGCACGAGGTTCTGGAAGGTGACCGACGACGATGCGATGCCGTGCACCAGGACCACGACGGGCCCGGTCCCCTCATCGCCGGCGACGTGGAGCAGAGGAGCTCGCCGGAACAGCCGTCCGACCGCGTCCTTCACTCGCCCCATGCGCCCCACCCTCTCACACGCGGTGCGGCCACCACGCGGGCAGTACCCTGTCGAGCACGGCGATCGGCGCATCCACCTGGCGGGGCCGGTCGCCGTCGAGCCAGACGTCGATGGCGCCGATGATGCCGTCGGCGAGGTAGCGGGTGATCATCCGGCGCTCCGCCGGCGATTCGGCGGGCACCGTGATGCTGTGCTGATCGAGCAAGAGCTCCAGCGACCCCTGGAAGTGCGCGCTGAGCATGGCGTGCAGGCTGGCGGATCCGCTGTCCGCCCCGAGGCCGCGCCGGTAGATCGCGTCGTGCTCGTCGACGTGCACCAGCACGGCACGCGTGACGCCCGCCACGGCGGAGACCGCATCGTCCGGGCCGACATCGACCAGGTAGCCGGCGCGGAGGACGTCGAGCTCCGCGGTGAGCACGCG
Source organism: Leifsonia araucanica (assembly GCF_051161895.1). NCBI lineage: Bacteria > Bacillati > Actinomycetota > Actinomycetes > Micrococcales > Microbacteriaceae > Leifsonia > Leifsonia araucanica. Next base: position 1,563,491 of record NZ_JBMBTW010000002.1, read on the forward strand.
CTGCAAGAGTTCAGTGGGCGATGGGGCGTAGGTGTAGACGGTCGAGCGGTGCACACCGGCGGTGCGCGCGAGCTCGGAGACCGTGACCTCGGCGACCGGATGCTCGGTGGCGAGGGCGAGGATGGCCGCGCTGAGTCTGGCAGTGGTCTTCTCTTGGCGCGCATCCATGTTTCGATCGTACAATCGAGTTATCCGACATGTGTTGGATAACTGAAAGGAGATTCACTCATGGCTCAGTACGACGTCGCCAACCGTTCCGCGATCGTGACGGGAGGCGGCTCCGGCATCGGCCGCGCTGTCGCCCTGCTGCTCGCGCAGAGCGGAGCATCCGTGCTCGTCACCGACCTGAACGAGGCGAACGCCACTGCGGTGGTCGGCGAGATCCAGGCAGCGGGAGGCACGGCAGCCTCCCTCATCGGCGACGTGACGGACCCCGAGTTCGCCGTCGCGAGCGTTGCAGCGGCGAACGAGCTCGCTCCGCTGCGCATCGCCGTGAACAACGCCGGCATCGGCGGAGAGGCCAACCCCGTCGGCGACTACTCGCTCGACGGCTGGCGCAAGGTCATCGAAATCAACCTGAACGCCGTCTTCTACTCGATGCGCCCGCAGCTCGACGCCATCGGCGCCAACGGCGGCGGCTCCATCGTCAACATGGCGTCCATCCTCGGCAGCGTCGGCTTCGCCGGCTCCTCCGCGTACGTCACCGCCAAGCACGCGCTGGTGGGCCTCACCCAGAACGCGGCCCTCGAGTACGCGGACAAGAAGGTGCGCGTCACCGCCGTCGGTCCCGGGTTCATCCGGACCCCGCTCGTCGAGTCCGCGATGGATGCGGACGCTCTGCACTTCCTCGAGTCCAAGCACGCTCTCGGTCGCCTCGGCGAACCGGAAGAGGTCGCGGCACTGGTCGCCTTCCTCGCCTCCGACGCCGCGAGCTTCATCACCGGCAGCTACCACCTGGTCGACGGCGGATACACCGCCCAGTAACCGGGCGGATTCCGGCCGAGCGCGCTCGGTCACGCTCACCTAGGCTGAAGGCGTGACCGAGCACCTCCCCCTGCTGAGCGACGAGCTGCTGGAGCGCATCCGCTCCCGCGCCGCCGGCTACGACGCCGAGAACACGTTCTTCGCCGACGACTTCGCCGACCTGGTCGACGCCGGCTACCTGAAAGCGCTGGTCCCCGCCGAGTTCGGCGGCCTCGGGCTCGGCCTCGAACGCGTGGCGAGGGAACAGGTGCGCCTCGCGGGCGCCGCCCCGGCCACGGCGCTCGCCGTCAACATGCACCTCGTCTGGACCGGCGTCGCCAAGGTTTTGCACGACCGGGGAGACGCCTCCCTCGACTTCCTGCTGCGCGAGGCGGGCGCCGGCGAGGTGTTCGCGTTCGGCCTGAGCGAGGCGGGCAACGACCTCGTGCTGTTCGGCTCGACCACCGAGGCCCGGCCGCAGCCCGACGGCTCGTACCGCTTCCACGGCACCAAGATCTTCACTTCGCTCTCCCCCGCCTGGACGCGGCTCGGCACGATGGGCCTCGACACGACGAGCGCAGACGCCCCCAAGATCGTCTACGGCTTCATCGACCGCGACGGCGGCGGTTTCAGCATCCGGGAGGACTGGAACACGCTCGGGATGCGCGCCAGCCAGTCCAACACGACCGTGCTCGACGGCGCGGCCTCCCCCGCCGCCCGGATCGTCCGCCGCCTCGACCCCGGCCCCAACCCCGACCCGCTCGTGTTCGCGATCTTCGCCAACTTCGAGATCCTGCTCGCGGCCGTGTACACCGGCATCGGCGCCCGCGCGCTCGACCTCGCCGTCGCCGCCGCGCACCGCAGGACCAGCCTCAAGAACGACGGGCGCAGCTACGCGTCAGACCCGGACATCCGGTGGAGGGTCGCGGACGCCGCCATCGCCCAGGATGCTCTGCTGCCGCAGCTCGACGCGATCGCCCGGGATGTGGACCGGCAGGCCGACCACGGAGCGCAGTGGTTCCCCAAGCTCGTCGGCCTGAAGGTGCGCGCCACCGAGACCGCGAGGCAGGTGGTCGACCAGGCCATCCGGGTGTCCGGAGGGTCCACCTACTTCGCCGGGAACGAGCTCGGCCGGTTGTACCGCGACGTGCTCGCCGGCATCTTCCACCCGTCGGACGACGAGTCCGCGCACTCCACCGTCGCGAACGCCTGGCTCGGGCCGGTCGACGAGACCACGAAAGGGACAGCATGAAGCAGAACACCGCCGAGGACTACGCCGAGCGGCTGCAGCGAGGGGCTCGGAGCGCCGCCGCCGCCGGATTCGACGGTCTGCTCATCGCGCCCGGCCCCGATCTCGCGTACTTCGCCGACTACCTCCCGATCGCCACCACCGAGCGCATCACGATGCTGGTGGTCCCCGCCGACGGCGAGCCCACCATGATCGTCCCGATCCTCGAGCACGACAGCGCCGCCGCCACCCGTGCAGCCCCCGCCGTGCGCTTCGTCGACTGGTCGGACGGCACGGACGAATACGTGCCGACCGCCGCCCTCCTGAAGCCGGACGGACGATACGCGATCTCCGACGCCGCCTGGGCGATGCACCTGCTCGCGCTGCAGCAGAAGCTCCCGGATGCGCGGTTCGAGTCGATCTCGCACGCGCTGCCCATGCTCCGCGCCGTCAAGGGCGCCGACGAGGTCGAACGGCTCGCCGCGGCGGGAGCTGCGGCGGACGCGACCTTCGAGCAGATCGTGTCCGTGCGCTTCGAGGGACGCACGGAGAACGAGGTGGCGGCCGACCTCGCCAGGCTGCTGCGCGAGCACGGCCACTCGCAGGTCGACTTCACCGTGGTCGGCAGCGGCCCGAACGGCGCCAACCCGCACCACGAGGCGGGCGACCGCACCATCGAGCACGGCGACATGGTCGTCCTGGACTTCGGCGGCATCATGGACGGCTACGGCTCGGACACCACCCGCACGGTCCACGTCGGAGAGCCGACGGACGAGGAGCGCACCGTTTTCGAGACCGTCAAGCGCGCCCAGCAGGCCGCGTTCGAGGCGGTCGAGGTGGGCGTCGCCTGCCAGGAGATCGACCGTGCGGCGCGCGCGGTGATCCGGGATGCCGGATACGGCGAGTACTTCATCCACCGCGTCGGCCACGGCATCGGCATGACCACGCACGAGCCGCCGTACATGGTGGAGGGCGAGGAGCGGCCCATCGAGGCGGGGATGTGCTTCTCCATCGAGCCGGGCATCTACCTGCCTGGGCGGTTCGGGGTGCGCATCGAGGACATCGTCGTGGCCACGGAGACCGGCGCGCGGAGGCTCAACAACACCAGCCGCGAGCTGCACATCGTCCAGTGACAGCTGCCACGCGCATCCTGAGCCCGTCCGACGCCGAGCGGCTGAGGGCGCTGCGCAGGATGAAGCTGATCGCCACCGGCCTGTTCGTGCTGATGGCGGTGATCTTCATCGTGGCGTTCACGCTGCAGGGCAGGTTCGCCTGGCTCGGCTACGTGCGCGCGGCCGCGGAGGGCGGCATGGTCGGCGCGCTCGCCGACTGGTTCGCGGTGACGGCGCTGTTCCGGCACCCGCTCGGGCTGCGCATCCCGCACACGGCGATCATCCCGAACCGCAAGGACGAGATCGGCGCGAGCCTCGGTGAGTTCGTGGAGACCAACTTCCTCTCCGACGAGGTGGTCGCCGGCAAGCTCGGCTCGATCGACATCGCCGGGGCGCTCGGCGCCTGGGTGGCGAAGCCGGAGAACGCGCGCCGGGTGGTCGGCGAGGCGTCGACCGCGGTGCGTGGGCTGGCGACGATGCTCGACGACGAGGCCATGCGGGACGCCATCGAGGCGGTCGTCCGCACGCACCTGATCGAGCCGGAGTGGGCGCCGCCGATCGGCAGGCTGGGCGCGCGCATCCTGGACTCCGGTGGTCATCACGAAGCCGTCGATCTGGTGATCGACCGGCTGGACGACTGGATCGCCGCCAACCCGGATGCGTTCGGCGCGGTGGTCTCGGCCCGCCTGCCGTCCTGGCTGCCGTCGTTCGTCGACCGGCTGGTGGACGACCGCGTGTACACGGAGGTGCGTCGGTTCATCGCGGAGGTGCGCTCGGACCAGCAGCACAAGCTCCGCGCCGCCATCGACGGCTACCTCGCCGAGCTGGTCGACCGCCTGCAGCACGACCCGGCGACCATCGCCAAGCTCGAGGCGGCCAAGCGGCACGCCTTCGACGACCCGCGCGTGCGCGAGCTGGCCGGCTCGGCCTGGCAGGCGGCCAAGGCGGCGGCCGTGGATGCGCTGGCCGACCCGGAGAGCGAACTGCGGCTGCGTGCCCAGGCGGCCTTGGCCGATGCAGGAGCCCGCCTCGCCGCCGACCGGGAGCTCGGCGCGAAGGTCAACACCTGGCTCACCGACGCGGCCGTGCACCTGGTGGCGACGTACCGGCACGACATCGCGAGCGTCATCACCGACACGGTCACCGCGTGGGACCCGAGCGAGACCACCGAGAAGATCGAGCTGCAGGTGGGCAAGGACCTGCAGTTCATCCGCATCAACGGCACGGTGGTCGGCTCGCTCGCCGGGCTCGCCATCTTCACCATCGCGACGGCACTCCTCCCCGCCTAGCCGCGGCGAGATGCCACCATCTGTCGCGAAACGCCCGGGATGCGGCGCAGTTACTGGAGTCTCGTTACGCGCTAGCGCGCGAGCGCGCGGCGGCGGCGCCGGACCAGCGGCAGCGCGAGCAGGCGCCAGCCGACGAGGAACACCCCGAGCACGATGGTCGCCACCACGATGAAGCTCGGCTCGATGCCCTGCCCGACCGAGGTGCGGATGAGCATCCCGAGCGCGACGGTCATCAGCCAGACCGGGATGCCCGGCCAGAGGATCGCGAGCGGACGCCGCCAGGCGATGGTCACCAGCCAGCCGCCGAGCAGCCCGACGAGGAACGGCCAGTATGTGTCGACGATTCCGGTGAAGCTCGCCGCCTCCGCGTGACTGCGGCGACCGATGAGCACGAAGACCAGCACGAGCGCGGCGTCGACGACGAACGCCAGCAGCGGAGTCTTCCAGGATTTCACGGGGTTGATGCTACGCGCGGACACCCGTGCATTGCCTGGATGCTGGCCCGCCGTCACTAGACTGTCGTCACCCTGACGCCGAGCCCTGGAGTCCCCCGTGCCCAACTTCGACTTCCTCGCCCAGCCGTCCCTCCCCCGGCCGCACGTGACCGCAGACGACGCGGTTTCCATCGCGGCGGAGCACTTCGGTGTGCAGGGGTCGGCGACCGAGCTCGGCAGCCAGCAGGACCGCAACTTCCTCATCGACACCGGCACCGACCGCTACGTGCTGAAGCTCGCCAATCCGGTGTTCTCGGCCGATGAACTGCACGCCCAGAACGCGGCGATGGCGACGCTCGCCGGGTCGGGGCTGCGCATCCCGGAGGTGGTGCCCGCACTGGACGGCGGCGACCTGGTGGCGGTGGAGCTGCACGGCGAGACGCTGCTCGTCCGGATGCTCGGCTACCTCGACGGCGAACCGCTCACCGGCGTGGCCGAACCGTCCAGGGAACAGCTGCGCACTCTCGGCACACTCGCAGGAGCGGTGGCCGTCGGACTGGCGCCGCTCCGGCATCCCGGGCTCGCCCGCACGACGCAATGGGATGCGCGGATCGGCGGCGAGGTGGTCGACCTCCTCATCGAGCATGTCGCCGAGCCGGCGAAGCGCGCCACGGTGCGGGCGGCGACCGACGCGGCGCTCGCCCGGCTGGCACCGCTGCGCTCGCGGCTGCGCGTGCAGGCGGTGCACGGGGATGTGACGGACGACAACATCGTGCTGGCGGGCGAGGCAGACGGCGCTGGCGCGGACGGCGCCGGCGTGATCGACTTCGGCGACGTCGCGGACGGCTGGCTGGTCGGCGAACTGGCCGCCACCGTCACGAGCGTGCTGCACCACGTCCCCGCCGACCCGCTCGCCGTTCTGGATGTCGCAGAGGCGTTCGCGGCGGAGTCCCCGCTCGACGACGCCGACCTGGCCGCGCTCTGGCCGCTCGTGCTGCTGCGCGGGGCCGTCCTCGTGGTCAGCGGGGAGCAGCAGGTCGCGCTCGACGGCGACAACCGGTACGCCGACGAGAACCGCGCGCACGAGTGGCTGGCGTTCGACCTCGCCCGCCGGATCGACCCCGACGAGTTCGAGGCGGCGCTGCGCTGGCGGCTGGAACGTGCATCCACCGGCGTCGTGGGCGTCGAAGCTCCCCTCGTCTCCCTGTCGACCGACCAGCGTCACCTCGCCGACCTCTCGGTCACCTCCCACGCGCTCGACGCCGGCCGCTGGCTCGACCACGACGCAGAGACTGAGGTGCTCTCCGCCGTCTGCCGCGCGCACGGCCACGCCGTCACCCGCTACGCCGAGCATCGGATCACCCGGGCGACCGTCGACCGCAGCGCCGCGTCGGCGACCCGCGCGCTGGCCGCGACACTGGATGCGCCGGGCGGGGTCGAGATCGCCGCCCCGTTCGCCGGAGAACTCGCCCTGGTGGACGGCTCGTGGCGGCTGCGCGGCGACGACGCCGACCTCTGGCTCGACGGGCTGAGCCGTCCGCTCACCACCGCGCGGGTGGCGGCGGGCGAGAGCATCGGCGCGGCCGTCACCCTCACGGTGCAGCTGAGCCGCCTGCGCGGACGCCGCCCACCCGCGTTCGTCACCCCGGCCATCCCGCGCCGGCTGTGGGAGGAGATCGCGCCGGACCCGTCCGCCCTGTTCGGCGCCGACCTGGCAGCGCCGGAGAGCGATGAGCAGCTCGCCCTCGCCCGCCGCGACGACACCTTCGCCGCCGTGCAGGAGCACTACTTCGCCGAGCCCCCGCTGATCGAGCGCGGCTGGCGGCACCACCTGATCGACACGCGGGGGCAGAGCTATATCGACATGGTGAACAACGTCACCGCCGTCGGCCACGCGCATCCCCGGCTCGTCGAAGCGGTGCGGGACCAGTGGGCGCTGCTCAACACCAACTCGCGGTTCCACTACGAGGAGCTCGCCCGGTTCACGTCGCGCCTCGCTAAACTCGCGCCCGCACCGCTCGACACCGTGTTCCTGGTGAACAGCGGCAGCGAGGCCGTCGACCTGGCGCTGCGGCTGGCGCAGACGCACACCGGACGGCGGACCATCCTCGCGGTCACCGAGGCGTACCACGGCTGGACGGTCGGGGCGGATGCGGTGTCGTCGTCCATCGGGGACAACCCCCGCGCGCTCGAGACCCGGCCGGACTGGGTGAAGCTGGTCGCGTCGCCGCACACCTTCCGCGGACGCCACCGGGGCGCAGACTCCGCCCCCGCATACCTGGCCGACCTGGACGCGGACCTCGCCGCCCTGGACGCCTCCGGCCAGTCCGTCGCCGGGTTCATCGCGGAACCGGTGTTCGGCAACGCCGGCGGGGTGATGCTGCCGGACGGCTACCTGCGCGGCGTGTACCAGCGCATCCGGGATCGTGGGGGCGTGTGCATCGCGGACGAGGTGCAGGTCGGCTACGGGAGGCTCGGGCACTACTTCTGGGGTTCGGAGCAGCAGGGCGTCGTGCCGGACATCATCACGGTGGCGAAGGCGATGGGCAACGGGCACCCGCTCGGCGCCGTGATCACCACGAAGGCCATCGCGGACTCGTTCGCCGCGGAGGGCAGCTTCTTCTCGTCGGCGGGCGGCAGCCCGGTCAGCGCGACCGTCGGGCTGACCGTTCTCGACATCATGCGCGACGAGGAGCTGCAGCGGAACGCAGCGGAGGTCGGCGACCACCTCGCGGCACGGCTGCGCGCGCTCGGCGACCGGCACGACCTGATCGGCGCTGTGCACGGGCTGGGGCTCTACCTCGGCGTCGAACTGGTGCGCGACCGCGAGACGCTCGAACCGGCCACTGAGGAGGCGGCAACGATCTGCGACAGGATGCTGGCGGAGGGATGCGTGGTGCAGCCCACGGGCGACCACAAGAACGTCCTCAAGATCAAGCCGCCGCTCTGCATCACGCGTGGGAGCGCCGACCGGTTCGTGGATGCGCTGGATCTGGTGCTCGCAACGCTCTGAGGCGGGGCGGTAGCGGCGGCTGTGGCGGCGGCTGTGGCGGCGTCGGTGTCGGCCGCGGCGGTGTCGGTGGCCGCGCATACGCTCGACGCATGGTCGTCACGCCAGCTGTCTCCTTCACCGCCGCAGAGCCGTTCCGCATCGCCGTGCCGGACGACGACATCGCCGACCTGCGCTCGCGACTCTCCCGCACCCGCTACCCCGTGCAGACGCCGACGTCGCCGTGGGCGGCGGGCGTCGACCTGCCGACCCTCCGCACGCTCCTGGACGAGTGGCGCGACGACTACGACTGGCGCGCGGCCGAAGCGCGCCTGAACGCCATCCCGCAGTTCACCTCCGTGATCGGCGGTGACGTCGTGCACTTCGCGCACCTGCGCGGGAAGCGTCGATCCGGCGCGGAAGACCCCATCCCGATCGTGCTGAGCCACGGCTGGCCGTACTCGTTCATCGAGATGCTTCCGCTCGCCGAGCTGCTGAGCCGCGACGACGGTTCGGGGCCGGCCTTCGACGTGGTCGTGCCGTCGCTGCCGGGGTTCGGGTTCTCCGAGCCGCTGGCCGAGCCGTTCGTCTCGACCGTCGTCGCAGAGCGATGGCACACGCTGATGACCGACGTGCTCGGCTACCAGCGATACGCCACATACGGAGAAGACGTCGGCACCTGGACCAGCGACCGCCTCGCCGCCCTGCATCCGGAGTCGGTGCTCGGCCTGTTCGCCACGCACGCCGCGTTCCCGCCCAAGGAGCGCGCAGCCGACCTCACCGACGACGAGCAGGCCTTCGTCACCTGGCTCGGCGACAAGTGGGCGAGGGCCAGCGCATACTCGGCCCAGCAGTCGACCAGGCCGGACACTCTCGCGGTCGGCCTGACGGACTCCCCCGCCGGGCTCGCGGCCTGGCTGCTGGAGAAGTTCCGCGAGTGGAGCGGGTCGGACGACCTGCACACCTGGTGGACCACCGACGAGCTGCTCACCACGATCGCGCTCTACTGGTTCACCGGAACGATCGGCACCTCCTTCCGCGCATACTTCGACGACGCGCAGGAGACGCCGATGCCGCGCATCCACGTTCCGGTCGGGGTGTCCATCCAGTACGGGGAGCGCGGCTTCCCGCGCAGCTACGCCGAGCGCACGTACACCGACATCCGGTTCTGGAACGACCTGCCCACCGGCGGGCACTTCACGGCGAAGCAGACCCCCGAGCTGGTGGCCGCCGACATGCGCACCTTTTTTCAGATCGTGCGCGCGACGGCGTAGGGCGACCTGCCTCTGACCGGCTCGCGAGCGGCCGGCGTCAGCGCAGCGCCGTCTGCGCCGCGGCTGCGAGCGTCGAGGCGACGGCGGCGAGCGTGGTCGACTGCAGCGACCACTGATGCCAGTACAGCGGAACGTCGAGCGGCGCGGCGTCGTCGAGCACCACGAGGCGCCCGTCGGCCAGCTGCTCCGCCGTCTGCAGGTCCGGGAGCATCCCCCAGCCGAGCCCCAGCTCCGCCGCCCGCACGAACTCGGCCGACGCGGGGACGTAGTGCCGGCGTGGATGCGCGTCCTGCGCCTGGGCTGCCAGGTATCTGTCCTGCAGCGCATCCTTCCTGTCGAACACCAGCATCGGCGCCGCCGCCATCGCGGAGGGCGTCCAGCCGTCCGGCAGCCACCGCGCGACGAACGCCGGGCTCGCCGCCGCCCGGTAGCGCATCGCGCCGAGTCGCGTGACGGTGCAGCCCTGCACCGGCTCGCTGTCGGAGCTGATCGCGGCCATCGCCGTGCCGTCGCGCAGCCGGTCGAGGGTGTGCTCCTGGTCGTCCAGCACGATGTCGAACGCGACACCGTGCACCTCGGCCAGCGCCGGCAGCACCCAGGTGGCCAGCGAGTCCGCGTTCACCACCAGCGGGATGCGCGGGGCGACTCCGGCGCCGCCCGAGCCCGCGCCCGTCTCGCCCGCGCCCGCCTCGTCGGCGCCGAGCGCATCCACCGCCTCGCTCTCGAGCAGCGCGACCTGCCTGGCCAGCGTGAGCAGGATGCGCCCGGCGGCGGTCGGCTCGATCGGCTTGCTGCGTCGCACGAGCACGCGGCCAGTCTGCGATTCGAGGGCGCGCATCCGCTGACTGACGGCGGACGGGGTGATGTGCAGCGCGGCGGCGGCGCGGTCGAAGGTGCCGTGGTCGATGACCGCGGCCAGCGTGCGGAGCTGATCGGTGCTGGCATCCATCATCAGCCATGCTAACGGTTCGTAAGAATCATTAGCTTCCCTGAAGCTACTCCGCTGCTTAGTCTCGAACCTGTGACCCCCGCCTCCTCCCTCGCCATCTTCGTCACCGGCCTCGGCGCGGGCGCCTCGCTCATCATCGCGATCGGCGCGCAGAACGCGTACGTGCTGCGCCAGGGACTGCGGCGTGAGCACGTGCTGCCGATCGTTCTGATCTGCATCGCCAGCGACGCCATCCTGATCGCCGCCGGCGTCGCCGGGATCGGCGCGATCATCCGCTCGGCACCCGTCGCGCTCGAGATCATCCGCTGGGCAGGCTTCGCCTTCCTGCTGCTCTACGCCGTCTTCGCCGCCCGCCGCGCCCTCCGCCCGGAGCGCCTCGACCCGAACGGCGCCGCCGCAACCACCTCCACCACCCTGCTCGCGGCGGTCGGCACCTGCCTCGCCCTCACCTGGCTGAACCCGCACGTCTACCTCGACACGGTCCTGCTCCTCGGCTCGCTCAGCGCCTCCCACGGCGACCCGGGCCGCTGGGTGTTCGGCGCGGGCGCCGTCACCGCCAGCATCCTCTGGTTCGGGATGCTCGGCTTCGGAGCCCGCTACCTCGCGCCGGTCTTCGCGCGGCCTCTGGCGTGGCGCATCCTGGACGGCGGGATCGCGGTGCTGATGGTGGTGCTGGCGGTGCTGCTGGTGGTGTGAGCGGCGGGGAGAAGGCGCGCGACACGGTGCCGGAAAAGCAGAAGGGCCGCACTTCGATGAAGTGCGGCCCTTGCTGTTCCGGTGGAGCTAAGGAGATTCGAACTCCTGACCTCTTCGATGCGAACGAAGCGCGCTACCAACTGCGCCATAGCCCCGTGAACTGCTCTGAAACGATAGCACCCCGCGGGGGTCGAAATCGAATCGGGCTAGCTCGCGGCGCGTCGCCTGCGGAGGACGGCGTCGAGGTCGATCGCGTTGGTGTCGAGGTCGTCAAGGAGGCCCATGCTGGCGTAGCGGCTCGGCTCCTGCACGGTCGCGATGGTGACCGGCGCGGCACCGTGTGCACCGGGCGTACCGTGCGCGGACGCAGCAGCGGACGCGACACCGGATGCCACGGCAGGCGCAGCAGCGGGTGCGACAGCCACCGGGCGCAGCGGCGTCGGCGCAGGCACGCGCTCCCCCGCCTTGCGCTCCACTTCGGCCCGCGCAGCGGAGCGGCGGAGCTCGGTGGCCGCGTCGATCGACGCCATCGCGGTGGCCGCGATGGTGCCGCGGGACAGGTGCAGCGGCTTCGGCAGCGGGCGGGGCGTCCAGCTCTCCTGGCGGGGAGTCCTGACCTCCTGCACGTCGTGCTGGGCGTCGTCGTAGAGCGCGGGCGCGATCGGGGTGGCCAGCGGGACCGCGGCCGAGGCGGTCGCGGCGTTCTCTGCACCGGCGAGGCGGACGAGCATCCCGATGGCCAGGATGCCGACGACGGAGGACAGCGCGAGGGTGAGCCAGGCTCCGGTGGAGACCAGCGTGGCCGTCCCGACGATGCCGCCGATCACGGAGGCGACGAGCACCAGCGTGCTCAGCCCGCGGGAGCGGCGCAGACGGCGGCGGCGCTGCGGAGACAATTTCGGCACGGCGGTGGCCGCTGCGAGCACGCGGGCGCGCTGCGCGGCGGCGGCGCGGGCCGCACGTTCGAGGGCGATGGCCTGCGAGGCTGCGGCCTCCGCCTCTTCGGCGATGCGGCGCTCCTCCTCGGCGATGGCCTGCTCGCGGCGGGCGTGCGCAGCGGCGGCGGCACGCGCCTCGGCGAGCTTCTTCTGCTCCGCACGCTTCAGGATGCGCTGCTGTTCGGCGACGGTGCGGGCCGTCGCCTCCATGCGCACCTGCTCCGGCACCTCGCTCGTCTCCGCGAGGATGCGCAGCGTCTGCTGCAGCCTCACCGCGTTGCGTTCCGTCGCCAGGTACTCTCGCCTGCGCAGCCACACCGGGATGAGATAGGCCAGCCACAGCGCAGCGGCGATGGCTACGACCACCCCACCGCCCATCACGTCCCCAGTCATGCCTCTACGGTAGGGGGCAGCGCGTCCGGCGCCCCGGCAGCGCGCCGGGTGTGTTCGCGATGGAGAGTTCTTTCAGGCCCGATGCAGCGTTCGGTCAGCGCTGGCGGGCGATCGGCAGCGGGATCGCCGCGGCCGCCCTGTCCTCGGCGGGGATGCTCGCCGCATCAAGTGGGGCGTTGCCGTCGAGCCAGCGGCGCAGCACACCCTGCGTCAGCTCCTCCGTCACCAGGCCGAAGCAGAAGTGGTCGCGCCAGTCGCCGTTGATGTGGATGTACCGACGGCGCAGCCCCTCGTAGCGGAAGCCGAGCTTCTCCACCACGCGCAGGCTCGGGCCGTTCTCGGGGCGGATGCAGATCTCCATCCTGTGCAGGCCCAGCTGGTAGAAGCAGTAGTCCGTGGCGAGCGCGACCGCCGTCGGCGTGATGTTGCGACCGGCGAACTCCTCGGACACCCAGTAGCCGATCGTCGCACTCGACAGCGAACCGTAGGTGATCGACGACACGTTGAGCTGACCGGCGAGCTGCCCGTCGTACTCGACGATGAACGGCAGCCCGTGCCCTGCGCGCGCGTTCGCGAGCAACGACCGGATGCTCGACCGCGTGTCGAACGACATCGGCGCATACGGGCTGGTCGCCTCCCACTGGCGCAGCCAGCTACGGTTGTCGAGCAGGGAACGCTCCAGACCGCGGGCGTCGCGGAGCCGGATGGGCCGGAGGCCGACCTTGCCCTCGCTGAGTGACGGTACGACGATCGCCACGGACCTCTCCTTCTCGGTGTGGCTAGCGGGCCGCGTCGGCGACGGACTCCGCCGGCTCTGCGGACTCCAGCGGCTCAGCGGGCTCGGCGGGCATCTCGGGCAGGACCTCGTCCGGCTCGTCGTCGAGGCCTGCCGCGAACTCGCGGAGCCACGGGCGCAGGTCCGGTCCGAGGTCTTCGCGGTCGGACGCGAGCTGCACGATCGCCTTGATGTAGTCGAGACGGTCGCCGGTGTCGTAGCGGCGGCCGCGGAAGACGACGCCGTAGACGCCGCCCGTCCAGTCCGGCGCCTGCGCCATCGACTGCAGCGCATCCGTCAGCTGGATTTCGCCACCCTTGCCCGGCTCCGTCTTCTCCAGCACGTCGAAGACCTCCGGGCGCAGCACGTAGCGTCCGATGATCGCGTAGTTCGACGGCGCGTGCTCGCGGTCCGGCTTCTCGACGAGGCCGGTGATCCGCACCACGTCGTCGTCCTCTGTCTCCTCCACGGCGGCGGCGCCGTACAGGTGGATCTGGCTGGGGTCGACCTCGAGCAGTGCGACGACGGTGGTGTTCCGCTCCTGCTGCACCTCGAGCATCCTGGACAGCAGTTCGTCGCGCGAGTCGATGATGTCGTCGCCGAGGAGCACGGCGAACGGTTCGCGGCCCACGTGCATCTTCGCGCGCAGAACGGCGTGGCCGAGGCCCTTGGGGTCGCCCTGACGGACGTAGTGCATGTCGGCGAGCGCCGTGGAGTAGTTGACCTTCTCGAGGCGGTCGGTGTCGCCCTTCCTGGTGAGCGTCTCCTCCAGCTCCGCGTTGCGGTCGAAGTGGTTCTCGAGCGCGTTCTTGTTGCGCCCGGTGATCATCAGGACATCGTGGAGCCCCGCATCCACCGCCTCCTCGACCACGTACTGGATGGCGGGCTTGTCGACGACGGGGAGCATCTCCTTCGGCATGGCCTTGGTGGCCGGAAGGAAGCGGGTGCCGAGGCCCGCAGCTGGAATGACTGCTTTAGTGACGTGCGTTGCCATCTGCTCAGGGTATCGGCAATTCGCGGCACCCCCGGATGCAATCTCTTAGGATTGCCCTTATGGATTCGGATACTGCCGCCCATCGCAAGCGCGCACTGCGCGCCGAACTGCGTGAACGACGACAGAACCTCACCAGCACCGAGCGTGCTGCAGCGACCGCGGGGATCACCCGCAACCTCACCGACCTCGCGACCGACCTCTCCGCACGCTCCGTCGCCTGCTACCTCTCCACGCCGATCGAGCCGGACACCCGCCCGTTCCTCAACTGGATGCACGCCCAGGGCATCCGGGTGCTGCTCCCCATCTCGCGGGAGGACGGTCTGCTCGACTGGACGACCGGCGACGGCGAGACGGAGACGGAAGGCCTGTTCGGGATGCCGGAGGCCGTCGGAGAGCTGCTCGGCCCGATCGCCATCAACGACGTGGACCTGATCGTGATCCCCGCCGCCGCCGTCGACGCATCCGGGATGCGGATGGGCTGGGGCAGGGGCTATTTCGACAAGACCCTCGGCAGCATGGAAAAATGTCCCCCGGTGTACGCTGTGCTGTTCGACGCCGAGCTGGTCGACGAGGTGCCCCGCGAACGACACGACCAACCGGTCGACGGCGCGGTCACCCCGACCAGGATCGTCCAGTTCTCGTGACAGCAGCACCGGGCGAACCCGCCCGACACCCCGACCATCCCGGAGCCTGACACAATGCCCACCTATTCGTACTCGTGCCGCGACTGCGGGACCGCCTTCGACATCCAGCAGGCGTTCACCGACGATGCGCTCACCGTCTGCCCCACCTGCGGCGGCAGCCTGCGCAAGGTGTTCGGCGCGGTCGGCGTGACGTTCAACGGGTCCGGGTTCTACCGCACGGACTCGCGCGGGACGAAGAGCTCCAGCACGGGGCCGGGGTCGTCGTCGTCGGGATCCGGTTCGTCGTCGTCCGGTTCCTCTTCGTCCGGTTCGTCCTCGTCCGGCTCGTCCTCTGGTTCGTCCGGCTCCGGTTCGTCGTCCTCCGGCTCGTCCAGCGCTCCGGCCGCCTCCACGTCGTCCAGCTAGTCCCCCTCGATCCCTGCACCACCAGCCTTTCGAAAGGAACCGGCCATGCTCAAAGGATTCAAGGAGTTCATCCTCCGCGGGAACGTGATCGACCTGGCCGTCGCGGTCGTCATCGGCGCTGCGTTCACGGCCGTGGTGAACTCGATCGTCAACAACGTCTTCAATCCGCTGATCGGCGCACTCTTCACCGCGGACAGCCTGGACAATTCGATGACGCTGGTGATCGGCGACGCCCACGTCAAGTTCGGTGCCGTCGTTGGCGCGATCATCCAGTTCCTGATCGTCGCCGTCGTCGTCTACTTCGTCTTCGTCTACCCGATCAACCTCGCGAAGAACCGCGCGCAGAAGCTCCGCAACCAGGGCGTCGTCGAACCGGATGCTCCGATCACCGAGCTCGACCTGCTCACCGAGATCCGCGACCTGCTGCAGACCCAGGCCGCCCCGCCGTCCGCATCGGGCAAGCACGCCGAGTAGCGCGCCTCACCAGTGCGGCGGCACGTCCTGCCGCAGCCGCTCGTCGTTGCTGTCCCCCCGGTCGTTCCACGCCCGGTCGGTGTCCTCCGACGCGCGCTGCGGCCCGCCGGTCTGCCCGCTCTGCGGCTCGGGATCGGTCCCGGGCACGGCACCCACCTGCACCCGCCGATGCTTCCGCCTGCCCGTCTCGCTCACCCTCCCAGGGTAACCGCGATCGAGCAGGCTAGAGCGACAGGTGGAACAGGATGGCGTCGTCGAGCTGGTAGCCGACCCAGGCCGGCGTCCTGCCGATGACACGCTGGATGCGCTCGGCCGAGACGGCCCTGATCTGGTCGGCCTGTGCCTTCGACGGGACGGAGAGACCCATTGCCGTGAGCGCATCCTGATCGTCGATCAGCACCTGCGAATCCGGATGCACGTACCCGACGTTCGAGGTGACGGGAACCACCACGACCGCGCCCTTGTGCGCCCGCGTCACCGCGGAGTTGACTCCCGCGTTGCTCACGATGATGCACGGCCTCGTCTTCGCCGCCTCCCCTGCGCGCGCCGGATCGAGCTCGACGAGCAGCACGTCGCCTCGACGCACTAGCGCAGGCCGTCGGAGGTCGTCGCGTCCCAGAGCTTCTTGTCGTCCGAGCCGTCCCACTCCTCGAACATCCGCAGGTACCCGTCTTCTGCCTGCAGCTCGCGGAACACGCGCACCATGTCGTGGATCACCGCCGAACGGTTGCCGCCCCTGTCGTGCGCGACCGCGTCGATGACGGCGAGGTCGGCGTCGGAGACGCTGATGCTGAGCTTTGCGGTCATACCGTGATGCTACCACGGTGCGACCACGCCGGAACCTAGCCCTGCTGCACCGGGATCGAGATCGGGGCCGTCTGCGTGTCCGGCTCGGTGATGCCGATCAGCCGGGCGATCCGGGACGCGACCGCGTCCGGGTCGGCGAACAGTTCGAAGCTGTGCACGCGGAGGTAGTGCCAGCCGAGGCGGCGGAGGACGTCGGGGCGCAGGCGCAGGGATTCGCGGAGGCTGCCCTTGTTGACGTCGTCGTCGGTCTCGACCGCGACCGCGCGTCCGGCGTGGGAGGCGACGAGCGCGAGCTTGCCGCGGTAGCCGAGCTGCACATCCAGCCCCCGCCTGGTGAGACGTTTGGCGAGGTCGAGCACCATCGGGTCCGCGTCGTGGCTGAGGTACTGGGCGGTCGCCGCCTGGATCTGGTCGGCCTCGCCGAGCACCTGGGCGAGTGCGGCCATGCCGTGCCGCATCCTGGTCTCGTCGATGTCTTCCGGCTTGAAGCAGGAGACGATGTCCATGCCGCGGCGGGCGCGGGTCATGCCGACGGCGAGCAGGCGCTCCCCTCCCGGCTCCGCGAGCGCGCCGAAGTTGGAGAGCAGGCGGCCGTGCGGGGTGCGGCCGTATCCGATGGAGAAGATGACGCGGTCGCGGCTCTGCGCCACCGACTGCTCCAGCGTGACCACCGTGAACGGCTCCGCCCGGTCTTTCAGGATGAAGTCGGCCAGTTCCGTGCGCTTGGCGAACGCCGCGAGCACGGCCTGGTTGACGCGCACGGCGTGCCGTTCGCTCGCCGTGATCACCATCAGGGATTCGCGGGGACGCTCCGTGGCGTGCTCGAGCACCAGCTCGACCACCTTCGACACCTCGGCGTCCGTGCTCTCCACGGCTCCGGTGTCGCTGTCCGGCATCCCCTGGCCGCCGGTGACGTAGTTGAGGGTGAGGCTGCCGTGGCCGAGGTAGGTTCCCGCCCAGGGCAGCGAGTCGATCATCCCGCCGTAGAAGCGGCGGTTGACGAGGTCGGCGAGGTCTTCCCCGCCCGCGCGGTAGCTGCGGGTGAGCGTGTAGACCGGGAGCAGTTCGGACAGCTGGGCCAGCGCCGAGCCCGCGTGCGCGGCATCCACGTCCACCTGGTCGACCGTCGTGCCGTATTCGTGCGCGCCGATGTCGAACGGGGACGGCGTCTGCGTCACCGGGTCGCCGAACGCCACGATCTGGCGGGCACGGCGGATGACCGGCACGTTCTCCGACAGCATGGATGCGCCGGCGTCGACGAGCAGGACGGCGTCGAACGCGACATCCTGGCTGATCGAGGTCACCTCGTACGGCGACACCAGCCAGACCGGCGCGAGCGGGCGTGCCAGGTGCGGCGCGACCTCGTTGAGGGTCGCCGCCGTGGTCTTGTCGCTCTTCAGCAGTTTCTTGAGCGCCGCAGCTTCCTCCGGCCAGTCGACGATGCCGATCTTCCAGGTCTCTGCGAGCATCCACGCGAGCTGCTGCCCGGTGGCGGAGGCGTGCGCCTCGTCGACCAGACGGAAGTCGGCTTCGAGCCGGTCGAGCACACCGGTGTTGCCGTTGAGCAGGGCGCGGTCGGAGGCGAGCAGCGTCTCCAGCACCGACTGCCACCAGGCCAGTTCGAGCTCGGCGGACACCTGGGTCTCCGGCACGTGCCGCAGCGACAGGTCGGAGAGCAGCGGGTCGAGCTTCCGCTCGCGCAGCTCGGTGAGGAGCGCCGTGCGCTCCTGCAGGTTGGCGAGCACCTCCGACTCCGCGGCGAGCCCGGCGATCTGCCTGGTCAGCTCGTCGACGGGGAGGACGGACAGCGAGAACGGCGTCCCCGTGCGGCGCAGCGGGATGTCGAGCCGTGCGAGGTCTTCCGCGACGCGCTGGTACGCGACCTGCACGTCGGCGATGCCCACCGGCACCTCCGGCACCACGCCGGCGGCCGCGAACCGCTGCCACAGGATGCGCTGCTGCTGGATGCGCCGCAGGCTCTCGTTGAGATCGGTGACGTGCACGCCGGGGCGCACGTATTCGAGCGCCAGCTTGCGCAGGCGGCGGCGGTTGGCGCCGGACATGGTCGGCGACTCGCGGCGCGTCGCCGTCGCGGCGATGAGTTCGGCGATCGAGCGGTCGTAGACGGCCGGCTGGAACTTGTCGAGCGTCTCGCGCACATCCATCAGGAGGCGCAGGTAGACGCCGAGCTCCGCGATCGACTCGAACGGCCGCATCCTGGTCTGGCCGATCAGCGACTTCGCGCGTTCGAGCAGGCGGGGCAGTTCGGAGCGGTTGAGCTTCTTCGCCAGCTCGTGCGCCGCGTTGCCCTCGGCCGTCGTGCCGAAGGAGGCGCCGTACCAGGGCGAGTCGTTCGGGCCGTAGCGGAACTCGCCGAGCCTGGCCGCGCGGATGAGCGCGTCGGCGGCGGCCGGCCTGTCGTTCGCCAGCAACTCGATGGATGCGCGGTCCAGTCGCGCCGTCGTGGACGGCGGGGTGGGCAGCAGCGAGAGGCGGGACAGCTCGCCGAGCGCATCCAGCACGGACACCTTGAGCACGGGATCGCGGCGGGTGAGCGCAGAGCGGTAGTCGAGCAGCACCTTGCGGAGGCGCACGAGCGCCTCGTCGACATCGGTGACCTTCGGCTGGGTGGCCTTCTCGTTGCGGCCGATCGACTGGATCACGTCGCGGCGGAGCGTGCGCGGCGTCACGGCGAGGCCGGGCAGCCCCACCTGGGTGAGCCGGTGGGTGATGTCTTCGATGCTCGACCGGCGTGGGGTCACGACGAGCACGCGCTTGTGCTGGGCGACGAGCGCTCCGACGGCGTTGACGATGGTCTGCGTCCCACCGGTGCCCGGCAGTGTCTTGACGACGATGGAGTTGCCCGCCGCGATCTGGGCGACGACGTTCTCCTGCTCCTCGTCCGCATCCAGCAGCAGCGTGTCCGTGGCGGGAGGACGCTCGTCCTGACGGACGGGCTGCACGGGGTTGAAGGCGCTCTCGACGGTGCGGCGGGCGGACGGGTTGCCGGCCAGCGCATCCAGGACCACGTTGTCGAGGTCTTCCGCCTCGGCCCGCATGGCGGTCGCCACATCGGCGAACGACGACACGACGAGGCGCGGCTGCACGTTGAACCAGGGCAGGTGCGATGTCAGGCCGCGCAGGCGGTCGATCACGGGCTGCGGCTTGAACACGCCGTTGGTGAGCGCGAGCGCGACGAACGCGTCGGCGTCGAGGGTGATCTGGAACTGCTCGGCGAGAGCACGCGCCAACTCGGGGTTGAGGTACGGCTGGCCCTTGAGCTTGAGTTCGAAGTCGCGGCCGTAGCGGCGGATCGCGAGCGGGCGCAGCAGGATCGGAGCGGTGTACTCCTCCCCGCCGTGGCGCCACTGGGCGAGACCGATCGCCAGGTGCACGGACTCGATGCCGCGTACCGAGCGCAGCTCGATGCCCTTGGCCGTGATCGCGTTGGCGGCGGCGCGCGCGGTGCGCAGAGCGAGTTCGTCGCGGATCAGGCTCGACAGCAGCGTCGACTGACCGGTGATGAACTGCGGAAGGCCGCCGGGATGCGTCGAGCTCAGCTCGATGCGCGTCCGCGGGCTGTCCTCGAAGTGCAGCAGAGGGGATGCGCCGCCGAGGGCCGCGATCTCCTCACGCCACCTGTGCCACACGGGCTCGGCGATGTTGCCGGCCACGAGAGCAGGGTCACCGAGGCTGATCGCGTGCGGTGACGTGGTGTTCTGCGGGTTGAGGGCGTCATCGTCCGGAATGTCCGACATCATGTCGTCATCCTCGTTCTTCCTGTCCAGTCGCCACACACGGCCACCCTACGGGCTGATTCCAGTATTCCCCTTGCAATCCGGGCGAGTTTCGCGCTAAAGGGCACTGTCCAGGCTACCGCTCGCTGGGACGCACCCTCTCCCCGAGTAGCGCAAGGCCGAGCAATCCGCAGGCGATGTACACGAGCGCCTGGCCGTTCAGGATGGCGACGACGTCGAAATGCTCGGCGAGGAAACCGGCCACCAGCAGCCCGGCGCCCTGAGCGGCGCCGCCGAAGGTGGTGACCGACGCGAACACGCGGCCGAGCGCTTCCGGCGGCGTGACGCGCTGCACGATCGTGATCAGCCCGGTGGTGGTGGCGACGGCCGGAATGCCCACGGCGATGAACAGGCCGACGTACACGCCGACCGCGGTGGTCACCGGGTACAGATTCCAGGTGAGCAGCGAGATCGCCCCGAAGACGAGGTAGCCGGCGCCGACCAGGATGCGCGGGGCGAACCGCCGCAGCAGCACGCCGCTGAGCAGCCCGCCGATCACGCCGCCGATGGCCTGCACGCCGCGCAGCAGGCCGACCTCGGTGCCGTTCGCTCCGAGCCGGTCGGTGACGTACACGATGAAGAGGACCAGGAAGATGCCCTGCGCGAACTGGCCGAGCGTGGTGATCGCCGTCACAGCGCCGAGCGGACGCACCCGGCGGATGGTGGAGAGGCCGTCGAGCCACTGCCGCAGGAAGTGCACGCGCGGCAGCGGCGGGTGGTCGGCGTCCCCAGCAGTGGATGCGCGGGGCCGGCTGAGCGCGACCAGTCCGGCGCTCACGAGGTAGCTCGCCGCATCCACCACCACCACGCCGGGCAGCCCGACCAGCACGAACGCCAGGCCGCCGAGCGGGGAGCCGATCAGCCTGGCCAGATTGTCGCTCACCGCCATCAGCGCGTTGCCCTGGCCGAGCTGGTCGTCATCCACGAGACGCGGCACCAGCGCCTGCTTGGCCGGGTTGACGATCGCACCGAGGCACGCCTCGAGCGCTGCGACGACGTAGACGATCCACATCCGGTCGGCGGACGCCGCCAGCAGCGGGAGCAGCAGGGCGCCCTGCAGCAGGTTGGCGACGATCATCGTCCTGCGGTGGTCCCAGCGGTCGACGAGCACCCCGAGGAAGCTGCCGAGCACGAGCATCGGCACGAGCTCGGCCAGGAAGACGGTGGATGCGCCGAGCGCGCTGCCCGTAACGGCGAACGCGAACAGCGGCAGCGCGATCATCAGCAGCCAGTCGCCGGTGTCGGAGATGAAGCTGCTGGCCCAGACCAGGGCGAAGTCGCGCCGGAGCAGCGGCGAGCGCTTCCGCTCCCCCGCCTGCGGTGGCCGGGTGTCTGTCACGATGTCCTCGCATCCGGGTGGCGGTAGGCGTTCAGGTGGAGGGCGACGACGTCGCTGCCCTCCGGGGCGTCGTCGCGGGTGAGGCCGATGTACGGGCGGATGAGAGCATCCAGTCGTTCGCCGAGGTCGCGGAGCTCCTGCGGCGTCATCCGCAGGGCGTAGCCGGAGAGCGTCATCGCGTCCTTCCACTCCTCCGGCTGCGTGTCGCGGCCGGCGACGGCGCGGCGGGTGAGCGCCGCCTCGTCGTCGATCTGCTTCTCGACCAGGGCGCGCTCGACGGTGTCGGAGCCGAGGGCGGTGGCCGGGTCGTCGCTGCTGCCGAACTGCAGCCCGGTGGCGGTGGAGCGCCAGGGCCGCTCGCGTCCATCCACCGGGTCGACGGACTCGACCAGGCCGTAGCGCGCGAGCGAGCGCAGGTGGTAGCTGCAGTTGGAGGCGGTGGAGCCGACGACCTCCGCGCACTGGCTGGCCGTCTGGGTGCCGAACGCCATCAGGTGGTTGAGCAGGGCGAGCCGCAGTGGATGCGCGAGGGCGCGGAGCGCGCGGGCGTCGGTGACCTGCCGCCGGTCCTCGGGTCTGCTCGATGTGAAAGACATGTTTCACATTGTCGGCTGTCCGTTCTTTCACGTCAAGCGGGGAATGGTTGACCGGGCAACGCGTTGTTGTAGAACGTTAACGAACGCAACAGAGCGGGAGAGCGATGTCGAGCACCACCACGGCCAATATCGGATTCCGGTCCGAGCGAGGGCCCATCCTGATCGCGCTGATGCTGACCACCGGACTGGTGGCCATCGACTCGACCATCCTGGCCACGGCCGTCCCGTCGATCGTCGCCGACCTGGGCGGATTCTCGCAGTTCCCCTGGCTGTTCTCGGTGTACCTGCTCGCGCAGGCCGTCTCCGTCCCCCTCTACGCCAAGCTGTCCGACACCATCGGCCGCAAGCCGATCGTCCTGATCGGCATCGGGCTCTTCCTCGTCGGCTCCGTGCTGTGCGGGTTCGCCTGGAGCATGCCGGCCCTCATCGCGTTCCGCGCCGTGCAGGGCCTCGGCGCCGGAGCCATCCAGCCGATGGCCGTCACCATCGCCGGGGACATCTACACCGTCGCGGAGCGCGCGAAGGCGCAGGGCTACCTGGCGAGCGTCTGGGCGATCTCCTCGGTGGTCGGGCCGACGCTCGGCGGCCTGTTCTCCGAGTTCACCTCGTGGAGGTGGATCTTCTTCGTCAACGTGCCCCTGTGCATCCTGGCCGGTTGGATGCTGATGCGCACCTTCCACGAGAAGATCGAGCGACGGAAGCACCGGATCGACTACGCAGGCTCGATCCTGCTCACCTCCGGCATGACGCTGCTCATCCTGGCGGTGCTCGAAGGCGGGACGGGCTGGGCCTGGAACTCGGTGTGGAGCATCGGCTCGTTCGTGCTGGGCGGCCTCATCCTGGTGGCGTTCGTGCTGGTCGAGCGGCGCGCGGCGGAACCCGTGCTCCCGCTCTGGGTGTTCTCGCGGCGGCTGCTGGTGACGACCACGCTGGTGTCACTCGGCGTCGGCGCCATCCTGATCGGGCTCACCTCCTACGTGCCGACCTACCTCGAAGGGACGGTGCACGTCACGCCCCTGATCTCCGGCCTGGCGGTCGCGGCGCTTACCATCGGCTGGCCGATCGCCGCCTCCCAGTCCGGACGCTTCTACCTGCGCATCGGCTTCCGCAACACGGCACTGCTCGGCTCGGCCATCGCGCTCGTCGGGGCGATCACGCTCGCGGCGACCAGCGTGCACCCGAGCGTCGCGTTCGTCGCGATCAGCTGCTTCATCGTCGGCCTCGGGATGGGCCTCATCGCCACCCCGACCCTCATCGCCGCCCAGTCGAGCGTCGACTGGAACGAACGAGGCGTCGTGACGGGCACCAACATGTTCGCCCGCTCGATCGGCAGCGCGGTCGGCGTCGCGGTCTTCGGCGCGATCGCCAACTCGATCATCACCGGCTCGGCAGGAGGCGAGCACGACCCGGCGACCGTGCAGTCGGCGGCGACCGCGGTGTTCGTGTCGGTCGCGGTGGTCTCTTCGCTGACCATCGCGGCCGGGGCGTCGATGCCGCGCTCGCGGGTGGAGGACGTGGCGTTCACGCCGGCGAGCTGAGGAGGAGAACTCCGCACGCTTCCGGCCCGGGGAGCTACTCGCAGCCCACGCCGTCTCCATCGCGGTCGAGGTCGTAGATGTCGCTGCCGACGACCTGCACAGGACCCTGCACATACGCGGGCCCATTGCCACTGCCGCCCGCGCAGTCGACGTCGCTTGCGATCGGGACGCAGGCCCCGGTGTAGTTCGGGTCGCACCCACCGGCGTCCGGTGCCGCAGCGGGAGGCGCGACCGGGGCGGGCGGCGGCGGCGGCGCAGGCTGGCGGCTGCCGACGCTCGTCACCTGGTCGACCGGGGCCGTGGTGACCCTCTCCGACACGAGGGTGCGCTCCGTCTCGACGCCGTCGCGCAGCGTCACCCGGAAGGTTGTGGTCTTCACACCGTTCTGACCGGCGGTGGTCACGGCGCTCGTTCCGACGTCCGAGCCGGGGTCGTCGACCGTGGTGGCGGCGAACGGGACCGGCTCGTCGACCGTCACCGTCTTGGTCTCGACCACGGGAGTCGGCGTGGGAGTCGGCGTCGCGCTCGGCGTCGAGTCGGCGTCGGCCACGAACCCGACCGGGGCGGATGCCGGGGCGTGCGGCGCCACCGCGTTGGCGATCGCGGTCGTGCCGACCACCAGGGCGAACACCGAGCCGGCGACGATCCAGGTCGTCCGCGCGCGCATCCACCCATTTTTCTGAGTCTTTGTCAGTTTTGTTCCCACGCAGCGAGTATGCGCCAGCGCTTTCGGCTCGACAACAGCCCAGAACGGGGGTGCAGGCTACGGCTTGCGCGCCAGCATCACGAACTCGTTGTACGCGAACGCCTTGCCCGCCGCGCGCGGGAACGGGAACGAGTACTGCCGGATCGGCGTCAGCCCGAGCTTCACGCTCAGTTCGCGCAGGCCATCGAAGTCGACGAACGTCACATGCGTCGCGTCGCTGCGGTACCCGCGCTCCTGCGGCGTGATGAACGCCACTTGCCCGCCCGAGCGCACATACGGCAGGTAGCTCTGGATGAGCTCCACAGCGAAGTCAGGATCCAGGTGCTCGACCACGTGGGCGACGAGGGCAGCGTCGAAGCTGCCGGGCACCGCGTACGGAGAGGACGGGAACTCGTCGCTCGTGAACGCCGTGAGGCCGCGAGCGCGTGCGGTCGCGATCGACTCGGGGTTGTGATCGACGCCGACGCCGTTGTTGCCGAGGTGGGCGAGGTTGCGGCCGAGACCGCAGCCGATGTCGAGGACCCTGCCGAGGTGCATGTGCCGGATGTTGTACCGGTACGGCGCCTGGACGTTGAGCGTCCTCCTCCACCAGGAGTTGTCGAGCCTGCGGAGCCGCTCGGCGTAATCGAGGCCGGCCGTTCCGCTGCCGGAGCCTCCCGGCTCTTCGGCTTTCGCTGCCGTCACAGTCGCCCACCTTCGTCTCGCATCTCTGCAACGCTACGGCACCGGCACAGCCCCTTCAAAGCATTGAGCCAATAACATCGTCACGGAACTGTTCACCGTTGATGGGATTGAGCCGAATGGCAACAGGCAGGGGCGCTTCGGGGCCGAATAAACGCGACCGCCGGGAAGAGGCGAGGGAACACGCCCGCCTCATGCGCGAGGAAGCCGCCAAGAAGGCCAAGCGCCGCAAGATCATCGTGCAGGGCTCGGTGATCGTCGGGATCGTCGCCGTGCTCGCGATCGTCGGCGGGTTCATCTTCGCCGGGGTCAACGCGGCCAACAACGTCGCCAACCCGAAGAACATGCAAAGCGGCGGCATCCTGCTCACCGCGTCGGACAAGGCGGTGACCACGCCCGCCATCGCGAAGGGCGCCGAGCCGACGCCGACCAAGCAGACACTCGACGGCAAGACGGCGCACATCCAGATCTGGCTCGACTACCAGTGCCCGTACTGCAACCAGTTCGAGACCACGAACTCCGACCAGATGAAGCAGTGGATGGCGGACGGCCAGGCGACCCTGGAGATCCACCCGGTCGCGATCCTGGACTCGTCCACGAACAAGAAGTACTCGACCAGGGCAGCGGCAGCCGCATCCTGTGTCGCGAACTACCAGCCGGACAAGTTCTTCGACATCAACAGCGCCCTGTTCGCCAACCAGCCGGATGAGCAGACAGGCTCCGGCTTGACCAACGCGGAGATGCTGAAGCTGTTCAAGGACAAGGGAGTCTCGTCGCAGAAGGTCACCGACTGCGTCAACGACCAGCGGTTCGCGAAGTTCGTCACGAACCGCACCGCCTCCGCGGTGAGCGACCCGCAGCTGCGGGGAGCGAACGGGTTCGGAACGCCGACCGTGTTCGTGAACGGCCAGCGATACTCGGGCGGCTTCACCGACGCCACCACGTTCGCGTCGTTCGTCGGAACGGCCGTCAAGGACGCCGGTGCCAGCGGAAGCGTGACCTTCCCCACCCCGACGCCGAAGAAGTAGCACGCGCAGCAGCGCAGCACGGGAGCGCCCGGTCCTCGGACCGGGCGCTTCTGTCGTTCGCCGGCGCGGTGTAGCGTTCGCTGCACCAGCACGGACACCAGCACGACGGCGAAGGGAAACACCATGGACCGCATCCCGGACGACGGCATCGACGGCCTCGACGACGACCTGCTCGGCGACGCGGACGCCGGAGACACTGCAGGCTGGGTGGACCCGGCCGACGGCGACGTCGACTACGCGGCGGACGATCCGATCGCCGCCGCCGACTTCGCGGACGACCTGGTCACCACGGACGCGGTCGCCGGGGAGACGGTCTGGCCCGGTGCCGGCGACGGCAACGACGGCCCGACCGGCGGCTCCCCCACCGAGGCCTCCCCGCTCTACGACGAGCACGCGGACCCCGCAGACATCGACGCCGACCCGGACACGGCCACCGACGCCGCCCGCGACCCCGACGCCTGACCCCGCCCTGCCCCGCCCCCAAACCATCGAGTCCGAAGTTGTTCACGGCCGCGAGCGGCGTGTCGCGTGAATAACTTCGGACTCGACTATTTGGGTCAGCGGGAGGCGCGGAAGGCCTCCAGCTGGGCGAGTGTCGGGTACGAGGACTGGGCGCCGTGGCCGGTGGCCGCGTATGCACCGACGACGGTCGCGAACGCCGCGGAGGCCGCGAGCGTCTCCCCGGCGGCCAGGCGCAGCGCGAGCGCTCCCATGAACGCGTCGCCGCATCCCGTGGTGTCGACCGCGGAGACCGGGACCGCCGGCACCGTGGTGTGGTCGCCGTCGTCGAACACGAGCGCGCCCTCCGAGCCGCGGGTGATGACCGCGCGCCGGATGCCTCGGTCGGCGAGCCGGGATGCGACCTCCGCCGCGTCCACGGATTCCACGTCGACGCCGAGCAGCGTCGACGCCTCGTGCTCGTTGACGAGCAGCACGTCCGTCGCCGCGAGCAGCGCGTCCGGCACCTCCGCGTACGGGGAGAGGTTGAGCAGCACGGTCGCGCCATCGGCCGCCGCGCGCTGGGCGGCGGCGACCACGACGGCCGTGTCGATCTCGAGGCACAGCCCGAGCACGCCACGACCCGTGAACGCGTCACTGTCGCGCACGTCGTCGGCGGTCAGCCGGTCGTTGGCGCCCGGGCTG
Source organism: Leifsonia araucanica (assembly GCF_051161895.1). Taxonomy (NCBI): domain Bacteria; kingdom Bacillati; phylum Actinomycetota; class Actinomycetes; order Micrococcales; family Microbacteriaceae; genus Leifsonia; species Leifsonia araucanica. The sequence goes on from NZ_JBMBTW010000002.1 coordinate 1,590,683, forward strand.
ACCACGATGGTGTTCTCGCCGGCGGCGTTCACCGTGATCATCGCCGTGCCGGTCGCGGTGCCGTCGATCCTGCGCACCCCGTCCACGTCGGCCCCCGCGCGGCGCAGCGAGCCGGTCAGTAGCTCGCCGTGGGCGTCGGCGCCGACGGCTCCGAGCATCCGGACGTCGCCGCCGAGCAGCGCGGCCGCCGCGGCCTGGTTCGCGCCCTTGCCTCCCGGCAGGGTCACGAGTTCCGAACCGCGCACGGTCTCCCCCGGTCCGGGGAAGCGCTCGGCGCGCACGACCAGGTCGGCGTTCAGCGACCCGACGATCAGGATGCCGGAGCCGGTCGCGCCTCCGCCGCTCATGCCTCCGCCGCTCATGCCTCTGCCGTGACGGGCTTCGGGATGAGGAACGACACCGCGAGGGCGACGGCCGTGATCGCAGCGCCCACGAGCATCCCGGCGCTGTAGCCGACCGTCGAGGTGCTTCCGGCCGGGCTGAGGACCACCTGCAGCACGGGAAGCAGCGCGAAGCTGAGGCCGGCGCCGAGGTTGAACGCTCCCGCGTTGAGGCCGGGCAGGAAGCCGGGGTTGTCGGCCGGGGAGAGCACGATCCCGAGGCCGTTGAGCATGATGTTCGCGATGCCGGCGTAGCAGATGCCGATCAGCACGGTCGCGACGATCAGCACCGGCATCGAGTGCACGCCGACGAACGCCATGATCAGGGTCGCGACGATGCTGCCGACGAGTCCGACGCGCAGCACGGTGCGGTAGCCGAGCGTCGGCGCGAGGCGTCCGGCGAACGGTCCGACGATCCAGCCGACGATCGCATACGGGGTGAGGAAGGCGAGCGACGCGAGGTCGGCCTGCATCCCGAACCCGGCGTCGCCGTTCTGGGCGATCGAGGTCACGAGTCCGTTGACGACGGCGAACACGCCGGTCATGGTCAGCAGCGTGGTGACCAGCAGTGCCCAGGTGCTGCGCTGGCGCAGGTACTTCGGCGGCACCAGCGGCTCCCGGATGCGCTTCTCCACGAACCAGAACACCACGAACGCGACCAGCGACAGCACGATGCCGCCGATGACGAGCGCCCAGTTGGCCGCGGCGAGCTTGCCCGCCTCGTTGAGCGCCATCAGCAGAGCGCCGATGGAGACGACGAGCGGGATGACGCCCCACCAGTCCATCCGCGTCCCGGCGGACGGCTTCGACTCGACGCCCCAGATCAGGACGAGCGCGACGGCGACCACCGAGACGATCGCGATGACCCAGAACACGGAACGGAAGCCGAGCGTGGTCGCGAGCCAGCCGCCGGCGATGGCGTCGATGCCCGCGATGCCGCCGTTGACCGCGGTGAGCAGGCCCATCGCCGCTCCGTACTTCTTCGGGTCGGAGATCTCGGCGCGCAGCATCAGCAGGCAGACGGGGACGACCGGTCCGGAGACGCCCTGGATCGCGCGGCCGACGTACAGCATCGGCAGGTTGACGGCCAGGGCGGCGACGATGCTTCCGAGCATCATCACAACCAGCATCCCGATCAGGATGCGCTTGCGTCCGACGATGTCGCTGAGCCGCGGAAGGAACAACGAGAACAGGGCGGCGAGCGTGAAGAACATGGTCTGCGACAGCCCGACGGAGGCGTCGTCGGTCTTCAGCTCGTGCGCGATGGTGACGAGCACCGGGCTCAGCATGCTCGCGTTCAGCTGGAACGCGACGCAGGCGGCGAGCAGCGCGGCGGTGAGGGCGGCGAGGCTCTTGCCGCCGCTGGTCAGGCCGGAGCCGGTGCGGGTGGCGCCGGTGCGGGTGGCGCCGGTGGATGCGGTCAGGCCGCTCATGCGTCGACCTCCCCGATGCGCTCGAGTGCGTCGACGACGAGCGCCCAGAAGCGTTCGTGGTCGAGGTCGGTCGCCGCCCAGGTGGTGCAGTCGTCCGGCGCTGGCGCGCGGAAGTCCGCCACGGTCATCCCGAGGGTGAGCGTGCCGGTGAGCTCGATGTCGATCGGCACCTTGACGGTGCGGACGATGCTCGGGTCGATCACGTACGCGACGGCGCACGGGTCGTGGACGGGCGGGGCGTCGAAGCCCTGCGCCTCCTTGTACGTCTGGCCGAAGAACTCGAGCAGCTCGACGACGAACCGCGCCGGCTTCGTGCCGACCGCGCTGATCGCCGCGACGACGTCGGGCGTCGCGAGCGCCTGGTGGGTGAGGTCGAGACCGACCATCACCACCGGCCAGCTCTCGTTGAAGACGATGTGCGCCGCCTCCGGGTCGATCTTGATGTTGAACTCCGCGACCGCGTTCCAGTTGCCGACGTGGTAGCCGCCGCCCATGAGCACGACCTCCTTCACGCGCTCGGCGATGCGCGGCTCCTTGCGCACGGCCAGCGCGATGTTGGTGAGGCCGCCGGTCGGCACGAGGGTGACCGTGCCCGGCTCGTTGGCCATGATCGTGTCGATGATCAGGTCGACCGCGTGACGCGCATCCACCCGGGTGGTCGGCTCGGGGAGGACGGGGCCGTCCATGCCGGAGTCTCCGTGGATGTCCGGAGCGTTCTCGATGGTGCGCACGAGCGGGCGGGTCGCTCCGGCGGCGATCGGGACGCCGATCATTCCGGCGATCTCGGCGACGGCGAGCGCGTTGCGCGTGACCTTCGGCAGCGTCTGGTTGCCGACCACGGTGGTGACGGCGAGCAGTTCGATGTCTGGGTTGCCGTGCGCCAGCAGCATCGCGATGGCGTCATCGTGCCCTGGGTCGCAGTCGAGGATGATTTTCTTGCCCGGATTGGCCACGGGGGCTCCACTTCGTCGGGGGATGAGTTAAGCGCTTAATGCTTATCACGTTAAGCGCTTGACGTGAAATCGCCCGCCGATAGCATCGATGTATGCCCCGCCCATCCCGAGCATCCCGCGCATCAGGCGCACCCAGCGCACCCCGCGCATCCCGGGCGACGACCAGGGTGACGGCCGCGCAGGTGGCCGCGCACGCCGGGCTCTCGGTGGCGACGGTGTCGCTCGTGCTCAACGGCAAGACGGACGGGCGGGTCTCCCCCGCCAACATCGAGCGGGTGCGCGCCTCGGTCGCCGAACTCGGCTACGTGGTGGACCAGGGGGCGAGCGCGCTCGCCCGCGGACGGTCCGACCTCGTCGTGCTGGTCGCCCCCGACCTGTCGAACCCGTTTTTCGGCTCGGTGATCCAGGGCATCGAGCAGGAACTCGGCCCACGCTTCCAGCTCGTGCTGTCCGTGACGGAGAGCGGGGTGCAGCCGTCCGCCTCCGACGTGCGCAGGTTCGCCGGGCTGCGGCCGGCCGGCTACCTGGTGGATGCGCCCTCCGACGCGTTCCTCGACGAACTCGGGGACGACGCGCCGCTGGTGGTCCTGGATGCGCCGGAGCTGCGCACCGACGTCGCCGCCGTCAACTACGACATGCGCGACGCGATCGACGCGCTCGCCGCGCACCTCGCCTCCCGCGGCCACCGCACGCTCGGCTACCTCGACAGCATCACGGACACCCGCACCTTCCAGCTGCGCCGCGAACAGCTCACCGCAGCGGCCGAACGCAACGGGATGACCGTGAGCGCCCCGGATGCGGCCCGCAGCATCATCGAGCTCGGCGCGGCGGCGGCGGCCTTCGGCGCGGCGTGGCCGGAGTGGCGCGCCGACGGGGTGACGGCGGTGGTGTGTGCGACGGACACGCACGCGTACGGCGTGCTCGAAGCGGCGCGCGCATCCGGACTGTCGGTGCCGGGCGACGTGGCGGTGACGGGCTTCGACGACCTGCCGTACTCGCGCGTGACGGCGCCGCCGCTGACCACGGTGCGGCTCCCCGGCGAGCCGCTCGGCCGCGCCGCGGCGCGCCGCCTGGTCGCGCAGATCGACGGCGCCGACGCCGCCGGCGGCCACGCCGCCGGCCCGACCGTCGGCCCGCCGCCCGACCTCGTCGCGACCCTCATCGCCCGCGGCTCCACCGCCTGACCCGCGCCCCGGCCCCCGCGCCCCATTCGGCGAGATGCCAGTAACTGTCGCGAAACGCCCGGGATGCGCGACAGTTACTGGCATCTCGGCGCAGGAGGCGCGCGCGAGATGCCAGCGGGCGCCTCAGAGGGCGGCGACGACGGCGCGCGCGCTGCGCTCGAGGAACGCGACCACCTCGTCCGAGGCCAAGTCGGTGCCGAGGGCGCTGCGCACCAGCGCCTCCTCCGCGAACGCGACCCACGACCGCAGCGCGATGCGCAGCAGCTCCGTATCGGGGACGCCGAGCTCGACGAACACTGCGATCACCCGTTCCGCCTGCTCCGCGCGCGCCTCCTCGACCACCTCGCGCACCTCGGTGTCCCCGCTGGCCACGCCGCGCACCAGCGAGTAGAACGTGCCGCGGTGGTCGCGCACGAACTGGACGATCCTGCTCAGGGTGTCGTGCAGCCGGTCGAGCGGCGGCAGGTCCTCCTGCGGTTGCGTCGCGCGCAACATGCTGTCTCGCGCCGTGCGCACCACCTCGCGGTGCAGCCCCTGCTTCGTTCCGAAGTAGTGGAACAGCAGCGCCCGCGACACGCCGGCCTGGGCGGACAGGCCTTCGATGGTGAGCGCATCCAGCGGGTTGTCGACCAGGAACGTGACGCCGAGCGCGACCAGCTGGGCCCGGCGTTCATCCGGGGTCAGGCGAGTGCGCCGGTCGATCTCCATGCGACGAGCCTAGCCACCCGCATCGCGCGCTCTATTGACAAGTCGTCAATAGTGAATATGCTCGCTCGTGGGGTTCCGACCTGACCAGCACCGCCGCTGTCAATACCCCAAAACGAGGAGGATCGATGAAGTTCCGCTCACTCACCCGCTCCCACACCGGACGCGTCGTGCTCGCTGCCGTCCCCGTGGCCGTGGTGTCGTCGCTGCTGATGGCGGGTGTCGCCAACGGCGCCGTCCCCGTGTCGTTCGAGGTGTCCGGCAGCCAGTTCCAGATCAGCGCATCGCAGCTCGACGGGACCGGTTTCAGCCAGTACGCGGGCGTCGCCCCCGACACGGCGGGCAAAGACCACCAGGTCGCCATCGCCAACATCAAATCGGCGACACTCTCCGACCTCTGCCAGTCGGTCGTCACGGACACGCCGATGGGCAAGGTCGGCCTCCTCATCACGGCAGGCGGCGGCGGATCCCCGGCGAGCGCCTCCGACCTGCAGATCGGGATGACCGACCTCAAAGGCGACTCGACCTTCGGCAACATCCGGATCGGCGTCGACGCCTCCACGGTCAACACGGCCGCGAAAGGCGGGGTGGGCGACTTCGCCCAGGATGCGGACACAGTGAAGATCGCCAACCTGCAGCAGACCGCGTGGAGCACACAGGCGTCGGTGTTCACGCTGACCGGGATGCACGTGCAGCTGACGGACGGATCCAAGGGATGCTTCTGAACGCGACCGGGGATGCGGGTGCGGGCGGTGGGCGCCGGGCGCGCGCTGGCCGCGCCGGACACGCCTCCACCGCCGACCGCGACTCCACCACCCCCACCGCTTGGTCCCGCTTCTCCCACTGGCGCAGGCAGCGTCCGTTCCTCGGCGGCCTCCTGATCGCCCTCGGCGGCGTCGAGCTGTTCTTCTCCGGCCAGCTGGACATCGGCAAGATCCACGTGCAGCTGGGCATCGAGGGGCTGCAGGCGACGATCATCCCGATCGTGCTGGTGCTCCTCGGCGTGCTGATCGTCACGATGCCAGCCCACCGCATCTTCTACGGCGTGATCGCACTGGTGGTCGCGGTGTATTCGCTGGTCGGGGTGAACCTCGGCGGCTTCTTCATCGGGATGCTGCTGAGCACCGTCGGTGGTGTGCTCGCGGTCGCGTGGATGCCGCGCACGAACGACGAGGCAGGTGGCGTCCCCGCGGGCGACCCCGCCGTCCACCGCGCCGACGAAGGGGCCGACGAAGGGGCGGCATCCTGAGCCGCCGCTATCACCCCAGCCGCCGCGGGATGCGGGGAACGCTCGCCGTGTTCCTCGCCGTCGCGCTCGTCGGGTTCGGGTTCGCCCGCACGCCGATGATCGTGCCGGAGGGCTCGTGGTGCATCCCGTTGCTGATGGACTGCAGCTCACCCACGCCCACCCCGACCCCCACGCCGACGCCGACGGGCGGCTCCGGCGTGCCAGGCGTGCCAGGAATCCCCGGAGCCCCGGCCATCCCCGGCACCACGCCCACCCCGACCCCGGGCGCCCCAGCGGCCCCCGCGACCCCAGCGCCGCCCGCCGGCCCGGACACCGCCGCCCCGGTCTTCACCCAGCCGCCCGCGCAGCTCGGCAGCTCCTCCCTCTCGTTCTCCGGTCTGCGCTCGCTCAGCGTCGTGACCGTCCCCCTCGCCGACGGCACGCGCATCCCGGTGCTGAAGCTCGCCGCCGACGAGATCACCATCGACGGCTTCAGCCTCACTGTCCGCAAGGCGACCGGACCGATCCTGGCGACCACCGCCGACCGGATGCGCCTCCGCGGCAATGTGCAGGTCTACCTCGACTCCGTCACCGCGACCGGGAAAGACGGAAAGTCGCTCACCCTCGGCGCCAGCACGCCTCCCCCGGCCGACGGCCTCCCCCCGCAACTCCTGAAGGTGACCCTCGGACTCGTCGGCGTCACCGCCGACCAGATCACGTTCACCAACCCGCACCAGCACCTGACCGAGTAGGGCGGGCGCGCGGTTGCAGGCGCCCGGCGCAAGGCGCCGGTTTTCGAGACGCGAAGTGTCCGAGACGCGTGGTAACCGAGACGCGTGGTGCCCGAGACGCATGGTGTCCCAGACGCATGGTGTCCCAGACGCCCTACTCGCCGTCGCGCCCCGCCCGCCGCCGCTCCGCGAGCCGCCGCGCCCGGCGCTCGCGCCAGGTCAGCGCCTCGGTCTCCGCCTCCTGCCGCTCCCGCTCCTGCTGCGCGGCCCGGAGGCGCGCGGCGCGTCGGTCCCGCCAGCGCGCGACCTCCGCATCCACGTCCCTGGTCGGCGTGACGACCGGTGGGCCGCCCTGCAGTTGCCGCCGCGCCTCGACGACGCGTTTGTTGAAGTCGCCGAGGATCTCGCGCACGCGTGCCTCCGACCCCGTCGCATCCAGTTTCGCGTCCAGCTGCTCGTTCTCGGTGCGCAGGGTGAGCGCTGGCGGGCCGAGGCCGGTGAGGCGTTCGCGTTCGATCTTGCGCCGGATCCACCAGTCGGGATCGTGCGTGCCGGTGAGGTTCTCGAGCGGCTTGCCCGCGCCGGGGAGGTTGTCGAACTCGCCGCGCCGGATGGCTTGCTGGATGGCGTTCTCCACGACGTGCGCACGCTGATCCATCGTCGGCGCCCCGGTGTTGCTCGGCTCCTTCTCCTCCCGCGGCTCCTCCCCCGCCTGCCGCCGCTCCTCGTCGACCAGACGGTCGACCAGGTAGCGTGCGGCCTCGACCCGGGAGTCCCCGTGCTCCTGACCTTTCGCCATGCTTCCAGCGTACGACGGCGCGCGCACGCGGGCGATGGATGCTGGGGGCGACCCATCACTCCGCGCGCGGCACCGCCACCCAGCGCTCCGCCTCCCCTGTCACCACTCGAAGGAACGTGTAGCGCCCACCATCGACCCGCTCAGCCACCGCCCCGCCAGGCTCCGCGACCACCCCCACATACATCTCCTCGAACAACCGCACGATCTCCGCGCTCGTGATCTCCACCCCGGTGGCGTCCACCCGCCGCTGCACCACGCCCGCGAACTCCACCTGCACAGCACGCGGCAGCTCGATCCCGTAGTCGGCGCTCAGCACATACGCGATCCCGCCCTTGCCCGACTGCGAGTTCACCCGCACCACCGCTTCGTAGTCGCGGCCGACATCCACCGGGTCGATGTGCAGGTACGGCACGTTCCACGGGTGCTCGGACGCATCCTGCACCGTCTCCAGCTCCGCCGCGCGGGCCGCGAAGCCCTTCTTGATCGCATCCTGGTGGGTGCCGGAGAACGCCGTGTACGCGTACTCGCCGACGTACGGATGCCGGGGATGCACCGGGATGCGCGTGCACTCCTCGACCACGGCCTTCACCGCGTCGATGTCCGAGAAGTCGATGCCCGGGTCGACCCCCTGCGAGTACAGGTTGAGCGCCAGCGTCGCGATGTCCACGTTGCCGGTTCGCTCGCCGTTGCCGAACACGCACCCTTCGACGCGTTGCGCCCCGGCGAGCATGGCCAGTTCGGCGGCCGCCACGCCCGTTCCCCTGTCGTTGTGCGGGTGAATGGACAGGATGACGCCCGAGCGCCGCTCCAGGTTGCGGTCGGCGTACTCGATCTGGTCGGCGTAGAGGTTGGGCGTCCCGATCTCCATCGTGACCGGCAGGTTGAGCGTGACGGGACGTTCCGGCGATGCGTCCCAGAACGCGGTGAGACTGTTGCACAGGTCGAGGACGAAGTCCGACTCGGTGAGATTGAAGACCTCCGGCGAGAACTGGAACCGGGTGGACGTTCCGCGCAGGGTGTCTGCACCGCGCTGCATCTCCTCCGCCGCGGCCAGCACGGTCCGGGTGAGCTCCTGTCTCCCGCGGCCGATCACGACCTCCCGCCAGAGCGGCGCCGTCGCGATGTACACGTGCACGACGACCTTCCGCAGTCCGCGCACCGACTCGATGGTGCGCCGGATGAGGTCGCTCCGTGCCGCGGTGAAGACCACCACGGTGACGTCGTCCGGCACGGCGTCACCGGTGGCGAGTTCGCGCACGAAACCGTAGTCGGTGGCGCTCGCCGACGGATAGCCGACCTCGATCTCCTTGTAGCCCATGCGCACGTACAGGTCGAACATGCGGCGCTTCCTGGCCGCATCCATCGGGTCGGCGAGCGCTTGGTTGCCGTCGCGCAGGTCGACCGGAACCCAGAGCGGCGCCTCGGTGAGCCGCGCGTCCGGCCAGCGGCGGTCGGCGAGTTCCGGCAACGTCACGCGGTCGTGCGGCGCGCGGTACTTGCGGTACGGCATCCCGCTCGGTGTCTGCGGGTTCCAGGTCGGGTTGGTTGTGCTGGTGGTTCTGGTGTTCATGTTCTGCTGTCCTTCGAGAAGTGTCCTGCGACCGTCGCGATACCCCCACGACGGCGCTCGGTCTCGGCTAACGCGCGTCGTGGCGACGAAGGAGGAGGAGCAGCGTGAGACGGAACATGATCTGGCCAGCATAGAATTAATCAGGTCATCAGACAAGTGGAGGCAGTCATGGCTGATCGAACGCTCGACCGCGCATCCCTTCCCCTCCGGGTCGCGGACGATCTGACAGCACGACTCGCGGACGGCGAGTGGGCGGTGGATGAGCGCATGCCGTCGGAGAAATCGCTGGCCGAGTCGTACGGCGTCGGCCGCTCGACGGTCCGCGAGGCGATCCGCACGCTCGCGGCGCGCGGCCTCGTGGCGTCGCGGCAGGGTGACGGCGTCTACGTCCTCGCGCTCGTCGCCGAATCCGAGGTGCAGCGCCTCCTCAGCCGCGCCGAGCTGGCCGACGTCTTCGAGGCCAGGGTCGCGCTCGAGGCGGAGGCCGCGCGCCTGGCCGCCCTCCGCATCGCGCCGGCCGCCGTGGACGCGCTGCGCACCGCCGAACGGCGTCGAACGGCAGCCCACTCCGCCGGCCCTGAAGCGTTCGCCGCGGCCGACGTCGAGCTGCACCGGGCGATTGTGGACGCCTCGGGCAACCCGGTCATCGTGGCGCTGTTCGAACAGTTCGCGCCGGCGCTCGACCGGGCCGCCCGCGAACTCGCGACCTTCGAGACGGGCGACGACAGCCCGATCGGCGCCGACCTCGACGAGCACGCGGCCATCGTGGATGCGATCTGCCGGGGCGACGCGGACGCCGCCGCGGCGGCGAGCAGGCGGCTCGGTGACCACCTGGTGCGCGCGCTTCGCTGACGCCGCGGGGTGCGAGGGCGGCGCGTCGCGCTCAGGAGATCCGGCGCACAAGCGCGACGCGTCGCACGCCGGCGAAACCGGGACCACCGGACGCAAACGCGCGCCCCGCTCACCGCGCCAGCGTCAGACCCCGGCGCCGATCGCGTCCAGCTGCTCCAGCGCATCCACCGGCAGCTCCAGTCCAGCGCCCGCGACGTTCTCCCGCAGGTGCGCCACCGACGAGGTGCCGGGGATCAGCAGGATGTTCGGCGAGCGCTGCAGCAGCCACGCCAGCGCCACGGACATCGGCGTCGCGTCGAGCCGTGCTGCGACGTCGGCGAGCGCGTCGGACTGCAGCGGCGAAAAGCCGCCGAGCGGGAAGAACGGCACGTATGCGATGCCCTGCCTGGCCGTCTCCTCGATGAGAGCGTCGTCGTCGCGGCGGGCGATGTTGTAGAAGTTCTGCACCTCCACCACCTGCACCATCGTCTGCGCTTCCGCGAGCTGCTCGGAGCTGACCGTGCTGAGTCCGATGTGCCGGATGAGTCCCTGCTGCTGCAGGTCCGCCAGCGCTTCGACCTGGGGCGCGATGCTGCCGGGCTCCGGGGATTCGAGGCCGCCCATCCGCAGGTTGACCACATCCAGCGCATCCAGCCCGAGGGTGCGGAGGTTGTCGTGCACCTGCGTGCGCAGCTCGTCGGGGGTGCGGGCGGGCGGCCAGCCGCCTTGGGCGTCGCGCCGGGCGCCGACCTTCGTGACGATGTGCAGGTCGTCGCGGTACGGCGCGAGCGCCTCCCTGATGATCTCGTTGGTGACGTGCGGTCCGTAGTACTCGGAGGTGTCGATGTGCCGGATGCCGAGCTCGACCGCCTCACGGAGCACCGCGATCGCCTCTGCACGGTCGGCGGGCGGGCCGAAGACGCCGGGTCCTGCGAGCTGCATCGCGCCGTAGCCGACGCGGGTGAATTCGAGGTCGCCGACGGTGTAGAGGCCGCCGGGGAGGGTCGAAGAGGACATGGTTCCTTTCTGCCGCGGGGCGCGCTGCCGGGCGACAGTCCTACGATGCTCCTCCTGCGCAGGCTGAGGCAGTATCCCCGTCATCCTGGGTCCAGCGGGACCAGGATGCGGTGGCGCGCATCCATCGTCGGTGCTATATTCACCCACATGGGTGAATATCAAGCAGCAACGCTCGACCGGGTGTTCGGGGCGATCTCCGACCCCACCCGCCGCGAGATCCTGAACAGGCTCGCCTCCGGAGACGAACGCGTCACGGAGGTCGCGAGCAACTTCCCGATCTCCCTCAACTCGGTCTCCAAGCACGTCCGCGTGCTCGAACAGGCCGGACTCGTGACCCGCACCATCCAGGGCCGCAACCACGTCCTCTCCCTCAACGCGGACCCGATGGCCGAAGCGGCCGAGTGGATCGACCACTACCGCGCGTTCTGGACAGACCGCCTGGCCGCGCTCGACCGCTTCGTGACCGGGGCAGGTGGGGCCACCGGCGCCGCCCCCGCCGATGCCACTCCCGCCCCGACCCCCGAGGAGCACTCATGACCGACCAGCTCGTCGTCTCCCGCCTGATCGCCGCAGCCGCGGAACCGCTCTTCGACGCCTGGCTCGACCCCGAGGCCCTGGCCGTCTGGATGCGCCCGGGCACCGCCACCCACACCGACGTCACCGCAGACCCCCGCGTCGGCGGCGAGTTCCGCATCGTCATGCACAATCTGGATGCGCCCATCGTCCACCGCGGAACGTACCGGACCATCGACCGCCCCCGCCGCCTCGCCTTCACCTGGCGTTCGCCGGTCACGGAGGACGAGGAGACGCTGGTCACCGTCGAGTTCGAGCCCCGCGCATCCGGAACGGAGGTCATTGTCACCCACGAACGCCTCCCCCACCAGGCGGCAGTGGATGCGCACACCGACGGCTGGACCGACTGCCTCACCGGCCTCGACGCATACGCAACACACCAATCACCGACGCACCACTCACCGAAAGGAAACTGACATGGTCGACATCCTGCACCAGGTCGGCGTCGAGAACGCCACCCCCGACGACGCGTACCGCGCCCTCACCACCATCGACGGACTCTCCGGATGGTGGACCGAGAACACCTCGGGCGACCCGTCCGTCGACGGCGTCATCCACTTCCGCTTCGAGCCCGGCGACATCGACATGAAGGTGGTCGAGCTCTCCCCCGCCTCGCGCGTGCGCTGGGAGGTCGTCGACGGCCCGGCCGAATGGATCGGCACCCACGTCGACTTCTCCCTCGAACGCGACGGCGAATACACGCTCGTCCGCTTCATCCACGAGGGCTGGGCAGAGCCGGTGCCGTTCATGCACCACTGTTCCACGAAGTGGGGCGTGTTCATGCTGAGCCTGAAGTCACTGCTCGAGACCGGGAAGGGGGCGCCGGCGCCGCGCGATCAGAAGATCGACGCGTGGAACTGAGGGCGCTGGCTCCCGCAGCAGGGCCAGCAGGGCCAGCAGGGTCAGCAGGGTCAGCAGGCGAAGTCGGCCACGTTCTCCTGCTCCGCCGCCGGCCCGCCGACCAGCACCAGCCGCGTGACACCGGTGTCGACCATCGCACTCTCCGTCTCGACCGGCGCGCACTGGCCCGTCGTCAGCAGCAGGGGCGCAGGGCGGGAGCTCTCGAGCACGGCTGCCGTCAACGCATCCGGGAACCGGAGCCCGTTGGCGAGGTAGGCCAGCTGCGTGGACGGCAGTGTGCGGGCGAGCGCCGCGGCCGTCGCGAAGCGGTCGGCACCCGCCACCCTGCTCACGGAGATGCCGACTCTGGCGAGGCCGCTCTCGATCCCCGTTGAGACTCCGGCGGTGCCGCCGACGATCGTGACGTGCGTCGTCTTCCAGCTCCGCAGGGCGGCGGCCGTCTCCTGATCCGGTGAGCCGAGCCAGCCGTTCGTGAGCAGCACGGGGCGTCCGGCCGACGCTCCGGCAGCTGCGGCGGCGAGCGCATCCGGGAACGCGTTGCCTGTCACGAGATAGACGTCGGGCGCCGAAGCTCCGAACGCGTCGGCCACCACGGCCCGCGACACAGCGAAGCGGTCCTGGCCGGATATCCGTGTCACCGTGGCGCTGATCGGCAACGCCCGGAGGCCCGCCACCACGTTCTCGGAGAGGGCCGCCGGTCCACCGACCACCACGATCCGGGCGGGATGCAGACGCACGAGCTCTGCGGCGACGCGCGTGTCCAGCACGGTGGGAGGGGTCAGCAGGAGCGTGCCATGCACCTTGGCTGCCGCGGCGCCGGCCGACAGCGCATCCGGGAAGGCCGCGCCGGACGCGATGTACGCGACGGGCGCCCCTGCCACCGCATCCGGGAACGCCTTCTGCGACGCGGCGACCGAGGTCGAGTATCTGTCGTCGGAGGCGATCCGTTCCGGCGTCTGGCGGTACGGGGTGAGAACCGCCTTCGGGTTCGGCCTCTCCTCGAGGATGACGCCCGGCAGGCGAAGGGTGATCGTGCCCCAGATCGTGCGGCCGATCAGCGCCGGCCCCGGCGTGAACGTGGCCGTCCGCTGTCCGGGGATCGTCGTCGGGCCGTCGTGGGCATCGCCGGGGATCCACCCGACAGGAGCGGCGGCGGCCCAGGAGTAGCTCGGCACGCCGGCGGTGCCCGGCGGCAGGCTCATGGTCAGCGGTGAGCCGACGTCGCCCGAACCGGTCATGGTCGCCACCGTCGGATTCTGTTTCGGGATGTTCACCGTCTGGCAGGCGAGCGGACTGGCGCTCTCCGGGTAGGTATAGAAGCTGTAGAGGCGCAGGCAGATGTTGTGGGAGCCGGCGGTCAGGCTGTCCGCGTACACATCGAAACCCTGGTTCGGACCGATCGACGGATACGCAAGCTGCACATCCGGTCGGGGGTAGTCGAACCGATGGCGCTCTCCCCACCCGATCGTCGTGTGCGCCCCGCCGGGGCCAGCCTCGTACAGCTCGACGCCGACGGGCTCCGCGCTGTCGCCGTTGGAGCCGCTCAGGTTGAGGTCCCCCGCCCATCCGACGATGTGGAGGATGGGCTTGGGCGACGAGTAGTCGTAGGTGAGCGCGATGGAGTCGATGGACCCGATGGCGTTCAGCGGAGACAGGTCGAAGGCCGACGCGGGAGCCGCCGCCCCCAGCCCACCGACCGCGACGGCGACGGCGACGATGGATGCGACGGACGCGATGCGCGTGCGAATGGTCATGCTCAGGCTCTCCGCGACGAGGACCCGGGCACCCCCTCGCGCACCCCGTGCACGCGTCTCCTGCCGCCAGGGCACAGCATATGGGCGCACGGGTTTCGGCGGCGGGTAGGTGTGAGAACTCTCAGACCGGATGCTCCACTCCCTTCCGCCCGCCCCCGCGCAGCGCTACCATCGCTCTCGTAACCCCGACACCACCAGACAAGGGGATGCGATGACCGACGCCGCTCCCACCCCGCACGACAGCTCCGGCGACAGCTCCGGCGACAGCTCCGGCGACACGTCCGCCGACACCCCGGACGACCCCGCGCTTGGCACCTCCGCCGACCCCCTGCCGCCCGTCCCGTCCGACGCGCATCGCCGCGTCGACGACTCCGGCTATCTCCTCCCTCCCCTCGACGCCGACCGCACGCCTGCGCCTCCCGCGATCAGCTCCAGCTTCGGCGAGGAGGTGCCCGAGGATGCCTGATCTGCTCCCCCGCACCGTCGAGGACATGCTCGCCGCGATGGGCGCGCCCAGCGTCTGGGGAGTCACCTGGCCGAACCCGTGGTGGCCGAGCGGGAACAGCGCGTACGACGACTGCGCCGCGTGCGTCAGCTTCTACCTGTTCGGGCTGACCGCATCCGGTGGGCCGTACTTCACCTACGTGTCGCAGATCCAGAACTGGGGGCGCCAGGCCGGCGTCTACCACGACGGTTCCTCCGGGGTGCAGCGCGGCGACGTGATCGGCTTCGACTGGAACGGGGACGGCGACTACGACCACACCGAGATCGTGGTCGACGTGTCTCCCGGCGGCTCCGTCGTCACGTCCCGCGGCACGAACTCGAACCCCGGCGACGACCTGCGCGACCGCACCCGCTCGGCGCGGTACATCCTGAGCTACATCCGGCCGCCGTACACGGGCTCGCCGGGGCAAGGAGACGAGTTCGACATGGCTTCCCTCGACGACCTCCGGCAGATCGTGGATGCTGCGGTCAGCAACGCCATCGGCGCGATCGGCCAGTCCAGGCAGAACGAGAAGACTGCGGTCCGGAGGGAGGGCCGCGGGCGGCTGTACTACTGCCCGAACCCGCCGCCGGGCCTCCCGCATTTCGTCGTGATCTTCTGGGACCGCACCACCAACAACATCCTGTACGCCAACGCGGATGCGGACGGCGGCGTCGCCCAGGCGCGCAACTGGAACCAGCTGTACTACCAGACGGCGGACACCGTCGAGCAGGCGATGAGCGCCGGGATCGAACCGGACCGGTTCCGCAAACTCATCGACTTCGCGCTCGGCAAGGATTCGGCGTTCACGAACCAGCTGGCGGCGAACCCCTAGTCGTCGCCGGCTGCCCTGACGGACCGCACCGCCGCCGCCGCATCCCACCTCCGGTGTCCGCGGTCCGTGCGACCATGCTCTCGACGCACGAGCGAGCGGAGGACCGGGATGCGGGGCGAGGCGACCGTGCTGCACGCCGACCTCGACGCCTTCTACGCCTCCGTCGAGCAACGGGATGCGCCCGAGCTGCGCGGCCGCCCGGTGATCGTCGGCGGAGGGGTGGTGCTCGCCGCCAGCTACGAGGCGAAGGCGCGCGGCGTGCGCACCGCGATGGGCGGCAGGCAGGCGCGCGAGCTGTGCCCGGATGCGGTGGTCGTCCCGCCCAGGATGGATGCATACTCCGCCGCCAGCCGCGACGTCTTCGCCATCTTCCGCGACACGACCCCGCTCGTCGAGGGACTGTCCATCGACGAGGCGTTCCTGGAGGTCGGCGGCCTGCGGCGCATCGCGGGGACGCCGGAGCAGATCGCGACGCGCCTGCGGGAGCGGGTCCGCTCGGAGGCCGGCCTCGCCATCTCGGTCGGCATCGCCCGCACCAAGTTCCTCGCCAAGGTCGCCAGTGCCGTCAGCAAACCCGACGGACTCCTCCTCGTCGAGCCCGACCGCGAGCAGGCCTTCCTCCTCCCCCTCCCCGTCGAACGTCTCTGGGGCGTCGGCGCCGTCACCGCCGAGAAGCTGCATCGCCTTGGCATCCGGACCGTCGGCCAGCTCGCCGAACTCGAGGAGGCGACAGCCGAGCGTCTCCTCGGCCGCGCCGCGGGCGCCCACCTGCACGCGCTCGCCCGCCTCCGCGATCCGCGCCCCGTCGACGCCACCCGGCGCCGCGGATCCATCGGCTCCCAGCGTGCCCTCGGCAGCCGCCCGCGCTCGCCCGAGGAGCTGGACACCATCCTGACCCAGATAGTCGACCGCCTCGCCCGGCGCCTGCGCGACGGCGACCGCACCTGCCGCACGGTCGTCCTCCGCCTCCGCTTCGGCGACTTCGCCAAAGCCACCCGCTCCCGCACGCTCGGCTTCCCCACCGACCGGACCTCCGTCCTGCTCGGGATCGCGCGCACCCTCCTGACGGCGGCTCGGCCCGAGATCACGCAGCGCGGCATCACCCTCATCGGCCT
This sequence comes from Leifsonia araucanica, assembly GCF_051161895.1. Lineage (NCBI taxonomy): Bacteria > Bacillati > Actinomycetota > Actinomycetes > Micrococcales > Microbacteriaceae > Leifsonia > Leifsonia araucanica. The sequence goes on from NZ_JBMBTW010000002.1 coordinate 1,607,136, forward strand.
CTCGCTGTCCCAGCTGGGACGGTCGGACACCTTCCAGCCCGAACTCCCGATCGACTGGGACGACGGCGCCCGCCTCGACACCGTCCTCGACGCGGTCCGCGACCGCTTCGGTGCAGCATCCGTCGCCCGCGCAGCACAGCTCGGCCGCGATCCCGGATGGTCGACCCCGCTGCTGCCGGAGCACGAGTGAGGCGTGGCCTCCATTCCCCGACGGCTCCGGATGCGCGTGGCGTGGCGAGCAGCGCGGATGCCACTCCCCTGGCGCCGTCCCGGCCCTAACGCCCCTGGCGCTTCTTGAACGGCTTCGGCTGCCCCTTGACCGCGGGTGCGCGTCCCTTGCCCTTCGAGGCTTTCGCTTTCCCGCCTGCCGGTGCCACGGGCTTGCCCGCCACTGGAGGGGCCGCTGCGATCTCCTCCCGAGCGGTGGCAAGAAACAGGACGCCAGCGCCGGTCAGCTTCGTCGGCGTCGCCCCGCGGACGAACAGCGGCGACCCGACCTCGTCCTCCAGCTTCGCGATCGACGAGTAGAGCGACGGGAGTGGAATGTCGAGCTTCCGTGCCGCGCGCGGAAAATGCAGCTCCTCGGCCACGGCGACGAACCGAACGAGCAGTGTGATGTTCATGGCTGGCCCTTCATCGGTCCTGGATGCGCGTGGCCCGCGATCCCGCCCGGGCGGTTTCGAGTTGTCATACCGGACTGAGCGGGGTGTGCTCGCCCGACGGGAGCTCGACCCGGATGGTGTCGCCCCGGCGAACGGTCCCTCCCGCAACGACGACCCCCATCACGCCGCCCTTCCGCTCGACCGAACCGTCCTCGGCCCGCCCGAGCACCTCGCGCAGCAGCCCCGGCTCGAAGCCGTTGATCTGCTGGCACGGGTTCCGCAGCCCGGTCACGCGGACGCACGCGTCGGCGCCGAGGTGCAGCAGCGTGTCCGTCGGCAGGCCGAGCAGATCGATTCCGCGCGTCGTAACGTTCTCCCCCAGCTGCCCGGGCGCGACCTCGAACCCGGCATCGGCGACCTCGTCGAACAGTTCGGCGTGCATCAGGTGCACCTGCCGCAGGTTCGGCTGCGACGGATCCCGGGCGACACGGGAGCGGTGCTGCACGGTGGTCCCGGCGTGGGCGTCGCCTTCCACGCCCCACCCTTCGATGAGGACGATCTGGTCGACCACCCGCTTGCTGAAGCGGTGCTCGCTGTCCGTGCTCACCGCGACGACGTGCGCCCGAGCATCCTGTGTCTCCGTCACGAGCTGACGCGGACCCTGCGTCCTTCGAACCCGACGATGTCACCGACGTGCAGCTGCCGTCCCCGGCGCCGGTCGACCTCACCGTTCACGGTCACGAACCCGTCGATGATGGCCTCTTTGACGTCCCCGCCGGAGTCGAGCAGCCCGGCGAATTTCAGGAACTGCCCCAGCCGAACGACGTCGCCGTCGATCGGAACATCGTCGATCGGTGCCGGTTTCGTCATTCGAAAATGCTAACCCACCACATCCCGGAGCGGGCACCGGCGGTAGTTTGGGTGCGGACCGGTGCCCGGTATCCGGCGTCCGGCGTGCATCAAGGGAGAGCACAGGATGAGACCACTTCGCTACGCCATCAACGTCACGCTCGACGGCTGCTGCCACCACGAGGCCGGCCTCCCGCCCGACGAGGAGTCGATGCGCTTCTGGACGGCCGAGCTGCAGCGAGCCGACGCCCTCCTCTTCGGCCGGACCACCTACGAGATGATGGAGTCCGCCTGGCGCAAGCCCGCCTCTGGCACCTGGCCCGACTGGATGGACGACTGGCAGCTCCCCTTCGCCTCAACCATCGACGGCGCGCCAAAATACGTCGTGTCGAGCACGCTCACCGACGTCGACTGGAACGCGGAGCTCCTGCCCGGCGACCTCCGGGATGCGGTCACGCGCCTCAAACAGGAACCCGGCCGCGGCCTCTTCGTCGGTGGAGTCACGCTCCCCTTAGCGCTGGCGAACCTCGGCCTGATCGACGAGTACGTCTTCGTCGTCCAGCCCCTCCTCGCCGGCCACGGGCCGACCTTGCTCTCGGGCCTGCGCGAGCACATCCCCCTCGAACTGGTGGAGCGGCAGGACTTCCGCTCCGGCGTCTCCGCGCTGCGCTACCGCCCCATCCCGTAGCGGCACGGCGCCGTCGGACAAGAGGATGATGGACCCATGCCCGCCGCTCACCGCCCCGGCCTCCGGGTCACCTCCGGCCTCACCATCCCGGACTCCGAGCTGTCCTGGCGCTTCTCCCGCTCCTCCGGCCCCGGCGGCCAAGGCGTGAACACCGCCGACTCCCGCGCAGAACTCGTCTGGGACGTCGCCCACTCCACCGCCCTCACCCCCGTCCAGCGAGAGCGCCTCCTCGACCGCCTCAGCACCCGCCTCGTCGACGGAACCCTGACGATCGCAGCCTCCGAACACCGTGCCCAACTCCGCAACCGCGAAGCCGCCCTCACCCGTCTTGCCGACCTCGTCGCCGATGCCCTGCGCCCGCCATCCCCCGCCCGCCGGCCCACGCGCCCGACCCGCGGCGCCAAGCAGCGACGCCTGGACGCGAAGAAGCACCGCACCGACGTGAAGCGCCAGCGGCGGCCGCCGCAGGATTGAGCGGGTGGGGCAGCGGGTGGGTTGCTTGAAAACGCGTCATGGGTCCGGCCGGATGAGCGCATCTTCGCGATGTCCCTTGAGCGGCTCGAAAACTGCCGCCACCCCTACACGCAGCTACCGAGGGGCCGAGATGCCGCAGAATTCCGCGCGTCCTGACCTACTAGATTCGACTGCGATCACATGGAGCTCGTTCGATCGTGGACTGGGTCGGTCGAGCGCCAAAGTCGCCGCAATTGTGTCGACCCAAATAATGTCACTGACGAGCTTTACTCGGTGATCGACTTCGACCCACGGGAACTTCATAGCCGCGCGAAGGCAGCGAGCGCGAATGGGTCGTCGTGCCGAGGCTTTGATGCGCCGGCTCGACTGTATCCGGAAGACGGTATAGACCATTGCAGTCCGGCAACGATTGAATAGCGGCTAATCGCGTTTCCGTCAGGGCCCATGGTTAGTTTGCCGGTTTTCCCGGTCTCTGGCTTGGATGAGTCGAAATGAGAGGCTCCCAAGTACCGACGCGTTCTCATCGAGCGCGAGGGGTCGACCCAGCTCCCTCGAGGCTACGTTCCTGCTGGGTCCCGGGCCTCTGCTAGGAGGATTCGCCAGCCTTCTTCTTTCGTGTCTTCTTGGTGGGCTTGCGATCCGGCGCTTCATTCGGCACGAAGGCGAACGTGACAGGGACGCTCATAGACTTGAACGTCGCGAGCGATCTTCGGAGGCTCATTCGCGAGAACAGCGGCAAGTTCTCAACGCCACCGTCAGGCTTCTTGTGCGTAACAATCGCGTAGTGCACCTTGATGTTGTTCCGGTCGATAAGCGCGATCAAATCTTCAGCAACCTCGGGCGCAGATGCTTCCTTCCTGACTAGGGCCTCGAGCTTTGGACGGACTTCGTCAATTGATCTGAGCAGCTGCATAGCGTTGCTCCCCTGGTTGAAAAGGTGGCTAAGTTGCGCCGAAGCAGTAGAGAACTTCACGTGGACGAATACCGCTAGCCCATCGATCTTGACAAGTACGTCGCACGGCTCTACTTGAGTCTGCCCGGATGGACTCATGTTCTTCTTGTCAAGGAGGACAGCATTGGGCATCTCAGCAGCGACGTCTATGTTGTATTCGCCCTCGAGGTTTCGCTTAGAGCTAGGCAGTATCGAAGTCTCCAACGCGCGACCCAACTCCTTATTTAGGCGCGCGATGTAGTCGTCGTCAAAACGGAACCAGTTCCCTTCCATCAGGTGGAACGTCGCTCCGGCGGCGGGGAGACTTGCTGTGAATATGAGCGACTTGTAGATCCTGAAACGTGTCCGTGGCGTCTCATCGTCGTTGAGAATCACTAGATGATGACGGTCTAGAGCTTCCCGATCGAGCGTTGCGACAGATGTCCCATTGCTTTCGAGATAGTCGTAATACCGCGCCAGAAATACATCGTGGTGAAGCGAGCTCTTCCCTACGCCGGCGAACGAAACCCAGAAACTGTCGTTGTACTCGACGAGCTCGGGAATTGCGAGCATCGGCTCATCGGAGCGATCCTTGAGCTTACCAATTAGGATTTCGTCGAGCATCGCAACCTGCTGCGGATCCTTTACGGGCGTCACGTTCTGTACCTCTGGGAATGACGCTTTGTAGTCATCGCTCGTGTACAACGCAAACAATTTCTCGCAGAGCCTTGGTAAGTCTTCGACCCGCGTCTTCGTTGCAATTCTGAGGTTGCTCGATCCAGTAACGTTCTTGATCAGTCCGGCGTGCTCGTTCTTTACCGCACCAGTGAGACTCCGAAGGACGGTGGCATCCGTCTCAAAGTCGAAATAGGTCAGGTCGGAATCAACAGAGACCTGCGTACGCTGCCTCCGCGCGGCCCCGGGCTCAACCACGTCTGTGTTCTTAAGCTTTGTAGGATCGACGCAATTGAGCGTTATTCGGAGTCCGAAGTCGTATTCGTACGCGTCGTCCCTGAGGTTATGTGCCACGTGACCAAAGCAGAGGGCGTAGGTTCGCCCTCCTGCGGGGAGGAACAGCAATGCAGCCTTACTCGATTGCTTCAGCGGTCGAGCAACTCCAAAATACTGCTTCCACCAGGGCTCTCGCTCCGCGCCGTCGAACAGGTAGAGAGTTGAGCCTGTGGGGATCGTGGCATCAGCGATCGGATCACCCAGGTGATGGTCGTCAGTTAGCGCAGCGTTGCCCTCGACACCATCTTTAAGCAGGTAAATCGATAACGTCCTCGTGCGCGTTGGGTCCGGCAAATAGTCCCCCTGGCTGGTTAGCGAACATAAACTACAGCAATTCTCCGGCGAATTCTGTCTATTTTCTCAGGGGGGTCACTCAACAGTAATCCCCACTTCTGGTGACCGCGTCGTATTGCGGCGGCCTGTCCGAGCGCCGATCTACAGTCACGAATCTCGAGGTTCGCCCGCGAGAGCAGGATGCACTCAAGGTCCAAAGCATGGCTCAAGTAATCAAGTGGCGCGGCCAGGAAAGCCCTCGCGAGATGCATAGGACCTGCGGAAAGGCCGGGAGTCCACTAATCCCGATCACGAGTCTCGAGAGCGAGGGATCCATGTCCGACGAATCACCGTAGGCCCGACGTCGGCAGTTCCGCCAGCACTCGGAGCCTCACGCAGAGAAGGTCGCGTCTCGGGCGTCAGTTATACGTCTAGGAGTTTCTTGAGGCCGGCCTCATTCACGATGGTTACGCCATAACCTCGCGCCATTTTGGCCTTCCCAGAGAGGGAATCGGGGTCAGCGGCGACGAGGAGTTTGGTCTTTTTGACGACGTTGTTCTTGACGATGAGCCCGAGACGCGTGAGGATCTCCGCCCATGCCTCTCGTGGCTTGGACATCTCCCCGGTGAGGACGACGATGTCGCCCGGCTCGAGTCGGAAGCCGCTTGTCACCAGCGGGGCGGGTACGGCGGGTGCCGCGACCAGCGAGGTAGCGACGACGTCTTCGTCGATGGAGAGGATCTCGCCGACGCTTCGGATCTCCGCGGACTCGGCGTCGGTGAGGATATGGTCCTCCCATGCCGTCGCGACGAGCCCATCGAAGTATGCACGGTGCGCTAGCCGAACATCATCACGGGTGAGCCCGACACCCTGTGCGAGTGCTTCGAGAGCCGAGGCTTCGGACACCGAGACAACCCGGTCAAGGAGTACCCGATCGAGGAGGGCAAGGTAGTCGACGTTGAGTTGCGTTCCGAGGCGAGTGGCGGTGAGCGAGCCAACGAGTCGGTCAACGAAGGAGTGGTCCTGCTCGAAAACCTCGGTGCGAGCTGTCCATCGAACGCTCGGGTCGACTGTGAAGGGGCCGTAGTGTCCAGCCGAAGCAAGCCATGACTCCCAGTACGGCCTATCCGACACGGTTCTCATATACAGACCCAGGAGCTGTGCCGTGGCGAGCGCGTCCCCGGCGGCGCTGTGCGCATTAGCCAGCTCCACTCCGACTGCCGTACAGCATTCAGCCAATCGACGGTAGCCGGAGACGCCTTCGCTCATGCGCATAGTGCAGAGCCATCGCTCCGGCTCGGCCACTCGCAGACCCGCCTGAGCCATCTGAAAGGCGAGGAACCTCGAGTCAAACGATGCATTGTGCGCGACCGGGACGCGGTCATCCAGGAGGTCGGCGACGTTCGGGGCGATCTGCTCGAACAGGGGTGCGCGGGCTGCTGCGGCGGCCGTGATTCCGTGAATGTGCTGCGGACCCATGTCGCGATTCGGGTTCACGAGAGTCTCATGCCGAGCCTCGATCTCGCCCTCCGGCGACACCAATACGATCCCGATTTCCACGATGCGATCGTGCTTTGTGGGAAACAGACCGGTCGTCTCTAGATCGACGACTGCGAACCCTTTGCCCATGCGTCACCTCCTCAGCGAGGCTAGCAACCTGGGTGAGACGCCCGAACCCGCCAAAACAGGTGACAGCCTCCCAGGGCTGTTCAGCGATTCGAGACTATTCGAAGACGTGCAAGTGCCAGCGGGTGTAGGGTCGGTCCGGCACACCCACCACGATAGGGCCGACCGTCAAGACCGCCGACGCGTTTCGGCGTCTTGTAGGCTCTGACGGCCCATTGCACGCGATCCGCTGGTGCCCCTGGAGGGACTCGAACCCCCAACCTTCTCCTTAGGACGGAGCAGCTCTTCCATTGAGCTACAGAGGCTGACCCGCACCACTCTACCGGGGGCCGCGATCGAGCGCGAAACGGGCGGGCGGCGCGTCAGGCTGCTGGGGCGAGGTAGTCGCTCCAGTCGGGCTGGGCGACCTCGGTGCCGCGCACCACCCAGGAGGCGTCGTGGGGCACGCGCGGGGTGAAGGCGAGGGTCCAGTTCATCTCGGCGGGGGTGTGGTTGCCTTTGACGTTGTTGCAGCGGAGGCAGCAGGCGACGAGGTTTTCCCAGCTGTCGGCTCCTCCGCGGGAGCGTGGGAGGACGTGGTCGATCGTGGTGGCCGACTTTCCGCAGTATGCGCAGCGGTGCGCATCCCGGCGGAGGACGCCGCGGCGGCTCACCGGGACCGCACGGCCGCGCGGGATGCGGACGTAGCGGGTGAGGAGGATGACCGACGGGCGCTCGTAGCTGGCGGAGATGCCCCAGACCGGGTGGGCCTGGTCGATCGACAGGACCGTGGCTTTCTGGTTCATCACGAGCACGATGGCGCGTTTGAAGGAGACGACGGCCAGGGGCTCGTAGCCGGCATTGAGGACCAGTGTCTTCATCGTGGACCTTCCTGGAAAACAAAAAAGGCACTGTCCGTGCGGACAGCGCCCAGTGAAACGGCGGCATGGTGGCGGCAGGCCACGAAGGGGCGGCGGCAGGCCACAGTGTGGTGACGACAGGCGAGGAAGTCGTGGTGGCGGGCTATCAGCTCGTCGACGGCGAGAGTGGATGCGGCCACAGCGGATGCGGCGGCAGGAGATGCGGCGCCCGCTCCCGCGAAACGGCCGCGCTCTAGCCAGGAAGTCACCCTGCGCGGCTCGGCCATCGCACTCCCGGATCTCTCGCGGTGCGAACATCCAACGCGTGGACATTCACGGTTTCAGGGGATCAGAGTAACGCAGAAACGGCGCACCACATATTCGTGGCGCGCCGCTCGCTGTCCGCGTTACGCGGAGTTCACGTTCCGTTCGAGTCCTGGAAGCCTCAGGACCCGGTCGAAACGAGGTGTCAGATGCCCAGGCGGACGATGTAGTAGTCGCTCGTCCAGATGGGGCGGATGGAGATGGAGCGGCCAGTGTCCGGCGCATCCATGATGTTGCCGTTTCCGGCGTAGAAGCCGTCGTGGCCGGGCATGATGACCAGGTCGCCCGGCTGGGCGTCCGCGATCGAGATGCGCTTGCCCATCGCCGCCTGGCCGGAGACCGAGTGCGGCAGGGAGATCCCGAACTGGGCGTAGACGTACATGACGTAGCCCGAGCAGTCGAAGCCGGCGGGCGTCGAGCCGCCGAAGACGTACGGGGTTCCGATGTACTGCTGCGCGACCGAGAACACCTGCGGGAGGCTGAAGCTGGGGTACGGCGGGTTGGCCAGGAAGTCGGTGACCGACGGGCCGGAGTAGCTGGCGTAGCTCGCGAACGAGACGGCGGCCTGCTGGCGGGCCAGCTCAGCGGCCTTGGCCGCCTTGGCTGCCGACAGCTCCTGCTCGCTCGTGGCGGTGGCCGCGTCGCGGGCGACGGCTGCCGCTGCGACGGTCTGCGGGACCTCGACGCTCTGCGGCTGGGCCTTCTTCATGCTGTCCACGGCGCTGCTCTTGAACTGCGCGGTGTCTGCACCTTGCGGGTTGAACGCGTATGCGGGGATCGCCATCGTGGCGATGAGACCGGCGGCGAGGGTCATGACGGCGACGTTGATCACGCCGCCTTTGACCTTCTTGCTCGTCTTCTTGTCCGCGGGCTTCCGGAACGCGGTTCCGGTGGTGGGCTCGACGGCCGTCTGCCGCACCGGCGCGCGGCGCACGGAGCGGCGGGACGCGAGGTCGGAGGGTGCGGGGGTCGAGCTATTCGGGTTTGCGGGGCGCTCTTCAGAGCCGGGTGTACCTAATAGTGCCAAGGTTTGAACCTCCTGCGCTCCAACAGCACTAGGTAGCTGCCCCGTCCCGGATGCTTATAGCTTGGCTTCGCGAACCAGGAGACAGGAGTGGGGGGTGGAGCGTCCCGGTTCGGGTCCTGTGGCCGGCTTCTGGCCCGTCGGACTCGTTAGAGACTACGGGACGACCCCCGCTTTGTCACATCCTTTTGCCGATATTTTAACAAGTCGGTAACGGAAATCAGGCCTCGACGAAGATGTGCGCTGCGAGTTCGTTCGGGAGTTCCAGCCCGTTCTCGTAGCCGTCGATCTGCACGGCGACGTAGGAGCCGGCCGGAGTGAATGTGCCGGTCGAGCCCGGAAAAACGCCGGCCTGCTTGAGCTGCAGCAGCAGCTCGGGGTCGACCTGGGCCGGCTCTCCGAGGCGCTTGATCCTGGCAGAAACCCCCGAACTGTTGCCCACGACGACATCCACGAGGTTGGTGAGGCCCTCGGTGGTGGGCGACTCGATGTCGCCCAGCTCGTCGAGGCCGGGGATGGGGTTGCCGTACGGCGACTCGGTCGGGTGCCCGAGCATGGTGAGCAGCTTGCGCTCGACCTGCTCGCTCATCACGTGCTCCCAGCGGCAGGCCTCTTCGTGCACGTACTCCCACTCGAGCTCGATCACGTCGCTGAGCAGGCGCTCGGCCAGGCGGTGCTTGCGCATCACGTGGACGGCCTTGCGGCGCCCGTCGTCGGTGAGTTCGAGGTGGCGGTCGCCGGAGACAACGACGAGGCCGTCCCGTTCCATGCGGCCGACGGTCTGGGAGACGGTCGGGCCTGAGTGGCCGAGACGCTCCGAGATGCGCGCACGCAGCGGGACGATGTTGTCCTCTTCCAATTCCAGGATGGTGCGAAGGTACATCTCGGTCGTATCGATCAGGTCGGTCATCAACCCTCCAGCTGTTGTCACGCGTATGTCCAGTAGAGCCTACTTGGTGCCGGTGACAGCGGGCTGTAGCCACGGCAGGAGTCGACCGACAGGGGTTCCAACAGCCAATAGACTCTGGATATGCCGGATGTGACGATTCCCACTGATCTGCTGCCCGCCGACGGACGATTCGGATGCGGCCCATCCAAGGTCCGCCAGGAGCAGGTGTCCTACCTCGCCGGTGCCGGAGCGCAGCTTCTCGGCACCTCGCACCGCCAGGCTCCGATCAAGAACCTCGTCGGCCGCGTGCGCGACGGGCTCGGCGAGCTGTTCCGCCTCCCGGACGGCTACGAGGTCGTCCTCGGCAACGGCGGCTCGACCGCGTTCTGGGACGCCGCGGCGTTCTCCCTGATCGAGAAGCGCAGCCAGAACCTCGTCTTCGGCGAGTTCGGCGGCAAGTTCGCCGCCGCCGCGAAGACGCCGTGGCTGGATGCGCCCCAGGTCATCGACGCCCCTGCGGGTTCGCGCAGCGAGGCGCAGGCGGCTGCGGGCATCGACGTGTACGCCTGGCCGCACAACGAGACCTCCACCGGCGTCATGGCGCCCGTGAAGCGCGTGCACGGTGACGACGGCGCCCTCACGGTGATCGACGCGACCAGCGCGGCGGGCGGCGTCGACATCGACGCAGCGGAGTCGGACATCTACTACTTCGCCCCGCAGAAGAACTTCGCGTCGGACGGCGGCCTCTGGCTCGCCCTCTTCTCCCCCGCAGCCATCGAGCGGGTCGAGCGGATCGCGGCGAGCGACAGGTACATCCCGGAGTTCCTCAGCATCAAGAACGCGATCGACAACTCGCGTCTCAACCAGACGCTGAACACCCCGGCCGTCTCCACCCTGGTGCTGCTCGAGAACCAGATCCAGTGGATGAACGACAACGGCGGTCTCGCCTGGGCAGACGCCCGCACGGCGGAGTCCTCGAATGCGCTCTACAGCTGGGCGGAGGGCGTGGACTACGCGACGCCGTTCGTCGCCGATCCCGCGCACCGCTCGCAGGTCGTCGTCACGATCGACTTCGACGACGCGGTCGACGCATCCGCCGTCGCCAAGATCCTGCGCGCCAACGGCGTGGTCGACACGGAGCCGTACCGCAAGCTCGGCCGCAACCAGCTGCGCGTCGCGACGTTCACGGCCATCGAGCCGGACGACGTCCGCGCCCTGATCGGCTGCATCGAGTACGTCGTCGGCCAGCTGGGCTGAGCGGCAGACACCGTGCGCCTCTGGCTCCGCGACGACGAGCGACGGCCTGATCCTGTCCCCGTGAAGACGGACGACAGGAAGGCCGTGCTCGTCGGGCTAGGCCTGTGGCTGGTCGCCCTCGTCGTGACGCTGGTCTTCTTCCGTCAGCTGAGCGCCTCCGGAGACGGCTGGTGGCTCTGGACCGTCATCGTCGGTCTCGGACTCGGCCTCGTCGGCCTCGGATACCTCACCGTCAAACGCCGCTGAGTCGTCGGCGACGTCTGAGTCGTCGGCGTCGTCCGCGTCCTCGTACGACTCGTCCGCGCTCTCGATGTCGACGCCGTCGAGGTCGTCCGGGTGCAGGTCGTGCACGTCGTGCTCGCCGTCCTCGTCCTCGTCTTCGAAGTCGTCGTCCGTCTCGTCGTCGTCGTTGACGTCGAGCTCGTCGTCCGCCTCGTCATCGTCGTCGCCCGCGTCGGCCTCCGCCGCCGCGATGGCCTCCTGGGAGGCCTGGTACTCCGCGAGCCGCTCCGACCACGGCACCCAGTCGGGCGCCAGCAGGGCGCGCTCGCCCGGCATCAGCTCCGCCTCGAGCACGCTCGGTGCGGACTCGTCGTCGATGCGCGACAACGTGACCGTCCAGTGCCAGCCCGGATACCCGGACATGGTGCACTCGAACAGCAGGGAGAGCACGTGCTCCCCCTCCACGATGTGGCCGGCGGGCGCGCCGATGGTGGCCGCCGGCGTGATCTCCTTCAGCGCATCCAGTGCCTGGGCGACGGATGCGAGGAGCACGTCGTCCGGGACGGTCCAGACGGGAGCGTCCTCGACCGGCGCCGACGCGACCTCCGAAGACTCGGTGGTCGCGTCGACGTCCGTCTCGTTCTCGTTCTCGGTGTCAGGCATCCAGGTCGTCCGCAACCCGGCGCAGCACGGCGGCGATCTTCGCGCCGTGCGCCTTGTCCGGGTACTTGCCCCGCTTGAGGTTCGCGCCGATGCCGTCGAGCAGCTTCACGAGGTCTTCGACGATGATCGCCATGTCGTCCGCGGACTTGCGGCTCATCTTCACGAGGCTGGGCGGGGCGTCGAGGACGCGCACCGACAGTGCCTGGGCGCCGCGCTTGCCGTCGGCGATGCCGAACTCGAGGCGGGTTCCCGCTTTCACGACGGCACCTGCCGGCAGGGCGGAGGCGTGCAGGAAGACTTCTTGGCCGTCATCGGAGCTGATGAAGCCGAAGCCTTTCTCGTCGTCGTAGAACTTGACCTTGCCGGTTGGCATGGGAACCTCATTTCACATGGGGGATCGTATGACCAACCTCAATTATCCTTGATTTCGTGACCCAGCAGACCCCACAGGCGGCAAGCCGCCTCCAGCGCATCCTGTCGTACATCATTGCGGCACTCGTGATCATCTCTTTGGTCTGCATCGCAGCCGTCCTGATCGGCTCCGCTCTCGGCGGAATGCCGGAGCAGGGTTCCGGCCAGGGCATCTGGCCCGTGGTGTTCGTCCTGCCGATGATCGGCCTGTCCGTTTCCTTCGTCCTGGTGATCGTGCTCATCGTCATCACCGGGCGTCAGCGCAGCAAAGCGGCGAAGGCTGCGACCCGCACGGACAAGCGGTAGGCCGGCGGACGGCAGGGCTGGACCAGCGCCCATGACGAACACGCTCGCCCTGGCAGCCCGCCTGCGGGCGATGCCGGACGAGTCCATCGTCCGCGTCCTGCGCGAGCGGACCATCCGCCGCGCGGGCGTCTCCGACTTCTTCGACCTCGCAGACGCCCTCCTCGACCGGGACTCCGTGCAGCGCGCGCTGTCCGGGCTCGACCGCACGAGGCTGGCCGTCCTGGTGACGCTCGGTCGCGCATCCACCCCGATGGATGCGTCCCAGGTCGCTGCAGCGCTGTCCGGCGCAGCCGCCACCCCCGGCATCGACGCCGATGCCGCCCAGGAGGCGCTGGACGCCGTCTCCGGCCTCATCCTCGCCCATCCGGACTCCGGCGCGTTCTCGGCGTACGAGGCCGTCACGGCGCAGCTGGCCGCCTGGCCCGGCCTCGGCCTGCCGTCACCGGATGCGCTCCTCGCCGAGCCGGCGCCGCCCGCGCTGGCCGCCGTTCCGGACACCGAGCGCCGGTTCACGGACCGGCTGGCCGCCGAGCGCGCCTTCGACGCCGTCACCGCCGTCTCCGAGCTGATCGCCGAACTCTTCCGCGAGGGCGCGCGCGAGCTGCAGAAGGGCGGCCTCGCCCTGCCTGCGAGCAAGCGCATCGCCGGGGCCCTGGCCGTGGACGTGTCGGTGGTCCCCACCGTGTTCTCCGTCGCATCCCGCGCCGGCCTCGTCGCGCTGGAGGACGCCGTCTGGCTGCCGACGGAGGCCGCCACCGACTGGCAGCACTCCCCCACCGCCGACCGCTGGCGCGCTCTCGCCGCCGCGTGGCAGGATGCCCTGCCCGATGACCTTCGCCGCATCCTCTCCGGACGCAGCAGGGCGGCCTGGGGCGAGAGCCTGCGCGAGTACGTCGCGTGGCTGTACCCCGCCGGCCGCGAGCTGGCCGAGGAGCGCGTCGCGGCGTACACGCGCGACGCGGAGTGGCTCGGCGTGACGGCGCACCAGGCGCCGAGCAGCGCCGGTTGCGCCCTGGTCGAGGACGGCCCGGATGCCGCGGCCGACACCGTGCGCGAGCTGTTCCCCGCGGAGGTGGACAAGGTCTACCTGCAGCACGACCTCACCATCGTCGCCCCCGGCCCGCTCGAACCGGCGATCGACGGACGGCTGCGCGGCATGGCCGACGTCGAGAGCAGGGCGCTCGCATCCACGTTCCGGGTGTCGGCCGCCACCATCGACCGCGCGATCACCGCGGGTGAGACGGCGGAGAGCATCCACGCGTTCCTCGCGGAGATCTCGCTGACCGGGGTGCCCCAGCCGCTCGACTATCTGGTGCGGGATGCGGCCGAACGGTACGGCCGCGTGCGCGTGCGCTCCCTCGGCGACGACGGGCGGATGCGGTCGGCGGTGGTGTCATCCGATGCGACGCTGCTGACCACCATCCAGGTCGACCAGTCGCTCAGCGCGCTCGGGCTCGTGCGGGCGGCGGAGGACAGGCTGGAGAGCCGGTTCGCCCGGGATGTGGTGTTCTGGGCGATCAGCGACGCCCGGTATCCGGTGGCCGCGGAGGACGCGGATGGGAACGTGGAGGCGCTGCGCAGGCAGAGGGTCGCGCATCCCCGGGCCGTCGAGCGCGCCGACCAGGAGGCGGCACTCGTCGCCCGCCTGCGCGAGGCGGACGACACCGCCGACGAGAGCACGGGAGAGCAGTGGCTGACCCGGCAGCTCGACCTGGCCATCCGGGGCAGGCAGCTGGTGGTGGTCGAGGTGACGATGCCCGACGGCCGCGTGGTGGACTACCTGCTGGAGCCGACCGGCGTGGGCGGCGGGCGCCTCCGGGGCCGCGACCGCGCCGCGGACATCGAGCGCACGCTCCCGCTCTCCAGCGTCACTGGCCTCCGCCCCGCAGACTGACCCAGCTGGGAAGGGCGCAAGGAAAGCGGGCGTAGACTCAGCGGTTATGTCAGATGGCCCCCTGATCGTCCAGAGCGACCGCACCGTCCTGCTGGAGGTCGCGCATCCATCGGCCGAAGACGCACGGCACGACCTCGCCGTGTTCGCTGAGCTGGAACGCGCACCCGAGCACATCCACACGTACCGGATCACCCGCCTCGGGCTGTGGAACGCCCGCGCGGCCGGGCACACGGCGGAGGACATGCTCGGCACGCTGGAGCGGTACTCGAAGTTCCCCATCCCGCAGACCGTCTCCGTCGACATGGCGGAGACCGTCGCGCGCTACGGCAGGCTCGTGATCGAGCGCGACGACGACGGCGTGCTGCTGCTGCGCTCCACCGACCTGCCGGTGCTCACCGAGGTGGCCGGAGCGAAGCGGATCGCCCCGCTGCTGCTCGAACGACGGGATGCAGACACCTTCGTGGTCGAGGCGTGGGCGCGCGGCCAGCTCAAGCAGGAGCTGGTGAAGCTCGGCTGGCCGGCAGAGGACCTCGCCGGATACACGCCGGGCACCCCGCATCCGATCGACCTGCTGGAGGACGGCTGGAAGCTGCGCGACTACCAGCACAAGGCCGTCGACAACTTCTTCGACGGCGGATCCGGCGTGGTCGTGCTGCCCTGCGGCGCGGGCAAGACCCTCGTCGGCGCCGGCGCGATGGCGACCGCGAAGACCACGACGCTCATCCTGGTCACCAACACCGTCTCCGCCCGCCAGTGGCGCGACGAACTACTCAAGCGCACCACGCTGACCGCCGAGGAGATCGGCGAATACTCGGGTCAGGTGAAGGAGGTCAAGCCGGTCACCATCGCCACCTACCAGATCCTCACGGCCAAGCGGAAAGGCGAGTACGCGCACCTCGCGCTGCTCGACGCGATGGACTGGGGCCTCGTGGTCTACGACGAGGTGCACCTGCTGCCCGCCCCGGTGTTCAAGCTCACCGCCGAGCTGCAGGCCCGCCGCCGCCTCGGCCTCACGGCAACGCTGGTGCGCGAGGACGGCAGGGAGGGCGACGTGTTCAGCCTCATCGGCCCGAAGCGCTTCGACGCTCCGTGGAAGGAGATCGAGGCCCAGGGCTTCATCTCCCCCGCCGCCTGCTACGAGGTGCGCATCGACCTGCCCGCCTCCGACCGCCTCAGCTACGCCGCTGCCGCCGACGACGAGCGCTACCGCCTCGCGGCCACGGCCCCCGCCAAACTGGATGTGGTGCGCCAGCTGGTCGAGCGCCACAAGGGTGAGCGCATCCTGGTCATCGGCCAGTACCTCGACCAGATCGACGAGTTGGCGGAGGCCCTGGATGCTCCGTCGCTCACGGGCGCGACCCCGGTGGACGAGCGCGAACGGCTCTACCAGGAGTTCCGCGAGGGCACGACGGAGGTGCTGGTAGTGAGCAAGGTCGCCAACTTCTCCGTCGACCTGCCGGAGGCGACGGTCGCCATCCAGGTGTCAGGCTCCTACGGCTCCCGCCAGGAGGAGGCGCAGCGCCTCGGACGGCTGCTGCGGCCGAAGGAGTCCGGCCTGTCCGCCAACTTCTACACGCTGGTGTCGCGCGACACGGTCGACCAGGACTTCGCGCAGAACCGGCAGCGGTTCCTGGCGGAGCAGGGGTACTCGTACACGATCCTGGATGCGCACGCGCTGGCGGCGTAGGCGCGGCTAGCCGGGTGCAGGGGCGGTAGGGCGGCTCACGCCAGCACCCGCTCCGCGGTCACCCGCGCCCCCGCATCCCGCGGGTCGTCGCGCAGCGTGATCAGCGCCTTCCACAGCGCCCACCCCTTCCCGCGCGCCCACATCGCGTCGTCGACGCCCAGCACCCGCCGGTACGCATCCCGCGCCTCGCCCTCCAGCGTCGTCCAGGCCAGCGCCAGGTCGCACGCCGGGTCGCCGACGCCCGAAGTGCCGAAGTCGATCACCGCCGCCAGCGCGCCGTCGCGCATCAGCAGGTTGCCGACCGCGATGTCGCCGTGGAACCACACCAGGTCGCCGTGCCAGGTGGCGTCTTCGGCCTCCGCCCAGACGCGGGTGGCCGCCGCAGTGTCGATGGGGTCGCCGGCGGCGGCGAGCGCGGCGATGGCGGCGCGGGTCTCGTCGCCGTAGACCGCTGGCGGGTCTCCGCGGAAGAAGTTGTGGCGGCCGGGGCGCGGCGCCCCGTCGGTCGGACAGGCCCGCAGCGCCACCAGGAACGACCCGACCGCCTCCGCGAACGCCACCGGGTCGCCGATGCCGTCGAGCGCCGCCGGGCGTCCGTCGAGCCAGCGGTAGACCGACCACGGGTACGGGTAGCCGAACTCCGGCTCGCCCGCAGCGACCGGCACCGGGATGGGCAGCGGCAGCAGCGGCGCGAGGCGCGGGAGCCACTGCTGCTCCTTGGCCACCTGCTCCGCATACCACGGGCCGCTCGGCATCCGGATGCTCAGCGCATCCCCCAGCCGGAAGGTGCGGTTGTCCCAGCCGTCCAGCTCCACCGGCCGGATGGGCAGGGCGGGCCACGCGGGGAACTGGCTGTCGATCAGCCGCCGCGCGAGGGCGGCGTCCACGGCGGGCGGCTCAGCGCCAGCCGGCTCAGCGCCGGGCTGCTCAGCGCCTGACATAGCGCAGCAGGAGCGTGTCGCCGGAGACGAGCGTGTGGGCGAGCTTCAGGCCGACCGGCACGATCGGCGACGCGCCGGAGGCGATCCGCGTCGCCACCCCCGCCTCCAGCCGCGGGCTGATCGTGAGGCACAGCTCGTCCAGCTCGCCGGACGCGATCAGGTCGCCGAACAGGTGCGGGCCTCCCTCGCAGTGGATGCGGCCGAGGCCGCGCTCCGCGAGCACCCGCACCAGCGCATCCACCTCGACGCGCTGGCGGCCGCAGACCACCACGTCCGCCACCTCCGACAGCGCTTCGCGGGTGTCGTGCCTGGCGATCTCGGTGGTGAGCACGATCGGGCGCACCGGCGCATCCTGGAAGATCGGGCTCGCCGGGTCGAGGTCGAGGCTCGCCGAGACGATGGCGAAGACCGGATGCGCGCTCAGCCCGTGCGCAACGCGCCAGCGCTCGGAGACCGCTCCCACCCGCATCGCCGCGTACCCCTCCGCCCGCACAGTGCCCGCGCCGACGACCACCACGTCGCAGAGGCGGCGCAGGATGCCGAACACGCGCTTGTCCGCCTCGTCGGAGAGCCCGCCGGACAGGCCCTGGTGTGTCGCGGCGCCGTCCACGCTGCTGACGAAGTTGACGCGCAGCCACGGCTCGTCGCCGACGCCATCGCTGTAGAGGGCGGCGAGGTCGTCGTCTCCGAGCCCCTCCGCCGCGGGCAGCGGATAGACCTTGGCGATGGCTGCGTCACTCATTCACGTCCCCCATGTTGTGCGTCAGGTATGCGGGCTCGCGCAGCCCGAGGATGGCCTCCGTCATGCGCGCAGCGGCGACGGAGGCGGCCACGTCGTGCATCCGGATGATCCTCGCTCCGTTGACGATGGAGACGACCGCGGCGGCGATCGAGCCTTCCAGGCGGGCATCGCGCGGCGCATCCAAGGTCTCTCCGATGAAGTCCTTGTTGGAGACGGCGGCGAGGGTCGGGTATCCGAGGTCGGCGATCTCGCTGAGCCTCCTGGTGAGCTCCAGCGAGTGCAGCGTGTTCTTGTTGAGGTCGTGCCCCGGATCGACGATGATCCGCTCCTCCGGGATGCCCGCGGCGAGCGCAACCTCCACCCGGCCGAGCAGGAAGGCGGCGACCTCGGCGGCGATGTCGTCGTAGTGCGGCCGCGGGTAGAACGTGCGCGGCGCGGCGAGACTGTGGGTGATGACGAGCGTGGCATCGCTGTCGGCGACCACGCACACCAGGCGCGGGTCGCTGAGGCCGGTCGTGTCGTTCACGACGGTCGCGCCGGCTGCGATGGCGCGGCGGGCGACCTCGGCGTGGAAGGTGTCCACGGAGATGACCACGTCCGACCCCGCCCGCAGCTCGGCCACCACCGGTACCACTCTGTCGGCCTCCGCCTCCACCGGGATGGGGTCGCCGGGGGCGAACGGGACGCCGCCGATGTCTACCCAGTCCGCGCCCAGCTCGACAGCGCGGAAGCTGGCCTGCACGGCCTTGTCGAGGGCGAAGGTCCTCCCCCGGTCGAAGAACGAGTCCGGCGTGCGGTTGACGACGGCCATCACTGCGACGCGGCGGGAGAAGTCGAAGGTGCGGGCGCCGATGGTGCGGACGGGGATGCGGAGCGGGGGCAGATACATCTCAGAGCGCGGCAAGGTCCACGCTCTCGTCGGTGAGGCGTGCGGCGTCGACGCGCTCGCCGGAGCGGATCAGGCGCTGCACCTGGTCGTTCACATCCCAGACGTTGACGTTCATCCCGGCCATCACGCGGTCGTTGCGCAGCCAGAACGCCACGAACTCGCGCCTGTCGACGTCTCCGCGGTAGACGACCCTGGCGTCGGCGGCCAGCGGGCTGTATCCCGAATACTCCATCCCCAGATCGTATTGGTCGGAGTAGAAGTACGGGATGTCGTCGTAGCTCGCCGCCTCGCCGAGCACGCTGCGCGCCGCGACGGTGCCGCCGGCGATGGCGTTCGCCCAGTGCTCGTTCCGGAGGTGCCGGCCGATGACGGGGAGGAACGGGTTGGCCACGTCTCCGGCCGCGAAGACGTCCTCCGCCGCCGTGCGCATCCCTTG
Organism: Leifsonia araucanica; assembly: GCF_051161895.1. Classification (NCBI taxonomy): domain Bacteria; kingdom Bacillati; phylum Actinomycetota; class Actinomycetes; order Micrococcales; family Microbacteriaceae; genus Leifsonia; species Leifsonia araucanica. Next base: position 1,626,114 of record NZ_JBMBTW010000002.1, read on the forward strand.
GTCGACCGGGATGCCGTTGTCGACGGAGAGGCCGGACCGCTCGGCGATGGCGGTGTTGGGCACCGCGCCGACGCCGACGACCACCAGGTCGGCCGGGATGCGCTCCCCGCTACCGGTGACCACCTCGCGGGGGCCGTCGTCCGCTCCGTCGATCGCGACCACCGATGCCGCATTGCGGAACGAGACGCCGTTGTCGGTGTGCAGCCGCTCGAACACGCGGCCGAGCTCGGGGCCGATCGCGGAACTGAGCGGCACGGCGGAGCTGCCGACCACGGTCACGTCGTTCCCGTAGCCGCGCGCCGCCGCGGCGACCTCGAGTCCGATCCAGCCGGAGCCGACGATCACCACGCGGCGGCCTCCCACCTCGAGCGCGGAGCGCAGCCACTCGCTGTCCTCGACCGTGCGCAGGGTGAACACCGCCCCGTGCCCTGCACCGGGCACGCTCAGCCTCCGCGGGCTCGCGCCGGTCGCGATCACCAGGCTGTCGAACGTGATCCTCGCCCCTCCGTCGAGGAACAGCTCGTGCGCAGCCGCATCGAACGAGTTCGCGGTGGTCTCCGGCAGGAACTCGACGTCGTTCGCCGCGTACCACCCCTCCGGATGCACGTCCCCCTCCGAGCGTTCCGCCTCGCCCTTCAGGTACTCCTTCGACAGCGGCGGCCGGATGTACGGGTGGTGCTCCTCCGCGCCGAACAGCAGGATGCGGCCGTCGAATCCGCGCTCGCGCAACTCGGTGGCGACGGTGGCTCCTGCCAGTCCTGCTCCGGCGATGACGACGGTGGGCTTCGACATGGGGATCCTCCTCGCGACGGCTGCTCCCAGCATCCACTGTTCCCTCGGCACCCGCCAGACCCTCACACCAATCCCACACCGAGCGCTCACAGGCAGGATTCAGCCAACGCGCAGATACTAGGAGCCATGAACGCCGGACCTCGCATCCTGATCGTCGACGACGAGCCCAACATCCGCGACCTGCTCACCACCAGCCTCCGCTTCGCAGGGTTCGCCGTGCGCGCGGTTGGCAACGGCGCGCAGGCCATCTCCGCGGTCCTCGAAGAGGAACCAGACCTCATCATCCTCGACGTGATGCTCCCCGACATGAACGGCTTCGGGGTCACCAAGCGCCTCCGCGGCGCCGGGTACACCGCGCCCATCCTGTTCCTGACGGCCAAGGACGACACGGAAGACAAGATCACCGGCCTCACCGTCGGCGGCGACGACTACGTCACCAAGCCGTTCAGCCTCGACGAGATCGTCGCCCGCATCAAGGCCATCCTGCGCCGCACGATGCAGGCGGACGAAGACGCGGTCATCCGCGCCGGCGAGCTGACGATGGACCAGGACACCCACGAGGTGTTCGTCGGCGACACCGCCATCGAGCTCAGCCCCACCGAGTTCAAGCTGCTGCGCTACCTCATGCTCAACCCCAACCGTGTGCTGTCGAAGGCGCAGATCCTCGACCACGTCTGGGAGTACGACTTCAACGGAGACGCGGGCATCGTCGAGTCCTACATCTCCTACCTGCGCCGCAAGGTGGATGCGCACTCCAGCGAGCCGCTCATCCAGACCAAGCGCGGGTTCGGCTACATGCTGAAGGCCGCAAAGGTCTGACCAGGCTCCTCCACATGCCTGGCACAGCTTCGGCTGCGTAAACTGGCGGCCTCATGCACACACGCTTACTCGATCGATGGAACGCGATCTCCCTGCGCACCAAGATCACCGGCGTGACCGTGCTGATGCTGACCCTCGGCCTGCTCGTGACGGGCATCGGCACCATGTCGATGCTGAAGCCCGTGCTGCTCGACCAGCTGGATGCGCAGCTGTCCGCTGCGTCGGGCGGCAGCTACCTCAACACCTACCTCTACGGCACATCGGCCGACAGCGAGAAGATCGCGACGGACGCCAGCCCGTCCGACTACTTCGCCGCGCTGTACGACGCAGACGGCAACCTGGTGAGGACCAACTGGTCCAACATCCCGGAGGCCCACCGGCCCGCCGTCCCCAAGTCGCTGACGGTGCCGGAGAGCAAGCTCCTCCCCTCCGGTGGCTACCCGCTGCTCAGCAATGACGGCCACACCGCATACCGCGCGCTGGCCACGACGGTCACGCTGACCAACCCGCCCGGCGCGCTCGGCACGGCCATCGTCGCGACGACCACCTCGCAGATCGACACCGTGATGGCGAGCTTCCTCGCGATCTTCCTCGGCTTCGGCGTGATCGTCATCATCGTCGGCGCCGGGCTCACCCGGATGCTCGTGACCACGACGTTCTCCCCGCTGCGGGAGGTGGAGCAGACGGCGGCGGCCATCGCGGACGGCGACTTCAGCCAGCGCCTCGGCGGCGCCACCCCCAACACCGAGGTCGGTCGCCTCAACCGCTCCCTCAACACGATGCTGAACCGCATCGACCGCGCGTTCAACGACCGCGCGAGGACCATCGAGCAGATGCGCCGCTTCGTCGGGGACGCCAGCCACGAGCTGCGCACCCCGCTCGTCTCCGTGCGCGGCTACGCAGAGCTGTACCGGATGGGCGCCCTGCAGACCCCGGAGGACGTCGCGCAGGCGATGGACAGGATCGAGAAGGAGGCCATCCGGATGGGCGGCCTGGTGGAAGACCTGCTCGAACTCGCCCGCCTCGACGAGACCAAGCCGCTCGATCTGCATCCCGTCGACCTGGTGCGCATCGCCCAGGACGCGGCAATGGATGCGATGGCCGGCGCCCCCGGCCGCGTCGTCACCGTCATCACCCCCGACCCGATCGCCGCCCCCGAGTTCGGTCCGGAGGAACCGGGCGTCGACACGGTCCCGATGCCCATCCAGGACCAGGCGGCGCGCGTCAGCAACGCCACGGGACCGATCGCGTTCGCGGGTGCGACGCTCGCGCGCCTGCGCCGTGGCCGCTCCCGCCGCCCGGGCAGCACAGAGCCGATGCCGGTCACCACCGCGGAGAAGGTGGTGCTGCACCAGCCCGTTCCGGCTGAGCCCGCCATCGTGCTCGCGGAGGAGAACAAGCTGCGCCAGGTGGTCACCAACCTGATGGGCAACGCGCTCCGCTACACCGCGGAGGGCACCCCGATCGAGATCATGGTGCAGGTGAACCATCTCACCGGCCGCGCGATCCTGGAGGTGCGCGACCACGGCGACGGCATCCCGCCGCAGATCCGCGAGAAGATCTTCCAGCGCTTCTGGCGCGCAGACACGTCCCGCGCCCGCGAGACCGGTGGCAGCGGCCTCGGCCTCGCCATCGTCTCCTCGATCGTCGCCGCCCACCGCGGCACCGTCGAGGTCGTCGAGACGGACGGCGGCGGCGCCACCTTCCGCGTCTCCCTCCCCCTCGCAGAGACCGCGGCCCCCACCCCGTCCGCCTGACCCGCCTGCCCTCGGCCACGCCGCGGCCCGCGAGATACCAGTAACTGCGCCGTATCCCGGGCGTTTCGCGACAGTTCGTGGCATCTCGCCGATGGATGCGCCGGGCACGACGGACACGACGGACACGACGGATACGACGAAAGAGGGCGCCTCCCGTGCGGGAGACGCCCTCTTCGTGGTGCTGGGTAGGACTTAGAAGTCCATGCCGCCGGTGGGGTCGCCGGCCGGGGCCGGGTTCTTCTCCGGCTTGTCGGCGACGACCGCCTCGGTGGTGAGGAACAGGCCGGCGATCGACGCTGCGTTCTGCAGGGCCGAGCGGGTGACCTTCACCGGGTCGTTGATGCCGGTGGCCAGCATGTCGACGTACTCGCCGGTCGCGGCGTTGAGGCCGTGTCCGACCGGGAGGTTGCGGACCTTCTCGACCACGACGCCGGCCTCGAGGCCTGCGTTGATGGCGATCTGCTTGAGCGGAGCCTCGATGGCGACCTTGACGATGTTCGCGCCGGTGGCCTCGTCACCCGTGAGCTCGAGCTTCTCGAAAGCGGTCTTGCCCGCCTGGATGAGGGCGACGCCACCACCGGCGACGATGCCCTCTTCGACGGCTGCCTTCGCGTTGCGGACGGCGTCCTCGATGCGGTGCTTGCGCTCCTTGAGCTCGACCTCGGTCGCTGCTCCGGCCTTGATGACCGCGACACCGCCGGCGAGCTTCGCCAGGCGCTCCTGCAGCTTCTCACGGTCGTAGTCGCTGTCGGTGTTGTCGATCTCGTTGCGGATCTGAGCGACGCGTCCCGCGATGGCCTCGGGGTCGCCCGCGCCCTCGACGATGGTGGTCTCATCCTTGGTGATGACGACCTTGCGTGCCTGACCGAGCAGGTCGAGGGTGACGTTCTCGAGCTTGAGGCCGACCTCCTCGGAGATGACCTGGCCACCGGTGAGGATGGCGATGTCCTGCAGCTGCGCCTTGCGGCGGTCGCCGAAGCCGGGAGCCTTGACGGCGACCGACTTGAAGATGCCGCGGATCTTGTTGACGATCAGCGTGGCCAGGGCCTCGCCGTCGACGTCCTCCGCGATGATCAGGAGCTGCTTGTTGGCCTGGATCACCTTGTCGACGATCGGCAGCAGATCCTTGATGTTGGAGATCTTCTGGTTGGCGATGAGGATGTACGGGTCTTCGAACACCGCCTCCTGGCGGTCCTGGTCGGTGACGAAGTACTGCGACAGGTAGCCCTTGTCGAAGCGCATGCCCTCGGTCAGCTCGAGCTCGGTGCCGAAGGTGTTCGACTCCTCGACGGTGACGACGCCCTCCTTGCCGACCTTGTCGATCGCCTCGGCGATGATGTCGCCGATGGTGGTGTCTCCGGCGGAGATGGATGCGGTCGCAGCGATCTCCTCCTTGGTCTCGACCTCCTTGGCGCTCGCGATGAGCTCCTCGGTGACGGCCTTGACGGCCTTCTCGATGCCACGCTTCAGGGTGATGGGGTCTGCGCCGGCGGCCACGTTGCGGAGGCCTTCCTTGACGAGCGCCTGAGCGAGAACGGTCGCGGTGGTGGTTCCGTCACCGGCGACGTCGTCGGTCTTCTTGGCGACCTCCTTGACGAGCTCCGCGCCGATCTTCTCGAACGGGTCGTCGAGCTCGATCTCCTTCGCGATGGAAACGCCGTCGTTGGTGATCGTGGGGGCGCCCCACTTCTTCTCGAGAACGACGTTGCGGCCACGCGGGCCCAGCGTCACCTTGACGGTGTCGGCCAGGATGTTGAGGCCGCGCTCAAGGCCGCGGCGGGCGTCCTCGTCGAAAGCAATGATCTTTGCCATGGTTGTTTCTCGTCCCTCCCGGACGTCTGCGAAAGATGCGAACGGTTAGCACTCGATCAGATGGAGTGCTAAAGCGATTCTGGCACTCGGGGCAGCCGAGTGCAAGGTGAGTCCGCCGACAGCAGACACGGAGAGAGGAGTTAAACAGGAGAGCGCCGCCCCTTCAGGGACGACGCTCCGCCAGGTTGGTTGCTGCGTGCTACGCCGGACGCACCGACTCAGCCTGCGGGCCCTTCTGTCCGCTGCCGACTTCGAACACGACCTGCTGACCCTCTTCGAGGACCTTGTAGCCGTTCATGTCAATGGCGGAGTAGTGGACGAACACGTCCTGTCCCCCGTCGTCGACGGTGATGAATCCGTAGCCCTTTTCAGCGTTGAACCACTTCACGGTTCCGTTCGCCATGCATAACTCCTATTGCTGTGTTTCGTAGCGACGGCCCATCACCGGCGCGTTGAATCCAGATACTAATGCTTTCAATGCACGTAAACACCAGCTATTTCGGCAAAAAGACGGGAAATGACCGGAAACCGTCAGAAGTTAAACACGCCCGAAACAATACGGGACGGACCGAAATCGTCAGCCGGTGAAGTTGCTTCCCAGCACGACTGTGATATCGGCGCCGGTGTCCGCGTAGTCCTGCGTCTCGGCGGTGGTGGCTCCCGGCAGCGCCTGGGCGACGCCGAGCGCCGCCCCCGCGTTCTTCGGGTCGGAGTAGTAGACGACGGTCTGCGTCAGGTCGGTCTTGTCCGCGTTAGCGAGCGCGCCCACCTTGATGCCGGCCGCGGTGAGCTTGGTGCCGGCCGCCTGCGCGAGACCCTCCGTCGCCGTGCCATTGAGCACGTTGACCGTGAGCGCAGGGTCGATCGTCGGCACGATGGTCGGCGTCGGAGACGGCGTCGGCGTCTTGGAGGCCGAGCTGGTGCCCGGCGTGCCGTGGAAGGAGATGCTGCCGTTGACGAGCGAGAGCCCGAAGACTCCAGCGCCGATCAGCACGATGGTGGCGAGCGCCGCCCAGCCGAAGCCGATCCAGCCGCGCCCTTTCGCACGGGGCGCGCGATGCGCGCCGACGCGGTTCAGGTCGTCCGGAATCGCGTCGAAACGGTCTTTGGGGTACTTCTCTGCCATCGTGTCGGTGGTCCTCAGTCGTCGGACGCGAGCGTCCGGGAGCTTCTGGCGGCCATTCTCGCCTCGCGCAGTCTGAGCAGGCGCTTGACGAGCATGGGGTCGTGCTGCAGAGCGGCTGGCTGGTCGATCAGCGCACCGAGCAGCTGATAGTACCGCGCCGCCGACAGGCCGAACTCCTCACGGATGGCCTGCTCCTTGGCGCCGGCATGCCGCCACCACTGCCGCTCGAACGCGAGGATCGCGACGTCCCGCTCGCTCAGGCCGTCTGGGCGCTGAATGGATGCCCGGTCGTCTGCCGCGTTCGCCACCATGATCCCTTCATGCCTGTCGGTCGTGCCGCCGCTCCTGCGTTCGCGGTTCATCCTATTTGCGGGTTTCTGTGTGTTGGCCTTTCGGCGCGCGGCGGTTCTCGGGACGAAACAGGGAACAGCGGTGCCCTCTCCTCCGTTTAGTGTGGAGAAACGACGAAAGGAACACGCATGGAGTACGACGTCGCCAAGAGCGAAGACGAGTGGCGTAAGGAGCTCAGCCCGGAGCAGTACGCCGTGCTGCGTGAGGCGGGAACAGAGCGGCCGTGGACGGGCGAACTGCTCGACGAGAGCCGCGCCGGTCTCTACACCTGTGCCGCCTGTGGAGCCGAGCTGTTCAAGTCGGGCACCAAGTTCGACTCCGGATGCGGCTGGCCCAGCTTCTATGAGTCCGTTCGCCCGGACGCCGTGCAGCTGCTCGAGGACAACAGCCTCGGGATGGTGCGCACCGAGGTCCGCTGCGCCACCTGCGGCTCGCACCTCGGACACGTCTTCGACGACGGCTTCGGCACCCCGACCGGCGACCGGTACTGCATGAACTCGCTGTCCCTCAACTTCACCGAGGGCGAGCAGGCGTGACAGACCTGGTCGACGCCGTCGCCTCCCGTCGCTCGTACTCGCGAGTGACGGAGGCGGCGCCGACCCACGAGGAGCTGCTCCCCCTGGTGGCGGCTGCCGGCCGGGTGGCCGACCACAGCGCCCTGCACCCGTGGCGCGTGATCGAGCTGCGCGGGGAGGCCCGCGACCGCCTCGGCGCCGCGTTCGCGAAGGACGCACGCGTCTCGGGCAAAGACGCGGAGAAGCTCGTGGCGAAGACGCACCGCGCCTCGCTGCTGCTGGCGATCGTCGCCGTGCGCAGTAAGAGCGACAAGGTGCCGGGCTGGGAGCAGGACGCCGTCGCATCCGGCGTCGCGCACATCCTGAGCCTGCTGCTGCACGATGCGGGCTGGGGCGTGATCTGGCGCACCGGCCACCACACCAGGTCGAAGGCCGTCCACGCGATGCACGGCCTGAAGAAGAACGAGCGGCTGCTCGGCTGGCTCTACGTCGGCGGCATTCCGGACGGTTCCAAGGAGAGCCACCGCAAGGCGGTCGACCCCGAGCGCTACCTCACGACGCTTTCGTAGCGTCCCCGCGCCCGGCCGGGCTCCCCCACCGGATGCTCGCCACGGCCACCGCGACGAGCGCCAGCACGGTGCCGGCCACCGTCGACAGCGCCACGGGATGCGCGGCGCTCGGCGCCAGCAGGTCGAGCAGGAGCGCGGTCAGCAGCTGGCCGGCCACGGTGGCGAGACCGAGCACCAGCACGCCGAGCACCCGGACGAGCAGTGCGGCCCCCGCGATGAAGATGCAGCCGATCGCGCCGCCGACATAGAGCCAGGGCTCCGTCGGCAGCGCGGTCGGCCAGCCGACGATGGACGAGTGGACGACCATCAGCACGACCAGGACCGTCGTGCCGACGACGAAGTTGATGAACGTGGCCGTCAGGGCGCTCTCCGCGACCACGCGGACCTGCCCGTTCACGGCCTGCTGCCAGCCGATGCCGAGTCCGGCGATCAGCGGGAGCGCCATCATCCAGACCGGGACGCCGCTGCCGAACTGGGACGAGACCGCCCAGGTGACGGCCACGAGGGCGAGCGCGGCCCCGACGACCCGCGCGGGCGTGAGTGCACGCTTGCCGCCTGCGCCGATCCCGATCCTGTCGAGGACGAGCCCGCTCACGGTCTGCCCCGCGACGATCGAGACGGTGAACAGGGCGACGCCGAGCACGGCGGCGGTGAGCCCCTGCGACAGCACGAGGAAGGCGCCGGCCGCGCCTCCGCAGACGTACCACCAGCGCAGCTCCCGCCCACGCAGGGCGCGCAGCACTCTGCCGAGGCCCCGTCGCCCGGCAGGAGCCACCGCGAGCGCGACGAGCAGGATGAGCAGGCCGGAGCCGAACGAGATGACGGCGGCGGTGAAGCCGTCGCCGATGCGCGCGCCCAGCTCGCCGTTGACGCGCGACTGGAGGGCGACACCCGCTCCGCAGACGACGGCGAAGACAATGGCCAGCCACACGGGGAAGGCCCGTCTCCTGTCAGCGTTCACCGATCAAGCCTAGAGGCAGGTGGCTCGTCGCTGCGCGCCGCCGACGTCCGCGAACCGGGGTCAGGGGGCGGGCGCGTCGCCGTCCGCGGGGGTCGGGTGCGGCAGCCAGGGGATGTTCTCCTCCGGCGCCACCTCCTTCTCGATGGAGAGGTCGTAGTCGTCGTCTTCCGGCTTCTTGTCGGTCATGGCGACAGCGTACGCCCGGTCGGCCGGGGGCCGAAGGGGTGGGTGCGGCTCGGGCGGGCGAGGCGTTCAGGCGGGCGGGGTGCTCAGGCGGGCGGGGCGTCGGCGAGCAGGGCGAGCGGGGACTCCATCGCGTCCGCGATGTCGCGCAGCAGCCCGGCCGCCACTCCCCCGTCGGTGACCCGGTGGTCGAAGACCAGCGAGAGCTGGGCGATGCGGCGGGGCACGACGGCGCCGTCGACCACCCACGGACGCTCGATCATCCGGCCGATGCCGATGATCGCGACCTCCGGGTGGTTGATGATCGCCGCGCTGCCGTCGACACCGAGGCTGCCGTAGTTGTTGATGGTGAAGGTGGAGCCTGTCAGTTCCGCAGGGGCGAGCGAGCCGGCGCGGGCGTCGCGGGTGAGCCTGTCGAACGCGCCGTCGAGCTCGCGGATGGTCATTCTGTCCGCGCGACGGACCACCGGGACCACCAGCCCGCGCGGAGAGTCGACGGCGAAGCCGAGGTTCACGCCGTCGAAGGTGTCGATCCCTGCGCCGTCGGCGGTGACCCGTCCGGCCAGCTCGGGACGCCGGGCGAGCGCCGCGAGCGTGAACCGGGCGACGAACGACAGGAGGGACGGGGTTCGGTCGCCGAAGCGCAGCCGGCGCCGCGCGTCCCAGAGCTCGGTGGCGTCCACGTCGACCCACACGGTCGCCTCGGGGATCTCGGACCTGCTGCGGGTCATGTTCGCGGCGACAGTGCGGCGGAACAGCGAGAACGGGGTGGATGCGCGGAGCGCGAGGCCCGTGCGCTGGTCGACGGTGGGTGCCGCGGTGGCGGGTGCGACGGTGGCAGGCGCTGCGGTGGCCGGTGCGGTGTCCACGGGAGGGGTCGCCGCGAACGCCGCCTCCACGTCGCGGCGGGTGATCACGCCGCCCTCGCCCGTCGGGCGCACCGTGGACAGGTCGATCCCGTGCGTGCGTGCGAGCGTGCGAACGACCGGCGAGATGACCGCCACCGGCCCGGACCTGGACGGCGTCAGCGTGGACGACGGCATGGTCGTGCGGCGCACCCTGCGGTGGCCGGAGTGGCGCAGCTCGGTGGTGCCGTAGCCGACGAGGACGTTTCCGGAGCCTCCGGTGGACCCACCCATGGATCCTCCTGTGGCCTCCGGGTCGGGCGCGGGAACCGCATCCGGTTGCTGCTCCGTGACCTCGATCAGCGGGGCTCCGACGGCGAGCGCCTCCCCCTCCTCCCCGTGCAGCGCGGCGACGACGCCCCCGAACGGCGACGGCACCTCCACGACCGACTTGGCCGTCTCCACCTCGGCGATCGGCTGGTCGACGGCGACCGCGTCTCCGACGGCGACGAGCCAGCGGACCAGCTCGGCCTCCGTGAGTCCTTCACCGAGGTCGGGGAGGCGGAAGACCTGGGCGCTCATGCGTCCTCCCACTGCAGGTCGTCGACGGCGTCGAGGATGCGGTCGACCCCCGGCAGGTAGAACTTCTCGAGTTTCGGCGGGGCGAACGGTGTGTCGAAACCGGTCACCCGGCGCACGGGAGCTTCGAGCACGTGGAAGCAGCGCTCCGAGACGCGGGCGGCGATCTCGCTGGCCATGCTGGCGAAGCCGGGCGCCTCCGCGATCACCACGGCGCGACCCGTGGACCGTACGGCGGCGCACACGGTCTCGTCGTCGAACGGCACCAGGCTGCGCAGGTCGACCACCTGCAGACTGCGGCCCTCCTCCTCCGCCGCCTCGGCTGCGGCGAGCGCGACCGGCACGCTCGGGCCATATGCGATGAGCGTCGCGTCCGTGCCCTCCCTGGCGATGCGCGCGGAGCCCAGCTGCGGGAGCGGCGCCGTGACGTCGACCTCGCCCGTCGACCAGTACAGCTTCTTCGGTTCGAGGAACACCACCGGGTCCGGCGAGGCGATGGATGCGCGCAGCAGGCCGTACGCATCCTGCGCGTTGGCCGGCGACACCACCGTGAGCCCCGGCGTGTGGGCGTAGTACGACTCCGACGAGTCCGAGTGGTGCTCGACGCCGCCGATGCCGCCCGCGTACGGGATGCGGATCACCATCGGCAGCCGCACGGCCCCCTTGGTGCGGTTTCCCATCTTGGCGACGTGATCGACGATCTGCTCGAACGCCGGGTACGCGAACGCGTCGAACTGCATCTCGACCACCGGCCGCATCCCGTTCATGGCCATGCCGACGGCGGTGCCGACGATGCCGGCCTCCGCGAGAGGGGTGTCGAAGCAGCGGGTCTCGCCGAAGCGGGCCGCGAGGCCGTCGGTGATGCGGAAGACGCCGCCGAGTACGCCGACGTCCTCGCCGAAGACGAGGACTGCCGGGTCGGCGTCGAGGGCGTCGGCGAGCGCGCGGTTGATGGCCTGAGCCATCGACATCGTGGTCGTGGCCGGAGCCGTGCCGTGGTCGGCCGGGGCGTCGTGCATGAGCGTCATCGGGCTGCCTCCTGGTCTGCGTTTCCTGCCTGCTGGCGAGCGAGCTCGTCGGCCAGCTGCGCGGCCTGCTCCTTCAGTTGCGGGGTCTGCGTGGCGTAGACGTGGGCGAACAGGTCCTCCGGATGCGGTTCGGCCTCCGCGTTGATCGCCTGGCGCAGGTCGCTGGCGACCCGCTCCGCGTGGGCCTGCAGCTCGACCTCGTCTCCGTCGCTCAGCGCATCCATCGCCCGCAGCCAGGTGCGCACCCGCGCCAGCGGATCGCGGGCGAGCCACGGGGTCACCTCGTCGTCGCTGCGGTAGCGGGTGGCGTCGTCGGCGTTGGTGTGCGACTGGATGCGGTAGGTCAGCGCCTCCACGAGCGTCGGGCCTCCGCCGTCCCGGGCCTCGTCGACGGCTTCGCCGAGCACGGCGAGCAGGGCGGCGAGGTCGTTGCCGTCGACCTGGCGGCCGCGCATCCCGTAGCCGACGCCCTTGTGCGCGATGCTCGGCGCAGCGGTCTGCCTGCTGAGCGGCACGGAGATGGCGTAGCCGTTGTTCTGCACGAGGAAGACGACGGGCAGATGGAAGACGGCGGCGAAGTTCAGAGCCTCGTGGAAGTCGCCCTCGCTGGTCGCGCCGTCCCCGCAGATGGCGAGGACGACCGTGTCCTCCCCGCGCATCCTGGCCGCGTGCGCGAAGCCGACGGCGTGCAGCAGCTGGGTGGCGAGCGGGGTGGCCTGCGGGGCGACGTTGTGCTCGTGCGGGTCGTAGCCGGAGTGCCAGTCTCCGCGCAGCAGCAGGAACGCGTCGAACGGGTCGACGCCTCGCGTGATGACCGCGACAGTGTCACGGTAGGTGGGGAACAGCCAGTCCTGGTCGCCGAGCACCATCGCCGCCGCGACCTCGCAGGCCTCCTGGCCGTGCGACGACGGGTAGACGGCCAGGCGGCCCTGGCGCACCAGAGCGTTGGCCTGGTCGTTGATCCGGCGGCCGATGACCAGCTTGCGATAGCCGTCGAGCATCCGCTCGGTGGACGGGGTGGGGTACTGGTCGTCCTCGTGGGACGAACCATCCTGATCGATCAGCCGCACCGGGGTGGCGCGCGGCAGCAGGTCGTCGGCGTGCATCCGTTCTCCTTTGAAAGACGTCGCTGTCTCTCAGAATGACTCGGCTGGATTCGCTGCGCCAGATGTCCGCCGTTTTCGAGACGAACGGGTGCGGATGGGCGATGTGCGTGTCAAACTGTCTGACAGACATGGACGACATCGACACCCGCATCCTCGACGCGCTCCGCGCCGACGGCCGCGCCTCCATCACCGCGGTCGCCGAGGCGGCGCACGTCTCCCGCGCGAACGCGTACACCCGGCTCTCGCGGCTGATCGAAGACGGCGTGATCACCGGGTTCACGGCGAAGGTCGACCCCCGGCTCTCCGGGCGGGCGTCGTCGGCGTACGTGACGATGCGGGTGGAGCAGGCGTCGTGGCACGAACTGCGGGACACCCTGCGCGCCATCCCGGAGGTGGAGCACTTCGCCCTGGTCGGCGGGGACTTCGACGTGATCCTGCTCGTGCGGGCGCGCGACAACGAAGACCTGCGCAGGGTGGTGCTGGAGGAGCTGCCGGCAATCCCGTCCGTGCGGGATACGAAAACCTCGCTGGTGTTCGAGGACCACGACCTGCGCTGAGGGCGCTGCCGGGCCTGCTGTCGGGGCCGCTACTCGGGCTTGTCCAGGATCAGGTTGGTGATCCTCGCGGTGCAGAGGCGGTTGCCGTCCTCGTCGGTGACGACGATCTCGTGGGAGGCGACCGTGCGGCCCAGCCGGATGGCCGTGGCGACGCCGGTGACCAGGCCGCTGCGGGCCGAGCGATGGTGGGTGGCGTTGATGTCGACGCCCACAGCGGTGCGTCCTGGACCCGCGTGGATGACGGCCGCCCAGGAGCCGAGTGCCTCGGCGAAGGCGACGGACGCCCCGCCATGCAGCAGCCCGAACGACTGGCGGTTGCCCTCCACTGGCATCGTGGCGACCACGCGCTCCGCCGACTGCTCCAGGATGCGGACGCCCATCTTCTCGTCCAGTTCGCCGAGGTGGATGGTCCAGTCGCCGTCGCTCATGCGCCACAGCATACCGGCGGAGTTGTGGTGAGCGGCCGCGTCTGAAAAGATTACTTCCTGAACGTTCGGTCGGTAATTCTGGCCGACGTCGCTCGATGGCGAACGACAGGAAGACGGGGCAGCACGATGACCGAGGCCTACCTGGTCGGCGGAGTCCGCACGGCGGTCGGACGGTACGGCGGAGCCCTCAGCGGCGTGCGCCCAGACGACCTGGCCGCTCTCGTCGTCGCCGAGGCGGTGCGGCGCGCGGGCGTCGACCCGCAGACCATCGACGAGGTGATCCTCGGCGCGGCCAACCAGGCGGGAGAGGACAACCGCAACGTCGCCCGCATGGCCGCGTTGCTCGGCGGGCTGCCGGATGCGGTGCCGGGCGTCACGGTGAACCGGCTCTGCGCATCCGGGCTCTCGGCGGTCACGATGGCGGCGCAAGCGGTCCGGGCGGGCGACGCGGACATCGTGGTCGCCGGCGGTGTCGAGTCGATGACGAGGGCGCCGTGGGTGCAGGGCAAGCCGGAACGCGCGTTCGCCAAGCCGGGCCCCCAGTTCGACACCTCCATCGGCTGGCGGTTCACCAACCCGCGCTTCCTCGAACGGGACAAGGCGACGTACTCGATGCCGGAGACGGCGGAGGAGGTGGCCCGCATCGACGGCATCAGCAGGGAGGACGCCGACGCGTTCGCGCTGCGCAGCCACCAGCGCGCGGCAGCGGCGACGGACGCCGGACGGTTCGCCGACGAGATCGTGCCGGTGCAGACGCCCCGCGGCTCCGTCACGGCCGACGAGAGCATCCGGCGCGACACGACTCTGGATGCGCTGGCCGGGCTCCGTCCGGTGGTGGCAGGCGGCAGCGTGGTCACCGCCGGCAACGCGTCGCCGCTCAACGACGGAGCGTCCGCGATCGTCGTGGCGAGCGCTGACGCCGTCGCCCGTTACGGGCTCACGCCGCGGGCGCGCGTGGTCGTCGGCACGAGCGTCGGCGTCGCTCCGGAGATCATGGGGCTCGGACCGGTGCCCGCCGTGAACAAGGCGCTCGAACGCTCCGGCCTGGAGCTCGGGCAGCTGGGCAGCATCGAGCTGAACGAGGCGTTCGCGAGCCAGGCGCTCGCGTGCATCCGGCGGCTTGGGCTCGACGAAGACCGCGTCAACGCCGACGGCGGGGCCATCGCACTCGGCCACGCGCTGGGTTCCAGCGGCTCGCGGCTGCTGGTGACGCTGCTCGGCCGGATGGAACGGGAAGGCTCGCAGTACGGGCTCGCCACGATGTGCGTGGGCGTCGGGCAGGGTGCGGCGATGATCGTGGAGGCAGCATGAACGGGATGCGCACCCTCCTGGTCGAGGAGGCGGACGACCGCGTCGTCGTACGTCTGAACCGGCCGGAGACCAGGAACGCGATCGACCAGCGGATGGTCGACGACCTGCACGAGGTGTGCGCCGCCCTGGAGGCGGAGCCGCGCATCCTGATCGTGACCGGCGGAGACGGCGTGTTCGCGTCCGGCGCAGACATCGCCGAGCTGCGCGAGCGCACGGCCGCCGACGCGCGCCTCCTCATCAACGCCACAGTGTTCGGCAGGATCGCCGCGCTGCCGCTGCCCGTGATCGCCGCGCTCGACGGCTATGCGCTCGGCGGAGGGGCGGAGCTGGCGTACGCGGCCGACTTCCGCATCGGCACTCCCCGGCTGCGCATCGGCAACCCGGAGACCGGACTCGGCATCATCGCAGCAGCCGGTGCGCTCTGGCGGCTGGCCGAGCTGGTCGGCGAACCGCTGGCGAAGGAGATCGTGCTGGCGGGGCGCATCCTGAACGGCGAGGAGGCGCTGGCCGCGCGGCTCGTCACCGAACTGCACGAACCGGATGCGCTGCTCCCCGCCGCGCACGCGCTCGCCGACCGAATCGCCGCCAACGACCGGCTGGCGACGCGCTACACCAAGGCGGTGTTCCACGCGCCGCGCTCCGAGCATCCGGCTGCGGAGGCGGACGCGCAGGCGGTGCTGTTCGAGTCGCCGGAGAAGCTGCGGCGGATGACGGCGTTCCTGGAGCGAAGGCGGCGCGCATGAGCGACGTGGCTGAGCAGGTGAGGGTTCGTGAGCAGGTGAGGGTGCCCGACCGGGTCGGCGTGCTCGGCGGAGGGCGGATGGGCGCGGGGATCGCGCATGCGTTCCTGCTGGCAGGGGCGACCGTGACGGTGGTCGAGCGCGACGGCGAGGCGGCCGACGCTGCGCGGGCGCGCATCCAGAGTGCCGTCGAGGCATCGGTGCAGCGTGGCACGACCGCGCTCGGCGCCGACGACCTGGAGGCACGGCTCGAGACCGCGACCGACGTGGGCGGCTTCGCCGCCTGCGGTCTGGTGATCGAGGCGGTGCCGGAGGACCGGTCGCTCAAAGCGGACGCGCTCCTCCGGGCGGAGAGCGCCTTGGCCGACAGCGCCGTGCTCGCCAGCAACACGTCGTCCATCTCCATCGACGAGCTGGCCGCCGACCTCCGCTCCCCCGGCCGCTTCCTCGGGATGCACTTCTTCAACCCGGTCCCCGCGTCTGCGCTCGTCGAGGTGGTCACCGGCGCCGCGACGCTGCCCGAGGTGGTCGCGGCGGCCCAAGGCTGGGTCTCCGCGATCGGCAAGACGCCGATCACCGTCGCGGACGCCCCCGGCTTCGCCTCGTCGCGCCTCGGCGTCGCGCTCGGGCTGGAGGCGATCCGGATGCTCGAAGACGGCGTCGCGAGCGCCGACGACATCGACGCGGCGATGGTCCTCGGCTACAAGCATCCGGTCGGGCCGCTGCGGCTGACCGACCTGGTCGGCCTGGATGTGCGGCTCGGCATCGCCGAGTACCTGCACGAACACCTCGGCCCGCGCTTCGAGCCCCCGGCACTGCTGCGCACGATGGTCGCGGAGGGGCGGCTCGGGCGGAAGTCCGGGCGCGGCTTCTACGACTGGCCGGATGCGCAGGGTGCGCCCGCCAGCGCCGCACCGGCCACCACAGCCACACCGACCACCACCCCAGCCACACCGGAGGTTCACCGATGAGCCAGCACGACATCATGCCCAGCTACGTGATGGGCGGGTGGTGGACGCCGGCCGAGGCGGACGCCGCCGACGCCGCGGAGGTGCGCGACGCATCCACTGGCGAGCTCGTCGCCCGGGTGAGCACCGCCGGGCTCGACCTGGCCGGAGTGCTCGAGTACGCCCGCACCGTCGGGCAGGCGTCGCTCGGCGAGCTCACCTTCCATCAGCGGGCGGTGCTGCTCAAGCAGTTCGCCCAGGCGCTGACCGCGAGGAAGGACGAACTGTACGCACTGTCGAGCAGGGCCGGCGCGACGAAGACAGACTCCTGGATCGACATCGACGGTGGCATCGGCGTGCTGTTCACCTTCTCGTCGAAGGGACGCCGCGAGCTGCCGAACGGTCAGGTCTACCTGGACGGTCCCGTCGAGTCGCTCTCGGCGGACGGGTCGTTCCTCGCCAGACACATCTACACCCGGCTGCCGGGCGTCGCCGTGCAGATCAACGCGTTCAACTTCCCGGTCTGGGGTGCGCTGGAGAAGTTCGCGCCCGCGTTCCTCGCCGGGGTGCCGACCGTCGTGAAGCCCGCGACGCCGACCGGCTACGTCGCCGAGGCGATGGTGCGCATCCTGGACGAGACCGGGCTGCTGCCCGCCGGTTCGCTGCAGTTGGTGTCCGGCGGCGTCCCCGACCTGTTCGAGCACCTGCGGCTCGGCGACATCGTCGCGTTCACCGGATCGGCCTCGACCGCGGAGAAGCTGCGGGCGCACGACTCCGTGCAGACCGGAGGGGTGCGCTTCACGAGCGAGACGGACTCGATCAACGCGTCGGTGCTCGGCGCGGACGCCGGGGCGGGCACGCCGGAGTTCGACGCGTACGTGAAGCAGCTGGTGACCGAGCTGACGGCGAAATCGGGCCAGAAGTGCACCGCGATCCGCCGGGCCATCGTGCCGGCCGCGGCGGTCGGCGACCTGGTGGATGCTGTGCGGGACCGCATCCGGCAGCGGGTGGTGATCGGAGACCCGCGCGCGGACGGCGTGACGATGGGGCCGCTCGCGTCGCTCGCGCAGCGGGACGAGGTGCTGCGCCAGGTGCACAGGCTGGTCGACGCGGGCGGCGAGATCGTCGTGGGCGACCTCGCGACCCCCGACGTGCTGCGTGCGGACGGCACGACAGGACCGGCGGACGACGGCGCGTTCGTCGCGCCCCTCCTGCTCCGCTTCGCCGACCCCGACGTGGATGCGGTGCACACGGTCGAGGCGTTCGGCCCTGTCGCGAGCATCCTGAGCTACGACAGCACGGAGGATGCCGTGCGCCTGGTCGCGCGCGGCGGAGGCTCGCTCGTCACCAGCGTCGCGACCCACGATCCGGCCATCGCGCGCGAGCTGGTGGGCGGGATCGCCGCCTCCAACGGCCGCGTGCTGCTGCTCGACCGCGACGATGCGCGCACCTCCACCGGCCACGGCTCCCCAATGCCGCACCTCGTGCACGGCGGACCGGGCCGGGCAGGAGGCGGCGAGGAGCTGGGCGGCATCCGGGCGGTGCTGCACCACATGCAGCGCACCGCGATCCAGGGCACCCCCGAGCTGCTGACCGCGGTGACCGGTGTGTGGCACCAGGGGGCGACGGCGAGCGCAGAGGGGGTACACCCGTTCCGCAAGGCGCTGTCGACCCTGACCATCGGCGACCAGGTGGAGTCGAAGAGCCGCAGGGTGACGCTCGACGACATCGAGACGTTCGCGACGTTCACGGGCGACACCTTCTACGCGCACATGGACGAGGAGGCTGCGGCCGCGAACCCGTTCTTCCCCGGCAGGGTGGCCCACGGCTACCTGCTCGTGTCCTGGGCGGCGGGGCTGTTCGTCGACCCGGCGCCCGGACCGGTGCTCGCGAACTACGGTCTGGAGAACCTGCGCTTCCTCACGCCGGTGGTGCCGGGCGACAGCATCCGGGTGACGCTGACAGCCAAGCAGATCACCCCGCGCGAGACCGACGAATACGGCGAGGTGCGCTGGGACGCTGTCATCCACAACCAGCACGACGAGACGGTGGCGACGTACGACGTGCTGACGCTGGTGGCGAAGGAGTAGCCGGCGCTCCGAGCGGAGTTCCGCCGCGCCACGCCGCACTCACCTCCGCTCATGCGGAGATCCCGCGCGATCCGGCCCGCATCTCCGCAGCAGCGGAGACTCCGCGCCACCAGCACCTCCCGCAGTACGCCGCCCGAAACTCCGCTTGAACGGAACCGCGACGGGATGCGTCGCTCGAACTCCGCTAGAGCGGAACGTTCGGCGGCGTGGCGCGGCGGAACTCCGCTGGAACGGAGCGCGGAGGCGCGGCTACGGCACGCGGAGGCCGTCGAGGGCGACGGTCAGCACGTCGGCGGCGAGCTGCTCGGCGTCTTCCGGGCCGCCGGGGCGGTACCACTCGGCGATCGAGTTGATCATGCCGAAGAGGAGGCGGGAGACGATGCCGGGGTCGAGGTCGGCGCGCAGCGAACCCTCGTCGCGGGCCTCGACCACGAGAGCCGCGACCGCCCTGTCGAAGGCGCGGCGGCGGGACAGTGCCGCCCGCTCCACCTCGGTGTTGCCGCGCACGCGCAGCAGCAGTGTCACATACGGCAGCTTGTCGACGAGCACGCGCACAGCGCCACGCAGCACGTGCGCGAGACGGTCGGCGGCAGGGCCGGTGGTCGCGCCGCTCTCCGCGAGCACGCCCTCCAGGCTGTCGAGGGCCTCTCCGAGGGCCAGCTCCAGCAGTTCGTCCTTGGACGAGACGTGGTGGTAGATGGCCGACTTGGACAGGCCGAGACGTTCGGCGAGCATCCCGATGGAGGTGGCGTCGTAGCCGTGCTCGTTGAACGCCGCGACGGAGACCTCGAGGATGCCGCGCTGGTCGTAGCCGGGGCGGCCCCGTCGGATCTCGGTCTCAGTCATGACTCCCCAGTCTGGCACGCGACGCCCACGCCGGATGCCGGCACGCGACGCTCACGCCGCGACGCCTACCGCAGGTCGTACAGCCGCTTCTGCTTGCCAGCGCTCGGCTCCAGCGTGCCCGGTTCCTCGCGCGCGACGTTCACGGTCACGCCCACCCTCTCCTTCACCCGCTGCACGAGCAGCGCGCAGGCCCGGTCCGCCGCATCCGGACTCGCGCCAGAACGGGACTCGATGCGCACGGTCAGCACATCCAGGGACGCCGGCCGGGTGAGTTCGAGGACGAAGTGCGGGGAGAGGTCGTCGATGCCGAGCACCAGCTCCTCGATCTGGGTCGGGAACAGGTTCACCCCGCGCAGGATGATCATGTCGTCGTCGCGGCCCGTCACCTTCTCCATCCGGCGCATTCCGGGCCTCGCGGTGCCGGGGAGCAGCCGGGTGAGGTCGCGGGTGCGGTAGCGCAGCACGGGGAAGGCCTCCTTGGTGAGGCTGGTGAAGACCAGCTCGCCCGGGCTGCCGTCCTGCAACACGGCGCCGGACTCCTGGTCGACCACCTCCGGCAGGAAATGGTCCTCCCAGATGTGCGGGCCGTCCTTGGTCTCCAGGCACTCGCTGCCGACGCCCGGACCCATCACCTCGCTGAGGCCGTAGATGTCGAGGGCGTCGATGCCGAGCCGTTCCTCCAGTTCGAGGCGCATGGCGTTGGTCCACGGCTCGGCACCGAGCACCGCTGCGCGCAGGCTGGTGGTGCGCGGGTCGATCCCGGCCTCCACCATCGCGTCTGCGATCGTGAGCAGGTAGCTGGGGGTGCAGAGGATCACATCCGGTTCGAAGTCCTGGATGAGCTGCACCTGCTTGGCGGTCTGGCCTCCCGACATCGGGATGACCGTCGCGCCCAGCTTCTCGATGCCCGCGTGCGCGCCGAGGCCGCCGGTGAACAGGCCGTACCCGTACGCATTGTGCACGCGCATCCCGGGCCGGACGCCCGCGGCCCGCAGCGAGCGCGCGACGAGCGACGCCCAGCGGTCGAGGTCGCCGGCGGTGTAGCCGACGACCGTCGGGCGTCCCGTCGTACCGGAGGAACAGTGGATGCGCGCGATCCGCTCCGTGGGCACGGCGAACATCCCGAACGGGTACGTCTGCCGCAGGTCCTCCTTGGTGGTGAACGGGAGCAGCGCCACGTCGTCGAGGCTGCGGATGTCGGCGGGGCGGACGCCGGCCGCATCCAGTTTGGCGGTGTAGAGCGGCACGTTCTCGTATGCGTGGCGCACCGTCCACTGCAGCCGTTCGAGCTGCAGGGCGCGGAGGGCGTCGCGGTCGAGGCGTTCCTCCTGGTCGAGTTCGTCGGCCGCCGGTGGGCGGAAGGCCGGCATGGTCGGTGTCGTCGTCGACATCGGGACCTCCGTGGTGCTTCAGGTGGATGGGTGGTGCGTGGTGGTGCTGGGCCGGCGTCAGGCCGTGCGCGTGGTCGTGTGGCTGCGGCCGCGGAACTCCGCGACGGGTCGGCCGTCGTCGTCGGTCACGGTCACGTCGTAGACGCCGGTGCGTCCGCTGCGTGCCCGCACGCGTGCCGTCGCGGTGAGGGTCTGCCCGGATGTGGTCGGCGCGAGGAAGACGATGTCTGCCCCGGCGGCGAGCGTGATCCGCTCGTCCTCGTTGCAGGCGATGGCGAACGCCGTGTCGGCGAGCGCGAAGACGAAGCCGCCATGCGTGACGTCGAAGCCGTTCAGCATGTCGTCGCGGACGAGCATCCTGACCGTGGCCGCGCCGGGTTCCGATTGAACCACGACCATGCCGAGTGCCCGGGATGCGCGGTCGCGCGCCATCATCGCTTCGGCGGGCGCCTGCGTCATTCCGACCTCCTCGTCGCCGGTCCTGCGGTGTTTGCCGGACCGTGAACCAGACTATATACTAACCGAACGATCAGTTAGTAATTCGGAAGGGTCGACGATGACCATCACGGCAGAGCCGCTCCCCCAGGAGAGCACACCGGAAGAGGCCCGCTTCGCCGAGCTCCTCGACACCGACTCGCGGGTCGAGCCGCGCGACTGGATGCCGGAGGCATACCGCAAGACCCTCATCCGGCAGATGTCGCAGCACGCGCACTCCGAGATCATCGGGATGCAGCCGGAAGCCAACTGGATCAGCCGCGCCCCGAGCCTCAAGCGCAAGGCCATCCTGATGGCCAAGGTGCAGGACGAGGCCGGTCACGGCCTCTACCTCTACTCCGCCACCCAGACGCTCGGCATCACCCGCGACGAGATGACGGAGCAGCTCATCGCCGGCAAGGCGCGATACTCGTCGATCTTCAACTACCCCACACTCAGCTGGGCGGACATGGGCGCGATCGGCTGGCTCGTCGACGGCGCAGCGATCTGCAACCAGGTGCCGCTGTGCCGGGCGTCCTACGCCCCGTACGGCCGGGCGATGGTCCGCATCTGCAAAGAGGAGTCGTTCCACCAGCGGCAGGGCTTCGAGATCCTGCTCACGCTGATGCGCGGAACGGAGGCGCAGCGGCAGATGGCCCAGGATGCGGTGAACCGCTGGTACTGGCCGTCGCTGATGATGTTCGGGCCGCCGGACGACGACTCGCCCAACTCGGCCAGGTCGATGGCGTGGAAGATCAAGCGGTTCTCCAACGACGAGCTGCGCCAGCGGTTCGTCGGGATGCTCGTGCCCCAGGCCGAGGTGCTCGGCGTCACGCTGCCCGACCCCGACCTGCGCTGGAACGAGGAGCGCCAGGCATACGACCTGGGCGAGATCGACTGGACGGAGTTCCAGGAGGTGCTGGCCGGGCGCGGCCCGTGCAACGCCCAGCGGATGCAGCGCAGGCGCGAGGCGCACGAGGACGGACGCTGGGTGCGCGAGGCTGCTGCCGCGTACGCCGCCAAGCAGTCCGGACAGGCGGCATGATGCCCGCCCAGGGAATCCCGGACGCCGGGCACGCCGAGGTGTGGCCGCTCTGGGAGGTGTTCGTGCGGTCGAGCCGCGGCCTCAGCCACGTGCACGTCGGGTCGCTGCACGCCCCGGACGAGACGATGGCCGTGCGCAACGCCCGCGACCTGTACACGCGCCGCAGCGAAGGGGTCTCGATCTGGGTGGTGCCGTCCGACGCGATCACCGCCAGCGACCCGGATGCGAAGGGCGCGTTCTTCGAGTCGCCCGCCGGGAAGAACTACCGGCACGCCACCTACTACACCGAGAGCGAGGGGGTGAAGCACCTGTGAGCGAACCCGAGCTGGAGCACGGCCACGTCGAGCTCTCCGCCGTCACCCTCGACAGCGAGTTCATCGCGGGCGACGAGGTCGCGACCCCCGACGTGGCCGAGTACGCCCTGCGGCTCGGCGACGACTCCCTCGTGCTCGCCCAGCGGCTCGGCGGCTGGATCTCCCGTGCCCCCGAGCTGGAGGAGGACGTCGCCCTCGGCAACATCGCCCTCGACCTGCTCGGGCACGCCCGATCCCTCCTGCGCTACGCGGGCACGGCATCCGGCCGGTCGGAGGACGACCTCGCATACTGGCGCGACGAGCACGAGTTCCGCTCCGCGCACCTGATGGAGCAGCCGAACGGCGACTTCGCACACACCATCGTGCGGCAGTTCGCTGTGGCGCACTATCTGTTCGAGCTGTACGCGCGGCTGCGGGCATCGTCCGACCCCGTGCTCGCCGCCATCGCGGCGAAGGCCGTGAAAGAGGTGGACTACCACCGCGACCACGCCGACCAGTGGATGCTCCGCCTCGCGCTCGGCACCGACGAGTCGCGCCGCCGCACCGTCACCGCCCTGTCCGACCTGTGGCCGAACGTCGACGAGCTCTTCACCGACGACGAGCTGTTCGACCGGCTGGAGGACGTGGCGCCGCGACCGTCGTCGCTGCGGCCGGCGTTCGACGGGAGCATCCGGCCGGTTCTCGACGAGACCGGCCTCGAACCGCCGGCCGTGTTCTCCGCCTCGGGCGGCGGCAGACACGGACGGCACTCCGAATACCTGGGACCGCTGCTCGCCGAGATGCAGGTGCTCGCCAGGCAGTTCCCCGGGGCCACCTGGTGAGCGGCCACTTCGCCGACGCGCACCAGGCCTGGGCCGTCGCCGCCTCCGTCGTCGATCCCGAGGTTCCCGTGCTCACGATCGACGACCTGGGGGTGCTGCGCGAGGTCACCGTCACCGACGACGGCGTGAACGTGGTCGTCACCCCGACGTACAGCGGCTGCCCGGCGATGGAGACCATCCGCGCCGACGTCGTGCGGGCGCTCAGCGCGGCGGGCTTCGGCCCCGTCACCGTGCGCCTCGCCCTCTCCCCTGCGTGGACCACCGACTGGATCAGCGACAAGGGCAAGGCGGCGCTGGCCGCGTTCGGCATCGCGCCGCCGACCGGGGCCGCACCGGCGGTGGACGGTCCGGTGCGCATCCGGATGGCCGTGAAGTGCCCGAACTGCCAGTCGCTCGACACCCGCGAGGTCTCGCACTTCGGCTCGACCTCGTGCAAGGCGCTGTACGAGTGCTCCGCGTGCGGGGAGCCGTTCGACTACTTCAAGGTGCTGTGATGGCGCGCGCCCGTTTCCACACGCTCGCCGTCGCGGACGTGCGGCCGCTCACCGCGGCCAGCGTCGAGGTGACGTTCGCGGTGCCGGACGAGCTCCGCGGCGAATACGACTACCAGCCGGGGCAGCACGTCGCCCTGCGCGCCACCGTCTCCGGCCGCGAACTGCGCCGCAGCTATTCGATCTGCCGCCCTCCGACAGCCGGGAGCATCAGCGTCGCGATCAAGCACGACCTGGGCGGGGCGTTTTCCACCTGGGCGACCAGCGAGCTGAAGGCGGGAGACCGGATCGACGTGATGAGCCCGCAGGGCACCTTCACCACCGACCTCGCCGCACTGGACGGGAAGCACATCGTCGGGATCGCGGCCGGTTCGGGCATCACGCCGCTGATGGCGCTCGCGCACAGCATCCTGTCGGCGTCGGAGACCTCGCAGTTCACGCTCGTCTACACGAACAGGACGGCGATCGACGTCATGTTCCTCGAAGAGCTGGCCGACCTGAAAGACCGGTTCCCCTCCCGGCTCGCGCTGCACCACGTGCTCTCCCGCGAGCAGCGTTCCGCTCCTCTTCTCTCCGGTCGCATCGACGACGACCGGTTCCGCAGGATGCTCGACGTGCTCATCCCGCCCGCGACCGTCGACGAGTGGTTCCTGTGCGGTCCGTTCGAGCTGGTGCAGCTGTGCCGGGATGTGCTCGAATCGGTCGGCGTCGACCGCTCGCACATCCGGTTCGAGCTGTTCACCACCGGGGAGCCGACGCAGGTCACCGGCGACGCCGGGCATCCGGTGATCGCGCGCGACGGCGACAAGACGGTGCAGATCGAGTTCACGCTGGACGGCCAGACCTCCACGGTGGACACCCCGGTGGACGCGAACGAGTCCGTGCTCAACGCCGCGCTGCGGGTGCGACCGGATGTGCCGTTCGCGTGCGCAGGCGGGGTCTGCGGAACCTGCCGGGCCCGGCTGGTCAGCGGGGACGTGCGGATGACGGAGAACTACGCGCTGGAGCCGGAAGAGCTGGAGCGCGGATACGTTCTCACCTGCCAGTCGCATCCACTCACCGACCGCGTGGTGGTCGACTATGACGGATAGCACCGCGCGGAGGGAGCGCCGATGATCGACCTCACCATCACGGACAGCATCGCCAGGATCACGCTGAACGCCCCGGAGAAGCTGAACGCGCTCGACGAGACGGGCCTGCGCGAGCTCTCCGCCGCATACGGCGAGGCCGAGGCGGCCGGCGTGCGCGCCCTCGTGCTCACCGGCGCGGGGCGCGCGTTCTGCGCGGGGCGCGACATCGCCGGCGTGCATGCGGCGACCGACGACGTGAGCGGATACCTCGACGGCCTGGTCACGCCGCTGCTGCGCCGGATGAGCGCCTTCCCGGCGCCGACCTTCGCCGCTGCGCAGGGCGCATCCCTCGGCGTCGGGCTCGGCCTGCTGCTGGCGACCGACGTGGTCTACGTTGCGGAGGACGCCAAGATCGGCTCGCCGTTCGCCGCGCTCGGCGCGCTGCTCGACTCGGGAGGGCACTCGCTCTTCGTGACGCGGCTGGGGCCGCACAAGGCCCTCGACCTCATCTACACCGGGCGGCTGATGAGCGGGACGGAGGCGGTGGCGTCCGGCCTGTTCAGCAGGGCACTCCCCGCCGACGAGCTGCAGGCCGCCGTGTCCGCTGCTGCCGAGACGGCGGCATCCGGAGCGACGGCGGCGCTGCTGGCCAGCAAACGGATCGTGGCGGCCATCCGGGACGGCGAGCTGGCGCTGTGGGATGCGGTCGCCGCGGAGAACCGCGCGCAGGCCGAACTGCGCGACACGGCCGACTACCGCGAGGGGTTCGCGGCGTTCCAGCAGAAGCGCCGGCCGCAGTTCCGCGGGGAGTGACACGCGGGGTGACGCGCGGGGTGACCCGCGGCGCGTGACGCGCGGGGTGACGCTGTCGCATCCCGTCGCCCGCCGTTCGTTACGTCACGTTGCGGCGCACGTGCATCCCGGGCCGTCGTCGCGCATTCTGGCTTCATGACCCGTCAGATCCGATTCAACGCCTTCGACATGAACTGCGTCGCCCACCAGTCCTCCGGCATGTGGCGACACCCGGACGACCAGGCCTGGCGGTACAAGGACCTCGCGTACTGGACCGAGCTGGCCAAGCTGCTGGAGCGCGGCGCGTTCGACGGCATCTTCATCGCGGACGTGCTCGGCACATACGACGTCTACGGCGGCTCCAACGAGGCGGCCATCCGGCACGGCGCACAGGTGCCCGTGAACGACCCCATCCTGCTGGTGTCGGCGATGGCGCTCGTCACCGAGCACCTCGGATTCGGGATCACGGCCGGAACGGCGTACGAGCACCCGTATCCGTTCGCGCGCCGCATGTCGACGCTCGACCATCTGACCAACGGACGCGTCGGCTGGAACGTCGTCACCGGCTACCTGCCCTCCGCCGCCCGCAACATGGGCCACGACGACCAGCTGCAGCACGACGACCGCTACGACCAGGCCGACGAGTACCTCGAAGTGCTCTACAAGCTGTGGGAAGGCTCGTGGGAGGACGACGCCGTGATCCGCGACCGCGAATCCGGGGTGTTCACCGACCCGTCGAAGGTGCACGAGATCGGCCACCAGGGCAAGCACTTCACGGTGCCGGGCATCCACCTGTCCGAGCCGAGCACCCAGCGCACGCCGGTGATCTACCAGGCGGGCGCCTCCAAGCGCGGCATCTCGTTCGCGGCGGAGAACGCGGAGGCGATCTTCGTGGCAGCCTCCACCAAGGAGGGGCTGAAGGAGACGGTCGCCAAGCTGCGGGATGCGCTCGAAGCCGCCGGCAGGGACCGGTACGCCGCACGCATCTACACCCTCCTCACGATCATCACCGACGAGACCGACGAGAAGGCGCAGGCGAAGTTCGAGGACTACCTGCAGTACACGAGCGACGAGGGCGCGCTGGTGTTCATGTCCGGCTGGATGGGCGTCGACCTGTCCCAGTACGACCTGGACGAGCCCATCGGCAACGTCAAGAGCAACGCCATCCAGTCCGCCGTCGCCAACTTCCAGCGCCCGAACGCCGACGGCGGTGAGTGGACGGTGCGCGACATCGGCCGCAACGGCGTCATCGGCGGGCTCGGCCCGTTCATCGTCGGCGGGGCCGTGAGCATCGCCGACCAGCTGCAGGAGTGGGTCGACGAGACGGACGTGGACGGGTTCAACCTCGCGTATGCGATCACGCCCGGCACGTTCGAGGACATCGTCGAGTTCGTCATCCCGGAGCTGCGGAAGCGCGGTGCATACCCGGAGGAGTACGTGGAGGGCAGCCTGCGCCACAAGCTGCACGGCGCGGGCGACCGGCTGCCGGAGAACCACCGCGGCGCCCGATACCGCATCGGCGCCACGGCGGCCGCGCAGCAGTAGAATCCCCTGTCTGTCTACCGCTCGACGGCAGACGGACGGACAATCACCGCAAGGCGGCACAGGGCTTCAATGCGCCGACCCCACGTGGCGCCGGACGCGCGGGTAACGCTCCGGCGCCGCGGCGTGTGCGGCGGGGCCGCGCGGCGCTGCTGGGCGGTGCGTCCGCGCGCCTGAGGCCCCCTCTCCCGCTCACCCGGTCACCCACCCCACTCGGCGCAGACTCCGCTCTTGCGGAGTCTCCGAGCAGTTCGGCCGATAACTCCTGTCGTGCGGAGTTCCGGGCGGCGTGTCCTGGAGGAACTCCGGCTTTACGCGCCGCCAGCTCGTGCGCGTCGGCGCTGCCATAACACCGGAAAGTTGGGGCGACACGCCGCCGGGAACTCCGTTCGAACGGATGAAGCGGGCGCGAGCCGCAGGAACTCCGTTCGAACGGATGAAGCAGGCGCGAGCCGCAGGAACTCCGCGTGAACGGAGGACGTGCGCGAGTGGGGGGCGGCCGCGCGGGTCAGGAGCCGATGGCCGGGGTGGGCGCCGTCGGCGGGTGCGGCAGGTGCTTCGTGTACGAGGCGAGCAGCAGTAGGGCCGAGAGGGCGGCCAGCACGACGAGGGCGATGAACAGGCCGATCGTGCTGAGCGGCGGGGTGAGCGCCGCCATGATCGTCGGCACCAGGAAGCCGGCGTACGCAACGGCGTAAAACATCCCGGTCAGCCCGGCGAGGTCGCGGGGCGTCGCGATGCGCTGCACCTCCAGCAGCCCGGACACCAGGGCGACGCCCATGCCGGCGCCGAGCACCACGCTCGCCGCGGCGCCCAGCCACAGCGATCCCCACGCGACGGCGCCGGTGAGCACCACCAGTCCCGCCGCGATGATGACGAGCGCCGCCACCAGGCCGCGCGCGCTGGAGACGGAGTGCAGCCGCTTCGCGATCGGCTGCACCAGCGAGGCGACGCCGAGCGCCACCACGGTCAGCACGGTCGCGTATCCGAGGCCCCACTCGCCGGTCTGCTTCGCCAGCAGCACGGGGAGGTAACCGTATGCCAGGGCGGCGGCCGCGAAGATCCACGGCGCAGCGACGATCACCACACGGCGGAACCGCTTGTGCCCTGCGCCCGGGATGCGCAGCTGCGCCACGAGCGGACCGCGCTCACCGCCGGTGGTCGCGGTCTCCGGTGCGCGCAGCACCAGCCACGCGAACGGCAGGGTCAACAGGATGTGCACGGCGAACGGCAGCTCCTCGCCGAGCGTGGTGAACTGGGCGATCCCTCCGGCGACGAGGGCGCCGGTGGCCGAGCCCAGGGTGAAGGCGAGGGAGGAGCGTCGTGCGCCTGCCGCCGCATCCACCCCCGGCTCGAAGCGCGGAGAGGACACCTCCTTCATCCAGCTGGTGCCCACCGCCATCGCGATGCCGACGGTGATGCCGGAGAGCAAACGGCCGATGTAGATCGGCACGGGTCCGAACGTGCCGAGCGCGAGGCTCGCGCTCGCGAGCACGGCGGTGAGCACGCCCACGAGCATGAGCGGCCGTCTGCCGTGCCGGTCGGAGAGCGGCCCCGCGATGAGCAGGGCAGGCGCGAGACCGAGCACGTACACGCCGAGGAACATGTTGACGGTCAGCTCGGAGTAGTGCTGGACGTCCTTGTACATCAGCAGCAGCGGGCTGAACTGGTTGCCGCACCAGGAGCAGAAGAACATCAGCGCGAACACGATGCGCCACGGCGGCGTCTGTTTCGTGCGGCTCACAGCGCCCCCTGGTTCCTGGCGATGTGGGCGCGCAGCTGCTCGTCGAACGCGGCGGTGCCGCTGTTGCCGTCGCCGTCGCCATCGCCGTCATCGTTGCCGTCGCGCAGCGCGGCGAGCAGCGCCTCGTGGTCGGCGAGCGAGTCGGCGAGCGTGCCGGGCCGCACCCGGAACAGCTGGTGCCGGATGCGCTGCTGCCTGTCCCTGAGCATCCCGAAGAAGTGCACGGCCAGGTCGTTGCCCGACGCTTCCACGATCGCGGCGTGGAACCACTGGTCGGCCTCCACGAACCGCTCGACGTCGTCCGCGGCGATGGCGGCGCGCTGCTCGGCGAGCGCATCGTCGAGGGCCGTCAGTAGCGTCTCGTCGGGACCGCCCGCATCCAGGATGCGGCGTGCGGCTCCCGCCTCGATGACCTCGCGCAGGTCGAGCACGTTCTGCGCCTCCCTCGGCGGCATCGGCGTCACGACGGCGCCGCGCCGGGTCTCCAGCGTGAGCAGCCCCTCGGCGGCGAGACGCAGGAACGCCTCGTGCACCGGCGTGCGGCTGACGCCGAGCTCCGCGCCGACCTGGGCCTCGCTGAGGAGCGCGCCTCCCGGCGCCGTCCCGCTGAGGATGAGTCGTTTGGTGGTGGCGTACGCAAGCTCTGCCGCGGGGATCATGCCCCCAGTCTACGCGCTTGCATGCAAGCTTGCGTACAAGCTGTTCAGCTCACGCCAGCGCTGTTCAGCTCACGCGCGCCGAGAGCAGCCTGCGCACCGCGGCGAGCGGGATCGGCACCCACGACGGCCGGTGCCGTGCCTCGTACGTCACCTCGTACACCGCCTTGTCCAGCTCGAACGCGTCGAGCAGCTGCTGGTGTTCCGCCAGGGCCGGGCCGGCGACCGAGGCGTACCCGTCGAGGTACGCCTGCCGTGCCCTGGCCGCCCATGCGCTCACGTCGATCGGCGGCTCCCGCCTGGCCAGCGACCCGGCGACGTAGTCGAACGAGCGCAGCATTCCCGCCACATCCCGCATCGTCGCATCCGGGATCGCCCGCTCGGACAGGGGTCGCAGCGGCTCCCCCTCGAAGTCGATGAACTGCCAGCCGCGCTCCGGCGAATACAGCACCTGCCCGAGGTGCAGGTCGCCGTGGATACGCTGCAAAAGTGGATGCGGCTCCTCGGCGGCCACCTCGTACACCGCCGCGATCCCCGCCCGCAGCTCGGCCACCTCCGGCACTTCGCTGGACGTGATCGTGAGGCGCTGGAACATCCCGTCGAGGGCGAGCGCCACGTCGTCCCGGGTCGCGGTCTTCGTCGGGAGTGCCTGCGCGAGCGAGAGGTGCAGCTCGGCCGTGCCGGCTCCGAGCGCCCACGCGCGCTCGGCGAAGTCCTCTCCCCGCTCCGCCGCGCTCACCGCGAGCTCCCAGCCGTCCTCCGCTCCAGTGAGGAAGTCCTGCACGAGCGCCAGCTCACCGGATGCGCGGCCGGCGCCGGTGGGCGACGGCCAGCTGCCGGTCAGCCAGCCGAGCAGCGCCGGGGTGCGCAGCGAACCGCCGGCCGTCAGCGCGGCCAGGGTCGACACATCCGGGTTCTCGCCGTCCTGCACAACCCGGAACACCTTGATGAGCGCGAGCCTGCCACCCTCCAGCTCCCCCACGATCGACGTGTTGGACTGCTCGCCGGTGAGCTTGCGCGACGACCGGACCACGATGGGCGCTCCGAGCGTATGTCCGAGCGCGTCCGCGTCCCTGCCGTCGACGCCGAGCGCTCCGTCCATCAGCGCGACGAGGGCGGCGACGTACGCTTCGTCGTCCGGGCCGTCGTAGAGGTAGCGGCCACCCGCCTCGCCGATGAGCGCGGTGGGGTCGCCGTCCGCCCGCGGCCTGGCGACGACGGGCACCTGGTAGACACGCGGCGTGCGCGGCGCGTCGTCGGCGAAGAAGTGCGTGACGATGCGCACGTCATCGTCCGCGTGTCCGGTCTCGAAGGACGCCAGCAGCCGCAGGCGCGGTTCGACGCTCTTGGTCGAGTACCAGCGCTGGCGCCGCATCCATGACCCGACGAGCTCGGTGAGTTCGGTCATATTTGCACCGTACGCCCGAGGGACGGAAAACCGCGAGACCACCCTGGCAACACGGAGGAACGCGTTTCAGCGGGTGCCGAGCACCACGCCTCTGGCGGCCATGAATGGCATCGGGTCGATCTGCAGACCGTTCACCCGCACCTCGAAATGCAGGTGGCATCCAGTGGATGCTCCCGTGCTGCCGACGAGCGCGATCGGCTGCCCGGCCTGCACGGTCTCGCCCACGGTGACGCCGATCCCGCCGTCGACGATGTGACCGTACGCGGTGTCGACGCCGCCGCCGTGGTCGATCATCACGAAGTTCCCGTACGAGCCGTTCGGCCCGGCCGCCACGACGGTGCCCGCCGACGCCGCGACGATGGTGGATCCGCATCCGGCGCCGAGGTCGTCTCCCGGGTGGAACAGCGCGGTCCCGGCGGGGCGAGACGGGCGTGGGCCGAAGCCGTCGGTGAGCGGGCCGTGCACCGGGAGCA
Source organism: Leifsonia araucanica (assembly GCF_051161895.1). Taxonomy (NCBI): domain Bacteria; kingdom Bacillati; phylum Actinomycetota; class Actinomycetes; order Micrococcales; family Microbacteriaceae; genus Leifsonia; species Leifsonia araucanica. The sequence continues at coordinate 1,657,697 of NZ_JBMBTW010000002.1, forward strand.
CCCAGCCGGTGACGCCGACCGGGACGTTCACCAGGGCTTGCCAGCCGACCCCCGCCGCCTGCAGCGTCGGCATCGACGCGAGTGCGGACTCCGCGGTGTCGACCGCCGCCTGCGCGTCGGCGACCGCCTGCTCGCTGCCGTCGAGGTCGACGCCGTCCGCCGTCTGCTGCGCCTCGTCGGCCCTGTCGCGCAGGACGGCGGCCCGCTCGGCGTCGCGCTTCGCGACGGTCATCGCGGCCTCACGGTCGGCGGTGACCGACCGGAACCGGTCCACGGCGCCCAGCTTGTCGAGCAGGTTGCCCGGGCTGGCGAGCGCTGCGGTCAGCGGGTCCATCGTCAGCGACCGCGACCCTTGCGACCGGACGAGGGCGGTCGCGAACCCGGCGGACTGCTCGGCCTGCTGCTTCGCCGCCTTCGCCTGCGCGGCGAGCGCGTCAGCGGCGGCCACGGCCTGGTCCTTCTCGCGCTGGACGCCGCGCGACGCCTCTGTGGCGTCGGAGAGGGTCTGCTGGGCGGAAGCCAGATCGCTCGCGAGCTGGGCGGCCTGTTGAACCTGAGAATCGTCGAGGGTGACGCCGTTGTCGAAGACGGGGGACGGTTCGAGCGGGACCTGGTCGGTGGGAGCGGGGGTGGTCGGAGGCGGGGTGGGGGTCGGCGTGGGAGTCGGTGTCTTGGTGGGCGTGGGGGTTGGAGTCGGTGTTGGCGTGGGAGTCGGTGTCTGGGTGGGCGTGGGAGTCGAGGTCGGCGTGGGTGTTGGTGTTGGTGTTGGTGTCTCGGTCGGCTTCGGGGTGGGGGTGGGCGTGGGGCTCGTCGTCGAGTCGTCCGCGTCATCGTGGCCGGTGGAGGGGGTTGGCGATGGCGTCGGCGTCGGTGTGGAGGTCGAGCATCCGGTGTCGTCGGTGTCGCATCCCGCGGCGAAAGCCGTCTGCTGGGTGCCGAAGATCAGAGAGAGTGCGACGATGGCGACGGCGCCGATCCTGCCCGCACCCGCCTGGCCGCGGCCGCGATCACCGCGGCGCGGACGTTCGCGTCGTGACCACTGCTCAGCGTGTTTCGGAGCTTTTCGCATCGTCACGCGGGCGGCCGGTGGGACCGGCGCGCCCGTGACTGAATGCTCTCACCGGCGGACACCCAGCACAAGGGTCCCAAAGCGGGGTACCGGGGAGTCGGATGCAGCTCACAGGGTCGGCACGCTACGGTGAAAGATTGTGACCGAAAGCACCACAGCCACCCCGCGCCGAGGCGCTAAGAAGTCGACCTGGAAATCGCTCCTGCGCGATGTCGTGGTCATCTTCCTGGTGGCCGTGCTGGTGTCGTTCCTGGTCAAGACGTTCGTGGTCCGCTCGTTCTACATCCCGTCGGGTTCGATGGAGAACACGCTGCAGATCAACGACAGGATCATCGTCAACGAGTTCCAGCCGAAACTGTTCGGCCTGCAGCGCGGCGACGTCGTGGTGTTCAAGGATCCGGGCGGCTGGCTGCCTGCCCCGGCCCCCAGCACCGCCAACCCCCTGCAGAAGGGAGTCGGCGCTGTCCTCGACTTCGTCGGCCTCGGCGCCTCCGACAGCGACCAGCACCTGGTCAAGCGCGTCATCGGCCTGCCGGGCGACCACATCACCTGCTGCAACGCCCTCGGCCAGCTGAGCGTCAACGGCGTCCCACTGAAGGAGCCGTACGTGCTCCTCCCGGTCGGCGTCCAGGCGGTCTCCGCCAAGGCCTTCGACGTGACGGTCCCCGCCGGGAAGCTCTGGGTGATGGGCGACAACCGCTACGCCTCCGCAGACTCCCGCTACCACATGGACGACCCGGGCAAGGGCTTCGTCCCCCTCGACGACGTGGTCGGCCGCGCCTTCGTGGTCAGCTGGCCGGTCAGCCACTGGTCGTGGCTCAGCAACTACCCGGAGACGTTCGCGGGCACCGACAAGCAGAGCAGCGGGGGCTGAGGGCAGGCGGCGCCTACGACTCCGCTTTCCCCAGCCGCCAATACCCCATGAACGCGACGCGGCTTCTGTCGATGCCGCTGCCGGTCACCAGCATCCTGCGCAGGGTCTTCACGGTGGACGACTCCCCCGCGATCCAGGCGTAGAAGCCGCTCGGCGCCTGCTCGGGGCTCTCCCACAAGGTCTCGACGTCGATGTCGACGTCGTCGAGTCGCTGCTCGCGGGTGGCGGATGCGCCCTCGACCGTCTCCGGATGCGCGGCGAGCCAGTCCTGCACCGCCGGGATGAGGCGGCAGCCGTTGTCTCCGCCCGCGCGGTCGAGCCAGGTGACCGTGCACCCGGCCGGGTGGCTGAGCGCGAGGCTGTCGCGCGCATCCGGCACCTCTATGTATGCGTGGGCGCGGCGGCCGGCCGGGAGGGTTTCGAGGATCGCGGAGATCGCGGGGGCGGCGGTCTCGTCGCCGACCAGGAGCAGGTCGCTCGCGTCGCCGGGCCGCCAGTCGATGCCCGTGCCGCAGTGGATGCTGCGGGCGTCCGGTCCGACCACGATCACCTCGGCGCCCGGTGCCGCATCTGCAAGCCAGCGGGCGGCCGGGCCGCCGTCGCCGTGGGAGACGAAGTCGACGTCGAGGAGGCGTGCATCCTGGTCGATCGCGCGGACCGTGTACGTGCGGAACGGGTTGCGGAGGTGGTCGGGGAGGGAACGCCAGCGGTCGTACCAATCGCCGGCGAGCATCGCATCCTCGCTGTCGGCGCCGAGGTCGGAGAAGCTGCCGTCCGGCAGGGGAAAGACGATCTTGATGCGCTGGTCGAGGCAGTCCGTGCCGAACGTGTCGAAGGCGTCGGACGCGAAGGTGACGCGGACGAAGCTCGGGCTGAGCTGCCGCACACCGACGACGGTCGCGCGGTACGGGCGGTAGCCGGGTCGGTCGGTCTTCTCGAGTGCGAGCAACGGCACAGGGCGCCTTCCTGATCGGGTGGTCCGGACTTAGGTAAGGCTACACTAACCACCTTCCGAGCTTCCAGGTCCGGGGTCCCCGCTGCAGGCCATACAGTGTTCACCGTGGAGAGCAACGGCCAGAGCAGAGCGCCCGGCGTGCGCGACGTCGCCCGGGTCGCCGGAGTGTCGCGCCAGACCGTCTCGCGCGTGATGAACGAGCACCCCAGCATCCGTGACGAGACCAGGATGCGGGTGCTCGCCGCGATGGAGGAGCTGCGGTTCCGCCCCAACCGCGCCGCCAGGATGCTCACCACGGCACGCTCGATGACCATCGGCGTGCTCGCGTCCTCCGCCTCCACCCTGTTCGGACCGGCGAGCAGCATCGACGCCGTCGAGAAGGCCGCCCGCGACGCCGGATACTTCGTGACCGTCGCCCACGTCGCCGACACGACCGCGGAGGAGGTGGACGCCGCCCTCGAACACCTGGCGGCGCAGGCGGTGGACGGGATCGTGGTCGTCGCCCCCGAACGCCCGGTGGTGGATGCGCTCCGCTCGGCGGCACCCGGCGTCCCGTTCGTCACGCTGCACGGCTCGCAGGAGCCGGGAGAGGACGGCGTCGTCGTCGACCAGTTCGCCGGCGCGCGACTGGCGGTACGCCACCTGCTCGACCTCGGGCACCGGCGCATCGCCCACCTCGCCGGACCGGCCGAGTGGGAGGAAGCGGCCGCCCGCCAGCGCGGCTTCACCGCGGAGCTGGCGGTGGACGGACTGGAGGGGATCGTGACGGAGCCGGGCGACTGGACCTCCGCATCCGGAGCACGCATCGGCGCCGCGTTGTTCGACGGGTCGGGTGGAGGCGGCGTGACGGCGGTGTTCTCGTCGAACGACCAGATGGCGCTCGGGCTGCTGCACGTCCTGCGCGAGAGCGGACGCCGGGTGCCGGAGGACGTGAGCGTGATCGGCTTCGACGACATCCCGGAGGCCGCGTACTTCGCGCCGCCGCTCGCCACGGTGCGGCAGGATTTCCGCGAGCTGGGCCGCCGCTGCGTCGCCCGCCTCCTCGCCGAGATCGCGGCGGCCGCCGCACCCCCGCTCGCCGCCCCCATCGCCCCCACGCTCGTCCTCCGCGCCTCCACCGGCGCCCCCCGATAATCGAGTCCGCAGTTATGCACGCGACACGCCGCGGGGAGCGTGCATAAGTCCGGACTCGATGGCTTCGCGGGTTACCCCGGATTGACAGAGCGCGAGCGCGCGGGCGATACTGATGCAGCAATGTGACCGGTCACACTGGTGTGAGGGAGACGGATGACGGACCACGAGAACAGCCACGCGCCCGAAGCCGCGACCGGCCCAGCCACCGGCCACGCCACCGGCCACGACGCCATCGCCGCCGCCCGCACGGCCCTCGGCATCGAGTTCGGCTCGACGCGCATCAAGGCGTGCCTGGTCGACGCCGACGACCCGTCCACCGTGCTCGCCGTCGGCTCGCACGAGTGGGAGAACGAGTTCGTCGACCGCATCTGGACGTACTCCCTCGACGCCGTCCGCACCGGCCTGCAGGCCGCATACGCCGACCTCGTCGCCGACGCGGAGCGCCGCCACGGCATCCGCCCGCAGAGCTTCGGCACCATCGGCGTCTCCGCCATGATGCACGGCTACCTCCCGCTCGACGAGCACGGCGAGGCCATCGCCCCGTTCCGCACCTGGCGCAACACCACCACGGGAGCGGCCGCCGCCGAGCTCACCGAGCTGTTCGGCGTGAACATCCCGCTCCGCTGGTCCATCGCCCACCTGCACCAGGCCGTGCTCGACGCCGAGCAGCACCTTCCGCGGCTGCGTTCGCTGACCACGCTCGCCGGGTACGTGCACCGGCTGCTCACCGGGCGCTCCGTGCTCGGCGTCGGCGACGCATCCGGGATGTTCCCGATCGACTCGTCCACGAAGGGCTACGACGCCGAGCTGATCGCGCGCTACGACGCCCTCGCCGCCGACCGCCTCCCGACCGGGAGCGTCGCCGATCTGCTGCCCGAGGTGCTCGTCGCCGGTGAGCACGCGGGCGAGCTGACCGCGGAGGGCGCCGCCTACCTCGACCCGTCCGGTGAGCTGCGCCCCGGCGTCGCGTTCTGCCCGCCGGAGGGCGACGCGGGAACCGGGATGGTCGCCACGGACTCCGTCGCGCCGCGCACCGGCAACGTCAGCGCCGGCACCAGCATCTTCGCGATGGTCGTGCTGGAACGCCCGCTCGGCGGCCTGCACCACGAACTCGACCTGGTCACGACGCCCGCGGGCGATCAGGTCGCGATGGTGCACTGCAACAACGGGGCGAGCGAGCTCGCGGCGTGGGCAGGCCTGTTCGCCCGGTTCTCCGCCGCATCCGGGGCGGCCCTCGACACCGACGCCGTCTACGACACGCTGTTCCGCGAGGCGCTCGACGGCGACAGCGACGCCGGGGGAATCCTCGCGTACAACACGCTCGCCGGCGAGCCCATCGCCGGACTCACCGAGGGCCGGCCGCTCGTCGTCCGCACCCCCGAGAGCCGTTTCACCCTCGGCAACGTGGTCCGCGCCCAGCTCTACGGCGTGTTCGGGATCCTCGCACTCGGGATGCGCGTGCTCGCCGACGAGGGCGTCGCGCTCGACAGGATGTTCGCCCACGGCGGCATGTTCCGCACGGCGGGCGTCGCGCAGCGCTTCCTCGCCGGGGCACTGGATGCGCCGGTCTCCGTCTCCGAGACGGCGTCGGAGGGCGGCGCGTGGGGTATCGCGGTGCTCGCCGCGTTCACCGGTTCCTCATCGGACTCCCCCGTCGACCTCGACACCTACCTGCGCACCGCCGTCTTCGGCACCTTCGCGTTCGAGACCACCACCCCCGACCCCGACGACGTCGCCGGCTTCGCCTCCTACCTCGACCGCTACCGCTCCGGCCTCGCCATCGAGCAGGCGGCCGTCGACGCGATGCCCCTGGAAGGACCTGCAGCATGACCGACACTCCCGAGAACCCGGACACCCCCGCCGTCCGCGCCGTGCGCGAGCAGGTCTCCGCCCTGCACGCCGAACTCACCCGCAACGGCCTCGTGGTCTGGACAGGTGGGAACATCTCGGGCCGCGTCCCCGGCACCGATCTGTTCGTCATCAAGCCGAGCGGCGTCGACTACGACGACCTGTCGCCGGAGAACATGATCCTCTGCACGCTCGACGGCGACGTCGTCCCCGGCTCAGCCGGATCCGACCGCTCCCCCTCCAGCGACACCGCAGCGCACGCGTACGTCTACCGCAACATGCCCGAGGTGGGCGGCGTCGTCCACACCCACTCCACGTACGCGACGGCGTGGGCGGCGCGCGCCGAGCCCATCCCGTGCGTCATCACCGCGATGGCGGATGAGTTCGGCGGCGACATCCCGGTCGGCCCGTTCGCGATCATCGGCGACGACTCGATCGGCCGCGGCATCGTCGCGACGCTCACCGGGCACCGCTCGCGCGCCGTGCTCATGCAGAACCACGGCGTCTTCACCATCGGCAGGGATGCCCGGGATGCGGTCAAGGCCGCCGTCATGACGGAGGACGTCGCCCGCACCGTGCACATCGCCAAGCAGGGCGGCGAGCTCGTGCCCATCGCCCAGGACGCCATCGACGCCCTTTACCACCGCTACCAGAACGTCTACGGACAGAACCCGGAAGGATCCCTCAGCTGATGCCGAAGCTCTCGACCACGCTCGACCACTACGAGGTCTGGTTCCTCACCGGAAGCCAGCACCTCTACGGCCCGGAGACGCTCGCGCAGGTCGCCGAGCAGTCCCGCGCGATCGCCGACCAGCTCGCCGCCTCCAGCGACGTCCCCGTGCGCATCGTCTGGAAGCCGGTGCTCACCGACGCGGACGCCATCCGCCGCATCGCCCTGGAGGCCAACGCCGACGACGCCGTCATCGGCCTCATCGCGTGGATGCACACGTTCAGTCCGGCGAAGATGTGGATCGCCGGTCTCGACGCGCTCCGCAAGCCGCTGCTGCACTTCCACACCCAGGCGAACGTCGAGCTTCCGTGGGGCGAGATCGACTTCGACTTCATGAACCTCAACCAGGCGGCGCACGGCGACCGCGAGTTCGGCTACATCCAGTCACGGCTCGGCGTTCCGCGCACCACGATCGTCGGCCACGTGTCGAACCCGGACGTCGCATCCCGGATCGGCACGTGGATGCGCGCCGCAGCGGGCTGGGCGGCCACCCGCTCGCTCAAGCTGGCGCGCTTCGGCGACAACATGCGGTTCGTCGCCGTCACCGAGGGCGACAAGACGGAGGCGGAGCTGCGGTTCGGCGTGCAGGTGAACACCTGGGGCGTCAACGAACTGGCCGACGCCGTCGCGGCGGCCGCCGAGTCGGACATCGACGCCCTGGTCGCCGAGTACGAGGACCTCTACGACGTGGCGCCCGAACTGCGCCGCGGCGGAGAGCGCCACTCCTCCCTCCGGGACGGCGCCGCGATCGAGATCGGCCTGCGGTCGTTCCTCGAAGAGGGCGGCTTCGGCGCGTTCACCACGAGTTTCGAAGACCTCGGCGCGCTGAAGCAGCTGCCCGGTCTCGCCGTGCAGCGGCTGATGGCCGAGGGATACGGCTTCGGCGCTGAGGGCGACTGGAAGACCGCGATCCTGGTGCGCGCGGCGAACGTAATGGGAGCGGGCCTCCCCGGCGGCGCCTCCCTGATGGAGGACTACACGTACGATCTCACCCCCGGCGACGAGCGCATCCTCGGAGCGCACATGCTCGAGGTGAGCCCGGCGCTCAGCTCGACGAAGGCGACGCTCGAGGTGCATCCCCTCGGCATCGGCGGCAAGGACGACCCCGTGCGCCTCGTGTTCACCGCCGACCCCGGCCCCGCCGTGGTCGTGGCGCTCTCGGACATGCGCGACCGGTTCCGCCTGGTGGCGAACGTGGTCGAGGTGGTCGAGCCGACCGCCCCGCTCCCCCACCTGCCGGTGGGCAGGGCGGTCTGGAAGCCTGCCCCCGACTTCACGACCTCCGCCACGGCCTGGCTGGAGGCGGGCGCCGCGCACCACACGGTGATGTCGACCGCCGTCGGCCTGCAGGCGTTCGAGGACTTCGCCAGGATGGCGGAGACCGAGCTGCTGATCATCGACGAGCAGACCACGCTCCGCGGCTTCACCGAGTCGCTGCGCTGGAACGCGGCGTACTACCGCCTCGCTCGCGGCATCTAGCCGCCCACCGACCCCTGGCCGCCGGCCTGTCATCGGCGACGGCGGCCAGGTCCACCTCTGCACGGGGCCATCGGGCCCGGCGGGCCGTCGGCTAGAGGTCGAGCGGGCCGAGCGACGGGTGCGCGACGAAGCGGACCGCGGGGTCCGTTGCGATCTCGAGTTCGAGCGCGACGATGCTGTTCGTGCCTGCGCGGAGGATCGGCGCCGGGACATAGAGCGTGTACTGCGGGCCGCGCGACCAGTACCGGCCGAGGCAGAACCCGTTGATCCACACGGCGCCCTTCCCCCAGCCGCTCGTGTCGAGGTACAGGTCGGCGGGCTCGTCCAGCTCGAACGTCCCCGACGCGAACACCGGCCCGGACAGCACGTCGACGACCTCGCCGCGCACCGCGGCGAGCGCGTTCTCGATGCCGGCGACCGCCGCGGAGGAGGAGACGTCGATCGGGTCGACCGTCCATCCCGTCACCTCGCGCCCGTCGACGGCGACCGGACCGATCAGCCCCTTCGCCTCGCCGATGCGCGTGCCGTAGTCGACGCGCCCCTGATTCTCGATCAGGATGCGCAGCTCTCCGCCGCCCGGGAGCACCAGCGCGCGCTCCTTGTTCTCCCGCGCGAGTCGTCCGACGGGGACGCCGTCGAGCGTCAGCCAGGCGCGGTCGCGCACCTCGCCGACCGAGAGCACCGAGCCGGCGTGGGCGTCGATGGATGCGCGGTATGACGCGAACGGACCGTAGTGGCCGAGCGCATCCATCGTCGGAGGCTGCTCGGCGTCCACGGAGCCGGAGAAGACGGCGCGGACGGCGTCGAGCGGCAGCGCCGCGTCAAACGCGCTCGTCCCGACGGGCGCAGCACCGGAGGCGACGGGTACCTCGTCCGGAATCGGCGCGTGCCGGGCGATCGTCTCCCGGAACGCCCAGTACTTCGCCGTGGGGTTGCCCGCCTCGTCGAGCGGGGCGTCGTAGTCGTAGCTCGTGACGATCGGCGTGTAGTGGCCCTTGTGGTTGGCCCCGTTGGTGAAGCCGAAGTTCGTTCCGCCGTGCACGACGTAGAGGTTCACCGAGGCGCCGGCCGCGAGCAGCGCATCCAGTTCGGCCGCCGAGTCCTCCGGCGCGGTGATGTGGTGGTACTCGCCCCACTGGTCGAACCAGCCGTTCCAGAACTCGGAGCACATCAGCGGTCCGGTCGGCTGGTGCTCGCGCAGGGTGGCGAGGCGGTCGACGGCACGCGAGCCGAACGACGCCGTGCGGTGCAGCTCCGGCAGGGAGCCGTTCTCGAGCATCGTGGGCTGCGGCTGGTCGACCGTGGTCAGCGGCACGACGATCCCGGATGCACGGGTCACGTCGACGAGCGCCCTCAGGTAGTCCTTGTCGTCGCCGTACGCGCCGTACTCGTTCTCGATCTGCACGAGCACGACGGGGCCGCCCTCGTCGATCTGCCGCGGGGCGACGATCGCGTAGACCTCGCGCAGGTAGCGCGTGACGGCCGCGAGGTAGCGCGGCTCGCTGCGGCGGATGCCGACGCCGGGCTCCGCGGTCAGCCAGGCCGGCAGGCCGCCGTTGACCCACTCGGCGCAGATGTACGGGCCCGGCCGCACGATGGCCCGCATCCCTTCGGCGGCGACGGCGTCGAGGAACGCGCCCAGGTCGAGGCCGTCCTCGGCCGTCCAGGTGCCTTCGACGGGCTCGTGCAGGTTCCACGGTACGTAGGTCTCGATGGTGTTCAGCCCCATCAGCCTGGCCTTGTGGATGCGGTCGGCCCACAGCCCGGGGTGCACGCGGAAGTAGTGCAGCGCGCCGGAGATCACCTGGAACGGTTCGCCGTCGAGCAGGAAGTCACGCTCGCCGATCTCGAACCGGGCAGGCCGCTCCGCCGTGGCGGTCCCTGTCTCCCGGGTGCCCGTGTCCCGGATGTCGGTGTCTGCTGTGCCCGTAGCCATCGGTGCCGTCGTCTCCATCGTGTCGTCCGCGCCCGCCGGGGCGCCCGTGTTCGTGCTGTTCCGTGGCTGCGGCCGGCCGCGCTGGGCGACCGGCCGCATCCACTGTCGTGCTGTGCTGCTTACTTGCCTGTGACGGTGAAGCCCTGCTGGTTGCCGTAGTCGACCAGCGACTTCTGCCAGGCCTGCAGGCCCGCGTTCAGATCGCTGTTGTTCGAGTACGCCTGACCGACCGTGTCGCCGTAGATGCTGTTCGCGTAGACCTGGAACGGCAGGTACTGCCAGCCGGTCGAGACGTTCTTCGCACCGTCGACGAGCACCTCGTTGATCTTCTGGCCGCCGAAGTAGTCGGGCGCAGAGGCGAGGAAGTCGCTCGCTTCGAGGTCCTTCGTGGTCGACGGGAAGCCGCCGGACTGCAGGAAGACCTTGATCGACTCCGGGCTGTTGTTCAGCCACTTGAGGAAGCCGGCGGCGAGCGCCGGGTTCTTGCTCTGCTTGAGCACGACCTGGCCGCCTCCGCCGTTCTCGGCGTTGGCCGGGGTGCCGTCGTAGGTCGGGACCGGAGCCACGCGCCACTGGCCGGAGCCGTCCTTCACCGACGACTCGAGCACGCCGGGCATCCAGGCGCCGGTGACGAGGGTGGCGATGGAGCCGTTGCCGAGGGCCTTGAACCAGTCGTCGCTCCAGCCGGGGACGGAGGAGAGCAGCTTGTTCTCGACGAGCTTGTTCCAGGTGCCCGTCCACTTCTTGGTGCCGTCGTCCTGGAGGTTGATCGACACCTTGGTGCCGTCGACCTGGAACGGACGCCCGCCGGCCTGCCAGATCATGCTGGTGGTGAAGCCGGAGTCACCCGAGTCACTGGTGATGTACTTGGTCGGGTCTGCCGCGTGCAGCTTGGTGGCGGCATCCACGTACTCGTCCCAGGTCTTCGGGACGGCGATGCCGTACTTGTCGAAGACCGTCTTGTTATAGAACATGGCCATGGGGCCGGAGTCCTGCGGGAGGCCGACGAGCTCGCCGCCGACGTTCACGGAGCCCCACGGGCCGGGCGTGTAGTCGCTCTTCAACTTGTCGAAGCCGTACTGCTTGAGGTCGACGAGGGCCTTGCCGAGCGCGAACTGCGGGATGGCGTAGTACTCGACCTGGGCGACATCCGGGGCGCCGGAGCCCGCCTTGATGGCGTTCTGCAGCTTGGTGTACTCGGTGGTGTTCGTGCCGGCGTTGACCAGCTTGACCTTCACCTTCGGGTACTGCTTCTCGAACGCGGCGACCTGGGCCTCTGCCGACGGGGTCCACGACCAGTACGTGATCGTGCCGCCCTCCTTCAGTGCCGCCTCGATGTCGGAGGAGCTGCCTCCGGATGCTGCGGTGCCGCCGGAGCAGGCGGCGAGCGACGCGCCGATCACGGCGCTGACGGCGATGGCCGTCGCGACGCGTCGAAGCACCGACGAACGCGAGATGCGCTTCATGGTGTTCCTTTCACTTCATTCACTTCATTCACTTCATCGGGATGAGGGTGTGTGCTGGGCAGGACGCCCGTGGGAGGGGTGGTGCGGGTGCAAGCAGCGGTCTCCCGTCACTGCTTGACGCTTCCGGCGCTCAACCCCGACTGCCAGAACCGCTGCAGGAAGAGGAAGGCGATGACGATGGGCACGATGGTGAGCAGCGAGCCCGTGATGACGAGGTTGTAGATCGGCTGCGCGCCGACGCCGATGGCCTGCGCGCTCCACTGGCCGAGGCCGACGGTGAGCGGGTACCACTGCGGGTCGCTCAGCATGATCAGCGGCAGGAAGTAGTTGTTCCAGGTGGCGACGATCGCGAACAGCAGCACCGTGACGATGCCGGGGGCGAGCAGCCGCAGCGAGATGGTGAAGAAGGTGCGGAACTCGCCCGCGCCGTCCATCCTGGCCGCTTCGAGCAGCTCGGTCGGGATGGCCTCCGACGCGTACGTCCAGACCAGGTAGAGGCCGAACGGGCTGACCAGCGACGGCAGGATGACCGCCCACGGCGTGTTCGTCAGGCCCACCTGGCTGAACATGAGGAAGGTCGGGACGGCGAGGGCCGTTCCCGGCACCGCGATGGCACCGAGGACGATGGCGAACACCGCGCGCTTGCCGGGGAAGTTGTACTTCGCGAGCCCGTATCCCGCGACGGTCGCCAGCAGGGTCGCGCCGCCGGCGCCCACCACCACGTAGAGCAGGGTGTTGCCGAACCACTGCAGGAAGATCCCGTTGCGGTAGGTGAGGGTGTCCGCGATGTTCTGGAACAGCGAGAACCCGTTGCCGAACCAGAGGCCGAACGAGGAGAACAGCTCCGGCTGGGTCTTGGTGGCGTTCACGATCAGCCAGACCAGCGGGACGATCGAGTAGATCGTGAAGATCACCATGACGATGGTGAGCACGATCGACCGGCGCTGCCGCGGGTTGCGGCGGGCGGCGCCCGACGATCCGGATGCACGGGATGCTCGGGATGCGCGCCGCGCCGGGGTGCGGCCCTCGCGCTCGGGGGCGATGGCGACCATCAGGCGTTCTCCTTCCTCGAGCCGCGCAACTGCACGACGTAGGCGATGACTGCGGTGAGCACGCCCATGACGATCGCGACGGTGGCCGCGTAGTTGAATTGCTGACCGGCGAACGAGAGGTTGTATGCGTACATGTTCGGGGTGAAGTAGCTGGAGATGGCGTTCGGCGCCAGCGGCTTCAGCAGGTTCGGCTCGTTGAAGAGCTGGAAGCTGCCGATGATCGAGAAGATCGTGGCGATCACGATGGCGCCGCGCACGGCCGGGATCTTGATGCTGAACACCGTGCGGAACGCTCCGGCGCCGTCGATCTCGGCCGCCTCGTACAGCTCGCCCGGGATGACTTTGAGGGCCGCGTAAAAGATGAGCATGTTGTAGCCCATGAACTCCCAGGTGACGATGTTGCCGATGGAGCCGAGGATCCACGAGCCGCTCAGCGGGGCGAAGCTGGTGCCGAGCAGGTCGTTGAGGCTTGCGGTGAGGCCGAACTGGTCGCCGTAGATGAAGCCCCAGATGAGGGCGGCGACGACGCCGGGCACCGCGTACGGCAGGAAGATCGCGATGCGAAAGAAGCCGGCGCCGTGGAGGCGGGCGCTGTCCAGGGCCAGTGCCGCCGTGAGGGAGAGCACCAGCATGATCGGCACCTGCACCACCAGGAACACGGTGACGCGACCGAGCGACTCCCAGAACTTCGCGTCGGTGAAGACGGCGATGTAGTTCTCCAGGCCGACGAAGGCGTTACCTCCGATCAGCTGCTGCCGGAACAGGCTGAGGTAGATCGCGTAGATCACCGGCGCGACGATCATGGCCGCGAACACGATCAGGAACGGGGCTACGAACGCCCAGCCGCGCCAGTCGCGACGGTGGCGTCGGCGCGGCGCGCTGAGGGCTGCGCTACGGGGTGCGGACGTCGTTGTCAATGTGGTCTTCCTTGTCGTCACGCCGATGTTTACGTCAACATCAGCGGGGCTACACTAGCATGTTGACGTCAACATGGCGCAAGTCCGAGTTCCGGATCTGCCAGAGTTGGCTCAGCAGACGACACACACCTTCACGGAAAGGGCGGCGCGATGACCGAGCCGAACAGCGCACGCACCCGCGCCAGACGGGGGCCATCGCTCGCCGACGTCGCCGGTCACGCCGGAGTGTCCACGCAGACCGTCTCCCGCGTCGCCAACGGGCTCACGAACGTCGAGCCAGCCACCCGCGACCGCGTCCTCACCTCGATGCAGGCGCTCGGCTACCGCCCGAACCGCGCGGCCAGGGCGCTGCGCTCCGGTCACTTCCGCAGCATCGGCGTGGTGATGTTCACGCTGTCGTCGTACGGCAACATGCGCACCCTCGACGCCATCGCCGTCTCGGCCGCCCGCGCCGGATACTCGATCAACCTCGTTCCGGTCGAGCACCCCACCCAGCAGGATGTGTCCGTCGCCTTCTCCCGGCTGCTCGAACAGGCGGTCGACGGCATCATCATCGTCATCGAGGCGCACATCGTCGACCGCGCGGACGTGGAACTGCCACCCGGCCTCTCCGTGGTGGTCATCGACTCGACGGCCCGCGCGGACTACCCGCAGGTCGACACCGATCAGGCGCAGGGCGCCAGGCTCGCCACCGAGCACCTGCTCGCGCTCGGCCACGAGACGGTCTGGCACGTCTCCGGCCCGGCAGACTCGTACTCCGCCACCCGCCGTGAGCAGTCCTGGCGGTCCGTGCTCGAAGCCGCCGGCCGTCCGGTGCCGGAACCGATGCCGGGAGACTGGTCGACGACCGCCGGATACGAGCACGGCAAGACCATCGCAGCGCATCCGGAGATCACGGCCGTCTTCGCCGCCAACGACCAGATGGCGCTCGGCGTGCTGCGCGCCCTGCACGAGAACGGCCGCCGCGTTCCGGAGGACGTGAGCGTCGTCGGCTTCGACGACATGGCGGAGTCCGACTCGTTCTGGCCGCCGCTGACCACGGTGCACCAGGAGTTCGAGGCGACGGGTCACCGTGCCGTCGAGCTGCTCATCGCCGAGATCGAATCCCGCCCGGAGCCCGCGGCGGCCACCGTCCTTCCGACCCGGCTCGTGGTGCGCGCATCCACCGGTCCGGCACCGCAGCGCTGAGTCGAATCCGGCCCGCGAACTTTTTTCGCTGCAGAATGTCGATCAGCGGGTGTCCTCGTTCGACGTGGGGGTGAAGCGTTCGCGAAGCGAAAGGATGAACGATGAAGTACATGATGTTCGTGGTCACCGACTCCAGCCCAGACACCGAGTCGGACGAATCGGATGTGAACCTCTGGGTCGACGAGCTCGACGCCAGCGGGAAGCGCGTGATCGGCGAGGTGCTCGAGCCTCCGGCGAAGTCCACGGTCGTGCGGGTGCGCGACGGGAAGCGTCACGTCACAGACGGGCCGTTCGCGGAGACCAAGGAGTGGATCTGCGGTTTCGACATCCTCGAGTGCGAGAGCCTCGACGAGGCCATCGAGATCGCCGCCAAGCACCCGATGGCGCGCAACGGCCAGCTGGAGATCCGGCCGTTCATGACCTGGGAGTAGCGGGCAGGAGGTAGCCGCAGGGGGTCACGCGCGGCGGTAGCGGTGCTCCGGACGACCGGTGGTGCCGTAGCGCAGGGCGACCTCGACCAGTCCGCGGGCGGCGAGCGCGGCGAGATAGCGCTGCGCCGTCGCCCGCGACACCCCGGTCGCCGCCGCGACGTCCGCGGCCGTCACCTCTCCGCCGTCGAGCTGCGCGAGCACCAGCTGCTCCGTGGCCGACCGCGACGACGACGCCGCTCCGGTGTCGCCGGAGTGCAGGATGCGCAGCGCCCGCTCGACCGCCTCCTGATCTGCTCCCCTGTCGTCGCGCAGCACGTTGCGGTAGCGCAGGTACGCATCCAGCCGGTCGGAGAGCAGGCGGGCGTCGAATGGCTTGATCAGGTAGGTCAGCGCGCCGGAGCGCAGGGCGCGCCGGATGGTCGCGCCGTCCGTCGCCGCGCTGATGACGAACGCATCCACGTCGAGTTCGGCGAGGAGCGCCAGGCCGTCGCCGTCCGGCAGGTAGACGTCGAGCAGCACGAGGTCCGGCGCGTTGTCGCGCACGACGGCGCGGGCCTCCCTGGCGGTGTGGACGGGATCCAGGGCCGCGAAACCGGGACGAGAGGCGACGACGTCGCTGTGCAACCCCGCCACGTGGAAGTCGTCGTCGACGACGAGGACCCGGATGTCGTCGCTCACGGGCGACCCCCTTCCGTTGCGGTGCCGACCGGCTCCGGATGCATCGTGCCCGGCAGCCGCGCGCAGAGCACGGCGCCGCCGGCGTCGCCGCCCGCGTCGACCAGCCACACGTCGCCTCCGCGGCGCCGCGCGATGTCGCGGCACAGCGGCAGGCCGAACCCGTGGCCGTGCACCGCGTCCGCTCCCGCGCGCTCCCGGTCGTCCCCACGCTCGAACAGCGCGGAGGGGTCGGCAACCCCCGCACCGGAGTCCGCGACCGTCAGGAACAGGTCTGTCCCGTCGTCGAGCAGCTCCACCTCCACCCAGCGCGGCTCCTCGCCGTCGACGGCGGCGCTGATGGCGTTGTCGATCAGGTTGCCGAGCACGGTCGCCACGTCCTCCGGCTCCGCGACGGCGCCGGTCACGAGAGTCTCCGCGCCCAGCGTCAGCAGCACGCCGCGCTCCGCCGCCTCGATGCCCTTCGCCCCGAGCAGCGCCTGCAGGTACGGCTCCTGGATGCGGTCGGCGTGCTCGACAGGGAACTTCAGCGGCCCCCGTGCCACCACGTCGGCGAGGTAGCTGCGCGCATCCGGCACCCGGTCGGCGTCGATCAGCCCGGCGACCACGTGCAGCCGGTTCGCGAACTCGTGCCGCTGCGCGCGCAGCGCGTTCGTCATCGTCGCGACGGCGTCGAGTCGCCTGGCGAGCGCGTCGAGGTCCGTGCGGTCGCGCAGCACGGCCACGGTTCCGAGGTCGTGGCCGTCGCGCTCGACACGGCGCACATCCACGTAGACGACGCGTCCGTCCGCCACGAAGACGTCCTGCGCGGCCTCCCCCGTCGCTCCTCCCGCGTCCGCGAGCAGCCGCGCGAGCGGGGCGGGCAGACCGAGCTCCCGCGCGGGCGACCCGACGGGATGCGTCAGCCCGAGCATCCGGGCGGCGCGCTCGTTGCAGACGCTCACTTCGCCGCCGGGCGTCAGCGCGAGCACGCCCTCTCCGACGCCGTCGAGCACGGCGGCCTGGTCCTGCACGAGGACGGCCAGCTCCTCCGGCTGCAATCCGATGGTCAGCCTGGTCAGCCTCCTGCGGATCAGCACGGACGCGACGACGCCGATCGCGAGCGCCACCACCGCCGTCACCGCGATCCCGCCGAGCAGCCCAGGCAGCTCGGTGAACACGCTCGCCCGTGCGAACCCGACGCTGACCTCGCCCACCGGGGCACCGCTGCCGCCGCCCGGCGCGTACACCGGCACCTTCGCCCGCGCCGACTCCCCGAGCGTCCCGGTCTCCCAGGAGACCGTCTCCCGCCCGGCGACCGCGTCCTCGAAGCTCGTGCTCACCCGCTCGCCCAGCCTGCTCTCGTCCGGATGCGCGAGCCGGATGCCGTGGTCGTCGGTGATCACGACGAACAGGGCTCCGGTGCGCGTCCGCACAGCCTCGGCGAGCGGCTGCAACGGACCGGCCGCCACCGCAGCGTGCGTCGGCGTTCCCGGGGCCTCGCTGAATTCGGCCACCGACGCGCGCACCTCCACGTCCTCCGCGACGGTCCGCGCGATGGCGAGCGCCGACGACTCGGCCTCCCGCTGCAGCTGCTGCACGCCGAGCACGGTGAACACCCCGGCGCTCACCGCGACGACGGCGGACACCGTGGCCAGCTGGAGGAGCAGCACATGGCTGGCGAACCGCATCCCGAGACTCCTTCGTGTCCCACCCAGGGTAGGCGTCAGTACCGCCCGCCGCCGAATGAGCAGAATGCGCAGAACCCGGAGAATGCGCAGATCGTTCCGGAACGCGCGATACCCGGCCGCTCGGCGCATCCCCTCGTAGCGTGACACCGTCCCATCCGCTACGACAAAGGAGTCGGCGTGCTCGTCATCCTCGGATTCGCCATGATCCTCACCTTCATGGCGCTCATCATGACCAAACGGCTGACGCCGATGGTCGCCCTCATCCTCGTGCCGACCATCTTCGGGCTGTTCGCCGGGGCGGGCCTCGGGCTCGGCGACATGATCCTCAAGGCCATCGGCGACCTCGCGCCGACCGCTGCGCTACTGATGTTCGCGATCATGTTCTTCGGCATCATGATCGACGTCGGGCTGTTCGATCCGCTCATCCGGTTCATCGTCCGGTTCCTCGGAAACGACCCGGCCAAGGTGGTCATCGGCACGGCAGTGCTCGCCGGAGCCGTCTCGCTCGACGGCGACGGGTCGACCACGTTCATCATCACCACCTCGGCGATGCTGCCGATCTACCTCAGACTCGGGATGAGCCCTGTCGTGCTCACCTGTGTCGCCGGCCTGGTCAACGGCACCCTGAACATCGTCCCGTGGGGAGGCCCGACCGCCCGGGCGGCGTCGGCGCTCAACGTCTCCCCGACGGACATCTTCGTGCCCATGCTCCCTTCGCTCGGCGTCGGCCTGGTCGTGGCGTTCACGCTGGTCTGGATGCTCGGCCTCGGCGAGCGCCGCCGGCTCGGCACGCTGGCCCTCGCGACCCCGATGCTGCGGGAGACGGAGACGGTCGGCGCCGGCAGCGCATCCACCGGCCGGTTCTCGCTGTTCCAGGGCGGGCGGCTGGTCCGTGGAACGCAGGCTGCTCCCGGCGCGCGCGGCTCGGTCGACACCACCGGCATCGTCACGGTGTCCGGCGCGAAGCCCGACCGCGGGGACACCGCGATGGCCGACACCATGCTCGACCCGAACCGCGCCACCCTCCGTCCGCGCCTCATCTGGGTGAACCTCGCCCTCACGCTCATCGTGATGGTGCTGCTCGTGCTCGACGTGCTGCCGCTGGCGTACATCTTCATGGTCGGCACCGCGCTCGCCCTGGTGATCAACTTCCCGAAGCTGCGCAGCCAGGCGGACGAGATCGTCGCGCACGCCCCGAGCATCGTCGGCGTCGTGTCGATGGTCCTCGCCGCCGGGGTGCTCGTCGGAGTGCTGAACGGCACGGGCATGGTGACCGCGATGGCCAACTGGGTGGTGGATGTGGTCCCCGCGTCGATGGGACCGTTCCTCGCCGTCATCACCGGCCTGCTCTCGATCCCGATGACGTTCTTCATGTCGAACGACGCGTTCTACTTCGGCATCCTGCCGATCCTGTCCGAGACGGCGGCTACATACGGCATCAGCCCGGTGGAGATGGCCAGGGCGTCGATCATCGGCCAGCCCGTCCACCTGCAGAGCCCGCTGGTGCCCGCGATCCTGCTGCTGGTGTCCCTGGCGAACGTCAACCTCGGCGACCACCACAAGAAGGTCCTCTGGCGTGCACTCGTGGTGTCGCTGGTGATGCTCACGGTCGGCGTCGTGCTCGGCGCCATCCCGTTCGGCTGACCGGCGCGGCGAGCGCGGGCGGCGAGCGCGGGCAGCATGGTCAGGGGACACAGCGTTCCCATAGGATCGGGGCCATGCTGCTCGTTCCGCTGCTCGCGCTCACGCTGTTCGTCTTCGCCCTGGTGGACATCATCCTGCGTCCGTCCGACCAGGTGCGGCACCTGCCGAAGCTGGCCTGGGTGTTCATCGTGATCCTGCTTCCGCTGATCGGCAGCATCCTGTGGTTCGCGCTCGGGCGCGAGTACGCCGAGCGCGCTCCCCGTCCGCAGCGCCCGGTCGTCGTGCGCGAGGAGCAGCGGGCGCCGCAGCAGCAGAGCAGCCACCGCACGCGCGCGCTCAGCACGGAGGAGCAGCTCGCCGCCGTCGAGGAGGAGATCGCGTACCACCAGCGGCAGGAGCGCATCCGGCAGCTGGAGCAGGAGGTCAGGGCGCGCCGCGACACCTCCGGGGATGCCGCCGTCTGACGCGGATTCCGGGCGGCGCTCGCCCGGATTGTTTCAGTTTTCGACAGCCCGTTGGCGCTCGGAGCCGCAGCCGAGGACAGTTGTCCCATGAGTGGCATTCACGCGCGACCCCTCGCCGACCTGCGCGAACGCAGGACCAGCATCAAGTGGCACCGGTTCCCCGCCGATGTGCTTCCGATGTCGGTGGCCGAGATGGATTTCGAGATCGCGCCCTCCGTCGCTCAGACCGCGATCGACCACCTGCTGCGCTCCGACACCGGCTACCTCGACTCCCCCGGTCCGCTGGCCGCGGCCTTCGCCGGGTTTGCCTCCGCCGCGTGGGGCTGGCAGGTCGACGAGTCCCGAGTGCACCTGGCCACGGACGTGACCGTCGGAGTGCTCGAGACGCTCCGCCTTGCGGTGCCGAGCGTCGGCGGCCGCGTCGTGCTCACCCCTCCCGTCTACGCGCCGTTCTACGAGATGGTCGGGGAGGCCCGTGCGGAAGCGGTCGACGTCCCGCTGCGCGAAGATGCGGGATGGTCGCTCGACCTTCCGGCCATCGAGCGCGCGTTCGCCACCGGGGTGGATGCGTTCCTCCTCTGCAACCCGCACAACCCCACCGGCCGTTCGCACAGCAGGGAGAGCCTGCGCGAGCTCGCGCGCCTCGCCGCCGAGTACGACGTGCTCGTGGTGAGCGACGAGGTGCACGCTCCGCTCGCGCATCCCGGTTCCCCGTTCACGCCGTTCGCCGTCGCGTGTACCGGGGCGGGGGTCCGTTCCGTCACGGTGACCTCCGCCAGCAAAGGCTGGAACCTCGCAGCCCTCAAGTGCGCCGTCGCCGTCGCGAACGACGCAGACTCCGCCGCGATGCTCACCCGGTTCCCCGAAGAGCTCGCCGCACGCACCAGCATCATCGGCCTCCACGCCAACATCGCCGCGTACGAGGCGCAGACCTGGCTGCACCAGACCGTCGACCGGATCACGGACAACTACCGGCTGCTGGTCGGCGAGCTGAGCATCCACCTGCCGGAGGTCCGGGTGGTCGAACCGGACGCCGGCTATCTGGTCTGGCTCGACCTCCGCGCTCTCGGCCTCGGCGACGACCCCGCCGCCACCCTCCTCGCCGACGCCCGCGTCGCCCTCAACTCGGGCCCGACCTTCGGCACGGGCGGCCACGGCTTCGCCCGGATGAACATCGCCTGCGACCCGGCCACCATCTCCGAGGCGGTCCGCCGCATCGCGGCCACCGTCCGCGCCCGGGCCGCTTCCCGCCCCCACGCCCCCGCCATCCCGGCCTGACCCACCCGCACACCCCACGCCTGCACGCGGCCCGTCCGCACCAGCGGAGAAACGACCCCCGCCAGCGCCGGATCTCCGTCCGAACGGACCCCCGAGCGGCGTGTCGCCGAACTTCTCCGCCGCTACCCCCCGGCGGCGACCAGCCCGCGCTCCAGGTCGGCGATCACGTCCCTGGCGCTCTCCAGCCCGATCGACAGCCGCACCAGTCCAGGCGTGATCCCCGCATCCCGTCGTTCCTGCTCGGTCAGCTTGGCGTGGATCGTGCTGCCCAGGTGGATCGCGAGCGTGCGGACGTCGCCGATGTGCGTCATCGGCGTGACCAGTTCGAGCGCGTCGATGAACCGCCGCGCCGCCTCCCTGCCACCCGCCAGGTCGATGCTGACGATCGACCCGGGACCGAGAGGAAGATACTTCTGCGCCCGCTCGTGGAACGGGTCGCCCGGCAGCCCCGGATAGTGCACCGCCGCCAGCTCGGGACGCCCGGCCAGCCACTCCGCGATCTCCTGCGCGTTCCGGATGTGCTTGTCCATCCGCAGCGACAGCGTCTCGATCCCGTGCAGCAGCAGGAACGTGCTGGTCGGCGGCACCGTCGGCCCGTACTCGAGCACCGTCACCGTGCGCAGGTAGCCGAGGTATGCGCCGGCCCCGAAGCGCTCGACGTACGACGGGACGCCCGGCCGCGGCTCATCCACCAGGTGCGGGAACCGGTCGGCGTTGGCCGCCCAGTCGAACGTCCCCCCGTCGATCACGGCCCCGCCGATCACCGCCCCGTGCCCCGCCAGCCACTTGGAGGTGGAGTGGATCACGATGTCGGCGCCCCACTCGATCGGGCGACAGAGATATGGCGTCGCCACCGTGCTGTCCACCACGAGCGGGATGCCGGCCCGGTGGGCGATCCCGGCCAGCCGCTCCAGGTCGACCACCTGGTTCAGCGGGTTCGGGATGGTCTCGGTGTACACCGCCCTCGTGCGGTCGGTGATCCGCGACGCCCACTCCGCCTCGTCGGCGTCGTCGGCGACGTACTCGACCTCCAGCCCCTGGCGCTGCAGGGCGCCGCGGAACATCTCCCGGGTCCCCTCGTACAGCGACGACGTGGCCAGGATGTGGTCTCCGGCACGAGCGAGCGAGAACAGCGCGGCCGCGATGGCCGCCTGCCCGCTGGCCACGACGATCCCGTCGACCCCGCCCTCCAGGTCGGCCAGCCGTCGCCCCGCCACCTGATTGGTGGGGTTCTCGTTGCGCGAATACGCCCGCATCGTGCTGCGACCGGCAAACCGCTCCTCTCCGTCGTCGAAGTCGGAGAACACGTACCCGGCGGTCTGGTAGATCGGGGTCACCCGCGCGCTGGTCTGCGCGTCCACGACCGCGCCGGCGTGGATCTGCCTGGTCTCGAAGTCAGCCATGCAGCAACTGTACGAATCCCGGCGTGGATGCGCGCACCCTCGCGCAACATTCGGTCGTACGCGGCAGTGCGCCCGCTCGGTGCCGCCCGCTCAGTCCGGGTCGCTCAGTCCGGGTCGCTCAGTCCGGGTCGCTCGGGTCCACCGGCGCGTGGTGGTCGAGCGCGACGACGCCGCGCTTCCAGTACCCGCTCGCCGAGACCTGCTCCGCCGGCATCCCCAGCTCCCTCCGCAGGTAGCGCCGCAACGGGATGAGCGCCCCGGCCTCCCCCGCCAGGAACACGTACGTGTCGCCGCCGATCGGCCCCA
This sequence comes from Leifsonia araucanica, assembly GCF_051161895.1. Classification (NCBI taxonomy): domain Bacteria; kingdom Bacillati; phylum Actinomycetota; class Actinomycetes; order Micrococcales; family Microbacteriaceae; genus Leifsonia; species Leifsonia araucanica. The sequence goes on from NZ_JBMBTW010000002.1 coordinate 1,680,216, forward strand.
GCTCCCGCAGCGCCGTCTCGACAGTGGATGCGCCACCAGCGCCACTACCGCCGGCGCCACTGCCGCTCAGCCACCGCGCATCCACGCGCTCCGCCACTTCCGCCGGCAGATACCCGGACACGCTCTCGTCCGCCACGAAGAACAGCGCCGTCACGGGAACAGCAGGGTCGACAGCGGCCAGCCACCGGCTCGCCGCGGGCAGCGCCGTCTCGTCGGCGACCAGGATCAGCCTCCCGACGCCCTCCGGCGCGAGCTGCGATCCGCGCGGGCCGCCGATGGCGACCACGTCTCCGGGCGTCGCACGTGCCGCCCACGCCGACGCCGGCCCTTCGTCGCCGTGCAGCACGAAGTCGATGTCCAGTTCGGCCGCGTTCCCGTCGGCCGCCGCCCGGAACGCGAGCGGCGTGTAGTCGCGCGCGATCGGCGTCCCGTGCTCCGGCGGCTCGATGCCGTCCGGCGTCACGGTCGGCACCACGAGCATCCCGGACTGCTGGTCGGGGAAGAACACCTTCACGTGGTCGGCCGGCCCTGCGCTCGTGAACCCATCCAGGTCTTTGCCGCTGAAGGTGACGCGCACGATCGTCGGCACGATCCTGCTCACACGGCGGACGGTGACGTGACGCACGGCGAATTCGTGCCGCAGGCGCTGACGAGCGAAAGGCATTTCCGGGAACTCCAGTCGACGGGGGGCGAACTGTTGATGAGGCCAACCTAACGTAGCCGATCCGGGTCGCACGGCAGGCCACCCCGAGCAGCGGCGAGCACCCCCGATTCCGCCGAAAACCCCACAAACCCTCTCCGGCGCGCCAGAATATTGGGATGACCCGACTGACCGTCATCGAGCGGTCGCCCGACCCCGACCTGCCACAGTCCGGCGGCCGCCGGCCCTCCATCGCCGAGCGCATCCGGAACCTGGGGCAGAACAGGATCGGCGCGCTCCTGCTGCTCATCGCGACCGTCGCCGCGATCGTGTGGGCGAACATCGCCGCCTCGTCGTACGAGGCGTTCTGGGAGACCCACTTCACCGTCGGCGTCCAGGATGTGCACCTCGATTTCACGCTGCACGCCCTCGTCAACGACGCCCTGATGGCGATCTTCTTCTTCACGGTCGGACTCGAAGTGCGCCGCGAGTTCGCCATCGGCGAGCTGACCAGCTGGTCGCGCGCCGTGATCCCGGTCGTGGCCGCCGTCGCCGGCCTGGTGGTGCCTGCACTGCTGTTCGTCCTGATCAGTTCCGGCTCGGGGCAGGAGCATGCCTGGGGAGTCGTGATCTCCACCGACACCGCGTTCCTGGTCGGCGCGCTCGCGCTGATCGGGCCGCGTGCGCCGGGGCGTCTCCGGGTGTTCCTGCTGGCCCTGGCGGTCGTCGACGACATCGGAGCGCTCAGCATCATCGCGCTCGTCTACACCGAGAACTTCAACCCCGTGCCGCTGATCGTCGCGGCCGTCTGCCTCGTCGGGGTCTTCTTCACGCGCTACCTGCGCGGCGGCCGGGGGCCGGTGTATGCGACCCTCGCGATCATCGTGTGGTTCTCGTTCCTCGCCTCCGGCGTGCATCCCACCCTCGCCGGCGTCGCCATCGCGCTGCTCGTGCCGGTGTACCGGCCGAACCGGCGGGACGTCGAGCACGCCCTCGACCTCGCGCGCACGTTCCGCCAGTCGCCGAACACCGAGTACGCGCGGGCGGCCGCGAACAGCCTGCGGGAGTCGATCTCGATCAACGAGCGCCTCCAGTCCGCGTACGCGCCCTATGTCGCCTACGTGATCCTCCCCCTCTTCGCGCTCGCGAACGCCGGGGTGCAGCTGAGCCCGGACATCCTGGCCGCCGCCGTCACGTCCCCGGTGAGCTGGGGCATCCTGGCCGGCCTGGTCGCCGGGAAGTTCCTCGGCGTGTTCGGGTCGAGTGCTCTGATGCGCGTCTTCCGGATCGGCGATTTCGGCGCAGGGCTGTCGCTGGACCGCGTCGCGGGCGGTGCAGCGCTGTGCGGCATCGGGTTCACCATCTCGCTGTTCATCATCGACCTCGCGATCGACGACCCCGCCGTGCAGAACGAGGCGCGCGTCGCCGTGCTGACCGCCTCCGTCGTCGCGTTCCTGCTGGCCGCCCTGATCTTCCGGATCTCGGATGCGCGCCACCCGGGCAAGGAGAGCGGCCGCTTTCTCGCGCGCCCCGTCGACCCGCGCCGCGACCACATCTACGGCCGCGAGGACGCCAGGTACACGCTGGTCGAGTACGGCGACTTCCAGTGCGGCTTCTGCTTGAAGGCCACCGGCTCGGTCGAGGAGGTCCGGCGTGAGATCGGCGACGACCTGCGCTACGTCTGGCGGCACGCCCCTCTCAGCCACTACCACCCCAACGCCCAGGCCGCGGCGGAGGCGTCGGAGGCTGCGGCGCTCCAGGGCCGCTTCTTCGACTTCGAGCGCAGCCTGTTCGCCGACCAGGAGCACCAGCTGCCCTCCGACATCGTGCGACGGGCTCAGGAGCTCGGTCTCGACGTCGAACGATTCGAGGCCGACCTCAACTCCGCCGAGGTCGCCGCCCGCGTCCGCGACGACATGCTCGACGCCGAGGCGATGGACATCACGGCCGTCCCGACCTTCTTCGTCAACGGCCGCCGCCACGTGGGCCCGTTCGACGCCCAGTCCCTGATCCGCGCCCTGGAGGCGACAGCACCGGATGCGCGCACCCGGTAGCGGCGAACCCGGCCCGCGGGGACGGGCTGGGGATGGGGAGCCCCCGCGGGCCGGTCCTTCGTCTACTGGCCGGAACTGCCAGGACTCCCTGTGCCGTCCGTGCTGTACGACGCCTCACCCGTTCCCGCGAGTGCCCCACTATCCACGATGAGGTACTCCGGCCGGATGGGTTTGTGATCGAAGTAGTCTTCAAGAATCTCGCGGACGCCCGCCGAGTACCTGGCCTGTGCAGATAGGGACGTCCCGGAGATGTGCGGCGTCATGGCGTTGTTCGGCATCGTCCGCCACGGGTGGTCCGCCTCGGGCGGCTGCGGGTACCACACGTCTCCCGCGTATCCGGCGAGTTGCCCCGTCTCGAGCGCCTCGACGACGGCGTCCCGCTCCAGGATCTCGGCGCGCGCCGTGTTGACGATGTACGACCCGCGTCGCATGGTGCCGAGCAGCGCGGAATCGAACAGATGGAAGGTCTCGTGGGTCAGCGGGGCGTGGATGGAGAGCACGTCGACCCGCGTGACGAGTTCCGCCACCGATGGCACGAAGGTGAGGCCGAGTTCGGTCTCCGTCGCCTCCGGGAGCCGCCGCTTGTCCGTGTAGAACAGGTGGACGTCGAAGGGCTTGAGCCGACGCATCACCGCGACGCCGATGCGGCCCGCCGCGATGACGCCGACGTCCATCCCCTCGAGGTCGTATGAGCGCGAGACGGCGTCGGCGATGTTCCAGCCGCGCCGCGAGGTGACCCATTCGTGTGCGGGGACGAAATTGCGCACGAGGTCGAGGATCAGCATCACCGCGTGCTCGGCGACGCTGATCGAGTTGCTGTACGTGACCTCCGCAACCGTGATGTCGTGCCGCATCGCCGCGTCGAGGTCGACGTGGTCGGAGCCGATCCCGGCGGTGATGACGAGCCTGAGGTTCTTCGCCTTCTCGATGCGCGCCGCATCCAGGTACGCGGGCCAGAACGGCTGGGAGATCACCACGTCGGCGGTCGGCAGCTCTCGTTCGAAGACCGAGTCAGGGCCGTCCTTGTCGCTGGTGACGACGAGTTCGTTCCCTCCGTCGTCGAGGAACTTTCTCAAACCCAGTTCGCCGGAGACCGAGCCGAGGAGCTGGCCCGGCGTGAAGTCGATCGCCGCCGGCGACGGCACCGTCTGGCCGCCGGGGTATCCGGTGATGACGGGGATGCTGTCCCTGGCGTACGTCGGCGGGTATCCGTCGAGTGGATCCGGGTAGAGAACAACCAGCACTTTCGCCATCGACGTCTTCCTCCGCTAGAGGGCGTTTGCGCGGCCGGGGGTCGCCCCTGGCCGCTCCCTGTTCGTCACGCTAGCCACGAACAGCGGGCCGCGGCACTCGATCGCCGGACGTTTGTCCTCCGTCACAACGGCGGTTGTCGGCGCTAGACGTCCGGCTCCTCTTCCGACTCGAGTTCCTCGTCAGGGTCGATCGACGAATCGTCGGTCTCGCTCGCTTCGACGGCCGCTTGTGCCTGTGCTTCCGCCTCGGCGGCCGCTGCGCGTTCGCGCTTTTCTCTGTTCAACGCCTTCCACCTTCCTTCTCATCTTCTGGCTGGACGATCGTGAGGGTTCTCATGCCGTGTCGGACAGGTCGACGGCCAACGTCGCCGTGGCCAGTTCGGCGACGTTCTCCGGCACGGAGAACGAGCGCCCGGTGAGTTCCTCGATGCGACGCAACCGGTATCGCACCGTGTTCGCATGGCAGTGCAGGGTGAGAGCGGCGTCCGTCGCGGAACCGTCGGCGGCGAGGTAGGCGTTGAGCGTGTCGAGCAGCACGCTCCGGTCCGCGTCTGGCAGATTCAGGACGCTGCCCAGGACACGTGCCGCGAGCCGGTTCGCTTCGGCAGGGTCGGTTGCCAGCAGGGCCGCGATCGGGCTCGAGCTGAACATCCGGACCTCGTCGCTGGCTCGGGGGATCGCGTTCAGCGCCGCTCGCGCAAGGCGAAGGGACCGCGGCGTGTCCGCCGGCGTCAGGTACGCCGGACTGACGCCGGCGCGTGCGCTCGCCTGAGAGGCCAGCAGCTCGAGGACGGCCGGCGTGTTGCCCGGGTGCGCCGCGATCACCCCGAGCTGGAGCGACGGAGTCAGCCTCCAGGCCGAGACGAACCCGCGGCTGGACAGTGCCTTCTCGATCCCCGGCATGCTCTCGACCGCCACCTCGCGCGTGTGCGCGGCGACCACGAGAAGCTCGGCGCCGGGCGGGAAGCCGAGGAGAGCCGCAGCCTCCCATGGTCCGGCGTCCCGTCCGACGTGGCCGGTGAGGAGCACTTCGACGAGCGCTGCGCGACGATGCTCCTGACTGATGAGCATCTCCGCTGTCGCCGCGCGGTACGCATCGGTGAGGGCGGTCGCGTGTTCGTCTGCCACCTCCCAGATGAACGTTGAGGTGGCCAGGAGCGACCCGAGGACCGCTGGGCGCAGCTCGGAGTTGGCGCGCCCCACGATCGCGTTCCACAGGGTCGCGAACCCGATCCGGTACACGTGCAGCACCTCGGGAAGCGGAACGCCCTGGTGGGCACGACGACGCCCTGTGCCTTCCGGGACGGACAGGTCGAGGGTCACCCCGGGATGGCGCAACGCGCCGACCAGGAACCTGACGTTGTCCTCGATCGAACGGCGGAGCTCGTCGGCCGTGATGCGGTCCGTCTCCCGGTAGACGGGAATGGTCTCCATGACGGTGGTGAACACGTGATCGATGATCGCGGGGAGGCGACCCTCCGCCCAGACGATCAGCTCATCGAGTTCACGGCCGCTCATCAGCTTCCAGACGCGGCGAGCGCTGCGTCTTCGATGTCTGCGTCGGTGGCCGCACTGAGGTCCAGGTCGACGACGTTTCTGAGAAGGGCAGCCTCCTCGTGATGGGCCGCCCGGAGGCGTTCGACGAAGCCTTCCGCGACGTTGGCCTTCCCCGTGCCGTGGCCGATCACGATGAACTCCCGGCCCCGCACGGTGGCCCTGAGCGTGTCGGCGATGGCGTCGAAGTAGTGGATGAGGTCGCTCTCGTCGTCGTGTCCTGTGTGGCGTTCGACCGTTCGGAGGTGGTGGCCCTCCCTGGTGTGATCCGTCAGCGTCGTCCGGGTGTCCGTGACCGATTGCGCATCCAGGTCGAAGTCGAAGATTCTCGCTTCGTCGGCCGTGACGGCGATGGCCAGCAGCGCGCCGTGGCCTTTTCGATCGGGGGTCGCTGCGAGCAGGTGGCGGGCGCGCTCGACGTCTTCGATCGAGACCCGGCCGTCGTGAGGGCGCCGGAACACCTCGCGGTGGCCGTTCATCGTCACGGCGAGCCGGTCGCCGGACTCCTGTTCGGTCTCCTCCGCCCGCGCCTCCCAGAACGTGACGAACTCGGACCACTCCAGATCGCGTGGTGCCGGCGTGCCCGTGAGCTTGGCGTACGTCTTCTCCGTGTGACTGCTCATCTCTCCCCTTCCCGGTGGTTGTCGACGCGCGCGGAAACGGCCCAATCGTCCTGCGAGAACGTCTCGGGATCGGACTCGCCGACGAGCGTGAAGAGGGCGCTCGAGTCGGTGACGAGGCTGAGGAACACCGCCTGCTGGGTGTCTTCCCCGCTGCGCAGCGCGTAGACCGTGCCGGGCACAAGGCGTGACCAGTCCTCCACCTCGCCGGGGTCGTCGTTCGGTTGCTCCGCCATAGTCGAAGAGTACGGGCGATGGCTAGGCCGGGGGAAGGCGTTGTGCCGGAGAACAATCGCAGCTGTTGCGGGCAACAGCTGACCGCGTCCGATGAAATCGATGCCGATAACGTGTGTGTCACGTGGAGCAGAGGAGTTCGCCCAGATGGACACGGAAGCGAAGGAACGGATCCGGCAGGCGATGCGTTCGCAGGTGCACGGCGCCGAGGATTCGTCGCAGGCCTCGCTGAGGTCTGAGCACTCCGCCGCGGAGATCGATCCCGATTCGTCGTACTCCATCGACGATCTGTCGCAGTCGGACGACGAGGGACAGTTCGTCGGGCTGTACGAACGGGTGGAGGCCGGCGAGGCGAAGACCCTCACGGAGATCGACGCGCTCGACCTGTCTCACCACGACGTCGTCGGTCCGGGCGCGATCGTCGAGATGGACGGCCTGCGGTACGTGATCGGTGTCGCGCTGAGCGAGTTCGACGTCGACGGTGACGCGTACGTCGGCATCGCGACCGACTCGCCGCTCTACGCGCCGATGGCCGGCCTCCGGGCGGACGACACGTTCGAATTCCGTGGCGTCGGTTATCGGATCGCGTCGGTGTGGTGACGCAGCGTCACCGCGTGAGTCGCCGGCGCTCGGTCCGGCCCTAGCTCCACAGCGGGTCGTCGGCGATGGAGGTGTAGCCGGCGCGAAGCTCGTCGGCCAGGGAGGCACGCGTCGGCTCCCACCCCAGTTCTTCCCGGGCCTTGTCGGCGTGCGCGTGCTGGTCGAGCAGGAGGACGTGCGCCATCCCCGCCCCGAGGCGTTCGGAGGTCTCCTCCACGGATTCGGCACGCACCCCGCCTGAGATGCCGTGCGCGTGTGCCGCTGCCTCGGCCAGCTCCGCGACGGTCGGAGCCGCCTCGGTCGCCGCGATGTAGACCTCGTTGGTGTGCCCCTCCTTCTCGAAGACGCGCAGGTACAGGTCGGCCAGGTCTTCGACGTGGACGGTCGCCCAGTGTTGGGTGCCGTCTCCGATCAGCGGCAGGAACGGCTGGGCGCCCGACGTGTCGACCGCGTCGGTGATCGTCCGCGGGATGCCCTGCCCGTGGCCGTACACGACCGCCGGCGCGACGATCGAGATCCTCACCCCTTCCTCCGCCAGCAGTCGCTTCTGGGCGTCGACGAGCCAGGTGACCGCGCCGGGCGGGTGCTGAGCGGAGGTCTCGGTGATGTCGTTGTTCGACCCGTACGTCCAGAGGTTTCCGGTGTAGATGAAGGGCTTGTCGCTCGACTCCAGTGCAGGCAGCACCGCGTCGATGAAGTCGGGGTCCTCCCGCGCCGAGGTCGCCAGGTGGATGACGCCGTCGCTCCCGAGGATCGCGTCCGACAGCGTCCGGGTCTCCTCTTCGTCACCGAGGAACGGGGTGCCTCCCGCCGCCCGCACCGAGGACGCGTCATCGGCGCTGCTCACCAGGGCGGTGACGCTGTACCCGTCGGAGACGAACCGGTCGAGGACCGCCCGTCCGAGGAATCCGGTCGCTCCTGTCAGGAAAACGTCCATGTGGTCACCGCGTCTTTCTCAGCAGTTCGTCCACTTTGTCCTCAAGCCGTCTCACCGCGGCCATGACCTCCGTCGTCGACGGTGCGTCGTCGTCGCGTCGTGCAACGAGCAGCTGGCCGTTCGGTTCGAGCTGCGCGGTCTTCACGTCCGAGACCGCTGTCACCCCGGAGTCCTGCAACGCGACCATGAGGTCGGACTCGGTGAAGCGCTGCTTGCGAAGCGCCTTCTCGTCGATCACTCCGTCTTTCACCAGGAGCGCCCCTTTCCCCGAGACGATCTCCTGCGCTCGTCTGCTGCGGACGAAGAGGTAGGCGATCACGCCGTTGAGGATGAACAGCGCCGCAGCACCGATGACGGCCCCTGTGACGCTGTTGTCGCTCCCGATCAGCCCGTTCTGGACCGCGTTCGAGACCAGCAGGAGAACGATGAAATCGAACGTGGTCAGCTGCGCCATCAAGCGCTTGCCGCTCAGCCGGAGGGCGAGGATCAGGAACGCGTACAGCAGCACGGTGCGGAGGAGCTTCTCCCACACGGACGGTTCGAGCGAGAAGATCGAGTTCCACATGATCTCGGGCTGCGCGCCGCAGACCTACAGTCGTCCGCGCCCTTCCTTGCGCCGCTCGTCCTGCGAGCCGAAGTCATCCTCGTCGCCTCCGGACTCGTCGAAGACCTCGTCCCGCAGCTCCTGTCGATGCTCCCCCTGCTCCTGGTGTTCCTCGCGCAGTTCGTCGTTCTTGTCGTTGTCGCGGCTCATCGATGACCCTTTCGTTGGCCGCGAGCATACCCGCACCCGAACGCCGGCGACAGGCCACCGGCTGTCTCGGTGGGCGACGAACAAGCGGCGTTGTCGCCGCGGCCAAAGGATGGCATCACAGAGCCGGCCACGGGACTCGAACCCGTAACCCCCGCTTTACAAGAGCGGTGCGCTACCAATTGCGCCAGGCCGGCAGTCGACGGTCGCCCGTCGTCGGCACCCATCCTACGGGATGGGGTCCTGCGGTTCGGTCAGCCTGCGCTGGGGCTCGGGGACGGTGTCGCGGTCGACGAATACTGGTCGCCCTGCGCCTGCAGCACGAACGCCTTGAAGTCGGCCGCGCTGGTCAGGGAGCCGGTGTACTGCTTGCCGTTGACCAGCACCAGCAGAGCGTTCGTCATCTTTTTGACCGACGAGTTCGGGATGGGGCCGCTCAGCGCCCTGTCGCTCGCGGTCGTCACCCAGGTCTTGAACCGGCCGTCGTCGATGCAGGAGGAGATCTCGCTCGTCTTGGTCGCTCCCGCGTCGCTGACACGCGACTTGATCTGCGCGTCGGTGAGGCCGGGGCCGCCCTCCTTGGGCTGCTTCGTGAACATCGTGGCGTTGAACTTCCAGAACGCGTTCGGCGAGTAGTTCGCGACGCACGCCGCGGCGTTGGCCGCACGCAGCGAGTATTTCGTCCCCGCCGAGTGGCTGGTGTAGATGGCGACAGGATGCACTTCCATCGTCACCGCGCCGTCCTTCACGAGCGGTTCGAGCTGCTTGAGGTTGGTGCGCTGGAAGTCGCCGCACAGCGCGCAGAGGTAGTCCGCGTACACCCGGATGTCGACGACGCTGCCGCTGGGGTCCGGCGTCGAGGGGATGGGCTTGGCGTCCGCCGCGAGGGCGGGCGTCGGCTTGACGGTGAGGCCGGAGCCGATCAGGACACCGTCGCTCGCCATGTTCTTCGGGCCGGGGACGGTCGGGCGGATCGCGCTGACGATGATCAGTGCCACGACCGTGACGACGGCGAGCACTCCGATCACGATGCCGCCGGTCAGCAGCGTCTTGTTCCTTCGATCCTTCCGCTGCTGGGACGTGCGCAGCTGGCGGGCCTTCTCCCTGGCTGCCTCACGCCGTTCGTTGGCAGGGCGGCTGTCGTCGGGGCCGTCGGTCATGAATGTCACTTTCGGGGAATCGCTGGGGCACTGCTTCGGGGCAGTGTGGTTCGGGATCGCGCGCTCGGCACGCAACCGGACGATCGTAATTCGGCAGTCTGGGAATCGTCCAGACGCCGGCTGAACGCGCCGTGGACCCCTGGGTGCCCGTGTGGTCACGACGCCGTCGCCGATGTCATACTATGGGGTCGTGGCACCGTCGCCCCAGGACGACAGTTCCACCTACCCATTCACAACGGATCGTCCGGCACGTACCTGCCGGTGAAGGAGTAAGAAAACAATGGCGTCAGTCACCTATGACAAGGCAACCCGTCTGTACCCGGGTTCCAACCGCCCTGCAGTGGATGCACTCGACCTCGAGATCGCCGATGGCGAGTTCCTCGTCCTGGTCGGTCCGTCCGGTTGTGGTAAGTCCACCTCGCTGCGTATGCTCGCCGGCCTCGAAGAGGTCAACGATGGCAACATCTTCATCGGCGAGCGCAACGTCACCGACGTTCCGCCGAAGGACCGCGACATCGCGATGGTCTTCCAGAACTACGCTCTCTACCCGCACATGACCGTCGCAGAGAACATGGGCTTCGCGCTCAAGATCGCCGGCGTCAACAAGGACGAGCGCGCCTCCCGCGTCCTCGAGGCCGCCAAGCTGCTCGACCTGGAGCCCTACCTCGGCCGCAAGCCGAAGGCGCTCTCCGGTGGTCAGCGTCAGCGCGTCGCGATGGGCCGCGCGATCGTCCGCAGCCCCCAGGTGTTCCTCATGGACGAGCCGCTGTCGAACCTCGACGCCAAGCTCCGCGTCCAGACCCGTACGCAGATCGCGTCGCTCACCCGCCGCCTCGGCGTCACCACGGTCTACGTCACGCACGACCAGACCGAGGCTCTGACCATGGGTGACCGCATCGCCGTCCTCAAGGACGGCGTCCTGCAGCAGGTCGGCACCCCGCGCGACCTGTACGCGCAGCCGAACAACGTGTTCGTCGCCGGCTTCATCGGCAGCCCGGCCATGAACCTGTTCTCGGCCGACGTCACCGACGGCGGTGTCAAGTTCGGCACCTCGGTCGTCCCGATCGAGCGCGAGGTCCTCGCGAACGCCGGTTCGGCCGTCACCATCGGTGTGCGCCCGGAGGACGTCGTCGTCTCCACCACCGAGAACACCGGCCTCAAGGTCACGGTCGACCTGGTCGAGGAGCTCGGCGCAGACGGCTACCTCTACGGCCACTCGGAGATCGACGGCAAGCGCACCGACATCGTCGGTCGTGTCGACGGACGCATGCACCCGAACGCGGGCGACACCGTCTACATCACCCCGAAGCCGGGCCACGTCCACGCGTTCCACGCGGAGAGCGGCGAGCGCCTCGGCGGTGCCGTCGTCGACTGAGGTCGCAACGCATCCTGACAGTGCCGCAGTCCTTCCCGGACTGCGGCACTGTCGTTTTCCCCATCCGCTCCCCCGCCCTCAGCGCTCCCACCCGCATCCGATAGGTTTTCATCATGGCTGGCTCCCTCAACATCACCGCGGCGACGGTCGATCCCGCACTCCTCGACCTCCCGTGGAACCTTCCGCTCGACGAGTGGTCGAGCGAGCACATCGCGGTCCTGCCCAAGGGGATCTCCCGCCACCTGGTGCGCTTCGCGAACCTGTCCGGCTACGTCATCGCCATCAAGGAGACGACCGCGGAGATGGCCACGCGCGAGTACGAGATGCTGCGCACCCTGCAGCGGGTGGACGTGCCGTGCGTCGATCCCGTCGCGGTCATCAAGAACCGCACGGACGACGAGGGCGACCCGCTGAAGGCCGTGCTGGTCACGCGCCACCTCAAGTTCTCGCTCCCATACCGGGCGCTGTTCTCACAGACCCTGCGGCCCGACACCGCCACCCGGCTGGTGGATGCGCTGGCCGTGCTGCTCGTGCGCCTGCACATCGTCGGCTTCTTCTGGGGCGACGTGTCCCTCTCCAACACCCTGTTCCGTCGCGACGCCGGCGCGTTCGCCGCGTACCTCGTGGATGCGGAGACCGGCCAGCTCTACGACGGCGGCCTCTCGAACGGTCAGCGCGAGAACGACCTGGAGATCGCCAGGGTCAACATCGCGGGCGAGCTGATGGACCTCGAAGCCGGCGGCCGCGTGGACGAGGAACTCGACCCGATCAAGGTCTCCAACGGCATCGTGGCCGCATACCGGTCGCTCTGGAAGGAGCTGACCGGCAGCGAGTCGTTCAAGTCGTCGGAGCGCTGGCGCATCAACCAGCGGGTCGACCGCCTCAACGATCTCGGCTTCGACATCGAGGAGCTCGCGATCAAGACCTCCGACGAGGGCACGACGGTGCGCATCCAGCCGAAGGTGGTGGATGCCGGTCACCACCAGCGCAGGCTGCTGCGCCTCACCGGCCTCGACACCGGAGAGAACCAGGCCAGGCGACTGCTCAACGACCTGGACTCCTACGCCGCGACGCTCGGCAAGCAGGGCCTGGACGAGGAGGCGATGGCGCACGAGTGGCTGATGCGCGTCTTCGAGCCTGTCGTGCGCGCGATCCCCGCCGACCTCAAGGGCAAGCTGGAGCCCGCCGAGGTCTTCCACCAGCTGCTGGAGCACCGCTGGTTCATGTCGCAGGCCGAGGGCCGGGATGTGCCGCTCGCCGAGGCCCTGACCTCGTACATCAACGACATCCTCCGCCACCGCCGCGACGAGGCGACCGTGATCGCCCCGCCCACCGAGACCATCAGCATCCCGATCCTGGCGTCGGAGACGGGAACGGGCGACGAGGACGACGACGCCGACGACTGGCGCAGCAAGGTCTGACCCCACCTACAACCGCGAGATGCCAGTAACTGCGCCGATTTCCGTGGAATCCGGCGCAGTTACTGGCATCTCACCAAGCGGGCGGTGCCGCGGCTACTTCGTGGCGGCCTCCGCGCGCAGCTTGGCGATCTCGTAGAGCGTGACGCTCGTGGCGATCCCCGCGTTGAGCGACTCGGTGGTGGCGGTGATCGGGATGGACACGATCGCGTCGCAGGTCTCGGTGACCAGGCGCGACAGTCCCTTGCCCTCGCTGCCGACCACGATCACGACCGGCCGGTCGGCGAACGACAGCCCGGGAAGCGACACGTCGCCCCCGCCGTCGAGTCCGAGCACGAAGACGCCGGCCTCCTTGAACGCCTTGAGCGTCTGGGTGAGGTTGGCCGCCATCGCGACGGGCGTGCGCGCTGCGGCGCCCGCCGAGGTCTTCCACGCCGAGGCGGTCATGCCGACCGAGCGACGCTGCGGGACGATGACGCCCTGCCCGCCGAACGCGGCCGTCGAGCGGATGATCGCGCCGAGGTTGCGGGGGTCGGTGATGCCGTCGAGGGCGACGAACAGCGGCGTCTCCCCCTTGCGGATGGTGAGGTCGAGCAGGTCGGCCGGGTGCGCGTACTCGTACGGTGGCACCTTGAGCGCGACGCCCTGGTGCACGGCGTCGCGGCCGGCCAGGCGGTCGAGCTCCGGACGCATGACCTCGAGGATCGGGAGACCGCGACCGGTGGCGATCGACAGGATCTCCTTCACCCGCTCGTCCATCTCGACGCGCGCGGCGATGTAGAGCGTGCTGGCCGGGATGTGCGCGCGCAGCGCCTCGACCACGGAGTTGCGGCCGGTGACGATCTCGCTCTCGTCGCCCGACTTGGCGCGGCGTGCAGCACCGGATGCGCCGCGCGGCGCGGTGTCGCCCCTCCCGCGGCCCTGGCCGGAGCCCTGACCACGGCCTTCGCCCGGCTTGCCGCGCCCGCCCGCTGCGGCGTAGCGCTCGCGCGCCGCCTTCGCCTTGCCGGCGGGGTGGTACGGCCGGTCCTCGGCCTTCGGCGTCGGCTTCTTGCCTTCGAGTGCCTGCCTGCCCTGTCCGCCCGAGCCCACCTGGGGACCCTTGCGGCTCTTCCTCACGGCCCCGGCGCGGGGCTTTCCACCCGAGTTCTTCATGATTCGATGCTCCAATGCGACCCCGTCTGGGTGTCTTCGATGGTGATTCCCGCGCTCGTCAGTTCGTCGCGGATGCGGTCTGCTGCCGCAAAGTCTTTCGCCTGCCGTGCCGCCTGCCTGTCGGCGAGCAGCCGCTCGACCAGCTGGCCGAGGGCGGCGTCCGCCGCCGACGATCCTGCGGTGTTCCAGTGCGGGGACAACGGGTTGATGCCCAGCACCTCCGCCATCGCGAGCGCGTGCCCGCGTGCGGCGGCGGCGGCTTCCAAGTCTTCCGCATCCAGCGCCGCGTTTCCTGAACGCACGGTGTCGTGCAGCACCGCGATGGCCTGGGGGACGGCGAGGTCGTCGTCCATCGCCTCGGCGAAGGCGCCTGGAACGCTCTCGACGCCGCTTCCGGCGAAGCGCGTTCCGGCCAGTCGGCGGTCGACGCGCTCGAAGAACCCGGAGATGCGCTCGAGCGCCGCCTCCGCCTCCTCCAACGACCCGTCGTGGAAGTCGATGGTCGACCGGTAGTGCGCAGACCCGAGGTAGTACCGCACCACCAGAGGACGCGCGGCGCCCAGCAGGTCGGCGGCGTAGACCGAGTTGCCGAGCGACTTGCTCATCTTCTGTCCGTTGACGTTGACCAGGCCGTTGTGCACCCAGTAGTTGGCGAACGCATCCCCCGCCGCCGTCGACTGGGCGATCTCGTTCTCGTGGTGCGGGAAGCGCAGGTCGAGACCGCCGCCGTGGATGTCGAACTGCGGCCCGAGGTAGCGCCGCGACATGGCGGAGCACTCGATGTGCCATCCCGGCCGCCCGTCTCCCCACGGAGATGGGAAGGATGCGGACGCCGGCTCGTCGGCCTTGCGCCCCTTCCAGAGCGCGAAGTCGCGCGGGTCTCGCTTGTCACGGGGGTCGGCGTCGGCCGCGGCCTCCATGTTGTCGATGCTCTGCCTGGTCAGCTCGCCGTACGACGGCCAGCTCTTCACGTCGAAGTACACGTCGCCGGAGCCGTCCGCCGCGGCATACGCGTGCCCGCGCTCGATCAGCCGGGCGATGATCTCCTGCATCTGCGGGATGCTCGCCGTGGCCCGCGGCTCGTAGGTGGGCGCCTGCACGCCGAGCGCCGTATACCCCGCGGTGAATTCGAGCTCGAAGCGGTACGCGAGCGCCCACCACTCCTCCGCACTGCCGGACTCCCGGGCCGCCTCGGCGTTGACCAGGATCTTGTCGTCGATGTCTGTGACGTTGCGCACCAGGGTGACCCGGTATCCGCGATAGCTCAGCCAGCGCCGCAGCTGGTCGTAGACCAGCGCGGAGCGCAGGTGGCCGATGTGCGGAGACGACTGCACGGTCGGACCGCACACGTAGATGCCCACCTCGCCGTCGCGGAGCGGGATGAAGTCGCGAAGGGCACCGGCCTTCGTGTCGTAGAGTCTCACAGTCACGGCATACAGCCTACGGGCCGGGCCGCGCGGGTGCCGCGCGAGCGTTCGAACATGTCAGTAACTCGTCAGACCTGTCGGCTGTGGACAACCAGGGCGGTGGCGAACGCGGCGATGCCCTCGCCGCGGCCGGTGAACCCGAGGCCGTCCGTCGTGGTCGCGGACACCGACACCGGGGCGCCGAGGATGCCGCCGAGCAGCGCCTCGGCCTCCGCACGTCGCGGCGCGAACTTCGGCCGGTTGCCGACCAGCTGCACGGACACGTTCCCGATCCGGAATCCCGCCTGCTCGACCAAACGTCGGGTCTCTGTCAGGAAAACGGATCCGTGAGCACCGACGAACCGCGGATCGCTCGTGCCGAACACCCCGCCGATGTCGCCCAGGCCCGCGGCGGCGAGCAGCGCATCCGTGATCGCGTGCGCGACGGCGTCCCCGTCGCTGTGCCCGGCGAGCCCCGCCTCCCCCGGCCAGTGCAGCCCGGCAAGCCAGAGCTCCGCCGACGGGTCGAACGCGTGCGTGTCCGTTCCGAACCCGACGCGCGGCGCAGCGACAGCGGCAGCGCCAGACCCGGCGATCAGTTCCTCCGCCCTGCGCAGGTCCCACGGCGTGGTGATCTTGAACGCGCGCGCGTCGCCCGGGATGACCGAGACCGCCCGACCGGATGCGGCGACCAGCCCGGCGTCGTCCGTCTCCTCCGAGGCTGCCGCTGCGTACGCGGCGGCGAGGTCGGCCAGCGGGAAGCCCTGCGGCGTCTGTACGGCGGACAGCACGGACCGGTCGACGGTCTCGTGGATCTCCCCGTCGTCGCCGACGCGTTTGATCGTGTCGCTGACCGGCAGGCCGGGCACGACGCCGTGACCCCGCGCATCCACAGCCGAGACGACGTCGTCGAACAGCGACGACGGCGTGAGCGCCCGAGCGGCGTCATGCACCAGCACCACCTCGACGGAGCCAGCGAGCACGGCGATGCCGGCCGCGACGGACTGCTGCCTGGTCACCCCGCCAGCCACGACGGAGACGGGCGCGCCGAAAGCCCGGGATGCGAGCTCCGTCGCGTCCCCGACGAGCTCAGCGGGAGCGACGACCACAACCTGCGCCTCTTCGCTCATTCCCGCGACGGCATGCACCGAACGCTCGAGAAGAGTAGAGCCCCCGAGAGCCACGAAGGCTTTCGGGAGCTCTGCGCCCAGACGCGTGCCACTACCGGCGGCGACGATCACCACCGCGAGGCGCGGCGACACTCAGGAGGCCAGGACCTCGTCGAGCAGGCTCGATGCCTTCTCGTCGTCGGTCTTCTCGGCGAGCGCGAGCTCGGAGATCAGGATCTGACGAGCCTTCGCGAGCATCCGCTTCTCACCGGCGGACAGGCCGCGGTCCTGGTCGCGGCGCCACAGGTCGCGGACGACCTCGGAGACCTTGATGACGTCGCCGGAGGCGAGCTTCTCAAGGTTCGCCTTGTAGCGGCGGGACCAGTTGGTGGGCTCCTCGGTGAACGGAGCGCGCAGAACCTCGAAGACGCGGTCGAGACCCTCTTTGCCGATAACGTCCCTGACGCCGACGAGGTCGACGTTCTCAGCGGGAACCTCGATGGTGAGGTCGCCCTGGGTCACGTTGAGCTTGAGGTACAGCTTCTCTTCACCCTTGATGATTCTCTTCTTGACTTCGGTGATAGTCGCAGCACCGTGGTGGGGGTAAACGACGGTTTCGCCAACCTCGAAAAGCATAGATTGATGTCCCTTCAGCAACTACTAGGATACCACATGAGGCACATGCTAAGGTTCGCCTTCGCGCGCCCGAGCGCCCGTGGGCATGCGCTAAACTCAAACAGCATTCCGCTTTCTCACACGGCGCATTCGCAGGCCGAGCGGAACGATCTGGAGGGTCATTCAGTGAAAGCTCGTGTCGCAGCGTCCATCGCCCTTGCTCTGGCGGTCGCGTTCGGAACGGCCGGTTGCGGCTTCATCGCCCCGCAGGCCACCACGAAGCACTACGACGCGAGCGACGGGGTGAGCGGCAACGTCGGCCAGATCGACGTGCGCAACGCCATCATCATCACGGATGCGAAAGACGGCACCGTCGGCAACCTCGTCGTGACGCTCGTCAACAACGACTCGAAGAGCATCGAGGTCTCCATCCAGGGCGGAGACCAGAGCGCATCCACGGCAGAGGTCACGGTCAAGCCCGGCCAGGTCAAGCAGCTCGGCAGCGACCCGCAGTCCAGCTCCAGCAACAACGTCTTCTTCGCCAACTTCGACGGCAAGCCGGGCGCCCTCTACTCGGTCTTCTTCCAGTACGGAGACGAGACCGGCCTGAAGCTGCAGGTCCCCGTCCTCGACGGCGCCCTGCCCGAATATCGCGACCTCGTGCCGCCCACCATCTTGCCGGCCACCAAGTAGCGGGTCGCACGCACAAACGAAACGGCTCCGAACTTCTTCGTGAAGTTCGGAGCCGTTCGCGTTGTCGGCGCGTGAAGTCCTCTACGCGTTGAAGCGGTAGCCGAGCCCGCGCACGGTGACCAGCATCGCCGGCTCCGACGGGCTCTCCTCGATCCGCGACCGGATGCGCTTGATGTGCACATCCAGGGTCTTGGTGTCGCCGAAGTAGTCGCTCCCCCACACCCGGTCGATCAGCTGGCCGCGCGTCAGCACCCTCCCCGCGTTGCGCAGCAGCAGCTCCAGCAGCTCGAATTCCTTCAGCGGCATGGAGATCTCGGTGCCGTTGACCTGCACCGTGTGCCTGTCCACATCCATCCGCACCGAACCGGCTTCGAGGATCGCGTCGTCGATCGCCTCCTCCGCCTCCACCCGGCGCCGCAGCACGGCCCGGATGCGGGCGAGCAGTTCGCGGGACGAGTACGGCTTGGTCACGTAGTCGTCGGCGCCGAGCTCCAGGCCCACCACGATGTCGACCTCGGAGTCCTTGGCGGTCAGCATGATGATCGGCACACTCGACCGGGTGCGGATCTCCCTGCACACCTCCGTGCCGGGGATGCCGGGCAGCATGAGGTCGAGCAGGATGAGGTCTGCGCCGTCCTTGTCGAACTCGGCGAGCGCCGTCGGCCCGTCCTCCGCGACCGTCACGTCGTAGCCTTCGCGCTTCAACAGGTAGGCGAGCGGCTCGCTCAGAGCGGCCTCATCCTCGACGAGCAGGATGGATGTCACGTTGGTTCTCCTATCGGGGGACGAACAGTGGATGCTTCTGGCAGCCGGATGGTGAAGGTCGAGCCGCGACCGGGCTGCGACCAGACGCGCACCTCGCCGCCGTGGTTCTGCACGGCGTGCTTGACGATGGCGAGCCCCAGCCCCGTGCCTCCCGTGTTGCGGGAGCGGGCCTGGTCGACGCGGAAGAATCGTTCGAAGACGCGGTCGAGGTCGTCTTCCGGGATGCCCTCGCCCTGGTCGGTCACCGCGATCTCGACCACGCCGTCGACCACGCGGACGCCGACGCCGATGCGCGAGTCGTCCGGCGAGTACTGGATCGCGTTGGAGATGAGGTTGTGCACGGCCGTGACGAGCAGGGCCTCGTTGCCGAGGATCTCCGCCGCCTTGTCTCCGCGGACCGCGAGCTCGATGCCCCTGGTCTCCGCGGCGACCCTGTTCTGGTCGAGGGCCGCCGTGACGACGGCGTTCGCCCGCAGACGCTCGGCGCTGCCGATGGCATCCGTCGCCTGCAGCCTGCTCAGCTCGATGATGTCCTGCGTGATGCGGGCGAGCCTGTGCGCCTCCTGCGTGAGCCTGTGCGCGAACCGGCGCACCTGGTCCGGGTCGTCCGACGCACCGTCGAGCGCTTCGGCCAGCAGGCTGACCGCCCCGATCGGCGTCTTCAGCTCGTGGCTGATGTTGGCGACGAAGTCGCGCCGCACGATCTCCAGCCGGTACGACTCGGTCCTGTCCTCCGCGAGCAGCAGCACGTAGCGGCTGCCGAGCCTGGCGACCCGAACGCTCAAATGGATGTTCGCATCGCCGAACGGGCCGCGGGCGAGCTCGCACTCCTCCGTCACCGGTTCTCCGGTGCGCCGGACGCTGTCCACCAGGTCGACGAGGTGCGGATGCACGAGGGCGCCGTTCCAGACGAGACCGATCGCGTGGGCGCCGGGCGACGCTTTGATGACGTTGTTCGACGGGTCGAGCACGACACCGGCCGATTCGAGCGCATCCAGTACCTGATCGACGCCGTCGGGAACGCTCGGGCTGACCACCTGCACGGCGTGATCGCCCCGTCTCGCGGCGATGTGCAGGATCCACACGAATCCGGCGCCGACCACGAGGCCGAGTGCCAGAGACAGCAGCACCAACCAGGCGGAGTCCATGAGGCAAGCGTATGGGATGCGTAAACAGCCGAATGCACGCATCCCGCAGCCTGCCGCGTGTTTTCGCGGGTACTTTAGACAGTGTTCAGGCGCACGGCACCAACCGTTAACCTGGCGAAGGGAACATGCTCACGGGGTCAGAAGACCCCGCATCCCGCGTGCGTGCGCACGCCAGGAAGGACCACACCCCATGCGCGAAGTATTCCAGCAGGAGCTGGCCGAAGTTCAGGACCGTCTCGTCGAGATCGCGGAACTCGTCGTCCTCTCCATCCAGAATGCGACGCAGGCGTTCAACAACTCCGATGTCAGCCTCGCCGAGGACGTCATCGCCAACGACAACAAGATCGACGAGCTCACCGTGCTCCTCGACGAGCTGTCCATCCAGATCCTCGCCCGCCAGCAGCCGGTCGCCCGCGACCTGCGCATCGTGGTCAGCGCGCTACGCATCAGCGCGTCGCTGGAGCGGATGGGCGACATGTCCGAGCACATCGCGCAGCTGGCGCGCTACCGCTTCCCGGACAAGGTCGTCCCGAAGAGCCTGCGTTCGACCTTCGCGGAGATGGGCCGTCTCGACGTGCTGATCGCGCAGAAGCTCGCGCAGCTGCTCCGCACGCAGGACCTCGATCTGGCCGACGAGATCCGCAACGAGGACGACCAGATCGACGAGCTGCACGTCAGCGTCTTCGACAAGGTGCTCGGCGAGACCTGGAAGGGTCAGGCCGTCGACACCGTCGACGCGACCCTCGCATCCCGCTACCACGAGCGCTTCGCAGACCACGCGGTGTCCATCGCCAAGAAGGTCCAGTACCTGGCCACCGGCGACTGGGCCCCCGAGCTCGCCTCCTAGCCCCGCGGCTCACCCACCAAAAGATCGAGTCCGGACTTATTCACGCGACGCGCCGAGCGAAGCGTGAATAAGTCCGGACTCGATTGTTTCTACTTCTTGCCCTGGGCGGCCACGGCGGCAGCGCCTGCGGCGGCGGCCTCCGGGTCGAGGTATGCGGCGGGGGCGATCGGACGGAAGTCCTCGTCGAGCTGGTAGACCAGCGGGATGCCGGTCGGGATGTTCAACTCGGCGATGTCGTCGTCCGAGATGCCGTCGAGGTGCTTGACCAGTGCGCGCAGCGAGTTGCCGTGCGCCGTGACCAGGACCGTCTTTCCCGCGGCGAGGTCTTTCGTGATGTCGGACTCCCAGTACGGGAGCATCCTTGCGATGACGTCCTTCAGGCACTCGGTGCGCGGCAGGTCGTCTCCGAGTCCGGCGTAGCGCGGGTCGTGCGCCTGCGACCACTCGCTGTCGTCGTCGAGCGGCGGCGGCGGGACGTCGAAGGAGCGGCGCCACAGCTGGAACTGCTCAGGGCCGTACTTCTCCAGCGTCTCCGCCTTGTCGAGGCCCTGCAGCGCGCCGTAGTGGCGCTCGTTGAGGCGCCACGACCGCTTGACGTCGATCCAGAGCCTGTCTGCGACCTCGAGGGCGAGGTTCGCGGTCTGGATCGCGCGGGTGAGCACGGAGGTGTAGAGCACGTCGGGGTGCAGCCCGGATTCGGAGAGCAGCTCTCCGGCACGCTTGGCTTCTGCGACGCCCTGCTCGCTGAGGCGGACGTCCACCCAGCCGGTGAACAGGTTCTTCTGGTTCCACTCGCTGTTGCCGTGGCGGAGGAGGATCAAAGTGTGAGGCGCGGACATGCCTCCTAATCTATCGCCTCGGGTTTGGCAGACTGGACGCATGGCATCCGGCGCGATCGGCACGGTCACCCGTGGCACGACCAACACGAACAGGTTGCGTCGCGTCGACCGCTGGATCGCGACGCTCCCCGTCCTGCGCAGCACCGCGGACCCGCTCGTCGTCGACCTGGGCTACGGCGCCAGCGGCGTCACGGCGCTCGAACTGCACCAGCGGCTGGCCAAGGTCCGACCGGAGGTGGAGGTGCTCGGTCTCGAGATCGAGCCCGGCCGCGTCGCGACCGCACGGGAGCAGCTGGCCGTCGTCCGCTCCGGGGCGACCGGCTTCGCACCGGATGCGCGGATCGGCTTCGCGCTCGGCGGCTTCGAGGTGCCGCTGCCGGACGGCCGTCTGGCCGCGGTGATCCGCGCCTCCAACGTGCTCCGGCAGTACGACGAGTCGGAGGTGGTGCCGGCCTGGCGGCGCCTGGTCTCCCGGCTGCAGCGCGGCGGAGCGCTGATCGACGGCACCTGCGACGAGATCGGCCGCATCTCGTCCTGGGTCGACGTCACCGCAGTCGGCCCGCAGCATCTCAGCATCTCGCTGCGGCTCGACGGGCTCGACGGGCTCGACGCCCCATCAATCGTCGCCGAGCGACTGCCGAAGATCCTCATCCACCGCAACGTGCCCGGCGAGCCCGTGCACCGGCTGATGCTCGACCTGGATCGGCTGTGGCGCATCCACGCCCCGCTCGCCGCCTACGGGCCCAGGCAGCGCTGGATCGCCGTGGCGCAGGGGATGCGCGACGCAGGCTGGCCGGTACGCGGCGGGCGCACGCGGTGGCGGCTCGGGGAGCTCACCGTCGACTGGGATGCGGTCGCCCCGCAGGGGTTCGCGTGGTGAGTGCCCCGGCTACGCGCGGGGCTGGCGGGTGACGGCCCCGAGTCTCGGCAGCCGAGGGACGTGTGCTTCTGCGCCCGCCTCCGGAGGAACGACGATCTCCTGAGCTGCCGCGACCGCCGTGCCGTCCGCATCCACCACGAGGGTCGCATCGGCGGGCGTCGACCGCTTCACCACGGCGAGCGCGATCGGCCCGAGCTCGTAGTGCAGAGCGGACGACGTGATGGTCCCGACCTCTTTGCCGTCGTTCGTCACGACCGCACCACGCTCGGGATGCACGCCCTCCGACCCGTCGAGGTGCAGCATCACCAGTCGCCGGGGTGGGTGCCCGAGGTTGTGCACCTTCGCCACCGTCTCCTGGCCGCGGTAGCAGCCCTTGGTGAGGTGCACGGCGGTGCGGAGCCAGTCGAGTTCGTGCGGGATGGTCTTCTCGTCCACCTCGGTGGCGAAGCGCGGGCGCCAGGCGGCGATCCGGAGCGCGTCGGCTGCGAGCGTGCCTGCGACCGGGAACTCGCCGGCGGTGACGCGCGCTGCGATGGAGCCGAGCGCATCCCGGGGCACCAATCGTTCGCTCCACGTCCACGACGCTCCGGGATGCTCGCCCCGCGCGTACTGGTGACCACCGGGAGTCACCGCCCGCCACGGGTCATGCCAGATGAGTGGAACGCCGTTGGGGGCCGCAATGGGGAGCGCCGGGTCGCCGATGGTGCCGATGGTCGCGAGGTCGGCCGTGCGGTCGGCCAGCTCGACGCGGAGCATGAAGCGCATCGAGGTCAGCCAGGCCAGAAGTCCCTCCGCCTCCGCACTGTCCACGAGCATCCAGAGCGTTTCTCCGTCGTCGACGATGCGGACGGCGTGCTCCAGTCGTCCGGTGACGTCGAGCAGCAGCGTCTCCGTGGACTCGCCGGGGGCGAGGCCGAGGAGGCTCTGACTGGTGAGCGAGTTCAGCCAGCTGAGCCTGTCCGGCCCGGTGATCGTGAGCACGGCGCGGTCGGAGAGGTCGACGATCGCGCGGCCATCGGCGAGCGCGCGCTGCTCGGAGAGCGGGTTGCCGTAGTGCGCTGCGACGCCGACGTCCGCGATGTCGACAGCGCCCGGCAGCGCCAGGAAGGGAGATGCCGCCATCACTCCGCCTTCGCGAGGCGGGCGGAGGCGTGTGTGCGCAGTTCCTGGCCGAGGGCCGCGATGTCCCAGGCCCAGAGCAGGTGGTTGTCGACGAGGCCGTAGAGGCGGGTGGCGGCCGTGTAGTCCTTGGCGCCCGCGGTGCGGACCACCGCATCCGTCGCGAGGTCGATGCGCGGGCCGTTCACCTGGCCGAGGTAGAGCTCGCTCACTCCGTCCGGATGGACGATCGCCACGTCGATGTCGAAGCCGCCGTGCGAGTTGCGGAGCGTCTCGACGGACTGCGCCGTGGAGAATGGGCGAGCACCCTGGCCGGGCAGCATCGCCGGGCCGGCGTCGCCCTCGATGAGCGTGCGGCTGAGGCGCCAGTACCCGGTCTCCGCGGCGAGCGGGGTGTTGCCTTCGTCGAGCACCCACGAGGTGGACGAGTAGTTGAGGTACGGCTGGCCGTCGTGGCTGAAGCTCACGCGCTGGCCGAACTCGAGCTGGGTGTGGTCGTCACCGACCGCGTAGTCGAGCACGCCCGTGCCCTCCCACACACCGATCAACCAGGAGAGAGGGACCAGTTCGGCGGGCAGATCGGTCGGGATCTCGATCATGGCTGTCGTGAAGCGCTTAGCGCTGGCCCCGGAAGAGGTTGTAGACGACGACCACCGAGACTCCGGCGATGGCGAGCGTTGCCAGACCGAGGAGTCCGACGAAGAAGAGTTCGAGGGCAACCAGCATGCAGCCAGTCTAGTCAGTGCACGGCTGGTATGTCGCGACGCGGCTAGTGCGCAGCGGCTACTGCGCAGCGGCGACGATGCCGAGGATGGCGCCGACGACGCCGAGGATCACGAATGAGCCGGTGACCGTGGCGGCGAGCCTGTTCACGAAGCCGTCCTTCTGCTGGGTCGCGAGCTGGGCGACGAGCCCGAGCAGCACGCATCCGGCGAGCGCGAGGGACAGCCAGGAGGCGTATCGGTCCGGCGGCGAGATGATCGCGATCAGCACCGAGGAGACGAGCGCGAGCGCCCAGACGGCACCGATGCTCCCGTAGCGGGCGCGCTTCGACAGGACGACGTCTCCGTCGAAGGCTGCCGCCGGTCCCATGCTGCTGTCGCTCACTCCACCATTGTGCACCGATCGACGAGGGAAAGGGTTCGCTGGCATTTCCGGTAGCATTGCGGCACAGCACGTTCAGGAGGCTTGAGTGGCGCAGTTGTTGATACTCACCTCTGCGCCAGACGCGGAGGTGCTCCCCTCCCTCGCCCTTCTCAGCCATCGAACCCGTCAGATCCCCGCTGAGCCGGCGTCGCTCGTCAACGCGCCCAGTTGCGACCTCATCTTCGTGGACGCCCGCCGCGACCTCGCGAGCGCCAAGTCGCTGTGCAAGATCCTCACCACCACCGGCATCACGGTTCCGATGCTGCTGGTGCTGACCGAGGGCGGCCTCACGGCGGTCAGCGCCGACTGGGGGGTCAACGACGTCGTCCTCGAATCGGCGGGGCCCGCCGAAGTGGATGCGCGCATCCGGCTGGCCATCGGGCGACAGACCCAGGAGCACGCGCAGACCAAGATCCAGGCATCCGGGGTGACCATCGACGAGGCCAGCTATTCGGCCAAGGCGCACGGCCGCCAGCTCGACCTCACGTTCAAGGAGTTCGAGCTGCTGCGGTTCTTCGCGACGCATCCCTCCCGGGTGTTCACCCGCGAGCAGCTGCTCAGCGAGGTGTGGGGCTACGACTACTTCGGCGGCACCCGCACCGTGGATGTGCACGTGCGGCGCCTGCGCGCCAAGCTCGGCGATCTCGAGTCGCTGATCGGCACGGTGCGCAACGTCGGCTACCGCTTCAACGTCTACGAAGAGGACAACGACCGGCTGCCGTCGTCCGTCCGCTCCTGACCTGCACAGCCTCCATTTATCCACAGTTAACCTGGCGCGGTGCCACGGCCGGGCGCACGGTGCAATGATGTTGTGATGGACGGCGACAACATCCTTCTGGACAACGGCTTGAGCGGAAGCTTCGGCAGCGACTTCGACGACGACTTCGCGCCGTTCGTCTACGAACCAGACCCCGATCTGCCGGACGACAGGTATCTCGACAGGGAGCTGAGCTGGCTCGCGTTCAACCAGCGCGTGCTCGAACTCGCGGAAGACCCCACGCTGCCTGTGCTCGAACGGGCGAACTTCCTCGCCATCTTCGCGACCAACCTCGACGAGTTCTTCATGGTGCGCGTCGCCGGCCTCAAGCGCCGCATCGCGACCGGCCTCGCCGTCCCCACCAACGTCGGCCGCGCCCCGGTGGATGTGCTCGCCGACATCTCCGAGAAGGCGCACGAACTGCAGTCCAGGCACGCCGCCGTCTACCGCGACCAGGTGCTCCCCGCCCTCGAAGAGGCCGGCATCACGGTCGCGAAGTGGGATGAGCTCGACGAAGCGGACAGAGCGCAGATGCGGGAGATCTTCTCGCAGCAGATCTTCCCCGTGCTGATGCCGCTCGCCGTCGACCCCGCCCACCCTTTCCCGTACATCTCCGGGCTGTCGCTCAACCTCTCGATCCGGGTGCGCAACTCGCGAACGGGCAAGGAGCAGTTCGCGCGCCTCAAGGTGCCCCAGATGCTCCCCCGGTTCGTGCGCATCGACCAGCGCGAGACCGTCGACCAGATGCGCTTCATCGCGCTCGAAGACCTGATCGCCAACCACCTGGGCGATCTGTTCCCCGGCATGGAGATCCTCGACCACCACGTCTTCCGCGTCACGCGCAACGAAGACGTCGAGGTCGACGAAGACGAGACGGAGAACCTCATCCAGGCGCTGGAGCGCGAGCTGCTGCGCCGCCGCTTCGGACCGCCGATCCGGCTCGAGGTCACCGAGGACATGGATCCGGTGACCCTCGGCCTGCTGGTGCGCGAACTCGACGTGACCGAGCAGGAGGTCTACCGCCTCCCGTCGCCGCTCGACCTCGGTGGCCTGTTCGTGCTCGCGAAGATCGACCGGCCAGACCTGCACTACCCGAACCACGTGCCCACCACCGCGGCCCAGCTCATGCCGAGCGAGCCGAACGCCAAGCCGGATGTGTTCGCCGCCGTCGGCCGCCAGGACATCCTGCTGCACCACCCGTACGAGTCGTTCGCGACGAGCGTGCAGGCGTTCCTCGAGCAGGCGGCGGCCGACCCGCACGTACTCGCCATCAAGCAGACCCTGTACCGCACGTCGGGAGACAGCCCGATCGTCGAGGCGCTCATCGACGCGGCGGAGTCCGGCAAGCAGGTGCTCGCCCTGGTGGAGATTAAGGCGCGCTTCGACGAGCAGAACAACATCTCCTGGGCACGCAAGCTCGAGAAGGCCGGCGTGCACGTCGTCTACGGTCTCGTCGGGCTCAAGACGCACTGCAAGCTCGCCCTCGTCATCCGCGAGGAGAAGGGCGTTCTCAAGCACTACAGCCACATCGGAACCGGCAACTACAACCCCAAGACCTCGCGCATCTACGAAGACCTCGGCCTGCTCACCGCAGACGACCAGGTAGGCAAAGACCTCACCCGCCTGTTCAACGAGCTGTCCGGCTACGCGATCGAGAAGAAGTTCAAGCGACTCCTCGTCGCCCCGCTGCACCTGCGCAAGGGGCTGCTGAAGCGCATCCAGATCGAGACGGCGAACGCCGCGGCCGGCAAGCCGTCCGGCATCAGGATCAAGCTCAACTCCATCGTCGACGAGGCCATCATCGACGCGCTCTACCGCGCGAGCGAGGCCGGCGTGCC
The DNA here is from genome assembly GCF_051161895.1 of Leifsonia araucanica. Taxonomy (NCBI): domain Bacteria; kingdom Bacillati; phylum Actinomycetota; class Actinomycetes; order Micrococcales; family Microbacteriaceae; genus Leifsonia; species Leifsonia araucanica. The sequence continues at coordinate 1,707,129 of NZ_JBMBTW010000002.1, forward strand.
CGTCGACCTGTGGGTGCGCGGCATCTGCGGGCTCCGGCCCGGTCAGAAGGGGCTGTCGTCGAACATCCGGGTGCGGTCGATCCTCGGTCGCTACCTGGAGCACTCGCGCATCTTCTCGTTCGTGAACGACGGAGACCCGCAGGTCTACATCGGAAGCGCCGACATGATGCACCGCAACCTCGACCGCCGCGTCGAAGCGCTCGTGCGCCTCACCGAGCCCGCCCACCTCGCCGAACTGGATGCGCTCTTCGACCGCGCCTTCGACGAGCGCACCTCCGCGTGGGCGCTCGACGAGAACGGCACCTGGACCCGTCACCACCTCGACGACAACGGCCAGCCGCTCGACGACCTGCAGAATAAGCTCATGCAGCAGATCAGCCATCGCCCGCGCTCCACCCGCACGGGTTCGAGGCGGTGAGCGCGGCCATCTACGCCGCGGGCGCCCTCTGCTGGCGCGTCGTGGACGAGAAGATCGTGGTGCTCGTCGTCCACCGCACGAAGTACGGCGATGTCACCATCCCCAAAGGCAAGGTCGACCCGGGCGAGACGCTGCCGCAGACCGCCGTGCGCGAGATCCACGAGGAGACCGGGCTGCAGGTCGCGCTCGGCGTCCCCCTCGGCGTCTCGACGTACCCGATCTCGAGCGGGCGCGAGAAGATCGTGCACTTCTGGGCGGCCGAGGTCGGCGACAAGGCCATCGCCCAGTCGACGTTCGTCCCCAACGCGGAGATCGCCGCGATCGAGTGGGTGACACTGAAGAAAGCGCGCGGCTACCTCACCTACGAGCGCGACGTCGAGATCCTCGACGCGTTCGAGAAGCTGGTGCGGCAGGGCGTGACCTCCACGTTCGCGCTCATCGCGCTCCGCCACGGCAAGGCTGCGCCGCGCGGAGACTGGGACGGCCCGGATGCCTCCCGCCCGCTCACCGACCGCGGGGTCAAGCAGGCCTGCTCCGACGTGCCGACCATCACGGCCTGGCGGCCCAAGCGCATCATCACGAGCGACGCCGTGCGCTGCGTCGGGACGGTCGCTCCGCTGGCGGCGGCGACCGGGGTGAAGCCGCGGCACGAGCCGGGGATCAGCCAGGATGCGTACGAGGAGGGCCGCGGCGAGGTGCGCGGCGTCATCGGCAAGCGCGTGCGCTCCAGGAAGACCGCCGTGCTCTGCAGCCACGGACCCGTGCTGCCCGAGATCATGCGCGAGATCGCCCTCGCCACCGGCACCATGCCGGGTGCCTACCTCAACGACGCCGCAGACCTCGACACCGGCGGGTTCTCGATCGTGCACCTGTCCGCGAGCAATCCGGCGTCCGGGATCATCTCGATCGAGACGTACGCGCCCGTCGCGTGACGGGCGCGTACGTCGACGCCTGACGGCGCCGGCCGGTCAGGCGGCGCGGCGCCGTCAGTGCCCTGCGACGTACTCGTCGAGGGTGTCGGTGCGGAGCGCATCCCGGATGGCCGGCAGCGCACCCTCGTCCAGGTAGACGACAGACTGGTCGCCCTCCATCCCCGTGCCCACCGTCGGCAGGGTGAAGAAGTGGATGTTCGCCGGGCGCACGTCGCGGAGGCTCACGCCGAGCTCGAACATGGCCTGCGTGGTGAACGACTCGTCCACCGCGAGGTGCTTGGTCACCGCCGTCGTGAACGAGAAGATCCGCTCCGGGTTGGAGAGCGTGTTCGCGCTGATCGCCTGGGTGGCGATGGCACGGAGGAACTCCTGCTGGTTGCGCGCCCGCTGGTAGTCCCCGTCGGTGAACGAGTATCGCTCGCGCACGAAACCGAGCGCCTGTGCTCCGTTCAGCCTGTTGGCTCCCGCCACATAGTCGAAGCCGTCCCTGGTGAACGGCACGGCGTTGTTGACGGTGATGCCGCCGAGCGCATTCGTCATGTCGGCGAACCCGTCGAAGCCGATCAGGGCCACGTGGTCGATCCGCACGCCCAGCAGGTTCTCGACGGTCGCGACGGCGAGCGGAGCACCGCCCCACGAATACGCGGCGTTGGCCTTCGCCCTGCCATGACCGGGGATCTCGATCCAGCTGTCCCTCAGCACCGACATCACTTCGACGTTCTTCCGGTCGGCGTCGATGCGCACGACCATCATCACGTCGGAGCGCTGGTTGTCCGGATCCTGGTCGGCCACGGCCGACACCGCCCCCCGCGCGTCCGAGCCGAGCAGCAGGATGGTGCGGCTGCCGTTCTCCGACGGCGCCGGCCGCGTCTCCTCCTTCGGGAACGCCTCGGAGGACGACAGCGTGGTGATGTTGGAGCTGATCGCGCTGGACAGGCTCAGCGCGAAGATGAGGACCGCGACGGCGAGCGCGCCGAGCAGGCCGACGAAGCCGCCGCCCATCCAGAGTGCGATCTTGGCGCCGCGCGAAAGCCTGCGCCTTCGCCTCCGCGGCCGCGGCCGCGGTGAAGCCGAGCGTCTGCCCATGAGGTGTTCCTTCCGAGTTGTGCGGTCGCGGCTCAGCCGCGGACCAGATCGTTGGCGAGATGGGCGCTGTACCGGCCCAGTTCGAGCGCTTTGCGCGCGGGGGTCGACGTGCGAGCGAGGTACACGTCGAGCGGATCGATGCCGCGTGGATCGACGCCGTGTGGATCGACGCCGTGTGGATCGACGCCGGACGGGGCGGCGTGCAGTCGCCGCGAGCGGTCGTCGATGGCGCGACGGTGGCGCTCGTTGTCCCACCAGTAGCCCCAGCGGGGGAAACGGCTGCGCACGGCGCAGTCGAGAACGAACTCGGGATGCGGCCGGAACGCTCCTGCCGACCAGCCGCGGGCGAAGAGGTCGAAGTCCTCCGCCACCCGGATCGCCTCGTCGTATCCGCCGACCGCCCGGAACCAGTCGGCGCGGAACGCGCTCGCGCCGTGCGCGACGCCCATCCGCCCTCTGCCGAACGCCTCATCGACCGCGTCGGCCGTCGACGGCATCACCGGCCAGTGCCGCGCGTCGCCGGCGGGTGTGAGCGCCCAGATGTTGCCGAAGTGCGCTGCCGCATCCGGGGCCTCCGCGATGGACGCCGCATGCGCGAACAGCCTGCCCGGGCGAGAGCGGTCGTCGGCGTCGCACGGCACGATGTAGTCGCCCCGTGCGCGGGCGACGGCCGCGTTACGTGCGGCCGCCCTCCCCCGGTTGGTGCCGAGCGTGACGACCGTGAGTCGCGCATCCCGGATGCTGGACAGCCGTTCGGCCGTGCCGTCGGTGGAACCGTCGTCGACGACGATCAGCTCGAACCAGCCGTCGTACTCCTGGCCGAGATTCGCCGAGACGGAGGCGACGATGGTCGCCTCCGCGTTGTATGCAGCGGTGATCACGCTGAAGCGCGGTGCTGTCATGCCCTGCCCAGGGCCGGCGACCCCAGTTCCGCGTCGATCCAGCTCTGCAGCGCTGCGATGCCCTGCGTGAGCGAGTGCTCGGGCGACCAGCCGAGTACGCGCTGGGTCTCGTCGATCGTGCATCCGGCGAACCGGACGTCGCCGTCGCGGTACGCTCCGCAGATGTGCGGCGCAGGCGCTCCGTGATACGCGGCGATCTCGGTCGCGAGCTGCAGAATCGTGGCACCGCGCCCGGTGCCGACGTCGAGCGTGCGTCCGTCGGCTCCGCCTCCGGCGAGGACGGCAGCCTCGAACGCGGATGCGACATCCTCGATGAAGACGAAGTCGCGGGTGATCAGGCCGTCTTCGTAAACCGGGATGCTGGCGCCCTCGCGCGCCAGCTGGGAGAACAGCGACACGATGCCCGTGTACGAGTTGATGAGCGACTGACCAGGCCCGTAGACGTTCTGCAGGCGGAGCACGGTGAGCGCCGCATCGCGGGAACCGCACCACGCGGCGAGGACGTTCTCCTGCGCCAGCTTCGTCGCGCCGTAGACACTGGTGGGGTGCGGCACGGTGGAGGCCGCCGACGACGGGACGGCGGCTGCTCCGGCGAAGTCCCACTCCCCCGCGTCGAGCTGGGCGTGGGTGCGCTGGCCGGGGTACGACACTGCGCCGGTCTCCTCGCTGCTCCACCGGCCCTCGCCGTAGACGGCCCTGCTGCTGCTCAGCACGATCTGCGACGGGACGATCCCGTGACGGGTGAAGGCGTCGAGCATCCTGGTGGTGCCGACGACGTTCGCCTCCGCGTGCCTGCTCGCCTCGTCGAGCGACTGGGCCGTGCCCGTCTCTGCGGCGAGGTGGATGACGACCTCCGGCAGGACGCCGGCGAGCAGTTCGTCCCAGACGGCGGCGCTCGTGACGTCGCCGACCACGAGCTCCGCGGCGTCCACGAGTTCCGCCGGGCGTTCGCCGCTCGCGTGAACCTGGGGATGGAGTGAGTCCAGCACCACCCAGCGGTCGAATGTCTGGGCGAAACGCCTGGCGATGGCGACGCCGATGAAGCCGGCGCCGCCGGTGACGAGCGCGGTACGAGGCGCGTTCATGGTGAGTTCCTTCGGGATTGGTGCGAATGCCGATGGGCGGTACGCCACATCTCACAACAAACCATAAAGGTTTAAGGTGTGAAATTCCTCACTTGTCTCTGCGGATGCTCATGCGTTCCGTCACCGGCATGCCGAGAGAGAACCCGACGAGGACGGCGAGGGGCACCATCACGAACGGATAGAGGAAGACGTTGTCCGTCGCGGCAGCGGTCAGCACCGCGATCATGGCCAGCAATGCCGCCCAGTGGATGGGGTGATCCGTTCGAGCCGCGCGGACCGCGATCCGGCCGATGAGAGCGATGCAGCCGAACGCGAACAGCGCAAGGCCCACGATCCCGAGATCGTGGAACAGCCGGATGTACTCGTTGTGCGGCAGCAGGATGGGGTAGAACCGCGCCTCGACCAGGCCGGCTGCGCTTCCCGGCCCCTGTCCGAAGACAGGCGTGGTCATCGCGCTGTCCATCAGCGCTTCCCAGAGCGCGGAACGACCGGAGGTATTGATCGCCAGGCCGCCGAACTCGGCGGCCTGGTCACCGCCGAGGAATCGGTCACGCAGCGGAGGGAAGGTGGTGATGAGCGTCCACGCACCGCCGGCGGCGAGCGCCAGACCGCCGAGCGCCAACACGGTGCGACGCCCCCTGGGCAAGCGCACCACGAGCCCGGCGAGGAGCAGCACGGCGATGATGGACGCGGTACGCGACAGGCTTGCCACGATCGCCGCGACGATGACGATCGGAGCGACGCGTGCCAGGAGTCGCCCGGACGGCACCGCGATGGCGGCGGCGAGCGCGACGAGGGCGGAGAGTGCGAACGAGCGCGTGCCGTAGATGACAGCGCCTGTCGCCGCCTGGACGAGCGCGAGCCCGCTGATGACGATGCCGCACCCCGCCAGCACGCTCACGCTCAGACCGGCACGCTCGTGCGTCCACCCGCGCGCGGAGAACGACACCCCGAGCCCGACAATGAGCAGGATGGCCACATTCTGCACGCCGTCGATCGACGGTTGCAGTGCCAGGCGCATCACGCTGTATGCGAAGAAGATCGTCATGGGCATCGGAATGACCCTCGGCATTCCCGCGCCCAGGACGAGCGGCGACAGCGCGAGCAACGAGCCCGCCACGAGAATGGTGACGGCTGCTCCCATGCTGAACGTGCCGAACCGGATCATGCTGAATCTGTCGACGACGAGCATGAATCCTGCTGCGACGCCGACGATGATCGGAAGCGTCCTCGTGAGCCGTCGTGCGCTCCCCTGGCCGCGCCGGAACAGCCGGCGGTCCGCGAGCGCCGGCGACCAGTCCGCCCGCTCGGTGCTCAGAGCGCCCCTCCGGCGAGCTGCGCATCCCACGCCCGTGCGAACGCCTCCGCGGAGTACCGCTCACAGAACGATGCGCGTGCAGCGGCGGACATCCGCGCACGCAGAGCCTGGTCGGCACAGAGCGCGCTCACCCGCTCGGCGAAGGCTCCGACATCGCCCTGCTCCACCAGGAACCCGTTCTCGCCGTCGACGATCAGGTCGGGCATCCCTCCCGCACGGAAGGCGACGACCGGCACACCGCAGGCGAGGGCCTCGATGATCGTGAGCGGTTGCGCCTCCCACAGCTGTGAGGTGAACGCGAGGCAGGTGGCAGACCCGATCGTGCTCCACTTGTGCGCACCGGAGACCGAGCCGAGAAGCTCGACCCTGTCCTGCGCCCCCGCGGCTGTGAGCTCGTCCGTCACGCGCGCCGCCATGCCGGGGTCGCCCGCGTTTCCCGCCATGAGGAATCGGGCGGACGGATGCTCGTTGCGCAGCATCCCGACGACGCGGGCGAACACGTCCGCGCCCTTGCCTTCGATGAAGTTGGACAGATACAGCACGCTGGGCTCGCCGGGCCGGCTGGTGTCCGGATGGGCGCCGAGGTCGGCGAGGCCGGCCGGCAGATCGGCGGGAGTGTTCGGGATGAGCACGATGCGCTCGCGCTGGATGCGCGCAGGCACGTCGGCGGTCAGTGACGCTCCCAAGCACACCACCCGGATGCGCGGCGCGGAGAACAGGCGTCGCACCATCCAGCGCCACGGCCGGCCCCGAGCCGCGAGGTCCCTGAAGCCGACCGAGTGCAGGTAGAGGATCACGCGACCGCGGGACAGCCGCAACAGTTCGGAGAGCATCCAGTCGACGGCGAACGAGCCCGGCCGGGTGGTCGCGAAGAAGATCGTCGCGGTCGGCCGCCAGCACAGCACGGCGCGCAACACCCTCGCTGCGAGCCCGGCGACGGCGAACAGCTTGCGAACGGACGGTGCTCCGATCTCGGAGACCGAACGGCTGAACCGTCGATCGACGAGCTTCACGGGATATCCCGTTTCGGCGAGCGAGACGAGCAGCCGCTCGGTCATCAGGGTCGCGCCGTGCACGGGCGGAGGGGTCTGGCTGATGACGGCGATCCGGTGCGCCGCCCTCGTCTTCTCATTCACAGCCAGGTCACCCGTTCGGCTGGACACGGCGATACCGGCGCGAACCGAGTGCCGCCCAGCAGAAGACGGCGTTCCCGATCAGGTATCGCTTCCACAGCCTGCGCGGCTCAGACGCGAGACGGAAGAGCCACTCGATGCCGAGTCTGCTCATGAAATGCGGTGCAACGGGCTTGGTGCCCGCGATGAAGTCGAATGCGATACCGACCCCGATCGACACCTTGCCGAGGTCGCGGGCGATCCTCCGCATCTCGGCGTTCTGCAACGGCGTTCCGAGACCCACCCACACGATGTCCGGCTTCGTCGCCAGGATGTCGGCGTCCTGGGCGGCGAGCTCCTGCGGCGTGAGCGGACGGAAGTACGACTTGTGGCTTCCGACGATCTGCACGCCGGGGTACCGGCGCTCGAGCTCCGTGATGAGTTTGGCGAGCACCTCGTCGGTGTTTCCGAGCAGGTAGTGGCGCAGGCCGGTCTCGCGGCCGGTGTCCATCATCTCGGGGAAGAGCGACGGTCCGCGCACCTGCGACAGGTTCTTGCCGGGGAGGACCTTCGACACCCAGGTCAGCGGCTTGCCGTCGGGGAAGATCGCCGCCCCGGACGACAGCAACCGGTGATACTCCGGATCCTGATGGGCGAGTGCGACCACGTAGGAATTCACGAGATGGACGTCACCCCCGTGGCCCGCCTGCGCGGTGCTGGCGATCAGCCGGCCGGCCTCCGCCCTGGTGGCGACACAGATGGGCAGGCCGGCGACGGTGGTGCGCGGCAGCGTTTCGAACGACATCGGATTTCCTCGCGGATCAAGAGTTCAGGACAAGCTGCCATAATATGCAAATAAATATGATCACTCAACCACAACACATCAAACCGAGGATTCCATTACCGTGCGCCCACTGAGACGAGCTGTACTCCCGCTCACCGCGCAGATCCTGTTCACCCTCGCCCAGCTGAGCGTCACCATCGCGGGAAGCGCCACGCTGCATCCCGACGAATGGGGTCGGTTCGCGCTGCTTCTGTCGGTGTTCTTCATCGCGATGTCGCTGGTCCGCGGCTTCAGCTCCGTACCCGTGCTGGTCTTCCTGTCCGGCGACGAGCACCAGGCGAGGGACGCCAAGCGCGCGTCGTCCGTCGTCGGTCTGATCGTCGCGATTCCGACATCGACGGCGGTGGCCGTCACCGGAGTGCTGCTGGGAGCGCCGGGCCTCGGAGCACTCCTCGGCGCGTCGATGCTCACATACACGCTGTACGACTGCGCGCGGGCCGTCGAACTGGCGGCCGGCCGATTCGGACGGATCGTCCTGAGCGACGGTGTCGTGCTCATCCTGCTCTCCACCGCATCCGTCTTCAGCTTCCTGCCGGGCGCCGCGCCCTCCATCGTGCTTCCGCTCGCCATGGTCGTCGCGTATGCGAGCGGTGCTTCCGTCCTCGCCGTCGGCCACCGCGCACAATCACCGTGGACGCTCAGGATGTTCGTGGCCGAATACCGCGCCGACATGCCGTTCCTCGCGCTCGACGGCGTCCTCCTGGCATCCGTCCTCGGCTCGTTCGTGATCGTCATCGGGGCGGCTTCGTCGCTCACACAGGCCGGGGCGTTCAGAACCTGCCTCGCCCTCCTGATCGGGCCGTTGCAGGCCGTGCAGAACAGCCTGTCGCCGTTGGCGATCCGCAGTCTGCGGCAGTCCGCCAAGGCTCACGGCGAATCGCCGGACGGCGACACCAGGAGGGGGACACTCCGGCAGCCCGCGCTGTTCGTCACGGCGGGACTCGCATCCGGAGCCGTGTACGGACTCATCGTGAGCGTCGTAGCGATGGCCGTCGTCGCGGAGATCGAACTGCCGATCGTCGAGTCGGCGCTGCCGTACGCGTTCGCAGGAGCCGTCCTCGTCTCCGCGCTCTGGGCGTCGTCGATCTTCTCCTCGTTCATGCGCTACCGCCGCCCGAATTCCGAGCTGACGGCCGTCCGGCTGGTCACCCTGGTCGCCTCGCTCTCGGCATTCACCGCGCTGACCGTCCTTCTCCACGCAGAACTGTCGGCGGCACTCCTGGTCGGTTCGATTCCGCTCGTGCTGATTCCGGCCACCCACGTGCTGGCACGCTGGCGTCCGGTGTCGCGTGTTTTCAGTCCCCCACCGTCGCCGCGAACGATTCTGAGCGCGTCCTCGTAAACCATCCCACGATGAGGAATATCAATGTGATATGGTCCAAGCTCACCTGTGACCCAACCCAGAACCCGACTGATGGAACTCCCCGATTACATACGCCTCCTCCGCAAGAACTGGTCGATCATCGTCGCCGCGATGCTCCTCGGGGTGATCGGCGGCGGCACGATGGCCGCGACGGCCACGCCGAAATACACGGCGTCCACCCGCCTGTTCGTCTCCGTGCGAGCCGGGGAGGGCGCAGCGAGCATCGACCTCAACCAGGGCACCACGTTCGCCAGGCAGGCCGTGACCACGTACGCCGACGTCGTCGGCAGCGCCATCGTCCTCGAGCCGGTCATCACGGAACTCGGCCTCACGCAATCCGTCGCCGACCTCGCCGGACAGGTGACGGCATCGTCTCCGGCGGGAACAGTGCTGATCGACATCGCCGTCACCGACCCGTCGCCCAAACACGCCGCGACGGTCGCGAACGCGGTCGGGGCGAGCTTCGCGTCCGTCGTCACGGAGGAGCTGGAGAAGCCGAGCGGCGGCGCATCGCTCGTGAACATCAGAACGATCCAGCCCGCGTCGGCGCCCAGCCGTCCGAGCTCCCCGAACATCCCCGTCCTGCTCGGCGTCGGGATGCTCGCCGGGCTCGCACTCGGGGTCGGCATCGCGGTCGCCCGCACCCTTCTCGACACCCGGATGCGGACCATCCAGGATCTCGAATCGATCACCCGCAAGCCGTTCCTCGGCGGCATCGCATTCGATCCCGACGCCAAGAAGCTTCCCGTCGTCATGCACGCCGAGCCGCACAGCCTGCGCGCAGAGGGATATCGCCGGCTGCGCACCAGCTTCCAGTTCGTCAATGTCACCGCCGGTCAGCGCACCTTCGTCATCACCAGCGCCGGGCCGGGCGAGGGCAAGAGCAACGTCGCGACCAACCTGTCGATCGCTCTGGCGGATGCCGGAGCGAAGGTCGCGCTCGTCGACGGCGACCTCCGCAGGCCGCGCGTGGCCGATTACCTCGGCATCGAGGGCGGCGCCGGGCTCACGGACCTCCTCATCGGACGCGCAGAGCTCCACGACGTCTTGCAGCCGTGGGGAGGATCCCCGCTGTTCGTCCTTGCGGCAGGACGCATCCCGCCCAACCCGAGCGAGCTGCTCGGGTCGCAGGCGATGCGCGCGACGCTCGACCACCTCAGCGAGGACTTCGACTACGTGATCATCGACGCACCCCCGCTCCTTCCTGTCGCCGACGCCGCTGTGCTCAGCTCGATCGTCGCCGGCGTGCTCCTCATCACCGGCATCGGCCAGGCCACGAAATCGAACGTCGTGTCGTCGCTCAGGATCCTCGACGGCGTCAAGGCGAACCTGCTCGGGGTCGTGGCAACGATGCTCCCCGTCACCGGCCCGGACGCGTCGGCGTACGGCGAGTACCTCTACTACGGCGGCGACGCTGACGCGTCCGACCAGAGCCAGTCGTACACCAGGCCCCGCCGGGCGCGCGCCAGACGCGGACGGAAGCCCGCATGATCTCTGACGCCGGCCGCATCCCGATCCTGGTGGTGTGCACGGGCAACATCTGCCGGTCCCCGCTCGCAGAGCAGCTGTTCGTGCGGCAACTCCGCGGACTTCCGTTCGGCGTCTCCTCCGCCGGAACGGCCGCCAGGGCAGGCACCGCGATGCCCGACGCGGCGCAGGCCGTCGCCCTGGCACTCGGCGCAGAGGCGCCGGAACGGCACCGTGCCCGTCCGCTCATCCCGCAGCTGGCGGCGGAAGCGCGGCTCGTGCTCACCGCGACACGGGCGCACAGGCGTTCGGTGGTGGAACTGGCGCCCAGCGCGGTCCGCCGCACCTTCACGCTGCGCGAATTCGCCAGGCTCGCAGCCACCGATCCGAGCGAGTTGCCGGCCGAATCCGGGAGCCCCCACGACCGGTTCGACGCTCTCGTGGCGGCCCTCTCCGCGCGCCGGATCCGGGTCTCCGCGCCGGAGAACGACGACATCGTCGACCCATACGGCGCAGCCACCGACGTCTACCGCACCTCCGGCGAACAGATCGCGACAGCGATCACGCCCATCGTGACCCTCCTCCGCCAGCGATTCACCCAGGAGCACTGAACCGATGACCGTCCTCGTCACCGGCGGAGCCGGCTACATCGGCTCGCACGTCTGCCGCCTTCTCCACGAGCGCGGTGAACGCGTCGTGGTCGTCGACGACCTCTCCTCCGGCGACGCGTCCAGGACGCGCGCCAGACTCGAAGTCCTCGACCTCGCCTCTCCGGATGCCACGAGCAGGCTGATCGACATCATCCGATTCAATGACGTCACCAGCGCCATTCACCTCGCAGCGCTCAAAGACGTCGGCGAGTCCATGGACGATCCCGAACGCTACTATCGCGTCAACCTCGCCGGGCTGGGCAACCTGCTGGCCGCCCTGCGCGCGACCGATGTCCGCGACCTCGTCTTCTCGTCGTCCGCCGCCGTCTACGGCGACACGCAGCAGCTGGTGGTCGACGAGCGCACGCCGTGCGCACCGGCGAACCCGTACGGCGAGACGAAGCTCGTCGGCGAGTGGATGCTCGCGGCGGCGCGGCGCGCCTGGGGGCTCCGCGCCGTGAGCCTGCGCTACTTCAACGTCGCAGGGGCCGGCTGGCCGGACCTGCGCGACACGGTCGCCAAGAACCTCATCCCGATCGTGATCGACCTGGTGAGGAAGGGTGCGCATCCACGGGTCTTCGGAGCAGACCACGACACGGACGACGGCACCTGCGTGCGCGACTACGTGCACGTGCTCGATCTGGCGGGGGCGCACCTGCACGCCCTGGATGCACTGGGCTCCGGCACGCTCGATGTCGAGACGATCAACATCGGCACCGGCTCCGGCGCCTCCGTCCTGGAGGTCATCGATGCGGTGCGGCGGGTGTCGGAGCAGACCGTCGTTCCGGAGATCGTCGCCGCGCGGGCCGGCGATCCTGCCGCCGTCGTCGCCGACACCACGCTGGCGGGCGACCGACTCGGCTGGACGGCGGAGTTCGGCCTGGACGACATCGTCCGGTCGGCGTGGACGGAATCGGCGAAAGGCGCGTGACCGCCCGCTAGCGCGCGTTCGCCGCGCCGAACAGGGCGGCCGTCGAGACGGTGCCGTCCTGCCAGGCGCCGACGAGTCCTGCTGCGCGGACCAGGTGCGCGCACAACGTTGAGACCCTGGATGCGACGGAGGCCTGCTCGGCGGGGTCCAGCGCTGCGTCCGCAGCGGCGGTGATGGCGTGCGCGTCGGCGGCGCGCCCCACGAGCGGCCGATCGGTGACGCTCCGCCAGAAGTCGACGGACTTCGACGCGTACGCGAGTGGAACCGTCGGCACCCCGAGCGCGACGGCGGCGACGACGCCGTGCAGCCGTTCGGAGAAGAACAGCCCCGTGCCGGCGATGGCGGACATGGTCTCGTGCACATCCCCGCGATACACGACGGTCTTGCATCTGGACGAGAGCAGCGATCGCAGCTGCGCACACACCGCCTCGTCCTCCTCCGCCAACTGGAAGATCAGCACGCGCTCGGCTCCGAGGCGCTCCCTGCTCGCGTCGACAGCGGAGGCGACGGCCGCCAGATCGAAGGCGCTGCGCCCGCCCGCGCCGATCGAGACACCGATGGACGGAGGCCCGCTCGGCGCGACAACCGTCCGCACGAGCGGATAGAGGAGCGCGGGGTCGCCGACGATCGGTGCATCCCGCCAGTGCTCGGCAGACTCGGCGGAGCTGATCGGGCCTCGCACACCGAAATACGCGACCCGCTTGAGCGACGACCACACGTCCCAGTCCTGATCCTGGGTGGACAGAGCACGCTCGTCCGTGGCCGCGGCGATGCCCGCCCCAGCCACGATGAGGCCATGCGCCCCGTATGCGCTGACCGCGCGGCGCGCGTGCCTCCCCCAGTTGGCGAAACCGACGGTGGTGCCGCCCCCGAGCAGCACCAGCCGCTCGGAGCCGGCCGCGCGCATCCGGGTGCCGAAGACCTGCGGCGACCGCCGGAGATAGTCCCGTCCGAGCGGGGCGCAGGCGGCGAATCGGTCTCCGAGGGCCGCCCGCCAGGTGTCGTACAGGAGGTCGTCACCGAAGTTCATGAAGCCCTGCCACCCGAGGTAGATCAGCGCGCGGCGCGACGACGGGTCAGTCATTCTTCTCCCGACGCTCGTGCACCTGATCCGCCCGCCTGCGCTGGTAGTAGTCGTCCGCGTCCGCGATGACTCGCGCCGGGTTCCCCGCCACGATCGAGCGCGGCGGAACGTCGCGGGTGACCACGGACCCGGCTCCCACGATCGACCCGGCGCCGACCGTGACCCCGGGAAGGATGGTCGCTGCCATCCCGATGAACGAGTTGCGCTCCAATCGGATGCGTCGGCGGTAGTGCAACGACTCCCCCTCGCCGATGTGGCCGAGTTCCCGTGCGACATTCGCGAGGCTGTAATCGTGGGTGAGCAAGCGCACATCGTTACTCACGACGACGCCGTCCTCGATGTCGAGGAGGACGTCGGGCCCCGGATCGTAATAGGCGCGGCTGCTGAGCCACTGCGCATTTGCGACCGTGGCACCGGAGGCGCGGAGCACCGCGCCCATGTAGCGCTGGTACGTGGGAAGACCGAATCGTCGCACCAGCGGAGCGAGGGAGAGCTTGACGCGCAACGGGATCATACGCAACCTTTCAGATGTCAACTTGATATTCTAGCAAGATTGTCACCCGTCTGCTCGCGCATGCCGACCGCGGGACTTCGCAGCAGACGCCCCCAAGAGCACACCGCTCGTTAACCTCCCGTTTACCGCTGCGGGGGACTCTGGACAGACACCGGGAATAGCGTCGCTGGCGGGTCGCACCGGCCCCGTCCTGTTGTTACTGATTCCCCGGAAGGGACAACTGTGAATCTCAAGCGTGTTGGCGCTCCTCTGGCCATCTTGGCCGCCGTCGCCATCTCACTGACCGCCTGCGCGTCGAACGAGGGCAGCACCCCGGCGACGACGACGGCGAAGCCGTCGAACCTCTCCGGCACCCTCAACGGCATCGGCTCGTCCGCCCAGGGCGCCGCCCAGACCGTGTGGGCCGCCGGCTTCCAGACCGCCAACCCCAAGGTCACCATCAACTACGACCCGCAGGGTTCCGGCGCGGGCCGCACCAGCTTCATCTCCGGCGCTGCAGACTTCGCCGGCTCGGACGCCGCCCTCAAGGACACCGAGCTCGCCGGCACCTTCGCCGGTTGCGCAGCGGGCTCCAAGGGCATCGACCTCCCCGTCTACATCTCCCCGATCGCCATCGCGTACAACGTCGACGGCCTCAAGGACCTGAAGCTGGACGCCGCGACCATCGCCGGCATCTTCTCCGGTGCGATCACCACCTGGGACGACGCCAAGATCAAGGCGCTGAACTCGGGCGCGACGCTCCCGTCGGCACCGATCACCGTCGTGCACCGCTCCGACGACTCGGGCACCACCCAGAACTTCACCGACTACCTCGCGGCGAACGCTCCCGAGGTGTGGACGAAGCCGGCAGCGCAGACCTTCCCGTTCCAGGTGGGCGACGCGGCCAAGGGTACCTCCGGTGTCGCTGACGCCACGAAGAACGCGAAGAACTCGATCACCTACATCGACGAGTCCGGTTCGGCCGGCCTCAGCATCGCGCAGCTCAAGGTCGGAGACAACTTCGAGAAGCTCAGCGCGGACGGCGCGGCAGCAGTCGTCGCCGCCTCCCCGATCGCCTCGGGCCGCGAGACCAACGACCTGGCCATCCAGATCAACCGCAAGGACACCACCAAGGGCGCATGGCCGCTGGTGCTCGTCTCCTACGTGATCGCCTGCCAGGAGTACAAGGACTCCGCCAAGGCCGACCTCGTGAAGGGTTACGTCGACTACATCGTCAGCAGCGACGCTCAGAAGGCCGCCGCTGAGCAGGCCGGCTCCGCCCCGCTGTCGTCCGACCTCGCCTCCAAGGTGAGCAAGGCCGTCGCCACCATCAAGTAATGACAGTGCCACTCGGCCTGGGCGTCGCGCCCAGGCCGAGTGGCGCATCCTCACCACCCGAAAGTGAGAGCCAGATGACAAGCTGGGCCGTGACGAAAGAATGGCAGGAATGACCGCCGGAACCGTAGGCGCCATCAGGCCGAAGGCGAAGACCCGCCTCGGCGACCGCGTTTTCTCCACCAGCACCATCGTCGCCGGCTCGCTCATCCTCGCGGTGCTCGCGGCTGTCGCTCTCTTCCTGATCGTGCAGAGCATCCCCGCCCTGTTCGCGAAGACCGGCGAGCTGCCCAACAACGCCACCAATTTCTGGTCGTGGGTGTGGCCGCTCGTGTTCGGCACCATCTGGGCCGCGATCATCGCGCTGCTCATCGCCACGCCGCTCTCCATCGGCATCGCGCTCTTCATCTCGCACTACGCGCCCCGCCGTGTCGCGCAGACGCTCGGATACATCATCGACCTGCTCGCCGCCGTCCCCTCGGTGGTCTTCGGCCTCTGGGGCATCGCGACGCTCGCGCCGTTCGTCCAGCCGTTCTACCTCTGGCTCGGCGACAACCTGGGCTGGTTCCCGCTCTTCGCGCCGCCCGTCTCCGGCACCGGCCGCACCATCCTCACCGCGGCGATCGTCCTCGCCGTCATGGTCATCCCGATCATGACCGCGATCTGCCGTGAGATCTTCCTGCAGACCCCTCGCCTGCACGAGGAGGCGGCGCTCGCCCTCGGCGCGACCCGCTGGGAGATGGTCAAGATGGCCGTTCTCCCGTTCGCGCGTTCCGGCATCATCTCGGCGATCATGCTCGGCCTCGGCCGCGCCCTCGGCGAGACACTCGCCATCGCGATGGTGCTGTCCCCGGCACTGATCGTGAAGTTCGCGGTGCTGCAGGCGCAGAGCCCGAACACGATCGCCGCCAACATCGCCCTGCAGTTCCCCGAGGCGACCGGGCTCTCGACCAACGCACTGATCGCATCCGGTCTCGTGCTGTTCGTCGTCACCCTCCTGATCAACATGCTCGCCCGCTACATCGTCAGCCGCCGCAAGGCCTTCTCTGGAGCGAACTGATGACCGCCACCACCTCCGCTCCCCTGACCAGGCCGATGGCCAACTCGCTCACCGCCGGCAAGCTGCCGCGCGGCTCGGCGTGGATGATGCTGGTCGGCTCGTGGGTCGTCTTCATCGCGATCTTCGCGATCCTCGCCGCGAGCGGCGCGACCAAGGGCTTCAACATCGTCGGCGCGATCTTCTTCGGGACCGTGCTGTTCGACGTCGTGATCTACACGACATCGCTGCTGGTCGAAGGCGTCCGCAAGGCGACCGACCGGCTCGTCACGTCGCTCGTCGCCACGGCGTTCATCATCGCGCTGCTCCCCCTCATCTCGCTGATGTGGACCGTGATCAGCTCCGGTCTCGCGCGGTTCGACATCCAGTTCTTCTCCGAGTCGATGCGCAACGTGATCGGCGTGGGCGGCGGTGCGCTGCATGCCATCGTCGGCACGCTGCTCGTCACGCTGATGGCCGCGGTCATCTCGGTGCCGATCGGACTCCTCACCTCCATCTACCTCGTCGAGTACGGCCGCGGGATGCTCGCCCGCGGCATCACGTTCTTCGTCGACGTGATGACGGGCATCCCGTCGATCGTCGCGGGTCTGTTCGCGTACGCGCTGTTCGCCCTCTTCTTCGGGCCGGGCGTGCGCAGCGGCTTCATGGGGTCCATCGCGCTGTCGGTGCTGATGATCCCGGTGGTCGTGCGGTCGAGCGAAGAGATCCTGCGCCTGGTCCCCAACGAGCTGCGCGAGGCGTCGTACGCGCTCGGTGTGCCGAAGTGGCTGACCGTCCTCAAGATCGTGCTCCCGACCTCGCTCGCCGGCCTCTCCACGGGCATCATGCTCGCCATCGCCCGCGTCATCGGCGAGACGGCTCCTCTGCTCATCGTCGCCGGCTTCACCACGAGCATGAACTACGACCTCTTCTCCGACAGGATGATGACGCTCCCTGTCTTCGTGTACACGCAGTACACGCAGGCGGCCGGGCTGCACGCAGACGCCTCCGTCGAGCGGGCGTGGGCTGGCGCCCTCACCCTGATCATCATCGTGATGCTGCTCAACCTGATCGGCCGCATCATCGCCAAAGTCTTCGCCCCCAAGTACGGTCGCTGACCGCGTCCACCCGAACCCAAGGAAACCTGTGTCCAAGCGCATCGAAGTCAACGACCTCAACGTCTTCTACGGCAACTTCAAGGCGGTCGAGGGTGTCTCGCTCACCATCGAGCCCCGCACCGTCACCGCATTCATCGGCCCGTCCGGCTGCGGCAAGTCCACGTTCCTCCGCACCCTCAACCGGATGCACGAGGTGATCCCCGGCGCGTACGTCGAGGGCGAGGTGGCCATCGACGGCAACAACCTCTACGGTCCGGGCGTCGACCCCGTGCTGGTGCGCCGCCAGGTCGGCATGGTGTTCCAGCGGCCGAACCCGTTCCCGACCATGTCGATCCGCGAGAACGTGCTGGCCGGTGTGAAGCTCAACAACCGCCGGATGGCGAAGCCGGAGGCCGACGAGCTGGTCGAGAGCTCGCTGCGCGGTGCGAACCTCTGGAACGAGGTGAAGGACCGTCTCAACCTGCCGGGCTCCGGCCTCTCCGGCGGCCAGCAGCAGCGTCTCTGCATCGCCCGCGCCATCGCGGTCTCCCCGGATGTGCTGCTGATGGACGAGCCGTGCTCCGCGCTCGACCCGATCTCGACCCTCGCCATCGAGGACCTGATCGAAGAGCTGAAGAACGACTACACGATCGTCATCGTGACCCACAACATGCAGCAGGCGTCGCGCGTCTCCGACCGCACCGCGTTCTTCAACATCGCGGGCACCGGCAAGCCGGGCAAGCTGATCGAATACAACGACACCAACATGATCTTCTCGAACCCGAGCGTCCAGGCAACAGAGGACTACGTCTCCGGTCGTTTCGGCTGATCCGGCTGGATCGGCTGCATCGCCCAGGCTGCGACGCATTCGACTCCGACGTTATTCACGGTGCCACCCGGCGTGGCGCGTGAACAGCTTCGGAGTCGATCGCGGTTAAGAGCTGATGGCGACGATGGGGCTGGTGGTCGGCCGGTCGGAGCCGCCGCGCGGTTCGACCGTGACGCCGACCGTGTCCCCCGCCTGCATCGTGCCCGTGAGCACGCGCCAGGTGGAGCCGGTGTCCGCGGGCTTCATGGTTCCGGCCGGGGTGGCCTCACCGCCGCGGATGTACCAGAGTTCGTAGGTCTTGTCGCTGGGAAGGGCGGGAAGGTCGTTCGCGACCAGCGCCGACTTGCCGAGCTTTCCCGACCAGACGAGTGTGGCCGTTCCCCCGCCGGAGACGTCCGCTGTCGCACGCTGCGCATCCGGTGCCGCGTTGATCTGGGCGAGGGCGGACGCCTGCTGCTGCTGGAACGAGTTGTTGCCTGCCAGCGAGCTTCCGAGGAAGGTGCCGCCGAGGAAGAGCACGACGGCGGCCGCCGCGGCTGCCGCGATGGTGATCGGGCGGGTGAACCAGCGGGAGCGGGCCTTGGTCTCTGCGGGGGTTTGCGGGGCGGGGGTTTGCGGGGCGGGGGTTTGCGGGGCGGGGGTTTGCGGGGCGGGGGTTTGCGGGGCGGGGGTTGCTGGGGCCGTGGTGGCTGGGACGGGCGGCACTGCGGTGACCGGAGCAGGCTCGGGTGCCGGCGCCGGAGCAGCTGCCTGCACATCCACCGGGGACAGCTGCGGGGTGCTCGCGAGCTTCGCGAACAGGTCGGCCTTCAGCGACGGAGGAGGGGTCACGGGGTCGGCGGCGAGGCCGAGCTCGGCGGCCACCTCCTCGAATTGGCGGGCCTCCTCCGGCGTCTCGGCGCCCAGGTTGTAGCCGAGGCGCGACGGAGAGCGACGTTCCTCGTCGGTCATCAGGTCACCCCCAGTTCGTTTCGTAGCCGTATCATCGCATCGCGCAGCCGAGTTTTCGCTGTGCCGAGCGGGATGCCGAGCTCGGCCGCGATCTCGCTCTGGCTGAGGCCGCCGTAGTACGCCAACCGCACAGCTTCGCGTTGGGTATCGGACAGCGCAGCCATCGCAACCTCCACCCTCTCGTGCTCCACGCGAACCTCCACGGTCTCGGCCACCTGGTCGTACGCGGTCGGCAGGTCGCGTATGCCCACAGCCACATCCCGGTCCCGCGACGCCTGCGCGGCACGGACCCGGTCGATGGCGCGCCGGTGGGCCATCGTCATGATCCACGTCAACGCTCGACCCTTATTCGGATCGAACCGCGAAGCGGATTGCCAGACCTCGAGGAAAACCTCCTGGGTGACCTCCTCCGACTGGGCAGGGTCGACGAGCACGCGCCTCACCAGGCCGAGCACCCGGGATGCGGTGTGGTCGTAGAGCACGGAGAACGCGCTCTGATCACCGGCCGCGGTGCGGGAGAGGAGGTCGTCGAAGGAGACGGGCACCTCATCGTCCACGGCGTCTCCTGTCTCTCGGCGCACTGACAAGCATCGCAGGTCGGACCGCGATCCGGACCGAACGCTCCGCAGGGCGCGAAAAACCGGGCCGCAGAACGCCTCTCGGCGCGAGGCCGCTCGGAGCGGCTAATTTTGGAGCCCGGGGTTACTGCGGCCCGGCTGAACGAGTTTACCCGAGCCGCGGTGCCGATGCTGCGGCGTGGCGTTCGCGGGCCGAGAACGCCGGATGCGCCGCCGCCGGTTGACTAATCGCGGCCGCCGCGCCTGCGGCGCAGGTGGTAGACGATGCTGGCGACCCCGAGGGCGAACCCGATGACCCCCAGGACGATGCCGCCCCAGGTCAGCAGAGGGTTCGCATCCGGGAGGTCGGTGCGCAGCAGCCTGGCGAAGGAGAGGGCGAAGGCGGCGGCGAAGAAAACCGTGAGCGCGATCGCCGCAGGGAGGACACGGCCGACGACCCACCACGGCTGCTTGGGGGTGGGGTTGCTCGTGGTGCTTTTGTTGCTTTTGTCGCTTTTGTCGCTGTTCTTGCTGTCGTCCATGCGCTGAGAGTACCGCCGTCTACTCGAGCGACTCGTGCCGCCACAGCTTGGCGCAGGAGGTGAGCTCCTCCGCCGTGCGCGAGAACCGCAGCGCACGGGTCGTCAGCTCGCTGGACCGCTCCGGCGCCGTGTTCTCCTGATCGTCGGCGACAGACACGCACCCGGCAGCCGTGACCCGGCAGAACGCGGCGGCCCGATCGAGCGCGACGGCGAAATCCCCCTCGAACAACCCGCGCAGGATGCGGTCGGCCAGCTCGGTGACCTCGGCGGGCCCGGCCGGCGACGACGCACCGGCGACGACAGGGTCGATGGACGGGACCACCTCGGTCCCGCGCTGATACAGCAGGGCGGTGCCCGCCGCATCCTGCCGGATCAGCAACCGCAGAAGATAGATGCGCCACAACGCACCCGGCAGACTCTTGGCGCTCGACCGCGACCACAACTCGGCGACGGCGTCGATACCGTGCTCATCGGTGAACGCGACCAGCCGGTCCACCACCTCCGGATCGGGGTTCGAACGCACCCTGGCGAGCAGGGCGTTGGCGGTCTCGTGCGCGACCCTGCTGATCTGCGCCGGGTCCTCCCCCCCATGAACGCCTCGAACATCCCGCTCGGAAACGTGGTCGGCTTGTGGAAATGGTCGCTCATGCACACCATTCTCCGCCCGGCACGAGCGGTCGGGAAACCACGCTAGATTAGAAGGGTAGGGCCTGTAGCTCAGTTGGCAGAGCATCGGACTTTTAATCCGCGGGTCGTGGGTTCGAGCCCCACCGGGCCCACCGTTTCCCGGGTCTCACGACCGCGCCTGCCCAGCCGAAGCGCACGCGGCGCCGGCAGGCACAAGGATCACGTCGACGCGGATCGTGACGCTGTCGCCATCCGGGACGAACTCGAACTGCAGCGAACCGTTCTTCTGCGCCGACGATTCGAAGACTGCAGACTGGCCGCCCGGGCCGGACATCGTCCCGCTGAACGTGAGACCGGCGACCGGATGCTGGGTGAGCCAGGCGGAGGCCGCGGCGACCTGGGCGCTGTCCGTCGACCACCAGGTGGTTCCCTGCACCAACCAGTCGCAGGCCGCAGAGCTGGCCGGCTGCTTCGGTCCCGATTCCGGCGCCGAATCGAGAGGGCGCACGCCGGGCGGGGGAACGGCGGCCTCGATCCACTGCCGCGCTAGGGCGACGGCGTGGGGATCCGTCGGGGGCGTCCCTTCGGCAACGCCTCCGAGACCCGGGACGATCGCCGGAGGCGTCGCGACCGCGGGGGCCCGCATGCTCGACGGGTCTCCGGACGCTGTGCCAGTGGGCGACGGGCGGCAGGCGCTGAGACCCAGCGCCACCGAGGAGGCGACGACGACCAGTGCCACGATTCGTAACCGCATCTCACCTCCCGGCAGTGCCTCCGGTCTGCGTCGCGGGGACGACCCCGCCAGACGATTCGGATGCTAGCACCAGCGTGGCGGAGCGGGGCGGAACCGGAGTCAGGTCTTCGAGCGGTTGATCGAGGCAGAGCCGATCCCCGCCTGTGCGCTCACGCGGGGCGCGCGTCTCTCCGACGCTTCGCCCTCCGGCCGCGCACCATGACGACCGTGATGCCGACCGTCAGAGCGACGCTGTACAGCCAGCCGAGGATGGCGAGCGACAGTTCGACCCAGCTCGTTTCTCTCGGGGAGGTGGCCGCCATCCAGACGACGAGGGCGGTGATCGCGGTCATGACCGTGGTCGCGAGCAGACGGGCGGTGAGCCGCCAGGTCATCCCCCACAGGCTCACCGGCCGGGAGGGCAGTGCGACGCGCGCCAGCCACGCTCCCGGGCGGGACAGACCTGGCACGCGCTCGGGAGTGCTCACGCGTTCGATCCTAGGGCGTCACCCGATCGCTTCCACGTGGTGCCCCACCTGGCGGACCAGGATGCCTCCGGCGAAGAACCAGTTCTCGCCCTGGGCCGTCGGGGTCGTCCAGAGTTCTTCGCCCGTTCGGCGGTCGTATGCGCCTCCTGTGCCCGGAGCGATGATGGTGGCGCTGTTCGGGTACGTGACCTCTGGGCCGTAGAGCGGCCAGTGGGCCGAGTCCTTGTCGGCGACGGGGGTGGGGGCTCCCGTGTCGCGGTCGATGGAGCAGGTGTCGTTCGCTCCGCTGATGACGATCAGGGAGTTGCGCTCCTGGTCGGCGACGACGTCGCGGCTTCCGTTGCCCCAGAACCACTGGCTGATGCCGCAGTGGGCGATGTCGGCCGTCAGCTGGATGGCGCCGGTTCTGCTGTCGATGCGGGTGAGGGTCGACGGGGTGGTGAGGACCAGGTCACCGGAGGGGGCTCCTGCGTCGATGCCGGCCAGCCAGCCAGGGCGGCTGGCCGTGGTTCTCGCCTCGGAGATCGAGGCGCCCTGCGGGAACGGCATCGACCAGAGGGTGTCGCCCGTCGTCTGCTCGAGACCGGCGATGGTCGTCGGGGTACCGTCGACCAGATCGCGGTATTCGATGATCACGTCGCCCAGCGGGAGGTGGGTGCCGCCGGCAGCCTGATGGCTGAGCGCACCCGTGCCGATGTCGAGCAGGGCCGACTGCCAGCCGTTCACCTGCCCGGTGGCCAGGTACTCGAGCGGCACCAGGCCGGAAGCTGCGAAGTTCGGGACGTGGAGGGACGCCTTCGTGGCCTGCAACGGTGTCGACCACCGTGGATGCGCGAGGTCGCGCGGGTCGACGCGCTCGATCGTGTAGCTCGTCGCCTCGCCGGACGCATCCAGGGTCGGCTTCGTCCAGATCATGTCGCCGCTGTCGTCCCCGACCGGTGTCAGCCGCCAGTTCGGATACGAGCCGAAATCGGTGGGGAGCGTCGCCACGGTCTCACCGGTCGCCAGGTCGATGATGTCGCGGGGACCGCCGCGCCCGCTCTCGTCGGTGAACAGCGCCCTGTTGGAGGTGCCGAGGATGGAGAGGAAGGTCCCAATGCCCTCGTTTCCTTCCCAGTTCCACTCCCTCGTCCAGCGCACGGAACCGTCGACGGTGTCGACCATCGCGAGCGCAGCGTTGCCGTGCTCGAGCTCGCAGCCCGCCTTCGCGTCCGTGGCGTGGTTCGCATCCACGACGAAGAGGGCGAGGCCGTCGGCGATGTCGTAGACGTAGTTGTACTGGCAGCTGCTGGTGTCACCGGGCAGGTCGATGCTCCACGACGGGCGGGCGGGCAGGGTGCGCACATCCGTCGGCTGGATGGGGGTCGACTGCACGTGGATCGCCCTCGGACCCTTCGTGGGCGTCGGGGTCGGCGTGGGCGTCGGGGTCGGCGTCCCCGTCACGCTCGGCACGGGCGGAGGTGGCGGCGGGGCGTCGAAACGGATCACACCGGTCAGAGCCAGCGCGGCCGTGCCTCCTGCGAGGACGACGGCGGCAGACGCGAGGACCGAGGTGACCAGGATCTGGAAGCGGCGGCGGCGACGGGGCTCCGCGTCGACCGTGTCGATCAGCAGCCTCCGGATGGCGTCGCTGCGTTCCTGGGTGAACTCTGTGGCGCTCATCGGGCACCTCCTTCGAACAGGGGTCGATCGTCGGCGAGAGGGGAAGCGAGCTCTGCAAGGCGCTTTCGTGCCCTGGACAGCCGCGACTTCACGGTTCCGTCCGGCACGCCGAGCGCTTGCGCGGCCTGCGAGGTGGTCAGTTCTTCCAGGACGCAGAGCGTGATCACGTCCTGGTCCTGCCTGCTGAGCTTGGCGAAGGCGTCCCGCACCTTCCTGTCGCGCTCGAAGCCGTCGAGCGCGTCATCCACGTGGGCGGCGTGATCGTCCTGCGGACGCGGAGCGGGCAGCTTGCCGAGCGCGGACCGGTAACGGCGCAGGCTGCGGGTGTGGTTCCGGACCGTGTACGTGGTGGTCACCAGCAGCCAGCCGATGATCGACCCGTCGACGACGCGCACCGCATCCCGTTTGCGCCAGGCCTCGAGGAAGACCACCGCCGTCACGTCCTCGGCGTCGTGCCGCTGCCCGAGAAGTCTCAGGGCGTGGCCGAAGACGCGGTCGCGGTGCCGGTCGAACAACGCCGCGAACGCGGCGCTGTCCCCTCCGCGCGCTGCCGACCAGGACGCCGCCTCGTCGAAATCATCCGTGCTCATACCCACTACTGTCCGGTCGCGCGGAAAGGGTTCCATCCCGTTCTCACGGGGTCACGCCACTCCGGTGACGCGGCCCCGCTCGAACAGGTAGCCGACCGCCACCGCACCGGCCACGCAGAGCATGACGGGGGCGAACATGTCCGGTCCCTGGGCGGTGAACTCCATCACCAGGAGCAGGGCGGTCAGCGGGGCGCGCATGGTCACCGCGAGGAAGGCGGCGGCGCCGACCAGGGCGAACACGGCGATGGGGGCACCGCCGGGCCAGACGAGATTCCAGGCGGCGCCGATGGTGAGGCCGAGACCCGCCCCGACCGCCAGAGACGGGGTGAGCGTGCCACCCGCAGCTCCGGCGCCGATGGTGCCCGCCGTCGCGAACACCTTCAGCAGGGTGATCGCCAGGATCAGCAGCACGGGGAGGGAGGCGGTCATCGCCAGCTGGCCGAGCGAGCGGCCGTTGCCGAGGATCGCCGGGAACCACAGCGAGACGACGCCGACCGCCGTGAACACGAGCGGCATCACGATCAGGATGCCCCAGGATTTCGGGCGGATGGCCTGCGCGTACTGCATCAGGCGCACGAAGCCGATCGCCGCGAGGCCGATCACCGGACCGGCGAGCACCGCCCAGACCACAACCGACGGGGAGAGCGGAAACTGCTCGATCGGGTAGAGCGGGTTGGCGGGAACCACGAGGCGGGCGACCAGCGTCGCGATAGCCGACGACGCCAGGGCGGGCAACACGGTCGCGAAACTGATCTCTGCCAGCAGGATCTCCACGGCGAACACCGCGCCGCCGAACGGCACGTTGTAGACGGCGGCCAGGCCGGCACCCGCCCCGCAAGCGACCAGGATGCGGCGCTCCCGAGCGCTCACCCCAGCCCTCTCGCTCAGCCAGTCAGCGGCCAGCGCCCCCAGCTCGCGCGGGGCGACCTCACGGCCGATGGATGCGCCGAGGCCCACGATCACGACCTGCAGCCCGGCGTTCGCGATGGTGACGAACCACGGCATCCTGCGCCCGCCGACCGCGGACTCCACCGAGACGATCGCGTGCTTCGGCCGGAGGCGTCCCCAGCGGCGGAGCGCCCACCAGCCGACGCCGCCGAGCACGCCGGCCACGGCGAGCGCCACCACCCGGTTGACCGGCGGAGCCTGGAGCAGGCCATCGATGAACGTGCCCTCCGAGTACCCGAAGGCGAGGTGCTGGATCGCGTGCAGCGCGAGGTAGACGAGTCCGCCGCCGACCCCGGCTCCGATGCCGACCAGAGCGGTCACGACCACCAGGCGGATGATCCACCTCGGGGTGCTGGGCAGGGCGATGCGCACGCTCCAACGCTACTGGGTCAGCCCGCCTCGTCGATCAGCCCGCGCAGATATCCGGCGTACCCGCCGTCGACCCTGCCGGTGAGCCTGGCCGAGGTGGTGACCGGATGCAGTTCCGTCTCCGCGATGCGCGCATCCCGTGCCCGGAGGCGTTCGACCATGGCGACGTCCTCGTCGAGGGCGACGGGGGCGAAGCCGCCGACCGCGAGGTACACGTCTGCTCGCACACCGAGGTTCGCGCCGTGCACGTGGCCGAGCGTCGCACCGGGATGGTGCTTCGACAGCCAGGCGTGACGGCGGAGCGGGTCGAGGTCGTCGAGCGGTGGAACGACGGCGCCGACGAACGCGTCGGCGCCCGCCAGCGCGCAGTCGAGGTGCTGCGCCAGCCACTCCTCGGGTACCGAGCCGTCGGCGTCCGTGGTCGCGATCCAGACGGCCCCAGGGTCGGCGTCCGCCTCTTCGAGGCCGATGGCCGCACCGAGCGCCCGGCTGCGGCCGACGCTTCCCGCGTTCGTCTCGGCCACGATCACCGAGGGGAACTCCGCCGCGATCCCGGCCGACCCGTCTGTGCAGGAGTCGAGGACGAGCACGATGACGGGGGCGCGCATCCCGTGCCGTTCGAGAGCGCGGCCGGACCGGATGATCGAATCGAGGCAGGCCGCCAGCGTCTCCGCCTCGTCTCTGGCAGGGACGACGACGACCACGCGCTCGATAGTGGCGCGCTGGATGGTGGCGGTCACGAGAACACCTCCAGAAGGAATGCCGCATCCCGGTGCGCGACGGTCGCGCTGAGCCCGGACGCTGCCCGGAACGTCGCGTGCGCCTGCTCACCGCTCTGCGCGAAGTCGTCGGCCGAGCCGAGCCAGTGGCAGAGCAGCACCTCGCCGTCCGGCGCCAGCGAGCCGACGATCCTGGCGGTCAGTGCACGCCACTCGTCGTCGGCGAGGTAGTACGCGAGCTCGGAGACGACCACGAGGTCGAAGGCGCCGTCCGGCCACTGCCCGGGCACGCGCATCCGGGCGACGGTGACGCCCGCGCGTCCGGCCAGGCGGCTGCGGGCCGTCTCGACCGCCGCAGCGGAACCGTCGACGGCGAGCGCCGTGTCCGCGCGGTCGGCCAGCTCGCCGGTCAGGGCGCCGACCGACGCGCCGAGCTCCAGGATGCTGCCGTACCGCTCCCGTGGCAGGCTCGCGACGGTCACCGCCCTCTTCCTCCGCTCGTACCAGCGGGAGCGCACCGACCACGGGTCGTCGCTCTCGCGGTGCAGCGCCTCGAAATGCGCGGCCAGGTCGTCGGAGGCGTGGCGCTCGGGCCGGATGAGGATCTCGCGGCCCTCCGTGGCGCGGGCGAGGAATTCGACCGTGAGCACGCCGTCCTCGTTCTCGGGCGTGTGGTGCTGGGAGGCGAAGGCGTCGAGCGCGGCCGACTTGCGCGCGCGGCTGCGGTCGTCGAGCGGGAGGCCGACGACGCGATCCCACGGCATGTCTGCCGGTTGTCCCCACTGCCAGAGCCAGACCGGGTAGAAGAAGACGATGTCTCCGGTCTGCGCCGCAGCTTCGCGCAGCTCCCTGCCGAGCGTGCGGTGGTCGCCGTGGCGGTCGCCCGGCCAGGGGGCGAGCAGCCAGCGACGGCCCGTGGATGCGGCGGAAGGGGCGCCGGTGGATTCGCCAGTGGATGCGCTGGGCGCGCCGATCGCGCGCTCGACCTCCGCGCGAAGCCGGTCCGCGTGGTGCTTGAGCGCGCCGTCCGGCAGGCCGAGGAACTGCGGGCGCGCATCCACTCCCAGGCGATCGAGGGCGGCGCGGAGCTCGTCGGCCCGGTGGTCGTCCTGGCCGGACTCGTCGTGTCCGGGCGCACCGGTCGCGACGATCACCCGCACCGGGATCCCGCGCTCTGCGACGAGCGCCAGCAGCCCGCCGACGGCGATGGTCTCGTCGTCGGGATGTGCGGAGAACACCACCAGCTCGTCCAGCGCATCCAGGGCCTGCGCATCCATCGTCTCGACCTCGGACCACTCCGGGCGCGCCTCCCACTCGGCGGCGGGCGTCACGGTGCGGAGGGCGTCGAACGCTACCATCGGGGGCCGCCGTCCGGCAGGTGCGTGGCCAGGGAGAGGTCGTCCGCTCCGCGATGGTACTGGGACACGTACAGGTCGAGGTCGGCGTAGCGGCGGGCCAGTGACTCGTCGAAGGCGAGCGCGGCCGGGCCGAGCACGTCCCGCACGGCGGCGAGGGTCTCGACGACGGCATCGGCGACCGTGCCCCGCACGGCGTGGGCGATGGCGGCCGCATCGTCGTTGCTGGGTTCTTGGCCGTCGATGACGGCCGCGGCGCACGCGAGGTGCGCGCGGGCGGCGTCGAGCATGCGGTACACCCGGCCGGCACGGGATGCAGCCAGCTGGTTCGCGCCGGCACGCTTCGCCTTCGCGATCAGCGCGTCCGCGAACGGCAGGCAGCCGCCCCACCAGGCGGCGGCGACGCCGACAGCACCCCAGCGGAATCCTGGGCGGTCGAGATACCAGCCAGGGCCGCCGACGGGACGGGCGGTGGCGCCGTCGAAGCGCAGCGGACCGCTCTGCACCTCGGCGAGGCCGCGGGCGACCCACGCGGTGTCCTCCGCCGTCACGCCCGGCTGACGGAGCGAGACCAGGAACATGCGCCGGTCGCCGCCCTCCGTGGTGGCTGTCACCAGCGCATCCGTCAGCCGGGCGCCCAGCGAGCACCAGGGCTTAACACCGTCGAGCACCCAGGCGTCCGTGCCGCCGTCCCCGGCAGCGGCCGTTCCAGCGCGCGGGGCAGGCGTAGCACGCAGCACGGACCCCGGCGCCTCCGCCGCGAACACCCCGAGCGTCGAGCCGGGACGCGGAGCATCCATACCGGCCTCGTGCAGGATCGCGAGCGCATCCAGATGCGGTTCGAGCACGCGGGCGGCGGTCACGTCCTCGGCGGCCACCCGCTGCAGGAACGCGAACCGCTCGGCCGTCCTGCCCTCGCCAGGGAACGGCGCGAGTTCATCAGCAGCTCCCCTGGCGCCCTCCAGCGCAGCGAGCAACGGCCCCACCCTGCCCGAGCAGGATGCGGCCGCCTCGAGGTAGCTCTGTTGCGCGGGCCTCACCGCGTGGCGGGGGTGCGGTTCTCCGCGCTCACCATCCATGCGTACTGCTCCAGTGCCGCGATGATCGCGTGCAGCAGGTCGGCCGAGGTCGGGTCGGCCTCGTCCACCTCGTCGTGCACCTCGCGCATCGTCGCGACGGTGGCCTCGAGCCGCTCGGTGATCAGGTCGACGGTCTCCGCCGTGTCGACCTCGCCGTTCGGGAACTCGGGCAGGCTGGTCGTCTTGGCGACGATGGCGCTGCGGCCGTCCGGGGTGGCGTGCAGAGCGCGCAGGCGTTCGGCGACCTCGTCGCTGAACTCGCGAGCCGCTTCAATGATCTCGTCGAGCTGCAGGTGCAGGTCGCGGAAGTTCTTGCCGACGACGTTCCAGTGCGCCTGCTTGCCCTGCAGGTGCAGCTCGATCAGGTCGACGTGCACGCGCTGGAGGTCGGCGACGAGCTCGGGCGACGCGACGAACCCCTTCTCCGCGTGCTCCCGCCGAGTGGTGTGCGCACCGGCGGAGGCGCTGCCCGGCGCCCGCGATCCTGCGGTCCTGGTGGTGGTCTTCGCGCTGGTCGTGGTCGTGGTCTTAGCCATGAGCATCCCATCTCTCGTGTCGATTGGCTGGAACACGAACGGTAGGCGCATCGACGACATCCGTGAACCGCCTTGACGGAACGTGGATGCTCTGCTCAGGCGGCGTCCCGATGGGCGTCGCGCAGCAGCTCGGCCACCAGCGCGCGGTACTGCGCGGGGTCGATGCCGAAGGTGCGGCGGATCGCCTCGTCTTTCGCCGAGCGATCCGCCGTCTCCGGATGCTCGGCTTCGAACAGGAGCAGGAGTCTCTCGCGCGGCGTCGGCATGTCCCCAGTGTGCAGGGGACCACCGACATCCGGGATGCTCAGCCCTGAACGAGCGCGCCGACCGTCAGCAGCGAGATCGTGTCGGACGTGCACGCGGTGACGTCGGCGTCCTTGATGAACAGCGACTCCTTCGACCCTGGCGGGTAGACGCGGAAGCCGTCGGCCGGCTTGGGCTGGCAGTCGGAGGTCGAGTAGTTGAGCGCCTGCGCGATCTTCAGCGGCGCCGTTGCCGTGCCGCCCGGAGCCAGGTTGACCGTCGGGTGCGGCGTGGACCTGTCGAAGTCCGCCGCCTTGCCGAGCTGGGTGCCGTTGCCGTCCCCGACGAAGGAGACCCCCGGCCAGCCCTGCAGCGCGCACGCCGTCGTGCCGGTGTTCGTCAGCACCAGCGTCACCTCGACGCTGCCCGCCGCTCCCCCGCCGCCCTGTCCGATCGAGCCGGTCAGCTTCGCCGTGTCGCACTGGCCGTCCACCGGGACCGTGGTGCTGGATGCGCTCGGCCGCGGCGACGAGGACGACGTGGTGGACGACGACGCCGGCGTCGAACTCGGCGACCCGCTCGGCGTGGAGGCCGAGCATGCGGTCAGCGCGAGCGCGACGCCGGCGACGATCAGGGAGGCTGTGACGATCCTGGAAGAAGTCATGCCCCTATCTGATCATCATCCGAAGGTGAACGAGTATGCCGAAACACCTTTCGGGATGGTCACGATCACATTTCCGGATTTCGCCGTCGCCGTTTTCAGCAGCCGGTACGAGTCCGGGGTGCCGCTGACCTCGATGGTCTTGGTGACGCCGTCCGCCGTGTAGCTGACCGTTCCGCTGCCGGAGAGGACCATGCGCACCTCGGCGGCCTTGTAGTTCAGCCGGATGCGCGCATCCTGACCCGTCGGCTCGACGAACTGGGTGTTCAGCGACCACGCGCCGTCGAGGGCGAACGAGTTGGCGCGCTGCTTCGCCGGGAACGAGAACGACGGGGTGCCGGACGAATACTTCTCGTCTCCGCCGAAGTTCACGACCTTGGTGGTGCCGAGGTAGGTCTCCGGCGTCGTGCTTCCCGCGACCGGCGTGGTGTCCTTCAGCTCGGTGGCCGCCGGCAGGGTCTCGCCGGGCTTCGCATCCTGGAGCAGCTGGCGGATGAGCTTCTCGGTGGAGGCGTAGTTGCCCTCGCCGAACTGCACGTTGCGCACGACGCCCTTGGCGTCGATCAGGTAGTGGGCCGGCCAGTAGCGGTTGCGGTAATTGGTCCAGGTGCTCAGGTTGTTGTCGATGGCCACCGGGTACGTGATGCCGAAGCTCTTCGCGCCGGACTCGACGTTGGCGGGCACCTTCTCGAACGCGTACTCGGGCGAGTGGATGCCGATGACGTCGAGTCCCGCATCCCGGTACGCCTTGTCCCACGCCACCACGTGAGGCACGCTGCGCTGGCAGTTGATGCAGGAGTACGCCCAGAAGTCGACGAGCACGACCTTGCCCTTCAGCTGCGAGAGCGCGATCGGCTTGTCGCCCGGGGTGTTGAACCACTGCTGGATGCCCGTGATGTCCGGCGCGATGCCGCAGCTCTGCAGCTGGTCGGAGTTGTTCGTGCACTTGGAGAGGTTCTTGTTCTGATCGTTGACGATGCCGCCGAGGTTGAGCGCCTGCGACACCTGGTCCGAGTTCGAGAACTGGTCCTGCAGGGCGCTGGTGTAGTCGGGGATGAGCCGCTGCAGCGCCTGGGGAAGGTTGAACAGCAGTCCGACGGCGAGCGCCAGCATCAGGACGCCGCCGGTGAGCCGGATGCCCTTCTGGTGCTTCCTGAACGACTTGACCCGCTCGGCGACCCTGCGGCCGGCGAGCGCGAAGATGAGCAGCGGGATGGCGGCGCCGATGGCGAATGTGAGGGTGAGGACGATGGTCTCCGGCCCGATCCGGCCCGTCGATCCTGCCACCGTGATCGCGGCGAGCACCGGGCCGGCGCACGGCACATACACGGCGCCGAGGGCGATGCCGAGGACGAAGCCACCACGCTCGGTGCCCACGTTGCGCTGAGGGATCCAGGAGAACGGCTTCTCCAGGTACTCCTCGAACTTCGGCACGATCAGGCCGACGCCGATCAGCACCAGCACCACGATGCCCGCGTACCGCAGCACATCCTGGGGCAGGTGCAGTAGCGCCAGGATGAGCGACCCTGCCAGGGTGAAGACGCTGAAGCTGACGACGAGGCCGAGGATGACCTGGTACGGCCGCCAGCGGGAGACGGTCTGCACCTTCTCCTTCTCCTTCACCTTCTCCTCGGTGAGCACGGCCTGCGTCGTGCCGGACGAAGATCCGGTCTGCGCGGTCTGGGTCTTCTCCGTCTCCTCCGTCTTCTGGCGCGCACTCTGCGCGCCGCCGGAGAAGAAGATCACCGGCAGGACCGGCAGGATGCACGGCGAGATGCCGGTGATGAGGCCGCCGAGGAAGCCGATGAGAGCGAGGGTGAGGTACATGCCTGGCGTTCGGAACGGAGGGCACCGCGGATTGATCCGGAAGAGATCCGAAGAATCCGCAATCCGATTCCGTGCGTGCCCCGAACCCCCTTCGAAGCCGCTGCTGCGGCTCACCACAGCCCACATAGAAGGAGTAGTTCCCATGCGAGTTCAGAAGCGTCACATGATCGCCGCCCTCGGACTCGCCGCAGTGGCCGCCCTCGGTCTCTCGGCGTGTTCCTCCGGAAGCTCGGGCTCCGGCTCGTCCAGCTCGTCGTCGTCGATGACCTCGGAGTCGCCCAGCGCGACGGCGATGGACCCGGCAGCCGACCTCGTCGGCAGCGGATGCGCGGCATACGCCAAGGCCGTCCCGTCCGGCGCAGGCTCGGTCACCGGCATGGCGCAGGACCCGGTGGCGGTCGCAGCGAGCAACAACCCGCTGCTCACCACCCTGGTCGCCTCGGTCTCCGGCAAGCTCAACCCGGATGTGAACCTGGTCGACACCCTCAACGGCAGCGAGTTCACGGTGTTCGCACCGGTCGACGACGCGTTCAAGAAGATCGACGCCGCCACCATCGACACCCTGAAGACGCCGGCAGGAGCCGACACGCTCAAGAAGATCCTGACCTACCACGTCGTGCCCGGCCAGATCGCCCCTGACAAGATCGACGGCACCCACAAGACCGTCGAGGGCGGCGACGTCACCGTCACCGGCAGCGGCGACGACATCATGGTCAACGGGGCCAAGGTCATCTGCGGTGGAGTGCACACCGCCAACGCCACGGTGTACCTCATCGACACCGTGCTGATGCCGCCGGCCAACTGATCCCCTCCGTCGCCGGCAGCATCGAGAGCGGCCCACCGGTTCATCCGGCGGGCCGCTCTTTCGTCGTCGCGGCGGACTGGGCGGGGGTCGGCTGCCATGATGGGAGGCATGAAAGGCTTCACCACGTGGATCATCCGGTTCTGGCCGGTCGTCGTACCGATCCTCGGGGTGATCCTGCTCGTCCTCTGCTGGAACGCCGAGCTCGGCCCTGTGCTGGTCACGCTGGTCGCCCTCGTGCTCGCCGCGACGGTGCTCGCGGCCGTGCAGCACGCAGAGGTCGTGGCGCACAAGGTCGGGGAGCCGTTCGGTTCGCTGGTGCTCGCCGTCGCCGTCACGGTGATCGAGGTCGGGTTGATCGTGACGCTGATGTCGAGCGGCAAGGACGCATCCACTCTGGCCAGGGACACGGTGTTCTCGGCGGTGATGATCACCATGAACGGCATCGTCGGCCTGTCGCTGCTGCTCAGCTCCACCAGGAACACCAGCAGCAAATTCAACGCCCAGGGCAGCGGGGCCGCGCTCGCCACGGTGGTCACGCTCGCGACGCTGACGATGGTGCTCCCCACCTTCACCGAGACGCCGGGCCCGCAGTTCTCGCCCAGCCAGCTCGTCTTCGCTGCGATCGCGTCCGTGGTCGTGTACGCGATGTTCGTCTTCACCCAGACGGTCGCGCACCGCGACTACTTCCTCCCGGTGACCGCCAAAGGCAAACCGCTCGACGAGGACACCCACGCCGAGCGACCCTCCACCCGGACCGCGATGATCAGCCTCGGGCTGCTGTTCCTCGCGCTGGTCGCGGTGGTGGGTCTCGCCAAGCTGGAATCGCCGTCGATCGAGCGCGGCGTCGAAGCCGTCGGCCTCCCGCAGTCGTTCGTCGGCGTCGTCATCGCCCTGCTCGTGCTGCTCCCCGAGGGCATCGCCGCTGCGAAGGCCGCGACACGCAACCGGATGCAGACCAGCATGAACCTGGCGCTCGGCTCGGCCATCGCCAGCATCGGTCTGACCATCCCGTCGATCGCCGTCGCATCCATCTGGCTCACCGGACCGCTGCACCTCGGGCTCGGCGCCAGCCAGATCGTGCTGCTCGCCCTGACGGTCGGGGTGAGCATCCTGACGATCATGCCCGGGCGTGCTGTGCGGCTGCAGGGCGGCATCCACCTGGTGCTGTTCGCGGCGTTCATCTTCCTGTCCATCGCGCCGTGACCGGTGCCGGGGCTAGCCTGGAGCATGGCCCCGGAGTATCGGAAAGACCCGCGCGTCGACGCGTACCTCGACGGGCTGCCCGCCTGGCAGCGTGACATCTTCGCCCAGCTGCGCGACATCATCCACGAGGCGGACCCCGCCATCGAGGAGACGATCAAGCGCACCGTGCGGCCGTACTTCGTGCTCGACGGCACCGTGTGCGCGTTCCTCGCGGCGAAAGACCACGTGAATCTGTTCGTCTACGACGGCGGCATCGTGCCGGACCCGCACGGTCTGATCACCGCCGGGCACGGCAACACGACGGCGCGCACCATCGGATTCACCGAGGGTCAGCCCATCCGGCGGGAGCCGCTGCTGGCGTTCCTGCGTGCGATCGTCGCGGACAATCGGGCGGGAGGCTGGCGCAGCATCGTGGCACGGGGGCAAGCTGGGTCGTGAGGCGGCGCTCCCCGCGCGGCCACGACGCGAGACGAGGTGGATGCGATGACCGCTGAACGAGAACCGATCGAGTACCCCGACGAGGCCGGATACCCGGACGGCGAAGGCTTCCTTGACGAGGGCACCGCGCATCCGGATGCGGCGGCCGGGACGGACGATGCGCCGTCGCTCGACGGGCTGGCGGCGTTCGCCGACACCGACGAGGAGGACGACGAGCCGGGCGGCGGCCCGGACGTGTGACGCCGCGGCGGAGATCGGGGGCCCATCCGGCCGGAAACTCCGCCCGAGCGGAGTCGCGCTCGGCGTGGCGGCCCGAAAGTCCTCCGTGAGCGAGCCGCCGTGGCGACGACCGCTCCAGCGGAGTTCCTGGCGACACGCCGCGGCAGACTCCGCTCGGACGGAGATTCGGCGGTGAGCCGCGCTCGACTCCGCTCGAACGGAGATTCGGATCGGTTGTGGTCAGGTGCCGGGGGCGACATCCGGACGCGCAGCGGCGTCCGGTTCGGGGGCTGCGTGGCGGCCGCGGCGGCGCTGCGGCGGGAGCGTGCGGCCGTCGTGGAGTTCCAGGACGCGGTCGGCGCGGGCCATCAGCAGGGGGTCGTGCGTGGTGACGACGGCGGCCACGCCGCTGCTGTGCACGAGGTCGACGAGCAGGTCCATCATCGCTGCGCCGGTGACGCTGTCGAGCTGGCCCGTCGGCTCGTCCGCGAACAGGATGCGCGGGCGTGCTGCGAGCGCGCGGGCGATGCCGACGCGCTGCTGCTGACCGCCGGACAGTTCGGTGGGCCGCTGTTTGGCGTGACCGGAGAGGCCGACCAGGTCGAGCAGTTCGGCGACGCGCGCATCCCGGTCGGCCGGGGCTGTGCCGAGCAGTCGCAGCGGAACCTCCACGTTCTCGGCGGCCGAGAGCACGGGCACGAGACCGAACGCCTGGAAGACGAACCCGATGCTCTCCCGCCGCAGCTGCACCAGCTCGGCCTCCGACGCCGTAGTCAGCTCGGTGTCGTCGATCCAGACCTGCCCGGAGGTGGGGGTGTCGAGGCCCCCGAGCACGTTGAGCAGCGTGGTCTTGCCGGAGCCGGAGCGGCCCCTGACCACCAGCAGCTCACCGGGATGCACATCGAGCGACACCTCGGCGAGCGCGGTCACCGTGCCCGCCTCCGTCTCGAAGACGCGGCCGACGCCCTCGGCGCGCAGGATGGGTTGCGGGATGGTGGGCGCGGTGGTGGACGCGTCGGTGCGGCTGGTGGCCTGTTCGTCGGCGAGCGTCATGAGTCTCCTCCGGTGGTTTCGGCCGTCTCCGTGTCGTGCGGCCAGACGCCGACGTGGTCGGTCTCGAGCGCGAGGCGGACGCGGTCGCGCATCCCGAGGGTGGTGAGGTACTCCGGCGGCAGCTGGAGGCGTCCGACGCGGTCGAGCACGGCGAACTCCTCTGCCACGGTGTGCTCGTCGCCGCTCTCGCTGATGCCGGTGCGGCGCAGGACCTCGGTGGAGGTGCGCCCATCCCGGATCTGCACCGTGCGGGCGACGTGCTCGGAGACGGTGGGGTCGTGGGTGACGATGAGCGTCGTCACGCCCAGCTCCCTGTTGACGCCGCGCATCGCTTCGAGCACTTCGGCGGAGGTCGCCTCGTCCAGTTCGCCCGTCGGCTCGTCGGCGAGGAGGACGCGCGGGTCGTTGGCGAGGCCGACCGCGATGGCCACCCGCTGCTGTTCGCCTCCGGACATCTCGGTGGGTCGCCTGTCCGCGCAGTGCGACACTTCGAGCAGGTCGAGGAGTTCCCGCGAGCGCTCCCTGCGGCCGGGCGTCTTCGCCAGCGACATGGTGAGCGCGATGTTCTCGCGGGCGGTCAGGTACGGCAGCAGGTTGCGGGAGGTCTGCTGCCAGACGAAGCCGACCGTGCGTCTGCGGTAGTCGACGCGCTGGGCGGAGGTCAGGCCGAGCAGGTCGCGGCCCGCCACGGACGCGCTGCCCGCCGTCGGCTTGTCGAGCCCGGAGAGGATGCCGAGCAGCGTCGACTTCCCCGACCCGGATGCGCCGACGATGGCGACCAGGTCGCCGCTGCCGACGCGCAGGTTGAGACCCTGCAGCGCCTGCACCTCCACCCCGTCCGCGCTGAAGATGCGCACGAGGTCGGAGCAGACGATGCTGGCATCCTGGCGCTCCGCATCCTGCAGCTCTGCATCCCGCAGCTCCGCATCCCGTAGCTCCGCATCCTGGCGCGTGGTGGTCATGTCGGTCATTCTTCCCCTCCTGCCCGGAGCACGGTGGCCGGTGACCGGCGCCGCGCACCCGCGAGTGCGATGAGTGTTGCCGCGGCGGTGACGACGGCGAAGCCGACCGCCGCTCCGGCGATGAGCACAGGATCGATCACCACGGCCGGCCGCACCGGCCCTCCGGTGAACCCGGTGAGGTCGATCGGAGTCAGCACCACCGCCGGCAGAGCGAGGCCGACCAGGATGCCCGCGATCAGCCCGACCGCGAGCACCGGTCCGAGCTCCCAGCCGAGCAGGCCGGCGGTCTGCCTGCCGGTGAAGCCGATGGTGCGCAGCGTGGCGACCAGCCTGGTCCTGGATGCGGTGTTCATCACCAGGGTCAGCAGCAGCGCGCCGATGCACATCAGGGCGGAGAGCGCGATCGAGACCAGCGCGACCGTCTCGAGCCCGGAGACGAGCGGCGCCTTGCGCAGCACGGACTGCTGCTCGACCGCATCCCCGATGATCGCCCCTGGGCCGGCGACGGAGGCGAGGGCGGCGTGCACGGCCGAGGCGTCCGCACCGGGGCGGAGCGCGACGAGCACCGTCGACGGCCGCTGCGTCAGCGTGATCGCGGACGGCAGGCCGGTCTTGTCGATGATCGTCCACTCCGCATCCCGGATGTAGACGCCCGGCGTGAACGAGAAGGCCGTGACGCCCAGGTGCACCGTCGTGTCCGTGTACAGGATGGCGCTCGTCACCGGGATCTTCGGGCTCCAGCCGCCGATCACCGCCGCCGTGCGCCCGGGGACGCTCGCCCGCAGCGCCGTGGAGACGCGCGCGCTCTCCGGCACGTTGCCCTCGACCGCCGCCAGCTCCTTCGGGTCGACGAGGTAGCCGCTCAGGTCGCCGCCCTGCGTTCCCGCCCGCACGTCGAGGCCGCCCGCCGAGTAGACGATGGCGGAGTGGGCGACGCCGGGCACCGAGCGCAGGCGGTCGAGCTGGTCGTCGGTGAAGGCCACAGGAGTGGACACGCTGAGGTCCGCACCGACCGCCGCGTGCGCCCCTCCCTCGAT
Source organism: Leifsonia araucanica (assembly GCF_051161895.1). NCBI lineage: Bacteria > Bacillati > Actinomycetota > Actinomycetes > Micrococcales > Microbacteriaceae > Leifsonia > Leifsonia araucanica. The sequence continues at coordinate 1,744,715 of NZ_JBMBTW010000002.1, forward strand.
CCCGGCGCGCTCCGTGCTCAGCACGGCGGCGGAGAAGACGGTGATGCTGACGCCGGTCACCAGCGCGAACACCGGCCACAGGCCGCCGGCGCGCGACCGGACGGCGGTCGTCGAGCCGATCGCCGCGACGGCTCCCCTGCGTCTGCGCAGCAGAGCGGCCAGCCAGCCGAGCGGAAGCGGGTAGAGCCGCAGCACGAGCACGCAGGCGGCCAGAGCGATCAGGATGGGCGTGACGGCGAGGAGCGGGTCGATGCCGAGCCCGGCATCCTGCGACGGAGCAGCCGTGCCGCGCTGGAACAGCGTGACGACGCCCGCCACCGCCAGCCCCACCGCGAGCACTTCGAGCACCCAGCCCCAGCGCCGCCGCGCCGATCGCTCGCCGCGGAGGTCGTCGCGCGGGCCGAGCGCCCCGGCCGCCACCGCCAGGATGAGCGGGGGCGCGACCGCGCAGCACACGGCCAGAGCCACGGAGAGTCCTGCCGGCCCGCCGCGCGGCGTCAGCAGCAGCGCGGCCACGAGCCCGAGCGCAGCGGCGGGGATCGACACGGCGGCCCCCTCCGCCGCCAGCCCCCAGCGCAACCGGGACGGGGATGCGCCCCGGGCGGCCATCAGTGCGAGCGCGTCCCTGCGCCTCCCGAGCACGAGCCGCACGCCGAGCACGAGCACCGCCAGCGCGACGCCGAGGGGTCCTGCGGCGAGGATGGCGAACAGGGTCGCCGCCGGTTGCGCCCTCACGGTGTACTCGGCCAGCGAGCGGTCGAGCTGGGTGCTGAACCGGAGCGCCGTCGGCACGCCGCCGATGGTGGCGGTGGGCGTGGTGGCGAGGAACCGGCCGAGGGCGCCGCTGACCGCATCCAGCCGGTCGACGCTGAAGGCCGACGGCTCGACGGGGAACCAGCCCTCAGTGACGGTGCCAGGCAGGGAGCGCGCGACGGTCGGCCAGGAGTCGGCGGCCACCCAGACGACGCCGCTGTACTTCTTGCCGGCATCGCCCAGGTCGGCGAAGCTGCCGGACGCCCGGACGGTGTCGAGATTCCAGAAGTGGGCTGCGGGGTCGCGCGGGGTGACGGTGCCGACCAGGGTCAGCCGGGATTCGCCGAGGATGCGGGACTGGCCGATGGTCCAGCCGACGAGCTTCGCCGCTGCGGTGGTCATCACCACCTGCGCATTGACGGGAGGGCCTGTCTCGGTGACGATGATGCCCGGCTGCTGGGCCGCCGGGTCCGGTGCCGGTTGCATGGGCGCGGTGGACAGGGTGGCGACCGTCGCCTTGTCCGGCCAAGCGCCGGCATCCAGGGTCGCGACGCCGCGCAGCTGCTGGTAGGCCTCGACGGTCGTGAAGTAGTGGCCGTCGGAGGAGGCTCCGGCCGGCGGGCTGGTCGGCAACTCCTCGGACGCCGCCGAGTACTGGCCCTTCTCGGTCACCTGGCGCAGCGGAGCCGTCATGCCCCTGCGCACGGCGTCGAGTGCTCCCGGCATGGCCTTCCAGGCCGCTCCCGGATCGCCGACGATGATGCCGCCCGGCTGGCCCATGCCCGACTTGACGACGGTCACCAGGTCGCGGTTGACCGGCTGCGCCTGGTCGAGCCCGTACTGCAGGTCACTGGTGAGGAGGGTGTCGGCGAAGCGCGGCCAGGCGGTCAGCGCCGTGGTCGCGACGAGCACGACGACGCCGAGCATGATCAGCCCGCCGCGGAAGGCGGAGGCGGCACGCACGGCGAGGCCCACACTGCCGAGGGAGGAAGTCACCGCGTCTCCTCCCGGTATGTCGTGTCCAGTACCTGCCTGCGCACCGCGCGGCCGTATGCCCACAGCACCACCGCGACCGCGGCGGCGAGCAGCACGAGCGCGCCGAGCAGCGCGGGAAGGTCGACGGCACCGCGCACCGACAGGGTCGGCGGGGCGGTGACGACGGAGAGCCTGGCGAGCGCGTTCCCGGCGAGCAGGAACACCGCTACTCCGCCCGCGAGCCCGAAAACGGCTGCGGCCGCCACGATCCCGGCCAGCTCGATCCGGCGGCTGCGGGCCTGCTGGCGCGAGCTCATCCCGACCGCGCGCAGCACGGCGACCTCGGCGCGGCGCCCGCGGAGCAGCGCGGCGATGGTGGCGCCGATGGCCACGATGGCCAGCAGCGCGCATCCGGCCGTCCCGAGCCAGAGGCTCACGATGGCGCTCGACATGAACCGGGAGACGAAGTCGCCGGAGGCGTCGGCCACGACGGCATCCGGACCCGCCAGGCGCTGGGCGGCGGCGGCAACGGCGTCCGGGGAGTCCGTCGCCAGCCAGACCGTGCCGAGTCGTGGAGGAGCAGGCTGGGCGCGGAGGGCGGCGTCGCTGAGCGCGCGCTGGTCGACCAGCACCGCCACTGGATCGCTCGTGCCGGGAACGGCGGCGACGACGGCGGCGATCGTGCCCCGCGCCGACACCCAGGCCGCGTCGAGGTCGATCGTGTCGCCGACGGCGAGCGAATCCTGCTGGGCGGCGCTGGCCGTGACCGCGACCGGCAGCTTCCCTGTCGTCGGCGGCATGACGCGCACCAGGCCGTCCGCGCCGCGCACACCGTCTGCGCGCTTCCAGGAGGCGATGTCGATGGTGTCCGAGCCGGCAGCGACCGAGCGGATGCGCGGTGTTGCGGTCGCCGCGCCCGTGGAACCGGCTGCGCCCTGGGCCGCGGCCGGTCGCGCGTCCACCGCGGCGAGCGTCCACCGTCCACCGTCCGGCACGGTGGCGCTGAACCGGCCGGATGCGCCGGGCGCGGCGACGAGCGGCGCGAGCGCTCCCCGCGCATCCACCACCCAGAACGTGACGGCGGCGGTGGATGCGGTCTGCGCGGTGAGCGTCTTCGCCCCCGCCGGGAGCTCCGGCCCTGCAAGGCGGGTCGCGTCGGTCAGCTTCCTGCTCACGTCGCCCGTGTCGAGCATGTACCCGCCGACCCTGGTCAGCTGCGGCAGCCGTCCCGCATCGAGCGCGACCAGCGTGACGGTGCCCTGACCGAGCCCCGCGTCGGTGACCAGCCCCGGCGACGCGGCCGTCACGGACGGGACGCCCGCCAGCGCATCCACGTCCGGCAGGTCTTCCGGACCGCGGACGACACCGGCGAGCCCGGAGTCGACGCGCACGTCGGCGCCGGTGACGAGCCTGGATGAGTCGCGCAGGAACCCGGACCAGGTGCCGACGTATCCCGCGGAGAACGTGGCAGCGCCGACCGTCAGCACGATGAGCGCGACCGGGGCGGCGAACAGCGCGAGCCCCCGCCCCACCTGCCGGGCGGGCAGCACGCCGGAGAGGCCCCGGCCGCGCGCGGCGACGCCCTCGACGGCCGCGGCCGACGGGCCGAACAGCACCAGGCCGAGCACCGCGATCGCGCACAGCACGGCGGCGGGAGCGATGACGCCGATCGGGTCCACTCTTCCGTCCGCAGACACCGGGGAGCCGAACGCCACGAACCGCCACAGCGTGAGTCCGGCGGCGGCGAACGCGAGCACGCCGACGCCGATGGATGCTGTCGTCCTCGCCCGTCCTGCCTCCACGGCCCCCGGCGTCCCGCTCGCCGCACGCGCGGACGCCGCGGTAACCACGGCCGAGCAGGCGACGGCCGCCGCCAGCACCAGCAGCGGGGGCGCGACCAGTTCGAGCACCCCGCCGACGCCGCCGACCGCGCCTCCGACCATCCCGAGCAGCACGGCCTGCGCCGCCGCGAAGCCGAGCACGGCGCCCACGAGTCCCACCAGCGCGGCCTCGACAGCGCCCGCACCGACGAGCTCGCCCACGGTCGCGCCTCGCGCCCGCAGCACGCGCGTCTCGGCCAGTCGCGACCGGGCGAGCAGCTGGGCGAGCAGGATGAGCGCGACGACGGAGCACACCGCCAGCACGGAAAGCGGAACGGGGACGACCGCGGCGAGCGCGCCCACCGACTGCCGCATCGCCGTCACGGTGGCGAGTGCGTCGCCCTGCGTGGAGAACGGAGAGGAGGACGCCGTCGAGCTCTCGGTGAGCGCATCCGTGACCGTGCGGAAGCCGGACTGCAGGCGCGGGAGCTGCGCGGCGGTCGTGGCGCGCGCATCCGGTGCCACCACCCACTGCACGGACTCGGAATCGGAGAGGGTGCGGAGCGCGTCGGGGGTGAGGATGGCCCGGCCGTCCGTGCCGCCAGACCCCGGGGTGAGGCCGAGCCACGCCGGCGCGGAGGGAGAGACGGGGCGCCAGACGCCGGAGACGGTGAAGGTGCGCGTGCCGGTGTCGCCCGTGGTGCTGAGCGTCGACCCGGCGCGGGCGCCGATGGTCTTCGCCAGCTCGGCGTCGACGGCGATCTGCTTCGGCCCGGTGGGCCAGGCGCCGGCGGTGAGCCTGGCTCGTGCGAGGAGCTCGTCGTCTGCGGCGAGCGCGAGCATCGATCTGTCGCCGGTGAGCGGCACGGCGGCCACGTACGCCGAACGGTCGACCGTGACCGATGCACCGGAGAAGTGCGTGGCGACGATGGACCGCACGGTCGCATCCTGCTCGTCGGCGTCGGAGCTCAGCGTCCCCTGCACCGCCTGCGCCACCGACACGGCCGGACCGGCGTCGATGCTCTGCCGCACCGCGACCGTCGGCGACCGCACGGCTAGACCGACCATCGTGCTCGCCAGCAGGGTGACCACCAGCACGGTGAGGGCTGTGGCGGCCAGCACCCCGGCCTGCGCGCGCGAACGCTGCACCCAGAACGCACGGATGCGTCCCTCACTCCCCCCGGATGCACGCATTGCACAAAACTATCGCGCGCGAACGCAAAAGATCAGCGTCAGCCGCCGTCAGAAGCCGTCGTGTCGGATGCCCCACACGGCCGACCAGCTCTCGCCCGGTTCCAGCCAGCGCAGCCCGCGGCCGGTGTTCAGGGCGTTCGCCGGGGCCGTCATCGGTTCGACGGCGAGAGCGACGTCGCCCGTCGGCTTGGTCGCCAGCGTGCGCGACGTGTAGAGCTGCAGGTAGCCGAACGACGGGTCCGCCCAGAGCACGACCCTGCGTCCGTCCGGCGCGGAGACCGTGTGGGCGACCTCACCGTCGATCACCGGCAGGTCGGCGAAACCGTCGTCGAGGTCGAGTTCCCCGACCAGGCGCCCATCGCTCAGGTCGAACGGTGTGCCGGCCACCGGCAACTCCCCCACCAGGTTGAGCCGCTCGTCCACGTCGAGGTGCGTGCGCGCGCCGACCGTCAGCGTGAGGTCTGCGGTCGGCACGTCGCCGACCCGAAGATACGGATGCGCGCCGATCGCCACGGGGGCACGTCCGCTCCCGAGGTTCTCGATGGTGTGCGTGACGGTGAGGCCGCCCGGCCCGACCTCGTGCCGCACGGTCGTGGCGAGCTGGAACGGGTAGCCCAGCTCGGGGAAGATCGCGGCCGACTGGGTCACCGACGACACCGTGCGCTCGACCAGGTCGTACGGCCGGTAGCGCAGCAGCCCGTGGATGGCGTTCCCGCGTGCCGGCTCCGTCACGGCGAGCCGCTGCGTCTTGCCGTCGAACTCCCAGGCCGCATCCTTCACCCGGTTCGGCCACGGCACCAGCACGATCCCGCATCCGGACGGCGGCGTCGCCTCCACTGGGAACGGCTCGGTCAGGTCGGCGCCCCCGAGTCGCAGCGTCCGGAGCCCTGCCGCCACCTGCGTGACGGTAGCGGTGAGGTCGCCGGAGACGATGTCGTACTGGGTTCCTGTCGGCGGGTGCATACGGTCAGCGTATTGTCACGCCACCACCACCGCGAGCCCCGCCGCCCGCAGGGCTGCGACCTCCGCCTCCGGAGCGCTCTCGCCGGTGATCAGCTTGCTCACCTCATCCAGCCCGGCGATGCGGCCGAGGTGGGTGCGGCCGAGCTTCGAGCCGTCCGCGACGACGACCGCCCGGCCCGCCGCTCCGACCATCACGCGTTTCAAGTCCGCCTCCGGCAGGTTCACGTTGGTGATGCCGCCCTGGGGATGCACGCCCGTGCAGCCGATGAAGGCCAGGTCGGCGTGCATCCGGTCGAGGAGGGCGGAGGCGAGCGGTTCGACCAGCGAGTGCTGCAACGGGCGCAGCGTCCCTCCGGTGACGACCACCTGGAAGCGCGGGATGGCGCTCTCCAGCGAGAGCGCGATGGTGAGGCCGTTGGTGATGACCGTCACGTCGTCGAGGTCGTCGCGCGCGGCGAGGGCTGCGGCGATGGCCGCCGTTGTCGTCCCGACGTCGAGGAGGACGCTGCTGCCGGAGACCACCATCGCCGCGGCTGCTGCGGCGATGCGGCGCTTCTCGTCCGCCGAGGTCTCGAGGGCCTCCTCGAAGCTGGCCTCGCGCATCCCGGGGGTGCGGAGGACGGCGCCCCCGTGCACGCGGCGGATGCTCTGCTGCTCGTCGAGCTGGTCGAGGTCGCTGCGCACGGTGACGTCGGAGACCTGGAACGCTTCACTGAGGTCGCCGACGCGGACGAAGCCGGTCCGCCCGATGAGTTCGAGCATCCGTTCGCGGCGGAGGGCGGCGGGCAGCGGTTCGGCCATGCTGCTATCGTCCGGTGGTTGCGTTTACTTGTCAATACGAAAGCAACTGACTAGATTTGCTTTCGAAACCGAAAGGGACGCTTCGTGCCAGCCATCACCAAACAGGTCCACCGTCTCGCCGACGGCCGCGAACTCATCTACTACGACGACGCGGACACGACGCTCGCCCCCGAGCGCGGCCCCGACCTACGCGAGCCGACCCCCAGACCGGCCACCGCGACCATGCGTCAGGACCCGCTCACCGGCGAGTGGATCTCGATCGCGGCCGCGCGCCAGAACCGCGTCTTCCTCCCTCCGGCCGAGCTCGACCCGCTCGCTCCCGCCACCCCCACCAACCTCTCCGAGGTGCCGAGCAACTACGACGTCGCCGTCTTCGAGAACAAGTCGCCGTCGTTCGGCCCGCTGCTCGAAGACGACAACGCTCCGGAGGGCCTCGACGACCTCTCCGCGATCGGCCTCGGTCGCACCCGCACCTCCGTCGGTCGCTGCGAGGTCGTCTGCTTCAGCCCGTCCTCCACCGGATCCTTCGGCAGCCTCACCCCGTCGCGCGCCCGCACGGTCATCGAGGCGTGGGCGGACCGCACCGCCGCGCTGTCCGCCCTGCCCGGCGTGCGCCAGGTGTTCCCATTCGAGAACCGTGGGGAGGCGATCGGCGTAACCCTGCACCACCCTCACGGCCAGATCTACTCGTACCCGTACATCACGCCGCGCACCACGGCGCTCATCCGGTCCCTGGACGCGTACGGGCCCACCCTGTTCGCCGACATCCTGGAACGCGAGCGCGCCTCCGAGCGCGTCATCCTGTCCGGGAAGCACTGGACGGCGTTCGTGCCGTTCGCCGCCCGCTGGCCCATCGAGATCCACGTGCTGCCGCACCGCCACGTCGCCGACTTCACCGAGACGTCCGCGGACGAGCGCGACGAGCTCGCCACCCTCTACCTCCGCGTGCTGCGGGGGGTGGATGCGCTCTACGACAGCCCGACGCCGTACATCGCCGCGTGGCACCAGGCGCCGGTCGGGGTGCGGCGCGACGAGATCCGGCTGATGCTGCAGATCACCTCGCCGAGGAGAGCCGCGGATAAGCTGAAGTTCCTCGCGGGATCCGAGTCGGCGATGGGCGCCTGGATCGGCGACATCCCGCCGGAGCAGGCAGCCGAACGACTCCGGGATGCCGTCGCCCGCGCCGACAGGGACGATCCCGCCGGCGAGCTGCCCGCGGGAATCACCGGACTCACCCCCAGAAAGGCCGACCGATGACCGACCTCCGCCAGGACACCCGCGACAGCTTCGCCGAGATCTTCGGCAGGGATGCCGACGGCGTCTGGTCCGCCCCCGGCCGCGTCAACCTGATCGGCGAGCACACCGACTACAACGAGGGCTTCGTGCTTCCGCTGGCGATCAACCGCCGCACCGTCGCCGCCCTCGGGCTCCGCGACGACCGCATCGTGCGGGTGGGCAGCTCGTTCGCCGACGAACTGGTCGAGATCGACCTCGCCGACCTCGGTCCGGAGGTGCTCTCCGGCTGGTCGGCGTACCCGCTCGGCGTCGCCTGGGCTCTCGGCGAGTTCGGCGCGGACCTGGATGCCGTCCCCGGCTTCGACGTGCTCATCGACTCGAACGTCCCCGTCGGCGCCGGACTCTCGTCGTCAGCGGCCATCGAGAGTGCGGTCGCTGTGGCCCTCAACGAGGTCTGGCAGCTCGGCCTGGACAGGCAGACGCTGGCGAAGGTCGGCCAGCGGGCGGAGAACGTCGCCGTCGGTGCGCCGACCGGGATCATGGACCAGTCCGCCTCCCTGCTCGGCGAACGCGACTCCGTCGTCTTCCTCGACTGCCGCACGCTGGACGCGCAGGTCGTGCCGCTCGGTCTCGAGGCGGCCGGGCTGGAGATGCTGATCATCGACACCGGCGTGGAGCACTCGCACGCCACGGGTGGGTACGCCGACCGCCGCGCATCCTGTGAGGCGGGGGCCGCAGCGCTCGGCGTCGAATCGCTGCGCGACGTGAGCGTGGCCGACCTCGACCGCGCCCGCGAACTCCTCGACGACGTGACCTTCCGCCGCGTCCGCCACGTCGTGACGGAGGACCAGCGTGTCCTCGACACCGTGCGCACGCTGCGCGAGCACGGCCCTGCCGCCATCGGCGAACTCCTCGACGCCTCGCACCGGTCCATGCGCGACGACTTCGAGATCTCGGTGCCAGAGCTCGACCTCGCCGTGGAGACAGCGCAGGCCAACGGCGCCATCGGCGCGCGCATGACCGGCGGCGGCTTCGGCGGCTCCGCCATCGCGCTCGTCCCGTCCGACGCGATGAGCCGCGTGCTCGTCGCCCTCGACGGTGCATTCGCCGAGCACGGATTCGGGCAGCCCGATCTGTTCACCGTCAGCGCATCGGAGGGCGCGAAGCGCGAGAATTGACGGTATGACCGCTGCCGACGTCACCTGGCTCGACCCCGACACTGTCCAGCTCCGCCAGCCGAAGGCCTCCCACTGGGAAGCGCCGTTCCTGTTCCTCCTCTTCGGCCGCGACCGGGCGATCCTCTTCGACACCGGAGCGACGAGCGACGAGCGTGTCTTCGCGCTGCGCGGAGCCGTCGACGGCGCGATCGAGACCTGGCTGCGCAAGCATCCCGCCCGGTTCGCCCGGCCGTACGAACTGGTGGTGGCGCACACGCACGCGCACGGCGACCACATCGCGGGCGACGCCCTCCTCGCCGCACGGCCGGGGACGACCGTGGTCGGCACCACCCCCGCCGAGGTGATCGCCTTCTTCGGCTTCCCGTCCTGGCCGGATGCCGTCGTCCCGTTCGACCTCGGCGGCCGCGTCATCGACGTGATCGGCGCACCCGGCCACGAGCCGTCCGCGGTCGTCTACTACGACAGGGCGACGCGCATCCTGTTCACCGGGGACACGGTCTGCCCAGGCAACCTCTACGTGCGCGACCGCGCCCAGTTCGTGCAGACCATCGACAGGCTCATCCGGTTCCGGGATGCGACGAAGCCGCGCATCGAGACGGTGCTCGGCGCCCACGTGGAGATGTCCACCACCCCGGGCGTCGACTACCCGCCCGGCACCGTCGATCAGCCGGACGAGGCACCGCTCGCGCTCCCGCCGAGCATCCTGGACGAGGTGCGGGCAGCCCTCGACGTGAGCGGGAAGCACGGCACGCCGAAGAAACGCGTGGTGCGCGACCGCTTCATCCTGGTCGACGACCAGCGCTGACCCCGCCGACCCGGCTGGCTCCGCTGGTTATGCTGACGGCATGACTCGCATCACCCTCGCCGACGGCTCGGCCCCCGAGGTCCACGACACCGCTTTCGTCGCCCACGGCGCCGTGCTCGCCGGGCGGGTGCACCTCGCCGCGGACTCCAGCGTCTGGTACAACGCGGTGCTGCGGGCCGAGGCGGAGGACATCCGGATCGGCGAGCGCAGCAACCTGCAGGACAACGTCTCCTGCCACGTCGACGCCGGTTTCCCGCTCACCGTCGGCACCGACGTGTCCGTCGGCCACAACGCCGTGCTGCACGGCTGCACCATCGAGGACGGCGTGCTGGTCGGGATGCACGCCACCGTGCTCAACGGAGCCGTCATCGGCGCCGGCTCCCTCCTGGCCGCCGGCACGCTGGTCCTGGAGGGAGCCGTCATCCCGCCCGGCTCCCTCGTCGCCGGCCTTCCCGGGAAGGTCCGGCGCCCCCTCACCGACGACGAGCGCGCCCACCTCCTCGACAACGCCGCCGCCTACCTCTCCCACGTCGCCGCCCACAAATAATCGAGCCGGGACTTCTGTACGCGACACGCCGGGGGCGGCCGTACACAAGTCCCGGCTCGACGGCTTCGGAACGGGCTGGGGCCAGGCTCAGCGGAGGCCGTAGATCGGGGAGGCGGCCTGCTCGCGCTCGTGGTCGGGGCCGAGCGGGATGCCGCTGCGGTCGCGCAGCAGCAGTGTCGCCAGCAGGCCGATCACGGTCATGCCCGCCAGGTAGAGGGTGACGGCGAACGTCGACCCCGTCGCCTGCACCAGCGCCGTCGCGATGGTGGGCGCAAACGCACCGCCCAGGATCGCGCCGATCGCGTACGAGATCGAGACGCCGGAGAACCGCACGGATGCGGGGAACAGCTCGGCGTAGTACGCCGCCTGCGGCCCGTAGGTGAAGCCGAGCCCGATCGTCAGGAGCGCGACACCGAGGAACAGCAGCCACACGTTGCCGGTGTTCACGAGCGGGAACAGCGCGAACACCCCGGCGAGCTGCAGCACCCAGCCCACGATGTACGTCGTGCGCCTGGTGATCCTGTCGCTCAGCCAGCCCGCATACCAGGTCGACAGCAGCCAGGTCACCGCCGAGCCGGTGACCGCCCACAGCACGGGTCCGCGGTCGAGGCCGATCGGCCCATCCGGGTTGGTCGCGTAGTTCTGGATGTACCCGCCGGTGGTCATGTAGCCGACCGCGTTGTTGCCCGCGAAGATCAGCGCGGCGATGACGACCAGCAGCGCGTGCCGCTTGAAGAGCGCGACGATGGGGGTGCGGGTCTGCTCCTTGCGGGCCGCGATCTCCTGGAAGACCGGGCTCTCGTCCACGCGCTTCCTGATGTAGTAGCCGATCACGATGAGCACCACCGAGAGCAGGAACGGCACGCGCCAGCCCCAGACCAGGAAGGCGTCGCCCGGCGCGATCAGTGCCATGAGCGCCATCGTCCCCGACGCCAGCAGCAGGCCGAGCGGAACACCGATCTGCGGCGATGCACCGAACAGCCCGCGGCGCGCGGTCGGCGCGTGCTCGACGGCCATCAGCACAGCACCGCCCCACTCGCCGCCCGCCGAGATGCCCTGCAGGATGCGCAGGAAGATCAGCAGGATCGGCGCGGCGATCCCGATGGCGGCGTAGGTCGGCAGCAGACCCACCAGCGCCGTCGAGACGCCCATCAGAATGAGCGTGATCATCAGCACGAGGCGTCGCCCGTACTTGTCGCCGAGGTGCCCGGCGATGAATGCCCCGAGCGGGCGGAACAGGAAGCTGATGCCCACGGTGAGGAACGACAGCACCGTGGCGATCTGCGGTCCGGCCGGTTCGAAGAACAGCTGACCGAAGACGAGCCCGGCGGCCGAGGCGTAGATGAAGAAGTCGTACCACTCGACCGTCGTGCCGACGACGGTCGCGAAGACCACGCGGCGCCGGTCGGTCTGGGCGGCGAAGCTGCCGGTGGGGGTGAAGTGCTGACCGGATGCGGTCGCGCCGTCGGGGGCGCTGGGATGCGGCCTTGTCATGGAAAGGTTCTCCTTGGTTCGACGTCGTTGTCTGTACGAGCTGACATGCTCGCAGCCAAGATACCATACCGTATACGATTTATGATTCGAAGGAATCATCGCGCGGTGGAGCGTGCAGGCTACTCCGCGACCGGGCCGGGAGTTCCGCCGGTGATGCGCACCAGTTCCTCGAACGTGGTCGGGAACACCGTGTGCGCGTGACCGGCGGCGGCCCACACCTCCGGGTATCCGGCGAGCGCCACATCCACCACCGTGCGCAGCGGCGCCGGGTGCCCGACCGGCGCGACACCGCCGATGGTCTGGCCGGTCGCGGCCTTCACCGTGTCGGCGTCGGCACGCCGGATGCGCCCGCCGAGCCGCTCCCCCAGGAAGGCGGTGTCGACGCGGTGCGCGCCCGAGGTCATCACGAGTAGCGGCTCGTCGTCGATGGTGAAGACCAGCGAGTTCGCGATGGCGCCGACCACGACGCCCAGCTCGGCCGCGGCGGAGACCGCCGTGGGCGTCGCGGACTCGAACCAGCGCACGCGCGGCTCGACACCCGCCGCGAGCAGGGCAGCCTCGACCGCTTCGACGGCCGGATGCGTCCTGTCGCTCATCGCAGGGAGCGCTCCGCGGACTCCACCACGTTCTGCAGCAGCAGAGCGCGCGTCATCGGGCCGACGCCTCCAGGGTTCGGGGACACCCAGGCGGCGACCTCCGCCACCTCAGGCGCCACATCCCCGGCCACGCGGCTCTTGCCGGTCTCCGGGTCGTCGATGCGGCTCACGCCGACATCCAGGACGATCGCGCCCGGCTTCACGTTGTCCGCGGTGACCAGGCCGGCGACACCGGCGGCGGCGACGATCACGTCTGCGCGCTTGAGGTGCGCATCCAGGTCGACCGTTCCGGTGTGGGTGAGCGTGACGGTGGCGTTGATCTCGCGGCGGGTCAGCAGCGAGCCGATCGCGCGGCCGACGGTCACGCCGCGACCGACGACGACCACGTCCTTGCCCGCCAGTTCGATGCCGTGACGCAGCATCAGCTCGATGACGCCGCGGGGCGTGCACGGCAGAGGCGTGGTGATCGGGCGGTTGACGTTGAGGACGAGCCTGCCGAGGTTGGTCGGGTGCAGGCCGTCGGCATCCTTGGCCGGGTCGACCAGTTCGAGGATCGCGTCGGTGTCGATGTGCGGCGGCAGCGGGAGCTGCACGATGAAGCCGGTGCAGTCCGGGTCGCCGTTGAGGTCCTCGATCACGGCCTCGAGCTCGGCCTGCGAGATGTCGGCGGGCAGGTCGCGGCGGATGGACGAGATGCCCACCTCCGCGCAGTCGCGGTGCTTGCCGGCGACGTACCACTGCGATCCGGGGTCGTCGCCGACCAGGATCGTGCCGAGCCCGGGCACGACGCCCTGCTCGCGCAGCACGCTGACGCGCTCCTTCAGCTCCGCCTTGATCGCGGCCGCTGTCTTCTTTCCGTCCAGAATCTGTGCGCTCATCCGCGCTCCTAACGTTGTGACGCCGTCGAGCCGGGACCTGTGCACGCCCGCCGACGGCGTGCCGCGTGCAGAGGTCCCGATTCGACTACTGCGGGAGGTGGGCCGGTGCTAGATGGAGGAGGGGAGCTCGACCGGGAACGCGTCCTGGCCGGACGGGGTCAGGCCGGGGTAGAGCGGGAACGCGGCGGTGAGCGCGTCGACACGGCTGCGGAGGGATGCGGTGTCCGCGCCGGGCTGGAGCGCTGCTGCGATGATCTCGGCCACCTCGGTGAACTGCACGTCGCCGAAGCCGCGGGTCGCGAGCGCCGGGGTGCCGATGCGGAGACCAGAGGTCACCATCGGCGGGCGCGGGTCGAACGGGACGGCGTTGCGGTTGACCGTGATGCCGACCTCGTGCAGCACGTCCTCCGCCTGCTGGCCGTCGAGCTGCGAGTTGCGCAGGTCGGCGAGCACGAGGTGCACGTCGGTGCCTCCGGTGAGCACATCCACACCACCGGCGCGGGAGTCCTCCGCCGTCAGGCGGTCGGCCAGGATCTGCGCGCCGCGGACGGTGCGCTCCTGGCGGTCGCGGAACTCGTCGGTCGCCGCGAGCTTGAACGCGGTCGCCTTCGCGGCGATCACGTGCATCAGCGGGCCGCCCTGCTGGCCGGGGAAGACGTTGGAGTTGAGCTTCTTGGCGAGCTCCATGTCGCGGGAGACGATGAAGCCGGAACGCGGGCCGCCGATGGTCTTGTGCACCGTCGACGACACGACGTCGGCGAACGGGACGGGCGACGGGTGGATGCCCGCGGCGACGAGACCGGCGAAGTGCGCCATGTCCACCCAGAGCTTCGCGCCGACCTCGTCGGCGATCGCGCGGAACGCGGCGAAGTCGAGGTGACGCGGGTATGCGGACCAGCCGGCGATGATGACCTGCGGCTTGTGCTCGAGCGCTTTGTCGCGCACGACGTTCATGTCGACGAGGAAGGTCTCGGGGTCGACGCCGTACGAGACGGCGTTGTAGAGCTTGCCGGAGAAGTTGAGCTTCATGCCGTGGGTCAGGTGGCCGCCGTGGGCGAGCTCCAGACCGAGGATGGTGTCGCCCGGCGTCGCGATGGCGGACAGCACGGCCGCGTTGGCGCTCGCGCCGGAGTGCGGCTGGACGTTGGCGTATTCGGCCTTGAAAAGGCTCTTCGCGCGGTCGATCGCCAGCTGCTCGGCGATGTCGACGTACTCGCAGCCGCCGTAGTACCGGCGGCCGGGGTAGCCCTCGGCGTACTTGTTGGTGAGCACGGATCCGACGGATTCGAGCACCGCGCGCGGCACGAAGTTCTCGGACGCGATCATTTCGAGGTAGTCGCGCTGGCGGCCGAGCTCGAGCGCCAGGACCTCTGCGATCTCCGGGTCGACCTCCGCGAGCGGGGCCGTGAACGTGGATGGGAGTGTGTCAGTCAAAACCGGCTCCTTATAAATGCAACTCAGCAGTGAACGCAGACGGGTGGGATGTTTCCCGTATCGACCCAGGCGCGCGGCCGATCCGCCCGTTTCGCTGGGCATTCGTCGCTCCCCAATGGTGACCATTTGAGCGCCAGTCGCGACGCGAGCAAGCATAGCAAAGGGCGGCTGGGAGGCGAACCCTTGCCGTTTGTTAGGAGGGCTGCAATACTCGCAGGTGGCCGACCGGAGGGGCGGGCAACGACGGCCGTCACCACACCAAGCACCCAACGCATACTCAGTTGAAGGAGAACGCGTGGTCATCCCCCGCCCGGCGATGCTCGAGTCCGTCGATTCCGCGCCGTTCACCCTCGCACCGGATGCGCGGATCAGCGTCGCAGGCCCTGGAGCCTCCTCCGTCGCCGAGTTGCTCCGCTCTGAGCTCGCCTCCGACTGCAGCCGCAGCCTCACCGTCGTGCACGAGCCTCCGGCGTTCGGAGACATCGCCATCGTCATCGCGGACGACGAGGCGCCGGACGGCCACGACGCCGAGGGCTACGCGCTCGAGGTCGCCGCGGAGGGCGTCCGCATCGGAGCGGCGACCACCGCCGGCGCGTTCTGGGGCGTCCAGACCCTGCGGCAGCTTGTCCCCGCCGAGTGCGGGTCCGACCCGCTCACCATCGACGCCGTCCGCATCGTCGACCACCCCCGGTACGCGTACCGCGGTGCGATGCTCGACGTCGCGAGGCACTTCTTCACCCCGGATGCGGTCAAGCGTTTCATCGACGCGATCGTGCTCCTCAAGGTCAACCACCTGCACCTGCACCTGACCGACGACCAGGGGTGGCGCATCCACATCCACAGCTGGCCGAACCTCACAGCGCACGGCGGGTCGACCGGGAGCGACGGCAGCGATGGCGGCTTCTACACGCAGGACGAGTTCCGCGATCTGGTGGCGTACGCGGCGGAGCGGCACGTCACGGTGGTCCCCGAACTGGACATGCCCGGTCACACCAACGCGGCACTCGCCTCGTATCCGGAGCTGAACGCCAACGGCGTCTCCCCCGCCCTGTACACCGGGTCGAAGGTCGGCTTCAGCACCCTCCTCTCCGGCGACGAGACGACGGCGCGCTTCGTCGACGACGTCGTGCGCGAGGTCGCCGCGCTCACGCCGGGGCCGTACCTGCACATCGGCGGGGACGAGTGCCAGAGCACGGACCCCGCCGACTTCCTCGCCTTCATCGCCGACGCAGCAGCGACGGTCGCCCGCCACGGCAAGATCCCGGCCGGCTGGCACGAGATGGGGAAGAGCGGCGACCTGCCGGATGGCACGGTCGGCCAGTACTGGGACTTCCTCACCCCGCGCGGCAGCGCTGCCGACGAGACCCTGTCGTTCGTGCGGCAGGGCGGCTCCGTCATCATGTCCCCCGCCGACGTCGCATACCTCGACATCGTCTACGAGGAGGGCGACCGCCTCGGCCAGGACTGGGCGGACGGCCCGACCACGCTGCGACAGTCGTACGAGTGGGATCCGGCGCGGATCGTCCCGGGCCTCACCGAGGCGCACATCCTGGGCGTGGAGGCTCCGCTCTGGACGGAGACGGTGGAGACCGTGTCCGACATCGAGGAGATGGTGTTCCCCCGCCTCGCCGCGGTGGCGGAGATCGGCTGGTCGCCCGCACCGTCCGACACGGATGCGGTGGAGACGGCCCGCGACTTCGACGACTTCGCCGAGCGCGTCGCCGACCTCGCGGAGCACTGGGAGGCGGCGGGGACGAACTTCCGCCGCGTGCCGGAGGTGCGCTGGCGGGAACGCGTCAGCTCCTGACCTCGATCAGGGGTAGCCGAGGAACCAGAGCAGCAGCAGGGCGACAGGCTGCAGGGCGATCCCGCAGATCAGCACGATCATCCTGACCCGTTTATTGGCGGCGAGCGCCGGCGAACCCGCGAGCGGCGCCAGCGGCATCAGCAGACGGAACAGGCTCTGCTGCGGCAGGAACACCGCGAACAGGTAGAGCCCGTAGCTCGCCGCGAACGCCACGACCTCCGTGCCGAGCGCGCGGACACTCGGCCTGCTGAGCAGCCAGGCGAAACCGCCGATCGCGGCCACCACCAGCAGTGCCCCGATCACGTTCGCGTACTTCCAGGTGAACAGGAACCACGGTGTCAGCGGCACGAAGGCGACCCGCCCGATGAACCCGGTCCACCACGACAGCTCGGTCTCGACGTACGCGTCCGCGTATCCGGTGACGACGGATGCGATCAACGGCCAGGCGAGCCCGGCCACCGCCGTCACTCCCCCCGCCACGATCATCGCGATCCGCTCCCGCCAGCCGAATGCCTCCTGTCCGCGCCGGGCGACGACCAGGCGCACCAGGAACACGATCCCGAGCGCGAGCGGCAGCGCCAGCTCCCCCGGTTTGGTGAACGCGGCCGCCACGCCGAACGGGATGACCAGCCAGTACCGCCTCGCCATCATCGCCCACAGCGCCGCGAACATCAGGAAGAAGAACAGGCTCTCCGCGTACGCGATCTGCAGCACGAACGAGAGCGGTCCGAAACAGAACAGCACGGCCGCCCAGAGCGCGTTCGACGCGCCGACCCTGGATGCGACCAGCCGGTAGAGCACAAGCGTCGCCGCGGCGCCGAACACCGTGGCGACGATGACGGCGGCCGGGTAGAACCCGAGCCCGGTGACGAACATGAGCCCGCGGGCGATGGCGGGGAACAGCGGCAGGAACGCCCACGAGTTCTGCTGCACGTGCCCGCTGTCGTCGGTCGGAAGCGTCGTCGGGTACCCGCCCTCGGCGATCTTCCGGTAATAGGACGCATCCCACGACCCGGAGAACGTCCAGAAGCTGGGCTCGGTGCGCGAGCTGGCGAAATGCCACTCACCGACCGTCGCCGCGACGTACAAGGTCACCATCAGCGTCGTGGTGAACACCCGGGATGCGACGAACACGGCCAGGACGACCACCCACCAGCGATACTCGCGCCCGGCCACGCGAATCCGCGACGGCGATGCGGTACCCCTCTCGGCGAGCACGCCGAGCCGCTCTCTCACGCTCATAGTCCCAGTCTGCCGACCCCGGTCTGTGTGTTCGCCGCGATCGTACTCTCCGCGGGGCGTGTGCGCACGTGGGATGACCGTCACAACTGCTGGGCGGCCTTGCAGCGGAGGGGTGGCGAGCTCGTGCTGGCTTACCACCCCTCCGCTGCCAGGTAGCAGGGCACGATCACGGCCACGCCCCGCGTCTCGCGCTGGAGTTCGTCGAACAAAGCGTTCCCCTGGGCCTCCCACTCGTCCTGCGCGGTCGGCTCTGTCCATCCGATGGCGGGATCCTGCAGGTGTTCCCATCGAGCGCGCCACGCATGAAGTCGCGCGGCAAGCGGTTGGCCTATGCCGAGGTCGTCCGGCGACACTGGTCCGTCCTCCCAGAGCGGCCACGGGTGTCCCCACTCGTTCCACATCCGGATGCGACGGAGCCCGTCATCCACAACTGCCATAGCACCCAGAGATAGCATGGCCGGCTCCGAAGCACCCTTACACCCCAGGTGGGAGGCGCCCGCATCGCGCCACACGCGCGGGCACCCCCACCGGTCTACTTCACGCTGCCCTGCGTGAGTCCGCCCACGAGTCGTTTCTCGATGAGCATGAACAGCACCACCACCGGGATGACCGCCACGATCGACACCGCGAAGACGTACTGCCAGGCGGCGTCGTACTGGCCGACGAATTTGGTGAGGGCCACAGAGAGCGGCTGGTTGGCGTCCGTCGACAGGATGACCAGGCTCGCCGCGAACTCGTTCCAGGATGCGACGAACGTGTAGATGATGGCCGTCACGATGCCTGGCCAGACCAGGGGCAGCTGCACCCGGAAGAGCACGGTCCATTTGCCTGCGCCGTCGAGCTGGGCGGCCTCGTCCACTTCTTTGGGCACTCCCGCGAAGAAGTTGTGCATGATCCAGATCGCGAACGCCAGGTTGAAGGCCGCGTTGACGAGGATCATCGCCAGCCAGGTGTCGTTGATGCCGAGGGCGACCATCTCTTTGAAGAGGCCGGTCGCGAGCACCGTCGGCTGCAGCATCTGGGTGACGATCACGAGGAAGAGGAACACCCCGCGCCCCGGGAACCGGAACCGGGCCGTGTAATAGGCCGCAGGCACGCAGACCAGCAGCACGAGCGCCGTCGCGAAGACCGAGATCACGATGGTCGAGATGAGGTTCTCGGGCAGCGGCGTCTCCGGCGTCGACCACATCGTGAGGTAGTTCTCCGGGTGCCAGGTGGTCGGCAGGTAGGTCGGAGGCACCGTCAGGATGTTGTTGCGGCTCTTGAACGAGCCGACCAGCATGATCAGGTACGGCGCGATGAAGATCAGCGCGATCACGAGACCGGCGACCATCCGGCCGGCGAGTCTGCCGGTGAACCGGTTCTCGGCGGGACGGCGGCGGCGCGGCTGGGGCGCCACCGGGGCGGCGATGCTGGGGGCCTGGACGCTCACGAGACCTCCTTCATGGGTTTGACGATCCACAGGTAGAGCGCCACGACCACGAGCACGATCAGGAAGTTGATCACGCTGAGCGCGCTCGACAGGTCGATCCGCTGCTCGTTCTGCAGCAGCTTGAACATGTACGTCGTCGTGGTGTCCGCCTTGTAGCCGGGGATCGCCCCTGTCATCAGTTTCAGGATGGGCAGGTTGTTGAAGACGTTGATGATGTTGATGAGGCTGGCGAGGGCGATGGCGTTGCGGAGGTTCGGGAGCGTGACGCCGAAGTACGTGCGAGCAGCGCCGGCGCCGTCCATCTTCGCCGCCTCGAGCATGTCGCCCGGGATGCCCGCGAGACCCGCGAGCAGCGTGTACGTGGTGAACGGCAGGGAGACGAACACCGCGATCGCGATAGAAGAGAGGAACGCCGGGACCGGCTCCTTGGTGAAGCCGAACGGCTCGGCGAGCAGGTGCACATCCACCAGGAACTTGTTGATGATGCCGTAGAACGGGTCGAGGCCGTAGACGAAGACGGTCGTGGTCATCACCACGCTGGCCGCCCACGGGATGAGGATGGCCATCCGCACCCACTGCCTGCCGGGGAAGTTCTTGTTCAGGAACTGCGAGAGCGCGAGCGAGATCACGACGGTCAGCACCACCACGGACGCGACCCAGAGCAGCGTGTTGAACAGGATGCCAGGCAGCTCGGGCCGGTTGAGCACCGTGAGGTAGTTCTGGAAACCGACGGAGCCGTGGTCGACTCCGGCGACCGAGATCTTCCTGGTGGAGTTGAAGATCATGTAGCCGGCGGGGAACAGCACCACGCCGAAGATCAGGATGAGGGCGGGCAGCGTCCAGGGGACCGCGTTCGCCAGGTCACGGGCACCCGTGCCCTGCGGTTTCTGCGACGCCCCGCGACGGGGACGGCCGGTGGCCGCCCCCGTCTTGGTCGTTTCGATGGTGTGACTCATGCCGCGCTGACTACTGCCCGTCGGCCTTCGCCTGGATCGACTTCAGCAGGTCTGCCGGGTTGGCACCCTGACCGAGCTGACCGATCTGGCTCTGGATCGCCCCCTGCGCTGCTGCCCAGTTGGGGTTGGTGGATGGGTAGAACTTGGCGTTCGGCAGCAGGTCGAGGAACGGCTTGATGGTCTCGTCGGAGGCCATCGCGTCCGCGCCGGACTTGGTGGTGGGCAGGAAGCCCTCCGCGCCGACCCACTTGGTGTAGACGTCCGCCGAGTAGAAGTAGTCGAGGAACTTCTTGATCGAGGCCGTCTTGTCCGTCTTGCCCTTGAAGGCCATCAGGTGGTCTGCGACGCCGAGCGTGAACGCTGAACCGTCCTTGGTGGGGATGGGAGCGATGCCGTACTTGAGGCTCGGGTTCTTGTCCTTGATCTGGCCGACGATCGGCGGGAGGCCGATCTGCATCCCGATCTGGCCCTGGATGAAGACGTTCATCAGCGGGGTGCGGTTGGTCGAACCGGGGTTCGCCTCCGTCACACCGGAGTTGATGATCTTCTGCATCTCGGTGGCGCCGTCGACGTTCTCCGAGCTGTCGATGGTCAGCTTCTTCGCGTCGCCGTACCCTCCGCCTGCTCCGTAGAACCAGATGGCGGTCTCGGCCTGGGCTTCCTCGCTGCCGAGGGGCATCCCGTATCCGGTGACGCCCGCCGCCTTGAGCTTGCCGGCATCCGTCTCGAACTCCGCCCACGTCTTGGGCGGGTCGGTGATGCCCGCCTTGGCGAACAGGTCCTTGTTGTAGAACAGTGCGCGGGCGGAGGCGATGAACGGCAGGCCGTACTGGGTGCCGTCGATCGACGCGTTCTTGGCGAACGCCGACTGGAAGTCGTCGAGCGTCTTCGACGAGACGATGTCCTTGGCCGGGTAGAGCAGGTCGTCCGCCGCGAATCCGGCGAAGGCGTCGATGTTCAGGATGTCCGGCTGCTTGCCGGCCTGGATGCGCGTCTTGATGACGTTGTTGATGTCCGTCCACGACTCGACGTCGAGGTTGACGGTGATGCCGCTGTTCTTCGCCTCGAAGTCTTTGATGATCTGCTGCCACTCGGCCTTGGTGTTGTCCGAATAGCTCGCGACCATGAGGTCCAGGCTTTGCGCACCGCTGGACGATCCGCCGCCGGAGCCGCCGCCGAATCCACAGGACGCGAGTGTCATGGTCGCCGCTGTCGCCATCGCGACGGCTGCGCCCCACCGCAGGGATTTCTTCATGGACTTCCTCACTCTCGAAGGGAACGAACCGTCAGGTGCAAGGTACGAAGTGCTGCGCGACGGTGCGTCAGTATTGATCCTTTGTGATTTGTTCCTGCACGAAACAATCACATGTATTCACTGGATGCTCGAATCATTGCGCCTACTGGGGCGCTCGTCAAGGAATTCCGCCCAGATCGTTACACGGCGTTAATTCCGTCGCAACAGATCCGGCAAAAGGCGCCGATGAGCGATTGAAGATGATCACTAGACAGACTTATCGCTCATAAGCGATCATTGTCCTGGAAGTGGTTGGCGACAGACAGGAGACGTAGTAGTGACGCAAGCATCCACGCTCGGTGCCGACATGGAGGCCGAACTCCGTTCGCAGCCGGAGACCTGGGCGCGCGCGGCCGATCTCCGTGCAGAGCAGTCGCTCCTGCCGTCGACCGGACAGCGCATCGCCGTCGTCGGCTGCGGCACCTCCTGGTTCATGGCGCAGTCGTACGCCGCCCTCCGGGAGACCGCCGGGCTGGGCGTCACCGACGCGTTCGCCGCCTCCGAGGCGTTCGTCGACCGTGAGTACGACGCGGTCGTCGCGCTCACGAGGTCGGGGACGACGACCGAGGTGCTCGAACTGCTCGAACAGCTCCGCGCATCCGGGAGCACGGCCAGGACCGTCGGCGTCGTCGGCGACCCGAACACCCCGCTCGTCGACCTGGTCGACGACGTCGTCGCTCTGCCGTTCGCCGACGAGAAGTCCGTGGTGCAGACGCGCTTCGCCACCACCTCCCTCGCGCTGATCCGTGCGTCGCTCGGAGAGAACCTCGACACCGCGATCCGGGATGCGCGGACGGCGGTCGACGAGGAGCTCGACGACACCCTGATCTCCGCCGACCAGTACTCCTTCCTCGGCGCCAACTGGACCGTCGGCCTCGCCCACGAGGCCGCGCTGAAGATGCGCGAGGCCTCGCAGTCCTGGACGGAGTCGTACCCGGCCAAGGAGTACCGCCACGGACCGATCGCCATCGCTGCTCCCGGCCGCGTCACCTGGATGTTCGGCTCTGCGCCGTCCGGGCTCGCCGCCGATGTCGCGGTGACGGGCGCGCACTTCGAGAACAGCGACCTCGACGGCATGGCCGACCTGATCCGCGCCCAGCGGGTCGCGCTCGCCCGCGCCCGCCGCTTCGAGCTCGATCCCGACCACCCCCGCAACCTGACCCGCTCCGTCATCCTCGCGCCGTGACAGAGCACGCCACCTCCCCGTCACGGTCGGCTCCGCTCGGCGCCGGCCACGCCGTGCTCGCCTTCGACGTCGGGGGCACGGACATGAAGGCCGCGCTGATCGACGCGGACGGCAGGATCGTCGCGCTCGAACGCCGGGCGACACCGCACGACGGCGACCAGACGGCCGAGGCCGTCGTCTCCGCCGTCGCCGAGCTGTCCTCGCGGTTCAGGGCCGAGCATCCGGAGGTCCGTCCGCTCGCCATCGGGCTGCTCGTGCCCGGCCACGTCGACGACGAGGCCGGCATCGGCGTCTTCTCGGAGAATCTGCGCTGGCACGACTTCCCGTTCCGCGCCCGCGTCGAGGAGACCGTCGGACTGCCGGTCACGTTCAGCCACGACGTGCGAGGCGCGGGCGAGGCCGAGCACAGGATCGGAGCGGCTGCGCCGTACCGCGACGTGGTCGTGATGGCCATCGGCACCGGGATCGCCGGCGCGATCTTCGTGGACGGCCGCCTGCACACGGGCGGCGGCATGGCGGGCGAGATGGGCCACTCCCGCGTCGCTGACGGTCCGGAGTGCGCCTGCGGCGGTCGCGGCTGCCTGGAGGCCATCGCCTCCGCGGCGGCCATCGCCCGCCGGTACACCGCGCTCTCCGGCGTCGCCGTTCCCGGCGCCAAGGAGGTGCTCGAGTTCGCTGCGGCCGGCGACGCCGTGGCGCAGTCGGTCTGGGACTCTGCACTGGATGCGCTCGCCCTCGACCTCTCGCACACCGTCGCGCTGCTCGCGCCGGAGGCCATTGTCATCGGCGGGGGTCTCGCCCAGGCGGGCCCGGCCCTGTTCGAGCCGCTGGCCGCCCGGCTGGATGCGATCCTCACCTTCCAGCGCCGCCCTGTGCTGCTCCCGGCGAGCATCGGCGAGAACGCAGGAGTGATCGGAGCCGCCCTGCGCGCCCGCGATCTGCTCGACGCCGCCTGGCCCGCAGAGCAGCAGCCCGCCGAGCAGCAGGCCGAGGAGCAGACAGCATGATCCTGACCGTCACCCCCAACCCGGCCGTCGACCTCACATACGCGGTCGATGAGCTCGACGTCGGCGAGAGCCATCGCGTCGCCGCCCCTGCGGCGCGCGCGGGAGGCAAGGGCATCAACGTCGCCCGCGTGATCGCGCAGACCGGCGGGAGCGCGTTCGCGCTGACCACCGCCGGTGGGGCCGCCGGGCTGCGCCTGGCCGACGACCTCGGCGCGAGCGGGCTTCCGCACGAGATCGTCCCGGTCGCCGCGCAGACCCGCAGCAGCGTCGCCATCGTCGACAGAGGCAGCGGGCTCACCACCATCTTCAACGAGACCGGCGACCAGCTCTCCGCTGCGGAATGGTCTGCGCTGTGGGATGCGGTCACCCGGCTGTCCGTGCCTGCCACCTGCATCGTCGGCTCCGGCAGTCTCCCTCCCGGAGCGCCGGAAGACTTCTACGCGGAGCTGGTCGCGCTCGCGGCGGCCAGGGGCATCCCGAGCATCGTGGATGCGACGGGTCCCGGCCTCCTGCGCGCCGCGGAAGCGGGCGCCTCCGTCCTCAAGCCGAACCGCAGAGAGCTGGCGGAGAGCACGGGAGAGAGCGACCCAGTCGCCGGTGCGCGCATCCTCCTCGACCGCGGCGCCGGTCTGTTGCTCGTCTCGCTCGGGGCCGACGGGATGCTCGCGATCGGCCCGTCCTCCTCCCCCGTCCGCGCCCGGCTGGCCGAGCCGCTGCACGGCAACGCCACCGGGGCAGGGGACGCCGGAGTCGCGGCGGTCGCCGCCTGCCTGGCGGCGGGCGTCACCGATCCAGAGCGCATCCTGCGCAGGGCGACGGCCTGGTCGGCCGCCGCCGTGCTCGCCCCGCTGGCCGGGGAGCTCGACCCGTCGTACCCCGAGATCGAGACCCGCCTGATCGTCACCGGCTGAACCGCCATCCGTCCCCAACACCGTCCGCCACCGTCCATCCCGCACCATCCGTCCCCGTAAGGAAGCCATGCCGCTCGTCTCCACCGCCGACCTGATGCACTCCGCCGCCTCCCGGCAGACCGGGATCGGCGCCTTCAACGTCATCCATCTGGAGACGGCGGAAGCCCTCGTCGCCGCCGCAGAGGAGACGCAGCTGCCCGTCATCCTGCAGATCTCGCAGAACTGCGTCACCTACCACGGCGGCCTCGAGCCGATCGCCCGCGCGACCATCGCCGTCGCGGCGGCGTCGCAGGCCCACGTCGCCGTCCACCTCGATCACGCCGAGGACGAGGAGCTGACCCGCCAGGCGATCGACCTCGGCTTCGGCTCGGTGATGTTCGACGGCGCGAAGCTCGACTACGACCGCAATGTGGAGGCGACCATCCGGGTGGTCGACTACGCACACGCCAACGACGTCTTCGTGGAGGCCGAGCTCGGCGAGATCGGCGGCAAAGACGGCGCACACGCTCCCGGTGTGCGCACCGACCCGGACGAAGCGCGCCGGTTCGTCTCCGAGACGGGCGTCGACGCCCTCGCCGTCGCGGTCGGAAGCTCGCACGCGATGACGGAGCGGACGGCCTCGCTCGACCTCGACCTGATCGGACGGCTGCACGCCGCCGTGCCCGTTCCCCTCGTGTTGCACGGCTCGTCCGGCGTGTCGGATGAGACGATCGTCTCAGCGATCCGCTCCGGCATCACCAAGGTCAACGTCTCCACCCACCTCAACCGCTTCTTCACGGAGGCGGTGCGCGGCTACCTGTCCGCGCATCCCGAGGTGGTGGACTCGCGCAAATACCTGCGCGAAGGACGCACCGCGGTGGCTGGCGAGGCGGCGCGCCTTCTCGCGCTGTTCGCTGTGGAGCAGGCGTCAACCCGAACGGAGACACAACGGCGATGAACAGAGCTGAGCGGCTGAACACCGTGCTCGACCTGCTCGCGGAGACGGGACAGCTCGAGGTCGACGACCTCGTGACGCGTCTCGACATCTCCGCGGCGACGGCCCGTCGCGACCTCGACGCGCTCGCCTCCCAGCAGCTGCTCACCCGCACCCGCGGCGGAGCTGTCGGCCAGTCCGTGGCATACGACCTCCCCATCCGGTACAAGCGCGAGCAGCACGCTCCGGAGAAGCTGCGGATCGCGCAGGCGGCGAGCGCTCTCGTCCCGCGCGGCGCCGTCGTCGGGCTCTGCGGCGGAACGACGAGCACCGCCGTCGCGACCGTGCTCGGCTCCCGGCCCGACCTGATGGAGCCGTCGCCTCACCCCAACCTGACCGTGGTCACCAACGCCATCAACATCGCCGCGCAGCTGGTGATGCGGCCCCAGATCAAGACCGTCGTCACCGGAGGCGTCGTGCACGCCCGCTCCTACGAACTGGTCGGGCCGTACAGCGATGTCGTGCTGGAGAAGATCACGATGGACATCGCGTTCATCGGCGTCAACGGCATCGACCCCGCCATCGGCGCCACCGTGCACGACGAAGGCGAGGCGAGTGTGAACTCCCTGATGGCCAGGCGCGCCACCCGCGCCGTGGTGGTCGCAGACTCCAGCAAAATCGGGCGCAAGGCGTTCGCGACGCTCGGAGGACCGAAGGTGCTGAACACGCTCATCACCGACGACGGCATCACAGCGGAGCAGCGTGCCGCCTTCGCCGACGCCGGGTTCGAGGTCATCGTCGCGTAGGTCGTCGGTGCTTAGGTTATGGTCGATCAAATGACCGCTCACGTCATCCACTCCGCCCGCCTCGTCAGCGAGGGCCGCATCCTGCACAACGGCTGGGTCCGTTTCGAGGACGAGACAATCGCCGAGGTCGGCACCGGCGACGACTGGCGCATCTCCGTCGCCGGCGACCAGCCGGATGCTGTGACGGACGCCGACGGCGCCTGGGTCACCCCCGGGTTCGTGGACATCCACACCCACGGCGGCGGCGGAGCGTCGTTCGACGACGGCGAGGACGCGATCCGCACCGGGATGGCGCTGCACCAGAAGCACGGGACCACCCGCTTCGTCCTCTCCCTCGTCACAGCGCCGGTCGACGACCTCGCCGTGCGGGTGGCGGGCATCGCGGCGATGATGCAGGACGACCGGCGCATCCTGGGCTCGCACCTCGAAGGCCCATTCCTCGACGTCGGGCACAAGGGCGCCCACGATCCTGCCCTCCTCCGCCAGGCGACCTCATCCGACATCGAGCTCCTCCTCGGTGCGGCGAACGGGACGCTGCGGCAGATCACCCTGGCGCCGGAACAGCCGGGCGGGCTGGATGCTGTTCGCGCCTTCGCCGACGCCGGCGTCGCCGTCGCGGTCGGGCACACCGCGGCGGACTATGCGCAGACGCTCGCGGCGTTCGACGCAGGGGCGAGCATCCTGACGCACGCGTTCAACGGGATGGACGGCATCCACCACCGCGCGCCGGGCCCCGTGGCGGCGGCGACGCACACCGCAGGGGTGACGCTGGAGATCGTGAACGACGGGGTGCACATCCACCCGGAGGTCGTGCGGATGACGTTCGCCTCTGCTCCCGGACGCATGGCGCTGATCACCGACGCGATGGCGGCGGCCGGATCGAGCGACGGTGACTACATCCTGGGCTCGCTGGCCGTGCAGGTGCGCGACGGCGTCGCCCGCCTGGCCGAGGGCGGCTCGATCGCCGGGTCGACCCTCACGCTCGACGACGCGCTGCGCCGGGCGGTCACCGAGGTGGGCATCCCGGTCGAGGATGCGGTGCTCGCGCTCACGGAGACCCCGGCGACCGCCGTCGGTCGCGGTGGCGATCTCGGCAGGCTCGCGGCCGGATACGCGGCGGACGCCGTGCTCCTCGACGACGACTTCCGCGTGCTGCAGGTGTTCACGGCGGGAGCGCCGCTGCCGCGCTGAGCAGGTGCGGGCGTGCTGCCGCGCTGACTGTGGCGGCGGGTCGGGCTCACGCCCGACCCGCCGACGGTCCGCTCGCGCGGATCCCCCTCGTTTGACGGACGTTCGGGTCGTCCATCAAACGCACGGCGGAGTGGGCCGAATAAAAGCACTCCGCGCCGGATCGCCGTCCATCGCCGACGGCTTCAGTGGGAGAGACGCACCGATGTCGCGGTTATGACGCCACTTCCGGCAACTTTTTTCCGCCGATTCTGCGAGCGGTAACAGGACCGAAATATCAGACTTTTTTCAGCTGTTTCCGCCAGAATGGCGGGATGCCCCCCGTCACCGAACAGTCGGACTCCGACCTCGTCGAGCTGACCAGGGGCGGCAACCGGGAAGCATTCGCCGAGCTGTGGAGACGGCACGCCCGCGCGGCCATGACGGTCGCACGCTCCCAGACGTCCACGTTCGACGCCGACGACCTGGTCTCGGAAGCGTATGCCAAGATCTACCGCGCCATCGCGGCGGGCGGCGGCCCCACCACCGCGTTCCGCGCGTACCTCTTCAGCACCGTCCGCAACATCGCCGCGTCGTGGGGGCGGGCCAAGCACGAGACGGCCATCGACGAGATGGAGTCCGTCGAAGACCCCGCCTTCAGCGAGACGGCGACGATGGAGGCACTCGACCGATCTCTCACCGCGAAGGCGTTCCACACGCTGCCGAGCCGCTGGCAGGAGGTGCTCTGGTACTGCGAGGTCGAGAGCATGACGCCGCAGCAGGTCGCGCCGCTGTTCGGGATGACGCCCAACGCGGTCGCCGCCCTCGCATACCGGGCGCGCGAGGGGCTGCGCCAGGCCTGGGTGCAGGCGCACCTCGCCTCCACGGCCGAGGGCTCCGAGTGCCGCTGGACCACCGAACGCCTCGGCGCATACGCTCGCCACGGCCTCGGCAAGCGCGACACGGCAGCAGTGGATGCGCACCTCGCCGAGTGCGCGCGCTGCAGCATCGTCGCCTCCGAGGCGTCCGAGGTCGGGTCGCGCCTCTCCCTGGTGCTGCTGCCGCTCACACTCGGCATCGGCGGCGCCTCCGCGTACGCGGCGTGGATGCAGTCCGGGGCGAACGCGGTCAGCTACGCCATCGGCGAGTCCGGCGCGGTGATGCCGGGCTCGGCGGCACCCGGTGCTGGCGGCGCGGGCCCGGGAAGCGCAGGCGGCTCGAGCTCGGGCGCCGCGACCGCGGCTCCCGCAACCGCCACCGCGGCGGCCGGCACCGGAAGCACGGTCGGCATCGGCCTGACTATCGGCGGCCTGCTCGTCGCCGCGGCCGTCGCCGCCGGGTTCGTCTTCGGCCCCCAGCTGTTCCCGCAGCAGCCCGCGTCGGTCACGGCCAGCCAGGAACAGCCGGACACCGGCGCGGCCACCCCGCCGTCCCTCCCCGCCCCGGCAGCGCCGCCCGCCGCGGATCCTGCTCCCGCAGCGCCAGCGCCGTCCGTCCCGGCCCCCGCCGTGCCCGTCGTCGCGGCGCCGCAACCCGCCGCCCCATCGACCGGCAACCCGCCATCCACAGCCCCGGTCGCCGTCTCCCCCGGCCAAACAGGGACGACCCCGGCAGAGCCCTCCGGCCCCGGCACACCGGGCACCCCCACCCCCACGACGCCGCCAGCCGCCCCCGCCGTCTCCTCCCCCGCCCAGCAGACCGCGACCAACGCCGCCACCCTCGCCGCCTCCGGCACCGCAGCACCGGATGCGCGCATCGTCGTCTCCGCGACGCCGGCCGCCGCAACGCCGCTCTCCACCGCATCCAGCACAACCAGCGCGTCCAGCACCGCAGCGGTCCCCGTCGGCAGCACCACCGCCGACGGCACAGGCGCCTGGAGCCTCACGCTCGACCTGTCCTCGCTCTCCGACGGCGACTGGTCGCTCGGCTTCGTCCAGTCGACGGCGGGCGGCAGCTCCCCCGCGCAGACCACCACCGTCTCGATCGACCGCACGGCCATCGCCCCGCTGCTCAGCGAGCCCGACACCGGCTCCGGCGCGTACGCCGGGCTCCTCGCACCCATCGTCTCCGGCACCGCAGAGCCCGGAGCGACCGTCGACGTCTACGACCACGGGACACTGCAGGCCACCGTCACCGCCTCGGCAAACGGCACCTGGACCACCGACCAGCTCACCGGTGTCCAGCCGGCCTTCGCGATCACCGCGCGGCAGACCGACCGGCTCGGCAACGTGTCAGCGGTGACCGCGCCCCTCACCGGGTCCGTGGCCGTGCCCGCCATCCGGATCACGCCGACGCCCGGCCACTCGTTCCTGCTCACCGTCGACGGCACCCCCGGCGCGACCCTCCGGCTGTCCGCCGACGGCAACCGGATGCAGAACCTCGTGCACCTCGACGCATACGGCCACGCGTCCCAGGGATTCGAGTGGGCGCTGGACGACACCCTCCAGCACCGGTTCGGCGTGGCGTACACCGACGGCAGCCGCTACGGCCTGCTCGTCGACCTTCCGGTCACGCTGTTCTGACGCTCTCCGGCTCGGCAGACGCATCCACCGGCTGCCGCCTCCTGGTCATCCGCCCGATCACGAGCACCAGCACGAGCGCGACGACCAGCAGGCCGATGTAGACGACCGGCAGCACCATCAGGCCGCCCACGTCGAAGATCACCGCACCGATCAGAGCGCCGCCGCCGATGCCGATGTTGAACGACGTCGTGTACAGCGCGCTCGCGGTGTCGCGGAACGCCGCGGACGAGGTGTGGAGCAGCCGCGTCTGCAGCAGGGGAGGCAGCGCGCCGAACGCGAGCCCCCACACGATGAACGCGATCAGAGCGATCACCGGCTGCCCGGCGAATGCCGCGAGCGCTGCGACGGCGACCCCGGTGACCACCAGCGCGAGGATCAGCCCGAGCTGCGGGCGCGGCCCGAACAGCGAGCCCGCGAGCACCAGCCCGACCGCGCCGGCGATCCCGTAGAAGAACAGTAGGCCGCCGACGTCGCCGGGTGCGACGCCCATCGGTCCCGTGAGGAACGGGACGACGAACGTGTAGAACGTGTAGTGCCCGATCATCGTGACGGAGGCCACCAGGCACACCATCACGACCGCGACGATGGTCGCGTCCTTCGGGCGGGCCGGGCGCTCGGAGCGCGGCACGCCGCGCATCCGGTCGGCGTCGGCGTCCGTCTCGCGCTCCACCTTCGGCAGCAGCTTCCACACCAGGAGCGCCCCGACCAGCATCAGGCCGGCGAGGAAGGCGAACGACAGCCGCCAGCCGAACAGGTGACCGGCGAACGTGCCGAGCGGCACGCCGAAGACGAACGCGAGCGTGCCTCCTCCGAGCGTGATCGACACGGCCCTGCCGATCTGCTCCTTCGGCACGAGGTGACCGGCGTACGCGCCGACGATCGACCAGAACAGACCGTGGGCGACACCGCCCAGGATGCGCGAGGCGACCACGAACCCGTAGTCCGGCGCGATGGCCGTCAGCACGTTCGACAGGCCGAGGGCGATCAGGATGCCGACGATCATGGCGTGCCGCGGCCAGCGCTTGGTCAACGCGGTGAGCGGCGTACTCGTGATCACCACGGTGAACGCGAAGACCGTGACGAGCAGCCCGATCTGCGCTTCGCTCACGCCGAGCGACGAGCTCATGTCGGGCAGCAGCCCGGTGGGGATCATCTCGCTGGTGACGGACAGGAAGACGGCTGCGGCGAGCGCGAGCAGTCCCGCCCAGGGGAATCTCGGTGAGGTTTTCATTGGCGACGTTGAAGTGGCAGACATGACGAACTGTCCAACGAACGGCGTTCCCCGCCCCATCCGGTCGCCGGTGCGGCAAGACTTCGGATGGCGGGTCGACTACGCGCCCATGTGCGCGCCCAGGGCCGGTGTTCGACCACCGACCAGGAACGAGTCTACCCGATCGACGCCAGGATGCTCCGGCTGTCCTCGATCTCGATCAGCGGAGCGTACAGCGCCATGGCGTCGAGAGCTCGCCGATGGTCGGCGTCGGTCAGCCCGGCGCATCCATCGGCTGCCACACGGATGTGCACACCCGCGTCCGCCGCCGGCAGCGCGGTGGAGAGCACACAGCAGTCGGTGGACACGCCGGTCAGCACGATCTCGGTGCTCCCGCCGAGCGCTGCCGCCAGCCCCGGCCCCCACTTGCCGAACGTGGTCTCGGTGACGACCGTGCCCGCCCGTCCGGCGAACGTCGGCACCAGCTCGTAGAGCCTGTCGTCCTCCGGCACGAGCGCGAACGGCCACTGCTCGTAGTACGGCACCCACGCACCGACCGGATGCGCGGGGGCCACGAACCGCGTGAACACCACCCGTTCCCCGAAGGCGGGGAGCATCGACTCGATCACCGCGGCCGCCTCGGCGAACCGCGGGGTGAACCAGTCGCTGTCCCCGTCGCCGAACACGCGCTGCATGTCGACGACGACGAGCGTCGGCTCCGTCACCGCTCCTCCTGGCGGCGGATCGCGCCGCGCGAGAACAGGAGGGTGCCGAGGAAGCCGATCACGAGGGCGACGAGCACGCCGAGGTTGGCGTAGGCCCAGTCACCCTTCGTGCCGCCGAGCCCGAACGGCCCGAGCAGATAGCCCTGCCAGGTGAGCCAGTTCGCCGAGGCGTTCGTGACGAGACCCCAGCCGATCCCCGTCCCGATCACGATGAGGGCGATGGGCAGCCAGCGCACGCTGCCGTACCGGCCGCGCCTGTCGTAGAGGTCGGCTTCTGCGTAGTCGCGCTTGCGCAGACTGATGTCGGCCATGAAGATGCCGCACCAGGCGGCGATCGGAACGCCGAGGGTGATCAGGAAGCCCTGGAACGGCCCGAGGAAGTCGTTGGCGAAGAACACCACGTAGATCGCGCCGGCGGTCATGATCACCCCGTCGATCCCCGCCGCGACGTAGCGCGGCGCCCGGAGCCCCACGCTCAGCAGCGCCAGTCCGGACGAGTAGATGTCGAGCACGGCGCCACCGACGAGGCCGAGCACGGCGACGATCACGAACGGCACGAGGAACCAGGTCGGCAGCAGGGAGGCGAGCGCACCGATCGGGTCCGCGGCGATGGCCGTGCTGAGCTTCTCCGACGAGCCGGCGAGCAGGATCCCGAACACCAGCAGGATGACGGGAGCCAGCGACGAGCCGAACGTCGTCCAGCCGATGACGCCGGAACTGCGCGCCGAGCGCGGCAGGTAACGGGAGTAGTCCGCGGCGGCGTTCACCCAGCCCAGCCCGAACCCGGTCAGCATGAAGACGAAACCGCCGATCACGTGCGGGACGTCGCCGGCGGGCAGCGCGGAGACGGCGCCGAGGTCGATGTGGCCGAGCACCAGGATGATGTAGAGCACGGTGAGCACGCCGGTGACGATGGTGATGATCATCTGCATGCGCATGATGAGGTGGAAGCCGATCACACCGCCGGCGATGATGAGCGCGGCCACGACGATGAGCGCCACCACCTTCGTGGCGACACCGCCCTCCCAGCCGAGCTGCGTGAACACCGTCGCCGTCGCCAGCACGGCGAGCGCGGTGAGCACGGTCTCCCAGCCGACCGTGAGCAGCCAGGACAGCACGGACGGCACCCTGTTGCCTTCGACGCCGAACATCGCGCGGCTGAGCACCATCGTCGGGGCAGAGCCGCGCTTGCCGGCGAGCGCGATGAGCCCGCAGAACAGGAACGAGATCACGATGCCGACGATCCCGACGATCGTCGCCTGCCAGAACGAGATGCCGAAGCCGAGCAGGAATGAGCCGTAGCTGAGGCCGAACACCGAGACGTTCGCACCGAACCACGGCCAGAACAGGTCGCGGGGGCGGCCCCGGCGTTCGCTCGCCTGGATGGTGTTGAGCCCGTTCAGCTCGACCCCGAGGCCGGTCGCCGGTGTCGTCGGGACGTCCGGGGTGTGCTCGCCCGTAGTGGTCATGCACCGATCCAACTTCACGTCGGTGCACCGCGTCAATGGCTGCGCACCTCCGCGCGTTCGGCAGCGGCCTGCGCAATCGCTAACCTAACAAGGTGACTCTCTCAGCCCCCGCATCCCCGCAGCCCAACCACTGGGTGCTCACGTTCAGCTGCGCAGACAAGCCGGGCATCGTGCACGCCGTCAGCGGCGCGATCGTCGCCGCGAGAGGCAACATCACCGAGAGCCAGCAGTTCGCGAGCACGGACACCGGCCGCTTCTTCATGCGCCTCCAGGTCGAGTCCGCCGCCGACCGCGCCGAGTTCGAGCGCGCGCTCGCCCCCGTCGTCGAGCAGTTCGGGATGCAGCACCGCGTCGACAACGTCGGCCGTCCGCTGCGCACGCTCGTCCTCGCATCCACTGCGGCGCACTGTCTCAACGACCTGCTGTTCCGCCAGCGCGCTGGCCAGCTGCCGATCGAGATCCCGCTCGTACTGTCCAACCACGGAGCCCTCCGCGATCTGGCCGGCTTCTACGGCGTCCCGTTCGAGTCCCGTCCCGTGACGGATGCGGAGAGCAAGGCCGCGTTCGAGGCGCGCGTGCTCGAGGCCGTCGAGGAACACGACATCGAGCTGGTGGTCCTGGCCCGCTACATGCAGATCCTCTCCCCCGAGCTGTGCGAGCGCCTGGCCGGCCGGGCCATCAACATCCACCACTCCTTCCTCCCCGGTTTCAAGGGCGCGAACCCGTACCGTCAGGCGCACGCCCGCGGGGTGAAACTGATCGGCGCCACGGCGCACTTCGTCACGAGCGACCTCGACGAGGGCCCGATCATCGAGCAGAACGTGGTCAGGGTCGACCACTCGCGCACCGTGCAGGAACTGGTCGCTATCGGCCAGGACGAGGAGAGCCGCACGCTCACGCAGGCGGTCAAGTGGTTCGCCGAGGACCGCGTGCTCCTCGACGGGGCCCGCACGATCATCTTCCGCTAGGCGGGCGCGGGATGCTGCGGCAATAGAATGTATTCCGTGACTTCCACGCAGCACCCGCAGAGCGAGACCAGGGTCGGGCCGAACGACGTCCTCCGGTTCGTTCTGGAACTCTTCGCGATCTTCACCCTCGGCTTCTGGGGCTTCGTTGCCTGGCCGCTGCCGTGGAACATCGTGGTCGGGATCCTCGCCCCGGCCATCGCCATCGTGCTCTGGGCGCTGTTCCGCTCGCCGAAGGCCGTCCTGCGCGTCGACCCGTTCGTCAAGGCGCTGGTCGAGATCGTCGTGTTCGCGTCTGCCGCCCTGGCCTGGTGGGATCTCGGCCAGCCCATCGTCGCCGGCGTGTTCGCGGTCGTCGCGACCGTGAGCGGCATCGTCAACGGACGCAAAGAGTTCTCGTGACCGGCCTCGTCGTCCACAACGCCCGCAAGGTGGATGCGGACGGGCTGGTCGACGGCTTCTGGCTCGTCGTCGACGGCGACACCATCACCGCCACCGGCTCCGGCACCGGCTGGCACAGCGCGGCCCAGGGCGGCGGCCGGGAGGTGGTCGACGCCGGAGGGCACTGGCTCACGCCGGGCTTCATCGACCTGCACTGCCACGGCGGTGGCGGCCACCCGTTCGACGACGGTCCGGAGCAGATGCTCGCCGGTCTCGCCACGCACAGGGCGCACGGCACGACCCGTTCGCTCGTCTCCCACGTCGCCAACCCGCTCGCCTCGCTGCGCGAGAGCCTGTCCATCGTCGCCGACCTCGCGGCCGGCGACCCTCTCGTGCTCGGCTCCCACCTGGAGGGCCCGTTCCTGGCGCCGGAGCGCCGGGGTGCGCACGACGCCGCCTTCCTGCGTGAGCCCGGCCCCGAGATGGTCGAGGAACTGATCGGCGCAGCCCGCGGCACGATGCGCGTCGCGACCATCGCCCCCGAGCTTCCGAACGCGCTGGAGTCGATCGGGGTGCTCATCGAAGCCGGCGTCGTGGTCGGCGTCGGCCATACGGCGGCCGACTACGCCCAGGCCACGCGCGCGTTCGAGGTCGGCGCCCGGCTTCTCACGCACGCGTTCAACGCGATGAACGGCATCCACCACCGCGCTCCCGGTCCTGTCGTCGCCGCGTTCGAGAACCCCGAGGTGACGCTGGAGCTGATCCTCGACGGTCTGCACGTGCATCCATCGGTCGCCAAGCTGGCCTTCGACGAGGCCCGCGGTCGCGTCGCCCTGGTCACCGACGCGATGGCCGCCGCGGGCGCCAGCGACGGCGACTACCGCCTCGGCAGCCTCAATGTCTCCGTGCGCGACGGCCTCGCCGTGCTCTCCGGCACCGAGACGATCGCCGGCTCGACGCTCACCCAGGACGTCGCCCTCCGGAACGCCATCACCCTCGCCGGCCTCGACCCGGTGAAGGCGGTCGAGGCGGTGACGCTCACCCCGGCGCGGGTGCTGGGCGACGCCCACCGGTTCGGGCGGCTGCGCGCCGGCTACGCGGCAGACGCCGTGATCCTCGACCACGAGTGGACCGTGCGCCGCGTCTTCGCAGCAGGCCGCACCATCGCGGGCGGGCCGGCAGACGCCTGAACGCCGAGTAGCCCGGCCCTCCGAAGAGGGCCGGGCTACTCGCCGTAGGGATCGGACTACTTGACGAAGTACTCCATCGCGACGGAGCCGAGCTTCGCGCCGTCGAGCAGCTGCACCGCGGTGCCGACATACCGGCCGTTGGCGAGGTCGAAGTCGGCCGTAGCAGTCCAGCTGCCGTTGCCGGCGACGACGGCAGTCGCGACGATCCTGCCCGAGCTTCCGGCGATCTGGACGGTGGCGCCGGGCTGGCCGGTCCCCGTGTACACGGGCCTGGGGCCGGTCACATCGCCGCCGACAGACGGGCTGGTCACGGTGAGACCGAGCGCGATCGTGTACTCGAGCGTGGCGACGGTGCGCTCACCGTTGTCGATCTGCGTGGCGTACGAGACGTAGCGTCCAGCGCCCAGCGGGACATCCGAGGCGGCGGACCAGTTGCCCGCAGCGTCGATGGTGGTGGCCGCGAGGACCCTGCCGCTGTTGCCGCGGACCTCGACGGTCGCGCCCGGGGTGCCGACACCGGTGAAGACCGGGTTCGGCGTGCCGAGGAAGTCGCCGACGGCTGGCGACGTCACGCTGAACGGCTGAGCGACGACGGCGTTCACCGAGTACGAGATGGTGGCGTGCGTGGTCGCGCCGCCCGGGATCTCGTGCGACACGGTACCGATGTATCCGCCGTTGCCGAGCTCGAAGTCGGCGGTGACCGACCAGTTGCCGGATGCGTCGACCTTGGTCGAGGCGATCACGCGGCCGCTGCTTCCCTTCACCAGGATGTTCGCACCGGGCTCTCCCGTTCCGGCGTACACCGGCTTGCTGGTCGACACCTTCTCGTCGATCCCGGGGGACGTGACAACGACATCCGCAGCGACGGGAGCAGCAGCGACGGCCACCGTGAAGAGCGTGGATGCCTTGGTCGTCTCCGTGGCGCCGGAGACCGTCTGCGTGGCGGTGGCCGCGATGGGACCGTTCGCGAGCCCCAGCTGCGATTCGACGCTCCACGTGCCGTCCTCGCCGACGGTCGTTGCAGCGAGCTGCACGCCGTTGCCGTCGGTGACGACGATGGATGCGCCTGCCTCACCGGAACCGGTGAAGACGGGCTTCGCCGTCTCGACCGTCGAACCGGCGGCCGGACCGGTCAGGGTGACCGGCGCGATCGGAAGGGGAGCGTTCACCGTGATGTAGTGGTTGACCGACGAGGACGGCGTGGTCGCCGTGAGGCTGGTGTAGAAGTCGACCCGCAGGGCGACTGCGCCGTTGGGGACGTCGGACTGCGCCGGCGTGGACCACGCGCCGTTCTTGTCGATCACGCTTCCGCCGATAGCCTCTTCACCGCGGAAGATGACCACGTAGCCTCCGGGGAGGCCGGTTCCGGAGAACACCGGACGGTTCGTCGTGACCGTCTCACCGAAGCCGGGAGCTGTGATGGCCAGCGGGTACTTGGCCGGGTCTCCGATCGCGAAGTTGGTCGTCGCGCCCTTGTTGTAGACGGTGACATCGACCATGTACGCGCCGTATGCCAGCGGCTTGGCCGGCTTCGGGCACGACCAGTTGCCGGATGCATCCGACTTGAAGGTGCAATACGTGTACTTCGTACCGTTCTGCGGGGTCAGGTAGAGGGTGCCGGTGTAGTTCACCTTCGACGTCCCGGAGAACACCGGGTACTGGTCCCAGATGGTCGACGATGCGGCTGGCGACGTGACGACCGGGATGATGTCGTGGTCCGCCACCGCAGAAGCGGGGGCCGCGAACGCGAGTCCCGCCGCAGTGACGAGAAGTGCCGACGCTGCGGCGACACCGGTGCGGGCGGCGCGCAACGCGAGCCCCTTCTGAGCACCAGCGAGCTGTGTGTTTTTACGCATGGGAATGCGGATTTCCTTTCAGCGCTCACACGCGTCCTAGGGAGGCGGCGTGAGCAGTCGGGTGGGGGATCGTTCCCCGGGGTGGGCCAAGCGATTCCGGACCGGGTCCGGTCATCACTGTCGGAGAGCTCAGGGAAGAGCCCGGGTCGACATATCGATTCTTACACGCTTCTATCTGGCGTGCAACATTTCAACTCTTGATTATCAATGTTTTTACAGAAAAGGCCCGGCCCCGTCCGCGCCGAGTTCGGCGATGGACGGGACCGGGCCTCCGGTACCGGGAAAGAGTGCGGCTAGAGCTTCTGCCAGGCCGGCTTGTTCGCGTACGCGTACCGGTAGTAGTCGATGTTCTTCAGGCGGGATGCCGCAGCTTCGTCGACCAGGACGGTCACGTGCGGGTGCAGCTGGATCGCCGATCCCGGATTGCTGGCGGAGACGGGACCCTCGACGGCACCGGCGACGGCGTCCGCCTTGCCTTCGCCGAAGGCGAGCAGCAGCAGGTGACGCGCGCGCAGGATGGTCGACAGACCCTGCGTGATGCAGTGCATCGGCACGTCCGCCTCGGAGTCGAAGAAGCGGGCGTTGTCCTTGCGCGTCTGCTCGGTGAGCGTCTTCACGCGGGTGATGGACGCGAACGACGAGCCGGGCTCGTTGAATCCGATGTGGCCGTCCGTGCCGATGCCGAGGATCTGCACATCCACCCCTCCGGACTCGGCGATCGCCTTCTCGTAGTCGGCGCCGGCGTGCTCGATCGTGTCGATGTTCCCGTTGGGGACGTGGATGAGCGACGGCGTGAGACCGAGCGGCTCCACGACCTCCCTGCTGATCACTGCGCGGTAGCTCTCCGGGTGGCCGTCCGGGAGCCCGACGTACTCGTCGAGGGCGTACCCGCGGACGTGCGACACGTCGACTCCTGCCGTCTGCACCTTCGCCGCGAGCGCGCGGTAGAGCGCGAGGGGCGTCGATCCTGTCGCCAGGCCGAGCACGGCATCCGGCTTGGAGGAGATCAGGTCGAGGATGCTCTGCGCAGCGAGCTCCCCCGCTGCTGCCTGATCGGGGACGACGACGATTTCAGCCACTGAGTTTCTCTCCTACGAGGGCAGCACCGAGTGCCGCGACGGGTGAATCTTCCGGGACGAGGCGCACGCGGTCCTGCAGCGAGAGCGACGCCAGGAACGGCGAGCTCGTCGACCAGGATTCGAGCACTTCGTGGACGTCGCACAGCAGTCGGTCCCCGAGATGACTGAGGCCGCCGCCGATCACGACGGAGTCGACGTCGACGGTCAGCACGAGAACACGGACAGCTGATGCGATGCCCTCTGCAAGCCTAGCCTTGATCGCCCGCGCGTTCCGGTCGCCGTCCGCCGCGGCGGCGAACAGTGCACGAACGGGCAGTGGGTCGTCGGTCTTCCACTGCCGGGCGACGCCGGATCCGCTCGCGACCGTCTCCAGGCAGCCACGCTGGCCGCAGGCGCAGAGCACGCCGTTCGGGTCGACGGGGATGTGCCCGATCTCGCCGGCGATGCCTCCCCTCCCCCGCCACAGCCGTCCGTCGAGCACGATTCCCGCCGCCATCCCCGTGCCGAGGTTGAGGTAGGCCATCGTGCCGTCGAGGCCGAGCAGATGGTACGCGCCGAGGGCCGCGGCCTTCACATCGTTCTCGATGCGGACGCCGACGCCGAGCCTGCCGGCGAGCTCCCCGCCGAGCTCGAGTCCCTCCAGCCCCAGGTTCACCGCGTGCGCGACGTGACCGGATGCGTTGTCGACCAGCCCGGGGATGCCGATGCCGATCGAATCGAACCCGGTCGCAGGCAGGCCGGTCAGCTCCCCGATCCTGGACACAGCGGCCACAGCGGTCTCGACGACCGCCGTCGACCCGAAGCCGGTGGCCAGCCTGACCCGCTGCGCGAGCGATCCTGAGGCGTCGACGGCGACCGCATCGGTCTTGGTGCCACCGATGTCGATGCCGAGTCTCACGAGCCGGAGCCGAGCAGGTCGAGGAGCGCCCGGCCGACGAGCCTGGATGCGCCGAACGTCGCGATGTCCGCGTACGCCCTGTCGTCGCTCGGCCAGCCCATGTCGACCACGAGCACGCTGTCCCGCTCGGCGCGCAGCCGGTCGATGGCCTCCCTGGCGAACGCGTGCCGGTGATTGTCCTTGCCGATCACCAGCACGGGCGACTGTGCTGCGAGCACCAGCTCGGGATGGTCGCCCTCGGTGAACACGACGGTCGGGTTCGCCGCGAACGCTGCGGCGAACGCGGAGTCCGGGTCGGCCGCCACCTCGGCGAACGGACCCCACGGTGACACGCCGACGGCGATGTTCGCCACCGTGTCGATGCGGACGACGGAGCACGGGCCCCGGTGGGCGCGCATCCACTCGGCTGCGTGCTCGGAGATGTCGAAGGTGCTGATCGCGACGACGACGTCCGTCGGGTCGAGCCGCCCTGCCGGGGCGTCGGCCGGGATGGGCACGGCCGCCTGCTCGGCGCGGAGCTCTGCTGTCAGCGCGAGCACCCGCGCGGCGGCCTCGTCCACCCTGGCCTCCGGCAGCCGGCCGGATTCGACGGCCGCGACGATCGCGTCCTCGATCTCGGCGAGCTGGTCGTCCGTGTTCTCCGTGCCGATGCAGAGCAGGTCGCAGCCGGCAGCGAGCGCCAGGACGGCGGCCTCCGGGATGCCGCGATCCCCGCTCGCGCCCTTCATGTCGAGCGCGTCGCTGACGACGACCCCCTGGAACCCGAGTTCCCGGCGAAGCAGGCCCTCGATGATCGTCGGGCTGAACGTCGCCGGCCGCTCCGCATCCAGCTGCGGGAGCAGGATGTGCGAGGTCATGATCGTGCGCGCCCCCGCCTCGATGACGGCGCGGAACGGCAGCAGCTCCCGCTCGCGCAGCTGATCGACGTCGAGGTCGACCTCGGGGAGCACCAGGTGCGAGTCCTGGGCCGTGTCCCCGTGGCCGGGGAAGTGCTTGGCGCAGACCGCGACGCCCGCCGACTGCAGCCCGCGCGTCCACGCTGCGCTCTGCTCGGCCACCAGCTCGGGCGACGAGCCGAAGCTGCGCACGCCGATCACCGGGTTGTCCGGGTTGGAGTTGATGTCCACATCCGGGGCGAAGTCGAGGTTGCAACCTGCCCTGCGCAGCTCCCAGCCCACCCGGCGAGCGACCTGCTCGGTGTACCCGGGGTTGCCGAGCCTGCCGAGAACCGCGTTGCCCGGATATGGCGAGCCCGTCTCGTAGTAGAGGCGGGTGACGTCGCCGCCCTCCTCGTCGATCGCGACCACCGCATCCGGGTTGGCGGCGTAGATCGCGTCGGTGAGCGCGCGGAGCTGCTCGACGGATGCGACGTTCTGGCCGAACACGCACACCCCGCCGAGACCGGCGCGCAGCCGAGCTGCGAGCCAGTCCGGCAGTGTGGTGCCCACGAAACCGGGAACAAGGGTCGCAGCGATCCGCCGGCGCAGGCCGGCGCTCGCTTCTCCCGGTTCTGTGGTGTCCTGCTTCTCGGCGATGCCCGGCCGGCTCACCCCTTCACCGCCCCGCTGACCAGACCGCTGGTCATGCGGCCCTGCACGAAGAGGAAGAAGATGATCACGGGAACCGCGACGAGGGTCGACGCCGCCATCACCTGTCCCCAGTCCGTCGCGCGGGACGCCGACTGCTGGATGAAGCCGCGCAGCCACAGCGGGAGCGTCTGGCTGGAGTTCTCCTGCAGGATCACGAGCGCGACCGTGAACTCGTTCCATGCCTGGAGGAACGCGTACACCCCGGATGCGACGAGCCCGGGCGCGAGCAGCGGGAAGGTGATGCGCATGAAGGCCTGGGTGCGGCTGAGGCCGTCGACCATCGCCGCCTCTTCGAGGTCGGCGGGGATGCCGGCGACGAAGCCGCGGAGCATCCAGATGGTGAACGGCACGACGGCGGCGATGTAGATGATGCTCACGCCGACGACCGTGTTCAGGAGGTTGAGGCTGCCCATCAGCTTGTACTGGGCGATGAACAGGCCTTCGGCCGGCAGCATCTGGATGAGCAGGACGGCCAGCACGAACGACTTGCGTCCGCGGAACTTGAACCGGCTGATCGCGAGGGCTGCGAGGAACGCGAACACGATGCAGAACACGACGGTCACGACGGCGATGATGAGGCTCATCCCGAGTGCGGGGAAGAACGTGCCTCCGTTGATGACCTCGGCGAAGTTGTCGAACGAGCCGCCGAACGGCAGCCAGGTCGGCTTGGTGTTCTGCAGGACGACGTTGGGCAGGAGGGACGAGTTGACCATCCAGTAGACGGGGAAGACCCAGATCAGCGAGACGACGACGCCGACGATCCCGAGGACCACCCGCGACGGCTTGATCTTCTGGCGGAGCTTGCGCGGCGGCTGGGCCGGGGCGTCTGCGCCGGCGATGGATGTTGTCGGCGGAAGCGTGCTGGTCACGATTCGTCCTCCTTGAGCAGGTTGCGCACGTAGAACCAGCTGATCGCGATGGTCAGGATGAGCACGAAGACGCTGACGGCGCTGGCCATCGCGAAGTCGCTCGATCCGACGCCGAGCTGGTAGATGTACGTGCCGAGCAGGTTGGTCTCACTGGCGATCGATCCCTTGTCCTGCAGCAGGCGGATCTGGGTGAAGACGCGCAAGTCCCAGATGATCTGCAGCAGCAGCACGATGCCGAGGACGGGGCGGATCATCGGAAGGATGATGAAGCGGAGGCGCTGGAAGCCTTTCGCGCCGTCCATCTGCGCCGCCTCGAGCACCTCGCCGGAGACCTGGGTGAGGCCGGCGAAGACGGAGAACGCCACGAACGGGACGCTCATCCAGACCACGATGATCATGGCGACGAAGAAGAAGGAGAGCGGGTTCTGCAGCCAGTTGTGGTTCTGGAAGTCGAGGCCCCACGAGGTGAGCGTGTAGTTCACGATGCCGCGGCGCCAGTCGAACAGCCAGTTCCAGACCGTCATCGCTGCGACGACCGGCATGGCCCACGCCAGCAGCATCGAGATCTGGATGATGATGCGCACGGCCTTGTTGACGGCGTTCATCAGCAGCGCCATTCCGACGCCGATCACCACGGTCACGGCGGCCGTGACCAGGCAGAACGCGATCGAGCGCGCGACGACGACCCACATGTACGGGTCGGAGAACAGCGTGATGTAGTTCTCGAACCACACGAACGGCGCGGGCTGGCCGAACTGCTGGGCGAGTCCGAAGCTCTGCATCGACGTGATGAGCTGCCACACGATCGGGTAGCCGAGCGCGAGGATGAGGATCGCGACCGAGGGGATGAGCAGCGCGTACGGGGTGAACTGGAACCTGCGCTTGCGGGGCGCAGGAGCGTCGGGGCGCCGTGCCTGGGCCGTGGCCCGCGCAGCATCCTGGGTGGTCGTCACGTCTGTCCTCCTTCCTGGGAGAGGGTCTGGTGCTGGGGAAAAGTATGGGGCAGGCCCAGGGGCGCGGAAGGTGTTTCCCGCGCCCCCGGCCTGCTTGGTGTTTCTGGTGGTGCTGTACTACTTACCGGTCTTGACGTTCATCAGAGCGTCGAGCTTGGTGTTGTACTCCTGCGCGAGGCTCTTGAGATCGGTCGAGTCCTTGATCTTGCTGAAGAACTCTTCCATCACGTTGCCCGCCTCGACGGACGCCCATCCGGGAGCCGCCGGGGTCAGCTTCGAGTTCGACGCGGACTCGATGAGAGCCTTCGCGAACTGGTCGTCGCCGAGCGAGGAGGTGTAGTTGCTGTTCGCCGGTCCCAGGCCGTTCTTGCCGAGCATCTCCTGGTAGTCCTTGGAGAAGATGATCTTCATGAGCGTCTTGGAGAGGCCGGGGTTCTTGGTCTTGGCCGAGATCCCGATGTTGGAGCCACCGGCGAACACCGGAGCCGGCTTGCCGTCGTTGCCCGGCAGCACGAACGTTCCGAACGTGTTGTCGTTCCAGGTGCGGACGACCTTGCCATCCTTGGTGGATGCGTCGCCGATCGACCAGTGCGCCCATCCGGGAGCCATGATCGTCGCGGCGGCCAGCGAGGTGTCAGCCGTCTTGTTCCCGTCGGCGTCCACGGTCTGGTCGCTGTCGTTCAGGTAGATGTACTGGTTCGAGTCCTTGGCGTCGTTCGGAGCCTTGGAGGCGTTCTTGTACAGGTCCTGCAGCTGCTGGAGACCCTTGAGCGAGCCCTCGGAGTCCAGCGTGGCGACCCACTTGCCGTCCTTCTTCTTCGCGATGTCCCCGCCGTTGGCGAAGATCCACGAGATGCCGTTGCGCCAGTCCTGGCCTCCGAGGTAGAACCCGGAGAAGTCCGCGATCCCCTTCGGGTTCTTGGCCGTGATGGTGGCGACGTCGGTGTTGAACTGGTCGAGCGTGGTGGGCACGGAGACCCCGGCGGCCGACCAGACGTCCTTGCGGTAGAACGCGTACCGCGAACCGAAGTAGTACGGGAGGGTGTACTTCTTGCCGTCGACCTCACCGGCTGCGACGAAGGACTGCAGCAGGTCGTCGCC
The DNA here is from genome assembly GCF_051161895.1 of Leifsonia araucanica. NCBI lineage: Bacteria > Bacillati > Actinomycetota > Actinomycetes > Micrococcales > Microbacteriaceae > Leifsonia > Leifsonia araucanica. The sequence goes on from NZ_JBMBTW010000002.1 coordinate 1,788,917, forward strand.
GCCGAGGTCCTTGTACATGTCGGAGATGTCGAGGAACGCACCCACGTTGGTGAAGGTCGGCGACTGGGTGTTGCCGATCTCGGTCACATCCGGGGTGTTGTTCGCGTCGGGAAGCGACGTCGTCAGCTTGGTGACGATGTCTCCCCAGTCCTGCTGCTGGATGTTGAGGGTCGCGCCGGTCTCCTTCTTGAATTCGTCCTTGAGGTAGGTACGAAGAGCATCCGGAGTATCGGCGCCGACGAGCCACAGGGTGACCGTCTTGCCCTTGCCGTCTGTGCTCGGGGCGGTTCCTCCGCCGGAGGCGCATCCCGCGAGCACGAGAGCGGAAGCTGTAGCCACAGCGGCGAGGCCGACGAGCTTTCTCTTCATTGCACTGTCCTTTCGTAGTGAATGGGGCTTTCTTGGGTGGTCAGTGTGTGCGATTGCCACACCGTGGTGCTGGGGTCGTGGTGGTTCGTGTTCGGGCGGTGCTGTGTTACGAGACCCCGAGTTGTCCGGAGAGGACGAGTACGGCCGCGCCGCGCAGGACGATGTCCTGCCCGAGCGTGGTCATCCGGAGCGTGAGCGTGGCGTGGTTCTCGGCCATGGTCCTGTTCCGGAGCGTGTGGATGGTCGCCTCGGCGAGAGGGCCATCGAGCAGGGTGGTCGGGCCGCTGAGGACGATCTCCGACAGGTTGAGGGCGCCGACGACGGGCGCGAGGGCGATGCCGAGCCGCTGCCCGGCTTCGCGCAGGATGGGCGTGGCATCCGACCCGGACGCCTCCGCCTCGCGGATGCGCTCCTGCAGGCGGGGCACGCTGAGCCAGTGCTCGAGCACCTGGTCGCGGTTGTACGTGGTCTCGAGCCCGAGGTCGGTGCCGACCATGACCTGGCCGATCTCGCCGGCGGCGAAGCGGCTGCCGTAGACGAGGGCGCCCGCGACGATGAGACCGGCTCCGATGCCGTGCCCGACGGTGATGAGCATGAGGTCGCCCGCCGCGTCCCCGTAGCCGTGCTCGGCGAGGACGGCGACGTTGGCGTCGTTGGCGACCACCACGGGAAGTCCGGTGCGCTCGTGCAGTCGCTGCTGCACCCGCTCGTCGACCCAGCCGAGGTTCGGCGCGGTCAGCACGGTGCCGCTCAGGTCGACGACACCCGGCGATCCGACGCCGACGCCCAGGATGGGGGCGGTCGCGGCGCCGATGAGCGCGTCGACCAGCTCGGCCACCTTCGCGAACGCGGCCTCACCGGTGGCGCCGTCGAGCGGAACATCCGCCCGGTGCAGGATGCCGCCGTCGATGTCGAGCACGGCACCCCGGAACATGGCGTGGTCGCTGAGGTCGACGCCGACGATCTGGTAGGCGGTCCTGTTGATGTCGAGCAGCACGGCGGGCTTGCCCGGACGGGCGGACTCGCGCTGGCCGAGCTCGACGACGAGTCCCTCCGCCAGCAGCTCGGCGACCAGGTCGGAGACAGTGACGCGGGTCAGCCCGGTCTCCCGTGCGATGTCGGCGCGGCTGCGCTCCCCCGCCCGGTACAGCGTCTGCAGCACGAGCGAACGGTTGTGGCTGCGGGCGTGCTCCGGAAGCACTTTCGCGCTGGGACGGAGAGCCCTGCCCGGCGCGAACCCGCGAAGCGCCGGGGTCTGCTGCGCCTGCGCATCCACGGCCAGGGCCGCGGTGCCTCGCTGCACATCCGTCGCGTTCATGTTTGTTAGTAAAGCTTACGAACAAAAGACGCGCAAGTCTTCAGACCGATTTGGTGCGGTGTTTACCGAGTCGTAACAAACGCGCTAGCGGCGGCCTCGCAGTCGTGCGAGATTGAGCGCGAGCCCGGCGACGAAGCCGACCACAGCAGTGACGACCGCGACGAACGTCAACGTGGCACCTGTCTCCATCAGGGCGAAAGACGATGGTGTCGCGATGTTGCGATACCGCTACGCGCCCACCGCGCCGCCGCCCGCCGATCACTCGTCGTAGCAGATGCCCAGGGTGTCGAGCCGACCGTCGACGACGGCGGGGCCTCCGACGATGGTGATGCTGTTCACCCCGGCGGCGAAGCCTCGCGCGAGGGCGTGAGGCACGCAGCCGGACGTGAACGCATACACGGGAGCGTGTTGCGCGGCGGCGAGCACGGCTCCGCTCATCGCATCGGGGAAATCCAGCCCGGATGCGATGAACGCCGACGTGGCGTGCGGGAACGCCGACGTGGCCAGAGCGACGGACGTCGCGAAGCGGTCGGCGCCGGCGACCCGCGTGGCCGGGGCGAGCTTTCCGAGGGCGGCGAGGACCGTATCCGGAACAGCACTCCGTCCGCCGACCACCACGATCCGCGCCGGATGAAGGCGGGTGATCGCCGCAGCAGTGGATGCGGAGACACCGGGCGACGCCGGATCGACGAGCAGCAGCGGGTCGCCGCCCGAGCCTGCCGCCGCCCCGGCCCCGAGCGCGTCGGGGAAGGCCGCGCCCGAGGCGATGTACACGGTGTTCGCAGTGTGGAACACCGCTCCCACCAGTGTGTTCGCCGTCTCGTACCTGGTGGCTCCCGACCGGCGTTGCACCTTCGCTGCCGGCAGAAGCGCGCGCACCGACCGCTCGACGGCGGAGCCGATCGACGATGTCCCTCCCGCGATGACGACGCGGGTGGGCGCCAGGGCTTTCAGCTCGGCAGCGGTGGCCGTCGGCAGACCACCCGGCGTCGTGAGGAGCAGTGCTGCGTGCTCGGCGGCCGCGGCCGGTCCCGCCGCGAGCGCATCGGGGAAGTTCGTCCCTGCCGCCAGGTAGACGACGGAGGTGTGGGAGGGGAAGGCTCGCTTCGCCACCGCGACCGCCGTCTCGTACCGGTCGTCCCCCGCCAGCCTGGTCACGGTGGCAGGAGAGAGCGAGTCGATCGTCGTCACCCCGGACGGGAGAGCGGCGATCTGCTCCCACGGGCCGTCGGCGCTGACACCCCACCAACGCACGTACCCGCGCGGGTCCGTGACGATGGCGCGCTCCGATGCGATCGAGCCATCCATACGGTACTGGCGCCCTCCACCTTTCCCCCAGAGGGTGCCGTCCTGCTCAAGGTCGATTCCGTCCCCGTCGGCGAATCGGGTGATGTGCCCGTCCTCGCTGACCGCGTAAACACCCAATTGCGCCGGGCTCGAATCGGGTTGGGCCACCAGGATCGTGTGCGTGCCAGGCAGCCAGAGCGAGGGGTACACACTATCGACCGGCTCCGCGAGAATCGGATGCCACGACGGCATACCGAGGCGGTGCAGCATCGTGTGACGCGCGTCAACCGGGGTCGCGTAGAAGCCCTGCCCGCCCGTTTGCACGAGGTGCGCGGCGTTCGTGGCGATCGTTGTCGCGGAGCCGTCCGCGTTGACGCGTTCGATCGTGTCGCCCGATGCCGTTGTGACGTTGAAGTATTCGACCCCGTCGGCCTGGAACGGGCGCGCGAACTCTGGCGCATCGACCGTGACCGTGTGCCCGTCAGGGAACATCCCGATCATGCCGTGGTACAGGAAGAACGCCCAGGCGCTCCCCGCAGGACCGTTCGCGGATGGGGTGTACTGATCGATCATCGGCGCATCGCCCGTGTGCTCGAATCGCGTCTGCGTCCCGTCTGGTGCTATCCGCACCGCCGCCCAGCCGACGGGGTGGAATTGGATCACCCACGCCGCACCATCGTCGGCCGCGACGATTCCTGAGTCGGCGCCCCCCTGAATCGGGAACGTCGCGAACGAACCGTCCGGTGTCACGCGTGCGACCACCGCCGGAACGCTCGACTCCAGCCACAGCGAATGGTCGACCCCTGTCGCCGTCGCAACCCGTCTCCATTCGATGCCGGCGGGGAGAGCGTGGGTCACCAGCGCCCCGTGCACGACGGTCTTCAACGCGGACCCGTCCACCCACCACGGCTGGCCACCTGGACCGCTGAGCAGAGGGGTGTCCGGGGGCATCGTCGTCCCAGGAACCGGGACGGGCATCGCCACGGCCGTCGTCGTTGCCTGATCGGCAGCCTGCGCGGCGGGAGCCGTCGACAGCGCCGCGAGCGGCACGCCGCCGACGATCACCGCCGCGACGATCCCGACCCGCATCCACCTGTGTCGCCGAGCTGCCATGATGCCCCCATCGCCCGCACCGTGCGGCCCCGTTCAATCTAGCGGCACGGAAGGGCGGCCGTGCACCAAGCGACTACGCGCACTCCTTCTGCACCGCGGTGAACTTCGCGGCCAGCTCCTGCGCCTTCGACGTGATCTGGTTCACGTCGATGCTCGCGGGGTCCTTCATCACGCCCTTCAAGTAGGTCGCGTATGCGTGCACGGCCGTGGAGGCGTCGCTCGTCAGCGCCTTGACCTTCTCGTTGGTGACCTTGGCGTCGAGGTCGGCGACCTTCTGGTCGACCTGGTCGAGGACGGCGAGGGACTTGGCCGGGTCGTCCGTCGAGACCTGGCTCTGCAGGGAGGCGACGTCGGTCAGGCCGCCCTTCACGATGGCGCAGGCGGCGTCGTGGGTCTGGTTCGAGGCCTGAGCGGCCTTCGTCTGGGTCGGCGACGGGCTGGCGCTCGGGGCTGGACCGGACGTGCATCCTGCCAGCGCGACGGCTGCGATGATGGCGGCCGACACGGCCAGAGACGATCGGATGGCTTTTCCCACGGTTTCCCCCTCGGATTCCGTTCCCCCGCGATGGCGGAACGCGACACCACGATACAGAAAGGCCCGGCGGATGCGTGCATCCACCGGGCCTTCCCACCCTGCGTCGAGCTCTAGCTCAGGCGAGCCTTGAGGTTCTCGCCGAGGGTCGCGAGGAACTCCTCGGTGGTCTGGTACGGCTGGTCCGGGCCGACGAGGAGCGCGAGGTCCTTCGTCATCTTGCCGGACTCGACCGTCTTGATGACCACGTCTTCGAGGGTGTGCGTGAAGTCGATGAGCTCCTGGTTGCCGTCGAGCTTGCCGCGGTGCGCGAGGCCGCGCGTCCAGGCGTAGATCGAGGCGATCGGGTTGGTCGACGTGGGCTTGCCCTGCTGGTGCTGGCGGTAGTGGCGGGTGACCGTACCGTGCGCAGCCTCCGCCTCGACGACCTTGCCGTCCGGGGTGGTGAGCACGGAGGTCATCAGGCCGAGCGAGCCGAAGCCCTGCGCGACGGTGTCGGACTGCACGTCGCCGTCGTAGTTCTTGCAGGCCCAGACGTATCCGCCCTCCCACTTGAGGCTGGATGCGACCATGTCGTCGATCAGACGGTGCTCGTAGGTGAGCCCGGCCGCCTCGAACTTCTCCTTGTACTCAGTGTCGAAGACCTCCTGGAAAAGGTCCTTGAAGCGACCGTCGTACGCCTTGAGGATGGTGTTCTTGGTCGACAGGTAGACCGGGTACTGGCGGTCGAGACCGTAGTTGAACGACGCGCGGGCGAAGTCGCGGATCGACGCATCCTGGTTGTACATGCCCATCGCGACACCGGCGCCCGGCGCCTGATAGATCTCGAAGGACTGAGCCTCTCCGCCGTCGGCCGGCTGGAAGCTCATCGTGAGCGTGCCGGGGCCGTCGAAGGTGAAGTCGGTGGCGCGGTACTGGTCGCCGAAGGCGTGACGGCCGATGACGATCGGCTTGTTCCAGCCGGGCACCAGGCGCGGGATGTTCGAGATGATGATCGGCTCACGGAACACGACACCACCGAGGATGTTGCGGATCGTGCCGTTCGGGCTGCGCCACATCTTCTTCAGGCCGAACTCCTCGACACGCGCCTCGTCGGGCGTGATCGTGGCGCACTTGACGCCGACACCGTGCTTCAGGATGGCGTTCGCCGCATCCACGGTGATCTGGTCGTCGGTCTCGTCGCGCTTCTCGATGCCGAGGTCGTAGTACTCGAGGTTCACGTCGAGGTACGGGTGGATGAGGGAGTCTTTGATCGCCTGCCAGATGATGCGAGTCATCTCGTCGCCGTCGAGTTCGACGACGGTGCCTTCAACCTTGATCTTGTCCAATGGATCTCCTGTGGTCTGTGCCGTTTTTCAGCCGTCGACAGCTTACCCGAGGCACGCAACTATCTTGACATCGAGACAAATTCCCTCAGCGGATCGGCAGGCTGCGCGACTATGCCAGCATCCCTCGCGCACGTTACCCTTTCGATATGGCTGAGTTGAGACTTGAAGAGTTGAGCGCGTCGAACGTTGTGGCGGCGAACGCTCTCACACTGAAGCCGGGCCAGGAGCAGTTCGTCGCTCCTGTGTCGTACTCGGCCGCGGCCGCCGTCACCAATCCGCAGACCTCCTGGCAGCGCGTCGTCACCGACGGCGACGAGGTCGTCGGGTTCATCATGGGCAACTTCGACCCGGAGGCCGAGCACGAAGAGTTCCGCTCGATCCTCTGGCGCATCAACGTGGATGCGGACGACCAGGGTCGCGGCATCGGCACGTTCGCGGTCCACTCGCTCGCCGACGAGGCGCGCAACCGCGGGCTCTCGCGGCTCTACGTCATCTGGGAGCCCGGCGAGCTCGGTCCTGAGCAGTTCTTCCTCCGCAGCGGCTTCCAGCCCATCGGCGAGACCCAGTACGGCGAGACGATCGGTGCCCTCGAGCTCTGAGCGGAGCGGCGCGACCGGCGACGGCCGCACGGACGGCGACGGCCGCACCGACGACGACGGCCGCACCGGCGACGACGCCCAGCCGTTCGTCGAGCGCGTCCTCTCCGTTGTCGAGTCGATCCCGTCCGGCAGGGTGATGACATACGGCGACGTCGCCGCCACTCTGGGATCGCGCGCCGCGCGCATGGTCGGCCAGATCATGGCCTACTACGGCAGCGACTACCCGTGGTGGCGCGTGGTGCGCGCGAGCGGTCACCCTCCCGCCAACCACGAGCACATCGCGCTGCAGTATTACCGCGCGGAGGGCACACCCCTCCTCGGCGGGGGCACGGCCGCGTACCGCGTGGACCTGCGCACCGCCCGATACACTCCATAGCAGGGTCATCCCAGCGACCGATGCACTGCTCAGCTTGATCGTGTTGACTGGTGAGGTCTGTCTACCGCACCTTCAGGAGTCTCCGTGCACCGTATCCGTCTCGTCGGTCTCGCCGCGTCTGCCGCCGTCCTCGCCGTGACCCTCTCCGGATGCTCCGTCGTCGCCGCGTTCGTCCCTCACGTCGACGCGGCGATCTACGACTCCGCCAAGGAGTTCAAGGCGGCATCCACCGCCGCGTTCGGGTCGCCGACGTTCGTCCCTGACGACGCCACGATCATCCGGGTCGACTACGACACCAAGGGCGCGGGCGCCATCCTCACCTACGCGTCGAAGACGCACTTCGTCGCCGGCACCTGCGAGAAGCCGGCGCCCATCCCGAAGCCGACGGTGAAGGACAGCTGGTGGCCGGTCGACGGCATCCCCGCCCAGGGCGTGAGCTGCCCGGGCGGCTGGACGGCGTTCCTCATCGGCGACCAGGTCTACGCGGCGACGCCGAAGAACTAGCGGCGACGCATCCCGCTGCCGCCCGCTACTCCGCGCTCTGCGCTGCGTGCGGTGCGGGGATGGTGAGCTCGATGATCGTCCCGAGCCCCGCGACGGACTGAACCTCCGCGTGCCCGTCGACGGCCTCGACGCGGTCGCGGATCCCGCCGAGCCCTCCGCCCGGTTCGACCCGGGCTCCGCCCTGGCCGTCGTCCTTCACGACCACCGTCACGGTCCCGTCCGTCCGGCTCACGCTCACCGAGCAGTTGCGCGCCTGCGAGTGCTTCGCCGCGTTCGCGAGCGCTTCCGACACCGAGAAGTAGATCGTCTCCTCGATCACGTCCGGCAGCCGGTGCGGCACGTCGACGTGCACCTCGACCGGGAGGTGACTGCGGTTGGCCAGCTCTTCGATCGCCGAGGCCAGGTCTCCGTCGGTGAGCACCGTCGGGTGGATGCCCCTCGCCAGTTCCCTCAGCTCGCGCAGGGCGTCCGCCAACTGGGTGGATGCGCGCGCCAGGTCGTCTGCGAGCTCCGCGCTCCCGGCCGTCTCGGCTTTCGCCGTCGCGATCCGCAGGCTGATGGCGAGCGAGACGAGCTGCTGCTGCGACCCGTCGTGCAGGTCGCGCTCCAGTCGGCGCCTGGCGAGGTAGCCCTCCTCGACGATGCGGAGACGCGACTCGCGCACCTCCTGCAGCGTGCGCTCGAGCTTCTGGCGCAACCGGTCGTTGTCGACAGAGAGCAGGAGGGCGGAGGACACCGCATCCAGCAGCCTGTCGTCCTGACTGAGGGCAACATCGTGCTCGATCAAGGCGATCGGGCCCTGGTCGGAGTCGATCGTGAGCGTGGAGCGGCCGGGCCGCTGCGGTCCCCCGCCGTCGGCGATGCGTTCGCCGTCGCTGGTCTCGAAGCCCTCCAGGTGGTCGTCCCACCAGTAGACGCGCAGCGAACTGTCGTGCAGCGTGCGGGCGAGGCTCGACTCCCACAGCGCCCTGTCGACCCTGTCGCGGGCGACGATCACCAGGTCGGCCACCCTCGATCGCAGTCCGCGCGCGTAGAGCACGCCGCCGACGTATGACGGCGGGATGAGCGCGATCGCCAGCGGAGGAACGAACTGCAGCCAGCCGCTGTCCCAGCCGAGGGTGAAGCTCACCGAGTCCTGCACGGTGCCGTAGCACCAGAGCAGCAGCGCGAGCGGCATCACGAACGCCACTCTGCGCGCGGGCAGCGTCGACTGGAACCAGCGCATCGCGAGCCTCACCGCGACGGTCAGCAACAGGGCGAGCCCGGCCAGCCGCCAGCCGACGCCGAACCAGAAGTCCGCTCCGTCGCTCGGGACGATCGCGTACGCGTTCGGGACGCACCCGCACTCGGCGGGTGTCGGCGACGAGAACAGCAGGATGCCCGCGAAGCGCACGAGGAAGGCGACGGACACGGCGATGACGATCCAGCGGTCGAAGCGCGAGACGATCCTGCCGGTCGGATACGACAGCACCAGGATCCCGACCAGCACCGCCCACAGGTCGGTCACGCCCTCCAGCAGCGGCCACAGCCAGCCGATGTCCCTGACGATCGGATACCAGGCGCCCGCCGCCCAGAACAGGGATGCGCCGACCATCAGCCACCCGGCGATGGGACTGCGCACCACCTTCCACGCGACGATCGCGCATCCGGCGTAGGCCAGCGCGACGAGCACGAACACGATCGCCCAGCCGATGCCCTGCGGGCGCGGCCCGTAGTCGCCGGTCATGGCGCTCACGATCTGCGCGACGACGTTCGCCGCGACCGCGAGCACGACGGCGAGCGAGCGGAGCCAGAGTCGCGCGGCCCTCATCCCGGCCCCTGTCCCCGCCTCAGACGTCCCGGCCGAGGAAGCGCAGCACGGCGAGCACGCGCCGGTGACCCTCCGCGGAGTCCTCGACGTCGAGCTTCGACATGATGTGGCCGATGTGGGACTCGACCGTGCGCAGGCTGAGGTGCAGGTCGGCCGCGATCCCGGCGTTCGACTTGCCTTCCGCCATCAGCCGGATCACGTCGCGCTCCCTGGTGGAGAGCGTGTCGAGCGACACCGTCGCCGACCGTGCGGAGACGAGCAGTTGCACGACCTCCGGGTCGACCACCGAGCCGCCCGCCGCGACGCTGCGCACGGCGTTGACCAGGGTGTTCGCGTCGGCGACGCGGTCCTTCAGCAGATATCCCGTGCCGCTTCCCGCGCTCATCGCGCGGATCGCGTATGAGGCCGTCGTGTACATCGACAGCAGCAGCACCCCCACCTCGGACCCGGATGCGCGCAGCTCTTCGAGAGCGCGCAGCCCCTCGTCCGTGTGGGTCGGCGGCATCTTGATGTCGAGCACGACGGCGTCGATGTCCCGGTCGCTGTCGACCACGGCCAGAAGCTCCTCCGCCGAGTCGACGGAGGCGACGACGTCCAGCCCGCCCGCGCGCAGAATCTGTCCGATCCCTTCGCGGAGAAGTACCGCGTCATCGGCGACAGCGACACGCAGCGAGCGCGGCTCACTGCTGATTCCCGCGACCACGCGCTTACCTTAGCAGGCTGCGAATCGCCTCGCCGCTCAGTTCTGCTTTGCTGATGAAGCCCTCTGCCCCGCTGTCGGCGACGCGGTGCCCGTAGTCGCGCACGGAGCGACTGGAGGTGAGCACGACGGCCGCCCCCGTGGCGTGCATGGCGGAGACGAGTTCGAACCCGCTGGTGTCCGGCAGGGCGATGTCCAGGAGCACCACGTCGGGGGTGAGTCTGCGGCTCAGCTCGACTCCGCGAGCTCCCGTGTCTGCGTCCCCGACGACCGAGAACTTCTCCAGTTTCAGCAGTTCTGCCGCCTGTGCACGGAAGCGCGCGTGGTCGTCGACGATCACAACGCGGAGGCACATGCCGACAATCATCGCCGAACGCGCTTTCGAAAGCATCCGTGCCTCCACGCAAACGAATGGGGTGGCCCCCCGGATGTGGGTCACACCCCCCAGGGCCAGCATGTGAGTAAGCCGACCAGAACCCGAGGGATGCCGCCCGGCCCGACGAACGGCATCCCACTGGCCGACACCCAGAGCGAGGAGAAAGGCCATGTTCACCGCAACCCGACCCGCACGGCCGAACGGCGCGCAACCCGAAGGCGCGCCGCCGGCTGCGGGGGTGGACCTGGACAGGAGCGCCGTGCCGGAGCCCGACTTCGACATCGACGAACTCGTGGCACGGCACAGCCTTCCGCTTGTCGTGATCGACGTGGCCCGCGCAGCACGGCAGTACCGTGCGCTGCGGGAGGCGTTCCCGAGCGTCGAGGTGCACTACGACGTGAGCGCTCTCGCGAATCCCGCCCTCATCGCCGCTGTCGCGGAGTCCGGCGGATCGTTCGTCGCCGCACACGACGGAGCCCTCGCCGCGCTGACCGCGTCGCAGTCCGACCTGCGCCGCGTGCTGCACGCGACAGCGGCGACGCACCCGCACGAGGTGCTCGCCGCGTACAACGCCGGCGTCCGCCGGTTCGTCGTCGACGGACCGGCGGACGTCGAGAAGTTCGCCTCTGCGCCGCACGACCTCGCCCTGGTGGTGCGGTTGCAGCCGCACACTCCCCCGCAGGCGGCGCACGTCGCACCGCGCGGGGTGACAGCTCGGGATGCGCATCGCGTCGTCCGCGACGCCGCCGCCCTGGGCGTACGGATCGCCGGGTTCTCGCTCAGCACCCGGCCGGGCGCGAGTTGCTCGGACTACGTCGCCGCCATCGCGCGGACCGCCGGGGTGATGGCGGACGTGCAGGCCGCGACCGGCGCGCGTTTCGACGTCCTCGACCTCGGCGACGGGTTTCCCGGCCGGGCCGCCAGGCGGCCGGGCGAGCGTGCCGAGCTGGCCAGGGCGATCCGCGCGATCGTCGCGCCGGGCACTTCCCGGGTCACCGTGACGGCGTCGGCCGGGCACGCAGTGACGGCCGGCTGCATCACGATCATCGGCGGGACGGTCGAACGCGACGTCGACCCGTTCACCGCGAGCGAGTGCATCGACGCCGGGGCGGAGGTCGCGGTGCTCGTCGACGGCGACCAGCCGCATCCACTGCTGCGTCTCCCCTTCTTCCGGGCGGTCGCCACGAGCGGACACCGCATCCTCCGTAGCGTCCAGCGCGGGAGAACCACCGGGTCCACGGCGGGCTGAACTTCAACCCCTCTGTTCGCCGGACACGGCGGCGGGGGAAGCGGCACCTGCCGCCTCCCCCGCCGGAACCTCGTCGCGTGCGATGCGTCGCGTGCGACTACTTGACGTTGACCTCGTTGGCCTTGCCCTGGTCGTCGACCTTCGGCTCGTTGCCGGTCTCGACGATGTTGCCGCTGGCGGTGAACACGACGGACTCGATCGACGTGGCCGTGACCTTGTTGATGGCGCCGTTGATCGTGAGCGTCTGAACGGCGCCGACGGTCACGAGGGTGTTGGACGCGTCGACGATCACGGTCGCGCAGTCGCCGGGGATGGTCACATCCAGGTTGTTCTCCGTGATCGTCGCTGTGCCGTCCGTGCACTCCGCATCCGACTTGGGGATCTCGGGCAGTGCCTCGGAGGCGGACGGCGTGGAGGTCGCCGACGGCTTCGGGGTGGCGGTGGATGCCGGCGAGCCTGCGTCTGCGCACCCGGCGAGGCCGGCAGCGGCGAGCGCGATCGAGGCGATCGCGAAGGAGCGGCGCAGGGCAGGGATGCTCGTCACGGGGACGTTCTTGACGGTGGGGGTCTTCATGGTGTTCCTATCTGGTGTCTCGGATGGTTCCGGTATCTCGGGTGGGGGTGCTGCGGGATGCGGCACCGTCAGTACGCACCGGTCGGGCGGATGACCGCCGACGCGGTGCGGACGAGGATGACGACGTCGCGGAGCAGGGTCCAGTTCTCGACGTAGTCGAGGTCGAGCCCGACCCCCTGCTCCCAGGAGAGGTCGGACCGTCCGCTCACCTGCCACAGGCCGGTGATGCCCGGCCGCACGAGCAGCCGACGATCTTCGTGACGCTCGTACTCGCTGGTCTCGTCCGGGAGGGCGGGGCGCGGGCCGACCAGGCTCATGTCTCCGACGAGGACGTTCCAGAGCTGCGGAAGCTCGTCGAGCGAGAAGCGGCGCAGGAATCGGCCGACGGGCGTGACGCGTGGATCGTCCCTGAGCTTGAAGAGCGGCCCTGCTCCCTCGTTCTGCGCGGCCAGCTCCGCCTTCATGGCTTCTGCCCGCACATCCATCGTGCGGAACTTGACGATGGAGAATCTCGCCCCGTTCTGGCCCACCCTGGTCTGCCGGAAGAAGACAGGGCCGCCGTCCTCGGCCTTGATCATGCTCGCGATCACCGCGAAGACGGGAAGAAGCACGACGAGACCCACACCGGCCGCGACGGCGTCGAACACCCGTTTGATCGTGCGGCGGGTGCCGAAGTACTCCGGCAGCTCGACGTGCATGAGAGGGAGCGTGCCGACGGGGCGGTGGCGCACCCGCAGCTGGTCGACGCCGATCAGGGGCGAAGACACGACGAGTTCGATGCCGACACGCTCGAGGTCCCACCCGAGAGAGCGCAACGCGGTCCTGCCTCCCGGCAGCTCGCCGGCGATGACCACCGCGTCGACTCTCAGGTTCGCTGCCGCCTCGGCCGCCCCGGCGATATCCGACACCCTGGCCGGCAACTCGTCGCCGTTGGCGCTCATCGCCGGCGACGTGTCCGTGGCCACGGCCGCGACGGCGAATCCCGCGCCCGGGGAGGAGCGCAGAGCGGCAGCGGTGAACGCGACATCGTCCACGCTGCCGACGAGCAGCACGCGCGCGAGGTACTCCCCCGCCCGGCGACGGCGGGCCAGCCAGCCGCGCCAGATCCTGCGATTGGCGCACAGCGCGAGCGCCCCGAGCGGAAGCGCGATCACCAGATACCCGCGCGCGATGTCGATCTGCAGCATGAACGCGACGATGGCGATCCCCCCGAACGCCGACACGCTCGACACCAGGACCCTGCGGTACTCGTCCTCGCCGACGCCCATGATGCGCGGATCGTACGAGTGGAAGGCGACGAGGGAACCGGACCAGACGACCACGAGCACGGCGGAGACCGCGACGTAGTCGAACGCGACCCCGCCGACGCTGAGCACGCTCGCGTCCGCCGTGAAACGGAAGAGCTGCGCGATGTGGACGGCGACGGCGACGATCAGCGTGTCCGTGAGCCACGGGCCTCTGCTCGGGGCCGTTGCCCTGGGTCGGGAAGGAGCATCTGCCTGGGTGGACGGGGACGTCCGCCGCTGTTCAAGCGCGGTCATGTGAGGGTACTTCCAGTCGGGATCGAAGCGTTCGGAGAAATCAATGGATAGGGTGCCCATCGATCATACGATTACTCACGTGTGAAATTCTACGGTTCACACCTCACATTCTGCTGCGAATTGCGCGAGCAATGTTTCACGTCTACTGTCGTCGGATGTGAAATATTTACACAGAACGCCTCTCGCCCTGATCGCTGCGGCGGCTGTCGCCGTCCCGACCCTCGGCTTCGCCCCCGCGGGCAGCCTCTCCCCCGCGATCTACACCGTCGCCGGAACCGTGTTCGCCGATGTCGACGGCGACGGCGCGCTCGACCTCGGTGAGCCTCTGCTCGCGAACGTCCCGGTCTCGCTGTACGCGAGTGCCGACGACGCGCTCGCCACCCGCAACCCGGTGGCCACCACCACGACGGGCGTGCTCGGCACTTACCGGGCCGGTTCGCTGGCGGCTGGCACCTACTACGTGTCCACCGGCGCGACCGGCGCATCGGTCCTCCCCGTCAGGGTGGGCGGGCTGTCCCTGATCCAGACGGCCGACATCGCCGCGACGCCGAAGGGCGCGCTCACCGCGACCGTCTTCGCGGACACCAACGGCAACGGTGTCAAGGATGCGTCGGAGACGAACCTGGACAACCAGACGATCATCCTCATCGACGTCGCGAAGACCGTCGAGCTGGTCGACAGCGGCGACCTCGGCGGCCTCGACGTCGGCACCGCCGTCGCCAGCGCGATCAGCGGAAACCTCGACATCGGGGATGCGATCCACTTCCGCACCACCGCCAATGGCGCCCCGATCGGCTACCAGGACCTCGACGCGGGCGCGTACGTCATGATGCGCTCGCCGTTCAACCTCACGCTCGGCGACGCCATCAAGAACACGGCACGCATCACGGCGCTGATCGACGTCATCGACTCCGGCGACCCTGCCGCGATCATCGACGACCCGTCGCTGCTCTCGTCATCCGACATCAGCACGACCCCCGACAACGAGTACATCAAGAAGCTGGCGTCTGCGCTGTCGAAGCTGGCCGGCACGATCGACTCCGCCGATGTCGCCGCGTACGTCGGCCAGGACCTCGCCGCAGGCGTCACCGCCGTCGGCGGCACCGTCCGCACGGCCGCCCGGCTGATCGACGCCGTTCCCGCCATGCACTTCGCCGTCGTCGACCGACGCGGCCACGGCTGGTCGCTGACCGGTCTCACCCTCGCCAGGACCGACGACTTCCTGTTCGGCATCCGCAAGCCGGTGAGCATCACCGGCACCGTCTTCAACGACAGCAACGCCAACGGCAAGAAGGACGCGCTCGACCTCGCGGAGGCGGTGACCCTCACCGTGTACACGGAGGACGGCATCGCGGTCGCGACGGTCAAGACCCCGTCCCTCCTCGGCACGTACACGATCGATCGGCTCCCATACGACACCGATCTGTACGTGGTCCTCTCCGGCACCACCAAGCGACCGACCAACGGATACGCGGGGCACACTCCGGAGGCCATCTCCGGGATGACCGTGGTCGGCTCGGCCAGGGTCAGCTGGGACAGCACCACCAGCTCCGTGCCGCTGACCTTCGGCGTCACCGCCAAGAAGTAGTCGCGCACGAACGCGACAGGGCGCCCGGGTCGATTCGACCCGGGCGCCCTGTCGTGGTTCACGCGGCGATCACACCAGCGAGTCCCTCCACGCGGCGTGCAGCTGCGCGAAACGGCCCGTGCCGGCGATCAGGTCGGCCGGCGTGCCGTCCTCGACGATCTTGCCGTGCTCCATCACCAGCACCCGGTCGGCGATGGCGACCGTCGACAGACGGTGGGCGATGATCACGGCCGTGCGGTCCGCAAGCAGCGTCTGCAGCGCATCCTGCACCAGGCGCTCGCTCGGGATGTCGAGCGAGCTCGTCGCCTCGTCCAGGATGAGCACCGCCGGGTTCGCGAGGAACGCCCTCGCGAACGAGATCAGCTGACGCTGACCGGCGGATACCCGGCCGCCGCGCTTGTTCACGTCGGTGTCGTAGCCGTTCGGCAGACCCCGGATGAACTCGTCGGCTCCCACGGCGCGCGCCGCCTCCACGATCTCCTCCCTGGTGGCGTCCGGTTTGCCGAGCGCGATGTTGTCGGAGACGGACCCGCTGAACAGGTACGCCTCCTGCGTCACCATCACGATCGCCCTCCGGAGGTCCTTCGGGTGCAGGTCGCGCAGATCGACGCCGTCGAGCGTGACGGAGCCGTCACTCGGGTCGTAGAACCGCGAGATCAGCTTCGCCAGCGTCGACTTGCCCGCTCCGGTGGATCCGACGAGCGCGATCGTCTGCCCGGCCGGGATGTCCAGGCTGAAGTTGGGCAGGATGACCCGGTCGCGCTTGTACGCGAACGTGACCTCGTCGAAGCGGACGTTGCCCTCCGCGTCCCACAGGTCGACGGCCTTGACCGGATCCGGAACCGAGGGCTCCTCCTCCAGCACGCCCGAGATCTTCTCGAGCGCAGCGGCGGCCGACTGGTAGGAGTTGTAGAACATGGCCATCTCCTCCATCGGGTCGAAGAACCGGCGCGTGTACAGCAGCGCGGCGAGCAGCACGCCGATGGCGAGCTGGCCGTCCGCCACCCGGAAGCCGCCGACGAGCAGGACGACACCGACGGTCACGTTTCCGATCATCACGAGACCGGGATCGAAGATCCCGAACAGCTGGATGACGCGGGCGTTGACGTCGCGGTAATCCTCGACGAGACCGCCGAACTCCTTCTCGTTGCGCTTCTCCTTGCGGAACGCCTTGACGGCGCGGATGCCCGTCATCGTCTCGACGAACTGCACGATCAGCTTCGCCGACGCCACCCGCGAGATGCGGAACAGCCTCTGCGAGCGCTTCTGGAACCAGCGGGTCAGGAAGTACAGCGGCACCAGCGAGCACACCAGCACCACACCGCTCACCCAGTCGAGGGAGAACAGCGCGATGGCGATGAACAGCATGTACAGGAAGCCCTGCACCAGCTGGTTGATGCCGGAGTCGAGCAGCTCGCGGATCGAGTCAAGGTCGCTCGTCTGACGCGAGATGATGCGACCGGACGTGTACGACTCGTGGAACTCGAGCGAGAGCTTCTGCGTGTGCAGGAACACCCGCTTGCGCAGGTCGATCAGGATGGCCTGACTGATCCGCGCGCTCAGCACCGTGTACCAGGCGATCAGCACGGCGCCGATGACGCCGGTGAACAGGTACGCGATCCCGGCGGCCGCCAGCGGGAACCAGTCCTCCTTGAGGAGGGCAGGCAGACCGTTGTCGATACCGAACGCGATGATCGCGGGGCCGGCCACCTGGCCTGCCGTGCTGACCACGACGACGGCTGCCGTCAGGATCAGCCGCAGGCGCAGCGGGCGCATCAGCGAACCGAGCAGGCGCAGGGACCGCTTGCGGATCTGCTTGCTCTCCTCTTTGGTGAAGTCGTTGCGCTCTTCGCCTTCGACTCCCAATACGGTCGCGGTGCTCACAGGTTCACCTCCTGAAGGATCTCTTCTGTCTGTTCGTCTTCGAGGCTCGAGATGACGAACCGGTAGTGCTCGTTCGTCTCGAGGAGCTCATGGTGGGTGCCGACCGCTGTGATGCGGCCGTTCTCGAGCAGGGCGACCCGGTCGGCGAGCATCACCGTCGACGGACGGTGGGCGACGACCAGCGCCGTGGTGGCGGCGAGGACGCGGCGGAGTGCCGCCTCGACGAGGGCCTCGGTGTCCACATCCAGTGCGGACAGCGGGTCGTCGAGCACCAGGATGGACGGGTTTGCCGCGACGGCACGCGCGAGCGCCAGGCGCTGACGCTGACCGCCGGACAGGCTGAGCCCCTCCTCGCCGACCTTCGTCTCCACGCCCTCCGGGAGGTCGTAGACGAAGCCGGCCTGGGCGATCTCGACGGCCTCGGCGAGCACGCGCTCCGCCTCGTCCGAGTTCGGGTCGAGGTCGTCACGGCCGAGCAGCACGTTCTCCCTGACCGACGCGGAGAACAGCGTGGCGTCCTCGAACGCCATCGCGATGCTCTTGCGGAGGTCGTAGCGGGTGAGGTCGCGCACATCCACGCCGTCGACGCGCAGCGAACCGCCCGTGACGTCGTAGAGCCGGGTCGTGAGGGCCGTGAGCGTCGACTTGCCGGATCCGGTGAGACCGACGAGCGCCATCGTCTCCCCCGGCTCGACCGTGAGGTCGATGCCGTCGAGGAGGTCGGGGAAGCGCTCCGGCGAATCCTGGTACCGGAAGTGCACGTCGTCGAACACGAGCTCTCCGCGCGGGTTCTCGATCTTCTTCGGCTCTGCCGGGTCCTGGATGGTGTTCGCCTCGTCCATCACCTCGAAGAACCGGTCGGCAGCCGTGCGGGTGTCGAAGGTCATCGAGAGCAGGAAGCCGATCGACTCGACGGGGAACCGCAGCACGGTCGCCGTCGCGAAGAACGCCACCAGCTCGCCGACGGACAGCTGACCCTGCGAGGACAGCCAGACGCCGACCACCAGGCAGATGCCGAACGCCACATCCGGGACCAGCAGCAGCCAGAGCCAGATGCCGGCGATGGCCTTCGCCTTCTCGATCTCGGTGCCGCGCAGCTCCTCGGCCTGCGACTCGAACCTCTTCAGGGCGTGCTTGCCCCTGCCGAACGCCTTGAGGACGCGGATGCCGTGCACCGACTCCTCGACAGCGGTCGCGAGGTCGCCTGCCTGGTCCTGGCTGCGGCGGGCGATCACCGAGTATTTGCCCTCGAAGATGAACCCGTAGATCCACAGCGGGATCGAGCAGACCAGGAAAATCAGTCCGAGGATCCAGTTCCAGCTGATCAGGATGGCGAAGCCGACGACGATCGTCACGACGTTCACCACCAGCAGCACGATGCCGAACGACAGCCACCGGCGGATGAGGCCGAGGTCGCTGACGGCGCGCGACAGCAGCTGGCCACTCGGCCAGCGGTCGTGGAACGCGACGGGCAGGTCCTGCAGCTTCTCGTAGAGGCCGTTGCGCATCTTCGCCTCGACGTGCGTGCCCGGCGTGAGCACGAACCAGCGGCGCAGCGAGATGAACACGGCCTCGGCCGCGCCCAGCCCGACGACGAGCAGCGCCGCCGGCCACACGGCCGACGAGTCACCCGTCGACAGCGGTCCGTCGACCAGCCAGCGGAGCACCTGCGGGATGCTCAGTGCGACCAGGCTGGCGAGGAGGGCGGCGACCATGCCGAGCAGGATGCGCGGAGCAGCCGACTTGGCGAACGGCAGGATGCGCAGCAGAGTCCGCACGGTGCCCGCCCGTGCTTTCGTATCTTTTTGTGGGGGGTGCTGATGAGTTTCAGCGACAGACATTATCGATCCGTTTTCTTGTGTAGTGATTGCTTCGCGGGTCAGACAGTGACCCGATTCTGAGCGTGCTGAGAGGTCGTGCGGGGTCGTCAAAAGGGAGCGTTCCACCGGGGGTGGACTCCGCGGACCGTTGATGGTCCGCGCGACGTGCCGACGACAGTCAGCCGGGAAGCATGTCCTGCCTGGGACCTACCAGGCGGGGGCTGGCTCCGGGGACGCATAAGCGACGGCGGCGACGAGTCCGAACCCGATCATGGTTCGTGTGTTCTCTGTCGTTGTCATGGCGTCCTCCCTAGCCCGAATGCGTTCACGTAAATGCCGCCTAGGCAGCCCTACAGCCTATGGCCGCGCACAGCCGATGCACAAGAGGGGAAGGAAAACTCGTCGCGCCCGGCTACCGGATGCGGATCGACAGGCAGGTCACGCATCCCTCGAGCTTCTCGAACTCGCTGATGTCGACCTGCACGACCGTGTATCCGAGGTCCTCGACGAGGGCGATCGACGCCGGGGCGGACGACGACATCAGCACCGTGTCGTCCGAGAGGACCACGACGGCGGTGCCGTGCGCTTCGGGAACGGGGAGGAAGCGCTCGAACACGCTGGGGTTGTCCACGAGGGGCTCGTAGCCGATGACGGTGCCGTCCGGCAGCGCGGTCACAGCTGTCTTGAGGTGCAGCGCCTTGGTCACCGGAACGCCGACGACGGTGTAGCCGAGCGGCGCGACGAGAGCACGCAGCTGGCGGATGCCCTCCGCGTTGGTGCGGCCGCCGCGGCCGACGTAGACAGTCGAGCCGACCTTGAGCACGTCCCCGCCGTCGAGCGTCCCCGGCTCCTGGATGCGCTCGATACGCAGCCCCTGCGCGCGCAGCGCCGCCTCGGTGCCCGGGGTCTCCGCACGGCGCGAGTCCGCGCCAGGGAGGCTGATCACGGCGGTGTCGCCGAACACGATGGCCGTGTCCTCGACGAAGACGGAGTCCGCGAGCCCGTCCGCGCTCGCGACCTCGACGGTCTGCCAGCCGGCCTGAGAGAGGGCGGCGACGTACGCATCCCACTGCTTGTCGGCGAGCTCGGCATCCACCGGCTCACGGTCGATGTGGGTGACGAGGCCGTCTGCCAGGTTGGTGGCCGGGATGCGGACGAGCGCGATCCTGGTGCCGGAGCCGAACGCCGACTCGTCGTCGATGGCGTGGTAGACAGCGTATCCGGCGGTGGGCAGCGCGATGGCGACCGCGAGCCAGAACGGCAGGTTCAGCCCGATGAAGGACTGGAAGATCTGCGCCCAGGCCGCGGCGGCGAAACCGACGTTCAGAGCGGTGAACAGCACGATCGTGCCGAGCAGGGTGCTCACCAGCGCCACGACGACACCCGTGATGACGGCGATCCAGCGACGGACCAGGCCGCCGAGGAGTGCCGCGGCGAAGGTGAGCACCAGCGCGACCAGCGCGTTGTACATCACGTATGGCGTGATGCTTCCGAGCGCTGCGGCGTTCAGCTGGTTGGCCGCCAGCAGAACGAAGGTCGCCGCGATGAACGCGATAGCGCCCACCGCGACGGCAGCGGAAACGGATGCGATGAGCCGGCGGCCCCACGAAGTCGTCATGGGAACCAACCCTAGCGGAGCGTTTCTATGCGTTTGCTGGCTCGCGCAGGCGCGCGAGTGCGATCTCCTCCGCCGCTTCCAGCGTGGTGATCCCGCGCTCCTCGGCGACGGCGAAGATCTCAGTGACGGTGTCGCCGATCCGCTCCACCCTCTCCTGCGTGGCAGCAGCGGATGCGTCCTCCTCGTTCATCATCGAGAGGAAGATCACCCCGCCCGCGTTCACGACGAAGTCGGGCGCCCAGAGGATGCCGCGCGCCGCGAGACGCTCCGCTCCCGCACGGTGCGCGAGCTGGTTGTTGGCCGGGCCGACCACGGCCTTGACCCGCAGTTCGTCGATCACCGTGTCCGTCAGCACGCCGCCGACACCGGCGGGCACGAACAGGTCGCCATCGACGGTGTGCGCCTCGGCCGGCTCCACCCAGCGTGCGCCGAGCGCATCCGCCAGTGCGCGCTTCGCCGGGTTGACGTCGGTGACCGTGAGCTCGGCGCCCTCGCTCGCCAGTCGCATCGCGATGATCGAGCCGACGTGGCCGAGCCCGAGGACGGTGACGCGGCGACCGGCCACCGAGCGGGTGCCGACAGCGCGCTCCAGCGTCGAGAGCAGGCCGGCGTACACACCGGCCGCCGTCGCGTCGCTCGGCTCTCCGACGCCGCCCTCGGAGGACGGCAGGCCGCAGACGTGCGCCGTGCGCGTCGCGACGATCGACATGTCCTCGGCCGAGGTGCCGACGTCTTCGGCGGTCATGTAGGCGCCGCCGAGGCTCTCCACGGCGTCGCCGAGGTCGAGCATCAGCTCGTAGCGCTGTTCGTTCGTGAGCACCGTGCCGCGCGGGAGGTAGACGACCGTCTTCCCTCCGCCGCGGTTGAGGCCGGCGGCCGCGTTCTTGAGGGTCATGCCCTCCGCAAGCCGGAGCGAGTCCGCAACCGCCTCCGCCCAGGAGTCGTACGTCCAGACACGGCAGCCGCCGAGCGCGGGGCCGAGGATGGTGGAGTGCACCGCGACGCTGATGGTCAGGCCGCTCCGCCTCCCCTTCACGACATGCAGCGTTTCGTGCGGCAGGTTCACTCCGGTCGTTTCGACCAGTTCAGCGGGCAGGACGGACATCGGTGTCTCCTCGTGGGATCGCGGTTGTGCAATTTCGGTGGCCTTGTGAGCCGCCGATCATTCTCCCACGAGTCCCGCCCGTGCGCCTCCCCTGCGGGAGCGCACTAGTGGAAGAAGTGACGCTCCCCGGTGAAGTACATCGTCACGCCCGCGGCCTTCGCTGCGGCGATGACGTCCTCGTCGCGGATCGAGCCGCCCGGCTGCACGATCGCGCGCACACCGGCGTTGATCAGGATCTCCGCCCCGTCGGCGAACGGGAAGAACGCGTCGGACGCGGCGACGGCACCGGATGCGCGCTCACCGGCGCGCGTGACGGCCAGGTTGCACGAATCCACCCTGTTCACCTGCCCCATGCCCACGCCGACGGATGCGCCGTCGTTCGCCAGCAGGATCGCGTTGGACTTCACAGCGCGGCACGCCTTCCAGGCGAACTCGAGGTCGGCGCGGGTCGCCGCGTCCGCCTCCTCGCCGGAGACGAGCGTCCAGCCGGCCGAGCTGCCGTACGACGTGGATGCGGTGTCGAAGCGGTCCGCATCCTGAACGAGCACGCCGCCCGAGATCTGCCGGAACTCCGTGGCCTTGCGGGTGTAGTCCTCCGGCAGCTGCAGGATGCGAAGGTTCTTCTTCGTCTGCAGGAGTTCGAGCGCCTCCGGCTCGAAGCCCGGCGCGATCAGGACCTCGGTGAAGATGCCCTTCACCGCTTCCGCCATCGCCAGCGTCACGATGCCGTTGGCCGCGATCACGCCGCCGTACGCGGAGACGGGGTCGCACTCGTGCGCCTTCCTGTGCGCCTCGGCGATGTCGTCGGCGACCGCGATGCCGCACGGGTTCGCGTGCTTGATGATGGCGACGGCCGGCTGGTCGAAGTCGTACGCGCTGCGGAGGGCTGCGTCAGCATCCACGTAGTTGTTGTACGACATCTCCTTGCCGCCGAGCTGGGTGGCCTGCGCGATGCCGCGCCCCGTCGGGTCGGCGTAGAGCGCTGCTGCCTGGTGCGAGTTCTCGCCGTAGCGCAGGGTCTGCTTGAGTTCGGCTGCGACCTCGAAACGTTCGGGGAAGTCGGCCGTGCTCGGCGCATCCCCCGCGAACCAGGCGGCGACGGCGCCGTCGTATGCAGCGGTGTGCGCGAACGCCCGCGCGGCGAACTCCCTGCGCTGGTCGAAGGTGGTTCCGCCGGCCGCGATGGCGTCGGCGATGCTGCCGTAGTCGCCGGGAGAGACGACGATGGCGACGTTGGCGTGGTTCTTCGCCGATGCGCGGACCATCGCAGGGCCGCCGATGTCGATCTGCTCGACCACGTCGTTGCCGACGGCGCCGGAGGCGACCGTCTCCACGAACGGGTAGAGGTTCACGACCACGAGCTCGAACGGCTTGATCTCCAGGTCTTTCAGCTGCTCCTCGTGCGAGGCCAGCCGGAGGTCGGCGAGCAGGCCGGAGTGGATGGCGGGGTGCAGGGTCTTCACGCGGCCGTCGAGCGACTCGGGGAAACCGGTGACGCTGGCGACGTCGGTGACCTCGTAGCCCGCATCCCGGATCGTGGACGCCGTGCTCCCGGTGGAGACGATCTCGACACCCGCGTCTGCGAGCGTCTTCGCGAGCTCGAGGAGCCCGGTCTTGTCGCTGACCGAGATCAGCGCGCGGCGGATCGGGACGATGTCCCTTTCGCGGTAGAGGCTGGCGTCGTGGCGGGGTCCACTCATGCTCGTGCAAGCTCCTTGAGGTCGATGTGTCCGTTGGCGATGTCGAGGACGGCGTCGATGAGCAGCCGTCGCTCCACTGGTTTGATGCGTTCGTGCAGGGCGGCCTCCGTGTCATCGGGATGCACGGGGACGCGCTCCTGGCTGATGATCGGCCCGGCGTCCACGCCGTTGTCGACCACGATGAGGCTCGCGCCGGTCTGGGTGACTCCGGCGGCCAGCGCATCCCGGACCCCGTGGGCGCCGGGGAACTCCGGAAGGTATGCGGGGTGGGTGTTGATGAGGTTGGGCGAGAATGCGGCAACGACCCTCGGTGGCACGAGGCGCATGAAGCCGGAGAGGATCACCAGGTCCGGCTGCCACTGCTCGATCTGCTTCAGGAGCTCGTCGCCCCACTCGTCCCTGTCGTCGAACGACGAGAACGGGACGGTGAACGACGGGATGCCGAACTCTTCCGCGTGCGCGAGCCCGTCCGCGTCGCGGTCGGCGCCGACGGCGACCACCCTGGCGGGGAACTCCGCGTCCTGCGACGCTTCGAGCAGGGCGCGCAGGTTGGACCCGCCGCCGGAGATCAGCACCACAATCGAGAGCACGCCACAAGCCTAGCGGCGGGCACGGTGGGAGGCGGACCACCGCTTTGATAGTTTAAGACTTGACTTATATAAGCAGTGACGCAATCATGGATGCCATGCACGCTTTCGATGTCCTCGGCGATCCGGTCAGACGCCGCATCCTCGAACTGCTCGTGGACGGCGAAGAGGCCGCCGGCGACATCACGGCGGTCATCGCCCGGGAGTTCGGCATCAGCCAGCCGGCCGTCTCGCAGCACCTGCGCGTGCTGAGAGAACACGGCTTCGCGAGCGTGCGCGCGGACGGCACCCGCCGGATGTACGCGGTCGCCCCCGACGGACTTCGGCAGGCGCACACCTGGCTGAGCCCGTTCGAGCGGTTCTGGACAGGGCCGCTCTCCGCCCTCGGGACGGAGCTCGCCCGGGGCAAGCGCGCCGCGCGGATCGCCGCTTCCGGCGGCGACGCCGCGCACCACCCATCTGATTCCACTCACACCACACCGCAGGACGAGGAGTAAATCATGGTCGACGTCAACGCACAGATCGACGCGGTCAGCCGCGCCCTCCGCACCGAGGAGATCGACGGGGAGCCGACGCGCATCCAGACCATCTCCCAGGACTACCCGGCGGACATCGCCGACGTCTGGGACGCCACCACCACGGCGGACAGGATCGCGCGCTGGTTCCTCCCGGTCACCGGCGACCTCCGCCTCGGCGGCCGCTACCAGCTCACCGGCAACGCCGGGGGCGAGATCCTCGCCTGCTCCGCGCCGGCGGATGGGTCGGCGGAGTACCGGATCACGTGGGAGTTCGGCGGCGGCGTCACCTGGGTCACCGTCCGGCTCACGTCGATCGGGCAGGACAGCACCCGGTTCACCCTCGAACACAGCGCGCGGGTGGCCGACGTCCCCGAACAGCTGTGGGAGACGTACGGGCCGGGCGCGACCGGCGTGGGCTGGGACCAGGCCGTGCTCGGGCTCGCCCTCCACTTCGGCACGCAGGACAGCGCCATCTCGCCCGAGGAGGGCCAGGCCTGGGCACTCTCCGACGAGGGCGCGGCGTTCACCCGCGCGGCGGCCGACCGCTGGGCGGAGGCCCACCTCTTGGCGGGCGCAGAGCCCGAGACGGCAGCGCGGACCGCGGACGCGACCTTCGCCTTCTACACCGGCAGGACAGTGGAGGACTGACGCCGCCGCGGGCCGGTCAGACCAGCCGCAGGCCCCACGCGGTCGGGGCGACGCTGTAGATCTGTCGGTACAGCGCCGTCCCCACCAGCACACCGAGCGCGATGGCGACGATCGAGCCGACGATGGTCGGGAAGCTGCTCGAATCGAAGTTCACTCCGGATGCGCTCTGGGTGAGACCGATCAGCCCGGTCGCACCCGGCACCAGCAGCCAGAACGCGGGCAGGAAGCACACCACCGCCGGAGGCGCGCCCCTGATCGACTGCACCAGATACGCCACCACGGTGAGCGCGAGCGCCCCGAAGAACCCGCTGAACTCGCTCCCCATGATCACCGCGCCGAGCAGCTGGGCTCCGTATGCGACGAGCAGCACCAGGGTGAGGAAGTAGAGCGAGCGCCGCGGCCCGCAGTAATAGAGGAAGATTCCGAGCGAGAACAGCAGGACGCCCACCCACGGCTGGAAGGCGCCGAGCGGCGGGTGCGTGGTGAGCAGAGCAGTGGATGCTGGGACGCCCGTGATCGTCAGGGCCGCCAGGATCCCGAACGACAGGAAGAGCAGTTGCGCGATCCCGGAGACGAGCCTGCTCGCCCCCGCGACCATGTCCCCCGCCGCGAGCTCCTGGATGCCCGTGGTGAGCACCGCGCCGGGCAGCAGGGTGACCAGCGGCGGCACGAGCACCTGCAGCGGCTCGGGGACCAGATCGGTGCGCGCGGCGGCGAAGACGATCAGCGCGAGCGCGAACGCCGTGAAGACGGGGAGCAGGATGGCGGCGTACGTGCCGGGCCGCACCAGCAGCTTGGCCACACCGACCAGCACACCGAGCACGAACGCGTAGACCATGCTGATCGGCTCAGCGCCGAGGAGCACGAGGCCGACCCCCGCCGCCGCGAGGCCGTGACCGAGCACACGCACGACCGTCGGGAAGCGCGGCTTGGCCGCCGTGACCGCTTCGATGGCCTCGATGCCCTGGACGGCGGTGATCGTTCCGGCGAGCGCGTGGTCGACCACGGTGTAGATCTTGGCCGCCCTGTCGAACCGCACCTCGCCGCCCGGCGACTCCGCGATGTCGAAGCGCGTCTCTTTCTCGTCCGGCATCCCCACGAAGATCAGAGTCGGGAACACGATGAGGGCGGCGTTCGGCGACCCGAGCGCGACGGAGACGCGTTTCAGCGTGCGCTGGATGTCCGTCGCCGCCGTACCGACCGAGAGCAGCGCGCTGCCCAGCTTGACCAGGAACTCCTGCAACTGCGCCGACGGGCTCTCGACGAGCTGCCTCGCCTCGACCGACCGGCGGTGGATCTCCAACTTCGGGAAGCGGAACGGCACGTTCCAGCGGCTCATCGTCTCGCCCGACCTCCCGCCACCAGCCCGATGATCGCCGCGACGGCGACCTCCGCCGCCGCGATCGAACCCACCAGCCACGGATTCGGACCGACGTCGTGCAGCCGTCCTGGACCGATGGCGCCGGACGACCACCAGGCCAGGAGGCCGAGTTCGATGCCCGCAACGATACCGATGCCGAGCGCGGCCACCAAGAGTCCGGATGTCCCATGCAGGTCGTGCATCCTGGTCGCTCGCGAGCGGAGCAGCGCCGCGGCGAGGAAGCCGGCGACGATCGGCACGAGCACGCCGATCAGCCCGAACGAGAACCCTCCGGCGGGGATGACGCCGAACAGCGGCAGCCCGGGCAGCGGCCCGAGCTCCGTGCCGATCGGGCTGACCGACGAGCCGGTGCCGATCGCGAAACCGGGGCCGACCATCCAGGAGGCGAGCCAGATGACCAGGTTCGGGATGAACGCGAGCTGCGCGATGGTGAGCGCCGCGCCGCCGAGAGCACCCGCCTGCAGTTGCTCGTACAGGCTGATGATGCCGCCGTAGTTGCCGAGGATGAGAATCGTGAGCACGAGGGCGGCGCCCGCGATCACCAGCGCGGCAGCCCCGGTGCCGGCGCGGAGGGCCACGGCCGACGCATCCCGGATCATCGGCGGGATGCGGTTGGTCGCGGCTGCGGTGGCGGAGAGCACGGCGCCCCGGGACTGTGGCGCTTCCGCCTGGCCGCTCCGCTCGCCCCGGTCGTTCCGGTCGTTCCGGTCGCTCAGCCCGATGTCTTTGCCATCGCGCTCGGCCCGCAGGGCGGCGAAGCCGAACCCGCAGAGCACCCCGACGGCGTAGACGAACGGCGGCAGAACGATCCCCTGCCAGACCGATGGATGCACGGGGGCGCTCCCCGCGGAGAAGGTGACGGCCGCCGAGAGCACGGCGAAGGCGACGACGGCGCTCACGGCGCCCGTGAGGCGGAACGGCGTCTCCGCGGCGCGCAGGCCGGTGCGCACGCCGAGTCCTGCGGTGAGCACGGCGAAGCCGAGCGCCGCGATCGTGACCTGGAACGGGATGACGGCGCCGGGCAGCCCGAGGGTCGCCGCCGCCTGAGCGTCGAGCGTGACGGTGAGGTTGACGCCGTGGCCGACGAGCCAGATGTCCGCGGACGCCCGCCAGAACGTGAACCAGTCCGCCGCGAGGTGATACTGGGCCGCCCAGAGGACGGTGAGCGGCACGAGGGAGATCGCGAGGCCGATCGCGACGACGATGACCGCCTCCAGCGCGGCGAGCAGGGCGACGGTTGTGCGATTCATGACCGAATGGAGCCTACCGGTCGGGCGTCGCGCCGCTCCGCCGACACTTCGGCGGTCAGGAGACGGTCATGACGGGGGTCTCGTCGTCCGCCGCCTCCGGCACCGTGATGACCGGCCGCTGCACCAGTTCGAGCACGGCCACCACCAGGGCGGCGATGACCAGCGTCCAGATGATGAGCGACGGCGTCAGCGGGCGGACGAACAGCACGATGGCCGCGGCGATGGCAGCGATGAGCGCGCGCAGCAGGGTCCGCTGCGCGTACAGCCACTCCCCCGTCCGCCCCGTGCTGATCCCGTGTCGTTCGGCGGAGGTCCGCACCCAGGCGACCCCGGATCCGAAGAAGCCGCGCAGCCGTCTCGGCACGGCGAACGGTCCCGAGTACCAGCCGACGACCGCCACCACGATGGCGAGCACGAGCACGGCGATCCCGGTGTCCCTCATCGCCGTGGTGAGTGTGTCGAACACGGTCCGCGCGACACCGGACGGGATCAGCGACGGCGACACGGAGCCGACGAACACCAGCCTGCCGATGCCGATCCCCGCCACGATGATGACCATCGACAACGCCAGCGCCACGGCCGCCCAGACCAGGGCGAGTGCGCGGCGTCTGGCCACGACCACGCCTGCCGCGAGCAGGAGCAGCGCCACCCACGGGAGCCACGCCCCCGCCGCGACCGCGACGCCATAGAACAGCTGGATGGTCGGAAGCGACGAATTCTGCGCGATCGTGATGGTGCGATCCACCGACGGGATCTGCGACGCGAAGGTGAGCCCCTGCTTCACCAGGATCGCCTTGACCCTGTCGATGATCGGCCCGAGCTGAACGCCGACCGAGCCGTCAGACCCGACGGCGATGGCCGCCTTCGGATCGTTCTGCATCGTCGCGACCAACTGGGTGTGGCTCGCCCGGAGTGCTTCCTGCCAGACCTGGGCGAACGCGTCCGACCGCACGAACCCATCCACTGTCGATCGCATCAGCGACAGGATGCCCTGGGCGGCCGGCCCCTTCAGCGCCTCGAGAGCGCGGGTGGCCGCCGGACCGGTGCCGAGCGAGGTGATGCCATCGACCACGTCGGACGTGATCGCCGGCACATCCACGTTCTCCTGGATGACGTCCATCGTCTGGCTGGTGACGAACGACTGCACACCGGGGTCCTTGGCCAGCGGTGCGTATGCCGCGACGAACGCATCCGTGTCTGTCAGCTGCACCTTTGCCCAGGACGAGACGACGGCGACCGGGGCGAGCAGGGCGCCGATCAGGATGAGCACGGCGGCGAGCAGAGTCCAGGCCCAGCTCCTGGTGTGCCTTCGCGGCACAGCGGTGCTGGCAACGGCTGCGTCGTGCGGGGGAATCGGCTGCGTCGGATCGTTCTCGATGGTCTCGATGGTCTCGCGCAGTCCGGCGTTCTCGGCTTCGAGCTGGGCGATGCGCTGGAGCAACTCGCTGTTGGTGATGCGTGCCATGTCGCTCCCCCCTTTCCCGCTGCTGCTCACTGTAGCGCTCGGGGCCGTCCCCGCGGCGGAAAAAACAAGGACCCCGTGGAGAACTCCACGGGGTCCTTGCCTGTGGAGGGATGCGCTCCCTCCGATGGTTCTACAGCGCCGCGTAGACCTCGCGGAGCAGGGCTGCGGTCTCGGACGGCGTCTTGCCGACCTTGACACCGGCGGCCTCGAGGGCCTCCTTCTTCGCCTGGGCGGTGCCCGCCGAGCCGGAGACGATGGCGCCGGCGTGGCCCATCGTCTTGCCCTCGGGAGCAGTGAAGCCTGCCACGTAGCCGACGACCGGCTTGGTGACGTTCGCCTTGATGAAGTCGGCGGCGCGCTCTTCCGCGTCGCCACCGATCTCGCCGATCATGACGATGGCCTTGGTCTCCGGGTCCGCCTCGAACGCCGCGAGAGCGTCGATGTGGGTCGTGCCGATGATCGGGTCGCCGCCGATGCCGATGGCGGTCGAGAACCCGAGGTCACGGAGTTCGTACATCATCTGGTAGGTGAGCGTTCCCGACTTCGAGACGAGGCCGATCGGGCCCTTGCCGGTGATGTTCGCCGGGGTGATGCCGACGAGCGACTCACCGGGGGTGATGATGCCGGGGCAGTTCGGCCCGATGATGCGGGTCTTGTTGCCCTTCTCCTGCGCGTACGCCCAGAACTCGGCGGAGTCCTGCACGGGCACGCCCTCGGTGATGATGACGAGCAGCGGGATCTCGGCGTCGATGGCCTCGATGACAGCATCCTTCGTGAACGCGGGCGGGACGAACGCGATGGACACGTCCGCGCCGGTCTTCTCGATCGCTTCCGCGACCGTTCCGAAGACGGGGAGCTCGACATCGCCGTGCGTGACGGTCGTTCCGGCCTTGCGGGCGTTCACGCCACCGACCACCTGGGTGCCCGCCTTCAGCATGAGGGCGGTGTGCTTCGTGCCCTCACCTCCGGTGATGCCCTGAACGATGACCTTGGAATCCTTGTTGAGGAAGATAGACATTCTTGATCGCGCCCTTACTACTTCGCAGCCAGTTCGGCGGCCTTGTCGGCGCCTTCGTCCATGGTGAGAGCCAGCGTCACCAGCGGGTGCGCGGCTTCGGTGAGGATGCGGCGACCCTCGTCGACGTTGTTGCCGTCGAGACGGACGACGAGCGGCTTGTTGGCCTCGTCGCCGAGGATCTCGAGCGCCTTGACGATGCCGTTGGCGACCGCGTCACAGGCGGTGATGCCGCCGAACACGTTCACGAACACGCTCTTGACCTGCGGGTCGTTCAGGATGACGTCCAGACCGGCGGCCATGACGGCTGCCGATGCTCCGCCGCCGATGTCGAGGAAGTTGGCCGGCTTGACGCCCTTGTGCTTCTCGCCCGCGTACGCGACGACATCGAGCGTGCTCATGACGAGCCCTGCGCCGTTTCCGATGATGCCGACTTCTCCGTCGAGCTTCACGTAGTTGAGGTCGCTCGCCTTGGCCTTCGCCTCCAGCGGGTCGGCTGCTGCCTTGTCCTCGAGCGCCTCGTGGTTCGGGTGGCGGAAGCCGGCGTTCTCGTCGAGCGTGACCTTGCCGTCCAGGGCGATGATGTCGCCCT
The DNA here is from genome assembly GCF_051161895.1 of Leifsonia araucanica. Classification (NCBI taxonomy): domain Bacteria; kingdom Bacillati; phylum Actinomycetota; class Actinomycetes; order Micrococcales; family Microbacteriaceae; genus Leifsonia; species Leifsonia araucanica. The sequence continues at coordinate 1,819,764 of NZ_JBMBTW010000002.1, forward strand.
CCTCGGTGAGCACGAGCGGGTTGACCTCGACCAACGTCGCGTCCTCGCCCTTGTAGACCTCGTACAGCTTCACGAAGACGTCGGCGACCTTGCCTGCAAGGTCGTCCGGGAATCCGGCGGCCTTCGCGATCTCGGCGGCCTTCGCCGCGTCGACACCGGTGATCGGGTCGACCTCGATGCGCGCCAGCGCCTCGGGCTTCTCGACGGCGAGCTGCTCGATCTCCATGCCGCCCTCGACGCTGGTGAGCGACAGGTACGAGCGGTTGGCCCGGTCGAGCAGGACCGAGAAGTAGAACTCTTTCGCGATGCGGGCGCCACCGGCGACCATCACGCGACGGACGATGTGACCCTTGATGTCGAGCCCGAGGATGGCCTTCGCGGCTTCCTCCGCCTCATCCGGGTTCTTGGCGACCTTGACGCCGCCGGCCTTACCACGACCACCGACCTTCACCTGCGCCTTGACGACGACCACTCCGCCGAGCTTCTCCGCCGCTGCGCGCACCTCCTCAGGGGTGTCCGCGACGATGCCCGGAAGGACCGGGACACCGTACTGCTCAAACAGGTCTCTGGCCTGATACTCGTATAGATCCACGGTTATCCAATCCGCTGGTTCCGGCACGCTCGTGGCGCTTGCCGGCCGATTTCTCCTAGGCAGTTCGGCGGGAGAATAGCTCGACGCCGAGATAAATTTCGCCAGAAAGAACTCTAGCGCGTCCTGCTGAACGCCCGCGAAACGAGCCGCGAAATCCACAGCGATCGTGGATGCTCCCTCCACAGCCGGGCTCCCCCATCCACTTCTCCACAGCTTCGGCCCCGAGCCCCACTGCCCCCTCCCGACAGACGACGGTGGATGCCATGACACACCGAATAACAACTCTCATCACCTCCTTCGCGGTGGCCGGTCTGCTGTTCTTCTTCTCGGCGATCCATCTCGCCACCGGAGCGCAGGCCCTCTCGGCGAATGGCCACGGACCCGGCTATCTCTCCGCGGACGGCTGGTGGCTCGGCACGTACTCGCTCGACGACGGATCGCGCGGCTTCTGCCTGCAGGCCGGCAAGAAGAGTCCGACCGGCCACGAGGTCGATCTCGTGGCCGGGTCCACCCTCGACTGGTACTCGCCGGAGCAGGCGGCGAAGCTCGCCTTCATCTCGCGCTCCTGGGCGGGCACCTCCGATCGAGGAACGGCGGCGGCGGGGCAGCTCGCGACCTGGATGGTCACCGGCCTCGACACCGCCACCGCGGCGTCATACGCGGCCAGGGCCGGAGCGGACGCGGCGACCGTTCTCAGCTGGGCGCACTCGATGGTCGCCGAGTCCGGCACGCTCGGCTCACGGTCGGTCGAAGCCGCCGCGCTGGTGGAGCTCGCGGAGGACGGGGCGGGCCGGTTCCGCGTCGAGCTCACGGTCGACCGGCTGACGAGCGGCGCCGAGGTCCTCCCGCCCCGCAAGCACTGGGGAACGGCCACGCTGACCGGGGCCACCTTCGAAGACGGCTCGACGACCGCCGACATCCAGAACGGCGTCGACATCCCCATCCTTCCCACCGGCGCGGCGGCGAGTGTGTCCGTCACCGCCGACGCCCGGTTCGTTGGACTTCCCTACGGCGACAGGCTGACGATCGCCATCCCTCGCGGTGACGCGCAGGCGCTCCTCGTCGCCGTTCCGGCCGACGCGGAAGCCCACGCGAAAGCCGACGCCACCGGCGTCTCCCCCCTCCCCTTCCAGCCGACGGTCTCGACCGTGACCAGCGAGGCCGTCGCCGAGCCGGGCGCGACGATCTCGGACCACCTCACCGTCGGCGTCGCCGGCGACGACGGCCTGCTGCCCACCTGGGCTGTCTGGTCGTCACCGGACGGCCTTGCCCCGGTGCGCGCCACCATCAGGAGCCGGCTGCTCGGCCCGTTCGCCGACCCGATCGTCGAGGCCCCGGATGCACCGTCCGACGCTCCCATCGCGTGCGAGGTGGAACTGGTGGTCAGCGGTACAGGCGAATACGAGACGCCCGAGTGCGAGCTGCCCGCCGTCGGTCACTACGTGTGGGTCGAGTCGATCACGCCCGCCGACACCCCTGCGACAGAAGGCGGCAGCCGCCTGCGCCCGTGGCGCTCCGCGTTCGGCGTGGCGTCGGAGATCACCCGGGGCGTGAAGCCGGAGGTTCCCGAGGTTCCCGAGGTTCCGGAGGTTCCGGAGGTTCCGGAGGTTCCGGAGGTACCGGAGGTTCCCGAGGTGCCGGAAGTACCCGAGGTTCCCGAAGTACCAGAGGTTCCCGAAGAACCGGAGCCCGAAGTCCCCGACGCGCCGGAAGTGCCCGAATCGCCGGAGGTCCCCGAGGAACCGGCCACGCCCGAGCTGCCTGCCGTCCCCGAGCCGCCTGCCGCGCCCGAGCCACCCGCGCTCCCCGCCGTCTCGCCAGCCACCGTCCGCGACCCCGAACTGGCGAACACAGGATCGGACGCCGACGGGCTGATCCCGGCCGTCTGCGCGGGCGGCGCCGCTCTCTCCCTCGGCTTGGGCCTCACCGGACTCACCATCCGCAGCCGCGAGCGTCGAGCCGCCCTGGCCGCACGATGATGCCCAGCGAGCTGACCGGCGCGGACGCGCATCCCGGACCTTCGCAGACTGTCGCGGCAGGATGGGGCGATGCGAACCCGTCAGGCTCCGGCCGGTCTCAGCGCGAAGGACATCGCGGCCGAGGCCATCTATCTGGCCGGAGGCGGCAGGGCGCTCCTCCTTCAGATCGCGCACCCGGCCGTCGGACGGGGCGTGGTGGAGCACAGCGACTTCGCCAACCGGATGATGGACAGACTCCACGCCACCATGACCTTCGTCTATGCGTCGGTGTACGCCTCGCCGGACGAGTTCGCCGTGGTCAGGCGGTCGGTCAACAGAGCGCACGCGCCGGTGCGCGCCGCGGCGAGCGCGGACGCCCCCGCGTACAACGCGTTCGATCCGCAGTTGCAGCTGTGGGTCGCCTCCACTCTGTACGCCACGATGGTCGACCTTTACGAACGCTTCTTCGGCCGGATCCCCGACGCCGACGGCGAGCGGATCTACCGCGAGTTCACGGTGCTCGGCTCCGCCCTGCAGGTGCCGCGGGAGGCCTGGCCGGCGACCCGCGCGGACTTCGACGCGTACTGGGCGGAGACCGTGGCCGGCCTGCGCCCGACCGCGGACACCAAGCGGGTCGCCCGGCAGATCCTCTACCCGTCCGCCATTCCCCGGTGGATGCGCGCCGTGTTCCCGCAGGCGCGGCTGGTCACGGTCGGCCTCCTGCCACCGGACGTGCGGCGCCGCTTCGGCCTCGCCTGGAACGTCCGGCTGCAGCGGCGGTTCGACCGGTGGATGGGGTGGGCTGTCCTCGTCTACCCGCGCCTTCCCGCGCGGCTCCGGCACCGACCACGGGATGCGTACCTGAAGCGGCTGCGCGCGACCATCGGCGAGCGCTCAGCCGCCTGACCGGCCGGCGGCCCTGCTCAGGCCGCGAGTCCGCGCGCGCGTTCGATCCATCGCGCCGCGAGGACGAGCAGGATTCCGACCGCAGCGCCCAGCACGGTCTCCAGCACCCGGTCCACGGCGAGGGTCGAGAGCGCGACCTTCGTCGTCGACAGGTAGGAGACGGACAGCGCCATCGGGGTGATGAACACCAGAGCGGTGCCGTAGTGGGCGCCGACGAGCACTTCGGCGAAGACCTGGCACACCACGATCACGCCGATCACGAACAGCGGAGATGGGGACCAGAACAACAACAGGACGGTCAGGCCCACCCCGATGATCGTGCCGACCACGCGGTGGACGGAGCGCGAGATGGAGTGCGCTGCCCGTGCAGGCGGGATGACGGCCACGAGGCTGACGACGGCCCAGTACGCGTGGCCCAGCCCGAACGCCAACGCGATCCCGCCCGCGACGACCACCCCGACGACGTTCTGCGCCACGGCGAGCCAGACCCGCGCATCCCGGATCGCCGACGTGTCGACAGCCGGGGCCCGGCGCAGCTCTTTCAGGAGCACGGGGTTGGAGGCGGTGCCCGTGAGGCGCCGGATGAGCCAGCCGGACATGGTCAGCAGCCAGGAGAATGCTGCGGACAGGGCGGCGAGCCCGATCCGGAGCCCGATCTCGTGCGCCGGTGTCGGCACGGCGGCGCAGACGAGGAGGGCGAAGACGAAGAACAGCGGTTGAGCGGGGAGCAACTGGAACGTCGCGGCCAGGATGGTGCCGAGCGTGACCACCACGATGAGCAACGGCACGAGCAGTGCCAGCGGTTCTCCGAGCGCGGCGACCACCGTTCCGAGCGAGATGGTCGTAACGAGCACCACCGCCGCGATCGAGACGCTCCGGATGCGCAGGCGGTACGGCTCGTTCCGTCCGTACAGCGCGGTGAACGCGCCGAAGGATGCGTACGCTGCGAGGTCGAGCCTGCCGACCGCGAAGAGGATCAGCAACGGAACGGCCACGGCCGTCGCGGCCCGCAGGCCGACCTCGACGCTCAGCGTTGTGAGCTGCGGGGCCCTCACAGTTTTTCGATGGGGGCGATCTTGATGAGCAGCTTCTTCGCTCCCACCTTCTCGAACTGTACGTGCGCGACCCGCTTGGCTCCTTCGCCGGTCACCTGCGTCACCCGGCCATCGCCGAAGTCCGTGTGCCGGATGCGGTCACCGGAGGCGAGCTCCAGGTCGCCGTTGTCCCGCACCTGGCCGGTGACCCTGTTCGGCCACTCGGTCTTCGGACGATCGGAGGGCCGCCCGCCCGCGGAGAACCCGCCCGACGTGAGGCTCTCGTTCCAGCGGCCTCCGCCGCCGGATCCCGACCCGGAGCCGAGACCGGGACGCCGCGCGTTGAGCGCGCGAGACTGGCTACCTCCCCGACCGTTCGCGGTGCCGGGCGACTGCTTCCAGTCGATCAGATCGGCGGGGATCTCTTGCAGGTAGCGACTCGGCATGGCCACGGCGGTCTCGCCGAACTGCGCGCGTGTCATGGCCAGCGACAGGAAGAGGCGCTTCTTGGCGCGCGTGATACCCACGTAGAACAGGCGTCTCTCCTCGGCCGGCCCTCCCGGCTCGTTCGCGGACATCCGGTGCGGAAGGAGGTCCTCCTCGATGCCGGTCAGGAAGACGGCATCGTACTCCAGGCCCTTCGCGGTGTGCAGGGTCATCAGCGAGACGGTTCCGCTCGAATCGTCGATCTCGTCCGCTGCCGCCACGAGGGAGACCTCGGTGAGGAAGTCGACCAGACCGCCATCCGGGTTGTTGCGTGCGAACTCGCGGGTCACCGCGACGAGCTCGTCCACGTTCTCCGCGCGGGCCTCGTCCTGCGGATCCCTGCTGTTGCGGAGCACATCCAGGTAGCCGCTGCCGTCGAGCAGGAAGGTGAGCACATCGGCGACCGACGAGACCCCCGCGGGATTCTCCGGGTCGATCTTGGCGGCCGCGTCGTCCAGCAACGTCGCGAGCTGCAGGATCGCGGTCGTCACCTTCGGTCCGAGCCCGAGCGAACCCGCGTCGCGCATCGCCTGGCGGAAGTTGATCCCGTTGTCCTCCGCGTAGCTGGCCAGCTGGGTCTCGGTCGCCGGACCGATCCCGCGCTTGGGGGTGTTCAGGATGCGGCGCAGCGCGAGGGTGTCGTCCGGGTTCGCGACGGCGATCAGATACGCCATCGAGTCCTTGATCTCGGCGCGCTCGTAGAACTTGGTGCCGCCCATGATCCGGTACGGCAGGGCGGAGCGGATGAAGATCTCTTCGAGCGCACGGGTCTGAGCGTTCGTCCGGTAGAACACGGCGATGTCTTTGTAGTCCATGCCGGCGCTGTGCAGCTTCTCGATCTCGTCGGCGACGAACTGCGCCTCGTCGTGACCGGAATACCCCGTGAAGCCGATGATCTTCTCACCGTCGCCGACCGCGGTCCACAGCTTCTTGTCCTTGCGGTCGAAGTTGTTGGCGATGACGGCGTTGGCTGCGCTCAGGATGTTCTGCGTCGACCGGTAGTTCTGCTCGAGCAGCACCACCTTCGCGCCGGGGAAGTCGCGCTCGAACTCGACGATGTTCCGGATGTCCGCGCCGCGGAACGCATAGATCGACTGGTCGGAGTCGCCGACGACGGTGAGGGAGGCGCCGGGGATCACGCCCACCGCATCCCGCATCGACTCGACGTGGTGGCCCTGGGCCTCCAGCTCGTCGGCGATGGCCGGCGCGATCGGCATGGTCAGCTCGCGGATCAGGGAGTACTGCGCGTGGTTCGTGTCCTGGTACTCGTCGACCAGGATGTGGCGGAAGCGCCGCTGGTACAGGGCCGCCACCTTCGGGAAGGCGCGGAACAGGAACACGGTCTCCGCGATGAGGTCGTCGAAGTCGAACGCGTTCGCCGTGCGCAGGGCGCGCGTGTACTGTCGGAAGATTTCGAGGAACATCACCTCCTGCGGGTCGCTCAGGTTCGCAGAGCGTGCATACGTCTCGATGTCGGTCAGCTCGTTCTTGAGCTTGGAGATGCGGCCGGCCGCTCCCGCCACCGTGAAGCCGAGCGTGTCGGCGTCGAGTCCCTTGATGATCCGCTTGAGCAGCGCCCGGGTGTCGCCGGAGTCGTAAATCGTGAAGCTCTGCGTCTTGCCGATGGTCTCTGCCTCACGACGCAGGATGCGGACGCAGGCCGAGTGGAACGTGGAGATCCACATGCCCTGCGCCTTGCCGCCGAGCAGCACCTCGACGCGCTCGCGCATCTCGGCGGCGGCCTTGTTCGTGAACGTGATCGCGAGGATCTGGCTCGGCCAGGCCTCTCGGGTCTCGATGAGGCCGGCGATGCGGCGCGTCAGCACGCTGGTCTTGCCCGATCCGGCGCCGGCAACGATCAGCAGGGCTGCTCCGCGGTACTCCGCCGCCTCGCGCTGCTGGGGGTTCAGACCGGCGAAAAGCCGGTCGTTCGCGGAGTCTCCACCGTCGCCGGGGCGCCCGTGACCGGATCGGCCGTCGAGGATGATCGGGGTGGCGGAGGGAGAGGCGTCGGGGAGGCTCGTCATGTCTCCAACGATTTTAGCCTCCACCCCTGTCATCCCAGCCGCGAGACGTTCAGGGACCCGGTGATATCAGTGTTCGTCGCGCACGGCGACGGCCAGATCCGGGTGGTCGGCGAAGACCCCATCCACTCCGGAGTGCAGCAGGATCGAGAACAGCCTCCGCCAATCGCCCCACTGGTCGTCGCGGCCCTGCCCGCGGAAATCCTCCGGCATCAGCGCGTTCTCCGGCCGGAGCGTCCAGCAGTACACGCCGAGGCCCGCCGAGTGGGCGGTGTCGACCAGGTCCGAGGTCACCGCGCCGACATCGATGTCCGACGGGTCGTCCTCGAACAGGGAGACGGCGACGGAACCGGATGCGAGCACCTGCGACACCTCGACGCTGATGCCGTCGACGCGGTCGGGGGCGGCCGCCGCTCCGAGCGCGTACAGCCCGCGCGCCGTCAGGTCGTCGGCATATCCGGCGGCAGCGGACCCCTGCGCTGCCGCGCGATCGGCGGGGACGCCCGAGTCCTCGAGCAGGTAGACGCGCGTGCCGCGGAAGCCCTGCCTGCGCACCTGACCGAGCACGGTCTTCTCGAAGCTCTCGACGACCAGCCCCGGATTGTCGAGCCACCCGGCCTCCGCCACCTCCGCCGCGAAGAGCTCAGCGAGCGGCAGGCCGATGGAGTCGAAGTATGTCGCGTGCTTGATCTCCGCCACCACCCCGAGCCGGCGTGCGGCATCGTCCGACGCCGTGTCGACGATCTCGAGCAGATCCCGCAGCCTCAGCACCGGATATCTGCCGTCGAAGGTCGAGCTCGCCTGCCGGATCGCGGGCAGCCGCTCCTTCGCCCGCAGCATCGCGAGCTCCTCCCAGGTGAAGTCCTCCGTGAACCACCCGGTCAGCGGCGTGCCGTCGATCTCCTTGGTCGTCCTCCGCCCGGCGAACTCTGCACGCGTCGCGACGTCTGTCGTGCCCGAGATCTCGTTCTCGTGCCGGAGCACGAGGACGCCGTCCTTCGTGGCGACGATGTCCGGCTCGACCGCGTCGGCACCCAGCGCGAACGCGAGCTCGTACGAGGCCGCCGTGTGCTCCGGACGGTACCCGGGCGCGCCCCGGTGACCGATCACCAGAGGGGCCGTCCGAGCTCGCATGTTGAGATACTAGCCCGCGGGTTGGGGGTTCTCTCGCGCGCATCCGGGTGACAGAATCAAGCGGTGTCCGAAGCGGAACCGCCCTCTCCGAACGGCTGGGTCGAGCCAGCGAGCCGACTGGATCTGCACTGGGGCGCGTACCGCCAGCGACTCGTCATCGGCCTCGGGATGCTCGTGGTCGGCACCGGCTTCATCCTCATGACGAGCGCGTACAGCCTGCCGTTCCTCCTCGTCGGCTCCGTGCTCCAGCCCGCAGGCTGGGCCGTGCTCCCCTCAACGATCGGACGCAGGGTCTCCGTCGCCATCCCTGTGCTCGGGTTCACCTGGCTCATGCTCGGCGGGGCCGGCTTCGCCTGGTGCTTCTGCGTCCCGCTCGCCGCGTGGCTGCTGATCCGGCTGCGCCCGCTGCTGAGTTACGTCGTGCTCGTGCTGCCGATCGCATCCAGCATCGTCCTGGCCAAAACGATCCACGAGTACTCCCAGGGCTGGGTGTCGATCGCGGTGAGCACGGTGGTCATCGTGGCGGCCGCGTGGCTGGCACGATGGGTCGCGATCACCCTTGATTCAAGGCAATCTGTCAGAACTCTCAGACAATAAATCGGTAGGTTTAGTGCACAGATCCGGCTCGTCCGGACCCCACACGCAAGCAGAGGAATCATGGCTACCTCCAACCCGGCATTCTCACAGAGCCCGGCCTTCCAGAACGGGTCAGCGGCCGCTGCGACACTCAGCGCCGAGAACCTCCAGGAGATGTACAACGCACCGGCGGCCGGCGCCGTCGAAACCGACCGCATGACCGTCGAAGACACGATCGTCAAGACCGCGGTCAGCTTCGGCGTGCTCCTCGTCGGAGCGGTCATCGGCTGGATCGTCCCCGTCCTATGGATCCCCGCTGCGATCGTCGGACTCGTTCTGGCCTTCGTCAACATCTTCAAGAACCGCAAGAAGCCGTCTCCGGCGCTCACGCTGGCATATGCCGGCGCGCAGGGCATCTTCATCGGCGGGATCTCGCTGTTCTACGAAAACCTGGCCGGCGGCGTCGTTCTCCAGGCCGTCATCGGCACGATCGTCGTGGTGGGTGTCACGCTCGCCCTCTTCGCCAGCGGCAAGATCCGAGCATCCGCGAAGGCGACGAAGGTCTTCCTCATCGCGATGGTCGGCTACCTGCTGTTCTCCGTGGTCAACGTCATCCTGATGCTCACGAACGTTTCGGACGACCCCTGGGGCCTCCGCGGCGAGTTCCGCATTTTCGGCATTCCGCTCGGACTGATCATCGGCGTCCTCGTCGTCATCATGTGCGCATACTCGCTCGTGCTCGACTTCGACGCCATCCAGCAGGGCGTGAAGAACCGCGCACCGCGCGTCTTCGGCTGGGCCGGCGCCTTCGGCATCATGGTCACGGTCATCTGGCTCTACCTCGAGCTGCTCCGCATCTTCGCGATCTCGCGCAACTAGCACACCCGCACCGAAAGGGCGGGCAGGGAGCACACGCTCCCTGCCCGCCCTTTTCGCGTCGGCCTGCGGTCGCCCCTACTTGCCGATCGCCGCGCAGTCCAGCGTGCCGTAGCTGGTGACGATCGGGTTGACCATCGGAGTCACCGTCGCGTCCAGCTTCTTGGTCTTCGTCTCGCCGGCATCGAACAGCACGTCGAGGGTCATCGTCTGGCCGGGGCCCATCTGCTGGACTCCCTGCGCGACGGTGTACTCGCCATCCGTCCCGATCATCGGGGCGGTAGACGGCTTGGCGTCGATAGCCGTACCGAGAACCTTGTATCCCTTCGGGGCGTACACGCTGGTGCCGATCTGCACGTAGCCCTGCGCGACGAGCACGCCGTTGCCCATGACGTACGGCGGGAGGATCTCAGCGGCGTTCGCGGGCGCAGTGCTGTTCAGAGCGACCCGCGTGAACACGTAGCGATGCTTGTCTGAGCAGACCGCCTGCGACACCTCCACCTTGGCCTTGAGGAAGTAGTCCATCTTCGACGGGGTCTGGTCCATGAAGTAGACGCCGAACTTGTCGGTGTCCGCTGTACTCACCGGCGGCTCCGAGTAGAACGGGGTCTGCTTGATCAGATCCTGTTCCGCCTTGTTGCCGGTCCACATCTTGACACGTCCCTCTTCACCGGACTTGAGGAGCGTGGCGAGCAACGATTTGGGGTTGGCTCCGCCCCCGAGGATCTTCGAGAAGGCCCCGACCGAAATGGTCTGGTTGATCCTGTCCACGGTCGCCGGGTCCGGATACATCGTGTAGATGTCGATGAGCAGGATTCGGACGGCGTTCTCCGAGTTGATCTGCAGGCCGGGGAGGACGTTGATGGGTCCGGTCGCCTTGAGGAGGTTGCCCAGCGTGACCGTGTCCATGGCGATGACGCCGTCGATGTCATCACCCTTGGCGGTCTTCCACATCGTCTTTGCCACCTCATAGGTGAGGGAGAAGCGAGGGGTGATGGTGAGGTCCTGGACCTGCCGGCCGAGACCGTACGGGTAGAGCTTCTTCACGTCCTCCGGTATCGGGACGACGTAGTCGCTGAACGCGGGAAAGTCTCGTCCCGACGCCGACGACTGCTTGACGAGGTTGATCTTGCCCTTGTCGAGCTGGAGGAGGGCCATGGACCCCGTCGTCCCGCCGTTGGGGAGCAGTTCGCCGCTGTTCTCGAACACGATCAGGTAATTGCGCGGGCGGTCGTTGCCCATCGCTCCGGGGAGGACGTGCAGCGCGTTCTTGACCTGAACGACCTGCGAGTCGACCTTCGTCAGCATGTCCGCCATCTGCTTGGTGGCTTTGGTGACCGGTCCGATGGTGCTCGAGGTGTCGATCGCCTCGACCTGCTTGGTCGCTTTGCTGAACGCTGCAGCAGCCGCATCGACCTTCGGGGTGGCCGCGACGATGGGCTTGAGGTTGATCGCACCGTTCACCGGCTTGATGCTGTCGGGCGAGACAGTGTCGAGCAGCCCGACGAGGGGGTCGATCGCGTCCACCACGACGCTGTCGGTCGCGCCGGCGAGTGTCCTCACCGCGCTGAGGTTCGGGCCGACGAACGGGACGACCTCGCCCGCTCGCCAAATAGGATCGCTCGTCAGGTCACGAGCCGAGTTCACCTTGGGGCGCAGCTTCGCGAGCGTGGCCTTCGCGCCCTTCACATCCTGGGCGACGATCTGCGTCTTGAGGGTCGTCACCATGGGAAGCGCAGACTCGAGTTCCGACTTCGCGGTGAGGGCTCGCAGACCCACCCAGGCGACGCACCCGATGAGTACGATCACGAAGGCGCCTGCGCCGATCAACCAGTAGCGACGGCGACGACTCGGCTTCCGCGCGTGGGCAACGCCAGCACGTCGTTGAGGGAGCGGTTCGGGCATTGGACCATTGAAGCAGACCAGACCTGAAGATACGGCTGAGAACCTTCTGCACGGCACCCGAATGTCACCCGTACAGGTCACGTCTGTCCGCTCTTTCAGGCGTCGGACGGCGACCAGGGCGTGAGCCAGGGAATCGTCTGATAATTTAGAGTTTCGGAACGGGCGGTCTGTCCCGTATCTGGACTAGCAGGTCGTGCGCGGGACACGCGTGTAGCGTCCGCGAACGGAACCCGGGGAACCCATGAGCCTCCAGAATGAAATCGTCGTCGTCATCGGCCAGGGCTATGTCGGCCTGCCCGTCGCGATGCGCGCCGTCGAAGTCGGATACACGGTCGTCGGTCTCGATGTCGACGAACGCCGCACGAACAGCCTGCGCGAAGGCGTCTCGTACGTCGACGACATCTCCTCCGAAGAGCTGGTGGCGGCCATCGAATCCGGACGGTACACGCCGACGACCGACTACGCAGCCGCCGAAGGCTTCGACATCGCCGTCATCACCGTTCCGACGCCGCTTCGCGAGGGCCTTCCCGATCTCAGCTTCATCGAGGATTCGGCCGCCTCGCTGTCCGAGCGGCTGAAGCCCGGCGCGACCGTCATCCTCGAGTCGACGACATACCCCGGCACCACGGAGGAACTGCTCGTCCCCATCCTCGAGCGCGGCTCCGGCCTGACCGCCGGAACCGACTTCTCCGTCGGATACAGCCCGGAGCGCATCGACCCGGGCAACGCCACCTGGGGCTTCCGCGAGACCCCGAAGGTCGTCTCCGGCATCGACGATGTGTCGCTCTCCCGCGTCCAGGCGTTCTACGACCGCCTCGTCGCCACCACCGTTCCGGTGTCCGGCACGAAAGAGGCGGAGCTGACGAAGCTGCTCGAGAACACCTTCCGGCACGTCAACATCGCGCTCGTGAACGAGTTGGCGATCTTCGGCCACCAGCTCGGCGTCAACGTCTGGGAGTCGATCGACGCTGCATCCACCAAGCCGTTCGGATTCATGAAGTTCACGCCCGGCCCCGGCGTCGGAGGCCACTGCCTCCCCGTCGACCCGAGCTATCTTTCGTGGCAGGTGCGCCGCAAGCTGGGCCAGAGCTTCCGTTTCGTGGAACTCGCGAACGACATCAACGACCACATGCCCGACTACGTCGCCCAGCGTCTCATGGTCCTCCTCAACCGCAAGGGCAAGGCCATCAACGGAGCGCGCATCGTGCTCGTGGGCCTGTCGTACAAGCGCAACACCGGCGACATCCGTGAATCCCCCTCGCTGCGCCTGATCGACGTGCTCGCCGACCTGGGCGCGGAGATCGTCGGGGTCGACGACCGCGTCGAGGACTACCGGTGGCCGGCAGGCATCGCACGCGCCGCATACACGGAGGAGACGATCTCCGGCGCCGACGCCGTCGTCCTCATCACCGACCACGACGACTTCGACCTCGATCTGCTGAACTCGGCGACCGTCCCGGTGCTCGACACGAAGAACCGCCTCAGCGGCGCCACGTCCGAGCGACTGTGATCGAGGCGCTCGGCCGAGCGGTCGACCGGGTCTCACCGGTCGGCGGGCAGACGTCCGTGTGGAGGATCACGGGGTATGCCCTCTTCTTCCTCGTCCTCGCGACGCCCACACTCTTCCAACCGGTCAAGATCCTCCTGCTGCTGATCGTTCTCGCGGCGATCGCTGCCGGATGGTGGCGCGGTACCGCGCCGATCATCCCTCGTCGCGAGCTCGTCGTGCCGGTCGTCGCGCTCTCGGCCGTCGGCGCGGGGTACGTCATCCTCGGCATCGCCCACGGGTTCACGGCCGGTGCGCTGTCCACGGCGCAGGTGTACGTGGTCTGGCCGCTCATCTTCCTGGCGCTCACACTCGCCATCACGACCGAGACGCACCTCCGCGGCCTGTACCGCACGATCATCATCGCGTGCATCAGTTGCGGGATCTTCGGCTGCTGGTTCATCGTCGCGAACATCGGACTGCTGCCGGGAAAAGCTCTTCTCGACGCACTTCCCCTGAAGACGATCTTCGCCTCGACCGGCCCCGGTCAATACTCCGCGAGCTTCCCCTTCCTCTCGACGCTCCTCTTCGCCGTGCCGTTCCTCCTCGGGATGCTCGCCTGGCCGCGAGGCCGACGCGCGCCGTTGCACCGGGCATTCGTCATCGTCGCCATCGTCCTCTGCGTCGCAGTCATCCTGCTCTCCGGTCGCCGCGCCCTCCTGCTGGCGATCGCCGTGGCGATCATCCTCTTCCCCGTCCTCTACCTGCTCACAGCGAGTCGGCGGCCGACCGCCCGATTCTGGTGGACCTTCTCCGGCAGTGTCCTCGCGGCGATCGCCCTCCTGCTGGCGGGCGCTGCCGTCGCCGGAATCGACCTCGGCGCGGTCTTCGGATCGTTTCTCCAAGGATTCCAGCCTGGTCACAGCCAAGACGCCCTGATCAGGACGGAACAGTCGCGATACCTGTGGGAGGGTTGGCTCCGCTGGCCGATTTTCGGCTCCGGTCTGGGCGGCACCACCGCCGGCTTCGTTCGGGACGCAGCCACTCCGTGGGCATTCGAGCTCTCGTACAACGCCGCGCTGTACAACTTCGGTCTCTACGGCGTCGCGGTCTACGGGATCGCGATCGTCGGGATGATCGTCCACTCCATCATCGTCGCGCGGCGGAACCCGAGTGTCCGGCCGTACATGATCCCGGCCCTGATGGGACTCGTGTGCTTCCTCGTCGGCAATGCCACGAACCCCTATCTCGCGAAGTTCGACTCCCTGTGGGTTCTCTTCCTCCCTCTCGCTATTCTCAACGTCGCCGCGCTCCGCGGTTTTCGGAGGGAGTCATGAGGCTGCGCACCCCGTCGATGTCGAAAGCGATCGACCTGGTGCTGTCGCAGGTGGTCCCCTTCGCACTCGCTGCGATCACCACCTTCGCGACGGCCGGCATCCTCGGCACCGCTGATCGGGGTCGTCTCGCCCTCATCCTGAGCACAGGAGGGCTGATCGGGGCGATCGGCTTCCTCAGCCTCCACGTCGGCATCGTGCACGCGACCGTCAGAGGCGATCGCACCGCCACCCGGCGGGGCTGGATCGTCGGAGCCTGCATCGCGGGCGGCGTGCTCGTCGTCGGTGTCATCGGCGGTCTCTTCGTTCCTCCCGCTGCCGACGCCAGCACGCTGTACGGCCGGAACACGGTCATCTTCGCCTCGATCGGCGGAGCACTCGTGCTCTTCAATCTCGTCGTCCTCCGCACCCGCCAGGGCCTTGGCGCCTCGCGGACCTTCCGGAACGCCTGGTTCATCCAGTCCGCGGTGTTCCCCCTGATCGGCCTCCCGGTCGCTGTCATCACCCACGACCCGTACGCCGTCGCCGTGTGCTGGTTCATCGCCCTCATCGCCTCGACGCTCTACGCCGCGTTCCGCCGGATGCCCGACGTCTCGACGGCCGACGCCGTGCACGTCCCGACGCGCTCGATCGTCGCGACCGCGCTCGCCAGTCACGTTGCCGTCCTCGGCCAGCAGCTGCTGTTCCGGGGGGACATCGTCGTTCTCGGTTTCTTCGTCAGCGCTCAGCAACTCGGCATCTACTCCGTCGCCGCGCCCATCGCCGGCATGATCTGGGTCTTCTCGGAAGCTCTCAGCCTGCTGGCCTTCGACACCGGAGGCAAGGTCCAGACACCCGAGGAGACTCGCGCGCGGCGGCGGCGTCTCGTCGCCGTGAACGCGATCGTCGGCGGCATCGGCGCGGTGATCGTCGCACTCCTGAGCTGGCTCCTCATCCCCTGGCTGCTTCCCGAGTATGTGGACGCCATTCCACTGATCCTGATCCTCCTCCCCGGCGTCGTCGTGCAGGGCTACGCACGCATCACCCTGTCCAGCGTCCTCACCTCCGGCGATCGGCGTGCACCGCTCTGGATCGGGATCGGGTCCGCCATTCTCAGCGTCGTGTACATCCCGTTGTCCGCACTGCTGGGGATCGCCGGCGCCGCCATCGCGTCGAGCATCATCTACGCCCTTCAGAGCGTCCTCGTAGCCATCGTCGTCCGGAGATCGCGGAAGCAGAGGAGCGAACAGCTTGCCTGAGCACGAGAAGGTGACCGTCGGAGCCGTCGTGGTCGCGTACAACTCCGAGGACCTCCTGGCCGGTTGTGTGACGTCGATCGCGCAGGACCCGCAGGTGGTCTCCATCGTCGTCGTCGACAATTCTTCGAGCCCCGCCGCCCGCGCCGTCGTCGACGGTCTCGACCTGCCGGATGGGTTGGTCACCTACGTCGACCCCGGCGCGAACCTCGGGTTCGCACGTGGCTGCAATCTCGGCGCGGCGAGCGCCGGCTCCGTCACCCACCTCGCCTTCGTCAACCCCGACGTCCGTCTCACCCGGCCCCTGTCGGAGCTCGCTCGAGCCGCCTCGTCCTCCGGGTCGGCGGTGACGGCTGGTCTGTTGGTGTCTCCGACGACGGGCGTCGCCAGCAACACCAGAGCCCTCGCGTCCTGGCGCCACGAGTTCGCGAAGGCGATCGTCGGCAGTCGCGCGTATGTCGGATCGTCCGTTCAACCGTCACAAGAGAGTGAGCCCGTCGACGTCGGCCAGGTGGATGGTGCGCTCCTCGTCATCGCAGCTCAGACGTTCGAGAGACTCAACGGGTTCGACGAACGCTTCGAGCTCTACTACGAGGACGTCGATCTCTGCGCCCGCGCCCATGCCGCCGGCCGGGTCACGGCGATCCCGCATGCCTGGGGGGATCACGTCGGGGGCGCGAGCTCAGCGTCGGCGTCCACCACGTCGTACTGTCTGAGCCGCATCAGCCGCATCCGGTACTTCCGCAAGGCGTACGGCCCAAGCGGCTTCACGCGGCTCCGGCTCTTGTGCCTCGGCGTCACGGAGTTTCTCGCGCGGTCGCTGACCAGGCAGGGTGAGGGGCAGCGGACACGGAGGACCTCGCTCGCTCAACAACGCGCAGAGCTGCGCTCCCCCGGCTCGGTGCGCCTCCTCGGCTGAACGATCAGTCGACGGTGTTCAGAGTCCGACGGCCGCGAGCCAGTCCGGCTCCCACCTGTCGTACGAAAACTGCGTGACGGCCGTATCCAGGGCGGTTCTCCCCCGGGCGCTCCTCGACGATTCCGGCTCGCCGCAGATCGCCACGAGCGCGTCCGTCCATTCGCTCGCGCTCGACGCGGCGAGCCCGTCTGCGCGCGAGAGGATGGTCGCATTCACACCGACGGGACTTCCCACCAGCGGAAGACCGGTCGCGGCATACTGCAGTAACTTGTACCCGCATTTCCCGCGGTTCCACAGGCTGTCCGGGAGCGGCATGATGCCGAAGTCGGCAGCTGCCAGTTCCGCAGCCACGGTGGACGGGTTCCACTCGACACGGTCCACCATCGATTCGAGCCCGCCGAGATCGGCCTGTCCGGCACTGATCAGCTTCACGCGCAGACCGGTCACCGAGTGCGCGCGAAGGAGTGCGGGCTCGATGCTGAGAAGGTGTGCCTCGGTCGACGGTGACCCGAGCCAGACCGCTACCGGATGGCCCGTGTCGATGGCATAGTCCCGCTTGACGATGTAGTCACCAGGCTCGATGCAACTCGGGATGACGACGACCTCGCCCGATGCGGAGGACGCCAGCTCGGCGAGGAAATCGTTCCCCGCGATCACGACGTCCGAAGCGCGCACGCTGCGCTCCCAGACGCGTCGCTTCGACCACAGTCGGTCGATGGCGCGCGGCGGGGTGTGCGGCAACGCATCGTCGAAGTCGTAGACGCCCCGCGCGCTCGATCGGAGCAGGCGCGATTCGATCCCCCCGTTGGAGAACGGGGATGCTTGCCGCGAGATCAGCAGCGGTGATGACGAGTTCCGCTGGGCCAGCCGCCGGAGGCGCGTCTCCGCAGAGAGGACGCGTGCCGGATGCCGCAGCAACTCCCCCGGCGCGTTGGTCCGCCCACCGAGATAGTCGGAGACCGTCGCGCCATCGCGCAACCGGTCGGTCCAGCTGAAGACACGCACACGCGCGCTCCCGCCGCCGCGACCGTACGTTGTGACCGCTGTGAGGACGTCAGCCACGCCGTCGCCTGCTCGTCAATTGGCTTCGATAGAACGCCTCGTGACGCTCCCAGACGATGTGGTTGCTGAACTCGGCCACCACGCGCGCCCGCGCTGCCTGCCCCATGCGTTCACGAACATCCCGGTCGGCGAGAAGAGTGGCGAGCGCCTCGGCCAGCGCGGACGACGACGTCCGTGGAACGACGAATCCGGTGACGCCGTCGACCACGGAATCCACGGCTCCCGTCGCATCCGTCGTGACGGTGGGTCTGGATGCCGCCGCAGCCTCGAGGACCACGTTCGGGAACCCCTCCCGCTTCGTGGGGAGGCACAGCACGTCGATGAGGTGGAAATACGGTTCAGGGTCGTCGACATGACCGGTCAGGACGGTCTTCGATTGCCAGTCTCGCCGATCTCCGGTGTCGTCCTCGCTGCCCCCGACGACGAGGAGCTGATGAGGGATCCCTTTCGCGACGAGGTCGGAAAGAGCCTCGGAGAGGAGGTCCAGACCCTTGTCAGCGGTGAGCCTGCCGACGAAGCCGATGGTCGGGATGCGGCGGTCGATTCCGTGTCGCTCGGCGAGCGCGTCGAGCGCGGCGTCGTCGAAGTTCGCTCTGTCGAGCGCGGCGACGTCGACACCGTTGGAGCTGCCCAACCCGAGGACGCGCACTTTCGAGGCAGGGGTGACGCCGAGTTCGACCGCGCGCGCGGCGAGGCTCTGACTCACCGCGAGGACCACGTTCGCCGAGCGGACGGCCAGACGCTCCAACAGCGTGAACACACGGCGACTCACACCCGTCGAGGTTTCCAGGCGGAGACCGCGGAGCATGTAGACGCGACCAGGGACCCGTGTCAGACGAGCGGCGATGCCGCCGAGGAGGCCGGCCTTGGGGGTGCCGACCGAGACGACGTCAGGGCGCAGTCTGCGCAGCAGGCGCGTCCAGGCGATCAGCGAGCGCAGGTCGGACAGGGGGGACGGCTCGCGGGCCATCGTCAGTGCGTGGACCGTCACGCCGTCGACCTCTGCCAGCGCATCCAGCCGGGCGCCCGGCGACGATACGACGTGGACGTCCCAGCCGCGTTCGGCGAGGAACTGCGGGAAGCCCGCCATCAGGCGCAACGAGAGGTCGACCGTCACGCCGAGGACGATGCGCGGCTTGCCCGCGGTCATCGGCTCGCGTGCCGCTCTCGGTACCAGTCGATGGTCTGTCCGAGCGCCGTCTCGAAGTCGGTCGGCTTCACATCGGGGAACAGCTCCCGGATGCGGATGCCATCCGCCTGAGACGCGCGCACGTCGCCGACGCGCGGCTCGACGTGCTCGACGGCGACGTCGATGCCGAGGTGCTCCTGCATCAGGTCGATGACGCGCAGCAGCGGGGTGCTCGTGCCGAACGCGAGGTTGACGGGATCGAGGGAGCTGACCCGGCGCTGCACCGCGTCCAGCAGAGCGGAGCAGACGGTTTCGACGTACGTGAAGTCGCGGGACTGCAGGCCGTCGCCGTGCACGGTCAGCGGCTGGCCGTTGAGTGCTGCGTCGAGGAACTTGGGGATCACGGCCGCGTAGACGTGGTCGGCGGCCTGGTACGGGCCGAAGACGTTGAAGAAGCGGAACGCGAGGGTGCTCATCCCGTACGAGTAGTTGTACGCGATCGTGTAGCCCTCTGTCGCGTGCTTGGTGACCGCATACGGGCTCATCGGCCTGGTCCAGTCGAACTCCGACTTCGGGAGCTTGGTGTTGCTGCCGTAGACCGAGCTCGACGACGCGACGACCACGTGCTCGACACCGGCGAGACGGGATGCTTCGAGCACGTGCAGCGTGCCCGTTGCGTTCGCGTGGTGCGAGGGCAGCGGCGCGGCCACCGAGCGCGGAACGCTGCCGAGCGCCGCGAGGTGCACGACCGAGTCGACGCCGGAGACGGCCTCGTTCAGGGCGTCCTCGTCGAGGATCGACGCTTCGATGAAACGCACGTCGACGCCGTCCAGGTTGTCCAGGCGACCGGTGCTGAGGTCGTCGATGACGCGGACCTCAGCGCCGGGGACGTGCGAGGTGACATAGCGTGCGAGGTTGGAGCCGATGAATCCGGCCCCGCCTGTGATGAGTAGTTTCATTGGTCTTTCGAATATTCGCGTGCAGGTACACCGACCACGGTGCTGCCTTCGGGGAAATCTCTGGTGACGCAGGCGGCAGCGCCGACGACGCTTCCCCCTCCGACGTGGAGACCTTGCAGCACAACGCTACCTGCTCCGATCAGCGTGGAAGCTCCGACACTGACCTCGCCGGAGACGATGGCGCCGGGGTTGACGGAAACGAAGTCGCCGAGCACCGCGTCGTGGCCGACGATGGAACCCGGGTTGAGGTGCACAGCGCGGCCGAGCCGGACGTTCGTGGACACCTGGGCGCCGGAGCAGATCACCGAGCCGGCACCGATCAGCGCGACCGAACCGACGACGGCGCTGGGATGGATCAGGGTGGCCGGTTCCAGGCCTGCGGCGCTCAGGCGCGCGTCGATGCGCTCCCGGACCGCCGGGCTACCGATGGCGACGACATAGTGCGCGGAGACACCGCGCGCCAGCCAGTCGTCGATCGGGCCGAGGAGGTCGACATTCCGCGCAGCCAGGCGAGAGCCGACGAGGCCGTCTGCGCCGTCGTCGAGCACGCCGAGGATATCGAACCGTCCGGGGTGGGCTGCGTTGACCGCTTCTGCGACGTCCAGCGTCTCCCGGCCGAATCCCCCTCCACCGACGATGACGAGCGGAACCGTCACGCCCCGCCTCCCGACGGCTCTGCCGCACCGAACTCCGGCATCGTGGCGTGGCCGTCGTGCGAGATGCCCTCCCGCACGAACACGGAGCGGACGGTGCGCACGAGGATCAGCGCATCCAGCCGGAAGCTGCGGGTGTCGACATACTCGACGTCGAGTTCCAGCCTGCGCTCCCACGGCACGTCGTTGCGGCCGCTGGACTGGGCGAGGCCGGTGATTCCGGGACGGACCTCGTGGCGTCGTGCCTGGCGAGGGGTGTACCGCCCCAGGTAGGACACGAGCAGCGGGCGGGGGCCGACGAAGCTCATGTCTCCGCGCAGGACGTTCACCAGGCTCGGCAGCTCGTCCAGGCTGGAGGCGCGGAGCGTCTTCCCGAAGCGGGTCAGCCGGTCCTCGTCGCTCACCAGGCCGGCCTCGACGTCCACGGACTTCATGCTCCGGAACTTGCGCAGGGTGAACACGGTGCCGCCTCGGCCGGGACGCGGCTGCGAGAAGATCACAGGACGGCCGAGCTTGATCGCGACGAGCACGGCCACGATGCCGATGACCGGCGAGAGTACGACGAGAAGGATGCCGGACGCGACGGCGTCGAGCAGGCGCTTGCCTTTGTCATACCCTCGCGTGCTCACGAATGCGCTCCGAGGAAGGAGTGGATGCGATCCTGCACGCGGTCGAGCTGATCCTGATCGAGCACGGACCCGCTGGGGAGGGTGATGCCGACCTCGAAGAGGTGCTGTGCACTGCCGTCGACGAGTGCCCCCGCGTCGGCGAACGCCGGCTGCAGGTGCATCGGCTTCCAGAGCGGACGGCTCTCGATCTGGTCGGCGTTCAGCCACTCGCGCAGCTCTTCCGCCGTCCAACCGGACTCGGACGGCTCGACCAGGATGGAGGTCAGCCACTTGTTGTCCGACTCGTCGCCTTCTCCCTGGAAGATCGAGACGCCCTGGACGGGTGCGAACAGGTCACGGTAGAGCTCCCGGACGGCGGCGCGGCGTGCGATCATCGCGTCGAGTCGCGAGAGCTGCGCACGGCCGAGAGCGGCCAGGAGGTTACTCATCCGGTAGTTGTAACCGATGTCGACGTGCTCGTAGTGCACCACCGGCTGACGCGCCTGCGTCGCCAGGTAGCGTGCACGGGAGGCGAGCGCCTCGTCGTCGGTCAGCAGCATTCCGCCGCCGGAGGTGGTGAGGATCTTGTTGCCGTTGAACGACAGCGCGGCCGCGACCCCGTATGAGCCAGCCGCCTTGCCGCGGTAGCTCGCCCCCAGCGACTCCGCCGCGTCGGCGAGGACCGGGATCCCGTAACGCTCTGCCAGAGGCAGGATCTCGTCGTAGTCGGCGGAACGGCCGAGGAGGTCGACAGGGACGATCGCCGCGACACGTCGTCCTTCGGCAGCGAGCTGGGCGAGAGCCTGCTCGAGGAGCGCAGGCGAGATGTTGCCGGTGACGGGGTCGGAGTCGACGAAGAACGGCGATGCCCCCGTGTATGCGATGGCGTTCGCGGTCGCGGCGAACGTCATCGTCGCGGTGGCCACGGTGTCTCCGGCGCCGACGCCCAGCCCGAGGAGCGCGAGGTGGAGGGCGGCCGTGCCCGAGGAGAGGGCGACCGCGTGCTGCACGCCGAGGCGCGTGGCGATGTCCTGCTCAAAGCCGTCGACGTCAGGACCGAGCGGGGCGATCCAGCCGGAGCGCATCGCGTTGAGCACATACTCCTGCTCGAGGTCTCCGACATCCGGCGAAGACATGTAGATCTTGGAACTCAACGCTTCACTCCCCCGAGGCTTCCGCGCTCGATTCCGACGATCGCCGTCTCGGCCTGGTCGTCTTCCCAGCGGCGCTGCCATTCGGAGCGGTCCAGCCTGCTGGGATCGATCGGCAGCACCCGTGCGTGCGAGATGAGCGCGTGCGTGCGGTGCGCGCCCGCCTCGCCGACGCCGGTCAGCTCTTCGTGCAGCTTCTCGCCGTCGCGGAGGCCCGTGTAGATGATTTCGAGGCTCTTACCGGACTGCGCGATCATGCGCCGCGCGATGTCCAGGATGCGCACGGGCTTGCCCATGTCGAGGATCAGGACCTCGCCGGGCGAACCGATGGCGCCTGCCTGCATGACGAGCTGGCACGCCTCAGGGATGGTCATGAAGTACCGGGTGGCATCCGGATGCGTGACGGTCAGCGGCTTGTCAGCGGCGATCAGCGCTTGGAAGGTGGGCAGAAGCGAGCCCCTGCTGCCGAGCACGTTGCCGAACCGCACGGAGAGGTAGGAGTGACCGGTCTCTTTGCCCGCCCACGCCGTCAGCCGCTCCGCCGCACGCTTGGAGTGCCCCAGGATGCTCGTGGGGTTCGCCGCCTTGTCGGTGGAGATGTTCACGAAGGTCTCCACACCGATCGCCATCGCTGCGCGGAGCACGTTGAGCGTCCCCAGCACGTTCGTCTTCCACGCCTCGTCCGGATACTGTTCGAGCATCGGCAGGTGCTTGAGGGCTGCGGCGTGGAACACCACCTCTGGCCGGCGGGCGACGAAGATGCGCTCGAGCGCGTCGGCGTCGCGGATGTCCGCGAGGATGACGTCTGTCGAGTCGAGCAGGCCGTGTCCGGAGATCTGCAGCTGGGTCTGCTGGAGGCCGGTCTCGTCGCGGTCGAGCATCATCAGCTCGGCCGGACCGAACTTCGCGATCTGCCGGCACAGCTCCGAACCGATGGAGCCGCCGGCGCCGGTGACCAGGATGCGCTTGTTCGAGAGGTAGTCGGCGATGGACGCGACGTCCGTGTCGACCGGGTGCCGCCCGATGAGGTCTTCGATGGAGAGGTCGCGGACGTCCTTGAGCGTGGTGCGGCCGTCGTTGAGGTCGTCGAGCTCGGGAAGCACCTTGACCTTGAGGCCGACGGAGTCTGCCATCGCGGTGACGCGCTGCAGCAGATTGGAGTCCGCACGGGCGACGCACACGACGAGCGCCGTGGCGCGTGTGGAATTCGCGACCTTGACGATGTCCTTGAACCGTCCGAGGACGGGCACACCCATCAGGTGCAGATTGCGCTTGCTCCTGTCGTCGTCGAGGAAGCCGACCGGGATGTACTCGGACTCGCGGTCCGTCAGCATCCGGCGCGCCATCAGGCTGCCCATGAAGCCTGCACCGAGCAGGAGCACGGGCTGCGCGTTGTCCGGGCGCATCCGCTGGGTGACGTACATCCGCTTCAGATACCGCACGGCCCCCATCAGCCCGTATGCGATGAACCCCGAGATCAGCATGAGGCTGCGCGGGACTCCGATCTGGGCCGAGAAGATCACGACGGGCACGGAGGAGAACAGGGCGATCGTGACGACCGTGTATGCGACGGCGCGTGCTTCCTCGAAGCTGCCGTATGTGAACCGTCCGCGGTAGACACCGAAGGTCCAGCCGAGCAGGAGCTGGAGGACGATCACCACCAGGCAGAGGAAGAGGACGGGCACCCAGTGCACCCGGGAGACGACGAAGTCGTAGCGGAAGACGACGGCGGCGACGATGGCGAGAGCCCAGGCGACCGCATCGGTCAGGTACTGGACGCCGAAGCGGACGAAGATCGACTCACCGCGCGCTCGCGTCTCATCCTGGACGTGAGTGCTCCAGAGCCAGTTCTTCACGGACATCGGTGGTGCGGACTCGCTTTCGTGTACTACGGCATCGGGATGGCGCAGAGGCCGACGCCATTTTCCCACACATTGTCAGGGTTTTCGTACCCTACGGTATTTATCACGTGTTAAGGGCCGGGACGCGCAAGCATCCCGGCCCTTTTCAGGCGGTGGCCTCAGCCGGGCCGCCTACTCCCATTCGATGGTTCCCGGCGGCTTCGACGTGACGTCGAGCACGACGCGGTTGACGCCGTCGACCTCGTTGGTGATGCGGTTGGAGATCTTGGCGAGCAGGTCGTACGGCAGGCGCGTCCAGTCGGCGGTCATCGCGTCTTCGCTGGACACCGGGCGCAGCACGATCGGGTGACCGTATGTGCGACCGTCGCCCTGCACTCCGACCGAGCGGACGTCGGCGAGGAGCACGACCGGGCACTGCCAGATCTCGGTGTCGAGGCCGGCGGCGGTGAGCTCTGCGCGCACGATGGCGTCCGCGTCGCGGAGGAGGTCGAGACGCTCGCGCGTGACCTCTCCGACGATCCGGATGCCCAGCCCTGGGCCGGGGAACGGCTGGCGGCCGACGATCTCCTCCGGGAGGCCGAGCTCGCGGCCGATGGCGCGCACCTCGTCCTTGAACAGGGTGCGCAGCGGCTCGACGAGCTCGAACTGCAGGTCTTCCGGGAGGCCGCCGACGTTGTGGTGGCTCTTGATGTTGGCGGTGCCCGTCCCCCCGCCGGACTCGACCACATCCGGATACAGGGTGCCCTGCACGAGGAAGCGGATCGGGTCGCCCTCGCTGGCCGCCTCGGCGATCAGGTCGGCCTGGGCCTTCTCGAAGGTGCGGATGAACTCGCGGCCGATGATCTTGCGCTTGGTCTCCGGGTCGCTCACGCCGGCGAGCGCGTCGAGGAACTGGTCCTGCGCGTTCACGGTCACCAGGCGGATGCCCGTGGCCTTGACGTAGTCCTCCTCGACCTGACGGGCCTCGTCCTTGCGCAGCAGGCCGTGGTCGACGAACACGCAGACGAGCTGGTCGCCGACGGCCTCGTGCACGAGCGCGGCGGCCACGGCGGAGTCGACGCCGCCGGACAGGCCGCAGATGACCCGGCCGGAACCGACCTGGGCGCGGATCGCGGCCACCTGGTCGGCGATCACGTTTCCGCTGTTCCAGTCGGCGGGGATGCCGGCGGCGCGGTGCAGGAAGTTCTCGAGCACGGCCTGGCCGTACGCGGAGTGCTTGACCTCGGGGTGCCACTGCACGCCGTAGAGCTTGCGCTCGTCGTTCGCGAAAGCGGCGACCGGGGTGGAGTCGGTGGACGCGAGCACCTCGAAGCCCTCAGGGGCCTTGGAGACCGAGTCTCCGTGGCTCATCCACGCCGTCTGCTCCTCGGGCTGGCCGTCGAGCAAGACGCCCGCGTCGCTGATCCGCACGGCGGTCGAGCCGTACTCGCGCTGACCGGTGTGCGCGACCTCGCCGCCGAGCGCCGTGGCCATCACCTGGAAGCCGTAGCAGATGCCGAGCACGGGGACGCCGAGGTCGAAGATCGCCTCGTCGAGCTGCGGGGCGCCCTCCTCGTAGACGCTGGACGGGCCGCCGGACAGGACGATGCCCGCCGGACGCTTGGCCGCGATCTCGGAGGCGGTGACGGTGTGCGGCACGATCTCGGAGTAGACGTTCGCCTCGCGCACGCGCCGGGCGATCAGCTGCGCGTACTGCGCGCCGAAGTCGACGACGAGCACCGGACCGGACGGGTTGGCGGAGTCTGCGCCTCCGAGCAGGTCGGAGAATGCTGGGTCAGTGCTAATTTGATGCCTCCACGAGGGTCGCTTCCTCGGCCTCACGGCCGGCCAGATAAGACTTCACCTGCTTGGTGATGCGGGTTTCCACGAAGAACGACAGGAACGGGATGACGCCACCGAGGGCGATCGCCACGAACTTCGTGAAGTTCCACCGCATCAGGCTCCACAGGCGGAAGTCGGAGAACAGGTACACGACGTACAGCCAGCCGTGCGCGATCAGGATGCCCGTGCTCAGGTCGACGCCCGTCGGCGTCACCGGGTCGTTCACCGGAACCAGGGCGAAGACGCCGTGGTTGCCGAACGCGAAGAGCTGGTAGCCCATCCCGTACTTGATGACCATCTCGAGGCAGAGCAGCAGCAGCATGATGCCCGTGATGTATGCGAACACCTGGTAGAACCGGAGCGCCCCGCGGATCTTCGGGAAATCGGCGAGCTTGGGAGCGAGGGGCATGGGTCTATTCTACTTTCCCGAGCGGGGCGGCCGTTCCGGCGGCGAGCTCGCGCAATTCGTCTTCCTTCTCCTTCGCGTCCTTCACCAGGCGATACCAGAAGAAGACCGCGAATCCGGCGAAGATGATCCACTCCGCCGCGTAGAAGATGTTGAGCCAGTTGAGCGTGCGCTCCTGGATGGGCGGGGGCGAGTCGATCTTCGTCAGCCCGGCGGGCGGCGTCTTCTCGACGACGTATGCGGAGTACACGTCCATGCCGTCCACACCGGTCCAGAGGTTGTAGAGGGCGGCGACCGACATGGTGGTCATCGCCGTCGGGTGCTTCTTGTCGCTCGGGACCTCCGGCCCCTCTGTCGGCAGCAGCCTGCCGACGATCTCCTGCTGGGCGGCCGGCTCATCGGCGAGCCGCGCCATGACCGACTTCGCGGTCGCTTCGTCGGCGGCCCACCCGCGCGCGACGGCGAGGGCGACGGGACGCGCGCCCTCCTCGGCGCCTGGCACGGTCGCGTGCGCGACGACCCACCAGCCGGCGGTTCCGTGGTTGAGCCTGCCCTGCACCAGCTGATAGTCGGTCGGCACGAACGAGCCGGTCACGCTGATGAGCTGGCCGGTCGCCGTGTCGGCGATCGGGCCGCCCGGCTTCGCCACCTTCGCGAGCGGCAGCACGGTCTCGCTCGGGATCTCGACGACCTTGCCCGCCTCGACGGCGCGTTCCAGCTGCCACTGGCCCAGCCACGCGAATCCACCGGCCAGCAGCAGCGCGAAGACGAGTGCGCCGATCCACCGCGGGCGCAGCATCATCTGGAACAGTGTGGTCTCTCCACTGCCGCTGGTCGTGCTAATGGCTCAGTCCCGCTTTCGGTCGCTGCTGTCTTCGTGCATGGCCTGCTCGACGACGCGGTCGATGGCCTGCCGGGTGTCGTCCGATCGCGCCTCTGGGTCGAGGTCGGCTGTCGCCGCCTCCACGAGCGCGATCTCCTCGTCGAGCATCGGATCGCGCTCGGGTTTCTTCGTGCGCTTCTTCTTCGGGCTTTTGCCGGTCCGGAGAATCATCGCACCGATCTTCTCGGAGTTTGCTGCGAGCACGGGCCCGAGGACGGCCATGATCAGCACGTACAGGCCGGCGAACGGCTGGATGCGCTCATCCAGCCCCGCGCTCAGCGACAGCGTGGCGAGGATCAGCGCGAACTCGCCGCGGTTCTGCAGGATGACGGTGGTGTTGATGCCGGCCTGCACGCCCATCCCATTGATCCAGGCGACGAACTGCCCTGCGAGGATGTTCAGCACGATCGTCAGCAGCACCGCCAGCAGCACGGGGACCACGACGGACGGGAACTGGGCAGGGTTCAGCGCGAGGCCGAAGTTGAGGAAGAAGAACGCGGCGAACACGTCCCGCAACGGGATCGCGATGTGCTCGATCTTGTTGCGGTACTTCGTCGCGCCGAGCACGAGCCCGATGAGGAACGCGCCGATCGCATCCGTGACGCCGAGGATCTCGCCGATGCCGGCGAACAGCACGGCGAAGCCGAAGAACAGGATGGTGAACAGTTCGTCGTCTTTGGTGCGGAACAGCTTGGACACGTACCGGCCGCCGAACCGCGCGATCGTGAACATCACCACGAGGAAGGTGAACGCGATCGCCAGTTTGGCGACGATCGGCCAGAAGTCCGTCTCGCCGCTCAGCACCACGGAGACGATCGCGAGGTAGATCGCGATGAAGATGTCCTCGACGACGGTGACGCCCAGGATCATCGGCGTCTCTGTGTTCGCCAGGCGTTTCAGCTCGATCAGCAGCTTGGTCACGATCGCACTGGACGACGTGGCCGTCATTCCGGCGATGATCAGGGCTTCCCTGGTGCCCCAGCCGACCATGAAGCCGAAGATGAGGCCGACGCCCATGTTCACGACGATGTACGAACCGCCGGAGATGATGAGCTTGCCGAAGTTGCCGAAGAATTCGTCCTGATCGAACTCCAGCCCCAGGTTGAACAGCAGCAGGACCAACCCGAAGATCGCGATGAGCTCGATGTAGTTCGACTCGAAATTGAGCGGGAACCACCCGGTGTGCGGGCTGGCGAGCAGCCCGACGAGCATGTAGATGGGGATCGCGGGGAGACCCACCAGCTTGCCGAGACGCCCGAGCACGTATGCCACGAGCAGGAGGACGCCGAGAATGATGAGGTCTTCGCCGAGATGCATGGCTACCCCCCAGGCGGTGCGTCGACGGTGGCGCGGACGGGCAGCTCACCGGTGCGGAAGAATGCGAAAGCCTTTGCCACCTTCTCCGGCGACCCCGCGACGACGAGCGTGTCGCCGGGGAACACCTTGAAGTCGGGAGCCGGCGCCGGGTTGGCGGACTCGCCGCGCACGACGGCGACGACGGTCAGCCCGACCATCCCGCGGTCGGCGGGGCTGCCGAGCTGCTGCCCGGCGATGTGGTCTTCGTAGTCGACGCTGAACCAGTCGATGCTGAGGCCGGGGATCTGGTCGAGCGCGGTGAGCGACTCGGTGATCTGCGTGCCACCGAGCAGCTCGGCGAGCGTGTGGGCCTCGTCGTCGTTCAGGCGCAGCGAGACCTTCGTCACGTCTGCACCGTCTTCGTGGTCGGAAAAAGTGATGAGGTCGCTGTGACCGGACCGGTGGGCGATCACGCCGACCTTTCCGCCATCGTCTGTGACGAAGGTATGCAGCACCCCGACCCCGGGCAACTTGACCCGTCGAACGTCAACCATGTTCCGTCTCCAACCGACTCACGTGGAGCTACAAGCCTACCGGAGGGCATCTGTGCGTGAGCCCTGGACCAGATCGTGGAGCGAGGTGGTCAGTGGCGTAGTGCGTCACTCGGCCGGATTCGCGCGGCACTGATGGCTGCCAGCATCCCACCGATCGATCCAACAACGATCCCGCCGACAACCGCGCCCGGCGCGAGTGCCAGATCGAAGACGGGAGCCCAGCGTTGCGCGATGGTCACGATCAGAAGACCTCCCACTCCTGTCGCCAGTCCGACTACCCCGCCGACCGCGCCAAGCATCACTGCCTCCACGATGACCTGCCAGAAAAGATGCGACGCCCTCGCTCCGATCGCGCGCCGCAACCCGAACTCCTGCCTGCGTTCCATCACGGCAGAGACCATCGCGTTACCTAAACCGAAGATTGCTGCGATGACGGAGATGCCGGTAAGGACGTAGAGCAGACTCTGGACATCGGCTTCCACCTCCGCCCGAAGATCGCTCGGGTCTGTCGGTGCCGTTACTTCGACTCGTGACGGTAGGAAGGGATCGATTGCGAACGAAATCTGCTTTGCGACTTGCTGCGCTGCACCTGCACGTGAGACCACGAGGGCGACCACTCGGTCTGAGCGGCCGAGCGCGGCTGAATCCTCGTTCGAGACGATCACGGCGTTCGGAAGGTGCGGAAGCCGAGACGAAGAGTTGATTGTCCCGGCGACGACGAACGGCTGGGAATTGATTGTCACGACCGGGCGGAGGTCGGGGGAAGCCAGTTGGAGACGCTTGGCGAGAACGCTTCCGACCAGCACGTGACCAGTTTCGAGGCGCTCGACTCCGTCTGCCCAATCCAGGTCCGCTCGCGCTGCCTCCGCTATCTCGGGCGTCGCACTGTAGCCGACCACCTCAATCGGCTCTCTCGTCGTCGTCGCTTGCGCTGTAGCCGGTGAATGAGTAGCGAGCAAGCCAGCAGACTCCACGCCGCTAATGCGCTCGATGTCCCTGAGCGTCTCGCCCGTTCGCTGCGACGAGCGCGGCGTCCATTCCGCTTTCACGTCTCGATTGACATGCGCGTCGAACGTGTCGCGCACCTGAGCCTGCGATGACTGGGCAACGCCCATGGTGCCCACCGCGAGAGCGACTCCGAGCGCTACTGCGGACACGAGGCCGACGGACCGCGCTACACGCGACGCCAGTGTAGAGAAAGCATCCCCGATGAGGTCAGCAATTCGAAGGCGGGACGGGCGTCCCGGCCCGCCTGGGCTAGGGCGAGGCTCCGGGAGTTCGAAAGCACCCGTCGTCGATCTCTCCGTGAGGCGGCCGTCTACCATGACGACGCCGCGGCGCGCTGACTGTGCAACCTCCGGTGAATGTGTGACGAGGACGACAGTTGCACCAGACCGATTCACCTGCTGCAGGGCAGCGACGACGCTCGCTCCACTTTCGGAATCAAGATTGCCCGTCGGCTCATCGGCAAGCACGATCGGCGCGCCCGACGCTAGCGCACGCGCAATCGCCACACGCTGACGCTCGCCCCCTGAAAGATTCGCCGCTCGTGTGAACGCGAGCGATTCGATTCCGAGCGATGCGAGTGACTCCAGAGCGCGCTTCCGTCGTTCCGTCCGGCGAAGGCCTCTGTACAGAAGTCCCAGTTCGACGCTGTCGATCGCCGGCCTTCGGTCCAGGAGATGAAAACTCTGAAAGATGAACGCGAATGTGTCAGAGCGGAATCGCGCCAGGTCTTTGCGGGAGAGAGAACGGGTGTCGACGCTGCCGAGCAGGTAGTCACCGGCATCCGGCGTGTCAAGCAGTCCGATGATGTTCAGCATCGTCGACTTGCCGCCGCCCGAGGATCCCTCGATCGCTACGAACTCGCCCGGCGCGACGGAGAAGTCCAGTCCAGAAAGCACGTCTCGGTTCGGAGGAAACGCCTTCGAGATGGATCGGAGAACGACTGCGTTCTCAGCCGACTCGGACAACGTCACCTGCCTTGAGCGCCCCCTGCTGCGACGGTTCGATAGCGCTGCGTCCTTCCAGCACCGCCTTCTCGGTCACCGCGACGCGGCGAAACGATCCGTCTGGTTCCCGCTTGAGAACATGCGATCTGCCACCGGACTCCGCGACGACGGCGCTCGCGGGAACCTGAAGCGCGGATCGAGCGAGGATCGCAACGACGATGGATGCGTGGTGACGTTGACTTCGGTAATCATCGGCGATTTCGCCGCCCAGCGTGAGCGTTACGCTGGTGCTACCGGTACTCGTCTTCTCGCCTTCGTCTGAGTTTCCCGTGCTCGGCGCGACATCCGACACCTCCGCGGTCACGGTGTCTCCATTCGGCAAGGTGATATGCGCGGGCATTCCCGATGTCAACTGTGACGCCGCGGAGTCGCCCACCTCGGCCCGGGCGACCAATCCTCCGAACTCAAGCGCAAGCGCCGTCTCAGTGCTAACGACGGTTCCTACCGATGGAGTGCTTGCGACGCGCGCGGGGAGGACAGGAGACACCAGCAACTCTGACATCGGGACGACAGGAGTTCGAAGGGATTCGGGCACCTCTACGTCGGAAGTCGGCGTTTCCGTTTCGGGTCCTGAGACCGTCTTTGCAGGACTGTTCGCCGTCGGAGCGGGTGGCGGAAGCACGAGCTTGTGATCCGCCGCCTCATAGAGGGATTCCACAGCGCGCATCGTCTGCCTGCCGAACCGCCCGTCATCGTCAATTGGATATCCCGCGACAGCGAGGCTCCGTTGCAGCTGAGCGACATCCGGGCCTTCCATACCGAGGGCGAGATCCCGGTAGAAGGGAAAGGTTCCGACCATTGCAAAGATGGGCCGCCCGTTCAGGACGGTTACCACGTCGCCCGCCTTGAGGGTGGCCCCCGGCACCGACTGTTGATCGGTGACTACGACGAGGGAAGCATCCCTCGGCTGGGGAAGGGCGAACGACTGGGTTGCCTCCGCGACGAGCGCGATCGGCACAGTGACGATCCGCTCGAGGTCGCCTTCTGTCACTTCAGCGACGATCGGCTTCGGGGCAGGCGGACGTGCGGCCGCTTCGCGCTGTGCGGGAGACTGCAGGATCGACGCCGCCAACCATCCGCCGGAGATGAGCAGTACGCCAACAGCAGCCCCTGCGATGACGAGCAGCCGACGCAGACGCTTTGTCATTCGGTCGCGTTCCCGCTGTGGAGTCTGCGCACAGCATCCGCCCAGTCGTCCTGGATCGCCTTTCTAGCACGCTCCAGTTCGTCAGCATGCTTGCGCACCTGTTCGCGCTGTTCGTCCCAGGATGCGTCGTAGTACGCCTGAGAGAACCCGCTCTCCCGACGGCACTTCGCATCCTCCGTCGCCGTCTCGATCTCTGCGCTCGAAGCCGTCGATCCGGCACTCCACATCGACGTCAAATCTCCGCCCAATATGCCGAGCTTCTCCCTCATTGCCTCCGTTGGCATATCGATCGGCGATCGTGGGACTTCGAATGAAATCTTCGGTGTCAGACACGTCCGCCACCGCTTCGCCGCCGCTTCAACTTCCTCGGAAGCGAGAGCGACCGCATCGGCGTCCATAGCAAGGCTTGTCGCTCCCTGGTACTTCGTCACTGCGAGCGGATACTCCTTGTCCGCTCGCTTGTGACAGGCGTCAAGCGTGTCGGCGTATGACGGCGACGCCTCTCCCCGGGTCGTCGAATACTCAATCGCCTCGCGGCGATCCGCCTCGTAGGATCCTGGGGGTGGAGCCGGGCGATAGCCCCATTCGGATGCAATCGCAACGGAGAACAGTTTCCGCCCATACCGCGTAGATGTTTCGCTCCCTCTGGACTCCGGATCCACGATCGCAACCTTGTACTCTTCGCCGCTGTCAACCATGCAGGCACGAACAATCGCGCTGCTGACCGCCGACGCGACAGTGAAGTGCATCTCAGTCGGACGGTACTCGTCGAGCGGCATGACCCACTGATCGAGATTCTTGTCGGGAAGCCCGGGCGTCGTCGTTGGCCCTTCTGCGCCGGAGCAGCCGGCGAGCACGATGAGCAGAGGCGCAACGCCGGCTATCGCGTAGAGCGATGACCGGCGCCCATTCGCGAAGACCATCTAGACGAACTTGCCCGACGAGATACGGTCGTGGAACTGCTTGGTCACGACGCCGGCCGCATCGTGGATGTTGCCGTCATACTTCCCGACACCCACGAAGACGTAGTCGCCGCCGTAGTTGGGATGCTGGTACCACATAACGTTGCTGGAGCCACCGTTGTTGAACAGCGACGATGCAGACTCCGCACCGCTGATATTCGTGCCCTCGTACTTGCCGTAGGCCTTGGCATAGTCGTCCATCCAATACTGGAACTTACTGAGACCGAGCCCGTTGCCGGCGGTCTCGTACATCGTGTCCCTCCAGATGCACGCGTAGTACTTCGGGCAGTGCGATGTGGCGGCCGAGGCGGGGTCGGTTGCGATCACTGAAAGGGTTGCGGCGGCCATAACCGTTGCGCTCGCCGCGACGAGCTTCTTGAATCGAGACATTCTTCTCCTTGGTGGTGCTCCCCGTGATATTGAAAATCACAGGGTGAAACCCACAGTACACCACTAGAAGAATCTAAAACTCCACCTTCCGGATTCGAGCCCTACTTCGCCTACTTCGCCTACTTCGCCGTCTTTGGCGACTTCTCCGCTTTCAGTGCCGCGGCGTCGACATCCACGATGTCCGGCGCCTCCAACCGGATGCGGTCGGCCGATTCGTCGTCCGGCTGCAGCTGGCTCGCGCGTTCGGCGGCGACGCGTTCGAGGTAGGTGCGCACCTCGCGCTCCTCGCGCGCCTTGTCCCAGCCGAGCACGCCGGCGAGCAGCCGCGCGGCGACGGGGGCGGCGGAGACGCCGCGGTCCCACGCTTCGATCGAGATGCGGGTGCGCCGGGCGAGCACGTCTTCGAGGTGCAGCGCGCCCTCGTGCGACGCCGCGTAGACGACCTCCGCGCCGATGTAGTCGTCCGCGCCGGGCAGCGGGTTGCCGAGCTCCGGATCGTCGCGGACGAGGGCGAGGATGTCTTCGGCCATCGTGCCGTAGCGGTTGAGCAGGTGCTCGATGCGGGCGACGTGCAGGCCGCTGTCCGCCGCGATGCGCTTGCGCCTGTTCCAGGCCGCCTGGTATCCCTCCGCGCCGACGAGGGCGATGTCCATCGTCGCGCTCGCGGGGATCTTGCCGTCGAGCGCATCCACGGCCGCGTCGATCGCGTCCTTCGCCATGATGCGGTACGTGGTCCACTTGCCGCCGGCGATCACGACCAGGCCGGGCACGGAGTGCGCGACGAGGTGCTCGCGGGAGAGCTTGCTGGTCTCCTCCGACTCCCCGGCGAGCAGCGGCCGCAGCCCGGCGTACACGCCCTCCACGTCCTCGCGGGTCAACGGGATGCCGAGCACCGCGTTCACGTGCGCCAGCAGGTAGTCGATGTCCGCGGCCGTCGCGGCGGGGTGGGCCTTGTCGAGGTGCCAGTCGGTGTCCGTGGTGCCGATCAGCCAGTGCCTGCCCCACGGGATGACGAAGAGCACGCTCTTCTCCGTGCGCAGCAGCAGGCCCATCTTCGACTGGAACCTGTCTCTCGGCACGACCAGGTGGATGCCCTTGGAGGCCCGCACCTTGAACTGGCCGCGCTCCCCCACCATCGCCTGGGTGTCGTCCGTCCACACACCGGTCGCGTTGACGACCTGCTTGGCCCGGATCTCGAACCGCTCCCCGGTCTCCAGGTCGTGCGCCTGCACGCCGACCACGCGCTCGCCCACCTTGATGAAGCCCTCGACGCGCACCCTGGTGGCCACGTGGGCCCCGTAGTGCGCTGCGGTGCGGGCGAGGTTCGCGACATAGCGCGCGTCGTCCACCTGCGCGTCGTAGTAGGTGATGCCGCCGACCAGCGCGTCGTTCGCCAGGCTCGGGATGGCGCGCTGCACCTGCCGCTTGGACAGGTGACGGTGGTGCGGAACGCCCGGCGGGCGGAGGCCGGTGTAGGAGAAGATGTCGTACAGCATCATGCCGGCGCCGACGTATGCCCGCTCGACCACCCGCTTCTTGAGGGGGTAGAGGAAGCGCACCGGCTTCACCAGGTGCGGGGCGATGCGCTGCAGCAGCAGGCCGCGCTCGATCAGCGCCTCGCGCACCAGGCGGAAGTCGAGCTGCTCCAGGTACCGGATGCCGCCGTGCACGAGCTTCGACGACCTGCTCGACGTGCCGGAGGCGAAGTCGCGCGCCTCGACCAGTCCGACGCTGAGGCCGCGGGTGACCGCATCCACCGCGCTGCCGGTGCCGACGATGCCGCCACCGACCACGAGGATGTCGAGCTCGGTGTCTTTGAGCGCGGCGATCGCGTCTGCTCGCTCTGCGGGGCCGAGCCGTGACGGATACGTCACGGCGGGGTTGGACGCGGATCCTTGTGTGACCATCGTTCTCTCCCTTACTCGGCCGCCTTCGGCCGACGTCTTATTGCGCTCGGTACGGCGCGACGACGACCTCGACGCGCTGGAACTCCTTCAAGTCCGAGTATCCCGTGGTTGCCATCGAGCGTCGAAGGGCTCCCACCAGATTCGCAGAGCCTTCGGCGACCGGGGCCGGGCCGTAGAGGATCTCCTCGAGCGGGGCGACCTGGCCGACGGAGACGCGGTTGCCGCGCGGCAACTGCGAGTGGTGCGCCTCTGCGCCCCAGTGGTATCCGCCGCCGGGGGCGTCCGTCGCCCTGGCCAGCGTCGAGCCGAGCATGACGGCGTCCGCACCGCAGGCGATGGCCTTGACGATGTCGCCGGAGCTGCCGAGGCCGCCGTCCGCGATGACGTGCACGTAGCGTCCGCCCGACTCGTCCATGTAGTCGCGGCGAGCGCCGGCGACGTCAGCGACCGCCGTGGCCATCGGAGCGTGGATGCCCAGGGTCGAGCGGGTGGTGGACGCCGCGCCGCCGCCGAAGCCGACGAGCACGCCGGCAGCACCGGTGCGCATGAGGTGCAGGGCGGCCGTGTACGTGGCCGCGCCGCCGACGATGACGGGCACATCCAGTTCGTAGATGAACTTCTTGAGGTTGAGCGGCTCGACGCTCTTGGAGACGTGCTCGGCGGACACCGTCGTGCCGCGGATCACGAACAGGTCGACGCCGGCGGCGACGACGGTCTCGTAGAGCTCCTGCGTGCGCTGCGGAGAAAGCGCTCCGGCCACGGTGACGCCGCCCTCGCGGATCTCGGCCAGGCGTGCCGTGACGAGCTCCGGCTTGATCGGCTCCGCGTAGATCTCCTGCATCCTGGCCGTCGCCTTGTCGGCGGGGAGGCCGCGGATCTCGGCGAGCAGCGGCTCCGGGTCTTCGTAGCGCGTCCAGACGCCTTCGAGGTCGAGGACGCCGAGGCCGCCGAGCTGGCCCATCATGATCGCGGTGGTCGGAGAGACGACGGAGTCCATCGGCGCCGCGAGGAACGGGATGGAGAACTGGTACGCGTCGATGGACCACGACACCGACACATCCTCGGGGTCGCGGGTGCGCCGGCTCGGAACCACGGCGATGTCATCGAAGGCGTAAACGCGGCGAGCGCGCTTGGCGCGCCCGATCTCAATCTCCATACTCACTCGTTCAGTCTATGGCGGAGGGCTGGCAGAGTGGTCCCATGACGGTCGAAGCCTCCCCGCTCTCCCAGCTCAGGACCCGCACCAGCGAGAAGTGGCGCGCGTATCCGGACGACGTGCTCCCGCTGTTCGTCGCCGAGATGGACTACCCGCTCGCCGAGACGGTCGCCGCTGCGCTGCACGACGCCATCGCCCGCTCCGACACCGGATACATCGGGCCGGACGACGCCGCGAAGCGCGCCTTCGCCGACTTCGCCTCCGCATCCTGGGGCTGGGAGGCGGAGCCGGAGCGCACGCTGACGACCACGGACGTGAGCGTCGTCATCGTCGAATCCCTGCGGCTGGCGATCCGGCCGGGCGACCGGGTGATCATCACGCCCCCTGTCTACCCGCCGTTCTTCGAGCTGGTGCCCGAGGCCGGCGGAGTGGTCGACGAGGTGCCGCTGCAGTTCTCCGATGCAGACGGCTGGGCGCTCGACCTGGACGGCATCGAGCGCGCGTTCGCCGCGGGCGCCCGTGCGTTCCTGCTCTGCAACCCGCACAACCCGCTCGGGTTGGTGCACTCCGCCGAGCAGCTGGCGGAGGTGGCCGCGCTGGCCGCGCGGTACGACGCCGTGGTGGTGAGCGACGAGGTGCACGCGCCGCTGACCCACCCGGACGCCACGTTCACCCCGTTCCTCTCCGTCTCCGCGGAGGCCCGCCGCCACGGGATCGCCGCCCACGCCGCGAGCAAGGCCTGGAACCTCGCCGGGCTGAAGTGCGCGTTCTTCGTGACGGCCGACGACAGGATGACCGACCGCATCAGGTCGCTGCCCATCGAAGTGGAGGTGCGCACCAGCCACCTGGGACGCATCGCCACCGAGGCCGCATACCGCGACGGCCGCGCCTGGTTGACGGATGCCCTGGCCACCATCGGCAGCAATCGCGCGCGGCTCACGACGCTGCTGGCCGAGCACCTCCCGGATGCGCGCTACCGCGAACCGCACGCGAGCTACCTCGCCTGGGTGGACCTGCGCGCGCTCGGCTGGGGAGACGACCCGAGCGCGCGCATCCTGACCGAGGCGAAGGTGGCGCTGAACCCCGGCGCCGACTTCGGCCGGCAGGGCGCCGGGTTCGTGCGGCTGAACTTCGCGTGCTCGCCCGCAGTGCTGGAGGAGGCGGTCACGCGCATCGCCCGGATGCGCTGACCCGGGATGCGCTGACCCGTCAGCGCGCCCTCGCCACCCGCCCTTCGTCCCACACCGGCTCGTCCGTCTCGTACACCTCGCCGTCCGCGCCGAAGACGAGGAACCGGTCGAACCCGCGCGCGAACCAACGGTCGTGGGTCACCGCGAGCACCGTGCCCTCGAACCCGGCCAGTCCGTCTTCGAGAGCCTCCGCCGACACCAGGTCGAGGTTGTCCGTCGGCTCGTCGAGGAGCAGCAGCGTCGCCCCGGACAGTTCGAGCAGCAGGATCTGCAGCCGCGCCTGCTGCCCGCCGGACAGCGACTCGAAGTTCTGCTCGGCCGCGACAGCGAGGCCGTAGCGGTCGAGCACCCTGCTGGCCGCCTCCCTCGGCATCCCGTCCCTGCGGTCGTCGCCGCGGTGCAGGATGTCGAGCAGCGTCCTGCCGACCAGCTCCGGATGCTCGTGGGCCTGCGCGAACAGTCCGGGCGCCACGCGCGCCCCGAGCTTCACGACACCCGTGTGCGGCACCGCCGTACCCGCCACCTCTGCGGAGGCCAGGTGACCGGCCGCCGGGTCGGGATCGGTCCCTCCCGCGGCCAGCAGCCGCAGGAAGTGCGACTTGCCGGAGCCGTTGGAGCCGAGCACGGCGATGCGCTCGCCGAACCAGACCTCCGCGTCGAACGGGCGCATCAGCCCGGTCAGTTCCAGGCCGTGGCATTCGACGACGCGGCGTCCCGTGCGCGCGCCGGTCAGCTGCATCCGCACGTTCTGCTCGCGCGGTCTGGCCTCCGGCGGACCGGCGGCGAGGAACTTCGCGAGCCTGGTCTGCGCAGCCTGGTACGCGGAGGCGAGATCGCTGTTGTACTTCGCTTTCTCCTTGAAGCGCAGCGCGAGCGCCTTGAGCTTCGCGTGCTCCTCGTCCCAGCGCCTGCGCAACTCGTCCAGGCGCTCCATGCGCTCCTCGCGGGCCGCGTGGTAGCCGCCGAAACCGCCGCCGTGCGTCCAGGTGGTGTTGCCTGCCGCGCCGAGCTCCAGCGTGACGATACGGTCGGCGGCGCTCGCGAGCAGCTCCCTGTCGTGCGAGACGAGCAGCACCGTCTTGCGGGTGGCGCGCAGCTGCTCCTCCAGCCAGCGCTTGCCTGGCACATCCAGGTAGTTGTCCGGCTCGTCGAGCAGCAGCACTTGCTCCGGACCGCGCAGCAGCGCCTCCAGCACGACGCGTTTCTGCTCTCCGCCGGACAGACTGCGCACCGGCCGCAGCCTGGCGCGCTCGAACGGGATGCCGAGCGCCGCGACTGTGCAGTTGTCCCAGAGCACTTCCTGGTCGTATCCGCCCGCATCCGCGTACTCGGCGATGGCCGTGGCGTAGCGCAGCTGGGTGTCCGTCTCGTCGCGCTCGATGATCGCGTCCTCCGCGGCGATCAGCCGCTCGGCCGCCGCGCGCACAGCGGGAGGGGCCACCTGCACGAGGAGGTCGTGCACCGTCCGGTCGTCGCGCACGTGGCCGACGAACTGGTCCATCACCCCGAGACCGCCGTCGATGACCACCGAACCGGAATCCGGTCGCAGCTCACCCCGGATGATCCGCAGCAGCGTCGACTTCCCCGCGCCGTTCGCGCCGATCAGTGCCGAGACGCGTCCATCACCCACCCGGAACGAGACGTCGTCGAGCAGCGGCCGGCCGTCGGCGAGAGTGTACGAGACGCCCGAGACGTCGATGTGGCCGATGACGGGACTCCTGAACTGGATGCGGACAAAGCCTTCCAGAATAGACGAAACCGCCGCCCACGGGGAGTGGGCGGCGGTTTCGGTGGAGCAGGTGGCGTCAGCGCGTGTAGTTCGGCGACTCGACGACCATCTGGATGTCGTGCGGGTGCGACTCCTTGAGCCCGGCCGGCGTGATGCGCACGAACTTGCCGCGCTCTTTGAGCTCGGGGATGGTGCGGGCGCCGACGTAGAACATCGACTGACGCAGGCCGCCGAGCAGCTGGTACGCCACGGCGGACAGCGGGCCGCGGTACGGGACCTGACCCTCGATGCCCTCGGCGATGAGCTGCTCGTCGCTCGGGACGTCCGCCTGGAAGTAGCGGTCGCGGGAGTACGAGGTCTTCTTGCCGCGGGTCTGCATCGCGCCGAGCGAGCCCATGCCTCGATAGTTCTTGAACTGCTTGCCGTTGACGAACACCAGGTCGCCGGGCGACTCGGCGGTTCCGGCGAGCAGCGAGCCGAGCATGACGGTGTCCGCTCCGGCGACGAGCGCCTTCGCGATGTCTCCCGAGTACTGCAGGCCGCCGTCGGCGATCAGCGGCACACCGGCCGGACGCGCGGCGAGCGAGGACTCGTAGACGGCGGTCACCTGCGGAACGCCGACGCCGGCGACGACGCGGGTGGTGCAGATGGAGCCTGGTCCGACGCCGACCTTGATGGCGTCCGCGCCGGCGTCGATCAGTGCCTGGGCGCCGGAGCGGGTGGCCGCCTGGCCGCCGATCACGTCGACGTGGGCGGCGCGCGGCTCGTGCTTGAGCCTGCTGATGATGTCGAGGACGCCGCGGCTCTCGCCGTTCGCCGTGTCGACGACGATCACGTCGACTCCGGCGTCGATGAGGGTCATCGCGCGCTCCCAGCCGTCGCCGAAGAAGCCGATGGCGGCGCCGACGCGCAGGCGGCCCTCGTCGTCCTTGGTGGCGTTCGGGTACTTCTCGCTCTTGT
Organism: Leifsonia araucanica; assembly: GCF_051161895.1. Lineage (NCBI taxonomy): Bacteria > Bacillati > Actinomycetota > Actinomycetes > Micrococcales > Microbacteriaceae > Leifsonia > Leifsonia araucanica. The sequence continues at coordinate 1,860,066 of NZ_JBMBTW010000002.1, forward strand.
CGAAGTCCTTGACGGTGATGAGACCGCGCAGGCGACCGTCGGCGTCGACCAGCGGGAGCTTCTCGATCTTGTGCTCGGCGAAGATGGCGACGGCGGAGTCCGGGTCGATGCCGACCGGCGCGGTGATCAGCGGCATGCGGGTCATCACGTCGCGCACGTACGTGCTGGTGCGCTCGAACGGCGACACGAAACGCATGTCGCGGTTGGTGATGATGCCGACGAGCTTGCCGTCCGCCTCGACCACGGGGAGGCCGCTCACGCGGAACTGGCCGCAGAGCGCATCCACTTCTTCGACGGTGGCGTCAGGAGTGGTGGTGACCGGGTTGGTGATCATGCCGGACTCCGACCGCTTGACCTTGTCGACGTGTGCCGCCTGGTCTTCGATCGAGAGGTTGCGGTGCAGGATGCCGATGCCGCCCTGGCGCGCCATGGCGACGGCCATGCGGGACTCGGTGACGGTGTCCATCGCGCTCGACAGGAGCGGGGCGGAGACCGAGATGCGCTTGGTGAGCCGCGAGGAGGTGTCGACCTCGCTCGGGATGACGTCCGTGTAGCCGGGAAGCAGCATCACGTCGTCGTAGGTCAAACCGATGAAACCGAACGGATCCGACTGATCCATTTCACCCCTTAGTCGTTGCGGAGTTGGAAGAAGTCCGCCGCCACCAGCGCCTGCGGATAATCAATCGTAACGGCAGAACCCTGGTGTTTTATTCCACGGTCGCGACGTCGAGTTCCGCGCCTTTCCGCCCGGAGCGGCTGGCGACGATCATGTCGACGCACAGGATGAGCAGCGCCAGCCAGACGATCGCGAACCCGAACCAGCGCTCGGGCGGCATGGCCTCGTGCAGCACCACCACGCCCACCAGGAACTGGATGAACGGCGCGAAGTACTGGATGAACCCCATGTAGACCAGCGGCAGCCTCCGCGACGCGGCGGCGAAGAACAGCAGAGGGACGGCCGTGATCACGCCCGCGCCCGCCATCGCGACCGTGTGCCAGACGCTCACGGTGCCGATGGTGATGCCGACCGTCGCGCCCACCACCACCAGCTGCACGATGGCGACCGGCGTCAGCCACATGGTCTCCAGGGTCAGCCCGGAAACCGCATCCACCGCCCCGCCGACGCGCTTCTTGATCAGGCCGTACAGCCCGAACGAGAACGCCAGGATGAGGGCGATCCACGGCATCGAGCCGTAGCCGATCGCCAGCACGACCACGGCGACGATGCTCACGCCGACCGCCACCCACTGCGCGACCCGCAGCTTCTCGCGCTGCACGAGAACACCGAGGAACACGGTGACGATCGGGTTGATGAAGTAGCCGAGCGCCGCCTCCACGACGTGCCCGCTGACCGTCGCGAGCACGTAGGTCTGCCAGTTCACGTAGATGAGGGCGCCGGCGACGCCCATCGTGAACACGACGCGCTTGTTCAGCAGCAGCGCTCCGAACACCCGCCAGCTGCGCGTGACGGTGAGCAGGATCGCGCAGAACACGAGAGAGAACAGCACCCGCCACGCCACGATCTCCCACGCGCTCGCCGGCACCAGCGACAGGAAGTAGATCGGCAGGATGCCCCAGAGCACGTATGCGGAGATGGCGTAGACGAGTCCGGAGCGGCGGTGTTCGGACAGCGGCTTCTCTGCGACGATCTTCTGGCCGGGGGTGGTTTCGCTCTGGGACACGGAGCGATCCTACGCGGGGCTGCCGACGCCGGGACGCGAAAGGGCCCGGATGCGCGTACGCATCCGGGCCCTCGAACAGCCGGTCGTCAGCGGACGACGACGGCCAGAACGTCGCGAGCGGAGAGGACGAGGTAGTCCTCGCCACCGAACTTGACCTCGGTTCCCCCGTACTTGGAGTAGATGACCTTGTCGCCGACGGCGACGTCGAGCGGAACGCGGTTGCCGTTGTCGTCGATGCGGCCGGGACCGACGGCGACGACTTCACCCTCCTGCGGCTTCTCCTTGGCAGTGTCAGGAATGACCAGACCAGATGCAGTGGTCTGCTCAGCCTCGACCTGCTTGATGACGATGCGATCCTCGAGCGGCTTGATGGAGACCGACACGTTTGACCCTCTTTCCTACAAACACAGGCGTGAACAAAGACGTGAGTTAGCAAACTCATAGTGAGAGTGCTAATAGGAGTTTAGGGGGTGCGTTAGCAGTCACGCAACGTGAGTGCCAAGAGGGTAGCGTGAGGGGCATGGATCGGTCGGAACTCGTCGAGCTGCTCTCCACCGAGGGGCTGCGGCTGCTCGATTCCCTGCCGCCGTACCACTCCGAGCGGGATGTGCTCCGGATGGTCAGCGACCTGCGCAAAGCCGGGCACTCCCCCGGGCTCGTCGCCGCCGTCCTCACCCAGGCGAAACTGCGGTCGAAGGCGAAAGCGAAGTTCGGCCCGTTCGCCGACAGGATGCTGTTCACCGAGGCCGGGCTGGAGCAGGCGACGCGGCTGCCGGTCGCCGCACGCCACGCCGGCCGCTTCCAGGCCGCCGGCCTCGAGCGCGTGGCCGACCTCGGCTGCGGCATCGGCGGTGACGCACTCGCGATCTCCGCGCTCGACATCGACGTGCTCGCCGTCGACGCCGACGAGGTCACCGCGGCCATCGCCAGCTACAACCTCGCCCCGTTCCCGGGCACCACCGTGGAGCACAGGAGGGCGGAGGACGTGGACCTGCGCTCGTTCGACGGCGTCTTCCTCGACCCCGCCAGGCGCACGGCGGGGCACGGCCAGACCTCTCGCCTCACCGATCCGGACGAGTACTCGCCGTCCCTCGGCTTCGCCTTCGAGCTCGCGACGGGCCGGTCGCTCGGCGTGAAGCTCGGCCCCGGCCTCGACCGCGACCTCATCCCGTCGACGGCGGAGGCGCAGTGGGTCTCCGTCGACGGCCAGGTGGTCGAGATGGGCCTGTGGTTCGGCGTGCTCGCGCGCCCCGGCGTCGGCCGCGCAGCGCTCGTCATCCGCGGGGACGCTGCCGACGAGTTGACGGCGGCCTCCGACAGCGACGACGCAGAGACCGGCGCGCTCGGCGAATACCTCTACGAACCGGACGGCTCCGTCATCCGGGCCCGCCTGATCGGCGACCTCGCCCGGAGCATCGACGGCAGGATGCTCGCAGACGGCATCGCATACATCACGTCCGACACCAGGACCGAGACGCCGTTCGCCACCGGCTTCCGGGTGGTCGACACCCTCCCGTTCAACGAGCGCGACCTGAAGCGTGCGCTCCGGGAGCGCGGGATCGGCACCCTGGAGATCAAGAAGCGCGGGGTGGATGTGGACCCGGCCACCCTGCGCAAGCGCCTGTCCCTGAGCGGTCAGGCGTCCGCGACGCTGCTGCTCACGCGGGTGGCGGGCAAGCACACGGCCCTGCTGGTCGAACGCATCCGCTGACCACCGGCGGAGACGACGGCGGCCGGGGCACGCTTTCGCGCATCCCGGCCGCCGGAGTCTCTGACGATCAGTACCCGTAGTTGTTGTACGAGGCGCTGAACGCGATCACCGCGATGATGATGATGATCCAGATGATCAGCGAGAAGAGCACGCTGACGAAACCGGTGATGATGCCGGTGAGCCAGAAGCCCTTGGCCGCCGGCTCCTTCCTCTTGCCGATGAAGCCGAGGATGATCGCGGCGACGCCGAACGGGAAGCCGATGCCGTACACCCAGCCGAGGACGACACCGATGATGCCGCCGACCATCGACAGGATGCTCAGCGTCGGCGACTTGGCGGGCGCAGCGTACGGCTGCGCGTATCCGGGGGCGGGCTGGCCGTATGCCGGCTGGCCGTACGCCTGCTGCTGCCCGTACGGCTGCTGCTGTCCATACGGCTGCTGGCTGTACTGCTGCTGCTGACCGTACGGCTGCTGGGGCTGCTGGCCGTATGCCTGCTGCTGGCCGTACGGCTGGCCGGGCGCCGGCGGCTGCTGACCGTATCCGGCCGGGGGCACGGGCGGCGCCGGTGGCGCGGGAGGCACGGGCGCAGCGGGGGCGGCCTCGGGCGGAACAGGCGGGACGGCGCCGGTCTGTGCGTCGCCGGACGGTGCTTCACCGTTCTGCGCGTTGGGGTCCACCGGCTCCGCCGGCACGTTCGGATCGGTCATGAGACCCTTCTCCTTCAATCCTGAGAAATCGCTGTAACGCAGCCAATGCTGGCAGCGCGGGCACAGGGGTGTCAACGACGTTGCAGTCGGTTCCCCCTGCACACCACCATAGCCACCGGGATGCCCGACCGTGAGCGCTCGCACAGGATTGGGCACCCGGGTACCACGTAGCGCCGTACTGCGGCGCGACCGTCAGCCCGCGACCTGGATCTCGGTCACCGGCAGTGTCGAGTCCGCCGAGAATCCGAGGGTGCTCGGCTCGTGGCCCGCCATGATCAGCTGCGCGCCGAGCGCCGCGATCATCGCGCCGTTGTCCGTGCACAGCGACAGGTCCGGGATGCGCAGGGCGACCCCGGCTGCCGTCGCGCGTTCCTGCGCCACCTGACGCACCCGCGCGTTCGCGACGACCCCTCCGCCGAGCAGCAGCCGCGGCACGCCGTGGTCGGCGCAGGCGGCGAGCGCCTTCGTGATCAGCACATCCACGACGGCCTCGCGGAACGACGCAGCGACATCGGCGACGGGCACCGGCTCTCCGGCGTCCTGCCGCTGCTCGACCCAGCGGGCGACCGCCGTCTTGAGGCCGGAGAACGAGAAGTCGTAGCGGTGGTGCTCCAAGTCTTTCGGCTTGGTGAGGCCGCGCGGGAACCGGATCGCCTTCGGGTCGCCGCCGACGGCGACCCTGTCGATCTGCGGGCCGCCCGGATACGGCAGGCCGAGCACGCGTGCCACCTTGTCGAACGCCTCGCCGGCCGCGTCGTCGATGGTCTCGCCGAGCAGCTCGACGTCGGAGACGAGGTCGCGCACCAGGAGCAGCGAGGTGTGGCCGCCGGAGACGAGGAGCGCGATGGTCGGCAGCTCGACGGGGCGGCCCTGGCCTCCGTGGGCGTCGAGCAGGTCGGCCCCGACGTGGCCGACCAGGTGGTTCACGGCGTACACCGGCTTGCCGAGCGACAGCGCGAGCGCCTTCGCCGCCCCGACGCCGACCATGAGCGCGCCGGACAGGCCCGGCCCGCTGGTGACCGCGACGGCGTCGATGTCCGCCAGCTCGATGCCCGCGTCGGCGACCGCCGTGCGGAGCGTGGGGGTGAGCGCTTCGAGGTGGGCGCGCGCGGCGACCTCGGGCACGACGCCGCCGTAGCGGGCGTGCTCGTCCATCGACGACGCGATGGTGTTGGCGAGCAGCCTGGTGCCGCGCACGATGCCGATGCCGGTCTCGTCGCAGGAGGTCTCGATGCCGAGGACGAGCGGGTCGCGCGTGTTCATGCTCGTGGTCATGCTGTGGTCGTCTCCGGGGTCGGGACGGCGAGACGCATGACGATCGCGTCGACGCCGTCCGGCTGGTAGTAGCGGGGCCGCACGCCGATCTCCTCGAAACCGAGTTCGAGGTACAGGGTCTGCGCTCCGGGGTTGTCCGCCCGCACCTCGAGGAACACCTCGCGTGCTCCGCGCTTCCTCGCCTCACCGATCAGCGAGAGCATCAGCACCCTGCCGAGCCCGCGGCGCCGCGCGTGCGGTGCGACGGCGATGGTCTGGATGTCCCCCTCGCCGGCCCCCTGCGGTGCGAGCAGTCCCGCGTAGCCGTCGATGCGCTCCGGGTGCTCCGGCTCGAACGCCACGAGGTAGTACCCGTTCGCGCTCGCCACCTCCGACCGCATCGAGTGCTCCGACCAGGCGTCGGAGACGAACGTCGCGCGCTCCAGCTGCATGATCGCATCCACGTCGTCGTCCGTGGCACGCCGGAGCTGCCAGGCGGTCACGCGCTCACCCGCTTCGGACCGTTCGAGAGCGTCACATCCGGTGAGCGGAGGTACAGCGGCTCGTCGGCGTCGAACGGCAGCCTGTTCGCGAACCGCAGCTCGGCGATCATCCCGAGCGCTCCCGCGGAGACCGTGGAGGCGTCGAACCGCTCGATCTCCGCGTGCGGCAGGTCGTCCGGCTTGGTGAGCCCCGGCCCGTCGAGCCGGATCGGGAGGCCGTGCTCGTCCGTGCCGGAGTACGCCGACCAGTAGAGCTCCCTGCGCCGCGCGTCGGTGACGACCAGCAGGTCGCCCGTCGAGCCCGCGCGGTAGCGCTCGAACGCGACGGCGTCGTGGCTGACCACCGGCACGAGCGGTTTGCCAGCTCCGAACGCGAACGCCTTCGCCGCGGCGATGCCGACCCGCAGACCGGTGAACGGCCCTGGTCCCATCCCGGCGACCACGCCCGAGAGCGCGCTGACGGGCACTCCGGACTGCGCGAGGACCGCCTCGATCAGCTCGCCGATGACCTCGGCGTGACGCATCGTGTCCGCCTCGGTGCGCTCGGCGATGATCCAGCGGTCACGGTCGACCACGGCGACACTCGTTCCGGCGGAGGTGTCGATGGCGAGAAGCATGGATCAAGCCTAAACGTGTTCCGGCGCGGCAGCCGCGGCCCAGCGCGGACCGTAGCCGGTCACTGTCACGGTGCGCGGCTCGTCGGCGTCGAGCTCGGCGTCCTCCACGTCGTCGCCATCCCCGTCGGCCTCCGCAGCGCCCGTCGGCCGCGCGATCTCCACCTCGAGCCACGAGTCCGCGACCCCGTCGAGCATCCCGCTGCCCCACTCGACCACCACGACGGAGCGGGCGAAGTCGATGTCGAGGTCGTCGAGCTCCAGCGCGCTGCCGAGCCGGTACGCATCCACGTGCACGAGGGGCGGGCCTCCGACGACACTGGGATGCGTCCTCGCCAGCACGAACGTCGGGCTCGTCACCGGCCCGCGCACCTGCAGGCCGTCGCCGATCCCGCGGGTCATCGTGGTCTTGCCTGCGCCGAGCGGACCGCTCAGCACGACCAGGTCGCCGGCGTGCAGGATCGCGGAGAGCTCGACGCCGAACGTGTGCATCTCCGCCGCCGTGGGCACCACGCGCGTCGCGGGAGGCCAGAGGTAACCGGTCACGGCATTCCCACGTAGCGGCGGCGCACCCTGGCTCCGATGCGCGTCACGATCTCGTAGTTGATGGTGCCTGCCGCCTCCGCCCAGTCGTCGGCCGAGGGGACACCGGTGGCGGGGTCGCCGAACAGCACGACCCGGTCGCCGACCTGCACGGGGTGGTCGTCGATGTCGACGACGAACTGGTCCATCGCGATCCGGCCGGAGACGCGGAACGTCGCCCCGGCGATCGACACGGGCGCCCGGTTGGACGCGTGCCGGGGGATGCCCTCCGCATAGCCGAGCGGGACGAGCGCCAGCGAGGTGTCACCGGAGGTGCGGTACGTGTAGTCGTACGAGACGCCGGTGCCGGACGGCACGCGGCGCACCGCGGCGACGCTCCCGCACAGCGTCATCACCGGACGCAGCCCGAGGTCGGCGCTCGACCGGCCGGCGAGCGGCGACAGACCGTAGATGGTGACGCCGAGACGCACCAGGTTGAACCGGGCATCCGGGATGGTCAGGGCAGCGGCGGAGGCGGCGAGGTGCCGCAGCTCGGGCGTGAGCCCGGCGGCCGTCGCCCGGTCGAGGCCCCTGCTGTACACGGCGACAGCGGCGCGGTCGTCGTCGGGGGACGCGTTCGAGACGTGGCTGAAGATGCCGCGCACGACGATGTCGCCCGCCTGCTCCAGCGCGCGTGCCCTGGCGAACGCGGCATCCCACTGCGGTTCGGAGATGCCGTTGCGGCTGAGCCCCGTCTCGAGCTTCAGCTGCACGAACGCCTGGCCGTGCAGCTCACCGCGTTCCACGAGGGACCTGCGGGCTGCGGCGACCGCCTCCAGCTGCTCCACCGACGAGACGCCGATGTCGACCCCGGCCGCGATGGCCGGCGCGAAGTCCACCTCCGGATCGTGCAGCCAGGCCAACAGCGGAGCGTCGATGCCCGCATCCCGCAGCTGCAACGCCTCCGTCAGGTCGGCGACACCGAGCCAGTCCGCTCCCCCGGCGAGCGCGGCACGCGCGCACTCGACGGCGCCGTGACCGTACGCGTTCGCCTTGACCACCGCCATCACGTGCTCCGTGCCGACCACCTCGCGCAGGTGGGCGACGTTGGCGGCGAGCGCGCCCAGGTCGATCACCGCCTCGCGGAAGTCCGCCCGTTCTCCGGCAGGGTGCCCGATGGTCACTTCTCCCTCTCCGTCACGACGAACGCCGTTGCAACGCCTGCGTCGTGCGACATCGTCACGTGGATGTGCGCGATCCCCCGGTCACGCACATCCCGCTCGACGACGTTGTGCAGCACGAACCCCGGATTGCGGTCGTCGTCCGACACGATCTCCATGTCGTGCCAGCGCACCCCCTCCGAGCCGCCGAGTGCCTTGATGAGCGCCTCTTTGGCCGCGAAGCGCGCGGCGAGCGAGTGCACGGGGAGTCCGCGCTCCGCCTCGGTGAAGAGCCGTTCGCGCAGGCGCGGCGTCCTCTCCAGCGAGCGGGCGAAGCGTTCCAGGTCGACGACGTCGACCCCGATCCCGGCGATCACGGCAGTCCGGCTACTCGACGGTGACGGACTTGGCCAGGTTGCGCGGCTGGTCGACGTCGAGTCCCTTCGCCGCCGACAGCTCCATGGCGAAGATCTGCAGCGGAACGACGGCCAGCAGCGGCTCGAACAGCGGTGCGGCCAGCGGGATGCGGATGACCTCGTCGGCGAACGGGAGGACGGCGGCGTCGCCTGCTTCGGCGATCGCGATGACGCGGGCGCCACGGGCGCGGATCTCCTGGATGTTCGAGACGACCTTCTTGTGCATCTCGTCCGACCAGCGCGGGCTCGGGACGACGACGAACACCGGCTGACCGGGCTCGATGAGCGCGATCGGGCCGTGCTTCAGCTCGCCGGCCGCGAAGCCCTCCGCGTGGATGTACGCCAGCTCCTTGAGCTTGAGCGCACCCTCGAGGGCGATCGGGTATCCGACGTGACGGCCGAGGAAGAGCACCGAACGGGTGTCGGACATCCACCTGGCCAGCTGGGCGATGGTGTCGTGCGACTCGAGCACGGAGGCGATCTTCTCCGGAACGGCCTGCAGCTCGTCGATGGCGTCGTGCTGCTGGGCCTCGGACAGCGTGCCGCGCACGCGGGCCAGGTGCAGGCCGAACAGGTAGAGCGCCGTGATCTGGGCGACGAACGCCTTGGTCGACGCGACGGCGACCTCCGGACCGGCGTGCGTGTAGAGTGCCGCGTCCGACTCGCGCGGGATGGTCGCACCCTGCGTGTTGCAGACCGAGATGGCGGTCGCGCCGGCCTCGCGGGCGTACTTGACGGCCATCAGCGTGTCCATGGTCTCGCCGGACTGGCTGATCGAGATGACCAGCGTGCCTTCGGTGATGACCGGCTCGCGGTAGCGGAACTCGTGGCTCAGCTCGACCGTGACGGGGACGCGCGCCCACTTCTCGATGGCGTAGCTGCCCACCAGACCGGCGTAGGCCGCCGTCCCGCAGGCGATGATCGTGATGCGGTCGATGGTGGCGAGCTTGTCGTCGCCGAGCACGTCCAGCTCCGGGATGTGCACCGTTCCGTCGACCAGACGGCCGCGCAGGGTGTTGGCAACGGCATCCGGCTCCTCGGCGATCTCCTTCGCCATGAACGACGACCAGCCGCCCTTCTCCGCGGCGGACGCGTCCCAGGCGATCTCGAACGGCTCGACCTCGACGGGGGCGCCGGAGAAGTCGGTGACGGTGACCGCATCCGGGGTGATGGTCACGATCTGGTCCTGGCCGATGGCCAGCGCGTTGCGGGTGTGCTCGACGAAGGCGGCGACGTCGGAGCCGAGGAAGTTCTCCCCGTCGCCCAGACCGATCACGAGCGGCGAGTTGCGGCGGGCGCCGACCACGACGTGCGGCTGGTCCTTGTGCAGGGCGAGCAGGGTGAACGCGCCCTCCAAGCGGGAGACGACGCGCTGGAACGCCTCGTTCAGGTCGCCCGTCGTGCGGTACTCGCGGCCGAGGAGCACGGCGGCGACCTCGGTGTCGGTCTCCGACTCGAAGGTGAAGCCGTCGGCGAGCAGCTCGTCGCGCAGCGTGGCGAAGTTCTCGATGATGCCGTTGTGGATGACGGCGAGCTTGCCGTCGTCTCCGAGGTGCGGGTGCGCGTTGCGGTCGGTCGGGCCGCCGTGCGTCGCCCAGCGGGTGTGGCCGATGCCGGTTCCGCCGTTCGGGATGGGGTGCGCATCCAGCTCGTCGGCGAGCGCGGACAGCTTGCCGGCCTTCTTCGCCGTGCCCAGCTGACCGTCCGGGCCGATCACGGCGATACCCGCCGAGTCGTACCCGCGGTACTCCAGACGCTTCAGGCCGCCGAGCAGGACCTCAACACTCTTGTCGGTACCGACGTACCCCACGATTCCACACATGCTGCCGATTTTAGCCTGGCGCGACACCCTAGACTTGTCGCCTATGGCGGTGAACGGCGCAGCACAGGGCGTATCCACAGGCAACGGCGACTCGTCCCCGTTCGTCGAGCTGAGCAGAGCCGACTGGGCCGACCTCGCCCAGAGCACCCGCCTCCCGCTCAAAGAGACGGAGATCGTGCAGCTGCGCGGCCTCGGCGATCCGCTCGACATGCGCGAGGTCGAAGAGGTCTACCTGCCGCTCAGCCGCCTCCTGAACCTCTACGTCGGAGGCGCGAAGCAGCTGCACAGGGTGACCAGCCAGTTCCTCGGCGAGCGGGCGGCGAGCACGCCGTTCGTCATCGGCGTCGCCGGTTCCGTGGCCGTCGGCAAGTCGACGATCGCCCGCCTGATGCGCGAACTGCTGTCCCGCTGGGACGACACCCCGCGCGTCGAGCTCGTCACCACGGACGGCTTCCTGCTGCCCAACGCCGAACTGGAGCGGCGCGGCCTGATGGAGCGCAAAGGGTTCCCGGAGTCGTACGACCGCAAGGCGCTGCTGCGCTTCGTCACCGCCGTCAAGAGCGGGGCCGCCGAGGTGCGGGCGCCGTTCTATTCCCACCTCAGCTACGACATCGTCCCCGACGCAGAGATCGTGGTGCGGCGACCGGATGTGCTCATCGTCGAGGGGCTCAACGTGCTGCAGCCGGCAGGAGGAGGCAACCAGCTCGCCGTCAGCGACCTCTTCGACTTCTCCGTCTACGTGGATGCGCGCACCCGCGACATCGCCAACTGGTACCAGGAGCGGTTCCTCAAGCTGCAGCGGGGCGCGTTCGCCAACCCCAAGTCGTACTTCCACCGCTTCTCGCAGCTCACCGAGGAGCAGGCGCGGGCCCGCGCATCCAGCATCTGGGAGTCGATCAACGAACCGAACCTCACCCAGAACATCCGGCCGACGCGCTCGCGCGCCAAGCTGGTGCTGCGCAAGGGCGCGGACCACGCGGTGAGCTCGGTCCTGCTGCGCAAGCTCTGATCCGGGCCTAAAAACCTCAGGTGTTCAGCACCACCGTTTCTACGCTCTGGTATTCAAAGCGCGTGTGATTCCATCATGGGGTATGGCTGCTCCACACTCCCGCGCCGCGGAGCTGTTCGGCGCGCGCGTCCGCGCGGCCAGAATCGCCCTCGGCCTCAGCCAGGAGGACGCGGCGCACCTCGCCGACATGCACTCCACGAACTACGGACGGATCGAGCGCGGAGAGGCCAACGCCGAGCTGCACACGATCGTGCGCCTCGCGACCGCGCTCAACGTCGACCCCGGCGACCTGCTGAAGGGCCTGTACGGCGACGAGCTGCTGCCCAAGCGCACGCGCGCATACTCCGTCGCCGACTTCATCGCATCCAGAAAGGCGGACGGCGGCCACTGAGCCGACCGGAGGACACCGTGCCAGAACAGCGCTCGAACGCCGCAGGGATCATCGGCGACCGCATCCGGGATGCGCGCCTCACCTTCGGCCTGCCGCAGAGCGACATCGCGCACCTCGCCGGGATGGACGTGGCCAACTACGGCAAGCTGGAGCGCGGCCAGAGCAACCCGACGCTCGAGACGCTGGTGCAGGTGGCCACCGTGCTCGGCGTCGACCTCGGCGCGCTCACCTCCGGCCTCAGCGGCCTGGACATGCTTCCGCCGTCCGAGAGCGTGTTCACGGCCGCGGACTTCCTCGAAGCCCGCGGCCGCCGAACGCGCTAGAAACGCGAACCCGCTAGAAGGACAGCCGCTCGCGGACGACCGTGGCGAGTTCCTCCGCCAGACGTTCCGCCGTGTGGATGTCCGCCGCCTCGACCATGACACGCACGAGTGGCTCGGTGCCCGACGGACGCAGCAGCACCCGTCCGGTGTCCCCGAGGGCCGCCTCCGCGGTCTGCACGGCCGCCTTGAGGCCGTCGTCGGTGTGCACGGCGTGGTGGTCGACGTTCTTCACGTTCACCATCACCTGCGGGTACACCGTCATGACCTGGGCGAGCTCGGCCAGCGACTTGCGCTGACGCGCCATCTCGCTGAGCAGGTGCAGCCCGGTCAGGATGCCGTCGCCGGTCGTGGCGAACTCGCGCATGATGACGTGCCCGGACTGCTCGCCGCCGAGCGAGTAGTCGTTCTGGTTCATCTCTTCGAGCACGTACCGGTCGCCGACCGCCGTCTCGACCATCCGGATGCCGTTGTCGCGCATCGCGAGCTTGAGCCCGAGGTTGCTCATCACCGTCGCCACGAGCGTGTTGTCGCGCAGCTTGCCGCGCTCCTTCATGCCGAGGGCGAGGATCGCCATGATCTGGTCGCCGTCGACGACCTTGCCGTTCGCGTCGATCGCGAGGCACCGGTCTGCGTCACCGTCGTGCGCGATGCCGACGTCGGCGCCGGCCGCGAGGACCGCCGCAGCCAGGTTGTCGAGGTGGGTCGAACCGACACCGTCGTTGATGTTCATGCCGTCCGGCGAATCGCCGATGACGGTGACGCGGGCTCCCGCGTCCGTGAACACCTCGGGCGAGACGCCGGCCGCCGCGCCGTGGGCGCAGTCGAGCACGACGTGGATGCCGTCGAGGCGGTGCGGGAGGCTGCCGAGCAGGTGGAGGACATAGCGGTCCTCGGCGTCTGCGAACCGGCGGATGCGCCCGACGCCGGCACCGGTCGGGGCCAGCTTCTCGAGGGAGAGGTGCTCCTCGATGCGGTTCTCGACCACATCCGGGAGCTTGGTGCCTCCGCGGGCGAAGATCTTGATGCCGTTGTCCGGCGCAGGGTTGTGGGACGCGGACACCATGACGCCGAAGTCGGCGTCGAAGTCCGCGATCAGGAACGCCGCGGCAGGCGTCGGGATGACCCCGGCGTCGTACACGTCGACACCGGAGCTGGCGAGCCCGGCGGACACGGCCGCAGAGATGAACTCGCCCGAGACGCGGGGGTCACGGGCGACGATCGCCGTCGGGCGCTTGCCCGCGGCACGCCGCGCCTCCGCGCTGCGGCCTTGCGTCAGGACAGCAGCAGCTGCCTGAGCAAGGCCGAGCGCGAGGTCGGCGGTGAGACTACCGTTTGCGAGTCCGCGGACTCCGTCGGTACCGAAGAGGCGTGGCATGAACCGAAGCCTAAGCGCTCTCGACGCTTAGCGCTTGGAGAACTGCGACGCCTTGCGGGCCTTCTTGAGACCGGCCTTCTTGCGCTCGATGACGCGAGCGTCACGAGTGAGGAAGCCGGCCTTCTTCAGGGTGGGACGGTTGTTGTCGCGGTCGATCTCGTTGAGGGCACGAGCGATCGCGAGACGCAGCGCGCCGGCCTGGCCGGAAGGGCCACCGCCGGTGATGCGTGCGACGACGTCGTAGCCGCCGATGAGGTCGAGGACCTTGAACGGGTCGGTGATCAGCTGCTGGTGCAGCTTGTTCGGGAAGTAGTCGGCGAACTCACGGCCGTTGACCGTGATGGTGCCGGAGCCCGGGACGAGGCGCGCGCGGGCGATGGCCTGCTTGCGACGGCCGACGGCCGCACCGGGAACGGTGAGGACGGGGCGCTGCGTCTGGGGGGCCTCGGAGGCCGGGGTCTCGGTCGAGTAGGACTCGACGTTGTCGGCCTGGGCCGACTCGATGCTGTCTGCGATCTTCGCCACGATGGTGATAATCCTTTATCTCTGAGTCTGAAAGGTCTGTCGGTCGCTTACTGAGCGACCTGGCCGAGGGTGTACGGCTTCGGCTGCTGGGCGGCGTGCGGGTGCTCGCTGCCCGTGTAGACCTTCAGCTTGCGGAGCTGGGCGCGGCCGATCGAGTTCTTGGGGAGCATTCCGCGGACGGCCTTCTCCACAGCGCGGATCGGGTTCTTCTCGAGGAGCTCGGCGTACGTCACGGCGGTGAGGCCGCCCGGGTAACCGGAGTGGCGGTACGCCTTCTTCTGCGCAGCCTTGGCGCCGGTGAGGGCGACCTTGTCTGCGTTGACGATGATGACGAAGTCGCCGGAGTCCATGTGCGGGGCGAAGGTCGCCTTGTGCTTTCCACGGAGGAGAGCTGCGGTGTGGCTGGCGAGACGGCCGAGCACGACGTCAGTCGCGTCGATGATGACCCAGTCGCGCTGGATCTCGTCTGCCTTCGGGGTGTAAGTGCGCGTCACAGTAGTGGCTGCTTTCTGTATCGAACGGAGGTGTTCGTGAATCCCACTCCCTGGCTGTTCCGCTCCTGATGAGGAGGGAACCTGCCCTTCGGAGGGCTCACGTTCGCGTGTCGCACCGCAGAGGCGCGGACACCAAAGATCAATAGTACGCGACAGGCGGGATGCCGGTCAAACCGCGGGCGGGACGGGCTCAGCCCCAGGGCTGAATTCGGGGCAGAAACCGTGCGGCGACGGTCCCGGCACTCTAGCGTGATCGGCATGGTCAAGCTCCTCCCCCACGCTCAGCGGTACATCGAGCCCGTGGTCGCCGTCGCCTTCTTCCTGTTCTGGGCCTTCGCCGAGGTCGGGCGGCATCAGATCCTTCCCGGATTCCTGCGCAGCGCCCTCCCCTGGTGGGCGGCGCTGCTCGGCGTCGCGTTCGCCATCGCCGTGGCGCGGATCTGGCCGATGGTCGCGATGGCGGTCTGCACCGCGGTGGTGATCGGCCAACTGCTCGTCCCCGCCGGCGCCTTCTCGTCCACCGACTGGCCGATCTCGTTCGGCTACCTGGTGGTGATCGTTGGCGTGAGCGCGAGCATCCAGGATCGGTGGCGCCCGCTGTCGTTCGCGTTCGCGCTCGGGCTCGCCGTCGCGGTCGCCGGGCTGCTCATCTCCGGGCCACGGCTCGACTGGTACGGCCCGTTCGGAGACACGAACGGCAACGTCGGCACGATCGTGGTCAACCGGGTGATCCTGTTCGCCGTCGCGATCCTGCTCGCCGTCGGCGCGTGGCTCCTCGGTTTCTTCGGCCGCGCGTGGCAGCAGAAGCTGCACAGCGACGCGCTCCTCGCCAAGACGACGGACGAGCTGCACAGCGCGGAGGTCGACCTGCTGGTGTCGCAGGAGCGCGATCGCATCGCCCAGGATGTGCACGACATCATGGCGCACTCCCTCTCGGTGATCATCGCCCAGGCCGACGGCGCGCGCTTCGTCGCCCCTGCGCGCCCGGAGGCGGTCGCCGAGTCGCTGGAGAACATCGCCGCGTCGGCGCGCACGTCGCTGACCGAGGTGCGGATGCTCATCCAGACCCTCGTCGCCGACCCCGTCGGGCACTCGACGCCGACCGTCGACGACATCGACGAACTGGTCGACCGGATGCGCACAGCGGGGCTCGACGTGCAGCTCGAGGAGTTCGGAGAAAGGGAGCACCTCACCGGCACCCAGGAGCTCGCCGTCTACCGCATCGTGCAGGAGAGCCTCACGAACGCGCTCAAGCACGCGGGAGCGGAGCCGTCTGCGCGCATCTCGCTGGACTGGCGCGGTCAGGGGCTCTCCATCGCCGTCTCCTCCAGCGGCACGGCGACCGAACGTCCGCAGCAGACCACCACGTCTCGCGGACTGTACGGGATGCACGAGCGCGCCAGGCTCGCCGGCGGCTGGCTCACGGCGGGAGAGGACGACGAGGTGCCCGGCGGCTATGTGGTCGCAGCGTTCATCCCCACCGCTCCCCTGGAGCAGGCGTCGTGAGCGCCATCCGGGTGGCGGTGGTCGACGACCAGGTGCTGTTCTGCTCCGGCCTCGCCATGCTGATCGAGTCGCAGGCCGACCTGGAGTTCGCCGGGTCGGCGCACGACGGGATGGCCGCCGTCGACCTCGTCGAGCGCGAACGACCGGAGGTGGTGCTGATGGATGTGCGGATGCCGCTGCTCGACGGCATCGCCGCGACAGAGCGCATCCTGTCGGGGCCGACGGCGGACGACGCTCCGAAGATCATCGTGCTCACCACGTTCCAGCGCGACGAGGCCGTCGCCCGCGCCCTGCGCGCCGGAGCATCCGGTTTCATCATGAAGGACACGACCCCCGAGTTCGTCCTCGCCGCGATCCGGACCGTCGCCGCAGGTCACGCGGTGATCGCGCCGAAGGACGCCGCCGAGCTGTTCGGCGCCCATCGGCGGCCACCCGCCCCGGATGCGATCGCCGACCTGTCCGTGCGGGAGAGGGAGGTCTTCCTGCTCGCCGCCCGCGGCCTGAGCAATGCGGAAGTGGGACAGACCGCGTTCATCAGCGAGGCCACCGTCAAGAGCCACATGCGGAGCATTCTCGCCAAGCTCGGCCTCGCGTCGCGGGTGCAGCTGGTCGCGTTCGCGTACGAGAACGGGCTGGTGCGCTGAGCCGGGACGACAGCGCCGGGGATGCAGGCTCCGGGCCTACAGCGTCCGCATCGCCCTGGTCTGCAGCGCGCGGAGCGCGAGCCCCACGTCGTCCGGGTAGCCGACCTGCTTCAGTGTCAGGCCCCGCGCCGGCATCACCTTGAAGGCGTTGGTGCGCTGCCGGTCGTCGCGCAGCGCGATCAGCTCCTCCGCAGCCAGCCTGCCCTCGCCGACCGCGACGCACGCTCCGACCAGGGCGCGCACCATGCTGTGGCAGAACGCGTCGGCTTTCACCTCGGCGACCAGCACGCCGTCGTCGTCCTTCGTCCAGCCGAAGCTCTGCAGCGTCCGGATGGTCGTCGCCCCGTCTCGGGGTTTGCAGTAGCTGGCGAAGTCGTGGAGTCCGAGCAGGCCGAGCGCGGCCGCATCCATCGCCTCGACGTCGAGCTGCGCGGAGACCCACGCCGTGCGGTGCCGCTGCAGCGGGTCGTGGAGGGCGACGGCATCGGCGACGCGGTACTCGTAGCGGCGCCAGATCGCCGAGAAGCGCGCGTCGAAGCCCTCCGGCGCGACGGTCGCCCCGGTCAGAATGACGTCGGCGACGGGGCCGAGCACGCCGTTGACGCGTCTCCGCAGTGCCTCGCCGAGCGGGAACTGCTGGTGCGTGCCCCTGCGGCGCTGCAGGCTCGCGACCTGCGCATCCGTCAGGTCGACGTGGGCGACCTGACCGGTCGCGTGCACGCCGGCGTCCGTGCGCCCGGCGACGGTGAGCGTCGGGGCGTCGCCGTGCCTCCGGAAGATCGTCGCGAACGCCGCCTCGATCTCTCCCTGCACCGTCCGCAGCCCCGGCTGCCGTCCCCAGCCGTTGAAATCGGTGCCCTGGTACGCGATGTCGAGGCGGAATCGGGTCGTCGACTGGTCTTCCACACGTCGATTCTACGGAAGCGGCAATGACTGTCAGGAGCCGTTGCTATCGTGGTCCCTTCGCGATCCCCCGACCCGCTATGACTCCACAGACTTCCCCATCCCCCAGCACCTCCCCCACCCGCACTCTCCCCCCGCATCCCGGCCACCAGCCCCGGCTCACGGTCCGCCCCACCGTCACCGTGCGTCCCTCCGGACACCCGCCGTTCGCGGGCAGGACCGCGCGGCGCCGCTACGCGGGACTGGACGGCCTGCGCGCGTTCGCGGTCGCCGCCGTGCTCGTCTACCACCTGTTCCCCGGCATCCTGCCCGGCGGGTTCATCGGTGTCGACATCTTCTTCGTGGTGAGCGGCTTCCTGATCACCAGCCTGCTGATGCGCGAGCGCTCGGGCACGGGCCGCATCGACCTGCGCGGCTTCTGGGTGCGGCGTGCGCGACGGCTCGTGCCGGCGATCGTGGTGCTCGTCCTCGTCTGCTCCGCTGCCGCGCTGGCTGTGGGAGGGGATGTGCTCGTCGGGTTGCCGCGGCAGATCCTCGGGGCGGCGACGTTCAGCGCCAATTGGCTGTCGATCGGGGCCGACAGCAGCTACTTCGCCCAGGATGCCCCCGAGCTGTACCGCAACCTCTGGTCGCTGGCGGTCGAGGAGCAGTTCTACCTCGTCTGGCCGCTCGTCATCCTCGCCGTCGCACTGCTGCGCCCGTGGTGGGCGAGGCTCGCGGTCGTATCCGCGGTGGCGGTCGCATCGGCCGTGGCGATGTTCGCGCTGTACCCGCCGGACGGCGACCCGACCCGCGTCTACTTCGGTTCGGACACGCACAGCTTCGGGCTGGCCATCGGCGCCGCCCTCGCCATCCTGATCGCGCGCTCCCGCCCGCTCGACCTCGACGCCGGCGAGACGGCGATGCAGACCTTCGTCCGGAGGTGGCTGCCACCGCTCGGGGTCCTCTCGCTGGCCGCTCTGGTCGCGGCCTGCGTGCTGCTGCCCGACGACGCCGCGTTCACCTACCGCGGCGGCCTCGTGCTGGTCAGCGTTTTCAGCGCCATCGCGATCTGGGCAGCCGTCGTCCCCGGCGCGCGGCTCGGCCGCATCCTCGACGCCCGACCGCTCCAGGCGGTCGGCGCGCGATCGTACGGACTGTACCTCTGGCACTGGCCGGTGTTCGTGCTCGTCTGCGCCATCGTCCCCGACGAGCACGACCCGGTGATGGCCCCGATCGTCGGCGTCGGAGCGCTCGCCATCGCATCGGCCGCCGCCTTCTTGTCCTACCGCTGGGTCGAGCAGCCCATCCGCCGGCACGGGATGCGCGGAGTGCTCGCCGCGGGCAGGCGCAGGATGCGCGCATCCCGGGCTGCACGTGCCGGCGGCGTCTCTGTGGTCGCGGTCGCCGCCGTGCTCTCCGTGGCGACGGTCGCGGCGATGGTCGTCGCGCCCGCGGCGACGGGCGCCCAGCGCTTCATCGAGCGCGGCTCGGCCTCGCTCGGCGGACCGGCCGCCGGCCAGCAGCGCGGAGGAGCCTCCGTCCCGCACGACCGGCAGCACCTGCGCATCCCGCCAGACCCGCAGCCGGTCGCCACCGGCACGGACATCTCGGCGTTCGGCGACTCGGTGATGCTCGCGTCCGCTCCCGCACTGCAGGAACGGTTCCCGGGCATCCGGATCGACGCCGTCGTCTCCCGGCAGCTGAGCGCGGCGCCCGCACTCGTGCGCTCGGCCGCGGAGGCGGGCGAGCTGCGGCCCGTCGTGCTGGTGGGGCTCGGGACGAACGGCTCGATCAGCGCCGACACCCTCGGCGACCTCCTCGACGCCATCGGGCCGAGCAGGAAGCTCGTGCTGGTCACCGTGCAGGCGCCGCGATCCTGGACGGAGGGCGTCAACAGCACCATCGCCGGTTTCGCCGCTGCCCACCCGAAGCAGGTCGCCGTCGCGCCCTGGCGAGAGGTCATCGCCGGCCACCTCGACCTGCTGGCCGACGACCAGATCCACCCCGGCCACCGCGGCGGCCTCGTCTACGCCGTCGCGCTCCGGGATGCATTGCTCCAGCTGGCGCGTAACTCGCCCGTTCGCGTCGCCAACCCGTGGGACACGGCGGGCCCGCGCCCGCAGTGACGCAGCGGGCTCAGTACGTGCGCACCAGGCTGACCTCGGCCTTCGTACGCTCGAACCCCATCCCGGTGTAGAGGCCGAGGGCGCCGGACGGGTTCTCCGCGTCCACGGACAGCGTCACCGTCTGCCAGCCGAGCGCCGCGCACGCCTCCATCGTCCGGCCGAGGAGGGCGGGAGCGATCCGCTTGCCGCGCGCGTCGCGGATGGTCCCGACCATCCCGATGTACGCGCCGGTGAAGCCCTGGGTCTCCCAGTCGCCCTCGTTCACCTGGTTGAGCGCGAAGCCGACGACCCGGTCGCCGGACAGCGCGAGGAACGAGATGTCCGGCCGGAACGTGCCGCCGATCCACGCGTCCCACTGCTCCTCGCTCATCGGCTGGCTCGCCCAGTGGTCGCGGAACGAGTCGTTGCGCGCGGCCAGCGCCCCGGCGGACAGCTCGTCGCTGAACGGCACGATCCGGATGCCGTCCGCCGGCTCGACCACGGGGATCGGCTCCGCGAGGTCGCGCTCCAGCTCGAAGAAGTAGCGCGCGGTCTCGAACCCGTCGTGGTGGAACAGCCGCACGGCGTCCTCCGCGCGCTCGTCGGCGTACGCCATGATCCAGGCGGGAAGACGCTTGGTCGACGCCGCCAGCTTCTGCTCGGCACGCGCGCGCGACCACGCCAGCAGTTCGCGCCCGATGCCCCTGCCTCGCACCTCGGGATGCACGCCGCCCTCCAGGAACACGCGCACGAGCGATTCCTGCAGCGGGGGCATCGTGGTCACCCCGACCGCCACGAGCCTGCCGTCCCCGTCGAACCCGAGCACGGTGTCCTCCGCGAGGTCGACGAACGAGTAGTCGAACAGCTCCTGCACCTCCTCACGGGTGTGCAGCCACTCGGGGTGGTCCACCGCATCCATCGCCCGCTGCGCCTCGGTGACGGCGTCGACATCCGCCTGCGTGGCAGGACGCCACAGCGCGACCAGTGGATGCGTGGGGGCGTGCGTCGCAGGCGCGGTCACGCGCTCGGTCACGGGCAGGAGGTCGTCGAGGTCGGCCATGCCTCCACCCTAGCGACGGGTCCAGCAACGACGAAGGCCCCGCATCCAGTGGATGCGGGGCCTTCGTGAACCGTGAGGTCAGGCCTTCTCGGCCTCGGCCTCTGCGGTGGTCTCCTCCGGGGTGACCTCCGCGTCGGCGGTGGTCTCCTCGACGACCTCGGCCTCAGCGGCCTCGGTCTCGGTGGAAGCTGCCTCGACCGGCGCCTCTTCTGCTGCCGGGGCAGCCTTCGGGGCGGCGGTGGTGCTCGACTTGGTCGACTTCACCTTCGGGGTGACAGGCTCGAGCACGAGCTCGATCTGCACCATCGAGGCGTTGTCGCCCTTGCGGAAGCCCAGCTTCGTGATGCGGGTGTATCCACCCTCGCGCTCGGCGACGAGCGGAGCGATCTCGGTGAACAGCTCGTGCACCACACCCTTGTCGTGGATGGTGGCCAGCACGCGACGGCGGGCGTGCAGGTCGCCGCGCTTCGCGAACGTGATGAGGCGCTCGGCGATCGGACGCAGGCGCTTCGCCTTGGTCTCCGTGGTCTTGATGCTCTTGTGGGTGAAGAGCGCAGCGGCCAGGTTGGCGAGCATCAGGCGCTCGTGCGCGGGGCCGCCTCCGAGGCGGGGGCCCTTGGTGGGCTTAGGCATGATCGGTTATCTCCAGTTGTAAAAATCGACAGTGTCGATGTATCAGGTGGCGTCGTCGGAAGACAAGCCTCAGATGGTGGTCTCGTCTTCTTCGTAGCCGCTGTAGAAGTGGGCGCCGTCGAAGCCGGGGACCGAGTCCTTGAGCGAAAGGCCCATCTCGGTCAGCTTGTCCTTGACCTCATCCACCGACTTCTGACCGAAGTTGCGGATGTTCATCAGCTGCGTCTCCGAGAGCGAGACGAGCTCGCTGACGGTGTTGATGCCCTCACGCTTGAGGCAGTTGTACGACCGGACCGACAGGTCGAGGTCCTCGATCGGCATCGACAGCTCGGAGCTGAGGACGGCGTCGACCGGCGCGGGGCCGATCTCGATGCCCTCTGCCGCGGTGTTGAGCTCGCGGGCCAGACCGAACAGCTCGGTCAGCGTGCGGCCGGCCGAAGCGATGGCGTCGCGGGGGCTGATCGCGGGCTTGGTCTCGACGTCGACCACGAGGCGGTCGAAGTCGGTGCGCTCACCGGCACGCGTCGCCTCGACACGGTAGGTGACCTTGAGGACCGGGGAGTAGATCGAGTCGATCGGGATCTGACCGGCCTCGCTGTACTCGTTGCGGTTCTGGGTCGCCGACACGTAGCCGCGGCCACGCTCGATGGTCAGCTCGACCTCGAACTTCGCCTTGTCGTTGAGGGTCGCGATGACGAGCTCGGGGTTGTGGATCTCCACACCGGCCGGAGCCGAGATGTCGGCGGCGGTCACCTGACCGGAGCCGGTCTTGCGGAGGTACGCCGTGATCGGCTCGTCGTGCTCGCTGGAGACGACGAGTCCCTTGATGTTCAGGATGATCTCGGTGACGTCTTCCTTGACACCCGGGACCGTGCTGAACTCGTGCAGCACGCCGTCGATGCGGATGCTGGTGACAGCCGCGCCGGGGATCGAGGACAGCAGGGTGCGGCGAAGCGAGTTGCCGAGGGTGTAACCGAAACCGGGCTCGAGGGGCTCGATCACGAACCGCGAGCGGAACTCGGAAATGTTCTCTTCGGCGAGCGTAGGACGCTGTGCAATGAGCACTGTTGATTCCTTTCGGCTAAGTGTCCGCTATATGACACTTGCGATTTGCGCGCCGGGATCGATGACGGCCAACCGCCACCGATCCCCGCCTGCGCGAAAATGGATACTGAGAGAACTACTACTGCTTAGACGCGACGACGCTTCGGCGGGCGGCAACCGTTGTGCGCCTGCGGGGTGACATCGTTGATCGAGCCGACCTCGAGGCCTGCGGCCTGGAGCGAACGGATCGCGGTCTCGCGACCGGAGCCCGGTCCCTTGACGAAGACGTCGACCTTCTTCATGCCGTGCTCCTGCGCCTGACGCGCAGCAGACTCGGCGGCGAGCTGAGCGGCGAACGGGGTCGACTTACGCGAACCCTTGAAGCCGACGCCGCCGGACGATGCCCAGCTGATGACCGCACCGGTGGTGTCGGTGATCGAAACGATGGTGTTGTTGAACGTCGACTTGATGTGGGCCTGGCCCACGGCGATGTTCTTCTTCTCTTTCTTGCGCGGCTTGCGAACGGCCGACTTGGGTGCTGCCATGATTTCTCCTGAATCCTATGGGCGAGGCTGCTGGCTAAGGCCTAGCGAGCCTTCTTCTTGCCGGCCACGGTGCGCTTCGGGCCCTTGCGGGTGCGAGCGTTGGTCTTGGTGCGCTGACCGCGGACCGGGAGGCCCTTGCGGTGACGGATACCCTCGTAGCTGCCGATCTCGACCTTGCGCCGGATGTCGGCCGCGACCTCGCGGCGGAGGTCACCCTCGACCTTGAAGTTGCCTTCGATGTAGTCGCGGAGGGCGACGAGCTGGTCGTCGGACAGATCCTTGACGCGGATGTTGCCGTCGATCGCGGTGTCGGCGAGGGTCTTCAGAGCCCGCGTGCGGCCGACGCCGTAGATGTAAGTGAGTGCGACTTCCACGCGCTTCTCGCGCGGGATGTCAACGCCTGCTAGACGTGCCAT
Organism: Leifsonia araucanica; assembly: GCF_051161895.1. Classification (NCBI taxonomy): domain Bacteria; kingdom Bacillati; phylum Actinomycetota; class Actinomycetes; order Micrococcales; family Microbacteriaceae; genus Leifsonia; species Leifsonia araucanica. The sequence continues at coordinate 1,883,414 of NZ_JBMBTW010000002.1, forward strand.
TGTGGCTTCTCCTGTGAGTGAGTGGAGGTCTGCAGCAGTCTCGGTGCCCCGGCCTCCAACCAGGGGTGTCCCCCTCCTCGCTCACGCGATTCGGGATCTGGGACTGCCAGATTTCGATATTGAGTTATGGGTGGCCGGCGGGAAATGCATCCCACCGGCCGGAACCGCGATTAACCCTGGCGCTGCTTGTGGCGCGGGTTCTCGCAGATGACCATGACCCGGCCGTTACGACGGATGACCTTGCACTTGTCGCAGATCTTCTTGACGGAGGGCTTGACCTTCATATTTCTTTACCTTTGTTCGCTGTCCTCGTACCTCGCCAGGGGCTACCCGGTGGCGAGGCCGTTACTTACAGCAGACCTTTACTTGTAGCGGTAGACGATCCGGCCGCGGGTCAGGTCGTATGGGCTCAGCTCCACGATCACGCGGTCCTCGGGGAGGATGCGGATGTAGTGCTGGCGCATTTTGCCGGAGATGTGGGCAAGGACCTTGTGGCCGTTGGTCAACTCAACGCGGAACATCGCGTTGGGAAGAGCTTCGACTACGGATCCTTCGATCTCGATGACGCCGTCTTTTTTGGCCATAGCCTCACTGTCGCTAAAAGTCGTGGTTTGCTGGTCGTGCGTTGATTGTGGTGACGGCACGCTGAAACGCGCCTAAGACACCAAGGATCAATCTTATGGGATTGTCTGGCGTTTTGCCAATCCTTGTGTATGATCTGCGCACGCTGACCGCGAACAGCCCGGTCGGGGCGGGATTCCCTGCCCGGTCACGCGATCGGAGTCGGGGTGATGCCGAACGGTGCGAGACCGGCCACTCCCCCGTCGGCAGCGGTCAGCACCCAGATGCCGTCCTTGTGCACGGCGACGCTGTGCTCCCAGTGCGCTGCCGCCGAGCCGTCCTCGGTGGCGACGGTCCAGCCGTCGTCCTTCACGTAGGTCTCCGGGTCGCCGAGCACCACCATCGGCTCGATCGCGACGACCAGGCCCGGCTTCACCTCCGGACCCTTCGCGCGAACGCGGTAGTTGAAGACCGGGGGCTCCTCGTGCATCCTGCGGCCGATCCCGTGTCCGATGTAGTCGGTCAGGATGCCGTACTCGCCCTGCGAGAGGATGTGGTCCTCCACGGCCTCGCCCACCTCGTTGAGGTGCTTCGCCGTCGCGAGCCTGGCGATGCCGTGCCAGAGCGACTGCTCTGTCACGTCGGAGAGCTTCTGGCGCTCGGCGACCAGCTCCGACCTGGCCGGGTCCGGCAGCACGAAGCTGCGCGCCGAGTCGCCGTTCCAGCCGTCGAGGATCGCACCGCTGTCGATGGAGACGATGTCCCCCGGCTGCACGATGCGCGAACCGGGGATGCCGTGAACGACCTCGTCGTTCACCGACGAGCAGATGGTGTGGTGGTAGCCGTGCTCGAGCTTGAAGTTCGGCTTTCCGCCTGCGGCGATGATCGCCTGCTCAGCGAGCTCGTCGAGCTGCAGCGTTGTGACGCCGGCGACCAGCGCATCCCGGACGGCGTCGAGCGATGCGGCGGTCGCGAGACCGGGCGCCACCATCAGCCTGAGCTGCGCCGGCGACTTGTAGATCGAACGCTTGAAGACCAACGGAGCCTATGCCACCGACTCGTCGCGCTCCGCGACGGGCAGGATGCCCTTGCTCGCGAGCGCCGACTTGATGCGTGCTGCCACCTCGTCCATGTCGCCGAGCCCGTCGACCTCGACGAGGAGCCCGCGCGAGCGGTACACGTCGATCAGCGGAGAGGTCTCGCGCACGTAGACCTCCTGGCGGTGCCGGATGGCCTCCTCGGAGTCGTCTGCACGACCCTGCTCCTGCGCACGCTTCGAGAGGCGGGCGACGATCTCGTCCTGGTCTGCGACCAGCTGGATGACCGCGTCGAGCTTCTGCCCGTTCTTCTCGAGCAGCTCATCCAGGTATGCCACCTGGTCGAGCGTGCGCGGGTATCCGTCGAGCAGGAAGCCGTTCTTGGCGTCGTCCTCCGCGATGCGGTTGGTGACGAGCTCGTTGGTGAGGCTGTCCGGGACGTAGTCGCCCGCGTCGACGATCGCCTTGACCTGCAGGCCGAGCGGCGTCTCGTTCTTGATGTTGGCCCTGAAGATGTCGCCCGTGGAGATGTCCGGGATCCCGTACGCGGTGGTGATGCGAGAGGCCTGAGTGCCCTTGCCCGCTCCGGGAGGTCCGACGATCAGCATACGGGTCAACGCAGAAGCCCTTCGTAGTGCCGCTGCTGGAGCTGGGAGTCGATCTGCTTGACCGTCTCCAATCCGACACCGACGATGATCAGGATGGACGTGCCGCCGAACATGAAGTTCTGACTGGCTCCGATGACCGCGAATGCGACAAGCGGTATCAGCGCGACGAGACCCAGATAGATCGAACCGGGGAGGGTGACGCGGGTGAGCACGTAGTCGAGGTATTCGGCGGTCGGACGGCCGGCACGGATGCCGGGGATGAAGCCGCCGTACTTCTTCATGTTGTCGGCGACTTCTTCCGGGTTGAACGTGATGGCCACGTAGAAGTAGGTGAAGCCGACGATCAGCAGGAAGTAGAGCAGCATGTAGAGCGGGTGGTCGCCCTTGGTGAGGTAGTTCGTGATCCAGGTCACCCAGGGCGCGGGAGCCTTGCCCGCTGCCGGCTGGTTGAACTGCGCGATCAGCGCCGGCAGGTAGAGCAGCGACGACGCGAAGATCACGGGCACGACGCCGGCCATGTTGACCTTGATCGGGATGTACGTGTTGTTACCGCCGTAGGTCCGCCTGCCCACCATTCGCTTGGCGTACTGCACAGGGATGCGCCGCTGCGACTGTTCGACGAAGACGACCGCCATGACGATCAGCAAGCCGATCGCGATCACCAGCAGCAGCGTCTCGATGCTCTGCGACTGGGCGATGGCCCAGAGCGAGCTCGGGAACTGAGCCGCGATCGAGGTGAAGATGAGGAGGGACATGCCGTTGCCGATGCCGCGCTCGGTGACGAGCTCGCCCATCCACATGATGAGGCCGGTGCCGGCGGTCATGGTGATGACCATGAGCATGATGGCGTACCAGGAGTCGTCCGTGATGAGCTGGGTGCACTGCGAGACGGCGGTGGTGCCGAAGAGTGCGCCGCTGCGGGCGACGGTGATCAGCGTGGTCGACTGGAGGACGCCGAGCGCGATCGTGAGGTAACGCGTGTACTGCGTGAGCTTGGCCTGACCGGCCTGGCCCTCCTTGTAGAGGGTCTCGAAGCGCGGAATGACCACGCGCAACAGCTGCACGATGATCGACGCGGTGATGTACGGCATGATGCCGAGCGCGAAGATCGAGAGTTTGAGGAGCGCGCCACCCGAGAACAGGTTGACGAGCGAGTAGAGACCAGAAGTGTCCTGGTTGGCGTTGAGACAGGTCTGCACATTGCCGAAGTCAACGAACGGCGCCGGGATGAACGAGCCAAGGCGGAACAGGGCGATGACGCCCAAGGTGAAGGCGATCTTCCGGCGAAGATCTGGTGTGCGGAAGATCCGCGCAACGGCGCTAAACAAAAGTGCGTCCTGCTTTCCTGTAAGGAGTCAGCCGGGTGACCGGAGAAATACCGGTCACCCGACTGTACAGCTTTACGGTGTGGCTACTTGACCGAGCCACCCGCGGCGACGATCTTCTGCTCCGCAGAGCCGGAGACCTTGTCGACCGCAACGTTCAGCTTAACCGCAATGTCCCCGTTGCCGAGAACCTTGACCTTCTCGTTCTTGCGAACGGCGCCCTTGGCGACGAGATCGGTGACGGTGACGTCACCACCCGACGGGTAGAGCTCGGCGAGCTTCTCCAGGTTCACGACCTGGTACTCGACGCGGAACGGGTTCTTGAAGCCGCGAAGCTTCGGAGCACGCATGTGGAACGGCAGCTGGCCACCCTGGAATCCGGGGCGGACCGAGTAGCGAGCCTTCGTACCCTTGGTACCACGGCCGGCCGTCTTACCCTTCGAGCCCTCACCGCGTCCGACGCGGGTGCGGTCCTTCTTGGCACCTGCTGCTGGACGGAGGTGGTGAACCTTGAGCACGTGCTCGCGGGTCTCCGAGGGCGCTGCCTTCTTGGCCGGGGCCTTCGCGGCGGGCTTGTCAGCCTTGGCGACGGTCTCGTCCTTCGACGCTGCGGCAGCCTTGGCAGGAGCCTTGGCGGCCGGAGCCTTCGCAGCAGGCGCCTTCTTCTCGGCGGCCGGCTTGTCGGCAGCGGCCTTCGCCGGAGCCTTCTTGGCCGGAGCCTTCTCAGCAGCGGCCTTGGCCGGAGCCTTGGCAGCAGCTGCCTTCTTCTCGGCGGCCGGCTTGGCGGCAGCCTTGGTGGTTGCTTCCTTTTCGTCAGCCATTAGTCAATCTCCTCGACCTTGACAAGGTGAGCGACGGTCTTGACGTACCCGCGGTTCTGCGAGTTGTCCTCGCGAACGACGACGTCACCGATGCGCTTGAGTCCCAGGCTGCGAAGGGTGTCGCGCTGGTACTGCTTCTCACTTACTTTGGACTTGATCTGCGTGATCTTCAGACGCGCAGCCATCAGGCACCTGCCTTCGCGGTCGCGGCGGCCTCTGCCGCCTGGGCCTCGGCACGCAGCAGGCGAGCCGGAGCCACCTGGTCGTAGTCGAGTCCACGGCGAGCGGCAACGGCGCGAGGTTCCTCGAGCTGCTGCAGCGCCTCGACGGTCGCGTGCACGATGTTGATCGTGTTGGACGAACCGAGCGACTTGCTCAGGACGTCGTGGATACCGGCGCACTCGAGGACGGCGCGGACCGGGCCACCGGCGATAACACCGGTACCTGCCGCGGCGGGGCGCAGGAGCACCACACCGGCTGCAGCCTCACCCTGGACGGGGTGCGGGATGGTGTTGCCGACGCGCGGGACGCGGAAGAAGTTCTTCTTCGCCTCCTCGACGCCCTTCGAGATCGCCAGCGGGACCTCGCGGGCCTTGCCGTAGCCGACACCGACCAGACCGTTGCCGTCTCCGACGACGACGAGGGCGGTGAAGCTGAAGCGACGTCCACCCTTGACGACCTTCGAGACGCGGTTGATGGTCACAACGCGCTCGAGGAACTGGCTCTTGTCCTGGTCGCGGCTGCCGCGATCACGGTTGGGGTTGCGCTCGCGACCACCACGGCGGGCCTCACGGGGCTCGCTCTGGGTGTTGGTGGTCGATGCCGCAGTCTCAACCGGCGCCTGGGCGTCGGTCGTCTGCTCAGAGGCCACGGTCTGCTCCTTGTTGTTCTGTTCGTCGCTCACAGGTTCAATCCACCCTCTCGAGCTCCTTCGGCGACAGCTGCGACGCGACCTGCGTACTTGCTGCCTCCACGGTCGAATACGACGGCGTCGACGCCAGCGCTCTTGGCGCGCTCGGCGACGAGCTCGCCGACCTTGCGTGCCTTGGCGGTCTTGTCACCGTCGAAGCTGCGGAGGTCCGCCTCCATGGTCGAAGCAGACGCGAGGGTGTGACCCTTGCTGTCGTCGACGATCTGGACGAAGACGTGACGTGCCGAGCGGTTGACGACCAGACGCGGACGGACCGCGGTGCCCTCGACCTTCTTGCGGAGCCGGGTGTGACGGCGGCCGCGTGCTGCGGACTTGCTCTTTCCTCTGGTTCCGAGAGCCATGGTTACTTACCAGCCTTTCCGGCCTTGCGGCGGACAACCTCGCCGGCGTAGCGCACACCCTTGCCCTTGTAGGGCTCGGGCTTGCGGATCTTACGGATGTTGGCGGCGACCTCACCGACGGCCTGCTTGTCGATACCACTGACCGTGAGCTTGTTGTTGCCCTCGACCGTGAACGTGATACCCGCGGGCGGCTCGACGTTGACCGGGTGCGAGAAGCCGAGAGCGAACTCGACGCCCGCGCCCTTCTGCGCGACACGGTAACCGGTGCCGACGATCTCGAGTCCCTTGGAGTAACCCTCGGTGACGCCGATGATCTGGTTGTTGATCAGGGTGCGGGTCAGGCCGTGCAGCGAACGCGATGCGCGCTCGTCGTCGGGACGGGTGACGAGCACCTGGCCCTCTTCCAGCTTGACCTCGATCGGGCTGGCGACGACGAGGCTGAGCTCGCCCTTCGGGCCCTTGACGGTGACGGCCTGGCCGTCGATCTTCACATCAACCCCGGCAGGGATGCTGATGGGCAGTCTTCCAATACGCGACATGACGAACTACCACACGTAGGCGAGGACTTCCCCACCCACGCCCTTCTTCTCAGCCTGACGGTCGGTGAGCAGACCGGAGGAGGTGGACAGGATGGCGACGCCGAGGCCGCCGAGAACCTTGGGGATCTCGGTGGACTTCGCGTAGACGCGGAGTCCGGGCTTGGAGACGCGCTTGATGCCGGCGATGGAACGCTCGCGGTTCGGTCCGAACTTCAGACCGAGCGTGAGGGTCTGGCCGACGCGTGCGTCGCTGACCTCCCAGCTCGCGATGTAACCCTCGGACTTGAGGATGTCGGCGATGTGCGCCTTGAGCTTCGAGTGCGGCATCGACACGGTGTCGTGGTGCGCCGAGTTCGCGTTGCGCAGTCTGGTCAGCATGTCTGCGACCGGATCTGTCATTGTCATTTCGGTGTTTCCTTTGTTCACCAGGTTTCGTTCAGCCGTTACACGACTGACGACCTGTGGTGGAAGCGGGCCGGCCGGATCGGCCGGCCCGACAGGGTGAGGACTAGTTCGCGGCCTCGTTGGAACGGAAGGGGAAGCCGAGCTGCTTGAGCAGCGCGCGGCCCTCTTCGTCGTTCTTCGCGGTGGTCACCACAGTGATGTCCATTCCGCGGACGCGGTCGATGCGGTCCTGGTCGATCTCGTGGAACATCGCCTGCTCCGTGAGACCGAAGGTGTAGTTGCCCGTTCCGTCGAACTGCTTGTCCGACAGACCGCGGAAGTCGCGGATACGGGGAAGTGCAAGAGACAGCAGGCGGTCGAGGAACTCCCACATGCGGTCGCCGCGCAGCGTGACGTGCGCGCCGATCGGCTGACCCTCGCGCAGCTTGAACTGCGCGATGGACTTGCGGGCCTTGGTGACCTGCGGCTTCTGACCGGTGATCTTGGTGAGGTCTGCGACCGCACCATCCATGACCTTGCCGTCACGAGCAGCCTCGCCGACGCCCATGTTGACGACGATCTTCACGAGACCCGGCACCTGGTGCGGGTTGGTGAAGCCGAGGTCCTTGGACAGCTGCGCTGCGATCTCGTTCTTGTACTTCTGCTTGAGACGCGGCTGGATTTTGCCAGCAGCGGTTGCAGTGTCGGTCATTACAGGTCCTTACCTGACTTCTTGGCGTAACGAACGCGGACCGTCTTGGTGACGCCGTCCTTCGTGACAGTCTCGTTGCGGAAACCGACGCGGGTCGGCTTCTTGGTCTCGGGGTCGACGAGCGCCACGTTGGAGACGTGGATCGGAGCCTCGTGCGTCTCGATGCCGCCGGTCTTCGTGCCACGCTGCGTCTGTCCGACGCGGACGTGCTTGGTGACGAAGTTGACGCCCTCGACGATCACGCGGTTCTTCTCGACGAGAACCTCGATGACGCGACCCTGCTTGCCCTTGTCGCCTCCGCGCGCCTGCGACGCACCGGAGATGACCTGGACCAGGTCGCCCTTCTTGATGTTCGCCATGTGTTACAGCACCTCCGGGGCCAGCGAGATGATCTTCATGAACTTCTTGTCGCGGAGTTCGCGACCGACCGGTCCGAAGATGCGGGTACCGCGGGGGTCCCCGTCGTTCTTCAAGATCACTGCGGCGTTCTCATCGAACTTGATGTATGAGCCGTCCGGGCGGCGGGTGTTCTTCACCACGCGCACGATGACAGCCTTGACGACGTCGCCCTTCTTGACGTTGCCGCCGGGGATCGCGTCCTTGACCGTGGCGACGATCGTGTCGCCCAGGCCGGCGTAACGACGGCCGGAGCCGCCGAGCACGCGAATCGTGAGGAGCTCCTTGGCGCCCGTGTTATCGGCGACCTTGACTCGGGATTCCTGCTGAATCACTTGGCCTTCTCCAGAATCTCAACCAGGCGCCACCGCTTGGAGGCGCTCAGCGGACGGGTTTCGTTGATGAGAACGAGGTCGCCGATGCCGGCGCTGTTGCTCTCATCGTGCGCCTTCACCTTGGAGGTGCGGCGGATGACCTTGCCGTACAGGGGGTGCTTCACGCGGTCTTCGACCTCGACGACGATGGTCTTGTCCATCTTGTCGCTGACGACGTAACCGCGACGGGCCTTGCGGTACCCGCGGACGAGGGCCTCGTCGGCCGCCGACTCCGCGGCCGCAGCCTTGGTGGTCTCAGCCATTACTTGGCCTCCTCAGTCTCAGTCTCGGCGTCGGCGGCCGCGGGGGCGGCCTTCTTCGCCTTGGTCTTCTTCTCAGCCTTCGCGTCGGCGACCTCGGCGGGGGCCGGGGTGGCCCTGATGCCGAGCTCGCGCTCACGGATGACCGTGTAGATACGAGCGATGTCGCGCTTCACGGCGCGCAGGCGGCCGTGGCTCTCGAGCTGGCCGGTGGCCGACTGGAAGCGCAGGTTGAACAGCTCTTCCTTGGCCTTCTTCAGCTCGTCGACGAGACGCTCGTCTTCGAAAGTGTCGAGCTCTGCGGATGCGAGCTCCTTGGATCCGATCGCCATTACGCGTCGCCCTCCTCGCGCTTGATGATGCGTGCCTTGAGGGGCAGCTTGTGAATTGCACGGGTCATGGCCTCGCGAGCGAGTTCCTCGCTGACACCAGAGACCTCGAAGAGGACTCGACCCGGCTTGACGTTGGCGACCCACCACTCGGGGGAACCCTTACCGGAACCCATGCGGGTTTCGGCCGGCTTCTTCGTGAGCGGACGGTCGGGGTAGATGTTGATCCACACCTTGCCACCACGCTTGATGTGACGGGTCATCGCGATACGAGCGGACTCGATCTGACGGTTCGTCACGTACGCGGGGGTCAGGGCCTGGATGCCGAACTCGCCGAAGGAGACCTTCGTGCCACCAGTGGCCTGGCCGGAACGGCCGGGGTGGTGCTGCTTGCGGTGCTTGACTCTACGTGGGATCAACATGGTTATGCCTCAACTCCTGCTGCGGCCGGCGCGCTCTCGGCTGCAGGGGCGTTGCCCCGGCCACCGCCGCGACGCGGACGGTCACGGTCGTTGCGCTCGCGCGACGGCTTCTGGTTGGCCTGCTCGCGAGCAAGCTCCTTGTTCGTGATGTCGCCCTTGTAGATCCACACCTTGACACCGATGCGACCGAAAGTGGTCTTGGCCTCGTAGAAGCCGTAGTCGATGTTGGCGCGGAGCGTGTGCAGCGGCACACGGCCCTCGCGGTAGAACTCCGAGCGGCTCATCTCAGCGCCGCCGAGACGGCCGGACACCTGGATGCGGACACCCTTGGCGCCTGCGCGCTGGGCGCCCTGCAGGCCCTTGCGCATCGCGCGGCGGAACGCCACACGTGCGGAGAGCTGCTCCGCGATGCCCTGAGCGACGAGCTGAGCGTCGGCCTCGGGGTTCTTGACCTCGAGGATGTTCAGCTGGATCTGCTTGCCCGTGAGCTTCTCGAGGTCGGCGCGGATGCGCTCTGCCTCTGCGCCACGACGACCGATCACGATGCCCGGGCGGGCGGTGTGGATGTCGACGCGGACACGGTCACGGGTGCGCTCGATCTCGATGCGGGAAACACCCGCGCGGTCGAGCGACGTCTGCAGCAGACGACGGATCTTGACGTCCTCGGCGAGGTAGTCACTGTACCGCTGACCCGGCTTGGTGCTGTCCGAGAACCACCGCGACACGTGGTCGGTGGTGATGCCCAGACGGAAGCCGTATGGATTGACTTTCTGACCCATTACTTGCTCGCCTTCTTCGTAGCCTTGGCAGCTGCGGCCTCATCCGGCGTCGCGAGGACGATCGTGATGTGGCTGGTGCGCTTGTTGATGCGGAAGGCCCGGCCCTGTGCACGCGGCTGGAAGCGCTTGAGGGTCGTGCCCTCGTCAACGAATGCGCTGCTCACGTACAGGTCCTGCTCGTCCAGATAAGTGTTCGACTGGTCGGCCTTGACTCGCGCATTGGCGATCGCCGAGGCGACGAGCTTGTACACCGGCTCGCTCGCACCCTGCGGGGCGAACTTCAGGATGGCCAGGGCCTCCTGTGCCTGCTTGCCGCGAATCAGGTTGACGACGCGACGAGCCTTCTGGGGGGTCACGCGGATGTGTCGCACGCGTGCGATCGACTCCACCATTTCTCTCCTCCTTACGTCACCGCGTTAGCGGCGACGACCCTTCTTGTCGTCCTTCACGTGTCCACGGAAGGTGCGGGTGGGAGCAAACTCACCGAGCTTGTGCCCAACCATGGTCTCGGTGACGAACACCGGGATGTGCTTGCGACCGTCGTGCACCGCGATGGTGTGACCCAGCATGGCCGGGACGATCATCGAGCGGCGCGACCAGGTCTTGATCACGTTCTTGCTGTTGGCCTCGTTCGCGGCGACAACCTTGCGAAGCAGGTGGTCGTCGACGAAGGGGCCCTTTTTGAGACTGCGTGGCATCTTCTACTCCTACTTACGCTTCTTGCCGACAGTACGACGACGCACGATGAGCTTGTCGCTTTCCTTGTTCGGGTGGCGGGTGCGGCCTTCCTTCTGACCCCACGGGCTGACCGGGTGACGACCACCGGAGGTCTTGCCCTCACCACCACCGTGCGGGTGGTCGATCGGGTTCATGGCAACACCACGGACGGTCGGGCGGACGCCCTTCCAGCGCATGCGGCCTGCCTTGCCCCAGTTGATGTTCGACTGCTCGGCGTTGCCGACCTCGCCGATCGTCGCGCGGCAGCGTGCATCCACGTTGCGGATCTCACCCGACGGCAGACGGAGCTGCGCGTACGGGCCGTCCTTGGCGACGAGACGCACGGAAGCGCCGGCCGAACGGGCGAGCTTTGCGCCACCGCCCGGCTTGAGCTCGATCGCGTGGATCACGGTACCGGTGGGGATGTTGCGAAGCGGCAGGTTGTTGCCCGGCTTGATGTCCGCGCCTGCACCCGACTCGACGATGTCGCCCTGCGACAGCTTGTTCGGGGCCAGGATGTAGCGCTTGGTGCCGTCCACGAAGTGGAGCAGCGCGATACGTGCGGTGCGGTTGGGGTCGTACTCGATGTGAGCGACCTTCGCGTTGACGCCGTCCTTGTCGTTGCGACGGAAGTCGATCACGCGGTACTGGCGCTTGTGGCCACCACCGATGTGACGGGTCGTGATGCGGCCCTGGTTGTTGCGGCCACCGGTCTTCGACAGCGGACGGAGCAGCGACTTCTCGGGCGTCGACCGGGTGATCTCAGCGAAGTCGGCAACGCTCGAACCGCGACGACCGGGGGTCGTGGGCTTGTACTTACGAATAGCCATTGTCTGTTTTCCTCTAGATCCCGGCCTTAGCCAACTGCCGTGAAGATGTCGATGGAACCGGACTTGAGCGTGACGATGGCACGCTTGGTGTCCTTGCGCTTGCCGGTGCCGAACTTGGTGCGACGCGTCTTGCCCTGACGGTTCAGGGTGTTGATCGAGGCGACCTGGACCTTGAAGATGCTCTCGATGGCGAGCTTGATCTCGGTCTTGTTCGAACGCGGGTCGACGACGAACGTGTACTTGCCCTCGTCGATCAGGCCGTAGCTCTTCTCAGAGACGACCGGGGCGATGATGATGTCGCGCGGGTCCTTGTTGACGGCCATTACGCGTTCACCTCTTCCTTGTTGGACTTCGAGGCGATGAAGCCTTCGAGCGCACCCTTCGTGAAGACGATGTCGTCACTGACGAGCACGTCGTACGCGTTCAGCTGGTCGAAGGTCAGCGTGTGGACGGTGGGCAGGTTGCGGACGCTCTTGAGGCTCACCGCGTCGTCGCGCTCGAGCACGATGAGGACGTGCTTCGAGGTGGCGACAGTGGCGAGGTACTCTGCGACGGCCTTGGTCGACGGGGTCTCACCGAGGGCGAGCGACTCGACGGCGTGCAGGCGGCTTCCGCGGGCGCGGTCGGAGAGAGCACCGAGCAGAGCAGCGGCGATCATCTTCTTGGGGGTGCGCTGCGCATAGCTGCGGGGCACCGGTCCGTGGACGATGCCACCACCGGTCATCTGAGGGGCGCGGATCGAGCCCTGACGAGCGCGACCGGTTCCCTTCTGCTTGAACGGCTTGCGACCTGCACCGGAGACCTCACCACGACGCTTGGTCTTGTGAGTTCCCTGACGCGCCGCAGCGAGCTGCGCGACGACGACCTGGTGGATCAGCGGAATGTTGGTCTGGACGTCGAAGAGCTCGGCGGGAAGCTCGACAGAGCCTGCCTTCTTGCCCTTGACATCGAGAACGTCAATCGAGGTAGCCATGCGACTAGGCCCCCTTCACTGCGTTGCGGACGAAAACGATGCGGCCGCGAGCGCCGGGAACGGCGCCCTTGACCAGCAGGAGGCCCTTCTCTGCGTCGACGGCCTGAACCTTGAGGTTCAGAACGGTCACACGCTCGCCACCCATGCGACCGGCCATGCGCATGCCCTTGAAGACACGGCTCGGGGTCGAGGAGGCGCCGATGGAACCCGGCTTGCGGTGGTTGCGGTGCGCACCGTGCGAGGCGGAGACACCCTTGAAGTTGTGACGCTTCATCACACCGGCGAAGCCCTTACCCTTGGACGTTCCGACGACGTCGACCAGCTGGCCGGCCTCGAACGTGGCGTCGACGGTGAGCTCCTGGCCGGCCGAGTACTCGGCGGCGTCTGCGGTGCGGACCTCGGTGAGGTGACGGCGCGGCGTGACGCCGGCCTTGTCGAAGTGACCTGCCGACGGCTTGTTGACCTTGCGCGGGTCGATCTGGCCGTAGGCGATCTGGACGGCGTTGTAGCCGTCGACCTCGGGGGTGCGGACCTGGGTGACGACGTTCGGCGTGATCTCGATGACGGTCACGGGGATGAGCTTGTTGTTCTCATCCCAGACCTGGGTCATTCCGAGCTTCTTGCCGAGGAGGCCACGGGAGGTCTTGGTTTCGATGTTCGACATGGCACTCCCCCTTAGAGCTTGATCTCGATGTTGACGTCGGCGGGCAGGTCGAGACGCATGAGCGAGTCGACGGCCTTCGGCGTCGGGTCGATGATGTCGATCAGCCGCTTGTGCGTGCGCATCTCGAAGTGCTCACGGCTGTCCTTGTACTTGTGGGGAGAACGGATGACACACACCACGTTCTTCTCGGTGGGAAGGGGCACCGGGCCGACGACGGTAGCGCCTGCACGGGTAACCGTGTCGACGATCTTGCGCGCCGAGGTGTCGATGACCTCGTGGTCATACGACTTAAGCCGGATGCGGATCTTCTGTCCCGCCATGTCTGACTCACTCTCTTGTTATGGCGTCGTACGAGACCGGCTCCCGAGAGAACCTGACTCGCATTGGACGCGGATGCGACGAACGCTTGTTGGGGAACGCCACTATTCTTCTGTCAACTCATCGACCGCCCGCGGACATGGGTGAACCCTTGTCTTCGAGGTTGTCGATTAAGCTTTGCTCTTCTACCCGCGGCCTAACCATCTTCCGAATGCCGCCTGGCGGCGTCTCGGTGGGCTATGCACTGCCTGGCAGTGATCCGTTCGGAGCGCACATGAGCGCACTCGTTCCGAAATGTTGAACTAGACAAGTTTGCCAGACTCCGGCCCAAGCTGCAACCCGGGCGTGTCGCGGGCGCGTCGCACGCCGCTTCGCGCGAGCTCTCAGCCCGAGAAGGCCCGGACGATCACGTCGACGGCGAGCACGACGACGACGATCCCGACCAGCAGATCCGTCCACGTCGCGAGCGTCTCCTGCGCGTTCTTGCCCCTCTTCGGCAGGTGCATGAGCCCGGCGATCAGGAGGAAGACGCCGCCCGCGATCCCCGCGGGGAGGGCCCACCCGGGAACGACTGCCAGCAGGCCGGCCATCCCCATGCCGAGGTTGGCCGTGCCGAGTTCGCGCGTGAGCTGCTTCTCCTGCACGGTCGGCGTGGCAGCGCCCAGGATCACCGTGGTCGGCCCCCGTCCGGAGACCTGCGCGACGCCGGCAACGAGCAGCCGCGTGCCGACTCCCCAGAACACCCACCACTTGCCGAAGACCAGCACGGGGTCTCCCCCGCCCAGCGCCAGCTCGATCGAACCGGAGACGACCGGAAGCACCACGGTCTGCGCGATCACGAGCACGAAGTAGCCCATGGCTCAGGACCTTATCGGCAGCACCCCGTGACGCGCCAGCAGCGGTCCGAGACGGTCTGCACGACGGGCGGTGTCCCAGCCCCAGCGGACCACGCGCATCCCCGTCTCCTTCTCGATGGCCCGCTGGCGCGCGAGCTGGCTGCGCAGCACCTGCATCGGTGAGCGACCGGCCAGCATCCGCGGGTCGGCGATCTTCACGTCCCCGTCTGCCTCTCCGATGACGCCGAGCCGCGGCCACGCGAAGTCGACGCGGGCGGTGATCCCCGGCAGGTCGACCTCGTGCTGCAGCTCCGGCGGGGGAAGACCAAGGATGTCCATGACGGCCCTGCTCACCGACTCGATCGGACTCTCCGCCCTGCCGTCGCAGAAGGCCGCGGCCTTTAGCGCGCGCGTTCGCTCAACCGGATCGCGCAGGTGCGCCGCCGCCGTTACGAGAGCCTCCCTGGTCGCCAGCGGCGTCCGTTCCCCGAACGCGCCGGCCGAGACTGCGTGGTCGGCAGCAACCACCCCGCCGACGAAGGAGCCACGCGCCGCCAGGTCTGCGACCGTCGCCGCCACCGAGGTCGCGGCCAGTCCGCGACGCACCACGGTGGCGTCCCCGGCGCGCGCCCTGTGCTCCACGATGCCGCGCCACGCGCGCTCGTCGACCCCGCTGCGACCCAGGATGTGGATGGTGGCCGGAGGAGGGCCGAGCATGGGGAGCCCGTGGACGACGGCGGCCGACCAGTGGCTGAACACGGGAGCCACCGGACGCACGGCGGCGAGGGTGCGCAAGCGCGCGAGATAGTCGTCGCGCACGCGGGCGCGACCTCGGGATGCGTGGCGCGAGGCGTCCGCTGGATCGACGACGGCGAGAAGCTGGTGGGAGAGGGCTGGAGTGGTCATGCATCCAGCATCGGCCGGGTGGTCGTCTGGTGGGGCCGGTCGGATGGATCGGTGGAGAACGTGGGGGTGTGGAGAACGCCGGACACGAAGAGCGGGGCCCGGCTGAACGCCGGAGCCCCGCTCGGGTGACGCCTCGCGCCGTCACCCCGTGCTAATGCCAATGGGACCGCTTACGCGACTCCCGAACTTTCCGTCCGAATGCCTGTCTGCGGGTTGGCCTGGTTTGCGAGGTCATGGATATCCATACGCTCTCCCTTCATCGACGGAACCGTCCGGTTGAAACGGTGTCCTCATTCTGCGCTTCGCCCAGCGGGAGGTAAACCCCCTGGAGCAAACGTCCAGGACCCGATGGGGGGATGTAAAAAGGGGCCGGACCTTTCGGTCCAGCCCCTTTCCGAGCAGTCGGAGAAGACTACTTGATGATCTTCGTGACCGTACCAGCGCCCACGGTGCGGCCACCCTCACGGATGGCGAAGCCGAGGCCCTCCTCCATAGCGATCGGCTGGATCAGCTCGACCGTCATGTCGGTGGTGTCGCCGGGCATGACCATCTCGGTGCCCTCGGGCAGCGTGATGACGCCGGTGACGTCGGTGGTGCGGAAGTAGAACTGCGGACGGTAGTTCGCGTAGAACGGGTTGTGACGCCCACCCTCATCCTTGGACAGGATGTACGCGGTGCCCTCGAAGTTGGTGTGCGGCGTAACCGAACCCGGCTTCACGACGACCTGACCGCGCTCGACGTCCTCACGCTTGGTTCCACGGAGGAGCAGACCACAGTTCTCGCCGGCCCATGCCTCGTCGAGCTGCTTGTGGAACATCTCGATACCAGTGACCGTGGTCTTCTGCGTCGGGCGGATGCCGACGATCTCGACCTCGGAGTTGATGGCGAGGGTTCCACGCTCGGCGCGGCCGGTGACGACGGTTCCACGACCGGTGATCGTGAAGACGTCCTCGATCGGCATCAGGAACGGCTTGTCCTTGTCGCGCACCGGGTCGGGGATGGAGTTGTCGACGGCGTCCATGAGCTCGACGATCGACTCGACCCACTTCTCGTCGCCCTCGAGAGCCTTGAGGCCCGAGACGCGAACGACGGGGGCGTTGTCGCCATCGAAGTCCTGGCTCGACAGAAGCTCGCGAACCTCGAGCTCGACGAGCTCCAGGATCTCCTCGTCGTCGACCATGTCGGACTTGTTGAGCGCGACGAGCAGGTACGGAACACCGACCTGCTTCGCGAGCAGCACGTGCTCACGGGTCTGCGCCATCGGGCCGTCGGTAGCGGCGACCACGAGGATCGCGCCGTCCATCTGAGCGGCACCGGTGATCATGTTCTTGATGTAGTCGGCGTGCCCAGGGGCGTCAACGTGCGCGTAGTGGCGCTTCGGGGTCTCGTACTCGACGTGCGAGATGTTGATCGTGATACCGCGCTGACGCTCTTCCGGAGCCGAGTCGATCGACGCGAAGTCGCGCTGAACGTTGGTCGCCGACGGGTACTTGTCAGCAAGCACCTTCGAGATCGCCGCAGTGAGCGTCGTCTTTCCGTGGTCGACGTGACCGATGGTTCCGATGTTGACGTGCGGCTTAGTCCGCTCGAACTTGGCCTTAGCCACTGGGTCCTCCTCAGGACTCTCGTGTAGAAGCCCCGGCCGATGGTTTCCGGCCGGCAACTCTACGGGATTGTTTATCTATGTTACGGGATACTGCGAAAGGAGGGTGACCGGAGTCACTCGCCCTTGTTCTTCTGGACGATCTCGTCGGCAACAGCCTTGGGAACCTCCGCGTAGCTGTCGAAGGTCATCGAGTAGACCGCACGGCCCGAGGTCTTCGACCGCAGGTCGCCGATGTACCCGAACATCTCCGACAGCGGAACGTTCGCGCGGATCACCTTGACCCCGCTCGCGTCCTCCATCGACTGGATCTGACCACGTCGTGAGTTGAGGTCACCGATCACATCGCCCATGTACTCTTCCGGCGTGCGAACCTCGACCGCCATGAGCGGTTCGAGGAGCACGGGGTTCGCCTTGCGCGCGGCCTCCTTGTAGGCCATCGAGCCGGCGATCTTGAACGCCATCTCCGAGGAGTCGACGTCGTGCGAAGCGCCATCCACGAGGGTGGCCTTGACACCCACGGTCGGGAAGCCGGCGAGAACACCCACCTGCATCGCGTCCTGGATACCGTGGTCGACCGAGGGGATGTACTCGCGCGGGACGCGGCCACCCGTCACAGCGTTGACGAACTCGTAGCTCGTCTCCGGCGTGACATCCATCGGCTCGATCGTGATCTGGATCTTGGCGAACTGGCCAGAACCACCGGTCTGCTTCTTGTGGGTGTAGTCGTACTTCTCGACCGCGCGACGGATGGTCTCGCGGTAGGCCACCTGGGGCTTGCCGACGTTGGCCTCGACGTTGAACTCGCGCTTCATGCGGTCGACCAGGATGTCCAGGTGAAGCTCACCCATACCCTTGATGACCGTCTGACCGGTCTCCTGGTTCTGCTCGGTGCGGAACGTCGGGTCTTCCTCGGCGAGCTTCTGGATCGCGGTGCCCAGCTTCTCCTGGTCGGCCTTGGTCTTCGGCTCGATCGCGACCTCGATGACGGGCTCGGGGAACGTCATCGACTCGAGGACGACCTGGTTGTCCGGGTCGCACAGGGTGTCACCGGTGGTGGTGTCCTTGAGGCCGATCACGGCGTAGATGTTGCCAGCGGTCAGGAAGTCGACCGGGTTCTCCTTGTTGGCGTGCATCTGGAAGATCTTCCCGATGCGCTCCTTCTTGCCCTTGGTCGAGTTGACGATGCCTGCACCGCTGTCGACACGGCCGGAGTACACGCGCACGTAGGTCAGACGACCGAAGAACGGGTGGACGGCGACTTTGAAGGCCAAGGCCGAGAACGGCTCGGACGCGTCGGCGTGGCGAAGGATGACCTTCTCCTCGTCGCGCGGGTCGTGAGCCTCGATGGCCGGAACGTCGATCGGCGACGGAAGGAAGTCGATCACAGCGTCGAGCATCGGCTGCACGCCGCGGTTCTTGAACGCGGAACCGCAGAGCACCGGGTAGAGCTCGCTGTTGATCGTCATCTTGCGGATGGCGCCCTTGATCTCTGCGACCGTGAGCTCCTCACCGCCGAAGAACTTCTCGAGCAGTGCGTCGTCGCTCTCCGCGACGGTCTCGAGCAGCGTCTGACGGTACTCGTTTGCCTTGTCGACCAGGTCGGCCGGGATCTCCTCGATGGCGTACTTGGCGCCCATCTGGACGTCACCCTTTGCGTCACCGCGCCAGGTCAGCGCACGCATCTCGATGAGGTCGACGACGCCCTCGAAGGCGGACTCGGAACCGATCGGGAGCTGCAGCACCAGCGGCTTGGCGCCGAGGCGGCTGACGATGGTGTCGACCGTGTAGTAGAAGTCGGCGCCGAGCTTGTCCATCTTGTTGACGAAGCAGATGCGCGGGACGTTGTACTTGTCGGCCTGACGCCAGACGGTCTCGGACTGGGGCTCGACGCCCTCCTTGCCGTCGAAGACGGCGACAGCGCCGTCGAGGACGCGGAGCGAACGCTCCACCTCGACGGTGAAGTCCACGTGACCCGGGGTGTCGATGATGTTGATCTGGTTCTTGTTCCAGAAACAGGTGACGGCCGCGGACGTGATGGTGATGCCGCGCTCCTTCTCCTGCTCCATCCAGTCGGTCGTCGAAGCGCCGTCGTGGGTCTCGCCGATCTTGTGGTTGACGCCCGTGTAGAACAGGATGCGCTCGGTCGTAGTGGTCTTGCCGGCATCGATGTGGGCCATGATGCCGATGTTGCGGACCTTGTTCAGGTCGGTGAGCACGTCCTGTGCCACAGGGTTCCTCCGAAAAGTAGAAAGGTGAAGGGGTGCCGGCCCGGGTGGGGCACTCCGTGGAGTACAACACCCGGACCGGCGTGGTAATGCCCGAACCGGGATTACCAGCGAGCCGGATTTACCAGCGGTAGTGCGCGAAGGCCTTGTTCGACTCGGCCATCTTGTGCGTGTCCTCGCGACGCTTGACAGCGGCGCCGAGGCCGTTCGACGCGTCGAGGATCTCGTTGGTGAGGCGCTCGGTCATGGTCTTCTCGCGACGACCCTTGGCGTAGCTGGTGAGCCAGCGCAGCGCGAGCGTGTTCGCGCGGTGCGGCTTGACCTCGACGGGGACCTGGTAGGTCGAGCCACCGACGCGGCGGCTGCGGACCTCGAGGGTCGGGCGGACGTTGTCGAGTGCCTTCTTGAGCGTGACGACGGCATCCTGACCGGACTTGGAGGCGACGCCTTCGAGCGCGTCATACACGATGCGCTCTGCGAGGCCCTTCTTGCCGTCGAGCAGGATCTTGTTGACGAGCTGGCTGACGATCGGTGCGCCGTAGACCGGGTCTGCGACGACGGGGCGCTTGGGAGCTGGACCCTTGCGAGGCATTACTTCTTCTCCATCTTCGCGCCGTACCGGCTGCGAGCCTGCTTGCGGTTCTTGACGGCCTGGGTGTCCAGCGCGCCACGGACGATCTTGTAGCGAACACCGGGGAGGTCCTTCACACGACCGCCGCGGACGAGCACCATCGAGTGCTCCTGCAGGTTGTGGCCCTCACCGGGGATGTAGGCCGTGACCTCTGTCCCGTTGGAAAGCTTGACGCGAGCCACCTTGCGGAGAGCCGAGTTCGGCTTCTTCGGGGTGGTGGTGTAGACGCGGGTGCACACGCCGCGCTGCTGGGGGTTGGCCTTCAGGGCGGGCGCCTTGGTCTTTGTGACCTTGGGGCTGCGGCCCTTCCGAACCAACTGCTGAATGGTTGGCACTGAACTTCTCCTTATATGGACTGCACGGTGACAGGTGTTGCTTCCCCGAGCCAGGGCACGCCCTGCTGGGCGTGTCTTTTCTCAGGGGGACCGATCGACGTTCAGAAGTGTTCGTCATCGATATGCCGTGGGGGCTGGACTCCCGTGCGGTTGTCCTGCCCATCGGATGAGTACGTGCCTGCCCACTCGCGGTGGCCATTCCTGGGCACCAGACGAGCGCGCGACAGAGCGCACACCCGATAAATCTTAGCTCGCGGGCAGCGCCCGGTCAAATGGATGCGGGTGCGCGCGGCGCGTCTGCAGCCCGTGATCTCCCCGCTGGGAGTATACGGCGAAGCGCGGGCATCCATCGTGGATGCCCGCGCTTCGCGGTGGAGGCGGAGAGACTCAGCCGCCGATGCCCTTGGCGAGCTCGCTGTCGACGTTCTGCAGAGCGTCAGCGGCCTTGGTGAGGAACTGCGACATCCCGTCGAGACCGTTCACCGCGTCGGTCGTGCCCTTGGTGAACTGCTCGTACGAGGTGTGGAATGCGCCGGAGGCCTGGTCGGTGACGAAGCCGCCGTTGACGAGTCCGTTGACCAGGTTCTGCAGTTCGTGGAGCTTGGCGGTGATGTCGTCCTTGCCCGAGATGAGGCGGTTGGCGGCATCGGTCATCTCGCCGTACGTGACGTTCATGTTTGCCATGATGTCGTTCCCTTCGTGTTGTCCGAGAGGCCAACCCCTCGGCCGACCAGTGATATCAAACTATCCGTGGATGCTGGTGGAGTGGAATGGGGAGCACTCCCCATGCGGGTGGCGCGCCGCCCGCATCAGTCTTCTTCGACGTCGGGGCCCCAGAGTTTCGGGTCGCTCCACTTCGGGAACGGGATGTACACGCCGGGGACGGAGGTCTCGTCCGGTGGGAAGAACTGGCCTTTGGGGATGCGATAGGTGATGTCGCTGGAGAGTTCATCCCGGTCGCCCCAGAACCGCTGGCTGATGACGCTCATGTTGTATTGGCCGTTTTCCTGCACTTCGTAGATCAGGCGGTAGCCGTCGTCGGTGATGGCGCGGACGTCGTAACGACCGGAACCCGGACTGAGCTCGTCCTCGATCCAGATGAGCTCTGCCGCCCATCCTTTCGATTCGAAGTAGTCGTAGACCGGTTCGGCATCGGCCCGCTCCCCGGTGGCGCCGGGTGGGTTGATCGACCGCGTCATGTCGAAGCAATACGTGTTCTGTCCGGTGGAACCGGCCAGCGGATCGTATGCGTACGAACCCGGCGCCGGTCCGCCCACCCCACCACTGAGCCAGTCCCATGATTCTGAACTGACCTGCTCCTGCGCCTCGGTCATCAACTCCTTCACCCGCTCGTACCGCTCCCGGTAGAGGTCGAACCGTTGCTCCGGGGTGAGCTGCTCGACCTCGCCCCGGGTCATTCCTGCCGCGTCCTGCACCGTCGATGTCATCATTGCTCCCACTTCCGCGCACCCGCTGACGCTCATTGCCAACACTGTCATCACGAGACCCGCTATCCATCGCGAACGGGTCGAAGCGTGTCCGCGGCCGCGTGTCATTTCGCCCCGTTCGCGAGCATCCTGGCCAGGTAGTCGTGCGCGGTCGCGTCTGGTGAGAGGTAGCCGACGGTGCCTGCCCACAGATTCCACGGCGAGTGGTCGTCGTCTTCTCGGTACATGTCGTGCATGGTGGTCCGCTTCAATTTTCCCCCATCCGCGCTGACGGAGTCCTCGGCGCTGAATTCCTTCACGCCCGGGATGTTGCGGGGGTCGAGCTTCTTGCCGCCTCTCTGCCCGAGCTTGGCGATGGGGTCCCCGTCCGCGTGGGTGGCCAGGACATCTTTGGCGTGTAGCTGGTCGGTGGTGGTGCCGTTCTTCACCCCTGCGGAACCGTATGTGGCGAGAACGTCGATGTCGAAGTCGAGGTGTTTGAGTGCTTCGACGGCGACGGTTGATCCGTAGGAGTGTGCGTACACGTTGAACTGCTCGATCGGAACTCCGCTTTGGTGTCGGCTGGCGTGTATGCCGTTGAGGAAGTCCGCCAACTGTTCCCCGCCGGACTCTGCTCGGTCCATGCCGTGCACGTCGTTCACGGTTGGTGACCGATACCCGATCCAATTCACCACCGCAAACGACTCCGACTTATTCTTGCCGTGGGCACTCCGGTACAGCTGGGCGGCTGCTTCATTCCCGTTCTCCATGTCGCCGACGCCGGAGTACATCCCTGACACATTCACCCCGACATGGGAAGCGGTCTCGAGGTCCCCGAACGAGATCGCCGCGACCAGCGCACCGTCGTGCGAACCGAGCCCAATGAGCTGCACGACAGGGTTTCCGGGAAGCTGAGTCGCGTCCTTGTCCGCCTTCTTGAGTGCGTTGTCGATCGCGTGCAACTGGTCGGTGAACTGCTGAATGTCGAGGTCCTCGCTGGTCCGGAACGGGGAACCGTACAGCGGATACTTCCATGGGTTGGCGAAGCCCATCATGCGGTACGCGTCCTCCGGGTGCTTCAGCGCGTACTTCAGGAACTCGCGCGACGCCGCATCCTGCGCTGCCGCCGGCAGCCCCGGCAGACTTGACAGGCGAAGCAGCGTCTCCGGCGGCAGCAACCGGATCTCGTCGACGTCGAGGCCAAGGGAGTTCCAGTACGCGGCCGCCTCGGCCGGGGACAGGTTCCCGTTGAGGAAGTTCTGGAACGCCGTCCCCTTCGCCACGTCCAGGACCGTTGACCGGGCCGCCTTGTTCAACACCGTGTGCGACAGCGTGCCACCGCCGGCTTTCTCGAATTGGGCGGCGACCCGCTCGATCCAGGTCGCGTCCGCGTGGTTCTCCGCCAGCATCCGCTCGAACCCGCCCGTGAACGTCACCGTGCCCACCCGCACCCACGAACATCCAGCAGCGAACCCGGCCCACGCGTTCCTGACCGCCGCCACCTCCGACTCCAACACCGCGTTCAACGCCCGCGACCGGGTCACGAACCCCCGCAACGCCACCGGATCCGCCGACGTCTTCCCCTTCGCCGACCCGTCCGCGGTCCGGCGGCGCTCCCTGGACGCGAACGCCGCAGACACCGTCGGCGGCGCCACCGCCACAGCAGACGGCTCCGGATCGGTCAGCGCACTGTCCGCATGTACAAGCCCGGTGGGATCCGCCGCCCGGTCCCTGACCCGCTGATCCTCACGCACCCGCCACTGCGCGACCGCAGTCAACCGGTCCTTCTCCCGCTGCGCCAGAACCTTCGCCTCCGCCAGCCCAGCCGCCAACTCCTCCAGCACGACCGCCAACCGGATCCGGTCCTCGGACTCCGCCCCGCACGCCTGCTCGAACAACCGCCCTAACACGCCAGAGAAATCCGCCGCAGCACCCTCCGCACTACTACGCCGCTCCCCAGCCTGATCCCGCAACCGTTGCGCACCCGACGACACCACCCGGATCAGAGAGTCGGCAGCACCATCGTCGAACACCACCCGCATACCGACCAGAACTCCCCGCACTCACCGACCCTGCGCGGGCATCAGAGCCCACGGCGAATGCGAAGCCCGCCCGAACAGCGAGGAACTTTGCATTCCTGATATCAGTCTAGATAAACTATTCTGTATATCAAGTCGGCGGGTGAAAAGGAGACGTCGAGACCTACGCGGCGGACTCCCCGGAGCCCAGCTCCTCGCCCGCGCGCCAGAACTGCGTCGCGCAGACGATGCCGGCGACGATCAGCACGAGGCCGAGGGCGCAGAACGACAGGGTCCAGGGCAGCGCGTCTGCGAGCTCGGAGCTGGACGAGGTCGGGCCGACGGCGGAGGACAGCGGCGTGAACGCGAGCACCAGGATCACGCCGCCGAGACCGGAGAGCCAGAGGTCGAAGCGCCAGCGGTAGTCGAAGAAGCGCCAGAAGCGGCGCCCGGGTGCATCCACCCCCTGCTGCACCTTTCCTGCGGCCTGCGCGCGGTAGTAGGAGAGCTTCTTGATGAGCGAGGTGATCGCCGCGACGGTCACGCCGAAGCCGATGGAGCCGTAGATGACCCAGTAGCGCGAGAAGTCGTTCTCGTCGCCGACGCTCGCCGGCCAGCCGCCGGTGAACCAGGAGACGACCGGCACCAGCACGAGCAGCACGGAGATCAGCAGGCCGACGACGATCCAGAAGACGTGCCAGCCGACGGGGAGGACGCGGAAGCGGGAGACCATGCTCGCCGACGGCAGCACCGTGTCCGGAGGCGCCGGGTTGCGCTTCATCGCACCCCTGCGCAGCTGCTCGCCCGCGACGAGGCCGCACATGGCGAGCAGCAGGATCACGCCGGGGGTCGCGCCCATCGCGACGGCGGCGACGCCGCGGATGCCGTCGAGCGAACCGTCGTCAGGGCCTCCGGCAACGGCGGTCATGACGAGGCCGCCGCCGACCAGCAGCACGAACGCGATGGCGGCGAGGATGCCCCCGCCCACGCTGAGCACGCGCCCGAACGCCCGGTTGGATGCTGCGACCCGCTCCCTGCGCTGTGCGAGCGCCTCCTCGGTCAGTTCGTCGGTCACGAGACCTCCTCGGTCTGCAGTTCGGCCCAGGTGAGGGAATCGACGATCGCGTCGAAGAAGAGCGTGTACAGCTCGGGGTCGTGGGCGGTGGGGGCGGAGACGCTGATGGTCAGCAGGCCGGCGTCCGCCGGGTACGGCACCGAGTATTCGAGGTAGAGGGACGGCTCGCGCGTCTCCCCGATGACGTCCTCGCCGATCTCCCGGATGCGGGCGACCGGTCCCGTGCGCTGCTCGATGAGCTGCGCACCGGGCGTCGCGGCGGCGAGCCGTTCGGCGAGAGGGCGCTCGGCGTCGACCTCCTCCGGCCACGCGCGGTCGCGCGCGATGAGGGCTGCGGGCAGCGGGATGCCGGGGAGGACTTCGAGCGACATCCAGAACGCGGTCGCGCCGGCGGCCCGCGCACGCTCTGCCGTAGTCACCAGCTCTTCGCGCGCATCCCGTCTCATCCGCGCCAGGCGGTCGTTGCGGCCGACCTGCTGCAGCACCAGGGTCCGGATGCGCTCGCGCATGGTCTCCTCGTCGACCAGCGGGATCTCGGCCCAGGTGCCGGGGAGGATGATCGAGTACGAGCCCTGCGGGGAACGGGCGGTGTACGTCATGCGTCCACCCTGTCCGCGAGTGTGACCGTGAGCGTCGCGACCAGCGCCTGCACGTCGGAGGCCATGTCGGTGAACACGCCGAGGTTCTCCGCCGACGCCACGAACTGCACGACCTGTGCGGCGTCCGGCGGGTAGACCACCGCCACGACCCGCTCCTCCAGCTCGGCGCCGCCGTCCGGGAGGGCGTGGGCGATGAGGTTGTGAGATCCGACCAGTTCGCCGGCGTCCACGGCGGAGCGCCAGGTCTGCACGGCGAAATAGCTCTGGCCGGAATCCGGCTCGACGACGGGAGCAGCGAGCGCCTCCTCGTACTGGTCCGGCGTTCCGACCAGCTCGATGGGGGCGAGCGAGAAGACGAGTGCCGCCCCTGCCCGGCCGATCTCCGGGTACGGGATCCAGACCGCCGCGGTCATCGCCGGGTTGCGCATCTCGCGGAAGCGCGAGCGCGCGAACGCGAGTTCGTCGGCGAGCTTGGCGCGCATCCCCTGGTCGTCGACGAGGGATGCAGCGAGGTGCGCCGGCCAGTCCGGGTCTGAGCCCTCCGCGAGCGGCATCGGATACCAGCGCTCCGGTGTGCCGATGCTGAAGTCGACGATGTCGCGCCGTGTTCCGTTCGCCGTCACTGAGCCTCCCCTTCGCCCACCGGTACCCTACCCGCTACTTCGTGCCGTTGTTGGCGACGTTCCAGACGTCCTTGACCACGCCGACCGTGCTGCTCGTCGCTCCGCCGATCTTGTCGTAGTCGCCGGGAACGAACGACGAACCGGTGTCGATGGCCTGCCCGATCGGGTTGTTGGTGAAGCCGGAGACCGCGCCCGTGACCACCTTGACCGTGTTGTGCACCTGATAGAGGGTCGCGGCCCCCGCGGTGAACTTCATGCCGTTGGTGAGCAGGCTCGGGTCCGCCTTGGCCAGGTTGTAGAAGCCGACCAGGTCCTTGTTGATGCCGAAGCCCTTGCTGATGCTGAGGTTCAGGCCGGGGAACGCCTCGCGCGCCGCTTCCTTGATGAGCTCTGGACCGGACTTGGTGCCGGACTGGAACGCGGTGAGCGCCGCCTTCTGCGCATCCGTGCGGATGAACGGGGACTTGAACGCGTCGGAGAGCGGCTTGCTCAGGGCCTCGTTGGCCTTGGTGGCGCTCATGAAGTCCGTGCTGTGCCTGCTGACCCCCTGCAGACGTGCCAGCTGGCGGCTGTCGGTGATGCCGGTGCGGACGATGGCGGTGGCGCGCAGGTTCTTGGCCACCATCGCGAAGATCTTCCCGCCGAACAGCGTGAGCACGCAGCCGACGGCGGCGAACGCGACATCCCACCAGGAGCCGTCGCCGTTGATGACCTTGACGATGGACTCGACCAGGTCGATGATCGCGCCGATCGCGCCGAGCACGATCAGGATCTGGCCGAGGATGGGCACCCAGGCGAAGAAGATCGCCAGCACGCCCGCCCACTTGCAGATGGTCTTGAAGATGCTGAAGACGGTGGAGCCCCAGTCGTCCCAGAACGAGTCCTTCAGGCCGTGATTGTTCTTGTCGACGACGTTGACGATGGCGGCGATGGCGGTCTCGGCGGCGGAGTTCTTCGCATCCAGCGCTGTGTGCCACTCCGCGTGCGCCGCCCGCAGGTCGGCGTCGGCTGCGTCGGCGGCATCCTGCGACTTGGTGGCCGCCGTGGATGCCGTTGCCTTGTCGGCGTCTGCAGCGGTGTCCGCGGCATGCTGCGCGGTGGTCGCCGCGTGCTTGGCGGTGTTTGCCGCCTCCTGCTTGCTCTCGATGTGCGCGATGGCGGTGGTGGCCGCATCCTGGGCCGAGCGCAGGGACGACGAGTACGTGATGAGGGCGTCCGCGGTCGTGCGGTAGCGGTCGTGGGCCTTGTCGATGTCTCCGGCGACATCCTTGGCGGAGTCGCGGAACGCGTCGATGGCCTTGCTGACCATCTGGTCGACGTCGCCGATCTTCTTCAGCGTGGTGACCGAGCGCTGGATGGCGTCGGCGATCTCGGCGTAGTGGCGGGCCTTGGACAGCACCAGGTCCGGGTCGCCCTTGAGCGGCTGGTATTCGACGTCACTCATCTGCGTCTCCTAGTTCTTCGCCGGCGCTGCCGGGTAGTCCTGCGACTTCGCCGCGTCTTCCAGTGCGGTGGCGAGCCCCTCGTCCACCTTGGTGAAGCCGTCCGTGACCCCGGCGACGGACTTGGAGAGGCTCTCCACCGACTCGGTCATCTTCTTGCGCTTGTCGTTCCACTTGTGGGCGAAGTCGCGCACGTGGCCGGAGAGTCCGTCGTGGCCGGTGGCGTCCGCGACGGCGTCACTGAAGTCGTCTGCGCCCTTGAACTCGGAGACGATGGCCTCGAGGTCGGACTTGAGCTGTCCGAGCAGTTCCAGGTCGAGCTTCAGATCGGTCATGACGTTCCCCTCCGTTTTCAGGCTGTAGCCAACCTACCGAGCGCGGCATGGTGAGGCGATGGGGAGCAGTCCCCATGCAGCGACGTGCATGTATATAGGTATCGTTCTTTGCGTGCGCCTCAAACTCACGCTCTCCCGCCCATCCGGTGCCGGCGATGACATCGTCGTCACCGCAGACGCCGCAGCCAGCATCTCGGAAGTCGCCGCGAGCATCCGGCGTGTCGACCCGCGCGGCGGGGAAGGGCCGGTCACCGACGACAGGGCGCTGACCCTCCGCGCCGCCATCCCCGGCCAGGCGGAGACGCTCGTGCTGCCACCGGATGCGCCGATCGGCGAGGCCTGGATCGGAAGCGGGGCGACGGTCAGCCTGGCGGACGCCGGGGTGTACTACGCCCCGAGCGACCTCGGCGACGCGCCGGCGGTCGCGACGGCGCAGATCCTCACCGGCCCCGACACCGGGCGTGAGTTCCCGCTCCGGCCGGGAACGGCCCTCCTCGGCAGGGACGACAGCTGCGACATCGTGCTCAACGACCCGCTGGTGTCGAAGCGGCACGTGCGCCTCGAGGTGGGCGACGGCGTCGAGGTGATCGACCTCGGCTCCGCCAACGGCGTGGTGGTGGACGGCGGCATCGTGACCCGCCTCACCGTGCGGAGGTCGGAGACGCTGCTGATCGGAGACACCGAGGTGCGCATCGCGGTGTCCGGGCTGTCCGGCATCCCCGCTGCTGCGCCGAAAGCCGGACCGGTCTTCTTCAACAGGTCGCCGCGGGTGGAGCAGCGGTACGCGGGCCAGGTGTTCCAGGCGCCGGAGGTGCCGACGGAGAAGGATGACCCGCCCTTCCCGCTGCTCGCGATGATCACGCCGCTGCTGCTCGGCGGGGCGATGTTCGCGCTCACCCGCCAGCCGACGTCCCTGCTGTTCGTGCTGCTCTCCCCGGTGATGCTCATCGGCAACTACATGACCGGGCGCACCCGCGGCAAGCGCAAGCTCAAGAAGGCCATCGCGGTCTTCGACAAGCGACTGGATGCGCTCACCACCAAGCTGGACGCCGAGCGCCTCCGCGAGGTCGAGCTCCGGCGTGCGGAATCGCCGACCACGCACGCGGCCCTCGCGGACGCCGTGCAGCGCGGCCCGCTGCTCTGGACCAGGCGCCCCGAGCACTGGTCGTTCCTCAACCTGCAGCTCGGGATCGGCTCGATGCGGTCGAGGAACACGATCGCGAGCAACGATCGTGGCGAGATGATCGTCGAGTTCCAGGAGCGGCTGGACGCGGTCATCGACGCCAACGAACGCGTCTCGGACGTCCCCGTGCTCGACAACCTGTTCGAGTCCGGCGCGCTCGGCATCGCCGGCCCCGCCGAACACATCGCCGGGTCAGTCAATTCGACCCTGGTGCAGCTGACCGCGCTGCACTCCCCCGCCGAGCTCGTGGTCGCCGCCCTCGTCTCCCCGCGCTGGTCGCGGGAACTGGAATGGCTCAAGTGGATGCCGCACACCTCGTCGCCGCACAGCCCGCTCGCCGGAGGCCACCTCGCGGACAGCGCTTCCAGTGCATCCACTGTCCTCAGCGCGCTCGAAGGGCTCGTGGAGGAGCGGCTCGCCCGCGCGAAGGGCCCGCAGCGCCGCGGTGCGATGGAGCAGGAGCGCGCCGCGATCGAGCGCGGGGCCGAGGTCGGCAAATCGCAGACCGTCGACGGAACGCCGTCCCCCGTTCCCGCCGTGGTGGTCGTCATCTCCGGCGACGTGGCGATCGACCGGCCGCGTCTAGTGCAGCTGGCGGAGGCCGCGGCCGACGCCGGCGTCTTCCCGATCTGGCTGGACACCGACGTCGCGGCCCTTCCTGCCGTCTGCCGCACATACGTGGCGCACGCGGAGCGGGACGACCGCGCGACGGTCGGCTTCGTGCGCATCGGCGAGACCATCGACGACGTGGTCACCGAGCCTGTCGACCGCGCCACAGCGCTCGACTACGCGAAGCGCATGGCCCCCGTGATCGATGCGGGCGCGCTCGTCGCCGACGCCAGCGACCTGCCGCGCAGCATCTCGCTCGTCAGCCTGCTCGGCCACGACCTGACCGAATCGTCCGGCGCCGTCATCGACCGGTGGCGGCAGAACGCCTCCATCCACGACCGGTCGGGCGCGCGCCCCGTGAAACGCAGAGCGGGCACCCTGCGGGCCATCATCGGCTCCGCCGGCGTGGATGCGATGCATCTCGACCTGCGCAGCCAGGGCCCGCACGCCCTCGTCGGCGGCACGACGGGCGCAGGCAAGAGCGAGTTCCTGCAGGCGTGGGTGCTCGGGATGGCCGCCGAGTACAGCCCGGACCGGGTCACCTTCCTGTTCGTCGACTACAAGGGCGGCTCCGCCTTCGCGGACTGCGTGAGCCTGCCGCACTGTGTCGGCCTGGTCACCGACCTCAGCCCGCACCTGGTGCGCCGTGCGCTCACCAGCCTGCGCGCCGAACTGCACCACCGCGAGCACCTGCTCAACCGCAAGAAGGCCAAGGACCTGCTGGAGCTGGAGAAGCGCGGCGACCCGGAGTGCCCTCCTGCGCTCGTGCTGGTGATCGACGAGTTCGCAGCGCTCGTCGGCGAGGTGCCGGAGTTCGTGGACGGCGTGGTCGACATCGCCCAGCGCGGACGGTCGCTCGGCATCCACCTCATCATGGCCACCCAGCGCCCCGCCGGCGTCATCAAGGACAACCTGCGCGCGAACACTAACCTGCGCATCGCGCTGAGGATGGCGGACGAGTCCGACAGCCAGGACGTTGTCGGCGTCTCGGACGCCGCCCACTTCGACCCGGCCATCCCCGGGCGCGGCATGGCCAAGACCGGCCCGGGCAGGCTCGCCCCGTTCCAGTCCGCGTACGCGGGCGGCTGGACCAGCCGCGAACCGGAGCGCGCGGGCGTCGAGGTCGCCGAGCTGCGCTTCGGCGGCGAGATCCGCTGGGAGGAGGAGGGCTCCGGCCGCGAGGAGGAGCGCGACCTCGGGCCGACGGACCAGCAGCGCCTCGTGACCTCGATCGTGCGGGCGCAGGGCGAGGCCCGCATCCCGTCGCCGCGGCGTCCCTGGCTGGACGAGCTGGCCGCGGTCTACGACCTCGGGCTGCTGCGGCAGCGCACGGACGCAGAGCTGCTGCTCGGCGTGAGCGACGTGCCGGACAGGCAGCAGCAGCTGCCGGTGTACTTCCAGCCGGACGTGGACGGCAACATCGCCATCTACGGCACGGGCGGCGCGGGCAAGTCCGCTGCGCTCCGCACGCTGGCGTCGTCCGCGGCGATCACCCCGCGCGGCGGCCCCGTGCGCGTCTACGCGCTCGACTTCGGCGCCGGCAGCCTCCGGATGCTCGAGAAGATGCCGCACGTCGGCTCCGTGATCCCTGGCGACGACGCCGAGCGCATCATCCGCCTGTTCCGGATGCTCAAGGAGGAACTCGAGACGCGAGGGCCGCGGTTCGCGGAGGCCAACGCCTCCAGCATCACCGAATACCGCAGGCTCACCGGACGCCAGAACGAGGCGCGCATCCTGTTGCTGATCGACGGCTTCCCGAACTTCCGCGAGGACTTCGAGATCCCGGCGGGACGCTCGCAGTGGTACGACGTGTTCAAGGACATCCTCAGCGACGGCCGCCAGCTCGGGATGCACGTCGCACTCACCGGCGACCGGGCCGGCGCCGTCCCCACCGCGATCCGGTCGCTCGTGCAGCGCTCCGTGGTGCTGCGGCTCGCCGACGACGGCTACGGGATGCTCGACGTGCCGAGCGACATCCTCGGCCCGTCCTCCCCTCCCGGGCGCGCGATCGTCGACGGCTACGAGACGCAGCTCGCGGTGCTGGGCGGGAGCGCATCCGTGTCGGACCAGTCGGCGGCGACGACGCGCCTGGCCGAGGCGATGGTGCGCGCCGGGGTGCAGGAGACGCCGCCGATCGGCTCGCTGCCCAAGGAGTTCGCCATCGAGACGCTCCCGCCGTCGCACGACGGGGCGCCGGTGCTCGGGGTCAGCGACCTCGACCTCGGGCCGTTCGGGTTCGAGCCCGCTGGAACGCTGCTCGTCGCAGGCCCTCCGGCGAGCGGCCGGTCGACCACCCTGGCGGCGCTCGCGGCCTCTGTGCTGCGGTTCGACCCGCAGGCGCGGCTCTACTACCTGGGAAACGCGCGGTCGGCGCTCGGGCGGTCGAGCCACTGGACAGACGCGGCGACGACGCCGGAGACCGCGGCGGCGCTGGCGAAAGACCTGGTCGCCGCCGTCGCCGACCCGGACACGGAGGGGCGCATCGCGGTGATCGTGGAGAGCATCGGGGACTTCCTGCAGACCCCGGCCGACTCCCCCATCGTCGAGCTCGTGCGCGCCGTGCGCCGCAGCGACCACCTGCTGGTCGCCGAGGCTGAGTCGAGCGCCTGGGGGTCGTCGTGGCCGCTCCTCGGCGAGGTGAAGAACGGCCGCCGCGGTCTGCTGCTGCAGCCGGACTCCGTCGAAGGCGACCTGCTGCTCAAGACGCCGCTGCCGAGGCTGAACCGCTCCGAGTTCCCTCCCGGGCGCGGGGTCTACATCGCCAAGGGTCGCTTCGCACGCGTGCAGGTGCCGCTGGTCGGGGAGTAGAGGGAGTCGCGGGCGTCCGCTACTTCTCCTTCTCCCACGGCCAGCGCGGGCGACCGCGCTGCTGGAAGCGGCCGACGAGGACGAGCTGGTACAGGACCGTCACGACGAACCCGGCGATGCCGACCGTGATCGCGTAGATGCTGCCCAACTGCCCGACGGCGAACAGGACGTACGCGAACGGCTGCGACGGGTCTCCCGCCGCACCGGCGACCCCTCCGGCGACGATGAACACGAAGTAGCAGGCGAACCCGACGGCCAGCGCGACCCCCGGCGAGATGCGCTGCTTCTCCGCCGGGACGCGGGTGCCGATCACCAGGAGGAACACGAACAGCATCAGCGTCGCGCATCCGGTCATGATCGGTCCGACGAGCGGGCCGATGTCCGGGTCCGCGATCACGTCCGTGTTCGTCGCCAGCGAGATCAGCCCGAAGGCGGCGACCACCAGCGCCAGGTAGAGGAACGTGGCGAAGGCCGACAAGACGGCTGCGTACGCACGATACTCACGCATGAGTGGAGTCACGCATCACTGGAGTCACGCAGGGCGGTGCGTGCCGGTCAGTACCCCTGCGGCGTGGCGTACGCGGCGACGGCCTGGTTCTGCGCGTCGGCGAGCTGCTGGTCGTATGCGGCCTGAGCCTCGGCGTTGCGGATCTTGAGCTTGCGGCCGCGCGCTGCGAGCCACGCACCCGTCCACATCGAGATCTCGCGCGCGATCACACCGGCGAGCACCGCGAACGGGGCGACCCAGAGACGCTGAACGACCACGACGGCCTCGTTGGCGGTGAGCGTCCAGACGTGGAGGTCGACCAGCGACGCCCCGACGTACGCGAAGTAGACGAACAGCGCCACGAACAGGCCACCGAGGATGTAGGCCCACCAGCGGGCGCGGTTGATGATCTGGATGAGCACGACCATGCCGACGAAGAACGCCACCACGGGCACCCACCCGGCGGACTGCGACAGGAAGAAGCGCGACAGCGACTCGGCGAACTGGTCGGTCGGGGTGAGGGCGTAGCCGACGAGCACGACGGCGATCACCCACAGCACCGCGAACACGACCGTGCCGACGAGCGCGATCAGGATGCCGAAGCCCCTGTTGCTCTTCTTCTTCGGCGGCTCCGGGCGCTGCACGTAGATCGGCGTGACCGGCTGCGCGTACCCGGGGGCCGGAGCTGCGCCGGGCTCGGGAGCCCAGGTGGCCTCTCCTGCCACGGGCTGGGCGGTCGGCTGCACGGTGGTGGGCTGGGCGGCGGTGGCCGCCTCTGCCGCGACGATCACGGGCGTGGCCGACTGGGCGGGGGATGCGGTGTCCACGGTGGCCGTTCCGGCTGCGGCGGCCGCCGGCACGTCTCCGGTGTGCGAGCGGGCGACGGCGGCTGCGATGTCGTCGTCGGTCGCGACGACGGGCTCCGGCTCGGTCACCTTGGCCGGGGCGCTGGGGGCCGGAGTCGCGGGGACCTCGGTGGCCGGGGCCTCCTGCGCGTCTGCGGCAGGCGCATCCGGTCGATTGACGTGGCCGCGTGCAGACACCGGGCTCGACGGCGGGTCGACGACCTCAGGGTCGGTGTCGCGGGGCTCGGCGGCCGCGGACTCCGCCGCCGCGGGCTCTGCCGCTGCAGTCTGGGCGGGGGCCGTCGCCGGCGCCGTTCCGGCCGTGGTCGGCGCATTCTCCCCCGCGGGCTCCGCGGCTGCGCCGTTGTTCCGCGCAGATTCCGGCGTCTCGCTCATGGTGCCACTCCTCGATCGGCCCGGTCGGGCATCCGTCAGTGCTGCCCACTGTAGCAACGGGGTGAAGGAAGTCCAGGGAGGGCTGGCGGTGAGCGGGAGGAGTGGTTATTTCTGCGCTGCGGCCGCCTTCGGGAGGGTGAGGACGTATGTGTAGCCGTTGATCTTGGCGTCGACGCCCGTGCCGCCGGATGCTGGACCGGAGGAGAAGCCGTCCACCAGGAACAGCCGCTGGCCGGTCTGAGCGGCGTGCAGAAACGCCACGACGTTGGTGTATCCGCCTGTCACGGTGAAGCTGACGGGCACCACCGTGAAGTTCTGGGCCGTGATGAGGGGACTGACGACGGGCGGCATCCCGGCGACGGGGACCGGCGCAGCCGTGGCCGTCGGAGCGGGGGTCGGCGTCGCCGACGGCGACGGGGTGGCCGTCGAGGCGGCGGACGAGCCGGTGGAGGCGACGGGGGCCGCCGGTGCTGCCGGGGCTGCGTACGGCTGCCCGTCCGCGATCGCCCAGCCCGAGATCACCACGCCGTTCGCCGCTGCGAAGCCATTGAGCTCGTCCATGAACGCCGCGTTGGCTGACTCGGTCGGCACGGAGGCGGCGAGTGATGCCAGCGTCTTCTTCAGCGCCGGGAGGTTCGCCGAGTCCTTCTTCAGCCGGTCGAGCACGGCGGTGTTCGCTGTGATGGTCTGGTCGACCTGCGCGGTCTGCGTGTCAGCGGCGGCGGCCTGGTCGAGCTGGGGCTGGATGCCGACCACCCAGCCGAGCGCCACGAGGGCGACCATCACGATGACGGAGCCGATCATCCAGAGTCTCGTCTTGTCCATGATCACTTGCCCTTCTGCTCGAAGCGCTTCGCGTAGCGCGTCTGGTCGACATGGAGGGTGATGGTGACCTTGTACTGACCGGTCGTCGTGTCGAGTGAACCGATGCTCGGCACCACGTCCGCGACGCCAGGGATCTTCTCCAGCTCGCGCACCCAGGCGGTGACGTCGGGGATGGTGGGACTGGAACTGACGGTGGTGACGGTCCCGATCCTGGCCAGCTGCAGCGGGTCCGGAGACTGCTGGTAGATCGCGAGCGGCGACGCGGAGTCCGCCGCGACCGTGTCGAGCGCGACCCCGGCCGGTTGCACGGCGCCCACCTGGTCGAGCAGCGCTTTCCAGTCGATCTCGGTGGACGCGCCCACCCGCTGCGCCGCCTGGGCGAGCGCGACCTCTTTCTGCACATCCCGGACGCCGGTGAACTTCTGCTGCTGGGTGAGCAGGTCGGCGGTGGCGAGCTGGGCTCCGAGGAACCTGGCCTGGGCCGCGACGTTGTAGACGAACGCCCCACCGATGGCGAGGACGACGGCGAGCAGCACGGCGAGGACTCCCCAGCCGAAACCGCGGCGGGTGCTCCTGTTCTTCCGTTCGGCCCTGACCTCCGGCGGCAGGAGGTCGACGCGCGGCTCGCTGCCGATGTCGATGCTCTCCGCGCGGCCGGCGGATTTCGGCGCGGACGCTCTGGTGGCCTTGAGTTCGGCCGGGGCTGTGGGCTTCTTGGGCGCTTTCGGCGCCCTGCGGCCCTTCGTCGCCGGAGCGACCGTCGGCAGCTGCTCCGTCTCCTGGGCGTCTGAGCGCCTCGTCGTGATACTCATGCTGCGCTCCCGAGTGCGAGGCCGAGCGCCACCGTGAGCGCCGACCGGTTCTGCCGAAGCGCATCCGCGTTGAGACTCCGCGAGAGGGCGACGGCGTGGAAAGGGTCGCCGACGGCGACGGGCAGCCTGGTCATCTCGCTCAGCGCGTCGGTGAGGCCGGGCAGCTGGGCTCCGCCTCCCGTCACGACGAGCCCGCTGACCGGGTTGTTCGGGCGGGTGTTCACGAAATAGCTGACCGTGTTCCGCAGGCTGGTGAGCAACTCGCTGGTCACGCGATAGATGATCTCGACCGCCTGCTGCTCCTCGATGGTGGTCACCTGCTTGGCCAGGCCGATCGTCGCCTTGATGCGCTCGGCCTCGCCGAGCTCGACGCCGAGCCCCTCCCTCAACGCCTGGGTCAGCTCCGCTCCCCCGGCCGGGATGATGCGCACGAACTGCGGCACGCCGTCGGTGACGACCACCACGCTCGTCGTGTTCGCGCCGATCTCGATCAGGGCGACGGTGCCGCCGATCCTGGCCCTGCTGATCAGGATGCGGCTGAGCGCGAACGGGATGAGGTCCACATCCACCGTGGTCAGCCCGGCGAGCTGCGTCGCCTTCACGTTGCCGAGCACCGCCTCCTTCACGGCGGCGACGAGCAGGCCGTTCACCACCGGGCCGTTGTCGCTCATGCCCTCGGAGACCGGGTAGAAGTCGAGTAGCGCCTCAGCGACCGGCACGGGCAGCATGTCCTGCACCTGGAACGGCAGGGCCTCCCTGATGCGGGTGCGCGACATCCGCGGCACCGTGAGGTCACGGGCGAGCACTCGCTGGTTGCCCATCCCGAGCACCACGTCTTTGCTCTTGAAGCCGCCCTGCTGCCAGAGCCGTCTGAGGCTCGCGGCGACGGTGTTCGGTTCGAGCACCTCTCCGCGGCTGACGGCGCCCTCCGGCAACGGGACCTCGAAGTGGCGCAGCAGCGTCGGCCGTGCCTTGGCCGGGTCGGCGACCTCCACGGCGCGAACGGTCGAACTTCCGACGTCGATGCCGACGATGCTCGTAGCCATTCGATCTCCTCAGGTTCTTCTATGCGATTCCGAGAAGCGCCAGGTAGGCGCCCCACACTGCGTTGCCTGCGAGGACGCCGATCCAGGCCCCGCCGAGCATCCACGGCCCGAACGGGATGCCGGACCCGCGGCGCGCGCGGCGCGAGACCAGGAGCGCGGTGGCGAACAGACCGCCGAGCAGGAAGGCGGCGAACGCGCCCACGACGAGAGCACCCCAGCCGAGGAAGCCGAGGAAGAGGCCGAGGACGCCCGCGAGCTTGACGTCGCCGAACCCCATCCCGCCCGGCGCGATCATCGCGAGGATGAGGTAGACGGCGAACAGTCCTGCGGCGCCGACGACCGCCCGCACCAGCACACCGGGCTCGCCGTTCAGCAGCGCGGCGGCGCCGAGCAGCACGGCGCCCACCGCGTACGAGGGGAGCACGATCGCGTTCGGCAGGCGGTGCGCATCCAGGTCGATGAGGGCGAGGGCGATGCTGACGGCGGAAAGATAGAGGAACGCGACCACGACGAGCACGGCGGCGACGGTGGATGCGGTCCCCACCGGATGCACGGAGCCCGGCCCGGCCCAGAACCACCAGGCCACGAATGCGAACGCCAGGCCGGTCGCCGCCTCCACGAGCGGGTACCGCGCCGAGATGCCGCTGCGGCAGGACCGGCACTTGCCGCCGAGGAACAGCCACGACAGCACCGGGATGTTGTCGTACGGCTTGATCTCGGTGCCGCAGCTTCCGCACGCACTCGGCGGCGACACGATCGACCGTCCAGCAGGAACGCGGTAGACGACCACGTTGAGGAAGGAGCCGATCAGCAGGCCGAACACGGCGACGAAGCCGACGGCGGCGATGGCGAAGGCGGCGGTCACGGTATCGCCGCCCCGCTCGGGGCATATGCCGTCTTGACTTCGACGACGGCGCTTGTTCCATAGGTCGTCGACACGGGAGAGAGAAACTTCGGCGGAGCGGTGTACTGGAGACGCGCATCGTATTGATAGCTCTTCGCGTAGCCCGTCGTGATCGTGCCACCCGACGATTGAGCGACAGGACCCCTGAATTTCTGAGCGATGGCTCCCTTGATCGTCAGGGTTCCCTTTTTTCCGGCCGTGTAGTTCTGGACTTGGAACGTGTGTGCGACTGAGAGGATCGCGGCGTCGATCTCCAGTCCGGCCGTCGACGAGTCGAGCAGTGTTCCGCCGGAATCCACGGGGTTGTAGACCCACACCGCGTTCTGGCCGACCAGCCCGAGCATGTCGGCCTGAGGGTCGACGTAGGTGATCGGCCCGACCACGTAGATGTAGTTGTCCGCCGCGACCGTCGCCGCTGCGTGGACGCTGCCCTTGACGAAGGCGTCCCCGTTCCTGCAGCCGTACGACGGTGCGGCAGTCGTGGATGACGGCGCCTTCTCGGAGGCGGCGGGATAGCCGAGCCCGTTGCTTGTGCCCGAGCTGCCCGCCACATTCGCGCAACTGAAATTCGACGGGAGCGCGGTGGCAGCCCAGTAGTTCGGATCTCCCGCGGTCACCGGAACGCCCTGGACGAAGATGAGGTTGTTTGCAGGAACAGGGATGGTCTGCCCCGCCGGACTGCCGAGCGTTCCCACCGCCGCATAGCCCGGCGTCCCGCATTGCGCGCTCACGGTTCCGCTCGACGGCGGGTTGCCCGCGACGTTCGTGTAGATCGTCCACGGGCTCCGAACGGTCATGGTTCCGCCCGCGTTGAACGTGATCGTCGTCGGACCGGTGTAAAGGCAGCCCGGTCGAGGGACGGACGTCAGATCGCTCCGCGTCTCCTGCTTCATCTGCGTGTTCGTCGACGGCATAGCGACAACGGGGCTGAATCGCGGGTACCCGGAGATCGCGAAGTTTCCCGCGGAGCACCCGTTCGGCGTCACATACGCCGGACCCGACGTGGGGTTGTATCCCGTTGTGACGATGTTGTTGAAGGTCGTGCCGCAGATCTGCAGCGTGTCATTCGAATGGACCGGCCCATTGATCGTGTCGGCTGCGGCGAACTGGATTGCCGTGCAATTCGGCCTGCTGGCGACGGCCCACGCGTACGCCGGCGTGCACGATGTCGACGAGGTCGCTGGATCCTGGATCTCGTAGTCGGTGAAGTAGAGGAAGTCGATGAACCCTGACTGTTTGAGATCGGCGACGATCGACCGCGTGGTCTGGCCGACCTTTCCCGTCGATCGGATACGCAGCGTGCCGCTGGTGGAGTATTGCGAGTTGTCCACCTCATACCGATAGCTGGCGCGGCCGTCGCTGCCGGCCACCGTTGCCCATGAACCTGTGGTGCCCGTCCCGAATGCCGGGTTCGAGTTCGTCCCTGTGAACGAACTCGTCGCGCTGAACGCCGCCGCCGTCGTGCCGTATTGCTGATAGGTGTTGTCGTTGGCGAGCTTCGCCTGGTAGTCCTCGACCCCCGCGTACGCAGCGGACATCGCCGCGTTCCAGTCCTGATCACTGTCGGCCTTCTGGAACCCGCCCAGTGACGAGGCGAGCATGATCGAGACGAGAAGCATCAGCGCCGCCCCGATGCCGATCACCATCGCGAGAGCCATGCCGTCGTCGCCACCGGTCACCCGCCGCATCACAGCGACCTCGACAGCGGGAGATTCGGCATGCCGACTGTGTTCTGCAACGTGACGTTCGAGCTGTTCCCCGCCGCGGTCGCACTCAGGGTGAGAGTGACCCGTACCGCGGCGATGCTGCGCAGATTGCCCGTTGTGTATCCTCCCGACGGGATGGGAAGCGGTTGGTTGTCGACCCCGAGGTATGTGAAAAGGGACGGATTCGATCCCGTCTGGGTGACGACTTTGCCTCCAAGGTTGCGCGTCGAACTCGCCGACGTCGAAAAGCCCCAGTAGCCCGGGCTCAGCGCGTACGCGTTGTACTTCGTCTCGATGAGGTTCCGATTCACATCCACACTGAAGGTGACCTTGACCGGCTGCTCGGCAGAAGAAGCGAGATTAACATAGGCGTAAACAGTCACCGACTCCGGCGTCGCTGTCGTGAACGCGGGATCGTTGAGCGCCTGGCCGCTGACGGGATTCTCCGTTGCGGCCCGAAGGATCCGTGAGATCTCGTTCATCCCGTTCGATGCCGTCTTCGAGTTGGTCCCGACCGACTGGTTGAGGGAGAACGACTTCGTCGCGGTCACGAAGAAGCCGGCCACTGCGGCGAGGATGACACCGAAGATCGTGATGGCGACGAGGAATTCGGCGACAGTGAAGCCGGCGTCTTGGCGGAACCGACGCGCCCCGATCACGGCCCCACCGTCCGAGGGTCGAGAGTGATCGTGGCTTGAACGGGAGAGGCCACTCCACGGGTGACGAACGCGATCGCCGTCGTGGCGATCGTGGTCGCTGTGCTTCCAGAGGACGACCCGGTATAGAGCTTCCACGCGCCGAACGGAAGGGCGATCGTCATCGAGGACCCTGACGTGAGCTTGGGGAACGTGTACGTGTTCGGCGTCGTGCAGCCAGGGTCTCCCGTCGCCGGGATCGGCGCCTGCGAGACGGCGGTGAGATAGCTGTTGCTCGCGAGGCCTGTCACGGTAACCACCCCCATTGCGATCAGCCGCGTGGACTGCGTTTGACCGGGCAGGGCCGCTGCCGCCTGGACCGTGTGCCCGACCGCCCCATCGGCGGCGGGCGTCGTCCATGCTGCAGGATCGACGTTCGTGCAGCTGGGAGCAGTTCCGATCGGCGCTACGTACTTCCCGGCGAGCGCGGCATAGCCGTCGGAGAAGGGGAAGAGCCTGGTCGTCGTCGCAGCGCCGATCGGCTGTACGTACGCGCCTCCGATGGGGTTGACGAAGGTGAGGTTCAAATTCGTCGGTCGGACGGCGGTGGGGTTCTGGTACTGCAGCGTGAAGATGCCGCTGTTGTCATAGGTGAACGGCGCAGATGCGGCCGTTCCGGCGGTGACTTGAAGGGTGCTCAGAACAGGCGTCGGGTTCTGATTGATGTCCAGGTAGTTGGGGTTCGACAGCGTGACATCGTAGTTGCCAGGAGAGACCTTCAACGCGTATGTGCATCCATCGGAGTCTGTCGCTGCCGGCGTCGTGGTGAGCGCCGTAGCGCCGTTGGGAGTGCTCGATGGCGCGACGGAGACGACCACTCCAGGGGTGCCGGCCCCGGATGCCGATTTCACCGAGACGATGATCGTGCCGAGCGTCGGGTCGTTGATGCGGCTGTTCGGAGCGATCAGGGTGTCTGCGCGTACCGGCTGCGTCGCCGCCCGCATCCCTGCCCAGGTGACGGCGATGTTCACCTTCTTGTATTGCAGGGTTCCGCCACCCGCGCCGCAGGCGACACTGCTGTTGTTCGTGGACACCCAGTCCGTGCCCCGCGCAATGGTGAACGTCGTGCCATTGACGACGGTGGTCCACGAGGTGTCCGTGACCGCGAAGACATTGCTGGCCGACCGGTCGAGGTCGATCTCCTGGGCCGCGAGATTGGCGGCCGTCTCACGTGCGCGCGTGTCGTTCGTGAGCAGGAGCGAGCTGGAGATGGAGAGAGCGATGCCGATCGAGATGAGCGCGAAGATGAACATCGCCACCATCACCTCGATGAGGGTCAGGCCGGATTCGCCGTCCGGCGTTGTGGTTGGTCGAGTCACGGTCACCTCCTCATCGGGTTGTCTCGGAGTGATTTTGGAGCGACGGCGGGCGGAGACCCGATTCGGTCCCCGCCCGCCGCCACAGCGGTGCGGTTACGGGTGTCAGCAGCCGGCGGGCGCGGTGTTCGCGGCCGATACGCCTGAGTTGTCGGTGGTGTAGAACTTGTTTCCGGACGCGCTCGTCGCGACCAGGCAGTACGTCGTCGCGGTCGTGGCAGGCGCCGAGGGGCTCCAGGCGACGCTCGTGCCGCTGTAGCCGAAGGTGCCGAGTGCGGCCGAGGTGATCGCCGTCGGAAGTGCGCTGTTGCTCGTCTGATACGCCACCACCGCGGTCTTCGCGTTGGTCAGGTCGGACTTGGCCGCGCTGTCCTTGGCGTTGTTCTGGATCCCCAGGTAGACGGGGATGGCGATGGCAGCGAGGATGCCGATGATGATGACGACGACCAAGAGTTCGATGAGGGTGAAGCCCTTCTCGTCGTCTTCGAGGAGGCCCTTGCGGCGGGCGTTCAGTTTGCCCATGAGTCGGAAGTACATTGCAGTGTCCATTCGGTCGGGTGAATCGTTCGGTTCGAACGGGTGCGAGGTCCGTCCGGTGGTTGATGGTAATTCCGAGAAAACTCACGGCAGAATCCCACGAATGGGGGCAATATCACTCATTTATCACCCCAGTTCAGGGGCGAAAATATGAAAAATACCTATCGGTTTCTATTTGACCAGTGTGGCGATTTGGAAAATAGGCATATACAGAGCGATGACCATCCCACCGATGACGACGCCGAGGAAGGCGATCATCAGCGGCTCGATCATCGCTGTGAGCTGTTCGGTCGCAGCTTCGACCTCTTGCTCATAGAAGTCCGCGATCTTGTCCAGCATCGTCTCCAGTGAGCCCGCGTCCTCTCCGACTGCGATCATCTGGGTGACCATCGGAGGAAAGACCGGCTGCGCGGCGAGGGGCTTGGCGATGGACTCGCCCTGGCGCACGGATTCCGCCACATCGACGAGCGCGTTCTCGATGACCCAGTTCCCGCTCGTCTCCCCCACGATGCGGAGCGCCTGCAAGATCGGGACACCGGCCGAGATCATGTTCGCGAAATTCCTGCTGAACCGCGCCACCGCGATCTTCTTGAGCAGCGAACCGAATACAGGTATTCGGAGCTTGACAGGGTCGACGCGTCGCCGGACCGACTCATTGTTCTTGTTGCGACCCCACCACACGGCGAACACGATCGTGCCCACCACGAGAACCGGAGCCACCCACACCATCGCGTGCGATGCGACGACGAGAATCTCGGTCGGCAGCGGCAGCTGGCCACCAAGACCTTTGAACATGTTCTCGAACACCGGCACGATGAAGAGGAGCATCGCGATCACCGCGACGATCGACATGATCAGCACGATCACCGGGTAGGTCAGCGCGGATTTGATCGTGCCCTTCAGCTTCACCTCTTTCTCGAAGGTCGCTGCAATCGACTCCAGAGCATCGTCGAGGAAGCCGCCTGTCTCGCCGGCCTTCACCATGTTGATCATGAGCGGCGGAAAGACCTCACTCCGCTTCCTCAGCGCGTCGGACACGGCTACGCCGGTCTCGACATCATCGCGGACCCCCGCGATGATCGTGGCGAGCTTCTTGTTGTCCGTCTGCTCCGCGAGGATGTGCAGCGTGCGGAGCAGCGAGAGCCCGGAGCCGATCATGGTGGCCATCTGGCGACTGAGGATCGCGAGATCCTTGAGCTTCACCCCGCTGCCGAAGGACAGCGACACTTCGCGGTTGAGACCCGTCCCAGCGGGCGCCTCCTGCAGCGAGATCGGAGAGAGCCCCATCGTTCTCAGCCGCGCGACAGCGGATGCTTCACCCGCGGCGTCGAGTCGCCCCTTCACGACCTTTCCGGCTGCGTCCCTGCCCGTATATGCGTATGCGGTCGTGGTCGCCATCAGTGCACTCCTGAGTATGTGTCGCCGAAGTCCGGCCCGCTGGATGCGATGGCCATCGCCGAGGAGTCTGTCGGAGACTCCGCGCGCTGGATGAGCCTGGTGATGCCTTCCACGTCGTGGGCCTTGTCCATGGCCGCCTTGCGGGTGATCTGGCCGGAGTTGACGAGGTCGGCGAGGTGCTGGTCCATCGTGCGCATCCCGGAGTCGCGGCCCGCCTGCATCATCGAGGCGATCTGGTAAGTCTTGCCCTCGCGGATGAGGTTGGCGACGGCGGGAGTCATCATCAGGATCTCGGTGGCCACCACGCGGCCGCGGCCGTTCGCCCGCTTCACGAGGGTCTGGCAGACCACGCCCTGCAGGGTGGCGGCGAGCTGGGCGCGCACCTGGTCCTGCTGGTGCGGAGGGAACACGTCGATGACGCGGTCGATGGTCTGCGGCGCATCCTGGGTGTGCAGGGTGGCGAAGACCAGGTGGCCGGTCTCGGCGGCGGTGAGTGCGACCGAGATGGTCTCCAGGTCGCGGAGCTCGCCGATCAGGATGACGTCGGGGTCCTGGCGCAGGACGTGCTTGAGGGCAGCACCGAAGCTGTGGGTGTCGTGCCCGACCTCGCGCTGGTTGACGATCGACTTCTTGTGGGTGTGCATGAACTCGATCGGGTCCTCGACCGTCACGATATGGTCTGCGCGCGTGGTGTTGACCAGGTCGATGAGGGCGGCGAGGGTGGTCGACTTGCCGGAGCCTGTCGGGCCGGTGACCAGCACGAGACCGCGCGGCAGTTGCGAGAACGAGCCGACGGCATCCGGGACGCCCAGCTCGTGCAGCTGCTTGATCTCGGTCGGGATGAGACGGAACGCGGCTCCGACGGAGCCGCGCTGCTGGTAGACGTTGACGCGGAAACGGGAGTTGGCGGAGATGGTGAACGCGAAGTCGAGTTCGAGCTCCCGGTCGAAGACCTCGCGCTGCCGGTCGGTGAGGAGACTGGTGAGCGCCGCCCTGGTGCGGTCGTGGTTCCACGGGGTCACGGAGCCCGCCGGCCGCAGGCTGCCGTCGACGCGCACCATCGGTGCCGTCCCGACGGTGACGTGCAGGTCGGACGCGCCCTGGTAGACCACCTCGTGCAGCGCCGCGACCAGCTCGGCGTCCGCGCGTTCGAGCGCTTCGCGCTCCACGGTGGTGAGCGTCTCGTCGATGGGCTCAGGCTCGTGCGGGTGCAGGGCGACGGGAAGCACGGGCTCGGGGAGCGGGTCGGCGGCGCGACGCCCGGACGGGACGAGCCGCTGCACCGGATACGCATCGTCGA
This sequence comes from Leifsonia araucanica, assembly GCF_051161895.1. NCBI lineage: Bacteria > Bacillati > Actinomycetota > Actinomycetes > Micrococcales > Microbacteriaceae > Leifsonia > Leifsonia araucanica. The sequence goes on from NZ_JBMBTW010000002.1 coordinate 1,927,660, forward strand.
CCGCGGGGAACGGGACGGTCGGAAGCGCGGCCGTGGGCGGCGCGGCAACCGGCGGGGCGACGACAGGCGCGGCGACGGGCGGCGCGACGGGCGGCGCCAGCAACGGCGGCGGCAGCAGCGGTGTGCCATCCCCCGGCGCCCAGCCTCCGGCCGTCGAGCCCGGTGGGGTCACCGGGATCTCATACACCGGCTTCTGCTCCGGCGGCGGAAAGCCGCCCCAACTCGTGTCGTTGCTCGCATCCGATGCCATGAGCCCTCCTAGGCCACCACTCGCAGGATCTCTTCCACCGAGGTCAGGCCGAGTCTGGCCTTCTCCCAGCCGTCTTCGCGCAGGGTGAGCATCCCCTGCTCCCGTGCCGCCCGGCCGATCTCGGCACTGGATGCCCGGCCGACGGCGAGCCGCTCGATCTCCTCGCTCACCGCCATCACCTCGTGCACGGCGATGCGACCCCGGTAGCCCGTGTTCGAGCAGGTGGGGCAGCCGACGGGCACGAACACCTGCGGCGGCTGCTGGTCGGCGGACACCGGGAACCGGAGCCGCTGCAGGTCGTCGACCGAGTAGACGGCCGGCTGCTTGCAGCGATCGCAGAGCCTGCGCGCGAGACGTTGGGCGACCACGCAGTCCAGGGCGGACCCAACCAGGAACGGCTCGATGTCCATCTCGGTGAGCCGGGTGACGGCGCTCGGGGCGTCGTTGGTGTGCAGGGTCGACAGCACGAGGTGGCCGGTCAGCGACGCCTCGATGGCGATCTGCGCCGTCTCGTGGTCGCGGATCTCGCCGAGGAGGACCACATCCGGGTCGCTGCGCAGGATGCTGCGGAGCGCGCTGGCGAACGTGAGTCCCGCCTTCGGGTTCACTTGCACCTGGTTGATGCCCGCCATCCGGTACTCCACCGGGTCCTCGACCGTGATGACGTTGATCTCCGGCCGCGCGACGGCGTTGAGCGTCGTGTACAGCGTCGTCGACTTGCCGGAGCCGGTCGGGCCGGTGACCAGGATCATCCCGTACGGCTTCGAATAGGAGGCTCGGTACGTCTCGAAGTTGCGCTCCAGCAGGTTGAGGTCGCGCAGCGTCATCCCGGTGTTGGTGTTGTCCAGGATGCGCATGACGACCTTCTCGCCCCACACCGTCGGCAGCGTCGCGACGCGCAGGTCGATCTGGCGGCCGCCGTGCACGACCGACATGCGGCCGTCCTGCGGTTTGCGCCGCTCGGCGATGTCGATGTCGCTCATGATCTTGAGGCGCGAGATGACACCGTTCTGGATGCTCTTGGGCGCGCTCTGCATGGCGTGCAGCACCCCGTCGATCCTGTACCGCACGCGCACGTCGTGCTCGGCCGGCTCGATGTGGATGTCGGAGGCGTGATCCTGGATGGCCTGGCTCACCAGCAGGTTCACGAACCGGACGATGGGGGCATCGTCGTCGCTCGACTCGGCGATGGTGAGGCTGGAATCGTCCGGGGTCGCCGACTCCTCCTCGAGCGTGGTGGTGAGGTCGCTCAGCTCGTCGTCCGCGCGGATGTACCTGTCGATCGCGGTGAGCAGGTCGCCGAGCTCCGCGACGGCGGGGGCGACGTTCATCCGGGCGGCGGCGCGCACATCGTCGATGGCGAACACGTTGCCCGGATCGGCCATCGCGAGGATCACGGTGCCGTCGGCGGTCCCGATCGGCAGGACGGAGTGGCGGCGGCAGATCGCGCCGGTCACCAGCGAGACCGCGGTGCGGTCAACCGGGTAGTCGCCGAGCTCCACGAACGGGAGGCCGGACTGGGCTGCGCGGGCGCGGGCCAGCTGCATCGCGCTGATGGCGCCGCGCGCGAGCAGGTCGCGCACGGCGGCCTCATCGGCTGTCGGCTCGCTCGTCACCGTGTCGAGATACTCGATCGGCAGATGGCCGTGCAGGATCAGGATTTCCGTCATCGACGCCACGGGAGCCTCCTCGCAAGGACGATGCCGGGGCGGGTCGGGGGTCTCGGCAGATGCGGCGGTACTGCAATATCACTTCTTCGGGTGAAGCGATGTCACACTATTCGCGCGTGTCACACACGCACCACTCCCACCTACAGGTGCCACACACCTGGGGGGCAGACCACGGTCAGCGGCGACGGATGTCCGCGCGCCGCGAAGCGAGGTAGACGAGGACGCCCGCGACGACCGCGGAACCCATGGTGGTGATCCAGAACGGCAGCGTGCTCGCGGCATGGCCGGTCGTGGCCTGCACGATCCCGACCAGGAAGCTCCCCACGGCGACGACCAGCAGTGCCACCGCGACACCGACCATCGCGCGGCCGGTCGAGTCGGTGTATTCGAGGAGGTGACGCCACATGCATCCATTGTCGCGCATCCCGCTGGGTCGGCCATCCACCCCCGCAACGAGGACGGCCCCCGGTGCCGAAGCACCGGGGGCCGTCCGTCGTACGGAATCGCTTAGTTGTACGTTCCCGGGGTGTAGTCGTCCGAGCTGAAGCTGTCGAAGTCGACGAAGCTCAGGTCGTTCTCGCTGAAGGCCGAGTCGTCGGCGAAGATGCGGTTGGGGTACCGCTCCGCCTTCGCCTCTTCCGTGGCCTCGACCGTCACGTTGCGGTAGCGAGCCAGGCCGGTACCGGCCGGGATCAGCTTTCCGATGATGACGTTCTCCTTGAGGCCGATCAGCGGGTCGGACTTGCCCTCCATGGCCGCCTGCGTCAGGACGCGGGTGGTCTCCTGGAAGGACGCGGCCGACAGCCACGACTCGGTCGCGAGGGAAGCCTTGGTGATACCCATGACCTCCTGGCGAGCCGACGCGGTCTTCTTGCCCTCGGTGAGAGTGGCGCGGTTGACCTCGTTGTACTTCGAGCGGTCGACCAGCTCGCCGGGCAGCAGGTCGGTGTCGCCGTGCTCGACGACGGTGACCTTGCGCAGCATCTGGCGGACGATGACCTCGATGTGCTTGTCGTGGATCGGAACACCCTGCGACCGGTAGACGCCCTGCACACCACCGACGAGGTGCTTCTGCACCTCACGGACACCCTTGACGCGAAGAACTTCCTTCGGGTCGACGGCGCCGACGATGATCTGCGTTCCGAGCTCGACGTGCTGGCCGTCCTCGACGAGGAGGGTCGAACGCTTGAGCACCGGGTAGACGTGCGGCTCGTCGCCGTTGTCCGGGGTCAGGATGACCTTGCGGCTGCGCTCCGTGTCCTCGATGGTGATGCGTCCTGCTGCCTCGGCGATCGGGGAAGCACCCTTGGGGGTACGAGCCTCGAACAGCTCCTGCACGCGGGGAAGACCCTGCGTGATGTCGTCAGCGGATGCGGAACCACCGGTGTGGAACGTACGCATGGTCAGCTGGGTTCCGGGCTCACCGATCGACTGGGCCGCGATGATGCCGACGGCCTCTCCGATGTCGACGAGCTTTCCGGTCGCGAGCGAGCGGCCGTAGCAGGCTGCACACACACCGACGGCCGACTCACAGGTGAGCACGGAGCGCACCTTGATGTCGGTGACACCGGCGGCGACCAGCTTGTCGATGAGGACGTCTCCGACGTCGTCACCGGCCTTCGCCACGACGGTTCCCTCCGGCGAGACAGCGTCGGCGGCGAGGGTACGGGCGAACACCGAGTTCTCCACGTTCGCGTCGCGCACCAGCACGCCGTCGGCGCCGGCCTCGGCGATCGGAAGGTCGAGACCCTTGGTCGTGCCACAGTCGTCCTCACGGATGATGACGTCCTGCGACACGTCCACCAGACGACGCGTCAGGTACCCGGAGTCTGCCGTACGGAGAGCCGTGTCGGCCAGACCCTTACGGGCACCGTGCGTCGCGATGAAGTACTCCGCCACCGACAGACCCTCGCGGTACGAGGAAATGATCGGACGGGGGATGATCTCACCCTTCGGGTTGTTCACCAGACCACGCATACCGGCGATGTTGCGCACCTGCAGCCAGTTACCACGGGCACCGGAGGTGACCATGCGGTTGATGGTGTTGTCCGCCGGGAAGTTGGCGCGCATGGCCTCTGCGACCTCGTTGGTCGCTTCGGTCCAGATCTTCACCAGTTCCTGACGACGCTCGAGGTCGGTCGTGAGACCCTTCTCGAACTCGGCAGTGACCTTGGCGGCCTTCTTCTCGTAGCCGGCAACGATCTGCGGCTTGTTCGGCGGCGTCAGGATGTCGCTCAGCGACACCGTCACACCGGACCGGGTGGCCCAGTAGAAACCGGCGTCCTTGATGCGGTCCAGCGCAGCTGCGACCTCCACCTTCGGGTAGCGCTCCGCGAGGGCATTGACGATCGAGGAGATCACGCCCTTGTCAGCGACCTCGTCGACGAACGGGTAGTCCGCCGGCAGCGCCTCGTTGAAGAGGGCGCGGCCGAGGGTCGTCTCGACGATGGCGGTGACACCCTCGGTGCCGGTCTCGTTCGCGTCGGAGGGCACGTAGTCCTCGAGACGGATCTTGACCTTGGCGTTGAGGTGCAGCGAACCCTGGTCCTTGGCGAGGATCGCCTCGGAGACCGACGAGAACGCGCGCCCCTCGCCCTCGGCGCCTTCGCGCACGGTGGTGAGGTGGTGCAGACCGATGATCATGTCCTGCGAAGGCAGGGTGACCGGACGGCCGTCCGACGGCTTCAGGATGTTGTTCGACGCGAGCATCAGGATGCGGGCCTCGGCCTGAGCCTCGACCGACAGCGGCAGGTGGACAGCCATCTGGTCGCCGTCGAAGTCCGCGTTGAACGCGGCGCACACGAGCGGGTGCAGCTGGATGGCCTTGCCCTCGACGAGCTGAGGCTCGAACGCCTGGATGCCGAGACGGTGCAGGGTAGGTGCACGGTTCAGCAGCACGGGGCGCTCGCGGATGATCTCCTCGAGCACGTCCCAGACCTGCGGACGCGAACGCTCGACCATGCGCTTGGCCGCCTTGATGTTCTGAGCGTGGCTCAGGTCGATCAGGCGCTTGATCACGAACGGCTTGAACAGCTCCAGCGCCATCTGCTTGGGCAGACCACACTGGTGCAGCTTGAGCTGCGGGCCGACGATGATGACCGAACGGCCGGAGTAGTCGACGCGCTTTCCGAGCAGGTTCTGACGGAAACGACCCTGCTTGCCCTTCAGCATGTCGCTGAGGGACTTGAGGGCACGGTTGCCGGTGCCGGTGACGGGACGACCGCGGCGGCCGTTGTCGAACAGTGCGTCGACGGCCTCCTGCAGCATCCGCTTCTCGTTGTTCACGATGATCTCGGGAGCCCCGAGGTCGAGCAGACGACGCAGACGGTTGTTGCGGTTGATCACGCGGCGGTACAGGTCGTTCAGGTCGCTGGTCGCGAAGCGGCCACCGTCGAGCTGCACCATCGGGCGCAGCTCCGGCGGGATGACCGGGACGACATCCAGGACCATCGCAGCAGGCGAGTTGCCCGTGGCGAGGAATGAGGAGACGACGCGCAGACGCTTGATCGCGCGGATCTTCTTCTGTCCCTTGCCGTTCGCGATCTGGTCGCGGAGCAGCTCGGCCTCAGCGGCCAGGTCGAACGCGAGCAGGCGACGCTTGATCGCCTCGGCTCCCATGTACGCCTCGAAGTACAGCCCGAAGCGGTCGACCAGCTCGTTGAAGTCCGCGTCCTCCGGCTTGAGGTCGCCGACCTTGAGGGTGCGGAAGGACTCCCACACGCGCTCGAGACGGGCGATGTCCTCGTCGTAGGACTTGCGGATCTGGCCCATTTCCTTCTCGGCCGTGTCCTTGACGCGACGCTTCTGGTCGGCCTTGGCGCCTTCCTCCTCCAGTGCGGCGAGGTCGGTCTCCAGGCGCTGCAGACGGTCCGCGATGCGGCTGTCGCGCTGGTCGGACAGGGTCTTGATCTCGAGACGGAGCTCGTTCTCAAGGCCGGGCATGTCGGCGTGACGGCCCTCTTCGTCGACCTCGATCACCATGTATGCGGCGAAGTAGATGACCTTCTCGAGGTCCTTCGGCGCCATGTCGAGCAGGTAGCCGAGGCGCGAGGGAACACCCTTGAAGTACCAGATGTGGGTCACGGGAGCAGCGAGCTCGATGTGGCCCATACGCTCGCGGCGGACGGAGGACTTGGTGACCTCCACGCCACAGCGCTCACAGACGATGCCCTTGAAGCGCACGCGCTTGTACTTACCGCACGAGCACTCCCAGTCACGGCTCGGCCCGAAGATCTGCTCTCCGAAGAGGCCGTCCTTCTCGGGCTTCAGCGTGCGGTAGTTGATGGTCTCGGGCTTCTTGACCTCGCCGTACGACCAACGACGGATGTCGTCAGCAGTGGCCAGGCCGATACGCAGTTCATCGAACGTTGTTGCGTCGATCAATTTTCCTTCTTTCCTGGAAAAAGTGTGTCAGTAGGTCTGGCGGCTTAGATCTCGTCGATCGACGACGACTCGAAGCGCGAGGAGATGTTGATGCCGAGCTCTTCCGCAGCGCGGAACGCTTCGTCGTCCGCGTCGCGCAGGCTGACCTGCTGGCCGTCGGCCGAGAGCACCTCGACGTTCAGGCACAGCGACTGCATCTCCTTGATGAGGACCTTGAAGGACTCCGGGATGCCCGGCTCCTGGATGTTCTCGCCCTTGACGATTGCCTCGTAGACCTTGACGCGACCGAGGATGTCATCCGACTTGATGGTCAGGAGCTCCTGCAGGGCGTACGCGGCACCGTATGCCTCGAGCGCCCACACCTCCATCTCACCGAATCGCTGTCCACCGAACTGCGCCTTACCACCGAGCGGCTGCTGGGTGATCATCGAGTACGGTCCGGTCGAACGCGCGTGGATCTTGTCGTCGACCAGGTGGTGCAGCTTCAGGATGTACATGTAGCCGACCGAAACGGGGTCAGGGTACGGCTCGCCGGAGCGGCCGTCGAACAGCTGGGTCTTGCCGGAGCCGCCGATGAGCCGGTCGCCGTCGCGGGTGACGGTGGTCGAGTCGAGCAGACCGGCGATCTCCTCCTCCTTGGCACCGTCGAACACCGGAGTGGCGACCTTGGTGTTCGGGGCGGCGGAGAACGCAGCCTCAGGGAGCTCTGCAGCCCACTTCGGCTTGCCCTTGACCTCCCAGCCGTTCTTCGCGATCCAGCCGAGGTGGATCTCGAGGACCTGACCGAAGTTCATTCGACCGGGGACACCCAGCGGGTTGAGGATGACGTCGACCGGGGTTCCGTCCGCGAGGAACGGCATGTCCTCGACCGGCAGGATCTTGGAGATGACACCCTTGTTGCCGTGACGGCCGGCGAGCTTGTCACCAGCGGTGATCTTGCGCTTCTGGGCGATGTAGACCACGACACGCTGGTTGACGCCGGAGCCGAGCTCGTCGTCGCCGTCCTGCGAGTCGAAGACCTTGACACCGATGATCGTGCCCTCTTCACCGTGGGGAACCTTGAGCGACGTGTCGCGCACCTCGCGGCTCTTCTCGTTGAAGATCGCGCGGAGCAGACGCTCCTCGGCCGAGAGCTCGGTCTCGCCCTTCGGCGTGACCTTTCCGACCAGGATGTCGCCGGGACGAACCTCGGCGCCGATGCGGATGATGCCGCGCTCGTCGAGGTCGGCCAGGAGGTCCGGGCTGACGTTCGGCAGGTCGCGGGTGATCTCTTCCTTGCCCAGCTTGGTGTCGCGGGCGTCGACCTCGTACTCCTCGATGTGGATCGAGGAGAGGGTGTCGTCCTTCACCAGGTTCTGGCTGAGGATGATCGCGTCCTCGTAGTTGTGACCCTCCCACGGCATGAACGCGACGAGCAGGTTCTTGCCGAGCGCCAGCTCACCGTTCTCGGTGGCTGGACCGTCGGCGATGACCTCGCCTGCTTCGATCCTGTCGCCCTCGGAGACGATGACGCGGTGGTTGTACGACGTGCCCTGGTTGGAGCGGTCGAACTTGCGCAGGTAGTAGGTCTTCGTGCCGCCCTCATCGAGCTGGATGGTGACGGCGTCAGCCGACACCTCCGACACGACTCCGGCCTTGTCGTTGATGAGCACGTCACCGGCGTCGATGGCCGCGTAGCCCTCCATACCGGTTCCGACGAGCGGGCTCTCCGAACGCACGAGCGGCACAGCCTGACGCTGCATGTTCGCACCCATGAGGGCGCGGTTCGCGTCGTCGTGCTCGAGGAACGGGATGAGCGAGGTCGCGACGGAAACCATCTGGCGCGGCGACACATCCATGTAGCCGATCTCGTCTGCGGGGATCAGGTCGACCTCTCCACCCTTCTGACGTGCCAGGACGCGGTCTTCCGCGAAGTGGCTGTCAGCGGTCAGCGGAGCGTTGGCCTGGGCGACGATGTAGTCGTCCTCCTCGCTCGCCGTGAGGTAGTCGATCTGGTCGGTGACCTTGCCGCCGACGACCTTGCGGTACGGCGTCTCGATGAAACCGAACGAGTTGATCCGCGCGAACGATGCGAGCGAACCGATCAGGCCGATGTTCGGGCCTTCCGGGGTCTCGATCGGGCACATGCGGCCGTAGTGCGACGGGTGGACGTCACGGACCTCGACGCCGGCGCGCTCGCGGCTCAGACCACCGGGGCCGAGGGCCGAGAGGCGGCGCTTGTGGGTCAGACCCGCGAGCGGGTTGTTCTGGTCCATGAACTGCGACAGCTGGCTCGTTCCGAAGAACTCCTTGATCGCGGCGACGACGGGGCGCACGTTGATCAGGGTCTGCGGCGTGATGGCCTCGATGTCCTGCGTGGTCATGCGCTCGCGGACGACGCGCTCCATGCGGGACAGACCCGTGCGGACCTGGTTCTGGATGAGCTCGCCGACGGCGCGGATGCGACGGTTGCCGAAGTGGTCGATGTCGTCGACGTCGAGACGGATCTCGACCGGCTCACCGTTGCGGACGCCGTTGAAGGTGGTGCGGCCGTCGTGCAGCGCGACGAGGTACTTGATCGTGGCCAGGATGTCCTGGACGGTCAGCACGGAGTCGCTGAGCGGGGCGTCGAGCCCGAGCTTGCGGTTGATCTTGTAACGGCCGACCTTCGCGAGGTCGTAGCGCTTCGGGTTGAAGTAGAAGTTGTCGAGGAGCGCACGCGCAGCCTCGGCAGCGACCTGCTCGCCCGGACGCAGCTTGCGGTAGATGTCCTTGAGCGCCTCCTCCTTGGTGAGGATGGCGTCCTTCTCGAGCGTGAGCTCGATCGACTGGTACCCGGCGAACTCCGAGAGGATCTCCTCGGAGGTGAGGCCGAGGGCCTTGAGGAACACCGTGACCGACTGCTTGCGCTTGCGGTCGATGCGGACACCGACCTGGTCGCGCTTGTCGATCTCGAACTCGAGCCATGCACCACGGCTCGGGATGACGCGTGCAGAGTAGATGTCCTTGTCGGACGTCTTCTCTGGCGTGCGCTCGAAGTAGACGCCGGGGCTGCGGACGAGCTGCGACACGACGACACGCTCGGTGCCGTTGATGACGAAGGTGCCCTTCTCGGTCATCAGGGGGAAGTCGCCCATGAAGACGGTCTGCGTCTTGATCTCACCGGTGAGGTGATTCATGAACTCGGCTTCGACGTAGAGAGGAGCGGAGTAGGTCTTACCCTTCTCCTTGCACTCGTCGATCGAGTACTTCTTCTCTTCGAGGAAGGGGTTGGTGAAGGAGAGCTGCATCGTCTCACCGAGGTCTTCGATGGGAGAGATCTCCTCGAAGATCTCCTCGAGACCGGTGTTGCTCGGCAGATCCTGTCGACCCTGCTCCTGGGCTTCGGCGACGCGAGCCTTCCACGCGTCGTTTCCGACCAGCCAGTCGAAGCTCTCGGTCTGCAGTGCGAGCAGATCCGGAACGGTGAGGGTGTCAGTGATCTTTGCGAACGAGAGACGAGATGCGTTTCGTCCGTTCTTGGGTGTCTTGTCAGTGTTGGTTGCGTTGCGCGCAGCAGCCAAGGAAATAACCTCCGTGGGCCCCGTCGGGCCTCAGTTACTGTCTGTCAGTGTGTGTACTGTATGGACGAGAACTCCCAGGGGATCGTGCTGGCGCCCATCTGACCTGTGAACCAGGCCCAGGCGCGCACGGAAGATAAGCAAGGCCGACCGCAATATGAAGGCAGATGTTTGTCTGGGAGCGCAAAAGACAACTATATGTCAAATGGACGCGCCGTGTCCACTCTTTTCTTGACCCGACGCGCATCCTTGCGGTATAACCCGCGAAGGCTCTCCGATATTTCCGCGGAACGACGCGGATCTAGCCCGTCGGAAGCGAGTCGACCGTCGCCAGAATCGCCTCTTCGTGCGACCGCGGAGACCAGCCGAGCACCCGTTCCGCCTTGGCAGCGGACGCCCGGCGCACCACGCCGACGTCCGGGAGCGACCCCCGCACGGTGCGGCTGAACGGCGCGAGCGCTTTGAGCACCCAGTCCGGCATCGTCTTGGTCGTGATGCGGGCTCCCCCTTCTCCGAGGTGGCCCCGGATGAGCAGGGCGACCTCCTGGGCGCTCATCACGTCGCCCGAGATGGCGAGGAAGCGCTGACCGGCCGCCTCCTGCCTGGTCATTGCGAGCAGGTGCAGCGCCGCGACGTCGCGCACGTCGACGATGCCGAAGCTGACGTTCGGCAGGCGAGGGAGCCGCCCATCCCGAACAGCCTTGATCAGCTGCACCGAGCTGGAGTAGTCGTGGCCGAGCACGGGACCGAGAATGCCGACCGGGTTGACGGTCGCCAGTTCGAGCCCGCCTCCCTCGCGCTGGACGAAATCCCAGGCGGCGCGCTCGGCGAGCGTCTTGGACTTCACGTACGCGCTGACGGGGACGCCGCTGTCGAGGTCTGTCCAGTCGTCCTCGGTGAACGGGCGGTCCGTCGGCGGGTGGCCGTAGCCGATCGCGGCGAACGAGGAGGTGAGCACGACCCGCTGCACGCCGGCATCCCGTGCGGCACGCAGCACGCGGAGGGCGCCGTCGCGGGCAGGCACGATGAGCTCGTTCTCGTCCTTGGGCTGCGTCGCCGGGAACGGGGAGGCGACGTGCAGCACGACGTCGCAGCCGGCGACGGCCTCCGCCCAGCCGGCGTCGGCGGTGAGGTCGGCGACGGCGAAGGTCAGCCTGTCGCCTCCCGCATCCTCCAGGCCGCCCGCGACGAGTTGCGAGCGGACGTCGGCGGCACGAGCCGGCGTGCGGATGGTCGTGCGCACCTCGTATCCGGCCTGCAGTGCCTGCAGCACGCAGGCGGCGCCGACGAAGCCGGAGCCTCCGGTGACGAGCACTCGTTGTGTCATGCGGCCCATCCTCCCCCAGAACCGGTGGCTGCTCCAGGACCCAGGACTCAGGACTCAGGACTCAGGACTCAGGACTCAGGACTCAGGAACGGACGAGGGCGATGGCCTGAGCGCGGTCGCGCACGGCGAGCTTGGCGAAGATGGCGTTGATGTGCGTCTTGACCGTGGCGACGCTGACGAACAGGGTGGCCGCGATCTCCCCGTTGCTGAGGCCGTCGGCGACGAGCGCCAGCACGTCCGCCTCCCGCCGGGTGAGGGAGGGGAAGCGGGAGGAGAGGGATGCGGCGGGGGTCTCTGCCTGTTGCTGGGCCTGCTGCTGCTTCCCGGAGCCGGTCAGGCTGTTGACGAGGAGGGCCCCCACCTCGGGCGCGAACGTCGACTGGCCGCGGGCGACGGCCCGCACGGCGGCCGCGAGCTCCGCGCGGCCCGCGTCCTTGGTGAGGTAGCCGCGGGCTCCAGCGCGCAGGGCGCCGAGGATCGACTCGTCGTCGGCGTACGTGGTGAGCACCAGGATCGCCGTTCCCGGCACCTCGCTCACGATCCGCTCCGTGGCGGCGACCCCGTCGACACCGGGCATGCGCAGGTCCATCAGCACCACATCCGGATGCTCGGCCACGGCGAGCGCGACCGCACGCTCCCCGTCCTCCGCAGCGCCGACCACCTCGATGTCCGGCAGCAGGCCGAGCACGGTGACGAGGCCGTCGCGGATGATGGCCTGGTCGTCCGCGACGACGACGCGGATCCGGGGTTCGTCGGTCATGAGAGCCTCGCCTCCACGGTCACGGTGAAGCGGTCGCCGACGACGCCGGCCGTCGCAGCACCACCGAGCGGGAGGGCGGCGACGCGTTCGCGCATCCCGTCGAGGCCGTGCCCTCCTCCGGTCGCCGCGAGCTCGCCGACGTCGTCGGAGAGCGGGTTGGAGACGGTGAGGCGCACGCGACCACTCTGCCAGTCGATGTCGGCGCGCACCGGCTCGCCCTGCGCGTGCTTGCGCGCGTTGCTCAGCGATTCCTGCAGGGCGCGCTGCAGTGCGGCGCCCTGCGCGGCGGTGAGCTCGGCCGGCTCGCCGTGGGTGGTGAAGTCGACCACGCCGCCGAGGGAGCGGTGGGCGGCGAGCAGGTCGTCGACCGCCGCCGCGAAGGCCGCTGGCTCGACGACCATCCCGGATGCGCCGCTCCCCGCTGGATCGCGCAGCGCGGCGACCGCGCGCCTGGCCTCGCTCAGCCCGCTCGCGGCGAGCGCACGCGCGTCGGTCACCCTGGCGGTCGCGGCCGCGGTGTCCCCCGCTTCGAGGAGGGCTTCGACCGCGTCCAGCTGGATGACCAGACCGCCGAGGCTGTGCGCGAGCACGTCGTGCAGGTCACGGGCGATGGCGACGCGGGCCGCCTCCTCGCGCATCTCGCGTTCGCGCTCCTGCAGCAGCGCCGCCTGCTCCTCCGACTGGCGGAACTGGCGGCGGCTGAGCCCGGCGAACACCGCGAGCACCACGCCGCCCATCATGGCGAGCACGGCGCCGACACTCGTTCCGAACGGCACCGCACCGGCGGCGACGAGCGCCAGTGTCACCACGGCCAGACCGAATCCCTCCAGCACCGGCCGGCGTGGAGCGCCGACCGTGGCGAGCACGGCGATGGCGGCCGGGACGACGGAGAGCCCGTCGGACGGTGCTGCGACGAGTCCGCCGGCGACAGCGGCGACGACCAGAAGCGCCGTCTCCCCTGCGCGGACGCCCGCGAGCGCGATGGCGCCGCGGGCCACCCAGGCGGCGTCCGCGATCAGAGCGAGGACCAGCACCCAGACCGGCCGCTCCGCCGAGTGCGAGACGATCAGCGAGAACCCGATGGCCAGCGCGCCGACGAGGTTCAGCGCGAAGGCCAGCGGGCTCTGCTGTCTGGGCGGGTTCACGATCCCATCATGCTGCGATTCGGGTCCGCGGCGTTGACGGTGGCCGCAGCGTGGCGGCCGAGCCGCTGGGCGAACACCGCGGTGCGCGCCGCCCGGTTGGCCGCGAGCATGAGCAGGATGACGCCGGTGGACGCCGCCAGGTGCGATCCGGCCATCCCGGCCAGCACGTCGATGCCGACGCGGACGACGAACACGAGCACCCAGAGCGCGAGCCCCCACGCACCCGTGCGCGACTCGTAGGTCGCCACGTCCCTGCGGTCCTTGCCGATGTCGATCGGCTCCGGCAGCAGCCGGAAGTGGGCGATCGCCCCCATCCACGCTCCGATGCCGAGCGAGATCGCGAGCTCGACGACGAGGACGCCGATGTCGAGGGCGGTGAGCGCGGCGGGCTTGGTGGTCTGCGCGATGAGGACGAGGCCGATGATGCCGAAGATCGCGGGGCCCCGCCACATGCGGCCGAGCGAGACGGGCCGCCAGGTCATCTGCCGGAAGCCGATCCAGCCGATCGCCGCGACGATGAGAAGAGCGTTTCCGAGCATTTGGATGGTCATGACCGGCCTTTCGTGAGCGTGTGGCGCCGGGAGGTTCCCGGCACTGTTCCAGCGTGCTGCGCGGGCCGCGCATCCGGCACCGCCCCTGGGTGGAGATGCGGGTGGAGATCAGGCGGGCGGCGGGCGCGACTAGGGTGGATGCCGTGCCAGAGAACCCGTCCGTCGTGCTCAAGGAGAGCGGTTACCTCGCGACGATCGAACCGGACAGGTTCGTGCCGGGTTCGTACCAGCTCGTGGTCGACGGCACACCCCAGTCGCACGTGAACCTCGACGACCCCTCCCAACTGTTCTTCGAGTACGTCCAGCGGATGGGGAACGTCATCGACCTCATCGGCGATCCTGGCGAGCCGATCACCGCCGTGCACCTGGGCGCCGGGGCGCTGACGCTGCCGCGTTACATCGCGCACACCCGGCCGGGTTCCCGCCAGCAGGTGGTGGAGCTGGAGAGCAACCTCGTCGACCTGGTGCGCGAGAACCTGCCGCTCCCCCGCTATGCGCAGGTGCGCATCCGGCACGGGGACGCCCGCGAGGTGGTCGGCAAGCTGCCCGCCGGGCTGCGCGGGTCCGTCGACCTGCTGGTCATCGACATCTTCAGCGGCGCCCGCACGCCCGCACACGTGACGAGTGTGGAGTTCTACCGCTCGGCCGTCTCCCTGCTCGCCCCGGACGGGATCGTGCTGGTGAACGTCGCTGACGGTCCCCCGCTGTCGTTCGCCCGCAGTCAGATCGCGACGCTCGGCGCCGTGGTGGAGAACGTCGCGGCGCTGGCCGAGACGCAGGTGCTCAAGGGGCGGCGGTTCGGCAACGTGGTGCTGGTGGGCTCGAACGCCTCCCTGCCCCTCGACTGGCTGCCGCGCCTGCTGGCGAGCGGGCCGCATCCGGCCAAGGCGGTGGCCGGGGCCGAGCTGAAGACGTTCGCCGGGAAGGCGCCGATCGTCACGGATGCGACGAGCGTGCCGTCCCCTCCCCCTGCGCGCAGCATCTTCCAGACGGGGACGCGGCGCGACTGACGGCGGCCGCCCGACCGCCGCCGCCCGACGCGTCAGGCGTGCCGGAAGGTGACGGCCTGGCCGGGCCGCAGCTGCGCGAAGGCGTCGAGCGAGGCGTCGGCGACGACGGCGATCACCGGATAGCCGCCCGTGACGGGATGGTCGGCGAGCAGCACGGTCGGCCTGCCGTCCGGTGAGACCTGCACGGAGCCTGCGACCATCGGCTCGCTCGGCAGCTCCGCGGGGTTCGACCGTTCCAGCAGCGGCACGGGATGCGCATCGACCCCGGCGGCGTGCGCCGGGCGACGCGGAGGGTCGAGCCGCGCGCCGACCCGGTTGCTCGCCGCGCTCAGCCGCCACTCCGCGGTGTAGAACGCGTCGATGGCCTCCGCCGTGAACCAGTCGGCGCGGGGGCCGGGATGGGCGCGCACCTCCACCACGCCCGCCACCGGCTCCGCGACGGGCACGAAGTCGAGCAGGGGCACCTCGGCTCGTGGATGCTCGCCCACCGGCAGCACGTCCCCCGCCAGGACGGGCGCGGGCCCGAGCGCTGAGAGCAGGTCGGTGGAGCGCGACCCGAGCACCGGCTCGGCGATGACGCCGCCGCGGACGGCGAGATAGCTGCGCGCACCGGCCGCCGGCGGGGCGATCCGCAGCACGGCACCGGCGTCCGCGTGCTGCGCGAGGTGCGGATCGACGGGCACGCCGTCGAGCGTGATCGGCCCGGCTGCGCCGGTCACCGCGAACCAGGCCGGTGCGTCGAACCGGGCGGTGAAGCCGCCGAACAGGATTTCCAGGCCGGCGCATCCAGCGTCGTTGCCGAGCAGGCGGTTGCCGAGCGACAGCGCTGCCCTGTCGAGCGCGCCGGACGGGCTGACGCCCAGGTGCGAGAGCCCAGGCCGTCCCCTGTCCTGGACGACGGTGAGCGGACCCGGCTCGATGACGACGATGCTCACGGCGCCTCCACGAACCGGACGACCGTGCCGGGCGAGAGGAGCGCCGGAGTCTCGGAGGCCGCATCCCAGACGGTCGCGGCGGTGCTGCCGATCAGCTGCCAGCCGCCGGGACTCGACCGCGGGTACACGCCGCTGAACTCGCCGGCCAGGCCGACGGCGCCGGCGGGGACCGCTGTGCGCGGGGTCGCACGGCGGGGCACCACGAGGCGGTCGTGGTCGGTGACCAGATAGCCGAAACCGGGCGCGAAGCCGCAGAACGCGACCCGCCAGGTGGAGCCGGTGTGCAGCGCGACGACCTCGGCGGGGCGCATCCCGAGCAGGGCGGCGACCTCGGCCAGGTCATCGCCGTCGTACCGCACGGGAAGCTCGACGGCGCTCCGGTCGCCTGTGGCCTGTTGCTCGGGGACGGCGTGCGCCAGCCAGTTCGCCGCGACGCTCAGCGGCAGCACGGCCGGATCGACGGCGACGCCGATCGTGCGCGCTGCCGGCACCAGTTCGACGACCCCGGCCGGGCGCGTGCGCTCGAGCGTGCCATAGAGGGCGAGCACCCCATCCAGGTCGTCGAGCTCGGCCAGCAGGGCACTGTCACCGTTCGGGAGCACGCGCACGGTCATCTCCACGCCTCCACGCGCACGCCAGCGTCGGTGAGTGCGGCCCGGACGGCGGCGGCCATCGCGACGGCGCCCGGGGTGTCGCCGTGCACGCAGAGTGAGTCGACGCGCACCTCGATGTCCGTGCCGTCTGCGGCGACGACGCGGCCGTCGAGCGCGAGGCGCACGGCGCGCTCCGCGATGGCGGCGTCTCTGGAGAGGACGGCGCCCGGCTCGGTGCGCGGCACCAGGGTGCCGTCGGCGCGGTAGGCGCGGTCGACGAACGCCTCGTTGACGAAGCGGAGTCCGGCATCCCGTGCCGCCTCCGCGATGGCGGAGCCGGCGAGACCGAGGATCGGGAGGGACGGGTCGAAAGCGGCGACCGCGCTCGCGACGGCGCGCGCCTGCTCCCGGTCGGTGACGATGCGATTGTAGAGGGCGCCGTGCGGCTTCACGTACGAGACGCGCGTTCCGGCGACACAGGCGATGCCGCTCAGCGCGGCGAGCTGGTAGAGCGTCTCGTCGTGCAGAGTGCCGGGTTCCACCTCCATGCTGCGGCGGCCGAACCCGGCGAGGTCCCGGTAGGAGACGTGTGCACCGACGGCGACGCCCTGCTCGGCGGCGAGGCGGCAGGTGGCCAGCATCATGGATGCGTCGCCCGCGTGGAACCCGCACGCCACGTTGGCGCTCGACACCAGTCGCAGCATGGCGGCGTCGTCGCCCATCCGCCAGGCGCCGAACGACTCGCCGAGGTCGCTGTTGAGGTCGATCGAACGTTCCACCCCTCCATTGTGCCGGGGTGGTCGGGTTGCGCAGCCATCGAGTCCGAAGTTGTTCACGCCCCACACCGGCGTGTCGCGTGAACAACTTCGGACTCGATTGTTTGGGTCAGGCGGGGGCGGGCGGGGTGGAGGCGGCGGCGCGGGCGCGGTGGGCGCGGACCTTGGCGCGGTTGCCGCAACGCTGCATCGAGCACCAGCGGCGGTTGCCGGACCGCGAGGTGTCGAGGTAGACGAGGTCGCAGTCGTCGGCGGAGCACTCCCGGATGCGGCCGTCCGCCTCGGCGGAGAACAGCCGGACCGCATCCCGGGCGATCGTGCTGAGCGCCTGGTGCGGCCGCGCGTTGGTCCTGCCCGCCTGACGGCCGCCTCCCGCCAGCACGGGAGGGATGTCCGGGGTCGCCGCGAACAGGTTGACCACGTCGACGTCGTCGGGGCCGAGCGCCGCTCTGCCGCTTTGCTGCCTGGCGAGGCGGCCGATCGCGGAGCCGAGCGCCGACGCATCCCGGAACTCCCGGTCACCCGCGGTCGGAGCGACCTCGGGGAAGCGGGTGGTCAGCCAGTCGTTCAGTTCTTTGGCATCATGGACTGTCTGCCATTCGCCGCCGTCCCGGTCGAGTCCGCCGGTGTACGAGAAGTCGAGCGCGAGCGATCCGGAGTCGAACCAGAAGTGCTGGCCGTCGGAGGAATCCATCCACTGACCCGTGCCGCCGGTGAGTATCGCTTCGATCGCCATGTAACCAATATAGTCGGTTACTGTACCCCGGATGCGATACTGAGCGGATGGCCGCCACCCGCCCCGACCCCACGCACATCATCGACGGCAGCATCGTGCGCCTCCGCCCGCTGACGCGCGAAGACCTGCCGGACCTCTTCGACGCCATCGGGCATCCAGAGGTGTTCGCCGGAGGCTGGGGAGGCGGCCCTGCCGCATACCGGGACACCTACGAGGAGTGGCACGAGTTCATCTCGAACTACCTGCAGTGGGGCGCAGGCAACGTGACCGTCGTCTGCCTGCGCCAGGACGGCGACCGGGTGGTCGGGACAACCACGCTCGGCGACTTCGACCTCGTCAACGAATCGGCGCACATCGGCTGGACCGCGTACGCCCCGGAGGTCTGGGGCACCCTCGTCAACGCCGAGACCAAGCGCCTCCTGCTCGGCGCCGCCTTCGACAACGGCTTCGAGCGGGTCAAACTGCAGGCCGACGTGCTCAACACGCGCTCGCGAGCGGCGATCGCACGCCTCGGCGCGAAGCCGGAGGGGATCCTGCGCCACATGCAGCGTCGCGCGGACGGAACCTGGCGGGACACCGCCGTGTTCTCGATCCTGCGCGAGGAATGGCCGGAGGTGCGGGCCGGACTGGATGCGCGGCTCGCGGGAGCGGGCGCAGGCACGGGCACAGCTACCGGCACCGGCACAGACCGCTAAGCGCGCCCGGGCAGCTCGCTGCTCATCCCTTGCTCGCTCGCGGCCGACGCCGCCATCCTGCGCTGTGCAGGGGAGACCTCTCTGTGCTGCCACGAGATGAGGTTCGCCGCGTCGAAGCGGCGCGAGCACGCTCCGCAGGCGAGCGCTCTGGCGGGCTTGCGGTATCGGTAGTGCGTGTGGCCGCGCGGGCAGGTGCCGACCCACGGCGCGAGGTCGTCGGCGATCGCGCCGCCGTGCAGGCGTTTGCCCTCGTAGCCGAGGTCGATCGCGGTGGAGCGCCAGCGCGGTCCGTGACCGGCGCGGGAGCCGGCGAGGGCGTGCGCGACCTCGTGCAGGAGGATCTGGTGGATCTCGTCGTCGTCGTACCGCGCCGCCAGATAGCGGGAGACCGTGATGCGCTTGGCCGTGTAGTTGCAGAGCCCGGCCCTGGTCTTCGCGTTGTCGAAGTCGAACGTCCACACGGCGGGGTCGAGATGCAGAGCGATCAGCGCGTTCGCCCAGCGCCTGACCCGCTCGAGATCAGCCATCAGCGCCCACCGAGAGGGGGATGCGCACGACAGCCGGACAACTCATATCAGAATCCTACGCGCGTTCCCCGCGGTCGTTCCAGGGCGGCGTCAGCGTGCGCGGTCGGACGACGGAGCGGACGACTCCGGCGGCTCGGGCGCGCGGTTGGCCGCATCCGGGCCCCGGCGCTCGGAGGCCGCGGCGGCCGCCTCGTCGCGCGCACCGCGGTTGGCGTCGGCGAACGACTTGACCACGGCGACCGCGATCAGCGAGCTCTCGATGTCGGCCGGAGACGCCCCCAGCTTCTCCCGCAGGAACACGGCGGCGGTCACGTCGGCGAGCGCGTTGTCGTACTCCTCGGCGTCGAAGTAGGCCTTGCCGCGGTTCTGCGTTGCGAAGGCTTCGAGGGCCGTCCACTCGTGCGCGTGGGCCTCGTCGACGCATCCCGTCAGCTCGGTGATCGCCTCGTCGAGCTTGCCCTGGAACTGCAGCACCTGCGCCCTGCGCACCCTGGCGCCGAGCAGCTGCTCCCTGTCGCCGGTGAACCTGGCCTGCCGAACGGCCTCGTTGCCGACCTGCATGGCCTCGTCCAGCCTGCCGAGCAGACGGAGCAGCACGGTCTTCTCGTTGAGCGCGCTGAGACTGCGCAGGCCGCCGAGTTCGTCGAGCCTCAGGCCGGCCGCGCGCAGGTCGACGCGCTCGCGCAAAGTGGTCGGGTCGTAGCCGAGGATGATGCTCAGGGTTCTGCTCCAGGTCGTGTAACCATCCCAGACTAACCCGAGAGGCGGATCAGCCGGGGTGCTTCACCGATTGCGCAGGGATGAGGGTGACCTGCACGAGCCTGTCGTCGCCGGGACGCGGGTCTCCCCTGCCGTCGGTGTTGTTCGTCAGCAGCCACAGCGTGTCGCCGTGCGCCACCGCATCCCGCAGCCGCCCGAAGGTGCCGTCGAAGAACGGCTTCACGGTGACCGGGGCGTGGCCGTCCGTCGTCCAGATGGTCCAGAGTCGCTGCCCGCCGAGCCCGGCCAGGAAGAGGGTGTCCCCCACGACGGCCAGGCCGCTCGGGCTCGCCACGTCGGTCGGCCACTGGAAGACGGGATCCGTGTACTTCGGATCTCCGCCGATTCCCTCCACGTTCGGCCAGCCATAGTTGGACCCCGGCGTGATGATGTTCAGCTCGTCCCAGGTGTTCTGCCCGAACTCGCTCGCCCACATCGTCCCCCGCGAATCCCAGGCGATGCCCTGCGGGTTGCGATGCCCGTACGACCAGACCGGCGAGCCGGGAAACGGGTTGTCGCCCGGTACCCCGCCCTCCGGCGTGACCCGCAGGATCTTGCCGCCGAGCGAGGCGACGTTCTGCGCGTTCGCGGGGTTCGAGGCGTCGCCGGCGGTGATGTAGAGCATCCCGTCGGGTCCGAACGCGATCCGGCCTCCGTCGTGGTTCGACGCCTTCGGGATGCCCGTGACGACGTTCTCCTGCGCGCCGAGCGCATAGCTTCCCGGCACGCCGGTGATGGGCATCCGCACGACGCGGTTGTCGTCGGCCGTGGTCTCATATGCGTAGAGGAACGTGGGCGCCTCCTCGTCCTGCACGGCCAGGCCGAGCAGTCCGCCCTCTCCGGAGTGCACGACGCCGGCGACGGTGCCGGCCGTGCGCGTCCCGCCCTGCGGCAGGCGTTCGAGCACGGTGCCGCTGTCGCGTTCGCTGATCAGCGCAGAGCCGCTGCGCAGCGGGACGACGGACCACGGAGCGACCAGCCCCTTTTCGAGATCCACCGTCTCGCCGGACGGCTCCCACGGGATCGCGGCGACCGCCGGGATGCTCCGCGTCGGCGACGGGCGAGGTTCAGGCGTCCGGGTGGTGGGCGGCGGAGGAACGGGGGCAGGGGCGGTGCAGCCGGTGAGCGCGGTCGCGACGGCGACTCCGGCTGCAAGCAGCGTCACGCCGACTCTGTTCATCGCTCCGTCTCCCTCCCGAACGCGCGGACCGCCAGGGCCGTTGGGTCATGGTAACCCCACGGTCCTGGCGGTCGGTCGGAGCGCTACGCCTGCCCGCGCCTGCGGCGGCTCACGAAGGCCGCGCCGATCAGCAGGAGGATGGCACCCCATCCGGCGACGAGGAGGTAGTCACCGGCCGATCCGGTTGCCGCCAGTCCACCGGCGGTGGTGCTGGGGGCCGGAGCGGGCACCGACGTGAACGTCGGCTGAGGCGTCGTCGTCGGCTTCGGCGTGGGCGTCGGCGTGACGACGGGACCGGTCGGCTCGCCGGGGCCCGCCGGGTCGACCGGCTTGTTCACGACCACCTGGGAGCAGGCGGCATCCGGCAGACCGGAGCAGGAGCCACCCGTCGTCGGCGGCTTCCACGGCCCCACCGGCGGGGTGCTGACGGTCGCGATGTTCGCGTACGTCCCCGCGGCGGCGAAGGTGAGCGTGACGTGGACGTCGATGGATGCGCCCTTCGCCAGCAGCGGGATCGCCCAGCTCACCACGCCGCTGCCTTCGGTGCCGCCGTGGTCGGCGGAGACGAACGTCGACCCCTTCGGCAGCGTGTCCGTAATGGTGAAGGCGGTCGCGTCGAGCGCTCCCTGGTTGGTGACCGTGATGGTGTACTCGACCGCGTCCTTCTCCATGACACTCAGCGCCTTGGCGGTCTTGGCGATCGACAGCGCCCCGAACTCGTAGGTGTTCGTGATCGTCGCGGTCTGGGCGGCGGGGACGGCACCCGCCTGCTCGGTGGAGAGCACGTGGATGGTGCCTCCCGCGATCGTGCGGTCCGCCTCGCCGTAGCTGCCTGCAGCCCCGTGCTCGGCGACCGTGCAGTCCGCTCCGAGCGGGATGCCGTCGATCCGTGCGCTGAGGCCGGTGGCCGTCGCGAGCGTGAGCTGCGCCGCCGCCCCGAGGTCGACGGGCGCACCGGCCACCGTGCAGGCGACATCGGCGACGAACTGCGCGGGGGCGGACGACGCCGCGGAGCCCGTGACGATCTTGTCGACCTGCAGCGGACCGGTGACGATGGTCACACCCGCCTTGACGGGAGCGCGGCGCACCGCGCCTCCACCGGTCAGTGCTGCGGTCGCGCCGAACTGGTTCCACGCGAAGGAGGGGGCGGACGCGATCGAGACGGGCGCCCCATCCGGTGCTGCCGCGGTCGCCGGGCGGTTCACCGTGCGGTATGTCGCACCGACGGTCGCGCCGGGGGCGAGGGTGCCCGCCGCCGTCGTGGTGAAGTCGAGCGTCACGCGGAGGCCGGTGACGGCCGACCAGTCGCCCGTGAACGCGGTGGACGGCACCCACTCGGAGGCCACCGGGTTGGTGGAACAGGTGGGGTCGCTCGGCCAGGCGGTCGCCCCGGCGCCGACGCAGACGTCGGGAGCGGTGGTGACCTCCCACGTCATGGTCGTGCCTGCCGGTGCGTCCGCGACCAGGCCGTAGTCCTGGTCGAACACCGGACGGTACGTGGAGCCGCGGGGACCGCCCGTCGCGAGCATCCTGTCGCCCGGGGTCGGCAGCGGCTCGACGAACACGAGGGCGTCGTACGTGACGGTGCCGCTGTTGATCGCGCGGAGGCGCCACTGGTCGGTTCCGCCGACGACGGTGTTCGCCGCGCACGGCGAGACGAAGTATCCGTCGGCGTCCGGGGTGCAGGTGGCGGACGGGCTGGACGGGTTGACAGCACCGGAGACGATGCCCCCGACCACGTCGCCCTTCACGCCCTTGCTGGTGTACAGCGACGGGCCGGAGATCGGCTGGACGTAGTTGCTCGTGCCGCAGGCGTTCGCGGCGAGACCGGAGAGCGTGCCCTGCCCGTTGCCGGACGTGTTGGTGCACGCATCCAGCGTCTGTGCCGTCGTGACCGAGAACCTGTTGACCGCCTGCTGCGAGCCGGTGAGGCCCGGCTGCAGCACGAGGTTCAGCTGCACGGTGAACCGTTCGCCGGGCGACATCCGCGCTCCGCCGGCCGGCCAGGAGAGCGTGAGTTCCCGCGTCGCGGTGTCGAAGCCGGTCGCCGGCGTCACGGAGAGCGTGCCTCCCGGCGTCGTGGAGAAGGTCGGCGCCTCGCCGTCCCAGGCCAGGGAGGCCGGGAGGGTGTCGACGAGTTTCGTCACGTCGACGAACCCGGTGCCGGTGTTGGCGAAGGTCAGCGTCCAGCCGCCCGGGTCGCCGACGCTCACGGTGTGGATGCCGTTCTCCGGCGTCTTCGACACGTCCAGGCTGTGCGTGCCGGTCAGGAGCGCGATGCTCGCGGTGGCGTCCGCCGTCCTGTCGGCATACACGGCCGGGTTGTCCGTCCGGTGCGTGAGAGCCGTCACGGTGTCGTCCACGGTGCTCGGGAACACGGTCGGCGAACCGTCGACGGACGCATCCCGCAGCTGCACGTGCAGGATGGCCGTCGCGGTGAAGTTCGCCGGCACGGCGGTGCGGCTGAACAGGTCGCCGTCCGCCCTGCTGAACACGAACCGGATGCCCGTGATCTGGTCGAGCGCGGTGGTCGGCAGGGACGCGGTCGCGGCGGTCGTGCCCGCGATCCAGGTGGAGGTGCCGCCGGTCTGCACGTCGACGCGCACGCGATCGGCGCCCGCCGGCAGCGTCACGTCGCCCGCGGAGAGGCCGGTGAGCGCGAAGCGGTTCCAGAACCCGGAGTCGGCGTCGGTCAGCGTCACTTGGTGGGTGGCGGCCGTCGCCTGGCCCTGCGTGGCGGTGAGGGTGACCGCGACCGGCGTGTGCCTGTCCTTCTCCAGCACGGACGGCGTGGAGAAGCTCTTGGCGGCCGTCACGTCGAGCGTCGCGGTCGTGAGCGTCAGGCTCGTGGTGTCACTGTCGTTCGGCTGCGAGCCCTGACCGCTCGGGTAGAGCACGGGGTCGTAGCCCTGCGCGAAGGCGGCGTTGTCGACCCGGAAAGCCTTCACCTCTGCCGACGCGTCGCTGCGCTGGGTCACCCTGACCTGCGTGCTCAGCGTCATCACGAGGTTCTGACCGCTGACGATCGTGCCTCCTCCTGTCACGGGATTCGTGCCCTGGTAGACGACGCTGACGCCGACCACATCCAGCAGGTCGGCGGGCTGAAGCCCAGCCGCCTGGGTCATCGACACCCTCGTGGTGCTGAGCGTGCCGTCGGACGCGCGGTGCCACAGCGTCACCTGCGAGGCGACGGGATCGACTTGGGCGGAGGGCGCCGAGAAGCGGATCCTGGTGAGGGTGAGCCGCTCGAACGGGTTGGCTGTGCTGTAGCTGGCGCCGGCGAACGGGTCGGCCGACCAGGCGTTCGCCGCGGAGAGGCAGGCGCCCATGGATGCGCTGTCGCACGGCGACGGGTCCGTCACCCTGATGTACGAGGCGCGGGCGGCGGCGGCGTTCTTCGCCGTGATGGTGAAGTCGTTCGTCGGGTATGCGGACGGGTCGACGTCGCCGGCCTTGGGCACGACCATCGTGGAGCGCTGGCTCGTCTTCGCGACGTCGACGAGCGGCGGCTGGTCGATCAGCGCGAGGTTGTCAGCGGCGTCGACGGGGCCGACCGGGGTTCCGTTGTGGACACCGGACGCCGAGCTGCGGTTCCAGATCGTGCCGGCCGTCGAGTCGTTGAAGAGCGTGTCCGCGGAGGCGAACGGGTCACTCGCGGCGGCAGGGTCGCGGAGCAGGTTGCGCAGCTGCCAGACCAGGCCGAAGCTGCGGGACTGGCCGAAGGCGACCGTGGCGATGCCGGAGCCTGCCGGTGGTGCGGCCGGGTCGGTCGCCGTCGCTCTGGCAGGGTCGTTCGGGATCACGGTGATGCGCACGCCGGTGGTGCCGCTGAGTTCCGCGGGGGTGAGCGCGTATCCCTTGAAGCCGGTGCCGTTCATCCAGGTTCCGCCGGGTGCAGGGACGAGGTTCCATGCGCCGTCGTGGTAGAGGCGGATCTCGCTGACCGCATCCCATTTCAGCAGGGGCTGCGACGCGAAGCTGACCGGTGCGATGCTGACGAGGTCGAACGCCTGGAACACGGTCTGCGCCGGGTCGGCCTCGTTCGACGCGGGGTCGGAGATGGTCACCGAGCTGTATCCGGTGTCCGTGACGCCCCAGGAGAGCACCGTGCCCGCCTGCTGGCCGGACTGCGACGGCAGTTCGGTGAGGTCCCCGGTGAGGTCGGGCTTCGTCCACTTCTTGGCGGTGCCGAGCGAACCGGAGCCGCTCTGGCTCTGGATCGCGGCGGTGGCCGTCGCGGTCAGCACCGGGCTGACGACGGGCGGCGCTCCGGCGATGACGCCGGAGGCGTGCGAGCTCGCGAGGTTCTGATAGGTGCTCTTCGGTCCGTTGGCGACCGAGGTGGAGCCGCTACCGTCGCGGAGGGCGGCGCGCGCCTGCGCGGTGATGTTCGGGCTCACCGTCGTGCCCTGGCCGAATCCGGCCGGGTTGGCGAAGGTGAAGCGCAGCCCGGTGATGCTGCCGACGAGCCCGGTGGGGAGAGCGGCGCTGTAGTTCGTCGCCGCAGTGGTCGCATCGACCACGGTGAACACCGAGTACGTGGCGCCCCCGTCGGTCGAGTATTCGACCGTCAGCGTTGAGCCGAGCGGCACCTGCGTCGGTGCGATGGCGATCGGGTTGAACGCGTTGAAGAAGTCGTCTGCGCGGCCGGAGCGCCAGGCGTCCTCGACCACGATGGTGTTCGGACGCACGTACGCGGAGTCGGTGGAGGTCGTCGCCGGCAGCTTGGCCACGACCGTCGAGCCCGGCGAGACCGCGCCGGAGGGCGCGATGGACTTCGACAGCTTCAGCGAGATCTCCGGGAAGAAGACTTTGAGCGGCGCCGTCGCCGTCCTGTTCGCCGTTCCGGCGGGATTCGTGCCGGTGACCGTGACGGTGTTCGTCACATCAGCGGGGCTGTCGTTCTGCGCGACGTAGTCGGCGGCGGGAGCGATCAGGAACTGCGCGCTGCCGATGGCGCCGACAGCGACGGCCCCCGTGTACGCCAGCTCGAAGCCGGTGAGGTGGGCGCCGGTCGGTGCGGCGGGCGCGACAGGGGTGGCGCCGTCGGCGAACGGCGCGGACACGCTGCTGCCGTCCGAGAAGATCCAGACGACGGAGGCGCCGGTCGCGCCGGACGGGTACGACAGCGGGGCGGCGAAGCCGCCGAAGCCGAGCGACGCGGTGAAGAAGTCGCGGTCGCCGAGCGTCAGGGTGCTCAGCGGGCCGTTCGAGTCGTTCTTGCCGGTGATCGTGGCGGTCGCGGTCGTGCCTGCCGGGATGCGGCTCGGCGCGATGGTCTTGCCCGCGCTGACGAGCACCGTGAGGCCGCCGACGGTGAACGGAGCCTGCGCGGTTTTGGAGACCGGCGGCTTGCCGGGCACGGTGACGATGCCCGTGACCTTGTTGGTGACCGTCGCGCCGCCGACGAGCGAGGCGGCGGTGCTGCGGTTGACCGCGCGCTGTGCGACGGAGACGGCGACGCTGCCCGCTGCCCCGTTGGCCGCGAGCGTGGTTCCAGTGCTGCTCGAGTACGTGAAACGGAGACCGCCCACGTTCGCTGCTGCGACGCCGGAGGGGAGCTGGATGTCGGCCACCGCGGTGGGCGGACCCGTCTGCCACTTCCACGCGTGGGAACCGCTGTCGTACACGTACGCGTCGACCTGCACGAGGTCGGCGCCCGCGGGCAGGGTGACGGCGCCGAAGCCCGCGAAGTCGACGATCGCGAACGGGTTGGCCGCATCGAGGGACGCCGCGCCGTCCTGCGCGACCGTCGGGTCCTGCACGGACAGCGTCGCGGCGGGGACGTTGGAGGTGTTCTGGCTGGTCAGCGTCACGGTCGAGGTCGCGCCGGGCGCGAACTGCTGGTTCGCCGGGGCCCAGGTCTTCCCGACCTTCTCATCCACCGACACCGGGATGCTCACGGTCACGTCGGCCGAGCCGGTGTCGTCGGGAGCCGTGCTCGACGTGCCGAGCGCGGTGTTGGTGACCTTCACGCCGTTGTACGCCCAGTCCGGCGCGAGGTTCTGCGGCGCCTTGAGCGTCACCGTCACGCGGTACGTCCCTCCCGCGGGGATGCCGACGCCCCCGGCGACCTGCTCGGTGAAGAGCACGGTGAGCACGCACGAGGAGGTGACCGTGCTCGTGCATCCTGTCAGCGACTTGGTGAAGGGCTTCGAACTCGGGGAGACGCTCGTGTCCAGGATGCTGAACCCGGCGAACTCGGCGGGGAGCGCATCCACCAGCTTGGCGTCGAGGCAGTCGTTGTCGTCACAGCCCACCATCACGGTGTACGTGAACTCGGACCCGTTCGTCACCGCGACCGCCGCCTTGCCGTCGACGGACTTGTCGACGGACAGGGAGGCGGTCGCGGCGAACGCCGGCCCCGCCAGCACACTTCCGCCCACGAGGGCGACGACGAGTGCGACGGAGACGGCACCGAGGCGCTTCAGCCTGCTGAGGGCGAGAGCGCTGCTGTCTCGGTGTTTCGCTGTGGTGCTGAACGGAATGCGGGCATGGCGGAAGACGCGACGAATCACAGAATCGGGTTTCTGAGTAAGCGGAAGCCGGGTAAGCACGCGCTGAGCACGATCGGGTCAGCTCACGCGGCGCGACTCCCGGTTCGGGTTCCGGGAGTTTCTTCCGCCCTTCATGTATATCCACTCAGGCAGGGTGGATGAAAGCACCTTTGTACCCCACCTTATGGTTACAGTCCCCGAAAATGAGGACACCGCCGGGGTTGTAGCCCTGACGGTGTCCTCTGGTCCGAGCGGTCGGTCAGTCGACCACCTTCACGTCCTTCCAGAACGCGACGTAGTTGCTGTAGTCGGAGCCGACGCGGTCGAACGAACTCGGGTACGGGTTCGGGTAGCTCCACGCGCGGTCCTGCAGGAGCGTGTCGCCGTCCTTCACGGAGAAGTACTGGCACTCGCCCTTCCAGGGACAGGTGTACGGGGTGTCGCTCTTCTCCAGCAGGTCGGCGTTGACGCTCGCCGGCGGGAAATACCAGTTGCCTTCGATGCGGACGAGCTCCGACTCGGGAGCCTCGGCGATCACGGTGTCGTTCAGAACAGCTTTCATGGGTTGAAACCTCCTTCTGGGGCGAACGCGGCGCGGGGACGGATCATTCCGCGCCTGACGGGCCTCGCAGGATCGTCACGTCGTTCACGGTGTCCACACGGCCGGCCGGGGCGATCTCCGCGGGCGTCCTGCCCGCTGCCACGTGCTCCTGACCGGACACCGACGCGGTGAGCAGGTGCGCGACGGCGCCGCGCAGACCGGTGAACGCGGCACACGCCGCCGCGGCCTCCGGGGAGCTGTAGTCGATGCCGACGGCGGCGAGCGCATCCACGATCGCCCCTGCCGCCAGCTGGTCCTCGACGGCGAACCGCACGCCACCGGATGCGGTGGTCCCTCCCGCTGCGACGATCGCGACCATCGCGCGGCGGCCGAGCCGCACCTGCTCGGCGATGATCCACGCGGCGACGGCCGAAGCGGTGGTCAGGCCGCCGGAGATGACCGCGGCGAACTCGGGGATGTGGGGCAGCGCATCCCGTGCTGTCGCGTGCTGGTCGGCGCCCACCGGAGGGAGCACGTCGACCCAGACCACGATGTCGGCGTCGGAAGCGACCGTGGCGAGGCCGTCGTGCGCCCAGTCGAAGCGGAGCTGGTACTTGGCCTGCGCGTGAGCGGGGGATGCGGTGGTGGCGGTGGTGCTGGTGGCTGTGGATGCGGTGGCGTGCTCGGTCACCGGGACATCGTAGCCCGGCGCGCGAGCGGTTTCGCGTGTGGGTCGTCCGGTGACGGACGGCGCATCTGACGGCGGATCAGCTCGAAGTCGTGGCGGGTGATCTCGATCAGCCCACGGCGCAGCTGGTAGCCCCAATCCGGCTTGTCCCTGGTGAAGTCGAGCACGGGCAGCAGGGGCCGGATGGGCGTCGCCTCCGCCTCGTGCTCCCAGTCGACGCGACGGCGCCACGGCTTGAAATCGCCGGCGGGACCGCGCATCGACGGACCCTGGGTGGTCTGGTAGACGTCGTCGTCCGCGATGCGGCCGATGGCGGTGAACTGCTTGAGCGGCTCGCCGTCCGGGAAGGTGGTCTTCGGCGAGTAGTAGACGAAACCGTCCGCTGCGCTCATGCGTTCGAGCGGCGCCTTGGCCCCGTGGTTGACCTGCGCGATGCCTGCGGCGACCCCGCGGAGCACATGGTCCTGCTGCACCACTCCCAGCCAGTACCGGATCGCCATGCTCCAGTTGTAGCGCACACCTCCGTCAGAGCCGCGATCAGCCGCGCACAGCCGCTCACACCGGCGACTTATCCACAGATTCCGTGCCCCGCTCGACGGGCGGGAGGCGCTCCCGCGAGACTGGCACGGAAGAAAACCTCCGCCGATGTCGATTCCGGGCCCGGTCGTTCGACGTGGAGGTGAGGGGCGCAGTCGCCCACGGCACACGGCGGGGAATCGCCGGTCAGAGAAAGAGACAGCCATGAAGTACATGCTCATCCTCACCGCAGACGAGACGACGGAAGCGGGCGGCACCCCCAGCGAGGACGACCTCAACGCGATGGGCGCATACAACGACGAACTGGTCAAGGCGGGCGTGCTGCTCGCGGGCGAGGGGCTGCACCCCAGTTCGGAAGGCGCGCGCGTCGAATATGCGGGCGACGAGCGCACGGTCGTCGACGGACCGTTCACCGAGAGCAAGGAGCTCATCGCCGGATTCTGGATCATCCAGACGGCGAGCAGGGAAGAGGCGCTCGAATGGGCGCGCCGCATCCCGCTCACCACGGGCAGCGTGCAGGTGCGCAAGGTGTTCGACGTTGCCGAGTTCGACCAGGACAACGTCTACGTGCAGAAGGAGAAGGCCTGGCGCGAGGCCGGCGGAGAGCCCAGGACGGCGTAACGGGATGGGGGATGTGGGCGGCGAGGCGGCGCGCACCGTCGAGGCGGTGTGGCGGATCGAGTCGGGCAAGCTGGTGGCCGTGCTCACCCGGCTGGTCGGCGACGTCGGCTTGGCCGAGGAGCTGGCCCAGGATGCGCTGGTCGCCGCCCTGGAGCAGTGGCCGCAGTCCGGCGTGCCCCGCAACGCCGGAGCCTGGCTGACCGCCGTCGCCAAGCGCAGGGCGATCGACGGCTGGCGCAGGCAGGAGCGCCTGGGCGACAGGTACGCACAGCTCGCCCACGACCTCGAGACGGAGCGCGGGGCGGACGATCCGGCCCTGCTCGCCGAGGAGACCATCGACGACGACCTGCTCCGGCTCGTCTTCATCTCCTGCCACCCCGTCCTCACCAAGCCGTCGAGGGTGGCGCTCACCCTCAAGCTGCTCGGCGGGCTGTCCACCGACGAGATCGCCCGCGCCTACCTCGTGCCGCCGCCCACCATCGCGCAGAGGATCGTCCGCGCCAAACGCACCCTCAGCGCCGCGCGGGTTCCGTTCGAGGTGCCGGACAGGTCCGAGTTCGCCGCCAGGCTCGGTTCCGTCCTCGAAGTTATCTACCTGATCTTCAACGAGGGCTACGCGGCGACGGCCGGAGACGACTGGATGCGCCCCAGTCTTTGCCAGGAAGCCCTCCGGCTCGGCCGCGTCCTCGCCGAGCTCACCCCGCGCGAGCCCGAGGTGCACGGGCTGGTGGCGCTGATGGAGTTCCAGGCGTCCCGGCTCGGCGCCCGCACCACCCCCGCCGGCGAGCCCGTGCTGCTGCAGGACCAGGACAGGTCGAAGTGGGATCGCATCCTGATCACCAGAGGCGTCGAGGCGCTGCGTCGCTCGGAGCGCCTGGACCGCGGCCGCGGGCCGTACGCCCTGCAGGCCGCCATCGCCGCCTGTCACGCCACGGCGCCGACCGCGGAGGCGACCGACTGGGAGGAGATCGTCGCGATCTACGGCGCGCTCGCCGAACTGCAGCCGAATGCGGTGGTCGAACTGAACAGAGCGGTAGCGCTGTCGATGGCGTATGGACCGGAGGCAGGCCTGGACGTGGTCGACCGGCTGGTGATCGACGGGGCGCTCAGCAGCTACCACCTCCTGCCGACGGTGCGGGCCGACCTGCTCTTCCGCCTTGGGCGGCTCGCGGAGGCCGAGCGGGAGTTCGAGCGGGCGGCGGCGCTCACCGGGAACGAGCGCGAGCGGACGCTGCTGCTGGCGCGGGCGGAGGAGTGCCGACGCGGCAAAGGGTGAGAGCCGAGGGGTGAGACGCGGGCGGGATGCGCGACACTGGGGAGATGAGGGTTCTGCTGAAGTTCCTCCTTGACTGCGATCCGGATGCGGCCTGGCGCGCGCTGCAGAGTCCGACGGCGTTCCGCGAGGTCGCCCTGCCGTGGGTCGACTTCCGGTCGGACGAGCCTGCCGGGTTCCCCACCGTATGGGGGAACGGCGAGCACCGCGTGGCCGTGCGGGCCTTCGGAGCGTTCACCGTCGGCACCCAGGCGATCCGGCTCAGCACCAGCGAGGTGGGTGAGCCGGCTCAGCCGGTGCGCATCCTGAGGGACACCGGTGGCGGCACGGGCGGCCTGCTCTCCGCCATGCCGCACCTCGACCACCGGATGGCCATCGCCCCCGACCCGGCGGGGCCGGACGCGGACGGTCGGCTGAAGACGCTCTACCGGGATCAGCTGATCGTGAAGGCCGGGGTGCTCACCCCGCTGGCCTGGTACACGATGTGGGCGTTCTGGCAGTGGAGAGGGATGCGGCTGCGACAACTCGCGCCGACGTGGGCGTACGACCCGCCGGCGCGAGAAGATGAGGCGTCGGAAGGTCCGGCGGCAGAGCGGGAGGAACAGGCATGACGATCGAGACACCGCAGGCGGCGAAAGCCGTCACCGCCGTGCAGACGGCCGACTGGCGGCGGCGCGTGTTCGGGATGTACGCGTCCGTGCGCAGGATGGCGGCGACCGACCCCGCCACGGCCCACGCCCACTGGATCTCCTGCCGCAACGACCTGTTCTCCTCGCATCCGGCCACTCCCCTGCTGCCGGAGGACAGGGACACGTTCACCGGGCTCCCCGTCGTCCCGTACGACCCGGAATGGCGGTTCGAGCTGCCGATCATCCCCGCCGCGGAGCCGCGGAGGATGGATGTGGAGACTGGCACGGACGGAGTCGTGCCGTTCGAGCTGCTCGGCGCCGTGCACGTGCCGTTCGCCGGGTCGCTCGACGTGTGGCGGCTGTCGTCGTACGGCGGAGGGATTTTCGTCCCGGTGAAAGACGCGCTCGCCGGAAAGCCGGGAGGCACGTACGGCGGGGGCCGCTACCTGATCGACACCGTCAAGGGCGCCGACCTGGGGATCGACGCCGGCGACGAGGCCACCCTGGTGCTCGACTTCAACTTCGCGTACAACCCGTCCTGCGCATACGACCCCGCGTGGGCGTGCCCGCTCGCGCAGGCGGGGAACACCCTCGCGGTCGAGGTCCCGGTGGGCGAGCGGTACACCGGCGAGCACTGAGCGGCGCCCGGCGCCGACTACGCCCGTGTCACCAGCGTGAGTCGTTGCGTCGGGCGCGTCATCGCCACGTACAGCGACGCGGCGCCGCGCGGGGTCTCGCCGGCCAGCGCATCCGGGTCGGCCAGCACCACCGCGTCGAACTCGAGGCCCTTCGCCTCGTAGCCGGTGAGCACGGCGATCGGCTTCGACAGGCCCGCCGCCCCTCTGGCCGCCTCGTCGCCGAAGCGGCGCGTGACCGCCTCGGCCACCGCATCCACTGTCGCCGACGTCGCGATCACCGCCACCGTTCCGGAGGCGTCGATGCCGCGGTCGTGCCCGACCGCGTCGGCGACAGCATCCGGGAGCGCGTCGGCCACTACGGCCACCCTGCGGATCGGCCAGTCGCCCTTGCGCACAGCGCGCGTCGGCGTGATCGGCAGACCGGCCTGCGTGGCCAGCTCCTCCGCCTCCCGGGTGATCTGCGCGGGGGTGCGGTAGTTGACCGTCAGCTCCTCCAGACGCCAGGCGTCCTTGAACGACGGGCGCAGCGCCTCGTCCCAACTCGTCGCACCGGCGGCCGACGCCACCTGGGCGATGTCCCCGACGATCGTGAACGACTTCATCGGGCAGCGGCGCACCAGCATCCGCCACTGCATCGGCGACAGCTCCTGCGCCTCGTCCACCACCACGTGACCGTACGTCCACAGCCGGTCGGCCTCCGCGCGCTCGGCCGTCGTGCCCGTGTCCTCGCGCTCGGCGAAACCGTCGGCCAGCTGCTCCGCGTTCACGAGGCCCTGCACCCCCATGTTCCGGATGGCCGCCTTCGCGTTCTCCACATCCCGCTTCCTCTGCCGCTCCCGCTCGCGCGCCCCGGCATCCGGGCGCCCGGGGAAGTCGCCGAGCAGGTCGGCCGCCTCGTCGAGCAGCGGGACGTCGGACACCGTGAATCGGCCGGTGCGCTCGCGGAACAGGGATGCCCGCTGCGCGTCGGACCAGCGCGGCGTCAGCTCGGCGAGCCACGCTGGACGCGAGTACAGGTCTTGCAGGAACTTCTGCGGAGTGAGCGGCAGCCAGGCGGTGTTGAGCAGCACCCGCACGTCGTACGAGGTGCGCAGGTCTTCCCGAAGCACCTTGAGGTCGGCCTCGTCGATGGTCGAGCCGCCCGCCCTCAACTGCGCAGCCAGCAGGTCGACGAGCTCGCCGAGCGCGTGCTTCACGAACGTGACCCTCGCCACGTTGTGCGGCTTGCCCGTGCGCTGGGCCCGGGAGATCGCCCGCTGGATCAGTTCGGGCTGCACGGTCAGCCGCTCGTTGTCGACCACCACCACCTGCTCGGCGTCCGGCGCCTTCTGCCGGGAGCGCACAGCACGCGACAGCAGCCGCACCATCTGCACGGAGCCCTTCAGCTTCGCCGCCTCTGGCTCGTCGTCGCCGCTCGCCTCGACGCCGGGGAACATGTCACCGAGCGTGCGCAGCACGACGCCGGTCTCACCGAGCGACGGGAGCACCGCCTCGATGTAACGCAGGAACGCGGGAGACGGACCGACGACGAGCACACCGGATGCGCTCAGCCGCTGCCGGTTCGCGTACAGCAGGAACGCGGCCCGGTGCAGAGCCACCGCCGTCTTGCCCGTGCCAGGGCCGCCCTGCACCACGAGCGCTCCGCGCAGGTCCGACCGGATGATGCGGTCCTGCTCCGCCTGGATGGTCGCGACGATGTCGTGCATCCGGCCGGTGCGCTGGGCGGTGAGCGCAGCGAGCAGCGCGCCCTCCCCCTGCACCTGCCCGCTGTCCGAGTCCTCCCCGTCGAGCAGCGCCTCGTCGAACACCTCGTCGTCGACGCGGACCACCTCGCGGCCCGTCATCGTCAGGTGCCGTCTGGCGCGGACGCCCATCCGCTCATTCGCCGTCGCCTGGTAGAACGCGCTGGCCTGCTGGGCGCGCCAGTCAACGAGCAGCGACCGCTGGTCGTCGTCGCGCAGCCCGATGCGGCCGATGTAGCGGTGGGCGGAGCCGTCGACCGGCTGTTCGAGCAGCAGTCTGCCGAAGACCAGGCGGGAGTCGACCTCGCGCAGCTGGGTCAGCTGGTCTTCGTAGAGGCGGGCGAACGCATCCCGTTCGCTCCGCGCCTGGTGGTTGCTCCCGACGCTCTCACGCCGCACACGGGTGAGCCGATCCTCGGTTTCCGCTCGGAGCGCATCCAGTCGCTCATACAGTCCGGAGACCACGGCGCGCTCACGTTCGAGTTCCGTTTCCTGCACGCAGACCACCCTCTCGATTCGGGCCGATAGTCTACTTCCTCCGGCCGGGAAGTCGCCTGTGCCGAGTTCCCAGCCTGATCGGGTAGGCTTTCAGTACTTGCGAGTCCGTGTCGGACTCCCTGCGTCGCAGAACGCACCACGCACAGCGCCGGGCATCAGCCCCGCCTGCGTCACTTTCTACGGCGAACGATCGTGCCGCTCGGCACCTTCGCCACTACTGCCCCGAACCTGCATCGACAAGATGCGCGGGGTCCTGATGCCCGAAAGGCACCACCTTTGTCTCAGAACACTTTCGCCGGTCT
This sequence comes from Leifsonia araucanica, assembly GCF_051161895.1. Classification (NCBI taxonomy): domain Bacteria; kingdom Bacillati; phylum Actinomycetota; class Actinomycetes; order Micrococcales; family Microbacteriaceae; genus Leifsonia; species Leifsonia araucanica. The sequence continues at coordinate 1,962,462 of NZ_JBMBTW010000002.1, forward strand.
CGGCGTGCCCGCCCCTCTCGTCGCCGTGCTCGCAGCCGACGGCAAGACCGAGCCGTTCCCGATCCAGGCAGACACGCTGCCGGACACCCTGGCCGGCCGCGACGTGCTCGGCCGCGGCAAGACCGGGTCAGGCAAGACCATCGCCTTCGCGCTCCCGATGGCCGCGCGCCTCGGCACGAAGCTCGCCGGCGGCAAGCGTCGCGCCGGCCGTCCCCTCGGCCTCGTCCTCGCCCCCACCCGCGAGCTCGCCACCCAGATCTCCGCCACGATGCAGCCGCTCGCCGACGCGTACGGCCTGAAGACCACCACGATCTTCGGCGGCGTCTCCCAGCAGCGCCAGGTCGCAGCGCTGAAGGACGGCGTCGACATCGTCGTCGCCTGCCCCGGCCGCCTCGAAGACCTGATGAAGCAGGGCTTCGTCTCCCTCGACGCCGTCGAGATCACCGTGCTCGACGAGGCGGACCACATGGCCGACCTCGGCTTCCTGCCTGTCGTCACGCGCATCCTGGACAAGACGCCCACCGGCGGCCAGCGCCTGCTGTTCTCGGCGACGCTCGACAACGGCGTGGACAAGATCGTCAAGAAGTTCCTCAGCAACGAGGTGCTGCACTCGGTCGACGACGCGAACAGCCACGTGGATGCGATGACCCACCACGTCTTCGAGGTCGACTCCCTCGAAGCCAAGAAGGACCTGGTCGAGAAGCTCGCGTCCGGCGCCAGCCGCCGCATCCTGTTCACCAGGACCAAGCACCACGCCAAGAAGCTGGCCAAACAGCTCACCGCCTCCGGGATCCCGGCGGTCGACCTGCACGGCAACCTGTCGCAGGTGGCCCGCGACCGCAACCTCGCCGCGTTCGGCGCAGGGGATGTGCGCGTGCTCGTCGCGACGGACGTCGCGGCCCGCGGTGTGCACGTCGACAACGTCGAGCTGGTCGTGCACGTCGACCCGCCGATGGAGCACAAGGCGTACCTGCACCGCTCCGGCCGCACGGCCCGTGCAGGCAGCTCGGGCGACGTGGTGACGGTCATGCTGTCGTCGCAGAAGTCCGACGTGAAGACGCTGCTGCGCAAGGCAGCGATCGACGCAGCACCCCAGGCGGTCACCGCGACCTCGGCCGCTGTGGTCACGCTCGTCGGCGAGACGGCCGCGTACGTGAAGCCCGCTCCGAAGGAAGCCGTGCAGCAGCAGCGCGGCGGTGGCCAGTCGCAGGGAGCGAACGCCCAGCGCAAGCGCGCCCAGCGCGACGGCTCAGGAGCAGACGGCGAGCGCGGCGGTCGTGGCGGAGGACGCGGTCGTGGCGGACGCGGTGGCGACGCTGCACGCGGCGACGGCGGGCGCGGACGCGACGGCGGCCAGGGCCGCGACGGCCAGGCTCGCGACGGACAGGCTCGCGACGGGCGCGCATCGGGTGAGGCCGGGCGTCCGCGCCGCGACCGCTCCGGACGCCCGGCCGGCGCAGGCCGCGGAGCCGCAGCGACCACGTCGCACGGTTCCGGCTCCGCCTCGGCCGGCGGCCAGCGCTCCGGCGGTTCCGGCAACGGCGGCCAGCGCAGCGGTGGATCCGGCAACGGCGGCCAGCGCTCCGGCAACGGCGGCGGCCTGCGCGTCGGCAGCCTCGTCGGCGGCAGCACCCAGCGCGGCAACGGCCCGCGCCGCGCGCGCGGCTAGTCCCACCAGCCCCTCAGCACTCGAGCCCAGGGTTCTCGCCTCACGGAGGCGAAGAACCCTGGGCTCGACTGCGTTCGGCGCCGGTCAGGCGGGCGTCAGCGACTCGATGCCGCGGAGCACCCCGTCCATCAGGAACCGGTAGCTGCGGTCGAGGTCGTCGGGGAGGCCGAAGCCGCCGCCGAGTTCCAGGGTGACGAAACCGTGGATGGCGCTACGGAGCATCCGGAGGGCGTCGACCGTGCTGTCCTCCGGCAGGTCGAACGCGCGGAGGGCCGCCGTCAGGACGGCGAGCGCCTCCGCAGCCCGCTGCGCGAGTTCGGCGTCCGCGTCGTCGCCGAGCCGCGGCGCCACCTGCGTGGCCGCGTACCGCCCGGGATGCGCGTGCGCGAAGGCGCGCATCGCGTCCGCCGCTGCGTGCAGGGCGTCGCCGCCGGAGCGTCCGATGGTCGCCGCCGCGAGCATCCTGGTCAGCTCGGCGACGGACTCGGTGGCGACCAGGCGCCGGAGGTCGTCGAGCGACGCGACGTGCTTGTAGAGGCTCGGCACCGCGACGCCCGCACTGCTCGCGACGGCCGCCAGGGTGAGGCGGTCGAACCCGGCCGCCCCGCCCGCATCCACCAGGTCGAGGGCGACGGCGGTGACCGCCGCCCGAGAGAGTCCTGCCCTAGGCACGGGCGGCCCAGGCGGCGGTGACCGCGTTCGCGCCCCGCTCCGACCCGTCGCGGAGGCGGGAGAGGAAGTCGACGGTCTGCGGGACGGTGATGTCCGGCCGCGCTGCGTGCGGGTAGTGTCCCGACTCGCCCACCAGCACAGCGGTGGCGCCGATGGATGCGATCCACGCGGCCTCGGCCGCCGGGTCCTTGTAGTCGGGGTCGAGTTCGCCGACGAACGCGAGGATCGGGGCGTGAACTTCCGGCAGCCGGGGCTCGACCACCGAGTGGGTGAGCTGCAGGGTGAGGCGACGGAACGACGACAGGCGGCCCGGCTCCTTCATGTTCGCCTTGATGGCGGCGACGTGCTCGCCGAGCCACGGGGCCTGGCGGCCCTTGTTGAGCGTCGAGCGGTAGTAGCCGGACCACATGGATGCACCCCACGGCGCCGCGAACAGCACGCGGTACATCCCGTGGATCGACGCGACGGCGAAGGCGCTCATCGCCGGGTCGCGCAGGAGCGGGCCGTACAGGGCGAGCCCGGCGACCGCATCCGGTCGCTCGGCCGCCGCCCACGCCGCGGCGGCCGCTCCCATCGAGTTGCCGAGGATGACGGCCGGGCCGCCGAGCTCGTCGATGAGGGCGATGATGTCGCGGCCGGTGGCGATGTCGCCGAACTCGCGGAAGGTGGTGTCGCTGTCGCCGTGCGCCCGCAGGTCGGTGACGGCCACGCGGTATCCGGCGCGGACGAGCGGGCCGACGAGCTCGCGGTAGCTGGAGCGGAGGTCGCCCATGCCGGGCACGGCGACGACGAGCGGGCCGGAGCCCTCGACGGTGTAGCTCACGCGTCCCTCGGGGCGCTGGAGGAAGCGGACCTCACGAGCGATGGAAGTATTCATAGCCGCAAAGCTAATACCATTAGCTAGAAAATGCAACCCTATTCCCGCGTCTTCGCAGTGGGCATCGAGCCGCCCCGTCTCTTCGGCGGTCCGGTGCCAGGGGCGCGCATCAGTGTCGGAATGCGCAATGGGATGTCCGGAACGCTCGCTTTGCGGGACGGAGTTCGAGGTTTTCTGACCGCAGGGCACGTCGCCCCCGACATCGGCGCGCTGGTGCGCGACCTTTCCGGAACCGCGATTGGGATCGTCCGAGATTCGCGGTCCCTCGGCAACGACTCGCTCGACCCGGCGGCAGACATCGCCTTCATCGAATGCGACGCAGACACTGTGACCCGCACACCTCGGCTTCTACGGACGCTGGCCGAGCGGGATGCGGTCGCTTACAGCGGCCTTCGGGGTCCCGTAAACACCTGGATTCAGGCACTCTCGTCGAATTTCTTGGTCGACAGAACACGTGCCGGCTGGGCGGAGATCGCGATGACGGGCGATCCCGTCGCAAACGAAGGCGACTCCGGAGGTCCTGTCTTCTCTGAGGACGGCACCCTCGCGGGGCACGTGGTAGGTGGCACGAAGTCGAGCTACACCCTCGTGCAGGAAGCAGCGTTCCAGCTCGACGCGATCGGAGCCATAGCAATCGATTAGGAGCAACACATGACTGACAACATCACCAACGTGATCGCCTGGTTCTCGATGATCGCCGCCTCGATAGTCTTTCTGGCTGCAGTCATCGACCTCGTGACGACATGGTCGGGCAGGCAAAAAGCGACGAACGCCGTCGCGGCAGGATCCGAGAAGGTGAAGGACATCGCGGAAGCGACACCGGGCAGCGACAAGGCGAAGGAGTACGCAGGGATCGACTTCAAAGGCAGTTGGGAAGCTCTGGGAAGCCTTGCCACCGCGCTGAAGGACCTTGATCGGTCGTCCAGACTCTTCATGCTGTCTCTCGCTTTCCTCGCCGTGGCCGGCGCGACCGTGGGATTGCAGGCCATCGGGACGGGACTCGCCGGCATCGGTTCCTGAGCGCAGAGTGCACCTGGATCAGCGGAGAGAACTGGAGCAGTCCCCACGATTTACGCGGTTGCAGCCCTGGACGAACCCGGGACGACTGAGCAAATCGTGGCGAACATCACATCGGCTCTGCCACATCCGGCCCGACGATGAGCACGGGGCAGCGCGCGTGCGACGCGCAGTGGACGCTCACCGAACCGAGCAGCGTCGTGGTCAGCCCGCCCCTCCCCCGGCTGCCGAGCACCAGATACGACGCTGTGCGGCTCGCCTCGACGAACACCGCGCCCGGGTTCCCCTGCTGCGCCCGCGTGCTGAACCAGTCCGGAGGCTTCGCGCCGAACGCCGCGGTCGACGCCTCCTGCGCGTTCCGCAGGGCCACACTGTGCGGCGACGACTCGGCGTCGGGGTAGTACGCGTCGTACATCGAGGTCGACGGCTGCCAGACGGCGACGGCCTCGAGCGGCAGCCTGAAGGCCTCCGCCAGGATGACCGCCTCCCTGAGCGCGGCCAGCGCGCCGGTGGAACCGTCGATGCCCACCAACACGGGCCCGTGACCGTGGCCGCGATCGTTCATGGCACTCTCCCTCACCCGTCGAGAAGTCCCGCGCCTCATTGTCCACCCCGCCCAGCGGACGCCCAAGGACGTTTGTCCGGCGTGACAAACCGCGCTGGCGTCATCCCTCCGATGGACACGGTTGCATCCGCGGCCGGACTCGGCCGGGCCGGTGCGGACGCGAGGCTGGTGGGGAACCGAAAGGACCGCACCGTGCGTCTCAGAAACCTCCTCGTCGCCGTGACGGCGGCGACCATCGTCGTCGTCATCGCCGGATGCTCCTCCCCGGGCATCCACTCGGGCGCCGGCTCGCTCGGGGCGGCGCCTCAGCTCCCGTCCGCCGGGTCGGGCTCGGGCTCAGGCTCGGGCTCGGCGCAGCTCGGCCAGGACGACGGGTACATCCCCACCGGCGAGACCGTCGCTCTCACCGACGACGTCCCTGCCGTCACCCGGCTCGACCCCCGGCTGCTGGATGCGCTGGACGGGGCCGCGACGGCGGCCGCCGACCGCGACGTGACCTTCACCCTCACCGACGGCTGGCGCAGCGAGCGCTACCAGCAGACCCTCTTCGACGATGCCGTGCAGAAGTACGGCAGCGAGGAGGAGGCGAGCAAGTGGGTGAAGCGGGGAGACGAGTCGAAGCACGTGCGCGGCGAGGCGGTCGACATCGCGACGGCCGACGCGATGGATTGGCTCACCCGGTTCGGCGGGGAGTACGGGCTGTGCCAGGTCTACGCGAACGAGGCGTGGCATTTCGAGCTGACGGCCGACAGTGACGGTGTGTGCCCGGCGCAACTGCCGGATGGGACCGCCGGCTGACGACTCGGCGAACGCCTGCGGAATTCTCGCCCCCGCCCTTCCGGTGCGCGCATACAGAGCCGTATCGTCGGACGTGGCAGCACCGTCGCCGTCGTCCTGCAGCGAGTTCGCACAGCACCGAACCCAAGGAGATCGCACATGCCGTACATCACCACGTCCGACGGAACACAGATCTACTACACCGACCAGGGCGAAGGGCAGCCGGTCGTCCTGAGCCACGGCTGGCCGCTCAGCTCCGACGCCTGGCAGGTCGAGCTCAAACTCCTCGCCGACAACGGCTACCGCGCCATCGCCCACGACCGCCGCGGTCACGGGCGCTCGTCGCAGCCGTACACCGGCAACGACATGGACACCTACGCCCGCGACCTCGCCGAGCTGGTCGAGCAGCTCGACCTGCACGACCTCGTCGTGATCGGCCACTCCACCGGCGGAGGCGAGGTGGTGCGCTACGCCGCGCAGCACGGTGTGGGCCGCGTGACGAAGGTCATCACCGCTGGCGCCGTCCCGCCGATCATGGTCAAGTCGGACAGCAACCCGGACGGCACCCCCATCGAGGTCTTCGACGAGATCCGCGCCGGCGTGCTCAAGGACCGCTCGCAGTACTACCTCGACCTCGCCGTCCCGTTCTACGGTGCGAACCGCGACGGAGCGGAGGTGTCGGACGGTGCGAAATACGACTTCTGGCGCCAGGGGATGCTGGTCGGGCTGACCGCCGCGTACGACTGCATCAAGGCGTTCTCGGAGACCGACTTCACCGACGACCTGAAGGCGCTGGATGTGCCCATCCTCATCGCCCAGGGCGACGACGACCAGATCGTCCCGATCGCCGACGCGGCGCACAAGTCGATCGACCTCGTCTCCCACGGCACGCTGAAGGTGTACCCGGGCGCCCCGCACGGCATCTACGGCGCGTACCAGGAGGCTCTGGACAAGGACATCCTGGCGTTCATCGCCGGCTGACCGCCCGCCCTCAGGTGTGGGGGCCATCCTGCGCCTCGACGATCTCCAGCCAGTTCCCCGGCACACGTCCAGCTGGGCCGGGGACCGGCTGCGAGTCCGGCCTGCTGGTCGGCGGCGCGAGCCGCGGCCCGTCGGCGAACTCCTGCGCGCTGTAGTCCCAGAACCAGTCCTCGCCGGGCTCGAAGCTCTGGATGTACCGGTGCCCCGTCTGCTCGGCGTGGGCGGTGGCGTGCCGGTTGATCGAGTCGTCGCAGCAGCCGATGTGCCCGCAGGTCGCGCAGCGGCGGAGGTGCACCCACCAGCTGCCGTCGCGGTCGCACTCCACACATCCCGTGCCGGATGGCGGGACGTCCTGGTGGATCCCGGTGTCTCCCGCGCCCGTCGTGTCGCTCATGCTGCAGCCCTCCGTTGTGTCAGCCCTCGTCAGACGATGCGCCCCACGGACGCCAGCGCGGCCTTGAGCAGGATGCCCCTGCCGCCCTCCATCTCTTCGCAGACCGAGGGGGACACCGCTTCCTCCGGGGTCATCCAGGTGAGTTCGAGCGCATCCTGGCGCGGTTCGCAGGTGCCGGTGACCGGCACGACGTAGGCCAGCGAGACGGCGTGCTGCCTGTCGTCGGTGAACGGCGTGACACCCGGCATGGGGAAGTACTCCGCCACCTGGAACGGGATGGGACTCGCCGGCAGCTGCGGGAACGCCATCGGGCCGAGGTCTTTCTCCAGGTGCCGGAACAGCGCCTCGCGCAGCGTCTCCCCGTACATCACCCGGCCGGACACGAGGGTGCGGGTCATCTCACCCACCGCGTTGGCGCGCAGCAGCACGCCGAGCTCGGTCACCTGCCCGAGCCCGTCCACCCGCACGGGCACCGCCTCCACGTACAGCAGCGGGAGGCGCCTGCGCACCTGCTCAAGCTCGATATCGCTCAGCCACGCCGGGCCCTGCTGGCGACCGTCGTCGGGCAGCGGGTCTGGGGTCGGGTCCGGAGTGCGTACGCTCATGCACCGATCCTACGGAAACGCCGGATGCTCGGGCACCCTTCCACCGGATGCTGTGGAAAAGACACGAGATTGCCGCCCTGTGCAGAAACCACCCGCATCCCCGCGCCAGAATGAGGCATGCCCTTCCCGACACCCGACCTCCGCATCGACAGGGACGCCGTGCTGTGGTCTGCGTCGGAACGCGACAGAGCCGGCCGGCCGCTCCTCGTCCTCCTGCACGGATACGCCTCCGACGAGGCCGATCTCTTCGGCATCTCCGCGTACCTCCCGCTGGAGCCGGTGATCGCCTCGGTGCGCGCCCCCATCCCCGAGGGCCAGGGGTTCGCCTGGTTCTCCCGGTACACCAACATGCCGGGCGACCCGCTCGCCGCCAACGCCGACGCAGCGGCGGCGGCCGTCCTCGACTGGCTCGACGAGCAGCCGCAGACCCCGACCGGCCTGCTCGGCTTCTCCCAGGGCGGCGCAATGGCCCTGCAGCTGCTGCGCAGGGCGCCGGAGCGCTTCGACTACGCGGTGCAGCTGTCCGGATTCGTCGTGCACGGAGAGCAGGACGGGGACGCGCACCTGGCCGCATCCAAGATGCCGGTGTTCTGGGGCCGCGGGACGCTCGACGAGGTGATCTCGTCCGACGCCGTCGACCGCACGACGGCCTGGCTGCCCGACCATTCAGCCCTGGATGCGCGCATCTACGAGGGCATGGGGCACAACATCTCCTCGGCCGAGCTCGCCGACGTCTCCGCGTTCATCCGGAGCGGCCTGCGTCGCTGAGCGGGGCTCCGGACAATGCTTCCGATGGTGCCGACCACGATGTCGGTGGTGGGGTGTTGGATGGAGGGATGAGCGACGTGCTCGAACGGTTCTCCCCCGCCACCCGTGAGTGGTTCAGCGGGGCCTTCGACGCGCCGACGCCCGCCCAGATCGGAGCGTGGGATGCGATCTCGCGCGGCAGGCACGCTCTGGTCATCGCGCCGACGGGGTCGGGCAAGACGCTCGCCGCATTCCTGTGGGCGATCGACCGGCTGGCCGCCGCCGACCGCGCTGCGGAGGGTGGGGCCGTCGATGCCGGAGGCGGCAGGTCCACGCGCGCGGCGGAAGGCGGGACCGCCGAGAGCCCGTCCACCGCACCGGCCGCGCGCGCCAAGGCAGCTCCGGCGGCCAAGCGCGGCACCCGCGTGCTCTACATCTCGCCGCTGAAGGCGCTCGGCGTCGACGTGGAGCGCAACCTGCGCGCACCGCTCGTCGGCGTCACGCAGACCGCCAAGCGGCTCGGGGCTGAGCCGCCGCACGTCACCGTCGGCGTCCGGTCCGGCGACACCACCTCCGCCGACCGGCGGGCGCTCGTGTCGACACCGCCGGACATCCTGATCACCACGCCGGAGTCCCTCTTCCTCATGCTGACCTCGGCGGCGCGGGAGACGCTGACCTCGGTGGAGACCATCATCATCGACGAGGTGCACGCGGTCGCCGCGACCAAGCGCGGAGCCCACCTGGCGCTGTCGCTCGAACGACTGGATGCGATGCTCGCCACCCCGGCGCAGCGCATCGGGCTCTCCGCCACCGTCCGCCCGCCGGAGGAGGTCGCCCGGTTCCTCGGCGGCCGCGCACCCGTCGAGGTGGTCGCGCCGCCGTCCGGCAAGCGGTTCGATCTGCGGGTCGTCGTCCCGGTCGAGGACATGAGCGAGCTGGGCACCTCCACCTTCGCGAGCGACAACGACGACGGCTCAGCGCCACAGTCCGGCTCGATCTGGCCGCATGTCGAGGAGGCGATCGTCGACCGCGTACTCAATCACCGGTCGTCGATCGTCTTCGCGAACTCCCGCCGCCTCGCCGAGCGCCTGACCGCGCGACTCAACGAGATCTACGAGGAGCGCATCCTGGGCGGCGGGGAGGACGGTCCGTCCGACGGGTTCGTGCCGCAGCCGCGTGGCCCGCGTGGCTCGCGTCCCCCGGCGGAGCTGGCGGGAGCGTCCGGCCAAACGCGAGGGTCGGATGCGGCGCGCGGATCGGATGCGGCGGCGGGCGCTGCGCCCGGCGCGCAGGGCGCCCTCGCCGACGACCCAGGGTCGCTCGTGCTCGCGCGCGCCCACCACGGCTCGGTGAGCAAGGAGCAGCGCGCCATCATCGAAGACGACCTCAAGGCCGGGCGGCTGCGCTGCGTCGTCGCGACCTCGAGCCTCGAACTCGGCATCGACATGGGCGCGGTCGACCTCGTCGTGCAGGTCGAGTCCCCTCCCTCCGTCGCGAGCGGGCTGCAGCGGGTGGGACGAGCGGGCCACCAGGTGGGCGAGGTGTCGCGCGGCGTGGTGTTCCCCAAGCACAGGGCCGACCTCATCCACTCCGCGGTGGCCAGCGAGCGGATGACCTCCGGGCTGATCGAGACGCTGCGGGTGCCGGCGAACCCGCTCGACATCCTCGCGCAGCAGACCGTCGCCGCCACCGCGCTGGAGTCGATCGACGCGGACGAGTGGTTCGACACCGTGCGCCGCAGCGCGCCGTTCGCGACCCTGCCGCGCAGCGCATACGACGCAACCCTCGACCTGCTGGCCGGACGATACCCGTCCGACGAGTTCGCCGAGCTGCGCCCGCGCATCGTCTGGGACAGGGATGCCGGCACGCTCACCGGACGTCCAGGAGCGCAGCGCCTGGCCGTGACCAGCGGCGGCACCATCCCCGACCGCGGCCTCTTCGGCGTCTACATGGTGGGCGAGAAGGCCAGCAGGGTCGGCGAGCTGGACGAGGAGATGGTCTACGAGTCGCGCGTCGGCGACGTGTTCGCGCTCGGCTCGACCAGCTGGCGCATCCAGGAGATCACGCACGACAGGGTGCTCGTCACCCCCGCGTTCGGCGAGCCGGGACGACTACCGTTCTGGAAGGGCGACGGCCTCGGCCGGCCTGCCGAGTTGGGTCGCGCGGTCGGCGAGTTCATGCGCGAGGTGAGCAGCGCATCCGAAACAGACGCCGAGCTGCGCTGCGTGGAGGCCGGGCTCGACACCTGGGCCACCGGCAACCTGCTCGCCTTCCTGAGCGAGCAGAAGACGGCGACGGGACATGTCCCGACCGATCGCACCCTCGTGGTCGAGCGGTTCAGGGACGAGCTGGGCGACTGGCGCGTCGTGCTGCATTCCCCGTACGGCATGCAGGTGCACTCGCCGTGGGCACTGGCCGTGCAGTCGCGGGTGCGCGACCGCTACGGCATCGACGGCGGGGCGATGGCGGCGGACGACGGGATCATCGTTCGTATTCCCGACACGGAATCCCAGCCGCCCGGCGCGGAGCTGTTCGTGTTCGAGCCGCAGGAACTGGATGCGCTGGTCACCGAGGAGGTCGGCGGCTCCGCGCTGTTCGCCGCGCGGTTCCGCGAGTGCGCCGCCCGCGCTCTGCTGCTGCCGAAGTACAACCCCGGCAAGCGTTCGCCGCTCTGGCAGCAGCGGCAGAAGGCGTCGCAGCTGCTGGATGTCGCGCGCAAGTACCCGAGCTTCCCGATCATCCTCGAGACGGTGCGCGAGTGCCTGCAAGACGTCTACGACCTGCCGGCGCTCGACGAGGTGACGCAGCAGATCGCTCAGCGGCGCATCCGGCTGGTGGAGGCGAGCACCGAGGTGGCGTCGCCGTTCGCGCGGTCGCTGCTGTTCGGCTACGTCGCGGCCTTCATGTACGAGGGCGACAGCCCACTGGCCGAACGCAGGGCGGCGGCGCTCTCGCTCGACGCCGGGCTGCTCGCCGAACTGCTCGGGCGGGCGGAACTCCGCGAGCTGCTCGACCCCGCGGTGATCGAGCGCGTCGAACGGGAACTCCAGCGACTCGCCCCCGAACGACGGGTGCGCGGGATCGAGGGCGTCGCCGACCTGCTCAGGATGCTCGGCCCGCTGTCGGCGGAGGAGGTCGCGGAGCGGCTGCAGGGCGACGTGGTCGCGGCGGCTGCGATCGCAGAGACCGCCGAGCCCGAGTCCACCTCGGGCCCCGAGTCCACCTCGGGCCCCGAATCCACCACCGACCCGCTTCTCCCGCCCGCCGCCGACGTCGCCACCGCCGCCGCACACCTCGCGGCGCTGGTCGACACCAAACGTGCTCTCGCCGTCCACATCGCCGGCGTGCAGCGCTACGCCACCATCGAGGACGCGAGCCGGTTGCGCGACGCACTCGGCGTCCCGCTGCCGATCGGTGTGCCCGTCGCGTTCATCGAGCCGGTCGACGATCCGCTCGGCGACCTGGTCAGCCGGTTCGCCCGCACGCACGGTCCGTTCGTCACGTCCGACGTCGCGGAGCGTTTCGGTCTCGGGGCCGCCATCGTCCACGACGCGCTCCGTCGTCTCGCGCACGACCGGCGCGTGGTCGACGGCGAGTTCCGCCCGCACGCCCACGGCTCGGAGTGGTGCGACGCCGATGTCTTGCGCCGTCTGCGGAGGATGTCGCTCGCCGCGCTCCGCCACGAGGTCGAGCCGGTCGACACCGCCACCTTCGCGCGGTTCCTTCCCGACTGGCAGCACATCGGCGGAACCCTCCGGGGCGTGGATGCGGTCGCCTCTGTGATCGAGCAGCTGGCCGGGGCGCGCATCCCGGCGTCGGCGTGGGAGTCGCTGATCCTGCCCAGCAGGGTGAGCGACTACAGCCCGGCGATGCTCGACGAGCTGACGGCGACCGGCGAGGTGATCTGGGCCGGAGACGGTGCACTGCCGGGCAGCGACGGCTGGATCAGCCTGCACCTGGCCGACTCGGCGCCGCTCACCCTCGCTCCTCCCGGCGACCACGAGACCGACGAGCTGCAGCGCTCCGTCCTGGAGGCGCTCGGCCGCGGAGGAGGGTACTTCTTCCGCCAGCTGTCCGACGTGCTCGGCACAGCGGCGGGCGCTCCGGTGGACGACACCGCGCTCGTGACCGCCCTGTGGGACCTGGTCTGGGACGGCAGGGTGACGAACGACACCCTCGCCCCGCTGCGCACGATGACCGGAGCATCCGGAGCCCACAAGCGCCCGAAGCAGGCGCCGCGCTCGCGGCTCTACCGCGGCAGGGCGGCCACGCGCTCCGCGATGGTGACCAGGATGGGCCCTCCGACGGTCGCCGGTCGCTGGTCGCTGCTGCCCGAGCGCGACCTGGAGTCGACCGTGCGCGCGCACGGTCAGGCCGAGACACTGCTCGACCGCTACGGCGTCGTCACCCGCGGCTCGGTGATGAACGAGGGCTCCCCCGGCGGCTTCGCGCTGGCGTACAAGGTCCTGAGCGGCTTCGAGGAGACCGGGCGCGCCCGCCGCGGCTACTTCGTCGAGACGCTCGGCGCCGCGCAGTTCGCCACGGGCGCCACCGTCGACCGGCTGCGGTCGTTCGCCAGGGACCACACCCAGGATGCGCCGCTCGAGTCCGTCGCGCTGGCGGCCACCGACCCCGCGAACGCCTACGGAGCGGCGCTCCCCTGGCCGGGCGTCCCCGGCGACGCCGGCACCGGACACCGGCCTGGCAGGAAGGCGGGGGCGCTGGTGGTCCTGGTCGACGGCGCGCTCACGATCTACGTCGAGCGCGGAGGAAAGAGCCTCCTCTGCTTCGCCGACCAGGAGCAACCGGATGCGCGCCCGGCGCTGCTCGCCGCATCCCGGGCCCTCGCCGCGCTCATCACCCGGGGTCGCGTCGACAAGCTCGCCATCGAGACGGTGAACGGGGCGTTCGTGCTCGGCACCCCGCTCGGCGACGCCCTCGGCGAGGCCGGGTTCCTCCCCACCCCGCGCGGGCTGCGGCTGCGATCGTGAGCGAGCATCCCGGTGCCTGAGGGCGACACCGTCTGGCGTGCGGCGAAGCGGCTGAACGCCGCCCTCGCCGGGAAGGTGCTCACCGAGACGGACTTCCGGGTGCCCGCATACGCGACGGTCGACCTGTCCGGGCGACAGGTGGATGCCGTGGTGAGCAGGGGAAAACACCTGCTGATGCGGGTGGGCGACGCGACCATCCACAGCCACCTCAAGATGGAGGGGTCGTGGGAGTTGTACACGCCGGGTGCGCGCTGGCGGCACCCGGCGTTCGAGGCGCGGGCCGTGCTGCGCACGGAGGACGTGACCGCGGTGGGCTTCCTGCTGGGCATCCTCGAGGTGATCCCGCGCGACAGGGAAGACGACGTGGTCGGCTACCTCGGCCCCGACCTGCTCGGCCCGGACTGGGACGCCGACGAGGCGCTGCGACGGCTGGCGGCGCATCCCGACCAGCCGATCGCCGTCGCCCTGCTCGACCAGCGCAACCTCGCCGGACTCGGCAACGAGTACGTCAACGAGCTGTGCTTCCTGCGCGGGATGCTGCCCACCCGTCCCGTCGCGGAGGCCGACCTGCCCGCCGCGGTGTCGCTCGCACGGCGGCTCATCCTCGCCAACCGGGACCGGCCGAACCGCGTGACGACAGGTGACACCCGACGCGGGCGCACCAGCTGGGTGTACGGGCGGAGAGGCGAGCCGTGCCGTCGCTGCGGCACGCGCATCCACCGGTCGGCGCTCGGGCGCACCGACCTGGAGGAGCGGGTCACGTACTACTGCCCGTCCTGCCAGACCTGACGCACGCGCCCGCTCCCCCGCCCGCTCCCAGATCATCGAGTCCGAAGTTGTTCACGCTGCGCGCGGCGTTTCGCGTGAACAACGTCGGACTCGATTGTGTGTGAGTCCGCGAAACGGGTCAGGCGGCGAGGGAGTCGGCCTGAGTGCGGACGGAGGCGAGGGCCTCCGACCAGGACTCGACCTGGTCGAAGAGCGGGGTGAGCGCCGCCTCCTGCTGGGCGGTGGGGTTGAGCGACCAGTTCTCGAAGTCGTGGGCGAGGCTGAGGCCCACGTGGGCGCTGACGGTCGCGACCTGCAGCTGCGACAGCACCAGACGCAGGTGCTCGACGGCGCGGGCGCCACCGAAGACGCCGTAGCTGACGAACCCGGCCGCCTTGTTGTTCCACTCGGCGCCGACGAAGTCGATCGCGTTCTTGAGCGCGCCGGAGGTGCTGTGGTTGTACTCGGGGGTCACGAAGATGTATCCGTCGAACTCGTCGATCTTGGCGGCCCAGGCCTTGGTGTGGTCGTTCGCGTACTGGCCCATCGCGGCGGGCATGGCCTCGTCGAGATGGGGGAGGTTCCAGTCCATCAGGTCGACGAGCTCGTACTCGACTCCGTCGCGCGTGGCGGCGTGGTCGTAGACCCAGCGTGCGACGGCTTCTCCGTTGCGTCCGGGGCGGGTGCTTCCGATGATGATGGCGATCTTCGTCATGTCAGGCCTTTCGTGTTGGTGACGTGTCACCTAACGCGAACCCGGGATGCGCGCGGAACATTCCCGGCGCGGTCGGCGGCCTGGAAGCGGGCTGGAAGCGGCCTAGAAGAAGTCGCCTCCGCCGAAGTCGCCCCCGCCGAAGTCCCCTCCGCCGAAGCCGCCGTCGCCACCGAAGCCGCCGCCGTTGTCCCAGCCGCCGCCGTCCGCGGAGACCGTGCCCGCGTCGCCGCCCCAGCCGCCGGCGTCGGAGGAACCGGCGCCGCTGTCGCCCGAGTCGGCGTCGCCGGAGCCGGTGTCGCCCGAGCCGTTGTCGCCCGAGGCGTTGTCGGCGGAACCGTTGTCGCCCGAACCGTTGTCACCATCGGTGGAGCCCGCATCCCCGGCCTGCTGGTCGACGGGAGACGGCAGGAACGCACTGACGAGCGCGGAGCCGATGACGTATCCGGCGACGCTTCCGAGCAGCGAGCTGGCGAACATCCCGCCGAAGCCGACACCGCCACGTCCCCCGCCCATGCCGTTGCCGCCGCCCATGCCGTTGCCGCCGCCGAGGGACCGCTCAAGGGTGCCCGGCTGCCGGAGTTCTGCGCGGGTGGCGGACTGCGCGAGAGAATGGGCGTCGTCGCCGCGCGGCTGCTCACCGGCGGGCGCGTTGGCGGAGAGCTGCTGGAACAGGAGCGAGCGCTGCTCGGGCGTCAGCTTCGCGAACGCCTCCTCGTGCACCTGCTCGATGGTCTCCGGCGGCGCGGTGCGCAGCAGGTAGCGGTAGCGCTCGACGGCGATCTCGTCCTCGGAGCGCTGCTCGGCTGCCACCTGGCCACCGGCGGGTGCGCCCGCGGAGGCGTTGACGGGCTGCCGCTGTGCAGGAACCTGCTGCGCGGGAACCTGCGCAGGAACCTGCTGCGCTGGCGCCTGCTGCTCGTCGCGTCCGAAGAGGCGGTCGAGGAATCCCATGGTGTTCTCCGTTCGAGGCGACGCTCGCGCGTCGGCGACAGTGTGTGAATCCGTACAGAGAAGTGTTCCGTGAGCGGCTGAGCGAGCGCTGTGTCCGCGCTGCGACCTCGCCGCGTGCTCCCGGTAGGCTCGATCCGCGCGGTGAGCGGTGCTGCGGCGCGGTGCCAACGGCTGCGGCGAGCGCGGGAGACGAGGACGGAATGGCCAGGCGAGACGAACCGAGCGACACGCGACTCCCCGACGACGCCACCCCGGATGAGCGCAGACAGGCGGGCGACCGGCTGCGCGAGCGGATCTACGCCACCTTCACCGCCCTCGCCATCCTGATGGCGCTCAGCAGCCACGGGGAGACGCTCGATCCGCTGAACGTGCTGCTCACGCTCCTCATCTCGGTCGGCGGTGTGCTGCTCGCCGGGCTCGCGTCCGACCTGGTGTCGCACATGATCGTGCACAACACGCTGCCGAGCGCGCTGGAGTTCCGGCACATGGTGGCCGTCGCATCCCGTGCGCTGACGGTGCTGTTCGTCCCCGCCGTGATGCTGCTCATCGCCGCGGCGGGCGGTGTGAGCGTGAAGGCGGCGATGACGACCGCCGTCGTCGCGCTGATCGTCTCGCTGGCGGTGATCGCGCAGATCGCCGTGAAGCGCACCACCCTCGGCACGGGCAAGCGCATCCTGGTGCTGGCGGCGATCGTCGCGCTCGGAGTGGCCGTGGTGACGCTGGAGCAGCTGGCGCACTGAACCCGTGGGGACGGAACCCCGTGGAGGGCTGAACCCGTGGGAGGATGACTGCCATGTCCCCTATCCGCCAGCGGCCAGACCCGAGGAAGCTGAGCGACGAGGAGATCGAGCTCTTCAACGCGTTCTACGTGATGCGCCGTGGGTTCGACCGCACGCTCGACGCGCAACTGCAGCGGGATCACGGCATCTCCATCTCCGAACTGGAGGTGCTGATGGCGCTCGTGCGCGCACCGGGTCGGCGCCTGCGGGTGCGCGAGCTGGTCGACGTCACCGGCTGGGAGAAGAGCAGGGTCTCGCACCAGGTGACCAGGATGGCCGCGCGCGGATTCGTCGAGCGGCAGGAGTGCGCGGAGGACAGGCGCGCCAGCTACATCCACCTCACCGGGGATGGGCGGAGGGTGCTGGTCCGGGCGCTGCCGGAGCACACGGCGACGATCAGGCGGGTGCTGTTCGACGTGCTCTCGGACGATCAGCAGGCGGAGTTCCTGGAGATCGCGAAGAACATGATCGCCGCGAACGAGGCGGAGACCGCCGTCTGCGAGCGGGAGGACGCGGCGGAAGCCGAACCCGCCGATGAACGGGTTCGCAGCGACGTCACCTCCTGAGCGGCGCCGATCTGGGAGCACGGCTCGGAAAGCCTGACGATTCGTCGAGAAACGCATGGATCGCCAGGGCTCTCGCAGGGTTGCACCCCTAGCGTTTCCCTGTGCGACGCCCGACCTTCCCCAGCCCCGAGGAACCCAGAGACCCTCGGCAGCACTCCGGCGACCCCGAACCGGCCACCGAGGTGTTCGGGCGGGTGCCCCAGCCTGACCCGCGCCGCCCGGTCCGCGCCACGCGGCCTGCCGACGGCCGGTATGGCGGAAGCCGGGCTGCCGGTGCTGCGGGAGCCGCATCCGGTGGTGGCGTCGACGCGCTGTTCGGCGGCGCAGGCGGAGGCTCCGGGCGCGACGGCGGCGGGCGCAACGGCGGCGGCAACGGCGGCGGCGGCAACGGCCACGACGGCGGCGACGGCACCGGCGACGGTCCAGACTCCCCCACTCCCGGCGGCCGCAGAGGCCGCACACCCCGCAAGCGGCGCTCCCGCACCAAGCGCATCATCGGCTGGACGGCCTTCGGCCTCGCCGTGATCCTCGTGGTCGTCGGCGGGTACGCCGCGTACAGCTACTTCCGCTTCGTCAACAACGTCAAGCACGTGGATGTGATCTCCGAGCAGCACAAGCCGAAGACCGACGTCGACGGCTCCGACCAGAACATCCTGCTCGTCGGTGACGACCACCGGCCGGACGGCGCATCGCAGGCCGAGCTCGACCAGCTCGGCACCACCGACGACGGGGGCGGCACCAACACCGACACGATGATGGTGCTGCACATCCCGGCCGACGGGAAGTCCGCCACCCTCATCTCCCTCCCCCGCGACTCGTGGGTGGATGTGCCCGGCCACGGCATGAACAAGCTCAACTCCGCCTTCTCCCTCGGCGGCGGCGCGACCGATGCGACCAGCGGCGCGAAGCTCCTCATCCAGACCGTGCAGAACCTCACCGGTCTGACGATCGACCACTACGTGCGCATCTCCCTGCTCGGCTTCTACGACATCGCCCAGGCGCTCGGCCCCATCCAGGTGTGCCTGAACAACGCCGTCGACGACCCGTACTCGCAGGCCAACTTCCCCGCAGGCGTGTCGACGCTGGATGCGCACCAGGCGCTCGCGTTCGTCCGCCAGCGCCACGGTCTGCCGCAGGGCGACCTCGACCGCGTCGTGCGCCAGCAGTACTTCCTGTCGGTGGAGGCGCACAAGTTCCTCTCCGCGGGCACGCTGCTGAACCCCGGCAAGCTGTCGAAGGTCCTGGATGCGGTGAGCGGATCGCTCGAGACCGACCCCGGCCTCAACTTCCTCTCCCTCGCCACGCAGTTGCAGGGGCTCACCGGCGGCAAGATCCAGTCGGCGACCATCCCGATCTCCGGCACCCCGACCATCACCGTCGACGGCGAGGACCTGTCGATCGTGGAGGTGGACACGGCCGCGATGCCCGCGTTCATCCAGAGCCTGATGGGCACGCCGAGCGCGTTCGAGAAGGCGACAGCTGCAAAGCCGGCAGACACGACCGTCACCGTGCTGAACGGCGGGGAGACAAACGGTGCGGCAGGAACCGCGACCGCGACGTTCGCCGCCGCCGGCTTCAAGACGGGCACGGCCGGGGATGCTGACACGCAGCCGAGCACGGTGATCAAGTACCCGAGCGGGCAGGAGGCGCAGGCCAAGGCGGTCGCGGCGTACCTGCCCGGCGCGTCCGTGCAGGAGACGTCGTCGGTGTCCGGCGTCACGGTGGTCCTCGGCGACGACGGGCTGATGCCGGCGGCCCCGGCAGCCGGCGGGGCGCCCGCCTCCGGCGGAGCACCCGCGCCGACCCCGTCGTCGCCCGCGAAGAACTACAGCGACACGGTCTGCATCAACTAGCCGGGCCTCCGTTCGGACGGAGATCCTAGGCGACACGCCGCCGGATCGTCCGTTCGAGCAGAGAATTTGCGCGGGACGGCGGGAGATTCCTCCGTTGCGCGAGCCACCGCGCTAGTCGAAGAGCCTCCGGAACACGTTCGTGTCCGCCAGGTCGACGAGCTCGTCGCCGCGGCCGGACATGATCGTGCGCAGGGCGTAGAGCGTGAAGCCCTTGACCTGCTCGGCGGTGATCGCCGGCGGGATGGACAGCTCCTGGCGGGCGGTGACCACATCCACCAGGGCCGGTCCGTCGTGGTCGAAGGCGGCGCGGAGGGCGGCCTGCAGGTCGTCCGGCTTCTCGACCCGCTGGCCGTGGATGCCCATCGCGTTGGCGACATCGGCGAAGTTCGGGTTGTCCAGCCCGGTGCCGAAGTTGACGAAACCGGCCGCCTTCATCTCCACCTCGACGAAGTTCAGCGACGAGTTGTTGAACACGACGATCTTCACCGGCAGCTTGTTCTGCCGCAGGGTGAGCAGTTCGCCGAGCAGCATCGCCAGCCCGCCGTCTCCGGCGAGCGCCACCACCTGCCGGTCGGGGAACGCCGACTGCGCGCCGATGGCGTGCGGAACGGCGTTCGCCATCGTGCCGTGCGAGAACGAGCCGATCAGGCGGCGCCGTCCGTTCATCTCCAGGTAGCGGGACGCCCACACCACGGGCGAGCCGACATCCGGGATGAACACGGCGTCGTCGGTCGACAGATCGCTGATCAGCTTCGCGACGTACTGCGGGTGGATGGGCGTGCGGTTGCGGTCGTTCGTCGCGAGGTCGTCGAGCCCCTTGCGGGACTTGCGGTAGTGCGCGGTGGACGAGTCGAGGTGCTTGGTGTCGGTGCGGTCCTTGAGCAGCGGGAGCAGCGCATCCACGGTGTCCCGGACGCTGCCCACCAGGCCGAGGTCGACCGGGGTGCGCCTGCCCAGGTTCTCGCCACGGATGTCGACCTGGATGATCTTGGCCTTCGACGGGTAGAACTGCTGATACGGGAAGTCGGTGCCGAGCATCAGCAGCACGTCGCAGCTCTCCATCGCCCGGTAGCCGGAGGCGAACCCGAGCAGGCCGGTCATGCCGACGTCGTACGGGTTGTCGTACTCGATGAACTCCTTGCCGCGCAGTGCGTGGACGACCGGCGCCTTGAGCTTGTCCGCAATGGCGACCAGCTGCGGGTGAGCGCCCTCCACGCCCGCTCCGCCCAGGATGGTGACCTTCTTGGCCGAGTTGAGCAGGTCGGCTGCCGCGTGCAGCTCGGCGTCGGCGGGCCGGGTGACGCGCGGCGAGAACGCGATCGGCGCCGACTTGCGGCGGCCGGTGCTGTCCTTCAGGAAGATCTCGCCCGGGATGACGACCACCGCGACGCCGCGACGCTCGATGGCGGTGCGCATCGCGATCTCGAGCACCCGTGGCAGCTGCTCCGGCACACTGACGAGCTCGGTGTAGACGGCGGCCTCGCGGAACAGGTCCTGCGGGTGCGTCTCCTGGAAGTACGTGCTGCCGATCTCCGGACCCGGGATCTGCGCGGCGATGGCGAGCACGGGAACCCTGCTCCTGTTCGCGTCGAACAGGCCGTTGATGAGGTGCAGGTTGCCCGGCCCGCAGCTGCCGGCGCAGACGGCGAGCTCGCCGGTCAGGGCGGCCTCCGCCGCGGCGGCGAACGCCGCGGCCTCCTCGTGCCGCACATGCTGCCAGGCGACCGACCCGTTCCTGCGCAGCGCATCCGTGAACCCGTTGAGCGAATCGCCCGGCAACCCGTAGACGCGTTTCACCCCCGCGTCCTCGATGATCTCGACGATGGTGTCGGCGACGGTCGGCATAGTGCACTCCCTCGAATCGGCGGATGCCTCCAACGTACGCCGAGGAAGGGTGCCAGCGGGAGAGGCGCTGGGACGATGTGCAGGGTGCGGGGATGCGGCAGGGGCAAGACCCGCGCGCAGACCGCACGGCCGCATCCATTGCCCACGGCCGAACATGCGCGCACAATCGCTGCATGAGCAATGAGGTGGACTACTTCGAGATCGGGTCGCCGGATCCGGAGGCGAGCACGGCGTTCTACTCCGGGATGTTCGGGTGGGAGATCGGGCCGCCGTCCCCCGCCGGATACAGCATGGTCGGCGGGGACAAGGGCGGGTTGTGGGACACGAACGGCGTCGGGGGCGGGTCGTGGGCCGTGTTCTATGTGCACGTCGACGACGTCGCCGCGGCGGTCGAGCGGGCGACGGCGCTCGGGGCGACCGTCGCGCTGCCGCTGGTGGACAACGGGTCGATCCAGTTCGCGCACCTGCTCGACCCGACGGGGAACCGGTTCGCGGTCTGGCGCCCCAACAACACCGACTGAGAGGGGGCGTGAGCCGACAGACAGGTCGTTTCGCTAGACGATGCGGTCCGCGCGGAGATTCGGACAATGCACACAAGTCTCGATTACGGTGTGCTTACCCCCGTTACTCTCCCACACGACACTCGTCGTCGTCCCCATAGGAGAACCCACCTCATGGTCAAACAGGCGCGCGCCCAAGCCACCAGAGACGCCATCATCCTCGGCGCAGCCGAGACGTTCGAGCGCTCGGGTTACGGCCTCTCCTCGATCGCCGACATCGCCACAGCATCCTCTGTCACGAAGGGCGCGCTGTACTTCCACTTCCAGTCGAAGGACGACATCGCCAGGGCGGTGATCGACGAGCAGCACGAGCGCGCGTTCGCCTCCGGCTCCGAGATCATGGCGAAGAAGCTGCCGGCCCTGCAGACGATGGTGCTGCTCTGCGCCGGACTCGCCCAGCAACTGCTCACCGACCCGGTGGTCAAGGCCGGCATCCGGCTGACCACGGACAGGTCGGGGTTCGAGCAGCCCGTCGACGGCCCGTACGACGACTGGCTGCGCGCCGTCGAGGACCTCACCGTCCGCGGCATCGCGGAAGGCGACATCGTCGCGACGGTGGACCCGTCGATGTTCGCGCATTTCCTGATCCCGGCGTTCACCGGTGTGCAGCTGGTCTCGGAGACCCTCTCCGACCGCGCCGACCTGCTGCAGCGGGTCAGAGAGCTGTGGATCGTGCTCCTGCCCGGCATCGTGCCGCCGGAGAGGTACGAGGCGCTGTCGACGCTTCCCCTGCTCGTCCCTGAGGGCTGAACGTCGCGCCCGCCGTTACACTGACAGCGGGGATCGCCTCTGAATCATGGTGGCGAACAGCGACACCGGGAGGGGCCGATATGAGCGCAGCACGGAAGGCCAAAAGTAAACGCGCAGTGATGCGCATGGTCTACATCGATTTCTGGTCGGCGCTCAAGCTGTCGTTCCTGGTGGCCGTCGTGCTCGCCGTGCTCACGGTGGTGATCGCCCTGTTGGTGTGGAGCGTGCTCGACAAGCTCGGCGCGATCGGCTCCCTCCGCGACTTCCTCGAGAGCATCGCGGGGACGCAAGGCTCTGCGCTGGTCTCCGACCTGACGTTCTCGAACATGCTCACGTTCACGCTGGTGGTCGCACTGCTCGAACTGATCGTGGTGTCAGCGCTCGGCGCGATCTTCGCCGCCCTGTTCAACCTGGCCACCCGCGTCGTCGGCGGCTGGAAGCTCACCTTCGGGAGCGACTGAACTCCAACCCGCCGACCAGCAGGTCGACGCCGAACCGGAATGCCGCAGCGGGGTCGTCCTCGTCGATGCTGGATGCGGTCACGCCGTCGGCGAGCACGCCGAAGCTGTCGTACTGCATCCGCTGCTGCTCGTGCGAGACGTGCCCGAGGATGAAGTGCAGCAGCGCGGTCGCCGCACGGCCGCTGGTGTGGTCGTCGAACCCGCCGAGCGCGACGGCGGAGGCGAGCCGGTCGACGGCGGCGGTGGACCCGAGGCCGAGGGCGAACGTGCTGGAGACCACCTCGGCTCCGTCGCGGTAGGCGAGCAGCGCATCCCGGAGCGTGGCGGCCTCGGAGCGGACGGCGTGCATCCAGTCGGTGGGCGCGGTGGCGGTGGATGCGGTGGCGGTGGATGCGGTGGCGGTGGATGCGGTGGCCGTCGCGACGGGGCGGCCGTGGGAGACGATGCGGTCGGCGAGTTCGGCCAGCAGCGTCTGCTTGTTCGGGAAGTGCCAGTAGAGGGCGCTCGGCTGCACGTCGAGGGCAGCGGCCAGGCGGCGCATGGTGAGGTCGGGGAGGCCGTGGTCGTCCAGGATGCGCAGGGCCGTGCGCGCCACGTCGTCGCGGGTGTGCCGCCTGCCGGTGCTTTCCGTTTCCGTCACCCGATCAGTATAGTGAACGCTGTTCAGGTGAACGGTGTTCAGGTGCGGAGCTTTCCGGTGGACGGCGTTACGGAGCAGCACCCGCACCCCGACCGTGAGGAAGCCCCCCATGTCCCGACCCGCCAGCACGCGCATCGACGCGACAGACATCGCCAGGATCGCGGTCTTCGCCGCCATCGTGGCCGTCCTCGGCCTCCCCGGCGGCTTCTCGGTGTTCGGCGCCGTCCCGATCACGGCGCAGACGCTGGGGGTGATGCTCGCCGGAGCGATCCTCGGACCGTGGCGCGGCGCCCTCTCGATGCTGGTACTGCTCGCCCTGGTGGCGGTCGGCCTCCCCCTGCTCTCCGGAGGCCGCGGCGGCATCGGCGTCTTCGTCGGCCCGTCGGCCGGCTACCTGTTCGGCTGGGTGGTCGGCGCGTTCGTGATCGGACTGATCGTGCACGCGGGCGGCCGCACCCCCACCTGGACGAGGACGATCGTCGGCATCATCACCGGCGGCATCATCACGATCTACGCGTTCGGCATCCCGGTCCAGGCACTCGTGACCCGCCTCCCCCTCGCGGAGACGGCGCTGCAGAGCACGGTGTTCCTGCCCGGCGACCTCATCAAGGCGGCGCTGGCGGTGGCCATCACGATGACGCTGGCGCGGGCATACCCGCGGGCGTTCCGGACGCGCGGGCGCGTGCGGGCGGACGAGGAGCGCGAGCCGGTGCGCGACGAGGCCGGGGTGTCGTGACCGTGGTGATCGTGCCGCTGGTGGGGGCGGGTTCGGCGACCGCGGGTGCGGCGCGCGAGCTGATCGGCCGCATCCACTCGGTGCGGGCTGCGGGCGATGTGCCGCTGGTCGGCGACGACCGGTGGCCGGAGAAGCAGTGGCGGCAGGTGCGCGCGGCCGCGGAGGCGGCGGGGCCGCTGCCGGGGATCGGGTGGGCGACGCTCACCTCGGGGAGCACGGGCGCGCCGCGGATCGTGGTGCGCAGCGTGGAGTCGTGGTCCGCGTCGTTCGCGGCAGTGGATGCTCTGCTCGGCGTGCAGGACGGGGACGTGCTGGCGCTCCCGGCACCCGCGGCGTCGTCGCTGTCGTTGTTCTCGATCGCCCGGGCGGCGGAGGGCGGCCCGGAGCTGCTGATGCCGGAAGGGCACGCGGTGGTCGCGAGCGACTTCGCCGACGCCACCCTGTTCCACGGGACGCCGCGCGCGCTCCGCACGATCCTCGACGCCGGCCCGGCCGCGACACCGCTGCTGCGGGCGGCGCTCGTCGGTGGCGCCGACCTGGATGCGGGAACGCGCGCCCGCGCGGAGGAGCGCGGCATCCGGGTGGTGGCGTACTACGGCGCGGCCGAGCTGTCGTTCGTCGCGGTCGACCACGGCGACGGGCTGCGACCGTTCCCGGGGGTGGAGGTGGAGATCCGCGACGGCGAGCTGTGGGTGCGGTCGCCGTATGCGGCCTCGGGGTATCTGGGCGGCGACGGACCGCTGCGGCGGGACGGCGCCTGGTGCACGGTGGGCGACCGGGCGGAACTCGTGGATGGGCGCATCCGGTTGTCGGGGAGGGCGGACGACGCGATTCTCACGGCGGCGGCGACCGTCGTGCCCGCGGAGGTCGAGACCGCGCTGCTCGGGTTGCCGGGCGTGACGGATGCCGTGGTGTTCGGGCTGCCGAACGACGGGGTCGGGGCGCTGGTGGCGGCGGTGTTGGAGTTGGCGCGGGGTGATGGGGAGGATGGGGTTCTCGCTGGTGGGCTGCGCGCGCAGGCCCGTGCGGTGCTCGCGCCGACGCACGTCCCTCGGCGGTGGTTCGTTATGGACGCGCTGCCCCGCACCGCGTCGGGGAAGCCCGCGCGGGCGGAGCTGCTGCGCAGCGTCCTCGCGGGTGAAGTGAGCGGACTGTGAGCGGCGATCCCATCGTGGTGGCGGCACGCCGCACCCCGATCGCCACACGTGGCCGCGGGTTGGCGGACGCCACCGTGGACCGGCTCGCCGCGCCCGTGCTGCGCGCGGTGCTCGATGACTGGGCTGCAGCATCCACTCCCCCGCATCCCACCCCTACCGTCGCGGACGTCGTGCTCGGCAACTGCATGGGACCGGGCGGCAACCCGGCCAGGGTCGCTGCGCTGCTCGCGGGGCTCGGGGTCGAGGTGCCCGGCATGACCGTGGATCGGCAGTGCGGGAGCGGACTGGCCGCCGTCATCGAGGCGGCGAACGCGATTCGCGGCGGCGACGAGCGGCCCAGGATCGCGGGCGGGGTGGAGAGCGCATCGACGGCGCCCGTGCGGTCGGTCGACGGCGTCCCGTATGACAGGGCGCCGTTCGCGCCCGCCGGATTTCCCGACCCCGGCATGACCGAGGCCGCTGAGCGGTTGGCGGCGGAAGACCGCATCCCGCGGTCGCGTCAGGATGCGTATGCTGCGCGCAGCCGTCGCCGTGCGCTCGCGGCGGTGGCCGACGGGCGGTATGCGGGCGAGCTGGTCCCGGTGGAGGGGGTGTCGGGCGACGAGCTCGGCGCATCCGGCGCATCCGGCGCGGACGAGCGGGTGCTGGCCCGGTTCGCGCCGTTGTTCGAGGGCGGTAGTGTGACCGGCGGGAACTCGTGCCGGGTGAGCGACGGGGCGGCTGCCGTGCTGCTCGTGCCGGGATCGCTGCGCGGGGTGGGTGTTCCTGGGCTGGCACTGCGGGCGCACGCGGTGGTCGGCTGCGATCCGGCGCTGCCCGGCGTTGGGGCGGCGGCGGCCATCATCGAAGCGCTCGGTCGCGCGGGTGGCACCGGCCGCACCGTTGCCGACGTGGCGGCGTTCGAGATCGTCGAGGCGTTCGCGTCGCAGACCATCGCCGTGCTCGACCGGATCGGGGTGGCCGACGACGACGTCCGGGTCTGCGCCGACGGGGGTGCGCTGGCGGTCGGGCATCCGTGGGGTGCGAGCGGGGCGGTCGCCGTGGTGCGGCTGTTCAGCAGGCTGGTGCGCGGTGGGGCTCCCCCTGGGACGCTCGGCGTCGCGGCGGCGTCCGTCGGCGGCGGGATGGGCGTCGCGGCCGTGTTCGAGGTGGTGCGATGAGCGCCATCGCCCTCGACCACCTCACCGTGCGGCTCGGCGAGACCGTCGCGCTCGACGATGTGAGTGTCGCGCTCGACGCATCCAGGATCGCCGTGGTCGGCGCCAACGGGTCGGGCAAGTCCACGTTCGCGCGCGTGCTGGCCGGACTCGTGGCGCCCAGCTCGGGGAGCGTCCGGGTGCACGGGCTCGACCCGGGCAGGCAGGCTTCCGCGTTGCGGCGGCTGGTGAGTGTGGTGTTCAGCAACCCGGATGCGCAGATCATCATGCCGACGGTGGCGGAGGACGCCGCGTTCTCCCTCCGCAGCGAGCGCCTGCCGGCCGCCGAGTCCGCCGCGCGGGTGGCCGACGCCCTCGACCGGTTTGGCCTGACCGGGCTCGCCGACCGCGCCGCCCACGACCTGTCCGGCGGGCAGAAGCAGCTGCTCGCGCTGTGCGGGGCGTTCATCCGGCGGCCGCAGCTGGTGATCGCCGACGAGCCGACGGCCTACCTGGATGCGCCCAACGCCCGCCGCGTGGCCGAGCACCTGTTCGAGGACGCCGGGCACCAGCTGGTGCTGCTCACCCACGATCTGCGGTTGGCGGAGCGGTGCGAGGTTGCCGCGCTGTTCGACGCAGGGCGCATCGCCGCGGTGGGCGCTCCGGCGGACGTGATCGCCGCGTACGAGGCGAGCCTGCGATGGTGACCCTCTACCGCCCCGGCACCGGGTGGATGCACCGCGCCCCGGCCGGACCGAAGGCCGCCGTGCTGCTCGCGGTCGTGCTCGGCGTCTCCTTCCTGCCGTCCACCTGGTGGGCGGCCGGGGTCGCAGCGGCGATCGCCGTGGTCGGCTACCTCGTCTGCGGGCTCGGGATGCGGGAGCTCGGCCGGCAGGTGGTCGCGGTCCGCTGGGTGGTGGTCATCACGCTGGTCGGTCAGCTGATCTTCCTCGACGCGGAGGCGGCCGTCGCGAACACGGCGCGCGTCGTCACCGCGATCCTGCTCGCCGGGATGCTCGTCCTCACCACCCGCGTCGCCGCGCTCCTCGACGCGTTCGAGCGGGGGCTGCGACCGTTCGAACGGGTCGGGGTGGACGCGCAGCGCGTCGCACTGATGCTCGCGGTCACCCTCAACACCGTGCCCGTGCTGTCCCGGCTCGCGGCAGGGGTGCGGGAAGCGCAGCGCGCCCGCGGAGCCAGGCCGGGTATCGTCGGCTTCGTGATCCCGTTCCTCGTCGTCTCGCTCAAACACGCCGACGACCTCGGCGACGCCCTCACCGCGCGAGGCGTCCGATGACCGGGATGCGCGTGCTCGGTCCGACCGTCGACGACCAGACCCGGTGCATCCACTACCGGACGCAACTCGACGTGATCGCCATCCGGTTCGCCTGCTGCGGCGAGTACTACCCGTGCCATCTGTGCCACGCGGAGGCGGCCGACCATCCGGCGGAGCAGTGGCCGCTCGACCGTCGCGACGAACGCGCGGTGCTCTGCGGGGTGTGCGAGCACGAGCTGACCGTCACCGAGTACCTCGGGGCGGATGCCTGCCCGGCGTGCGGCGCGGCGTTCAATCCGGGGTGCAAACTGCACACCGAGCTGTACTTCGAGGTCTGACGCGACGGGTGGTCGGGGTCAACCCCTCACGGAACCACGACCACCTTCCCGCGCACCGTTCCTGACGCGACCAGGTCGATGGCCTCGCCGGCGCGGTCGAGCGGGAGCACCGCATCCACCATCGGCGTGAAGGCCCCGGCGTCGACGAGGTCGGCCAGGTCGGTGAGGTCGGACGCGTTCTCTTTCGAGACCAGACCGATCAACCGCTGGCGGACGAACCGGTTGGCGACGGCGGCGGCGAGCACTCGCTCCATGCCGCCGAGGACCGGACCGCCCATCCCTCCGACGATGACCAGGCTGCCCGACGGCGCCAGGATGCTGCGCAGGCGGAAGAGGCGGCGGTCGCCCGCCGTGTCGATGATCGCGTCCCAGCGGCGGCCGGTCGCCGTGACGTCGGTGGCGCGGTAGTCGATGACCTCTGCCGCGCCGAGACCGCGCACGAACTCGGCCTTGGCCGTGCTGCACACCCCGGTGACCGTCGCGCCCGCGGCGACGGCGAGCTGCACGGCGTAGTGGCCGACGCCGCCCGATGCTCCGAGCACCAACACGCTCCCGCCCGCGGGGACGGCCGCGGCGCGCAGCGCCTGCAACGCGGTCACCGCCGAGACGGGGACCGCGGCCGCCTGCTCGTAGCCGATGGATGCGGGCAGCCGCACGAGCGCGGACCGCGGCGCGCGCACGAACTCGGCGAACGCACCGTCTGCAGAGCCGAACACGTCGTCGCCCGGTCGCAGGTCGGTCACGTCGGCGCCGACCGCCGAGACGCGGCCGGCGAACGCGAGGCCGCGCACCCGCGCCTTGGGGCCGCGGACGCCGAAGCCGATCAGCCGCATCAGGTACGGGCGGCCGGTCATCAGGTGCCAGGTGCCCGCATCCACTCCGGCGGCGCGCACGGCGACGACGACGTCGGTGGGGCCGGGGACAGGGACGGCGACGGTCTCGACACGGAGGGCGTCGCTGGTTCCGTATGCGTGCTGCACGACGGCGGACATCGTCGTCGCTGTTGCGGTGTCGCTCATGGGGTCCTCGATTCGGTGGAGGGGCGCGGGCGCGCTCAGCCTTCGGGGTACTGGAACACGTCGTCGAGCGGCACCCCGAAGACGCGCGCGATCTGGAACGCCATCTCGAGCGATGGCGAGTACCGGCCCTGCTCGATGGCGATGACGGTCTGCCTGGTCACTCCCACCCGCTCGGCCAGCTCGGCCTGCGTCATCTCGTTCGCCGCGAACCGCAACGACCGGATGCTGTTGGTCACCCTGGTGGGCTTCACCATGCCGGCAGCCCCTTGCGGTAGGCGACCAGCGTGGCGATGGAGCCGACGACCGCGGAGAGCACGAACATCAGGTAGACGACGTTGGCGATCCAGAACCAGTCGGCGCGGACCAGGGCGAGCAGGAGGGCGGCGACGGCGCCGATGATGACGAACGCCTGACCGACCCTGTCGCCGAACGCCTTGACCTCGCGGTCGCGCTGGTCACGCCTGTCCGCGCCCTTTGGCGATGCCATGCCGATCACGATGCCGGCGACGATGCCGGCGACGATCGCGCCGCCCACCGTCCAGAGCAGGATGGGCGCGTAGTCCACGTCGGTGAGCGGAGCGCCGGCCGCGGTGCCGAACAGCACGGCCAGGTAGGTGGCGTACCCGGCGATCGCGATCACCAGGAACGCCCACGCGTTCTTCTCGTCGAACGTCATCTCAACTCCTCATGTCAAACAAACCTGACATACTCAAAGTAAAGCAAACTTCACTCCATGTCAATGATTCTTGACACGTGATGGAAAGCGAGTGGCCCCGGACGTCCGCCGTGCGCGGGGGTCCGGGGCCACTCGGTCGGCTAGGCCTGCGAGCCGCGCCTGCGCGTGACGATCAGCAGCACGACGAATCCGCCGAGGATGCCGAGCAGTGCAGCACCGAACGCCGGTGCCAGGTCGGCGCCCGTGTTCGCGAGACCGGACTGGATGACGCCGTTACCGCCACCCGAGCCCGCTGCGCCGTTGCCGGTGCCGGTACCGGGGTCGCCCGGCGTGCCCGGCGTGCCGGGGTCGCCCGGGGTGCCGGGGTCGCCGGGGCCGGTCGCCGCCGCCACCGTGATGGCGGTCCAGCCGATCACGTCGCCATTGGCGTCCTGCACCGCGATCCGGTGCTCACCGGCGGGCAGGTCGGCGGGCAGGGTCACCGTGAGCTGACCGCTGGCCGGGACCTGCATCCACCCGCCGCCGAGCTTCTGCGGGGTGGAGTGCACCCACGCGGAGACCCAGCTGCCGGAGAACGCCGAGCCGATGTTGATCGTCACCGTGCCGCCGGGTTGGAACACCCCGTGGTCGCTGCCGAGCGCCTGGATCAGATCCTTGAGCGCCTGGATCAGCTTCTCGATGGCGGCCGCGATGGGGTTCGTCGGCGGCTTCGGGTGTGTGCCGGGGCCGGTCGCGTCCGCGACCAGCAACGGCACACGCACCGTCGTGCCCGAGTCGGGGGCGCGCAGCACGAGCACGCTCGCTCCCGCCGCATCCGCCGGGACCGTGAAGCTCACGGTCGCCGCGCCGTCCGCATCCACCGGGATGGACGGGAGGGTGGATGCGCTGCCCTGCCAGGTGAGGTCCAGCGAGGTGTTCGCCGGGCTGCCCAGGGAGGTCAGGTTGAGCTTCGACACCTGGAAGGCGACCTGCTGGCCACGGTCGAGGGTGCCGGTCGGCACGCCGGAGACGGCGACGCCGCGGCGCTCGAAGCTGGGCGAGAGCGGGCTGTTCGCGGTGATGTACGCGATCCAGGCGTCGCGGTCGATCAGGCCGGAGTCCTTCGTGTTCGCGCCCTGCGCGAAGGCACGGAAGTTGTCTCCGCCCTGCAGCAGGAAGCTGAACGACCCGATCCGGTAGGACTTCGCCGGGTCGATCGGGGCTCCGTTGACCAGGATGCTCGTGATGCGGTCACCGGCGGCGCGGGCTGCGTCGTAGGTGTAGCTCACGTTCTTCGACAGGCCGAGGTTGAGGAACGGACGGCTCGGGACGGACCCGTCCGCGTTCGTCTGCCACTGCTGTTCGAGCGCCTGCTTGAACTGCGCGCCGGTGAGGCTCGTGGTCCACAGGTTGTTCACGAACGGGAGCACCGCGTTGGCCTGTGCGTACGTGACGGAGCCGTCGGTGCCCTTCAGCAGTTCGGCCCGCAGTCCGCCCGGGTTGACCACGCCGATCTCCGCGCCGCCGAGGTCGGGGGCGGAGAGCGTCGACACCAGCGAGTCTGCGACGAGATTGCCGAGCGTCGACTCGGACATCCTGTCGTCGCGGGCCGCGCCGATGTACGCCGTGGTGATGTCGGCGGTCACGGAACCGATCTTCTGGTTGCCGATCACCGCCGCGTCGGCGAGCGCCTTGTCGACGATGGTCTTCACCGCAGCGACCCGGGGGTACGCGGCGACGAGGTCGCTGTCGGCGTCGGTCGTGCGCGCCACGTTGGCCGCGGTGTATCCGGTGACCTTCTTGGTGTCGCCGTCGACCGAGAGGGTGATCTGGCCGATGTTCTCTCCGTAGCTCCCGGTCTGGACGATCGGCCTGGTGGCACCCGAGACGCCGGGGATCGGCGCATCCCACGCGTACTGCTTGTGCGTGTGACCGGTGAAGATCGCGGACACCTTCGCCGAGGTCTTGGTCACGATGTCGGCGAACGCTCCGCCGGCCGCGACCTCCTTGTCGAGCGTCGCACCGTCCGGCGTGCCGAAGCCTGCGCCCTCGTGGTATTCGGCGACGATCACGTCGGCCTCGCCGTTGGACGTGTTGCCGTCCGTCAGCTTCGCAGCGACGCGGTTGACGGCGGCGACGGGGTCGCCGAAGTCGAGCGATGCGACGCCGCCCGGCGACACGAGCGTCGGGGTCTCCTGCGTCACGGCTCCGACCACGGCCACCTTCAGCCCGTCCACGGTGAAGGTCGCGTACTCCGGCAGCGCCGGGGTGGTCGTGCCCTTCGTGTAGACGTTCGCGCCGAGGTAGCTGAAGTCGGCGGCCGAGGTGACCCGGCCGGTGAGGTCGGAGAAGCCCTTGTCGAACTCGTGGTTGCCCACCGCGCTCGCCTTCAGGCCGAGCGTGTTGAGCACCTCGATCGTCGGGAGGTCACCGGCGGACGCCGAGGCGAACAGCGACGCCCCGATGTTGTCGCCGGCGGAGAGGAAGAGTGTGTTCTGGTCCCCCGCTGCCGCACGCAGCTTCTCGATGGTTCCGGCGAACTTGACCGTGTTGCTGTCGATCCGACCGTGGAAGTCGTTGATGTTCAGCAGGTTGACGGTCTTCGCGCCGGCGCCGAGCCCCATCCCGATCACGATCGGGTCGTGGTCGCTCGACCGGTACTGGTCTGCGACGTAGAAGTTGGTCGCGTTGTAGTTGTATCGGCTGTACTCGAGCGCGATGGACTCGCCGGAGTTGATGTTCCAGACGTCTGCGCCGGTGATGACCGCGTTCGCTGCCGGGGAGGCGAGGACGTGGTCGAGCGAGCCGACCGTGCCGCCGAACGAGTACGTCGCCTTGGTGGTGCGGGTGTGCACTTGGTCGATGTACCCGGCGTCGGTGATGACCTTGATCGGGTCTTCGTTGAGGTAGGCGTTGAAGTCGCCGATCAGCAGCACCTTGTCGGAGCCGAGCGTGGACTTCAGCGTGTTCGCGAACCCGACGAGCGCCGTCGCCTGGGCGACTCTGGAGGCGTTCGACGCACCCTGCCCGTCACCCTGGTCTGCGTCGGCTCCCGTTCCCGACCCCTTCGACTTGAAGTGGTTCACGACCGCGATGAACGCGGAGGAGTCCGGCGTGCCGACCTTCTTGAAGGCCTGGGCCAGCGGCTGGCGCGCATTGGCGAACGCCGCATCCATCAGGATGCGCGACTCGCCCACCGGCACAGCGTGCGCCTTCTTGTAGATGAACGCGGTGCGGATGACGTCCTCGCTGGACGGCACGGCTGCCGGAGACGGCACGAACGCCCAGATCTGGCTGCCCGCCGCGGTGTTGAGCGCGGTGACCAGCTTCGAGAGGGCATCGTCGCGGTTCTTGCCGAAGCGCGCGGAGTTCTCGATCTCTTCGAGGGAGACGACGTCGGCGGAGAGCCCGTTGATGGCCGCGACGATCTTGTCCTGCTGGCGCTTGAGGTTGGCGGCGTCCGCTGCTCCTCGCGCGTCGCATCCACTGTTCACCGTGATGTTGTTGCCGTCGCGGTCGGTGTAGAACGTGCAGCCGGTGAGCTGGTCACCGGTGGTGGTGAAGTAGTTCAGCACGTTGAACGTGCCGAGCTTCAGGTCGCCGCCCACGGCGGCCGGGGCGGCGGCGCGGGTGTTGCCGAAGGTGACCGGCTGCACCGTGGATGCGGTGGCCGGGGTCAGCTCGGAGGTGGGCTGGAACTTCCACACGTTGTTGCGGAAGTCGAGGACGACCGGCTTCGTGAAGGTGACCGGCGCGCCGACGCGCACGGGCGCGGTGACGGACAGGTACGGCAGCGGCTTGGCCTTGTTGGCCGCGCTGAGGAAGTTGGTGGACGCTCCGTCGTCGAGCGTGACGGCGCGGGCGGCGTTGTCCGCCACCGCCGCCGCGTACTCCGGCGTGCCGGGACGTGCGGTCTCCGTTGGCTGGACCAGCGGCGTCTCCCCGGCCGCGAGGCCGATCTCGCCGTACTGGTTCGTGGAGTACACGTCGGTCACGGTGAACGCGCCCTGCGGTGCGAGCAGCATGCCCTCCAGGGACTCGCGCTGCGCCGCGGTCGCCGGGAGGCCGACCGTCGCCGGGACCGGCGCGGTGAGTCCGGCTGGGTCGAGCGCGACGACACCGGCGGCGGATGCCGGGGTGATCTCGGTCAGTCCGGCGAACTCGCTGACGGCACCGGTGACCTGCACGTACTGGCCGACGGTGACCGCCGCGGTGGCCGCGGAGCCGTAGACGTAGACCGCGTCGGAGGCCTGGTGCGTCGCGAGGTCGATCGCGCCGCCCGTGCCGGGGGTCTGGATGTAGAAGCCGTTGAAGCCGCCGGTGGCGTACGCGGCCGTCACGAATCCGCTGGTGGTGACCGTCGTGCCCGCCTTCGGGCTGACGTCGGTGGTGCCCTGCACTTCGGCGATCGGGATGCTGTCACCGGCCGGTGGGCTCGGGTCGCCTCCCGTGCCGGGGTCCGTGCCTCCCGGCGCCGGCTCCGTCGCGGGGCCGCCCGCCGGCGTCGAGGCGTTCTGCGGCGTGATGGTGGCGGTCAGGGTGAGGTCTGCGCTGTTGTCGTCGCTGTCCCAGAACCCGGTGCGGGTGAGCGACTTCACGTCGGTGTTTCCGGCCGGCGCCGTGGCGGCCTTGGTCTCGAACGTGTTCGACGTGCCGTAGCCGACGAGGTCGACGATCCCGGATGCGTTCCTGGCGTCGCCGACGGGAGGCGTCACCGCGGTGGCGGTGTTGGAGAGGATGATCGTGCCGCCGGAGCCGGACGGGTTGAGCGTGCCCGTCGCATCCGGAGTCGGAAGAGCGGCGCCGTTGACTCCGTTGGAGCTGCCCTGCACGAGGTAGTAGCCGTAGGCGGCGATGCTCCCGCTGAGCGCGGTGAGGCCGGTGGCCGCCGCCGTGCCCGTCGCCGGGCGGTACTGCACCGACCAGCCGTCGACCGTGACGGGCTGGCTCGACGGGTTGTAGAGCTCGACGAACTTGTTGGAGTACGCGGCGCCCGTGCTTCCCCCTGACAGGTACACCTCGTTGATGACGACGCTCGTGGCGTCGACGCTGGCGGTGGCCGGCACCGCGGTGAGAGGTGCGGCAGCGAGCCCGACCCCCACAGCGGCTGCGGTGGCGATCTGCCACGCTCTGCCGAATCTTCTCAACATGCTTCTCCTCGGTCGGGACTGGTCGGACGGCTGGGTCCTGGCACACCGTATGGAGCGCAGTGAACCGGACCGTGACTCCTGAGTGAACGTACAGACAACACCCCCTGTTCGAGGGTGCTCATTCGAGCACGGGTTCCGACTGATCTACTCACATGTGACATTGAATCACGGGCCGCCGACACACGAAGGGGCGATGGTCCGGCATGATGGCACCATGCGGATCGAAGAGATCGCCCAGTTCAGAGCGCTGGCGGCAGACGGACATCTGGCCGACACAGCGGACACTCTCGGCGTCTCCCAGTCCACGCTGACCAGGACCATCGCCAAGCTCGAGGCGGAGATGGGCGTCGAGCTCTTCGACCGCAAGAAGAACCACCTGGAGCTGAACCAGTACGGCGAGATCCTGCTCGCCCACGGCATCCGGGCGCAGACCGAGCTGGAGGAGGCCCGCGCGCGCATCGACGCACTGCGCGACCCGTCGGCGGGCACGGTGTCCGTCGCGTACGTGTCGTCGTTCGGCCACTGGCTGATCCCGCGCGTGGTGAGCGAGTACCGCGCACTGTTCCCGGACATCCGGTTCGTGCTGCGCGGAGGGACGGCGGACACCGTGCTGGATGCGCTGCGCGAGGGAGCGGCCGACCTCGCGTTCACCAGCCCGGACCCGCGCGACCGCGAGATCGAGTGGCGACCGCTGACCTCCGAGCGGCTGGCGGTCGGGGTGCCGGATGCGCATCCACTGGCCGGACGCGCGGTGATCGACGTGGACGACCTCGAACCGTTCGAGTTCGTCGCGCTGCGCACCGGATCCGGGCTGCGGCACATCGCCGACGCGTACTTCGCCCGGCGCGGGATCGTGCCGAACATCGTGCTGGAGGTCACCGAGCTGGTGACGCTGCAGGCGCTGGTGTGCGACGGGGTCGGGATCGCGCTGCTGCCGGACTCCTCGACCGAGCCGGGCGTGACACTGGTGCCACTGGCGGAAGAGGCGGTGCGCGTTATCGGGCTCGCCAGGAACCTGGCGCGCAGCGAATCGGCCGCCGCATCGCAGTTCGCGCGGTTCGTGCGCGAGGAGCTGGGGCTGGACGGGCGGCGGTAGGGCGGCCGGCAACAACGCTGCTCGCGCCGGTGTCGGTCGCCGCCGTTACGCTTCCCGCATGACAGGCACCACCCCGTGCGCCGTCGTCGCCGGTGGCGTCGCGTGCACGAACCCCGCGCATCCCGGGGCACCGCTGCCGCTCTGCCTGCAGCACCTGCTCGTCGCGGCCGACTGGGTGGCCGACGAGTACGGGCAGATGGATGCGCTGCCGTCGCCGTGCGCGCTCTGCGGCTCGCGGCTGGGGGTGCGCTACCCGTCCGGCTGGCTGTGCGCGGTGTGCGAGTGGCGGGTGGGCGAGACGGTGTCCGGGGAGCTGCCGCCGCCGCGGGTGGATGTGGTCTACTACCTGCGGTTCAGGGACAGGGTGAAGATCGGCACCACCGCCAATCCGCGCGTGCGGTTCTCGAGCCTGCCGCACGACGAGGTGCTCGCTTTCGAGCGCGGCGACCGGGCGCTCGAACAGCGCCGACACGCGCAGTTCGCCGCCCACCGCATCCCGCGCACCGAGTGGTTCGAGCGCAGCGACGAGCTGGATGCGCACCTCGCGACCGTGAGCGCGGGTGTCACCGATCCGTGGTCGCTGCTGGCGCTGTGGCGGAGTCAGGCGATCGCGTTACGGGGGTAGGGGACGCCACCGTCGCCTTCACCGTGGCGATCAGCCAGTCCCGGTAGCGCTCGTACGTCCACCCGCTCTGCTGCACGAGCTGCTGGTGACCCTCGGGCGACATGAGGAAGGAGAGCACGTCGGCGAGCGCCTGGAGGTCGTCGTCGGACGCGGCCCGCG
Source organism: Leifsonia araucanica (assembly GCF_051161895.1). Classification (NCBI taxonomy): domain Bacteria; kingdom Bacillati; phylum Actinomycetota; class Actinomycetes; order Micrococcales; family Microbacteriaceae; genus Leifsonia; species Leifsonia araucanica. The sequence continues at coordinate 1,998,992 of NZ_JBMBTW010000002.1, forward strand.
CATCCACTGCCCCGCGGGAAGCGAGGAGGTCGACCAGGCGGCGGTAGTCGGCGTGGCGGCGGTCGAGCAGGGAGGCGAGGACCTCTCCGACGTGGGTGTCCTCTGCCGCGGCGGCGAGGAAGGCCGCCCAAAGGCCGCTGGTCCTGGCGTTCGCCTCGGCGATCATGCCGACCATCGCCGTGAGGAATTCGCCGGTGTCTTCGATGCCCATGATCGCGGCGACCTCCGGCCGCTCGCTCAGCGACTCCTCGCCGGTGCTCCCGGCGAAGGCGAGCTCGAACGCGCCGAGGAGCAGGGCGCGTTTCGGGCCGTGCACCTTCACGCTTTCGACCGAGACCCCAGCGCCGGCGGCGATGTCGGCGAGGGAGGCGCCGGTGTATCCCTTGGCCGAGAACACCTCGAACGCGGAAGCGAGGATGCGCTGCCTGGTCTGCCGCGCCTGCTCCTCGCGGAGCGTCGAGCGGTACGGCCGCGACGTGGCGTTCTCCGAATCAACCATTGACTACCCTTCGTGTGTAGTGAATACTATCAGCGTTCATCAAACTCTAGACCCGAATGCGAGCATCCCATGACCACCCTTCTCCTCTGCAGCACACCGGTCCACGGCCACGTGACCCCGCTGCTCGCCGTCGCCAGGCACCTCGTCGACCGCGGCCACCGCGTACTCTTCCTCACTGGTGGCCGCTACGCCGCGCGCGTCATCGCCACCGGCGCCACCTTCCTCCCGCTCCCCGCCGAGGCCGACTACGACGACACCGACATGGATGCGGCGTTCCCCGGCCGTGTCGGACTCACCGGACCCGCGGGCATCCGGTACGACATGACCACGATCTTCCTGCGCCCGGCCAGCGCCCAGCTCGCCGCCGTGGACGCGATCGTCGCCGAGCACGGAGTGGACGCGGTGCTGGCGGAGAGCCTGTTCCTCGGCGCCGCCCTGCTCTCCACGCGGCCACGCGCATCCCGGCCCGCCGTGGTCAACCTCGGCATCGTGCCGCTCGGGCTGAAGAGCAAAGACGTGGCGCCGTTCGGGCTCGGGGTGCAGCCGAAACCCGGAATCGGCGGGAGACTGCGGAACGCCGCCCTCACTGCGGTCGCGGAGAAGATCATCTTCGCGCCCGTGCAGAAGGCGGCGAGCAGGATCGCGCACGAGGCGACGGGCGCATCCCTCGACGGGTTCATCCTCAACTGGCCGGCGCACGCGGATGCCGTGGTGCAGTTCACGGTCCCGGAGTTCGAATACCCGCGGTCGGACCTGCCGTCGACGGTCCACTTCGTCGGGCCGGTCTCCCGCACCCGGCCGTCGGATACGCAGCTCCCCGCCTGGTGGGACGACCTCGCGGACGGACGCCCGATCGTCCACGTCACCCAGGGGACCGTCGCCAACCGCGACTTCGGCGACCTGCTGCTCCCGACCATCCGGGGACTGGCGGGCGACGACGTCTGGGTGGTCGCCAGCACGGGAGGGCGGCCGGTCGCCGAACTGGATGCGGACCTCCCGCCGAACGCGCGCGTCGCCGCCTACCTGCCGTACGACGCACTGCTCCCCCGGACCTCGGTGTACGTGACGAACGGCGGGTACGGCGGCGTGCACTACGCGATGGAGCACGGCGTCCCCGTCGTGATCGCGGGGACGACGGAGGACAAGGTGGAGGTGTCTGCGCGCGTGGCGTGGTCGGGCGTCGGCGTGAACCTCGCGACGAACCGCCCGACGGACGCCGCGGTGGCCGGGGCGGTGCGGACGGTGCTCGCCGAGCCGGGATACGCCGAGCGCAGCACCGCCATCGGGGACGCGATCCGCGCATCCACCGGGCTGGCCGGACTGGAACGCGCGGTCCTGGGGCTGGTGGATGCGGCGGGCGGCACCCGCACTCATTCGTCGCGTCGCTGAATCGCAGAAACGCGCGCTGTTGGATTCGATGAATGGCGCTGCGTACGATCGGAGAAGGCAGACCACCGTCGCTCGGCCACCCCACCACCGCATCACCGCATCACCGCCGCCGAACGATCTCCGAGGAGTCGCCATCACCGAGTTCCGCATCGAGCTGGTCGCTCGCGACGAGTTCGGCTCCATCGTCACCCTGTTCACGTCGCACGGCGCCGTCGACGCCGCGACGGCCGCCGCCGAGATCGCGAACGGCACGGCCACATACGTGACAGGACCGGACAGCTACGTGCGCGCCGTCGTCAGCCCCATCTCGTCGCCGGTCGGGCCGTACCTCTACGTGAACTGGGACGGCACCCGCCGCAACAACCTGCACGACCTGTCGACGGGCAGGCGGGTGCCGCTGCCGCGCCGGTCGGCGGCGGCGGCGCGCGCGGCGGCGCGGGATGCGGCACCCGCAGCGGCGCGAGACGCCGCGGCGCAGGACGCGACGGCGGCGCAGGGCGCGACGGCGGCGCAAAGCGCGTGGATGCGCATCCTCACCTCCCTCACGCGCCCGGCGGCCCTGCCGCGCCGGCGCCCCATCCTCTTCGCCCCGCTCTTCCTCGACCTCCTCCGCCCCCACGGCATCACGCGGCGCCGCAGCACGAGACACCACTAACTGCGCCGCATCCCGGGCGTTTCGCGACAGTTACTGGAGTCTCGCCGCGTTAGGGCGCGACGGCGGCGACGGCCTCGACTTCGACGAGCTGGTCGGGGTAGCCGAGGACGGTGACGCCGAGCAGCGTGCTCGGCACGTCATGGTCGCCGAACGCCGCCCGGACGACGGCCCACGCCGTACCGAGGTCCTCGCGACGGGCCGACGCGACGAGCACCCGCGTGCTGACCACATCGCCGAGCGACGCGCCGGCCGCGTCCAGGGCCGTCACGAGGTTCGCGACCGCCGCCTCGGCCTGCGAAGCGTAGTCGCCGACGCCCGCTGTCGACCCGTCGAGCGCGAGCGGGCACGCCCCGGCCAGGAAGATGTACCGGCTGCCCGCCGGGGCCGTCGCCGCATACGCGTACTCGGCGATCCCCGACAGTCTCTCCGTGCGAATCAGCTCGACCCTGCCAGCCGTCATGGTGCCTCCCTCGCAGCCCGACCACGGTACCGCACCGGATGCGCCGCTAGGCTCTGCCGCATGGATGCGACATGGCTGCGGTCCCCGGAGGAACCGACCTGGGATCGTGGAGGGCCGACCGTGTACCGCGTGCGCCTCTGGGCTCCGGCGCCCGGGCCGTACACCGGCTGGAACCTGGACGACTGGGCCGTCACCGGCGCCACCGACGTGACCGAGGTCATCGCCTGGGCGGAGCAGGAGGCGGCGCGCCTCCGCGGCGGCCGATGCGAGGTGTTCGTGCAGGCGACCGAGCACGGCACCCTCCGCGACGGCACCCTCGCCGAGCAGGTGCACCACATCCGGGTGTACGGGGAGCCAGCGGACACCGCCGCGACGGAGACGGTGCTGACGTTCCGGACGGAGTGAGCCGCGCGCAGTATGATTATGGATGGGCATTCCGAAATGAGGGGGAACGTGAGTACGATCGAGGGCGCTGCAGTGGAAGACGATCCCAAGCGCAAAGGTCCGGACGGATTGCGGGCGCTGGAGCGGGTGATGAGCATCCTGTTCCTGCTCGCCGCGCACCCGCAGGGGATGACGCTGGCCGACATCGCCAGAGAGACGGGCATCACGCTGAGCACCGTGCATCGGATGGTCGGCGTGCTCAAGCAGCACCGGCTCGCGCGTGAGACCCCGACCGGGATGCAGGCACTCGGTTCCGCTTCGCTGGTGCTGGCACGCGGATTCCTCGGCGGCCTGGACTTCCGCGTCGAGGCGTTGCCCGTGATGTCCGAGCTGCGGGAGCGCACGGGTGAAGCGTGCCATCTCGGAACCCTGGCGTCGCCGCACGTGGTCGTGGTCGACAAGCTGGAGACCGTGCACGCGGTGCAGACCTCGTCGCGGATCGGTGGGACGTCCCCTGCTGCGCTCACCGCCTTGGGGCGTGCGATTCTCGCGTATTCGCCTCAGACGGTCGTCGAGGCAGTGCGCGTGGCGACGCACGACCTCCTCGGCAGGACCATCGACGAAGCGACACTCACCGAGGCCCTGGCCGCCACGCGCGAACGCGGATACAGCGTCGACCGCGAGGAGAACGAGCCGGGCGTCGACTGCGTCGGCGCACCGATCTTCGACGACAGCGGGCGCGCCATCGCCGCCATCAGCGTCTCCGTGCCTGCAGAACGCTTCGACGACGAGCGGCTGGAGGAGATCGGCGCACTCGTGGCCGCCTCCGCCCGGCGCGTCTCCCAAGCCCTCGGTCACCCCGGCTCGATCGGATGAGCGACCCGTTGCGCGTCGTCGTCGCCGGAGCCGGACGCTTCGGCGAGCTGCACGTGCGCGCGTGGCAGGAGGCCGGCGCGCGTGTCGTCGGCGTCGTCGACGTGGATGCGGGACGCGCAGAGGCCGTCGCCCGGCGATGGGGCGTCGCTCGATACGGGACCGGCCTGTCGGCCGTCCGCTCCGCCGAGGGTGTCGACGTGGTCGTGGTCGCGTCCGACGAGTCATCGCATTCCGCGCTGACCGACGGAGCCATCGACGCGGGATGCGACGTCTTCGTCGAGAAGCCGTTCGCCCTGAGCGCCGCAGCGGCAGAGCGCACCGCCGCCGCGGCGAGGGCGGCCGGCAGGGAGATCGTGGTCGGCCACATCTCTCGCTTCGCCCAGCCGTACCGCTACCTGCGGTCCGCACTGCACGACGGGATGCTCGGCACACTCTGGGCGACCCGCCTCCACCGTGACTTCAGCCGGTCCTGGTTCGCCGACTTCGGCGACCGGGTGCATCCGGTGTGGGAGTCCTGCATCCACGACATCGACCTGGCCGTGTTCTTCCACGCCGAGCCGGCGGCGCGTGTCTTCGCAACAGAGTCACGGGCGGCAGGCGATGCTGCGCCCAGCGTGATCAGCGCCATCGTCGAGTTCGCCTCGGGCGCGACGAGCACGATCCAGTCGGCGTGGACCGTTCCGCTGCGCGGCCCCCAGAGTCTCGCCGGGCTGCTCGCGCTGGACGGCACGATCGATGGCGAGGCGCAGCTCATCGGTTCGCTGGGCACCGCACGACAGCGGCTCATCGGTGACGCGCTCACCGTGTGGACGGACGACGCGAGCCTCACCCCCGACCTCTCGCTGTGGCCGGAGGAGGATGGCCGCGTCGGCGGCGCACTCCGCGCGGAGATCGCGTACGCGTCGGCCGTGTTCCGTCGCGAGCGGGCCAACTCGATCATGCCTGTCGATCAGGCCGTCTGGGGTGTTGCCATCGCCGAGGCTGTGGTGGCGTCGTCCGCCACCGGTGAGCCCGTCAGTCTGTGAGCCACTCCGGCTGAAGCAGATTGGGCGGAGGGATCAGCCTGCCGAACGACGCCGCGGCCCGTTCGATGTCGCTCGAGGCCCCGTCGAGCACCGGTGCTCCGTGGCCGGGAAAGAGCTCGTCCACGTCGAGTTCGGCGAGACCGCGGACAGTGTCGCCGTAGAGGTCGAGCCGGCAGTCGGGGATCGCCTGCATGCTCACGCGCCCGCCCGCGAAGATCACGTCACCGCTGAACAGGGAACGCCGTCCTGCCGCATCCACGAGGAAGACCAGGTGGCCATCGCAGTGACCTGGCGCCTCCAATGCCGTGACCGTCAGCGAGCCGAGGTTCAGGACCGCAGAGCTGGGCAGCACCCTGACACCGGTGGCCGGCTGCAGCCGGAAGTCCGAGGGGTACACCCCCACACGCCTCGCCCTGGCCAGCTGCGTGGCCTCCTCATCCCCCGCCTCGAGCGCGGCGACCGTCACCTCGTCGGCGTAGACGTCGATGCCTGCGCGGAGCGCCGCCGCGGCTCCCCCGGCGTGGTCAGCGTGATAGTGAGTGATCAGCACACCGAACGGCGCAGCGTCCCCGCAGATCGCCTCGACGTTGGCGAGCCACGCCTCGCTTCCGAGACCCGTACCCGCGTCGATGAGCACACCGGTGGTGCCGTCCCAGACAAGGTAGTGCAGCCCGTCGTAACCGCTGGTCGTCTCCGGCCCCGACGGCCCTCCGACGACCCACACCGTGTCGGTGAGCTGTCGAGCAGGCATCAGACCGCGCCGCTCTGTGCGCGGGACGGCTCGGCGACGCAGAACTCGGCGGCGATCCGCTCATAGATGTCGACCGCCTCGACCAGCTGCCCGACTCCGACGCACTCGTTTGCGCCGTGCGCGACGCTGATCCACCCGGGCCCCAGGCTCGTCACCGTGGGGACACCACCCGCTCCGAGGAAGTACGTGGCGTCCGTCCCTCCGGGAAAGGCTGCGACAGGAACGGTTCGGCCGAGGACGTGCTGGGCCGCCTCGCGCGCGGCAACGGCGACCGGCTCATCCGGACCGAGCTCGACAGCGGGCATCCAGCCCTGCCCGCTCTGCACATAGTGGATGCGGTAGTCGACACCCTCGGGGAGGTTCGACCGGACGAAGGCGTCGATCTCCGCACGCACCGTCTCGCGGTCCATGCCGGGCACCAGCCGGATCTCGACCCCCACCCGGCAACTACCCGGCCAGGTGCCCCAGCTGACGCCGCCGCTCACGAAGATCCCAGGATTGACCGTCGGCGCGCATTCCACAGCTCCGGGATGCGAGACGGTCGGCTGGAACGCTTCGAACGCCCGGAGCAGATCTCCGGCGACCAGGGTCGCGTTCCGGCCGAGGCGATGCGAGAGACCGCTGTGACCCTGGTGCGTGATCACCTCGACCTCGAAGCAGCAGATCCCGCGGGAGACGAGGTGAAGCGCCTCCCACGGCTCGTCGATCCCGCTCGGCTCGCCGATGACGAGCCCATCCAGCCTCGGGATGTTGCCGGTCTCCGCGAGCGCCTTGGCACCAGCGTCCGAACCCTGCTCCTCGTCCGCGGTGAGCACCAGGCTGAGTGCGCCGTCTCCCGGGATGGACGCGAAGCGTTCGAGTGCGACCATCATGGCGGCGATGGCGCCCTTCATGTCCGTGGCTCCCAGTCCGTATGCCAGGTCGCCGTCGACGGTGAGGATGAACGGATCGGTGTTCCACAGGGAACGGGCGTCCCCGATCGGCTTGGTGTCCAGGTGCCCGGAGAGCCCGAGGCGCGGCCCCGGCCCGCGGTCGACCGTGATCACGAGGTTGGGGCGGCCCTCCCGGAGTTCGATCCGCTCGGCCGCGAAGCCTCTCGCACCCGCCCACCCCAGGAGGAAGTCCGCCATCCCCTGCTCCTGTCCTCCGGGATTCTGCGAGTCGATGGCGACGAGTTCTCGTGTCAGCTCCAGCACCTGCACGGGGGCCTCCGTTCGGGGGAAGTTGAGGGTCGGACGATCGTGAGTGTAGCTTTTAGAATACCTTTCCACAATCATCGGTCCGAGGGAGAACACATGGACGTGGGCAGATCCTCCCGCCCCCGTGGCCACCGCTACCGGTGCGCGGACGGCGACTGGTCCGGGCCCCGGTTCCGGTATGACTGCCCCCGGTGCGGCGGTGCCGTGCTTGTGTACGCGGACCCCTTGACCACCGCGCCGACGTGGGACGCGAGCGCGCCCGGCATCTGGCGCAGAGCGGCACTCTTCCCGCCCGTCACGGCACGGGTGAGCCTGGGAGAGGGCGAGACGCCGCTGCTCGACTGGCCCGGATCGGATGGACGGGTGCTCCTCAAGCTGGAGGGTGCGAATCCGACCCTGTCCTTCAAGGACAGGGCGATGGCCCTCGCGGCGTCGTTCGCCGTGGACGGCGGGTACGAGGGCATGGTCGTCGCATCGACGGGGAATGCAGCGGCCTCGGCGAGCGCCTATGCCGCTCGCGCCGGACTCCGCTGCCGCGTGATCGTCGGCTCGGAGAGCAACGCCGCCGCCAAGTTGCGCGCCTGTCGGGCGTACGGCGCCGAGGTCACGGAGGTCGCGGGCGACTACAGCGCGGCGTATGCCGCAGCGCTCGCGGCCGAGGGCGACGGATGGCTGAACGTCTCGACGACCTTCCGGAACCCCGTGCCGGCCGAGGCGTACCGCGGGGTGGCCTTCGAGCTGACCGAGCAGCTGGGCGGAGTGCCGGAGGCCGTGTGCATCCCGATCGGCGCCGGTCCCCTCTTGCGCGGAATCGAGCGGGGATTCTCGGACGTCACCGCAGCGAGGGGCGGCGGCGTCGCCCCTCGGCTCATCGGCGTCCAGGCGCGAGCCGTCTCGCCGATCGTCGCGGCCTGGGAGGCGTCGGCAGACTCACCGTCGGCGTGGGAGGCCGCGCTGACCACCCACCGGACCGATTGGCAGCAGACGGCGGCGACAGCCATCGCCGACCCGCTTCGCGGCTATGAGCGGCAGGGCATGCTGACACTGTCGGCGATCCGCGCGACGCGGGGCAGTGCCATCGCTCTCGACGAGAGGGAGATCACCGAGGCGACGACGCGGCTGCGCACAGCCGGCCTCTGGGTGGAGCCGTCGTCCGCCATCGCCCTCGTCGCCGCGGAGCGCGCTGCCCGCACGGCGGACGGACCGGTGGTCGCCGTCCTGACCGGCCACGGGATCAAGGTCCAGGATGCGTCCTGACGGGTGCTCAGCGAGCCGCTCCCGGCAGCCGATCGATCTTGCTCAGCACCTCGTACCTGTCGAACCGGTATCGGGTGCGGACATGCTGGAACGGCTGGCTCAGCGCATCCGAGAAGGTGTCGCTGATCTCCAGGGCGGGAGACGCGACGGGCAGCCCGAGCAGCTCGCATTCGCGGTCGGGCGCGACGACGGCACGCACCCGTCGGAACGTCGAATACGGCGCCGTGCCGGCCGCGGCGAGCGCCTCATGCACGGACCCGGCGAGGTCGGCGCCCGCCAGCGCGTCTGCGAGACGGGAAGGGAAGACGCTGATCTCGTGGCACATCGGTTCGCCGTCGGCGAAGCGGAGCCGTTCGAGCACGATCGCCTGTTCCGTCGGCCGGAGGGAGAGACGGGTCACCGTCTCCAGATCCGGCTTGACCGTTTCGAATCGCAGCACCTCCGACGACGGCTGCAGGCCGAGCCGCAGCATGTCCTCCGTGTACGAGGTGAGACTCGGTCCCATCGTGACGGTCGGGCGACTCACATAGGTGCCGCTCCCCTGCGAGCGGTGCACCCAGCCTTCTTCCGCGAGTTTGGCGAGCGACTGACGGACCGTCATCGCGCTCACGTCGAACTCTTCCGCCAGGGCGCGCTCCGAAGCGAGGCGACTACCGGGGGCGAGCCCGGCGCAGCGTTCGCGAAGCTGGTCGAGGATCTCGATGTAGCGGGGTGCGCTCACGAATTCTGCCTCCTTGGCCTGGGTGCCTGAAACAAAAGGTTACTCTCCCGAAATCTAATTGATACAAATGTGTGGCCAGATTGCTCTATAGCAGTTATCGTAGATGAACACCGGCAGCCCGACCCCCACCCGCCACACAGTAACAGCGACAATCCCCGAATCGGGCACCGGTCTCACAGAGAGGTGAAACGCAATGCGTTCTAAAGCACTTGCAGCGATTGCTCTAGCAGCCGCAACAGCGCTCGGGCTCAGTGCCTGTGGAGGGAGTCCCTCCAGCAATTCCGCTGACAAAGAGGTCGTCCTCTGGCACATGGAGAACACGCCATCCCGCGAGAAGGCGTTCCAGAAGCTGGCGGACGAGTACAACGCGACCAACCCCGAGTATCCGGTCAAGATCCAGGTGCAGGACTGGGGCCAGGTGTACACCAAGATCGCCGCAGCGGCGCAGTCCGGAAAGCAGCCGGACATCCTGTTCGCCATCCCGGACTTCGCGACATACGTGCGCGGTCTCGGTCTCGGCCAGCCGGTGAACGACGTGGTCGACGACATCACGAGCAAGGACGGACTCATCAAGGCGGCCACCGCTCCGTACACGGACGACGGCGACGTCTGGGCCGTCCCGCTCTACGGCATGGTGCAGATGCTCTGGTACCGGGCCGACATGTTCAAGGCCGCCGGAATCGATGCTGCGCCCGCCACCTGGAGCGAGCTGGTCGCCGACGCCAAGAAGCTGTCGGCGGGAAGCACCTCCGGCATCGCGGTCCCGTCCGGCAAGAACCTCGCCACGGATCAGGTGCTCTACAGCTTCATGGTCACCGGCGGAGCGGCGAACATGTTCACCAAGGATGGAAAGGTCGCGATCGACAACGACAAGACCGTCGCTGCCTTCGAGCTCTACAAGCAGCTGGCGGCTCTCTCGCCGAAGGATGCGGGCAACTACTCCTGGCCGGAGCCGCAGGCAGCGCTGAACAGCGGAGCAGCGGCGATGGCGGTCGAGAAGGGCCAGTACCTGGCACCGTTCGAAGAGGAATCCGGACGACCGGCGAGCGACCTCGGCTGCGCGCCGATCCCCGTGGCGGACGACGGCGGCAAGACCGGCAGCATCTACTACTCGAATGGCGGCATGATCCTGAGCAAGGACAAGGCCAAGCAGAAGGGTGCAGGCAAGTTCCTCGAATGGGTGCTCGATCCGAAGCACTACGGTGACTTCCTCAACGCGGAACCCGGCCTGTTCCTCCCGGTGACCGAGAACGGCGCAACGGAGAGCAACTGGCGCGAGAACCCGGTCATCAGCACGTACAAGACCTGTGTGGATGCGATGCTCAAGCAGTCGGAGACCGGTGAACTCTTCGGGTTCGTCGACGGTCAGTACATCTCGTCCATCGGCGAGATCTCCGGCCAGAACATCCTGGCGCAGGCTGTTCAGCAGATGACTGTGAACGGCATGAGCGCCAAGGAAGCAGTGGCGTGGGCGCAGAAGCAGATGCAGGACGCGATCGCCAAATGACCGCTCCCGTCTCCACCCGGCCGGCGCGGACGGCGAACAGCCGCCCGCGCCGGTCGGCGGGCGTCGGACGCACCACCACCTCGACCAAGGTGCTCGGCTACGTCCTCGTCGCCCCCATCGTGCTCATCATGGCTTTCGTCATCGCGTTCCCTTTGGTGAACGCGGTCGTCACGAGCCTCCAGGATCAGCGCGTCATCGGCAGCCCCGCGGACTTCGTCGGCTTCGACACATACTCGAAGGTGCTCGGCGACGACAAGTTCTGGGCGGCTCTCGGCCGCTCCGGGATCTGGTTGATCGTCAACATGATCGTCCAGACGATCCTCGCGTTCGCCACCGCGCTGCTGCTGCAGCGCAGCGGCTGGTGGTCGAAGAGCGCCCGCACCTGGGTCGTGCTGCCCTGGGTCGTCCCGACCGTCGCCGTCGCGGTGATCTGGCAGTGGCTCCTCAACAGCAACTACGGCATCATCCACAAGATCTTCGCCGCGGTCGGCATCGACATCGGCGCCCCGTTCGCGGATGGCCCGCTCACGCTCATCACGGTCATCCTCGTCAACAGCTGGCACTGGTTCCCGCTCAGCGCCGTGGTGATCTACGGGGCACTCGCGACCGTGCCGCACGAGGTCATCGAAGCGGCGAAGATGGACGGCGCCAATGCCTGGCGCACGTTCTGGTCCGTGACCTTCCCGCTGTTGCAGCCCGTCCTGTTCGCTCTCGGTCTCGTCGGATCGCTGTGGTCGTTCAACGTCCTCGACACGATCTACCTCACCACCAAGGGCGGTCCTGCCGGCGCGACCACGACGATGCCCGTCTACATTTACGACACGGCGTTCAGCGCCTTCCGTTCCAGCGAGGCCGCAGCGGCCTCGGTGCTGACGGTGATCGTGCTCGCGATCGCGGGCCTGCTGTTCGTGCGGTTCGCCAAACCGAAGGACTTCGCATGAGGCCGACACTGAGGCTGGGGCGCATCCCGGCCGCGCTCGCGATGATCGTGCTGACGATCGTCGTCATCGGACCGATCTACTGGGTCGTCAGCTCGGCCTTCAAGAGCCGTCAGGAGATCTTGCAGGCAACACCGACCTGGTGGCCGCAGACGTTCACGCTGTCGAACTTCGAGCAGTTGTTCGTCACCACCGACTACGCCGTGTACCTGCGCAACAGCGTGATCGTCGCAGTCGCGACCACCGTCGTCACGCTCATCGTCTCTCTCGCCGCCGCGTACGGCCTCTACCGTCTGCGCGTGCCGGGCAGCGGGAAGATCGCGGGCATCGTGCTGCTGTCGTACATGATCCCCGGCACTCTGCTCATCGTGCCCCTGTACCGGACGCTCGCCGGAGCTGGACTGATCGACACCTACGCCGGGCTCGTCCTCGTGAACGTCGCGTTCACCGCGCCGTTCTGCACCTGGCTGCTGCGAGGGTTCATCTTCTCTGTGCCGCCCGAACTGGACGAGGCGGCCTCGATCGACGGCGCCGGCCCGGTCCGCACGATGGTGCAGGTGGTGCTCCCGCTGATGGCGCCCGGCGTGGCGACGGTCGCGGTCTACTCGTTCGTGTATTCGTGGACCGAGTTCGTCTTCGCCTCCCAGTTCGTCGTCAGCGACACCCTCAAGACGCTGCCGATCGGGCTGAGCGCCCTGGTGGGGCAGTACACGGTCAACTGGGGTCTCGTGATGGCCGGAACGGTATCCACGCTTCTGCCCACCGTCATCCTGTTCCTCTTCGTCGGCAAGTACTTCGTCGGCGGACTCATCTCGGGAGCGACGAAATGACCATCGCCGCCGACGAGACCAGGACCTCCGACCTGTACCTGCGCCGCGTGCAGGAAGTGCTGTCCGTCGCGGCTCGCGAGGAGTCCGGCGCGATCCGCCGAGCGGCGGAGACGGTCGCAGACGTCTTCCAGCGCGACGGCATCCTGTACGTGTTCGGCAGCGGCCACTCGCACGTCTTCGCGGAGGAAGCGTTTTACCGGGCCGGAGGATCTGCGCGCATCTCGCCGATCCTGCAGGACGATTACATGCTCCATGTCAGCGCGCAGCGCAGCACCGAGCTGGAGCGCCAGGCAGGGCATGCGGACGACATCCTCGCGCACTATCCGATCCGGCCGGGAGTGGATGCGATGCTCGTGGTGTCGAATTCCGGATCGAACGCGCTCCCGATCGAGGTGGCAGGAGCGGCGAAACGGCTCGACCTGCCTGTCATCGCGATCACCTCAGTGGCATACGCGCGATCGACCGCCGGATCCGGGCCGCGCCTGCACGACGTGGCCGACATCGTGCTCGACAACCACTGCCCGCCCGGGGATGCGCTCGTTCCGATCGCCCCCGGCCTGCCGAAGGCCGGCCCGGGGTCGAGCGCGGTCGGAATCGCCCTGCTCAACGCCGTGATCGTCCAGGCGATGGCTCTGCAGGCCGCATCCGGTGTCGACCCGGACATCTACCTCAGCGCGGGGATGCCGGGGGCGCTCGACCACAACAGCGCCCTGGCCGACCGGTTCCGGTCGCGCATCCCGCACATCTGACGCCGCTCGGCGGACGAGACACCACCACGATCAGGAAAAAGAGAAAGAGAACGAGATGAAGATCAGTTTCGAAGTCTGGCCGAACATGCCGTGGGGCCGCCTGGAGGCGGCAGGTCCCGCGTGGAACTCGTGGGGCGACCTGACGTCGGCGGAGACGGTGACCAAGGTCGCCGACTACGGGTACGACGCGGTCGACTTCATGCTCGGCCACCTCATGAACGGCCCGAAGGCGGAGTACGACCAGCGCCTCGCCGACACCAAGGCCGCGGCGGACGCCGCTGGGATCGAGATCGGCTACGTGGCCAACCACACCACGTTCGTCAGCCCGCGCGAATACGACCGCGAGCGCGGCATCGAGAGCTTCAAGAAGGCGCTCGACGCCGCCAAAGTCCTCGGAGCGAAATCGGCCTGCACCCTCCTCGGCGACGGATACTACGACCCGCCCCTCAACGTGCTCCTCAGCCGCAAGGACGCCTGGCGCCAGGCGAAGGAAGCCATCACCGAGGTGTGCGACTACGCAGCCAAGCTCGACCTCAACGTCAGCATCGAGCTCCTGCAGGGCACCATCCTGAACAAGGTCGAGTCGGTGGAGCGCATGTTCGAGGAGATCGGCGCATCCAATCTGCGGATGACGATGGACACGGGTGCGTTCTACGTGGCGGTCAAACCGTTCATGACCGTGCCGCAGGCGGTCAAGCGGCTCGCGCAATACATCGATATCGTGCAGATCAAGGACGAGGTCGGCCTGCCGACCATCGTGAACTGCAACCACATCTGGTTCGGCGGCGGCCTCGTCGACTTCCGGGAGACGTTCGAGACCCTCGGCGAGATCGGGTTCGACGGCTACGTGAGCGTGGAGTGGGAGGGCTGGCAGGTGGGTGGACAGATCGGCGTCGGCGAACCGGCGGGCATCGGCCTGTCCAACTTCGACCGCGTCGCGGAGGAGTCGCTCGATTTCCTGCGCGAGTACGGTTTCACCACGCAGCGCGAACGGGCAGCCTGACCCCGTGACGGAACACCAGGACGGGCTCGTCGTCGGCATCGACGCCGGCACCACCACGGTCAAGGTGCTGGCGCTCGATGTCGCGACGCGGCGTCCCGTCGCCGAGGCGTCTGCGGAGTACCCGACCGCGTCGCCGGAGCCGGGGGCTCACGAGCAGAACCCGGACGATTGGTGGGATGCGGCCGTCACCGCCCTGCACGCCGTGCTCGCGCGCGTCGACGCCTCCTCCATCCTGGCCGTCGGAATGTCCGGCCACATGCACTCCCTGCTCCTGGTCGGCGCAGACGATCGACCCATCGCCCCGACCCTCACCTGGGCGGACAGGCGAGTGGCAGAGCAGACCCGGCGGCTTGCGGCGAACCCCGCGTTCGAGCGGCGGGCGGCGAACGGCGTCGTCGACGCGTTCACCGCGCCCAAGCTCGCCTGGTTCGCCGAGCGGTACCCCGAGCGAATGCGCGAGGCGACGCGTCTGGTGCTGGCGAAGGACCTGCTCCGGTTCCGGCTCACGGGCGAGTGGGCGACGGACGAGACCGATGCTGCCGGCACGCTCCTCTACGACGTGCGCGAACGCGAGTGGGCAGACGAGCTGTGGACCGCATCCGGGGCCGACTCGCGACTCGCCCCACGCGTGCTGGGATCGAGCGAGGTGGCCGGCGTCGTCACGGCGGAGGCCGCTGCCGCGACCGGCCTGCGCGCGGGAACGCCCGTCGTCACCGGAGCAGGCGACGTCCCGGCTGCGGTGCTCGGCTCGGGTGTGGTGTCGCGCGGAGTCCTCAGCGTGAACGTCGGCACGGCAGCGCAGATCATGGGGGTGTCCCCCGAGCCGGTCGCGGGCGGTGGCTTCGTCTTCGCGGCAGCGACCGGCGACGGATTCGTGGTGATGTCGTCGCTGTACGCGGCGGGCGCGAGCATCCGGTGGGCGGAGCGTGCCATCCTCGACGGCGGTCCGATCGGGGAAGCGGCCAGGCTCGCCCCTCCCGGCAGCGACGGACTGACCTACCTGCCCTTCATGTTCGGAGCGACCGTGCCCGTGAAGAACGACGCTGCGAGGGCGGCGTTCGTCGGCCAGGATGCACGGCACGGGCGCGAGCATCTCGCGCGCGCGGTGGTCGAGGGCGTGGCCTTCGGGTGCGCGGACGCCGTCGAGGCCGTCTCGGCTGTGGTGGGGCGTCCTCGGGAGATCCGCATCGTCGGCGGTGTCACAGGCTCCGAGGAGTGGTGCGAGACCTTCGCGGCGGCCGTGGGCGCCGACATCCGGGTGGTGCGGGGCGACGGCGGTTCCGCGCGCGGCGCAGCGACGCTGGCGGCGATCGGCGCCGGTGTGTGGACGGTGGACACGGTAGCCGCGACGTCGGGCCCTCTGGTCGTTCGCGGCGGCGGGGCGGTGGCCGATGCGTACGCCCGGTACCGGGATGCGTGCGCCCGACTGCTCTGAGCATCCTCGGGCCTCGGCTCTGCGGCCCTGCGCGCGCCTCAATCCGGCGCGACGGAACGGGACGCCAGCACGGCCCAGTCGTGCTCGAACAGCTGGGTGAAGTATGCGGCGATCTCCGCGTTTTCGAGGATCACGCCCGCATCCCGGTTGGTCAGCGTCCCGGCCGGCGACCAGTTCTGGCTGCTGACGAGCGCGGCCCGGCCGTCGACGACGATGCCCTTGTTGTGCACGTTGTTCTGCAGCTTCACCCTGTTCACGACGTCGAGGCCTTCGGCCTGCAGCTTCTCGAGGTAGCCGGCCGTCTCGAACTGGCTCATGATGATGCGCACGTCGACTCCGGCCTGCTGCCGCTCGATCACCGCGTGGATCAGCGCGAGGAACTCGGCGGGGGCGTCCGCGACCGTCTTCGGCAGTTCGATGTACTGGAACTGCATCAGCAACGACGTCGTGGCGCTCCGGATGAGGTCCAGGATGTGCGGGACGTAGCTGCCAGCATCCGGGGTGAGCAGCGGGGTCACCGTCAGCTGGCGCTCGGCGGTGTCTGCGGCGAAGAAGCGCTGGTACGGCGGAGTGGTCGCGAGCGGGGCGAGCAGGGCAGGGACAGGCCCGGCGGCCGGAGTGGTGACCTGGTGCTGCGCGGCGACGGCGAGGTCGTTGAGCAGGAAGGCCTCGAAGGTTCGCGCCAGCTGCTCGTTCTCGATGACGACGTGCCAGTCGCGGTCGCCGGAGCGGGCGGCCTCGGCGTCGGCCGGCGTGGTCACCGGGTCGATGTCCGGCTGGTTCGAGTTGTTCCAGTTGCCGCTGGACAGCCAGACGGCGGACGAATCCCGCACGGCGACTTTGATGTGGTACGCCGACGGGAAGATCCAGGCGGCGGCGAGCGGGTCCATCCTGGAGAGCGCCCACGCCTGCGTGAGGTGGTCGCCGAAGGCGGTGGTGAGGGCTGCGACGGTCTGCTCGTCGGTTTGGTCGGCGGTGGGATTCTTGGCGGGATGGTCGAGGACGAGCCGCACGGTTCGGCCCGCGAGGACGGTTTCGACGGTCTGCAGGATGTGCCGCGAGGTGAAGTCGTAGAGGCCGACGGTGAGGGTCTCGCGCACCCCGGAGAGGAACGCGCCGAGCGTCGGCCAGCCGGAGTCCGGACTCGCGCTCAACGTCACGCGCATGGTGCCGGAGACCGGGGCGAGGGTGGCGCCGGGCGGGGGTGCGTACGGGAGCTGGGGTTTGGTGGCGGCGGCGAAGTCGACGCGGGGGACGATGGATGCGCGTGCGCGGGATGCGGCGGGTGGGGCGGGTTGGCCGGGTGCACCAGATGCGGCGGACCCACCGGATGCCTCACTGCCGACCGGGCCCGTCAGCTCGTACTCGTCGGCGAACTCCGGCACCGCGCCGCGATCGGGCGCTGGCCCCGCCGTGCGCGCGAAGGCGGCGGGCTCGGTCAGCATGCGCTCCTTGGCCGCCGACGCAACGCGCACATCCACGGGGAGGCCATCCACCTCGGTGGGCAGGGCGTCGCGGAGGGCGGGGAGCGACGCATCCCGTGCTGCGGTCACCACGATGGCCGGGGTGTCCGTGATCCACCCGTCGGCCAGCAGGTAGCCCGGTCGCACGCTGAGGGCGCCGGGGACGGCGAACTCGGGGAGGTGCTCGCGGATGACGGAGCCGATGCGATCGGCGTTCAGGTTCGGCATACCCCTGGCTTACTCCGCGAGACGGCGCAGCGCCAGCATCCGCGAGATACCAGTTTCTGTCGCCGATCTCGGGCGTGTTGCAACAGTTTCTGGCATCTCGTAAACCCGCTGAATACGTGCAATTCTGTGGCATCTAGGATGAGGCGCACAGCCAGACAGATGGAGATCCCACCATGAGCACCGACGCGCCGACCGCCGCACACCGCGCCGACAGTCACGACCTGATCCGCGTGCAAGGGGCGCGCGTCAACAACCTCAAAGACGTGAGCGTCGAGATCCCGAAACGGCGGCTGACCGTGTTCACCGGTGTCTCCGGCTCCGGCAAGAGCTCGTTGGTGTTCGGCACCATCGCGGCCGAGTCGCAGCGGATGATCAACGAGACGTACAGCGCGTTCGTGCAGGGCTTCATGCCGACCCTCGCCCGGCCAGACGTGGATGTGCTCGACGGCCTGACCACGGCGATCATCGTCGACCAGGAGCGGATGGGGGCGAACGCCCGGTCGACGGTCGGCACGGCCACCGACGTGAACGCGATGCTGCGCATCCTGTTCAGCAGGCTCGGACAGCCGTACATCGGGTCGCCGCAGGCGTTCTCGTTCAACGTCGCCTCCGTGTCCGGGTCCGGTGCCATCACCATCGAGCGCGGAGAGGCCACCACGAAGGAGCGGCGCAGCTTCACGGTCACCGGCGGGATGTGCCCGCGCTGCGAGGGCATGGGCAGCGTCAACGACATCGACCTCACTCAGCTGTACGACGAGACGAAGTCGCTGGCGGAGGGTGCACTGACCATCCCTGGGTACACAGCGGATGGCTGGAGCGTGCGTATCTTCACGGGCTCCGGATTCCTCGACGCCGACAAACCGATCAAGGACTACACGAAGAAAGAGCTGCACGACTTCCTCTACCGCGACCCGGTCAAGGTGAAGATCGGCGACATCAACCTCACCTACGAGGGTCTGGTGCCCAAGCTGCAGAAGTCGATGTTGTCGAAGGACCGCGAGGCGATGCAGCCGCACATCCGCGCGTTCGTCGACCGCGCCGTCACGTTCACCACCTGCCCGGACTGCGGAGGCACCCGGCTGAGCGAGGCCGCCCGCTCGTCGAAGATCGGCGGCATCAGCATCGCCGACGCGTGCGCCATGCAGATCAGCGACCTCGCCGACTGGGTGAGCGGGCTCGACGAGCCGTCCGTCGCTCCCCTTCTGAGCGCGCTGCGGCAGACCCTCGAATCGTTCGTGGAGATCGGCCTCGGCTACCTGTCCCTCGACCGGCCGGCGGGCACGCTGTCCGGCGGGGAGGCGCAGCGCACCAAGATCATCCGGCACCTCGGCTCGTCGCTCACCGATGTGACCTACGTGTTCGACGAGCCGACGATCGGGCTGCACCCGCACGACATCCAGCGCATGAACGAACTGCTGCTGCGCCTGCGCGACAAGGGGAACACCGTGCTCGTGGTCGAGCACAAGCCGGAGATGATCGCCATCGCCGACCACGTCGTCGACCTCGGGCCTCGCGCGGGCACCGCGGGCGGGACGATCACATACACCGGCAGCCTCGACGGCCTCCGCGCGAGCGACACCCTCACCGGCCACCACCTCGACGACCGCGCCACCCTCAAAGACACGGTGCGCACCCCCACCGGCACGCTCGCCATCCGCGGCGCGAGTTCCCACAACCTGCGCGACGTGGATGTGGACATCCCGCTCGGGATGCTCGTGGTCGTCACCGGCGTCGCCGGCTCGGGCAAGAGCTCGCTCGTGCACGGGTCGATTCCGGCCAGCGAAGGCGTGATCTCCATCGACCAGGCGGCGATCCGCGGCTCCCGCCGCAGCAACCCCGCCACGTACACCGGCCTGCTCGACCCCATCCGCAAGGCCTTCGCGAAGGCCAACGGCGTGAAGCCCGCGCTGTTCAGCTCCAATTCCGAGGGCGCCTGCCCCAACTGCAACGGCGCTGGCGTGATCTACACCGATCTCGGCATCATGGCCGGGGTCTCCACGGTCTGCGAGGTCTGCGAAGGCAAGCGGTTCCAGGCCTCCGTGCTCGAATACCGCCTCGGCGGCCGCGACATCAGCGAGGTGCTGGCGATGTCCGTCACCACCGCCGACGAGTTCTTCGGCAGCGGCGAGGCGCGCACGCCCGCGGCCCACAGCATCCTGAGCAGGCTGGTGGATGTGGGACTCGGCTACCTGAGCCTGGGCCAGCCGCTCACGACCCTCTCCGGCGGGGAGCGTCAACGCCTCAAACTGGCGACCCACCTCTCCGAGCAGGGCGGCGTGTACGTGCTCGACGAACCGACGACCGGCCTCCACCTGGCCGACGTGGAGCAGCTGCTCGGACTCCTCGACCGCCTGGTCGACTCCGGCAAGTCGGTGATCGTAGTGGAGCACCACCAGGCCGTGATGGCGCACGCGGACTGGATCATCGACCTCGGCCCCGGCGCCGGCCACGACGGCGGGCTGGTGGTGTTCGAGGGCACGCCGGCGGAGCTGGTGGCAGCCAAGTCGACGCTCACCGGGCAGCACCTGGCGACATACGTGGAGGCGTAGGGAAGCGGCCGCTCGCGTACGAGCGGCCGCTCCCTCCTCCACACTCCCTACTGAATACCCTCGCGCACGAACTGCCACTGCTGGTTCGCGGCGCCCGTCGCCGCGTTCTGCTGGGCGGCGGCGCCGTTCGCCGTGGACGAGCCGGCGATCTCCAGGGGCTTGCCGCTGTTCGCGTTGGTCAGCGTCCAGTAGCCGCCGCTGGTCGTGAGGTTCCAGTTCTGGGTGGCGTTCCCGGTCGGCCCCCACTGCCCGGCCTGCACCGCGTTGCCCGTCTGCGCACCCGGGATCTCCAGCAGCTTGCCGCTGTTGTCGTTGAACAGCTGCGTGCTTCCCGTCACCGGGTGGACGTTCCAGATCTGGGTGGGGTTCGCGGTGTCCGCCCACTGGCCGGCCAGCGCGCCGTCGGTGGTGAGCGCCGAGGCGATCTCCAGCAGCTTGCCGCTGTTGCGGTTCACGATCCGGAACTGCGAGTCGAGCTGCGCGCTCGGCTGGTAGACCTGCAGCTGGTCGAGTTCCGCGTACGACGTCCCCTTGCTGAACGCGATCGTGTTGGCGCCCGCATTCAGCGTCACCGTCTTCTGCGCCCAGCCGAAGCGGCCCCAGTCGACCGTCGCCGGATAGCTGATGCTCGACGCCGTCCCACCGTTCACCGAGACGTTGTGCGTGCTCGCCGCACCTGTGCCGTTGTCGTAGCGCACGTTGAGCGTGTACGAGCCCGCGCTCGGAACGCGCACCGTGAACGTGACGGCACTCGTGCTGTTGTTGATGTTGCCGACCTTGCTTCCGTTGGCGGCGTTCACGTCGGTCACCAGCGAGGTGTCGGACGTGCGTGCCGCCTTCTCCGCCTCGTACTGCTGCGCATCCAGCGGGATCGAACCCACGCGGATGTCGTTGTACGTGGTCGCCGCGTTCTCGACGTTCGTCGCCTGGTAGAGCGTGCGCCCGTCGACGCTGGTGTCGAAGCTCTGCGCGAACCCGGAGAACGTGCCGCCCGCCGTGTCGGTCGAGTCGTAGGTGACCGCCATCGGCAGCCGCTCCCACGGTCCGGCGCCCAGGTTGTAGTTGACGTAGAAGTCCTGGCCGCCGCTGATGTTCCCCGAGGCGTCGAGACCCCACTTGGATGCGACGACCACCATCCCCTTCGGGCCCCCGGTCGGCACCCACTTCACGTACGGGGACGAGCCGATCCCGCGTCCGTTGGCGAGGGCGATCTGCGTGCCGATGCTCGTGCTTGGCGACCAGGTGACCCCATCCGGAGAGATCTTGAAGTACACCGGCGCCGTGTTGTTGGTCTGGCTCGGCCGGTTGACGACCTCGAACGTGGCGAGGTAGCGGCCGTCCGGCAGCTTCGTCACCGTGATCATTCCCGGCCGGTCGCTCTGGTTGGTCGGCGCGGACACGTTGCCGAGCGCACCCCAGGTGAGGCCGCCGTCGCTGGACTCACGGTACGAGACCGCCTGCAGCACGCCGTTCGCCTTCTGCCGCTCGTCCGAGAAGTACGCGGCGAGCTTGCCGTTTCCGTCGACGATCAGCGACGGCTCCCACACCGTCGTCGTGGTGGAGGTGGGAGACGGGTCGTACGTCGCCGGGCCGCCGGTGTCGATGGTGCTGAGGTACGACCAGGTGGCTCCGTGGTCCCCGCTCTTGTAGACGACGAGCCTGCTGCTCGACCGGTCCGTCGGCATGATCATGCCGGAGAGCAGGATCGTGCCGGCGGGGAGGCTGCCGACCTGCTGGGGCAGCTCGTAGAGGAACGGCTGCGACGTGCGCGCGAGCGTCGGGAAGTCGTTGTTCGGGACGACGTCGGTGAGGTGCGTCCACGTCGTCCCGTCGTCGGTGCTCCGATAGATCGGGTACACCTGCTTGCCGCCGACGAGCACCAGCTGGTCGTAGGTGACGAGCTGGGTGCCGTTGGATGTTCCGCTGTTCTTCAGGACGATGTTCTTGGCGTATGTGGTTCCCGCCGCGCGTCCGCCCTCCGGGTTGAAGGACGTCCCGGCCGCCGGCGAGTACACCAGCGCGCCGTTGCCTGTCGTGACGGCCTCGGCGGGAGGGGCGATCGCCGCCTGGGCGAACACGGCGACTGCTGCCGCGGTGAGAGCTGCCGCCAGCATCCGGCGGCGGAAGGTTCGCGGCTGGGCCGCTCCCCCGGTGGATCCGATCATCGTGTGTCTCCGATCTGAGAGTTCGCGTCGCGGGAATCCGTGGCGCAGTGCCGACGCGGTGCGCGCCGTCACGCCTGAGGGGGTAAGCGTGCTGGGGGTGGGAGGTTCTACGGGTGGGAAGGGTCTAAGCGGTGACCGGGTTCTGTGGGGTGAGCAGGATCTCCGTCCAGGAGACGGCGGGCAGGTCGATCCGCAGGACGCCCCCGTCCGTGCTGACGGTGGTGTTGTCGGCGAGGACGACGCGTTCCGGGTTCTCGCGGTTGTTGGAGGCGTTGATGTCCGCGTCGCTCAGCGTGCGCGCGGTGACCGCGTACGTGCCGGGGTGCGCGCGGGACGGGAGGTCGATCTCGAGGGAGGTCCCGGCATCCACGGCCCGGTTGACGACGTAGACCGCGATGCTGCCCGTGCTCTCGTCGAGGCTCGCGACGGCGTCGACGAGCGGCACGTCTCCGAAACGCTCGGTCGGATAGCTGTCGCTGACCGGAGTCACGTCGAGGGCGATGCCGTTCGCGTTGGCCGCCGTCGCCGCGAACGGGAAGAAGGTGGTCTGGCGCCAGGATGCGCCCCCCGGCTCCGTCATGATCGGCGCGATCACGTTGACCAGCTGGGCGAGGGAGGCGCTGGTCACCCGGTCGGCGTGCTTCAGCAGGGTGATGAGCAGGCTGCCGAACACCACAGCATCCGCCACCGTGTACTCGTCTTCGAGCAGGCGAGGGGCAACGGGCCAGTTGTCGACGCCGGTGATCTTGTCGACGTTCTCGTAGCGGCTGTTGTACCAGATGTTCCACTCGTCAAACGAGATGTTGATGGTCTTGTCGCTGCCGCGCACCGCTTTGACGTGGTCGGCGGTGGCGGTGACGCTGCGGATGAAGTGGTCCATGTCGATCCCGGATGCGAGGAAGCTCGCCAGGTCGCCGGTGTTCTCGTAGTACGCGTGGCAGGAGATGTAGTCGACCGCGTCGTACGCGTGGGTGAGCACGACGCGCTCCCACTCGGCGAACGTCGGCATCGACGAACTGGACGAGCCGCAGATCACCAGCTCCAGGTCGGGGTCGAACGCCTTCATCGCGCGTGCCGTCTGGGCGGCGACCTTGCCGTAGTCGTCGGCAGAGCGGTGTCCAAGCTGCCACGGGCCGTCCATCTCGTTGCCGAGGCACCAGATGCGCACGTCGAACGGCTCCGTGCGTCCGTTCGCCGCCCGCCGGTCCGCGCGCGCCGTGCCCTGCGCGAGGTTAGCGTACTCGAGCAACTCCAGCGCCTCCGGCGTTCCCCGGGTGCCGAGGTTCACCGCGAGCATGAGCTCGCTGCCCACGGCGTCCAGCCAGCGCTGGAACTCGTGCAGGCCCACCTCGTTCGTCTCGGTGGTGTGCCAGGCCAGGTCGAGCCTGGTCGGCCGTTCCTCCCGCGGCCCGACGCTGTCCTCCCAGTTGAAGCCGGAGACGAAGTTGCCTCCCGGATACCGGATGGCGGTGACGCCGAGCTCCTTGACGAGCTCGATGACGTCGGTGCGGAAGCCGTCGCCGTCGGCCAGCGGGTGGCCGGGCTCGTAGATGCCGTCGTAGACCGAGCGGCCCAGGTGCTCGACGAACGAGCCGAACAGCCGCGGGTTGATGGCGCCGATCCTGGCCGACGTGTTGATGGTGAGGTGTGCGATGTGCATGGATGTGTTCCGTTACGGGTTCGGCGTGAGGCGGCTGGCGGACGGGGCGGGAAGGGCGGACAGGGCGGACGTGGCGTGGTGCCGATAGCGGTCGGCGACCGGGTTCCGGGAGCGGAGGAGACCGTCGCCGGTCTCGACGAGGTCGTAGAGGCCCATCGTGAGCAGGTGGTCGGCGCGCGGGTTCTCGCTGTGCCGCCAGGTCCACTCGTACATGTCGAAGAGAGGCCACCAGGTGTATCCGACGATGTCCGTCCCCTCCGCGCGCATCCGGTGCACGAGCGCGACGGAGTCGTCGAGCCAGGCGATGCGTTCCTCGACGCTGCCGGTGACGCAGGTCTCGGTGACCATGACGGGCGCTCCGTACCGGTCGGCGTACGACTGCAGCGCATCCCGGAGCCCGGCGGCGCCCCTGTCGACCGATGGCCGGGGGTCGGCGAAGCCGCCCGCGTGGTGCACGCCCGCCTCGAACAGCTCGGTGGAGTGGCGCGGGTAGTAGTTGACGCCCATCACATCCGGCTGCACGGTGTGTGCGGCGAACCAGGCGAGGTCGTCGTCGGTCAGCCCGTTGGCGCGCAGGCCGGCGGCCAGTGGATGGCGGTCGTCCACCCGGCCCGTGACGAGGTCCTCCACCAGGTGCACCTGCTCGGAGAGCCGCTCCGCCTCCTCCGCGTGCTCGGGGGCCGTGTCCGCGCCGACGAACCTCATCGCCGCATCCACGTGGACGAAGGATGCGCCGGGCAGCACCTCTGCGATGCCGCGCTGCGTGTGCACGAAGCCGCGCGCGAGGTTGGCCGCGATGGTGGTGAAGCCGCGCGCCCCGGAGAGGTACGGAGGCCAGTACGCGTACTCCCCGGCGAACAGTGCGTGGATCACCGGCTCGTTCACTGGCGTGTAGTCCTGTGCGACGTCGGCATAGCGCTCGGCGAACCGGACGGCGTACTCGGCGACGTGCTGCGGATAGTCCGGATGCGCGAACTGGTCGTCCAGCCACGTCGGCGTGCCGTAGTGCAGCAGGTCGACGATCGGGCGCAGCCCGGCGTCCGCCATGCTCGCCAGCGCACGGTCGGTCCACGACCAGTCCCAGCGTCCTGGCTCGGGTGCGACGCGGTACCAGGGCACGCCCCAGCGCAGCAGCTCAGCACCGACCCCGGCCGCGAGCCGGAAGTCGTCGTCGAACCGTTCGTAGTGCTCTGTCAGCTCGTACTCGTCGATGGCGCGCTCGCCCGGCCGCGTCTGCGGCACGAAGGTGTCCTCGATGCCGAGCGCGAAACGCAGGCGGCCGTCCTCGAACCAGCGAGGGGTCTGTCGGGTCATGCCGGTCACTTCAATCCGGTTGTCGCGACCGATTCGATGAACCGGCGCTGGACGATCAGGAACAGGATGGCGAGGGGCAGCACCGCGATCAGCGAGCCGGCCATCATCGTGCCGTACGGGATGATCCCGCTCGGCCCGGTGAGCAGCGTCAGCCCCGAGGTGACGGTCCCCATCTCCGGCGTGGTCGTGAAGACCAGCGGCCAGAGCAGGTCGTTCCAGTTGTTCACGAAGGTGAAGATGCCGAGCGTGAGCAGGGCGGGCAGCGCGTTCGGAAGCACGACGCTGCGGAACACCCGGAACTCGCTTGCGCCGTCGATGCGCGCCGCGTTGTCGAGGTCGCGCGGGAGGGCGATGAAGAACTGGCGGAGGAAGAAGATCCCGAACGCGTCCGCTGCGCGCGGCAGGATGAGCCCGGCGAACGTGTTCACCAGCCCGAGGTTGCCGACCAGCTGGTAGATCGGGATGAGCGTCGCCTGGAACGGGATCATCAGGCTCGCGACGATCACGATCAGGAGCACCCTGTTCCCGCGGAAGTCCAGCCGCGCCAGGGCGTACGCCGCCAGCGAGTCGAAGACGAGGGCGAACAGCGTCACCCCTCCCGCGAACACGAAGCTGTTCAGGAACAGCCTCGCGAACGGCAGGTCGGCGAAGATGCGCGCGAAGTTGTCGAGCGTCCAGGCGCCCGGCGCGAGCGTCGGAGGGTACGCGTTGATCTCGGAGGACGGCTTGAACGCCGTGAAGACGATGACGATCACGGGCAGCAGCACGATCAGCGTCAGCGCGAGCACCGCCGCGAACAGCAGCCACTTGGATGCGCGCTTGCCGACGCGCAGGCCGGGTCGCGTGAGCGTCCCCCGTCGGTTCTGGATGGTCGAAGTGGTCATCAGCTGAGGTCCTTTTCACGACGGCCGAAGAAGCGGAACTGCACCAGGCTGAGGATCAGCGTCGCCAGCAGCAGCACGTACGACAGGGCGGACGCGAGGCCGAGGTCGAGTTTCTTGAAGCCCTCCTGGTAGATCTCCATGACGACGGTCTGGGTGCTGCGGTACGGGCCGCCTCCCGTCATCACGTAGATCTGGTCGAACGCCTGCAGCGCGGCGATCATGGCGAAGATCACGACGAAGGCGAGCGTGTTGCTCAGCTGCGGCAGCGTGATGTTGGTGAACCGCTTCCAGGCGCCCGCCCCGTCGATGCGGGCCGCCTCGTACAGGCTCACCGGGATCTCCTGCAGTCCGGCGATGAAGATCACCATGTAGAACCCGAAGCTCTTCCACACGGCCACCAGCACGACCGTCGGCATGGCGAGCACGGGGTCCTGCAGGACGTTGCCGAGCTGGATCCCGACCGACCGCAACCAGAAGTTGAGGAGCCCGACCTGCGGGTCGAGCAGGTACGACCACGCGAAGGCGGCGACCGCGAGCGAGACGATGAACGGCACGAATAACGCCGTGCGGAAGAACCCACGCCCGGCCAGCCGGGGGTTGTTGAGCAGCAGCGCGAGGGCGAGCGCCCCGATCAGCGCGGTGGGCGTGAACAGCACGGCGTAGAGGGCGGTGGTCGACAGCGTGCCCAGGATGCTCGGGTTCGTGAAGATCTCGACGTAGTTGCCGAAGCCCACCCACTGCTCCGGCCCGAACCCGCTGCTGTCGGTGAACGACGTGCGGAGCGCCGAGAGCATCGGCCAGGCGACGAAGGCGGTGAGGATGATCAGTGCAGGCAGCAGGAAGATCAGCGCGATGCGGGCCGATCCCTTGCGCGTCCTGATCGGTCCGCGACCCCCGAGGGGCGCCGGAGGCCGGTAGGCCCGTTTGGGTGGTCTGACGGTCGTTGTCATGGTGTCTCCACAGCGGTAGCCGCCGCGCCGGACGGGCGGCGGCTACCGGGTTGTCGGAACTGCTCTGTTACGTGCTCAGCGCTTGCTCAGCGCCTATTTACCCAGCGCTTGGGTGACCTTGGTGGACGCCGCGCTCAGCAGGTCGCTGGGGTCTCCCCCCGCGAGCGACTTCTGCGTCGCCTCGTCGACCGCCGAGAGCACATCCACACTGTTGGCCACGCCGGGCAGCAGCGGACGGGCGGTTCCCGAGATGGCCGTCAGCGCCGCGACCACCGGGTTCGACGACACGTCGGAGGCGGGGATGTCGGTGCGCAGGGGCGGCCAGCCGGAGCCGAGGGACCACTTCGTCGCGACCTCTTTGGTGAAGAAGTAGTCGAAGAACTTCTTGGCCGCAGCCTGCTTGGTCGAGTCGGCCTGCGCGGTCACGGCCGCGCTGATGCCGATGGCCGACGCCGCCTGCTCCTTCGGGCCGGCGGGGATGCCCGCGATGCCCCAGTCGATCTTCGCGTCTGCCGCGACCCCGGCCATCCACGGGCCGCCGATCTCCATCGCGGCCTTGCCGGAGCTGAACAGCTTGTCGGACGCGACGCCGTCGAGTCCGGTGGGCGAGATGTGCCCGGTGGTGACCGCGTTCGACCAGAACTTCAGGGTCTCCACGTTGGCGGCGGAGTCGACGACGGACTTGCCGCTCTTCACGATGTCTCCGCCGTTGCCGTAGAACAGGCTGGCCCAGACGCCGTTGCCGACGGTGGCGTGGTCGGGCAGCGCGAGGCCGTACTGCTCCGGCGTGCCGTCGCCGTTCTCGTCGACGGTCAACTTCTTGGCGTCGGCGACCCACTCGTCCCAGGTGGCCGGGAAGGTGGTGATGCCGGCTTTCTCGAACAGGCCCTTGTTGTAGATGACGGAGAGCGGGACGAAGCCGGTCGGCACGCCGAAGTACGAGCCGTCGACCTTCTCCATCTCGACGGCGCGCGGGTTGAGGTTGGCGCTCTTGATGCTGTCGGACGCGTAGAAGTCGTCGAGCTTCGTGAACGCGCCCTTGCTGGCGTAGACGGGGAGGTTCTCTGCGGGGAGGGCGACGATGTCCGGGCCCTTCTTCGCGCTGAGCGCCGGGAGGAGGGTGTCGCCGATGACGGCCCAGGTCTTGGTGGTGGTCTTGATCGTGATGTTCTTCTGCGACTTGTTGAAGTCGTCGACGATCTGATCGAGGACCTTGCCGTCTGCCTCGGTGTATCCGTGCCAGAAGGTCAGATCGACGTGGGAGGAGGACGATGAGCCGGTGCCGGAGCCTGAGCAGCCCGCCAGCGCGACGGCCGCCCCCGCCGCGAGCGCGACGGCCGCGATGAGTTTCTTCATTGAATGCCTCTCAGAGTGACCGACGACGGCGTCGATCCACGGGTTTTTACAACGTTGAATTTTCAACGTTGTATCGGATTATAGAAAGAACCATTTCCGGATGTCAACGTTCGGTATCGTTAGCGTCTCACGCCCTCGATGGCGCGACCGACGAATGGAGTCGCCGAATGCTCGTCAGACACCGCGATGCCGAACCCTCGATCGACCCCGCCGCCTTCGTGGCGTCGACGGCCGTCATCGTGGGGAAGGTCCGGATCGCGGCGGGCGCCCGCATCCTGCACGGCGCGGTGATCAGCGCAGAAGACGGCGAGGTCGTCATCGGCGAGGACACCGTCGTCATGGAGCACGCCGTCATCCGGGGAAGGGCCGAGCATCCCGCCCTGGTCGGCGCCGCCGTGATGATCGGTCCGCACGCGCACATCAACGGGAGCACGGTGGGCGACGAGGCGTTCATCGCGACCGGCGCAGCGCTCTTCCCCGGAAGCACCGTCGCTGCGGGAGCCGAGGTCCGCATCCACGGCGTCGTGCAGGTCAACACGACGCTGCAGCCCGGCGCCGTCGTCCCGATCGGCTGGGTCGCCGTCGGAGACCCGGCGGTCATCCTCCCTCCGGACCGTCATGACGAGATCTGGGCGATCCAGCGCGGACTGGACTTCACCGGCACGGTCTACGGCGTCGACCCGGATGCGGGGATGAGGACGATCATGCAGAAGCAATCCGATTTCTACGGCGCGCATTCCGCCGACCAGGCCGTCGACCCGCACTGACCCCGTCCGTCAGCTGCTGTGCGCCGACGTGACTGCCGACATCGACAGGGTGGACTCCCTGGCGACCGTGGTGAACGGCACCTCGATCATCCTAGGCGCTCCGATGTGCCCGTCACGGTCGCCGATGCGCTCGATGAGCGCTGCGACGGCGCGCTCGGCGATGTCGGCACGGCCGGGATCGATGGTGCTCAGGCTCGGCATCGCGAACTGACCTTCGATGAGGTTGTCGAACCCGATCACCGCGACGTCGTCCGGCACCCGCACGTTGTCCTGGTGCAGCACGCGCAGCGCGCCGAGGGCGAGCTCGTCGTTGAGTGCGAAGATCGCATCGAACGGCGTGCCGGAATCCAGCAGCTCGCGCGTCGCTGCCGCGCCGTCCGTGCGGTGCCAGCCCTCGCGGAACACGACCAGCTCGTCCCCGGTGTCGATGCCGGCGTCCGCGAGCGCCCGACGGTACCCCTCCAGCCGCAGGGACGCGGAGCCGACCCGCTCAGCGACGTGCGCGCCGAGCACGGCGATGCGCCGCCGGCCGGAGTCGATGAGATGCGCGGTGGCCGCATACCCGCCGTTGACGTTCTGCATGACGACGTGATCGGTCGGGCCGCCGAAGATGCGCTCGCCGAGCAGCACCAGCGGGTAGTCGACGTTCAGGGAGTCCGCGTCGTCGGTCGACATGCCGAGCGGGGAGAACAGCAGGCCGTCGAGCATGGACAGCCGCGACCCGCGCAACAGCTCGAGTTCCGCATCCCGGTCGCCGCCCGTCTGCTCGATCAGGGTGACGAAGCCGAGCTTGCGTGACGCCTCGAGCACGGCATCCGCCAGCTCGGCGAAGTAGCTGAAGCTGAGGGAGGGGACGGCCAGGCCGATCACGCCGGTGCGGCCCGCGCGCAGATTCCGCGCGGCGAGATTCGGCTGGTAGCCGAGCTCCTCGATCGCGGAGAGGACACGCTCCCTCGTCGACGCCTTGACGAACTCGTACCCGTTGACGACGTTGGACACGGTCTTCACGGAGACACCGGCCGCCCCGGCGACATCCTTCAGCGTCGCGACCACCTGGCGCCTCCCTCGGACGGATTTACAACGTTGCTAGCTTCGCACACGTTGCCGTCACGACGTCAAGGATCGCCCGATTCGGCCTCTCAGCGCGCCGCCCGGGGCCCCCGGTCAGACACCGGGTGTATTCACCCAGTGTCTGACCGCTCCCCCCAATACGGCGCGACGCGCATGCGCCACCCGAGACGTAGCGCCATCGGTGCCAGAGTGGCGAAGCCGAATAAGCCACTCCCCCTTAACGTACGAACTCTCCACGGCGGAGAAAATGCCACTTTGGTCGCATATCCGGAGGCGCGGACGGCAAAGATGTGACTTTGGTCGTAGTCTCCGGCATCGTGCTGCGGGCTGCGGCGTACGCATGATGAGCGGGTGACCCGAACCATCGGGGTCCGCGCAGAGGCGAGCGGGCCCCTCTCCGTCCTGCGTACCCTCTGCTGGTCGTACACCGAAGCACGGCCCATCGTGCTGTGGGTGTTCAACCTGCGGTTCCTGGTGGGCGGGATGCTGGCGTTCGGCGGGGAGATCCCGGTCGTCAGAGCGGTGGTCGGGGGCGCGTCGTGGTTCCTGGCCGTGTGGGTGGTCTACCTCGTGAACGGCATCAGCGACATCGCCGGGGACCGGGCGAACGGGTCGCACCGGCCGCTCGCATCCGGAGCGCTCACGACGAACGCGGCCGGCTCGTGGTGCGTGGTGCTCGCCGTGGCGTCGCTGAGCATAGCCGTGCACGTCACCCTGGTGTTCGTGCTGCTCGTCGTCCTGATGCTGACCCTCGGCCTCGCGTACTCGCTCGGTGCTCACGCCGCGAAGAAGTGGGCGGTTCCCGCCCTGGCGGTGGCCGCATCCGGTGGCCTGCTCACCTACCTGGCCGGCGCGGAGGCGTTCCATGGCACCATCCCGTCCGCCGTGCCCGTATTCGCGGTGGTGATGGCGCTGTGGATCGCGGTGGTCGGGCACGCGAAAGACTTCGGCGACGCCGTCGGGGACAGGATCGCCGGGCGGCGGACACTGCCGATCGTGCTGGGCGAGCGGGCGGCGCGGCTGGCCGTCGCCACCGGGTCGGCGGCGATCGGCGGGCTGGGCGTGCTGGCCGCCGCCCTCAATCCCGCTCTGCTGTCGCTGGCAGCGCTCGGTCCGTGCGCCGTCGCCGTCAGCGGCCTGTCGATCGCCGGACGCGGACAGGACCGGCGCGCGCAGCGACGGCCGTATCGCGCATTCATGGTGTCGCAGTACACGGTCAACCTGCTCGCCGTGGGCCTGGCGGCCACGCCGTGATAGAAAGCACAGGATGACTACGAGACCGATCGACGCCGACCTCGCCGAGGCGCGCGCCGCCGTCGTGGAGCGCGTGACCAGCGCCCTGCGTTCGGCGGACAGCGTCCTCGTCTCCGACTCGTACATCGAGGCCGAGTTCCTGGCGCAGGTGCAGCGCATCCTCGCCCAGACCTTCGCGTCCCTCGGGCTGCTGCCGCCCTCCGAGCCGCGGCAGGCGTCGCGCGGCGCGGAGGTGGGCGAGCAGCGGGCCCGCCAGAACGTGCATCCGGTGGACAGCCTCAAGGCGGCGACGCTGCTGTTCGACGAGGCACTCAGCGTGCTGGTGGATGCGGTGGGCCACCTCGTGGGGAACGACGAGATCGCCAGGGCGCTCAACGCATCCATCATGGGCAACGTCATCCCCGCCTCCGTCGCGTACGTGAACGTGCTGCTGGAACGGCTCGCCGTCGCGCACAGCGAGGAGCGGCTCGGCATCTCCCGCGAGCTGCACGACAGGGTCGCGCACAGCATCGCGGCCGGGATGCAGCGCGTCGACCTCAGCGGCCTCTCCGACCCGGAGGGCAGCGCAGCCCAGGCCAGGCTGGCGGAGGGCATGGCCCTGTTCGACGGCGCGCTCGACGAGACGAGGGCCATCGCCAGGGATCTGCGGCACTTCGTGGGAGACAAGCGGCTCGACGAAGCGCTCGACGACTACGTCGCCGACCTCGACGAGGCCGGGCCTCCGGTGATCGTCGAGCTGGACGGGCAGCCGTTCCGGCTCGGCACCGGAACGCAGGAGGAGGCGTTCATCATCGTGCGCGAGGCCATCCACAACGCCCGCCGCCACTCCGACGCCGACAGTATCGTCGTGCGTTCCACCTGGCGGCCGGAGAGCGTGCTGCTGTCGGTGCGCGACGACGGTCACGGGTTCGAGCACGACAGGATCCGCTCCGGCGCGCTCGGGCTGGTCGCGGCGCAGGAGCGCGCGGAACTCATCGGGGCCGACCTCACCATCGACCCCGGCCCCGGCGTCGGCACGAGGGTCGAGCTCACCATCCCTGTCCAGGAGGCCGGCGTATGACGGCGGAACGTCGCAGCATCGTGATCATCGACGACCACAGCCTGTTCCGGCAGGGCATCCGAGCGCTGCTGGAGAGCGCGTTCGACATCGTCGGAGAGGGCGGAACGAGCTACGACGCTCTCCGGCTCGTCGCAGACAGCGCGCCCGACGTGCTCCTGCTGGACGTCGAGCTGCCCGGCATCCCCGCCGAGCAGACCATCACGCGCATCCGGAGGGACCACCCCCAGGTGGCGGTGGTCGTGCTCACCATGCACAACGACGTCGCCCTGGAACGGCAGCTGCTCCGCGCGGGGGCCAGCCACTACGTCACCAAGAAGATCAGCGGGGAGGACCTCTCGATGATCGTCTCCGGCGCGCGTCCTGCACCGGCCACCCCGCATCCGGCGGGAGACGACGTGGATGCGGGCGGCAACGCCATCCTGACCAGCCGCGAACTCGAGGTGCTCCGGATGATCGCGCAGGCGTACACGAACCGCGACATCAGCGTGCAGCTGCACATCGCGGAGGGCACCGTGAAGCGCCACACCACGAACATGTACCTCAAGCTCGGCGCCACCTCCCGCATCGACGCTGTGCGCAAGGCGGCCCGACTCGGCCTGCTCGACGGCCCCGCACCATACGCGCCCTGAGGTCGGCCAGCAGCGTCCCTGACGTCCCTCTGTCGCCCGCGTCCGTCGTCCGCTTCCGCCACCGGATGCGCCGCGACCCGGTGACAGGACCGGCCGCGTCCCGTAGCCTCGACAGCATGACGGAGCCGTCAGCAGCCGCGTCAGTCACGTCCGCCTCCCCACCGGCGGGCGGCACCCGCACGTTCATGCAGGTGCTCGTCAACACGATGATCGCCAACGTCACGACGAGTTTCCTCTGGTTCGCGCTCACGTTCTGGGTGTACCTGGAGACGCGCTCCGTGCTCGCGACCGGCATCGTCGGCGGTGCATACATGCTGCTGGTCGCCGTGTTCTCCATCCTGTTCGGCTCGATCGTCGACCGCTACCGCAAGCACGCCGTGATGGTGGTGGCGAGCGCCGTCACCCTGGTGTCGTTCTGCATCGCCGGGGTCTTCTACCTGCTCTACCCCGAGTCGACGCTGCTCGACCTCGGCGGGCCGATGTTCTGGGTGTTCGCCGGGATCATCCTGTTCGGGTCGGTGATCGAGAACATGCGCAACATCGCGCTGTCGACCACGGTGACCCTGCTCATCCCGGTGGAGCGCCACGCCAACGCCAACGGACTGGTCGGCACGGTGCAGGGGCTCGCCTTCATCGTCACCAGCGTGTTCAGCGGTCTGGCCATCGGGATGCTCGGGATGGGCTGGACGCTCGTCATCGCCATCGCGGTCACCGGGCTGGCGCTGCTGCACCTGCTGTTCCTGCGCATCCCGGAGGACGCACCGCACGCGGACGGGGAGAAGCCGCCCGGCATCGACCTCCGCGGCAGCATCGCGGCGATCCGCAGCGCGCCCGGCCTGTTCGCGCTGATCGTGTTCTCCACGTTCAACAACCTGATCGGCGGCGTCTATCTGGCGCTGATGGACCCGTACGGGCTCGAACTGTTCCGGGTGGAGGCGTGGGGCATCGTCCTCGCCGTCACGGCGACGGGGTTCATCATCGGTGGCCTGCTTGTCGCGAAGTTCGGGCTGGGCACGAACCCGATCCGCACGATGCTGCTCGTGGTGATCGCGATGGGCGTCCTGGGCGCGCTGTTCACCATCCGGGAGTGGTGGTGGCTGTACGCGCTCGGCATCTGGCTGTACATGACGCTGATCCCCGTGGTGGAAGCGGCGGAGCAGACGGTGATCCAGAAGGTGGTGACGTTCCGGCGCCAGGGGCGCGTGTTCGGGTTCGCGCAGGCGATGGAGTCCGCCGCCGCACCGATCACGGCGTTCCTGATCGCCCCGATCGCGCAGTTCGTGATCATCCCGTACATGGCCGGCGACGACGGGCAGGCGACCTGGGGCTGGCTGCTCGGGGAGGGCGACACCCGGGGCATCGCGTTCGTCTTCCTGGTCTCCGGTCTCGTGATGGTGCTGCTCGGGGCAGGGGCGTTCCTCACCCGCGCGTACCGGATGCTCTCCCGAGAGTACGAGACGGCCTAGCGAGATACCGCTAACTGCGGCGCATCCCGGGCGTTTCGCGACAGTTAGTGGTGTCTCGCGGTGGAGTCGCGCGGGATGAGGGTGGTGGAGAGTTCGATGCGGGGTGGACGGGAGGGCTCGTCGTCCTGGTGGGTCTGGCGGGTTTGGAAGAGGAGGCCGACGGCGCCGGCTCCCATCTCGGCGACCGGCTGGTGCACCGTCGTGATCGCGGGCGTCGCCCACTCGGCCTCCGGGCCGTCGTCGAAGCCGACGACGCTGAGGTCGCCCGGGATGCTCAGGCCGAGCGAGCGGGCTGCGTCGTACACGCCGAGCGCCATCAGGTCGGAGCAGGCGAAGACGGCCGTCGGCCGGTCGTCGGCCGACAGCAGCTCGACGGCGCGCTCGGCGGCCAGCGCCCTGCTCCAGTCGGCGAACGCGACGGCCGGCTCTGCCACTCCCGCTTCGCGGAGGGCGGAGCGGAAGCCGTCGATCCTGGCCGTGTTGTAGAGGTGGTCTCGGCCGCCGCCGATGACGCCGAAGCTGGTGTGGCCGAGCTCCAGCAGGTGCTCTGCCGCGGTGCGGCCGCCCTCCCAGTTGGTGACGCCGACGCTCGGCACCGGCGCGGCGGGCCTGCTCATCGGCGTGACGAGGACGACGGGGACGCCACCGGCCGACAGGGCGGCGAGTTGCGCATCCGTCGGATCGACAAGCACGATCACGGCGCCCTGCGACGGCCGCCGGAGCAGGCGGGAGACCCAGTCGCCGTCCCCGCGGGCGATGGTGATGACCACGTCGACGTTGGCGGCGGCGGCCGCCCGTTCCACACCGACCAGCACCCGGTTGGCCCAGCTGCCGTCGACGTGGTTGACGACCAGGTCGATGAGCGGTGGAGCCTCGGAGGAGACCGACCTGGCCCGTGGACGCGGGGCGCCTTTCGCGTATCCGACCTCCCGGATCGCGGACATCACCCTGTCGCGTGTGGCCGGAGAGATGTCCGTTCCGCCCCGCAGAACTTTCGAGACCGTCGGCACGCTCGTGCCGGCAACGGTGGCGACGTCCGACAGGGTCGGCTGCCGCTCCCGTTTCTTCTCTGGGGACATGATCAGAGCATATACATACAATCAACTTGCGCAAGTTTTCGCGATGTGAATCGGTTGCATCCGTTGTATTGACTGTGCGAGGATCGCACCGTCGCTTCGCTCTGAAAGCTTCTTTTGCGCAATTTCTTGCACTTCAGGGGCCGGCGGGTCGGCACTCCATCACTCAACGATGACCACCGGCAAAGCTGCCGGGAATGGAGAAGACGATGCCCGGGTTCGACACCCCCCTGACGGTCTCCCGCCGCGGACTGCTCGCCGGCGCCGGAGGAGTCGCCGTTCTCGCCGCGCTCGCGGCGTGCGCACCGGCCGGTGGAGGCGGAGGCGGTTCGGGAGCGATCAAGTTCTGGAACATGCCGTGGGGGAACACCCAGTTCACCCCGCTCGACAAGAAGATCACCCTCGGATACAAGCCGAAGAGCGGGCTCCCCTCCGCCAGCTACCAGGCCGTGCAGTGGGCGAACTTCACCACCACGTTCGCGTCGGCGGTCGCATCCAACACGGGTCCGGCGGTCAGCAGCGGAAGCGGAACGCAGGCGTTCCAGTTCTCGCAGCAGAACCGGATCGCGTACGCGGACCACCTGCTGGAGTCGTGGAAGTCGAACGGCATGTTCGACGACTTCCTCCCCGGCCTCCTCGACACGATGAAGACGTCGCGCGGCTACGTCGCCCTCCCGTACAACCTCGACATGCGCGCCCTCTGGTACCGCAAGTCGCTGCTCGAGAAGGCCGGCGTCGAGCCGCCCACCGACTGGCAGTCGTACCTGGACGTCTGCGAGGCGCTCAAGAAGATCGGCATCTTCGGCTATGGGATCGCGGCCGGCGCACAGGGCAACGGCGCGCAGGGCATCGTCGGACTGATGATCAACAACGGCGGAGGGCTCTTCGACCACGACCAGAAGCCGAACTGCGTGACGCCGCAGAACATCCAGGCGCTCGAGTTCATCGTCGAGATGGTGAAGAAGGGCTACATGGACCCCGGCAGCGTGAGCTACTCCAGCAGCAACGCGCAGGCGCAGTGGAAGAACGACAAGTTCGCGATGGGGTTCGAGGCGCCGTCTCTCGCCCAGATCCTCGGCGGGACGGTCCAGGACGACATGAGAGTCGGCGACCCGCTGGTCAGCGCGAACGGCACCAAGGGCGCGCTCTACTTCTCGAACAACATCATGATGTACAAGAACACCCCCAGCCAGAAGGGCTCCGAGGCGTTCCTGACCTACTACTACCAGAACATGAAGCAGCTCTGGACGACGAGCACCGGAGCCGGCCTCCCCGTGCTGCGCTCGATCGCCGAGACCCCGGAGTTCCGCGCGGATGCGAACGCGGCCAAGATGGTCGACGTCTGGCAGCCCGTGTGCAAGACGTGGGCCGCCCCGGGAAACGACGCGCTCTTCCCCAACGTCGCCCTCGTGGACAGCACCCCGGCCATGTCGACGTTCGCGCAGAGCATCCTCTCGCTCAAGGTCACTCCGAAGGATGCGCTCAGCACCCTGCAGAAGGCCATCACCGCCGGGATGAAGTGAGTGGCGATGTCCACCGAAACTCTGCGGCGATCCGTCGACAGGGCGCGCAGCGGGGTCGGCTCGTCCGGCCGTGGCCGCCCGCCCGGCGCCGGACGTCCCCGCCGCCGCTTCAGCGTCTCGTGGACGCTGCTGCTGTTCGCGCTCCCCTCGCTCATCCTGCTCGTCCTGCTGAACGCCTATCCCGTTGTCTACGCCGCCCTGCAGTCTCTGCGGAACGGCGACCTCATCGACGCGGGCGACTTCGTCGGCCTGGCCAACTACGTCACGGTGCTGCAGTCGCCCGAGTTCTGGCGGGCGGCGCAGTTCACGGTGGTCTTCACGATCGTCGGCGTCTTCGGAAGCTGGGCGATCGGACTCGCGCTCGCCCTGCTGCTCCGGCCCCGCACCCCGGGCGGCGGCATCTTCAAGGTGCTGCTCCTGCTCCCCTGGGTCGTGCCGATCGTCGTCTCGGCGATGTCCTGGAACTGGCTCGTCGCGACGCCGCAGAGCCCGCTTCCGATGCTGACCAAGGCGCTCGGTCTCGGCGACACCCTGTTCCTCGCCGACCCGACACTCGCGCAGATCACCGTGTGCATCTTCAAGGTGTGGATCAGCTTCCCGTTCATGATGATGATGATGAGCTCGGCGCTCGCGTCGGTGGACGCCAACGTCTATGAGGCGTCCCGGGTGGATGGCGCAGGACCTTGGCAGACATTCCGCCACATCACGCTGCCGATGATCTCGCGCTCCACCTTCATCAGCTGGATCCTGATGACCATCTTCTGCGTCAACGACTTCCCCACGGTCTTCCTCCTCACCGGGGGCGGCCCGCTGCAGTCGACGCAGACGCTCGTCGTGCTCGCGTATTCGACGGTCTTCCAGAACTTCCAGACCGGGCCCGGGGTGGCCATCGCCTTCCTGATGACGCTCGTGCTCGTCGTGATCTCCGTGTTCCTCTACCGACGGATTCGAAAGGTCGACATCTCGTGACCACCACCACCGCCGAGACGACCGGAGGGCGCATCCAGTGGCTGCGGTTCTCCGCCCTGCTTCTGATCGCCGCTCTCGTGCTCGTTCCGCTCGCCGCCGTGATCTTCCTCTCCCTGCAGCCGGCCTTCGGCAGCAGCACGCAGGGACTCACCCTCGACAATTACGCGACGGTGTTCTCGGAGACCGGGGTCGCCGCCTGGCTGGGCAACAGCGTCCTGGTCGCTCTCATCACCGTCGTCGTCGCGATCGTGGTCGCCGCCCCTGCCGGATACGTCCTGTCCCGCGGGCGCGGGCGCCTGGTCTCCGGATACTCGCTCGGCCTGTTCGTCATCCAGTCGCTGCCGGTGATCACCTCGATCATCCCGTTGTTCATCCTGTTCGCGAACCTGGGGCTGGTGGACAGCCTCGGCGGCATCATCATCCTGTACGTGGGCGGCACCCTGGCGGTGGCGACCTGGATGATGGCGGCGTACTTCGACTCCATCCCGATGGCGCTCGAGGAGGCGGCCTGGATGGACGGCTGCTCGGTCTTCACCGGGTTCCTCCGGATCGTGCTCCGCAACTCGCTCCCCGGCATCCTGTCGACGGCGATCTTCTCGTTCCTGCTCTCCTGGAACGACTACCTCGTCGCGGTGATCTTCCTCCGCTCCGAACAGAACTACACACTGCCGATCGGCCTGCAGACCTTCTTCCAGCAGAACGCGACGGACTGGGGACCGGTGATGACGGTGGCGGTCGTGATGATGGTGCCGCCCATCCTGATCTTCGCCTTCCTGAACCGCTACTTCAGCGTCGGAGGCATCGGCGGGTCGCTGGCGGGTCGCTGAGCCCCACTCCGCCGATGTCGCCAGACTGATGCTGTGGCCGGCGGCCGACGACTCCCGGCCGGCCACCGCGCAGTGTGGGTCATGGATGGAGGCTGGCAGTGAAGGCTGAACAGGTCACGGCACCGGTCACCTGGCACGGGGAAGGGCCGTCGTGGGACCGGGTGGGGCAGCGCCTGCTCGTGGTCGACATGCTCGCCGGCGCTGTCGTCGACCTCGCGTCGTTCGACCGCCCGCGGCGCTACGACGTCGGCAGCCCCGTCGCCGCGGTGATCCGGCGCAGGGCCTCCGGCGGTTTCGTCGTGGCGACCGAGCACGGCTTCTCGCTGTTCGACGAGGAGTTCTCCCTCGACCGGCGCCTGCCCGACGTGCTGACCGACCCCGGCATCCGGCTCAACGAGGGAGGCTGCGATCCGTTCGGCCGGTTCTTCTGCGGCTCGATGGCCTACGACGCCACGCCCGGCGCCGCCGCGATCTACCGACTCGAACCGGACACCACCACCTCCGTTGCCCTGACCGGCGCCACCATCTCGAACGGCCTGCAGTGGAGCGCCGACGGGTCGGTCGCCTACTACGTCGACACGGACACCAGGAGGGTGGATGTGTTCGACTACGACGGCACGGACGGCTCGTTCCACGATCGCCGCCCGCTCGTGACGATCGGCGACGACGTCGCCGGATCGCCGGACGGCATGACCATCGACGCGGACGGCGGGCTCTGGGTGGCCTTCTGGGGCGGAGGCGCCGTGCGACGCTACGACCAGGCGGGAGCCCTGACGGCCGTGCTCGACGTGCCCGGCGTCACGAACACCAGCGCGGCCGCCTTCGGTGGGCACGACCTGGACACCCTCTACGTCACGTCGTCCAGGCAGCACCTGCCGGACGACGCCGAGCCGCAGGCCGGGGCCGTGTTCGCCGCGCAGCCGGGGGTGCGCGGCGTCGCACTCCCCGACTACGCCGGCTGAATCAGGGCAGCTGGATCGTGCCGTCCATAAGGCGCGGGATGCCCAGCGGGTTCGCGTCCTGCAGGGCGGGCGGCAGTGCAGCATCCGGAGCGTCCTGGTAGGCGACCGGCCGCAGGAACCGCCCGATGGATGCGGTGCCCACCGAGGTGAAGTGCGGCGCCGTCGTCGCCGGGTACGGCCCGCCATGCTGCTGCGCGTACGTCACGGAGACGCCGGTCGGCCAGCCGTTCCAGAGCACGCGGCCCGCCTTCGCGGCGAGCAGTTCGATCAGGTCGCCGACGCTGTCGTCGTCCTCGCCGTGCACAGTTGCGGTGAGCTGGCCGTTCAGGCTGCGAGCGGCGGCGAGCAGCTCGTCGTCCGAGCCGTAGCGGACGAGCAGGGCGGCCGGCCCGAAGTGCTCCTCCAGCAGCTCCTCCGGATGCGCGAGGAAGGTGGCGACGTCTGTGCCGTACACCGTCGGCGTCGGCTGGTCCCCGCGCTCGGCCGACCCGGCGAGCAGGTCGACTCCGTCGCGGCCGGCGAGCGGGTCGAGGCTGCCGTAGAAGCCGTCGCGGATCGTGTCGGTGAGCATCGGGCCTCCGCTGCTCGCGCGCACCGCATCCACCACCAGCTGCTGGAGCGCAGACGACTCCGGCACGAACAGGACGCCCGGCTTCGTGCAGAACTGGCCGACGCCGAGCGTCATCGACGCCGCGAAGCCGTCGGCGATCCGTTCCGGCCGGGCCGCAGCGGCCGCCCGCGTCACGAAGACGGGGTTGACGCTGCCGAGCTCGCCGTAGAACGGGATCGGCTCCGGCCGGGATGCTGCCAGGTCGAACAGCGCCCGCCCGCCGGAGAGCGACCCGGTGAAGGTCGCGACAGCGAGCCGCGGGTCGAGGACGAGCGTGCGTCCCTCCTCCCTGCCCTCGACGATCGCGAACGTTCCGCCGGGTGCCTCCGCCTCGTCCAGTGCAGCCAGAATGTGCCCCGCGACCGCCCGGCTGAGCTCCGGATGCGCGGGGTGCGCCTTCACGACCACCGGCGCTCCCGCCGCGATGGCCGCCGCGGTGTCTCCACCGGCGACGGAGAAGGCGAACGGGAAGTTGCTCGCCGCGTAGACGGCGGCCGGCCCGATCGGGCGGAGCACCCTGCGCAGGTCGGGGCGGGCGCCCATCGGCCAGTCCGGATCGGCGTGGTCGATGGTGGCGTCGAGATAGCGGCCGTCCTCGACAGTCTGCGCGAACAGGCGCAGCTGGAAGGTGGTGCGCACCAGTTCGCCAGTGAGGCGCTGCGTGGTGAGGTGGCTCTCGCGCGCTGCGAGGTCGACCAGGGCGTCCGCATCGGCATCCAGCCGGTCGGCGATGGCGCGCAGCCAGGCGGCGCGCGCGGTGGGGGCCGAGAGGGCCAGCCGCGGGGCTGCGGCGGCCGCCTCCGTCATGGCGGTGTCGACGTCCACGGTGATCGTGTCCGATGCTGTCATCGCGCTCCCTCCTTCTGGGCGCCGACGAGCGACACCCCGTTGACCAGGCGTCCGACCCCGGCGATGTCGACTCCGACCTCATCGCCGGGCAGCAGCGTGAAGTCCGCGTCCGGCACCACGCCGGTGCCGGTCAGCAGGATCACACCGTCGGGGAAGTCCAGCCCCCGGAACAGCCAGTCGGCGAGGTCGTCGAGCGTGCGCGCCATCTGATCGGTCGACGCGGAGCCGCTGAAGACCGTCTCGCCGCCGCGGCTGATCTCGAGACCGATTGCGAACGGCGCCGCCACCTCCCAGGCCGGGACGATCTCCGGCCCCAGCCCGCAGGCGGCGGTGTACACCTTGGCCTGCGGAAGGTAGAGCAGGTTCTCCCCCTCGATCGACCGGCTCGACGCGTCGTCACCCGGCACGTAGCCGAACAGCCCGCCGTGGGCGTCGAGCACGAGGCCGAGTTCCGGCTCCGGCACGTTCCACGGAGAATCCGCGCGGACACCGACGTTCCCTCCCGGCCCGATCACGCGCGCGCCCGTCGCCTTGAAGAACAGCTCGGGGCGCTCGGCGGCGTAGACCTTGTCGTACGGCGTCCCGTCGCTCGCCTCCTCGATGCGGCCGTCCCTGCTGCGCAGGTAGGTCACACCGGCAGCCCAGACCTCCTGCTGCGGATCGACAGGCGCGAGCACCCTGGTGGGCACGATGCCGCCGCCGGATGCGCGCTCGACGGCGCTGCGCGCATCCGGAGCAGGCAGCCGGAGCAGCTCGGTCAGGGTGAGACCGAGCGGCGAGTACTCGTCACCGCGGCGGACCGCCCAGACGATCTCGCCGCCGGCCTCCACTCTGGCGATGGCCGTGCGCGGCCGGGCTGAGGCGGTGTTCTCGGTGCTCAATGGGACTCCCTCGTGACCACCGAGCCGCTCGACCCGACGAGGAAGTCGAGGTCGGCGCCGGTGTCTGCTCCTTGGACGTGTTCGATGTACAGCTTCTGCCAGCCGCGGTCTGCCCTCGCGAAGCCGTCGACCTCGCGCTGGGCGGCGGTTCGGCCCGCCAGCTCCGCCTCGTCGACCAGGAGTTCCAGGCGCCGGTTCGGCACGTCGAGCGAGATCAGGTCGCCGTCCTGCACGAGCGAGAGCGGTCCGCCGGCGGCCGCCTCGGGGGCGACGTGCAGCACGACGGTGCCGTATGCCGTTCCGGACATACGTCCGTCGCTGATCCTGACCATGTCGCGCACGCCCTGCTTCAGCAGCTTCTGCGGGATGGGCATGTTGCCCACCTCCGGCATGCCGGGGTAGCCCTTCGGCCCGCAGCCGCGGAGGACGACCACGGAGTCCGCGTCGACGTCGAGGTCCGGGTCGTCGAGGCGCGCGTGGGCGTCCTCGATGGAGTCGAAGACGACAGCCCTCCCGGTGTGCACCAGCAGCTCGGGGGTCGCGGCGGCCGGCTTGATGATCGCGCCGCGTGGGGCGAGATTGCCGTGCAGGACCGCGATGCCCGCGTCGTCCTGCAGCGGGTCGTCGCGGAGCGTGATCACGCCGCTGTCCCACACCTGGTTGCCGCCCAGGTAGTCGGTGAGCGGACGCCCGGTGACGGTCTGCGCCGCGGGGTCGAGCAGATCGGTGAGCTGGTCGAGCACGGCGAGGAAGCCTCCGGCGCGGAACAGGTCCTCCATCAGGTATGCGCCCGCCGGCTGCAGGTTGACGAGCAGCGGCACCTGGCCGCCGATCCTGTCGAAGTCCTCCAGGGTGAGGTCGATGCCCAGCCGCCCGGCGATCGCCAGCAGGTGCACGACGGCGTTGGTCGATCCGCCGATCCCGGCGAGCGCGACGATCGCGTTGTGGAAGGACTCCTTCGTGATGACCTGCGAGATGCGGCGATCCTCCAGCGCGAGCTCCACCGCGAGCCTGCCGGACGCGTGGGCCGCTTCGAGCAGGCGGCTGTCCGCGGCAGGGGTGCCCGCGACGCCGGGGATGGTCATGCCGAGCGCCTCGGCCATCAGCCCCATCGTGGATGCGGTGCCCATCGTGTTGCAGTGCCCCTTGCTGCGGATCATCTTCTTGTCCGTCGCCTCGAACTCCGCCTCGCTGAGCGTGCCGGCCCTGACCTCTTCCGAGAGCTGCCAGACACCGGTGCCGCAGCCCATCCGCTCCCCGCGGAAGTAGCCGTTCAGCATCGGGCCGCCCGGCAGCACGACGGCGGGGATGTCGACGGACGCCGCTCCCATCAGCAGGGCAGGGATCGTCTTGTCGCAGCCGCCGAGCAGCACGGCGGCGTCGATCGGGTTGGCGCGCAGCATCTCCTCGGTGGCCATCGCGGCCAGGTTGCGCCAGAGCATCGCCGTCGGCTTGACCAGCGTCTCCCCCAGCGACACCATCGGTACGTTGACCGGGACGCCGCCCGCCTCCCACACGCCCTGCTTGACGTATTCGGCCACCTCGTTGAGGTGCAGGTTGCACGGCGTGAGGTCGCTCGCGGTGTTCGCGATGGCGATCTGGGGCCTCCCGTCGAACGCGTGATCCGGCACGCCTCTGCGCATCCACGCCCGGTGGATGTACGGGTCGCGGCCGTCGCCGCCGTACCAGCCCTGTGATCGGACCATCGGGTGAATCTCCTTTGATTGATGTGCCCTACGGCGTACCGATTACGAAAGTTTTCCACGTTCCGCCATCCGCCGACGCAGGAGCCGATGGCCCCTGCTCCCGCCCGCTCCGAACTCGTTCTCGCGAAAACTTTCGTTAAATCGACGACTTGTTTCGTCGCGCTCTCAGGCTAGGGATGCGGTCTGAAGGTGTCAAGCGCGCCGACGCGGAGCGCGGCTATCCTGTGCCGATGACCCTTGAACTGTGCGTCCTGCTCTGGGCATCCGACGGCAACGACGACGCCCTCTCCCGCTACGAGGACACGGTCCTCGCACTCGTGCCGGAGCACGGAGGCCGGGTGGTCAGCCGGGTGCGCCGCATCGGCGACGGCGACGCCCCGCTCGAGGTGCAGGTCATCCAGCTGCCGGACGACGCAGCGCTGCAGGCGTACCTGACCGACCCGAGACGGGTGGCGCTGGCCGACGTGCACCGCGAGGTCGTGGCGCGCACCGAGCTGATCCGGGTGGAGACGCTGGTCTAGGCCGTTGCCTCCCGGGCCCGCCAACGGGAAGAGGGATATACTGTCCTCAAGACAGCATTTCGAGAGACGGCGGCGATGG
Source organism: Leifsonia araucanica (assembly GCF_051161895.1). NCBI lineage: Bacteria > Bacillati > Actinomycetota > Actinomycetes > Micrococcales > Microbacteriaceae > Leifsonia > Leifsonia araucanica. Next base: position 2,043,489 of record NZ_JBMBTW010000002.1, read on the forward strand.
CAGTGGATGAGGTTCCCGGCACAGCCCCCGGCCTGCCCTATCGCTCCGGCCAGCTCGCCGCGCTGCTCGAAGTCTTCGCGCTCTGGTCGTCCGGCGCGTTCATCCGGGGTCTCGCCGGCCGGGTCGGCGTCGAACTGGATACCACGGCGATCGTCGCCATCACCCTGCTGGCCAGGGACGGCGAGCAGCGCGCATCCACCCTCGCCTCCCGGCTGCACGTCGGAGCGTCGGCGATCTCGAAGCTGAGCGCCAGGCTCGGCGCGCACGGACTCGTCGAGAAGCGCGACGATCCGGACGACTCCCGCGCGACGCTGCTCCGGCTGACGGAGGACGGCACCGCAGCGGCGAGCGCCCTGGTCGACGCGGGCGACGCCATGATGGCCGACCTCCTGCAGACCTGGCCGGACCGCGACCGCGACGACTTCCGCCGCCTCCTGCAGCGCTTCAGGGACGAGGCCGTAGCGTACGCGGCGGGCGTCTCCGACCCGGCGGCCACGCCCGCACGACCCCCTCAGACCGACACATCCGCATAACCCGCATAACCCGCACAACCCGAGAAAGAAGAGACATGACCCGCACCTACCTCGTCACCGGAGCCGCGAGCGGCATCGGCAAGGCGACAGCCGAACTCCTGCGCTCCGGCGGACATCGCGTGATCGGCGCCGACCTCGCCGGCACCGACATCTCCGCCGACCTCTCCACCGCGGAGGGACGGGCGACGCTCGTCGAGAAGGCGACAGAGCTCTCCGGCGGAGTGCTCGACGGCGTGCTCGCCGTCGCCGGGCTGAGCGCCGGCATCCCCGTCACCGCAGCCGTCAACTACTACGGCGCCATCGCGACGCTCGACGGGCTGCGCCCGCTGCTCGCCGCCTCCAGCGCTCCCCGCGCCGTGGCTGTGGCGTCGATGGCCTCGCTGCAGAGCCACGACGAAACGCTGGTCGACCTGCTGCTCGACGGCACCGAGGAGGGTGCGCTCGCCCGCGCCGCGGTGCTCGCCGAGTCCCAGGCCACCGCGCACCAGATCTACTCGTCCAGCAAGCGCGCGCTCGCCCGCTGGCTGCGCCGGAACGCCGCGACGCCGGAATGGGCGGGTGCGAGCATCCCGCTCAACGCCATCGCCCCGGGTGTCGTCCTCACCCCGATGACCGCCGAGCTCGTCGCCACCCCGGAGGGCCGCGCCCGCCTGAACGAGCAGGTGCCGATGCCCCTCAACGGGCCGTTCGGACCCGAGGTCGCCGCCGAGCTGCTGGTCTGGCTCGCCGGCGAGCAGAACTCGCACCTGTGCGGGCAGGTGATCTTCGTCGACGGCGGCTACGAGGTGACCGTGCGCGGCGACAGCACCTGGTGAGCTGATCCGGACGGCCGCGCGCGGAGGGATGTCCGCTCGCGGCCGCTTTTGTTGCTATGGTCTGGATAGCTATTTCCACGTTGCAACTCTCGATGATGAGGATGTGATGGGTCCACGAACCGAACCCGCAGCCCCCGCAGCACTCCGCGTGACCCGTCCCGTCATCGGCGGCAGGACCTGGCTGGCGCTCGTCGTCGTCGGCCTGGTCGGCCAACTGGCGTGGACCGTCGAGAACATGTACCTCAACGTATACGTGTACGACACGATCTCTCCCGACCCCAACGTCATCGCCATCCTGGTCGGGGCGAGCGCGGTCGCCGCGACGATCGCCACGCTGCTCGTCGGCGCCTGGTCTGACCGGATGGGCCGCCGGCGCGCGATCATCGCCGTCGGCTATGTGGCCTGGGGCATCTGCACGGCCGCGTTCGGGTTCGTCGGAGCCCCGTCCGGTGCTGAAGCTCCCACCGGGGCCGCCCTCATCGGCGCCATCGTCGCGATCGTGCTGCTCGACTGCGTGATGAGCGCGTTCGGCTCCGGCGCCAACGACGCCGCGTTCAGCGCGTGGGTGACAGACTCCACCGCTCCGGCCAACCGGGGCAGGGTCGACGGCGTGCTCGCCGTGCTCCCGCTGATCGCCATGCTGCTGGTGTTCGGGCTGCTCGACGGCCTCACCCGCGCCGGAGACTGGAAGCTGTTCTTCGGCGTGGTCGGCATCGTCACCATCGCGACGGGCGCGCTGTCGTGGTTCCTCATCCGGGATCGCGGCGTTCCGGCCAGGCGGGAGCGCATCCTGAGCGCAGTGGTGCACGGTCTGCGCCCGAGCACGGTCAGGCGGCAGCCCGCCCTCTATCTCACGCTGGCGATCTGGGCCGTCATCGGCACGAGCACCCAGGTGATCCTGCCCTTCGTGATCATCTATCTGCAGCGCTACCTCCGCATCGAGTCGTACGCGCTCGCCCTCGGGATCGTCCTGATCCTGGCGTCCGCGCTGAGCATCGTCGCCGGCCGCGTGATGGACAGGGTCGGCAAGGCCAGGTTCCTGCTCCCCGCCGTCGGCGTCTTCGCTGTCGGCCTGATCGCCATGGCGTTCGCGCGCGACCTGCCGCTGGTCATCGCGGCGGCCACGGTGATGATGTCGGGCATGATGGCGTCGCTGGCGACGATCTCCGCGATGACCCGCGACCACACCCCGGCCGACCGTGCGGGCGCCGTGCAGGGCATCCGGATGATCCTCGCGGTGATGATCCCGATGATCGCCGGTCCGTTCCTCGGCGCCGCTGTCATTTCCGGTGCGGCGAACACATACACCTCGCTCGGCGTCGTGCAGCCGGTGCCCGGTCCGGAGATCTTCGCGACGGCGGCCGTGGTGCTCGTGCTGGTTCCCGTGCTCGTCGCCGTGCGCGCGAAGTGGGGCCGCGCGTGAGTCTGAGGACGCCGTGGGCCGATTCCCTCGACCGGGATGCCGTGCTGCAGGAGTACCCGCGCCCGCAGCTCGTGCGCGACAGCTACCTCAACCTCAACGGCCGGTGGGAGTACGCGATCACCGACAGCGCCGAGCATCCGGTGGACTGGGACGGCGACATCCTCGTGCCGTTCTCCCCGGAGGCGGAGCTCTCCGGCGTCGGGCGGCAGCTGCTTCCTGGACGGCACCTCTGGTACCGGCGCACGCTGCGCATCCCGATCGGGTTCGCGGAGGACAGGGTGCTGCTGCACTTCGGGGCCGTCGACCAGGACTGCGTCGTGTACCTCGACGGCGTTCGGGTGGGCGGGCACTCCGGCGGGTTCCTGCCGTTCTGCATCGACCTCGGTTCCGCTCTGTCCGACGTGGCCGAGCACGTACTGACCGTCGACGTGGTCGACGTCAGCGACACGAGCCACCGTTCCCGCGGCAAGCAGGCGTTGCGCCGCGGGGGCATCTGGTACACCGCGCAGTCCGGGATCTGGCAGACGGTCTGGCTGGAGTCCGTGCCGGCGGTGCACGTGCAGCGGCTCGACATCCGGCCGCTGCTCGCGGACGCCACGGTCGAGGTGACCGTGATCGGCAGCGCCGCCTCGACGACCGCCGAGGCCACGGTCGTCCTGACCGCCGACGGCGCGGTGGTGTCGAGCGGCAGCGGCAGGCCGGGCGAGCCGATCACCCTCCCCGTCGACGACGTGCGTGCGTGGAGCCCGGAGGATCCGTACCTCTACGACCTCGAGGTGCGACTCGGCACCGACAGCGTCACCAGCTACGTCGGGATGCGCTCCGTCGGCGTCGAGCGCGACGGGAACGGCATGCCCCGGCTCCTCCTCAACGGCCGCCCGTACTTCCACGCCGGCGTGCTCGACCAGGGCTACTGGCCGGACGGCCTGCTCACCGCACCCTCCGACGAGGCGCTCATCCACGACATCCAGAGCATGAAGGAGCTCGGCTTCACGATGCTGCGCAAGCACATCAAGGTCGAGTCGCTGCGCTGGTACCACCACTGCGACAGGCTCGGGATGCTCGTCTGGCAGGACATGGTCAACGGCGGCCGCCGGTACAACCCGGCGGTCATCACCGCACCGGTGCTGCTGCCCGTGCGCATCGACGACCGGCGGCATCGCGTCTTCGGCAGGCAGGATGCCGCGGGGCGCGAGGAGTTCCAGCGCGAGCTCGCCGAGACCGTCACGCTGCTGAAGAGCGTGCCGAGCGTGGTGGTCTGGGTGCCGTTCAACGAGGGCTGGGGGCAGTTCGACGCGCTCGACGCCGTGGAGCGCATCCGGTCGCTCGACCAGGACAGGGTCATCGACCACGCCAGCGGCTGGCACGACCAGAGCGGCGGCGACCTGCGCAGCCTGCACGTCTACTTCCGCCGCATCCGGCCGGCCAGGAGCTGGGGCCGCGACGGGCGCGCCGTCGTCGTGTCCGAGTACGGCGGGTACAGCCTCCGCCTCGCGGGGCACGCGTTCAGCGACCGCGAGTTCGGCTATCGCAGACTCCCGTCCGTCTCCGCGTTCACGGATGCGTTCGCCGCACTGCACAGGGATGAGGTACTTCCCGCCATCGCGGCGGGGCTGTCCGGAATCGTGTACACGCAGCTCGCCGACGTGGAAGACGAACTGAACGGCCTCCTCACCGCCGACCGGACCGTGCTGAAGGCCGACGCGGGCACCGTCCGCACGATCACCCGGGAGCTCGCCGCGCGGTTCTCGCTCGTCGCCCCACCGAACCAGCCGGCACACGAAGGAGTCCAGGATGGGTCGCAGAATCGTCGAGCGTGAACTGACGGAGCCCGTGTCGCTCTGCCTCGCGGATGGACGGCTCGACCGCCGCTCGGTCGGCTGGTCGCGCACACCGCTGCACGACACGTCCGGCATCGACGGCCGCACCGTCTGGGGCCGCAACAAGCGCTGGGAGTACTGGGCCGTCACGACGCCGACGCACATCGTGTCGCTCACCGTCTCGTCGCTCGACTACGCGGCTGTGCACGGGATCATGGCCCACGACATCCGGTCGGGCGCGACCGTCGAGCGCGGAGCCGTCTCCCCGCTCGCCGGGAGCGCGACCCTCCCTCCCCGGCTGGGCGCGTCGTCGGCCAGGGCACGCACCCGCTCGCTGTCCATCGACATCGACGAGCTGCCGGGCGGCACGCGCCTGCGGGGAACAGCACCCGGCGTCGCCTTCGACATCACCGCCGAGCGTCCGGACGGACACGAGGTGCTCGCCGTCGTCGTCCCCTGGTCGCACAAGCGCTTCCAGTACACGGTCAAAGACGTCGCGCGCCCCGCCACCGGCTGGCTGGACATCGACGGTACGCGCGTGGAGCTGCCGTCCGGCGAGAGCTGGGCCGTGCTCGACCACGGCAGAGGGCGCTGGCCGTACCGGATGCGGTGGAACTGGGGCGCGGCATCCGGTGTGGTCGACGGGAGGACGATCGGCCTGCAGCTCGGCGGGAGGTGGACGGACGGGACGGGCTCCACGGAGAACGGCGTGCTCGTCGACGGCGCGCTGCACAAGATCAGCGAAGAACTCGACTGGGAGTACGACGAACGGGACTGGCTGGCGCCGTGGCGCATCCGCGGCACCAGTGTCGACGTGACCTTCGTGCCGTTCTGGGACCACACGAGCTCGACGGAACTGGGCGTCTTCGGCAGCCGCGGCCACCAGTGCTTCGGCCACTACTCCGGGTGGGCCGACACCGCGGAGGGGCGCATCCGGATCGACGGGCTGCTCGGCTGGGCGGAAGACGTGCGCAACCGCTGGTGACGCTCAGCCGATGAGCGCGTGCGCCCTGGCCGGGAACGACGTCGGAGACTCGGCGAGCAGCGTGAAGACGCCGAGCTCGCCGATCACACTGTGCAGCACCCAGGTCCTGCTGTGCAGGCCGCCGGACGACGCGTAATCGACCACGATCATGTCCGGATGCGGGGCGTCGCCCTCCAGGTGCAGGATGCGGGCGGTGCCGGAACCGGCCGGCCCGCTCAGCCAGGCCGAGCATCCGCCCTGGTCGTCGCCGGAGCGGGGAGAGGCGATGGCGAGCGCTGCGTCGCTGACGCGGAGCACGGCGGGAGTCTGGCGCGTGGTCTTCACTGACATGGTGCGGTCTCCGATCGGTGCGGGTAGTGGTGCTGTGAAGGTGGTGCTGTGGTGAGCGGGGCGCCGCATATCGGTACAGCGCCCCGCTCGGCTCCGGCTGCGGTAGTGGACCTACGCAGTGGCGTCCGGAGCGGTCTGTGCGGGCCCGGGGGCCCGGGTGAGGTGCGTCACCAGCGGCGTTCGACCTCCTCGACGTGGCCGAAGACATCCGCGAACTCGACGACCTCGCCGGTGTCGAGCGTGATCCGCCCCGAGTAGTGGCCGAAACAGCTGTCCGCCCTGCTCATCACGATCCAGCGGTCGAACAGGTGCCGTGAGTGGTGCTCCGGGGTGAAGGTGACCTCCACGCCGGGGCCGGTGAGCGTCCAGGGCCGCAACCACTCCGTCGGGTCGTAGCGCCAATCGAGGTGCGAGCTGATCTTGTGCAGGCGGCCGTCGACGCGGATCCAGTTCTCGGTCGACGGAGTTCCGTCCGTCCACTTGCCGCCGAACTGCAGGCCGAGCTCCCGCCCGTCCGCGCTCAGGCCGTTGCCCGCTCCCCAGTTCCAGAAGGTGAAGTACGGCCAGCGGCCACGACCGCGGTCGTGCACGGCGTACGACTCCTCCGGCTCGATGTTGTGGGTGACGCCGTCCACGACGATCACGCCCTGCGCGCGCAGGCAGTTGTCCTTCTTCGTGTACTGGAAGACACGGTCGCTCCACGGGACGACGACGCCCATCGACTCGTGATCCGGCTCGCCGATGATGCGCAGGTCGACTGAGATGCGTGCAGACTCTGCATGCAGCACGGTGTTCACCCCGCGCGGCGTCATCCTGACCAGCACGTCGTTGCGGCTTGCCTCCATCGGCTCGCGATTGGTCTCGTCGCGCATCCCGCCCGCTCCGGGGAACCAGGTGTTCCCGCCCTGCCGGATCTCGGTGTACGTGGCGCGGTCGAGGTGGGTGACGGAGACGTTCGCGCGGTAGTCGTGGTGCGAGATGTTCATCGTCACGATCGACGTCGGCGTGACGATGGCCCAGTACTCGAAGCGCTTGTTGCGCCCCCAGCCCGGCAGCCCTGTCCTGTGCAGCGCCCTGCGCGTCCAGCCGACCGCCGCCGGATTCAGCTTGCCCGATGGGAGACACAGCTCCGTCATCTCGGTGATCTCGCGCTCGATGACGCTCTCGCCACCGGGCTCCACCTGTTTGAGAGGTAGCCTCACTCGTTCCGGCCTTTCTGTCTGTCGTCGTTCATGGGATCAGCCCTTCGTGGCGCCGTCGGCGAGGCCGCGGATCAGCCACTTCTGGACGAGGAGGGCGAGGATCACGACGGGCACGACCGTGAGCATGCCTGCGGCGGACAGCGCTCCCCAGTTGGCGCCGTGCTCGGTGTCGCCCGCCATCCCGGCGATGGCGACGGGGAGCGTCGTGGCCTTGCGATTGGTCAGCACCAGGGCGAAGAGGAGCTCCTCCCAGGCCAGGATGATGCTGAAGATGAAGGTGGAGATGAGGCCGGGCGCGGAGATCGGCACGATGATCCGGAAGAAGGCGCCCATCCGGGAGCAGCCGTCGATCATCGCCGACTCCTCCAGCTCCTTGGGCAGCGCGAGAAAGAACCCGCGCATCAGCCACATCACGTACGGGATGACGAACGAGCAGTACGCGAGGATCAGCGTGATGTGCGTGTCCGTGATCCCGAGCGTGCGGGCCACGAGGAACATCGGCACGGCTAGGGCGATCGGCGGAACACCGCGTGACGCGAGGATCAGCACGCCGATCGTGGCCGCGCCCTTGATCTTCAGGCGGGACAGCGCGTAGCCGGCCATCGCTCCGGCGACCAGCGACAGGATGCCCGCCCCGCCCGCCACGATGATCGTGTTGATCATCTTCGGGCCGAGGCCGCCCTGCACGAACGCCTGCACGTACTGGTTGAGCGTCGGATCGAAGAAGACCGTCGGCGGGGTGGTGAAGATGTCCCTCTGCTGCTTGAACGAGGTGAGGAGCATCCAGAGCAGCGGCAGCAGGAAGAGCGCGCAGATGATGACGCCCGACCAGATGCGGGCTCGCTCGCTGCGGCGTCGCCGGACGATGGCGGAGGTCCTTGGCTGCTTCGTCTGCTCCCTGAGACTCTCCCTGTCCCTGGTGATCGTGGTCACAGTCTGTCCTCCAGTTTCTTGCTGCCCAGCAGGAACACGAACGTGAGGATCATCGTGATGACGAGCACGATCACCGCCATCGCCGACGACTCGCTGAACTTGAGCAATCGGAACGCCTGTTGATAGATGAAGAGGTTGACGACGTTCGTCGCCTCCCCCGGGCCGCCGTTCGTGGTCGCGAGGATGATGTCGAACATCTTCACCGCACCCAGCCAGCGCACCACGAAGGTCGCGGCGATGATCGGGCCCAGCATGGGGAGACTGACCGATTTGAGCGTCTGCCACCAGTTGGCCCCGTCCACCTTTGCCGCCTCGAACACGTCCTTCGGCAGCGCGAGCAGCGCGGCGGCGGCGATCAGGGCGACGAACGGCACGGAGCGCCAGGTGTCGATGAGGACCACGCTGATCATCGACATGGTCGCGTTGCCGAACCAGTCGATCGGCGGGATCCCGAACAGGCCGAGGAACCACCCGACCACACCCCAGAGCGGGTCGAGGATCATCTTCCAGATCCCGCCGGAGACGACGGGGGCCACGACCATCGGGATGAGGAAGAGGGCGCGGACGATGCCACGCCCTCTCCACTCGGCGTTCATCAGATAGGCGATCCCGAAACCGAGCACGATCTGCAGCGGAAGAGCGAGCACCAGGTAAATGCCGGTGACGACCAGGGAGTTCTGGAACGTCTCGTTCTGCAGTGCAGCCGTGTAGTTCTCGAGACCGACCCATTCGGTCGGTGAGAACGTTGCGAGGTCGAACTTCGAGAAGCTGATCTGCAGCGTGTAGAGCAATGGATATGCGAGGACAGCGGCGAGGAGCACCGTTGCCGGCAGCATGAACGTCCATCTGCTGAAGATGTCCCGCATCCGCGAGACGCGACGAGCGCGGTCCACACGCTGTCTCGTGAGTTCGACCGTCATGTTCCTACTTCTTCAGGAGTTTGTTGATCTGATCCGTGGCCTTCTTCAGCGCGTCCTCCGACGACGCCTGGCCTTGGACGGCTGCACTCGTCTGGTCGGCGAGGACCTCCTGGATCGCGTTCGACTCCGGGCTGCGAGGCCGCCACATCTGGCCCTTCTCCGCCACGTCGTACGCGCTCTGGATGGTCGTGAAGACCGGGGAGAGCCACGCCTGCTCCGGGGTGGTTGCGAGCGTCGACTTTCGGGCGGGGAACGATCCGAGGGTGTTGGTCGTCCAGACCTCGCCCTTCTTCGACGTCATCCACTGCAGGAACGTCCAAGCCGCTTCTGGGTGTGTGGAGTTCTTGAAGACCGAACCGCTCCAGATGCCGCGGTGCGTGCTCGGCCCGTCCGAACCGGCCGGCATCGTCTGGATGCCCACCTGGTCCGGCGTCAGCTTCGTGACGGCCGGGTCGACGGCGGCGCTCTTGTATGCACTGCCCCAGGTGAAGATGGAGGCGACCTTGCCCTGGCGGAACGCATCCAGGGGCTCGGTGTAGTTGTAGTTCGTCGCTCCGGGAGGCGCGTACTTGAGCAGGTCGACCTGCGTCTGCAGCGCGGCCGCGCCTTCCTTGGTGTCGAACGTCGGCTTCATGTTCTTGTCGAACAGCGCGCCTCCGTTGGAGTTGAGGACGGCCTGCCAGACCGGCGGGGAGAGCACTCCGCGCATCCAGGTGAGCCCGACGGCCCACGAGTCGACCTTGCCGTCTCCGTCGGTGTCCTGCACCAGAGACGGGGCCTCCTTCAGGTACTGGTCCCAGGTGAGCTCGGGGGTGGGCTCTGCGAGACCGGCCTTCGCGTACAGCGCCTTGTTGTAGAACATCAGCAGCATGTTGGAGCGCAGCGGGACGCCGTACTGCTTGCCGTCCCACTCACTGGATGCGAGGGGCGCAGCGTTGAAGTCGGCCCACTCGTACGCCTTGTCCGTCCACTGCTTCGCGTCGTTCTTGAGGTCGAGCAGCACCCCGGCGTCCGCCAGCTGCGGCGTCCACGGGTCGTCGAGCGTGATCAGGTCGTACTGCGGCTCGGGGTCCGTGCCGTTGAGCAGGCCCTTCGCGAGCAGTTCGGTGTACGGCACGGCGTCGATGGTGACGTCGATGTACGGGAACTCTTTGTTGAACTCGGGGACCAGCTGGTCCTGCCACTGCTGTGCGAACGCGTCGTTCGACATCATCGTGATCTTGACGTGCTTCTTGGCCGTGCCGATGCCGCCGCCGTCCGCGGCGGGCGCTTCGCTGGTCCCAGTGCACGCGGTGAGTGCGATCAGGCTGAGTGCCGCAGCTCCTGCGACTGCCAGCAGCCGTTTCGGCCGCCGTTGGGTGCCTGCTGTCATACAGATCATCTCCTCGTCGTTGATTGGATGTTCGTGGTCGGGTGGCCGCTGGGCGCTTCGAGGTGGGGGTGCCTCGGTGTCGTGTGCGAAACGGTGCTCCGGCCGGAATGTGGATGCCGGAGAGCTGGCGCCGGGGGTGTGGCGAGCTGCTCTGCAGGGACACTCAAGCAGACATTCCAAAATATTGCAACGTGGAAACATGCAAATGTGTCAACGTTGCAACAATCGACTCCCCTACGATGTGACCGTGACCAGTATGGACGAGCAGAACCCGGGCCGACGATCGGGAGCGCCCACGATCAAAGACGTGGCCGCGCTCGCCGGCGTCTCGTACCGGACGGTCTCGAACGTCGTCAACGGGCACAAGTACATCAGCGAGGCGACCCGCACGAAAGTCGAAGCGGCCATCGCCGAGGTCGGCTACCGCCCGCAGCTGGCGGCCAGGCAGCTGCGCAGCGGACGGAGCAACCTGCTCACCCTGTCCGTGCCGTTCGTCTCCCACCCGTACTTCGCCCAGCTCGCCCACGCCGTCGTCACCGAGGCGGAACGGTTCGGCTACGACGTGGTGATCGACGAGACCAGGGGCCTGCTCGAGCGGGAGCTGCGCGTGGCGGCCGGATTCCGCACGATCCTCACCGACGGGATCCTGTTCAGCCCGCTCTCGATCGACCTCGAACGCTTCGAGGCGGAACGCGGCTCGACCCCGCTGGTCCTGCTCGGCGAGCGCTTCCGCAGCGAGAGGATCGACAGCGTCGTCGTCGACAACGTCCGCTCCAGCTACGACGCGACGATGTGCCTCATCGAGAGCGGCAGGCGCACCCTCGGCTTCCTCGGGAACGTGAAGGTCGGAACGATCGGCGCAGCCCCGGCCGACCTCCGCATCCGGGGCTTCCAGAAAGCCCTCGACGAAGCGGGGCTCACCGCAGACCCGGCGCACATCGTCACCGTGTCGCGCTGGGACCAGTCGAGCCCGGACGGCGACTACTCGCGCGAGGAAGGCTACGAGCGCACGAAGGAGCTGATCGAGCGGCTGGGTGCAGGTGGCGCGGGTGGCGCATCCAGGGCTGGCGGCGCAGGAGGCGCGGGCGGCGCACCCGGCGCATCCAATCCCCTCGGCGGCCTGGACGGGCTGGTGTGCGCCAACGACCTCCTCGCCATCGGTGCGCTACGGGCGTTCCGCGAGGCAGGCATCTCCGTGCCGGGCGACATCGCGGTGGTCGGCTGGGACAACACCGCGGAGGCCGCGTTCTCCGCGCCGTCGCTGACCACCATCTCCCCCGACCTGCACGAGATCGCCCGGCTGGCGATCGTCGCGATGCTGCGGCGCCTCGACGAGCCGGAGGCCGAGCCGCGCACCGACCACGCGCCGTACAGCCTCGTGCGCAGGGAGTCCACCGCGGTCGGCTGATCGGCTCCACAAATATTTCCACGTTGCAACAAGACAAGGATGTCTGATTGGATGCACGCATGACGCACCACGAGCCGCCGATGCCACTCGCCGGGGCGCCACTCCCCGGGACACCGCTCGCGGGCATCCGGGTCGCCGACTTCACGCGCATCCTGGCCGGCCCGTACGCCACCATGATGCTGGCCGACTTCGGCGCGGACGTGGTCAAGATCGAGAGCCCGCTCGGCGACGACACCCGCCGCTGGCTTCCCCCTGCCGACGAGCACGGCGACTCCACGTACTTCTCCGGCGTGAACCGCTCCAAGCGCTCCGTCGTCTGCGACCTGCGCACGCCGCAGGGCCTCGCCACCGCCCGCCGCCTCGCGCACACCGCCGATGTGGTGATCGAGAACTTCCTCCCGGGGACGATGGAGCGGTTCGGCCTCGGCGACGCCGCCGTCCGCGCGGCCAATCCGGGAGTCGTCTACTGCTCGATCACCGGCTTCGGCCCGGGAAGCGACCTTCCCGGCTACGACCTGCTCGTGCAGGCGGTCGGCGGCCTGATGAGCGTGACCGGCGCGGCAGACGGACCTCCGACCAAGGCGGGCGTCGCCCTCGTCGACGTGCTCACCGGACTCAACGCCTTCTCCGGCATCCTGCTCGCCCTCCGCGCCCGCGAGACGACCGGGCTCGGCGACCATCTCGACGTCGACCTCCTCAGCACCCTGCTCGCCGCCCTCACCAACCAGGCGTCGAGCGCGCTCGCCACCGGCATCGACCCAGGACGCCTCGGCAACGCGCACCCGAGCATCGCCCCGTACGAGCTGTTCGACTGCCAGGACCGCGAGCTCGTCATCGCGGTCGGCAACGACCGCCAGTTCGCCGCCCTCTCCGACGAGCTGGGCCGCCCCGACCTCGCCGCCGACGAGCGTTTCCGCAGCAACGCGCAGCGCGTCAGCCACCGGGATGCGCTCCGCCACGAACTCGAGTCCGTCCTCCGCACCGCTCCGGCCGCTCACTGGAAACAGCGCCTCGACGCCCGGGATGTGCCGGCCGGGCTGGTGAACACGATCAGCGAGGCCGTGGCGCTCGCGGAGAGCCTCGGCGCGCATCCGGTGCAGCAGCTGGTCGACGACCGGGGCGAGGTCGCCGGCCGCCAGCCGGCCAACCCCATCCACCTGGCCGGTTCGCCCCCTCGGCTCGGCCGCGCCGCCCCCGCGCTCGGCCAGCACGACGATGCCGACTGGCTCCCCTCCACCCCCGATGACGAACCCGCCCACGACCCCGGCACCCACCGACAGGAACCCCGATGACAGCACTCTCCGACACCTTCGACCTCGCACCGCTGCTCACCGCCGAGGAGCTCGACTGGCAGGAGCGAGCGCGCACCTTCGCCCGCGAGCGCCTGCTCCCCGTGGTCGACGAGGACTTCGAGAACCGGCACTTCCGCCGCGAACTCATCGCCGAGTTCGGGGCCGCCGGGTTCCTCGGCATGCACCTCCCCGACGATGGCTGCGCCGGGGCCGGAGCCGTCGGCTACGGCCTGGTCTGCCACGAGCTGGAGGCCGTCGACAGCGGGTGGCGCACGTTCGTGTCCGTGCAGGGTTCGCTCGCCATGACCGCCATCTCGCGGTTCGGCTCGTCCGATCAGAAGGCACTCCTCCCCGCGATGGCCCGCGGCGAGGTGATCGGATGCTTCGCGCTGACCGAGCCGCAGGGCGGAAGCGACCCCGCCGCGATGACCACCACAGCCACGAGGGACGGCGACGACTGGCTGATCAGCGGCCGCAAACGCTGGATCGGACTGGCGGGCGTCGCCGACGTCGCCGTGGTGTGGGCGCGCACCGACGACGGCATCCGGGGCTTCGTCGTCGACACCGCCTCGCCCGGCTTCACCGCCACGATCATCGCCGACAAGCTCTCGATGCGCACCTCGGTGCAGTACGAGATCGACCTCGACGCCTGCCGCGTCCCCGCCTCCGCCCAGCTTCCGGATGCCGTCGGGCTGTCCGCACCGTTCACCTGCCTCAACGAGGCGCGCTTCGGAATCGTCTGGGGCGCGATGGGCGCCGCCCGCAGCTGCATCGAGGTGGCCGTCGAGCGCGCGACGTCTCGCGAGGTGTTCGGCTCCCCGATCGGCTCGAAGCAGCTCATCCAGCAGCGTCTCGCCGACATGCTGGTCGAGTACGAGAAGGGCATGCTGCTCGCCCTGCACCTGGGTCGCCTGGAGGAGCGGGGAGCCATCACGCCCGTGCAGATCAGCGTCGGCAAGCTGAACAACGTGCGCGAGGCGCTGACCATCGCGCACAGCGCCCGCACGATCCTCGGCGGTGACGGCGTGACGAGCGCGTTCCCGGTGATGCGCCACATGGCCAACCTGGAGTCGGTCAGGACGTACGAGGGCACCGACGACATCCACACGCTCGTCATCGGCCGCTCGCTCACCGGGCTCTCGGCGTTCTGATGCCAGGACCGACCCCCGTGGAGGAGGCGGTCGCCGCCGCGGCCGCGTCCGGCTTCACCGCCACCACCCGCTCGGAGCGCGCCGCCGCCCTCGTCGCCTTGGCCGCTGCGCTGGAGCGCGCGAGCGCCGAACTCGTCGCCATCGCCGCGGCCGAGACGCACCTGACGCCCTCCCGCCTCTCCGGCGAGGTCACGCGTACCGCCAACCAGTTGCGCTTCTTCGCCGAGGTGATCGAGGAGGGCGGCTACCTCGAAGCGGCGGTCGACCGCGCCGACCCGTCCACGGTTCCTCCGCGCCCCGACCTGCGGCGCATGCTGCGTCCGCTCGGCGTCGTGGCCGTGTTCACCGCCTCCAACTTCCCGTTCGCGTTCTCGGTGCTCGGGAACGACACGGCCTCCGCGATCGCGGCGGGCTGCCCCGTGGTGGTCAAAGCGCATCCGGGGCACCCGCTGCTCTCCCGCCGCACGGCGGAGCTGGCCAGGGATGCGCTGGCCGCCGCGGGCATCCACCCCGATGCCATCACGCTGGTGGAGGGCATGGACGCGGGTGTCGAACTCGTGCGGCACCCGCTCGTCACGGCGGTGGCGTTCACCGGTTCCGAGCGCGGGGGCAGAGCCCTCTTCGAGGTGGCGGCGTCGCGTCAGCAGCCCATCCCGTTCTACGGCGAACTGGGCAGCATCAACCCGGTCGTCATCACCGCCGCCGCGGCGAGCGCCGACGCCGCCTCCCTCGCCGCCGGGCTGGTGGAGGTGGTGACCAGGGATGCCGGGCAGTTCTGCACCAAGCCCGGCCTGGTGTTCGCTCCGGCCGGGCACGGCTTCGCCGCCGCGGTGGCGGGCGAACTCGCGTCTGCTCCCGCGCATCCGCTGCTCACCGACGGCATGACGAGCGCGTTCGAGCAGCGGGTGGCGGTGCTCACCCGGCGCGACGACCTCGCGGTCTCGCGCGGCCCAGGACACGCGGACGCGCGCCCCGCTGTGGTGACCGCGGACATCGCGGCATTCCTCGCCGACCCGGATGCGCTGCTCGCCGAGTGCTTCGGCCCCCTGACCGTCGTGGTCGAGTACACCGCCGACGACGACCTGCTGCCCGCGCTCGGCCACCTTCCCGCCTCGCTGACGGCGACCATCCGCTCGGCGCCGGACGAGGACGTGACCTGGCTCGCCGCGATCCTGTCGCCCCGGTGCGGAAGGCTGGTCTTCGACGGCTGGCCAACCGGCGTCGCGACGGGATGGGCCCAGCACCACGGCGGAGCGTGGCCGGCCACGACCGGCTCGTTGCACAGCTCGGTCGGCGCCAGTTCGCTCCGCCGCTTCCTCACTCCGGTCGCCTACCAGAACGCCCCGGAGAGCGTGCTGCCGGCCGAGCTGCAAGACGCGAACCCGCTGCACCTCCCGCGCCGGGAGAACGGGCGGCTGGTGCCCGCCGCCCGCGGGTAGTCCACCGGGCCAAGAAGGAAGCTCCCGTTCACCCTCTCCGCAGCGCCGCGAAGTCCAGCAGCCGCTGCTGCGATTCCGCGTACGACGTCGCCGACGGCACCGCACGCCCGTCCCTGACGGCCGCAGCGACCTCCACGGCCGCGTCGATCGCCACGCGGTACGGCAGCGACCCCGTGCTCACCCTCCGCACGCCGAGCTCCCCGAGTCTGGCCAGCGACAGGCCCGGCGTGACGAGCACGTTGAGCGGGAGGGGGATGGCGGCGCCCAGCTGTTCGACGGTCGCCGGGTCGGAGGCGCCTGGCACGAAGATCCCGTTGGCGCCCGCGTCGGCGTACGTCTTCGCCCGCTCGACGACGGCGGCGACCGTGTCGTCTTCGTGGAACCAGTACGAGTCGATCCTGGCGTTGACGAACACGTCGGGGGCCGCGCGCCGGATCGCCGCGATCTTCGCCGCGGGAATACCGGGGTCGACGAGCCGCCCGTCCGCCGAGTCCTCGAGGTTCACGCCGGCGACGCCGAGCCCCGCCACGAAGTCGGCCACCTCGGCCGGGTCGTCGCTGTAGCCGTCCTCGATGTCCGCGGAGATGTGCACGGGCAGGGCGGTGAGCATCCCGACCAGCGCGACGGTCGCATCCCTGCTGGCGCCCCCGGCGTCCGGCCGGCCCGTGGATGCGTTGACCCCGAAACTCGTCGTGCCCACCGCGGGGAAGCCCGCAGCGACGAAGGCGAGCGCGGAGCCGACGTCCCACGCGTTCGGCAGCAGCAGCGGAATGTCCTGGTCGTGCAGTGCGGTGAACGTCATGGTGGTCCTTCCCACCCTGCGAGAGTACCGCCGGGGGCAGGGACCGGCGCACGAGCGACCGCGGTGACCACGCCGACCTCGCGGAGGGACTGCGTTCCCACGTCGAGGTAGCCGTGCTCGGCCAGGTGCGCCAGGAACGCCTTCCGCCTGTCCTGCGGGGCGGGGATCGCCGTCCACACGGCGGACCGGATGTCGTCGTTGTACGCGGAGTGCAGGATCGGCGCATGGCCGGTGACGGCAGCCAGCCCGGCCGCCCGGTCGCCGTCGACGGGGAGCACGTGGGCGCCGAACCCCGGCGAGCGAGGGTCGGAGCGGCTCGCCCTGCCGAGCCCGGCCTCCGCGTCTGCTGCCGCCTCTCCGGCGAACACCGCTCCCGCGTGCAGGGAGGCTGCGGTGGGGATGCGCTCCTCGACCCCGGCGGATCCGAGCATCACGAAGGTGCTCACTCCGAGCGGTGTGTCTGCCAGGGCGTCCGCTGCCATCGTCGTGCCGTAGGAGTGCGCCACCACGTTCAGGGTGGGCGCATCGTGGGAACGGGAGGCGGTCAGACCCTGGATCGCCTCGGTGAGCTCCGGAGCCCCTCGCGTCGCGTACTCGCCCAGTGCTGCGTCGATGCCGACCGGCGGCACGACGTACCCCATCCAGGCGATGACCGCGTGATCGGCCGGAGCAGCAGCATCCCGTTGCGAACCCCACAGGTTCTGCGCGGCCAGCGCCCACAGCTGCATGTCGGTGGCGTACGTGCCCATGCCGGGAACGGCCCAGGTGACCATCGACGCCGTCTCCGGGTTCCCCACCGCGATGGCCGCGGTCGGGCGCACGCCGGGAACGAATTCGATCAGATGCCGCGACGGGTGGGTCTTCGCGTGCAGCGCAGCGGAGATCGCCGTGTACGCCGCCAGGCTCAGCAGCCCCGCCTGCCCGGACGGGTGCGTCCGGACGGCAGCCCTGGCCGCGGCCAGCTGCTCGGTCAGCGCACGCCGGTTTGCCCGATCGCGGACCGTGTACGAGACGCCGTCCAGGTTTCCGACCAGGCTGGGCAGGTCGCGCTCCAGCCGGCTGCGCGCTGCCGCCGGCAACGCAGGCCACTCCCGTGCCGCCTGCCGGGGCAGCGAGTTCAGCAGCTCGAGGATCTGGTCGGGATGCTCGGAGATGACGGCGTCCACCGCGCTGCCCTCGAGCGAGGCAAGCTGGTGCAGGACCAGCGAACTCGACTGCTGGCCGCCCGCCGGGGCGACGATCACCGCGACGACGGCGAGCACCGACGCGCCGCACGCGACCACGATGCGCCGCGCACCGTGAGCCCGAGTCGCACCCCTCATCTTCCCGAGGGTACGCCCAGCTGGGCCACCGGACGCGGGCGGAGCCGGACGCCGCCGTCGCCCGTGATGTCACCCCATCAGGGTGACGTGGTCGCCGCACCGGCTTGCCACGCTGGGAGGGAGGAGCGAGGGAGCAGCGGATGGCGGAAGCGACACCACACACGTCCGGCCACGGCGTCGCCGTGGGCCCGACGAGCGAGTTCAGTCTGTTCTTCCGGGTCAAGCCGGGGGCCGGCGATTCGCTGCGGTCTGCGCTGGACGCTCTGCAGCAGACGCCCGGATACCGGCCGGGGGATTACGGGATGGCGATCACGACGATCCACGAGGCGCGCTTCGTGTTGTTCGACGACGACACCAGGCTCGCGTTCATCACGAGCTTCGACGGGCCGTGGGATGCGTACATGGAGGACTTTTTCTCGTCCGGACCGACGCTCGCGCTCTTCGACGTGATCTTCCAGCACACCGAAGGCTACGAGGGGCTGCCCGACCTCGCGGCGGAGAAGGCGTTCATCCTGGGCGCGCAGGTGAGCGCAGCCGCGTACGCCCGCAACTATCCGGGCACCGTCAAAGAGATCCGCAAGGCACAGCGCGTGAATGCGGCGTTCCAGCGGGTGCTTGACCATCCGGATGCTGCGGCGGCCCTGCAGCATCCCGCGCTGGCGCCCCTGCTCGACGAAGCGGGGGACTGACGGGGATGTCGGATCACATCTCCGGCCCGCGGGCTCTGGCCAACGCGATCGCCGACATCACGGACGTGTTCGCGTTCCCGAGCCCCGAGCGGGCGGACCGGCTGGTGCTCGTGATGAACACACTGCCGTTCGCGCAGGTCGGCAACGCCTTCTCCGAGGGCCTGATCTACCGGTTCAGGCTGCGCCCGCTGACGCCGAACCCGGCCGGCGACGGCGCGCCCTTCTCCGCCGGTCCGGAGAAGGGCGCGGAGGAGTTCGTGTTCGACTGCGTGTTCTCCGCGCCCGTCAGGGCGGAGGACGGGAGCTTCGAGCAGGAGGGGACCTGCACGACGCCGTCGGGCGACACCGTCGCGTTGCTGGTCAACGACGAGCGCGGCGGTTCCGGCCACGGCGTGCGTGTGTTCGCCGGGGCCCGCTGGGATCCGTTCATCCTGGATGCGCCTGCCGCACTGAAGACGGTGGCGAGCGGCCACCTCGCGTTCTCGGAACTCGGCGCCATCTACATGGACGGCAAGAACATCCTGGGTCTCGTCCTGGAGATCGACACGGCGCTGCTCGGAGGCGCGAGCCTGGTGGCCGTGGTCGCCGAGACGCTGACCCGCGGCACCTTCAACGTCCGGATCGAGCGCGTCGGCCGACCGGAGGTGAAGAACCTGATCCTCGGCCCGAAGCAGTTCGACCCTGTCAACAGAGACCTGGAGATCCGGGACCTGTTCAACATGGAGGACGCCTTTCACATCCAGCACGGCTACGAGGGCGCATACCGGGCGCGGCTCAACGCCAACCTCGCCTTCTGGGACGGCCTCGACGGGCGGACCGACTGGCCGGCCGACGGGGGTGCGCATCCACTGACCGAGCTGGTGCTCGCCGACTACCTGGTGGTCGACGTCACGAAGCCGTACCAGGAGAAGGGCTCCTTCCTCGAGATCGAACTCGCCTCCCGGCAGGGCAGGACGCACGAGACCTGCGGAGGGCGGACGATCAACGACGACGTGATGGATGTGTTCTTCACGACCCTGATCAACGCGGGCAACGGTCCCGTCATCAGCGACGGGGTCGACGCGTCCTCCCGCCCGGCCTCCCGGATGTTCCCCTACCTGTCTCCCCCGAATCCCCACCCTCCCGAGAAGCCGGAACACCACTGACCATGTCGACGGCAGAGGGGGTCGCGCTCGAACTCGACGACATCCAGAGCGGCGCGCTGCACGAGCGGCCGTCCCCGTACGTCGGCACGTATCTGATGCTGCGCATCGACGACAGGGCGGACGGGCGCGAGCTGGTCCGGCGGCTGCTGACCATCGTCGACACGGGCGCGCAGGCGGCGGAACCCGCCTTGGGCGCGTGGGTCACGGTGGCCTTCACGTACCACGGGCTGCGAGCTCTCGGGGTGCCGCAGGAGTCGTTGGACAGCTTCTCCCCCGAGTTCCGCGAGGGGATGGCCGCCCGCGCCGAACACCTGGGCGATACCGGGGAGAGCGCGCCGGAGCACTGGGAGAAGCCGCTCGGCACCGACCAGGTCCACGTCGCCATCGCGGTGCTCGCGCCCGACGCCGAACACCTCCGGGCCGTGGTCGACCGGGCACGCAGCGCGCAGGAGGAGCTGCCGGGCATCGCGGTGGTCTGGCGTCAGGACTGCTACCAGCTTCCGACCGGGCGCACCTCGTTCGGCTTCAAGGACGGCATCGGCCAGCCGTCCGTCGATGGCAGCGGGAGGCCGCCGTCGAACCCGCACGAGGCGCCGCTCCGGGCGGGAGAGATCATCCTGGGCTATCCGGACGAGACCGGCGAGCTGCCGCCGATGCCGGCCCCGGACATCCTGGGGCGGAACGGCACGTACGTGGTCTTCCGCAAGCTGCACACGAAGGTCGCCGCCTACCGGCGCTACCTCCGCGAGAGGGCCGCGAATCGCAACGAGGAGGCGCTGCTCGGCGCGAAGATGGTGGGGCGCTGGCAGGGCGGCGCCCCACTCGGCCTCTCCCCGGACCGCGACGACCCCGAGCTGGGCAGCGACCCGCACAGGAACAACGCGTTCCTCTACGGCGACGACCCTCGCGGCTTCAAGTGCCCCGTCGGCGCGCACGCGAGACGCGCGAACCCGCGCGATGCGCTCGACGGCGACGGCAGCGTCGACGTGCGCCTGCACCGGATGATCCGGCGAGGCACCAGCTACGGCCCGATGCTCCCCGACGGCATCCTGGACGACGACGGGGTCGACCGCGGCATCGTCTTCGTGTTCGCGGGAGCCCACATCAAACGGCAGTTCGAGTTCGTCAAGACCCAGTGGCTCAATGACGGGATCTTCATCGGCGCCCCGCGCGAAGCCGACCCGCTCGTCGGCGGGGGCAGCGGAGAGCCGAACAGTTTCACCATCCCGCAGCGGCCGATCCGGCGCAGGCTGACCGACGTGCCGCCGTTCGTGGTCACGCGCGGGGGCGAGTACTGCTTCGCCCCGAGCCTGTCGGCGATGCGCTGGCTGGCGGAGCTGCCGTGAGCGGCCACGACGGAGAGGAACAGGACATGGGACCGACGTCTTCGGGCACAGCATCGCGGGGCACCGACCGCTGGAGCGCTCTCGACTTCGCACCACCGGCTGCCGACGCGACCGAGCCGGAATCCTCCGTGCTCGTCGACCATCTCGACGATGGCCGGATCGCGATCGTCACGCTCAACCGGCCGCACGCCGACAACGCGATCACGACCGAGATGGGCGCGAGGCTCACCGAGGCCGTCGAGACCATCGCGGTCAGCACCGGGATCCGCGTCGTCATCCTCACCGGCGCCGGCGACAGGGCGTTCTCCGTCGGCAGCGACCTGCGCCAGCGCAAGAGCATGACGAAGGAGGACTGGCTGCGGCAGCGGCAGGCCTTCGACCGCACCCTCTACACCGTGCGTCAGCTGCGCAAACCGATCTTCGCGGCCGTCAACGGCATCGCATACGGCGGAGGGTGCGAACTCGCGCAGAGCTGCGACTTCATCATCGCCTCCGAGAACGCGACGTTCGGCCAACCGGAGGCGATGCTCGGCCTCGCGGCGGGTGGCGGCTCCCCCGTGTTCCTCCCCCGGCTGCTCGGACCCGGCCGCGCGATGCAGATGCTGATGACCGGCGATCCGATCACGGCGTCGGAGGCGCACCGCCTCGGGATGGTCAACGAACTCCACGCGCCGCACGACCTGGCGGAGGCCGCCCAGCGCATCGCGAGGAAGATCGCGGGCAATTCGCCGACAGCCGTGCAGGCCGTCAAGCGCGCCGTGCAGCTCGGGCAGGGCCAGCCGGTGGAGCAGGCGATCGCGATCATGATGGACGCGCACTGGCGCTCCGCGGTGCATCCCGACCGTGTCGAAGGCATCGGCGCCTTCAACGACGACCGCGACCCCGCCTTCCGCGACGCCGACTTCTGATCAGGAAAGAGGAAGAGGAGCAGTCATGGACCACACCGACGAACTCCAGGTCTCGCGCGCGGCGCTGCAGATGATCAACCCGGCTCCGTACAACGCGGAGGCGCCCGCGGCAGCGCTGGCCGACGAGATCACACCGACCGCGCTCCACTACGTCAGGAGCAACTTCCCGCTGCCCGACCACGACGGAAGGCTCGAGATCGGCGGAGCGGTCGCGCATCCACTGACGCTGACCATCGACGACCTGCTGGCGATGCCGTCCGTCGAGCGCGCGGTCACGCTGGAGTGCGCGGGAAACGGGCGGCTCGCGATGCGCCCGCTGCCGAGCGGTGAGCCGTGGGGGGACTACGCCGTGTCGACCGCCCGCTGGACAGGCGTGTTCCTGCACGAGGTGCTCGCGCGTGCCGTCCCTGCCGCCGACGGCGTCGACGTGCGCTTCTCGGGAGCGGACCACGGCGCATACCACCTGACCCCGGTGCTCGCCGACATCGACAGGAGCGACCTGAGGTTCGTGCGCGCGCTGCCGCTGGCGACCGTCGCCGACCCCGCCGCGGAGATCCTGATCGCGTACGCGATGAACGGAGAGCCGCTGAACAGGGACCACGGCGCACCGTTCCGCTTGATCGTGCCGCACTGGTACGCCGTCGCGTCGGTGAAGTGGCTGCAGCGGATCGACGTGCTGACCGAGGCGTACACGGGCGAGTTCCAGACCGGTCACTACATCTACGAGTGGGCGGACCGCCCGCACGAGCCGGTCGATCTCATGCACGTCCGCGCCCGCATCACCGAGCCTGCCGCCGAGTCGACCATCGTCTCCGGCCGGTGCACCGTGCGCGGCAAGGCGTGGTCGGGCACGGGACCCGTGACGCGGGTCGATGTCAGCCTCACCGGCGCGGGAGAGTGGTACCCGGCCGAGCTCCGTCCCCCGACCGGCCCGTACCACTGGCAGGACTGGTCGTTCGAGTGGGACGCGGACGCCATCGGACGCCACACCGTGCGGGTCAGGGCGACGGATGCCGCGGGCAACGTCCAGCCGGAGGTCCCGCCCTGGAACAGACTCGGCTACGGCAACAACGCCATCGAGGTCGTCTACTTCGACGTCGTCTGAGCCGGCAGAGCGCATGCTGCTCCGCGCATCCGGAACCTCCCGTCTGGGCAGGATCGGGCACGCCCTCACCGCCCGCGAGTGGGTATCGGTCGCCGGCATGGCCGGGGTGGTCATCGCCCTGCACGTGGCCGGATGGTGCGCGCTCACCTGGGCGGTCGCGCCGCAGAACCTGCCGCTCGGCTCCAGCCAGGTCTTCGGTACAGGGCTCGGCGTCACCGCGTACGTCCTCGGGCTGCGCCACGCGTTCGACGCCGACCACATCGCCGCGATCGACAACACCACCCGCAAACTGATGCGCACGGGCGACCGGCCGCTGTCCGTCGGGTTCTGGTTCTCGCTCGGCCACTCCAGCATCGTGTTCGGGCTGTGTCTGCTGCTCGCCGCCGGCATCAGAGCCGTCGCTGGGGACGTGGGCGCAGACGCGTCCCCACTGCACAGCGTGCTCGGGCTGATCGGCACCAGCGTCTCTGGAGGATTCCTCTGGATCATCGGGATCCTGAACCTGGTCGTGCTGGCCGGCATCGTCAAGGCCTTCCGGCGCATCCGGCACGGAGAGCACGACGACGCCGCCTTCGACGAGCAGCTGAACAACCGCGGCGTGCTGAACCGCTTCTTCGGCCGCGCGACCCGGTTCATCACGAAGCCGTGGCAGATGTACGTCGTCGGGCTCCTGTTCGGCCTGGGCTTCGACACCGCCACCGAGGTGAGCCTGCTCGTCCTCGCCAGCGGCGCCGCCGCGTTCGCCCTGCCCTGGTACGCGATCCTGACCCTGCCCGTGCTCTTCGCCGCCGGGATGAGCCTGCTGGACTCGATCGACGGCTGCTTCATGAACTTCGCGTACGGCTGGGCCTTCGCCCGCCCGATCAGGAAGGTCTACTACAACCTCGTCATCACGGCGCTGTCCGTCGGCGTCGCCCTCGTCATCGGCACGATCGAGCTGGTCTCCATCCTGGTCGAGAAGGCCGGCATCACCTCCGGCCCTCTCGCGACCATCGGGCACGTCGACCTGAACAACGTCGGCTACGCGATCGTCCTCGTCTTCGCCGTCACCTGGATCGTGGCGGTCGCCGTCTGGAAGTACGCCAGGATCGAGGAACGCTGGTCGACCGCCCACGACCCTCCTGAGTCGTCGACGTAGCCGTCAGCGCACCTCGAACCCCGCGGCCAGCAGGTCGGAGTTCCGCGACGACGGGCCGACGAGCACCTCGAACGCGCCGGGCTCCACGCGGCGCAGCCCCGCAGCATCCACGATCGTGCACTCGGCGACGGGCAGCCGGATGCCTACCCGCGCGGACTCGCCCGGCGCGAGGTCGACGTGCCGGTATGCCTTCAGCTCCTTGTCCGCCCAGCTCACGCTCGTGACGAGGTCGCGCACGTACAGCTGCACGGTCTCGCGGACGGGGCGTTGCCCGGTGTTGCTCACCGTCACCTCCGCGACGATGTCGTCCTGGAGGCCGACCTCCGTGCGCGCGACCGTGAGGTCCGTGTACTCGACCGTCGTGTACGAGCGACCTTCGCCGAACACCCAGGCCGGCGCCTGCGTGAGGTCGGCGTAGCGGTCGCCGTGCTGGCCGCGGAGCTGGTTGTAGTACGTGGGCTGCTGGCCGACGTGCCTGGCGAAGGAGATCGGGAGGCGGCCCGACGGCTCCACCTGTCCCGCGATGATCTCGGCGATGGCCTGGCCGCCCAGCATCCCCGGGTTGGCCGCCCAGAGCACGGCCGCGGCCTGCGCGACCGACGGAGGAAGCACGAGCGGCTTCGAGGCGAGGAGCACCACGACCACCGGCTTCCCCGTCGCGATCATGGCGTCGAGCAGGGCATTCTGGCCGCCGATCAGCTCCAGCGTGGCCGTCGAGCGGCCCTCGCCGACGAGTTCGATGCGGTCGCCGACGACCGCGACGACCACGTCGGATGCCTCGGCGGCGGCGACCGCCTCGTCGAGCATCCGCAGGTCCGGCTGCGACGGAACGACCAGCGGCGGCCTGGGCTGCCCGTCCGGGAACGTCGCGCCGAGCGGGTCGGGCGCGAGGGTCAGGATGTCCGCCCCGCGGGCGTGCTCGACAGTCCAGCCGTCGATCGCGCTCAGCCCGTCGAGCACGGTGGTGATCATCTCGCGCGGCTGGCCGTCGAGCCAGCCGGCCTGGCCGGAGCCTCCCGCCCAGTCGCCGAGCTGCGTCTGGGCATCGTCGGCGAGCGGTCCGACGAGAGCGACGCGGAGCGGAGACGACGGAGACGACGCCAGCGGAAGGGTGCCGTCGTTCTCCAGCAGCACGATGGAGCGGCGAGCGACCTCGAGGTTGAGGTCGGCGTGCTCTGCGCTGCCGACCACCGCGTCGAGCTCGGCCTGCGGCAGGCGCGGGTTCTCGAAGAGTCCGAGATCGAACTTGATGGTCAGGATGCGCGCGACGGCGTCGTCGAAGTCGTCCTCGGCGAGCAGCCCCGCCGCTACGGCTTCGAGGGCGCCCTCGTAGAACAGCGGCGTCGTCATGATCATGTCGTTGCCGGCCTTCACCGCGGCGGCCGCCGCGTGCGCGTAGTCGGGCTGCACCTTCTGCTCCCAGACCATGCGGCCGACGTTGTCCCAGTCGGTGATGAGCGTTCCGGTGTAGCCCCACTCGCCGCGGAGCACCTCGCTGAGCAGCCAGTCGTTCACCGTGATCGGCACGCCGTCCGTGCTCTGGTAGCCGAGCATGAAGGTGCGGCAGCCCTCGCGGGCCACGCGCTCGAACGGCGGAAGGAACCAGCTGCGCAGCTTGCGCCGCGAGATGTCCGCCTCGCTCGCGTCGCGGCCGCCCTGCGTCTCGGAGTATCCGGCGAAGTGCTTCGCCGTCGCGAGGATCGCCGTCGGGTCGTCGAGGCCGTCGCCCTGGTAGCCGCGGACCATCGCGCTCGCCAGCTCACCGATCAGGTACGGGTCCTCGCCGAACGTCTCGCTGATGCGCCCCCAGCGGAGGTCGCGGGCGATGCACAGCACGGGAGAGAAGGTCCAGTGCACACCGGTCGCCGCCACCTCCTCCGCCGTGGCCCTGGCCACGCGTTCGATCAGGTCGGCGTCCCACGACGCTGCCATGCCGAGCTGGGTCGGGTAGATCGTCGCGCCCGGCCAGAACGAGTGGCCGTGGATGCAGTCCTCCCCGACCAGGAGCGGGATCTGCAGCCGCGTCTCCGCCGTCAGCCTGTTCGCCTCCAGGATGCGTTCCGGCGACGTGTGCAGGATGGAGCCGGCGCGGCGTCGCAGGATGTGATCCTGCAGGTCGTCGCGCGCATCCAGTTGCAGCATCTGCCCGATCTTCTCCTCCACCGTCATCCGGCTGAGCAGGTCGTCGACCCGCTCCGCCGTCGTGAACGATGGATCCCGGTACGGGACGAAACCGGAGGGCCGTGCCTCTGTTGCCGGCAGGGTCGATGTCATTCGGCAGTGCCTTCCGAGGTGGTTCCTGGCGAGGTGGTTCCCCGCGAGGTGCGGACCTCCGTGACGGTGGCGTTGATGTTCAGACCTTTCCGCTTCATGGCGCGAGCGCGCTCACCGGCCGAGCGCAGCCGGGGGTTGACGTACTCGTCGATGCCGAAGTTGACGAGAGAGAGTGCCACCCCGAGGATGGCGATGCACAGACCGGCGGGGACGTACCACCACCAGTAGTCGGGGAAGGCGTTGTTCTGCTGCGCCCAGAACAGGATGGTGCCCCAGTTGAGGTTCGACACGGGGATGACGCCGATGAACGCGAGCGTCGTCAGGCCGAGCACCGCCGCGGTCATCGTGCCGACGAAGCTGGACGCGATGAGCGCCAGCAGGTTCGGCAGCATCTCCACCAGGATGATGCGGTGCAGCGGTTCGCCGTTCGCCCGCGCCGCCTGGATGAAGTCGCGGTTCCTCAGCGACATGGTCTGCGCACGCAGTACGCGCGCTCCCCACGCCCATCCGGTGAGACCGAGCACCGCGGCGATGACGACGAGCGGCGGATCCTGGAACTGCGATGCGATGATGATCATCAGCGGGAGCCCGGGGATGACGAGGAACACGTTCGACAGCGCGGACAGCGCCTCGCTCTTCCAGCCGCGCAGGTATCCGGCGGTCACGCCGACCGCGATCGCGACGATCGTGGCCATGATCGTGGCCAGGAACCCGACGACGAGCACGCCGCGGGTGCCGTAGACGAGCTGGCTGAACACATCCTGGCCGATGTGGGTCGTGCCGAGGAGGTGCTGGAACGACGGCGGCTGAAGCGTCGCGCTCAGGTTCTGCGCCTGGGGGTCGTACGGGGCGATCAACGGGGCGAAGATCGCGACCAGCACGAACACACCGAGGATGATGAGCCCGGTGGCGGACTTCGGGTTGCTGAACATCGCCAGCGACAGCTTGAGCTGCGACCAGAAGGTCTTCTTCTCCGGACTCTCGCTGCCCTGCTGCGGACGACCGGCCAGGACGGCCGCCGTCTCCGGGGCTCCGACGCCGACCGGCTGCGCGAGCGTGGATGTTCTCTCTGCGGGGGTGGTCATGATCAGGCCTCCGTCTGACGTGTGCGCGGGTCGAGGATGGCGTATGCGATGTCCGCGATGATGTTCGCGACCAGCACCGCCAGCACCAGGACGAGGAAGATGCCCTGCATCAGCGCGTAGTCCTTGGCGTTCGTCGCGTTGAGCAGCAGCAGCCCGATGCCGGGATACGAGAACACCATCTCCATCACGAGCGTGCCGCCCACGATGAAGCCGAGCGCGAGGGCGAAGCTCTGGATCTGCGGCAGCACGGCGTTCCGGGCGGCGTAGCGCCAGAGCACGCGGCGGTTCGGCATGCCCTTGGCCTGCGCGACCGTGATGTAGTCCTCGTCGAGCACGGTGAGCATCATGTTGCGCATCCCGAGCACCCAGCCGCCGAGCGAGACGACCACGATGGTCGCCACCGGCAGCACGGCGTGCGAGACCACCTCCGAGATGAACTCGGCGTTCCAGCCGGGTTCGACACCGACCTCGTACGCGTGCCCGGCGGGGAACCAGCCGAGCGTCGTCGAGAAGATCGCGATGAAGATCAGGCCGAGCCAGAAGTACGGGATGGTGCCGAGGAACGTCGTGACAGGCACGAACGCATCCAGGCCGCTGCCGCGCTTCCAGCCGATGACCGCGCCGAGGCTGGTGCCGATCACGAACGAGATGATCGTGGCGACGCCCACCAGCCCGAGGGTCCACGGCAGGGCGGACGCGATCGCATCCCCCACCGGCGCCATGCCCGTGGAGATCGAGACGCCCAGGTTGCCGTGCAGCAGCATGTTCCAGTAGTCGAGGTACTGCTGCCAGAGCGGCACGGAGGTGTCCAGGCCGAACATCGCACGCAGCGCCTTCTCCGCCTCCGGGGTCAGCTGCCCCTGGCTGCGCGCCATGAACGACGACACCGCGTCGCCCTTCATCATGCGCGGAAGGAAGAAGTTGACGGTGATGGCGGCCCACAGCGTGAACAGGTAGAACGCCACCCGTCCGCCGATGAACCGCCACGGGATGCGCGGACCGCTGCGCTCCGTGCGGGCGGCGGTCGTGCCGACGAGGGTCGGGTCGACGGGTGTGTTGTCGACGGGGGTCTGGGTCTCTGCGCTCATCGCGCACCTCCCGAATTCTGGGCGGACAGTTCCCGGAAGAACTTCTCCGGGTCCGGCGAAGCGGCGCGCAGCTCGCGCGTGTACGGGTCGCTCGGACGGAGGATGACGTCGTCCGCCGTCCCGCGTTCGACGACCCTGCCCTGGTTGAGCACCATGATCTCGTCGCTGAAATGGCGAGCGGTGGCCAGGTCGTGGGTGATGTAGAGGACGCCGAGCCCTTCCTCCCTCTGCAGATCGGAGAGGAGGTTGAGCACGCCGAGGCGGATCGACACGTCGAGCATCGACACCGGCTCGTCCGCCACCAGGAGGGCGGGGCGCGATGCCAGCGCCCTGGCGATGGCGACGCGCTGCCGCTGACCGCCGGAGAGCTCGTGCGGGCGGCGGTCGATCACGGCGTCAGCATCCAGGCGCACGCGGAGCAGCAACCGCCGCACCTCCGCGTCCACCTCGGAGCGCGGGACGACGTTGTCGAGTCGCAGCGGGCGCTCGATGTGGTGGCGGATCGAGTGGGACGGGTTCAGCGAGGCGAACGGGTCCTGGAACACCATCCGCAGCTGCTGGCGGTAGCTCCGCAGCCGCCGTCCGCTCCGCGGGATCGGGACGCCGTCGAGCAGTACCTCGCCGCTCGTCGGGGTCTCCAGCTGGGTCAGGATCTTGGCGATCGTGGACTTGCCGCTGCCGGACTGGCCGACCAGGCCGATGGTCTGGTGCGACGACAGCGTGAAGCTCACGTCGTCGAGCGCTCTAAGCTGTCCGGAACCGCGGACGTTGTAGACCTTGGTGACGTTCCTGAATTCGAGGGTCGTCATCGCGCGACCACTCCTCTCTCGCCGGTCAGGCGCGGGAACGACGCCAGGAGGTTCTTCGTGTACTCGTGCTGCGGGTCGTTCCAGATGCGCTCCGCGGTCGCGAGCTCGACGATCTCGCCCTCGCGCATGATCGCGATCCTGTCGCTGATCTCCAGCAGGAGGGGGAGGTCGTGGGTGATGAAGACGACGGAGAAACCGAACTCGTGCCTGAGCTGGGAGATCTGGCGCAGGATCTCGCGCTGGACGAGCACATCCAGAGCGGTCGTCGGCTCGTCCATCACCATCAGCTGCGGCCGGAGGGCGAGCGCCATCGCGATCATCACGCGCTGGCGCATACCGCCGGACAGCTCGTGCGGGTACGAGCGCATCCGCTGGCCGCCCACCTTGACGATTTCCAGCAGTTCGACGACGGCCTTCTTGCGTTCGGCGCGGCTCAGTTCCGGCCGGTGCACGATGAACACGTCCTCGAGCTGGGCGCCGATGGTCGCCACCGGGTTGAGGGCGTTCATCGCTCCCTGGAAGACCATCGAGATCTTGTCCCAGCGGAACCGGCGCATCTCCTCCACCTCGAGGGCGTTGATGTCGATGTCGTCGCCGCTCTTGTCGTGGAACACGACGCTTCCGTCGGTGATGACCGCCGGCGGGCGGAGGAGCCGCTGCACGCCGTATGCGAGCGTGGTCTTCCCGCACCCGCTCTCCCCGGCGAGGCCGACGATCTCGCCCCGTTTGATGTCGATGGTGACGTTCTTGACCGCCCGCACAGGGGGATCGACGTCGTACACGACCGAAAAGTCGCGCACGGAAAGAAGGCTGTCTGTCATGTGCTTGTCGCTTTCTTGCTGGCCGCGAAGCATCCGGGGCGGACTCGGGAGGTGAGTCCGTCGTCCGCCCCGGATGCGCTGGGGACTACTTGGCAGCCGGCTTCAGCTTCATGACCACCTGCACAGCCCAGGGCTGCGTGGGGTCTGCCGTCGCGTACTGGTCGGACTCGCTCGGCCACCCGGTGAACTTGCGGGTGTTGTACTCGCCGAGCTGCGGGTGCGTTCCGATGGCGATGGCCGGCACGTCCTCGACGAAGATCTTCTGGATCTTGTTGAGGGCTGCGGTGCGCGATGCATCGTCCGAGGCCTGCGCGTACTCCTTGAGCAGCGCGGTCGCCTCCGGGTTGTTGTAACGGCCGAAGTTGTCAGCGACCTTGCCGCCCGCTGCCTGCTCCAGGTATGCGCCGTTCATCACGTCGTCGTAGATGTGCCACGGGTTCGATCCCGATCCCGTCCAGTGCAGCACGGCGTCGAAGTTGCCCGTCGCCACGTTGGTGGTCCAGGTGTCCGCGTCCGGGGTGGCCACCTTGGCGTCTGCGCCGAGCGTGTTCTTCACCTGCGTCGCCACCAGCTGGATGCCCGTGACGTAGTCGTTCCAGCCCTGCGGGTCCTGCAGGGTGAAGGAGACCGGGTTTCCGGACGGGTCGATCAGCGCGCCGCTCTTCCAGGTGTAACCGGCGTCGGTGAGGACCTTCTTGGCGCCGTCGACGTCGATCTTGAAGTTCTGGTCCTTGTACTCGGGGGCGATGTACTGGTCACCCGTCGGCTGCGGGATGCCGGTCACGCTCTTCAGCTCGGGACCCGCGTTGCTGCGCGCCTTCTCGGCGTGCGCGGTGCGGTCGACGACCATGTTGACCGCCTTGCGGAACGCCACGTTGTCGAACGGAGCTTTCGTCGTGTTGACCACGATCATGTCCGGGCTCAGGATGTTCGCACCCCAGAACACGTTGTGCTTCTTGTCCTTGTCGACGTAGTTCTTCTGGTAGTCGGTGATGAAGATCTGCGCCCAGTCGGTCTCGCCGTTCTGCAGTGCGCGGAGGAGGCCGGTGTTGTCGTTGTACTCGAGGTACTTCAGCTCGGCGACGGGGACCTTGCCGCCCCAGTAGTCGGTGCGGGACTTCAGCACGACGCCCTGCGACGAGAAGGTCTTGATCGTGTACGGGCCGGTGCCGACGGCGTCCTTGACCGCATCCTTGGTCGGGTCTGCGATGCCCTTCCAGATGTGCTCGGGAACGATGGCGGTCTGCAGCACGTCGCCCTGCTTGACGAACTTCGACTCGGTGAAGCTGAGCACGACGTTGCCGCCGTCCTTCTTGACGTCTGCGAGCTTCAGGCCGGCCAGGTCGAGAGCAGGCGTGCTCTTGATGAGGTTGAAGGTGTAGACGATGTCGTCCGCGGTGAACGGCTTGCCGTCGCTCCACTTCACGTCCGCGCGGGGCGTGACGGTCAGCTGCGTGTAGTCCGCGTTCCACTCGACCTTCGAGGCGAGCCACGGGGTGGTCTCGTTCTTGCCGACCGGATTGACCATCGCCAGGGGCTCGAAGATCATCCGGTTGTATCCGAGGGACTGGCCGGAGCCTGTGCTGATGAACGGGTTGTTGATCTGCGTGGCGAGCACTGCGGAGCCGTCCGGCTTCGCGATCGTGAGGGAGCCGCCGCTCCCGCCGTTCGCGGTGGACGAGCCGCTGGACGAGCAGCCGGTGAGCGCGATCGCGCTGAACGCGGCGATCGCGGTTGCCGTGATCAAGTACTTCTTAAGCCTCATTGCTTCTCCTTCGTGGCGGACACATCCGTTGTGTCCTGTGGTGCGTGGAATGTCGCTGACGATAACTTGCTTACTGGACAGAAAGCAAGTTGGGGCAAGGTTACTGAGTGGTAAGCTCGCTCGCAACCAGCACGAGAAGGAAGCGATAGGAATGGCAACAAGCGGCGGCAGTGCCAGTCCACGCCCGGAAACGGAACGCAAGCGCAAGGAGATCCTGCGCGCGGCGATCGAGACCTTCGGAACCAAGGGTTCGACGAACGGCACCCTCGCCGACATCGCCGAGCAGGTCGGCATCACCCACGCGGGCGTCCTGCACCACTTCGGCTCCAAGCAGAACCTGCTCCTCGAAGTGCTCGAGTTCCGCGACAAGGACGACGTCGCCCAGCTGCCGGACCGCCACGTCCCCCGGGGTCCCGCCCTGTTCGCGCACCTCGTCGCGACCGCGCAGCGCAACGCTCTCCGGCCCGGCATCGTGCAGGTGTACACCGTGCTCTCCGCCGAGTCCGTCACCGACGACCACCCCGCGAAGGCGTTCTTCCAGGACCGCTACCGCGTGCTCAGAGAGGAAGTCGACGCTGCCTTCCGCGCCCTCTGCGCCCAGGAGAACCTGACGGAACCCGAGACGATCGACAAGGCTGCCGCGTCCATCCTGGCCGTCATGGACGGCCTCCAGCTGCAGTGGCTGCTCGACCCCACCGCCGTCGACCTCGCCGGGGCGAGCGAGTTCGCCATCCAGGGGATCGTCAACAGCGCGCTCAACCCCGGACCGGAGCTCGGCACCTACCTGCGCGAGGGCTGAGCCCGTTCGCGGGCGCCGCCTACTCGGCCAGCACGATCCGCGTGCCGTGCTCGGCGGCCGCCTCCAGCGTCGCCGTGCCTGACCCTGGCGTCGTGACGACCGACTCGAAGTCCCGGATGGACGCGATGCGGTAGACACCCTCCCCGGGGAACTTGAGCGACGTGGCGACCAGGATGCTGCGGTCGGCCGCACGGCGCATCCTGTCTTTGATGCCCGCCTCCTGATTCAGGTCGGTGACGACCGAGCCGTCCGGGCGGATGCCCCCGCTGCTGATGACGGCGACGTCGGCGTGGATCAACGCCAGCATCTGCTCGGTGAGCGGGCCGGAGACGGTGCCGGGCTTCGAGCCGACCGCGCCGCCGAGCAGGATGAGCGTGCACGTCGGATCGTCACCGAGCGCTCGCAGGATCCACAGGTTGTTCGTGACGATGGTGACGGGACGGTCCTTCAGCTGCCGCGCGATGGCGAGCGTGGTGTGGCCGATGTCGAGGAGCACCACCTGGCCGTCGCCGATCAGGTCGGCCGTCGCAGCGGCGACGACCAGTTTCTCTCCGGCGTCCGGGTCGAGATCCGGATACTCGTCGTCCGGCGTCTCCGCCGGCTTCGCTCCCCCGTGCACCCTGCGCAGGCTGCCGGCGATCTCGAGTCGTTCGAGGTCGCGGCGGATCGTGGTTCCGCTGACCGCGAGGAGCTGCGACAGTTCGTCCACCGTCGCGCTCCCTGCTCTGCGGACGCGGTCGACGATGGCAGCTTCGCGCTGGTGGGTGAGCATGTTCTCTTCTCTCGTGGCGGGCGAACCTCAGTCTCGCCGTGCTCATTTTCGCTCATATGAACGCCGAATGAACAGTATCTGGCGCTCATTTGAAAGGTGCTGCGCAACTATCGCCAAGAACGCGCATCCCCGATTAGCGTGACGAGTGTTCGCCCCGACGACCAGGACGAACACCCTCCACCCCCTTCCCTCTCAGGAGTGCTCCGTGAAAACCCCTCGCCTGATCGCCTCCGTGGCAGCCGTCGCTGCCATCGGGCTCGCCCTCGCCGGCTGCGCGCAGAGCAGCTCGGCCGCGTCGTCCACCGACGGCGCAGACAAGAAGCTCACCGTCTTCCTCAGCGCAGACACCAACATCCAGGATCTCTGGCAGAAGACGCTCATCCCCGCGTTCGTGAAGGCCAACCCCGGATACAGCGTGTCCGTCGACTTCGACCTGCACGGGCTGCACGACCAGCAGACCGTCGCCAAGCTCACCGCGGCGACCATCCAGAAGAAGGACCCGGGCTACGACCTCGTCGACGCCGGTTTCGTCTCGCAGGTCGCCGCATCCGGGCTGCTCGAGAAGGTCTCCGGCACCGACGTCCCCGGTCTGAAGGACGTTCCGAAGGACCTCGTCACGGCCGGCGGCAACGGCGGCATCCCCTACCGCGGCTCCAGTGTCGTGCTCGCGTACGACACCAAGACCGTCGCCACCCCGCCCAAGACGCTCGACGACCTGCTCGCCTGGATCAAGGCCAACCCCGGCAAGTTCACGTACAACTCGCCGGACACCGGAGGCAGCGGCCAGTCGTTCGTCACGACCGTGCTCGACCAGAACGTCTCCGCCGCCGACCGCACCAAGCTGGTCACCGGCTCGGCGCCCGAGGTCGAGGGCGACTGGGAAAAGGGATTCGCGACGCTCGCGAGCCTCAACCCGTACGTGTACCAGAAGGGCGTGTACCCGAACGGGAACAACCAGGTGCTCGACCTCCTCTCCAGCGGCCAGATCTCGATCGCCCCGGTGTGGAGCGACCAGTTCGTCACCGGCCACAAGAACGGCCAGATCCCCGCGAACATCGCGTACACCCAGATCTCCGACCCGTCGCTGACCGGCGGCGCCAGCTACCTCGGCATCCCCTCCGCCACCCCGCGCAAGGCGGGAGCAGAGAAGCTGGTGTCCTGGCTGCTCACCCCGGATGCTCAGGCCCTCGTCGCAGACAGCATCTCCGGATACCCGGTGATCGCGCTCGACAAGCTGCCGTCCTCCGTGCAGGACCAGTTCAAGGACGCCGACATCGCCAACCTCCGCCCGGCATACTTCGCCACCACCGCCGCCGACATGAACAAGGCGTGGGCGCAGAAGGTTCCCGGCAAGTAATGGCCACCGTCACCGCCGCCCCGGCGGCGACCACCGCGGTCCGCAGCGCCAGCACGGCGCGGCGGTCCGCGGTGACCGGCTTCCTGCTCGCGCTGCCTCCCGTGGTGGTGATCGCCCTGTTCGTCGGGGTGCCCGTGGTGCTCGCCCTCGCGTTCAGCGTCGGCTTCACGGGCGGGCTGAACTCCGTGATCGCGGCGGTCGGCCAGAACGTGCACCACGCGGACGGCGCCCTGCCGACCTTCGCCGCATACGGCGACGTGTTCGCCACCGAGGCGTTCTGGCAGGACCTCGGGCTGACGCTCGGGGTGACCGTCGCGAGCACCGCGATCGTCGTCGTCCTCGCCGGCGGCATCGGCCTGTACCTGCGGCTGCGCGGCGGCTGGCTGGCCCGGTTCCTGTCCGCCATCGCCATCGTGCCGCTGTTCATCCCCGTGGTCATCGCCTCCTGGGCGATTCTCACCTTCTACTCCGCCGACGGCTTCCTCCGGAGCCTGCTCGCGCAGATCGGCGTCGACGGCCCGGTGTGGGCGTACACGGCGACCGCCATCGTCATCGGCTCGGCGTGGACGTCCCTTCCGTTCGCCGTGCTGATGATCGTGTCGGGGCTGCAGTCCGTTCCCGACGCGCTGATCGAGGCGGCCAGGGATGCGGGAGCGGGCACCGTGCGGATCGTGCGCACCATCCTGCTGCCGATGAGTGCCGTCCCGATCGTGATCGCCGTCACCTTCACCGCCATCGGCGTGATCGGCTCGTACACGGTCCCGTACTTCACCGGTCCGAACGCTCCGACCATGCTCGGCGTCGCTCTCGCCAGCTATTTCACCTCGTACAACCAGCCGCAGCAGTCGCTCGTGATGGCCTTCGTGGTCTTCCTCGCCGCGGCGGGCATCGGCGCGCTGTACGTCTGGGCGAACTTCCGCAGCGCCCGCCACGAGGGGAGGATCTGATGCCGCGCGCCGTCTCCGCCGTGCTCCGCGCATCCGGTGCCACGCTGTTCGCGATCGTGCTGCTGGTGTTCGTGCTCGGCCCGCTGCTCTGGCTGGGCGCCCACGCGTTCGCGGACACCTGGACGTACCCGCACCTGCTTCCAGACTCGTGGACGCTGCGCTGGTGGTCGACGGTGTTCAGCGACCCGGCGCTCGGTTCGTCCATCCAGAACTCGCTGCTCATCACACCGGTGGTCGTGCTCGACTCCGCCGTGGTCTGCCTGCCCGCCGCATACGCCTTCGCGCGCTTCGAGTTCCCCGGTCGCCGGCTCTTCCTGATCGGCCTGTTCGCCACGAACGCGTTCCCGCGGATGGGGCTGTTCGCGACCCTCGCCTCCCTCTACTACGCGCTCGGCCTGATGAACACGATCGCCGGCGTCGTGGTGGTGCAGCTCCTCGGGACGATCGTGTTCATGACCTGGATCCCGGCCGCCGCGTTCTCCGCCGTCCCCCGCTCGCTGGAGGAGGCTGCGCGCGACGCGGGAGCATCCAGGGCGCGCGTGTTCTTCACCGTCACGCTGCGACTGGCGCTCCCCGGCATCCTGGTCGGCGCCGTGATGGCCTTCCTCGCGGCGTTCGACGAAGCGCAGGGCACATATTTGGTGGGCGCACCGGACATCCTCACCATGCCGACCGAGATGTACAGCCTCGTCCTCAACTTCCCCAAGCAGGTCGCCGCCGTCTTCTCGATCCTCCTCGCCATCCCCTCCGTCGTGCTGCTGCTCACCGTGCGCAAGCACGTGATGGGCGGCCAGCTCGCCGAAGGCTTCCAACTCAAATGACCGTCCGACTCACGAACAAGGAGCACTCCGTGACCTCCCTCTCCGCCGCGACCGGCGGCTCCGGTGCAGACGGCCTGCGTCTCTCCGGGCTCAGCAAGACGCTGGGTGGCCGCACCATCATCGACGACCTCGACCTCACCGTGCAGAGCGGCGAACTGGTCTCCCTGCTCGGTCCGTCCGGCTGCGGCAAGACCACCACGCTCCGGATGATCGCCGGGTTCCTCGCCCCGGACGCCGGCAGCATCACGATGGCGGGCCGCGACGTCACCCGCCTCGGACCGGACAAGAGGCCGAGCGCGATGGTGTTCCAGAACTACGCGCTCTGGCCGCACCTGACCGTGGCCAAGAACGTGGCGTACCCACTGAAGCTGCGCAAGCTGTCACGCGCGCAGATCGCGGAACGGGTGGATGCGATCCTGACCCTGGTCAATCTCCTGCACCACCGGGACTCGCGCCCTCCGCGCATCTCCGGCGGCGAGCAGCAGCGCGTCGCCCTGGCGCGCGCTCTCGTGCAGGAGCCGGATGTGCTGCTGCTCGACGAGCCGCTCAGCAACCTGGACGCGAAGCTGCGCGTGAAGGTGCGCGAGGACATCCGGGACCTGCAGCAGCGGCTCGGGATCACCACGGTCATCGTCACGCACGACCAGGAGGAGGCGCTCTCCATCTCGGACAGGGTCGCGGTGATGAACGCGGGCAGGATCGAGCAGTTCTCGACGCCGACGGAGCTCTACGCCCGCCCGGCGACCGAGTTCGTCGCGACCTTCATCGGCTCCCTCAACCGCTTCGACGGCTCGTTCGACGGCTCGCGCGTCGTGGACGGTCCCGGCGTCGTCGGCATCCGGCCGGAGGACGTGGTGTTCACGCAGGCGCCCGTGCCCGGCGGGGTGCGCGCCGTGGTCGAGCGGGTGGTGCCGCACGGTCACTTCCACGAGCTGCGGCTGCGCCGCGACGACATCACGCTGAACGCGTACGTCACCGGCCAGCCGCCGCAGCTGGGGAGTGTCGGCTTCGCAACCGTCGAGTCCGCCCTCCTGTACAGGGACGGCCGTCTGGTCGAGCGCGCAGAGGCGGTGGTCGCATGACCCCGCGCGCCTGCGCCCACCGCGGCGACTCGTCGGTCTTCCGCGAGAACACCATCCGGGCCGTACGGTCGGCTCTCGACAAACGTGCAGAGGTGGTCGAGATCGACGTGCGGCTCACCGCGGACGGCGACGTGGTCGTGCTGCACGATCCGACGCTCGAACGGCTCTGGAACGATCACCGCGCGATCGACGACGTGCCGACGGCCGACCTCGCGTCCTTCGGAGCGGCCGACGACCGGCCTCCCCTGCTCGCCGAGCTGCTGCCGCTCTTCGCCGACGCGGAGAGCAGGCTGGTGATCGACATGGAGGAGGCGCGTTTCGCCGCCCCCGCGCAGGCCGTCGTCGCGGCATCCGGGATCACCGTCGACTGGTGCGGCGACCTCGACGGGATGCACACCATCCGCTCCCTCGACCGGGATGCGCGCATCTGGTACCCCTGGGCCGCGCCCGTCGCACCGACCGCCGACGCCATCGCGAGCCTCGCGCCCGTGACGATCAACATCCCCTTCGCCATCGCCGGCGACGCCTTCGTCCGAGCGGTCCACGACCTCGGCCTCACCGTCACCGCGTGGACCATCGACGACCCGGCCGACCTCGCGGCGGCCGTCGCCCTCGGCGTCGACACCGTCACCACGAACCAGCTCGACCGCCTCCAGGCGATGCGGTCGCAGCCCGTCTCCTCCCGTGCGGAGGTGGCGCGATGACCCCGGCCGAACTCGTCGACGCCCGCGACCGCGCCCGCGAGCTCGGGGCCTGGGCCGCCGAGCAGATCCGCACGAGCAGGATCACCGAGGTCTCCACCAAGGCGAACCCGGCCGACCTCGTCACCGAGCTCGACCAGTCGATCGAGCGGCACGTGCGCGAGCGGATCTCCGCCTGGTACCCGGATCACGCGTTCGTCGGCGAGGAGTACGGCGGCGAGCCTGCGCCCGGCCGCCCGACCTGGTACCTCGATCCGGTCGACGGCACCACCAACCTCGCCAACGGCGTGCCGTGGACGGCGTTCTCCCTCGCGCTCGCCCTGGACGACGTGCCCCTCGTCGGCGTGGTCGCCGACCCGTGGCAGAACGCGCTGTTCGACGCCATCGCCGGCGAGGGCGCTCGTCGCGACGGCGAAGCCATCGCGATCGCGCCCGGCGGATCCCTCTCGGGAGGCGTGGTCGGCAGTGAGCTGGCCGGGCATCAGGCCTGGACGGGGATGCGCGAGCTCGCGCACGCGCTCACCGATCGGTTCTGCACCCTCCGCGTGATGGGCTCCGGCACCCTCACCCTGCTCGGGCCGGCGGCGGCGCGCGGAGTCGGCGCGGTCATCCACCGGTTCAGCCCGATCGACCACCTGGCCGCCTGCCTCATCGCGGCGGAGGCCGGGGCGGTCGTCCTCGGCGAGGACGGGCAACCAGCCGTGTTCCCCGCGACCGGCGGCGTGCTGGTCGCCGCACCGGAGGTCAGCGAGGAACTGTACGGCCTCTGGCGGGCTGCACTCGCCGGGCGATGATCAACGACGCCGGGATGTGCCCGGCCGCGAGGACCAGCGCCGCCGCGGCGATCCAGAGGTTGCCGAGCCAGGCCGCCGTGCTCAGGAACACCACGACGGGCAGCACGGCCATCGGGACCGGGAGCACCCACCAGCGCCGGTAGAGCGTCTCTCCCGCTCGCCCCGTTGCGAGGTACCGCGCCCACAGGGCGTAGTAGCCCGCCAGCGCGGCGAGCGCGGGAACCGCCCACCAGCCGACCAGCTCGCCGGGCTCGGTGATCGGCGGGACGACCAGGCAGAGCGCCTGCCCCGCGCGTTCCAGCCACCCGAGCGGACGGGGCACGCGCGCCTCCGGCATCGGGGAGAGCGGCGGGAACCACACCAGCAGCAGGTTGGGAGCGAGCACGGCGAGCGCCATGATCAGACCCAGCAGAGAGAAGCCCACGCATGAAGGCTAGCGGTGCGCGATCTCCCTCTCCCGCATCGGGTCAGTCGTCGGCGGCGGCCTTCCCGTCCCCTGCGCCCTGATCGCGGAGCTTCGCCCACTGCCGGAGGCGTTCCGCGACGTTGCGTTCGTACCCGTTCTCGGTCGGTTCGTAGAACGTCTCGCGGGCCATGTCGTCCGGGAAGTAGTTCGCGCCGGAGAAGCCGGTCTCCGTGTCCGGGTCGTACTGATACCCCTTGCCGTAGCCGAGGTCTTTCATCATCCGGGTGGGGGCGTTCAGGATGTGCGCGGGCGGCATCAGCGATCCCGTGCGCTTCGCCGCGGCGTTCGCCCTGCTGAACCCGCGGTACACGCCGATCGACTTCGGCGCCGTCGCCAGGTAGAGCACGGCCTGGGCGATCGCCAGTTCACCCTCCGGCGAGCCGAGGCGTTCGTAGACGTCCCACGCGGCGAGCGCCTGCTGCACCGCGTTCGGGTCGGCCATCCCGATGTCTTCCGTGGCGAACCGGGTGATTCGGCGGGCGATGAACAGCGGGTCCTCTCCGCCGGCGATCATCCGGGCCAGCCAGTACAGCGCGGCGTCCGGATCGGAGCCGCGCATCGACTTGTGGAGGGCGGAGATGAGGTTGTAGTGCCCCTCCTGCGACTTGTCGTACAGCGGGGCGCGCTTCTGCACGGCCGCGGCGAGCGCCGCCGAATCCACGGGTGCTGGTAGCGACTGCACCTGCTCGATCATGTTCAGCAGGTACCGGCCGTCGCCGTCCGCCATCGCGATGAGCGCCTGCCGGGCGTCGTCGTCGAGCGGCAGCGGTGCGCCGAGCAGTTCCTCCGCACGCGTGATGAGGATGCCGAGGGCCGCGTCGTCGAGACGTTTGAGCACGAACACCTGGCAGCGGGACAGGAGGGCACCGTTGAGCTCGAAGCTGGGATTCTCGGTGGTCGCTCCGACGAGCACGATCGTGCCGTCTTCGACGTACGGCAGGAAGGAGTCCTGCTGCGCCCGGTTGAACCGGTGGATCTCGTCGACGAACAGCAGCGTGCCCTGCCCGATCTCGCGCCGCCGCTGCGCGGCCTGGAACACCTTGCGGAGGTCGGCGACGCCGGAGAACGTGGCGGAGAGCGGTTCGAACGCCAGGTTCGTCTGCTCGGCGAGGAGGCGCGCGATGGTGGTCTTCCCGCAGCCGGGCGGTCCCCACAGGATCATCGACACGAGCCGCTGCGCAGCGACCATCCGCCCGATCGGCGCATCCTGGGCGAGGAGGTGGTCCTGGCCGACCACGTCTGCCAGGGTGTGCGGGCGCAACCGATCGGCGAGCGGACGGGATGCGTCGTCCACGTCGAACAGAGAAGGCGGTAGCTCGCTCACGATCGCAGACTACCGTGGGGACCACCGCATCCCCAGCTGAGAGAAGGGAACACGACATGAGACTCACGATCAGCCTGCAGGTCACTCTGGACGGCGTCGCCCAGGCGAACGGCGGCAACAACGAGGAGATGGACCCCGGTTTCACCCGCGGCGGCTGGGCGCTGCCGCTGGGCGACGACGAGGCGGTGCAGTACATCCTCGACACCTGGCGACGCCCGGATGCGTTCCTCCTCGGTCGCAAGACCTACGGCCTGTTCGAGACATACTGGGGCGCCCGCAGCGACGACGACGGCTTCGGCGCCGCGATCAGCTCGAAGCCGAAGTACCTGGTCTCCAGCACGGTGTCCGACCCCACCTGGCAGAAGACCACCGTGATCTCCGGCGACGTCGCCGAGCGCGTGCGCGAGCTCAAGGCGCAGCCGGGCGGCGAGCTGCTCGTGGTCGGAAGCGCCGCGCTCGCCCGCTGGCTCCTCGAGAACGAGCTGGTCGACGAGCTGAACCTCATCCAGTTCCCGGTGATCGTCGGCGAGGGCGAGCGCCTGTTCCCCGAGCGCGGTCTCGACTTCGCCCTGGACCTGCTCGACTCCCGGGTGTTCGGCACCGGGATCGTCGCCCTCACGTACGGAGTGGGAGGGCGGCCGGAGTACGCCTGAGCGACCGCGCACTCGCTCACCCCACCGGGATACCGGCCCTCGCGGCTTCCAGCGAAGCTCGTAGCTCGGCCAGGACCGCCGCCGCCGCCGCCCGCTTCGCCTGCGGGATCGGGATGAGGGCGTCGAGCTGCGCCCGGAACACCGCCTCGGCCTCCCCGACCAGGTGCTCCCCCTCGTCAGTGAGGCTGACCAGCGACGACCTCCCGTCCGACGGGTTCGGGTGCCGCCGGGCCAGGCCCCGCTCCACCAGGCGGTCCACCCCCTTGCTGATGGCTCCGACCCCCGCGACGAAGTTCTCGGCGATGTCGATCACTCGCGCGCCCGGCTTGGCCGCGAGGTAGCGGAGCATCTCGAACTGGGATGCGGCGATCCCGTGCTCGGCGCGCAGTGCGTCGTCGACCGCGTTGTACAACCGCGTCTCGGAGCGGACGAGGTCGTCGAAGAAGGCGACCAGGTCGTCGTTCGCGCTTTTGTATGCCACGGCATATAGTCTACTAACTACATGCCTCGGCATATATCTACGCGATCGGAGAGACCATGAGCACGGAACAACGGAGGAACCTCGACAAGCAGCTGCGGCTCGCCCCGGCGGAGCACCCGGCCACGATCGAGCAGCTGCGGACCGGGTTCGCCGACTTCATGGGCACCTTCCCCGTGCCGGGCGGCATCCGCATCACCCCCACCCGCCTCGCAGACCGGGCAGCCGTGCTGGTCGAGCCGGAGGCGGACCAGCTCCCGGGCACCCTGCTCTACTTCCACGGCGGCTCCTTCATCCTCGGTTCGCCGACGACGGCCCTGAGCATCACAGCGCAGCTGGTCCTCCGATCCGGGATGCGGGCGCTCTCGCCGGACTACCGCCTGGCGCCCGAGCATCCCTTCCCCTCCGCCATCGACGACGGTGTCGCCGCATACCGGGACCTCCTCTCCCAGGGCACACCGCCGTCGTCCATCGCCTTCGTGGGCGACTCGGCGGGCGGCGGACTGTCGGTCACCGCCTGCCTGGCCGCCCGGGACGCGGGTCTGCCGCTCCCGGCGGCGATCGTCGCGTTCTCGCCCGGCCTGGACCACACCCGGTCAGGGAGCAGCGTGGTCACCAAGGACGGCGTCGACCCCTTCTTCACCGCCGAGGGGATGCGGCGCACCGGCGAGCTCTACCTCGCCGGCCAGGACCCGGCCCAGCCACTGCTCGCTCCCGCCGTGCATGCCGACCTGCACGGGCTGCCGCCGATGCTGCTCCAGGTGGGGACCAACGAGCTCCTGCTGGACGACTCGGTTCGCCTGGCCGAGCGCGCCCGCGACGCCGGCGTCGACGTCATCCTGGACATTACCGCCGACGTGCCTCACGTGTTCCAGGCGTACGTCGGCGCCCTGGACGAGGCGGCGGATGCGCTCGACCGCGCCGCGCTGTTCCTCCGCCAGCGGGTGGAATGATGAAGCGACCGCGCTGAGCCGCACCCACCGACAGGAGACCGCCGTGACCACCATCGCCGCCAATCTGGAGTGGCTGTTCACCGAAACGACGGACTCGACCGCCGACCGCATCCGGGCAGCAGCGGCCCACGGTCTCGACGCCGTCGAGGTCTGGGGATGGCGCGACAAGGATGTGGAGGCCATCCGGGCGGCGCTCGACGAGACCGGCGTCACGCTGCTGTCGCTCATCGTGGACCCGCAGCTGCAGCTCACCGACCCGTCCACGCACGAGCCGTATCTCGACGGGGTGCGCGACTCGCTGGAGGTCGCGATCGCGCTCCGCGCACCCAACCTGGTGGTGGTGGCCGGCCAGGAGCGGGACGGGGTGCCGCGGCAGGCCCAGCACGATGCGGTCGTCTCCGTGCTCTCGCGCGCGGCGGCGATCGTCGGGGACAGCGGGGTCACGCTGCTCCTGGAGCCGCTGAACTCGCGTGTCGACCACGTCGGGACGTACCTCTGGTCGACGAGGGAGGGACTCGACATCGTGCGCGAGGTCGGCTCCCCGCAGGTGCGCCTCCTGCTCGACGCCTACCACGCGCTCGTCATGGGCGAGGATCTCGCGGCCGTGGTCGGCGACGACATCGCCCTGGTCGGCCACGTGCAGGTGGCCGATGCCCCCGGCCGGCACGAACCGGGCACAGGGACGATCGACTGGGAGGCGCAGTTCCGTCTCCTCCGCGACCTCGGCTACACCGGCCGTTGGGGCATGGAGTACACCCCGAGCCGCGAGACGGTCGCCTCGCTCCGCCACGTCGAAGACCTGGCAGCGCTGGTCGACGGGCCGCGCGCGTCGGGAACCACGACGTTCGTCGCGGACACTACTTAGATATGAGGGGTATTCGACTGGACGAGCCGACAGTGCTCGAACGTGTGCGGGGCGGTGACGCCGACGCGTTCGGGGAGCTGTTCGACCTGCACCACGATCGTGTCTTCCGCCAGGCCATGCGACTGACGGCGTCCATCCATGACGCTGAGGACGTGACGGCCGTGGTGTTCTTGGAGGCCTGGCGCCGCAGGGATGCGATGCGCGAGGTGAACGATTCGGTCATCGGCTGGCTGCTGGTGATGACGAACTTCGTGTTCCGCAACTATGCGCGCGCATCCCGCCGGTACCGCACCGGGCTGGAGCAGCTGCCACCGCCCGAGCACGCGCCGGATCACGCGGACGCCGTGGACGAGCGCATCGACCGCGACTCCCGCCGTGCGGCACTGCGCCGCGCACTGGCCACGCTTCCGAGACGCGACCAGGACGTCCTGACGCTGTGCGTGCTGGAGGAGCTGAGCACGGCCGACGCCGCCGCGGCACTCGGCATCGCGCCGGGAACGGTCAAA
The DNA here is from genome assembly GCF_051161895.1 of Leifsonia araucanica. Taxonomy (NCBI): domain Bacteria; kingdom Bacillati; phylum Actinomycetota; class Actinomycetes; order Micrococcales; family Microbacteriaceae; genus Leifsonia; species Leifsonia araucanica. The sequence goes on from NZ_JBMBTW010000002.1 coordinate 2,087,927, forward strand.
TCGCGCCTCTCCCGGGCGAAGGCCCGGCTCACCGAACTACTGCAGCAGGACCCGGCTGCGGCGGAATCCACCGCGAGCCCCGCCGCGACGGAACCCACCACGACGAACCCCACCACGACGAACGGAGGAGAGCGATGAGCACCGAGCCCACCTTCGACCCGCGCCGCAAGGCCGCGATCCGCGACCTGGTCGTCACTCACGCGGCCGCAACGCAACCAGGCACCGCCCGCAAACGCACAGCGCTGATCGTGGCCCTGGTGCTGCTCGCCGTCAGCATCTCCGGCGGCACGGTGGCGTACGCCCTCGGCACCGGACTTCTCGACCCGGCCCCGGTGGCGACCGCGACACCGACGCCGACGCCCACTCCGACGCCGACGCCGACCGAGACACCGACCCCGACGTCGACGCCGACCACGGTGGCGCCCGTCGACGATCCGGCAGATCCGTCCACCTGGACCATCCGCTTCGACGGTGTTGGTCCGGTCAGTCTCGGGACGCCCGTCCAGGACCAGCACCCAGCGATCCCGGCGTTCTCGGACACCACCGACCCGATCTGCGTCCCACAGCTGGCGGTCCTGGTCTCCCCCGACAACCTCCGCTTCACGTTCGTGGGCGCGGCGGACGGCTCCGGCCGGACCGCTGCGATCGAGTTCGGCAACTACGGAAACGGCTCAGACGACCGCGCGACGACGCCGAAGACGGCTGAGGGCATCGGCATCAGCTCAACGGCCGACGAGCTGCTCGCCGCGTACCCGAACATCCAGAAGACGGGCACATACGGCGACATCGTCACCTTCTACGGCCTGACCGACGATCAGGGCGGCTGGATCGTCTTCTCCGTGATGAACGGCGCGGTCACCGACATCCAGCTCGGGAACGAAACAGACCTGCCGATCGGCCAAGGGACCGTGAAGGCCATCCCCTCCGAGCGCTGCCCGGCCTGACGGTGGGCACCATGTAGGGCGGCGAGCGCCGCCCTACATGAACGCCGGCTTATCCCCTTCGGTGCCCGGCTTGTCCACGCCGAGGTTCGCCCGGCTCCACGTCGACGGTTCCCGGATGATGCCGACGACCAGCGCGGCGACACTCTTCCGTGACACCTCCGTCCCCCGGAACGGTTCGCCTTTCTCGGTGACCTCGTAGTCGATCTCGTCTGCATCGGTGAGCCACGCCGGCCGGAGGATCGTGAAGTCGAGGCCGGAGGCTTCGATGGCGTCGGCCGCTGCCCGGTATGGCCCGAGCAGCGAGCCGATCTGGCTGCGGTTCCAGCGGCCGAACTCGCCGGGGACCTCGTCGTAGATGCCGAGCGAGGTGATGAAGATGAGACGCCGGACGCCTGCGCCCTCCATCGACCGGACGATCGCCTGCGCCTGCCGGTCGACGTCTCCTGCCAGGTTCGCGTACACGATGTCCTGGCCGTGCACCGCGGCGACGAGAGTGTCGGTGTCCAGCACATCCCCCTCGACGACTCTCGCGCCGTCCGGCACACTGTCGAGTTTGCGCCTGTCTCTCAGAAAGAGGGTGAGCTCGTCGTCGGTGTCCGCCAGCATCCGGATGGCGTGGCGGGCGATCTGGCCGCCGGCTCCGAGAATCAGTACGCGCGTCATCGGGGGTCCTCCTCGCTGCTGTTGCTCCTGTGGGTATCGAACCACTCGACGGCGCGTTGTGGGAGTTTTTCGACGTATCGGGGGGCCAGAATGCGGGAATGAGCGGCGACGAACGGCAGACTGAAACCACGCACCGACGGTCACGATTCCGGCTCACTCCCATGCGCGCGCGTGACCCGCACGAGCGCGGGCGGACCGCATCCACCCTCGAGCTCTTCTTCGACCTCGTCTTCGTCGTGGCCGTCAGCGTCGCCTCCAGCCAGTTGCACCATGCCCTGACCGACGCGCACATCCTGGATGGGCTGGCCGTCTACGCCGTCGTGTTCTTCGGCATCTGGTGGGCCTGGATGAACTTCACCTGGTTCGCCACCTCCTTCGACACCGACGACTGGCTCTACCGCGTCCTGACCATCGTGCAGATGGGTGGCGTCCTGGTGCTCGCCGCCGGCATCGAACCGGCCTTCACCCGGCACGATTTCACGGTCCTCATCCTCAGCTACGTGGTCATGCGGATCGCGATGGTCGCCCAGTGGCTCCGCGCCTCGCGTGCGGCAGGCAGGAGCCGCCGCGCCACCCTCGTCTACGCCGGCGGAATCGCGGTGGTGCAAGTGTCCTGGCTGGTGCAGCTCGCGCTGCCGGCGGCGATCTCCTGGATAGCGCTCATCGTGCTCATCGCCGCCGAAGTCGCCATCCCGATCATCGCCGAACGGATCGGCAGCACGCCGTGGCACCCGCACCACATCACCGAGCGCTACGGCCTGTTCACCCTCATCCTCCTCGGCGAGAGCCTGCTCGCCTCCGCGAACGCGATCATCGAGACCATCCACACCGGCGAGCACGTTCCCGCATTGGTGGGGGTCTCCGCGCTCACGCTGATCGTGACCGCCGCGCTGTGGTGGATCTACTTCTGGCCGCCGCACTACCGAGCCATCAGCTCGTTCGCCAGCTCGCTGCGCTACGGCTACATCCACTACTTCGTCTTCGCAGCCGCCGGCGCGCTCTCCGCCGGAGTCGAGATCCAGATCGACGCCATCACCGGGCACACGCGGCTCCCCGCCATCGGCGCAGCGTTCACCCTCAGCATCCCGATCGCCGTCTTCATCCTCGGGATCTGGTGGATCGCCCTCCGCCAGAACGCCGACCGGCTCGTCAAGGCGGTCGTCCCCGTCGGGGCCGTGCTGGTCGTGCTCACCCCGCTCACTCCGGTGCCGGTGGTGCTCACGGCCGGGATCCTCATCGCCGTCGTCGTGGTGCTGGTCGCCCGGCCGCCTCTGGACGGGGTAGGCGCGCACCGACCATAAGACGCTCAGCATCCGGACCACTTGACACAGTTTCTGACTACGCTCATAATTGAGCGCAGTCACCAATTTCGTCAAGAGGGGCAACTCGTGCAAGCAATCACCCTGACCGCCTACAAGCAGCCGCTCCAGCGCTCGGAGGTCCCCGAACCGACCGTTGGCCCGGGCGACGTTCTCATCGCGGTGCAGGCGGCCGGGCTCAACCGGCTGGACGAAGGGATCCGGCAGGGACAGTTCACGCAGATCGTGCCGCTGGAGCTTCCGCACACTCTCGGACTCGATGTCGCCGGCAGGGTCATCGAGGTCGGTGCCGCGGTCCGGAGGTTCGCACCGGGCGACGAGGTCTTCGCCCGCCCGCGCGATGGTCGCATCGGCACCTTCGCCGAACGCATCGCCGTCTCCGAGGACGATGTCGCGCACAAGCCCACCTGCGTCGACATGATCGAAGCGGCATCCCTCCCCCTCGTCGCGCTGACCGCCTGGCAGGCGTTCGTCGAGCGAGGTCACCTGCATGCGGGTCAGAAGGTCCTCATCCATGCGGGTGCGGGAGGAGTCGGCACGATCGCGATCCAGTTGGCGAAACACCTCGGCGCGACCGTCGCCACCACCGTCAGTGCGGCCGACCGCGACTTCGTTCGCGGGCTCGGGGCGGATGTGGTGATCGACTACCGCACAGAAGACTTCGAAACCCTTCTCAGCGGTTACGACCTCGTGCTCGACAGCCTCGGGGGTGAGAACCTCGAGAAGTCGCTGCGCATCCTCAAGCCCGGCGGCACAGCGATCGGCATCGCCGGTCCCCCTGACCCCGCGTTCGCTCGACGGATCGGGATGAATCCTGTGCTCCGGGCGGCTGTCACCGGGCTGAGCCGGAAGATCCGCACACAGGCGAAACGCCTGGGCGTGACCTACGAGTTCCTCTTCATGCGCGCGGACGGCGCGCAACTCGAGCAGATCGCCGCGTTGGTCGACGAGCAGGTGCTCCGGCCGGTCGTCGGCCGCGTCGTCCCGTTCGAGCAGATCCCCACCGAACTCGGTTCGCTCGCTCGCGGCATTCGCGGCAAGTCCGTCGCCGCCATCTCCGGCCCGTCGCCACGCGCCGACCGCTGATCGTCACCCACCACCGAAGGAGCCCACCATGAGCACCGAACCCGTCGTCACCGCCTACCGTGACGCCCCCACCCGGACCATCCGCGTCGGCGACACGACCGTCGCCTACCGAGAGCTGGGACCGGCAGGCGGCATCCCGGTCGTCTTCTTCGTGCACCTCGCGGGAACGCTCGACAACTGGGATCCGCGGATCGTCGACCCGATCGCGAAGCACCGGCACGTCATCGCCTTCGATCAGCGCGGGGTCGGCGGCTCCTCCGGGAAGGTTCCCACGACCCTCGAGGCCGCCGCGGACGACGCATACGCGTTCATCACGGTGCTGGGATACGACCTGATCGACGTCTTCTCCTTCTCCATGGGCGGGATGATCGCGCAAGACCTCATCTTGAAGCACCCCGGCCTCGTCCGCAGGCTCGTCCTCACCGGGACCGGCCCGCGCGGCGGCAAGGATATGGACAAAGTGCTCTGGACGACGTACTGGGACATCCTCCGCGCAGCGCTCACCCGGTCCGATCCCAAGGAGTTCCTCTTCTTCAACCGCAACGCGACGGGCAAACAGGCGGGAAAGGCCTTCATCGGGCGACTCGAGGAACGCGTGACCGACCGCGACAAGGACATCTCGCTCTCCTCGTTCCACACCCAGCTGAAAGCCATCCAGAGGTTCGGCAGATCGGCACCGTCCGACCTGTCACGGATCACGCAGCCAACGCTCATCGCCAACGGCGACAACGACCGGATGGTGCCTTCCGTCCTCTCGGAGGACCTCCACCGGCGCATCGCCGGCTCCGAGCTCGTCATCTACCCGGACTCCGGCCACGGTGCGATCTTCCAGTACCACGAGCAATTCGCCCCGGTCGCCGTCGACTTCCTCGGCGCCTAGCCGCCGCAGCACCCCTCACCCGCACCGCTACCCAGACAGTCAAGGAACCCTCATGCCATCGCTCACCAATGCCGTCGTCCTCGTCACAGGCGCGAACGGAGGCATCGGCACCGAGTTCGTCCGTGCCGCCCTCGACCGCGGCGCGTCCAAGGTCTACGCCACCGCGCGCAACCCACAGACGTGGACGGACGATCGCATCGTCCCGCTCCCCCTCGATGTGACGGACGCCGACTCCATCGAAGCGGCCGTCAGCGCGGCGGGAGATGTCACCGTGGTGATCAACAACGCGGGAGGTGTCCCGCCGACGGCGAGCATGCTCGACATCTCCGAAGCCGACCTTCGAGCCAACCTGGAGCTCAACTTCTTCGCCCCGGTGCGCGTGTCACGCGCGTTCGCCCCCACCTTGATCGCGGCCGACGACGCTGCCCTGGTGAACATCCACTCTGTCGCCAGCTGGTACGCCTTCGGCGGGACGTACAGCGCGTCGAAGGCCGCACTCTGGTCCGCGACCAACTCGCTGCGGCTGGAACTCGACCCGCTCGGCGTGCTCGTCACGGGGGTGCACGTCGGATACGTCGACACACGGATGGCCGCGCACGCGGACGGCCCGAAGATGCTGCCCGGCGACCTTGTCGCAGCGGTGTACGACGCCGTCGAGGCCGGCGCGTACGAGGTCGTCGCCGACGACATCAGCGCACGGATCAAGTCCGGCCTCGCCGCGCCCATCGAGGTCCTCTACCCGGAGCTGAGGACAGCCGGCGGCAACTAAGCTCGTCTCCGAGCCGACCGACCACGTCGAAGGAACCCGAAATGAGCGACGTCACCGCCGAACTGGGGCGGCGCGAACGGAACAAGCGCGCCAAACTGGACCGCATCACCGCGGCAGCCTCCGAGCTGTTCGCCGTGCACGGGGTCGACGACGTCACCACGCAGCAGATCGCAGAGCTCGCCGACGTCGGCACCGGCACCGTGTTCCTCTATGCGAAATCGAAGGGCGAACTCCTCCTGCTCGTCCAGAACGCCCACTACGCCGAGGCGCTCGAGGAAGGGCGGGCCGCGGCCGCAACGGCACCGGATGCGCTCGAGGCGCTGCTCGCCGTCGCCCGCCCGATCGTCGCCTGCAACCGGGTCCAGATCGACAACGGACGCACCTACCTGAAAGAGATGGCCTTCGGCGATGCCGACGAGCCCCACCACCGCGCGGCGCTCGACATCGTCGCGCGGACCGAGGTACTCCTGAGCGAGACACTGCTGAAGCACGAAGCGAGCACCCCGGCGGACGCGCCCGTGCTCGCCCACGTCATCTCCGCGATCATGCTCCTCGCCATGGCGTCCGCCCCGGATCCGGAGACCTCCGTCGACGACGTCGTGCGCGACATCGCGACACAGCTCGCCGCGGTGCTCGCGCAGCGGTGAGCGTCAGAGCTGCCGCGCCGTCGCCCGGCCGAGGTGCGGCTCGTCGACGTCGCGGCCCAGGAGTTCGATCGCTTCCTCGGCGGGCGAACCGCTCTCCGAGGTGAACATCAACAGGCGGTGCATGGACTCGTCGGCAGGGGTGAGCACCTCGAACGCGAGTTCGACATCGCCGACCTCGGGATGGTGGAACTGCTTGACGCCTGACACGCACACCGCGACGGGGTGCCGCGCCCACAGCCTGCCGAATTCCGGGCTTTTGAGGCTCAGTTCACCGACCAGCGCGATCAGTTCGGGATCGTCGGGGTTCCGCGCCGCGAGGACGCGCAGCGACGCGACCGCGCGCTCCGCCTCCTCCTCCCAGCGCCCGTAGAGTTCCCGGGTGTGCCCGTCGAGGAAGAGCATCCTGGTCGTGTTCGGCCTGTCGCGGGGACGTGTCGGGCTGTCGACGTGGAGGTGGCCGGCGACGAGCCGATGACCGAGGGTGTTCCAGCCGAGCACCTCGCTGCGCCTGCCCAGGATGACGGCGGGGGTGTGCGTCAGCGAGTGGATGAGGCGAAGGGTGCCCGGTCGCGCGTAGTCCGGCTTCGCCGCGCCGGTGCGCCGGACCGGACGCTGGGGTCGTGCCAGGTCGAACAGGTGGGCCCGTTCATCCGGAGTCAGGTTCAGGGCGCGCGCGATGGAGTCGATGACGGACTCCGATGCGTTCACGCTCAGCCCCTGCTCAAGGCGTGTGTAATACGTCGCGCTCACCCCGGCGAGCATCGCGAGTTCCTCACGGCGCAGCCCGGGAACCCGGCGTGCGCCGTATCCGACGACTCCCACGTCCTCGGGCCGGAGGGCAGCCCGACGGAGGCGGAGGAATTCGCCCAGCTCGCTCGGATTCGTCATGGCCTCATTCTGCTCTCTCGCCGCCGCTCGTGCCTGTCACTGCCAGTGCTAGGCAAAGCCGGGTGTGGTTGCCGTTCCCGCACGACGGCATCGTTGGCGGAGTCATCACACGAGAAAGGCTCACCATGACCACCAACGCAACGCCGGCTCACACCACCGGCACCGGGCCGACAAGGAGGGCGGCCGCGATGTCCGGCCGGCAGCGGGTTGCCCTCACGGTGCTGCTGACCGCGAGCTTCACGCTCGCTGTCGACTTCTCCATCCTGAACGTCGCGCTGCCGAGCATCGGAACCGATGTGGGCTTCGCGATCCAGAACCTGCAGTGGATCGCCACCGCCTTCGCTCTCTGCTCGGCCGGTTTCACCCTGCTGATGGGTCGCGTGGCCGACCTCGCGGGGCGCCGCAGGATGTTCCTGATCGGGATGGCGCTGCTCGGCGCCGGGTCGCTCGCCGGCGGCCTCGCCACGACCCCCGCACTACTCGTGATCGCCCGCGTCGCACAGGGCCTCGCCACCGCGATCGTGGTCCCCGCGGCCCTCGCCCTGCTCCTCAGCGCCTTCCCGGAGGGGCGCGCTCGCGAGAAGGCCCTGGGCCTGAACGGTTCGCTCATGGCCGCCGGGTTCACGACCGGCGCGATCCTGGGCGGGCTGCTCACCGACCTTCTCTCCTGGCGCTGGGCGTTCCTCATCAACGTACCCATCGCGGTCGGGGTACTGATCGTCGCGCCTCTGGTGCTCACAGAGAGCAGGGCGGCCGCGCGGATGAAGCTCGACGTTCCCGGCGCGATCACGGTGACCGCTGGACTGCTCGCGCTCGTATTCGGGCTCACCACCGCCGCCGCGAGCTCGTGGGCGAATCCGACCACCGTGGTCTCACTCGCCGCCGCGCTGGTGTTCCTGGTCTGGTTCGTCCTGATCGAGCGGAGGGCCGCGCATCCACTGCTGCCGCTCGCCATCCTCGCTCGTTCGAACGTGTCCTGGGGCAACCTGACGGGGCTCGTGGCGTTCGCGACGGAGACCTCCCTCGTGTTCCTGCTGACGCTCTACCTGCAGCAGGTGCTCGGCTTCACACCCCTCGCGGCCGGCCTCTCATTCGCCGTGCTGGGCGCCGGCACGGTGATCGGCGGTCTGGTCGGACCAGCGCTGATCGCCCGGTTCGGCAACAAGACCGCGATCGTCGGCGGCTTCCTCGTCCAGGGGGCGGCGACACTGGCCCTCGTCCTTCTGTCGTCGTCAGCAGCATCCATCTGGCTCCTCCTCGGCGCCACCTTCGTCGGCGGCGTCGCGAACCTGGTCGTGATCGTCGGGTTCATGGTCACCGCCACGTCGGGACTCGCCCCGGATGAGCAAGGGCTCGCCACCGGACTCACCACGATGAGCCAGCAGGTCGGCATCACCCTCGGAACGCCGATCATGAGCGCCGTCTTCACCGCCGTCGTCGTCGGCAGCACCGCGCCGCTCGCCGAAACGGTCCTCCGCGGTGTCTCGACCGCCATCTGGGTGAACGGCGGCCTGTGCATCGCGGCCGCGGTCGTGATCGCGCTGTTCCTCCGGAGGCGCGCCGAGTGAAAAGTCAACCGCCAGCGTCTTCCATTACCTCCCATTGCCCCAGATTTCAGTCGGACCACCACCTCCGCCGCGGGCCCACTACCGTCGCGCTCATGACTGATCACCTCATCCTCGGCGCAATGTTCCGCGCGGTCGGTGCATACCCGTCCGGCTGGCGTTTTCCCGGCGCGCACCACGACCCTCGCGACGATGCGGCTGTGCTGCGCCGCACGGCCCTCGCCGCGGAGGCCGCCAAACTCGACTACATCTTCTTCGGTGACTGGCTGGCCACCGGACACGATCTCGAGTTCCGCGACCCGTACCTGCTCGCGCGCATCGACCCCGTGAGCGCCATCGCCCATCTCAGCGGAGTCACCGAGCGCATCGGGCTCATCGCGACGGCGAACACCACGTACTTCGACCTCTACACCCTCGCCCGGCTGACGGCGTCGATCGACCGCCTCAGCGACGGTCGCGCCGGCCTCAACCTGGTCACCGGTGCCGAACCGCGCGCAGCGGGAAATCACGGCCGGGATGCTCACGCGCCCAACGAGCACCGCTACGACCAGGCCACCGAGTTCGTCGACGCGCTCACGCGGCTCTGGGACAGCTGGGAGGACGACGCCTTCGTGCTCGACCAGGGCACCGGCACGTTCATCGACCCCGACCGGCTGCATCGGACGGATGCGGTCGGCGAGCACGTGCGCGTCACCGGCCCGCTCAATGTGGCCAGGCCCGTTCAGGGGCGCCTCCCGATCGTGCACGCCGGCACATCGCCGCGCTCCCGGCAGCTGGCCGCCGAGGCCGCGGACCTCGCGCTGATCGCAGCGCCGAGCCGGGAGGCTGCGGTGCAGATCAGGGCCGGCCTGCGCGAGGCGGCGGCCTCGGCCGGGCGGCCATCCGGCGCGCTCAAGGTGGTCACCCCCGTGCTCCCTGTCGTCGCGCCGACGCGCGCGCTGGCGCAGGACATCTTCGACGAGCTGCTGCGGCTGGTCCCCCTGGACGACGGCTCACCCCTGTCTCGCAGTGCCGCCTTCCCGGCCAACCGGTCCGTCGCGTCGCTCGCCGGAACCGTGGGCACCGAGCTCGGCGCGGCCGGTCTGGACGACGCCGTCCCCGCGTCGGTCGCCGCCGCGTTTAACGACGACGGGCAGCGCCTCATCGAACTGGTGGCGTCCCGGACGCGCCGGAGGGTCGGCGGCGACCTCCCGGTGACCTACCGGCACCTCATCGCCAGCAACGCCGTGCCCGCGGCCGCCGTGGTCGGCAGCTCGTCCGAGGTCGCCGACCACCTGGAGTCCTGGTTCACCTCCGGTGCCGCAGACGGATTCAATGTGCTCACCCCGTACCTCCCCGCCCAGTTCGACGCGTTCACCCACGACGTCGTGCCCGAGCTGCAGCGGCGCGGCCTGTTCCGCACCGAATACGAAGGGACGACACTGCGCGAGCACCTGGGCCTGCCTGTCCCGGCGAACACCCACACGGTCGACGAACTCGTCGACGCGCGCGGCTAGGCCGTCACGACCAGCGGAGCATCCGCGTCGGCCGCCCACTCGTTGAGCGAGCCGTCGTAGATGCGCACGTCGTCGCGGCCGAGCAGCGCGAGCGCGAGCGCGTCGGACGCCGCGGCGATCCCTCCCCCGCAGTACGTGATGATCGGGTCCGGCGAAGCGAGGGTGTCTGCGAAGAGGATCCGCAGCCCCTCCGGTGGGAGGAAGGCGTTCGTCTCGCGCGAGACCAGTCGCCCGGCGGGGATGTTGACACTTCCCGGGATGTGCCCGCGCCGCGCCCTGAATCCACTCGCGCCGCTGAACTCCGCCGGAGCCAGCCCGCAGATCAGAGTCGCCTGCGCGTGCCCGTCGACGACGGCGCGCACATCGGACATGTCGGCCCAGAATCCGGAGCGCTGCGCCGGAACGAACACCGTGCTCGGCGCGGCGCGCTTCCGGGCGACGGGTTCCCCGGTACCCACGCCACTCACGACGCCCGCACCTCCGCTCTCGACCTGGCGCCCCTCGGAACGCCATTTCGTGAGACCGCCGTCGAGGACGACGACGCTCTCGTGGCCGAACGATCGGAACAGCCACCAGAGCCTGGCCGCCCAGTTGCCGACCGATGCGTCCGAGACGACGACCGTCGTGTCCGCCCCGATGCCGTGCGCGGAGGCGGCGGCGGCGAACTGCGCCGCTCCTGGCCGGGTGAAGGCGAACTCTCCCGTCGGGTCGCTGAACTCCTCGATGATGTCCGCGAAGAGCGCCCCGGGGATGTGCGCATCCTCGAACTGCGCGCGACCGCTCCCCCAGGTGAGGGAGCCGTCGGCGACGACGGGCAGCACCGTGGCGTCGAGCACCACGACGGCCGGATCGTGCAGGTTCTCTGCGAGCCAGTCCGTCGTGACGAGTGGCCCGTGCGCTGTCACCTCAGCCCTCCGCGCCGGCCGCCGGCGCCTCCGGCTCTCCCAGCGAGAGCATCAAGCGGTTCGCCCAGTTGAAGAACGCTGCGCCGTGGATGACATCGGCGATCTCGAGGTCGTCGAGGCCGGCGGCGCGCAGCCGTGCGACGTGCTCCTCCCCGAAGGCGATCGGTGTGGAGGCGAGAGCAACGGATGCGGCGACGATCGCGTTCCAGCGTTCGCCGAGCTCGGCCGATACCCCCTCGTCGAGCAGCCGCTGCACGTCGTCGGTGCGCTTCGAGTGGTGCGATGCGAAGCGCGCGTGGACCGACGCGCAGAAGACGCAGCCGTTGAACCGGCTGGTCGCGGCCGCCGAGAGCTCGCGCTCCGCACGGGGCAGCCCCGACTTCGTGTTGTAGAAGATGTCTTTGTCGGTGCGGGTGCGGGCTCCGAGGATCTCCGGGTCGCGCGCCAGCAGCAGGAAGTACGGGGACTTGGCCCTGGATGCGTCGACCAGGCCGTCGTAGTGACGGTCGGTGAGCTCGTCGGCCGGGAACGGCGGGAGCCACGGCACCCAGCCGAGCTCCGCCTGCGTGAAGCGCTCCGGCCGGTCCAGGTCGGGATACGCGATGGTCTCGGTCGTGGTGGTCTGGTCGGTCACGTCACTGTCCAATCGGGGTGGTCGAAACGGAGTCGGCGTCTGCGGTCGCGGTCGTGGCCAGCACACTGAGTCCGGCGACGACACGGGCCTGGAAGGCCAGGAAGGAGATCAGCTGGGAGAGCGTGACGATGTCGGTCACCGACCACCCAGCGGCGAGCAGCGCGTCGAGCGACCGCTCGTCGGCTTCACGCGGGCGGAACACCAGGAGGTGCGTGTGGTCGAGCGCAGCGGCGAGGCGGTCCCCGATCCGTTCTCGGACGTCCGCGCCTGTCCTGGCACGCAGCCCATCGGTGTTCTCCCCGGTGAGCCCGGCTGGTCCGTAGTGGCCGAACGGTCCTGTCGCCGCGGCGCGCTCGGCCTCGGCGGCGACGATGTCGGCGAGGTCGCCGGACTCCCCGGCCTCGGCGAGCGCTCGGCGGAGCTCCCCGTCGTAGTGCTCCACCAGCCGGGCCTCGCGGTGCAATGCTGCGAGGTACGCGGCGACCGCGAAACGTTCGACGGCGGTCACGTCTCCGGCGACCTGGGGCGAGAAGAGGGCGTCGTAGCTGCCCTGCGCGTTGCGCTTGGTCTCCGGGCGCTCGTCGCGCAGAAGCGCGATCGGCGAGCCGGGCGCGGTTCCGGTGAGCAGATCGACGATGTCGGGCGGTGCGGTGGTCATGGGTCTCCCAGTGGTGTGCGGATGGATAGGACGGACGACGGTCAGGCGTGCGACGTGGCGAGCGACAGACCGAGAGCAGGCGCCACCTCGGTGGCGAGCAGTTCGATCGAGCGCAGGATGAGCGGGTGCGGCGGATCGATGGAGTGCACCTGGCAGACGAGGTCGGTCACCCGGTCGATGGCGGTGTCGGCGGCGAGCGACGCGGCGACCTCGTCGGGCGTCCCGACGTGCACGTCGAAGCCGGCGATGAGATCGTCCAGTGTTCCGTCTGCCACGGGCTGACCCACCTGGCGGAAGTGCTCGACCACCCGGCGCAGTCCCCGCTCCGCCAGCCGTCGTGCCTCGGCGCGATCGTCGGCGACGAACACCGTGCGTGAGCCGACGATCCGGGGCTGCGCTCCCGGCGGCAGCGCGCCGAGGTAGGCGTCGATGATCGGGTTCTGGATGTCGTCGAGCCTGGCGCCCGGCGCATCCTCTGTCCGCGGCTGCGTGCGGGAGAGCATCAGCCCGTCCGCCACGGCTCCCGCCCGTGCACCGCCCGAGACGCTGAAGGTCGCCTGCCAGATGCGGTCGCCCAGCTGTGGTGCCGCGGGATAGAGCCGGTTGTCGTCGTCGCCGAGCGCCTCCCCCGCCCACGCGGCACGCAGCACCGCGAGATGCTCGGCGAACACCGCGGAGCGCGCACTGCTCTCCTGCCCGAACGCCGAGAACGACGACGCGGTTCCGCCGGAGCCGACCCCCACATCCAGTCGTCCGTCCGACAGGAGGTCGAGCACAGCGGCGTCTTCTGCGACCCGCACGGGGTTCTCGAGCGGGAGGGTGATGATCCCGGTCCCGAGCCGGATGCGCGTGGTCTGGGCGGCCACGCTCGCCAGGAAGACCAGCGGCGACGGCAGGCCGCCCTCCGCCGCGTGGAAGTGGTGCTGCGCGACCCACGCAGACTCGAAGCCGTGACGCTCGGCGTGGACGATCTGCTCGGTGGCGAGACGGTACCGCTCGCCGGCCGGGGCGTCGTCGAGCAGTCGGGAGAAGAAGCCGAGTCTGCGGGCTGTCATGCTGTGACTCCTGTCAGGGTGTTCGGTGCGATCGGATCGCCGTGGTCGGGCGCGGGTGCGACTGGTGCGACCGCTGAGGCCGATCCTCCGACGACGGTACGCGCGCGCGGCACGGACGCGAGCAGCTCGCGCGTGTACTCCTTCTGCGGTTCGAGGAAGATCTGCTCGGTGGTCCCGCTCTCGACCACCCGGCCGGCGCGCATCACCGAGACCGTGTCCGAGATCGCTCGCACCACGGCGAGGTCGTGCGAGATGAAGAGGTACGTGAGCCCCAGGTCGCGCTGCAGGCCGTCCAGCAGCGTGAGGATCTGCGCCTGCACCGTCACATCGAGGGCCGAGACCGCCTCGTCGAGCACGAGCACCTCCGGCTCGACCGCCAGCGCTCGCGCGATCGCGACCCTCTGCCGCTGCCCGCCGGACAGTTCACGGGGGTGCCTCCCGAGCACGTCGGAGGGGAGCGCGACCCTGTCGATCAGCTCGGCCGCCCGCCGGTGACGCGCATCCCCGCCATCGACGATGCCGAAGTTGCGGAGCGGCTCGGCGACGATGTCCCGGATGCTCTGCCGGGGGTCGAGAGACGCGAAGGGGTTCTGGTACACGAGCTGGATGCGCCGTCGCAGCGCGCGCACATCGCGGCCGGCCAGAGCGCCGACATCCCGCCCGTCGACCAGCACGGTTCCCGACGTCGCCTCGTCGAGCCGCACGACGATCCTCGCCGTCGTCGTCTTACCCGATCCGGACTCCCCCACCAGCGCGTGCGTCGTCCCCCTGCGCACGTCGAAGCTCACCTCGTCCACCGCCCGGAAGGCCGGCCGGCCGCGCGACGCCGTACCGAACTCCTTCACCAGGCCGTCGACGCGGATGGCGAACGGATCCTCGGAGGCGGCGGCTCCCGCATCCCGCAGGTACACCGGCGCACGCCGAGCGCGGAACCCCGGCTCGGCGAGGGCCGGAGCATTCGCGAGCAGGGTGCGGGTGTACTCGCTCTCCGGATGCGCGAGCACCTCGGCCGTCTGCCCCTGCTCCTGCACTTCTCCGCCGCGCAGCACGACGATGCGCTGCGAGCGGTCGGCGGCGACCCCCAGGTCGTGCGTCACGAACAGCACGGCGGTGCCGAACTCCTCGCGCAGGTCGTCGAGCAGGTCGAGGATGCGGCGCTGGACGGTGGCGTCGAGGGCGCTCGTCGGCTCGTCGGCGATGATCAGCTCCGGCTCCAGGGCGATCGCGATCGCGATCAGCACCCGCTGCCGCATCCCGCCGCTCAGCTCGTGCGGATACTGCCCGGCACGGCGCTCGGGATCGTCGAGCCCGACCCTCGTCAGCAGCGAGAGCACGCGGGCGCGGAGGTCCCGCCTGCTGCCTCCTCGCCGGTGGATGCGCAGCGCCTCACCCACCTGGGCGCCGATCGTCGCCACTGGGTCGAGTGAGCTGCCCGGATCCTGCGGCACCAGGCCGATGCGTGCGCCCCGGATGCTGCGCAGACGCCGCTCCGACCATCCGGCGATGTCCGTGCCGTTCAGCACGATCCGTCCGCCGTCGATCCGGCCGTTGTCGGCGAGCAGCCCGAGCACGGCGTGGGCCGTCGTGCTCTTGCCCGAACCGGATTCGCCGACCAGCGCGACCACCTCGCCGGGCTGCACGGCGAACGACACGTTCTTCACCACGTGCTGCGTGCCTGCGCGGGTGGCGTAGGAGACCGAGAGATCGCTGATGTCGAGAAGAGTCATCGGGTCCTCCTGCGGGATGCGCCGCCGATGGAGCGGCTGATGCGGTTGGCGGAGAGCACGATGAGGACGACGACCACACCCGGGAACGTGGTGATCCACCAGGCCGTCGCGATGTAGTTGCGGCCCTCCGCGATGAGCAGCCCCCACTCCGGAGTGGGAGGCGGGGCGCCGTAGCCGAGGAAGCCGAGCGTCGAGATCGCGATGATCGCCGTCCCGAACTGCAGGGCCGTCAGAGCCAGCACCGGGCCGACGGAGTTCGGCAGCACATGCCGCAGCAGCACGCCGCCGAACCTCCCGCCGGAGCCGAACGCCGCTTCGACGTAGTCGCTCCCGCGCACACGAACGACCTCTGCGCGCGACAGCCGGGCGAACGACGCGACCGAGGTGATCCCCACGGCGATCGCCGCGTTGATCGTGCCGAAGCCGAGCAGGATGATGATCGAGAGCGACAGGAGCAGCCCGGGGATCGAGAGCAGGACGTCGACGATCCTGCCGATGATCGCGTCCACCACGCCGCCGATCGACCCGGCGAGAAGGCCGAGCGTCGTTCCGAGCACGAGACCGACGGTGACGGCGACGAAGGCACCGGCCAGGGAGTTGACGGCGCCGTAGACGATGCGGGCGTAGAGGTCGCGGCCGAGCTCGTCCGTGCCAAGCCAGTGCTCGGCGCTCGGCGGAAGGAGCTTGTCCCTCGGAACGCCGACCGTGCCGCTGAACCCGGTGAAGAGCCAGGGCACGACAGCCCAGGCGACCACGACGACTACCACCAGCCAGGCCAGCACAAGGCCAGGGCCGACCGGGGAGAACGTGGATGCGAACCGCCTGGAGCGGGGCGCGCCGCTCCTGGCGGCGACGGAGGCGTCGAGCGTCGTCATGCTGCTGCTCCTTCGAGACGGGGCGCCGCCGGTGCGCGGCGGGCTCGCGACGATCGCCGGCCGAGGCGGGGGTCGAGCACCGGATAGAGGAGGTCGACGGCCAGATTGACGATCACGTAGACGAACGCGGCGAGCAGCACGACCGCCTGGAGCACGGGGGTGTCCTGACCGCCGACCGCTGCCTGGGTGAGCCGCCCGATCCCGTTGCGCCCGAACACGCTCTCGGTCACGACGGCACCGGCGATGAGCTCGCCGAACAGGACGCCCGCGATGGTCAGGGTGGGCAGCAGCGCGTTCTTCGCGACGTGCCGCCAGAGCACCCACGAGGCGGACGCGCCCTTGGCGCGCACGACGGCGACGAACGGCTGCGTGTTCACCTCGTCGATGCTGCGCACGAGCACCTGGGCGAGCGGGGCGGAGATCGGCACGGCCAGCGTGATAACGGGCAGGATGAGCTGCTGCGCCGGGCTGCCCCCGATCACCGGAACGAGGTGGAGCCGGAACGAGAAGACCTGGATGAGCGTGATGCCCAGCCAGAACGTCGGGACAGAGATGAAGAGGGAGGGCAGCGACTGCAACGCCGAACGCAGCCAGCCGAACGGCGACAGCGTCGACAGGAAGGCGATCGCGACGGCCAGCACCGCGGCGAGCGCGAAGCCCAGCCCGGCCAGCGCGAGCGTCGACGGCAGGTTCGCCTGCAGGAGGTCGGCGACGGGGACGCCCTGCTGGATCGAGTACCCGAAATTGCCGGTCAGCGCGTTGCCGAGCGTGTGCAGGTACTGCACGATGAGCGGCTCGTCCGCGCCGTACGATGCCCGGATGTCCGCGAGCTGCTCCGGGCTCAGACCGAGGTCGCCGCCCTGGAACTTGATGAGCACGGCGTCGCCGGGCAGCGCTTGGAGCAGCACGAAGGCCACCGTGAACGCGGCCCAGAGCACGAGGACTGCCTGGCCGATCCTGCCGGCGATGTAGCGCAGCATCCGTCGTCCTTTCGTCGATGGGTGGATGCGCGGGCCGCGGCTTTGTGGGCCGCGTCCCGCGCATCCTGAGTCGGCTAGTGCTTCGCCAGCCAGGTGTTGTAGAAGCTGGGGCGGCCGACGGCCTCGAACCCGAGCCCCTTCACGTACGGTGCGCCCGCGAAGACCTGCGGCTCCTCGAAGAACGGGATGGTGAGAGCCTGATCGATCAGGTACTTCTGCACCTCCTGGGTGTCCTTCAGCCGCTGCTCACGGTTCACCTGGCTCGTCTCCGCCTCGAGGAGGCCGTTGAGCGTGGTGTCCTCGAACGTGGCGGTCGTGCTGAGTCCGCCCTTCTGCAGCAGGGCGTCGCGGTTCTTCGGGTAGAACTGGCTCTTGATCACGTCCGGGTCTGCGCGTCCGACCTCGGCAACGACCAGCGGCGTCTTCTGCGCGTCGGCGTTGTCGGCCGTCGCGCTTCCCGCGTCGCCGGCGAGCACGTCCAGCTTCACGCCGACCTTCTCCCACTGCTGTGCGACCAGCTGGAGCACCTGCTTGTTCTGCGGCTGCGGGAGGGACTCGTAGACCGTGAGTTCGAGCTTCTTCCCGTCCTTCTCGCGGACACCGTCGCTTCCGGCCTTCCAGCCTGCTTCGTCGAGCAGCTCCTTCGCCTTCTTCACGTCGGGCTTCAGCTCGGCGGAGAGGTCGATGAACCCGGCGGCGCTCGAGGACAGCACGGACTTCGCCTGCGGGTAGTTCGACGAGAAGAGCGTCTCGACGATCTCCTTCGAGTCCGTGGCCTTGAGCAGCGCCCGCCTGACCCGCACATCCGACACCAGCGGGTTGTCCGGCCGGAACGCGACGCTGTCGTTGACGCCGCGCGTCGGCTCGGCATACACGTCGAAGTTCTGGGCTTCGACCTGCTTCTCGTCGTACGCCTGCACCTGGCGGATCAGGTCGGCCTGGCCGGAGAGCAGAGAGCCGATGCGCACACTGTCCTCACCGGTCACGATGAAGGTGATCCCGTCGAGGTATGCGCGGCCCTGGTTCTTCGACGCTTCCGGACCCCACTTGTAGTCGGGGCGCGCCTTCAGGTCGACCTCCTTGCCGAGCTCCTCCTTCGCCACCACGAACGGCCCAGACCCGACGATGTTGGTGGCAGAGCCCAGCTCGTCGAACGGCTTGGCGAGCGTGCTCAGCGACACGAGCCCCGCACCGATCACCGAGGTGCCCTGCAGGAATCCGGGGCTCGGCTTCTTGAAGAAGAACCGCACCGTGTGCCTGTCGACGACCTCACTGTGGTCGTAGTTGTTGAACACCTCGGAGACCGGCTGCTTCAGCGCGGGATTCCCCAGACCGTATGTGTCGTAGTTCTTGGCGACGGCGTTCGCATCGAGCGGTGTGCCGTCGGAGAAGGTCACGCCATCCCGGATCGTGAACGTGTACTCGGTGTTCTCAGCATTGACCGTCCACGAGGAGGCGATCCACGGCTCCACCTTGAGGGTCTTGGGATCCTGCCAGGTCAGCTTGTCGGTGATCTGGTTGAGGATGCCGCCGTTCGGGTAGAACCCGCCCGACGGCGGATAGAGGTTGGTGTGCGCCTGCTGCTCCAGGTAGACGAGCGTTCCGCCCGTCACCGGGGAGCCGTCGCCGGATGCGCCGGGCTTCCCGGACGCGCCCGTCGCGCATCCGGCCAGGAGCGCGGTGGCCGCGACGGCCGACGCCGCCCCGAGAATCCATCTCGTTCGTGAGGTTCGTGACACGGTGGTGTCCTTTCGTGCGGCCGCCGTCCGAAGCGGCAGGCCAAGCTGTGGCGCACTCAGCAGGGTTGCGTGAGCACGCGACGAGCTTGTCAACGCCGCCGCGATCGGGTCGAGGCGGCGGGGTCACGAAAGTTCTCCGGCCGTCACATAACGCAAAGCGCGTTGTGACGGTTGATTTTGGGGGTGGGGTTCGGCTAGAAGGCGCGATCAGGCGTCGGTCGGCTGTCCGGGGTCGCCGACGACGGGCGTCGGCCGGAAGGCGTTGGCGGCCGTGTCGACGCTCGTCTGCGCACGGGTTCCGGAATCGAGGACGGTGTTCGCTGTGGAGCCCGGTTCGACGAGGACGGTGGTGACGTCGAGCGTTTCGGTCGCGGCTGTCGTGAGGAGCGCATCCACCTGGGCATCGAACGCCGATTCTCCGGATGTGGCCCGCACGTTCAACGCGACAGTGTTGTTGTTCGCGAGGAAGTTGCCGCCTCCCCCCGCCAGCCTGATGATGACGGGCGTGGCTCCACGAGGGCGCAGCTTCGAGGAGTCGACCACTTCGGAGAAATGGTTGCCGATGACCGAGTTGTTCGTGCCCTCGATGCGCAGGAGGCCGAACACGTCGTCGCGTCCGTTGTCCACCTCGACGAACGGCGCCCACGGTTCGCGGTCGCGCAAGAGATGGTTGGAGGCGATGAGGTTCTCCGAGGCGTTCCCCTCCAGGATCAGCATCCCTGGGTAGAAGGAGTGGAGCCGGTTGTTGGTGACGCTCGACCGCGTCACCGCGTTGAGGTGAACGCTGCTGGCGCCGCGCGGGAACACGTTGTTCGCGGTGATGAGCAGGCCGCCGTGGTTCTCGGCGTAGATCGAGTGGCCTGCCGGTCCTGCACCGATCAGGTTGTCTGTCACCTTCGATGCCTGACCCCAGCCGCGCAGTTCGATGCAGTTGCCGCTCTCGGCGATGAAGTTGTCGTGAATGGAGAGCGCGTCCGCGTTGTAGATGGTGAGCGCGTGCTCGAGGTACACGAACCCCATGCCGGTGAACCGGAAGGAGTCGTTCGCGCTCGCGACGTAGATGCCCGTCTTGCCGTTGACGTAGGTGTTCTCGGGGTGGAGATCGGATCCGTCCGCGACGAAATGCAGCCCATCGATGCAGAAGTTCGAGAACTCCACGGAGCTGATCCTGGGGCTTCCCGTCCTGGTCACGAGGAACGCGGCCCCGGCGCACTGGTCTTCGTCGTCGCCGGCCGCGATGTCGACCAGGATGCGGCTCCCTCCCGGCCAGAGCTCGTGCAGCTCCGCCCACTGCTCCTCCGGGACGTTGAACCGGATGCTCGACGATGTGAAGCCGTGACCCGATCCCTCGATCCGGAGAAAGCTGACGTCGATCACGACCTGAGTTCTGAGGCGATAGTCCCCCGGCGGAATGGAGATCACCGCTCCCGGTTTGCCGCCGTCCCGATCCTCCGAGACACGCTGGCGCTGTTTCACGTCGGCGATGATGCTGTTGATCACCTCGCCGATGTCGTCAGCGGCATCGCCGATGGGCCAGGTGGTCACGTCGTAACGGGTGGTGCTTGGCATGGGTCCTTCCAATGGCGTTGCGTGTTTCACCGATGACACCGGCGGGTCACGGGGTGGGACGGAATCCGTAACTGGACGAGTCGGCGAGCAGTTGCGCCTCTGTCCCGCTGTCGAAGACGTGAGAGTTGGTCGTTCCGGCATCCAGGACCACGGTGTGCACGGCGAGGTTGGAAATGGTGTGGTTGGCGCCGATGTAGTTCTGGTCGCCGCTCTTGACGCGGAAGACAGCGGCAGTGCCTCCTGCAGGCGTGACCTGCTCGGGCGGGACGACCAGCGTCACGTGATTGGCGGTGATGGTGTTCCCGTCGCCGTTCACCTGGACGACGCCGAAGTCGTCCTCCCGGCCGTTTCCGACGCCGATGAACGGACCGTAGGTTTCCACCTGCCGCTCGAATACGTTCGAGCTGATGAGATTCTCCTTGCAGTTGCCTTCGAGGGTGATGCTGCCCGGGTAGAAGGACTGGAGGCGGTTGGCCGAGATGTTCGACCGGAACGAATCCTTGAGGTGAACGGAGTCGATCCCGCGCGGGAAGATGTTGTTCCCGGTGATGAGCAGGCCGTTGCTGTTCTCTGCGAAGATCGAGAATCCGACGGGGCCGGCGCCCAGATGGTTGTCTTCAATCTTGCTGGCCTGGCTGCCGCCGGCGATGAACACACACGTCCCGCACTCTGCGATGAAGTTGCCCGACACATCGAGAGCATCCGGACCCTGGATGAGGAGCGCCTGTTCCAGGTACACCATCCCCATGCCGCGGACCCGGACGGAGTCGTTGTCCGTTGCGAACCGGATCCCGACTTTTCCGTTGCGGTAGGAATTCTGGTTGGCGCCGAAGGACACGCCATCGAGGCAGAAGTTCTCGAAGGCGATGGCGCTCAGTCGCGGATTCCCGTTGCGGGCGACGAGGAACGCTTCCGCGTTGCCGTCGGTGTTCTCCACCCGGATGTGGCTTCCGCCGGGGTTCAGCTCCTTCCAGCCGGTGGTGTCCGAGTTGTATCGGATGGAGAGCGACGTGAAGCCGTGGCCGGATCCGCGGATGGTGAGGAAGCTGATGTCCACGACGACCCGCGTCTTCAAGGAGTACGTCCCCGGCGGGACGTAGATGACCGCGCCCGGCTTGTCGGCCGGATTCGGCTGGCGTCTCTTGATGTCGCCGATGATGCTGTTGATGACGGCGCCGATGTCGTTGTGCGGGTTCACCGGCTTCCCTGGGGTGTTCCAGTCCGTCACGTCGTAGACGTTGGATTCCATCGCAGTTCCTTTCGTTGCTCGTGCACCGTTGTTGTCACAGAAGACCGACAGGGACCCGGTGGGGAGGAGCAGGCTGCTTCCCCTGCTCGGGCGGCGGCGCGGCACCGACCGCGGGCGTCGTGCTGAGGACGTTGAGCGTCGCCATCGCTGCGACGGAGGCGGCGGTCTGAACGACCGCGCGCCGGCTGGGCTGCATCTTCTCCGTCATCGGAGTCACCTTTCGTGCGTTCAGCGGGTCGGCGAGACCGCACGAAGGTCGCTGAGGGTTGGCAGGTCTGCGCCGGTCCGCGAGACGGTGATGGCTGCTGCGCGTGCGGCGCGTGTGCCGGCAGCGAGGAGCCGGCTCTCGCTGACGGCATGGCCGTCCCACCCGCCGTCTTCGACGGTGATGGACCAGATGAGCGCGGCCATGAACGAGTCTCCGGCGCCCACTGTGTCTGCCACCGTGACGGCATCGGCCGGGATGTGCGCCCGGTGCGTGCCGCTCGCCAGGATGGCGCCGCCGCTCCCGAGGGTGACGCCGACGACTGCGATCCCGCTGTCGACGAGCCGGTCGACGACGCTCTCGATGGACGTCCCCGGGAAGAGGAACTCCGCATCCTCGTCGCTGAGCTTGGTGAGGTTGCTGGCCAGCGCCAGCTCGGTGAACTGTTCCCGCGAGCGGTCGGCGTCGACGATGAGCGACGGCCGGATGTTCGGATCGAAGCTGATGAGGGCGCCCGCGGCACGTCCACGCCGGATGATGTCCAGCGTTACCCCGGATCCGGGCTCGAGGAACGCGCCGAGGGAACCGGTGTGGATGATGGCCGGGTCTCCGAGGGCTTCCAGGCGTCGCGGCTCCCAGCCGAGAGCGAATCGGTAGGTGGCCGACCCGTCGGCTCCGACGGTGGCGATGGCTCGGGAGGTCGGGCGATCCGTTGCGGACTCCGGCGTGAGAGCCACGCCGGAATCGGCCAGATGCCGGCGGACGAGCTCTCCGTCGGAATCGTCCCCGATCATCGTGTGCAGTCGCGTGACCACGTCGAGTCTCGCCAGGCCGAGAGCCACGTTCGCCGGTGACCCGCCGGGGTACCTGCTCACGGTGGAGTCCGTGACGACTTCGTCGACGAGGGCTTCGCCGACGACGAGGGCTCCTGTGCTCACGATCCGACTCGCAGCTGCTCCGCCGGGACCGCGTCGCTCCCGTGGATCGTCAGCCGTCCGTCGACCCAGCTGACGGGGCGCGGGTCGGAGATCTCCCCGATCCAGCCGCCGCTGCCATCGCTGTTGTGGAACGCCAGAAGGTGCCATGCGCCGCTGCGATCTTGAACCAGGCGCCCGACGTACAGCTGCTCGTCGGTGATTTGGTACGACTGCGCGGTGTCGAACGGTCCGGTGAGCGAGTCGGCGGGGAACGCCCAGACTCCCCCTGTCCGATCCCGGTTCCGCCGTTCTTCGGAGAGTTCGGAGCCGAGGCAGGAGAAGAGCCCGACGGGCCGACCATCTACCGTGACGGTCTGAACGACCTCGAGGTGACCGAACCCCGCGCCGGGTTCCGAGAGCGGAGGCTGCACGGCCCAGGAGACGAGGTCCGGCGATGTGGCGTGGCCGATGACGCCGCGGTCGTCCGGGTCCCCCTGATTGGCGCGTGCGGTGATGAGCATGTGCCAGGTCCCGTCGTTCCGGAACACCCACGGGTCACGCCACGCCTGGTCCGGCCACTGGCGCGTCTCCGCGGTCTCGTACCACCGAGGGTCGGGCTCCAGCACCTGCCGTCCATCCTCCCGACGCCAGGTGAAGAGATCGTCGGACACGACGGAGCTGATGCGCTGGGCGACGCCGCCGTCGTCTCGGCTCACGGCGGTGTAGAACATCCGCCAGGTGCCGTCGTCCTGGCGCACGACCGATCCCGTCCAGGTGGCCAGGTCGTCGAACGCGGGCGAGTCGTCGGGGATGACGGCGTCCGCGTGTTCCGTCCACGAGATGAGGTCCTCGGACGTTGCGTGCCCGATGGTGGCGCGCCAGTGCCGGCGGTCGGGGTCCAGGAGCGCGCGGGACGCCTTGAGGAAGTAGAGGTGGAAGCGGTCGCCGTCGTCGGCGATCCAGAAATCCCACACCCAGGAGGCGGCGAGACGAAGCATGTGTGCGAGTACCTTTCAGTCGGCGCGCGGCGGGGCGACGGACCCGCGGATGACCAGCGGGCAGTCGAGGAGGGTTGGCTTGTCGGCGAGGAGGCGGTGCTCGGCCTCTCCGTGCAGGAGGTGGACGAGGGTCTCCACCGCCCACACGCCCATCTCGTAGTGCGGGAGTGCGACGGTGGTGAGCCCGGGGAAGAGGTTGGCCGCGATGAGCTCCTGGTTGTCGAAACCGACGATGGAGAGGTCGCGGGGGATGTCGAGTCCCAGCTCGGCGGCCGCCCGGTATGCGCCCATCGCCATCCGGTCGTTGTAGCAGAAGAGGGCGGTCGGACGGTCGGCTCGGCTCAGCATCTCGCGCGCCAGCTCGTATCCGGGGAGGGTCTCGGACGGCGCAGACGCGGTCAGCGTTGCGACGAACGGGATGCCCGCTCGATCCAGCACCTCGCGATACCCGGCGAACCGGAGATGGGTCGCTGGGACGTCATCGTCGTTGTTGAGGAACCCGATCCGGGTGTGTCCTGCTTCGACGAGGTGGCTGACGGCGGCGACCGCTCCGCCCACCTCGTCGGGGACGACGGCGGGGACGATGCCTGCCCGATCGGTCGAGTCGATGAGGACGGCCGGGAGCGCTTGGAGGTTCGGCGGAAGCGACACCTGGCGGTGGTACATCGTCGCGTAGAGCACAGCATCGACCTGCCGGTCGAGCAGCGCCTGCACGTCGTCCCTGTGGGAGGTCCCACTCGACTCCCTCTCCGTGTTGATGATGACCAGCGTGAGGTCGTGCTCGCGGGCCGCGTTCTGTGCGCCGAGGATGATGCGTCCGGCGTGCGGTGTGGTCGCGATCTCCTCGCTGAGCAGGCCGATGAGCCCGGACCTGTTGGTCCGCAGGGCCTGCGCAGCGCGGTTGGGTCCGTAGCCGAGGGTCTTCGCCGCGTCGCGCACGCGCGCACGGGTCTCCTCGGCGACGCGCGTGTGCGGCGTCTCGTTGAGCACGTGCGAAACCGTGGTGACGGAAACACCGGCCAGCACCGCGACGTCCCGGATGCTCGAGCTTTTCACTGCCACGACCGTGTCCTCCCCCTCATGTGGTTCGAGCGCCGATTCGCGCTTCTCTGGTCCATCATCCCGGCTCAGCCCTTGACCGCACCGAGCGTGAGCCCGGCGACGATGTGCCGCTGGAGCAGCAGCGTGAGCAGGATCACGGGGATCGAGTAGATGACGGCCAGCGCCGTCATGGAGCCCCAGTCCAGCCCGAACTGGGTCTGGAAATTCGCGATGACGATCGGCGTGGTCTGCGACCGCACAGCAGTGAGGAGCAGCGCGAACAGGAACTCGTTCCAGCTGGCGAGGAACGCGAAGATGGCGGTGACGGCGACGCCCCCGGCGGTGACGGGGATGACCACCCGCCAGAGCGCGCCGAGCCGGCTGTTGCCGTCGATCTTCGCCGCCTCTTCCAGCTCACCGGGGACGGCTTCGAAGAAGCTCGACATGAGCCAGATCGACAGCGGCAGGGAGATCGTGGTGTGGGCGATCGCCAACGCCAGCGACGTGTCCGAGATGCCCAGGTTGCGGAAGATCGAGATCATCGGGACACCGATCACGATCGGCGGCACCATCCGCGCGACCAGCGCGAGGACGATGAAGATCCTGCCCGTCCTGGTGCGGAACCTGGTCACCGCATAGGCGGCGGGGATCGCGAGCACCAGGGAGATGAGCGTGCTCAGGACGGCGGTGATGATGCTGTTGATGAACGACGCCACCACGCCGTCGCGGGTCAGCGCCGAGATGTAGTTGTCCACCGTCCACACGCTCGGCAGCAGCTTCGGAGGGACGGAGATGGTCTCCAGCGGCGTTTTGAACGACGTGAACAGCATGTAGAGGAACGGGAACCCGTACAGCAGGACGACCGCGATCAGGATCAGCCAGAGCAGGGCGCGTGAGCTCAGGCGGCGCGCTTCCAATCCGTTCATCGCTCTGTCTCGCTTCCCGGTCGCCAGATGGTGAGGATCGCGAACAGGGCGACGGCGAGCATCGCGATCAGGTAGATGGTTCCCATTGCGCTGGCAAGGCCGGGGTCGCCGAAGCGGACCATCGTCCGGTAGATCAGCAGGGACAGTGTCTCCGTGCTCTGCTGGGGTCCGCCGTTCGTCTGGATGACGATGACGTCGAAGGCGCGGGCCGCGTCGATGCCGCGCACGATCAGGGCGACCGCGATCACCGGCCGGAGCAGCGGGATGATGATGCGGAACAGGATCGTGGTGTACCGGGCACCGTCGAGCCGAGCCGCCTCGATCACATCCCCTGGGATGTTCTGCAGGCCGGCGAACAGCACCAGTGTGATGAAGGATGTGGTGAGCCAGATGTCCGGGATCGCGACGGAGAACAGGGCGATGTTCGGGTCGCTCAGCCACTGGATCTGGTCGCTGGAGTGGATGATCCCCACGGTCTTCAGCAGCTCGTTGACGATGCCGAAGTTGTCGATGAGCAAGAACCGCCAGAGGAGACCGGCCACGATCGGGGCGATCATCAGCGGATACAGGAAGATCGTTCGGAACACCCGTGACGAGTTGCCCAGTGACGTGAACAGCAGGGCCACGAGCAGTCCGAGGACGAATTCGAAGGTGACGACGATCACCGTGTAGAGCACGGTTCGCCACACGGAGTTGGTGAAGTCGGAACTGGTCAGCGCCGTGATGTAGTTGGCGAACCCGACGAACTCTCGTGGTCCTCCTGCGATCGGGCTGATTTTGAAGAAGCTGTCGCTGACGAACTGGAGCAGGGGCCATCCGATGAAGACGGCGAGGAACAGTCCGGCCGGCAGCATCAGCAGGGCCGCGAAGCGCCGGTCG
Source organism: Leifsonia araucanica (assembly GCF_051161895.1). NCBI lineage: Bacteria > Bacillati > Actinomycetota > Actinomycetes > Micrococcales > Microbacteriaceae > Leifsonia > Leifsonia araucanica. Next base: position 2,114,541 of record NZ_JBMBTW010000002.1, read on the forward strand.
GCGGTGCGGAGGGAACGTTGACGAGGAGAGCGGAGCGGGCGGCCGGTGCGGCCGCCCACTCGCGGCTCCATCACTTGACTAGCGATTGGACCTGCTCCTTTGCTGCGTCCAGCAGCGCCTGCTTGTCAGCGCCGGGCTGCAAGGACTTCTGGATCATCGGGACGAGGACGGTGTCCACGATCTGCTGCCACTTCGGCGTCGCCGGGCGGGGGATGGTCGCCTCGGCATCCAGAGTCTCGACCAGCGGCTTGTAGTTCTCGAAGCCCGGCTGGTCTTGGTACTTCTCGAATGCCGACTTGCGGGCCACGAGGCCGAGGTCGGTCTTCGCGCTGAGCTCGTTGTGCTCGTAGGCGAACTTAACGAAGTCCAGACCCTGCTGCTGCTTCGTGCTGGCCTTCGCCACGGCGAGATACCAGGCGCCGGGCACACCGGCGATTCCGCCGGGCCCGGCGATCATCGGTGCGACGCCGACCTTGCCATACACGGAGGCGTCTTTCGGGATCTGGCGGTATGCGTGAGCCCAGAACCGCATCATGGCGGTCTTGCCCTGGTTGAAGAGGTTCTGCGCGCCGGCCCAGTCGAGCTGCGCTGCACCGGACGGGGCGTACTTCTGCAGCCCGGTGTAGAAGTCGAGCGCTTTCAGGCTGTTCTCGTCGCCGAGGGAGATCTCGCTGCCCGAGCTGTTGAGCACCATCGTCTTCTCGCCGGTCTGCGACAGGGTTGCCAGGTACTCGGTCTCGACCGCGCCCTTCACATCCGTCCCATACAGACCCTTGTCGGGCTGCGTGAAGAACTCGGCTGCATCCTGGTACTGCTGCCAGGTGGTCGGCGGGACGAGGTCGTAGCCGTATTTGGCCTTGAACGCTGTCTTGTTCGCAGCGTCGTCGAAGAGGTCCTTCCGGTAGTAGAGGATCTCCGAGTTCGTCCAGACCGGCATGCCCACGTACGTGCCGTCGACGTTCGCCTCCTTCACCAGGGCCGGGAAGAGGTCGCTCTTCACGTCGGAGGTGAACAGCTTGTCCAGCGGCGTGACCGCATCCTTGAAGGTCGGAAGCCAGATGGAGTCGAGCGCGGCCACATCGAACGACACCGCGCCGGAGGTGAACTCGCTGTTCAAGCGGTTGTACAGCCCGTCGTACGGGAGTTCCACGAAGGTCACCTTCGTTCCGGTGTCCTTCGTGTAGAGGTCGGCGATCGGCTGGAGCTCGGCGTGACCGCCTGCTTCCACGAGCACCGTGATCGATTTGCCGGAGGAGGAGGTGCCCCCTCCTCCGACGCCGCACCCGGCCAGGGTGAGCGCAACCGCGGCGCCGATCGCTGCGGCGGCCGCGAACTTCTGACGAAGCATCGTTACTCCGAATCTGCTGTGCAGCGGAATGCTGCGTGGATTGAGGATATCTGTGCCAAGACGTTTTGGCAAAACGTCTTGGCACGACCGTAAAGACCCGGGCCCAGCGCCGTCAACTGCCAAACGATGCCAAATTGCCAAAACTTGCCAAACGCCTTGCTCCGGGGTCGACCGAAAAGGACGGAGAGCACGAGGTACTGCTCAGGACAGATCCCCTAGGGGGTCAGTGGCTGAGCACGGCCGTCGAGCCCAGCCAGAATCAACGCGAGGCCCGCTTCGAAGGCGGTGTCGTGGGAAATGTGAGGAAGGTCGTCGTTCGCGTCGTCCGCGTCATTCACGTCATTCACGTCATCGACCGCTGAGTCGGCTTGTTGCTCGAGGACACTGCCGACCGTGAATCGGCTCGCGGCGAGCATCGCCATTTGAGCGTCGAACTCTGGAACGCCCGACTCCGTGAGGAACTGCATTTTCCGGGTGATGCGATCCAAGTCTGCGACGGGCACGAAGCCGGCGTGGAGTCGCGCGCCGTCTCGGCGCATCAGCAACGTGCGCCGGAAGCTGCGGGTGTTGTCCAGGAACCATTCACGCCAGTCATCGCCGGCAACCGGGAGCGGCTCTGCCGCGTGCGGCACCATCGCGGCCCCCGCCATAGCGGCGAGCAATTCACCCTTGTTACGAAAATGCCAGTACAAGGACGGCTGCTCCACGCCGAGCCGCGCCGCCAGCCGCCGCGTGCTCACGGCGTCGAGCCCGACCTCGTCGAGCAGGTCGAGCGCTTCGAAGACCACCTGATCCCGCTCCAGCTTTCCCATCTTGACAGCCTATCAGCGATAGGCGATGATCAGGCTAACCATTCACTGATAGGGAAGAGATGATGGAGATGTCCTCGAAAGCAGGAGCGCGATCGTTGAAGGTGCACATCGTCGGCGGCGGGATCGCCGGACAGGCGTTGGCATTCTGGCTCGCCCGCGGAGGTCACAGAGTCACCGTGGTCGAACGGTTCCCGGCGTTGCGCGCTGTCGGCGCGCAGGTCGACCTGCGCGGCCAGGGTATCGAGGCCGCTCGGCGGATGGGGCTGCTGGACACGATCCGCGAGCACCTGGTCGACGAGCCAGGCGTCGCGTTCGTGGATGCGAAGGGCAAGCCCCGCGTCAGAATCATGGCGAACACCTCGGGGAAGGGCCGTCAGAGCCTGACCTCCGAGTACGAGATCATGCGCGGTGACCTGGTGCGCATCCTCCACGATGCGACCAAGGACGACGTCGACTACGTTTTCGGCACCAGTGTGGACCGGTTCGAGCAGGACGAACATCGTGTGCTCGCCCATTTCTCCGATGGCCGGTCCGACGAATTCGACCTGCTCATCGGCGCGGACGGGCAAGGGTCCCGCATCCGCCGATCGATCCTGCCGGACGGTGCGCCGGCGCCGTACTGGCGCACCGGGATGCACATGGCTTACTGGTTCATCCCCAGGACCGAGTCCGACGGCAGCATCCGCGACACATACATGGCCACGCGCGGGCGGCAGATCATGCGTCGCAGCCACAGCCCGGAGGAGACCCAGGTGTACTTCGTGTTGCGGGAGACCTCGGAGGAGGCGTCCGCCATACACCGCGCTCCTGTCGAGGCGCAGCAGCGATTCTGGGCAGAGCGGTTCCGTGATGCGGGCTGGCAGACCGACCGGTTCGTCAACGGGATGAAGGATGCCCCGTTCTTCTACTCGCAGGAGGTGGTGCAAGTCCGCAGCGAAACCTGGTCGAAGGGTCGCGTGGCGCTCGTCGGCGACGCCGCGCACTGCGCTTCGCCTTACAGCGGCATGGGAGTCTCCGGGAGCCTCGTCGGCGCGTACGTCCTCGCTGGCGAGATCAACGCGAGTCCACATGACCTGGCTCCAGCGCTAGCCCGCTACGAAACGACCCTGCGACCGTTCGTGAACGAGATCCAGGCCACCGTGAAGCCGAAAATCCTGCGGCTCGGCCTCCCGGAGAGCCGGTTCGCGATCACCGCGTTCCAGACGATCACAGCCGCCGCCGTACGACTGCACATCCCGGACGTCGCCGCGCGGTTCGCGAAACACGACCGCGGCGGCACGTGGGACCTTCCCGCCCAGCCTGCTGCTCCGGCAGCGTCTCCGCCGGCATGCGAAACGCCCCGCATCCCTCTGTTGTGAAGGGGTGCGGGGCGTTTTCGTGGCGGTACCGGTGGGATTTGAACCCATTATGGCCGCCACTGAGCTCCCGACTTCGAATTGAAAATACCGAGATTCCGCGGCGGTAGCCCGCATGTAGTCACATCGTCTCACGCCATTTCGCAACTACTCCTGCACCAAAATGCACCACAGAGCATCTCAGAGTTGCTCTGCCCGCTGGCGGCTCAATGCCTCCGTGACGTTGTCCAGATCGTCTGGGAAGAGAGCAGCATATGTGTCCAACGTCACCTTTGCGGACTTGTGACCGAGCATCTTCTGCACGACTTTAACGTTGGCACCGGCGCTGATCGCGAGCGAAGCTGCTGTGTGCCTCAGGTCATGCGGAGTGACGCGACGGAACTCCGGATCGCCGGCCGACGACCGCCGTACCGCGGCAGCGAACCATCCAGAGGTCGAATGACCTGGGCGCAGGAACCCCCCGTTGTCGGCGTTCCAAATTCGGGCGTCCGGCCCATTTCCTTTACATGCCTCAGCCACGTCAGCGTCGAGGAAGTCGGGGTAAGCAACCGTGCGCCGCTCATGGGTCTTCACACTGCCCAGCACATGCTTTCCGTTTACCTCGGCAACCGCTTCTCGGACGTTCACGCGCCGCCGCGCGAGATCGATGTTCCGCACCCGGAGCGCCGTCGCCTCTCCCCACCTCAGCCCCGTGTACGCGAGAAAGCGAACTAGATCGGGGTAGCGGGAGGACGTGGCGAGTACCTCGACCTGGGTGTGTGTGAGGAAGACCTCGTCCGGGATGGGCTTCTTCTTTATCGCAAGCCCTCGCGCTGGGTTCTTGATGACGCGATTGTCCTCAATCGCATCGTCGAATATTCCCGCGAGCAAATCGCGCGCCCGGGCAACGGTTGTGTGCGAGCGCCGTTCGCCGAGCTCGTTGAGCCATGTCTGGATCTCACGCTTGGTGATACCGCCGATCGGGTAACTGCCCCACTTCGGTTCAACGTGCACACGCCATGCGCTCTCCACGGAGTGGAAGCTGCTCTGCAAGAGCTTGGCCTTATGGCGCTCGAGCCAATCAGTTCCGAGTTCTCCGACGGTCGCGCGCGCATCCGCGCGATCCACGAACGCGCCCTTGAGCTTCGACACCTCGACCACCGAGAGGTGCGCCTCCGCGTCACGCTTGAGCTTGAACCCGCGGTCATGCCCTCGAGTGCCATCAGGCTTTGTGTACCAGACTTCGTAGAGCCGGCCCTTGGTCTTGGTGCTGTAGGACTTTACGGTTCCCAAGTCGCTCCCTATGAAAAGTGGCGTGAACAGGCGCGAGTTTATCGGTGGCCGGTGTTAGCTTTTGGGCTCAATTGAAAACACGAGTGTTGTCGCAGAGACGGCTAGCCTGGCTTGGAAATACTCCCAAGTCACGACCTTTGAGGTCGTAACTGGCACAACGGAGAGCATGCAGAACTTCGGAAGCACTCCTCACTAGAGGAGCTCTTCCGTGCCTGGATCCACCGCAGTAGGTACCAATCTGCTCGACTCTCTCGTCTCACCTGCGACGCTGGCTGCTCGGTTGGGTACCACCGAGCGCAGCCTGAGCGAATGGCGCATCAAGGGGCGCGGACCGAAGTCTATTCGGATCGGTCGAGGCGTCCGCTACCGCCCAGAAGCAGTCGACGCTTGGCTGCTCAGCCAGGAGCATGCGAGCACCTCTGAGGAGGTGCGATGATGCAGGGCCGTTACGCCCCCGAAGCAACGGCCCGTCTCCCCGGTTCCGGTCACCCCAAGACCGGCAATCCGCAAGAAGTCCCAGGGGCCGACTGGACGCCGCCGCCGACGACGACTAGTCGCTTCGCCGGCGCTTACGGATTCCGAGCTCGTCTGCGCTGAGCAGGTTGGCCTCTCCGTCCTTGAGCCTGTAGAAAACAGTGTCATTCGTTTTGATGGTGTCATCGCCGGTGGACAAATGCGCGAAGATGTCAGCACCGCCATCAGCGGGAGCAATGAAGCCATAGCCCTTTTCTGCGTTGAACCACTTAACCGTTCCTGTCTTGAGAGCGCCTCCCGTCGTTAGGTCGGCATCGATGCGACCCTCTGTCCCAGATTTGAAGTCTTCCGCGAGGCGCGCTGCAAGGACACGCGAGCGGAGGACGCCCAGTTGGTTCTCGAATTCGTCAGTACTATTCGCGAGCCCCGCCGTGACAGCGTCTGCTATTTCGAGCTCGAGCGAGGTGAGCAGGTGCGCTTCCGAGTAATACAGGGCGCAATTCAGTGCTCGCTGTAGGGAATCTTCGAGAGCAAACGCCTGGTAGAGCTCAAACATGACGCGCGTCGTGTCAGCACCGTTCTGTCGAGACTGAAGGAAGATTGCTCGGTACAGGAGTGTTTCAAGTTGGTTGGCGTACGACTGCATGAAATCGCGATAATCACGATACGTGCCAGTAGTCCAACGGAAACCACCGCGAAGTGGTGACCACACACGCATTCGTTGAGCGAGAAGCTTTGCATCGCCGGAACGGAGTTCGCGAAGCAGTCGAGGACCAGCGATCCAGACTCCTTCGTCAACCCCGATCTCTCCGACATCAGTTTCAGAGAACCAGCGAACGAAATCACGATCGCGTGCCGCAAGGGGTCTCAACTCAAAACCACCAGCGTCTGTCTCGGCGGCGACGAAGTCCGCACCAGCTGACGACACGACTGGTCGTGCGAAAACCACGTCGGCTTCGTTGCCTTCGAGCTCGACGGTGATGCCCCGTAGGATCAGCCCGTTACCTACAGGAGCTGACTTCACAGCGTGGCTCCCGAAACAAACCGGCGGCCGGCGCGGACGGGCTCAGTTGTTTCCTGGCCGATTCGCGCGATGAGAGCAAGGTGCTCTGCAGCCTCGACCATCGACATCGGAGCCTCCTTCTTGACCCAGTCCCTGTAGCGGAGTTTACGCCCCGGCTGAAAGAAGACTGCGGTCGGAAGCATGGGCGCCGAGGGCAGATCGAGCGCAGTGATCCGACCCTCCCAGATCCACGCGCGCCCATCATTGTCCGCCGCCGCGAGATCAATCTCGGGCGAGATGAGACTTCCGGGTCGAACTCCGGACGGATAGTCATTGCGCGTTTCGTAGGCAGCCGCAACCCAGTCGTTGAATCGCGACTGGTAGTCGCCGACGTTGTAACTCTCGCGCTTGACAAGTGCCGCTGGCTCAATCGGGGTGCTCAACGCAACGTGACCTTGCGCGAGCCCACCGGTGTCAAAGGGCGAGAGAACAGTCGCCGAAATTGCCGCGGAGGTGTGCGCTCCGTATGAAGCCACATACAGGCCAAAGTCGGGATGGCAAGCACCGACGTAGTAGTAAATGTTGCGGCCAATACCCAGTGTGAGTTCGGACTCCCGGGTGGTGTTACCGCTTCTAAGTCCCCCAAAACGGCCCGTGAGACGCCGCCAAAGAACCTCCTGCCAAGGCTGGGGTCTGGGCAGGGCACTTGGCTCGTCGGGCCGCATGCCCTGGGTCCAAGCAAACGGAACCGTCAAATCCGTCATGCGACTCCCTTAACTACAGCCGACGCCCAAATGCCCGGCCAGAGATCCGTTCTGGGGCGATACTAGCTTCCCTGCGTCTCGGTCGCCCGATTCTGGAGGCGAATGAATCTGGAAATGATTTGCATGAAATTCGACGCAACGGGGTCGGATACCTCGCGGCCGCTCCGTTCGAGCGCGGCGAACGACGCAATTCCGAGCTAACGGCCCGAAAGCATCTCCTCCGGCCCTTCAGCGGCATCGCCGCGCAGCTGCCACACGTCCCGGCAGGGCGCGGTCAGCCGACGGTGTCCACGGGGGAGCGCAGCGGGGGAGAGGCATCGGCGGAAGGCACCCTCCAACACCACCGACGTGGCGTTGGAGGGCAAGGAGCGAAGCGACGCAGTAAGGGCCCAAGGAACGCCAGCGACGAGGGTGAGGGAAGCCCGTCGACCGAGCGCAGCGAGAGTCGAAAGGGGTGACCGAAGAGGTGTCGGCTATGCCGACCACCGAGCAAGTTTCGGCCGAGCGGAGCGAGGTTGAAACGCAGCGAGGTGCCACCTCCCCTTATGCCCTTTTCCTTTCTCCCTCGCATCGGGAGCTTCAGCGAGCGATCGAGGTCACGTTCTGCTGTTTCATCAGGGGAAACGGATGGATCAACTCCATCTTGATCAACACCGAACCCGAAGGATCATCGACGGTGGTGTTGATCAAGGACCATCCGTTTGGCCTGGAAAGTCGGGGTTTGGCTTGATCCACGGTTTGGAACGAAGTGGCACCGTGGATCAAGACTGGAGCGAAGCGACGTCGGGCGTTGAGGAGCCTGCGGATCAACGACCGTTTCAACCCCGACGCGGCCGCGGGCACGCGGGCGCCTCTACCTCGAAGCAGCGCAGGTCGCCGCGGAGCTGCGACCTCTGGGTGTAGCGCTCTGACACCGTTCCGACGGGTGTGACAACGGAGCAGCCGGCGGGCATCGTGAGAGCCGCTTCAGCGGCGACTGAGAAGCTCTTCTTTCACCTCATCGGCCACGACTGTGGAGTGGCCAGGACCGTCACGAGAGACGCCTCGAGCGCAACAGCGGCGCGGATCAATGCCTGCAGAAGCGTGACAGAATCCGTGACACCGCCTGCCCTGAGCCCCTCGAAGGAACCATCATGGTCACCAGACAATCCCCTGCCCGAGCCCGCCGGCTCGCCGAACTCGGCACCAACATCGCTCGATGGCGGAAGCTCCAGCACCTGACTGCGAAGCAGCTCGCCGAGCGCGCACACGTCACGACGAACACCCTGCGAGCCATCGAACGAGGCACCGGCGCACCGCAGTTGGACTCCCTCATGGCCGTGCTGACCGCACTGGGCATCGTGGACACCGTGGTCGGAAGCACCAATCCTTGGAACTCGACCGCAGGGCGCGCGCTCATGGATGAGCGGATCGGCGTCGTCCCAGCCGAACCCGTCACCAGGTACGTCCGCTGGCGGCGACAACAGGTGTCGGTGCGCCGATCAAGATGTCCCGGTCTCACAGCCGAGAGCCATTCCCGCCAAGACTTTGTCCCACATCTCCGCCAGATACATTGTCCGGCCAAAGGTTTCGACTGTAACCGTCTCGCTGACCACACGGCGCGAACATCAGCCTCATCTCACTTCAAGGGGTCTTTTTCTGACCCATGACACTTGACTGAAACAGGACTTTTCATGGTCTCTGAAGCTCACAAATTGCTGAGTCACCTGGCAGCGCGGAGCAGTGATGGCGGTACGTCACCACGAGAAGGGGCTTGGGCGAACCGACCGCTACATTCAAACAGTGATCACAAGTGGCTTGAGCGATTGGTTGGCGACTCAGAACTGGGGACAGTCCCGGACTGGCTGGCTGCTGTAGGCACAATTGGGGCACTTTTCCTCGGCCTGACGATTCTGGCGCGCGAGATCACGGTTGCCCGCCGGAAGAGCGCGGATGGGTTCGTGTCATGGGTTACACATGGGCTACATCTCACCACCGAGGGCGAACGGTGCATGACGATTGTTCATGGTACAAACACCGGCGATAGGCCCATCAAGGCTCCCGCTGTGACCTACAAGACGAAGAGGGGCACCTACGAGTCCCAATTTCTGAACGACGGTGGCGATCCAGGAATCATTCTGCCGGGCCAAAGGGTGGCGCTAGAAACTCCTCCGAGAATGGCCCCGCGATCTCGCATGTATCTCCTAATTCGAGACGCTTCGGGCAAGCCTTGGGTCCGCTACGCCGATGAGCACGTATATCCGCGCGGCATCCCCAGGATCATCGCCCTGGTGGCGATGTTGCGTGCTGAGCTGACGCGCAGGTGATACGAGCGCTCGTGGCAAGCGATTGGTATTGCCTGCGCCACTTCGCCAACTTGCCCTGAAGCTCAGCTCAAGCAGCACGACACAAAACGAAAGCGCGATCTACAATCCAGCAGCGCGAGCTGGTCCGCGGTGCAACGAGAAGACTGTGAAGCGCTAGACGATTCCCTTTCGAGCGCGGCTGCCAGCTAGCTAACAGTCCGAGGTGTGCTCGGGGGGCGCCGTCCCAGCCGATCAGGCTCGATACTCCAGTTGGCGAGCAAGCCGTACAACACGCGTCGACGACTTCACGCGTCCATCTCATCTTGGGCCTCGCACCAATGATCGCCATCGTGCCCAAGCTCGAGTCGGCAGAACACCCCGCCGAATTTGTGACGCCCCTGCGGGAAGTACAGCGCGTTGCACCAGTTGTCGAAATCAGTCACGGACGGAGCTCCAATTCTCTACGCGAGTTCGAGGACACTGTTTCAACTTGTCGCACGAGTAGCCCTGCAAGCATTGCGGTCGGCGCGACTAGCCTAAGCAGCTCAACGATCACTCGTCGTCGAGCGCTTTCTGTAGCTCTACTGCACTGTAGCCAAAGGTGTCCTCGTCGCCCTTGCCGCGCGATGCCCAAATTTCGGCTGCGTCCCAAACGCTCAGCGCGTCGTCCGCGGCATAGTCAGCTTCTTCCAGGACGGTGCCATCAGCGACGTGATCCGCACCGATCATGCAACGGCATTCAGAAGTTCCGACACCCAGCGGCTGCGCTGAGTCTTCGTACGTGCGGTAGTGCAAGGGGCCCGTGGGCATCGTTTTCTCACCTTTCGGTCCGCAATATTCGACCGTCACTCTAGCCCGTGCAACGAGCGCCACTCGTCCGATTTTCGCTATGGCTGCTGAAGTGGCTTACGTCGGTTTGCCTGCACTGGCTTCGATCCTTCCAGGGAGGCATGGCCGCTTAGTCCTTGTCGACAACCGCCATGTCTCGAAGGTCGTTCCGACGCACTCTGAAACCAACCCGACCCGCCGGCGCCGAGCGGTATGGAAACACGAGAGAGAAGAGGCTAGCGATGTCGTTCGCAGCCAGCGAGCCACCTTCCAACGCATCTCTGACTGCGCCCTTCCGGTCCTCATCTCGAACCGTAGAAAAATCGAGATCCGGTGAGAAGGTGAGCAACATCGCCCCTCGCGTACCGTCACCCATCAGCCGTTCCGCCTCGGGGCCGCCGTAACGGGCACGAGGGTTCCCCGCGATGTGTTGGAGCGCGTGGCGCTGGCGAAAGGAGCTGCCTGAGAACCCGGGCCGATCTTCGCGCCGGCTGCGCTGCAGGAGCGGCACGCTCACACCATCCACTGTCGCGCGGTACGGAGTCAGATCCGGGGTCAAAATGACCCATTCGCTTAGCGTTCCCTCGGCGATCGCCATGTCCATTAGGTGGAGGGTCGGCTCGAACGTGTAGTCCTTCGCCCACCTGAAACCGGAAAGCCGCCCGCGGACGTCCTCTGCGTCTGCGACCACCGCCCAGGCTCTGAAGCTTCTTACCGACGAGTTGGCGTCGACGAGGTCCTGCTGGTTGTCGTCCACATCGGGGTTCGCGAGCCGATAGGTGAACTCGAGTGTCGAGTCGGGGGCACTCAATTGCTCGGCCCAAGGCTTCACGAGCACGAAATGTGCGGCGTTGACACGCTTGTTCCTATCGGGCTGGCGCGGGAAGTCCTTTACGACGCCGCCATCGCCCTCGAACGCCAGCTCAGCGTTGTACATCTTGTTTCTCGCAGATGGGCGAAGCCATGGGAGCGATTGAAATACGAGCGGCGGGATATCGATGGGTCGGACCACAGGACGGTCGTCCTCGCGCAGCAGGGAGAACTTCAATAGCTGATCGCGGAAATCCCGCTCGTCTCTGAGAATCGCCTCGAACGCCTCATAAAGGTTGAAACTCTTCCCTTTGGGATCCTCGGCTTGAGTGGCGATGAACAGCCGGACGAGGTCGCGGTATCCGCGACGGTAACCGAACCAACGTCCCATCTGCATTAGGCTGTCGGCCGCTTGAGAACGTCGGCGATAGTAGGTGATCGTGAGCTCTTCGACTGTGAATCCTCGGCTCAGCTTCGCTCCGCCGACAAGGATCCGCCAGACACGGCCGGCCTGGAAATTCAGCTTCTGGTAATCCGAATTGGTGTCTCCGTTGACAACGACGACCGGCGATCCCTGGGACGTTATCCGATCAACGGCACGCCCGAGGTGTTGAACGAGGTCCTCGAAGTCGTCCGGCATGGCGACGGCGCCCCACTCACCTGTCTCCCGCCGAGATTGCCATACTGGCAGGAAGTCGCTCTCGAACAACTCTCGCAGCCGCGCGTTCGCGGATGGCATGCTGTAGGCCGCGGCGTTCCAGATGGTGTCGATCCGCTTCGCCATCTCGGCGTGGGCTTGCTGGGTTACCGATTCGTGGACAAGCATCGTGTGGTGGTAATACGACACCGGCTTGGCGTTGACCGTGTTGTGATCCGGGTTAGCCTCGCGCCACAGCTTGATGGCACCCGTCAGCACGAAGGCGTCGATCGCCTTCATAAGGTCCGCGTCCTCGTCCGGCTGGTGGTCGAGTTCGCGCACGAACGCCGCCTTATTCGAGAGCGCAGGTGTGGGCGAGACGTCATCGGGCAAGCCGTCGAGATCGTGGAACGCTGCTCCGCCCATGTACTCGCTGCTGGGCTCCAACGAGTAGACGAAGTCCCTTGGAAAGATATCGGACACGTCCTCAGGATCAACGAAAACGTTGGCGAACGGGGTCGCGGTGTAACCGACGTACTGCGCACGCTTCAACAGGTCAAGAAGTTCGGAGAGTCGCTTGTTGATCGCAGTGCGCTCCCGCTTTCCCTCGGCGTCCACCTTGCCTAGCTGCGTGGTGTTCACCGAGGCGAGATCTGCCTCATCGTCAAGTATCAAGGTGGGTATTTCGCCCAGGTCGGCATGGATCTTCTTCAGGTCACCCAGAATCTTGGCCAGCACTGACGAGTTCTTCTTGATGACCATCAGGCGGACGTCTGTTGTGAAAAGGTTCTCGGGCGCCCAGACTCCCTTGTTCGGGAATTTCAACTCGTTGCCAGCACGAAAATCGAGCGCCGGGAGTCCTTGCTTTAGAGCTTTGTAGTCGTCGGTGGAAGTGGTTAGGCGCCGTATGCGCGGAATGCCGCCCGTCGCCCAGAATTGCGCACCATGTCGGACGAACTTGTCGCTCTGCCAGTCCTGGTCGTCGCTGCGCCAATAGTCGACATTGACCGCCTGAGATACGTCTTCCTCTTCAATGCCGCCGAGAATGTTCTCTCGGCCCACAAGCTCCTTGTCCAGCCGGCGCTGCGTCTGATCACGAAGGATGTCGTAGGTACCGGTCAGCACGATAATGAGCCGGTAACCGACGTCCATGGCTTTAGCGATCACGCCGGTGAAGTTCGCCGTCTTGCCACTCTGGACGTGGCCCACCACGAGGCCCTTCGCTTGGTAAGGAGTCCCCGAGCACGGGTCGGAAAGTCGACTGATGATCCGATTGGTGGTCTCGTCGATGTTTTGTATCGAAGTCGCCGGCAGTGATTTCTCCAAGACCGTCCGATATGCGTCCCAGTAGAACGAGTGCGCCTGACGGACTCCCGCTGCATACCAGGGCTCCCAGTCGGCGTCCTCGATGAAGACATTCTTGGCCTTGTTGGGCGGGAAGGTCTCGTTGACCTCCGCTGCTGCCAGGTCGGAGAACGCAAGCTTCGAGAGAACGAGAGTGCGACGCTCGTCGGTAAGTGGCTTCGTGTCGAATATCCACCGGCCCTCTTCGACCAGATCCCACGCGCCGAGCTGAAGGTGAAATGCGGTGGACTGAGGCTCTCCCTCCGCGAACAGAAGCTCGAGCAGTTCGCTCTCGGTCACGGGCTGCTCGTCGGCGAATCCGAGATTCCGATTCACCTCGTCCAGAAGACCTCGCGGCCCTAGCCCCTTCATTCCCTCAAGCGCAGCTTTAGTTGCGGCTCTCAACATCTGGGCCGCGGTCATGCTTCCGCACCCAATCGGGTGAACGAACCCACGGGCTCGGGTGCGGTTGATCCTTCGACGGTAGTCACATCTACACGATATTGAACGCTACCGACGAGCTCTGGTCGAGGGACCGCCGTTTGCAAGCGGGAGCGTGTGATCGCAGGAAAGGACTTATCCACCAGGTAGGCCCGCGGCTGGGTACGAAGCACCCAGCGTTTCGCGTAGTCATCTGCGTCGGATTCTCGCCACCCTAGGGATTGGAGCCGGCTTTCGAAGGCCCGGATGTGTCGGCGGTCCAGCAGCCGCCGGATCGCGGCGATGTGCTCACCGAGCGTGCTCCCTTGCTTTGCCCCGCCTGCCGCAGTGACCTGGATCGAAAGCATATAAAGAGGCCTGCCAGGCGTCGGCTCTAGTTGGGTGACGGAATTGATTAGGTGAATGCGCTGTTCACTGCGCGTGGTCTTCACCTCGGCGTCGAAACTGAGGAAGACGAAGTCGTGCTCCTCTCTATCAGGTCCGAGCCATGCGCTCATGACGTCGTCCCCTGACAGGGTGCGTAAGGAGTGCTCTGCCAGGAGAAGCTCCCCCAAGAGTCCGATCTGGGCCTCATCCGAGAGCTTCTGCTTCGTTCTGAGCAGTTCGCGGAACGAATCGACTCCTTCCGGAATCGCCGCGGCGAAGCTCAGGCCGCCACGCATTAGGTCGACCACGGATGCGAGAACCAGGTAGGCCTCGTAATGCATCTCTCGCGCGTCGACTCGCAGCTCGGCCCAAACTCCCGCGCCGAGCTCGTCAACCACGTCTACAGTGATGCGCTCGAAGCCACTGAGTTCGGGCGCGGTCTCAGCTGCCGGTGTCCGGAGACGAATCCATTCCTGCTCGGGGTTGAATTCGATGTATGCCTCCGGAGAGTCGAGAACCTTGCGACGGTTGAAGAAGCCCGCGCGAAAATAGGCCTCTACATCGTCGCCGCTCAATCGCGAGCTCTGCGCGGTTTCACCGCTCATCGATTTGTCCTCCTCGACTCGTGGCCCGTCATGCTGATATTCGATCACCCAGTTTCGGCACTTGAGTGGCTCGGCCGGCATCAGTCAGGATCGGCTCAACCATAGCGTGCGATATTCAACTGCGCCGTGACGCAGACGCTCTTCCGCGAGATTCCCACATGGCACGGCGAACCCTACAGAAGATGATTCGGTCGATACGCTGAGAAGATGGTGCCGCGCGATTCAACGTCTGGCGACGATGTCAGGCGCACCGTCCCGCTGCCACCGGACGAAAGCATCACTGACGCAATCGGCCGGGGCCACACTCTAGCGACGGCAGTCGCGGACATTATCGACAACTCCGTTGATGCAAGAGCAGAGAACATTCGGATTCGATTCGTCACGGACGACGATCGACTTGTGGCCGTTCGCATCCGGGACGATGGTGACGGCATGACGCCAGCCGGTCTTCAGGACGCCATGACGCTGGGAAAGCAAAGAGAGCGGGAGGACGGAGCCCTCGGACATTTCGGTATAGGATTGAAAGCCGCTTCGCTTAGTCAGGCACTAACGCTCACCGTCTATTCGCGGGACTCCTCCGCCGATCCCTGTGCGATGCGCATCCATCGCGGGTCATTCACCGGTGAGGTTCTGGACGACGTGGCCGCGCGCAATGGCTACGACTGGGACGACCGTGGCCCGGCGAGCACTGGCACCGTCGTTGAGTGGCGCGACCTCGAGACCATCAACCAGTCACAACTAAGGTCCGAACGCCGCAGCTGGCTCGAGCGTACGATCACGTCGTTGATGCAAACCCTTGGTCTAACGTTCCATCGCCTCATTCAGGATCGCGGTGTTCGGATCGCAATAGACACTTGGGACTACCGCCTAGGAGCTCCGGGATTCCCGCGCACCGTGGAACCGCGCGATCCGTTCCAATTCAACCTCTCGGGCGACGCCCGCTACCCGACGACGATCTCGGCGACGACCAGCGACGGCGCACGGCTCGACGCTGAATGCTTCATTCTGCCGCCGAGGTCTGACTCGCCATCTGCTTGGCTGCTCGGGCGGAGCCCGGTGGAGTGGCAGGGGATCTACGTCTATCGCAACGACCGGCTGCTTCAGGCTGGCGGCTGGCTTGATGTGCGCCAGGACGACAAGCGGCTCCGCCTTGCCCGAATGCGGATGAATCTAACGAAGCCACTGGAACGACACCTCCGGCTACGGCATGAAAAGAGCGGGGTCACTGCGACGCCGGAGTTCACCGCGGCGCTCGAAGCGGCGACGAATGCGACCGGTGTGACGCTCGACCGGTTCCGCGATGACGCTCTGGAGACGTATCGCATCTCGAATGTGAAGAAACAGGCTGTCAAGCCTGCGGCACCGATCGAGTCGGGTTTGCCGGACCGCGTCGTGGAGGCGGTGAGAGATGAGTTGGGCGAGAGGGACGAGGAGCCCATTCGGATCGAGTGGAAGATGCTGCCCGAGGACCGACTCTTCGAGATGCACCACGACAGGCGCGTGTTGCGTTTCAACCTCGGCTACCGTTCCGCCCTGGGGGGCGAGAATTCCGCAATCATCCCGACACTCGTGTACCTGCTCCTCGAGAGCAACTTCACGAAGTCCCGACTCAACCAGGTGACCAAAGATCAGATCGATGCCTGGCAGACAATCGCGTCCGCCGCGCTACTCGCGCAGCTCAGCGAGGACGCATACGACCCGCTCGCGAACTGGCCGAAGCCCGAGGCCGTCCCGGCGGACACGGAACCGCGTCCCAACATCATGGCTGGCCCGCGCCCCGCCCCGCCGTCTATCGAACTGCATTGGGCACACCTAGGCCATCGTGGACAAGTTCCACCCGAACCTGCGGAAGAGCTTGGCGATATTGCCGGTTGGGAGATGGAAACCGCAGAGCTAGTCGTGCCGCCCTCAAGCGTCGAGCGCCCGGACGGCGGCGCAATTGGTCCCTCACGGGTCAACGAACCCTTCTCGCTGCCTGAAGAGCTGGTTGCCGAAGTCGATTTCGGCGAGCACGAGATGAAGTCGGGCGAGCTTGCCGCTTCGCAACAGCCGAAAGTCAACGCGACGGAGGCATCCCGCGAACGGCTCCCACCTCTGGTCGTTCACCCCGGCGACCGAGAGATCGTCGCGATGTACCGTAGCCGCGCCGATATAGATGCGATCGCGACGACGCTGGACATGGAGGAGCGCGATGTCGCGATGCGCCTCTGTGCACTAGCGCTCGACCTCGAGGGCGACGACATCGACGACCAGGGACTTGCGGCAATGCACGGCATGCCGTACACGCCCGACGACCGGGAGCGAATTCTCGAGATGTACCGAGATCGGCGCACTGTGCGCGCTATCGCGGCGCATTTCAACCGCACTCCGTTCGCAATAGCGTGGCAACTTCTCTCAAGTCCCAAACGGCCTGTCGAAGTGCCGCGTAACCTCGTCAAACGCATTGATCGGGCTCTTCCGCGTGCGGCCGGCACGCCGTCGCCCGATGCGCTCGAACGTCAGTCCGGGCCTCTAACATTGGAGGGATGACCCCCTCACCTGGCACAAGGATCAAGGTGCTCGATCTGTTCGCAGGTGCGGGCGGCCTCTCGGCTGGCCTCCATGAAGCGTCGACGCGCTTTACCACCGTCCGCGCTGTGGAAATGGACAAGGCAGCCGCGGCCTCCTACGAGGCGACGTTCGGCCGAGGGCTCACATATGCCGGCCCGATCCAGGATTGGCTCGCTGAAGAGGACGTCCCTGAAGTTGATGTCATCGTGGGCGGCCCCCCCTGCCAAGGCTTTTCGACTCTCGGTAAGCAGGATGTGGAAGACCAGCGCAATTTCCTGTGGCAGGAGTATGCCGAGACGATCGTGCGGGCCAAGCCCCGCTATTTCGTCGTGGAGAACGTTGCGGCCTTCGCTAAATCCCGCCAGTTCGAGGACTTCACGACGGCAACTCGTTTCGGAGGGGCGCTCGCCGACTATCAGTTCGAACACCGAGTCCTCAACGCTGCGGATTTCGGCGCTCCACAGGCTCGGAAACGGGCCGTCGTCATTGGCTGGCGCCGTGACGTCGAGTTCCCGGGATGGCCCGATCCGACACATTCGGCGGACGGTCGTGCGCTCCCGAAGCACAAGACGGTGGCGGATGCGCTGAATCGTGTGCCACTCGCCCCGGACATGGACGACGAACTCAATCGTTGGACGTTCGAGTTCGGAGGCAGGGAGTACGCGGGATCTTTTGCGCCTCGACAGATGCATTGGAGTCGCGAGTACTCCGACCTTTCCAAGAGACGGTTCCGTGAGATTCCAGAAGGCGGTAACCGATTCGATCTGCCGGATTCACTGCTAGCCGAATGCTGGAAGAAGCACCGCACGGGCTCCGCGGACGTGATGGGACGCCTTCATTGGAACCGGCCATCAGTGACGATTAGGACTGAGTTCTTCAAGCCGGAGAAAGGCCGATACCTTCATCCGAACCCTGGAGTACACCGCGCAATCACCCACTACGAAGCGGCCTTGCTCCAGGGCTTCGCCGATAGCCACCGTTTCGTAGGCTCCCGCACGGCGATCGCCAAGCAGATTGGTAATGCCGTCCCGATCCCGCTCGGCGCCGCGATCGGGCGGCAACTCGTCAGCGTCCTCTGACATGTCGTGGGCGTCGTCTCCGGGCTCCCGTCGCTCGATGAAGGCGAATCGGGGACGCGACACGTCGCCCGAACTTGCCGTTCGCCGGTTGCTGCATGCCGACGGTCTCCGCTACCGCGTCGATTACGCCCCGATCGGGGGCCGACGACGAGCGGACATCGTCTTCACACGCCAGAAGATCGCCGTTTTCATCGACGGCTGCTTTTGGCACGGCTGCCCCGCTCACGCGACTCGGCCCAAGACGAACGTCGACTTTTGGGCGCCGAAGCTTGACCGGAACATCGAACGGGACCGAGAAACGACGATGCTGCTTCAACAAGCTGGCTGGACAGTGCTTCGCTTCTGGGAGCACGAGGTATCGAGCGACGTCGCACGAGCGGTCATCGAGGCCGCGCGATCTCCAAGAGTCGCGGATCACTCGTAGTCCCTTCGCGAATCGGATGCCTGTCAGGACCGTTCATCATGTCGTCGTTGAGGACTTCGTGAAAGCGAGATTCCGCAGAGCGCACAACATGGATCTGGAGCAGCAGAAAAATCCCAGACCTTGTTGTGCCCCTGAAGGGACTCGAACCCCCAACCATTTCCTTAGGACGGAACTGCTCTTCCATTGAGCTACAGAGGCCGGCGCAACGAGTATACCGAGTGGCGTTCTTGCTGCTGAGGCGCACTACCTAACGGACACTTAGCAGGCGCGGGTCAACATTGGCCAAGGCGCGCTCGTTGAGGCGTTCGGCAACCCCGTCGAGATCGTCCTCGAAAAGGTCAGCGTAGGTGTCGAGTGTCATCGCCGCTGATTTGTGTCCGAGCATCCTTTGGAGCGCCTTGACGTTGGCGCCAGCGCTCACGGCGAGACTTGCAGCGGTGTGCTTCAGCGCGTGCGGGGTCAGATGATCCATGTGCGCGTCGCGAAGGGCTGTGTTCCACCATGATGGCCGCCGAAAAGTGGTATCCGGCCGACGTAGAAAGCCCCCCGTCGCCGACGGGAAAACAAGCGCATCGGCCGTTCGGTTCGACACGCGGACCGCTAAGCGCGGCGTCAGGAACTCGGGGAAAGGAACGGAGCGGGCTTGCCAGCTCTTGGGCGCTCCGATGCGAATGTGCCCTTCGACCTCGGTCGCGGTTCGATATATGCGGAGCCTGCGCCTGATCAAGTCAACGTCAGCCGCGGTCAACGCGACAGCCTCACCCCATCGGATACCGGTGTAAGCGAGGGTGATGATGAGGGTTTCCCGGATGTCATCTGGCATTGCTGAGGCGAGGCGGAATACCTCTTCGTGGGTCAGATAGCGTCGACGTGGCGTCCAATCATGACGGGGCAAGTTGGACAAACCACGTGCGGGGTTCGTGCTGATGCGGCCGTCTCGTACAGCAACATCGAGAATGCCGACCAAGACGCCTACGGCTCGAATCACCACGCTCGCGGAGAGTCGCTTCCTCACGGCTGCTGCGCGCATGCGGGCGGTTGGCGCACTCCCTTGAGCCAGTTCGCGTACCCATTTCTCGACTGCAGAGGGAAGTATCAAACCGATCGGCGTGGTGCCCCATCGGGGTGCGACGTATACGCGCCATGCCGTGTGCATCGGAGCAAAGCTCGAGGGCTTGAGGGCCTCTCGCTTGTTTTCTATCCATTCGATAGCCAGCTGTCCAACTGGTGCGCGCGCCCCGGAGGGAAGTGAAAAGGTCTGGCCGAGTAGCGTCGGCTCCACAGAGTCCACGTAGCTCAGAGCTGCGCGCTTCGTGCGGAACCCCCGCTTCTCGTGTTGAACGCCCGAAGCGTCTCGCCATCGTGCTCGAAAGCGTCGACCGTGCGCCGATTGGTACCCTGTAGCGCTTCCCATTTGTGACCTCGGTTTCGCTCCGGCCTCCAACGAAGGTGCGACTTCGCAGCCGTCACCCATGTGGTCAGCAGCAGCCTAGAAGAGACGGGCCGGCGCAGGCAGCTCCTCTCGCCGGCCAGCGGCCTTGGGAGCTGCGATGGAAGCGGCGGCCCACTGCACGGGCGGCGCGATGGTGACAGAAGACCACTCGAGTGCGCTTCCGGCTCTCGCCGGAGCCCATCGTGTTTGGCCGCGATAATCGCAGTTATCCCGAGTATCGGCTTAAGTGTTGTTCCTGCCCTACTCCGCGATGCGCCGGCGCCGACTCACACGCTTGGTAAGCCTGTGTCTAGCGATTCGACTCCTGCTCGCGCGAGAAGTCCTCTCCCGTTCGGAGTTGCGCATGCGTCAGAAGCAACTCTGCTACCCGGACGGCGTCATCTGCTGCGCCGTGCACGTGGACTAGCCGCTTTATCCCACTTCGCATCTGGGCGCGAGCTTGGGTGCGAACGCTCCAGTCTGTCGTCGCTTCCTGTTCGATCACCTCCTCCGCGGAAAGGAGAATCTGCTCGTACTCGACGAACGCCGTCGGCACTGAATACGCCACCGCCCTTCCAGGCCCCTCGTAAACGGCGGTAAGCGCTTCAGGAAGGTCCTGCGGCACAGCGCCGCGGTCTTCGAGGATGCGGGTCAAACGAAGCACAGGTGTGGCGAACTGCCGAAGCGATCGGTCGGCCTCGCTAAGCCCGGCGATCTCGTAAACCGAGTCACGTTCAAGGTGACCACCATTGGCAGCTGCTGCACGAAGGACTTTCGCCTGCATTAGGTAACCCTCGTCCTCTAGCGCGTATATCAACTCCGCATAGGCTGCGAGCGTCCACTCCGCCGCCCGGCTGGTGAGCGCTTTTTGTGATTCAGCCAGGGTCGCATCGGACACTTGGATGGCTCGTACATCTTCGGCTAACTCGAGGAGTTTGTGGGTGGTGAGCAGGAAGATTTCTGAACCGCCCGCCTTCAGTACGTCGTCAATCAAGGCCGATTGAGGTCCGATGGATATGCCGTGCTGTTCGTACCACCAATCACCCTTCGCAAAGTCGTCACTCACAACTAGAAGAGGCTTGGACTTGATTTCTGGGCACCGCATAACCTCGGCCCACCAAAGATAGTCGCCGCCCTCAGTGTCCCTAAAACCTGGTGCAATCTCCTGCTCTCGGCGTCGAGCAGCTTCCGCCGTGTCCGCTTTTAGCAGGTCATCGCTGGGTCGCGGCGCCACCTTGCCGCGCAACGCATCATTAAGACGAATTGTCCATGGATCAAGATTCCCAACGAGTTTCGCGGGGTCCAAGTCGTATTGCTTGAGCGCGTCATCCGCGGCGGAGCGCAGTCTCTCGATAAATTCGGTGAGCGAATCTTCTAACTGCTGGGTCTCCTGAGCGGCCACCATTCGTCGCTCTCGCATTCGCTTCAGCAAGGTACGCGTGGTCGTGCGCACCTTATCGATCGCCGTCGACACCTCGTTGAGTTCTTTCCGACGGTCAACGACAACCCCTACGCGCCCTGCGTTGAACTCCGCCGCGACTTGGTGAGGGACAAAACACTGACTCGAGATGCTCTCGATAACCGTCAGGAGCTCCTCGCGGGCGGAAGGTGAGTAACGAAATATATTGAGCAAGACGTTCGTGTCAAGCACAATCAATCCGCTGCTGAACGCAGCCTTGACCCTTTCGGGGTCGGGTCGGAAGAACTGGTCGAACCCGTCTGTCAGGTTCATTCCCATATCAGCGACTCCTTCGATTTCTGAACAGAACCGTCTCCACTGCGAGGGAGATCACCGAGACTCCCCCTTCGCGAATAGCTCCGCCTGTTCGAGCACCAACTCGATCGCCGTTTCTTCGGCGTCGGGGGGATAGTCGTACTTGGCTAGTAGGCGTCGCACTTTCGAGCGCATTGCTGCACGAACAGATTCCTTAAGATTCCAGTCAATCGTCGCAGATTCACGGACGGCGTTGACAAGCTCGCGGGCAATCGCCTTCAGCGTCTCATCGCCCAGCTCCAGAATCGCAGAACCATTTTGTGCAATTGCGTCGTAGAAAGCGATCTCGTCGTCGCGGAGGCCTAGTTCGCTACGCCGCAACTGATCATCGCGCACCTGCTTGGCGAGCTTCACGAGCTCTCCAATGATCTCTGCTGTGCTCAGTGATCTGTTTGTGTACCGATTGATCGCTACGTCGAGCAGTTCGGAGAATCTCCGTGCCTGCACGATGTTCACCTGCTGCACAGTTCGAATCTGATCGGCGAGAAGACGCCGAAGCAGGCCCATCTGAAGGTTGGGCTTGTCCTTCTTAGCTAGGGAATCGAGGAACTCGTCGCTCAAGATGGACAACTCTGGTGCGTCCATCCCCGCAAGCTGGTAGATGTCAACGACGCGGTCCGCCGCCACAGCCTCATCGAGGAGTTGCGCCAGCGCCGTGTCGATTTCCACCGATCCAGATCCACCTCGACCTGAATCGGGGTTCAGGATCTTCAGGATCGCGGCTCGCACGTCAGTGAAGAGGCGGACGTCGTCGCGGATCGCGGCTGCTTCATCGCTTGCCCCTACCAGTGCGAACGCCTTCGCGAGTGCCAACACCTGATCGTTGAACCGTGCGGTACGGTCAGGCTCCGCCATCACGAAGTCGACAACCTTCGCATACTCTGCCAAGCGTTGGGGGGCCGTGAGGTTCGGCGATGAGTCGTATTTCACCCCGTGAAGCAAGCCTCGTATGATGTCATGCTTCTCAAGCATCACCGAAACCATGGTGTCAATCGGCACCCCAGCTTGGTCGCGGTCGGACGGCGAGTACTCGGCGAGGGCGGCCTGCAGATTTGCAAAGACTCCGATGTAATCCACGATAAGCCCACCGGGCTTGTCGCGAAAGGTGCGGTTCACGCGAGCGATTGCCTGCATCAGGCCGGCGCCCTGCATCGTCTTATCAACGTACATGGTGTGCATGGACGGGGCATCGAATCCAGTGAGCCACATGTCGCGCACGATCACGAGCTCGAGCTCGTCCTCCGGATCCTTCGCCCGAAGCTTAAGTGCCTGTCGGATATTCCGCGGATAAATATGGGGCTGAAACTCCATCGGATCAGCGGCAGACCCTGTCATCACGATTTTGAGTTTGCCCTTGGCCGGATCGTCCGAATACCAGTTGGGGCGGAGCGCGATGATCTTCTCGAAGAGCTGCACGGCGATGCGGCGGCTCATGACGACGATCATGCCCTTGCCGAATAGGGCCTCTCGCCGTTTTTCCCAGTGCTCAACAATGTCTCGAGCGACAAGGTCAAGGCGAGAATCCGCGCCGACTATTGCCTCGAGGCGAGACCAACGGGTCATAGCTGCTGCGGCGGCGCCGTCTTCGACAGTCTCAGTTATCTCATCAGCCAGCTCATCAAGTGCGGCGTAGTCCCCGGCCGACAGGTCGACCTTTACCAACCGCGACTCGTAAAAAATCTTCACAGTCGCACCGTCCTCGACCGCACGGGTGAGGTCGTAGACGTCGACGTAGTCTCCGAAGACGGATCGCGTGGACTTGTCATTTGACTCGATGGGCGTCCCGGTAAACCCTAGGTACGTCGCTCCAGGTAGGGCATCACGCATGTGCTTAGCGAGACCGCCTCTAAGGCGGCCCTGGCGATCGAGGTACTCTCCAAATCCGTACTGTGAACGGTGTGCCTCGTCCGCCACCACGACGACATTGCGGCGATCAGTGAGCACCGGGCTGTCGTCACCGTCCTCCCCAGGCGCAAACTTTTGTAGCGTTGTAAATACGATCCCGCCGGAGGCGCGACGCAACTTCTCACGCAAGTCGGTACGAGTCTGGGCTTGCGTGGGCGCCTCGGGCAGGATCCGGGCCGGAGCAAACGTCTCACCGAAGAGTTGGTCGTCCAGGTCATTGCGGTCAGTGATGAACACGAGGGTCGGGTTCGCCATCCGCCGATCACGCATGATCTTCGCTGCATAAAAAGCCATCTCGAAGCTCTTGCCTGAGCCCTGCGTGTGCCAGACCACGCCGCCTCGACGATCACCTTCGGGTCGAGATGCCTGCACGGTAGATTCCACTGCGGCGTTCACTGCCCAATACTGGTGGTATTTAGCGACGCGCTTCGCAACCACCCGCGTTAGCTGACGTGTGGACTGGTCGGTGGCAGTCTCGTCGCTAAATACGATGAAGTTCTTGACCAGGTCCAGGAAGCGCACTGGGTCGAACACGCCCTTGATCAACACTTCAAGGGCAGGGCGATCGCTCACGACCTCGCGGCCGTCGATGGTCCTCCAAGGAGCGTAATGCTCGAATGCGCCGGTGTAGCTGCTCATCGCTGCCGTAGTGCCATCCGAGATCACAGTCAGCGCGTTAGGGACGAATATCGAAGGGATATCTCGTCGATACGTCTGTACTTGGTTCCACGCCGACTTTAGCGTCGCGTGTCCAGCCGCGGGGTTCTTAAGTTCAAGCAAGCCCAGTGGAATTCCGTTTACAAACACCACTACGTCGGGACGTCTGTTCTTACCGTTTTCGAGAATCGTGAACTGGTTAGCCACCACCCAGTCATTGCTCGCCGGAACGCTGAAGTCGACTAGCCACAGCCGCGTCGTTCTGAGGATCCCGCTTGGATCGCGGTCTTCGACGGGAACTCCATCAACGATCAGGCTGTGAAGCCGATAGTTCTCTTCGATCGGGCTTTGCGACTCTGCACGCCTCACCCGTCGGACTGCCTCATCGACCTGGGCCGGCTCTGCGCCCGGATTTACGCGATTGATTGCGTCGCGTAGGCGGCCCCACAAGAAGACATCCCCATATGACTCGCGCTCATATGCCGGTTCTCCCGGCGCAATGCTGGGCCCATGCAGCGTCCGATAGCCAAGCTCGGCAAAGTACTCCAGCGCCGCGAACTCGACGGTGTTCTCGTTGAAGGAGATCATTCCTGATCTCGCCCAATCGGGACGCGCATACGACCTGAAAGCAGTTCTGGCAGGAGGGCGATGCGGAGCGCGGTCAGGCGAGCTGATTCGGCGCGGAGTGCCTCCGCGCGCGTAAGCAGAGCTAGCACCGCTCGCTTCAGCTTACGATCTGCCTTGGAGAAGTCCGGAACTTCGATAGCCAACACGTCCTCGGGGCGCACTCGCTGATGGCTTCCAGAAGTACCTGTGACCCTACGTCGCAACTCGTTGCGGAAGAATTCATCTCGCAGTGCCAGCCAAAGGGCCGCCAGCTCCGCGTCATTTGCTGAGGTGAGAGCCAAGAATTCGGTGGAAGCAAAGGCAGGCACCTCCGCTTGCGGCGTCACCCACCATGTCCGATTAAACCGCGGGTTCAGTCGCGAAAGCAGGATCGAGCGTCGGGACACCCGGAGTTTGTTGCTCATGATATTTGAGGCAGGGACGCGCTCGGGCATGGCACCCGAATCGAATGCAGGCAGGCTGAAATGGTCGACCATGACATCCCCGAACTTGCCAGGGTTCACGGTGTCCTTGTCCACTACGGAGAGATCGGCAAGGGGGACGACCGGGAGGTCCAAAGACGCGGTCGCCGAATAAGCATCAACAAGGTCGGCGATGAGAGAAGCTGCCTTCTTGTTCGACTTGATCTTGTCATCGAGCACACCGAGGGTGGCTGCGATTTCTTTTTGATCTGGTAGCGGCGCCAATTCGACTTCGATGTTGGCCAGGTAGTTTCGGTTGAGGGATGGTTGCGCGCTCCCGGAGTTGTACGCCGTGAAGTCGATCGAATCCAACAGATAGTAGACCCAACGCGGGTCGTTACCCTTGAAGTCCTTCACGAAAAGAGTGGTGTTTAGCGGCCAATAGTCGTCCTCGACGTATGTCGCCACACCAATCGATGCGCCGCTTCGCCCGATCGTCACCCCCGGCCCCGAATACTTGGCGACGTCGTGATAACCGGTCACCCCAAACGATCCGATCACCGGAACGGATCCGCTACCGCGCGTTGTTGCTGGCAGGTCGTGTCCACGCTGAAGTGCGACGACATCAGCCAGGTTTGACTTCATCCAGCTCTTCACGGAACGAGTCCACTCAGCCGTTGCCGAACCTCTTCCTCGAGCTCCTGTCCGTGATCAAACTCGGCAAACAGTTCGTTTGTAAGACGCTCGATCCGCCCTTCTATCGGTTCGGCGTCGGCGTCCGGAACTTCGGACCCGACATACCGCCCAGGCGTGAGCACGAAGTCGTGTTTGACGATCTCGTCCAGCTTGGCTGCCTTGGTAAAGCCTGGGACGTCTTTGTAGCCTCCGTCGTGGTTGCGCCAGAGGTGGTAACTGTCGGCGATGCTGGCAATGTCCTCATCTGTCAGCACGCGCAAGCGTCGACTTGCCATTGTGCCGAGCTTGCGGGCGTCGATGAACAGAACTTCACCCTGACGTTCCCGATGGCCATTTCCGTGGCGCGCCTTCGATATGAACCAGAGTGAAACGGGGATCCCAGTGTTGAAGAAGAGCTTGTCGGGCATAGCGACGATACAGTCCACGAGGTCGGCTTCAACAAGTTTGCGCCGAATATCTCCCTCGCCGCCGGCATTGGAAGATAGTGAACCGTTCGCGAGCACGAAACCGGCCGTGCCAGTGGGGCTCAGGTGGTAAATGAAGTGCTCCACCCATGCGAAGTTCGCGTTCCCCTGCGGGGGCGTTCCAAACTGCCAGCGAGGGTCGTTTGTGAGCTTCGGGTCCCACCAATCCGACACGTTGAACGGCGGATTAGCGATAACGAAGTCGGCACGCAGATCAGGATGCAGGTCTTCGGTGAATGAATCCGCAGAGTGGCTACCCATATCGGCCTCGATGCCCCGCAGCGCTAGATTCATCTTCGCCAATTTCCAGGTCGTGTCTGTGAATTCCTGTCCATAGACCGAGATGTCTGAGCGCTTGCCGCCGTGCGCCTGCACGAATTCAGCCGACTGAACGAACATGCCGCCCGAGCCCGCCGCAGGGTCAAATACACGACCCTTGTAGGGTTCGAGCATCTCTACTAGCGTCTTGACTACCGAACGCGGGGTGTAGAACGCTCCGGCGTCCTTACCCGATTCCTTACCGGCAAACTGACCCAAGAAGTACTCATAAACTCTTCCAAGCACGTCGTCCGCACCGTGGTCATCGGTAGCCGTGAATCCGATCGAGCCGATCAAGTCCACGAGCTCGCCCAGCCGACGTTTGTCGAGACCGTCACGGCCGTAGTTGCGCGGCAGCACTCCGCGCAATGAAGAGTTCTCCTTCTCGATCAAGTCCATCGCTTGGTCGATTCGCTGCCCAATTTCCGGCTGTTTGGCCGCTGACTGAATATCGCTCCAGCGAGCCAGTTCTGGTACCCAGAACACATTCTGGCTGGCATATTCATCCCGGTCCTCGAGGAAGGACGCGATGCGCTCGGGTTTGATGCCTTCGGCGGTCAGTTCCTGTTGAAGCGTCTTGCGACGATCCTCGAAACGATCCGAGATGTACTTCAAGAAAACCAGTCCAAGCACAACGTGCTTATATTCACTGGGCTCCTGATTGCCACGCAATTTGTCGGCAGCTTCCCAGAGGGTCTGCTCAAGCGTCTTCGTGGAATTGAGCGCACTAGTTTTGGCCAAGGTCGGCAGCTCCTTCTTGCTGCGACCTAGTAGAAATTGGTCGCGATTCTCACGCTAGTGGAGACGCACTGTGGTGCCCGACAGGCGCGGCGACGCTGTTGATGCTCCGTCGCTGGATGAATCACAAATGACTCCGGTTGACGGGACCAGGGACTACGGCGAGCCCGCAAGGTCCTCCCACACCCACCGAAGGACTTACAGGTCGCGGACCATTTGAACCGAACCGTGAGATACGCACCACGGCCGCACCACCCATGCAAGCTAGACGAAGAAAACCCCTGTTTTACCAGGGGTTTTCTATGGCGGTACCGGTGGGATTTGAACCCACGGTGGGCTTTCACCCACACAACTTTTCGAGAGTTGCACCTTCGGCCGCTCGGACACGGTACCGCGGACTATCGTACGCGAACGCCCCGCCGACCGCCAATCGACAGCGAACGGTCAGCGCACCACCAGCGCGCGTCAGGATGCGCGCGAGTACAGTGCTGGGAATGGGGACGAAGAGTCGTGTCGCTGTCGGTGCCGGTGTTTCCACGGTCGCGGTCGGGCTTCTCGCGTGGGCGCGGGTCAGGAAGGCTCAGGACACGCTGGAGGCGAATCGGGTCCGGCTCAATGAGACGCTGCCCGTGCACTCCAAGTGGTGGCGGGATGCGGCCAAGGTGGAGGGCGAGCTGCTGTACGTGGCCATCGGCGACAGTGCAGCGCAGGGCATCGGCGCCTCCGCCCCGCGCAACAGTTACGTCGGCGTGATCGCCGACCACATCAAGGCCGCGACCGGGCGCTCGGTCCGGATGGTCAACCTCAGCGTGTCCGGCGCCACCGTCGCTCTCGCCGTGGCCGATCAGCTGCCGCGGTTCGCCGAGTTGAAACCGGATATCGTCACCGTCGCCATCGGAGCCAACGACATCGCCGCGTTCGATCCCGACCTGTTCCAGGAGGGCATCCGGAAGGTGTTCAACGCCGTCCCCCAGGATGCGATTGTGGCCGACCTGCCCTGCTTCTACCTGCCGTGGAACGAGAAGAAGGTCGCCGTCGGCAACGCCATCCTGCGCCGCGTCGCCGGCGAGCGCGGGCTCACCGTCGTCCCGCTGCACGACACCATGAAGCGGCAGGGGCTGCGCGGCATCGTGACCCAGTTCGCCGAAGACCTGTTCCATCCGAACGACCGCGGCTACCGGGTGTGGGCGTCCGCGTTCCTGCCGGCCGTCACCGCCCACGTGGTGCGCCGATTCCCGCGCCGTCCCGTCGCCGCGGCGACCCAGCAAGCGCAGCAGCTACCGGATGCGCAGGCCAGCTGACCGGCAGCTGACCGGCAGTGGATGCCCGGGGCGGCGCAGCACGACGCCTTCCCGCCCCGGAGCCATCACCCCTTCGTCGTGCCAGGCGCCAGGTGCGACAGCACCCGCTCCCACGCGGGGATCACCACGAGGTGACCGGCGCCCGGCATCATCTCGACCCGCGCATCCGGGATCGCCTTCTGGTACCAGCTGGCGTGGGCGTTGCCCGCGATCGGGTCGGCCTGGCCGTTGACGATGAGCGTCTTCGCCGCGATGTCGGCGAGGTCGAAGTCCCAAGGGCGCGCGGTGTAGCTGAGGATGTCGGCCGCGACACCGCCGGGACCCTGCCGGAAGGCGTCTTTGAGCATCCGGCCGAGGCGGTCGCGGGCGCCCGGCCTCGCGAGCGCTGCGTCGTCGACCGGGGATGCGCCGAGCAGGTCGAGAGGCACGTCGGCTTCCTGGTCCGCGGCGTTCACCGCGTCGGCCTGCGGCTGCAGCATTCCGCTCAGCTGGGCGAGCGCCGCATCCGGTTCGAGCGTCGCCAGGTGGTCGGACATGGCCTGCAACTGCGGGTCGATCCATTCGACCGCGTCGTTCGGAGCAGGGGTGCCGATGATGGCCACGCGGTCGGCGATGTCGGGGTGCCTGGCCGCGAAGGCGAGCGCGATGCGGCCGCCGGCTGACCAACCCGCGATGCCGATGGTCTTGGGGCGGTTGACGCCCATGCTCGACTCGTCCCTGTTCATCGACCGCAGGTATTCGGCGATGTCGTCCGCCGCCTGCGTGATGCTCGGCCAGGTGCCGGCAGGGAGCGGGTCGCTCGAGCCGTAGCCGGGGCGATCGAAGGCCAGGATGTGCACGTTCCTGGTGCTCGACGCATCCGGATCCGGGTCGAAGACGGACGACCCGGGCGCCGGATGGCAGAACACCACGATGCGCTCCGCCATCGAATCGCCGAGCCCGGTCACGCCGAGCTTGCGGCCGGACGCCAGTGTGAAGGTCAGATTCGCCATGCCGCCCATTGAACCCCTCACAACCGACACTGGCCAGCAGTTGTCCACAGTCCGCGCGATCCTCCGCCCGATGACGGTGGTCCCCCGTAGTGTGAAACCGGATCGAGGAGGTTGCGTGGCGAAGGCTCAGCTCAACTATCGCTGCACGGAGTGTGGCTGGACGACGGCCAAGTGGGCCGGCCGCTGCGGCGAGTGCCAGGAGTGGGGCACCGTCACGGAGGCCACGGCGCCGACGGGAGTCCTGCGCGCGCTCAAGCCCGTCTCGATCGGGGCGGACCGCGCCGCCCGCTCCATCACCGACATCGACACGGCCACGGTCAGTCACTGGCCGAGCGGCATCGCCGAGTTCGACCGCGTGCTGGGCGGCGGCATCGTGCCGGGCGCCGCCATCCTGCTGAGCGGAGAGCCCGGCGTCGGCAAGTCCACCCTCCTGCTCGAGGTCGCCTCCCGCGCCGCCCGCGCCCGGTCGCGCGTGCTCTACGTGAGCGCCGAGGAGTCGGTGAGCCAGGTCAGGATGCGCGCAGAGCGCACGGGGGCGATGCACGACCACCTCTTCCTCGCCTCGGAGACCGACCTCGCCACCATCGTCGGCCAGATCGACGCCGTCGACCCGCAGCTCGTCATCGTCGACTCGGTGCAGACGGTGTCCAGCAGCAACGGCGAAGGCCTCGCGGGCGGACCGAGCCAGGTGAGGGAGGTCGCGAGCACGCTCATCCGGGTGGCGAAAGACCGCAACCTGCCCGTGCTGCTCGTCGGCCACGTCACCAAAGACGGCTCCATCGCCGGGCCGCGCCTGCTCGAACACCTGGTGGATGTGGTCTGCCAGTTCGAGGGAGACCGCCAGACCGCGCTCCGCTTCGTCCGGGCGCTCAAGAACCGCTTCGGCCCCACCGACGAGGTCGGCTGCTTCGAGATGTCCGGCGACGGCATCGTGGAGGTCGCCGACCCGAGCGGGCTGTTCCTCAGCCGCACCAACACGCCGGTCTCCGGCACCTGCGTCACGGTCGCGATGGAGGGACGCCGTCCGCTCCCGGTCGAGGTGCAGGCCCTCGTCGTGGCCACCACGGCCCCCAACCCGCGCCGCGTCACGAACGGCGTCGACTCCTCCAGGGTCGCCATGCTGCTCGCCGTCCTCGAACGCCGAGCCGGCATCCGCCTCGGCGACAAAGACGTCTACGTCTCCACGGTCGGCGGCGTGCGCCTCACCGAGCCGGGTGCCGACCTCGCCATCGCCCTCGCCATCGCGTCCGCCGCCAACGAGAAGGCCATCCCGCACACGCTCGCGGCGTTCGGCGAGATCAGCCTGGCGGGCGAGATCCGTCCCGTCGCCAGCGGCAAGCAGCGGGCGGCGGAGGCCACCCGCCTCGGCTTCACCACCCGGGTGGATGCGCGCAGCGAGAGCATCCGCGAAGCCCTCCGCGTGGCGTTCACGGCCGCGATCTCCGACCGCGAGCGGGAGCTCGACGCCGCGTTCTGACCCGCGGGGCGCGCGCAGTTTCGGCGAGATGCCACTAACTGTCGCGAAACGCCCGGGATGCACGACAGTTCCTGGCATCTCGCGAACGCGAGCGGGCGCTCGACGCCGCACCCTGACCCGAGGGGCGCGCAGGTGCGCGAGATGCCAGTAACTGCAGCGAAACGCCCGGGATCGGCCACAGTTCGTGGCATCTCGCGACCGCGAGCGGGCGCTCGACGCCGCATCCTGACCCGAGGAGCGCGCAGTTTCGGCGAGATGCCAGTAACTACAGCGAAACGCCCGGGATCCGCCACAGTTCGTGGCATCTCGCGACCGCGAGCGGGCGCTCGACGCCGCATCCTGGCCCGCGGGCGCGCGCAGGTTCGCGAGATACCAGTAGCTGTCGCGAAACGCCCGGGATGCGCGACAATTACTGGCATCTCGCATTCGCAACAGCGACCCCAGCCGCCACCGCCGCCCCAACCGCAACCGTCACGGTCACCGCAACCGGCGCGGCCTCAGTTCAGGATGAACTGCTTCGACTCCGCCGACTCGATGCCGGACACCGACGTGGTCAGGTGGTACGACGCTCCTCCGGCCGGAACCTGCTCGCGCGTCTGCTGGCAGGTGGCGGGGTCGGAGCGCGTCCTGTCCCACTCGATCGGCGTCTGCGACGACACCGTCTTGCCCGGTTGCAGCAGCACTTCCGCATCCACCTTGTCCGACTGGCAGTCTGTCGACTTCCAGTACGTCTCGGTGCCGCTGGTGATCGTGAACACCTGCTGCGCCGTTCCGGCGTCGATCTTGCAGGACACCGTGCCCGTGTTCGTGATCGACACTGTCAGTTTCGGCAGCTCGCCGGCGGCGTACGTGCTCGCGTCGGTGTTCGCCGTCACCTTCACGTTCGCCGGTTTGCAGGGCTGGCCGCTCGCCGTCGTGTTCTCCGTCGGGATGCTCGTGCCGTCCGCGCCCGGGGTCGCCGGCTTCGAGTTCGTTGCGGCCGGCGTCGGCGTGCCCTGGGAGGAGCCGGGCCGCACGACGATCAGCACGACGACGACGATCACGGCGATCACGCCGAGGGCGAGGATGAGCCGGCGTCGCCAATAGACGGTGCTCGGCTGCGGGCCGACAGGATGCTTGAACGTCGACATGCCTGCAGGATAGCGGCGGCCGCGACGAATGCCGCGGCAACGCGCTAGAGCCGCTTTAACATACGAGTATTTCCCAAGGTGTTGGGCTTCACCCGAGCCAGGTCGAGGAACTCCGCGACACCTTCGTCGTGCGAGCGGACCAGCTCCGCATACACCTCGGGGTCGACCGTCTCACCGCCCATGTCCTCGAACCCGTTGCGCTCGAAGAACGCGACCTCGAAGGTCAGGCAGAACAGGCGGCTGAGGCCCAGCTCCCTGGCGTCGTCCTCCAGCCGCCGCAGCAGCGCGTGGCCGATGCCCCTGCCGAGCCAGTCCTCGGAAACGGCCAGCGTGCGCACTTCGGCGAGGTCGCGCCACATCACGTGCAGCGCCCCGCAGCCGATCAGCTCGCCATCCGGCGTCTCCGCGACCCGGAACTCCTGCAGCGACTCGTAGAACACCACCGCATCCTTGCCGAGCAGGATTCGTCGCTGTACCAGCGGCTCCACGAGCTCCTGGATGCGCACCACGTCACTGGCACGCGCCCGGCGGATGACGAACCCGGCGCTGTCTGAACCACTCACCCGCCCAAGCCTAGCGACCCGCCGCATCCGGATGCGCACACACGAACACACGCACACACGAACACACGCACACACGAAAGCGGGGCCGCCCATTCAGGCGACCCCGCTCCCGGGATACAACAGGTTCGGCTACCTCACTCGGAGGATGCGGCCAGGTCCGGCGTCGCCGGCCCCGTGCCGATGGCGGCCGCGGCGTTGACGCCGGCGCCGATCGGCTCCTTGCGGGCCTCCGTGGTGAACACGAACTCGCCGTCCTTGAAGTCGACGTGCACGTGGTCGCCGGCGTTGAGCTCTCCGTGCAGGATGCGCTCGCTGAGACGGTCCTCGATCTCGTGCTGCACAGCGCGGCGCAGCGGACGGGCTCCGAGGGTGGGGTCGAAGCCGACCTCGATCAGGCGCTCCTTGGCTGCCTGCTCCAGCGTGATCGTCATGTCACGGTCGAGCAGCCTGTCGGAGAGGCGCTTGATGAACAGGTCCACGATCTGAAGCAATTCCGGCTTGGACAGCTGCGGGAACACGATGATCTCGTCGACGCGGTTCAGGAACTCGGGCTTGAAGTTCTTCTTCAGCTCCTCGTAGACCTTGCCGCGCATCCGGTCGTACCCGGTGGTCGGGTCGCCCTCGATCTGGAAGCCGACGGGGCCGCCGGAGATGTCCTTCGTGCCGAGGTTGGTCGTCATGATGATGACTGTGTTCTTGAAGTCGACGACGCGGCCCTGACCGTCTGTCAGACGTCCCTCCTCCAGGATCTGGAGCAGCGAGTTGAAGATGTCGGGGTGCGCCTTCTCGATCTCGTCGAACAGCACGACGCTGAACGGCTTGCGGCGGACCTTCTCGGTGAGCTGGCCGCCCTCTTCGAAGCCGACGAATCCGGGAGGAGCACCGAACAGTCGCGAGACCGTGTGCTTCTCGCCGTACTCCGACATGTCGAGGGAGATCATGGCCGACTCGTCGTCGAACAGGAACTCGGCGAGCGCCTTGGCCAGCTCGGTCTTTCCGACACCGGTGGGGCCGGCGAAGATGAACGAACCGGACGGACGCTTCGGGTCCTTCAGACCGGCGCGCGTACGACGGATGGTCTTGGAGAGCGCCGCGATGGCCTCCTCCTGACCGATGACCCGCTGGTGCAGCGCCTTCTCCATGAAGACGAGACGTGCGGACTCCTCCTCGGTGAGCTTGAACACCGGGATGCCCGTGGCCTGGGCCAGCACTTCGGCGATGAGTCCCTCATCCACCTCTGCCGTGGTCTTCACGTCGCCGGAGCGCCACTGCTTCTCGAGGCGCAGACGCTCGCCGAGGAGGTTCTTCTCTTCGTCGCGCAGCGATGCGGCCTTCTCGAAGTCCTGGTCTTCGATGGCGGCTTCCTTCTGGGAGCGCACGGCGGCGATCTTGTCGTCGAACTCGCGCAGCTCCGGCGGGGCCGACAGGATCGACAGCCGTAGACGTGCTCCGGCCTCGTCGATCAGGTCGATGGCTTTGTCCGGCAGGAAGCGGTCCTGGATGTAGCGGTCGGCGAGGTTCGCCGCCGCGACGATCGCGCCGTCGGTGATGGACACCTTGTGGTGCGCCTCGTAGCGGTCGCGAAGCCCCTTGAGGATGTTGATCGCGTGGGGCAGCGACGGCTCGGCCACCTGGATGGGCTGGAAGCGGCGCTCGAGGGCCGCGTCCTTCTCGAAGTGCTTGCGGTACTCGTCGAGCGTGGTGGCGCCGATGGTCTGCAGCTCACCGCGGGCGAGCAGCGGCTTCAGGATGGAGGCCGCGTCGATCGCACCCTCGGCCGCGCCTGCGCCGACGAGGGTGTGGATCTCGTCGATGAAGGTGATGATGTCGCCGCGGGTGCGGATCTCCTTGGTGACCTTCTTCAGGCGCTCCTCGAAGTCACCGCGGTAGCGGGAGCCTGCGATGAGCGAGCCGAGGTCGAGCGTGTACAGCTGCTTGTCCTTCAGCGTCTCCGGCACGTCGCCGCGGACGATCGCCTGAGCGAGCCCTTCGACGACAGCGGTCTTTCCGACGCCGGGCTCACCGATCAGCACGGGGTTGTTCTTGGAGCGGCGCGACAGGATCTGCATGACGCGCTCGATCTCCTTCTCGCGTCCGATCACCGGGTCGAGCTTGTTGTCGCGCGCAGCCTGGGTGAGGTTGCGGCCGAACTGGTCGAGGATCTGGCTGCCTGCCTGCGCGGTGGCCTGATCGTTGCCTCCGACCTGGACCTGCTCCTTGCCCTGGTATCCGCTGAGCAGCTGGATGACCTGCTGGCGCACGCGGTTGAGGTCGGCGCCCAGCTTCACGAGCACCTGGGCGGCGACGCCCTCTCCCTCACGGATGAGGCCGAGCAGGATGTGCTCGGTGCCGATGTAGTTGTGGCCGAGCTGCAGCGCCTCGCGCAGGGACAGCTCCAGCACCTTCTTGGCACGCGGGGTGAACGGGATGTGCCCTGTCGGCTGCTGCTGGCCCTGGCCGATGATGTCCTGGACCTGCTCGCGAACGGCATCCAGCGAGATGCCGAGCGACTCGAGCGCCTTGGCGGCGACACCCTCACCCTCGTGGATCAGGCCGAGCAGGATGTGCTCCGTCCCGATGTAGTTGTGGTTGAGCATCTTGGCTTCTTCTTGGGCCAAGACGACGACGCGGCGGGCTCTGTCGGTAAATCTCTCGAACATGTCTACTCCTCGGACGCCGTTGCAGGGTTGGCGTCGATACAAAGAGAGTAACCACCGGAGGGCGCCGTTATAGCCCCTGTTCGCCGTGGGCGTGACAGTGTTTCCCCCGACTGTCCGGGATGCGCAGCCTCAGCCCCGCAGGCCGGGCAGGGTGAGCGTCGTGTCCGGCAGAGTGATGGTCACGTCGGAGGTGGTGGTCACGCCGGACGGCGTCTCGAAGATCGTGGTGTGCGGCACGTAGTCGCGCGTGCAGACGCCGCCGGGGGCCGGCTCGAGCATCGCCTTCAGCTGATTGCTGGCGGTGACGGACACCGATGCGACGGTCGGCGGGCAGGTCGAGCTGCCGTAGAGCACGATCGCGAACCGGTCGCCGTCCTTCATCCAGACGGCCCATGCGGCACCGCCCGCGCTGCTCGCGGGGGCCTCGACACCCTTCGGTTCGCCCGCGTAGTCCTCCACGGGTTTCGAGGACGCTGCCGTGCATCCGGTCAGTGCCAGGCCGGCCAGGAGCACGCCGACGACGGCCACGGTTGCGCGGCTCGCCGCGAGAGTTCGATGCACGCTCTCATTCTAGGAAGCCGGAGGTGGTTCGTGGCTGTGCGCGTTCTAGGATGCACGTGTGAGCAACCTGGAACGCGACCCGGCGGAGGTGCTCGTCGACGACGAGCCGCGCATCGGAGACGATGCCGTCGAGATCCTCGAACCGCGGGATGTGCCGCTCGGCGGCCCGCGTGCGATGAATGTGCGCCGCACGCTCCCCCAGCGCCGCCGCTCGCTGATCGGCGGCTGGTGCTTCATCGACCACTACGGACCGGACGACGTCTCGGCGACCGGCGGGATGCGCGTCCCTCCGCATCCGCACACCGGCCTGCAGACCGTCAGCTGGCTGTTCGAGGGCGAGATCGAGCACAGGGACAGCGTCGGCAGCCACGCGATGGTGCGGCCGGGCGAGCTCAACCTGATGACGGCCGGGCGCGGCATCAGCCATTCCGAGGTCTCGACGCCGGAGACGACCCGCCTGCACGGCGTGCAGCTGTGGGTCGCGCTGCCGGACCGGTCGCGCGCGACGGAGCCGTTCTTCGAGCACCACGTGCCGGTCGCCGGGCAGCTCGGCGCCGCGGAGGTGCGCACGTTCGTCGGACAGCTCGCGGGGAGCGGGACGGACGCCACCGTGTTCAGCCCGCTGCTCGGCGCCGAGCTGCTGGTCCGCGGCGCCGGGGAGATCGTGGTGCCGCTCGACGCGTCGTTCGAGCACGGCATCCTGGTGGATGCCGGGGACGTCTCCGTGGCTGGCGTGCCTGTGCCGCGCGCACACCTCGCCTACCTCGCGCCCGGACGCGACGCGGTGACCGTGACCGTCGGCGACGGCGGGGCACGGCTGGTGCTGCTCGGCGGTGAGCCGCTCAACGAGCAGATCGTGATGTGGTGGAACTTCATCGGGCGCGGGCACGACGAGGTCGTGCAGTTCCGCTCCGAGTGGATGCGCGACGTCATCGACGACGAGGACGGCCACGGCCGGTTCGGCACCGTCGCCGGCTACGACGGCAGGCCGCTCCCCGCTCCCGAACTCCCCACCGTGCGCCTCAAGCCGCGCGGCTAGCGCGAGATACCAGCAACTGTCGCGAAACGCCCGGGATGCGGCGCAGATAGTGGCATCTCGCCGTCCCGGATGCAGCTACTGCAGCGCCGAGGTCAGCCGGGCGAGGTTGTCCAGCACCGTGGACCGCAGCGGCTGCTTCATCCACTCGTCGAGCGTGAGTTCGCGGCTGTCCCGGCGGTAGCCGTCCTCGACGGCCCGCATCTCGTCCACGAACGAGCGGCCGCGCACCATCAGCGACACCTCCATGTTCAGCTGGAACGAGCGCATGTCCATATTGCTCGACCCGATCACGGCCACGTCGTCGTCGATCGTGAAGTGCTTGGCGTGCAGGATGTACGGCTTCTTGTACATCCAGATCCGCACGCCGGCGCGCAGCAGCGCCTCGTAGTACGACCGCTGCGCGTGGTAGACGAGCGCCTGGTCGCCGACCTCCGACACGAACAGGTCCACCGCGATCCCGCGCTGCGTCGCCGTCGTGATCGCCATCAGCATGGCGTCGTCCGGCACGAAGTACGGCGACGTGATCACGATGCGTTCCTGCGCGTAGTAGAGCAGCGCGAGGAACAGGCGCAGGTTGTTCTCGCCGGGGAACCCCGGCCCGGACGGCACCACCTGGGCATCCAGCGCGTTCGCGGTGAGGTCATCGGTGATCGGCTCCGTCTCGCGGCGGAGCAGTTCGTCGGTCTCGCTGTACCAGTCGGTGATGAAGATCGCGTTGAGACCGGCGACGATCGGCCCCTCCAGGCGCACGATCAGCTCTTTCCACTTCAGTCCGCGCCGGATGTTCGACTTCTTGTTGTAGCTGCGGTCGATCACATTCTGAGAACCCATGAAGCCGACGCGGCCATCCACGATCAGCAGCTTGCGGTGGTTGCGCAGGTCGGGCCGCTGGTACTTGCCGCGGAACGGCTGCACCGGCAGCATCAGGTGCCAGGATGCGCCCATGTCGGTGAGGCGCTTGGTCGTCTGCTTGTAGTCCCTGGTGCGGTACGACGCGATGTGGTCGAGCAGCACGCGCACCGAGACGCCGCGCTTCACGGCATCCTCCAGCGCGTCGAAGAACGGCTTGGTGGTCTGGTCACAGCTCAGGATGTAGAACTCGACGTGCACATAGCGGCGGGCCGCCCGGATCTCCTCCGTCATCGCATCCAGTGACGCCTGATAGTCGCCGTTGAGGCTGGCCGTGTTGCCGCCGACGAGCGGCATCGCCCCGAGATTGCGGTTGAGGGCGACGACGGACTCCAGCCACGGCGGCCACGGATGGTCGCGGCTGACCCGCTCGATGCCCTCCGTGCTCTCGATGATGAACTGGTTGATCTCCGCCTGCTTGTCTCGACGGCTCTTCGGCAGCTTGTACGAGCCGATCAGCAGGAAGAACAGCACGCCGATGTACGGGATGAAGAAGATGGCGAGCAGCCAGGCGGTCGCCGATGTCGGCTTGCGGTTGCGCGGCACGACGATCACGGCGATGACGCGGATGATGAAGTCGACGAGCAGCAGCAGCACGACGATCGCGGTGGTGAGGAACCCTGCGTCCATCGGCGCGCATCCCCTCTACCGATTGTGTGGGCGCGCTGAGGTGCAGGCCCTATCGCTTACCGTATCGAAGGGAAGGCCGCGAGGGTACTCACGACGCGGCGCAGCTACGCCTTGGGCGCGAGGCCGCGGCGTGCGCGCTCTTCGGCCTCCATGCGGGAGTACGCCTTACGCTCGGTGCGGTCGGCGCGAACGATGGAGCGCATGATCAGCCAGAAGAGCAGACCGACGAGGACGGTCGGTGCGAGCGACCACACGATCCCAGCTACGACATCATTCATAACTTGATAATGGTAGCTCCTGCACCTGAGAACGGAGACCATCACGCCACCCGTCACCGTCTTCCTCGCCACCTGGCGCTTCGACCCGGTCGCCGCCGTCGCGCTCGTCGCCGCTGCCGGACTGTACATCGCCGGCATCCTGGCCCTCCGCCGCCGCGGTCATCGCTGGCCGGTGGCGCCCACCGTGTGGTTCTTCGCCCTCGGCCTCGGCGCGTACGCGTGGGTGTCGTTCGGGTTCCTGGGCGCGTACAGCTCGGAGCTGCGCTGGGCGTTCACAACCCGCATCGCCCTGCTGCTGTTCGCCGTTCCCGCACTGATGAGTCTGGGACGCCCCGTCGCCCTGGCCCGCCTGGCTCTCAGCGGACACCGGGCGAGCAGGCTGGAGGCGACCCTGCGCTCGCGCGCGATCCGCCTGTTCGGGAACGCGATGTTCGCGCCGCTGTTCGCCTGCGCGGTGTTCCTCGTCTTCCTGACACCGCTCGCCGCCGTGCTGCGCGACAACCCGTGGTCGGAGTGGTCGATCACGGTCGTCGTGCCACTCGCCGGGATGCTCATGGTGCTGCCGATCGCCGCCCACTCGATCATCCGCACCAGCTTCTTCGTGACGGTGGAGTTCCTGCTCGCGTTCGTCGAGATGCTGCTGGATGCGGTGCCCGGGCTGCTCCTGCGGCTCAACGACGGGATCCTGGATCACGCGCCCGCTGTGCGGGGTCCGCTGCCGTTCTGGTTCCCGAACGCGCTCCACGACCAGCATCTGTCCGGCGACTTCCTGTGGTTCATCGCAGAAATCGCGGACGTGCCCGTGCTCATCATCCTGTTCGTGCGCTGGATGCGCCTCGACCGCCGAGAGGCCAACCGGATCGACGCACTCAGCGACGACGAGCTGGATGCGCTCACGCGCGACCACCTGCGCCAGCGGCCGTGAGGGGCGGGGCGGAAGCCGCTACTTGACGAGCGGGAAGAGGATCGTCTCGCGGATGCCGAGGCCGGTGAGCGCCATCAGCAGGCGGTCGATGCCCATCCCCATTCCACCCGACGGCGGCATGCCGAACTCGAGAGCACGCAGGAACTCCTCGTCGAGACGCATCGCCTCGACATCGCCCTGCGCCGCCAGCTTCGCCTGCTCGACGAACCGCTCGCGCTGCACGACGGGGTCGACCAGCTCCGAGTATCCGGTCGCCAGCTCGAAGCCGCGGGTGTAGAGGTCCCACTTCTCGACGACGCCCTCGCGCGAACGGTGTGCGCGCACCAGCGGGCTGGTGTCGACGGGGAAGTCCATCACGAACGTCGGCCGCACCAGGGTGTCCTTGACGAAGTGCTCCCACAGCTCCTCGACGTACTTGCCCGGCAGGGGATGCTGGATCTCGATCCCCTCCACAGCCGCGATCTCGCGCAGTCTCTCCACAGATGTCGCGGGAGTGATCTCTTCGCCGACCGCCTCGGACAGGCTGTCGTACATGCGAATTCGATCCCACTCCCCGCCGAGGTCGTACTCGGTGCCATCGGCCCAGGTCACGACGTGCGAACCGGAGATCGCCTGCGCGGCGTTCTGGATGAGGGTTTGAGTGAGGTCGGCGATCGAGTTGTAGTCGCCGTACGCCTCGTACGCTTCGAGCATGGCGAACTCGGGCGAGTGCGTGGAGTCCGCGCCCTCGTTGCGGAAGTTGCGGTTGATCTCGAACACGTGATCGATGCCGCCGACCACGGCGCGCTTCAGGTACAGCTCGGGTGCGATACGCAGGTAGAGCTCGGTGTCGAACGCGTTCGAGTGGGTGACGAACGGGCGCGCGGACGCCCCGCCGTGCATGACCTGCAGCATCGGGGTCTCCACCTCGATGAAGTCGCGCTCCGAGAACGTCTTGCGGAGGCTGGCGACGGTCTTGGCGCGATCGATGACGTTCTTGCGGGCCTGGTCGCGCGCGATCAGGTCGAGGTAGCGGCTGCGGACGCGCGTCTCCTCGTTGAGCTCGTTGTGCAGGTTCGGCAGCGGAAGCAGGGCCTTGGATGCGATGGTCCAGCTCTCCACCATGATCGACAGCTCGCCGCGGCGGCTCGAGATCACTTCGCCGGAGACGAAGAGGTGGTCGCCGAGGTCGACGAGTTCCTTCCACTCCGCCAGCGACTCCTCGCCGACGGCCGCGAGCGACACCATCACCTGGATGCGCGTTCCGTCGCCGGACTGCAGCACCGCGAAGCACAGCTTGCCGGTGTTCCGGAGGTGCACGACGCGCCCTGCGACGCCGACGGTCTCTCCGGAGACCTCGTCGGCCTGCAGGTGGCCCCACTTCGCGCGCACGGCGGGAATGGTCGTGGTGATGGGCACAGCGACCGGGTACGCGCCGCCCGCGGGAGTCTTCGCCTCGGCGATCAGGCGCTCGCGCTTGCCGAGGCGGACGGCCTTCTGCTCGCTGATCTCGTCAGCGGAGAGTTCAGGCTCGGGGGTCTGCTCGTCGGTCATCAGTGTCTTTCGTTCGTGCGGAGGAGGCCGCTCAGCTGATGCTGATGCGCTCGTTGTCGATCAGCCTGGTCGTTCCGACACGGGCTGCCACGAGCACCACGGCTGGGCCGTGGTGGCCTTCGGCGACGGCGAGGAACGAGTCCGGGTCGACGACCACGAGATAGTCAAGCTTAACGGCTGGTTCGGTGTCGAGACGCGCGCGGGCGGCGGCGAGCACAGCATCCACTCCGCCTGCTGCTCCCGTTGAGGCCGCGGCCTTCGCGGCGGCGAGCGCCTGGGAGAGTGCGACGGCGGCGGCGCGTCCCGCCGGGTCGAGGTAGCTGTTGCGGCTCGACAGGGCGAGCCCGTCGGATTCGCGGACCGTGTCGACCACGGCGATCGTGACCGGCAGGTTCAGCTCGTCGACCATCCGGCCGACGAGGTGCACCTGCTGCGCGTCCTTCTGGCCGAACACGGCCACGTCGGGGCCGAC
The DNA here is from genome assembly GCF_051161895.1 of Leifsonia araucanica. NCBI lineage: Bacteria > Bacillati > Actinomycetota > Actinomycetes > Micrococcales > Microbacteriaceae > Leifsonia > Leifsonia araucanica. Next base: position 2,156,420 of record NZ_JBMBTW010000002.1, read on the forward strand.
GATGTTGAACAGCTTGGCGACGACCGTGAGCATGCCGTCGAAGTGGCCTGGCCGGGATGCGCCCTCGTACAGGGAGCCGATCGCGCCGGCGGTGACGCGGGTCTCCGTCGCGCCGTTCGGGTACATCTCCGCCGGGCTCGGCGCGAAGACGATGTCGGCGAGGCCGGAGAGTTTGGCGACGTCGGCGTCGAGGGTGCGGGGGTAGCGGTCGAGGTCCTCGCCCGGCCCGAACTGCAGCGGGTTGACGAAGATCGAGACGACGACGATCCCGCCGAGGTCTTTGGCGTGCGAGACCAGCCGGAGGTGCCCGTCGTGGAGGGCGCCCATCGTCGGCACGAGCACGACGCGACCGGATGGCGCGTCAGCGCTGCCTTCGAGGGCGGCGTCCCTGCGACCGGAGGCGATCCGTGCGCGCAGTTCGGGAATGGTGGTCACGACGTCAGGCATCTGCTCCCCTAACGGCCGGTGCGCCTGGCGGGCGCGGAGTTGAACGGCCAGTCATCCAGGCTACTCGCCGCGGAGGAACCAGCCGCGATCGTCCCCCTGCTGCTCGTCGAACACCTCGGACAGGTCGATGGCTGCCGGTGCCGAGGCCGTGGTGATGGCGTTGTCGACGGCGGAGCGCAGCAGCGAGCTGAGGAAGGGTCCAGGGTTGTCGACCCCGATGTCCCGCAGGATGCCGGTGGACTGCTCGACGATCGCCCGGGAGAACGACGTGGCGGTCGCGACGGCCTCTGCGTACGCCTCGCGGTCCTTCTCGGCGATGACCACCGGCTCCCCACCCATCTCGACCACCAGTGCCTGAGCGATCGGCAGCACGGGAGCGGGCGCGGTGACGGCGAAGTAGCTCTCGGCCAGCCTGGCGAGGTCGAGGCTGGTCCCGGTGAACTCGACGGCGGGATGCACGGCGATCGGGATCACGCCCGCCGCAGCGGCCGGCTGGAGCACAGACACGCCGAACCCGGGTGCGGTGTGCATGACGATCTGGCCGGGCTGCCAGCTGCCGGTGGCGGCGAGCCCGGCGACCAGGCCGGGCAGTTCGGCGTCCGGCACGGCGATGACCACCAGCTCGCTCCGCTCCACCAGCACGGGAACATCCAGGATGGGCGCGTTCGGCAGCATCGCCCCGGCCCGCTCCCTGCTCGCCTCCGACACGGCGGAGACCCCGACGATGGCGTGACCAGCGCCCGCGAGCGCCGCGCCGATCACCGGCCCGACGCGCCCAGCGCCGATGATGCCGAGACCGAGTCGTCCGGAACGCTGCATCAGGGGTGCTCCTCGGGGGTCGTGGTGGGGGTCGTGGTGGGGGTCGTGGGCGGCGTCGGCGCATCCAGCGGGGCCGCCTGCTCGAACGGGAGCTCCGCCCAGCGGTGGCTGCGGTCGGACTGCGCGGAGGCGATGGCGCCGGCGGCGACGTCGTCGAAGAGGTGGACGCTCTGGGGCGCGTCCAGCGCTGCCAGTCGTGGTCGCACCGGACCCGAGACCGTGTGCAGGCGGGCGCCGGCGAGGCCGAGCATCCTGTCGATCGGGCCCTGCTGGATCTCGAGGCTCTGCAGACGCGCGAGCGGGACCATCGCCAGACTGCGCCACACTGCGCCGCGCCTCAGCAGGATCACCCCGTCGACGATGCTGTACCCGTTGCGCTTCCAGGAGAGCGGCCGCACCCAGGCCGCGCGGCGCGGGCTGCCGATGTAGGAGTCCCGTCCGCGCGATGTCATGCCTGCGACGATCAGTTCGCGGTGGGCGTCCGTCGCGAAATCGGGGAGCACGAGGCCGAGCACCCGTGCGACGTCGGCCGCGTCGCCGACCGGGAGCATCGTGGTGTTCGGCTGCCCAGCCGCGCCCTTCTCCTTGGAGTGGCCGGCCGTGTCGATCCGGATCTGCCACCAGCCGAACGGACGCCACAGCAGCGGCTGCAGCACCTCGACCGCGTGGATGCGGCCGGGCGGCAGCGTCTCGTTGCTCAGGCTGAGCAGGCCGAAGCCGACGCGCACACCGTCCGGCGTGCCCGCGATCGAGTAGCGCAGCGACTTCGTGAAGCGGTTGATGTAGAAGCTCGCCGACCCGAGCAGACCGGGCAGCACCACGAACAGCAGCCACACCCGGCCCGTGGATACGCCGATCACCAGCAACGCGACCACCACCAGCAGGAAGATGGTGAAGCCGCTGAGCACCAGCGAGCCGAGCAGGCGCAGCGGCGGAATCTTCACGACGGACTGCGGCGGAGCGACGGTGGGGTCGAGTTCCGGTGCGATGAACTCGTTGACGCGACGGGTCACCAAGCCGGACACCGCGCCTCCGGCCGCGGCAGCACCCTGCACGCCGGCCGGCGAACCAGGAGCACCAGGAGGCACACCGTCCAGACCGACCGTGCCGCCGGGAGAGCCAGGCCACCCTGGCGCACCGCCAGGACCGACCACCCCGCCAGGCGCAGCGGCCACGCTGTCCGGCGCTCCGGCGACCCCAGGCGCACCAGGCGCACCACCCGGCGCCTCGCTCGCCCGCACCCCCGATGCCAGCCGCAGCACGTCGCCGCGCAGCCCGTCCGCCAGCGACGAGCCGAGGTACGCCAGCTGCACATTGGCGTCGTGTCCTGCCACGCTGATGTCCAGCTTCGCGGCGCCGAAGATCCGCGCGAGCACCGGGCGCACGATGTTGATGCCCTGGATGCGGTCCAGCCGGGCTTTGCGCTGCGTGCGGAAGAGGATGCCACTGCGCACCTCCACCGCGTCGCCCGTGATGCGGAAGCTGTGCATCCGCCACGACAGGTAGAACGCTCCCAAGCAGAGCAGCAGCACCACCACGATCGCGAGGAGGGCCCAGCCTTCCCAACCGTGGTCGTAGATCTGATCGATCGGGTCTCCGCCGTAGTCCGGCGTTCCGATGAAGATGCCGACGATGCGTTCGCGCAAGTTGGAGAGCACGAAGCCGAGGATCGCCACGAAGACGATGCCACCGCGCAGCAGAGGCGTGGCCGGATGCAGGCGGTGCCATTCGCCGTCCGTGAACCGTTCGGCGGCGCGTTCCGCTGCGCTGAGCGGGGCGCTCACAGTCCTGCCCGCCTGCTCTCCGCGAGTTCGACGAGACGGTCGCGCAGGTCGGCGGCGACCGGTTCGGGGAGTCCGGGGATGACCACGCCGGTGGAGGCGGCCGCCGTCACGAACTTGAGGTCGGCCAGGCCGAGGATGCGTCCGACCGGGCCGCGGTTGATGTCGATGAGCTGCATCCGGCCGTACGGCACGGACACGAAGCGCTGGTACATGATGCCGCGGCGGAAGAGCAGGTCGTCCTCGCGCATCCGGTAGCCGATGGAGCGCGCACGGCGGGGCGCGATGATGAGGCTCACGATCGTGATGACCACCACCGCCGCCAGCAGCACCCAGCCCCAGCTCCACTGGGCGACCAGCCACAGGAAGGTCGCCGCCGCCGCAAGCACCACGCCGCTGACGACGGCGCTCACGATCACGACGACCACGTATTTCGGGGAGACGCGCTGCCACTCCCCGACGCTCAGGTCAAGACGATTCGACATGGACATTCTCCGGATCGCCGTTCTTGTCGTCGGGTGGGATGGTGCAGAGGTATTCGGCGACCAGCCCGGCGATCAGCAGCACGATGGCGCCGACGGTCGTGGAGACGGTCAGCCAGATCGTGCCGCCGGCCGGGATGACCGCGCGGCTCAGCAGATAGACCAGGAGCCCGGCGCCGAGGCCGGTGAGCAGGGCGCCGGACAGGCTGCACGCCTTCGCGAGCACCACGATCCGCATCGCCTGGAACGGGTCGATGGGCCGGGCGTTCCTGCCGCGGACGGCCCGGCGGATCGGCACGGCGAACGCGACGACGATGATCGAGACCGCCACCAGCGTGATCGGCAGGGTGAGCGGAGGCACGAACACCGCGAGCCCCGACCCGGCCAGCGCCAGTTCGATGAGGAAGCCGGCGACCGCGGCGACGACGCCGAGGACGATCAGCGGGACGGGAGTGGTGCGTTTCACGATGCGCTCCCCTCGTACGTGCGGACAGGGTCGGTGGCGCGAGCGGCGAGAGCCGCGACCGGTCCGTGGCCGGTGAGCTGCGCATCCGGTGCGATGTCGAGCCAGGGCACCAGCACGAACGCGCGCTCGGCGGCCCGGGGATGCGGCAGCGTGACGCGCTCGTCGTCGGAGACGATGCCGTCGTAGTCGACGATGTCGATGTCGATGGTGCGGTCGCCCCAGCGTTCATCGCGCACGCGGCCGAGCCGGTCTTCGACGGCGTTGACGGCGTCGAGGAGGGCGAGAGGGTCGAGGATCGTGTCGACCAGGGCGACCGCGTTCAGGTATGCGGGGGCGTCGTGGTCGATGCCGTCGAGTTTGAGGGCGGGCGTCTCGTAGAGCGGGGAGACCGCATCCACCCGGATGCCCGGCGTCTCCTCGAGAGCGGCGACGGCGGCGCGGATGGTCGCCTCCCTGTCGCCGAGGTTGCCGCCGAAGGCGAGCACGGCCGGATGGCCGACGCGCATCCGCTGCGGCCTGGGCGTCACGCCTCCCGGTGTCACGATCGCTCCCGCAGGATGCGCACGGCCACGTCGCCGAACGGCACGCTGATCGGGGCGTCCGGCTTGTGCACCGTCACCTCGACCGCGTCGACCGGTGGATGCGCGAGCACGACGGCGGCGACGCGCTCGGCCACCGTCTCGATCAGGTCGACCGGGTCACGGCGCACGGCGTCGGCGATCTCCTCGGCCAGCTCGCCGTAGTGGACCGTCTGCGCCACATCGTCGGACGCCGCCGGTGCTGCCAGGTCGAGCCAGGCGGTCACGTCGACCACGAAGTCCTGCCCGTTCTGCCGTTCGAAGTCGTAGACGCCGTGGTGCGCACGCACGCGCAGGCCGGTGAGGACGATCGCGTCGGACGGTCGGGTCGCAGCTGGCCTAGTCATCGCTTCCAGCTTGCCACGCCCGCACGACATCGAGGGCGATCCTGGTGGATGCGACATCGTGCACGCGCACGGCCCACGCCCCGTCTCGGGCGGCGAGCGCGCTGATGACGGCGGTGGGCGCATCCCGGTCGGTGGCGGAAGCGCGGTCGGGCAGCAGCGCGCTCAGGAACCGCTTGCGGGAGGCGCCGATCAGGATCGGGTACCCCAGCGTCTCGAACGCGCGGAGCCCGGCGAGCACCTGCCAGTTGTGCTCGCCCGTCTTGGAGAAGCCGAGGCCGGGGTCGAGGATGAGCCTGCTCGGGTCGATGCCGACGTCGAGCAGCGCGGTGACGCGCGCAGACAGTTCCGCGCGCACCTCGCCGACCGTGTCCGTGTAGCGGGCGAGGGAGTCCATCGAGTCGCTCTGGCCACGCCAGTGCATCACCACGTACTGCAGGCCGGTGTCGAGCAGGGCCTGCGGCATGCCGGGGTCCGCGAGGCCGCCGGAGACGTCGTTGATGATCGCGGCGCCGACATCCGCCGTCGCCCTGGCCGTCTCCGCGTTCATCGTGTCGACGCTCACGGTGATGCCGCGGGAGGCGAGCTCGCGCACGACGGGAACGACGCGTGCCTGCTCCTCTGCGGGGTCGACCCGGAGGGCGCCAGGCCTGGTGGACTCACCGCCGACGTCGATCATGTCCGCGCCCTGCTCCACCAGGTCGATGGCGTGCGCGATGGCGGCGTCCGGTTCGAGCCAGAGGCCGCCGTCGCTGAAGGAGTCCGGTGTCACGTTGAGGACACCCATGATGAGCGTCACGCGATGCCACGCCCGATCAGTGCCACGAGTTCCGCGCGCGCGGCCGGGTCTGTGAACGCGCCGCGGGCGGCCATCGTGACCGTCGTGCTCGCGGTCTGCCTGGCACCGCGCGTGGTCACGCAGGTGTGCGCAGCATCGAGGACCACGAAGACGCCGCGCGCCTCCGTGCCGCGTTCGATGGTGTCCGCGATCTGCTCGGTGAGCCGCTCCTGCAGCTGTGGCCGGGCGGCGAGCGTGTCGACCACCTTCGGGATGCGCCCCAGGCCCACCACCTTCTCCCCCGGCAGGTATGCGACGTGCGCCATGCCGAGGAACGGGAGCAGGTGGTGCTCGCAGACGGAACGGAACGCGATGTCGCGCAGCAGGATCGTCTCGGCCTTGTCCGTCTCCAACGGCACGGCGTCGCCCAGCTCGGCGGCAGCATCCTTGCCGAGGCCGGAGAAGAACTCGGCGTACGCGTCGGCGACCCGCGACGGGGTCGCCGCCAGTCCCGGACGCGCAGAATCCTCGCCGATGGCGGCGAGGATCTCTGCGACAGCTGCCTCGATGCGCGGACGATCGAAACCGGTCATGCGCGCGCCGGCTCTACGCGGTGGCCGGGCGCGGCTTGCGAACGGGTGCGCGCTTGGGCTTCGACGGCGGCTCGGAGTCGACGCCACCGTCCACGGCGCCGGCGTCGATCGGCGCCTTGGCCTTGGGGTAGTCGATCGGAGGGAGGTCGGAGATCGGGCGCTTGTCGCTGGACAGCCACTGCGGGCGCTCCGGCAGCTTCACCACGTCTTCGAAGATCTCGGCGATCTGGTTGTGGTCGAGCGTCTCCTGCTCCAAGAGGGCTGCGGCGAGCCGGTCGAGCACGGCGCGGTTCTCGTTGATGACCTGCCAGGCCTCGTCGTGCGCCTTCTCGATCAGGGTGCGCACCTCGGCGTCGACCTGCTCGGCGATGCGTTCGGAGTAGTCGCGCTGGTGACCCATGTCGCGGCCGAGGAACATCTCGCCGTTGGCCTGGCCGAGCTTGACGGAGCCGATGTCGGCGCTCATGCCGTATTCGGTGACCATCTTGCGGGCGATGGAGGTGGCCTTCTCGATGTCGTTGGATGCGCCGGTGGTGGGGTCGTGGAACACGATCTCCTCCGCGACACGGCCGCCCATCGCGTATGCGAGCTGGTCGAGCAGTTCATTGCGGGTGACCGAGTACTTGTCTTCCAGCGGCATGACCATCGTGTATCCGAGGGCACGGCCACGCGGGAGGATCGTGATCTTGGTGACAGGGTCGGTGTGACGCATCGCGGCGGCGGCGAGAGCGTGGCCGCCCTCGTGGTAGGCCGTGATCAGCTTCTCCTGGTCCTTCATCACGCGGGTGCGCTTCTGGGGACCGGCGATCACACGATCGACGGCCTCATCCAGCGCACGGTTGTCGATCAGCTGCGCGTTGGAGCGGGCGGTCAGCAGGGCGGCCTCGTTGAGCACGTTGGCCAGGTCTGCACCGGTGAAGCCCGGCGTCTTGCGCGCCAGCACTTCGAGGTCGACGGAGGCGGCGAGCGGCTTGCCGCGTCCGTGCACCTCGAGGATCTTCTTGCGGCCGACCATGTCGGGGGCGTCGACGCCGATCTGGCGGTCGAAGCGACCGGGACGTAGCAGCGCAGGGTCGAGGATGTCCGGACGGTTGGTGGCCGCGATCAGGATGACGTTGGTCTTCGGGTCGAAGCCGTCCATCTCCACGAGCAGCTGGTTCAGCGTCTGCTCGCGCTCGTCGTGCCCGCCGCCGAGACCGGCGCCACGGTGGCGACCGACCGCGTCGATCTCGTCGACGAAGATGATGGCCGGAGCGTTCTCCTTGGCCTGCTGGAACAGGTCGCGGACACGGCTCGCGCCGACGCCGACGAACATCTCCACGAAGTCGGAACCGGAGATCGAGTAGAACGGCACGCCGGCCTCACCGGCGACGGCGCGGGCGAGCAGGGTCTTACCCGTTCCTGGAGGGCCGTACAGCAGCACGCCCTTCGGGATGCGGGCGCCGACCGCCTGGAACTTCGCCGGCTCCTTGAGGAAGTCCTTGATCTCCTCGAGCTCTTCGATGGCCTCGTCGGAGCCTGCCACGTCTTCGAAGGTGACCTTGGGGCTCTCCTTCGTGACGAGCTTGGCCCTGGACTTGCCGAACTGCATGACCTTGTTGCCGCCGCCCTGCATCCCGGACAGCATGATCCAGAAGAACACGCCGATCAGCAGCACGGGGATGAGGAAGCCGAGCGCGGAGAGCAGCCAGTTGGGCTGCGGGACCTCGTCGTCGTAGCCCTTCGGCAGGTTGGCGTTGTCGACAGCCTTGACCACGTCGGCGCCGCGCGGCGTGACGTAGTAGAACTGCACCTGGCTGCCGAGCGTCTTGTCGGCCGTCTTCAGATTCAGGTCGACGCGGTTCTCACCGTCCACGATCTTCGCGCTCGAGACCTTGTCGTCTTGCAGGAGCTCGAGGCCCTTCTGCGTCGACACTGCCTTGAAGCCCGACATGGTGATCAGGCTCGAGCCGATCCACACTGCGACGATGGCCAGCACGATGTAGAGAATCGGCCCGCGGAAGATCTTCTTGACGTTCATGGTGCAGCCAGAGTACCGCCACGGGACTGTGCGCCGCCTGCGTGTTCGCTCTGGGCGCGCCGGGCGTTCAGAACGCCCGTGATCGCCCGGTCGGGATCAGCTGTAGACGGAGGGCGCGAGAATGCCGACGCCCCGCAGATTGCGGTACTTCTCCGCGTAGTCGAGGCCGTAGCCGACCACGAACTGGTTGGGGATCTCGAACCCGACGTACTTCACGTCGATCTCGACCCTGGCAGCCTCCGGCTTGCGCAGCAGGGTGCAGATCTCGATGGACTCCGGGCCGCGCGAGCGCAGGTTGGCCAGCAGCCACGACAGGGTGAGGCCGGAGTCGATGATGTCCTCGACGATCAGGACCGTCTTGCCGTCCAGGTCGGTGTCCAGGTCTTTCAGGATGCGCACGACCCCGCTCGACGCGGTGCCGGAGCCGTACGAGCTCACGGCCATCCAGTCCATCGTGACCGGGATCTTCAGCTCGCGCGCCAGGTCGGCCATGACCATGACGGCGCCCTTGAGCACGCCGATCAGGAGGACGTCTTTACCGGCGTAGTCGCGTTCGATCTCGCGGCAGAGCTCGGCGATACGGGAGCGGATCTGCTCCTCGGTGATGAGAATCTCGGTCAGGTCGTCGTGAACGTCCGTGAGTTCCATGAGGGAGGTGCTGTCCTTAAGAGTTGGGGGAAAACATGAGCAGCCCGTTCTGCCTGACAACTCTAACGCCTGGGAGGCTGAGCGGACCCTGGCCGTGCCAGTCGGTGATCAGCTCGGCGACCGCGAGCGTGTGCGCGCGGCTGAGCGACACCCCGAACTCGGCGGAGACGACCAGCCGGATGATCCGCTGGCGCAGGGCGGGAGGGTCGGCCGCGAGCCCGCGCACGTCGAGGGCGACCGCTCCGTCGTCGGTCTGGGTCACCAACTCGAGCGCCCATTCGAGGGCGAGGCCGTCGAGCGCGTCGTCGTCCTCGCGCAGCTGCTCCGCCGTGCGGGCGAGCGCCTCGGCGATGCCGGGACCCAGCTCCCGTTCGAGCACGGGGAGCACGGTCGAGCGCACCCGCACCCTCGCGTACGACGGGTCGGCGTTGTGCGGGTCCTCCCACGGGGTCAGCCTGCTGTCCGCACAGAAGGCGTGCGTGGTCTCCCTGCGCAGCGCGAGGAACGGGCGCAGCAGTGTGCCGGTGTCCGCCGCCATGCCTTGCAGGCTGCCCGGGCCAGAGCCGCGGGCGAGCCCGAGCAGGACCGTCTCCGCCTGGTCGTCGAGCGTGTGCGCCAGCAGGATGCGCTCAGCGCCGGTGGATGCGCGTGCCCGGGAGAAGGCGGCATGACGGGCGGCGCGGGCGGCGGCCTCCGGACCGGAGCTGTCCGCATCCACTGTCACCGTCTCGACGATCACGGGGTCGAGGCCCAGGCCGCGGGCGGTGGTGGCTGCTGCTGCGGCCACGTCGGCGGAGCCCGGCTGCAGGCCGTGGTCGACGATCACGGCGCCCGCCCGGTATCCGGCGCGCGGCGCCACGAAGGCGGTCGCGGCCGCGAGGGCGAGCGAGTCCGCTCCCCCGCTCAGGCCGACGAGCACCAGCGCGCCGGCGGACAGTGGATGCGGTCGCTCCGGCCCGTGGTCGTCGTGCCCATCCGGGGCTTCGAGCGCCGCCGCCGCTGCCAGTGCGGTGCGCACCGCACGCCGCGCGTCCGCGATCGGCGGAGTGAGACGGGGGCGGCGTTCGGCGCGGGCCGGTTCGGCGCCTGGAGAACCGTTGAGGTGCATCCAGTAACGTTATTGCAGACTTTTCGACACAAGGAGAGAACACCATGGCCGAATACGATGCGATCATCGAAATCCCCAAGGGGAGCCGCAACAAGTACGAAGTGGACCACGAGACCGGCCGGGTGTACCTCGACCGCGTGCTCTACACCGGGTTCGTCTACCCGACCGACTACGGGTTCTTCGAGAACACGCTGGGCCTCGACGGCGACCCCGTCGACGTGCTCGTGCTGCTCGAGTACCCGGTGTTCCCCGGCGTCGGCATCAAGGTGCGCCCGGTCGGCGTGCTCAACATGAGCGACGAGGCCGGCAGCGACGCCAAGGTGATCGCCGTGCAGTACAAGGACCCGCGCTGGGCGCACATCCAGGACGTCGATGACATCCCGGAGGGCACCCGTGCCGAGATCCAGCACTTCTTCGAGCACTACAAGGACCTCGAGGCCGGCAAGTGGGTCAAGGTCGACGGCTGGGGCGACGCCGCAGAGGCGAACGCCATCATCGAGGCCGGCATCGCCAAGCTCGCCGAAGAAGGCCACTAGCCCCCACGCAATCGAGTCCGGACTTATGCACGCCCGCCGCGGCGTGTCGCGTGCATACGTCCGGACTCGATTATTTAAGGAGCGTGGTCAGGCGCTGGGGCGGGCGACCTGGTACCAGGGGGAGCCCCAGACGGACTGGATCTTGACGACGTCGCCCTCGGTGGGGGCCGCGATCATCATGCCGCCGCCGATGTAGATGCCCACGTGGTAGAAATCGCCGGGAGCGTCGCCCCAGAAGATGAGGTCACCCGCCTGCTTGTCGCTGTACGAGACCAGCTGGCCGCGGTTGGCAGCGGTGTAGTACTGGTTGTTGACCGAGTGGCTGCCGATGTAGACGCCGGCGTACCCGTAGGCCTTCATGGTGAGGCCGGAGCAGTCGTAGCCGCCAGGGCCCTCTCCACCGAAGATGTACGGTTTGCCGAGCTGGGCGCGCGCGTAGGCGATCGCCGTGTCGACGACGTTGCCGTTCGGCGGCGCGACCGGGCCGCCGCCTCCGCCGCCGCTGGGGGCCGTACCGCCACCGCCGCCACCGCCGCCTCCGCCGTTGCCGCCACCTCCGCCGCCTCCGGAGTTCTGCGCCTGCTCCTGCCGCTGGCGCTCTGCCTCCGCAGCCGCTGCGGCAGCAGCCGCCTGCGCGGCCCTGACCTGCTCGCCCTGCAGATACGCGGCCTCGGTCTGGGTCGACGTGTTCTTCAACGTGGCGAGCTGGGCGACCAGCTCGGTGGACTTGCTCTGCTGGGTGGCGAGGGCCGCCTGCGCCTGAGCCTGCGCATCCTGAGCGGCCTTGAGCGCGTCGTCGGCCTTCGCGGCCAGCGACTGGCGCTCGGTCTTGGCGACCTTCGCCTGCGCGGTCAGCGACTCCGCGTTGTTCTTGTCTTTGGTGGCCTGCTCGTAGACGTCCTTGGACTGGGCGGTGAGCTTGCTCATCGTGCCCAGCTGGTAGAGCAGCTTGTCGGCGGCGGAACCGGAGCCGCCGCCCTTCAGCATCAGGTCGACGGAGAGGTCGCCGCCGCCGCTCGACTTCGCCAGGTGGGAGGCGAGCAGACCGGCGCGCATCTGCGAGGTCTTGGCCTTCTCCGCCGCGGCAGACGCCTGCTTCTGCAGGTCGGCTTCCTTCTTGGTGGCCGCTGTCAGAGCGTCCTTCGCCTGGAAGTACGCCTCTGCCGCCTTCTCGGAGGCGACGCGGGCCGCATCCACCGAGGACTGCAGCCCGGAGATCAGCTGGGTGATGTTGTCGATCATCGCCTGCTGGTTCTGGACGTTCGCTTTGGCCTGCTGCACGTCGTTCCACGACGGGTAGTCGTCTGCGAATGCCGGTGCGGCGATGACGCCGACGGATGCGGTGACCACACCCATGACGCCCGCGCCGATCATGACGCCGGGGCGAACCCGCGGCCTGTCGTTCTGGCTAGCCAAGTGGTGCCTGCCTTTCCCTCATGAACGGAATCCCGTCGATCTTCACACCGCCGAGGCGCACCTCGAAGTGCAGGTGGCACCCCGTGGATGCGCCGGTCGTGCCGACGCGTGCGATCGGCTGGCCGGCACTGACCGACTGGCCGATACCAACGAGGATCCCTCCGTTGCGGATGTGCGCATAACCGGTCTGCACACCGCTTCCGTGGTTGATCAGGACGAAGTTGCCGTACGAGCCGTTGGGACCCGCGTACTCGACCACGCCCGGATACGCGGCGTAGATCGGCGAGTTGCATCCGGCGCCGATGTCGATGCCCTGGTGGTATGTGCTGCCGACGCCGCCCGGCGACGGGCGGGAGCCGAAGCCGTCGGTGATCGGGCCGGCGGCGGGGACGGCCCAGCCCTGCGGGCCGACGTAGCCGCCCGGCAGTCCGCCGGAGCCCTGCGCGGCCGCGGCTGCTGCCGCTGCCGCGACACCGGCCTCGTAGCCGGCGACGGTCTTGCTGACGGTGTCGCGCAGAGCGGCGAGCTGCGCCTGCATCACGACGATCTGCTTCTGCTGCTCCGCGAGCTTGTCCTGGGCGGCCTTCGCGGCCTCGGCCGCTGCCTTCAGCGCTGCCTCCGCGGCGATCCGCAGCTTCTCGCGCTCCGCCTTGGCGACGACAGCCTGCTCGGAGAGCGCCTTCGCGGTGTTCTGCGCGGTCTTGGCGTCGGTGTAGACCCTGTTGGACTGCTCGACCAGCTTCGACATGCTGCCGAGGTCGGAGAGCAGCTTGTCCGGGCTGGTGCTGGAGGCGCCGTTGCCGCTCAGGAACAGGTTGGCGGTGAGGTTGCGACCGCCGGTGCGGTAGAGCTGGGCGGCGAGCTTGCCGGCCTGAACGCTCGCGTCGTCGGCCTTCTTCTGGCTCTCGTCGGCCTGCTTCTGGATGAGGTCGGCCTTGATGTTGGCGTCGTCGAACGCGGCCTCCGCCGCCTGCAGCTCCTGGCCGCGCTTGACGGCCTCGGCCTGCGTGGCAGCCACCTCGCCCTTGAGCTGGCTGATGAGCCCGTTGATCCTGTCGACCTGAGCGGAGGCCGCGCCTGCATTGGCCTTGGCGTTCTGGACGTCCTGCCAGCTCGGGTACTGGTCCGCGTACGCGGGGGCAGCGACGGCGCCGACCGCGAAGACGGTCGCGACGCCGATGGCGGCGACGAGGGCGCGCATCCGGTGCCTGAGCGAGCCTGGGCGGCCGAGCAGGCCGGCGCGCCCGGCGGCGGGGGCTCGTCGGGGGCTGGGTGAGACCGGTTCAGTGCGCTTCATCGTTTCCTCGAACCCGTTCGCTCGTGCTCGTTTGAGTCACATGAGTCACACGGGTCCCGCTGTCAACGTGTGCAACTTTAGCAACAAGCACTCCGAGAGCCCAGGGTCGGTGGGCTGTGGATGCTCGAAGACACGGAGATCGACGGGGGCGGCGCGCGACTGCACGGACAGCCCGGGCGGCCGTCGAGAGCGAATCTAACCCGCGATCGAGAGGAAACCGTGACCATTCGCTGGCTGGTCGTGGGATGGTCGCGGGATGGCGGGAACGGGCGGAATGCGGGCCGCGTGGTGCGCGCGCGGGCCGGCCCCGTGCATCCCGAACAGCCGGACCCGCCCGGGATGCACGCAGGATTCGCTTTTGCCCGGGGGTTTCCGTATGCTTGTTCGTCGGTGGTCATCGGAAAGTGAAAGCGATCCGTGACGTTCCGGCCCCATCGTTTAGCGGCCTAGGACACCGCCCTTTCACGGCGGCAGCACGGGTTCGAATCCCGTTGGGGTCACTGTCCGTTGAAGGTAACGGCGTCCTATATAATTGAATAGCTTCACATTGAGGCCCTGTAGCGCAGTTGGTTAGCGTGCCGCCCTGTCACGGCGGAGGTCGCGGGTTCAAGTCCCGTCAGGGTCGCCACGACGAGAAGCCCTTCCCTTGGGAAGGGCTTCCGTCTAGAGGCGGCATCGGTCGTCTCGAGAGGCTCTGTAGCTCAGTTGGTAGAGCGTTCGACTGAAAATCGAAAGGTCACCGGATCGATGCCGGTCGGAGCCACCAGAGAAAACCCCCGGTTCGCCGGGGGTTTTTTGTTGGCCTCGCGAAGTGGCGGACGCGTGACCGTTGCTCTCCCCTCGCCTCAGTCGCCCTCCCGCGCTTCCCGCCCCGCGTCATAGTCGAGCAGCAGTGCGCCGGTGTCGAGCTGGCGGGAGCCGACCAACGTCAGGTCGGTGGCGGGGAGTCCGTCGGCGAAGATGGAGCGGCCGGCGCCGGCCAGGCGCGGCATCAGCAGCAGGCGGTAGTGGTCGACGAGGCCCGACTTTGCCAGGGCAGCGACGAGGGAGATGCCGCCGACGGCCACGATTTCACCGTCGTGGCGCTGCGTGATGCGGGTGACCGCCTCGTCGAGTGGGCCGCGCTCGACGGTGGCGTTCCATCCCGGCTGCTCGAGAGTGTCCGAGATGACCACCTTCGGCAGGCGGTTCATGGTGCGGGCGAACGCCCGGTACTCGTCGCCGTTCTCGGCGGTGTCCGCGGTCGGCCAGTACGCCGCGTTGAACTCGAAGGCGGTGCGTCCGTACACGAGCAGCTGGCCGTCGTGCGCGTTCGCGCCCGACCAGTACTGCTGCATTTCGTCAGACCAGTCCGGCGAAATCAGGCTGCCTTCCGCTGTCTCGGTGAATCCGTCGATGGTCATGAACATCGCGACGGTGAGTGTTCCCATTGTCATTCTCCTTCTGTCGGTGGTGCGTTATCGGGTGGGACCGGTGGTGGATGCGCTGGTGGATGCGCTGCGCCGCACGAGCGTGAGGACCAGCGGCAGCGCCACGGCGAGCGCGAGGAAGGCGACGGCCGGCCCGACCAGGGCGGCGAGGGCGCTGACCGCAAATGCGCCCGCCGCCATTCCGCCGTCGTATCCCGCGTTCCAGAGGGCGCTGACGGTGGCGAACTGCCGTTCGTCGGCGCGCTCGTACATGGCCGAGATGGTGCTGTTCTGCAGGGCGCCGAAGCCGAGGCCGAAGACCACGCCGCCGGCGAGCACGAGGGGAGCGCTGGCGGTCGCCGCCATCGCGGCCATACCGACGGCCGAGAGTGCGATGCCGGGGAGGAACAGGCGGCGGTGCCCGAGACGGTCGCCGTACCGGCCGGCGAGCCAGCGTCCCAGCCCCGCCGCGGCCGGCTGCACCAGCAGCAGGGCGGGAGCGAGAGCGGAGGCGGAGCCGGTCAGCGCACCGGGGACACAGGTGACGACCACCCCGGCGACGGCAGCGGAGGCCGCGAACACGAGCGCCGGCCGCAGCAGCTCCGGGGAGCGCAGACCCACGAGGATGCCGGTCCCCGACCGTCCGGAGGTTCGCGAGGAGACCTGCGCCGTCTGCGCCCCTGCTGCGCGCCCGGGCAGCCCGCCGACCGACGCCACCGCGAACAGAGGCACCGCCCCGGCGATCGCGAACACCCATCCGGGACCAGCCACGGCGCTGAGCGTCACCCCGAGCGGCAGCGCGAGCAGGGAGGGAACGGCACTCACCAGCCCGGCGAGCGCGAGGCCCTCGCCGCGGCGATCGGCCGGGACGATCGCAGCGGTCACCGCGCCTCCCGCGACGATCGCCAGCGCGAAGCCCAGGCCCCGCAGCACGCCCGTGGTCACCAGAACGGGGAGGGACACCGAGAACAGCAGGACGAACGTCGGCGCTCCGAGCAGCACGAGCCCCGCCGCGAGGACCGCCCGGACGCCGACCCGCTGCATCAACCACGGCGAGGCCAGCTCGCCGGCGACGGTCGCCGCGAGCAGCGCGCCGTTGGAGACGCCGCCGCCGACCGGTGAGGTCGCGTCCGCAAGCAGCGGCACGGCGGCGAGCGGGAGGAAGAATCCGACAGAGCAGGCGACGATCGAGACGAAGCGCAGCAGGAGCGGGCGCGTCACCAGCGGGGAACGCTGCGGAAGGGCGGTGGTGCTGAGGCTCGTCGTGGTCATGGGAACGACCCTAGATTCGGGGTGGCATGGCGGTAAGATCCATTCGCATGGCGGTGGAGTGGTCCAATTCGAGTCCCGAGTTGCTGGTCCGGCTGGACCGCGACTCCGGCGTTCCCCTGCGCACTCAGCTGCAGTCGCAAGTGCGGGCCGCGATCCAGGATGGGCGGCTCGCGACGGGCGAACGACTCCCCTCCTCGCGCGATTTCGCAGCGAGCCTCGGCGTGGCCCGCGGAACCGTCCAGGACTGCTACGAGCAGCTGCGATCAGAGGGCTACCTCGTCGCGCAGACCGGGTCGGCGACGCGCGTCGCCGCAGTTCAGGTCGAGCCGGTCGGGGGAGTCGGAGAGCCGCCGACCGCCGGGGTGCAGCACGACCCACCCGCCCGGGTCGCCGACTTCGCGTCCGGAGTCCCCGACCTCGGCACGATCCCGCGCGACGACTGGACGTGGGCCATCCGCGAGGCGACGAGGAGCGCCCCGAACGCCGCCTTCGACTACGGCGACCCGCGCGGAGACCCGAGCCTGCGGGAGGTGGTCGCCGCGTACCTCCGGCGCGTCCGGGGGATGAACGCACGGTCTGCCCAGATCGTCGTGTGTGCGGGATTCGCGCAGGGTGTCGCGCTCACGTTCCGCGCGCTCGCCCGGCGCGGCATCGGCACGATGGCGGTGGAGGATCCCGGCTCGATCGGCACGGTCACGCGCGCGGCGGAGGCGGTCGGCGGCTCGGCCGTGCCGGTGCCGGTCGACGAGCTCGGCATCGACGTGGCGGCGCTCGACGCGAGTGGAGCACGCGCGGTGGTGCTGACCCCCGCGCACCAGTGGCCGACCGGCGTCGTCCTCGCCCCCGAACGCCGCCGCGAGCTTCTCGACTGGGCTGTGCGCCGCGACGGCATCATCGTGGAGGACGACTACGACGCCGAGTTCCGCTACGACCGTGAACCGGTCGGATCGTTGCAGGGGCTGGCGCCGGACCGGGTGGTCACGCTCGGGACGGTGAGCAAGTCACTCGCGCCCGCCCTGCGCCTGGGCTGGACGGTGGCGCCGGCCTGGCTCGCAGACGAAGTGGCGGCTGCGAAGGAGTCCGCCGACCGCGGCGCACCGACACTCGACCAGCTCGCCCTCGCCCGTCTCATCGAGTCCGGACGCTACGACCGGCACCTCCGCCGGATGCGCACCCTCTACGCCGCCCGCCGCGACGCGCTCGCCTCTGCGCTGCTGGCGCACGCGCCGACGGTGAGACTGACCGGCCTGGCGGCGGGATTCCACGCGGTCGCGCACCTGGCACCGGATGCGGACGAGCAGCAGATCATCGACGAGGCCCGCACGCGCGGGGTCGCGCTCTACGGCATGAGCACGTACCGCTCGACACGCAGCCCACACCCGCCGCAGCTGGTGTTCGGCTTCGGCAACACGTCGGAGGAGTCGATCCGCGCTGGGATCGCGGCGGTCGCGGACCTGCTGCGCTGACGTGGGTGTGTCGGTGCGTTTTGGCCTGAACTCCCCCGCCAACCCCGCGCTATGCTCCCGCCATGAGTAGCGCGCGCCGGACGGTCACCGCATCCGCCTGGGTGTTGCTGGTGCTCGGCATCGTCGCGGGCGGCGGAGCGCTCCTCCCGCTCTCGGCGAGTGTCAGGTTCCGACCTCTGCTCCTTCTGCTCGCGGCTTTCCTCGTCCTGTGCGCGATCTTCCTTTTCATCGCTGTCACCCGACACCCGTCACGGCGAACGACGGCCGGCGGTTTCGGGCAGGTGGCGACGACCCACACGTTCTCCTTCTCGGTCGGCGAGCGCGAGAAGCACACGATCGTCTACCTCTTCGATCAGTGGTGGGGATGGCTGACGATCACCGTGGACGGCACGATGGTCGTCGAGAAGTTCATCACCCTGAATTTCCGGCTGCGCCAGGTCTTCGAGTTCACCGTCGGAGTCGACGAGCGCCACGTCGTCCGCATCGAGAAGTCGCGGCCGTTGCTGGTCGCCTTCGCCAGGCCTCAGCCCACGCGCGCATTCTGTGATGGCGTGCTCGCGGCGGAGGACAGCGGCGTCGCTACGGGCCCGACAGGTCGAGCTTCGGGGGATGGGTCATGATGGGGAACTCCGGTGGGGGCGGCCAGACGGTAGGACGCCGGCCGCTGCCGGACTCGCCGGAGGAACCGGAGGACTCGCTCCTGGACTGAGCCGCTTCGCGGGCCGCCTCTTCCGCTGCGGCGCGAGCCGCGGCTTCGGCGGCGGCGCGATCGGCGGCCTCCTGCGACGTGGCCAGGTCGTGGGCGCGCGCGACGAAGGCGAGCAGTTCCGCTTCGACCGTCGCCCCCGCGTTCGCGGCGGTCCGTGCTTCGCCGGCGGCCGTCGTCAGCGCGGCACGGGATGCGGCGTCCGCGCGCGGAAACGCCGCGAGCAGTGCCGTACCGGCGGTCTCCAGCGGGTCGATGGCGGGACGGTCGTCGGAGTGCTTCGCACCCGTGACGAGCTGGGCAAGCAGGACGTTCGTGGCATCGCGCTGTTCCTCCGCCGAGTCGATGGCAACGCGGGTGGCGTCGAGCCAGCCTGCCTCGCGTCGCGTCTGGCGTTCCACCGTGACGGCCGCCTCCGTCAGCTCCTCCGTCGTCGAGTCGGCGGACGCTGTTGCTTCCTGCTCCCCTGGCGCCTCACCCGATCTCTGAGCCAGGGCCTTCTCGATGTCGCCCGCAACCGCATCCAGGACGGTGTGGTGCGTCGCCGGCAAGACACCGGCAGGACTGGAGCGCAGGGTCGCTACCGTGCCGGAAAGGCTGACGAGAGCGTCGCTCGCGCTGGCGAAACGGGACTGCGCCGCCGCGAGTTGGTCGGTCAGCCGATCCAAGCGCACGCCGGCGGCCTCGTAGCGGTCGACGGCGGCGGCGTGCGCGGCGGCCGTCGAGATGGGCACAGCGACCACTGCTGCCGCGAGTACGAGAGCAGCGACAATGGTCGAGGTCGCCCGGAGGGGCGAGCCGAAGAACCGCCGAGCGGACGCGCGCAGCGCATCCCCCGTTGCGAACGATGCCACCTCTGCCTCCCGGGAGACGGACCGCCCGTCGTCGTTACTGTGTCAGATCCCTCCTGCGGCAGCAACTCCCCCGAACGCCCGCCCGGCCATCCCCGACAATGGTTCAGGACGGCACGTGCGGGAGGCGGAGGAGCGATGAGGGAGCGAGTGCTCGACCTGGTGTTTCTCGTCGGGGTGCTCTTCAAGGGGATCGACGGACTCTTGGAGACGATCGGCGGGATCGTGCTGCTCTTCGTGACGCCCGGCCAGGTGAAGTCCGCCGCCCACGCGGCCACGTCGAAGGAGCTCACCGAGGATCCGCACGACCTCGTCGCCACCCTTCTCGTGCACGGCGTCTCCCACCTGCACACCGGGAGTCAGATGTTCATCGCGGCCTACCTGGTGCTGCACGGTGTGGTGAAACTGGCGATCGTCGTCGCGCTGCTGGTCGGATCCCGGCGCGTCTACCCGTGGGCGATGGCCGCGCTCGGTGCGTTCGTGGTGTTCCAGGTGTACGAGCTCGTCACGGCGCCGTCCGTCGGGGTGGTCGTCCTGACCATCCTGGATGTGGTGATCATCTGGCTCACCTGGCGCGAGTGGCGCCGCAACCGCGAGCTGCGGAAGACCTGGCGGGGCACCGTCGACTGGATCTTCCGGCGGCACGTCACGAGCTGAGAGCCGAGCGCCTCTCGGCGACGGGTGTGACGACGAAGTCGTCCAGGGTGCGCAGCTCCCCGCGCACCAGCTCGGCGGCACGCTCGGCCACGTGCGTCGCATCGTGCAGGCTCACGGCGTCCGTGATCACGACCGCCGAACCGAGCAGACGGTGGCCGGACCAGCGGAGCTTCACGCTCTGGACCCCGGTGACCCCGTTGGCATGCTCCAGGCGGTGTTCCACGCGCTCCACGAGCCGCGGGTCGACCCCATCCATCAGGCGCGCGCCGACGGACTTCACGGTGCCCCACAGCAGGATCAGGATCGAGACCGAGATCAGCAGGCCGATGACCGGGTCCGCGATCGGGAAGCCGAGAAGGACGCCGATCGCGCCGAGCACGACGGAGAGGGACGTGATCCCGTCCAGGCGCGCGTGCACGCCGTCGGCCACGAGGGCCGCAGAACCGATCCTGCGGCCGACCCGGATGCGGTAGACGGCCACGAGCTCGTTGCCCGCGAAACCGATCACACCGGCGGCGATCAGCCACCACGCGTTCTCCACCGGCCGCGGGTGGATGAACCGGTCGATCGCCTCCCAGCCGGCGATGACGGCGGAGAGAGCGACGACGAAGACGATGAACAGCCCGGCCAGGTCCTCCGCCCGCCCGAAACCGAACGTGTACCGGCGGGTCGCGACACGGCGGCCGAGCACGAAAGCGATCCACAGAGGCACGGCTGTCAGCGCGTCGGCGAAGTTGTGGATGGTGTCGGCCAGCAGCGCGACAGAACCCGTGACGAGGACGAGCCCGAACTGCAGGATGGTGGTGCCGAGCAGGATGAACATGGATACCTTGACCGCGGTGACGCCGGCCTTGGACGCCTCCAGCGCGTCGTCGACGGAGTCTGCGGCATCGTGGGTGTGCGGGACGAAGAGGTCGTAGAGGAAGCCCTTCACGCCGCCATGCGGGTGGTTGTGGTCGTGTGAGTGGTCGTGGTCGTGCTCGTGCTCGTGCGTGCGGAGACCGCTCACGCGCCGACGCCCTCCGCCGCACCGGCCTCGGCGTGGTGATGACGCGGAACTCCGCCGAGGGCGTGCTCCGCCTGGAAGATCGCATCCGACACGAGGCGGCTGGTGTGCTCGTTCTCGAGCCGATAGAACACCCGCTGCCCTTCCTGCCTGGTCGCCACGATCCGCGCGAGGCGGAGCTTGGCGAGATGCTGCGACACCGCGGACGGCTGCTTGTCGAGGATGTCGGCGAGGTGGTTCACCGACAGCTCGCCGGCATCCTTGAGCGCCAGCACGATCCTGACCCGCGTGGCGTCGGCGAGCATCCCGAACACCTCGACGGCGAGCTCCACGAACTGGCTGTCGGGAAGACGGCCGCATATTGCCTTATCTGCATCCATACGCAGATTAAAGATCACCTCATCGGCGAACGCAAATCAGCGAGGCGAGCGAGAGCCCCACCGCGCTATGGTGGGGCCGACTCCAGGCATCGGACGGGGGACGAGGATGAAACTGCTGCTCACATCGGGCGGGGTCACGAACGACAGCATCCGCGCGTCGCTGATCAGGATGCTCGGCAAGCCGATCGCCGACAGCCGCGCTCTCATCATCCCCACCGCGCAGTGGGGGCAGCCGCTCTGCAGCCCGGAGAGCGTGTGGAGATCGACGGCCGACCGCTGGGAGGGCGAAGGCGGGCTCGTCGGGCTCGGCTGGAAGTCGGTGGGCGTGCTCGAACTGACCGCGCTGCCGAGCATCGCGGAGGAGCGGTGGATGCCGTGGGTGCGCGATGCCGACGTGCTGCTGGTCGACGGCGGAGAGGCGAGATACCTCTCCACCTGGATGCTCCAGTCCGGCCTGGCCGGGATGCTGCCCGAACTCGTCGACACCGTCTGGGTGGGGGTGAGCGCCGGGAGCATGGTGCTGACACCGCGCGTGGGGACGGAGTTCCTCGACTGGCAGCCGGAGGGGACGGACGAGACGCTCGGGCTGGTCGACTTCTCGATCTTCCCGCACCTGGACTACCCGGGCTGGACGGAGAACACGCTCGAGGCCGCGCGGCGCTGGGCCGAGCGCATTCCGGGCCGGTCGTATGCGATCGACGATCAGACCGCGATCGCCGTGGTCGGCGACCGTGTCGAGGTGATCAGCGAGGGGCACTGGGAGCAGTTCGACCGCTGACGCCGCGGCTCACGGGGTCGAGCGCTCCGCCGATCCGGGCGGCTGCCCCAGTGCGGGAAGGACCACCCGATCGATGAGCTCGGTCACCGCATCCTCGTCGAGGTACTGCTTGCGCAGCACGACGCTGCCGAACGCGGCGGTGGGCACGAGCCCCGCGATGAGGGCGACCGGGACGTCGGCGGGCACGACCCCTCTGGCGATCCACCGCTCGATGACCTCCCTCAGCGCAGCGGCCGGCGGACTGCCGACGTCGCGGTTGGCGGCCTGATAGAGGTCCGGGTCACTGCCGAGGGCGCTGAGCAGGCTGGCCAGGATGCGGCCGGAGCGTTCGTCGGAGCCGGCGAAGTGCATCGCGGTGCGGCGGAGGTCCTCGCGCAGCGAGCCGGTGTCCTGCGGGTCGAGCCTGGTCTGCGTCGCGCGCACGGCGGCGACGACCAGATCGACCTTCGTCTCCCAGCGGCGGTAGATCGCAGACTTGCCGCAGCGGGCACGCGCCGCGACAGCGGCGATCGTCGTGCCGACGTACTCCCGCTCGATCAGCAGATCCTGGGTCGCCTCGATGATGCGGTGCTCGAGCCCGGAGTCCCGGGGTCGACCGGAGGGCTGCGTCGCGTCGGCGGACATGGGAGAGGAGTCTACCTTCCGGGTTCGGGTGTTCCCGTAAATCGCTTGCCGATTTACGGTACTTAAGAGTACCGTAAGCAATTACGAGAACGGCGTATCCGTAATAGACGCCCGTTCCCCCGACCGTTTGGAGGAGTCATGGCAACAACCTCGGCCACCGCAGCACCGGTGGCGACACTTTCGAAGCCGCGCGTCGCGGTCATCCTCGTCGTCGCGGTCGCCATCGCGATCGCGCTCAACGCCGTCGTGGCGACCATCGCGAAGGCGGCGGGCGCCCCGGCCGACTTCGGCGGGCTCTCCGTGCCCGCATACGTCTCGATGACGATCCTCGGCGTCCTGGCGGGGTGGATCGGCTGGCACCTGGTGGAACGTCACGCGCGCGATCCGCGCAGGGCGCTCACCATCCTCGTCCCCGTGGTCCTGCTGCTGTCGTTCATCCCGGACATCCTGCTGGCGGTACTCCAGTTCATGCCGGGCGCGACGGGCACCGCGATCCTCGCGCTGGTCGTGATGCACATCGTGGTGGCCGCGGTCGCAGTGCCGGCCTACGTGCTCGCATCCCGTTCGCGCTGACGGGCGGACGGCCTCCAGCGCAGAACCAGTGCGGCGCAGACCAGGGCGACCACGACCATCCCGAGGCCGAGAACCGCGCCGGCCGCGACGTCGTGGAGGTAGTGGGCGCCCTGCGCGACCCGGTCGAACGCGACGAGGACCGCGCATCCGAAGGCCGCAGCCATCACGGCGAAGCGGCGGGACAGCACTGCGATGACGGCGGCGGCCGCGAAGGCGAGCGTCGCGTGGTTCGACGGGAACGACCAGTCGCCGAGCGGCGCGCACTCCTCCGCCAGCGGCCACCGCTGACAGGGGCGCAGCTCCGTGACGAGCAGCTTGATCGACTCGCTCGCCGCGTACGCGATCCCGACCGAGACGACCAGGGCGACCACGCGGACCCGGTTGGCCGGCTGCCGTCGCCAGCCCAGGACGATGGCTGCGGCCACTCCGGCGGCGAGCGCCACCAGCGCGACCTCCGAGAGGAGGCCCACGCCGGGCACGCCCGCCGAGACGGCGACGAGCCACCTGGTGGCGACGACGCTCAGGCTTCCGGGGAACGGCATCACCAGCACGAGCGCACTGAGGGCGACGGCGGACGCGAACAGCACACGCTGTGGCACGGTCGGGAGGGCGGCGAGCACGGCGGTGCGGAGGGGAACGGTGGGCATACCCGGACGCTATCCGGGCGGCTGCGTGGCCCTCATCCGTCGCTCGACGGGTCTTGCTACACAGAACGAATGACTTCTCCGAAGCGTCCGAGCACCCAGTGACCCGGTCACCACGGCACCGTCTCCCCGTTCCTGTCGAGGTACTGCAGGCCGGCCGCGCCGCGTTGCGCATCCACCGTGTCGACCAGCGGCGGGATGCTCTCCTCGATGCGCAGCGTCGCGCCCGAGCCGCCCATGTCGGTCTGCACCCAGCCGGGGGCTGTCAGCAGGAGCGCGCGATCCTCGCCGTCGTGCCGGGCCGCGTAGCTGCGCATCAGCTGGTTGAGCGCCGCCTTGCTGGCGCGGTAGACCTCGAATCCGCCGGTGCGGTTGTTGGCGACGCTCCCCTGTCCGGACGACATGACGGCGATGGTGCCGTCCGGCGCGACCAGGTCGTCCAGCGCCTCGACGGTGCGGATCACGCTGAGCACGTTCGTGTACATCATCCGCTCGAACTCGTCGTCCAGGATGTCGGCGGCGATGGCGTTCCGGGGGACGAGCGCGATACCGGCGACGACGAACAGCAGGTCGAAGGTGCGCCCGGAGAGACGCCTGCTCAGCGCATCCACCTCGTCCCGTTTGGTGATGTCGACGTGCTCGATCTCGACCGCGTCTCCCGCCCGCTCGGCGAAGGCGTGCAGGGGCGTCGGCGCGTCGCCGCGCACGGTTCCCACGACCCGGGAGCCGCGGGCGACGTACTCCTCGACGATCGCCTCCCCCAACCCTCGGGATGCGCCGATCACGAGCACGGTCCTGTTCGGGCTGGTCATGCGTGTGTCCATGTTCTTCTCGTTTCACTCAACTGTTGTTGAGCGAAACAGTACCACTTTCACTCAACCGTTGTAGAGTGAATGCCGTGGATGAGCCGATGACGCGGGCAGAGCGACGAGCGGCGACCGCCGCGAAGATCCTCGAGGCAGCACAGACCGAATTCGGCGAGCGCGGCGCCGACGGCGCGACCGTGCGCGGAATCGCGCAGCGCGCGGGCGTCGACCCGTCGCTCGTGCTGCAGCACTACGGCTCGAAGCAGGCACTGTTCGCCCTGGCGGTCCGGCCGGCGCCCGACCTGAGCGCCGAGCAGGTGCCGCAACACCTGGCGGAGGTCCTGGATCTCCGGCTGCGCGAGCTGCCGCCGCACACCAAGGCACTCGTGCGCTCCATGCTCACCTCGCCGGAGGCAGCGACGGTGATGCGCGACTACCTGGAAGACCGGGTCGACAACCTGGCGCGCACGAGCGACCGCGACGACGCCCGCCTGCGCGCGGCCGTGCTGGTGTCGAGCATCCTCGGGATGACGATCGCCAGGCACTTCGTCGACCTCCCCGAGCTCGACATCGACAGCGACGACATCGCCGCGGTGGTCGAGCCGTGGTTCGGGATGCTGCTGGCGGACTGACCAGAGGCCGCAGGCCGCGTGAGCGTCACGGGTGGTGCGTGACCGTCAGCTCTGGCGAGCCGAACGGGAACGGGAAGACGATCGCGCCGCCATCGGCGAGCGTGTCGATCGGCAGCAGCATCATCCACGTCAGCCCGATCGCGCCGGAGACCAGCGCGATGACGATGATCAGCCCGGCGGCGCGGTCGAGGAGACGCAGGGCATCCGTGACGGTCGCCGAGTTGCGGGCGATCCTGCCGATCACGACGAACAGGATGACCGCGAAGGCGGCGTAGACCACCCAGCTCGGGCGCAGCGCGATGTTCCTGCAAGTGGTCTGCACCACACCATCCGATGCACCGCTGTCCGAGCAGGCGCCGACACTGCCCGTGCAGAGCATCGTGTAGACGACCGCCGCGATGCCCGTCGTGATCAGCACGCGTCTCAGCCGGACCAGGATGGGTCCGGCGGGGAGCCGTGAGAGCTCCCCCAGTTCGACCTTCGGTCCCGTCACTGTCGGCATCACAGTCCCCCCCGTCTCGATGTCGATCGCCATTCTGCCCGAACCCACAACCGCTCGTCGAGCGCCGCCGCAGGGACGCGTTCTCCCCCGGTTCCGGCCGGGGTGAGGAGGCGCGCTCGGAGCACTTGCGAGCCATCGAACAGTGTTGTAAAACATATGCATCAACTGATCCACATCCTCTCTGGGTCGCGGGGTCGGGCCTCGGCATCCGGCTTCGCGGCGGCACGCGACGACAGGTATGGAGGTGATGAACCGTGACAGTGGCGGACGTGGTCGAGCAGACGGCGGACGAGTTCGCGGAGATCCTCTGCTCCGATCAGGAGTGGGTGGACGCGGAGTTCGAGCAGATCGTCTCCGGCTTCTGGGATGCGCCGGCGACGACGGCCGACGCTCCTCGGTCGCGGGACGCGGCCGCGCATCCCGATCGGCGGACGACGTCGCATCCGCGCGGCGGACCGCGAGCACCGGAGCCGCGCGCATCGATCCGGTCACCACCGTGACACCGGGCCAGGACGCCTGGCCATGCCGACACCACGAACACAACCCGGCGGCACCGTGCCGCCACACCGATGGAAGGAGAATCTCACCATGTCGATGTCATTTGATCCTTTCAGCCAGCTGGACAGGATCGCCCAGAGCGTGTTCGACACCAGCAGGCAGCCGCGGCTGATGCCCGTCGACCTGTTTCGCGAGGGTGACCAGTACGTGCTCAACGCCGACCTCCCCGGCGTCGACCCCGGTTCGGTCGACGTGGATGTCGACGGTCACCTTCTGACGATCAGGGCGCAGCGATCGGCCGCCAACCGGGAGAACTCGCGCTGGCTGGCCCAGGAGCGGCCGTTCGGCTCATACCTGCGCCAGTTCACCATCGGCGACGACGTCGATGCTGAGCGCATCAGCGCCAGCTACGACAACGGCGTGCTCAGCGTCGTCATCCCGGTCGTCGAGCGGGCCAAGCCGCGGAAGATCCGCGTCGACTCGGCCGCCGACCACCAGAACGAGAACCAGAAGGCGGTCGTCGCCTAGCAGTGCCATCGGGGCGGGGTGGTTGCCGCAACCACCCCGCCCCGTCACGTCTCTCCCCCACCGCAGATCGACTGCATTGTGCTCTGTCGCATTCCTCGTCTACTATCTGCTTTAACGATGAAGCACCATTCATCCGATCATCGTTACCTTCGCTCAAGGGAGAGACTCCATGCGCTACAAGAAACAGCTCGCGGTCGTCGCGGTCGCGACCGCGGTCGGCCTGCTCGCCACCGGATGCTCCGGTGGCGGCTCCAACTCCGGCGATCCCGTCAAGCTCACGGTGTGGACAGGATTCACCGGTGGAGACGCACCGGGCTACGAACAGATCGTCAAGGACTTCAACGCCTCGCAGAAGAAGATCACGGTCAGCATGTCGGCCGAGCCGTGGGACACCATCCAGCAGAAGCTGCCGTCCGCGTGGATGACCGGACAGGGCCCGGACATTGCCGCCCCGGCCTCCGACCCCAACGTCATCGCGCAGTACGTCAAGACCAAGTCGGTGCTGCCGATCACCAAGACCGGTGACTCCGCGACCACGATCAACGTCTCGAAGTTCGCGCCGGCGCTCGTCGACGAGTTCACGTACGACGACAAGCTCTACGCGGTGCCCGCCAACTACGCCACGCTCAGCCTCTACTACAACAAGGCGCTCTTCACCGCAGCGGGCGTCACCCCGCCCACCACGGTCGACGAGCTCAAGGCGGCGGCCAAGAAGCTCACCACGGACGGAAAGTACGGGCTCGTGCTCGCCGACAACAACACCATCCAGATGTGGCCGGTGCTGCAGTGGCTGGAAGGCGGCGACATCGTCGACGCGAAGAACTGCAGCGTCCTTTCCAGCGCCAAGGGCCGGGACAGCCTGAAGCCGTGGGTCGACCTTGTCGTCAACGACAAGATCTCGCCCGTCGGCCTCACCGGGGCCGAAGCGGACGCCCTCTTCTCCGCCGGCAAGGCCGCGATGGAGATCAACGGGCCATGGGCGGCGCCCGGATACAAGAAGGCCGGCATCGACCTCGGCATCGTGCAGGTGCCCGTCGCCGCGTCCGGCAAGCCGGTGACCCTCGGCTCCACGGCGCCGCTCGCGATCTCGGCCAAGACCAAGCACCCGGAGGAGGCGCAGGAGTTCCTCGCGTACTGGACGGGCAAGGTCGCGCAGAAGAAGTTCTCGCTCTCGACCGGCTTCCCGTCGCTGCGCACCGACCTCGCCGACGACTCGGAGCTCGCGGCCAACCCGGTCGTGAAGGTGTTCTCGTCGCAGGTGCCGGACTCGCGGCTCTACCTCCCGCAGGTGCCGAACGCGACCCAGGTCGACTCCGACGCGTACGTGCCGCTGATCGGCAGCCTCACCAGGGGCACCAGCCTCGACGACGGCACATCCATCGCATCCAAGAAGATCGACGAACTCACGGGCTGCTCCAGCAAATGACCGTCATCACCAGGGCCCGGGAGTCGCACGACGGCTCCCGGGCCCGTCCCACCGCACACGGAGAGCAGCCGCGGAAGCGCAGGCGCTTCCGCGCAGGCCCAGCCCTGCTCTTCATCGCCCCCAGCTTCCTCATCCTCGGTGTCTTCGTGCTCTGGCCGATCCTGGTGTCGTTCTGGTACAGCCTGCACGACTGGACCATCGGCGCCGACGACCAGCCCTGGGTCGGCTTCGACAACTACATCAAGCTCACCCAGGACCCCCGATTCTGGGATGCGCTCGTCCACACCACGCTCATCACGGTCATCTCCGTGGTCGGGATCGTCGTGGTCGGCCTCGCGCTGGCACTCGCCCTCGCCGCGGAAGGACTCGGCACCCGCATCATCCGGTCGGCGTTCTTCTTCCCCACCGTCGTCTCGCTGACCTCGATCGGCCTGGTCTGGCGGTTCCTGCTCGACCCCGAACTCGGGCTCATCGGCGGGATCACGTCGGCGCTCGGCCTCGGCAAGGTCGGGTTCCTGCAGTCGCCGGAGCTCGCCCTGCCGACGATCATCTTCGTGAACATCTGGAAGAACGCCGGATTCGTCATGATCATCCTGATCGCCGGCCTCAAGGGCATCCCGTCGGAGCGTTACGAAGCGGCCAGGCTCGACGGCGCAGGCGCGGTGAACCTGCTGCGCTACATCACCCTCCCCGCACTGCGGCCGACGATGCTGTTCGCGACGCTCATCATGACCATCCAGTCGTTCCAGCTGTTCGACCTGGTCTACGTGATGACGGGAGGCGGTCCGCTGTTCTCGACGGAGACCCTGGTCACCCTGCTGTTCCGCGAGGGTTTCGTGAACTTCCACACCGGATACGCGGCGGCGATCTCGTGGGCGCTGTTCCTCGTGATCGTCGTCATCTCCGCCCTCCAACTCAGAATCTTCAGGTACAACGATGTCGACTGACACGCTGCGCCGGCGCACGGTCCGGCCATCCACCCGCTTCGCGGACGTCTCGAAGTGGATCTTCGTCGGCGTGGGGCTCGTGCTCGCCCTCGTCCCCTTCATCTGGATGCTGTCCACCTCGTTCCGCACCGAGAAGGACCTCTTCAGCAACCCGGCCAGCCTGTTCCCCACCGAGTGGACGCTGCACGGCTACCAGGGCGTGTGGGAGCAGCTGCCGTTCCTGCTGCTGGTGTTCAACACGATCGTCTTCGCCGGAGTCACCACCCTGCTGACCCTGCTGTTCGACTCGATGTGCGCGTATGCGCTCGCCAGGATCGACTTCCCGGGCAGGAACATCGCGTTCTGGCTGGTGCTCGTCACCCTGATGGTGCCGTTCCAGGTCACCCTCATCCCGGTGTTCCTCGAGCTGTTCCACCTCGACTGGCTGAACACCTACCAGGGGCTGATCATCCCGCGCGCCACCAGTGCGTTCGGCATCTTCCTGTTCCGTCAGTTCTTCGTCTCCATCCCGCGCGACCTCGACGAGGCCGCCAGGATCGACGGGGCAGGACACCTCCGCATCTACTGGCAGATCATCCTGCCCCTGGCGAAGCCGGCCATCGCGACGGTCGCCGTGCTCAACTTCACCGCGCTCTGGAACGACCTGCTCTGGCCGCTCGTCGTCACCAGCACCTCCGAGATGCGCACCCTCCCCGCCGGGCTCGCGCTGTTCGGCGGACAGCACGTGACCGACCACGCCGTGCTGATGGCCGGAGCCGTGATCTCGCTGCTCCCCATCGCCATCGCCTTCTTCCTCGCGCAGCGATACTTCGTCGCCGGCGTCGCAACGACAGGACTCAAGTGACCACATTCATCGAAGGCTTCCCCCACGACCGGCTGCGTTGGCTGATCGGCATCGAGGACACCTGCGTCTATCCGGCCCCCGGTTCGTCGATGGGCGCGCTCAACGAGTTCGCGCTCACCGGGCACGACGAGCACTGGCGGGAGGACCTGGCCACCGCATCCGGGCTCGGGGCGACCGGCCTGCGCTACGGGGTCAGCTGGCCGCTCGTGCACGTCGCTCCTGGCCGCTTCGACTGGAGCGCGCTGGACGAGCGGATCGACGTCGCCGTGAACGAGCTCGGCCTCACGGTGATCGCCGACCTGGTGCACTACGGGACGCCGACCTGGCTCGACGGCTCGTTCGCCGACCCGGTGTTCCCGGAGGCGCTCGCGGAGTTCGCGGGGGCGTTCGCGGAACGCTACCGCGGAGTGGTCGACCACATCACGCCGCTCAACGAGCCGATCACCACGGCGTCGTTCTGCGGGCTGCGCGGCGTCTGGCCGCCCGCGCTGACCGGCTGGGACGGCTGGACGACCGTGGCGGTCGGGATCGCCAGGGGCGTGCAGCGGGCGGTCGCCGCGATCCGGGATGCGAACCCCGGCGCCGTCGTGGTCCACGTCGAGGCGTCGCAGCTCTACGAGACGACGGACGACGCGCTGCTGGCCGAGGTCGAGCTGCTGCGCTCGCTGTCCACGTTGCCCAGCGACCTCATCCTGGGCAGAGTGGATGCCGCGCACCCGCTGCACGACTGGCTCACCGGCAACGGGGCGGCAGAGGAGCACCTGGCCGAGCTGCTTTCCGGCGCTCCCGCCATCGACATCCTGGGCGTCAACTACTACCCAGACTTGACCCCGCGCATCCTGGAGGTGGTCGACGGGGCCACCAGGCAGGTCACCGCGAACCGCTGGGCGGACGGGCTCCGCACGGTGCTGCTCCGCTGGGAGGAGCGGTACGGGATGCCGATGCTGGTGACGGAGACGAGCATCGAGGGCACCCAGCGGGTGCGCCGCGACTGGCTGGAGGCCGCGACCGAGACCGTGCGCACGCTGCACGGCGAGGGCGTGGACATCCGCGGCCTCACCTGGTGGCCGCTGCTCGACTTCGTCGACTGGTCGTTCGCCTCCGGCGGGCGCAACGTGGAGGAGTTCGTGCTGCATCCGGAGACCTCGCACGACGCGACATCGGAAACGTTCGCCGACCCGGCAGCCGGGGTTACCCCCTTCCTGCGCAGGATGGGGCTGATCGAGCTGAGCGAGGGCGACGACGGGTCCCTCCTGCGCACGCCGACGGAGGCAGCGCCGTCGTTCCCGCGCGAAGCGGCA
The DNA here is from genome assembly GCF_051161895.1 of Leifsonia araucanica. NCBI lineage: Bacteria > Bacillati > Actinomycetota > Actinomycetes > Micrococcales > Microbacteriaceae > Leifsonia > Leifsonia araucanica. The sequence goes on from NZ_JBMBTW010000002.1 coordinate 2,187,583, forward strand.
GCACTGCCGGAAGGTCTCTGAACGTGGCGGGGACGCTCCGGGCGAGCGCGCTGACCGTCGCGCGGCCCAGGCCGCAGCTACTCAGGGAGGATTGGGCCGAGCTCGACGGCACCTGGGGGTTCGCGTACGACGATACAGAGGTCGGCGAGCGGGAGGGCTGGCACGCCGCCGGCCACCGGCTGGCAGGGACCATCGCCGTGCCGTACCCGCCGGAGAGCCCTGCATCCGGGGTCGGAGACGACCGTTTCCACGACGTGGTCTGGTACCAGAGAGAGGTGTCGTGGGAGGACGTGCTCGAAGCGGGCTTCTCCTCCGGCCGGCCCCGCGTGCTGCTGCACTTCGGTGCTGTCGACTACCGCGCGAGCGTGTGGCTGAACGGCATCCCGGTCGGCAGCCACGAGGGCGGCCACACGCCGTTCACCCTCGACATCACGACCGCGATCGTCGACGGCGGCGTGCAGCTCATCACGGTGCGGGCCGAAGACAGGGCCGCCGACGTGGAGCAGCCGCGCGGCAAGCAGGACTGGCAGGAAGACGCGCACATCATCTGGTACCGGCGCACCACCGGGATCTGGCAGCCGGTCTGGCTCGAAGCGACGCCCGAGGTGTTCGTCGAGCAGTTGCACCTGACCCCGGATGTGCCGAGTGCAGCGGTCGCGTTCGAGGTGAACCTGAACCGGCCTCCGGCGCCCGGCACACGCTGCCGCATCCGGTTGCTGCTGGGCGACGAGACGATCGCCGAGCTCACCACCGCGGTGGGCAGCCAACGCCATGTCGGCGAGATCACGGTGCCCCGGCTGCGGAACGGGCAGGACCGCGACCGCATCCTGTGGTCGCCGGATTCGCCTGTCCTGGTGGATGCGACCGTCACCGTCGAGACACAAGGCGGCGACTCCGACACCGTGTACAGCTACCTCGGGCTGCGGTCGGTGGATGCGCGCGACGGCAGCTTCCTGCTCAACGACCGTCCCGTCGTCCTCCGTTCCGTGCTCAGTCAGGGCTACTGGCCGCAGTCGCACCTGGCCGCACCGGATGAACGGGCGCTCCTGCACGAGGTGGAGCTGATCCTGTCGCTCGGCTTCAACTCCGCCAGAGTGCACCAGAAGATCGAGGACCCGCGCTTCCTCTACTGGGCGGACAGGCTCGGGCTGATGCTGTGGGCGGAGGCGCCGGCGGCGTACGTGTTCTCCGCGACGGCGGTCGAGCGGCTGACCAGCGAGTGGATGCGCGCGGTCGACCGCGATCGGTCGCACCCCTCCGTGATCACCTGGGTGCCGCTGAACGAGAGCTGGGGCGTGCAGGACATCGCGCACTCGCCGGCGCAGCGCGCGTTCGCCCGCGGCCTGGCCGACCTGACCAGGGCACTCGACCCGACGCGTCCGGTGATCACGAACGACGGCTGGGAACACCTCGAATCGGACATCCTCTCCGTGCACGACTACGACGCGGACCCGGAGACGGTGCGATCACGGTACCTCGACGGAGCCGCCCGCGACGCCCTCCGGCACGGCATCGGCCCGTGCGGGCGGGCGATGGTGCTCACCGACGCGCTGCGCGACGACGCCCCGCTGATGCTGACGGAGTTCGGCGGCATCGAGTTCGCCGCGGGAAGCGGCCCGGCCGCGGAGGACAGCTGGGGGTACTCGACGGCAGACACGCACGAGCAGTTCGAGGACCGGTTGCGCTCCCTCTACCGGGCGGTGCAGGCCAGCACCGTGCTCGCCGGCACCTGCTACACGCAGCTGACGGACACGATGCAGGAGGCGAACGGACTCTGCAGGGAGGACAGGACGCCCAAGCTCGCCGCGCGCACCATCCGGGAGATCGTCACCGGGGCCGCAGAACCGTCATGAGATACGGTAAGGATCGCACGGGCGAGGCCCCCACGGGAAGGAACCGGACATGCCAGAACGGGCGAGCGCCAGGCGCGTCACCCTTCGCGACATCGCCGAGAAGGTGGGCATCACCCCGTCAGCCGTCTCGATGGCCCTCGCCGGGAAGCCGCGCATCGGGGACGACACGCGCAAGGCCGTGCTCGCCGCCGCGTCGGAGCTCGGTTACGTGCCCAGCTCGGCCGCCCGCGCCTTGCGCAGCCAGCACGCAGGCACCATCGCGCTGATCGTCCCCACCACGGCGACGCACGTGTTCGGGCACAGCTACTTCATGCTGGTGCTCGAGGGCACCTCCTCCGTCGCCAACGAGAACGACGTGCAGCTGCTCGTCTCCACGAACCCGGACAACGAACACGGGCTGGCCGCGTACGAGCGCGTCATGCGCTCCAACAGCGCGGACGGCGCGATCCTCACGAGCGCGGCGATCGACGACCCGACCGTCGAGCGCCTGATCGCGAGCGGCCTGCCCGTCGTGATGATCGGCAACTTCCCGTACCTTCCGTCGGCGGTGACCGTCGGCATCGACGACCGTGGGGCATCCCGTGCGATCACCGAGCACCTGATCACGGCGCACGGCAGGAGCAGACTGCTCCACCTCTCCGGTCCGCTCGATCACCAGACCGGCGCGGACCGGCGCGACGGATTCCTGGATGCGGTGCGCGCCCACGGCGTGGAGGATGCGTCGCTGGTCATCGAGGGAGACCTCAGCGAGGCCTCCGGCGTGGCAGCGGTGCGTGAGCTGGGCGACGGCGTCTCCGCGTTCGACGGGATCGTCGCCGCCAACGACGACATGGCGTTCGGCGCGCTGACGACGCTGCGGAGCGCATCCATCGACGTGCCGGGCGCTGTCGCGATCGTCGGCTTCGACGACTTCGGGCTCGCGCGGGTGACCACACCGAGCATCAGCACCGTGCGCGTGCCCGCGCAGCGGATCGCCCGGATCGCGAGCGAGCGGCTGTTCGAGATCATGGCGGGGGTCGACGGCTGGCAGCGGCACGAAGTGGGCGTCGACCTGGTGCTGCGGCAGTCCTGTGGATGCACGGCTCAGGACGCGACGGAGGCCGACGCGGTCGTGGTCCCGGTCGCGCCGGCCGGCACGGGAGGGGTAGCGGGCTGACGCTCGCGGGCCATACACTCTGTTTAATCGTTAAAGCACTCGTTTTCGCCGATGCTTTAACGATGAAGCTCCTGCAAGCAACGACGCTGGAAAGGAAGGAAACACCGTGCACACCGTCTCAACGACGACCGGCAAGCGGTATCTCACCGCCGCGCTGGGCCTCTTCACCCTCGTACTCGCCCTCGTCTTCTCCCCTCTGGCGGCCCCCGCCCCCGCTTCGGCGGCCGGCGACGGTCCGTGCGACATCTACGCGGCGGGCGGAACGCCCTGCGTCGCGGCGTACAGCCCGGCGCGCGCCCTCTACGCCTCGTACAACGGCCCGCTCTACCAGGTGAAGCGCGCCTCCGACGGCGCCACCAGGAACATAGGCGTGCTCTCGGCAGGCGGATACGCCGACGCGACGCAGCAGGACACCTTCTGCTCCGGCACGACCTGCGTCATCCCGATCGTGTACGACCAGTCCCCCAACCACAACGACCTCACGCCCGCCCCGGCCGGCGAGCAGGGAGCGGCCAACGCCCCCGCGGACGCCGGCGCGCTGCCCATCACGGTCGCCGGGACGAAGGCATACGGCCTCTACCTTCCACCGGGGGTCGCATACCGCCGGTCGAGCACGGTGACCATCGGCACGGCACGCGGCGCGAGCCCGGAGTCGATGTACATGGTCGCCAGCGGGACGAACGTCAACAGCGCGTGCTGCTCCGACTTCGGGAACGTCGAGACCGACACCGTCGACACCGGCGCAGGGCACATGGACACGCTCAACCTCTCCACCCTCGGCGCGAACGGAGCCACCGGGCACGGCCCGTGGGTGCAGGCCGACCTCGAAGAGGGCGTCTTCCAGGGCAAGACCGCTGTGTGGACGCCCAACCAGGGCAACGCATCCAAATTCGTCACCGCCGTGCTCAAGAACAACGGCGTCGACACGTTCGCGCTCAAGGGAGGCAACGCGCAGTCCGGCGGACTCTCCACCTGGTACAACGGCGCCCTGCCGGACGGCACAGACCGGTTCGGCAGCACCTGGAAGCCGATGAAGCTCGAGGGCTCGATCGGGCTGGGAGCCGGCGGCGACAACTCCAACCGCGGCACGCAGTCCTTCTTCGAGGGCGTGATGACCAGCGGATACGCGACGGACGCCACCGAGAACGCCGTGCAGACGAACATCGTCGCCCAGAACTACCAGGGCGTGAGCACGGGCGGCGGTCCGGGCAGGACCATCGTCGGGCCTGGCGGGAAGTGCGTCGACGTGGCAGGGGACGACGTCGGGGGCAACCTCGCCACGGTGCAGCTGTGGGACTGCAAGACCCTCGCCGCCGATCAGCACTGGGTCGGCAGCGCGCTGCGTGAGGGAACGCTCAACACGCTCGGCCGCTGCCTCGACGTCGACGGCAACGTGACGACCCTCGGAACGGGCGTCGAGCTCTACGACTGCAACGGTGCTGGCGGCCAGCAGTGGATCCCGCAGGCCGACGGCTCGATCAAGAACCCCGCATCCGGTCTCTGCCTGGATGCGCCGAACGGCAACACGGCCAACGGCACGCCGCTGAGGATCTGGACCTGCAACGGCGCCGCCGCGCAGAAGTTCACCGTCGCGACCCCGATCCTCTATCCGGTGGCCGGCGCCGCGTCGAAGTGCGTCGACGTCGCCGGCGACGACGTGAACGGCAACGGAGGGGTCGTGCAGCTCTGGACCTGCCAGAACGTGGTCACCGGCGCACCGGGCGGCCGGGCGGAGGCGCGCGACCAGCAGTGGACGTACAACCCCGCCGACCAGAGCGTGCGGACCATCGGCCGCTGCCTCGACATCGACGGCAACTCCACGGTGATGGGCACCGGCGTCGAACTGTACGACTGCAACAACGTCGGCGGCCAGCACTGGGTGCCGCAGGCAAACGGGGCTCTGCTGAACCCCGCATCCGGATACTGCCTCGACTCCCCGAACGGCGCGACCGCCAACGGGACGGCGCTGCGGATCTGGGTGTGCAACGGGGCTCCAGCCCAGCGGTTCGTCCTGAACTGAGCGGCGGTGGGTGGCCTGGACGCGATGCGCATCCGGGCCACCCACTAGCCCGCCGGCGCCGCGCGCGTACGATGACCCGACATGAACACAACCGGATGGATCATCCTGATCGTCGTCGTGGTGGTGGTGATCGCGATCATCGTCGTGATCGCCATGACAGCGGGACGGCGACGGAAGCAGGAACTCGACCGGCACCGGGCGGAGGAGCTCCGGGTCGCCGCCCGCGACGACGACCTCGCCGCGCGCGAACGGGAGGCCAAGGCGTCCCAGGCCGAGGCGGACGCGAAGCAGGCGGAGGTCGAAGCCGAACGGCGACGCCGCGACGCTGAGGCGCACGCCGCCGAGGCGCGCGACGCCCGCGCATCGGTCGACGAGAAGCTGTCGAAGGCCGACGCGGTCGACCCCGACGTGCGCACGGATAAGAACGGTGCGAGGACCGTGGAGGCCGACCGGACCGTGGAGGCCGACCGGACAACGGCAGCCGACCGGGCCGTCGACGACGACCGCCGCGAGCCGCGCCACAGCGAGCCGCGGATGGACATGGGCGGCAGCGACGGCACGACGAGCACACCGCCGCCCCCGCCGCCGGCGCGCTGACCGGCGAACGTCAGCGCGACGCCTCGAGCACGGTCGCCGCTCTGTCGATCAACCCGTACTGCGTCGCCTTCGCAATGGCGTCGCGGCGATTGGCCACGCCCAGCTTGCGATAGATGTGCGCCATGTGGGTCTTCACGGTGTTCACAGAGATGACGAACCTCGCCGCCAGCTCGGTGTTGGTCAGCCGGGTGGGCAGCAGGGCGATCAGCTCCAGCTCGCGACCGGTGAACGCTCCGGCCGGTTCGAGCTCGCCGGACGCATCCGGATGGTCGCCGGCTGCAGCGAGCACGGCGAGGCAGGTGGGGTGGAACAGCCCGTCGGCCAGGTGCTCCACGCGCCGGACGACCACCGTGCCTGCCTGGAGGAAGACCCGGACGAGCCCGTGCCTGTCCGCGATGTCCATCGCCTCGGACAGCAGGCCGTCGGCCCTGTCGTCCAGCCCGACAGCCGCCGAGCACCACGACTCGAGGATGAGCGCCCTGGCCTTGCCGAGCGGTTCGGCAGCATCCGGCAGGTCGGAGAGATGCCGTACGAACTCCCTGGCCGCATCCGGATGCCCGAGAGCGAGCTCGGCCGCCGCCTCCTCGAACACCACGGACGTGGTGGTCACGCCGGAGCGGTCCGAGAGTCTCCTCGCGCTGTCCGGCGCCCCGCTCAGCCGGAGCGACCTGCTCTGCCTGGCGAGGAGTCGGTCGGCGACGACCGGCGGCGACGGACCCGTCGGCGGCCCGGGGAGCCTGTCGTTCTCCGCCAGGTCGACCACGTCGCAGATCGCCGCGTATGCGACCCAGGAGAGCTGGCGGCGACCGGTCGCCGCGATGCGGGCGAACCCCTCACGGTATTCGGCCTTCGCACGGCCGGGCTCCACACGCTCGATCGCGGTCAGCGCCAGTGCGAGGTGCGCCTCCGCCGTGCTCGGATGCCGCCAGTTGTTCGTCTCGCGGGCGAGGGCGAGGGCGTCCTCTGCGTAGCGGTCGGCGATGCCGGTGCGGCCGCACCACGCACTCAGCAGGGCGAGCGAGCCGAGCACCGCGATGCGCCAGACGGAGTGCCCCGCGCCGTCCGTCGCGAGAGCCGCGGTGAGCCAGTGGCGGGCCTGGGCGAAGTTCCCGACGAGGAAGTGGGCGCGGCCGAGCGAGAGCATGGCGATCGTGGTCATGGCGTCGACGCCGGGAAGCCTGCTCGGCCTCTGCGCGTCCCCGATCCGCTCGATGGATGCCAGGGCCTGCTCCGCGCAGGCGATGGCCACCTCGGGCCGGTGCCCCCAGTGCACCAGCGCGGAGAGGAACGTCTGTGCGCACGCCCGCTCGAACAGCGTGCTCTCCGGCCGGTCGGCGATGGCGCGCAGGCGGTTCTCCGCCAGACCGGCGTCCCCGCTCATCCCGGTGAGGATGCCCAGCAGCAGTTGCACATCCACCCGCTCGGCGAGCACGTCGGCGGGCAGCGCACCCAGCCAGCGCGCGAGGGAGCCGACGTCCGCCGCCTCGATCGCCTCGACCGCCGAGTCGAGGATGACGTCGATCGCGCTCTCCCAGTCGTGCGCCCTGAGCAGGTACTCGACCGCGATGCCCTCGTCGCCGTGAGCACGGTGCCACGCGGCGGCGCCCTCCAGGATCCTGGCCTCCGTGCCCGGCGCCTCCGACCGCATCCGGTAGCGGAGCAGGTCGCGGAACAGCTGGTGGAACCGGAACCACTCGCGGGAGTCGCGCAGCGGCACGAGGAAGAGGGACTGGCGTTCGAGCCTGCCCATGAGGTCGGAGCTGCGCTCGCCCAGGCCGAGGTCGGAGAGCAGTTCGGCGCTGAAATAGTCGAGAGCGCACAGCTCGAACAGCGTCTCGCGGTCGCCGGGAGGCAGCGCGCCGAGCACTTCTCCCGTGAGGTAGTCGGCGACGAGCCGGTCCGAGCCGCCGAACTCGGCGATGAACTGGGTGGAGTCTCGACGGAGCCGCAGGGTCATCGCGGCCATCTGGATGCCGGCCACCCACCCCTCCGTCCTGTCCAGCAGGGTCGCGACGCTCGCTCTGTCGAGTTCGCGCCCGGTGATCGTGGCCACCAGCTGCGCGGACTCGTCGTACGACATCGCGAACGCGGCCTGCCGCAGCTCGGGGACCTCGTAGCGCAGTCGAACGCCCGTCCACGCCACGGGAGAGTCGGAGCGGCTGGTGATCAGCAGGTGGATGTTGGGCGGCAGCAGCGCGACCGCCTCGCCCAGCTCGGCCAGCAGCGCCGGCTCGCTCAGGTGGTGCAGGTCTTCGAGGACGATCACGATCTGCGCCGTCGCGCTGAGCTTCGGGACGAGCGCCGTGACGAACGCGCGGCCGAACGGGGTCCCGGCACCCAGGACGATGGCGGCGATGTCGCCGCACGCCGGGCTGCTCTCGACCAGCGCGTCGATGAGGTGAGCGCCGAAGACGGTGGCGTCCCCGTCGGCCCCGACCACATCCATCCAGGCGAAACAGACCTCGGGATGCGACTCGACCCACTGACTTACCAGCACTGACTTGCCCGAGCCGGCCTGGGCGACCAGCAGAGTCAGCGGGTGATCGAGGGCGACATCGAGTTCATGCAGCAGCTGCGGTCTGTCCACAGCGTATGTCGGTACGTATCGGCCTGCGAGCATGTCGCCGCCCTCCTGGGGATCCTCTCAGTGTGGCACGCGGCGCTGCTCCCGGCCAGCGCAGGCATCACCCTCCGAGGATGATGACGCGAACGCCGGACGCGCGGACCATGAGGGGGACGTGACGATTCCGGCCGACGCCCGTTGGGAGGGTCAGCGGTGCACACCGAGGTTTTCGAGATCGTGGTGAAAGGCACACTGAGCCTTCCGCTGATCGAAGCGCTGGAAGGATTCACGGTCACCCGTGTCGAGGACGGCAACACGTACCTGCTCGGGGAGGTCCCCGACCAGGCACGACTCCAGGGCGTGCTCGCGATGCTGGCCGACCTGACGGCGGAACTGATCTCGGTGAACAGGGTGGATCAGGTGTGAGAAGAAGAGGAGCGAGTAGACGGCCGATCTCATCCCCCGGGGGTGATGCCGCCCGAACCGTGCCCCACTACTTTCGGCACCATCAGTTCGCTCGAACTGCGGTCATCGGAGGAATCCATGTCACACATCGACCCGGCAGCGGTCAGCACTCCGGCAACGCACTCCATCGACATCACGGCGGCCCTGCAGAGCGCCGCGCCCGTCCAGCGGCCCACGAACGGCCCGGCAGCCAGAGGAGTGGCAGCATGACGACGGCCGACCGGAGCATGAACAGCTCCTGGGGCGTCTTCGCCTCGGTCGTCGTGCTGCTGTCCGGCCTGTTCAGCGTGCTCCAGGGCATCGTCGCGATCTTCGCGCCCGACCCGTACTACGTGGTCTCGCACGGGACGCTGTTCATGCTCGACATCTCCGGATGGGGATGGTGGAACCTCATCATCGGCATCCTCATCGTCCTCACCGCCGGCGGCCTGTTCGCCGGTCAGACGTGGGCGCGGATCGTCGCCATCATCCTGGCCGTGCTGAGCGCGCTCGGCCAGCTGGTGCTCATCCCGGCCCAGCCGTGGTGGTCGGCGATCGTCATCGCAATGGACGTGCTCATCATCTACGCCGTGACAACCCACGGCGGTCGCCAGCACACGGAGGCATGATCATGAACTTCTGGGATTTCGTGGTGTATTCGTTCTGGATCTTCGTCTGGATCTCGTACCTGATGGTGCTCTTCTCGATCATCGCCGACATCTTCCGCGACCACGAGCTGAACGGCTGGCTGAAGGCGATCTGGATCATCTTCCTGGTCTTCGTGCCGTTCATCACCGCGCTGGTCTACCTCATCGCGCGCGGACCGAGCATGGCCCGCAGGAAGATGGCCGAGGTCCAGAGTGCGCAGGGGGAGACCGACGCGTACATCCGCACGGTCGCCTCCACGTCGTCGCCCGCCGATGAGATCGCGAAGGCGAAGACGTTGCTCGACAACGGGACCATCAGCCAGGCGGAGTTCGACTCGCTGAAGGCGCGCCTGCTCGCGGCTTAGGCCGCGTTCGGGCTGTACGGCACGCGCAGCGTCGCCGCGAACCGCTCGAACAGCGACGCATCGCCCTCGAGCTGCACGACGCCGGTGGCGACGGCCGTCGGCGCGTCCAGCTCGCCCGCCATCACATCCCGGATCTGCGGGCCGGCCGTGATCACGAGGTCCGGCTGCTCCGCCGGGCCCTGGCCGACTTCGATGGCGCCGTCGCGCATGACGACGTGCGCCTCGATGTCGCCGACGCGCACCGTGTACGCGCTGTTCCAGTCCTGCGGGACGACGCCGTCCCCTGCTGCCACCCGCAGTGCGGCCGTGATGGATGCGGTGGTGACGATCTCTCCGTCGCGCGGGGTCCGCATCCCTGCGGCTCCCCAGCGGGACAGGGCATCCAGCACCGGGCGCAGCTCGTCGCCGCGCGGCGTGAGCTCGTAGACGATGGAACGCTCGGCCCCCGACGGCGCCACGCGGGCGACGATCCCCTCGTCCTCCAGGTCTTTCAGCCGGGAGGCCAGGGTGTTGGTCGGGATGCCCGGGAGGCCGCTCGCCAGGTCGGAGTATCGGCGGGCCCCGACGCTGAGGTCGCGCAGGATGAGCAGCGTCCAGCGCTGGCCGACGATCTCCGCCGCGCGCGCCAGACCGCAGAACTGCCCGTAGTGCTGGTTCGTCATGAATGTCACTCTACCACTTGACTTCATTAATTGCAGTGTGCTTTATTTTTTGCAGCACATCAATCAAGGGAGTTTGACATGACCGACACCATCGACCGGGCGGAGGCGACCACATCGTCGGCCACCGCTCCACTGGCCGCCGCCTCACAGGCCTCCGCTCCACTGGCCGCCCGCAACCGCACAGCGCTCGCCCTCCTTCTCGCCGCCGTCTTCGTCGTGTTCCTGAACGAGACGATGATGGGTGTCGCCCTTCCGCGCATCCAGGAATCCCTGCACATCGACGCGACGCAGGGGCAGTGGCTGACCACCGCGTTCGCACTCACGATGGCCGTGGTCATCCCGATCACCGGCTGGCTGATGCAGCGGCTCGACACCCGTCCCGTCTTCACGGTGGCGATGTCGAGCTTCGCACTCGGCACGCTGGTCGCCGCCCTCTCCCCCGCCTTCGAGCTGCTCGTGGTCGGTCGCGTCATCCAGGCGGTCGGCACCGCGATCATGATGCCGCTGATGATGACCACGGTGATGACGGTCGTGCCGGCCGACGACCGCGGACGGATCATGGGGCGCGTCTCGATCGTGATGTCGGTGGCGCCCGCCGTCGGTCCCATCGTCTCCGGCGCCCTCATCCAGGTGCTGCCGTGGCAGGGACTGTTCTGGGTGATGCTGCCCATCGCGCTGGTCATGCTCGCCATCGGCGTTCGCAAGGTGCCGAACGTCTCCGAGACCAGGAAGGTGCCCCTGGATGTGCTGTCGGTGATCCTGTCCGCCGTCGCGTTCTCCGCCCTGGTGTTCGGACTCAGCCAGATCGGCGCGGCAGCCGTCGGCGGGGCGGCGGTGCAGCCCTGGATCCCGGTCGCCGTCGGCCTTGTGACGCTCGGCTTCTTCGGCTGGCGGCAGCTCGTGCTGCAGCGCACGGACTCGGCCCTGCTCGACCTGCGCACGTTCCTGTCACGTGACTTCGCGGTCTCCGTCTCGATGATGACCGCAGCGATGGTCGCCCTGTTCGGCGCGTTCATCGTGCTCCCCCAGTTCGCCAGGTATACGCTCGGTCTCGAACCGCTCTGGATCGGCGCGATCCTGCTCCCGGGCGGCCTCCTGATGGGCCTCGCCGGCCCGACCGTCGGCCGCCTCTACGACCGCTTCGGCCCGCGCCCGCTGGTCATCCCCGGCTCCATCGGCCTGGCCGTCGCGCTGTGGACCCTCGCCTTCGGACTCGGCGAAAGCTCATCCTGGGTCGTGCTCCTCGGCGCCCACATCGTGCTGATGCTGTCGCTCGCGTTCCTCTTCACCCCCGCGTTCAGCGCATCCCTCGGCGCGCTCCCTCCCCGCCTCTACTCGCACGGCAGCGCAACCATCGCCACCCTGCAGCAGGTCGCGGGAGCCGCGGGGACCGCGATCTTCGTCGCCCTCTACGCCACAGGAGTCGCCTCCACGACGAACGCCGACCCCGACCTGCCGTCGCCCGCCGCGGCTGCCGCCGGATCGCACCTCGCGTTCCTCGCCGGAGCCATCCTGTCGCTCGGGGTGATCGTGCTCGCCCTGTTCGTCCGGAAGCCCGCCAGCGCGGAACAGCAGGCTGACTGACAGCCGTTCATCCGTGACGCCGACCCCGCCTGGACAGCGCCTTGACGGCCCCGACCGCCCCCAACAGGATGGGTACCATGAGCACGGTCATCGTGAATCAGACCATCACCGCCGACGGTTATGCCGCCGGGATCCACCAGACGGAGGAGCGCCCGTTCGGCGAGGACGGCGGCGACGGATGGGGCAACAGACTCCACGGGTGGATGTTCGACCAGGGCGACGAGAACCGCGCCGAAGTCGAGCAGATGGCCGAGGCGGCCGGCGACGGCGAGATCTCGATCCAGGGCGGTGCGAACACGATCAACCAGTACCTCGCCGCCGGTCTGGTCGACGAGCTGCGACTCCACATCGTCCCCTTCACGCTCGGGGCCGGAGCGCGCCTGTTCGACGGCGTTCCCGCGCTCGATCTGGAGCGGGTCTCCGCCCGAGTTGCGAGCACGGTGATCCACGTCACCTACCGGGTGCTGCCGTGAACGCGGCGTCGGTGGGCGGGTCGGACTCACCCTGCCAGAAGTTCCACCGGTAACCCCACGGGTCGACGATGGTGAAGGTGAGCGGCCCGTACGGTTGTTTCTGGACGGCGCTGATCGGAGCATTGCCGTCGGCTGCTGAGACGCGTGCCCGATAGGCGTCGATGTCATCGACATGCACGATGAGCAGTGCGCCGGCGCCCTCTCCGACACGCGGCGGCCGGCCCGAGACCGAGATACGGCTCTCCCCGACGAGGATGTCGGCCTCTTTGGTGGACGGCCCGCCCAGGCGCCAACGCGTCGACGGCCCGAACTCGAGCACCCGCTCGAGCCAGTCGAGTGCTGCATCCGCGTCGTCGTAGTACAAGTAGGGAATCACTTCACCGAAGGCCATGGCATGCCCCTCTCGTCGCACCGATCCAAGCAGCGAACGCGCCGCACGGCAATACTCCGCTGCGCAGGAGCAGCAGCCGGAGGCAGACTGAGTTCACCCCCGCCACCGAGCGAAGGAGAAGACGACCATGACCGACCGTTCCGCCATCGAGGGCATCCTCGCCGCCAACCGCTACTGCGTGATCGGGAGCGCGGACGCATCCGGTGCGCCGTGGGTCACCCCGGTGTTCTTCGCTCCGCTCGACGCCGACCGGATCTGCTGGGTGTCGTCGCCGGATGCGCGGCACTCGCGCAACATCGCGAGCAGGGCCGCGGTCGCGATCACGGTGTTCGACTCCACGGTCGCCGTCGGCAGTGCGGAAGCTGCGTACTTCGACGCAGAGGCGTCCCCGGTGCCCGCCGATCAGGTCGCGGCCGCGCTGCTGGCGCTCAACCGGCGCCTGCCGGAGCAGAAGCAGTTGGAGCCGGCCGACCTCGAACCGGAGGGGCCGCTGGTGACGTATCAGGCGGTGGTGCTGCACCGGTACGTGCTGGTGCGCGGGGGCGACCCCGTGCACGGGAACACGCTGGACATGTCGCTCGAGGTGTGAACCACGGGGTGGACGACGCCGTGAGGCCAGGAGCGTTCCCGCTCCTGGCCTCACCGTGTCACTGGCCGACCGAGCGGCGCTTGTTGTACACGTCGAACGCGACGGCGGCGAGCAGCACCAGGCCCTTGATGAGCAGCTGGTAGTCGCTGTCGACACCGAGGATCGACATCCCGTTGTTGAGGACACCGATGATCAGACCACCGATGATCGCGCCAGGGACCGTGCCGATGCCGCCGGTGACCGCTGCGCCTCCGATGAACACGGCCGAGATGGCGTCCAGCTCGAAGCCGGTGCCCGCGCTCGGACTGGCCAGGTTGAGCCCCGCCGTGAACACGAGACCGGCGATCGCCGAGATCACACCCATGTTCACGAACAGCAGGAACGTCACGCGCTTGGTCTTGACACCGGACAGCTGGGCCGCGGCCAGGTTGCCGCCGATCGCATAGATGTGGCGGCCGAACACCGAGCGGTTCATCACGGCCGTGTACCCGACCACGAGGGCGCCCAGGATGATCAGCACGATCGGCGTCCCGTTGTAGCTGGCGAGCAGCAGGGTGACGATCAGCACCAGCAGCACCAGGAAGACCACCTTGAGCACGAACCACCAGATCGGCTCGTCCTCGAGGTCGTACTTGCGGCGCACCAGACGCTGACGCACCGCGCTCGCGACGATCGCGATGGAGGCCAGCAGGCCCAGGATGAGCGTCAGCGGTTCGTACCCGGAGGTGCCGAAGGTGGGCAGGAAGCCGGAGCCGATCGCGCGGAACTCCTTCGGGAAGAACGAGATCTGCTGGTTGCCGAGGGCGATCTGCGCCGCACCGCGGAAGACGAGCATCCCGGCCAGCGTCACGATGAACGCCGGTATGCCGAAGTAGGCGATCCAGTAGCCCTGCCAGGCGCCGACGATGGCGCCGAGCACGAGGCAGAGCACCACCGCGAGCGGCCACGGAAGGTGCCACTCCGAGATCATCACACCGGCCATCGCGCCGATGAACGCCACGACGCTGCCGACCGAGAGGTCGATGTGGCCGGCGATGATGACCATCACCATGCCGACCGCGAGGATCAGGATGTAGCTGTTCTGGACGATGAGGTTGGAGACGTTGATCGGTGCGAGCGTGATGCCCGCCGTGGTGATCTGGAAGAACAACACGATCACGATCAGGGCGATGAACAGGCCGATCTGGCGGAGCTGACCTGTCAGATAGTTGAGGGCCGTGCTGAGGGCTTTCATGCTGTGGTCTTCTCGCGTTCCTGGGTCATGAGTTGCATGAGGTATTCGGCGGTTGCCTTCTCGCGGGGGACATCCGCCGTGATGCGGCCCTCGCTCAGGGTGTAGATCCGGTCACAGATGCCGAGAAGCTCCGGCAGCTCGGACGAGATGACGATGATGCCTTTGCCCGCGTCGGCCAGCCGGTCGATGATTGTGTAGATCTCGTACTTGGCTCCGACGTCGATGCCGCGGGTCGGCTCGTCGAGGATGAGCACATCCGGGTCGGCGTACATCCACTTGGAGAGCACGACCTTCTGCTGGTTGCCGCCGGACAGCTTGCCCGTCAGGGTCGACACGCTCGGCGTCTTGATGTTCATGCTCTTGCGGTAGTCGTCCGCGACCGCGCGCTCCTTGAGCTCGTTGACGAACTTGAGCCAGTCGACCAGCTTGTCGAGCGCCGCGATCGAGATGTTGCGCTGGATGTTGTCGATCAGGTTGAGCCCGTACCGCTTTCGGTCCTCGGTGGAGTACGCGATCCCGTTGGCGATGGCCTTCGAGACGGTGCTCACCGAGATCGGCTCCCCGCGCTTGTAGACCTGGCCGCTGATGTTGACGCCGTAGCTGCGCCCGAACACGCTCATCGCCAGCTCGGTGCGCCCGGCGCCCATGAGTCCGGCGATGCCGACGATCTCGCCGGCGCGGACCATCAGGTTGGCGCCGTCGACCACCTTCCTAGCGCGGTCGAGCGGGTGGTGCACCGTCCAGTCCTCGATGCGCAGCAGCTCCTCGCCGATGTGCGGGACGTGGTCGGGGAACCTGCTCGCGACGTCGCGGCCGACCATCCCCTTGATGATGCGGTTCTCGCTCGGGTCGTCGCTGCGCATGTCCAGCGTCTCGATGGTCTGGCCGTCGCGGATGATCGTCACCTTGTCCGCGATCGCTTTGATCTCGTTGAGCTTGTGACTGATGATGATCGACGTGATGCCGTGATCCTTCAGCTGCCGGATGAGGTCGAGCAGGTGGGCGGAGTCGTCGTCGTTGAGCGCGGCGGTCGGCTCGTCCAGGATCAGGATGCGCACCTCCTTGGAGAGCGCCTTCGCGATCTCGACGAGCTGCTGCTTGCCGACCCCGATGTCCTTGATCTTGGTGATCGGGTTGTCGCGCAGGCCGACGCGTCGCAGCAGCTTGCCCGCTTCGACGTTGGTCTCGTTCCAGTCGATGAACCCGCCGCGCTGCCGCTCGTTGCCGAGGTAGATGTTCTCGGCGATCGAGAGGTACGGCGACAGTGCCAGCTCCTGGTGGATGATGACGATGCCTGCCGCCTCGGAGTCGTTGATCGACTTGAACTCGACCGGCTCTCCGTTCAGGAGGATCTCCCCGTCGAAGGTGCCGTGCGGGTACACGCCGGACAGCACCTTCATCAGCGTCGATTTGCCTGCGCCGTTCTCACCGCAGATCGCGTGGACGGTACCTTCCTCGATGGAGATCGAGACATCCTGGAGGGCTTTCACCCCCGGGAAGGTTTTCGAGATGCCCCGCATCTCGAGGATCGTGTCGGACATGGTCTCCCTTGTTTCTTCGCGAGAGGGTGGGCGCGGCTGTGGCGCCGCGCCCACCCCTGTTCATGCCCTGCGGGCTACTTCAGGTCGGATTCCTTGTAGTAACCGCTGTCGACGAGGACCTTCTGGTAGTTGTCCTTGGTCACGACGACCGGCTGGAAGAGGTAGCTCGGCACGACCTTGGTCTTGTTGTCGTAGCTCTTCGTGTCGTTGACCTCTGGCTTCTTGCCGGTGAGGATGTCGTTCGCCATCTTCGCGGCCTCGTTCGCGAGCTGGCGGGTGTCCTTGTAGATCGTCGAGTACTGGGTTCCCGCGATGATCTGCTTGACGCTCGCCACCTCGGCGTCCTGCCCGGTGATGATCGGGAGCTTCTTGCCGCCCGATCCGTAGCCCGCGCCCTCCAGCGCGCTCAGGATGCCGTCGGAGAGTCCGTCGTACGGGGACAGCACGCCCTGCACGGCCGCTCCACCGGAGTACGACTTCGCGACGAGGTCCTGCATCCTGGCCTTGGCGGTCGCCGGGTCCCAGCGCAGGATGGCGACCTGGTTGAACGCGGTCTGGCCGCTGCCGACCTTCAGGGTGCCGTCGGCGATGTACGGCTTGAGGGTGTCCATCGCGCCGTTGTAGAAGAACGTTGCGTTGTTGTCGTCCGGGCTTCCGGCGAACACCTCGATGTTGAACGGGCCCTTGGCGCCGGTCTTCTTGCCGTCTGCGTCGAGCACGCCCAGACCGGTGAGCAGCGAGTTGGCCTGATAGACGCCGACCTTGTAGTTGTCGAACGACACGTAGTAGTCGACGTTCTTGTCGCCGGTCAGGAGGCGGTCGTACGAGATCACCTTGATGCCGGCCTTGGCTGCCGCATCCAGCTGGTCGGTGAGCGAACCACCGTCGATGGATGCGATGATCAGGACCTTCGCACCCTTGGTGATCATGGTGTTGACCTGCTGCACCTGGGTCGGGATGTCGTTGTTCGCGTACTCGAGGTCGACCTTGTATCCGTTCTTCTCGAGGTCGCTCTTCACCGCGTTGCCGTCGGCGATCCAGCGCTCGGACACCTTGGTCGGCATGGCGACGCCGACCAGGGCGCCCTTGTTGTCGCTGCTTCCTGCGTCGCCTCCGGTGCCCGGCCGGCCGCCGGAGCAGGCGGCCAGCATGACGGCGACGCCGATGGCGACGGCCCCGATCGCAATTCTCTTCAATCTCACTGTGATTCCCTTCGAGCAAGGTGGTGGCCCGGGCGCCCGTCGCGCGCGGTGTCCAGCAGGACCGGGGCGGTCAGCGTTGGGGAGAGGTGAAGCTCAGCGGCGTCATGGAGCAAATCGCTTCCTCGCAATCCGTCGTCCATCTGTGCGACTCCCTCGTCATCCGCTAGGTTGGTCCCAAATATGTGACCGGTCCCAGAACGGTAAGACGTTATGCCCCTTCTCCCCCAGGCGTCAAGCATCCCGACGCAATTCGCTCACGATCCGTGTGGTCGCGCGAACAGCAGGACAGCATCCGCGCCCCCTAAGATCAGCAGCACACCGCGTGTGCAGACGGTCGCGTCGCACCGCCAGAACCCGGAGCGCGCATGACGGACAAAGTCGACGACGACTCTTCGCGCCCGCTGTCCATCCGCGACATCGCGCGGCTCGCCGGCGTCTCCCGGCAGACGGTCTCCCGGGTGCTCAACGGCGAGCGCTACATCAAGCCGTCCACCGAGGCGCAGGTGCGCAAAGTCATCGACGACCTCGCCTGGCGGCCGAACAGCGCCGCCCGCGCGCTCGCCACCTCGCGGTTCACGACCATCGGCGTCGTGGTCACGGCGCGCTCGCACTATGGGCCGTTCAGCGCGGCGGCCGCCGTCGACCAGGCCGCCAGGGCCCGCGGCTACGCCATCGTCTCTGCCACGCTCGCCCGCGAGGACGAGCAGAGCCTCGCGGCGGCCCTCGACACGTTCCTCGCCCACGGCGTGGACGGCGTGGTGATGATCGCCCCGCAGCAGCGCGCCCACGAAGCCCTGCAGCGGGTCTCCATCCGGGTGCCGTTCATCAGCCTGCAGTGGCGGGATGCCCCCGGCGAGCGCGTCGTGGCCTTCGACCAGCGGGAGGGCGCCCGCCTCGCCACTCGCCACCTGCTCGAACTGGGCCACTCGCGCATCCTGCACTTGGCGGGGCCGCAGGACTGGAACGAGGCGGAGGAGAGGATGCACGGCTTCCTCGAAGAGATGTCGGCCTGGGACATCGCACCTCCACCGCCCGCCCTCGGCGACTGGACCTCCGACCTCGGCTACGACGTCGGCCTCAAGCTGTTGCGCCCACGCGACTACACGGCGGTGTTCGCCTCCAACGACCAGATGGCCCTCGGCCTCATCCACGCGGCGGCCGACCTCGGCCTGTCCGTGCCCGGCGACCTGAGCGTGGTCGGCTTCGACGACATCCCGGAGGCCAAACACTTCAGCCCGCCGCTCACGACCGTCCGCCAGGACTTCAGCCTCCTCGGCGCGGTCGCGATCGACCTCCTGCTCGCCGAGATCGAAGGCACGAGCCCGCCGGACCGGCCGGAGTTCCCGGTGCCGGAGCTGATCGTGCGCGGAAGCACGGCGCCGCCGGGGAGGTAGGCGGGCGGGGGCTGTCAGAGCCAGAGCCGTCTGCGCTCGGCGCTGGTGCGGAGCGCGTCGACGCCGTCCAGCCGTTCCGCCAGGAGCCGGACCCGTTCCGGCGACCGCGACGATGACCGCATCCGCCGTCCGGCGGACGGCCGTGAGAGCGTCAGAAGCAGGGCGGCCAGGCGGGCGCTGAGGTGTCGGGAGATTCGGAGAGGTGCCGTTGTCATGACTCACACGATCGACGTTTCCGACACTGAGCGCGCTTGGATTGACCGTTATCGTCAATCGGTCGCGGGATCGCGCGTGATCCTTGGGACAATCACGGCATGAGCGTTTCGATCGACGTCAGCAGGATCGGCACGGAGGACTACCGGTTCTCCCCGTCCCCGCTCGCCGAGCTGGCCTCGGCGATCCACCTCCTCGTCGAGCCAGCCCACCATCCGGCCCAGCAGGGGTGGGTCGCTGCGGTGGCAGCATCCACCGAACCGCACCTGCTCGAACGGCTGATCGACGCCGACTTCCTCTGGCGCACCTCCCGCGCCGACATGTTCCTTCCCGCTCACCCCGGGGCCGAGCTCGCCGACGAACTGGATGCGGTCGACGCGCTGGACGACGAGCTCTGGGTGTCCGCATCCCTGCTGACCAGCAGTTGCGGAACCCTCCCCCTGTACCGCGAGCTCGGCTCGCCCCTCGTCGATGCGCGAGCGCGCGAGGTGGCACGCGAACGAGCGCTCGCCAGAGGACCGCGCCAGCTGGCGTTCGTCGACTTCGTGCTGTCCGACCCTCCGCGCGCCAGGACGATGATGCGGCAGCTGCTCGAAGACTGCGAATCGGCGTTCTTCGGCGAGCTGTGGCGGCGCCTCCGGCCTGCTCTGGCCGCCGACGCCCGGGTCAAGCACGACCTGCTGGCGACCGCGGGCCTGCCGCGGATGCTGGAGGTGCTCTCCCCCGCGGTGACCACCGACGAAGCGGCGACGCGCATCGTGGTCGACAAGCTGCAGGATGCCTCCACCACGGCGGGCGAGGCCGGGATCACCTTTCTTCCGAGCGTGCTCGGCCACCCCCATCTGCTCGTGGTGCACGCCCCGAAGTGGTCGCCCGTCATCCAGTACCCGGTGACCGCGGGCGATGCGTCGGCGTCGGCCACCGCCATCGACGTCATCGAGCAGCGGCTGCACGCCCTCGACAACCCCATCCGGCTGCGGCTCGCCAGGAGCCTCATCCGCGGGCCGCACACCACGGCGGACCTCGCAGAGGCGTGGCACCTGAGTGCCCCGGAGGTGTCCAGGCACCTGGCGATCCTGCGAGAGGCCGGATTCATCACGTCGACGAGACGCGGCCGCTACGTGGTGTACACGTTCGACGCGATCGTCGCCGCTCGGCTGGGGAGGGACATGATCGAGGCGCTGCTGCGCTGAGCCCGGTCAGCTCGCCAGCCGCGCGTTCGCGGCGGCGACGGCGCGGGCGACCTCGCCCAGCGGGCGCGCGTTGAGGAGCGCGAAGCAGATGACCTGCAGCGGGTAGGTCGCGGCGAAGGCTTTCGCGCGTTCCACCAGCTGCGGGTCGGCGGCCTCGGAGAGCTGCTCCCAGCCGTGCCAGTTCCCGAGCGCGGCCACATCCGCTGCCGGGTCGTCGGCGCTGGCGAGGTCCCAGTCGAGCACCCCGGAGATCCGGCCGTCCTCCCACAGGACGTTCGCGCCGGCGAGGTCGCCGTGGACGAGCACCGGCGAGACAGGGTCGAGGGCCGCGAGGGCATCCGCCGCCCGCCGTGCAGGAGCCTGCGCATCCTGGGCGAGCAGGGGGATCGCCTGGTCCGTCATGACCTCGAACCACCGCGCGCCGCCCATGTATGACCGCGCGGGAGCCAGGTCGTCGCTCAGCGGATCGAGAGGCACGCCGTGGATCGCATCCAGGACGGTCCGCAGCTGCCCGGGGTCGCCGCCCCCACTGGGATGCGGGGCGCCGGGAACCCGCCGCTGCGCGACCGCGGCGATGCCGCCCAGCAGCACCGGGGCGGCCACCGAGCGCGGCACCGCGAACGGGAGGTCGGGAAGCCGGTCGACGAGCCGCTGCGTGCGCAGGAGGTCGTGCACGGAGTCCGGCGTGCGCGTCACCCGCACAGCGACGTCGCCGGAGAGGACGATCAGGTTGACCGATCCGTGGTCGATCCGCGACCACACCCGCTGGTCGACCGGCGCGCCCGCCGCACGGAGCGCCTCGGTCGCGAGCTCGTCCACGAGCGCAGCGTCTGGGCGCACGAATCCGGTTTCGACCATGCTCCGAGCCTAAGCAGTCACCCACCGGCCGCGCCTCCCCCGCACGACGGATCCGGCGCCGCGTATCCACCGCTAGCGTTGGAGGATGACCAGCGCCTCACCACGACTGCTGGCCGCGCCGGCGAGCGAATGGCACCGCCCAGCCCCGGATGCCCGTGGCCGGCGAGCGGATATCGTGCTCGCCGTCGTCATGACCGCCGCGATGATCGGCTCGGTGTTCCTCTACCAGCGCACCGGGATCTTCGGCAACTCCGACGCATGGGTCGTGAGCGTCGTCTGGGCGGTCGCGAGCGGGGCGCCGCTCGCCGTGCGGCGGCGTTGGCCGGAGGCTGTCGCGATCTGCTCGGCCGTCACGTTCTGGTGGGGAGGCGAGTTCCGGGTCGGCGAGTACCTGTTCTCGAACATCGCCCTCTTCATCGCCATCTACACGCTCGGCGCGTGGGGTCGCCGGCGCACACTGGCGACGGTGCTGCGGCTCGCCATCGTCGCCGCGATGTTCGTCTGGCTGTTCTGGAACCTGATCGTCACCGCCGGGATCAGCTCCGTGGTGCCGGAGCTGTCGCGTGAGGGGACGCTCTCCCCGTACGTGGCGTTCGGCCTCATCCAGATCATCATCAACCTGCTCTACTTCGGCGGCGCGTACTACTTCGGCGACGCCGCATACCGGTCGGCGCGCGCGAGGCACGAGCTGGAGACGCTGACCCTGGCGCTGGCGGAGGAACGCGAGCGCACCCAGCAGCAGGCGATCGCGCTCGAACGGGTGCGGATCGCCCGCGAACTGCACGACGTGGTCGCGCATCACGTGTCGGTGATGGGGGTGCAGGCGGGAGCAGCGCGGCTCGTGCTCGACCGCGACCCCGCCGCCGCCCGCTCCTCCCTGCTGAACGTCGAGTCGAGTGCGCGCACCGCCGTCGACGAGCTGCGGCTGCTGCTCGGTGCCCTGCGCGACGACCGGGCGGCGCCCGCGGACGGCGCGGCGACGACGCACGGCGTTGACCAGCTCGGCGAACTGGTCGACGACGCGGTGAGCGCCGGCCTGCCCACGCGACTGCACATCGTCGGCAGCCGCAGGCCGGTGCCGGCCACCATCGGACTCTGCGTGTACCGCGTCGCCCAGGAGGCGCTCACCAACACCAGGAAGCACGGCGGGGCGGGAGCGACCGCCGAGCTGCGGCTGCGATACACCGACGACAGCCTGGAACTGGAGGCGTCGGACACCGGGCTCGGCGCCGGACGCTCCGCCACCGCATCCGGATCGGGGATGGGGCACCTCGGGATGCGCGAACGGGTCGCGTCCGTCGGAGGCAGCATCGAGATCGGGCCGCGCAGCCGCGGCGGATACCTCGTCCGCGCGCGCTTCCCGCTGGCCGCGGAGGTGACGAGGTGAGCATCCGGGTGCTGCTCGCCGACGACCAGGAACTCGTCCGCGCCGGATTCCGGATCATCCTGCAGACGGACGAGGCGATCGAGGTGGTCGGCGAGGCGGGCGACGGCCAGAGCGCCGTGCGGCTCTGCGAAGAACTGCAGCCGGACGTGATCTGCATGGACGTGCAGATGCCCGGCATGGACGGGCTCGAGGCGACCAGGCAGATCGTCGCCAGGCCGGACCTCGCGGCCAGCGTGCTCGTGCTCACCACGTTCAACCGCGACGACTACCTGTTCACCGCGCTGCAGGCGGGCGCGAGCGGGTTCCTGCTGAAGAACTCGTCGCCGGAGGAGCTGGTCAACGCGGTGCACGTGCTCGCCAGAGGGGATGCGCTGCTGTCTCCGAACGTGACCCGCCAGGTGATCAGCCGGTTCAGTAGTGGGCAGGACGGGGTGCCGATGGGTGGAGCGACCACCGCCACCGGCACCGCGGTCGACGACCTCACCGAACGTGAGCGCGAGGTTCTCGGCCTCCTCGCCGGCGGCCTGTCCAACGCGGAGATCGCCGGGCGCCTGTACCTCGGCGAGGCCACCGTGAAGACGCATGTGTCTAAGGTGCTGCTCAAGCTGGGGCTGCGCGACCGCATCCAGGCGGTCATCTTCGCCTACGAGAACGGGCTCGCCGGGCGCTGACCCCTCCGCCGAGCGGCGGACGACGGCAGGTGGATGCGGTGCTCCCCCGCGCATCCGTAGCGTGGAATCGACCACGGAAGGGACGGCGACAATGCTGCAGATCCAGAACGTCGAGAAGCGCTACGGGGACCGCCTCGTGCTGCGCGACGTGAGCTTCACGGTGCCGCGAGCGCGCATGACCGGCTTCGTCGGAGGCAACGGCGCGGGCAAGACGACGACCATGCGCATCATCCTCGGCGTGCTCGCTTCGGACGGCGGCACGGTGCTGCTCGACGGCCAGCCGCTCACCGCGGACGACCGCCGCCGCTTCGGCTACATGCCGGAGGAGCGCGGCCTCTACCCGAAGATGAAGGTCGCGGAGCAACTCGTTTACCTGGCGCGACTGCACGGCCTCAGCGCCGCTGCCGCCTCCCGCAACACCGACGCGCTGCTCGACAGGCTCGGCCTCGGCGAGCGCTCCGGCGACCTGGTGGAGAGCCTCAGCCTCGGCAACCAGCAGCGGGCGCAGATCGCCGCCGCCCTCGTGCACGACCCCGAGGTGCTGGTGCTGGACGAGCCGTTCTCCGGCCTCGACCCCCTGGCAGTGGATGTGGTGGTCGGCGTGCTCCGCGACTACGCGGCCTCCGGTGCTCCCGTGCTGTTCAGCTCGCACCAGCTCGACATCGTCGAGCGGCTCTGCGACGAGCTCGTGATCATCGCGGACGGCGAGGTCAAGGTCTCCGGCGGAACGGACGAGCTGCGGCGCGAGCACGGCGGCGGCCGCTACGAGCTGCTCGTCTCCGGGGACGCGGGCTGGCTCCGCGGCCTCGACGGTGTCACCGTGCTCGACTTCGACGGCGGATACGCGCTGTTCGAGTCCGACGACCCGACGGCGCAGGCCGTGCTCAAGCGGGCGACGGCCGACGGCGGCGTCGTCAGCTTCGGACCCCAGAACCCCTCCCTTGCACAGATCTTCCGAGAGGCCATCGGCAAATGAGCGCATCAGCATCCACCGGCACCGCATCCACCGGCACTCCGTCCACGCGCACCACCCCGCCAGCGCCGGGGTTCACATCCGGGGTCGGGCTGGTCGCCCGCAGGGAGATCGTCACCCGACTGCGCAGCAAGTCGTTCGTCGTCTCGGCGGCCGTGCTCGTGCTGCTCGTGCTCGCCTCCGTGCTGCTCGGCGGCATCTTCGGCGGGAGCGACAGCTCCACGAAGGTCGCCGTCGTCGGGTCGGCCGAGCAGGTCGTCGGCGCGGCGGACGGCCTGGATCCGGTGCAGGTCGATTCACGCGCCGCCGGGGAGGAGCTGCTGCGCTCCGGCGACGTGTCCGCCGTGGTGGTCCCCGCCTCTGGGACGCCGCCCGTGACCGTGATCGGTCTCGACAGCGCGCCTCAGGGCGTGCTCGCCGCCCTGAGCATCCAGCCGAAGGTGGAACTGCTCGACCCGTCCGCGCAGCCCGCTGCCCTGGTCTACATCATCGCCCTCGGTTTCGGGATCGTCTTCATGATGTCCGCCGTGACCTTCGGCACGATGATCGCCCAGAGCGTCGTCGAGGAGAAGCAGACGCGCATCGTGGAGATCCTGCTGTCGACGGTGAGCGCCCGCGTGCTGCTCGCCGGCAAGGTCGTCGGGAACAGCGTCCTCGCACTCGGCCAGATCGCCGCCATCGCCATCGCGGCGATCCTCGGGATGATGGTCACCGGCCAGCAGGTGCTGCTCGGCACCGTCGGTCCCGCCGTCGCCTGGTTCGTGGTGTTCTTCGTGATCGGCTTCGTGCTGCTGGCCGCCCTCTACGCAGCGGCCGCCTCCCTCGTCTCGCGCTCGGAGGACATCGGCTCGGTGACGTCGCCGGTGATGATCCTCATCATGGTGCCGTACTTCCTGGTGATCTTCTTCAACGACAACCCCACGGTGATGGCCATCATGAGCTACGTGCCGTTCGCCGCACCGGTCGGGATGCCGGTGCGCATCTTCCTCGGAACGGCGGAATGGTGGGAGCCGATCCTGTCGCTCGTGCTGCTCGTCGCATCCACTGCCGTGGTGATCGCGCTCGGCGCCCGCGTGTACTCGAACTCGCTGCTGCGGACCGGCGCTCGCGTGAAAGTCTCGGAAGCGCTGCGCGGCTGACCGGCCTGCGAGCATACTGAGCGCATGAGTGCTGAGGATGCTGGCCGCAGGGACAACGCCGTCGTTCGGTTTCTGAAACGGAAGTGGCTGGCCATCGTCCTGGTGGTGCTGCTGATGATCGTGGCCATTCAGAACGGGGTGGGCAACGACCAGGCCACCATCTACCTGCTGTGGGCGCAGTTGCGGATGCCGACGTGGGTGCTGGTGGTGGCGGTGTTCGTGGTCGGCGGCGTGGTCGGATGGGTGCTCGCGCGCAACAGGGCGGCTCGCAAAGCCAGACGCTGACCTTGACGCGGCGCAGGTGCGCGGAGTTAGGTTGCCTGCATGGTCACTCTCATCATCGTGCTTCTGGTCGTCTGGGCTGTGCTCGCGATCCTGGGCTTCGCGATCAAGGGTCTGCTGTGGCTGGCGATCATCGGGCTCATCCTGTTCGTCATCACGGCGATCATCGGCTGGCTGAGGCGCAGCGGCAGCAAAGGCTGATTCAGCGACCGCATCCCTGAATCGGATCACCGCGGCCTGTTGGACAGGACGGGCCGCACACGGAAAAGTGGAAGCATGGCCTACCACCCCCTCCCCGAGCGCTACGACCGGATGCAGTACCGTCGCACCGGGCGCAGCGGGCTCGACCTCCCAGCTCTGTCCCTCGGTCTCTGGCACAACTTCGGCGACGACCGGCCGTTCGCGACGCAGCGGGACATCGTGCTGCGGGCGTTCGACCTCGGCATCACGCACTTCGACCTCGCCAACAACTACGGCCCGCCGTACGGCGCGGCAGAGGTGAACTTCGGGCGCATCCTGCGAGACGACCTGCGCCCGTACCGCGACGAGATCGTGGTGTCGTCGAAGGCCGGCTGGGACATGTGGCCCGGTCCGTACGGCCAGGGCGGCGGCGGCCGGAAGTACATGCTCGCGAGCCTCGACCAGTCCCTGTCGCGGCTCGGTCTCGACTACGTCGACATCTTCTACTCGCACCGCCCGGACCCGTCGACTCCGCTGGAGGAGACGATGCAGGCGCTGGACACCGCCGTCCGCTCCGGCAAGGCGCTGTACGTCGGCATCTCGTCCTACGGAGCAGAGGATGCACGCCGGGCAGCCGAGATCCTGCGCGAACTCGGAACGCCCCTGCTCATCCACCAGCCGTCGTACTCGATGCTGAACCGCTGGATCGAGAACGAGGGGCTGCTGGATGCGGCGGGCGATGCCGGCTTCGGCGTCATCGGGTTCACCGCCCTGGCGCAGGGGATGCTCACCGACAAGTACCTGAACGGCATCCCGGACGGCTCGCGCGCCGCCGCGGGCAGCTCGCTCGACGCGGACTGGCTCACCGACGACGCGGTGGCGCGCCTGCGGTCGCTCAACGAGATCGCGGCACGGCGCGGCCAGTCGCTCGCGCAGCTGGCGCTCGCCTGGGCGCTGCGCGACGAACGCGTGACGTCGCTGGTGATCGGCGCGAGCAGCGTCGCCCAGCTGGAGCAGAACGTCGGAGCGCTGGACAACCTCGCGTTCACGGATGAGGAGCTGGCCGAGATCGACGAGCTGGCCGTGGATGCGGGCGTCGACCTGTGGGCGGGCGCGCGCCGCGGGGAGCTGTAGGGGGCGGGGCGGTCGCGGCAGGCGGGCTGACCGGGTCGGTGGGCCAGGTCGGTCGACCGGGTCAGCGGCTCGGCGGCTCTGTAGGCCCGGTCAGTCGATCGGGCGGATGAGCTCCGGCCCGTCTCCGGTCACCGGCCCGACGCGGTCGAACGCCAGCGACTCCGCGACGCCGACCGCCGCGCGAACGGCCTCGTCGAGCAGCGCCTGGTCGCCGACGACGGTCGGGTCGACCCAGTGGTCCCAGAGCTCGCGCGGCAGGGGCACCGGGTTGCGGTCGTGGATGTGCTCGAGTGTGTGCACAGCATCCGCCGTGAGGATCGTGGCGGTGAGGTGCCAGCGATCAGGGTCGCCGTGCTCCTTGGCCGGGTCTGCCCACCAGGCGTACAGCCCGGCGAAACCCATCAGCTCGCCGTCCGGCAGGTGGATGAAGTACGGCGTCTTCTTCTTGGTGACGGGATCGGTCTGCCACTCGTAGTATCCGATGGCCGGCACGATCGCGCGGCGGGAGGCGACGGACGCCTTGAACATGGGCTTCTCCGCCGCGGTCTCCGCGCGGGCGTTGAAGGTGGGAACCTTGGTCTTCAGTTCTTTCGACCACGAGGGCACGAGCGACCACCTGGCCAGTTCGAGCCGTCGGACGCTCGGCTCGTCGTTCTTCTTGCTCTCCAGGAAGATCGGGATGGGATCGGTGGGCGCGATGTTCCAGCTGGGCCGCCAGTCCCGGAAGTCGCCGCCCTCGGCGACGAACTCCTGGATCATGTCGTCCGTCTCTTTGTCCATCGCGAACCGTCCGCACATACCCTGACCATACCTCCCGCCTCCGACACCCGACGAGACACCACTATCTGTCGCAAAACGCCCGGGATGCGGCACAGTTACTGGTATCTCGATCGCTGGAGGGTGTGGATAACGTGGGCGACTGGCGGAGGATCGTGGCGGCGCTGGGGAACGCGGACGCCCGGGTGGTGTTCGCGGAGGTGGTGCTGGGTGGCGGGGCTGGTGGCGCAGGCGGCCCGGCTGGTGGAGCCGGTGAGCGGGGCGCCGATGGCACGGCTGGCGCGGCAGGCGCGGGGCTGTCGCCCGCGCGGCGGCGGCGCGCGCTGGAGGCGCTGACCGCATCCGGGGTCGTGGTGGAGCGGGACGGCGCGCTGGTGGTCGACGGCGCCGTGTTCGCCGACGCCCTCCGGGATGCGCAGCAACGGGATGCGCGGGGCAGGGCTCCGCGCACCGGCGTTCAGCGGTTCCTCGACGCGGACGGACGCATCGACCGGTTCCCGGCGAACGCCGGGGAGCGGCGGGAGCTGCTGGCGCTGGTCGCCTCCGCCGTGCTCGGGGATTCCGAGGTGGTGGACGAGCGCGAGCTGTCCGAGCGGCTGCTGCGGTTCGGCGACGACCCCGCTCTGCTGCGGCGGTATCTGGTCGATTTCGGGCTCGTCGAACGCACCCGTTCCGGGTCGGAATACGCGAGAACACGGGCCTGAGAGACCCATTCGGGCGCGCCTCAGAGCGCCCGAACGCAAAGATGAGTAATAATCACCCCCATAGAGGGCTCACGCGAACCTGAAAAAACGATGTAATCTCACTTTTGTGAATAGGTGAGAAACAGTCACTTTCCGTTCGCTGAACAAGCTCGTCGGTCTCACGAGTGGGACTCACCGGTTCACGCCACCCGAAAAAGCACCAACCCGACACACGCAGGGACGACCCGTGAACCCGCATCCGCCACGTCGAGCGACCCGTTCGCTCAACCCCCTCGAACAGAGGGCCGCTCGGCGCGCGCGGAGCAACGGGACGACCCTCATCAGCGGGGCCGGCGGCGGTGAAGCCGTTCGAGACCACGGCTTTCCCCCAGCCGTCGTCGGCTCTTCGGTCGGTGCATCCATCAGCAGCGCGGGGAGGGCGCTCCGATGACCGTACTCAAGCCACGCCTGACCACCATCGGCCGTTCGGCCGCACCGACCCAGCGCCGCAGCTCTGAGCGCAGCTGGGCGCGGCAGTACCGCGCCCGCCTGTTCGTCACGGACACCGCGATCATCCTGGCATCGACGCTCTGCGCGATGTTCCTGCGCTTCGGCCTCGACGACTCCGGCACCCAGTTCGCCGGATACCGCACCGACTACTTCACGCTGTCCATGCTCATCGCGGCGACCTGGATGTTCGCCCTCTCCGTCAACCACTCGCGCGACCCGCGCGTGGTCGGCGTCGGCGTCGCGGAGTACAAGAGGGTCGTGAACGCCAGCGCGCTCACCTTCGGCCTGCTCGCCATCGTCTTCCTGGTCGCCAAGGTCGACATCGCCCGCGGCTACTTCGTGCTCGCGCTCCCGCTCGGGGTCGTCGGCGTGCTGACGTCGCGCTGGCTGTGGCGGCAGTGGCTGATCCGGCAGCGGATGTTCGACCACTACCTCTCCCGCGCCCTCGTCGTCGGAGGGTTCTCCGACGTCGACTACGTGGTGCGCCAGATCCACAGCAAGTCCGGCGCCGCCTATCACGTGGTCGGCGCATCCCTCGACACGGGCAAGCGCAAGGGCGCCAAGAAGGACGCGGCGATGAAGAAGCGCATCGCCGCCCCCGACCGCGAGGTGCCGGTGGTCTCCGACCTCGAAGGCGTCGCGGACGCCGCCGCCCGCCTGGGCGTCGACACCGTGATCGTCGCCGGCCAGTCGCTGACCGGCGGCGACTTCGTGCGCACCCTGGCCTGGAAGCTCGAGGGCACGGCCACCGAGCTGGTGCTCGCGTCGCGCCTCACCGACGTCGCCGGACCGCGCATCCACTTCCGTCCCGTCGAGGGGCTGCCGCTCATCCACGTGGAGATCCCGCAGTTCGAGGGAGGCAAGCACGTGCTCAAGCGCGCGTTCGATTTCTTCGCCTCCGGCCTCGCGCTCGCCCTGCTCTCCCCCGTCTTCCTCGCCGTCGCGCTGTTCGTGAAGTTCGACGACAACGGCCCCGTCGTGTTCTCGCAGGAGCGCGTCGGCCGCAACGGCGAGACGTTCCGGATGTTCAAGTTCCGTTCCATGTGCGTCGATGCAGAAGCGCGCCTCGCCGAACTGCAGGCGAAGAGCGACGGCAACGGCGTGCTGTTCAAGCTCAAGGACGACCCACGCGTCACGCGCGTCGGCCGCATCCTGCGCAAGTACTCGCTCGACGAGCTGCCCCAGCTCGTGAATGTCTTCCTCGGCGACATGAGCCTTGTCGGACCGCGGCCTCCGCTGCGCTCCGAGGTCGAGGGATATGAGAACCACGTCCACCGTCGCCTGTACATCAAGCCGGGACTCACCGGCATGTGGCAGGTCAACGGACGCTCCGACCTCTCCTGGGAGGAAAGCGTCCGACTCGATCTCTACTACGTGGAGAACTGGTCGCTCACCGGCGACCTGGTCATCATGTGGCGGACGGTCAAAGTGCTCACCCATCCCGTCGGCGCGTACTGACGCGCCAGGGCCTGCTCTCACAACAACCCCCAACCCGACCCGAACAGACACCGAGGTTGTCATGACCACAGAACTCCGCCCACGCGCTCGCTCGCTGGGCATCCTGACCGCGATCGTCACAGCGGTGGGCTTGGTCTTCGGAGGACTCGCGATCGCATCGCCGGCCTCCGCTGACAGTGCCCCACCAGACCCGACGAATCCCGCCACTCCCACCACCGTCACCGACGACGTGCTCCCGACCCCCCAGATCAACGGCGTCGTGTGGGCTCAGGTCGTCGTGGGCAACACGGTGTACGTCGCGGGCAAGTTCACCTCCGCGCGGCCGTACGGCTCGCCGGCGGGCACGAACGAGACCCCCCGCAACAACCTGCTCGCCTACGACATCACAACGGGCAGCCTCCTCCCCTTCGCGCCGAACCTGAACGCGCAGGCCCTCGGGATCACAGCATCCCCCGACGGGTCGCGCATCTACGTGGTCGGCGACTTCACCTCCATCGACAGCAAGGGCTACTACCGTCTCGCAGCGTTCTCGACGGCGACGAACACCATCGTGACGGCCTTCCGCCCCATCATGGAGAGCCAGACCCGCGCAGTCGCGGCGTCGAACACCACCGTGTACACGGGCGGTGACGCCTCCAGCATCAACGGCGTCGCCCGCGCGTACGTCGGAGCGGTGAGCGCCACGGACGGCTCGACCCTCAACTGGCAGGCCAACGCCGACGCCCCGGTGGATGCGCTCGCGCTGACCAAGGACGGCTCCAAGCTGATCGTCGGCGGCCGCTTCCAGAACCTCGGCGGCGTCGCCAACTACGGCCTCGGCGCCGTGGATGCGAGCACGGCGGCGATCCTGCCGTTCGCCGCCAACCAGACCGTGCGCAACGCGGGGACGCAGGCGAGCATCACCGCTCTCTACACGACCAACGACCGCGTGTACGGCTCCGGATACGTCTTCGGCGCAGGCGGCAACCTCGAGGGAAGCTTCTCCGCCGACCCGAACACCGGCGCCGTCAACTGGGTCGAGGACTGCCACGGTGACACGTACTCGATCTTCGCGCAGGGCGACAAGGCCCTCTACGTGGCAGGCCACCCGCACTACTGCGGCAACATCGGCGGCTTCCCGCAGACGAGCCCGACCTGGACGTTCCACAACTCGATCGCCTTCAGCAAGGCGGCGACCGGCACGATCACGAACGACCCGTACGGCTACTTCAACTGGGCGGGCACCCCGTCCCCGTCGCTGCTCGACTGGTTCCCCAGCTGGACGGTCGGCACCTTCACCGGCCAGAGCCAGGCCACCTGGAGCGTCTCCGGCAACGACAAGTACGTCGTCTACGGCGGCGAATTCCCGACGGTCAACGGCATCCAGCAGCAGGGCCTGACGCGTTTCGCGCTGTCGAGCTCCGCCCCGAACAAGGTCGGCCCCCAGGGCATCCCGCTCGTCCCGAACGCTGCGTCGTTCAACGCAGGACAGGTCCGGGTGAGCTTCGCTGCGACCTACGACAACGACAACGGATACCTCACGTACAAGGTGTACCGGGATGCGGGCACAACGCCCGTCTATCAGACCACCGTGCGCTCCAACTTCTACACCCGGCCGATGATCGGGTTCGTGGACAGCGGGCTCACGCCGGGATCGCATCCGATCTATCACGTGAAGGTGTACGACCCGTTCGGCAACACCACCTCGCGTGACACGAACGCGGTGACCGTCGCAGCCACCAACAGCGGGGGCGCGTACTCCGACTCGGTGACGCAGGCGGGAGCATCCTCGTACTGGCCGCTGGACGAGTCGAGCGGCACAACCGGTTTCGACCACATCGGGTTCAACGACGTGCAGGAGACCGCCGTCACCCAGGGTGCGGCCGGCCCGATCACGGGCACCACCGCCAGCACGTTCAACGGGTCGACCAGCCTGGCCGTCACGCAGACCGCCATCCAGGCGCCTGACACGTACACGGCGTCCGCGTGGTTCCGCACCACGTCGACCAGCGGAGGCAAGATCCTCGGCTTCGGCAACGTGAACACCGGGCAGTCCGGCAGCTACGACCGTCACGTCTACATGGACAACGGCGGGAAGATCTGGTTCGGCGTCTACCCGGGAGGCGTCGCGACGCTGAACAGCTCCGGCTCGTACAACGACGGGCAGTGGCACCAGGTCGTCGCGTCGCTCGGCGCGAACGGCATGCGGCTGTACCTCGACGGCAAGCAGGTCGGCAGCCGCACGGATGTGACCAGCGGCCAGAACTACCAGGGCTACTGGCGCATCGGCGGTGACAACATCGGCGGATGGCCCAACCAGCCGGCGAGCAGCTACTTCGCCGGTGACATCGGCCAGGTGTCGATCTACCCGACGGTCCTCGACCGCAGCACCGTGGTGAACCAGTTCGTCGCATCCGGTCGTCCGTCCCCCCTCGCCCCCGCTCCCGCGGATGCATACGGAGCTGCCGTCTACAACGGCAACCCGGACATCTTCTGGCGTCTCGACGAGACCAGCGGCTCCGTGGCCAACAGTGCGGACGCGTACACCAACAACGGCACGTACTCCGGCACCGCGACCACCAAGAACCAGAGCGGCGTCCTGCCAGGCACGGCTGACAAGGCCGTGCGGTTCAACACGAACAACTCCGGATCGTCCGGCGGCATCGTGACGAGCAACCAGCAGTTCGCCAACCCCTCGGTGTACACCGAGGAGATCTGGTTCAAGACGACCACCACCAAGGGCGGAAAGCTGATCGGCTTCGGCGACCAGCAGACCGGCCTGTCGAGCAACTACGACCGCCACGTCTACATGCAGGACGACGGCCGCATCGTGTTCGGCGTCTGGACCGGTCAGGCCAACACCATCACATCGCCCAACCCGCTGAACAACAACCAGTGGCACCAGGCGGTGGCGTCGCAGGGGCCGAACGGCATGGCCCTCTACGTCGACGGTCAGCTCGTCGGCACCAACCCGCAGACGCAGGCGCAGGCATACAGCGGATACTGGCGCATCGGCGGTGACAACACCTGGGGCTCCACCGGACCGTACTTCAGCGGGACGCTGGACGAGGCTGCCGTCTACCCGAGCGTGCTGAGCGCTCAGGATGTGGCGAACCACTACTCGCTCGGAACGTCCGGCACCCTGCCGAACCAGCTGCCGACCGCGTCGTTCACGTCCTCTGCGACGTTCCTCGACGCGAGCTTCGACGGCACGGCATCCACGGACCCGGACGGCACGATCGCCTCGTACGCCTGGGACTTCGGAGACGGTGACACCGCCACCGGAGCCACGGCCACCCACACCTTCCTCCAGAGCGGCAGCTACCCCGTGAAGCTGACCGTGACGGACAACCAGGGTGGGACAGGCACCGTGACGAAGGTCGTGGCCGTCCAGGCCGCACCGCCGAACCAGCCGCCGGTGGCAGCGTTCACCTCCTCGGCGACGTTCCTCGACGCGAGCTTCGACGCATCCGGTTCGTCAGACCCGGACGGCACCATCGCCTCGTACGCCTGGGACTTCGGTGACGGAGCGACAGCGACCGGAGCGACGGCGACGCACACCTTCTCCGACACGGGCACATACCCCGTGAAGCTGACGGTGACCGACGACAAGGGCGCGACCGCGAGCATCACCAAGGGTGTCGCCGTTCAGGCCGCACCGCCGAACCAGCCGCCCGTGGCAGCGTTCACCTCCTCGGTGACGAACCTCGGCGCATCGTTCGACGGCTCGACCTCGAACGACCCGGACGGCACCATCGCCTCGTACGCCTGGGACTTCGGAGACGGAGCGACGGGAACCGGAGCGACGGCCACCCACACGTACGCCACCGGCGACACGTTCACGGTGACCCTCACGGTGACGGACAACCAGGGTCTGTCGACCTCGGTCTCGCACCAGGTCACCACGACCGTCCCGCCGAACCAGCTCCCGACCGCGTCGTTCACCGCAACGGTCACGAACCTCGGGGTCTCGGTCAACGGTTCGGCCTCGGCAGACCCGGACGGCACGATCGCCTCGTACGCCTGGAACTTCGGAGACGGAGCGACGGGAACCGGAGCGACCACGACGCACACCTTCGCTGCAGCCGGCCCGTACACGATCACCCTGACCGTGACGGACAACCGGGGAGGCACGGCCACCACCACCCGCGCGGTGACCGCGACCAACCCGGCCCCCAACGCCCTCGCCCAGGATGCGTTCGAACGCTCCGTGGCGAACGGCTGGGGAACGGCGGACAAGGGTGGGGCGTGGACGCTCTCGGGCGGCGCCACCAGCTTCAACGTCGCGAACGGCGTCGGCCAGCAGGTCGCAGCCGCCGGGACGACGAAGACGGCGACGCTGACCACGGTCACCCAGACGAGTGCCGATGTGACGGTCACGGTCTCCGCCGACAAGGCGGCGACCGGTGGCGGCATCTACTACTCGGCGATCGGCCGCATGATCGGCACGAACGACTACGAGGCCAGGGCATGGGTCAAGTCGACCGGTGCCGTGCAGCTCCAGCTGATGCAGGGTTCGACGACCCTGTCCGCGCTCAACGTCCCCAACCTGACGGTTGCCGCCGGTGACAAGCTGAAGATCCACCTGCAGGTGTTCGGCACGTCGCCGACTACGATCAGGGCCAAGGTGTGGTCCGCGTCCACCACGGAGCCCGCTGCCTGGCAGCTGACCTCCACGGATGCGACGGCAGCCCTCCAGGCCGCCGGGTTCACCGGACTCCGCACCTACGTCTCCGGAACGGCGACCGACATCCCGGTCACCACCCGTTTCGATGACTTCGTGGTG
This sequence comes from Leifsonia araucanica, assembly GCF_051161895.1. NCBI lineage: Bacteria > Bacillati > Actinomycetota > Actinomycetes > Micrococcales > Microbacteriaceae > Leifsonia > Leifsonia araucanica. Next base: position 2,222,521 of record NZ_JBMBTW010000002.1, read on the forward strand.
GTGCCCGCACAGTGAACGACCGGATGAACCGCACGCGGCGCACGGTTCTCGTGGCGCACCCGAGCTCGGAGCTGTACGGCTCCGACCGGGTGCTCCTCGAGAGCGTCACCGCCCTCGTGGACGACGGCTGGGATGTGGTGGTGACGGTGCCGGACGACGGCCCGCTGCTGCCCGAAGTCGTCGCCCGCGGGGCGAGGGTCAGGAGGTGCGCGGCACCCGTGGTGCGCAAGAGCGCCCTCCGCCCCCTCGGCTTCGTGCGGTTCGTCGGCACGGCCGTCCGCGGCCTCGTCGACGGGATGCGGATGCTCCGCCAGGAGCGTCCGGCCCTCGTCTACGTGAACACGGTCACCGTGCCCCTCTGGATCGGACTCGGACGCCTCGCCCTCGTGCCCGTGCTCTGTCACGTGCACGAGGGCGAGAGCTCCGCCTCCCCTCTGCTCCGGCGCATCCTGGCGCTGCCGCTGCTGCTCGCGAACACCATCGTGGCCAACAGCAGGTTCAGCGTCGGCGTGCTCGGCGGGTCGTTCCCGTCGCTGGAGCGCCGCGCGGAGGTCGTGTACAACGCCGTCCCCGGCCCGCCGGAGCGCACGCCCGTGCGGGCGAGCATCGACGGCGACCTGCGGGTGACGTACATCGGCAGGCTCTCTCCCCGCAAGGGCGTCGATGTCGCCATCGACGCGATCGCCGAGCTCGACCGTCGCGGCGTGCCGGCGACGCTCGACCTCGTCGGAGCGGTGTTCCCCGGCTACGAATGGTACGAGACGGCACTGCGCGAGCAGGTCGAGAAGAAGAAGCTCGGCGACAGGGTCAGCTTCCGCGGGTTCCAGCCGTCGGTGTGGGAGTACGTGCACGGCGGCGACGTCGTCCTCGTGCCGTCGCGCGCCGACGAGCCGTTCGGCAACACCGCCGTCGAAGCCATCCTGAGCGGCCGTCCGGTCATCGCGAGCGCCACGAGCGGTCTCCTCGAGGCGACGGCGGGATACGCGACGGCCACCACCGTCGTCCCCGGCAGCTCGGACTCGCTGGCGGACGCCCTGGTCGGAACCATCGCGGACTGGGAAGACACCAGGGCGAACGTCGGTTCGGACGCCGAGGCGGCCGAACGCCGGCACAGCCCGGACGCCTACCGCCGCAGGATCGCCGCGATCGTGCGCGGCAACGCTCGCACGCGCTGACGACCGGCGCTCGCGAACTCGAACGGGCGCTGCGGCGCCCGCTGGCTTAACATGGGCGGAAGGGGGTGATGAGGATGTTTCACATGGCGGCGCTGACCGGTCCGGTCGTGGACAGGTCGCTCCTGCTGGCGCTCGCGCTGGTGGTCGCCTTCGTCGGCTTCCTCGTGCTCCGCCGCTCGCCCAGGCTCGCCGTCTGCGTCTGGATCTGCGTGCTCGCCTTCGTGCCGATCTGGCTGGGCGTCAACGTCGGCTTCAACGGCAACTACTACCTCCCTCCCGCGACGGCTGCCGGGCTCCTCGTGCTCGCCGCCCTTCTGCCCATCCCGCGCCTGCGGCTCAGCTGGGTGGACGGGCTGGTGGTGCTTGTGGTGGTCGCCGCGGTGTGCTCGCTCTACACGGGCAGCGCATCCATCGCCGTCAGCGCGCTGTTCAGCATCGTCACCTACTACGTCATCGCCTATCTGGTCGGCCGGTTCGCTCCGCTGAAGGTGGATGCGCGCTGGCTGCACGCCGCCATCGCCATCGTCTTCACCGTCGTCGCCCTCCTCGCCGTCATCGAGGGGCTGACGCACTGGAACCCGTTCGTGGAGATCCACGCCGGCAACTCGCTCTACACGATCTGGGGCAGCATCCAGGAGCGCGGCGGCGTCCCGCGCGCCGAGGGGGCGTTCGGCCACTCCATCGCGCTCGGGTCCAGCCTGGCTCTGGCCGTTCCGCTCACGCTGGCCGCGCCGTTCCGGCTCTGGGTGCGTGCCGGCATGGTGCTGCTGATGCTGGTCGGGACCGTGTTCACCTTCAGCAGGATCGGGATGATCTGCGCACTGCTCGGGCTCGTACTGAGCATCCTGTTCATGCGCGACGCGATCACCAGGAAGGCGAGGATCGTGCTCGTCGCCGTGATGCTCGCCGTCTCCGCCGTGCTGTTCCCGCTGGTCGCCGCGGTGTTCGACGACGCCGGCTCCGAGGCGAGCGACAGCGCGAACTACCGGGGAGACCTGCTCTCGCTGATCGGCACGATGAACCCGATCGGCGTCGCGACGTCCGCCGAGAAGAACTCGGCGGGCAACCTCTACTTCGGGGACTTCCGCTCGATCGACAGCCAGCTCATCCTGACCGGGCTCACCAATGGCGTGATCGTGCTGCTGGGCATCCTGGTCGCTCTCGCCGGCGGCATCATCCTGCTGGTCAGGCGCAAGGCAAGCCCGGCGACGATCGCGCTGGTCGCCCAGATCCCCGCCTTCGCGACGGTGGCCCTCATCACCCAGTACTCGATCTTCGTGTGGTTCGTCGCCGGACTCGCAGCGACGACGCAGCTGCTCCCCCTCAATTCCGCGGGAGTCATGCTGGACGGCCACTCGCAGGAGCACCCGCGTCACACTCGCACCGACGCGCGTCCTCCGGTGAGGAGCGCCGCCTAGAATGCCTTCAACGACGCCCGACCGCGTCCCCCGTCCGCCAGACACCCGAGCGATCCACCGCTCGCTGCCCGGCGAGCGAGCGGCGCCTGCCATCACATCCGACTCCCTGGGAGGCCCGTCCATGAACACGCACCAGTACCTCACCGCATTCCGGCGGTTCTGGTACGTGATCGTGATCGCGACCATCGTCGGCGGCCTCGCCGGTTTCGGTCTGTCACAGATCGCGAAGCCGGTGTACACGGCCACCTCCGGTCTCTACTTCTCGCTGAACTTCGGCGGGTCGGCCAGCGACCTCAGCCAGGGTTCGACGTACACCCAGAACCAGATGCTGTCCTTCGCCCAGCTGGCGGAGTCGCCCGTCGTGCTCCAGCCGGTGGTCGACGACCTCGACCTGGATGTGACCGCCAAGGGCCTCGCGGACGCCATCGCCGTCAGCACCCCGCAGAACACGGTCATCCTGGAACTCGCGGTGACGGACCCCGACCCCGCGCAGGCCGCGAAGATCGCGAACGCGGTCGCCGCCAGCCTCAGCAAGACGGTCGAGCAGATCGCGCCGAAGAACGCTGAGGGGCAGACCACGGTGTCCGTCCGGGTGATCGAGAACGCGAGCGAGCCGAAAGACCCGTCATCGCCGAACACCCGCCTCAACGTGGTCACCGGGCTGCTGCTCGGCCTCATCGTCGGCGTGCTGATCCTGGTGCTCAGGGCCACGCTCGACACGCGCGTGCACAGCGCAGAGATCGCGGCCGCGGTCACCCAGGCTCCGCTGCTCGGCTCCATTCAGAAAGAGCGGGGCAAGCATCCGCGTCCCGTTCTCGCCGTCGAGCCGCTGTCCAACTCGGCGGAGAACTATCGGCAGCTGCGGTCGAACCTGGAGTTCGTCACGCTGGGCTCCCCCTCGCGGGGCATCGTGGTCACCTCGTCCATCCCCGCTGAGGGCAAGTCGATGATCGCCACCAACCTGGCGCTCGCCCTCGCGGAGACCGGCCAGCGCGCCCTGCTCATCGACGCGGACCTGCGCCGCCCGATGGTCGCCAACTACTCCGGACTGGTCGGAGACGCCGGCCTCACCTCCGTGCTCGCCGGCCGGGCGGAGTTCTCCGACGTCGTGCAGCGCTGGGGCGAGGGCAGCCTGGACGTGCTCACCTCCGGTCCGATCCCGCCGAACCCGAGCGAGCTCCTCTCGTCGCGGGCGATGACCGAACTGCTCGGCCGCCTGGTCGCCGACTACGACGTGGTCGTGATCGACACGGCCCCGCTCATCGCGGTGGCAGACGCCGCGATCCTCGCCCGCCAGGTGGGCGGAGCGATCGTGGTCGTCGACCGCACGCACGTCCGTCGCCAGCAGCTCACCCAGACGATGGACTCCCTGGAGAAGTCGGGCGTCACGGTGCTGGGCATCGTGCTCAACCGGGTCAGCGCGCAGAAGAACAGGGACGTGTACTACCCGGCGGCCAAGCAGCCGCAGCGTCGCTTCGGCCTGCCGACCCGTGCATCGTCCACCGCCGCCGGCACAGCAGCGGCGCCGGACGACGCCGACTCCGCAGAGTCGTCGGAGTCGGTGCCCACCCACAAGTAGTCGGCGGGTGCGGCTCCGCTCGCGCGGAGATTGCGGCGGGCCGGCGCCGAAAGTCCGTTTGAGCGGACTTTCGGTCGGCGAGTCGCTGGCGCCCTCCGTACGTGCGGAAGCGCCAGCGAGGGCTGACGCGTCGTGTCCGCGTTTCCGACCTGAATTTGCTGGTGATCGGTTGACGCTCAGCGCGCTCCGGTGAACACCACGAGCTTGGCGCCCGCGGCGTCGGCGAGGGTGACGGTGACCGTCTTCGCGTCGTCCGGCACGGTGAAGACGTAGGTGGCCGTCGCCGTCGCGCCGGGCGCGAGTTCGGAGCCGAACGGCTTCGTGGCCTTGTCACTGTCGACCCTGGCCGCCGGCGTCGCGTCGTCTCCGTAGTATCCGTTGACGGTGACCGCGGTGAGCGGCACGGCAGCGCCCGTGTTGTTCGTGAGCGTGATCGTCGCCTTCACCGACGGTCCGCTGACCTCGCCTGCACGGGATGCGGTGGCGGTGTACGCCTCCAGCTTCGTGACGGCGGCGGTGAGACCGGCCGGCGTCTTCGCCTTCTGCTTGGTGCTCACCGTCTCTGCGACCTTCTGGCCGTACTTGACCTCGTCGCTGCGGGCAGCGGGAGCCTCGCTCTTCGTGCCGCCCGGCGCGGGCGTCGCTGTGCTGTTCGACCCGCCGGTCGCCGGGGTGTCGGACGGTGCGGCCTGCTGCGTCGCCACCGGCTGCAGCGCGTTCGGCACTGGGCCGCCCGGCTGTGCGCCGTGGATGCCGGCGACGATGAGGCCGGCTGCCACCGCTGCGACGGCGACACTGCCGACGACGATGAGCGTGATGCGGTTGCGGACGTGGTGGTCCGGGCCTCTGGTGGCCTCTGTTGCGTCGGTCATGATCGTCCTTCTTCGGTGCTCTGGCGTTGGTCGGTTGCCAGGTGCTGGTCGGGGGTGGCCGGGGCGCGCAGCTCCCGGAACCAGCTGGCAGCCGCCAGCAGGAGGAACGCGGTCGTGGCCGCGAAGAGCAGGGTGTACACCACCAGGAACAGCGGCAGTGCGCCGAGGAGCACGAACGAGAGGCAGAGCACGCCGTAGTCCATCGGCAGGACCGCGATGGCGCGCATCCATGACGGGCGTCCTGGGGCGTCGGCGGCGATGGATGCGCGCCCGCGCTGCCGGCGGAGCTGCTCGGTCAGGATCATGCCGAAGAACAGCACGGACGAGACGATCGAGAACGCCACGGGGATGAGCAGCCACCAGGTCGGCGCGGAGCCGTGCAGCCAGAAGCCGACGGCGAGCGCCAGCGGCATGGTGACCACCTTGGTCGCGTCGACCATGTGATCGAGCCATTCGCCCGCCGGACTGCTGAGTCCGGTGAGCCGGGAGACCTGTCCGTCAGCGCTGTCGAACGCGTAGCCGACGAGCAGCAGCACGGCGACGGTGATCCCGGCCCACCAGGACGGAGGGAAGACGACGAGGATGGCGATGGCCGCGAACGTCCAGACGGCGCTGATGGCGGTGACGGCGTTCGGGGTGAGTCCTGCGCGGTACGCCCACGCGGCGAGGTAGCGGCCGATGCGGCGGTTGACGTAGCGGGAGTATGCCGGCGCACTCCTGGCTGCCGGCTTCTGCGCCGCCGCCAGGCGGTGCACCACGTCGAGGTAGCTCTCGCGAGCGGCGCCCGCTGCCGCCGCTTCTGCCGATCCGGCGCTCATCAGCTGGTCCGCTCTGCCGGGACGGCCACGGAGGCCAGTCTGCTCTGCCCGTTCACGCGCTGCCCGAACACGGGACGCTTCGGCTTGACCGCCCTGCGCTCCACGAGGTCACTGCAGAGTGCTTCGTATGCGTCGGCGACCGCATCCCAGTCGTAGCGCTTCGCGCGCTCGCGGGTGGCCGTGCTGCGCGCGGCGTGCTGCTCGACGGCCGCCTCTGCGAAGCCGATGGTGCCGGAGAGGTCGGAGGCGGCAGAGAAGTAGAGGCCTGCGTCGCCGAGGACCTCGCTGTTGAACGGGACGTCGTACGCGATGGTCGGCGTGCCGGCCCCGACGGCCCTGAGCAGCGACGGGTTCGTTCCGCCGACCGAGTGGCCGTGCAGGTAGGTGTATGCCGACGCGTAGAGCTGATCGAGCAGCTCCTGGTCCCAGACCCCGCCGAGGAAGCGCACCCGGTCGTCCGCGAGGGCGCGCACCCTGCGCGTGTACTCCTCGGCGTACGGTGCGGAGCCGACGACGACGAGCGGCAGCTTCGCGTCGCTCCTCCGGTAACCGTCCACGATGGTGTCGACGTGGTTCTCCGGCTCGAAGCGAGCCACGACGAGGTGATAGCCGTGCGGTGCGAGGCCCAGTTCGCCGAGGCGGTGGGTGGCTCCCGCGACGGTCGGCGCTCCGTAGGCGATCAGCCTCGTGCCCGCCGCGAACTCGGTGGTGTAGTAGTCGGCGATGCCCTGCGCGTCGGCGATCAGCGCATCCGACCAGCGGACGGCGGCGGACTCGGCGAAGCGGTAGTACCGCCTGCCCATCGCACCCCACTTGGCGCGCTGCCACTCCAGTCCGTCGACGTGGGTCGCGACCGGGATGCGCGCAGCACGCAGCATCGGCAGGTACAGCGAGTTGGCCGCGTTGAAGACGATCGCGGCGTCTGTCCGGTGGGTGAGCAGGTGGCCGACCGAGAGTCCGGTGTGACTGAGGGTTTCGAGCGACCTGCGCCGCATGGCGCCCTGGTGCACGAGGGTCATGCCCTTGTAGCTCGCCGGCTCCTCCTGCGGCTCTGCGCCGTCGGCGGTCTCCACACGACGGCAATAGACCCGGACGCTGTGGCCGCGGTCGGCGAGCCGGCTTCCGACCTCTTCGACGCACGTCTCGAACCCGCCGTACCGAGCCGGGACGCCACGCGTCCCGACCAGTGCGATGCTGAGTTGCTTTCCCCCTGCGCCCATCGGATTTCCGCTCCCCGTCGTGTCTGGCCGTCTCCGGCCGTCGGTTCGCCGACGTCGGCACGGTCCGCGCTCCGACTGGACCGAGTCGGGGCACACCACGGGTGGAAAGGATCGCTTCAGCGTCGGGCTGCTGTTGCCCCGCCAGTCTAATCCGAGAAATCCTCATTGAATGCCCCCTTCTTCGGGGGGCGAGTGTTTCTCACTTCTTTCGGGACGCCCGCAACCCGTCCCTGACACCGGTGAACGCCGCCCGGAGCGGAGCGACCGGGTGCGCGAACTGGCGCCGCCCGCCCTGCAGCAACACCTCCCACGCGATGGGGAGGCTCGCCCTCCTCCACCTCCGCACGGTCGCCGCATCCAGATTCCGCGACGCGAACACCAGCCGGTTGCGGATGTTGAAGTAGTAGTACCCCTCGGACTTCGCGGCGCCGGCGCTCTCCAGCCCGTCGCCCTGGGTGCCGCCCTCCGCGTGCACGGCGACCGCCGCATCCACCACCCGGACGCTCGCCCCCGCCCTGCGCGCCCGATAGGACAGCTCCACGTCCTCCCAGTACAGGAAGTACCCGTCGCCGAACCCGCCGATGCGATCCCACAGCTCGGCGGACACCATCAGGCAGGCACCGGACAGCCACTGCTCGAGGCGCGGATCGTCGGCGACGGCCCGCTTGCGCGTCGCGGTGATCCGCCCGTCACCGAGATCCAGGTCGGACCCGTCGAACCAGACGGACCCGTCCGGCCGCAGGATGCGCGGGGCCAGCAGGGCAAGCGGCTCGGCGGCGACGGCGGCGGCGAGCGTCTCCACCGCATCCCGCGCGATGGTCGCATCCGGGTTCAGCAGCAGGAAACTGCTCGCACCGGCCGCGCGCGCGGCATCGACGCCCGCGTTCATCCCGAGCCCGAAACCGAGGTTGCCCTCCGGCGTGACGATCAGCCAGCCGCGCTCGGCGCCGAGAGCGACGACGGCGGCGCGTTCGCCGGCATCGGAGAAGTTGTCCACCACGACGAAACGCGCTTCGGGCATGGCGTCGGCGAGCGGGACGAGGTTGGCGCGCAGCAGGGACGACGAGCCGTAGTTCACAACGACGACCGCGAGCTGTCCGACCATCCGCGGATGGTATCACGGGGGTGCTGCCCGGCCCGGGGCAGACGAACGCGGCCGACTGTGGATAGGTTGTCCCTGTGCCGAACCTGACGATCGCGGTGCCCACATACCACCGCCCTGACGACCTGCGCGAGCTGCTGCCCGCCCTCGTCGCGCACGGACGCGCTCTCGAAGCGGAGGACGACAGCGATTACACCGTCGAGGTGCTCGCCGTCGACAACGACCCGGAGGGAAGCGGCAGGGCGGCGGCGTCCGCGGTGGAGGGCGTGCGGTACGTCGTCGAGCCGCACCCCGGGATCGCCGCCGTGCGCAACCGGGCCATCGACGAGGCGTCCGGGTCGCGGCTGCTGGCGTTCATCGACGACGACGAGCGGCCGCATCCCGGCTGGCTGGCCCAGCTGGTGCGGGTGTGGGAGGCGTCGGAGGCCGCCGCGGTGGCCGGGAGGGTGGTCGCGGCGTTCGAGCGGCCGCTCGACCCGTGGCTGAAGGCCGGCGACTTCTTCACCCGGCGTTCGCTGCCGACGGGGACGGACATCGACGTCGCCGCAGCGGGCAACCTGCTGCTCGACCTCGACCAGGTGCGCAGCAGCGCCGTGCGGTTCGCCGTCGACCTCGGACTGAGCGGCGGAGAGGACACCCTGTTCAGCCGCCAGCTGCACCACGCCGGGTTCCGGATGGTGTGGTGCAACGAGTCCGTGATCACCGACCTCGTCCCTCCCGCGCGGCAGAACAGGCGGTGGGTGCTGCGGCGCGCGTGGAGTCACGGCAACTCGGCGGCCGTGGTGCGGCTGCGGCTCGCCGAGGGCGCGGGCGGGATGCTCGCCGCGCGGCTGTGGGCGGTGGTCGGCGGCGCGGCCAGGGTCGTCGGCGGGGTGCTGAGGGTCGCGCTCGGGATCGTGACGGGCTCCCTGCGGCACCAGGCCCGCGGTTCGCGGGCGGCATACCGGGGACTCGGGATGATCTGGGGAGCGTTCGGCGGCGTCTACCAGGAGTACGCGCGCACGGAGGCCGCGGCATGAGCGCGCTGCACAGGCTGCGCAACGGCGCCGTCACGGCCGTGCGCCGCGTCGGCGCGCCGGTCGGCTCCGTGATGCGGGTGCGGACGGATGCGCCGCTCGTCGCGCTCACCTTCGACGACGGGCCGGTCGACGGCGACACGCAGAAGGTGCTCTCCGCGCTCGGCGACGCCGGAGCGACGGCCACGTTCTTCGTGCTGCTCACCCGCGTCCGCCGTGCGCCCGCGCTGCTGCGCGACGTGGTGGCCGCCGGTCACGAGATCGCCCTCCACGGGCCGGACCACCAGCGCCTCACCACCCTCCCGCCGGACAGCATCCGCTCCAGGATGCGCGACAGCCGCTCCGAGCTCGAAGACGCGGCGGGCGTCCCCGTGCGCTGGTTCCGGCCGCCGTACGGCGCGCAGAACATGCGCGTCTGGCGGGCGACCAGAGCCGCCGGGATGACGCCCGTGCTGTGGGGGCCGACGCTCGCCGACTGGCGGACGACATCGACCGAGGAACGGCTGCGGCTCGCCGTGCAGGGCGAGCGCGGCGCGATCATCCTCGGGCACGACGGGTTCGCCGACGCGGTCGACGGGGTCGACGACGGGCCGGCGCCCGAGCTCGACAAGGGGCGATTGGTGTCGGCCGTCGCCGCGGGTTACGCGGACAAGGGGCTGAGCCTGCGGTCACTCGGTGAGGTCGCAGCGACCGGCAGGCTCGTGCGCGAGGCCCGCTTCACGCACTGACCGAGCGTCGCCTCGCCGCCCTGCTGCCCGCCAGGGCGATCGCCTGACGGTAGGCGTCCGCGTGCTGCTCGCCCGCCTTCGCCCAGTCGCGCGCGCTCAGGTCCGGCCTGCCGGCCGGCGGCGTCTCCGCGACGTCCGCGATGGCGGCGGCCAGCGCATCCGGTGTCAGCGCCCCGGTGTACCTGTGCACCCACGCCTGGCCGACCTCCTCGGCAAGCGCCGCCGTCGTCGGGTTGTCCGGCACCAGGATCGGCCGGTCGAGCGACAGCGCCGTGAGGGCGCCTCCGGAGTTGTGCATCTCGCGGTACGGCAGAGCGATCAGCGCCGCCCGCGACACCAGCTCGACGATCTCGGCGTCGTGCAGGAACGCGAGGGTGACGTCGACGCGGTGGTCGCGCTCCGCCCGTTCCAGGACGGAGGTGGCGAGTTCGTCGCTGGACGGCTTGCCTGCGACCTCGAGCCGGAGGTTGTCCCCCGGCACGGCGCCGAACACATCCAGCAGTTCTTCGACGCCCTTGTAGCGGCGGATCAGCCCGAAGTAACCGACCCGCCCCTGCTGCGGGGAGCTCTTCGCGTATGCGGCGAACCAGTCTCGATAGTGGCCGTGCAGGATGGTCGCGTACTCCACGCCCGGCGCGAACTCGGTGGTCGGGTTCAGCCGGATGCGCAGGGTGGTCCTGTTGTCGAACCAGCGCAGCAGGGCGTGCTCGCGGCGGGAGATGCCGGTGGGCAGGTGAAGGTTGTGGGTCGTCCGGACGATGGGCGTCTTCGTGAGCGCGAGCTTCCACATCAGCAGCACGAACAGCGCCTGCCGGACGAGCGCCTTCGGCTTGCTCTGGCCCGCGACGAGGATCTCCGGCCAGTGCGCGTGGAACACGTCGTACCGGCCGAGCAGCGCCTTCTTCCAGGAGAACGTGCGCAGTTCGAGGTCGGGGGTCGAGCGCAGACTGTCGCGCAGCATGATGATGTACGGGTTCGTGGTCGGCCGCGGGTCGGGGAACGACTGCTGCACGACGATTCGCTCTGCGGCTGTCATGGTGCCACCCACAATAGGCCCACCGGGATGCGTCCCCCACAAGCAGGGGACATTTGATGAGAAATGCTCGTTATTGATCCGGATTCGTCCTAAGCTCGTTCGACAGAGCCAGCGAACCGACCCTCGCCGGCCGAAGGACGTTCGACGAGATGGCCACCGCAACCAGCCTGCAGCACCCCCGCGTGCGGCTCTACGACCAAGTGCGCAGCGTGCACCTGGAGCGGGCGCGCGAGCTGGAGCCTGCTGCCATCGTCTTCCGCAGCAAACGCTACGACTTCGACGAAGACCTCACGGACGGCCTCGAGCTCGCCCAGGCGGGCACCATCGCCGCAGCGCGCCTCGCCCTCACCAGCAGGATCACCCACCTCGAGATCAACGAACCGCTCTACCTGGATGCGCTGCCCCGCACCGCGGTCACCCTCTTCGCCATCGGCCTCCGCCGCATCGTCGGCGGCCGCCGCGTGACCGTCGCCACGTATGCCATCGAGAACCTCGACCCGTTCGCGACCACCCCTCCCCGCTTCAAGACCCGCGTGCGCCGCGGCATCGAACGCCTCCTGGCCGAGTACGTCTGGCGCAGGGTCGACAACGCGGTGTTCGGCACGGCAGGGGCGCACGGGCTCTACGCGCAGTCGTTCCGCACGCAGCCGCGGCGGCACTCCACCGTCGAGGCGCTGCCGAGCCCGTGCCCGTGCGTCGGCGACGCGAGCGACGCGGGCAACTCGGACAGCGGGAACGGCGACAGGAACAGCGTCGTCTTCCTCGGCAACTTCGGAGCGCGCAAAGGCTTCAGCGACGTGCTCGCCGCCTGGCCGCTCGTCCGGGAGAGCAGGCCGGATGCGCGGCTCACCCTCCTCGGCACCGGCAGCCAGCTCGACGACGCCCGCGCCGCAGCGGCCGCGGACCCGACGATCACCCTCCACATCGACCCTCCCCGCTCCGAGATCCACGCGCACCTCCGCACCGCGCACGCCCTGGTGCTCCCGTCGCGCAGGATGCCCGGCTGGCGCGAACAGGTCGGCCTGCCCATCGTCGAAGCGCTCGCGCACGGCTGCGAGATCGTGACGACCGACGAGACCGGCATCGCGGACTGGCTGCGCGAGAAGCGGCACAGGGTGCTCCCGTCCGACGCGAGCGCCGCGCGCATCGCCGGGGCGATCGCCGCCGCCGTCGACGCCGATCGTGCCAAGGCCGACATCCTCGCCACGCTGCCCGCCGTCGACGGGCGGATCGCGGCGGGACGCCTGCTGTTCGACGACCCTGCGCATCCGGTGGCCCGATGAGCCACGCGAGGGCCGCAGGCACAGGGATGCTCAAGTCGGTCGGATCGACGGCCGTCATGAAGGTGCTCGTGATGGGCGTCTCCGGCATCATCGGCATCGTCAACAGCCGCCTCATCATCCAGAACTTCGGCACCGACGCGTACGCCCAGTACGGGCTGCTCGCCGCGCTCCCCGCCCTGCTGCCGTTCGCGGACCTCGGTATCGCCGCCGTCGCGATCAACGCGGTCGCCGGCTCCTCCGACCCGCGCAGCGACCCCGTGGTGCGGCGCACGCTGACGACGGCGTTCCGCATCCTGTTGCTGTCCGGCGCCACGATCATCGGGATCGGCATCGTCATCTCGCTGCTCGGCTGGTGGCCGCTGCTGCTCGGCCAGGGACTGCTCCCGGACGGCGGCAGCCTTGCGGCGATGCTCTGCCTCGGCACGTTCGGGCTGGTGCTTCCGCTGAGCGTCGGTTCGCGCATCCTGGTCGGGCTGGGCAAGACGAGCACCCAGGTGGCGAGTCAGGCCGTGGTCGCGCCCGCGATGTTCCTCGGCATCGCGACGCTGGTGGCGCTGTCAGCGCCCGCGGGGAGCTTCATCGCGATCCTCTCCTACATCGCCAACGGGCTGGCGTCGCTGATCTGCCTGCTGGTGGCGGCCAGGATGATCAAGCCACAGGTCGGAGCCGCGCTGCGCGAGGTGCCGTTCCCCCGCCGCTACCCCGGCGTGCCCGCCATCGGCGTCGCCTGGCCGATGCTCGTACAGATGGTCGCGCTGCCGATCGCGATGCAGACGGACCGGCTGCTGCTCAGCCACCTGACGACCGGGACAGAACTCGCGCAGTACAACCTCGCCTCCCAGCTGTTCGGCCTCGCCGTGCAGACGATCGCCGCGGCCGGCGTCGCGCTCTGGCCGATCTACGCGCGCGCCCGCTCGGAGCGCAGGGTCGAGTCCCCGCTCAAGCCGACGATCTGGTTCCTCGCGGGCGGCCTCGCCATCGGGCTGGCCCTCGCCGTGCTCGCGCCCTGGCTCACGAAGTTCATCGCCGGCGACGCGCTCACGCTCGACCCGTGGCTGATCGGCGGCTTCGTCGTGTTCGTCGCGCTGCAGGCGGCCAAGTACCCGGTCGGGATGTACATGACCGACCAGCGCGGCCTCACCTTCCAGGTCTGGCCGATCCTCGCGAGCATCCCGCTGAACCTCGGCCTCTCCTGGTGGCTGATCGGAGTGATCGGCGCCGGAGGGCCGATCGTCGGCTCCGCGGTCAGCGTGCTGCTGTGCCAGGTGATCCCGAACCTCTGGTTCGTTTCCCGCGATCTGCGCCGCCGTCGCGCCGAGCTGGCCGACGTGCCCGCCCCGGTCTGAAACGCACGCAACAACAGCGAGCCCAGGGCTCCCGCCTGACGACCATGTCGTGAGGCGAAGAACCCTGGGCTCGAGTGCTGCGGGGTGGGAGCTCCGGGCTACCAGGCCCCGAGGTGGACGCTTCCTGCAGGCTTGCCCGCCAGAGAGGCGAGCGCGGCCGGGATACCGGTCGGCACACTGGTGAGCGCCGCGGCGATGCCGGTGAGCTGGGTGGGCGCCGCGGACGCCGCGCCCTCCTGGAGCACACTGTGCGCATCCTGACCGGTCGCCGCGGTGAAGGCGGAGAAGGTCGGGTAGATCGCCGGGTCACCGGCCCCACGGGACCAGATCACTGCCCACGACGGCGCGCTCGCCGACGGGCGGCGGTACAGGTTGTGGTCCGCCGTGATCTTCATCTGGGCCGCAGAGAACTGGTGCGAGTAGTCCTCGACGCAGAGCAGGCAGTTGCCCGAGCCACCGGAGATCACGTTGTTGCTGATCGAGATCGGGCCGGTGATCCAGGTCATCGTCGGGTCGGGGAAGGCCTGGCGCTGGTCGTGACCGGCGTCGGACGCGTTCGCCCCACGGCGCGAGTCCTGGGTGATGTCCAGGTTGCGCACGTTGTTCGAGATGGTGTTGTTCCAGACCTGCGCGTTGCTCACGTCGTTCAGCTTGATGCCGGACTTCTGGTTGCCGGACACCACGTTGTCGACGAGGTTGGCCGTAGCCGAGATCTCGATGACGATGCCGTTGCCGACATTGTTGAGCGAGTCGTTGCCCGCGACGGTCATCCCGTACACCGACTCGTCGAACCACAGGCCGTGGCTGGCGTTGTTGAGGAACGCGCTCGACCGGACGTCGACCCCGCGCGACCGGGTGATCTTCACGCCGCCGCTGACGGGCGATGTGTTGAAGTTCTCGCTGTTGTCGTTGGCCGCGAGCACACCCGTCAGTTTGAGGTTGTCCGAGTTGTTCGCGTGGATGCCGAGCAGGCCGTTGCGGGCCGCCGTCACCTGGCGGAAGGTGTTGCCGGAGCCGCCGACCGACACCCCGGTGGTGGCGTTGTCGAGGAACGAGACGTTCTCGAACGTCGCGCCGCCCTTGTAGTCGGTGACCGTGCCCATGTCAGGGACAGACGGGGCGTAGCGGCGCACGCCGACACCCTTCAGGGTGAAGCCGGTGCTGCCGACCGAGATGGCCTTCTGCAGGTCGCTCGCGCGGACCTCCTTGCCGGTCGGGTCGGACCCCATCACGAGTGCCTTGGCTCCCGTGTCGTAGAAGAACGTGCCCGGCTTGACGGCGGCGCGGCTGGAGACCTGCGTCTGCGCGACCCCGCCGACGAACAGCTGGTCGGGATGCGCGGCCATCGGGTATGCGGGGTTCAGCCACTGCCAGCCCGCTGCCGTACCGTCGGATGCTCCACGGTCGTACGTGGGGCTCGCGTCGAAGACGTGGTTCCAGCCGGAGGCGACCCAGGTCGTCCCGGACTTCGCCCAGCCGCCGACCACGGAGCTGCCATCGAACCAGGCGGCTTCCTTCGGGTACGACTGCACGGTGATGGCCTTGCCGGACGGCACGTTCACCGACTCGTGGTAGGTGCCACCGCGGAGCACGATGGTCGCGCCGGACGGTGCCACGTCGAGCGCGCGCTGCACCGTGCGGAACGGAGCAGCGACGGTGCCCGCCGCGGAGTCCGAGCCGGAGGGCGAGACGACGACCGCGTTGGCCGGCACGGCGTACGACGTGCTTCCGATGGCCGCTGCGCCTGCCGCGACGCGCATCCCGGTGGTGTCGATCGACGGGTCCGCTGACGGCGCCGGCTGCGTGGGCTGGGTCGGCTGCGTGGGCGTCGTCGGGGGAACCGGCTTCGCCGGGGTGGTCGGAGCCGGGGCCGGAGTGGTCGGCGCCGGGGCGGGCGTCGTGGTCGGCGGCTTCGTCGGGGCGGGAGCCGGGGTCGTCGTGGTGACGGGGACCAGGGTGCTCGCGCTCAAGTTGTCGAAGGCGACGTTCTGTGCGGCCGTGGAACCGGACAGGTACGACCAGGCAGCGATGCTGCCCGCGCGCTGGATGCGCTGAGCGCTGCTGTCGGATGCGGTTGCCTGCCAGTTGGGCTTGGCCGCGCCGTTCTGCCAGGCACGTGCGGAGAGGGCGACCGGGTTGGTGCCCGTCGCCTGGAACTCGAGCTGAACGCTGGCGCCGGGCTTCAGGCCGGTGGCGACACGCACCTCGGGTGCGACCGTCGTCTGGTTGGCGGTGGAACCGTTGACGCGCACGATCGTGAGCGTGAGGTTCCCTCCGGCGCCGACGCGCACGTTCGCCTGGTAGTACGACCCTGCTGCGAGGCGCAGCTGCAGACCGGCGTACACGCCGTTGCCACTGGTCGGGATGCGCGGCACGTCGATCGTGGTCGACGCCGTCACATCGTTCGCGCTGACCGCGGGAAGAGCAGCGGTGAGAGACGAACCCGGGCGGGGGAGCGCCATGACGCCCGTCTTCCCGTCGGCGGAGAACGACTTGCTGCTGCTGAGCGAGTAGCTGCCGCCGACCTGGGCTGCACCCCAGCCGTTCGGCTGGGTGCGGTCGAGGGAGTCGGCGACGATGCGCTGACCGACCTGGTAGCTCAGTGGAGCTGCGGTCGCTGCAAGCGCGGGCAGCCCGAAGGCCGCAACAGCCACGACGGTAGCGCCGGCGGCGATTCCGTATCCGAGTCTGCGGTTCTTTTTGGGGGTTTCATTACGGTGGGCAGGCTGACGAATCATCAATACGTCTGTCCAAACTTTCGTCGTTGTGGGGATGGAACAGTAGGTGAGACCAACGACTACTGAAATGCTGCTGAGCACGCTAGCAGACGGGATACGCCCGCGCGAAACATAAATCAATAAGAGTACCGCGTGTCTCACGATTGCTCTCACCATCAGCGACCCCCCATTCGGGTGGCGCGATCCGCGAGATAGCGCGCCATTCAGATTGGCCAACAAACGTTTTCTTGAGGAAAACACAGGGGTGAAGCGCTCTCACAGACCCACTTAGAGGGCCACCGCTCTCAGGGGATTGCCAGCCTGAAGGCCCCTGCGTCGCGTGGTAAGCGCATCCATCGCGGCGGTCCGCGAGAATGGTCTGGTGCCAGCACCGACCTTCCGCATCCTGACGCTCTGCACGGGGAACATCTGCCGGTCCCCCGCCGCCGATCTGCTCCTCGCGCACGCCCTCGCCGGCGACGAGCGCTTCGACGTCAGCTCGGCCGGCACGCACGCGATGACCGGATGGGGCATCTCCTCCCCGATGGACGAACTCCTCGCCGAGCGGGGCATCGAGAGCGACCAGTTCGTCTCCCGGCAGGCGGATCGCGCTCTGCTCTCCTCCGCCGACCTCATCCTCTCGGCCACCCGCGAACACCGCGAGTGGGCGGTGGGCGCCGCGCCGGGCACGGTGCGGAGGGCCTTCACGCTGACGGAGTTCGCGGATGCCGCCGACGCGCATCCCGAGCCTGCTGCGGTCACCGCCCGGGAGCTGACGGCGTGGGCGGCGTCGCACCGGCCGAGCGCCGCCGTCGCGAACCGCGGGGCGGCGACCAGGCGCGGGTATGTGGAGGGGGACATCCTCGACCCGTACGGGCGCGGGCGGTCGGCGTATGTGGCATCGCTCGGACAGATCGAACCGCTCACCGAGAGGATCGCACGGGTGCTGCTGAGCACGCATCCGTAGCCGGACGGAGCGAGTTTCGCGGATGGGGTGACAAATTCTCACTTATTCGACAGAATAGGTGAGGAAACCTCAACCCGGAAGGCGAAGCCCGTGACCCGACGCGTCGGCTATGCAGCGGGGGCGTTCGATCTGTTCCACATCGGACACCTCAACATCCTCAAGCACGCCAAGAGCCAGTGCGACTATCTGATCGCCGGCGTCGTGTCCGACGAGATGCTGCGGCAGGTCAAAGGCATCGACCCGGTCATCCCGCTCGCCGAGCGACTCGAGATCGTGCGGAACATCGGCTTCGTCGACGAGGCGGTCGCCGAGACGGTGCCGGACAAGCTCGACACCTGGCGCGAACTGCAGTTCGACGTGTTCTTCAAGGGCGACGACTGGCGCGGCACGGAGAAGGGCCTGCGCCTCGAACGCGAGTTCGCCGCCGTCGGCGTCGAGGTCGTCTACTTCCCGTACACGATGACCACGTCGTCCACCACGCTCCGCCGAGCCCTCGCGGTCCTCGCCGGCTGACCCCGAAACAATCGAGTCCGAACTTGTTCACGCCCCGCCTCGGCGTGTCGCGTGAATAAGTTCGGACTCGATTTTTTGGGTCAGGCAGGGAGTTCCTCGCCGGCGACGAGGACGAGCGAGCGGGGCGGCGCGGCGACGAGCGCCTCCGGAACGTTCTGCGCGTCGAGAAGCACGACGTCGGCGACCGAGCCGACCGTGAGGTCGTGGGTGGCCCTGCCGACGAACGACGCGGCGTCGCTCGTGGCGACGCGCACCGCATCCACCAGGTCGTCGTCGCGGCGGAAGCCGGACAGCTGCGCCAGCCTGGCCGCCAGCCGCAGCAGGTCGCCGTCACCGTACGGTCCCCACAGATCCCGGATGCCGTCCGTGCCGAGCCCGACGGGCACGCCGGCCGCGCGCAGCTCGGCGAGCGGCAGGCGGGGGGCGTTGATCGGGGCGACCGTGGTGATGGACACGCCGGTCTCGCGCATCCCGTCGATGAGCGCCCGCCGCCGCGCCTCCGGCAGCTCGCCGATGGCGAAGCCGTGCGCGACGTTCACCCGCCCGGCGAGCCCGGTCGCGCGCGTGCGCTCGATGATGAGCTCGTACTGGAACGCGCCGAGCTCCCCGCCGTCGTGCAGGTGGATGTCGATGCCGACGCCGCGCCGGTCTGCGATGTCGAACAGAGCGTCCAGCTGACCGACGGGGTCGCGGTCGATGGATGCCGGGTCGAGGCCGCCGATGTGCTCCGCGCCCTCGGCCGCGGCACGGTCGAGCAGGTCGAGCACGCCCGGCCTGCGCAGCACGCCGTCCTGCGGGAACGCCACGATCTCCAGCGCCACCGGCACGCCGAGCGCCGCCACAGCCTCCCGCACCACCCGGATGCCGTCGAGCCCGACCCCGAGGTCAACGTCGACGTGCGAGCGGAACGCCGTCGTCCCCTGCTCCACCAGCGCGCGCAGCAGCGCCAGCGTGCTCTCGCTGCTCGGGATGCCCAGCTCGCCCCGGTGCGCCCGCTCGTGCTCGATGCGCCCCTGCGTGGTGGCCTCGCCGCCGTACGACACCCACGGCTTGCCCCACCAGCTCTTGTCGAGGTGGGCGTGCGCGTTCACCAGTCCGGGCAGGGCCAGCAGCCCGTCCCCCTCGATGAACCGGGTGCCCGGGTCGCCGGACACGGCCTCCGCCGCCGGGTCGTGCCGCTCGACGGCGACGATCACACCGTCGGCGATCCGGAGGTCGCACGCCTCCCCACCCCACGGCCGCACATTGCGCAGAACGGTCTGCATCGCGCTCACCCGGCGAACCGGTCGGTGGCCTCGATCAGCGCATCCAGGATGCCCGGCTCGTCGAACGCGTGACCCGCATCCGGGATCATCCGGAAGTCGGCCTGCGGCCAGGCCCGGTGCAGATCCCACGCCGTCATCGCCGGGGTGCACGCGTCGTACCGGCCCTGCACGATCACGGCAGGGATGTCCGCCAGCACGTGCGCGTTCCTGATCAGCTGCTCCTCCTCGAACCAGCCGCCGTTCATGAAGTAGTGGTTCTCGATGCGCGCGAACGCCACGGCGTACTGCTGCTCGGTAAAGCTCTCCACCACATCCGGCCGGGGAAGCAGGGTGATCGTCGACGACTCCCACCGCGACCACGCGACACCCGCCGGGATGTGCACGGCAGGGTCCGGGTCGTTGAGCAGCCTGCTGTACGCCCGGATGAGCCTCCCGCGCTCGGCGACGGGCACGGGCTCCACGAAGCCCTCCCACAGGTCCGGGAACAGCGCGGCCGCCCCTCCCTCGTAGAACCAGTCGAGCTCGGCGGGACGCAGCGTGAAGATGCCGCGCAGCACCAGCTCGGTCACGCGGTCGGTGTGCGTCTCGGCGTACGCGAGCGCGAGCGTGCTTCCCCACGAACCGCCGAACACCATCCAGCGTTCCACGCCGAGGTGCTCGCGCAGCTTCTCGATGTCGGCCACGAGATGCCAGGTGGTGTTCGCGCTGAGGTCGGTCTCCGGCTCGCTGGCGTGCGGCAGGCTCTTGCCGCAGCCACGCTGGTCGAACAGCACGATCCGGTACTTCTCCGGGTCGAACGCGCGCCGCTGGTTCGGGTTCGTGCCTCCGCCCGGGCCGCCGTGCAGGAACACCACCGGCTTGCCGTCCGGGTTTCCGCTCGTCTCCCAGTAGAGCTGCTGGCCGTCGCCCACGTCGAGCAGGCCGGAGTCGTATGGCTCGATTTCGGGGTAGAAAGTGCGCATACGCCCGAGGCTACAGCGAGCCCGCCCGCACCGAGAACGTGTCGCAGGACGCCGCGCCGTTCTGGAACCCGGTGGAGAACCAGCGCTGCCGCTGCTCGGACGATCCGTGCGTCCAGGTGTCCGGCTGGATGTCGCCGGTGGATGCGCGCTGGATGCGGTCGTCTCCGACGGCGGAGGCCGCGCTGAGCGCATCCTGGATCTGGGCCTCGGTGATCGGCTGCAGGAAGGGCACGCCGTTCTCGTCCTTCGTGGTCGACGCCGCGCCCGCCCACGCTCCGGCGAAGCAGTCGGCCTGCAGCTCCAGCCGCACGCTGTCGGAGGCCGCGCCGCTGGAACGGCTGGGGTGCGCATCCATGATCCCGCCGATGTTCTGGATGTGGTGACCCCACTCGTGCGCGACAACGTACATCTCGGCGAGCGGGCCGCCGCTCGACCCGAAGCGGGTGCGCAGCTCGTCGTAGAACGCGGTGTCGACGTAGACGGTCTGGTCGGTCGGGCAGTAGAACGGGCCGGTCGCGCTCGACGCAGCGCCGCATCCCGTGCCGGTCTGGCCGGTGAAGAGCACGAACTGCGGGGAGGTGTACGAGCCGCCGAGCGCCGGCATCTCGGTGGTCCAGAACGCTTCGATGGATGCCGCCGCGCCTTTCATCCTGCAGTCGATGCGCGCGTTAGCGTCTGCGCCGGTCGTGCAGTCGGTGAGCTCCTCCCCTGTGCCGATCTGCTGGGTCTGGCCCTGGGACGCCCCGCCGTCGACGAACCCGGTGAGGTCGACGCCGAGAAGCTGCGAGAGCAGCAGGATGGCGATGGCGCCGAGTCCGACGCCACCGGCCGCGATCCCGGCCGTGCGCCCGCGCCGCTTGGTCTTTCCACCGCTGATGTCGGCGTTCGGGTTGAAGGTCATGCCCGCCACGGTAGTACGGGTTGGTGGCCCGTCATAGGCTGGCGGCATGAGCACCGCGAGCCCCGAGAACACCGCAGACGCCACCACCACAGGCCGGTCCCCCGTCACCGTCACGGTCACCGGGGCGGGAGGGCAGATCGGCTACGCCCTCCTGTTCCGCATCGCGTCCGGGCAGCTGCTCGGGCCGGACGTGCCCGTGCGCCTGCGACTGCTGGAGATCCCGCAGGGCCGCGCCGCCGCGGAGGGCACGGCGCTCGAACTACAGGACGGCGCCTTCCCGCTCGTGCACGACCTCAGCGTCACCGAGGACGCCACCGCCGCGTTCGACGGCGTCAACATCGCGCTGCTGGTCGGCGCGCGACCGCGCGGCCCCGGCATGGAGCGTGCGGACCTGCTCGAGGCCAACGGCGCCATCTTCGGCCCGCAGGGCGCCGCGATCAACGCGGGCGCAGCGTCCGACGTCCGCGTGCTGGTGGTCGGCAACCCGGCGAACACGAACGCGCTGATCGCCAGCGCCCACGCCCCGGATGTGCCGGCGGACCGTTTCACGGCGATGACCAGGCTCGACCACAACCGCGCGGTCGCCCAGCTCGCGGTGAAGCTCGGCGTGCCTGTGTCGGCGATCGACGGCGTGATCGTGTGGGGCAACCATTCGGCCAGCCAGTATCCGGACATCAGCCACGCCACCGTCAACGGCCGCCCGGTGACCGAGCTGGTCGACGAGGGCTGGCTGGCAGACGAGTTCATCCCCCGGGTCGCGAAGCGCGGGGCGGAGATCATCGCGGTGCGCGGATCGTCGAGCGCGGCCTCCGCGGCGAGCGCCGCGATCGACCACGTGCGCGACTGGGTGGACGGCACAGGCTCGCGCTGGACGTCGGCCGGCGTCGTCTCCGACGGCTCGTACGGCGTGGAGGCCGGCCTGATCTCGTCGTTCCCCGTCCGCTCGGAGGGCGGCGCGTGGCGCATCGTCGACGGCCTCGACATCGACGCGTTCTCCCGCGCCCGCATCGACGCCTCGGTCGCCGAGCTCCGCGAGGAGCGCGACGCCGTCCGCGCCCTCGGCCTCCTCTAACCCGCGCGCCCCACGCCCCACACAATCGAGTCCGGACTTATGCACGCCCTGACACGGCGTGTCGCGTGCATAAGTCCGGACTCGATTGTTTGGGGGCGGGCGTCAGCGCTTGGGCGACTTCTCCGGGGTGGGGGCGGTGCCGGAGGCGCGCTGGTCCGCGTAGTACGCGCGGGCCTCGGCCTGGCGCTCCGCCTCAGCGCCGGTCGCGATCTTCGCGCGGATGTGCTCCGGCCCGTAACCGAACGCATCCACCAGGTCGACGGCGTGCGGGCGGAGGCGGGTGAGCAACCGGTCGATGTACGCCGTGACCGCCTGCGCGCGCTGCGGAGACAGACGACCGTGGATGAGGTACCAGGCCAGGTGCTTCTCGATCAGCCCGAAGCCGAACAGGTCGCGCAGCCAGGTCAGGACCTGGCGGGTCCCCGCATCCGGAGCCTGCTCGAGGGCGTCGGTGAACGCCTCCCACTGCAGGAGTTCCGCGTGGGCGCGGGCCGCCTCGATGAGCTCGTTCTGCTGCGAGTTGAACAGGTCGGCCGCCGCCTTCTTGCCCAGCTTGGATGCCGGACGCAGCTTGCCGGCGACGTCGGCGATCATCGTCGCGACCCTGTCGGTGAGCAGTTCGCGCTGGGTGGTGGGCTCCTGCAGCCAGTTGACGGCGCGGGCGGTCGATCCGAAGTCCTTGACCGTCTGCGCGACCGACCGCAGGCCGGAGCCGTGGTAGGCCTTGCCCGCCGCCTGCGTGACGACGTAGCGGGCGAGCGCGCCGGTGTCGGCCTTGGCGAACTTGCGCGAGAAGTCGGTGAGCAGCCGCTTGGCGACGAGCTGCAGCAGCACGTTGTTGTCGCCCTCGAAGGTCACGTAGATGTCGAGGTCCTGGCGCAGGGATGTGAGCCGGTTCTCGGTGAGGAAGCCGGAGCCTCCGCACGCCTCCCGCGCTTCCTGCAGCGTGTCGAGCGCGTGCCAGGTGGACAGCGGCTTGAGGGCCGCCGCGATGGTCTCGAGGTCCTGGCGGTCGGTGTCGCTGTCCGCGCGCCCGCTGAACACGTCGTCGAACTTGTGCAGGAACACCTCGTGCGCGAACCCGGCCGCGTACGTGGTCGCGAGCAGCGGCAGCAGGCGGCGCTGGTGACGCTGGTAGTCGAGGATGACCTCTTCGTCCGTCTCGCTTCCCGCAGTGAACTGGCGGCGCTCGTTGCCATAGGTGATCGCGATCTTCAGCGCGACCTTCGCAGTGTTGACGGCGGAGCCGTCGAGCGAGACGCGACCCTGCACGAGCGTCCCGAGCATGGTGAAGAAGCGGCGGCCCGGGCTGCTGATCGGCGACGAGTACGTGCCGTCCTCCGCCACGTCGCCGTACTTGTTCAGCAGGTCGGTGCGCGGGACGCGGACGCCGGTGAAGTGCAGGCGGCCGTTGTCGATGCCGTTCAGGCCGCCCTTGAGGCCGTCGTCCTCCCCGCCGACACCCGGCAGGAACGCGCCGTCCGCATCCCGGATCGGCACGTAGAAGGCGTGGACGCCGTGGTTGACGCCCTTGGTGATGAGCTGCGCGAACACGACGGCCGCGATGCCGTCCTTCGCCGCGTTGCCCAGGTAGTCCTTCCACGCACCGCGGAACGGGGTGTCGATGACGAACTCCTGGGTCTCCTCGTCGTAGGTGGCCGTGGTGGCGACGCTGGCGACGTCGGAGCCGTGCCCGGTCTCCGTCATCGCGAACGCGCCAGGCACATCCAGCGACATGATCCCCGGCAGGTACTTCTCGTGGTGCTGGGCGGTGCCGAGCTGCAGCACGGCGGCGCCGAACAGCCCCCACTGCACGCCGGACTTGATCTGCAGAGACGGGTCGGCGACCACCAGCTCCTCGAAGCCGGCGATGTTGCCTCCGTTGTCGTCCCCGCCCCCGACGCTCTTCGGGAACGCGCGGTGCACCTGGCCGTTCTCGACCAGCAGCTTCAGCTGCTCGAAGGTGCGGGCGCGCTGGTCCGCGAGGCTGAGCCCCTCGACCTTCTGCATCTCGGGACGGCCGGAGAGTTCACGCGACGCCAGCCGGATCTCCGCCCAGTCGCCGAGCAGCTGACGCCCGAGCGCCTCGACGTCGACACGCGCGGACGGATCGCCGGGCGGAGTGGTCACCGATCGGGGGTCCGCCACCGGGGCGGTCGGCTTCTTCGCGGACGGAGTCGTGCGCTCGGCGGTATCGACCATCAGGGTTCCTCTTCGCTCTCGTGCGGGATATCGTCACGCTACGACGAGCATCCCCGTTCGCGAAGTCGTCGGTGCGCGGCCTACAAACCGCAGCCGGATGCGCCGCGACTGGTTTGCGGAATGCTCCAATCGCGGGGGTGCCGATTGTGCCTCTGTCCACAACAATGCATGGAAAGCGACGGAATGCCATGGGCGAGCACAGCGATGCGACGGGTGCGCAGAGCGCGCGCGTGACGAAGACGGTCGCAGCGGAGCGGCCGCTGGTCTGGGAGGCGTTCACTTCCGCGGACGCCCTGGCCTCGTGGTTCTGGCCGCCCCGGTTCGCCACGACGGCGACGATGGATGCGCACCAGGGCGGCGCGTGGAGCATCCGGTCGGCTCCGACGGCGATGGGCGCATCCGGGACGGTGGTGCGGGCGGTGGAGCCGGAGCGGCTGGAGCTGACCTGGCACTGGGACGGGGAGGCGGAGGAGACGCGCGTGGTGGTGGCGCTGGTGGAGGATGCGCTGGCGGAGGGCGACGGCGGCATGGCGGATGGCGTGGCGGATGGCGTGGCGGGTGCCACGACGATCACCGTCGCGCACGACGGCTTCGCGTCGGAGGAGGCGGCGGCCGACCACGTGGAGGGGTGGAGCGACTGCCTGGACAGGCTGGCGGCGCGACTCGACTCCCAAAGAACTGTTTGACAGTTACTGCGCCGGTGGCCAGACTGGGAGGGTGACCGACCAAAGCACCCAGACGCACCCGCCTGCGCCGCGCGAGCTGCGCGACCTGCGCGTCCTCGCGCATCCACTGAGGCTGCGGCTGCTCTCGCTCCTCGGCGGCGCCGCCCTCAGCGCGGCGGAGGCCGCCCGCGAGCTCGGCGACACCCAGGCGAACGTGAGCTACCATCTCCGGCGACTGCACGACGCCGGGCTCGTCGACGTGGTGGAGGAGGTCGCGATCCGCGGCGGCAAGGCCAAGCGCTACCGCCACGATCCCACCAGCGGCGAGCGCCTCGGGATGGCCGGAGCCCCCGAACTGTTCCTCGCCATGAGCGCAGAGCTCGCCCGCCGCGCCGTGCTGCAGGCGCCGGGCACGCGCTCCACCTTCACCGACGCGGAGTTCTCGATCGACGACGCCGCGTACCGCAAGGTGGAGGCGCTGGTGCGGGAGGCGGGCATCGTCCTGGCCGACGCCGCCCAGCCCAGCGGCACCGCCGGAACCCACCGGGTGGCGGCGACACTGGCGCTGTTCGAGCTGGCGCAGGGAGACGCGCAGTGAGCCGCGAGTCTTACGCCGACGTCCTCCGCATCCCGGGCGCCGCCGCGCTGTTCGGCTCCGCGCTGGTCGGGCGGCTCGCGTTCGCGACCGTCTCGCTGTCGCTGCTGCTCAGCGTGCAGGCGTCGACCGGAACCTTCGCCGCCGCCGGAGCAGCGACCGGCGCGTTCGGCGTGACCAACGTGATCGCCTCCCCCACCCGCGCGCGGGCCGTCGACCGGTTCGGGCCCACCAGGGCGCTGCTGGTGATGGGGGTGCTGTTCTCCGCATCCCTGGTCGCCACCGCGTTCGGCTGCCTGGCCGACGCCCCGGCCGCGGTGCTGATCGTCCTCGCGGCGGTCGCCGGCGTGTTCGCGCCGCCGCTCGGGTCGACCATGCGTGTGATGTGGGCGTCCATCGCCCCGGATGCGCGCATCCTGCCCCGCGCGTACAGCCTGGATGCGGTGGCGGAGGAGCTGCTGTTCACCACCGGCCCCCTGCTGGTCGGGCTGCTCGTATTCGTCGCCGGGCCGGTGACGGCGCTGTTCACCACGGCGGCAGTGGCGTTCGTGGGGACCGCGCTGTTCTGCCTGCACAGGCACGTGCGCGCGAAGGGCGCGGCGACGACGACCGCGCACGCGCACGAACGCCCGCTGCGGCAGCGCGGCTTCCCGACGGTGCTGGTCGCGCTGACAGGCGTCGGCCTGGTGATCGGCACCGTCGAGACGGCCGTGCCCGCGTTCACCGCCGAACGGTCGATGGCGGCGGCGTCCGGCATACTGCTCGCCCTGCTGGCGGCGGGGAGCGCGGTCGGCGGACTGGTCTACGGCCACCGCGCCTGGAAGCCTGCGCTGGCCATCCGGCTCACGGTGCTGAGCATCGCGTTCGTCGCGGTCAGCGCCATCGCCGCCCTCGCGCCGGACCAGATCACGCTCGGCGTCATCCTGTTCGGCCTCGGCCTGTTCCTCGCTCCGACGGTCATCACGGCGTACCTGCTCGCCGACGCGCTCACCGCCGAACACGTGCGCACCGAGGCGACCACCTGGACCAACACCGCCGTCAACTTCGGCGTCGCGGTGGGGGCGGCGGTGGCCGGCGTGCTCGTCGACCACGCGGGCACGACCACCGCCTTCGCGGTCGGCGCGGCGGTCGCGGGCGTGCTGGTGCTCGCCGCCGGCTCGCGCACGCGCGCCCTCGGCGCGGCCAGCGCGCCAGCGGCAGGTGGCGCGCCGGCGGCAGGCGGCGCGCCCGCCGCAGGTGGCGCGCCCGCCGCAGGTGGCCCCACCCTCCCCGAGGAGGACGGCACCACCCCCACAGCCGCCTCCGCCCCCGGCGACCTGCCCGCATCCCGGGACTGACACCCCCAGACAGACGAAATACCAGCAACTGTCGCGAAACGCGCGGGATGCGCGACAGTTACTGGTATCTCGTAGGGTGGGGCGCTACGCCGCGCGGCGGGTGGCGTCCCTCCGGGCGTGCTGTGCGGCGGGGCGCACGGGCGCCGACAGGGCGGCGCGGGCTGCGGCGGAGCCGCGGAGCTCGATCACCGTGCCGGCCTCCACCTGCGCGTCGCGGTCGATGCGCGCTCCGTTGCCGACCATGACGGCCTGGCCCAGCTTGGCGTTGCTGCCGATGCGCACACCGCTGCCGATCACGCATCCTGCTCCGACGTGGACGTTCGCGCCCACGAAGGTGCGGTCGCCGACCGTCGCACCGGTGTCGATCCAGCTGCCCGCGCCGACGTATGCGTCGAGTCCGACGCGGGCGTCCTTCTCGACGTATGCGGTCGCGTCGATGAACGCCGACTCCGCCACACGCGCGGTGGGCGCGACGAGGCCACGCCCGTTGACGTGCCTTTTGTACTTGATTACGGCGCCGGTCTCATCCTCGAGCTCTTCGATCATTCGTGCCATCGCGTCTCCCTTCGAGATCGTCGCTTCAGTCCACATTCTGATAACACGAGACGGCCAGGAAAGATTCCCTGATCGTCCCGCAGAACCGGGACAGTACACCGTCGCTTTCGTTACAGCCACCCCGTACTTTTCCGGGCAGTATTCAGGTATGGCCGAACACAGCATCCTGTACCTCCCCGACGCGGCAGCCTGGCGGGACTGGCTGCAGCGGAACCACGAGACGGAGGCGGGGGTCCGGCTCGCCATCGCGAAGAAGAACTCCGGCCACACGAGCCCCACCTACGCCGAGGCCGTCGACGGCGCCCTCTGCTTCGGCTGGATCGACGGCCGCAGGAACAGCCTCGACGACACCCACTTCCTGCAGACCTTCACCCCGCGCGGCCGCCGCAGCATCTGGTCGCAGCGCAACCGCGAACTCGTCGCGGCGCTCATCGAGTCCGGCGAGATGACCGAGCACGGGATGCGCGAGATCGAGCGAGCGCAGGCCGACGGCCGCTGGGATGCGGCCTACCAGCGCCAGTCGGACAAGACGGTGCCCGACGATCTCGCCGCCGCCCTCGCCGCCAACCCGGAGGCCGCGGCGTTCTTCGAGACCATCAGCGGCCAGAACCGCTTCGCGATCATCTTCCGCGTGTCCACGGCCAAGCGCGCAGACACCCGCGCCCGCCGCATCGCCACGTTCGTCGACCAGCTCGCCCGCCACGAGACGCTGTACTGACGGCGGGACGGGCTCCCCTCCATCCACGCCACCCGAGCCCGCGGATGTGAAGAACCTCAGACTCGATGGATGCGCGTCATCCGCCGTTCGCGAGCCGTTCATCCCGTGTTCCCGCAGCGTCACGAAGCTGCGAGTGTTCGCATCCACGTCGGAGCGGCGCGCGAGCTGCACCCGGGCGCGCCGCATCCATCCGGTGAGCCGCGCCAGCCGCGGTCGCCTCGCGGTCGCCGTCGATGCGCGCTCCCCCGTCGTCGCAGAAGGAGAACACGCTTGCGCACTCACTGGCGAGGAACGATGTCGGCCCTGGTGGCCGCAGCGTTCGCCACAGCTCCCCTGGTCGCGGTCGCGGCCCCCGCATCCGCAGCCCCCGCTCCATCGCCGGTGGTCATCAACGAGGTCGAGTCGAGCGGCGGAACGCCGGGCGACTGGGTCGAGCTGATGAACACGGGCACCACCACCGTCGACGTCACCGGCTGGTCGCTGCTCGACAACGACGACACCCACACGGCCGTTCCGCTTCCGGCAGGTTCGACCATCGCCGCCGGCGGTTTCCTCAGCGTCGACGAATCCCTGCTCGGCTTCGGCCTCGGCGGCGCGGACTCCGCCCGCCTGTACGACGCCTCCCACACGCTGGTCGACTCGTACAGCTGGACAGCGCACGCGACCACGACGTACGGCCGCTGCCCGGACGGCTCCGGCGCGTTCACCACCACCACCTCGCCGACCAAGGCCGCCGCCAACGACTGCAGCGTCCCCGTCGCCATCAACGAGGTCGAGTCGAACGGCGACGCCACCGACTGGATCGAACTCATCAACAACGGCTCCGCGCCGGTCGACCTGTCCGGGTACATCCTGCGGGACAACAAGGACAGCGACGCCTTCCCGATCCCCGCGGGCACCGTCGTCGCGGCGGGCGGCTACTACACGGCCGACGTGGATGCGGCGTTCGGACTGGGCGGGGCGGACTCCGCGCGCCTCTTCGCACCGGACGGCACGACCCTGGTCGACTCGTACGAATGGACGGCGCACGCCGCCACCACCTACGGCCGCTGCCCCAACGGCACCGGCGCGTTCGCCACGACCGCTGCCTCCACGAAGAACGCGCCGAACGCGTGCGAGGGCGATGTGCAGCTCACCCCGTGGCCGGGCGGATCGACGATCGCGACTGCCGACGACGCCACCGTGCTCGGCGGCAACATGAGCGGCCTCTACTACCAGGCGTCCGGCACCAGCGCGCCGGGCGTGCTGTGGGCCGTGAAGAACGGGCCGGGCACCCTGTACCGGCTGCTCTGGAACGGCACGGTCTGGACCCCGGACACGGCCAACGGCTGGGCAGCGGGTAAGGCACTGCACTACGCCGACGGCACGGGCGACCCGGACTCGGAGGGCGTCACCATCACCGGCACGGGTCCGGATGGCGGCATCTTCGTCTCGACCGAGCGCAACAACGCGAACAACGGCGTGAGCCGCCCGGCCATCCTCCGCTTCGACCCGGCACAGCCCGGCACGAGCCTGAACGCCACGGCCGACTGGAACCTCACCGCCGACCTTCCGGCGGTCGGCCCGAACCTGGGCCTCGAGGCGGTCACCTGGATCCCGGATGCGTACCTCACGGCCAACGGGTTCGCCGACCAGCACACCGGAGCGGCTTACGACCCTGCGTCGTACCCCGGACACGGCGACGGCCTGTTCTTCACCGGCCTCGAAGCGAACGGCTCCATCTACGCGTACGCGCTCGACCAGTCCGGCGCAGGATTCACCAGGGTCGCCACCATCGTGAGCGGGATGCCCGGCGTGATGGAACTGCAGTTCGACCAGGAGACGCAGAAGCTGTGGGCTGTCTGCGACGACACCTGCGACGGGCAGCACGAGACGCTGACGATCGCATCCACGGGTGCGGATGCGGGGGACTTCACGGTCGACACCACATACGCCCGGCCGACCGGGATGCCCAACTTCAACAACGAGGGCTTCGCGATCGCCCCGCAGGCGGAGTGCGTCGACGGCCACAAGCCGGTGATCTGGTCGGACGACACGAACGACGACGGCCACGCGCTGCGCGCCGGCACGATCGCGTGCACGGTGGTGACGGAGCCGGGCGGACCGGGTGAGCCGGGCGGCCCCGGTGAGCCGGGCGGTCCCGGTGAGCCGGGCACCACGCCCGCGACGGTGACGCTGTCGTCCGGGACGGTGGCGGTCGGCGGCGCGCTGAACGTCACCGCGTCCGAGTTCACGGCGGGCGAGACGGTCGAGGTGTGGCTGCACTCCACGCCGGTGAAGCTGGCGACGCTCACGGCATCGGGAACCGGCGCAATCTCCGCGACGGTGAGCATCCCGAGCGGGACACCGGCAGGCGCGCACACGATCGTGGTGACAGGCCTGACCTCGGGCGTCACGGGCTCGATGGCCATCACGGTGACGGCGGCCGCCGCCCCGGGAGGCACGGATCCGGGCACCACTCCGCCCGGCACGACCCCGACGGTCACCTCCCCGGCCGACAACACTCCTGCCGGACTCGCAGCGACAGGATCGTCGGTCACGGTGCCGCTGCTCGCGGCCCTCGCCGCCGCGCTGCTCGGAACCGTCCTGCTCCTGCTCCGGATGCGCCGCCCGGCCCGCTGATCGGGTAGCGCCGGGCCCGCAGGTCGGGTAGCGCCCGGCACACAGGTCGGGTAGCGCCCGGCCCGCTGACCGGGCGTTCGGCCGGACATGTCCCGCGACACGCCGCCGCGTTCTCCGTTCCGACGGAGAACGCGGCGGAGGTGGCGCGGGATGTCCGCTTTTACGAAGACATCACGCGGGACTGGCCGCCGCACCCCGCCAGGTGACGCCCGGCTACGCCGACGCCACCACTTCCAGCAGGGCCTCGCCGTATGCCTCGCGCTTCTTGGCGCCGATGCCGGTGATGCCGTCCAGGTCGCCGAGGGTGGCGGGTTTCGCGGAGGCGACGGCGCGCAGGGTGGCGTCGCCGAAGACGATGTATGCGGGGACGCCCTGCGATCTGGCCGCCTCTGCCCGCCAGGCGCGGAGGGCTTCGAACAGGGGGTGGTCCGCCGGTTCGAGGTCGGCGACGGCCGCTGCGGAGCGGGAGGAGCGCGCCGGGCGTTCCGGACGGTCCGGCTCGCGGCGGAGCACGACCGGGCGGTCGCCGGAGAGGACGGCGGCGCTCTGCGGGGTGATCGCGAGCACGCCGTATTCGCCTTCCGGCTTCAGCAGTTCCTGGGCGATCAGCTGCCGCACGACCCCGCGCCACTGGCTCTCGCTGAGGTCGGCGCCGATGCTCCAGGTGGCGAGCGCGTCGTGGCCGTGCTGCTCGACGCGCGGGGTGCGCTTGCCGCGCAGGATGTCGACGAGGTGGCCCGCGCCGAACTGCTGGTTGCGTTCGCGCTTCAGACGCACCACCGTCGACAGCAGCTTCTGGGCGGGGACCGTGCCGTCCCAGCTCTCCGGCGGGGTGAGGCAGGTGTCGCAGTTGCCGCACGGCTCCGCGCGCTGACCGAAGTAGTTCAGGAGGTTGACGCGGCGGCACTGCACGGTCTCGCACAGGGCGAGCATCGCATCCAGGTGCTGCGTCATTCGGCGGCGGTGGGCGAGGTCGCCGGGCGAGTCGTCGATCATGCGGCGCTGCTGCACCACGTCTTGCAGGCCGTAGGCGAGCCAGGCGGTGGACGGCAGGCCGTCGCGGCCGGCGCGGCCGGTCTCCTGGTAGTAGCCCTCGACCGACTTGGGAAGGTCGATGTGGGCGACGAACCGCACATCCGGCTTGTCGATGCCCATGCCGAACGCGATGGTGGCGACCACGATCACGCCCTCCTCGCGGAGGAACCTGGCCTGCGTCTGGGCGCGCACTCGCGCATCCAGTCCCGCGTGATACGGGAGCGCGTTCAGGCCGCGCGCGCTGAGGAACTCGGCCGTGCGCTCCACCGTGTTGCGCGACAGGCCGTAGACGATGCCGGCGTCGTTCGGGTGCTCCGTGGTGATGAAGTCGAGCAGCTGCTTGCGCACCTCCACCTTGGGAACGATGCGGTACTGGATGTTCGGACGGTCGAAGTCCGCGACGAACTGCGCCGCCTTCTGCATGCCGAGGCGCTCGGTGATCTCGCGGTGGGTCGCCTCGGTGGCCGTGGCGGTGAGGGCGATGCGCGGCACCTCCGGCCAGCGCTCCCCCAGCTCGGAAAGCGCCAGGTAGTCCGGACGGAAGTCGTGGCCCCACTGGGAGACACAGTGCGCCTCGTCGATGGCGAAGAGTGCGATCTTGCCGCCGGAGAGGAACCGCTTGGTCGCCTCGGAGGACAGCCGCTCCGGCGCGACGTAGAGCACATCCAGCTCGCCGGAGAGGTACGCGTTCTCGACCCTGGACCGCTCGGCGGAATCTTGGGTGGAGTTGAGGAAGGCGGCGCGCACGCCGACGGCGGTCAGTGCATCCACCTGGTCTTGCATGAGTGCGATCAGCGGCGAGATGACGACGCCTGTGCCCTCGCGCACGAGCGACGGGATCTGGTAGCAGAGGCTCTTGCCTCCACCCGTCGGCATGAGCACCACGGCGTCGCCGCCGCCGACGAGCTGGTCGATGATCTCGGCCTGCTCCCCGCGGAACGAGTCGTAGCCGAACACCGTGTGCAGCGCCTCGGCCGGACTCGCGAACTTGGCCGTGGATGCGCGGACCTCCCGCCGAGGAGCCGCCGCCCGCGCCGAGGCAGTCGCGGCCCCCGCAGTCGCAGCCCCCGCCGACGCACCGCCACCGAACGCCGCACCACCACCGAACGCCGCACCACCACCGAACTCCACCGCCCCGCCGAGGTACGCGTCGTCAGGTGGGAACGCCTCCTCCGGATACTCCGGTGGCGCGTCGCGCTCGTCCGGCTCCCAGGGGTGTTCCGCGTTCCAACTCATCCCCTGATCGTAACGAGCGGGACCGACGAAAACCTGGCCGTCGCAGATCTGTGGAAAACACCCCGGTTTTGATAGCTTGTGGAAGCTCGACCACGGGGGAAACCAAGGGGGACCATGACCGACGACGCCGCGCACCCGACCGCGCCGACCACCAGCCCCCGCGAACGCCGGCGCGCCCGGCCCTGGATCGTCGCCACCGCCGCCGTCCTGCTCGGAGCCGGTGTCGTCTCCGGCGCGGCGTACGGCTGGTCCGTGTTCGCCCAGGCGAGGTTCACGGTGGCGAACCAGCAGTCCGTGCAGGTCGCCCACGCGCTCACCGATGTCTCCGACCAGCGCGGCGCCGCCATCGACAAGGCGAAGGTCACCACCAGCGCCGTCGACAGCTTCGTCGCGCAGCCCCACACCGGATACGTCAGCGCCGCGGCACTGGATGCGCTGAAGAAGGCGGACAACGACCTCCACTCCGCGAGCAACGACCTCACGTACGCGCCGGAGGAGGTCACACCGGTCCCGTCCCGTCCGTCCGACCTCTGGCCGCTCACCGTCATCCGGGAGCTGCTTCTCATCCGGACGTCGACCGACGGCGAGGTCGCACTCCTGAAATCCCGCGCGGCGGAGCTCGCGGCGATGAAGACCGCGCAGAAGGAGATCGGCACCGCCGGCACGGCCGTCTACGGCGAGGTCAAGGCGCACGCGGAAGCCACCATGAAGGCGGCCGTCGACGCCACGTACGAGAGCAGGATCGGCCTCACGCACGCGCTGGCCGGAGCATCCGGTTCGGTCAGCTTCTCCGGGATGGGACTCCCCGCGATCATCAGTGCGTCCGACGCCGTCGCAGCGTCGGAGGCAGCGGGCCAGGCGGCGAAGCAGGACCCGGCATACCCCGCACACGCGGCGATCGAGGCGTACGCGCGGAGCATCGCGCACGGCGTCAACCTGGACTTCCAGTGGCACCAGGTGGTCGGCGGCTACGGCACCGGCTGGTACTCGGGCACCACCATGTATCACGAGGGGGACGGCGGCTGGGCGACCATCGACCTCAACTTCGACACCGTCGACGGCTGGTCGCGGGGCGACGTGGATGCGAAAGCACTCATCACGCACGAGGTGGGCCACTCGCAGGTGGTGCGCCCGGAGTGCCGCACGCTCTTCACCGGACCGGTGTTCAATTCGGACGACGAGATGTGGGCGACCGCGTGGGCGATCAGCATGGGCTTCGACGACGAGGGCTCCGGCATCCAGGCGTACGGGCGGCCGAGCGATCAGCAGATCGCGACCGCCGGGCAGTGCCGCTGACCGCAACAGCGGTACCATCGGCCACATGCGCCGATTGATCGTGACCGAGTTCATGACCCTCGACGGGGTCGTCGAGGCCCCGGGAGGGGAGCCGACGCATCCGCACGCCGGATGGACGATGCCGTACGGCACGGACGCCCTGTACGCGTTCAAGCTGCGCGAGACGATGGAGGCGGAGTCCCTGCTGCTCGGACGCAAGACGTTCGAAGGCTTCAGCGCTGCCTGGCCGGGGCGCGACGGCGAGTTCGCCGACAAGATGAACGCCATGCCGAAGCTGGTGGCCGCGAGCGGCACGGGCGACCTCGGCTGGAACGCCACGCGCATCCAGGGCGACGTACGCACGGCCGTCGCCGACCTGAAGGAGGGCGACGGCGGCCCGATCCTGGTGGCGGGAAGCGCGACCCTCGTGCGCTCCCTGCTGGTCTGGGGCCTCGTGGACGAGCTGCGCCTGCTCACCTACCCCGTGATGGTCGGCGGGGGCCTGCGCATCTTCCCCGACGACAGGGAGAAGTGGTCGTTCGAGCTGGCCGAGCTCGAACGGTTCGACAGCGGCGCCGTGCTGCACGTCTACCGGCTCGCCGGGAGCTGATGCTCACCGTCGTCCTCGGGCTGGTCGGGGCGTTCGTCTACGGGTCCGCCGACTTCCTCGGCGGGATCGCCTCCCGGCGGATCAGCGCGCTCAGGGTGACGGCGATCGGCGCGCTGTCCGGGCTCGTGCTGCTCCTCATCGCCCTGCCGGTCTTCGGTGGAGAGTGGTCGGCGGCCACGATCGGCTGGGGCGCCCTCTCCGGCGTGACCGGCGCCGTGGCCATCTCGCTGCTGTACGCGTGCCTCGCGATCGGGCCGATGAGCATCCTGTCCCCGCTCACCGCGCTGGTGTCCGCGATCGTCCCGATGACCTGGGGGCTGCTCGGCGGCGAGCAGTTCGCGCCGATCGGCTATGCGGCGCTCGGCGTCGCCCTCGTGGCGGTGGTGCTCGTCGGGTTCGTGCCGGAGAAGGGGGCGGTGCGGCCGAGCGTCCGCGGCATCCTGATGGCGGTCGGCTCCGGGACGATGATCGGCGCGTTCCTCATCATCATCGACCAGACGCCGGACTCGTCCGGGCTCGTGCCCCTCGTGCTGAACCGCGGCGTGAACGGGGCGATCATGCTGGCGGCGATCGGGCTGGTCGCGCTGCAGGCCAGGGCCAGACGGACGCGCGCAGCCACCCGCCAGGCACCGGATGCGGCCGTCGCCCCCGACGCGCGGCCCACCCTCGCCGCCGGCTGGCTGCCCGGGCTCCCGTTCGCGCTCGCCTGCGGGGTGCTCGACACCGTGGCGAACGTGGTGATGCTCGTCGGCCTTCGGCTCGGCGATCTTGCCGCGTTCTCGGTGCTGATCGCGCTGTATCCGGCGGGGACCATCGTGCTCGCCGCCGTGGTCCTGCGGGAGCGGATCGCCCCCATCCAGTGGGTCGGGCTGGCGCTCGCGATCGCGGCAGCCGGGATGCTCGCTGTCGCCTGACGCCGCATCGTTCACTAGTGTGAACAACTGAAACACGGAGGGGCTCGACATGACACAGCACGACCCGGCCGACGAGCTGGAGAACAATCGCGAACACATCGGCGACATGAGCCAGGCGGTTCAGGACTTCTCGAGCGAGCAGGAGGGCTACCACAAGAGCCTCAAGCCGCGGCAGGTGCAGATGATCGCCATCGGCGGCGCGATCGGCACCGGCCTCTTCCTCGGGGCGGGCGGCAGGCTCGAACAGGGCGGCCCCATCCTCGTCTTCGTCTACGCGCTGTGCGGGTTCTTCGCCTTCCTCGTGCTGCGCGCGCTCGGCGAGCTGGTGCTGCACCGGCCGTCGTCCGGTTCGTTCGTGTCGTACGCGCGCGAGTTCTACGGCGAGAAGATGGCGTACGTCGCCGGGTGGATGTACTTCCTCAACTGGGCGATGACGGCCATCGTCGACTCCACCGCCATCGCGCTCTACGTCAAATACTGGAGTGCATTCTCCTCGGTGCCGCAGTGGCTGCTCGCGCTCATCGCACTGATCGTGGTGGTGAGCCTCAACCTCATCTCGGTGAAGGTGTTCGGCGAGATGGAGTTCTGGTTCGCGCTGATCAAGGTGACGGCCCTGGTGGCGTTCCTCATCATCGGCATCGTCGTGCTCGCCTTCGGCTGGCCGACCGACCAGGGTGCGACCGGCATCGCGATGCTCGCGGAGAACGGCGGCCTGCTGCCGCACGGGATCGCGACGATCGGCATGGCGATCGTGCTCGTGCAGGGCGTCGTGTTCGCGTACGCGGGCGTGGAGCTGGTGGGCATCGCGGCGGGCGAGACCGAGCATCCGGAGAAGATCATGCCGCGCGCGATCAACAGCGTCGTGCTGCGCATCGCGGTGTTCTACTGCGGCTCGGTGCTGCTGCTCGCCCTGCTGCTCCCCTCCCATGTCTACAGCGGTGACGAGAGCCCGTTCGTGACGTTCTTCAGCCATCTCGGATCGCCGGAGCTGGGCGCCATCGTCGGCTCGATCATGAACTTCGTCGTGCTCACCGCCGCCCTGTCCAGCCTGAACGCCGGGATGTACTCGACGGGGCGCATCCTGCACTCGATGGCTCAGACGGGTGCGTCGCCGAGGTTCACCGGCCGGATGAACAAGCGCGGAGTGCCGTACGGCGGCATCCTGCTCACGGCCTGCATCGGTGTGCTCGGCGTGTTCCTCAACCTGATCGTGCCGGAGGAGGCGTTCAACATCGTCGTGAACGTGGCGTCCCTCGGCATCATCACCAGCTGGGGCATGATCGTGATCTGCCAGATGCAGCTGCGCAGGTGGGCACTGCAGGGCAAGCTCGAGCGACCGGCCTTCCGGCTGTTCGGGGCGCCGTTCACGGCCTACCTGACGCTGGCGTTCCTGGTGGCCGTCGTCGCGCTGATGGCGTTCGACTACCCCACGGGCACATACACGGTCGCGTCGCTCGTCATCATCATCCCGTTGCTGGTGATCGGCTGGTTCGCGCAGCGTCAGCGCATCCTGGCCATCGCGCAGGAGCGGCAGGGGTACACCGGCGCGCATCCGGTGATCGCGGCGCGGCCCGGCATGAACGGCGGCCGCCGTCCCCCATCGACGCCCTCCGATGACCCGCCGGCGTAGCCCGGTCTTCGTCGACGCATGAACCGCACGGACCGGCTGTATGCGCTTGTGGAGGAGCTGCGGGCCGTCGCGCCGCGGGCGCGGAGCGCGCGGTGGCTGGCCGAGCGCTTCGAGGTGAGCACGCGCACGATCGAGCGCGACCTGTCCGCCCTGCAGCAGTCCGGCGTGCCGATCTGGGCGGAGCAGGGCCGCACGGGCGGGTACTGCATCGACCCGGCACACACCCTCGCTCCGCTGGGCTTCACCCCGGATGAGGCGCTCGCCGTCAGCATCGGGCTCGGGATGCTCGCGGCGAGCCCGTTCGGCGATGCTGCGGCCTCTGCGGCGCGCAAGGTGGCGGCGGTGATGGACGAGCGCGGGCTCGCACGGACCGCCGAGCTGGCGGCGCGCATCCACCTACTGGACGACGGTCCCGTCCGGGATGCGCCGTCCGCGCTCAGCGACATGCTCGGCGGTGCGCTCAGTTCCCGGCGCGTGCTCACGATCGCCTACCGCGACCGCGCGGGGGCGGAGACCGTGCGCGACGTGGAGCCGCTCGGCTACGTCGGCAAGGGAACGGACTGGTATCTGATCGGCTGGTGCCGCCTCCGCGACGGCATCCGGGCGTTCAAGGGCGACCGGATCGTGCGGGCGACCCCGACCGGCGAACGGGCGCCGGAGCGCACTCTGCGGGCGGAAGACCTGGAGATCCCGTACGGCGAGCTGCGCACTGTCGGCCTCGGCCGGGACGCGGACTGAAACTCCCGCTAAACACCGACAGGACGGTGTCGCCTCGGCGGCCCACGATGGAGTCAACCGGCCGGATCGCGGCCGGACTCCCTCGAAAGGACACTCATGGACTTCGCCTCGATCAGGATCATCACCGACGACGTCGACAGGCTCGCGCACTTCTACGAGCTCGTCACCGGCACCCCCGCCGCGCGCCCCGCGCCGGTGTTCGCCGAGTTCCGCACGCAGAGCGCAACGCTCGCGATCGGCAGCACAGCGACCGTCGCCATGCTCGGCGACCAGGCCCCGCGCCCGGGCAGCAACGCCTCCGTCATCATCGAGTTCCAGGTGCAGGACGTGGATGCGGAGTTCGCGCGCATCCGGAACGACATCGGGGGCGCCGACGCGGCCACCGCCGACGCCGCCGTCGTGATGGAACCCACGACGATGCCGTGGGGCAACCGTTCCGCCATCGTCCGCGACCCCGACGGCAACCTCGTGAACATCTTCTCCCGCCCGGAGGCGCGCTTGTAAGGTAATCCTTACCTCATCTACGCTGGTGGGGACATGAAGAACACCAGCACCCGACTCCTCCTCACCTGCGCCGCGATCGGCGTCGCCGGTGGGATCGTGTTCTCGATCAGCGCGTACATCTCCGGCACTCTCGCCGCCGCTGCGCCGATGTTCTACGGCGCGGTGATCGGCGTGTACTTCCTGCCGGGCGTGATCGCCCAGGCCCTGCTGCGCCGGGGCGGTGTCGCGCTGATCACCTCGGTGATCGCCGGCCTGGTCTCCGTGCCGTTCCAGCCGATCGGTTTCGCAGCGGTGATGGCGGCCGGGTCGATCGGGCTGCTGCAGGAACTGCCGTTCGCGGTCACGCTCTACCGCTACTGGAGGGCGTGGCTGTTCTACGCGGCCGTGACGGTGGCCGGGCTGGTGTTCGGCATCGGTGTGTACATCGCGCAGGGAGCGGAGCAGAGCCAGCCGTGGGTGCAGGTGCTGCACATCGGCCTGTTCGTGGTGTCGCCGATCCTGTTCACCTGGGCTGGCCGCGCCGTCGCCGCCGGGCTCGACCGCACGGGGGCGGGCCGCGGACTGCAGCTGCCGCTGGTGCGCACGCGCCGCGGAAGCGGAGGGGACGCCGGTCCGGACGCGCTGCCGCTGCTCGCCGCGCCATCGCCGACTCTGTCGCTCTGAGCGCCGTGGCCCGCGAGCCCGCGCCCCCGCCGCTGTCGGTGCGCGGGGTGCGCATCCGGCACGATGGTGCCGACCAGTGGACGCCCGACGGGGTGACCTTCGACCTCCACCCCGGCGAGGTGCTGCTGGTGCTCGGCCCGAGCGGTTGTGGCAAATCGACGCTGGCCCTCGCCCTCAACGGTCTGGTGCCGCACGCGGTCCCCGCGACCCTCGACGGCACGGTGCTCGTGGCGGGCGTCGACACCGTGGATGCGCGGGTCGCCGAGCTGAGCGAGCACGTCGGCACGGTGTTCCAGGATCCGGATGCGCAGCTCGTCACCGCGACGGTCCTGGACGAGGTCTGCTTCGGCCCGGAGAACCAGCTGGTGCCCGCCGACGTGGTGCTCGCCCGCGCGGAGGCCGCGCTGCGCGCCGTCGGGCTGTGGGAGCGCAGGGGCGACAACCCGGACACGCTCTCCGGAGGAGGCAAACAGCGCCTCGCCATCGCCTGCGCGCTCGCCCTGGAGGCCCCGGTGCTCGTGCTCGACGAGCCGACGGCGAACCTCGACCCGGCGGGAGCGGAAGAGGTCTACGCGGTGCTCGCCGCGCTCACCGGACCGGGCTCGACCAGGGCGGTGGTGCTGGTGGAGCACAACCTGGATGCGGCGATGCCGGTGGTGGACACGGTGCTGGTACTGGATGCCGCGGGCAGGCAGGTGGCGCACGGACCGGTCGCGACGGTGTTCCGGGAGCGGGCGGAGGAGCTGGCGGCGCTCGGCGTGTGGCTGCCGGTGGCGACGCTCGCCGGGCTGCGGCTGCGCGCGGCGGGGTGGGACGTGGAGCGGCTGCCGGTGACGGCGGAGGAGCTGGCGGCGGTGGCGGCGGGGGCTGGAGCTGCGTTCGCGGGTGGCCAGCGCCCCCGGCCCGAGCGCACAGAGGCGACCACCGAGCCCGCCGTCGACGTGCGCGGACTGGAGGTGCGGCGCGGCAAGCGCACCGTGCTGCGCGACGTGCGGCTGCGGGTGGGGCGCGGCGACTTCGTCGCGGTGCTCGGCGCGAACGGTGCGGGGAAGACCTCGCTCGTGCAGGCCATCGCCGGGGTGGTGCGGCCGCCGCGCGGCACCGTGTCGGTGGGCGGGATCGACCCCGCCCGCGCGAGCGTCGCCGAGCTGACCGCCGCCATCGGGTTCGTGTTCCAGAATCCCGAGCATCAGTTCGTGGCCGACTCCGTCGAGGACGAGCTGGCGTACGGCCTCCGCGTGCGACGGACCCCCGCCGACGAGATCGCACGCCGCGTCGACGGGATGCTCGGCACGCTCGACCTCGCCGGGCACCGCCACG
Organism: Leifsonia araucanica; assembly: GCF_051161895.1. Taxonomy (NCBI): domain Bacteria; kingdom Bacillati; phylum Actinomycetota; class Actinomycetes; order Micrococcales; family Microbacteriaceae; genus Leifsonia; species Leifsonia araucanica. The sequence continues at coordinate 2,263,130 of NZ_JBMBTW010000002.1, forward strand.
CGCATCCATACCTGTTGTCCGGAGGGCAGAAGAGGCGGCTGTCCGTCGGGACCGCGCTGATCGCCGGCGCCCCGGTGCTCGTGCTCGACGAACCCACGTTCGGTCAGGACCGCGAGCGCGCCACCGAACTGCTCACCATGCTGGCCGACCTCAACGAGCAGGGCACCACGGTGATCATCGTCACCCACGACCTGCAGCTGGTGGCCGAGTACGCCACGCACGCGGCGGTGCTGGTCGACGGCGCGCTCGCCGCCCACGGACCGACCGCAGACATCCTCTCCGACGCCGCCCTGCTCGAACGCAGCGGGCTGCGGCAGCCGCCACTCGCCAGGGCGCTCAGCGGAGTGCCCGGCTGGAGCCATGTCACCCGGCTCGCCGACCTGCCGGGAGGGGATGCGCCGTGACCTCCCTCTCCACCGACCCGTACGGCACCACCGCCGCGCCCGCCGGACGCTTCCTGCACCACCTGAACCCGCTCGCGAAGGTGGCCGCCGTCGTGCCCGCCTGGGTGGCGCTGCTGTTCACCCGCGACATCCTGACGCCGCTGATCTTCATCGTCATCGCCGTGCTGCTCATCCTGATCGGCGCCCGGCTGCGTCCGTCGATCGTCGTCGGCCTGCTGCTCGTGCTGCCCGCGCTCGTGCTGGTGATGGCGCTGAGTTTCGGGCTCTGGACCGACGCCTCCCGGGTCGCGGACCAGCGCATCCTGTTCTCCGTCGGGGAGTTCCACTACACCGTCGGCGCGTTCGCGGTGGGCCTCGCCACCTCGCTGCGGCTCGGCGCGCTGGTGACCCTCGCGCTCGTCGGCGGACTCACCACCACCGGGCCCGACCTGGCCCGCTCGCTCGTCGCGCAGCTGCGCATCCCGTACCGGATCGGATACACGGCTATCGCCGCCTACCGTTTCCTGCCGCGCTTCGGCAGCGAGCTCGCGCTGATCAGGCAGGCCCAGCGGGTGCGCGGCGTGGCAGGGGGATGGGGTCCCGTCGCGGCCCTGCGGCGCGCGTTCGCCGCGGTCGTGCCGCTGCTGGCGTCGTCGATCAGGCACGCCGAGCGTATGGCGCTGGCGATGGAGTCGCGGGCGTTCGGCGCGCACCCGACGCGCACGGAGCGCGCCCCGTCGCGCTGGCGCGTGCGCGACACGGTGTTCGTGGCGGTCGGCGTCGCCGTGACCGTCGCGGTATTCGTGATCTGACGAGGCGGCCGGTGCACGCGACGCCGACGGCGGCCGACCGGTATGTTCGGGGAACAACGCTGCCACCGCGTTGCGCTGCGAAGGAGCACGAATGTCAACATCCATCGAGTATCGGCCGCTGGATGCGGTCACTGTCTATGCGGTGCGCGGCACGGCGCCCGGCACAGGTCCGGAGAAGGTCGGCCCCGTCGTCGGGCCCCTGATCGGCGCGCTCGACCAGGCGCTGACCGCGGCAGGGCGTCCCCTTCTCGCCCCCTCCACGTTCTGGTACGAACCGCTCGACGATGGCGGGATGGCGGTCTCCATCTCGTATCCCGCCGAGAATCCGCCGCACCCGGGCGACGGTTACGACGTGGTCGAGCTTCCCGCGGTCCCGCTGGCGGCGACGCGGCTGCACCGGGGTGACATGTCCGGCATCGGCGACTCCTGGATGGCCCTGATCGACCAGCTTTCCGCGGACGGCTATCGCATCACCGGTCCGACGCGTGAGGTCTACCTGGAGGCGGCGGGGCACGAGCCGGGTCCCGACTGGGTCACCGAACTCCAGGCGCCCGTCGAGCGCGCGTAGCCGGCGGGTACGGAGCGCGACGACGGCCGACGCCGCTACGAGACGTGCGCGGCAGCCTCCAGCGCCGGCAGGGCCGCCGCGAGCGCCGTGACCTGCTCCGGGGTCAGCTCGGCGATGATCGACTGCACCGTGCGGGCCCGGTCGGAGCGGGCGCGCAGGAGCAGCTCGATGCCGGCCTCCGTGCCGCTGACGAACGACGAGCGGCCGTCGTCCGGGTCCGGTTCGCGCTGCACCAGGCCGCGCGACTCGAGGTCGGCGACCACGCGGGTTATGGTCGGGGCGGCGACCACCTCGATGGCGGCGAGCTCGCCGGGGCGCAGCGGCCCGCGACGGACGATGGTGGACAGCGCGGAGAGCTGGCCGTGGCTCAAGTCGCCGGCGGATGAGCGCATCCGGCGGTTGAGGCGGCCGACCGCGAGCGCCAGGCGTCCGGCGAGGTCGTCGTCGTTCAGGGCGGAGCGTCCGTCCACGGACCGCCCCTTCTCGGTCACCACGGTCGTTCCTTGACGCTATGCGCGGCTCGCACCGACTTCCTCGCCTTCTTCGCTGACCGCCCGGGATTCTGCGATCTTCTCCTCATGAACATACTTGCCGCCGCCTGCGAATGAGGCGATAGCTCCGATGATGCTCATGATGGCGGCGGCGATGAAGACGACGACGAGCCCGTCGTGGAACGGTCCGGAGATCAGCTGGGGGAAGAACTCCTTGCCGGTGAGGGTGGCCGCATCCACGTGGGGGCTGCTGAGCACGCCCGTCGGCCCGAGCAGGCTCGCGATCGGGTTGTAGCCGAGGAAGGCGGCGAACAGGCTGCCGACCGGAGGGGTGGCGCCGATCTGCGTCGCGACGGCGTGCGGGACGCCGTGCGTGGTGAGCCCGTTCGTGAGCGCCGTCGGCAGGGCCACGGAGAGGCCGGCGATCATCAGCGAGAAGAAGATGCCGATGGACAGCGAGCTTCCCGCATTGAGGGCGACGCCCGCCATCCCGGATGCTGCCCCGCGCTCGTTCGCCGGCACGCTGTTCATGATGGAGGTGCGGTTCGGCGAGGAGAACAGGCCGGAGCCGATGCCGTTGAGGCCGGTGAGCACGGCGAACTGCCAGTAGTCGAAGTTCACCGGGATGAGCAGCAGGCCCACGAAGGTGACCGCCACGAGCGAGAGGCCGACCGTCGCGAACACGCGCGAGCCGTACCGGTCGGACAGCGCGCCGGAGATCGGCCCTGCGACCAGGAAGCCGACCGTGATCGGCAGCATGTAGATGCCGGCCCAGAGCGGCGTCGACTCGTAGCTGTAGCCGTGCAGCGGCAGCCAGATGCCCTGCAGCCAGATGATCAGCATGAACTGCAGGCCGCCGCGCCCGATGGCGGCGAGGAACCCGGCGAAGATGCCGGACGAGAACGACCGGATGCGGAACAACCGCATGTCGAACATCGGCGACTTCACCCGCAGCTCGATCAGGACGAACGCCGCCAGCAGCACGATGCCGCCGATGATCGAGCCGAGCACCCACGGGTTGCCCCAGCCCTGCGAGCTTCCGCCATAGGGCTGGATGCCGTACGTGATGCCGGTGAGCAGGGCGATCAGGCCGACCGCGAACGTCGCGTTGCCGATCCAGTCGATCCTGCCCGGGTTCTTCTGACCGACCTCGTGCAGCGACTTGTACGACCAGATGGTCCCGACGATGCCGATCGGTACGGAGACGAAGAACACCGCACGCCAGTCGATCTCGGCGAGCACCCCGCCGACGATGAGGCCGATGAAGCTTCCCGCGATGGCCGCGACCTGGTTGAGGCCGAGGGCGAACCCGCGCTTGTTGGCGGGGAACGCATCCGTGAGGATGGCGGTCGAGTTCGCGAACAGCGCCGCGCCTCCGATGCCCTGCACGAACCTCCACACGATCAGCCACATGGCGGCAGGGCCGCCGGTGAACGGGTCGAGCGACAGCGCGATGGCGGCCACGGTGAAGATGACGAACCCGGCGTTGTAGATCTTCACGCGCCCGAACTGGTCGCCCATCCTCCCGAACATCACGACGAGCACGGCGGTGACGAGCATGTACCCCATCAGCATCCAGAGCAGGTAGGAGACGTTGCCCGGTTCGAGCGGGTTGAGCTTGATGCCGGTGAAGATCGCGGGGAGCGAGATGATGACGATCGACGAGTTGATCGTCGCCATCAGCATCCCGAGGGTGGTGTTACTGAGCGCGACCCACTTGTAGTGCGGGTGATCCTTGGCGAACATGCCGGTGCGTGGCAAAAGAGTGCGTCCTTCGAGTTGGTTTATATGCATTAACTATATAACTCGAAGGGCGGCGGGGGAACGGCCGCCAGAACGTCACACGGTCAGCGTGACCTTCTTCAGTCCGGCGGGGTTGTCCGGGTCGAGGCCGCGGCCGACGGCCAGCGCCAGCGCGATGCGCTGCAGTGGCACGATCTCGCGCAGGGGAAGCAGTTCGTCGTCCTGCTCGTCCAGCGGGAGGTGCACGGCGGCGCCGTCGACCAGGCCGGGGCCGAGTTCGATCACGCGTGCGCCGAGTGCCGCGGCGGCGGAGGCGAACGACAGCACGGAGTCGCGTCCGGCGGGGCTGCCGGTGAGGGCGACCACCACCGAGCCGGGGACCACCTGGCCGAGCGGGCCGTGCGTCGCGTCGGCCGCGCTCCATCCGGATGCCGCGATCGCGTTCGTCTCCATCAGCTTCAGCGCGCCCTCGCGGGCGGTCGACATCGAGTAACCGCGGCCGACCACGATCACCCTGTCGACGCCGGAGAGCGCTGCGACCGCGGCGTCCACGGCACGGGGAGCGGCGAGGTCGGCCGCGACCGAGGCGGCGATCCGGCGCACGCGCTCGTCGAGCTCCGGCCATCCCGTCCCCGCTGCGCGGTGCAGGGTCAGCGCGAGGGCGAGGAGCTCTGCGGTGTACGTCTTCGTGGCGGCGACCGACGTCTCCGCGCCCGCCGAAAGCGAGACGTGAACATCGGCGGCTCCGGCGAGCGCGCTGCCCGGATCATTGGAGAACGCGATCACCGGCACGTCGGCGGCCGCGATGGATGCGACGGTCGCCAGCAGGTCGGGAGAGCTGCCGGACTGCGAGACGGCGAGCGCGACCGAGCGCGGGAAGGCGAGCTGGGTGCCGAAGCCGGTGACACTGGCCGGGGTCGCGAGCATCGCCGGGATGCGCAGCAGGTTGTGGGCGAGGTACTGGGCGTACATCGCGGCGTGGTCGCTCGATCCGCGCGCCGCGAAGACCAGGAGTTCCGGCCGCTGCGACGCGATCAGCTCTGCCGCGGCGTCGATCGACGCGCGGGCATCGAGGAGGTCGAGCCAGCGGTCGGGTTGCTCGGCGATCTCCGCGCGCATCCGGTGGCCGGCGACGGTTCCGCCGCTCACGAGCTGAGCCCCGTGATCATCGCGACCAGTTCGTTGTGGCTGGTCTCGTCGATGCGCTTGGTGCCCACCTGCGTTCCCCGGCGCAGCACGGAGACGCGGTCGGCGACCCGGAACACCTGCTCCATGTTGTGGCTGACGATCAGCACGGCGGCGCCGCGCTCCTTCAGCTTCAGGATCAGCTCCTCCACCTTGGCGGTCTCCGCGACGCCGAGGGCGGCGGTCGGCTCGTCCATCAGCACCAGGCTGCTGGCCCAGTGGGTGGCCCGGGCGATCGCGATTCCCTGGCGCTGGCCGCCGGAGAGGTCGCTCAGCGTGGCACGCGCCGACGGGATGCGCACATCCAGTTCGTCGACGAGCGCCTGCGTGCGCGCGGCCATCGTCTTGCGGTCGAGCGTTCCGAAGGGCTTGCGCCGGAGCTCCCTGCCGAGGAACAGGTTCATGTAGACCGGCTGCAGGTCGACGAGCGCGAGGTCCTGGTAGACCACCTCGACTCCCCTGCTCCTGGCGTCCGACGGGTCGCGGAAGCTGGCCCGCTCTCCGTTGACCCAGATCTCGCCGTCCGTCGGCTGGTACATGCCGGAGATGATCTTGACCAGCGTCGACTTCCCTGCGCCGTTGTCGCCGACGAGGGCGACGATCTCGCCAGGCTCGATCTCGAGGTCGAAGCGCTTGATGGCGACGATGCCGCCGAAGTGCTTGGTGATGCCATCGAGCCGAAGCGGCTTCACCGTCGTGTCCTGCGGAGCGGTGGTGGGGGTCATGCTGTCCTCCCGGATGCGGCGAGCGCCGCCGCGGTCGTGATGGGTGCAGAGCCGTCGGCCGACCAGATGCCTGCGACGGTGGGGTTTCCGGTGCTGAGCCCGGCGATGCCGGCTGTGAGGCCGCGGGTGACGAAGACCTGCGGGCGGAATCCGAACAGCACGGTGTCCCCCGGCTGCACGGTGCGCCCGGAGAGCGGGATCGTGGCGTAGTAGTCGATGGCCTCCGGAGCCGGCATGTCGACCAGCAGTTCGGGGGCGGATGCGGTGTCCGCTCCCTCCCCGACGATCAGGGCACTCGTCGTTGTCCCGCCGAGCACGGGATCGACGTAGAGGCCGCCGCCGAACACGTACGCATCGCCGTTCCAGAGGTGCGACACCTCGGAGACGTACGCGATGGCCGGCTCCTCGATGAGGTCGTGGGCGGCGTGCAGCGGCGTCGTCCCCGTCAGGCCGTGGCCGGGTTCGACCTGATTCGCTCCTGCGGCGGCCAGGGTCTCGAGCACGGACACGGACGTGGTTCCTGGGGCGTTCACCTGCACGCCGGTGCGACCGGCGCCCTCGAGCGCCCGGAGCGCCGTCGTCAGGGTCTCCAGGTTGTGTGTGGAGCGGGCGGTGCCGGTCTCTGCGTCGAAGAGGGTCGCGGGGAAGGTGGTGATGCCGGCGAACCGCACGCCGGGGATGGCGTCGACCCTGTCGGCCGCCGCGACGATGTCCGCCGCGTCGAATCCGCCCTCGTGGCCGCGGTAGAACCGGTCGCCGGGAGCGGCGATGCGCAGCAGGACGTCCTGCACCCTGCCGCGTTCCGTTGCCGCCGCACCGGCCTCGCGGGCCTTCTGCTCGGAGAAGACGGTCCAGTAGAGCGGTTCGAGCGCCGCGGCGTCCGCGGCCGAGTGGCGGGGGATCTGCACGAGGTGGCCGAGGTGACCGGTGGCCAGGCCACCGCTCGCCGCTGCGACCGCGCACTCCAGGTCGACGCCGACGGCGTGGCCGATGCCTCCCGCCGCGATGGCACGGGATGCGTCCGGGTTGCGGCCGATCTGCTTGGTCATGGCGAACGGCGTGAGGCCGAGCCTGGCCGACTCCGCCGCGAGGGCGGAGGCGTTGCGGGTGACCGCATCCAGGTCGATGACGTAGGTGTTGGGCGGGATGGCGCCGCTCTGGTGGAACCGGGTGGCCGCGTCGAGCAGTGCCTGGTTGCGGCGGCGGAGGAGGTCGAGGAACATCGTTTGTCTTCCTTACTGTCTTCCCGGCTAGTTGCTCTTCTTGGCGCGGAGGGAGAGCGAGACCGCCACCAGGATGATCGCGCCGCGCACGATCATCTGCTGCGCCACCGTCAGCCCGCCGAGGAGCAGCCCGTAGTTGATCATGCTCATGAAGAGGCTGCCGACCAGGGCGCCGATGATCGAGCCCTTTCCTCCGGTGAGCGCGGTTCCTCCGACGATCACGGCGGCGAGCACGCTCATCAGGTCCGAGCTGCCGAGCGTGTACGTCGCACCGGCCAGCCGCCCGGCGTAGAGCAGACCGGCGAGTGCCGCCGTCACTCCGCTGACGATGAAGACGGCCATCCGGACGCGGTTGACCTTGATGCCGCTGACCGCGGCGGCCGCCGCCTTGTTGCCGACCGCGAGAACGTGGGCGCCGAACGCCCGCTGGCGCAGCACGTGCCAGCCGATCGCCGTCACCGCCGCCGTCCACCAGATCAGGATCGGGATGCCGAGCAGCGTTCCGCCACCGAAGAGCCAGCCGAACGTGGCGTCGGTCACCGGCACGGACTGCAGGTTGGTCGACTGCTGGGCGAGGCCGGTGATGAGTCCCATCGTCGCCAGCGTGACGAGGAAGGACGGCAGCCGCACGAGCGTGACGAAGATGCCGTTGACCGCGCCGATGACGGCGCCGACCGCCAGGCCGGCGATGGCCGCAATCAGCCACTGGTGCGTGCTCTGCAGCGTGACGGCCGCCACCAGGGCGGACAGGGCGACGGTCGAGCCGATCGAGAGGTCGATCTCGCCGAGGCTGAGCACGAACACCGTGCCGATCGCCATCACCGTGATCGGCGTCGCCTGGGTGATGATGTTGACCAGCGTCGTGCCGTTGAGGAAGTTGCCACCCTGGGTGATGGCGAAGTAGAGGAACACCACCACGAACCCGATATAGACGACGTACTGCCGCCAGTCCGCGTGACGCAGCCGTTCGCCGACGGTCATCCTGCCGTCGGTGGTCGATACAGTCATGATGCTTCTCTTTCCGTGCTGAGCAGTGCGGCGTCGATGGCGAGACGGACGGCGCCGAGGATGGGGGCGTTGGAACCGAGGCGGCTGATGCGCACCTCGATCGTCGGCCGGCCGAGTTCGCCGAGCCAGTGGAGGACGGGTGCGAGCAACTCCTCGCGGCTGCCGATGCCGCCGCCGAGGACGAACAGTCCAGGATCGACGACGGCGTCGACGGAGACGATCGCGTGGGCGAGCCAGCGCGCCTCCTCGTCGAGCGACGCCGCCGCATCCCGGTCTCCGCCGCCGGAGCGCTCGAAGACGTCGACGGTGGTCGAACCGGCGCTGCCGGATGCGCGCTCGTAGCGCTGGACGATCGCCTCACCGCTGACGACCTCCTCCAGCGGTCCGCGGCGGTGGTTGGCGGGGTCGAGCGGGTCGGCGCCGATCGGCAGGTAGCCGATCTCGCCCGCAGCGCCGCGGACTCCCTGCCAGACGCGGCGGTCGAGCACGAGCCCGACCCCGATGCCGGTGCCGACGGAGACGAAGGCGAAGCTGTCGACCTCTGTTCCCACGCCGTCGTGCAGTTCGCCGAGCGCTGCGATGTTCACGTCGTTGTCGATCACGACGGCGTGCCCCAGTCGCCTTTCGAGCTCGGCGACCACGCCGAAGCCTTCGAGGCCGCCGAGGTTCGGCGCCAGGTCGAAGTGGCCGGCGTCCGCGTCCGGCACGCCCGCCCCGCCGATCGCCGTTGCGACGATGGCCGCTCCGGATGCGCCGACCGCCGCGGCGAGGGCGGACACGATCTCCGTCACCTGGGCGACGATCTCCCGCCCGTCGAGGGTCGGCTGGGTCAGCTCGTGCAGGACGTCGCCCGTCATGGTCGCGATGCCTGCGCGGATCTTCGTTCCGCCGAGGTCGATGCCGACGACGTACCGGCCGTCGGTGCGCGCGGCGCTCATACGGCCTCCAGGACGGCAGCGGGGTTGGCAGCGAGCATCGTCTCGATGGCGGCGTCGGAGACACCACGCTCCTGCAGCGCGGGCACGAAGACCGTTCCGAGGTACGAGTATCCGAGGGCGCCGTGGGTGCCGGGGTTCATCCACACCTCCGCGCCGGTCAGGTCCTGTGCGAGCAGGATGCGGTCGGCCAGCCCGTCCGCGACGAGTCCGGCGACGAGGTCGGCGCGTCCAGCATCCGACCGGTGGAACGACTGCTTGGCGTACTCGCCGTCGTCGCGCGCGTCGGGCACCGGACCGAGGAAGAACTCCCAGTCCTCCTTGCCGATGGTGTCGACGGCCACCCGGGCGCCGGCGTCGATCACCCGGCGCGGCAGTTCGGAGCCGAGCTGGGTGTCGATGTGACCGACGACCACGCGGTCGAGGTCGACGCCCTCCGAGCGGAGGATGTCGAGCTGCTCGAGCGCCTGGGTGCCGTGCGTGGTGTGCGTCATGATGCCGAGTCCCGTCGCGCGCTGGGCCCTGGCAACGGCACGGAGGCACTTCTCCTCGTGCTGAGTGATCTCGCCCAGGCTGGTCGCCTGCTCGCCGAACACGCCGGCCCGGACACCAGAGTCGCCGATCCCCTGCTCGGCGTCGCGGATGAGGCGGGCGGTGAGGGCGTCGATGTCGGCGTCGAGCGCCCAGCCCGGCGCGTACGCCTCGAGGTAGAGCGCCGTCCCTGACACGATGTGCAGGCCGCTGCGCCGGGAGATCTCGACGAGCTGCGCGGCGTTGTCGCCGTTCGCGTCGCGGCCGACCACGTTGTACGGACTCAGGTCGACCACGGTTCCGAAGCCGAGGTCGCGGAGCCCGGCGAGCGCATCCACCGCCCTGTCGACGCTGTCGTCGCTGGTTCCCCCGGTGAGCCAGGGGCCCGGCGTGAGCGACAGCAGATGCTCGTGCGGCATCACCCGCCCGAGGTCCGCGGGGTCGACCGGGCCGAGCACGGTCATGACCTGCCGTGTCATCGTTCTCCTTCATGGTGCGTGCGGCAGGCGCTCGCGCGCTGTGCCGCCTGTTTCGTGTGCTGCTGGTGGAAGCCGAGCGGCCGGAGGGGGAGTCCGGCCGCTCAGCCGTTCTGGGGGGCGTCAGCCGGTGACGCTCGCCGGCGGCTTCACGCCGTAGTCGGCCTTCCACGCCTCGTCGAGATTGGCCTTCGTGACCTTGGTCGGAACGGACGCGACGAGCTCAGGGGCCTTCTTGCCGATGACTCCGTATGCGCCGGCCAGTGCGAGGCCCTTGCCGATGCCGATGGAGCCGTTGCCCACCATGCCCGCGACGTTCGTGCCGGACATCATCGCGGCGCCGAGCGTGGTGTCGAGGTCGTTGGTGACCACCTTGATGTCGCTGCGGCCGGACGCCTTGATGGCGGCGACGACGCCCTGCGCCGCTGTCGCCCAGGAGACGTAGATGCCCTTGAGGTTCGGGTTCTTGGCGATCATCGCCGCTGCGATGGTCTGCGTCGCCGTCTCGTCGGCGAAGCCCTCGGAGTCGACGATCTTCACATCCGGGTACTCGTAGGCCAGCCAGTCCTTGAAGGCCTTGTCGCGCTGGTTGGTGAACCAGAAGTTCGCGTTGTACGACAGGTAGCCGACCTCGCCCTTCTTGCCGAGGGCGTCGCCGAGGATCTCGGCGTTGTCCCTCCCAGCTGCTGCGAGGTCTTCGGTGACGATCGAGACGAAGTCCGTCCCCGCCTTGTATCCCTCCGGCGGCGTCGTCATGATGACGAGCTTCGTCCCGGCCTCGACGGCGGGCTTGAACGCCTTCGCCGCCGAGGTGGGGTCGACGGCGATCGTGACGATGATGCTCGGGTGCAGGGCGAGCACGGTCTGGACGTTGTTGGCCTGGGTCGCCGCGTTGAAGCTCGCCTGGGTGCTCGCCACCACGTCGATGCCGAGCTTCTTGAACTCGTCGCGGGCGCCCTTCTCGACGGCCGTGACGAAGTCGGACGAGGTGTGCCAGACGAACGCCGCCGTGTACTTGCCGTCCTCGACCTTCTTCTGCTCGTCGCTGGTGAGGGACAGCTCGGACAGCGCGCCCGGCTTCTCTCCGTTGGGACCTTCGAACACGAGGCTCGGCTTCTCGGCGGGGGTGGACGAGGAGGACGCCGCCGTTCCGGCCGAACAGCCGGTGAGCGCGAGGGCCAGTGCGAGGGCGCCGACCAAAGCGGCGCGGGCGCCGGGGCGCCGTGTGGGATGTGCTGTGCTCATGTGTGGATTGCCTTCCGGGACCGGGTTGAACTCCTGTGCGGTGGCGTCCCCCGGGCATCTCGTGACCCCGTCACCGTTGACTTGCTGAAGCCATTTTGATTTCAACAAGCAATCAAAGTCAAGCGCGAATTTGTGTCAGACAGGTTTCGGGGTGGTAAATCCTGCGAAATCGGGGCTGCGGGTGGCGCCGGATCCGCATCCTGAGCTAGTTTTGGGTTCACATTGAAGACAAAGGGGGTGGAGCGGTGCAAGACACCCGTGCCATCAACCGGAACGCCGTGCTCACCGCCCTGATGGGGTCGCGTCCGGCCAGCCGCAAACAGATCGCGGAGCTGACCGGCATCTCCGCCGCCACGGTCACCCGCTCGGTCGATCAGCTCCTCGCCGAGGGCATCGTGCGCGAGACGACGGAGATCGTGTCGGAGGCCAGAGGGCGCCGCGCGGTCGAGCTCGACGTGGTGGCGGACCGCTCGTACGTGGTCGGCGTCGACCTCGGCGCATCCAACACCCGCATCATCGTGGCCGACCTGCTCGCCCGCCCGGTCTTCGCCTCGGAGACGCCCACCCCGACCACCATGCCGGAAGCCGAACTGGTGGAGTGGATCGCCGCGACGGTCCGCGAGGCGGCCGCCGATGTCTGGGACAGCGTCGAGCACGTCTGCCTCGGCCTCCCCGGCGCGGTGAGCCAGCGGGACCTCACCGTCTCCAACGCCCCCAACCTGCTCCAGGTCGAGTCGCCCACCTTCCTCGCCGCCGTGCAGCGCGCGGTGGGGCGGGCGATGCACTTCGACAACGACGCCAACTACGCCCTCCTCGGCGAGATGCACTACGGCGCCGCCCGCGGAGCCCCCAACGCCGCGATGCTCACGATCGGCTTCGGACTGGGCGCCGGTCTCGCCATCGAGGGACGCATCCTGCAGGGCGAACGCGGACTGATCGGCGAGTTCGGCCAGCTGCCGATCGGCCCGCTCGGCACCCGGCTCGAACACATGGTGACGGGTGGAGGGATCCTGCGCAGGGCTGCGGAGGCCGGACTCCACCTGGATGCGCCGGCCGAGCTGTTCGCGGACGACGCCGGCCCCGGCCTGCTGTCGCTCAGAGGGCACTTCGACCAGGCGCTCCTCGTGGTGCTCACGGCCACGACGGTCTCCTGCGACCCGCAGACGATCGTGCTCGGAGGGGGCATCGCGAACTCGCTGATCTCCTCCATCGACCGCTACCGGATCGCCCTGGAGCAGAACCTCCGCATCTCCCCCGACATCGCCACGGCCGAGCTCGGCGACTTCTCCGGGGCCGTCGGCGCCGTCGTCGCGAGCCTGCATGCGGTCTACGCGGGACTCGGCGTCGAGGAGGTGGCGATCGTGAGCCTGCCCAACGGGGACGCGCTGACCGCCGACCAGGTCGCGCGCGCCAGAAGCCTCGCCTAGCTCCGGTCTACACGCACCCGTCCACCACCTCCAGCAGCTCCCTGCTCGCCAGGATCCGGAAGTGGCCGCCCACCGGCAGCTCGACGTTCCTCGCCCCTTCCAGCGCGCTTCCGCCCGGGATGTGCGGATCGAACCACCCGTAGACCGACACGATGCGCTCGTTCGCCGCGCTCTCCCGCCCGAGGCGGAGCAACGTCGCGTCGGTCGGCGCGAGCGAACGGAGGCTGCGCGTCGGCAGGTAGCGTGCGTACACCGATCCGGCGAACGGCGTGCACACGGTCACCGCCAGCCGTACCCGCCCGCCGGCCGGCAGCGACGACATCAGCTGCTTGGCGATCAGCCCGCCTTTGCTGTGGGCCACGATCGTCACGTCGTGCAGGTCGTGCTCGTCGAGGTGCGCGGCGACCAGCTCGGCGCCGTCCGCGATGCTCAGGCGGTTGCGACCGAGAGCGGCGATGACGTGCACGGCGTTGCCGCGGTCGTGCAGGTGCCTGGCGAGCGGGAGCATGAACCGCCAGGTCTCCAGGATCCCGGGCAGCAGCACGACAGTGGATGCGCCGGGCCGCCCAGCGGCGAGCACCTCCGGGTCGTCGCGGCTCACGGCGGCGCGCAGCTGATGCCGTGCCGCGTAGAGGTAGTCGAGCATCCACACCCCGGCCTTGCGGAGGGAGACGCCCGCCCGCCGGAGGGGCTGCGCGGTCACCGGACGGAACCGGCCAGGAGGGCGAGAAGCCCGTCCGTCGCCTCCGGTCGCGTGTGCATGGCGAGGTGGCGGGCGCCGTCGATGGTCTTCGCTCCCCCGCGCCCGGCCGACGCCGCAAGGACGGACACCCACCCGGCACGCGCGATGGGGTCCCGCTCGCCGCGGAGCACGAGCACGGGGCAATCGACCAGGGGGATGTCGTCCTCGATCCGGTAGGTCAGCATCGAGGGGAGCACGGCGAGGTACCACCGGAGGCCGCAGCGGGCGTAATCGCTGAGCACCAGCCAGTTGGCGCGCGGACGCTCCCCCGCGCAGTCGAGCGCCAGGAGGGCCGCCGCGCGGAACGGGGACCGGTCGCGCGGGTCCATCACCGGGCCCATCAGCGCGAGCGCCGCCACCGCCTCCGGCCGGTCGATGGCGAGCCTGGTGGCCACCTGCGTGCCCATCGAGTGGCCGAACACGACGCATCCGGACAGGCCGAGCTCGTCGACGACCGCCGCAACGGACTCGGCGAAGTCGTCGACGCCCAGGGCGCGGCCGGGCTTCGGAGCGCGGCCGAACCCCGGCAGGTCGACCGCCACGACGCGTGCGCGGCGGGCGAGCAGCGGGATGATGCGCTCGAAGTAGCGGGAGCTCACGCCGATGCCGTGGATGAGGAGGTAGTCGGGTCCGTCCGAGCCGTCCGGCGGAGCGCCGGTGTCGACGGTGACGACGGCGCGCGCCCGGTTTGCCTGCTGGGCGGTCCGGCCATCCTCGGTCTGGGCATCCTTGGTCACTCTCGAGTTGTACACCTGGCCGCGCCGGGATCAATGGCCGCGCACGGCCGACACAGATAGTCAGCCTGCTTATAATCGGCAATGACCGACCGAATCGAGGAGCCAGGATGCCGCGAACGAACCGCCGAGGGATGCGCACCGCCGTCCGCATCCTGATCTCCGTCGTCGCCGTGCTCGCCCTCGTGGTGGTCGGCTTCCTCGCCTGGGCGAACACGCCCATGATGGGCGACCGCGCACGGGCGATCGACGTGTGGACCAACTCGGCGGTCAGCATCACCGACGAGGGAGACTCGGTGCTGCTCGCGCCGACGGGGGACGCATCCGGCCAGGGGCTGGTGTTCGTGCCCGGCGCGCTGGTCGACCCCTACGCCTATCTCTACAAGCTCGCCGGCGCCGTAGAGGACACCGGGCTGACCGTCGTCGTGACCAAGCCGACGCTGAACCTGGCGTTCTTCGACCAGCGGCCACTGTCGACGTTCACCTCCCACGCACCGGAGGTGTCCTCGTGGTACGTCGGCGGCCACTCGCTCGGCGGGGTGCGCGCCTGCCAGCTCGCCGACGGCACGAGCGTGGACGGGCTCATCCTGTTCGGCAGCTACTGCGCGAACGACCTCAGCCGCAGCGACCTGCGCGTGCTCTCGATCGGCGGGGGCGCCGACGGCCTGAGCACCCCCGGGAAGATCGCTGCGGCCAGACCGCTGCTGCCCGCAGACGCCACGATGGTCGAGATCCCCGGCATGAACCACGCCCAGTTCGGCGACTACGGGCCGCAGCCGGGCGACAACCCTGCCGGCATCACGAACGCTCAGGCGCGCGACAGGATCACCGAAACGCTCACCGCGTTCCTCGGGAAGGCCGGCTAGAAGCCTTCCGCCCTCCGCGGCGTGTACGGGGCTTCGAGGGCCGCGCACTCCTCCGGCGTGAGGGTCAGGTCCACCGAGGCGACGGCATCCACCAGGTGCTGCTGCTTCGTCGCGCCGACGATGGGCGCCGTCACCGCGCCCTGCTGCCGCACCCAGGCGAGCGCCACCTGCGCCCGTGAGACGCCGCGCGCCTCCGCCACCTCGGCGACAGCGGCCACGATGCGCCGGTTCGACTCCTCCTCGCCGCGGTACAGCGTCGCGCCGAACACATCCCCGGCCGAACGGTCGGTGCTGACTCCCCATTCGCGCGTCAGCACGCCGCGGGCGAGCGGGGACCACGGGATGACGCCGACGCCCTGATCGACGCACAGCGGATGCATCTCCCGCTCCTCCTCGCGCTGCAGCAGGTTGTACTGGTCCTGCATCGAGACGAACCGCGCCCATCCATTGGCCTGGGCGGTGTGCTGCGCCTTCGCGAACTGCCACGCCCACATCGACGACGCACCGATGTACCGCGCTTTGCCGGAGCGCACGACGTCGTTCAGCGCCTCCATCGTCTCCTCGATCGGGGTGGACGGGTCCCAGCGGTGGATCTGGTAGAGGTCGACGTGATCGGTGCCGAGACGGCGCAGGCTGTCGTCGATGGCCGACAGGATGTGCGCCCGCGACAGGCCGGCCTGGTTCGGCCCCTCGCCCATCCGGCCGTGCACTTTGGTGGCGATGACCACCTCGTCGCGCGTCGCGAAGTCGGCGAGCGCTCTGCCGACGATCTCCTCGCTCGTGCCGTCCGAGTACACGTCGGCCGTGTCGAACGTGGTGATCCCGGATTCCAGGGCGCTCCGGATGAACGGCCGGCTCTGCTCCTCCGGCAGGCTCCACGGGTGCGCGCCGCGCTCCGGGACGCCGTAGCTCATGCAGCCGAGCACGACCGCCGAGATCTTCAGTCCGGTGCTGCCGAGGTTGACATACTGCATGGGTGCTCCGTTCGCTGCCGACTGGGGGCAACGCTACTCGCGCCCAGCGAGATGCCACCAACTGTCGCGAAACGCCCGGGATGCGGCGCAGTTACTGGCATCTCGCTGTGGTGGGACTACGGGGGCCAGGACAAGCGAAGCCGGGTGGCGCACACTGGATGCGTGGAAGCGAACGAGTTCGGGCGGATGGTGCGCCGCATCCGGGACAGGGTGACGCCGGAAGCCGTCGGCCTGCCGCCCGGCCGTCGCCGCCGCGCCGCCGGCCTGCGGCGCGAGGAACTCGCCGCTCTCGCCGGCATCTCGGCCGACTACCTGACCAGGCTGGAACAAGGGCGGGCGACCTCGCCGTCCGCGCAGATCGTCGCATCGCTCGCGCGGGCCCTCCGCATCTCCGACGCGGAACGCGAACTGCTCTACCGGCTCGCCGGGCACGCGGCCCCCGGCCTGGACGTGGTGCCGACGCGCATCCCGCCCAGCGTGCAGCGGATGCTCGACCGGCTGGCGAACACCCCGGTCGCTGTCTACGACGCCACGATGACGCTCATCCAGGCCAACGCCCCGTTCGACGCGCTGATGGGCGAGACGAGCAGCTGGCGCGGCAACGAACGCAACGCGGTCTGGCGCCACATCGTCGGTCCGGCAGGCCGAGTCCTGCAGTCGCAGGAAGACCACGACGACCTCGTCGCCGGGCTGGTCTCCGACCTGCGCCTCACCGCCTCCCGCTACCCGGCCGACCGCTCCGTCACCCGGTTGGTGGCCGCCCTCACGGCGGCGAGCCCCCAGTTCGTCGAGCTGTGGGAGAACGGCGACCTCGGCCCCCGCAGGCAAGACCCGTCGAAGCGCAAGACGATCGAGCATCCCCTGGTCGGACGCATCACCCTCGACTGCGACACCCTCATCGTCACCACCGACGACCTGCGCATCATGGTCTACACGGCCGAACCCGGCACAGAAGACGCGGAGCGGCTGGCGCTCGCGGTGGTGCTGGGGACGCAGACGCTGGTGGAGTAGGGGCGACAGCCCCGGGATCGTTGCGGTGAGTGGCCGCACGAACCACCGGTCACGCGCAGGTCCACGCGACCACGACGAGCACGCTGAGCACGGCCGTGATCGTCCGGGTCTGCAGCGAAACGGGAGACACCCAGTTGCCGTAGGTCGCGGTGACCGTCACGGTCATCGACCCGGCGACCGCGAGCACGCTGCCGGGGATGCTGGCGCTCGTCGTCGTCACGTTCTGGGTGCCGGAGCCTGCCGTGCCGGAGTAGTCGACACGGTAGCCCGTCGGGGCGACGGCGTTGCCGCCGGTCGGCGGGGCAGCCCACGTGATCGGGATGCTGACCGCGATCAGTCCGGAGGCGGCACCGCACGCGACCGTCGGCACGGCGTTCAGCACTCCGGATGCGGCCGACCCCGTCGCGAAACCGGGCCTCGCCCAGCTCGCGTCGGTTGCGGCGGGACGGGCGACGGGTGCGAGCACCGTCAGCAGGAGGAGGATGACCGTGGTGAGGGTCGCGAGGCGTCTCATCTCGGCCTCGCGTTCCCGCGTCGTGCGCCGGCGGTCCTGCGCCGGGCGACGGCTGCGGCGGCGACGCCGATCGTCACGGCGGCCGCCGCGAGACCGAACGCGAGTCCTGGTGCCTCGCTGCCTGTGCCGGCGAGCGCGGCGGTCGGCCCGCTGGTCTGCACGTCGTCTCCCGCACCCCAGGCGTGGATGCTGAGGTCGGCGCTGCTGCCCGGCCGCCATCCGGGCGGCAGCGTCACGTCGACGGCGAGCCAGCGCTGCTCCGTGGACGGCATGGTGCCGAGCTCGCTCACCCGGCCGGACGACGGCGAGCCGACCACCGAGGCGACCGGCTGCTCGGCGAGGAGCTTGATGGTGCGGCCGGGGCACTCCATCCCGTGCCATCTGACACTGCAGGCGACGACGGACACCCGCAGCCCGTCGGGTGCCGCCAGCATCCCGGACGCGCTCAGGCCGAGCGTGATGGTGGCCGGGTCCGGCGGATCGGCGCGGACGCCGACGGTCCAGCGCACCGGTGCGCCGGGTGTGAGGGCGGCGAACGCGTCGGCGTCGCCGATGGAGGTGAGGGTGATGTACCGGCCGGAGACCGTCGTCTGGGTCGTGTCCGCACGCGCCGGGGCTGGTGCGGCGAGAGCGGCGGTGAGCGCGGCGGCGAGGACGGTTGTCGTCAGCGCGGAGACGATGGATGCGCTGCCGACCGTGGTGCCGGTGCCGCCGCCTTCGCCGCCGCCGCCGCGTTCCTCGCCGTCATCGTCGTCGGCGTCATCGTCGTCATCCGGCCCGCGCGGCCAGAACGCCCAGCCGACGAGCAGGGCCGCCGCGATGGTCACGGCCCCGAGCACGACCGGGTTGGATGCGAACACGATCACCGACGCCGCTCCAGGGACGCTCGCGAGGACCAGCCGCACATGCGAGACGACGTACGGAGCCTGGTCGTCCTCGCGGTTGGCGTCGCCGCGCAGGGTGAGCGCCATTGTGCCGTGCCCCACCGGACGGATCGCCACGATCCTGTGCGTGATCGGCAACTCCCCCGGCCGGTCGACCGTCACCACGTCGCCGACCCGCACCTGTTCGGCCGGAACCTGGCGCACGACCGCGACCGAGCCGGCCGGGATCGTCGGGCTCATCGAGCCGGTCGAGAACATGATGAGGCTGACCTGGAGGAAGACGGAAGCGATCACGGCAAGGATGCACACGACGCCGCCGACCGCGGCAAGCGTCAGAAACACGCTGCCGACGGTGGAGGCGAGGCGGGAACGTCGCAGGCTGTGCATCCGGTGCCCTAGCTCGACGTGGCGGTGAACTGCCAGGTGGCCGTCGCCGTCTTGCCCTGCAGGCTGTTCGGGGCCGAGGCGGGGAGGGTGACCTCGAAGCAGAACCCGGTGGGCGCACCCGGTGCCGCACTGGATGCGGCGGCCAGCGTGTTGGTGACCCCGGTCTCCTGCCCCGCCGTCAGCGGCCTGGTCGTCCCCGCTGCGCCGACGACGAACGCAGGCGTCCCGGTGAACGCCGCCGCAGCGCAGGTGCCCGTCGTGCTGACCACCCGGTAGACCAGGGCGGCGCCGAGCGTCGCAGCATCCGTCCCCCCGACGATCCCGCCGTTCAGCACGAGCGCCCCGGCCACCGAGTTCGCCTTCGTGCGGATCAGCACGGGGAAGTACGACGACACCCCCGGCGCGAACGGCCCGGCGATGCTCACGGTCGGGCCGGGCGAGACATTGTTGTCCGCGTACGCGGCGCCGTTCACACTCGACTGCGTGTCGAACACCGACGAGGTGAACGATCCGGTGGCGAACTCGGTGTCGGTCCAGCTCGCGAGCGTGACAGCAGCCCCGACCCCGAGCACCAGCCCGCCCGCCAGCACCGCCCGCAGCCGGAGCGCCCGAATTCTCCGGCCGCGGGACGTCGACTGTTTCGACATGGTGCGCCTACTGCGACGCCGCCTGGAACTGCCAGGTCGCCGACCCTGTCTGCCCCTGCACGAGCCCCGCCCCCGCTGTCACCTTGAAGCACAGGAACACGGGGGCGCCTGCCGCCCCACCCGTCCCCGCCGCGAGCGGGAAGTTCGGCGTGCCGGGCACGGCGGTGAGAGCCGTGCCAGCTGGGACGAGGTCCGTGCCCGTGGTGGCGGACGCGCATCCGAAGGTCGTCGTCTGCAGCAGCTCGTATGTGAGCTGCGTCACGGTGCCCGTCGTGCCGCCGGCCGACACCGTGACGATCGCGCTGTTCGTGGTCGTCGCGTCGAGCTGGACCGCGAACGGCGCGTATGTGACGGAGCCGGGCGACATGGCCGCGGCGGGAACGGAGAACGTGAGCGGGGCGGCCGCGCCCGCTGTGGCGTGATCGGTGAAGGTCGTCCCGTTCGTGCTGCCCACCAGGTTGAATCGTCCGGCGCTGAACGTCCCCGTCGCGAACTCGGAGTCGTTCCAGGCCGCCAGCGTCACCGCAGCGCCGATGCCCAGCACCAGGCCGCCCGCGAGGATGGCTCTGGTTCTGCGCGACCGCATCCCGCGCCGGCCGCGGGCCGTTCTGCTGCCGCGGTTCGTGCCGCTGTTTCTGGCGCTGCTCGTGCCGCTGTTCGTTTCCGTGTCGGTGTCGGACATGGCTGTCTCCGTTCCCGTTCCCGTTCCCGTTTTCGCTTCGGTCTTTCGTCGCCCGGCGGCTCGCGTCAGGCCCTGCTCCTCCTGCGCCAGATCACCGCCCCGATGCCGGCGAGCATCAGGATCGCCGCGATCAGGCCGAGCTGCACGGCCTGGCCGCTGTCCGAACCGGTCGCCGCGAGCCCGCCCGCGGTGACGGTGGGTGTGGTGGGAGTCACCGGAGCGGTCGGGTCGATGTAGAGGAAGCCCTGCGGCAGGGTCCCCGATCCGCATTCGGCCGACCCGACGACCGTCACATCCACGATTCCGACGCCGGCCGGGCTGACCGCGGTGATGGTGGTGTCGTCGACCACCGTCACGTCGGTCGCCGGATGGGTGCCGAACAGCACGCCCGTCGCCGCTGTTAAGCAGTGTCCGATGATCGTCACGGGCGTCCCGCCGCTCTCCGGACCGGATCCGGGATTCACCGAACCCACGGTGGTGGCGGGGTCGTAGGTGTACGGCTGGGGGGCCGACGGCCCGCCGGCGCCGGTCACGACGACGCCGACAGCGCCGGGCGCGTGTGCCGGAGTGGTCACCGTGATCGTGGTGTCGTTCACCACGGTGAACGCCGTCCCCGCCGTCCCGTCGAACGTGACGCCGGTCGCGCCGGTGAACCCGGTGCCGGTGATCGTCACGACGGTGCCACCCGCCTCCGGGCCATGCGTCGGAGTCAGGCTCGTGATCGCCGGGGCGACCGGGGCCGCATCGAACGTGAACGGGCCAGGGGCGGAGTTGCCGTTGGGCGACTGCACCACCACGTCGGCAGCGCCGGGCGCGTGTGCCGGGGTGGTGACCGTGATGGTCGTGTCATTCACCACCGTGAAACCGGTACCGGCGGTGCCGCCGAAGGTGACACCGGTAGCTCCTGTGAACCCGGTGCCCGTGATCGTCACCACGGTGCCACCCGCTTCCGGACCGTGCGTGGGGGTGAGACTCGTGATCGTCGGAGCGACCGGGGCTGCATCGAACGTGAAGGTCCCAGGAGCAGAGTTACCGTTGGGCGACTGCACCACCACGTCGGTCGCGCCCGGCGCATGCGCCGGAGTCGTCACGGTGATCGTCGTGTCATTCACGACGGTGAACCCGGTCCCCGCCGTCCCACCGAAGGTGACACCCGTCGCCCCAGTGAACCCGGTGCCCGTGATCGTCACGACAGTTCCACCCGCTTCCGGACCGTGCGTGGGGGTGAGACTCGTGATCGTTGGAGCGACCGGGGCTGCATCGAACGTGAAGGTCCCAGGAGCCGAGTTGCCGTTGGGCGACTGCACCACCACGTCGGTCGCGCCCGGCGCATGCGCCGGAGTCGTCACCGTGATCGTCGTGTCATTCACCACCGTGAACCCGGTCCCTGCCGTCCCACCGAAGGTGACACCCGTCGCCCCGGTGAACCCGGTGCCCGTGATCGTCACGACAGTGCCGCCCGCCTCCGGGCCATGCGTCGGCGTCAGGCTCGTGATCGCCGGAGCGACCGGCGCCGCATCGAACGTGAACGTGCCAGGAGCGGAGTCACCATTGGGCGACTGCACCACCACATCGGTCGCGCCCGGCGCATGCGCCGGAGTCGTCACCGTGATCGTCGTGTCATTCACCACCGTGAAGCCAGTCCCCGCCGTGCCACCGAAGGTGACACCGGTTGCGCCGGTGAACCCGGTCCCCGTGATCGTCACCGCCGTGCCACCGGCCTCCGGCCCGTGCGTCGGAGCAACCCCCGTGATCACCGGAGCAGCGGCCGCCGCGAGTGCGTTCGGGCCAACGGACGCGTTGGCGACGTTGAGGACGAGCGCGGCAGCGGCGGGGAGCACGGTGGCCCGCAGGGCCGTCTCCGTGAAGACGCCGGCGGCCGTCGCCTGGTTGTTCGCGGTGAGCGTGAGCACACCGTTCAGCACGGGCTTGAGCGCGGGGATCAACGTGGATGCGACCGGTGCGATCACCGCTGGGCCGATCGCCGTCACGAGCGAGCCGACCGACTGCAGGGGCGTCAGCAGGCTGGAGAGCACGGCACCGACACCGATCGGGATGCCGACGACTGTGATGCCGCTGGTGGAGTTGCCGAGGAGGTTGCCGATCGTGTCGTCGACGGTGATGACGTTGCCGACGATCGGCAGCGACGACGCGACGTGGACGTGCAGACCGTCGATCGTCGTCGTCAGCGTGTCTGTGACCTTCGTGAGCAGCGAGCCGACCACGCCGGTGATGCGGTTCCCCAGTTCGGTGATCACCGCATCCGTGAGCAGGTCCGTGTTGGCCGGCAGGCCTTCGAGGGCCGTGATGGCGCCGAGGTCGACGCTCACCGTTCCCGTGCTGAGGTCGAGCGTCACGCCCGGGTAGGCCGGATCCGTGATCGGCCCAGTGAGCAGCGGAGCGACGGCGGTCTGCAGGTTGGACGAGTCCACCGTCGCGGTCGTGGTGAGGACGCCGCCGACGTTGAGCAGGCCGAGCGCGGTCGCGAGCGTGCCGCCCGATCCGGCGAGGCCGTTGACCGCGTTCTGCACGGGGACGATCTGCGCGTTGATGGCGGATGCGAGCCCGGCGACGGTGTTGCTCTGGAACGTGAGCCCGACCCCGGCGAGCGAGTAGCCTCCCGTCGCCGCTGCCGGAGCAGCCTGCGCGGCGCGTGCCGCCGTGACCCCGGCCGTCAGGTCGAGGTTGGCGAGCTCGTTCAGCGTGGCGGTCGGCAGCCCGAGGGACGACACGGCCTGACCGAGGTTGAGGTGCAGTGGTCCTGGCGCGACGCCGGGGGCCGGTGTGATGCCGGTGCCGATGTCGCCGTTCGCCGCGGTGAGGCCGGATGCGCCGACCGACGAACCGTTGCCGAGAGCCGACGCGTACTGCGAGACGACGCCCACCTGCCCGAGATCGATGGGCAGCTGGATGCCGCCGGGGGCCGTGAGGTTCACGGCGCCGAGGACGCCGACATCCAGGTTGTTCGCGTTGGTGGTGTCTGTGCCGGTGCTGGCCGCCGTCTCCCCTCCGAGAGACGCGATCAGAGCCGCATCCAGGCCGAGGAGCGAACCGCTCAGATACTGCCCTGTCGCGTGGGACGTGTCGCCAGGCGCCGCGTCGGCGGGTACGGCAGCCAACCCGACGGCGGCCAGAGCGATGGCCGTTCCGAACGCGGCGAGGCGGAAGAGACCTGGATGTTCACCTCCCCTGCCTGCGTGGAAGGACGGACGACGAACGAGACCATCGAGCATGTGCACAACCCCCAGAGATGCGTGTGGGTCGATACTCACTCGGAGCTACCGGTCGCCGTATCGTCCGAACCGGGTGAGATTGGCTACAGCAGGCCCACCCTGCGCGCGTTCTCGACGGCGGACGCGCGGTCGGTCGCGCCGAGCTTCTGGTAGATCGAGCGAAGGTGCGTCTTGACGGTGTTCGGGCTGACCGTGTGCTTGCGGGCGATGTCCGACACGCTCTGGTGAAGGGGAAGCTCGCGCAGCAGGTCGCGTTCCCTCGGGGTGAGGAGCGCGGGGTCGACGGTGCCGACGCGGCGGGCATCCGGGACCAGCCGACGGTATGCATCCACCACGGCCTCCGCGAAGCGCCCACTCGCCCCGAACGCGCCCTGGCGCTGTTCGACGAGGCGCGCCGCGGCTCCGCCGCCCGCGAGGAAAGGACGGATGCACCGCATCCGCTCACCCAGTTCGAGCGCGCCCTGGAGCCGCGCCTCGACCTGCTCCTCTCTGCCGGCCTCGGCAGCCCAGGTCGCGAGCAGGATCCACCCGAACACGAGGTTGCTGCCGTGCCAGGCGTGCGGACGGTCGAGCAGCGCTCCCTCCAGAGCGAGCTCCTCCGCGTCCTGCAGCGCGGTGCCGCCGTGAATCTGCGCCGTGGCCAACCGTGTCTCGAACGCCGAAGGGCCGAGAGATCGGGAGAGCAGGCCGACCGCGTCTCGCGCCGTCATCCTCCCCCGGTAGCGGAGGGTGAGGTCGATGTAGCGGAACGACCCGACGGCGAGGGTGCGGGGGTGCTTGACGATCGCGGACTCCAGCATCCGTTCCATCCGCTCGTACAGCGGTCGCGCATCGGGCTCGCTGTCCAGCTCGAACAGCACCCGGAGCACCCGCGGCGGCACGGAGAGCCCCGGGTCGAGGTTCCGCCACTCGGTCTGGATGATGTCCATCAGCCGCTCCGCGCTGTACGGCTCACACGCCTGGTACGCGGCCGCTGCGACAGCGAACTGGCTGTGCGCCGTGACGATGTCGGTCGGCGTCGCGTCGTCGGTCGACTGCTCCGCGATCTGCAACTCCAGCGACACCTGGAGTTGCCAGGCCCCCGCTCTGGCGGCGGCGTTCACCCCGATATCGAGGAGCATGGTCGCCAGCCACGGCCGGCTCGATTCGTGCGCGTCGTCCGCCGCTCGCACGGCGATGCGGACAGCCGAGTCGCTTTCCCCCAGCCAGAGAGCGCAGATCGCCCTGGCGGCTTCGGCGAACAGCAGCGCATCCAGCATGTTGGCCGGCGTCGATGCGTCGGACGGCGCTGCCGCCGCGGCGGCGACGGCAGCGTCCAGGTCGCTCAGAGCCCGCCGCGCCTGTTCGTCGTCGCGTGCGCGCATGGCGACGAGCGCCCGGAAAGCGAGTCTCGCAGCGGCGGACATGGACGACAGGCCCTCCTGCGCGAGGTGGATGAAGTGGTCGACGCGCACGGAGTCGAGCAGATGCGGGGCGCACAGCAGGGCGGAGAGCAGAGCGGTGAGCCCGGTGATGACGCCGCGGCTCTCCAGGAAGGTGAGCGCTCCGTGCACCACCGCCACATCGCCGGAGAAGATGAGGCCGAGCCCGTGCGTCTGCAGGACGTACTGGACCAGCTCGGTCGATTCGGAGGAGACCGCGTGCTCCACGGCCGCGCGATAGTCCCCGCGCGCGACCAGCCATTCGGCCGCGCTCACGTGCAGGCGACCAGGACGTCCGGCGTCCCTTCTGCGGAGCGCGTGCGCGAGATGCTGCCGGAAGGTCTCGTCGAAGGCGTACGGCGCATCCTCGTCGGTTGAAGGCCGTCGCCCGAGCAGTGTCGTGGAGGTGCAGAGCCATTCGAGGGTGGACCCGATGTCGGCTGATCCGGTGAGGTGCGCCGCGATCGGGATGCTCACCTCGTCCAGTACAGACAGGGCGACAATGTTGTCGGCGACCCGAGGAGGGAGGATCCCGAGGAGCGCCTCGACCAGGTGCTCCGCCGCGAGCCCCGGGTCGTGGATGAGGCGCTCCACCACGGCGTGAGGGTCTGTGGATGCGGCGGCGACCTGGGCGAACAGCGCCAGCGTGAACGGCTGCCCCTGCGTGTGGCCGACCAGATCGGCGAGGTCGGCGGGCTCCAGCCGGATCCCCGAGAGACGCACGAGCTCGTCCGCCTCCCTCGGGCTGAACGCGAGACCCCACTGCCCGACCTCGACGGCGGTCCAGCCGCGCAGCTGGCGCGTCACGGCGACAGGCTGGCTGCGCCCGCTGGACACGAGGAACTGTCCGGGAAGGAGGGACCGGCAGAGCGTCTCGAACGTTTCGCGGTCGGCGTGCGACTCGATCAGGTGCACGTCGTCGATCGCCACGACGAACGCGTCCGTCAGGTCCTCGCGCGTTGTCCCTGTGACGCGCACGAACGCGCGAGCCGTGGCCGATTCGAGCGAGCGATGCTCGGCGACGACCTCGGCCATGCCGACGCGCACGACGGGCGCTCGCCGTGCGGGGTCCGAGCACCACTGATCGAGCAGGGTGGTCTTGCCCCAGCCCGCCTGCGCGGTTATCGTGACCACCGACCGGCCGTCCTCCTCCGCACCATCGAGGAGCCGGCGGAGTCTGCGGCGATCCACGACCGCCGTCCGCAGCGAACCGACGTCGAACTCGTGACCGACCGCACCACCCCGCATTGTCCAACCCCCTTGAACAACCTGTGCTGACGATAACCTCCGGCCCGCTCTCCCGCCTCACCCGGATCGGGTGAGACCGACGATGTGCATCGGCGCGCGCGGCCATCTTCTCAGCAGGCTTATGATCGCACAGCGGACGGCGCAGAGACAGACCCTACTATTGGCAGACGCGACAGACCGACGAGGAAGCACCGATGGACGAGCAGACCGTGACCGCCGACGATCAGCGGCCGGAGAACTGGCCGATCGGCCGCCTGCTCGCCGTCGCATCCCGGGCGGTCGAGCGGAGCTGGGCGCAGGCGCTCGAACAGCGCGGACTGACCCATGCCGGGCTGATCGTGCTGCACTTCCTCGATGCGGGCATCACCTCCCAGGCCGAGCTGGCGCGGCTGGCCAGGGTGGAGGCGCAGACGATGTCGCGTACCATCGACCGGCTCGAACGCGAGGGGCTGGTCGCGCGCTCGCCGTACCCCGGCGACCGGCGCAGGCACGTGCTCAGCATCACCGCGGCCGGGCGGGAGGCGTTCGCGGGGGCGAGGAACCTGGAACGGGATGTGTTCCCGGCCGTCGACGACCCTGAGGCGTTGCGTGCGGCGTTGCTGCAGATCGTTGCGGCGGTGGGGGTGCGGGGCTGAGGCACGTTTCATCCGGTTCTCCGGGGCCGAACGGAGTTTCCGCTAGGCCGACAACAGGATGAGCGCGGTGGCTGTCGCGACGAGCAGCACGACTCCGACGGCGATCGGCCAGAGCGTGGCGCGGGGTGCGTCGCGGACGGGGTCTCTCCAGTTCGAGCCGAGCGGGTTGTGGTCCAGGCCAGGGGTGGGCGGGCGCTGGCGGTCGTCGAAGCGGTCGTCGAAGCGGTCGTCGTCCACGGTGTGCTCTACTCCGTCGGGGTTCCGGGCGGCGAGGCGCCGCATCCCCCGATGGACGCCCACCCCGCTGAAGCGCCCCCGCCTACGCCGCCCCCTCGGGCACCTTCACGACCAAACTCCGCGGGTCGATCCAGGTCTTGATCGCGGAGGCCTTGCCGAACAGGTCGCCGTCGAGTTCGACGTCTTCCGGGCTGCTGAGGCGCAGCACGAACTCGCTGCCCTTCAGGTAGTTGAGCGCCCTGACCTCCCTGGAGAGGCCCATCAGGCGTCGGCCCGCGGAAGTGCGACGCAGCACCCCGTTCTCCCAGAACACCTTCCAGACGATCTGCACCCAGCCGATGAACCCTTCCGGGCGGAGGACCACGATGTCGAACTCGCCGTCGTCGACCGCCGCATCCGGGAGCAGCAGGATGTTCGCGGGGAGCGACCCGCAGTTGCCGATCATCACGGTGTGCGCGCGTACCGAGTGCACCCGCCCGCCGTCGAGCTGGTAGCGGAGGCGCAGCTGGTTCTTGTCTCGGAGCACGGTGCCGATCGCCTTCACGTATGCCAGCCAGCCCGCCTTGGCCTTGAGGTCGTCGTCGGTTGCCGCCAGCATCTTCGCATCGATGCCGAGCCCGGCCATCACCAGGTATGCGCGCCTGCTCACCGAACCGTCCGCATCCCGGATGTCGGCCACGCCCACGTCGATCGGCCGGTCTTCGCCGCCGAACGCCGTCTGGAGCGCGTTCTCCACGTCGTCGAGGGTGAGGTTCAGGTTGCGGGCGAGCAGGTTGCCGGTGCCGGACGGCAGCAGCGCGAGCGGGGTGCCGGTACCGCGCAGCTCCTCGGCCACGGTCCGGACGGTGCCGTCGCCTCCGGCCGCGATCACCACATCCACGCCGCGTTCGAGCGCCTGCTTGGTCTGACCGGTGCCGGGGTCGTCCTCGGTGGTCTCCAGCCAGAGCGTCTCAGCCCAGCCGTGCTCGGCCTCCGCAGCGGCGACGGCCTCCTTGATCGCCGACAGGTCGACCTTGATCGGGTTCACGACGATGGCTGCGGTCTTCACGGAGTCCTCCTCTTGCGGGTGCGACGGCGAAAGCACGGGTCACGCCGCGACACTACTGGGAGGACGCCCCCGGCGTAACCGGGGCACGGCACATCCGCAGCCCCGCGGCATGGAAAGCTGGGGGGATGCACGTTCTCGACAACCCCGCCTGGCACGCACTCACCGGGGCGCACCGCTCGTTCGCCGTCGGGACGGAGGACGCCAAGCGTTACCGTCCGGACATGTCTCCGTTCGCGGCCGTCGCCGACCCGGACGGCCCTCTGGATGCGCTGACCGAACTGGTGGGCCTCTCGGGCGGCGGAGACTCCGCGCTCGGCGTGTTCGGCGCATCCACGGGGCCGGACGGCTGGGAGACGCTCGGCGCGTACGACTGCTGGCAGCTCGTCTACGAGCACGAGACGATGCCGCAGGTGCGGCAGCTCGGCGACGACGCGCGGCTGGTGGCGCTGGGCGACGACGACGTACCGGATGCGCTCGACCTGGTCGACCGGACCAGGCCGGGGCCGTTCCTCCCGCGCACGATCGAGTTCGGCGGGTACCGCGGCATCCGGGTGGGCGACCGGCTCGCGGCGATGGCCGGACAGCGGATGCGGCCGGACGGCTGGTGCGAGGTCAGCGCGGTCTGCGCAGACCCCGAGTTCCGTGGGAGGGGCTTCGCGGCGACCGTGATGGTCGAGGTGATGCGCGGGATCGTCGCCCGCGGAGAGCGGCCGTTCCTGCACGTCGAGGCGACCAACGAGCGCGCGCTCGGTGTGTACGAAGCGCTCGGGTTCACCCGGCGGCGGAGGGCGAACATCCTGGTGTGCCAGCCGCTTTGAGTGCAGCGCGCGGACGGTAGCCGGCTACTTTTCCTGGTTCTTGTCCTTGCCCTTTCCCGGGCCGTTTCCTGGGCCGTTACCTTTGCCCTTGCCCGGGTTTCCCTTCTCTTTCTGGCTCGGCGCAGGGGCCGGCGCTGGAGCCGGCGCAGGATCGGTGGTCGTGACGGGCGCGACGGTCGGCGCCACGCTCGGCGACGCGGGCGTGGAGGTCGTCGGCGACGGCGTCGACGGAACGCTCGACGGGTTGGTACCGGACGGCGCGAACAGCACGCCCAGCCCGATCGCGCCGGCGACCAGCACGACGAGCGCGCCGGCGACCAGCGCGACCAGGAGCCCGCGCCGACGCTTCGCGGGAGGGGCGACGACGGCCGTGGGCGCATCTGCGGCGCCCGCCCCAACCGGTCCGGCGTGCGGCACCGGCGGCGCCATCGCGACGGTGGGCTCCATCTGGTCCGTCGCACCCGTGGCGCCTGCAGCACCCGCGGCACCCGCGGCACCCGCCGACGGCATCACCGCGGTCGGCATCTCGTCGTCCGGCTCACCCGACGCATCCCATCCCGCCAGTTGCGGGGCCAGCTCGCGCGCCATCACCGCGATCTCCATCGCCGTGGGTCGCAGCGCCTGGCTGCGCGCCGTCATGGCGGCGAGCATCCCGCGCCAGTCGTCCGGCAGCGTACTCGGGATGCGCGGATCGTACGCCGCGCGCGCGCTCACCGACTCGACGGGCGAACCGGGGTAGCTGCGGCGGCCGGTGAGCGCTTCGAGCAGCACCAGCCCGAGCGCGTAGACGTCCGTGGACGCATCCGGCTCAGCTCCGGCGACCTGCTCCGGGCTCAGGTACGCGGCCGTCCCGATGACCGTGCCGTCGGTGGTGAGGCGTTCGGCCCCGAGCAGGTGGGCGATGCCGAAGTCGGCGAGCTTGGCGTGCAGACGGCCGCCGGGGACAGTGGATGCGGGCAGAAGGATGTTCGCCGGCTTGAGGTCGCGGTGCACCATCCCCGCGTCGTGCACGACCACCAGGCCTTCCGCGATCTCGGCAGCCAGTTCCGCGGCCTCGACGCCGGTCAGCGGGCCGTCGTCGAGACGCATGCGCAGGTCGGTTCCCTCCACGAGTTCCATCACGAGGAAGCTGGGGGTGTCGTCGTCCACGCCGGCGAGGTGGGCGTCGTGCAGCGTCACCAGATTGGGATGGCTGAGGCGCGCGAGCATCGTCGCCTCCGCGCGACGGCGGGCGTCGTCGACGGCCGTGCCGGACGCGAACAGCTTGACAGCGACGAACCGGCCCAGCTGACGGTCGAGGGCGCGGTACACCGTCGCCATCCCGCCGCGGCCGAGAGCCTCGCGCAGTTCGTAGCGTTCCAGAAGCACACGATCGTTCACTGCCCGAGCATACCCGCGTTATGCAACCCCATCCTGTCCGTGAATCAGCCGAAAGTGTGGCCGCACTCCCTTGCCAGATCGCCGAACCTGGGTTGAGTGAATAGTGTGAGCGACGAGACCGAAGTGCCCGACCAGCCGGAGACGGGTGTTCTGGAAGCGCTGCAGGTCTACCGGGCGGCGGAGGCGGCGATGCGCAGACGCACGGGCGCCGCAATGGGGATCGGGGACAGCGACCTCCTGGCGCTCCGGTACATCCTCGACCGCCGCGCCCTCGGGCAGGTGACCGCCTCCAAAGACGTCAGCGCCTACCTCGGCATCTCCAGCGCATCCACCACCGCCTTGATCGACAGGCTCGCCAAGGGCGGTTTCGTCGAGCGCAGGCCGAGCACCGTGGACAAGCGCTCCATCGAGATCGTGCCGACCGCCGCTGCACTGGGAGACACCGGCCCGATGCTGGAGGCCGCGCAGACCCAGATCGAGGCGGCCACGGCCGAACTGAGCCCGGAGGAAGCGGCCACCATCACGCGGTTCCTCACCAAGATGCGCGAGACCGTCGACCGCATCGCGACGAAACCACGGCGTTCCGGGCCGGCCGCGAGGTCGTAAGCCCTGCCGTGGCCGCGCGCGAGTAAAGCAGGATTTTCCGCCATGTCAAGGGGATTGCTAGGCAACTGAACTAGTAGTTCAGTGGTGTGGTCAAGGAAAGGACAACTCTGCCATGAACATCCTGCTCATCGTGATCGCCATCATCGCGATCATCCTTCTGCTTACCGGCGGTTTCGTGCAGTCCCTGAACTTCCTGCTCTGGGTCGGAATCGTGCTGCTCGTGATCGCGGTGATCGTCTGGCTTGTTCGGATGCTCACCGGAAGCCGACGAGTCTGACAGGACGGGTAAGACCATGAGTCTCGGAACCGGAATCGTCCTGTTCGTCATCGGCGCCATCCTGGCGTTCGCTCTGAACCTGCAGGTCGCCTGGATCGACCTCCACCTGGTCGGGTACATCCTGATGGCCGCCGGTCTGATCGGCATCATCATCGGCATCGTGCTGCTCACCCGCCGTCGCCAGTCTGTCGCCACCACGCGCAGCGCTGTCGACCCTGCGTCGGGCGAGCGCGTCACGCGCCGGACCAGCGAGAGCGACGACCCCATCGTCTGACCCGCCCCACACGCACCACACAGTCCGAACCCCTTCACGCCGGAGCTCTCGCGCCGGGTGGAGGGGTTCGGCTTTTCTGCGTCTCCGTGCCTGCGTCTACATCGTGTCGAGGATGGACGTGAGGTGCTCGAAGGTCGTGGTCGGGTTGACGATCGCGAACCGCGTGTTCGGCCGACCGTCGTGCGAGCTGGGCGTGACGAACGCCCGCTGCTCGTCCAGCAGCCTCGTCGACCAGCGCGCGTAGTCGTCGCGGGTCCAGCCCTCCCGCTCGAACACGACGACGGACAGCTGCGGCTCCCGCACCAGCCGGAACCCGTCGCGCGACTCGATCTCGCGCGCGATCCGCTGCGCCAGCTGCAGGGAGGCCGTCACCGCCTCCCGGTATGCCGCTGCGCCGTACGTGGCGAGCGAGAACCACAGCGGAAGGCCCCGCGCACGCCTGGTGAGGTGCGCCGCATAGTCCGACGGGCTCCACTCCGAGGTGTCGGTGAGCGTGTCGAGGTACTCGGCGTGCTGCGTGTGCGCCCTGCGCCCGGCCTCCGGATCCCGGTACAGCAGCGCGCAGGCGTCGAACGGCGCGAACAGCCACTTGTGCGGGTCGACGATCGCGGAGTCCGCGCGCTCCACCCCGGCGAACCGGTACTTGGCCTCCGGTGACAGCATCCCGGCCAGCCCGTACGCGCCGTCGACGTGCAGCCAGAAGTCGTATTCGTCCTTGAGCGCCGCAATGGATGCGAGGTCGTCCACGATGCCGAAGTTGGTCGACCCGGCCGTGGCGACCACCGCGAACACGGACGCGCCGTGCTCGTCCAGCGCCTCGCGCACGGCGTCGCCGGTGAGCATCCCGGAGTCGTCGGGGCGGACGGGCACGACCTCCACATCCATCACCCGCGCCGCCGACGCGATGGAGGAGTGCGCCTCTGCACTGCAAACGATCTTCCAGCGGCCGTGGCCGAGCTGGGCTCCGCGCTCGGCCTTGGCGTGCTCGCGGGCGGCGACGAGTGCCGACAGGTTGCCGAGCGTGCCGCCCTGCACGAACACGCCGCCGGCGGTGGCGGGCAGCCCGAATTCGGCGGCCAGCCAGGCGAGCACCTGGTTCTCGGCGAAGACGGCGCCGGACCCTTCCAGCCACGAGCCGCCGTAGACGGCGCTGGCGGAGACGACGAGGTCGAACGCGGTGGCCGCCTTGGTGGGCGCGGTCGGGATGAACGACAGATACTGCGGGTGGTCCGTGGTGATGCACGCCGGCGCGAGCACGTGCTCGAACAGCGCGAGCGCCCGCTCGGCCCCGATGCCGCCCTCCACCACCGTCTGCCCGGCCAGCCGGTTCAGCTCGAACTCGGACAGCGGCTTGTCGAGCGGGGTGTCCGTGCTCAGGATGCGCCGCCGCGAGTACTCGAGCACGAGGTCGACGAGGCTCCTGGTCTCGTCCGACACGGCGTGCATCCTGGTCGGGGTGCCGGTCTGCGTGGCGGTCGGGGTGCCGGTCCGGCTGTCGTCGGGTTTGCGTGTATCCATGTTTTCCTCTCGGGCCCAGAGCAGACTCTCACAACGCTTCGGCACTCGTTCGCCGTCCGGCGCAACGATCGGGCGCATCCCGCGCACTGCACGCAACACTTCGCCGCGCCCTGTGCGGTTGACTGGTCGGATGCACGACCACGCCCTCTTCCTGAACGGTACCGTCGGCGTCGGCAAGACCGCCACAGCGGACGCCATCAGCCGCATCCTGATCCAGCGCGGCATCGCGCACGCGATCATCGACCTGGATGCACTCCGCGCCGCCTGGCCTTCACCGGAGGGCGACCCGTTCAACAACGCGCTGGAACTGGCCAACCTGCGCGCCGTCGCCGCGAACCACCGCGCGGCCGGCGCGCGCATCCTGGTGCTGGCCGGGGTGATCGAGGACCCGGACGCCGTTCCCCTCTACCGCGACGCCGTCGGCGGCATCCCGCTCACGGTCGTGCGGCTCACCGTCGATCCGGCGGTCGGCGAGGCCAGGCTGCGCGCCAGGCACGGCGATGACCACGACGCCCTTGCCTGGCACCTGCACCGCCACGGCGAGCTGGATGCGGTGCTCGACGCCGCCCGCATCCCGGGCCCCACGGTCGACACGACGGGCAGGTCGCCGCACGAGGTGGCCGGGGCCGTGCTCGCGAGTTACCAGTAACTGCGCCGCATCCCGGGCGTTTCGCGACAGATAGCGGCATCTCGCTGCGCGGCCCAGCCGATAAGGTGAGCGCATGACGCACGTCCCCCTGCCCCAGCAGCCGCTGCCGCCCCAACCGCTCGTCTCGATCGGCAACGTGCACGCCACCCACGACTGGGTGGTCACGCCCGGCGGCACCTGGCCCACCGCCGACGTGAACGTCTCCACTAGCGACCAGACCGCCGTCACCACGCACACGCCGGCGTGGGCGATCGTGCTGGTGGTCGTCTTCATCTGGTTCTTCCTGCTCAGCCTGCTCTTCCTGCTCGCCCGCGAGCGCAAGGTCAGCGGCTACATCTCCGTCACCATCTCGTGCAACGGCCAGTGGTACACCGAGCAGGTTCCCGTCGCGGACGAGTTCCAGCGCGCCGACGTGCTCAACCGGGTCGCCTACCTGCAGTCGCTGATCGGACAGGCCAGGTACGCGCGCCAGTTCCGCCAGGGCTGACCCGTGCGGTAGCGTCGAGCGGTGCACACCCCGGAGGCAGACATCGCGAGCGACGCCGAGCTGGTCGCCCGGCTCGTGGATACGCAGCATCCCGACCTCGCCGGACCGCTCACGCTGGTGTCCGACGGCTGGGACAACCTGATCTACCGGCTGGGCAGCGAGTATGCGGTGCGCATCCCGCGCCGGGAGGTCGCCGCGCACCTGATCGAGCACGAGCAGCAGGTGCTGCCGGCGTTCGCCGCGCGCGTCGACGTGCCCATCCCCGCTCCGGTGCGGGTCGGGGCGCCGTCTGAGCTGTTCCCGTTCGCGTGGAGCATCGTGCGGTGGGTGGACGGGATCGATGGGGCGGACGTGACGGCGGAGGAACGCGCATCCATCGCCCTGCCGCTGGCTGCGTTCGTCGCGGCGTTGCACGAGCCGGCGACGGGCGATATCCCGGCCAACCCGGTGCGCGGCGTGCCGCTGGCGACCAGGGATGCGGCGGTGCAGGAGCGCCTGCGGCACCTGTCGGAGCGGAGAGAAGTCGCCGGTCTCGCCGAGGCGTGGCGGGATGCGCTCGACGCACCCACCTGGGACGGCCCACCGATCTGGCTGCACGGAGACCTGCATCCCGGCAACCTGCTGCTGACGCCGGACCGCTCCGGCCTCGCGGCCGTGGTCGACTTCGGCGACGTCACCGCCGGCGACCCGGCGACCGACCTCGCGACGGCGTGGCTCACGTTCGATCCGGATGCGCGGGCCCTGTTCCGCGACGAGCTCACCCGCCGCTCCCCCGCCGCCCTGCCGGCGCTGGCCGACGACGCCACCTGGCGCCGCGCCCGCGGCTGGGCGGTCGTCATGGGCTCCGCCCTCGCCGCCAACTCCGACAACAACCCCCGTATGGCCTCCATCGCCACCCACGCGCTCGCTCAGTTCCCCTGACCCCGGCCAGGGCCCCCAAAGAATCGAGTCCGAAGTTATTCACGCGACACGCCGGGTGGAGGCGTGCACAACTTCGGACTCGATTTTGTGGGGCCGGGCGGGGCGGGACAGCGGGTCAGTGGGTGCGGTCGAGGGCGGCCCGGATGCGCGGGGCGGCGACGACGCCGATGGCGCGTCCGGCGGCCGCTGCGGCTGGTCGGGTCGCGGGGTCGAGCGGGTTGACGCCGAAGGCGGCGGCCGAGGCGTCGTCGGCGTAGACGACGAACACGGGTGCAGGGTCGAGCGACGCCAGCTCGCCGGGCGGGATCTGGCCGAGGCCGGGCGCGCCCTCGATGGTCGGTGCGACGACGAGCACCCAGTCCGAGCTGGCGGCGAGGTCGGCGTTCGCCAGCGAGCGCGTCCCGCCGTCCATGTAGCGACGGTCGCCGATGGTCACCGGCGGCCAGACGCCCGGCACGGCACAGCTGGCGGCGACCGCCTCAGCGAGCGGCACCCCCGCGTCGGCGTCGAAGACGCGGAACTGGCCGCTCTCCGCATCCACTGCCGTGATCAGCAGGCGTCGCTCCGGCCACTCGCCGGACGGCAGCCGCCCCTCGATCGACACCATGCGCTCCGCCTCGGTGACCGTCTGCGCGTCGCGCGCGAGCCGTCCGATCGCGAGCAGAGTGTCCGACGGGGATGCGCCGGGTGACGCCGCCGCGGTGAACAGTTCCATCAGCGCGGTGAGGTCGACGCGGGGGTCGAACTCGGCCGTTTCGTCGGAGAGCTGCGCGGCGTAGAGCTCCTCCAGTCCGACGCCGCTGGCGAGCTGCGCCGCCACCGCGGAGCCGGCGGAGGTCCCGATGAACGTGACCTCCGGTGCGAGGAGATGTTCGGCGAGCTGCGGATCAGCGTCGGCGATCCCGGCGATCACGCCGATCTCCCACGCGATACCCGCGACACCGCCACCAGCGAAGACGATCGAACCGTTGGTCATGGGCACACGCTACTCCCCGCAGGGACGACGATGGCCGCAGGGACGACGATGGCCGCAGGGACGACGATGGCCGCAGAGACGACGATGGCCGCAGAGACGACGATGGCCGCACCGGATGCATCCGGTGCGGCCATGTTCGTGTGTTGCTGTCGCGCTACGCCTGCGCTGCCGCCTGGGCCAGGTCGGTGATGAGCTGGTCGCCGGGGATCGCGGGCACGAAGTCGGCCTCGATCTCTGCACGGCCGAGCAGTTCGGTCATGCGACGCTGACGCTGACGCGGGATGAGCGTGACGACGGTGCCCTGCTTGCCGGCGCGGCCGGTGCGGCCGGAGCGGTGCAGGTACGTCTTGTACTCGTCGGGCGCGTCGGCCTGGATGACCAGGTCGATGTCGTCCACGTGGATGCCGCGGGCGGCGACGTCGGTGGCGACCAGCACGTTGACCCGGCCGCTGGTCAGCTGACCGAGGTTGCGGGTGCGGCGCGACTGGTTGAGGTCGCCGTGCAGGCTGACGGCCGGGATGCCGGCGTCGTCGAGCTGGTCGGCGAGCATCTCGGCGAACGCGCGGGTGCGGGCGAAGACCAGGGTCTTGCCGTCGCGGTCGGCGAGCTGCTCGATGATCGCTGCCTTGTCGCGGTGCTCGATCACGAGCACGCGGTGGTCGATCGTGGAGGAGGCCTGGTCTTCACCGGCCACCTCGTGCACGGTCGGGTTCACCAGGAACTCGTCGACGAGCTGGGCGACACCCTTGTCGAGGGTGGCCGAGAACAGCAGCTTCTGGCCGCCCTCCGACGTCTCGCGCAGGATGCGCTGCACCGGCTCCAGGAAGCCGAGGTCGCACATGTGGTCCGCCTCGTCCAGGACGGTGATGACGACCTCGCTGAGGTCGAGACGACCCTGCTCGATGAGGTCCTCGATGCGGCCGGGGGTGCCGATCACGATGTCGACGCCGCGCTGCAGCGCACCGACCTGACGAGCCTGCGGAACGCCGCCGTAGATCTGGGTGGTGAACAGGCCGACGCTGCGGGCGATCGGCTGCACGGTGCGGTCGATCTGCAGGGCCAGCTCGCGGGTCGGGGCCAGGATGAGGGCGCGCGGTTTGCGGCCCATCTGACGCTTGCCGCCGGACTTGCCGGACTCGGCCCAGAGCGACATCAGTCGCTCGACCATCGGGGCGCCGAAGGCGATCGTCTTGCCGGAGCCCGTGCGGCCGCGGCCGAGCACGTCCTTGCCGGCGAGCACATCCGGAGTGGTGGCCGCCTGGATCGGGAACGGACGGTCCGCACCGAGCTCAGCGAGCGCGCGCACGATGTTGCCGCCGAGACCGAGGTCGGCGAAGGTCACGCCGTCGACGTCCTCCGCCTGGATGGCGTCGGCCTCGAGGCGCTCGAGCACGACGTCGTCGTTGGACGTGAACGCGGGCTTCTCGTCGCGCGACGGGTAGAACGAGGACGAGCTGTCACGGCGCGGGGCGCGGTCGGCGTCGAAGTCGCGGCGCGGGGCGCGGTCGCCGTCGAACGAACGACGGGGACGGTCGTTGTCGAAGGAACGACGCGGACGGTCGGTGTCGGAATCGCGACGCGGGCCACGGTCGCCGTCGAAGGAGCGGCGCGGGGCGCTGTCCTTGTCGAAGTCGCGGCGGGGCGCGCGGTCACCGTCGAAGGAACGACGGGGACGGTCGTTGTCGAAGTCACGACGCGGAGCGCGGTCACCATCGAACGAGCGGCGCGGACGGTCGTTGTCGAAGTCACGACGCGGGCCACGGTCACCATCGAACGAGCGGCGCGGGGCGCTGTCCTTGTCGAAGTCGCGACGGGGAGCGCGGTCCTTGTCGAAATCGCGACGGGGAGCGCGGTCCTTGTCGAAATCGCGGCGGGGAGCGCGATCGTTGTCGAACGAACGACGGGGACGGTCGTTGTCGAAATCACGACGCGGGGCACGGTCGCCATCGAACGAACGACGCGGACGGTCGTTGTCGAAGTCACGACGCGGAGCGCGGTCACCGTCGAACGAACGACGCGGACGGTCGTTGTCGAAGTCACGACGCGGAGCGCGGTCACCGTCGAACGAACGACGAGGACGGTCGTTGTCGAAGTCGCGGCGGGGAGCGCGGTCGTCACGGCCGCGCGAGCGGTCGCCGTCCGGCTGCCAGGTGCGGCGTGCGTCCTTGCCGCGGGGCTCCCAGTTGGGGCGCTCCTTGCGGGCTCCGGTCGAGCCTGCGCCGTCACGGCCGCCGTCACGCGCTCCGTCACGACCGCCATCGCGGCTGCCGTATGTGGCGCGGCCTCGGGCGGCGCGGTCCTCCTCGGACCAGCGGGCCTTCTTCGGGCCGCCCTCTTCCGCGCGGTATCCGCGGTGGTTGGGGCTGCGGCTGCCTGCCTTGGGCGCACCCTTGCGGGCGCCGCCGGCGCTGTTGTTTCCGTGCTTCTTGAATCCGGGCATGGATGTCTTCCTGGGTTGTTCTCGTTATGCATGACGAAGCGCGCGGATCATTTCCGCGCTTCAAGGAGAACCCGGGCAGTCTTTGGCCGGGGCCGTTCACATACAGTGATCATTCGCCTGCCGAACGGCAGCGAAACCGGCCCACCTGACTTACAAACCCATCCGCACGAACGTGCGGTGTCAAGAGCCGACTTATCTACGATACAGGAACAAGCCTGAGCGTGGGCGGTGACTTTCGCCACCGCCCACATCCCGAGCCTGTCAGGTGCGGATCAGACCCGCTTGCTCGCCTTCACGGCGGCGAAGTACTCGTTCGCCGGCTTGAGGAAGATGAGCACGGTGGCGATGACACCGACGACCACGCGGGCCGCGCCGAGACCGAAGCCGCCGAGGATGCCGAACAGCGACAGCACGGTGACGATGAGCAGCACGATGCGTGCCCAGTTCGCACCGCGACGCATGAAGAACGCGAACAGCACGTACGCGGCGATGTAGAGGATGCCGAACACGACGGCGAAGGTCACGGACACGCCGACGGTCGCGTTCAGCGTCGCGTCGGAGATCTGCTGACCCTGGTTGGCGAGCTGCTTCTGTACGTCGTCCTTCAGCGACCCGACGGTCGCCAGCGAGACGATGAGCGCGATCAGGCTCAGCGCTGCGCCGACGATGTAGAGCCAGAAGGCGATGTTCACCTGCTGCGGCGGGGCGACGGGCGCTCCGCCTCCGGCCGGTGACGAGGATGCTGGGTAGCTTGCCGGTGGAGTGCGATCACTCATGTTGTTCTCCTAGAACGTCGATCGAGCACAAAATTGCCGGGCTGCAAAGACCGGCGCCGCACACGGTAGCCCTTCCCGCGCTGGTGAGCAATAGTCGGTTACGGCGCGTCGCCATGCCCGGAACGCTCGGACCGGATGCTCCTACGGTTCAGACCGGAGCCTCCCACAGCTCGATCGGCAGCCCCTCCGGATCGTGGATGCGAGCGAACCGCCCGTACTCCGTCTCCCATTCGTCGCGGCGCTCGACCGGGATGCCCGCCTGCGTCAGGCGCTCGGCCAGCGCATCCAGGTCTGTGACCCGGAGGTTGAGCATGAACGCCTGGTCGGCGGGGAAATAGTCGGTGTCGGCGGGGAACGGCGCGAAGACCGTCATGCCCGCCTCCTGGTTCCAGACGGCGTTGCTCCCCGCGTCGATGCCGAGGTTCTCCGCGTACCAGGCGGCCCTGCCGTCGGGGTCTGCGCTGCGGAAGAAGAGTCCGCCGATTCCTGTCACCGCCATGAGCTGCCTCCCCTGGTTGCCGGATGTGGTGTCATTCTGCCCTGCCTGGCCCGCCTGGCGCGATGCCGAGCGCGGCGGTCACTCGGCGAGGTTGTCGCTGATCGCGTCGAGCGCGAGCGACTTCGCTGTGGTGGCCGCGTCGCCGAGGCGCTGGGTGACCGCCGCCACGAGCCCCTCGATGAGGATGGCCTGCGGCAGACGGGACGCGAGGGTGATCTCGTCGCGGAAGGTGAGGTCGGGCATCGTCACCACGAGGCCGATGTCCGCCGCCTGCGCGATGGGGCTGCGCACGAACGCCGTCACCGCGATCACCGTGGCACCCCCCGCCGTCGCCGCGCCGACCGTGCGGAGAGTGGAGGCGTTCGAGCCGCTTCCGCTGACGGCCAGCAGCACGTCGTCCTGCGACAGCAGCCGCGCGGTGATCTGCTGCCCGATCACGTCGAGCGGGGCCTCCGCGGCGCGGCCGACGCTTGTGAGGCGGGCGGCCGCATCCAGTGCCAGCGGTGCCGACAGACCGTTGCCGACCGCGACGACGCGGCGGGCGGCGACCAGCGCATCCACTGCCCGCTCCACCGCGTCGGCGTCGAGGAGCGCGACCATGTCGTCGACGCGCCCCGCGATGTGGGTGAAGGTCTGCGTGACGATCCCCGCCGCCCCCACCGGCGAGGCGGTCGCTGCGGGGGTCGGCCGGTAGCCCGCGTCTCTGGCGAGCAGCACGCGCAGCTGCTGGTAGCCGGTGAAGCCGAGGCTCTGGCAGGTGCGCACCACGGTGGCCCTGGATGCTCCTGCCAGCTCGGCGACCTGCTGCGAGCTGAGCTCGACGATCTCGGCCGAACGTTCGAGCAGCACGGCGGCGACGGCCTGCTCCGTCGGCAGCAGGGAGGGAAGCACGGACCGGATGGTCGCGATGACCTCGCCGGGGCGGTGGTCGTTCATCGGGGCTCCTTCGGTCCTGCCGCCGCTGCGATGCGTTCGACCTCTGCGGCGTCGAGATCGAAGATCTCGGTCCCGTCGTCTGCGCTCGGGGCCGCGACGAAGACGGCGGTCGGCTCCCCGTCGATCGGCAGGTCGACCACGGCGAAGCCGGAGCCGACGGTCGCGCGCTCGGTTCCCGCCGCCGCGATCGGATCGGACGAGTTGGCCGTGCCGGGCGCGACGACCACGGGGATGCCGGAGGCGACCGTGCTCAGAGCGTGGTGGTAGTGGCCCGCGAGCACCAGGCGCACGTCGCCGGAGGCACACGCGTCGAGCACGTCGGCGGGGTTCTGCAGTTCGAGCGCCGCCAGCAGCGCGCTCGCGGCGGGCACGGGCGGGTGGTGCAGCACCACGACGGTGCCGTGCGCGGACGGAGAGGCGACGATGCCGCGCAGCCGGTCGAGGGCCGCCGCATCCACCGCCCCGTAGCCGGCGCCGGGCACGGAGGTGTCCACCGTGACCACGCGGAATCCGGCGACGTCGATCACCGTCTCCCGCGCGCCGAGGACGCTCTCGAAGGCGTCGCGGAGGTCGTGGTTGCCCATCGCGTAGACGATCACGGCGCCGTGCTCCGCTGCCCAGGGCGCGATCCGGCCGGCCAGCAGCCGGTACGACTCCGGGCTGCCGTCGTCGGACAGATCGCCGGAGACGGCCACGACGTCGACGGCGCCGAGCGTCGCCGCCCTGCCGAGGACGCGATCGAGCGCGGCGAGCGTGTCGACCATCCCGTAGTGCAGGCTGCCGTCGCCGAAAAGGTGCGTGTCTGACAGGTGCAGGATGCGCAGGCCGCGCTCAGCCGGGAAGCTCACGAAGTCACCCTATTCCGTCGCCTTCAGCTCGATGCTCTCCGCCCGTGCCCTGCGCGCGGAACGGCGGCGAACGGCCGTGACCACCGGCAGCTCCCAGTGCCCGGAGATGATCCGGTGGCGCACCAGGCCGGAGAGCTGGTCGATGATCATGGTGACGACGATGACCACAATCATCAGCATCCCGACCACGTCCCACACCCGGAACTGGATGTTGTCGACGAGCATCTTGCCGATGCCGCCCGCGCCGATCAGGCCCAGGATGGCGGACGCGCGCACGTTGATCTCGAACCGGTAGAGCCAGAACGCCAGCACGTCGGGTTTCGCGTTCGGCCAGACGCCCCAGCGCATGATCTGCACCCGGGACCCGCCGGACGCCGTCGCCGCCTCGATGGCTCCCCTGTCGACGGACTCGAAGCTCTCGTAGCCCCACTTGCCGAGCGTTCCGATCGAGCCGATGGCGATGGCCAGCGCGCCGGTGTACGCGGTGAGCCCGGTAACGGACAGCATCAGCACGGCGATCACCACCTCCGGCACGGCACGCAGCACGGCGAACACCGCGCGCAACGGCCAGCGCACCACGGCGGGGGTCAGCCCGCGCGTGGCGAGGAGGCTCAGCGGGAAGGAGACGATCACGCCGATCACGGTGCCGAACCAGGCCATCGCGACGGACAGCATGGTCGCGGACAGCGCATCCGGGAGCTTGTCCCACGCCGGTGGCAGGAACATCAGGCCGAGGTAGTGGGCGAGCTTCTGCGGCAGCTGCCAGAGCGCATCCCAGGAGATGTCGACGCCCCAGAACGCGGCCACCACTACGAGCGTGACGACCGCCCACACCACGGCACGGGCCACCCGCAGCGGCTTGCGGGGCCGCTGCCCACGCTGCCCGTCGCCCGGGATGCCCGCGGCCGACCGTGCGATGTCGGCGACAGTGGATGCGCTCATCGGATCAGCCTCCGCCGCGTGTACGAGCTGAGCAGTTCGAGCAGCACGACGAGGACGAGGATCTCGAAGATGATCATGCTGAGGTAGTGGTACTGGTAGAAGGTGCGCACCTTGTCGATGAGCATCCCGAGGCCGCCGGCACCGACCAGGCCGATGACGGTCGAGGCACGGATGTTCAGTTCGAGAACGTAGATCGCCTGCGACAGATAGGTGGGCGCGACCTCCGGCACCATCGCAGCGCGGTTGGCCTTGAACCAGGTGCCTCCCGCGGCGAGCGCGGCCTCCTGGCCTCCGCGGTCGAGGCCGTCGAGGGCTTCGGAGACGAGCTTGACGATGATGCCGACGTTGAACAGCACGAGGGCGAGGATGCCGGACAGCGCCCCCGTGCCGACGACGGTGACGAACAGCGAGGCGTAGAGCAGGTCGGGCACGCTGCGGACGATGTTCATCACA
The DNA here is from genome assembly GCF_051161895.1 of Leifsonia araucanica. Lineage (NCBI taxonomy): Bacteria > Bacillati > Actinomycetota > Actinomycetes > Micrococcales > Microbacteriaceae > Leifsonia > Leifsonia araucanica. The sequence continues at coordinate 2,305,945 of NZ_JBMBTW010000002.1, forward strand.
AACCGCACGATGCCGAGGACGACGCTGTTCGGGTTGGTGGCGCGCGAGGCGAGGAACGACAGCGGGAGGGCGATGACCACGCTCACGGCGGTGGAGATGACGGCCATCTGCACGGTCTGGAGCAGCCACGGCAGCGTCTCGGGGAAGAAGGTGTAGTCGGGCTGGAACAGCTGCACGAGGGTGTTGGATGCGTTCTGCGCGTTGGCGAACAGGGCGCCCACATCCACCTGGACCGCGACGGCGGACCAGACCGTGATCGCGGCGAGGATCGCCAGCGTGACCACGACCTTCCACGCCGACCGCGGCTTGACAGGGCGCGCGCCCGCTGCCGCGCTGGTCACGGCAGCACCGCCGGGGCGTCGAGCACGTCCTCCGCGGTGAGCGAGCGGCCGTAGATCGACTCGAACACCGACTCGTCCGCCCCTGCGCCCGGTCCGTCGTAGACGACCTCGCCGTTGCGCAGACCGATCAGCCGCGTGCCGTACCGACGGGCGAGGTCGAGGAAGTGCAGGTTGACGACCACGGTGATGCCGAGCTCGGCGTTGATGCGCTGTAGGTCGCGCATCACGACGTGGGAGGTGGGAGGGTCGAGGGACGCGACCGGCTCGTCGGCCAGGATGACCTTCGGCCGCTGAGCGAGCGTGCGGGCGATGGCCACGCGCTGCTGCTGGCCGCCGGACAGCTCGGAGGCACTGGAGTACGCCTTGGAGACGATCTCGACACGTTCGAGCGCCTGCATCGCGAGCTCGACGTCGTCGGCCGACCAGGCCGCGAGCAGCGTGCGCCAGGCGGAGGTGTGGTGCAGACGACCCATCAGCACGTTGTTCAGCACCGTGGTGCGCTTGGCCAGGTTGAAGCTCTGGAACACCATCCCGACCTCGCTGCGCAGCGTGCGCAGGCGCTTGCCGCGCAGGCCGGAGAGCCGGTAGTCGCCGACCGTGATCTCCCCCGAGGTGATCGGGACGAGGCCGTTGATGGTCCGGATGAGGGTCGACTTGCCTGCGCCGGACAGTCCGACGACGGCCACCATCTCGCCGGGCTCGATGGTGAGGTCCACATCCCGCAACCCGGAGAATCCGTTGGGGTACGTGACGCCTACCCGGTCGAACCGGATGCGCGCTCCTGCCGTCTCCGTCATCTCTGTCCCTTTCGTCAAGCGGTGATGCGGGGTGGCGATGGCGTCTCCGCCCCACCACCCCGCTCAGGTCAGTGCGATCAGCCGAGGCCGATCGACGCTGCTGCGTCCTGCGTCTTCTTGAGGCTCTTCGGGTCCGCGTCGACCAGACCGGTGATCTGGTAGATCGCGGTGAGCGCCTTCACGCCCTCCGGAGTGCCCGCGTAGTCCTTCATCGCGTCGGCGATCTTGGTCTGCCAGGTCTTGCTGAGCTTGCTGCTGATCGAGGCGCCGTCGTTCGGGATCTCGTCGGTCAGCGCGAAGACCACGACCTTCTCTCCCACATCCGGGGTGTCCTTCTGCACGACGGAGCGGGCGTCCCAGTAGCTGGTGCCGACCTCGGCGTCGCCGTTGTAGACGGCGAGCACGCTGGCGTCGTTGGCCGTGACCTGGACGGTCTTGATGTCTTTGTCGACGTCGAGCCCGGCCTTCTTCATGGCCGCGACGGGGAAGATGTAGCCGGCCGGGGATGCCGCCTGCAGCAGCGAGACCGTCGCACCCTTGATCTTCGTGATGCTGTCGAGCCCGGCAGGACCGGTGCCCTTCTCCGTGCCGTTGCAGTAGAGCATCCCGTTCGCGCCCGTGACCGGGGTGTCTGCGCAGTACTTCTTGGGGTCGTTGGTGAAGAACTGCGCGGCGTACGAGCTCTTGCCGTTGCGCTGGGTCTGCAGGGCCGGGACAGCGCCGTACTTGTCGCAGGCCTGGCTCATCTGCAGGCTGGGGAGCATCCCGATCTGCGCCTGGTTGCTGCCGATCGCCTCGACGGCCGCCTGGTAGTCCTGCGTGATAACGCCCTTGACCGGGATGCCGAGGCGCGAGGTGAGGGCCTCCTCCAGCGGCTTGACGGTCTCGACGAGCTTGGCGGCGTCGCCGGACGGGACGAGCGCGAGGGTGAGCGAGGTGGGCGCCTTGGCCGCGTCGTCCGAGGTGCCCGTGCACGCGGCAGGAGCGGCCCCGCCGGATGCGGTGGCGCCGGATGCGGTCTGCTGCTGCACACCGCATCCACTCAGCGCGAGCGCGGTGAGGATGGCGAGGCCAGAGGCGCTCGCGACGGCGATCTTCCGGATTTTCATGACGTTCCCATTCTGTGCGGAGGTAAGGACTGCGAGTGGTGGGTGGTGCGATCTGTGGATGGACGAGCGGGGTGTGGAGAAGTCGTGCGGTCAGGCGGTGGTGGCGGCGGGCTCGTGCGCGGCCGCGAACCCTGCCGGGTCCTCCGCCCAGCGGTGGATGCCGTCGTACAGTCCGGGGAAGTCGGCCGCCACGAGGTGGGCCGGGCCGGCGCGGTGGCCGAACCGGTCGATGAGGGCGGTGACGCATCCCGCTGCCAGGGGCTGCTCGAGGTCGTTTCCCCAGATGTCGCCCACCGACAGCAGCTGCGACGGCTCCCTGCCGTCGAGGAGCTGCGGCAGGATCGTGGTCCAGCCGGCGGGTTTGTCCGCGTCGGTGACGATCCGGTCGATGCTCCCGGCCAGCCCGATGGCCGCGAGCGTCTCCCGAACCCCGTCGAGCGGCGCGTTCGTCACGAGCACGCGCTCGACGCTCTCCCCCAGGCTGCCGAGGAATCCGGCGAGCCCGTCCGGCGCGGACACCGCGACGGTTCCCCCGGCGAGCGCCCGCCGGCTGGTCTGGTACGCGCTCTGCAGCAGGTCGTCGTCTGCGTGCTCTGCCGCGAGCGCTGCGACGGCCGCGTAGCCGTCGATGTATGCGGGCGAGCCAGGCTCGCCGTCGAGGAACGCGCCGAGCCTGGCGCGAAGCGAGGCGTCGAGGTCGACGGCGGCAGCGGATCCCGCGTCGAGGATGCCCGCGATGACGGCTTCCGCGTACTCCCACACCGGCGCATCGCCGACGCACACCGTCCCGTCGAAATCGAGGACGAGGATCGGTCTGCTGGGGGTCTGGCGGTCGTTCACGAGTGCAGCCTATGCGCTGATGAACACTCTGTTCACGTTTTTTTGTCTGATGAAACAAGTGTTCACATCAAGTTAACCTCGCACGATACGCTCATCCTCATGGCCAAAGCGCACGACTTCTTCATCCTCGGCGACCACGAGAGCGGCAAGCACCTGGTCGCATCCGCACTCCAGAGCGAAGGGTTCACCGTCACGACGACGCCGACCGGCGGCCTGCTCGCCAAGCGCGGCAGCACAACGGCGACGGTGCTCCTCGGCGGTCTCGCCGGGAACAACTTCCAGATCACCTTCACCGTCGACTTCATGGTCGACGAACAGGGCAGGCTGGTCGCCCGCCTGAACCGCAACATGTCCGGCGGAGCCCTCAAGGGCGGCGCGATCGGCGCGTCGAAGACCGACACGGCGTTCCAGCGCACGGCCAACACCATCGGCGCTGCGCTGCACGGCGCTGGGACGCTGGCGGACAGCATCTCGCAGGTCTGAGGCAGTACCCCTCCGACTGCTGCGACCATCGGGAACCGTTTCGCCGGTGCGGACATTACCGTTGTGCATCCTGATCCGGATGTTCCGTTGCAGCAGTCACTTTCGGGGGTTCATCGTGAAGACACACACATCCACATCCAGGCAGGCGCTCGCGGCGTCTACTGTCGTTCTCGCCGTCCTCGGCGCACTCTCGGGATGCGCGGGGTCTCGCCCGGCTGCCTCCCACGAGGCGAGCGCGTCGGCCATCGACGCCAGCACCAGCACCAGCACGACGCCGGCGCCCACCCCCACACCCGCCACCCCCTCACCGGACGACCCCATCGACGCCCTCACCGCGTGGCACGCGTGCGCCGTGCTCGGCCTGGAGAACTACGTGGCGCAGAACCCGGGGGCGGCGCTGCATCCGTACGATGCCTCCGTCCCGCCGACCAAGAATCCGGACGGCAGCTTCCAGGCGATCGCGTCCTTCTCCCTGCCGCAGCCCGTCGAGGGTGCGAAGAGCATCGTCTACATCTGCACCATCGGAGGGACCCTCGGAAACCCCACCCTCCTGAACGTGACGACCAAAGACGTTTAGGCTGGCCGGTCGCGTGACGGGAACCGTTTCGCCGATGCGGACATTATCTGAGTGTGACGACCGATGACACCGAGGAGCTGGGGGTGATCCCGACGACTCGACGCGACGATCCGGAGGCGTTCGGGGAGTTGTTCGACCTCCACCGCGATCGCGTGTTCCGCCACGCCCTCCGGCTGACGCGCTCGGTGCACGACGCCGAGGACGTGACGGGCATGGTGTTCCTCGAAGCCTGGCGCCGTCGCGACGCGATGCGGGAGGTGGACGGGTCGGTGATCGGCTGGCTGCTGGTCACCGCGAACAACGTGAGCAGGAACTTCGCCAGGTCGAGCCGCCGCTACGCGCACGTGCTCAGCATCCTTCCTGCGCAGGGGACCACCCCCGATCACAGCGAAGCGGTGGATGACCGGCTCGACTCCGACGAGCAGCGGAACGCCCTCCGCGTCGCGCTCGCTCAGCTGCCGAAGCGCGACCTGGATGTGCTGTCGCTGTGCGTGATCGAAGAGCTCAGCACCGCCGAGGCCGCCGCCGTGCTCGGCGTGGCGCTCGGCACCGTGAAGTCCCGGCTGTCCAGGGCGAAAGCACGACTCGGCGGGTTGCTCGCCGAAACGGCCCAGCTGACCCAGACGGAAGGAGGCACCCGATGAACGACGACCGGCCACTCGACGACCAGCACTTCGACGACCAGCACCCCGACGACCCGCGGTTCGACGACCGTCGCAGCGCCGCCTGGCGCAATGCCATCGTGGAGTCCGCCCGCGCCGACCTGGCCAGGGGCGGACACGGCAGAAAACACGTGTGGACCGTCGTCGGCCTGGTGATCGCCGCGCTGGTCGTGTCCGGCAGCGGTGTCGCGTACGCGCTCAGCACCACGATCCTGAGCGACCGCTCCGCCCCGGCGACGTCCAGCGCGACCGCGACACCGACCCCGGAGGAGAGAGATACGCCGACCGTCATCCCCGCACCCGTCACCCCGACCGTGTCGCCGGACGACCCCATCGACGCGCTCGGTGCGTGGCAAGCGTGCGCCGACGTCGGCGTCGAGCACCTCAAGGGGGATGGCCCTGACCCCGTGCTCACCCCGTACGACCCTGCCGACCCGCCGACCAGGAACGACGATGGGACGTACCGGGCCGTCGTCGCGTTCACCCCCGCCGTGCCGACCCCGGGCGTCGGCAGCATCGTCACCATCTGTACCGTCGGCGGAACCAGGGGCGACCCCGTCATTCTGGACTGGACGACCAAGGACATCTGACCGCGTTCGCCAACGAGGGGTATACAGGGAGGCATGAGTTCCACACCACCGGATGCGATCGTCATCGGTTCCGGACCCAACGGCCTCGCCGCCGCCGTGACGCTCGCCCGCGCCGGCCTCGCGGTGCGCGTGTACGAGCGCAACGCGACGGCGGGCGGCGGCACGCGGACCGAGGAGGTGACGCTTCCCGGATTCCGGCACGACATCTGCTCCGCCGTGCATCCATTGGCTTTCGCGTCCGGGTTCTTCCAGCGGTTCGGGATCGAGGAGCGGGTGCCGTTCATCGTGCCGACCGCGTCGTACGCGCATCCCCTGGACGGCGGGAGAGCTGCCGTCGCATACCGGGACTTCGAGCGAACGGTGGATGCGCTCGGCGTCGACGGGCCCGCGTGGCGCCGGATGCTCGGGCCGCTCGTGCGGAACGCGGACGCCGTCGCGCAGTTCACCGGCTCCCAGCTGTTCCAGGTGCCCCGCCACCCACTCGTGGCCGCCAGGCTTGGCGCGACGATGCTGGCGCAGGGCGGGCCGTGGTGGGATGCGTTCTTCCGCACAGAGGCGCCGGGTGCGCTGCTCACCGGGGTGTTCGCGCACTCCACCCTCCCGTTGCCGAGTCTCGCGGGTGCGGCCGCCGGGCTGACGCTCGCGACGTACGCGCACGCCCGCGGCTGGCCTATCCCGGTGGAAGGGAGCCAGTCGATCGCGGATGCGATGGTCGCCGACATCGTCGCGCACGGCGGGGAGGTGGTCACCGGCACGGAGGTCTCCAGCCTGGCCGAGCTGCCCGATGCCCGCGTGGTGCTGTTCGACACCGGCGCGGAGGCTGCCGCCCGCCTGGGCGAGGACCGGCTGCCCCCGTCGTATCTGCGCCGCATCGCCGCGTTCCGTACCGGCAACGGCGTCTCGAAGGTCGACTTCGCGCTGTCCGGGCCGGTTCCGTGGGCGAACGCGGAGCTCACCGAGTCCGCCACCGTGCACCTCGGCGGCACGCGCGCCGCCGTCGCCCGCTCGGAGCGCGAGGTCGCCGCCGGGCGGCACAGCGACGACCCGTACGTGCTGGTCTCGCAGCCGTCGCTGTTCGACAGCACCCGCGCGCCGGCCGGGAAGCACGTCCTGTGGGCATACACCCACGTGCCGGCCGGGTCGTCCGTCGACCAGACCGAGGCGATTACGCGCCAGATCGAACGGTTCGCGCCCGGCTTCCGGGATCTGATCCTCGGCAGCGCGCACAAGACCGCCGCGGAGATGGCCGCGTACAACCCCAACTACGTCGGCGGGGACATCTCGGCGGGAGCGCCCAGCCTGCGGCAGCTGATCGCCCGGCCGGTGGCCTCGCCCGACCCGTGGCGGATGCCCGGCCGCGGGCTCTACCTCGCCTCCGCCGCCGCGGCCCCCGGGCCCGGCGTGCACGGGCTGGTCGGGTACTACGCCGCCCGCAGCGCGCTGCGACACGAGTTCGGGATGCGCACCATGCCGTCGCTCGCGCCCGACGACCTGAACCGGGATGCGCTGCACGGGTCGACGAGTCCTCGCCTCGACCCGACCGGCCCGATCGACCCCGCCGAAGCGTCGCTCCGGCCCGACGGACTCCCGGAGCAGTGACATGTCTGTGACCGTGCGCGCACTCGACTGCACCCCCGAGCAGGTCTTCGCCGTGCTCGAAGACCCGTGGGTCTATCCGACCTGGGTGGTCGGGGCGTCCAGGCTGCGCGCCGCCGACCCGACGTACCCGCGCCAGGGCGCACGCCTGCACCACTCGATCGGCGTCTGGCCGCTCGTGCTCGACGACGAGACGGTGGTGGACACCTGGGATGCGCCGCGGCGCATGGTGCTGGAGGCCAAGACCCGGCCGTTCGGCAGGGAGCGCGTGATCATCGACGTGAAGCCGCGCGGCACGGGCTGCGTCGTACGCATGGAGGAGTATCCGATCGGCGGCCCCGCCCGGCTCATCCCGCGCCCGATCGCCGACCTCATCCTGCACATCCGGAACGTCGAGACGCTCCGCCGCCTCGAATACGTCGCCAAGGGCCGCGCCGCCGGATAGGCGACTCAGCGGACGAAGAGCGGGCGGAGGGCGTCGAGGAGGGCGGTGCGCCAGACGGTGAAGTCGTGGGCGCCGGGGTACGTGCGGGCGTGGACGGTGATGGCGGGGGTCGCGCGGGCACGGCGCGCGATGGCGGCGGTCTGAGGGCCGATGGCGAGCGCATCCGGAGCACCGGGATGCGGCTGCTCGGCGTCGCCGGCCGCGAGCACGAGGTCGAGGGGCGGGCCCTGGAAGGCGTCGAGCATGGCGTGCGGTCCGAGGGTGCGGTAGCGGTCCGCGTCGTAGAGCGTGTCTCCGACCCCGAACGCGCCGTGCTCGCGCGCCGACGACCCGGCCGGCGGCTCCGGATCGTACGCGGCGGGGCTGAGCGCGACCGCGCGCCCGAACAGCTCCGGATGCGCGAGGCCGAACCGCAGGGCGCCGAATCCGCCCATCGAGTACCCGGCCACCACCCGGGATGCGCGCCCCGCCACGGCGATCCCGTCCGGCAGCTGCGCCTCGGCGTGCGCGACCAGGTCGCGGGTGAACGCGGTCTCGACGGGTCTGCCGTCTCGGTGGGCGGAGTCGACGTAGTATCCGGCGCGGTCGCTCCACGGCGCATCCGGGAGCACCGCGATCAGAGGGAGGGCGAGCAGGTCGTCGATGACGGGAGCCCACGACTCCGCGCTGTCGCCGCGGCCGTGCAGCAGGTAGACGATCGGCACCGGGCCGCCCGCGCGCTCCGGCGTCAGCAGCGTGTACACCAGCGGCCCGATCGCGGGGCTGACGAACGAGCGCTGTTCCAGCATCCGGGTGCCTCTGTCGCCGCGGCTCTGCCTCAGCGGCCGGGCTGCGCGGCGAGGATGCCGCGGGCGCGGCCGAGCATGGCCGGATCGACCATCTCGCCGGAGTCCAGCGTCGCCACCCCTCCGCCGTCGACCGCGGCGAGCACCGCGCGCGCCCAGGCCAGATCGGCCTCGCTCGGCGCGAACACCGCGGCGATCACGGCCAGCTGGCTGGGGTGCACGGCCGTGCGGCCGAACCAGCCGAGCCGCGCCCCGCGCTCGGTGTCGGCGCGGAGGCCGTCGAGATCCCGGATGTCCGGGTATGCGGACAGCATCGGCGCCGGCAGCCCGGCCGCGCGGGCGGCGAACAGCAGGCGCGTCCGCGCGTAGTCGATCACGGTGGCGTCCCTGCTGCCGACGTCGCTCGCGAGGTCCGACTCCCCGAGGGCGAGCGACACGACCCGGGGATGCGCGGCGATGGCCCCGGCGTTCTCGACGCCGAGCGCGGACTCCACCAGGGCGGCGACGGGCAGGTCTCCCGCGACGGCGACCACCCTGTCGATGTCCGCGGCGCTCTCCACCTTCGGCACCCGCAGCTCGACGGCGACGCCGAGGTCGCGCAGCGCGGCGAGCTCGTGGTCTGCTCCAGCGTTCACCCGCACCTGGACGAGCGGTCCACCGGATGCGCGCCCGCGCAGCCACGCCGTGACAGCATCCAGCGCCGCCGGCTTCGCCTCCGGCGCGACCGCGTCTTCCAGGTCGAGGATGACGAGGTCGGCTCCCGTCGCGACCGCCTTGTCGAAGCGGTCCGGCCGGTCGCCCGGCACGTACAGGCCGGTGACGATGCGTCGCTCGTCCGTCGTCATCGCACGACCCCCTTCTCCCGCAGGGCGTCCAGCTGTTCCCTGGTCACGCCGACCTCCGCGAGCACGTCGTCGGTGTCCCGGCCGTGCTGCCTCCCCGCCCAGCGGATCGCGCCCGGCGTCCCGGAGAGCCGGAACAGCACGTTCTGCATCTTCACCGGCCCGAGTTCGTCGTCGTCGACCGTCTGCACGGTGCCGATCGCCTGGTATTGCGGGTCGGAGAGGATGCCGCGCACGTCGTAGACCTGCGCGATGGCGGCCTGCGCCTCCTCGAACTCGCGGACGACCTCCTCGGTGGGGCGGGCCGCGATCCAGGCGGCGACCGCCGCATCCAGTTCGTCGGCGTGCTCCGCCCGGCTGTGCCCGGTCGCGAACCACGGTTCGTCGATCACGTCCGGCCGCCCGACCAGCCGCATCACGCGCTCTGCGATGGACTGCGAGCTGGTGGACACCGCCACCCAGTCGCCGTCCGCCGTGCGGTAGACGTTGCGGGGCGCGTTGTTGACCGAGCGGTTGCCGGTGCGCGGCTGCACGGTGCCGAGCTGGTCGTACGCGGTGATCTGCCCGCCGAGCAGCATCAGGATCGGCTCGATGATGGCGAGGTCGATCACCTGCCCGTGCCCGTCGCGCTCCGCAGCGCGCAGCGCGACCATCACGGCGTACGCGGTGGACAGCGCGGCGATGCCGTCTGCCAGCCCGAACGGCGGGAGCGTCGGAGGGCCGTCCGGCTCGCCGGTGAGCGCCGCGAAGCCGCTCATCGCCTCCGCCAGGCTTCCGAACCCCGGCCGCCTGGAGTACGGGCCGAACTGGCCGAACGCGGTGACCCGCGCGATCACGAGCCGCGGGTTGGCCGCGTGCAGCGCATCCGGGCCGATGCCCCAGCGTTCGAGGGTGCCCGGCCGGAAGTTCTCGATCAGCACGTCGGCCTCCGCGGCGAGCGCGAGCAGCAGCTTCGCGCCCTCCGGCGATCCGAGGTCGATCGTGACCGTGCGCTTGTTGCGCCCGAGCGTCTTCCACCAGAGGTTCACGCCGTCCTTCGCCGGGCCGTGCCCGCGGGCGGCATCCGGCCGGGTCGGATGCTCGACCTTGATCACGTCGGCGCCGTAGTCACCGAGGAAGGTCGCGGCGAGCGGCCCGGCGAACAGGGTCGACACATCCAGGACGCGGAGGCCGTCGAGGGCGGACGCGGTCATCGGTCGCCCTCCAGGTCCCCCGCTACGTCCCACGCCAGCCGGAAGCCGATGCTACTGGAGCGCTCGACGCCGAGACCGGGAAGCAGGAACTTGAGGCTGAACGTCGCGTCGCGTCGTCCGCCGTCGGTGTACCAGTCCGAGCCGGTCGTGACGTGGTCGCTGCCGCCCTTCAGCATCACGAACCGGGTGATGCCGTCGGTGTGCTCGCTCTCCGTCCAGTTCCACACGGCCGGCTCGGCCCTGCCGAATCCGGGCTGCTCGGCCGCGAGCTGCCACTCGAACTCGTCGGGGAGCCTGGCGCCCGCCCAGGCCGCATAGGCGCGGGCGTCCGTCAGCGAGACGCCGGTCACCGGTGCAGCGCCGGAGGCGGAGCCCACCAGGAACCGGTCGGCGACCAGCGGCCGGTACCCGGTCTCCTCCACGAACGCCGCGAACTCGGCCGCCGTCACCTCGCGGGCCGCGACGGCGACGCGTCCCCGGATCGTGACGGTCAGCGTCTCGCTCCGGTCGTCGTGCAGCCGGGGAGGCAGCGGCTTCCACTCCTCCACGTACGGTGCCCCCTGGTAGAAGCCCGTCTCGCGGCGGCGGAAGGTCACGGTCAGCTCGCGCGTCCCCGGCTCGATGACCACCGCATCCACCGGGATGCGCATCGCAGGCGCGAGCGCGGGAACTGTGCGCACCGCCTCGCGCGCCGGGAACCGCGCGGCGTCTGCTTCGTTGTCCGCGGCGGTGTCCGCGGCAGCAGCCAGCAGCAGCGACTCCGGATGCGCGCCCCCGGCAGCGACCTCGATCACCCCGGTCACACCCCGCGCGGGCACCCGCACCGTCGTCACGTCGGCCATGCCCGCGGTCACGTCGTGCCTGCGCGCACCCGCTGCCGCGGGCTCTGCGAGGGGATCGCCCGTCCAGTCGGTGTCCCCGCGGTTCACGACCGTCCAGAGCGTCACGCCGTCCGCGGCGAACCGGGACACGTAGATCCCGGCAGCGAGCGCGTCCTCCGTCGCGCCGAGCAGCGGGGACCACTCGCCGTCCACCAGGACGTCGCCGTACGCCCGCTGCACCCGGAGCATCCTGCGCAGAGTGGCCTTGTCGCGCTCGCTCCAGCCGACCCACACGCCGAAGACCGCATCCCACACCAGCAGACCGGTGCCGTTCATCCACGCAGACTGCAGCTCGTCGCTGTGGTCGCGGTTCCAGCGGCGGGTCGAGTGCATCATGTGCCTGCGCTCGAACCAGTGCGCCCGCATCACGCCGGGCGCCGCCGAGTCGGAGAACCACTGCGCCCAGCTCAGCTGGTGGTCCTGGATGCGCTGGTTCGGCACCCGGGATTCGCCCTCCAGCACCTGCGGCGGCGTCGCCTGCAGCAGGGCGTCGATGAGGCGGGCGTCTCCCTCTTTCATCGTGTCGAGGAAGACGCCGTCGACACCGAGCTCTCCGACGATCGCGGCCAGCTCCTCCGGGTCGGCGTGCTGGGCGCGGCGCGTGCCGGTGTCCCAGGGGTTGTAGTCGATGAACACGCGGACGCCGCGGTCGTGGAAGGCCGCCACCACCGCATCCAGGCCGGGAACGTCCCGGTAGAAGTCGAACTGGTTGCGGTCGTCGATGCCGATGACCGGGTACGCGTGCCAGAGCACGACGCCGTCGAAGCCACCGTGGTCTGCTGTCGCCGCGAGGAAGGCGTCGACCGTGAACTGCTGGCGTTCGTGGTCGAACAGCCGTTCGTCCCAGAGCCAGATCTGCGCGACGCTGTACGCGCGGCGGGCCCAGCCGGTCTCCGCCCGCTCGTACACGGCGCCGTCGTAATCGAGTCGGGAGCGGGCCTCGTCGCGCCAGGCGGCCAGATCGGAGCGCCAGGCCGGCCAGTCCGCCGGATCGTCCGGGGCCGCGAAGATTTTGGCGATGTCGCCCACCGCCGGGTCGATGGCGCCGCCGCGCGGCAGCACGGTCGGCCGGTCGATCGCGCGCGGCACCAGCGGATCGAAATCGTTGGTGTTCTCCTCGTCCGGGTCGAACGCGGCGACGGGAGCGGGAGCCTGGTCAGCTGGCCGAGTGGAAATCGTGAATCTCCTCGAGAGTGGGGATGGACGGAACGGCGCCTGCGCGCTGCACCGAGAGAGCGGCTGCGACCGTCGCGAACTCGGCGGCGCGCACCAGCGTGCCGAGGTCGGGGCGGGCGCCGGCTGTCCTTCCGGGTCGCTCGGCGGGGCCGCGGCGGCGGTCGAGCTCGGCGACGAGGGCGCCGCAGAAGGTGTCGCCCGCTCCTGTCGTGTCGACGGCCTGGACGCGGAGCCCCGCGACGTGTGCAGGCGGCTCGTCCGGCACGCGCACGACGGCGCCCTGGGCGCCGAGCGTGACGATGACGGCGAGGCCGAGCCTGCTGAGCACCCCGGCGAGGTCTTCGCCGCTGGCGTCGTGCACGGGCTCGCCGGACAGTTCGGCGGCGAGGTGCGCCGCCTCGTGCTCGTTCACCACGAGCACGTCCACGTCACCAAGCAGAGCGGTGGGCAGCGACCGGATGGGCGCGGCGTTGAGCACCACGGTCGTCCCGGCGGCGTGCGCAACGGCTGCGGCCTCGGCCACGGTGGCGAGCGGCGTCTCGAGCTGCAGCAGGAGCACGTCGGCCGCCGCGACGAGGTCGCGCTCCGCCTGGTCGAGGCCGTCGAGCATCCCGTTGGCTCCTGAGTCGACGACGATCGCGTTCTCCGCTCCGTCGTCGACGGTGATGATGGCGGTGCCGGTCGGGGCGCCCACCCGGCGAGCGCGCAGGTCGACCCCCGCGTCGGCGAGGCTCGCGATAAGCCGCTCGGCCGCAGCATCCCTGCCGAGTGCGACGACGAACGCCGACGGAGCACCCGCCCTGGCCGCGGCGATCACCTGGTTGTTGCCCTTGCCGCCCGGAGCGGAGTCCGACCCGAGCGCGAGCACCGTCTCGCCGGGCGACGGGATGCGCTCGACGCGGTAGACGAGATCCAGGTTGGCGCTGCCGACGACCACGACGCTCATCGCGTGCGCTCCGTGCGCTCCGGGTGCTCCCCGCCCTCCGCCAGGCGCAGCGTGCGCGCGGCGAGGTCGCTGAACCGCACCCCGGAGAACCCGGGAACGCTGGTGGCGAGGGTGTCGTGCAGCGGGTCGATCCAGCGCGCGGGGAGCGCGCGGGCGCCGGTGACGGCTCCGGCGATGGATCCGGCGGTCGCGCCGACGGAGTCCGTGTCCCAGCCGCCGCTGACCGCCAGCGTGATCGTCCGCTCGAAATCGCCTGCGCCGCGGGTGAGCGCGAACGCCAGCACGGCGGAGTTGCCGAGCACGTGCACCCAGTGCAGGTGCCCGAACTCGGCGTGCAGCGCATCCACGGCCGCCTCGTCGTCGAGGTCGCTCTCGCCGAGTTCGACGCCGCGACGGATGGCGGCGGCGTACCTGCTGCCGGTGGGCACGACCGACAGCCCGGCCCGGATCGCCGAGGTGACTCTGGTTTCGACGACGCCGTCTGCGACGACCGCCGCCGAGCAGGCCGCCGCGGCGAACATCGCGCCGTAGACGCCGTTTCGCGCGTGGCTCAGGCGGGCGTCCGTCCAGGCGAGACGTGCAGCGGCGACCGGGTCGCCGGGGTGCGCCCAGCCGTACACGTCGGTGCGGATCTGCGCGCCGATCCAGTCCCGGAACGGGTTGCGCGCCGACGCGGCCCGCTCCGGCTCGTAGCCGTCGAGCAGGTTGCGGTAGACCACCCGCTCCGCGGTGAACACCCGGCCGCCCGGCAGGCTGTCCAGCCAGGCCTGGGCGACATCGTCGGTCGTGAAGTCGTCGCCGGCCCGCTCGAGCAGGCCGAGCGCGATCAGCGGGAAGTTCAGGTCGTCGTCCTCCGGCATCCCGTCGATGTTCTCGACGAGGCTGGTCGGGCGGCTGCGCCTGTTCCACGGGTATCGCGCTGCGACCTCGGGGTCGAGCCCGACCTCGGTGAAGTACGACCGCAGCGGCCAGTTGCCTGTCGACCGCGCGATGGCCCTGATGCCCTCCAGCGAGATCTTCTCCACCGGCTTCCCCAGCAGGCATCCGGATGCACGGCCCAGCCAGGCGCCCAGGATGCGGTCGCCGAGGTCGCCCGAGGCGTCGGAGTCCGAGGGATCGCCGGGCCGGTCGGAGACACCGCCGCCGGCCTCGCCCGCCGCGCCGACCGGCGACGCCGCCAGGATCGCGTCGAGCGCATCCGGTTCCGCCGCGAGCAGCGCAGCCGGATCGTCGCGCTCGTCGATCTCCGCCAGCAGCTCCCTGGCCAGCGCCACCAGTGCAGGGGGCGCAGGCTCCGCCGTCGCGCCGCTGACCGCCGCCGTCGGCGCGCCGCCTGCCGCCTCCCACCGCTCCCGAAGATCGGCCACCGGCCGCCCGTCGAGCTCGGCGGCGACCAGCGCGTGCGGCAGCAGGTCCTCCGGCTGCGTCCAGCTGAGCCTGAGCACTACGCCACCTCGAGGTCGGCGGCGAAGGCGTCGCGCACGGACTCCACCGCGCGGGCACGGGCGGCGTCCGCCGCCCACACCTCCCGCGCGACGGACGCGATGACCGGTCCCGTCGCCGTGATGTCCATCCTGCTCCCGTCGCTCACGCCGTCGATCCACTCGGAGGGCACCACGTCCACCCCGCCGAGAGCACCGGCGATCGAGCCGGCCATCACGGCGATCGAGTCGGAGTCCCTGCCGTAGTTGATCGAGCCGAGCACCGCCTCCCGGTAGTCGCCCTGCGCAGCCACGAGCATCCCGAGCGCCACCGGCAGCTCCTCGATCGACTTCGTCCTGCTCGGGATGCGCGCATCCTTCGCGGGCTGCCGGTACTGCGGGCCGACCGTGTCGAACGGCTCGACCGCGGCGCGGAGCACGCCGAGACCGGAGCGCCAGTCCGTCACCGTCGCCGCCGCCTCGACGACGGCCTCGATCGCGTCCCTGGTGCCGTCCTTCGCCAGCCGGAGCGCCGTCTCGACGACGCTGCCGACCGACGCGCCTGGACGCATCGCCTCCGCGACGGCCGCGGCGTAGACGCCCGCCGCCTCGCGACCGTAGCTGGACTGGTGCGCCCCCGCCACGTCGATGGCCTCCGCGTACGCCGCGTCCGGGGCCCCGGCGTTGACGATGCCGATGGGGGCGACGTACATGGTCGCCCCACAGTTGACGATGTTGCCGACCCCGGCCTCGCGCGGGTCGATGTGGCCGTAGTGCAGCCTCGTCACCAGCCACTTCTCCGCGAGGAAGATGCGGTGCAGCAGCAGTCCTTCCGACTCGAACTCCGGGATCCAGCGCTTCTCGCCGATCAGCAGCGGCACCAGGTGGTCGGCGATCGCGTACGCATCCAGGTGGGCGCGCACGGTGTCGTAGACGTCGACGAGCGCCGTGGTCATCAGGGTGTCGTCCGTGACGTGCCCGTCGCCCTTGTGGTACGGCGCGATCGGCCTGGCGTTGCGCCAGTCCTCCAGGAACGGCGGGACGATGCCGGTGATGAAGCCGTCGTAGCGCTCCTGGATGGCCTCCGGCGTGTTGCCCTCAGCCGCTCCTCCGAGCGCGTCGCCGACAGCCGCTCCCGCGAGTGCCCCCGTCGCCTTCATCACCAGCGCGTCCATCGATCCTTCTCCTTGTTTCCGTTGTTCTCTGTCGCCGTGGTCAGCAGGTCAGCAGGTCGGCCAGGTCAGCCGACGGCCGACCAGCCGTCCGTCAGCTGCTTCTTGAGCTCGTCCAGCGAGATCGAGTTGGCGAAGTACTTCTGCAGGGCGGGAGTCGCGTACTGGTCCTTCCACTGCGGGTAGTTCGTCGCGCCCTGGAACGGAGCGGCCTTCAGCGCCTCGCCCGACTTCAGGATGGCCTCCCAGCCGTTCTTGCCGGAGGTGTCCTTCGCGACCTGGTCGCGCGCGGCGGCCGATGCCGGGATCAGCCAGTCGCCCTCTGCGAGTTTCGCCTGGTTGGCCGCATCCATGAAGTAGTTGATGAACTTCGCGGACTGCTCGATGTGCTTGCTCTGCGCGGAGACGGACATCGTCTGCGGGTTGGCCGCCTGCGCAGTGCCGTCCGAGCCGGCCAGCGGCGGGAGGACGGCCCAGTTGAAGCCGGCGGGCGCAGACTCGGTGATCTGCTGGGCGACGTAGTTGCCGCCGACGTACATCGCGTATTTGCCACCGAAGAAGCCGGGAAGCACATCCGTGCCGCTCTGCGTCAGCGAGGTCGGGTCGAGCGACTTGTCGGTGTACGCCATCTCGTTGATGCGCTTCGGCACCTGCAGCTCGTCGTCGCCGACCTTGATCGTGGACTTGCCGTCCTTGTTGGTGAAGAAGGTACCGTCGAAGCCGAGCGCCAGGTTCATGACGGTGGCGGTCGGCTGCTTCAGACCCCATCCCGTGCCGAAGTTGCCGCCGGAGGTGAGCTTCTTCGACAGGTCCTGGAAGTCGTCCCAGCTGAGCGTCTTGCCGCTCGGGACCTCGGCGCCCGCCGCCTTGATCGCGTCGGTGTTGGCGAAGACCACGTACGACTGCAGCAGCGTCGGCGCCGCCACGATCTTTCCGTCCCCGGTGGTGACCGAGCTCCAGACGTCCTTGGAGACCTGCTTCTTGACGTCGGCGTCGAGGTATTTGCTGAGGTCGGCGAGGTAGCCCTGGTTGGCGAAGCCCATGATGTCCGCCGACTCGTCGTGGATGATGTCCGGGGCCGTTCCGCCCTGGAACTGCGTGACCAGCTGGTCGTGAACGTTGTCCCAGCTGCCCTGGCGGAGCTTCACCTGGATGTCCGGGTTCTTCTTGTTCCAGGAGTCCACGATCTCCTTGGTCGCGGCGACCGTGGTGTCCTGGTAAGCCAGCGACTGGAAGGTCAGGGTGACCTTGCCGCCGCTGGAGGCGTCGGAGCTGCCAGACGTGGAGCATCCGGACAGTGCGAGCGACGCGGCCACGATGCCGGCAACCGCAACGCCCAGGCGGGCGAAGGTTGTTGTGCGCATTGCACACCTCTTTCTGTTGATTCGACTCTCGATGTGGTGGGGGTGGTGCGGGTGTTCTAGCCCTTGACGGCTCCGCTGAGGAGACCGGACGTGAGGCGTTTCTGGATGAGCATGAAGAAGACCAGGCTCGGGATGGTCGCGAGCAGCGAGGCGGCGGCGAGCTGCCCGAGCTGCACCTGGCCTTCTGCACCGACGAAACGGGCCAGCGCCAGCGGCAGGGTCTGCAGGTTGGGGTCCTGGATGAGCACCAGGGCGAAGAAGAACTCGTTCCACGCCGAGATGAACGTGAACAGGCTGGTGGCGACGAGCCCGGGCGCGAGGAGCGGGAGCACGATGGAGCGCAGCGTGCGGAACCGGGTGGCTCCGTCCATCGCTCCGGCCTCTTCGAGCTCGACCGGGATGCCGGCCACGTAGCCCTGCAGCATCCAGAGCGCGAACGGCAGCGACCACACCGTGTAGACGAGGATCAGCCCGAACAGGCTGTTGATGAGGCCGATGTTCTTCAGCACCAGGAACAGCGGAATGATGATCAGGATGAACGGGAAGACCTGGCTGAGCAGGATCCAGCCGGTCGCGAGCCCGCGCAGCTTGGTGCGGAACCGGGCGAGCGCGTATGCGGCAGGCAGCGAGATGAGCGTCACAAGCACCGTGGTGCAGACGGCGACGATCAGGCTGTTGCCCGCGGCCGTGAACAGGTTCGCCTTCTCGATCGCTTGGGCGAAGTTGTCCCAGTTGAGCGTGGACGGGAAGAACCCGGGGTTCGGCGACTGCAGCTCGCGCGGGGTCTTGAACGCGGCCGTCAGCAGGAACAGCAGGGGGAACCCGAGGAAGACGATGTACGCGAACAGCGCGAGGTACTGCAGCGGGCGGCCGATCATCCTGCCGCGGCGCAGCGAACCGCTCTGAGACGACTCCGGCTTACGGCCGCCCTGGCGCTGGCGCTGGACCTGGTGCTGGCCCTCCGCCGCTGTGTTCTGGATGCTGGTGTTCGTGGCGCTCATGAGTTCCGGCTCCTCATCTGGCCGCGCAGGTAGGCGAACAGGAAGATCGCGATCACCACGACCATCACGTTGCCCATCGCGGCGGCGTACCCGAAGTTGCCGTACCGGAACGCCTCGTTGTATGCGAACAGCATCGGGAGCATCGTCGTGCCTCCCGGCCCGCCCGCCGTCAGCACGTAGACGAGGGCGAACGAGTTGAAGTTCCAGATCAGGTCGAGCGTGGTGATCGCGACGATGATCGGGCGAAGCGCAGGCAGGGTGACGTGCCAGAACCTGCTCCACGTGCCCGCGCCGTCGATGGCGGCGGCTTCGAGCAGCTCGGTCTGCACGCTCTGCAACCCGGCCAGCAGGGTGATGGTGGTCTGCGGCATCCCGGCCCAGACGCCCACGATGATCACCACGGGCAGGGCGATGGATGCGTTGCCCAGCCAGTTGATGTCGCTCGGCAGCCCGACGGCCTTCAACATCTGGTTGATCGGCCCGTAGCTCGGGTTCAGCATCAGGCGCCACATGATCGCGATGATCACCGGGGGCATGGCCCACGGCACGAGGGCGAGCGTGCGGGCCAGCCAGCGCAGCCGGAGATTGAGGTTGAGCAGCAGGGCGAGGCCGAGCGAGGCGAGGAACTGCAGGATCGTGACGCTGAACGCCCAGACCAGCCCGATGCCGAACGAGTTCCAGAACAGCTGGTTGGAGCCGAGCTTGACGTAGTTGTCGACGCCGTTGAAGTTGACGGGCAGGTTCAGTCCGGCGCGCGCATCGGTGAAGCCGAGGAAGATGCCCTGCACCAGCGGGTAGACGCTGAACAGCACGACGGGGATGAGCGCGGGAAGGACGAGCAGCCAGGCGTCGCGGCCGCTTCCGCCCGCGGGTCCGCCGCGGTTGCGGCGGCGGCGCTTCGGGGTCTTGGCTGCGTCGCCGGGAGCGAGGATCACGGGGGCGGAGGTGGTCATGCCTGCACCTCCTCGGTGGTGGCTGCGTCGGGGGCGGGGGCGACGGCGGCGTTGGCGACGGGGGCGTCGGTGTTCTTGCCTCCGACGACGGACGACTCGCGCACCGAGAGCGTCGGCTCGATCACCACCTGCTTGACCGCAGCATCCGGGTTGGCGAGGCGACGCAGCAGCAGCTTCGCCGCCGCCTTCGCACGCTTGCCGGAACCGAGGTCGACGCTGGTGATGGACGGGTTGGCGAGCTCGGCGGCGTCCGTGTCGTCCATGCCGACCACGGCCACGTCCTCCGGAACGCGCGCGCCGCGGCTGGTCAGTTCTTTCAGCGTCGCGACGGCGAGGAGGTCGTTGGCGCAGACGATCGCATCGGGGGTGGACTGGCGCAGCAGCTTCGCGGCCGCCTTGCGACCGGCCTTGTACGTGAAGTCGGACGCCGCGACCTGCACGTCGGCGCTCGTGCTGAGTCCGAAGCGCTCGATCGCGGTCAGGTATCCGCTGAGACGGGCGGCGCCAGGAACGGTGTCGACGGGGCCGTTGACGAAGGCGATGCGCTTGCGTCCCTGGCCGACGAGATGCTCGACGGCCAGGCCGATGCCCGCGACGGAGTCGGCGCGCACGTTGTCGAGCTCGACGCCCGCCGGGAGCGAACCGATGATGACGATGGGGAGGCGGCTGGCGCGCAGCGCATCCACCAGGGGCTCCGTCACGCGCAGCGGGCTGAGCAGGAGCCCGTCGACGAACCCGCGGTTGAGGCTGCTGAGCAGGTCGATCTGGTCCTGCGGGTCGTTGCCGGTCGAGGAGAGCACGAGGCGGTAGCCCGCCTTGGAGACGACGCGGGAGACCTCGTGCATCATCGCCACGTAGACGGGGTTTCCGACGTCGGCCACGGCGAACGAGATCTGGTCGGTGCGGCCGACCTTGAGGGAGCGTGCTGTGGCGTCCGGGACGTAACCGAGCGCATCCGCCGCTTCGCGCACCTTCGCGGTGAGCTGGGGAGAGGCCGGCAGTCCGTTGAGCACCCGGGAGACCGAGGCGATCGAGACTCCCGCGCGCTCCGCCACGAGGACGAGCGTCGACTTCCTGCTCTCAGCCATGGTGCTCCCTGCATCATCGAAGGTGGGTTCGTAAACGTTTACAAGAACGTTTACAGAGACTATAGGCGCTCCCCGCGCGGCCTGCAAGCCGAACAATCGCCCGACCATTCGGCGCAGCGGCGGCGTACCCTGGTCGGCATGTGCCGGAACATTCACACGCTCCACAACTTCGAACCGGCCGCGACGAGCGACGAAGTCCACGCGGCCGCCCTGCAGTACGTGCGCAAGATCAGCGGAACGACCAAACCGTCGAAAGCCAACGCAGAGGCCTTCGACCGCGCCGTCGCCGAGATCGCCCACCTCACGCAGCACCTCCTCGACGACCTCGTCACCAACGCGCCGCCGAAGAACCGGGACGAGGAGGCCGCGAAGTTGAAAGAGCGGTCGGCCAGGCGGTTCGCGGCGGCCTGAGGCGTCGGCGCGCGCATCCACTCGGTGCGCTGCGCGTCCGCCGTGCGCGATGCTCGGCGCGCGCATCCACTGTCGCCGCGGGCTCGATACGATCGTGGGCATGCACACCGCGATCGCCGCAGAACCACCTCGCACGCCCGACGTGGAGGAACTGCTGCGCCTCGGCAACGAGTTCACCTTCGCGCTGTACCCGGCGGACAGCTGCTACCTGCTCGACGTGTCCGAGCTGGAGGCGCCCGGCGTGACCGTGTTCGTCGGCCGCGACGAGACGGGACGCGCGATCGGCATGGCCGCCCTCGTCGTGAAGCCCGACGGTTCCGCCGAGCTCAAGCGCATGTTCGTCCACCAGGATGCGCGGGGCCGCGGCCTCGCCTCCTCCCTCCTCGCCGCCGTGGAGGGCGCAGCGGTGACGGCCGGTGTCGAGACCCTGCAGCTCGAGACGGGTCCGCTGCAGGATGCGGCGATCGCGCTGTACGAGCGCAACGGGTACACGCGCATCCCGAACTTCGGCCCGTACGTGGGCGACCCGCACTCCGTCTGTTACGCCAAGCGGCTCGCGCAGGCCCGTGTTCTCTAGCGGCGGCGACGCCTGAGCGCTAGCCTGGCGCCATCGAGGGAAGGGGCCGGCGATGAGCGACGAGACGAGGGGCGCGACGCCGCCCGGTGACGACGGTCTCAGCAACACCCCATCCGTCACCCCATCCGGCGCCGCATCCGCCAGCGGCCGCGCCTGGCTGATCGCGGGTTTCGTGACCGCGGCCGCCCTCATCCTGATCGCCGGCGGTTTCATCGCCGGGACCGTCACCACCGTCGCCCTCTCCTCCGGTGCGGGCGGCAGCTGCAACGCCGCCGCGGTCGCCGACCGGGTGCTGCCGAGCATCGTCACCATCAACGTCGTCGGCCCGGCGGGTTCGGGGACGGGCAGCGGGCAGGTCATCAGCAGCGACGGCTACATCCTCACCAACAACCACGTCATCTCCCCCGCCGCCTCGGGCGGGAAGCTGACCGTCCGGTTCAGCGACGGCCACACCGCGGACGCCACCCTCACCGGCCGCGACCCGAAGACCGACCTCGCCGTCATCAAGGTGGAGGACGAGAAGTCGCTGTCCGTGATCGCCATCGGCGACTCCGGCCGCCTCGTGGTCGGAGAGCCCGTGGTCGCCCTCGGCGCCCCGCTCGGCCTGTCGAGCACGGTCACCGCCGGCATCGTGAGTGCGCTCGGCCGCACCGTTCCCGTGCCGAGCGACGACGATCGGAACGCCATCCTGGTCGGTGCCATCCAGACGGACGCGTCGATCAACCCCGGCAACTCCGGCGGCGCGCTCGTCGACTGCGACGGCCGCCTGGTCGGCGTCAACTCGGCCATCGCGACCGTCCCCGGCGAGGACGGCCAGCGCAGCACCGGCAGCGTCGGGATCGGGTTCGCCGTCCCGCAGGCCCTGGCCATGCCGATCGCGAAGGAGCTCATCGACACCGGCAGTGTCAGTTACCCGACAGCCGGGCTGGATGCGGTCCCCATCCCGCACGCGGTCGCCCAGCACTACGGGTTGAGCGACGGCCTGTTCGTCCAGTCGGTGGTCCGCGGAGGCCCAGCCGCGAGCGCCGGCATCCGCCCCGGCGACATCATCACCACCATCGACGGAGCGCCGGCGGTCAGCATCGACGTGCTCACCGCCATCCAGGTCACCAGCAAGCCGGGCGACACCGTGAAGGTCGAGTTCGAGCGCGCGGGCGAGCGCCACACCACCACGGTGACGCTGGCGGAGGGGTAGCGGTCAGCTGCCCCGGATGCGCCGGGACAGCTCCGCGGCCGCGTCGGCCACCCGGGCGGCCAGCGCATCCCACTGGTCGCGAGCTATATTCTCGCGCGGGAATGTGACGGCGATGCCCGCCGCCGGCCACCCGGCGTGGTCGCGCACGGGCACCGCGACCGAGGCGAAGCCGGGTGTCACCTCGCCGTCTTCTGTCGCGTAGCCGCGCTCGCGCACTTCGGCGACGACCCGCTTCAACTCTCCGTAGGTGTGCGGACCCGCGCCGGTGCGGTCTTCGAACGCGGCAGCATCCGGATAGAGCGCGCGCAGCTGTCCGGCAGGGAGCGTGGCGAGCAGCGCCCTGCCGCTCGCGGTGAGGTGGCTCGGCAGGCGCACGCCCACATCCGTCACCAGGCGTGGGCGGCGCGGCGCGCGCTCCTCGACGATGTAGACGACGTCGCGCCCGTGCAGCACCGCCACGTGCCCCGACTCGCCGATGCCGTCGACCAGCGAAGCCAGGATCGGACGACCCAGCCTGCTCAGCGGCTCCTGCCGCGAGAACGCCGAGCTGAGCTCGTACGCGGCGACCCCGAGCCCGTACCGCTTCGCCTCCGGGAAGTGCAGCACGAACCCGTGATCCCCCAGCACCGTCAGCAGGTGGTAGACCGTCGACCGCGGCAGCCCCAGCGCCGCGGCCACCGTCGCCGCCGGCACCGGCCCGCGCTGCGCGCTCAAGTACTCCAGTATCCGCAGCGTATTCTCCGCCGCCGGCACCTTACTCACACGCCCCTCCCCTTCCGCCCGTCCGTCCTCCCCCACCCCCGAACAATCGAGTCCGAACTTATGCACGCGACACGCCGGGTTCGGGCGTGAACAACTTCGGACTCGATTGCTGCGCCGCGGTGTGTCTGGGATACCGGACGGGGATGAGTGTACAGCCGGGACACGCGCCCGCGCGAGGGAGTGAGATCGGATCATGCTCCACACCACGCACACCGTCACCGTCGGCGCCCACCCGCTCAGCGTCGCCGACGTCGTCGCCGTCGCCCGCCACGGCGCGGACATCGTCCTCGAACCCGAGTCCCTCGACCAGGTCGAGGCCTCCCGCGCCATCGTCGAAGCCCTCGCAGACGACGTCGAACCGCACTACGGCATCTCCACCGGGTTCGGCGCGCTCGCGACCACGTTCATCCCGAGCGACCGCCGTGCCCAGCTGCAGGCCAGCCTGGTCCGTTCGCACGCGGCCGGCTCCGGCCCCGAGGTCGAGCGCGAGGTCGTTCGCGCGCTCATGCTGCTGCGCCTGTCCACGCTGATGACCGGCCGCACCGGCGCCCAGCGCGCCACCGTCGAGACCTATGCCGCCCTGCTCAACGCCGGCATCACGCCGGTCGTGCGCGAGTACGGCTCGCTCGGCTGCTCCGGCGACCTCGCCCCGCTGGCCCACTGCGCCCTCGCGGCGATGGGCGAAGGCCAGGTGAGGGTCGACGGCGAACTGGTGGACGCATCCACTGCCCTGGCTGCCGCGGGAATCGCCCCCGTCGTCCTCGCCGAGAAGGAGGGCCTGGCGCTCATCAACGGCACCGACGGGATGCTCGGGATGCTCGCCCTCGCGATCCACGATCTCACCGCGCTGCTCCGCACGGCAGACATCGCCGCGGCGATGAGCGTGGAGGCCCTGCTCGGCACGGACGCCGTCTTCGCCGACGACCTGCAGCGGCTGCGCCCGCAGCACGGCCAGGCCGTCGCCGCCGCGAACCTGCGTTCGCTGCTCGCCGGGTCGCCGATCGTCGCCAGCCACAAGGGTCCGGAGTGCACCAGAGTGCAGGATGCGTACTCGCTGCGCTGTGCCCCGCAGGTGCACGGCGGCGCGCGCGACACCCTCGCGCACGCCACCATCGTCGCCGAGCGCGAGCTCGCCTCCGCGATCGACAACCCGGTGCTCACCCTCGACGGCCGGGTCGAGTCCAACGGCAACTTCCACGGGGCGCCCGTCGCGTACGTGCTCGACTTCCTGGCGATCGTCGCCGCCGATGTTGCCAGCATGTCGGAGCGTCGCACGGACCGGTTCCTCGACCCCGCCCGCAACCAGGGCCTCACCCCGTTCCTCGCGCACGAGGTCGGCGTCGACTCCGGGCTGATGATCGCGCAGTACACCGCGGCGGGCATCGTCTCCGAGTTGAAGCGGCTGGCGTCCCCGGCGTCCGTCGACTCCATCCCGTCGTCCGCGATGCAGGAGGACCACGTCTCGATGGGCTGGGCGGCGGCCCGCAAGCTGCGCCGCTCGGTCGACGGCCTCGGCAGGGTGCTCGCGATCGAGATCATGACGGCCGCGCGCGGCGCAGACCTGCGTCGGCCGCTCCTCCCCGGTGCGGCCACCGGGGCCGTCATCGCCGAGGTGCGCGACGTGGTCGCGGGACCAGGATCCGACCGCTACCTGTCGCCGGAGATCGAGGCGGTCGTCGGGCTCGTGCAGTCCGGCCGCGTGCTCGCAGCGGCGGAGAGCGTCACAGGGCCGCTCGGCTGAGCCATCCACATCCACCACCGACTTCCACTCACCGACGAGGAGACAGCAATGCAGGGAGCACGAGAGGTCCGCGCCCCGCGCGGCACCACCATCAGCGCGAAGAGCTGGCAGACCGAGGCGCCGCTCCGGATGCTCATGAACAACCTCGACCCGGACGTCGCCGAGCGCCCGGACGACCTGATCGTCTACGGGGGCACCGGCCGCGCGGCGCGCAGCTGGGAGGCGTTCGACGCGATCGTCCGCACCCTGCGCGACCTGGAACCGGATGAGACGCTGCTCGTGCAGTCCGGCAAGCCGGTCGGCGTCTTCCGCACCCACGAGTGGGCGCCGCGCGTGCTGATCGCCAACTCGAACCTCGTCGGCAATTGGGCCACCTGGCCGGAGTTCCGCCGCCTCGAGGCGCTGGGCCTTACGATGTACGGCCAGATGACGGCCGGATCGTGGATCTACATCGGCACGCAGGGCATCCTGCAGGGCACGTACGAGACGTTCGCCGCCGTCGCGGCGAAGAGGTTCGGCGGCACCCTGGCCGGCACGATCACCCTCACCGGCGGGGCGGGCGGCATGGGCGGAGCGCAGCCCCTCGCCGTGACCATGAACGAGGGCGTCGTGCTCATCGTGGACGTCGATGAGACCCGCCTGCAGCGCCGCATCGACCACGGCTACCTCGACGAGCTCGCCACCGGCCTGGATGACGCCATCGCCCGGGTGCTCGCGGCGAAGGAAGCGCGCATCCCGTTGTCGGTGGGCCTGGTGGGCAATGCGGCGACGGTCTTCCCGGAGCTGCTGGCGTGCGGCGTGCCGATCGACGTGGTGACCGACCAGACCAGCGCGCACGACCCGCTCAGCTACCTGCCGGAGGGCTACACGGTGGAGGAGTGGCACGACGCGGCGGCGGCCGACCCGGAGGGCTTCACCACCGCATCCCGCGCGTCGATGGCCAAGCACGTGGAGGCGATGGTCGGATTCCAGGATGCGGGCGCCGAGGTCTTCGACTACGGCAACTCGCTGCGCGCCGAGGCCCGGCTCGGTGGGTACGACCGCGCGTTCGACTTCCCCGGCTTCGTGCCCGCGTACATCCGGCCGCTGTTCGCGGAGGGCAAGGGCCCGTTCCGCTGGGCGGCGCTGTCCGGCGACCCGGCCGACATCGCGGCGACCGACCGCGCCATCCTGGAGCTGTTCCCCGACGACGAGCACCTGCACCGCTGGATCACGCAAGCGAGCGAGAAGGTGCACTTCGAGGGCCTGCCGGCGCGCATCTGCTGGCTCGGCTACAAGGAACGCCACCTGGCCGGCCTGAAGTTCAACGAGATGGTCGCGAGCGGCGAACTCTCCGCCCCCATCGCCATCGGCCGCGACCACCTCGACTCCGGCTCCGTCGCCTCGCCGTACCGCGAGACGGAGGCGATGGCGGACGGATCGGACGCAATCGCCGACTGGCCGCTGCTCAACGCCCTGCTGAACACCGCATCCGGCGCCACCTGGGTCTCCATCCACCACGGAGGCGGCGTCGGCATCGGCCGGTCCATCCACGCCGGACAGGTGATCGTGGCGGACGGCACGCCGCTCGCCGCCGAGAAGATCGAGCGCGTGCTGGTCAACGACCCTGGCACGGGCGTGATGCGGCACGTGGATGCCGGGTACGAGCGCGCGGTGGAGGTCGCGGAAGAACGCGGCCTGCGCATCCCGATGCGGGAGGGGTGAGTATGGGTACCGTTGGTGGTGCTGTGGGTGGTGCGGGTTCATCCACCCTCCTCGTGACTGGGATCGGCGAGCTGGTCACCAACGATCCGGCCAGGCCCGGGATGCTCGGGATCGTGCCGTCTGCATCCCTCCTGGTGGCCGACGGCCGCGTGGTGTGGGCGGGCGCATCCGGCGCAGTGCCCCCGGAATCCGCGGAGCTGGCCGCCACCGCCGAGGTGTTGGACGTGGGCGGCGCAGCGGTCATCCCGGGTTTCGTCGACAGCCACACGCACCTCGTCTTCGGCGGTGACAGGGCCGCCGAGTTCGAGGCGAGGATGTCCGGGCAGCCGTATACCGCCGGCGGCATACGCAGCACGGTGGCCGCCACCCGCGCCGCCACGGACGCCGAGCTGTCCTCCCGCCTCGACGGCTTCGTGGCCGAGTTGCACGCTCAGGGCACCACCACGTTCGAGATCAAGAGCGGCTACGGTCTCACGGTCGACGACGAGGCCAGACTGCTGCGCCTCGCCGAACGCGTGACGCCGGAGACGACCTTCCTCGGCGCCCACGTCGTCCCGGCCGAGTACGCCGACGATGCCGAGGCATACGTCGAACTGGTCGTCGGCCCGATGCTCGACGCGTGCGCACCCCACGCCCGCTGGATCGACGTGTTCTGCGAGACGGGCGCCTTCACGCCGGAGCAGTCCCGCCGCATCCTGTCGGCCGGTGCATCCCGCGGGCTCGGCGTGCGCGTCCACGCCAGCCAGCTCGCCCCCGGCCTCGGCGTCGCCCTCGCAGTCTCCCTCGACGCCGCGAGCGTCGACCACTGCACCCACCTCACGCCCGACGACATCGCTCGGCTGGCCGCTTCCCGCACGGTGGCGACGCTGCTGCCCGGCGTCGAGTTCTCCACCCGGCAGCCGTACCCGGATGCGCGCCGCCTCCTCGACGCGGGCGTCACCGTCGCGCTGGCGAGCGACTGCAACCCCGGCTCGTCGTTCACGTCGTCGATGCCGTTCTGCATCTCCGTCGCGGTGCGCGACATGGGGATGACGCCCGCCGAGGCGCTGTGGGCGGCGACCGCAGGAGGCGCTGCCGCGCTGCGCCGCGACGACGTCGGACACCTGACGCCGGGCGCCAGAGCCGACTTCGCGGTGCTGCGCGCGCCTGGATACGTGCACCTGGCGTACCGGCCGGGGGTGCCGCTGGTGGCGGCCACGTATCGTGCTGGGGTGCGGGTGGGGTGACGGGCACGCTGCTCGGGTGAACCTCAGCCGCGGGACGCCAGCCCCGCCGCGACCTCCAGCACCAGCAGCGCCGCAAGCCGCACGGTGCGCCCGTCCGGGGCGTCGGCCGTCGCATCCACTTCGGCGATGTCCACCGACCGCACGGCCACGGATGCGCCCGCCAGCCTGGCGAAACGCCGCAGCTCCCACGCGGCCAGTCCGCCCGGCACCGACGCCGGGCAGCCGGGCGCGACCGACCGGTCGCACACATCCACGTCCAGATCGACGTGCACCGGCCCGCCGGCCGCCCCGGCGATCTCGAGCGCCTCAGCCATCACGTCGTCGATCGGGCGCGCGTGCAACGCATCCCGGGGCACGACCGTGATGCCGTACGCCTCCGCCCGCGCTGCGTACGCGGGCGAGTTCGCGAAGTCGGCGATCCCGATCTGCACCACTCTCCGGCCGTCCAGCCCGGCCTCGACCAGCCGGCGCACGGGCGACCCGTTGGAGACGCCGTCGCGCAGGTCGTGGTGGGCGTCGAGCGTGATCAACCCGGCGGTCGGCAGCGCTTCGCCCCAGGCGCCGAGGGCGGCGGGAACGGTGAGCGCGTTGTCTCCGCCCACCGCAACGGTGACGCGCGACCGGCCGACCGCGTCCGCCATCGCGGCGATGGCGCGCCCTTCGCCCTCCGGCCCGTCGGGTTCGTCGACGTCGCCGGCGTCGGCGAACGCCAGCCGCTCCACCTCAGACCCTGGCACGAACGCCGCGTAGTAGCGCAGCGCCTCCCGAACCGCTGCCGGCGTCTCCCCCGCTCCGGTCGCCGACAGCGACGTGCGCCAGGTCGGAATGCCGAGAAACGCCAGATCGACCGCCTCATCGCCGGGGATGCCGTCAAGCGACGGCCACGCCCCAGCGCGGGGCCACAGGGGGTCGACGGACAGCTGACGCGTGCTCATACCGCGACGCTAGCAACCCGGTCCCCCCCTCCGGGCGGTGGGGCGGCGTCCCGCGTCTGGTATCTCGGACGCGACCCTCTCCGCGAGATGCCAGTATCTGCGCCGCATCCCGGGCGTTTCGCGACAGTTACTGGCATCTCGCGCGCGCGGGAGGCGCGGGAGCCAGTGGATGCGAGAACCGGCCCAAATGGGAGAAGTGGCCGATGCGAGAACCGGCCGGACGCGCAGCCCCAGGCGCGAGACTCCAGGCGCGAGACCCCGGGCGCGAGAACGGGCCGGACTCCGAGGAGTCCGGCCCGTTCGTGGTCGCTAGCGCTGCTGGCCGCCTGCCGGCGCCGTCCAGACGGGCGGCGCTGCCGCCGGGCCGCCGGATCCAGGGCCACCGGACTCGCCCGGCCCTCCGGGCGCACCCGGCGCACCCGGCGCGCCGGGTCCCCCGTCGCCGCCGGTACCGCTCCCGCCAGCGCCGTCACCCGAGCCCGCGTCCGGCCCGCCGGCCGCCGCGGCCTTCCGCGCGCGCTTCGCCGCCCGGCGCTCGCGCGCGCCCTCGACGAGGTTGTAGAGCGTCGGCAGCACCACGAGGGTGAGAAGCGTGGACGAGACCAGGCCGCCGATCACCACGATGGCGAGCGGCTGCGAGATGAAGCCGCCGTGGCCGGTGAGGCCGATCGCCATCGGGGTGAGGGCCGCGATGGTCGCGAGCGCCGTCATCAGGATCGGGCGCAGACGGCGGGAGGCGCCGTGCGCCACCGCCTCCGGCACGGACATCCCGCGCTTCCTGTACTGGTTGACCAGGTCGATGAGGACGATCGCGTTCGTCACCACGATGCCGATCAGCATCAGCACACCGATCAGCGATGCGACGCCGAGCGGGATGCCCGAGATGATCTGCAGCGCGATGGCGCCTGTCGCCGCGAAAGGCACGGAGACCAGGAGCAGCAGCGGCTGGCGCAGCGACCGGAACGTCGCCACCATCACGATGTAGACGATCAGGATGGCCGCGAGCAGCGCGATCCCGAGCTGCGAGAACGCGTCCGACTGGCTGGAGGAGACTCCGCCGATCTTGGCGGTGGCCCCGGACGGCAGGTTCGCGTCCTTGAGCGCCGTCGTCACCGCGGCGTTCGCGGTGCCGAGGTTGTCGGTGGCCGGGGTGGCCGTGACCGTCGACGTGCGCAGGCCGCGCTCGGTGGTGACCGTGGACGGACCGTTGGTCTCCTCGACAGACGCCAGCGTGCTCAGCGCAACCGGACCGGTGACCGTCGGGATCGGCAGGTCGGCCAGCTGGGCGACCGTCGACGGCGGGTTGTCGCTCTGGATGTAGATGTTGAGCGTCGTGTTGTCGAGGGCGACGGAACCGGCCTGCGTCGGCTGCATGGCCTGCGACACGATGCCGCCGACGGCGACCTCGCTCAGACCGGCTGCCGCCGCCTTGGAACGGTCGACGTTCACCGCGACGTAGGGCAGCGACGCGCTGAGGTTGTCCGTTACCTGCTTGACCGAGTCCTGCTTCTTGACCTCGGCGACGACCGCATCCGTCGCCTTCTGCAGGTCTTCGTTGCTGGTGGCCGTGATGTCGATCTCGATGTCGCTCGAGCCGCCGAACCCGCTCTGCGCGGAGACGACGATGTCGCCCTGGTCCTTCACCGCCGCGAGCTCGTCCTCGATGGTGCTCTTCAGCGCATCCTGATCGGCATCCGGGTCGGTGGTCACCGAGAACGTGGTGTTGCCGCCGCCTCCGGTGAACGCGGCCTGCAAGGATGCCCCGCTCGACCCGATCGAGACCTGCACCGTCTTGACGCCCTTGGTGTCGATGAGCTTCTGCTCGACCACCTTGGATGCATCGTCCTTCGCCTGCAGGGAGGTGCCGGGCGCGAGGGTCTGCGTGATCGTTAGCGTGTTCTGGCCCGTGGATCCGAGGAAGTTCGTCTTCATCAGCGGGGTGAGCGCCAGCGTTCCGACGAGCACGACCACCGCGATGAGCACGGTCGCGACCGAGTGCTTCAACGTCCAGTGGATGATCGGAAGGTAACCGCGCTGCAGTCGCGACGGGTGCTCCAGCTCGTCCTCGCCGGCGGCCATCGCCTCCTCGATCGACAGGTGCGATGCGTCGGACGCCTCGACGCCACCCTCGTGCTTGCGCGCCTTCGGCGGACGGAGGAACCAGTATGCGAGCACCGGCACGATCGTCAGCGAGACGAGCAGCGACGACAGCAGCGCGATGGTCACGGTGAGCGCGAACGGCCGGAACAGCTCGCCGGTCACGTCGCCGACGAACGCCAGCGGGAGGAACACGGCGACGGTGGTGATGGTGGATGCGGTGATCGCCCCCGCCACCTCGCGCACGGCCTTGACGATGGTCGCCGCTCTGTCGACGCCGGCGACGAGCTGTCTCTTGATGTTCTCGATGACCACGATGGAGTCGTCGACCACACGGCCGATGGCGATGGTCAGCGCGCCGAGCGTGATGATGTTGAGCGTGTAGCCGGTCGCCCACATCACGATGAAGGTGATGAGCACGCTGGTCGGGATCGAGATCGCGGTGACCAGGGTGGAGCGGATCGACAGCAGGAAGATCAGGATGACGATCACGGCCATCAGGAGGCCGAGCAGGCCCTCCTCGGTGAGCGAGTTGATCGACTGGGTGATGAACGGCGCCTGGTCGAACACGACGGTGATCTTCGCTCCGTCGCCGAGCTTCGTCTGCAGGTCGTCGATCAGGGCGCTGACGCCGTGCGAGACCTCGACGGTGTTCGCGGACGGCAGCTTGGTGACGGCGATGGTCAGCGCCGGCTTGCCGTCGACGCGCGAGATGGAGGTGGTGGGGTCGTCGGTCTTCTGCACCGTGGCGACGTCGCCGATGGTGGGCGGGGTGGCTGCTGCGGTGGCAGCTGCGGCCGCGGCTGCGTCGGCTGCGCCCGTGGAGCCGGTCGCCCCGGCCCCGGCAGCGCCAGCGTCCGCACCTGCTGCGGCACCTGCTCCTGCACCTGCACCTGCACCCGCGCCTGCGCCTGCGCCAGTGCCAGAACCGGATGCACTCGCCGACCGGATGAGCGGAAGCCCGGCGATGTCGTCGATCGAGCTCAGCTTCGCGCCGGACTGCACGGAGAGCGTCTTGCCGTCCTCGGTGATCGAACCGCCCGGGATGAGGACGCCGTTCTGCTGCAGCGCATCCTTGATCGACTGGCTGGTCACGCCGGCGGCGGCGAGCTTGGCACTGTCCGGGGTGATGGTGATGCGCTGGCCGACCTCGCCGACGAGCTGGGCGTCGTTGACGCCGGAGACGTCTTTGATGTCGGGGATGACCAGCTTGGTGATCTTGTCGGCGAGCGCGCGCGAGTCCTGGTCACTGGTGACGGCGAGCTGGATGACGGGGAAGTCGTCGATGCTGCCGGAGAACACCTGCGGGTCGACGTTGCTCGGCAACGTGGACTTGATGCGGTTGATCGCCTGGTCGATCTTCTGCTCTGCGGTCGCGAGGTCGGTGCCGTAGGTGAACTTCGCCGTGATGATCGACTGGTTGGTGCTGCTCACCGCCGACGTGCTCTCGAGGTCCGGCACGCCCTGGATGGCCGTCTCGACCGGCGTGCTCACGTCGTTGTTGACCACCTCGGGCGATGCGCCGGGGTAGCTGGTGATGATCGCGAGCTGCGGGAACGAGATGGTCGGAGCGAGCTCCTGCTTGAGGTTCGTCAGCGCCAGGCCGCCGAACACCGCGGCCACGATCGTGACGAGCGCGATCAGCGCGCGGTTCTTCATACTCAGGACGGCGAGGAAATGCACAGTCTTTTCCCTTGACAGAAAGTGGATGTGAGACGCGCGGCACCACAGCCGCCCGCAAAGTATCTCATTGCAGCCTGTGCAAATTCCTCATGCCCTGGTACGACTTCGGGGTGGAGACGTACTCCCCCGGGACGGTTCTCGCGCCTTCTGCTGACACTCACGACGGATCCCATCCCCGCGACGCGAGCGAGCGGAAGACCAACCCGACCAGCCGTTTCTCCGACCGCAGGTGCTCGGCTCCCACCCGCAGCACCAGCTCGCCCCGCTGCTGCAGAGCCGTGGTCCGTGTCAGGTCTCTGCGCCACTGGCGCGGCTCGATGCGGTGGTGGTCGCCCTCGTACTCGACGATGGTGCGGTACGGCGCGAACCGGAGGTCCGGCCTGGCCAGGAACCGCCCATCCGGAGTGTGCAGGTCGACGTTCACATCCGGCGCAGGCAGTCCGGCCTCCGCCAGGATCAGCCGCAGCAGCGACTCGGGCGGAGACTCCGCGCGGCCGTCGAGCAACTCGACCGCGGCCCTGGCCCGGGATGCGCCCCGAGCGCCCGCGGGAGGGACCGCCGCCCGCAGGTCGTCGTGGCAGGCGAGCGGCGCCCGGCCGCCGAGAACCGCATCGCCCAGCACCACCAGCTCCCGGATGCTCGCCGTCGCGGCCAGGTCGGCCCACGTCCGCGCCGCCGACGTCACCGGCAGCCCCCGCACCCGACGCGTCTCGCCCGCGGCGAGCGGACGCGAGTGGGACCGCACGCCGGTGAGGCGCGGCGGCCGCGCGGGCGGTGCGACGGTCAGGTGCAGGACGGGCTGTGCGTGCGTGGGTGGCGCATCCGGAGGTGGGAGGTGGTCGTGAAGCGCAGACGAGCTCGGCGCATCCGGAGGCGGCAGATGAGCCCGCGCACCCCGCTGCCGCACGCCAGGCAGCCACCGCGTATCCGGCAGCCCCAGCAGGATGGCGGCCGTGGTGTGGGAGAGGACACCGCCGGGCTCCCTGGCGCAGAGGGCGGCGCAGCGCGCGACGAAGTCGGCCGCCAGCCTGGCGGGCACCCGAGCGCCGCGGAACGGCGTGACCAGCTCGCTGCGCGACAGGCGGACGGGCTCGACGCCGAGCGCCCGCGCCTCGCGGAGGGAGAACGGGCGGTTGCGCAACCGGGGATGACTCATGCCACCCACCATGCCCAATTCCGCCACCACGCGTCGGATTCTCTCCACAGGCCGTCCCGCCAGCCCGCGAGATGCCAGTATCTGTCGCGCATCCCGGGCGTTTCGCGACAGTTACTGGCATCTCGCCGCCCAGCCGCCGGCCACAGGCCGAGCTAGACCACGTTGGGCAGCGGGGCCGCGTCGGCGAACGCCGACGGCTCGCGCAGCGCGTCCGGCCACGCGCGCGACAGCGCCGCGAACGCGCGCACCGTCTCCTCCTCCGAGTACGTGATCGGGATGCGCAGGAAGCGCTCGAACGCCCCATCCAGCCCGAACCGCGGCCCGGCCGCGATCAGCAACCCGTGGTTGCGCGCACCCAGCGTCAGCGCCGAGCTGACCGGCGCGCCGATCCCGATCCACGCGGCGAGACCGCCGTGCATCCTGGGCACCACCCAGTCCGGGAACGTCTGCGCCGCCAGCCGCGCCACCCGCTCCCTCCCCGCCGCGAGTTCCGAGCGCCGGGACTCCAGGATCTCCGCCATCTGCGGCAGCATCCGCGCCACCACCAGCTGTTCCAGCAGCGGCGTGCCCAGGTCGGTCGCCGGTTTCGCCGCGATCAGCTTCTGGATGTGCGGCCGCTCCGCCCGGATCCAGCCGATCCGCAGGCCGCCCCACAGGCTCTTGCTCGCCGACCCGATCAGCAGCACGGGCGCATCCCCCGCCCCTCGCGAGCCGTAGCGGGGCAGCGGGAGGTGCTCGCCGAGCCTGTCGATGTCGAGGTCGGCCGTCGTCTCGTCGCCGACCACGATCGTGCCCTGCGCCGCCGTCGCCGCCAGCAGCCGCGCGCGCGTCTCCGGCGACATGGATGCGCCCGTCGGGTTCTGGAAGTCCGGGATCAGATAGGCGAGGGCCGGGTTGGCGCGCCGCAGCGTCTGCTCGATCGCGTCGATGTCCCAGCCGTCCTCCTCCGCGCCCACCGGATGCGGGGCGTCGGCGGGCGGGATGGTGACCGTCACCGGCACCAGGCGCGCCCCGGCGAGCCGGAACGACTCCGTGGCGTGCGGGTAGGTGGGCATCTCGATCATCGTGCGGTCGCCGCGGCCGACGAAGGTGCGCGCGATCAGGGCGATGGCCTGCTGCGCGCCGACCGTGACGAGCACCTGGTCGGGGTCGGTGGGGAGGCCGCGCTCGCGGTAGCGGTCGGCGATGGCCTCCCGGAGGTGCGGGAGGCCGACCGCGTCGTATCCGGAGTGCGGGAGGAAGTGCGGCAGCTCCTCCGCCGCGGCGCGCGCTGCCGCGGGGAGGGACGATGCCGCCGGCAGGGCCGCCTTGGTGAAGTCGAGCATCCCGTCGCCACCGGGGGTCGGGGCGGTGACGAGCACCGGTCCAGGCAGCCGGGCGACGCTGCCGGATCCGCGCACGCTGTCGAGGAATCCGGCGTCGCGCAGCCCCCGGTACGCGGCGGTCACGGTGGTGCGGCTGAGTTCCAGCCGGGCGGCGAGGTCGCGCTCGGCGGGCAGTCGCGTGTCGATCGGGATGCGTCCGTCGAGCACCAGCAACCGGATGCGGTCGGCGAGCGCCTGGTAGTGGGCGCCGCCTCCTCGCCACTCCCCGAGGAGCGTTTCGAGCGATCGGGCGGTGAGCTGAGCATCCGGCATAAGGCCACCTTAAGCGAATTGGACTCTTGATAAAAGGCCAATCAACAAATTGGATAGGAGCGTGACCCGCCGACTCCTCCTCACCAGACGCCTCGCGCAACTCCTCATCGGGCTATTCCTCTACGGAATCGCCATCGCGATGATGGTGCGCGCCGGCATCGGGGTGTCGCCGTGGGACGTGCTCGCGCAAGGTCTGTCGATCAAGACGGGCCTGCTGTTCGGGCTCATCACCAACCTCGTCGGCATCGCCGTGCTGCTGTTCTGGATCCCGCTCCGCCAGCGCCCGGGACTCGGCACCGTGCTCAACGTGCTGCTCGTCGGCCCGAGCGCGCAGCTCGGGCTCACGCTCATCCCGCAGCAGACCGAACTGTGGGCGCAAGTGCTGCTGTTCGCCGGCGGCCTCCTGCTCCTGGCGGTCGCGACCGGCCTCTACATCGGCCCCAAACTGGGCCCGGGCCCGCGCGACGGCCTGATGACCGGGCTGCACGCGCGCACCGGCTGGCCGATCTGGGCCGTGCGCACCGGCATCGAGGTGACCGTGCTCATCATCGGGTGGCTGCTCGGCGGCAACGTCGGCATCGGGACGCTCGCGTTCGCGCTGCTGGTCGGGCCGCTCTGCAGCATCACCCTCCCCTTCTTCGCGATCCGGCTGCCGCAGGACGCTGCAACGACTGCGGCGGCGCTGGAAAGCGAGCTCGAGGGAACGGCCGAGCAATCGGCCGGCCTCGGGGAGCAGGATGCCGCCGCGTTCGACGTGCGCGACGGCATCCTGCTCGAAACCGACGCGGCCACCAGGATGCGCGACCACCGCGCGGCCGACAGCAACGTGATCGGCGGGGTGCAGCCCGACCGCGAGGCGAGCGCATCCCGTCGCCCGGCGCAGGCGGTCGCCGCGTACTGGCTCGATGATCGACTGATGTCCAGGGAACGTGGCCCTGGCCGTGGCCGTGGTGCTGAGTCCCGACCGCGTCCTCGTCCCCGCCGCGCCTGAGCGCGAGTCGCCGGAGCTGACGCCGCGCGCGCCGCCCCGAGCTCCGCATGGTCGTGGCCGCGTCCCCGACACCCCGCGCGTCCCCGAGGCGCTCACCGTGGGCGGGTCGCGTCCCAGCCTTCTCACGTCCGCAGCAATCGAACCGGGACTTGTGCACGCCCCGACACGGCGTGTCGCGTACATAAGTCCCGGCTCGATGACTTGAGGCCCTACAGCCGCGCCGCGTACGCGCGCAGCGCGTCGCGCACGAACGTGGCGCCCGCGGCGCCGCCGTAGTTCGCGGCGAACCGCGGGTCGGCGACGTACATCTCGCCGAGGCCGGTGAGGTAGGCGGCCGTCGGGCGGCCGTTCTCGCTGCCGGGGGTGCCGGGGACCGAGCCGAGCCAGTCGGCGTGGCGCTGGGCGAGTGCCTGCGCCTCGTCGCCCTCCGGGTCGATGCCGCGGTCGGCGGCGGCGATCCAGTCGGCGGCGAGCTGCTTCTGCAGGCGCTGCCATTCGGCGCGCTCGGCCGGCGTCTTGCTGCGCCACCACGCGTCGGACGCGGCGTACGCGTCCTTGCCCCAGCGCTCCTCCACCTCCTCCTTGTATTGGGTGTGGTCGAAACCGTCGAGCATGTCTTCCGCCATGATGTCTTCTCCTTCGCTGATCGCCTGGATGGTCGTCTCGACCGACGCGATCTGCCGCGCCAGCCGTTCCCGCTCGTCGCGCAGCCACGCGAGGTGGCCGTGCAGGGCGGGGATCGCATCCACCTGGTTCGTGAGCACGTCGGCGATGGCCGGGAGGCCGAGTCCGAGGTCGCGGAGCAGCAGGATGCGCTGCAACCGCACGAGGGAGTCCCTGTCGTAGTACCGGTAGCCATTGCTGCCGATTCTGCTGGGCGGGAGGAGCCCGATGTCGTCATAGTGACGCAGCGTCCTGCTGGTCGTTCCGGCGAGCCTGGCGATCTCTTGGATGGACCAGTCCATCGTCGTCTCCTCTCTCTCGTGGGGTGCGAAACCCACGGTAGAGGTTGACGTTACGTCAAGGTCAAGCGGCGATCAACGCTTGGCGCGGGCCGGGATCTTCTTCGTCTCCGACACCGGCGTCTGCGGCTGCTGCGGCTGCTCCGTCGCGCCCTGCGTCGGCGCAGGCGACTGCCCGGCGGAGGCCGGCGTCCCGTGGCCGCGAGGATGACCGTGCTGCTTCGACGCCGGCTCCAGCGGACGCCGCGCGACCGGGCGCACCGGCTCGCCACGACGATCCTGACCGGGAAGCGGACGGGAACGGCGGCCGTAGATCAGCGACGACGAGTCGAGCAGCCACGGCACGAGCGCGACGGTCACACCGTGGCAGAGCAGCAGCTGCTGCCGGATGCGCCGTGCCCGGTGGTTGTGCAGCAGCGACTCCCACCAGTGCCCGACGATGTACTGCGGAAGGTAGACAGTCACCACTTCGGAGCCGTGCTCCTCGCGGCGGTGCTTCAGGTACTTGATCAGCGGGTGGCCGAACTCGCGGTACGGGGACTCGATGATGGTCAGCGGCACGTGGATGTTCTGCTGGATCCACTGCTGCTGCAGCTTTTCCGTCGACTCCTCGTCGACCGCCACGTGCACAGCCTCGATCGAGTCGTGCCGGGCGGCGATGGCGTAGTCGAGCGCCTTGAGCGCCGGCTTCTGCATCTTGCCGACGAGCACGATCGCGTGGTCTCCGCGGCTGCCGAACGTGGTGACCGGGTCGACCTCGATCTCCTTCTCGACATCCCGGTAGTAGCGGTTCACGCCGAGCATGAGCAGCCACAGGATGGGCATGAAGATGAAGACGAGGTATGCACCG
Source organism: Leifsonia araucanica (assembly GCF_051161895.1). Classification (NCBI taxonomy): domain Bacteria; kingdom Bacillati; phylum Actinomycetota; class Actinomycetes; order Micrococcales; family Microbacteriaceae; genus Leifsonia; species Leifsonia araucanica. Next base: position 2,344,134 of record NZ_JBMBTW010000002.1, read on the forward strand.
TGGGTGAATTTGGTGATCGTCACGACGATGAGCACCACGGCGGTGAGGAACGCGCCGAACGCGTTGATGCAGAGCGAGCGGACGATGCTCGACCGTTCGTGCGGCTTCACGGTCCCGGAGCGCAGCAGCGTGATCCAGTGCTTGACCATCCCGGACTGGCCGAGCGTGAACGAGACGAACACGCCGATGATGTACAGCTGGATGAGCTGGGTCAGGTTGGCGCGGTAGACCAGCAGCAGCACGGTCGCTGCGAGGGCCAGCAGGATCATGCCGTTCGAGTAGACCAGGCGGTCGCCGCGGGTGTTCAGCGACTTGGGCGCGTACGAGTCGCGGGCGAGCACGGAGCCGAGCAGCGGGAAGCCGTTGAACGCGGTGTTCGCCGCGAGCAGCAGCACGACGGCGGTCGCGGCCTGCACGATGAAGAACAGGATGGTGTTGTTGCCGAACGTCGCTGCGGCGATCTGGGCGATCAGGCTGCGCTGCGGTTCGGTGGCGCACTGCGCCCAGCCCTGCAGGTCGCACGGATTCTCGGCGTAGTGCACGCCGCTGATCAGGGCGACCGTGGTGAGCCCGGCGAACAGGATGATGGCGATGCCGCCCATCAGTCCGAGCGTCTTGCGGGCGTTCTTGATCTTCGGGGTGCGGAACGCCGGCACTCCATTGGCGACGGCCTCCACACCGGTGAGGGCCGAACATCCGCTGGAGAAGGCGCGCAGCAGCAGGAGCACCGTCGCGGCCTGGGTGAGGCTGGTGGCGTGCACCTCGAAGTTCGCGGACTCGGCGACCGGCGCATCCCCGAACGCGGTGCGCACCAGCGCGGTCACGATCATCACGAAGATGCTGCCGATGAAGAGGTAGGTCGGGATGGCGAACGCCTTGCTCGACTCCCGCACGCCGCGGAGGTTCACCGCAGCGATGACGATGACGAAGAGCACGGCCAGCTCGACCCGCCAGTTGGACAGGAACGGCAGCGCCGAGATGATGTTGTCCACACCGGATGCGACGGACACGGCCACGGTGAGCACGTAGTCGACGAGCAGCGCGGAGGCGACCACCAGGCCGGCCTTCTCACCGAGGTTCTTGTGCGCGACCTCGTAGTCCCCGCCGCCGGACGGGTATGCCTTGACCAGCTGGCGGTAGCTCAGCACGACGGTGATGAGGAGCACGACGACCGCTGCGGCGACCCACGGAGCGAAGCTCAGGAACGCGAGTCCGCCGATGAGCAGGATCATCAGGAGTTCCTGCGGAGCGTACGCCACGCTCGACAGTGCGTCGGAGGCGAAGATGGGTAGGGCGAGGTGCTTCGGGAGTAGCTGTCCTTCGAGCTTTTCGCTCGGAAGCGGGTCGCCGATCAACCACCGCTTCGGGGATCTCCCCTCATTTGTCACGAGCCTCGACACTACTCGCTGCCAAACCGCTGTCAAGTCGGCGCGTCGCGGCACCCGATGCTTGCGGTTCCGCAAAGGATTGTGTCTGCGCTTTCAGCCGCCCGAAATGAAAGCAAAACCCCTGGAAACACGCCGGAAACACGGAAGGCGCGCCCGCACCTGAGTGTCGGACGCGCTTTCGCTGAGTGTGGCTGTGTGCAGAGAGGCGACGGCGTGTCGAGACGCCGTCCGGCGTTCGCTCAGCGGCGCCCCAGAGCCTCCAGCACCGACGCGCGCACGCGCGCGAGCTCGGACTTCAGCTGCGGCACCACCCCATCCGGGATGTCGCCGCGCGCCGCCTGCGACCGGAAGTCGGTGCGGAGCTGCTGACGGAACTCGTTCAGCGCCGCCTCGGCATCCCGGGCCGCCGCGTTCGCCGCTTGCCGCGCATCCCGCCCGGCGTCGCGCGCCTCCTGCCGCACGTCGATGCGCGGGCCTCTGCTCGCATCCCGTGCCGCCGAGGCCAGGTCGGCGCGCAGCGAACGCATCGCCTCGTTGACGCCGGCGCGCACCTCGTCGGCGAGACGACGGACGGAGTCTGTGACCTCGTCCTCGATCGCGTCGAGCTCGTGCTCCCGCTCTGCCAGCTCTGCCCGGCCGGCGTCGGTGATCGCGTAGACGGTCTTCCTGCCCTCCGCCGCCTTGGTCACCAGGCCCTCCTCCTCGAGCTTCGCGAGCCGCGGGTAGATGGTGCCTGCGCTCGGGCTGTACGTACCGCCGAAGCGGTCGCTGAGCGCCTGGATGAGCTCGTAGCCGTGCCGGGGCGACTCCGCCAGGAGGCTGAGCAGGTAAAGGCGCAGACTCCCGTGCGCGAACACGGGGGTCACGCCGACGCCCCGTTCTGGTCGGAGCCGGCTGCCGAGTCGGCGGGTGCGTCTGTGCCAGCGCCCGTGCCCGTGCCCGCGCCCGTGCCGGTCGGCGCGCTGCGCAGCACGTAGACGTTCCCGGACACCGAGTTGGCGTTGACGTCCATCCAGGTGCCGTCGAGCGAGCCGGAGGTGCCCTGGTACGTCTTGCCGGGCATCCCGTGGATGAAGGTGTTGTCGAGCTGCACCTTGCCGGAGATCGTGTTGACCCGGTAGCGCGCGCCGAGCGCCTCCGGGACGCGGATGGTCAGGTCGCCGGAGACCGTGTTGCTGGAGATCTCGTCGGGCGTGCCGACCACATCCACCATCACGTTGCCGGAGACGCTGTCGACCGTGAACTTCGGGATGCGACCGGATGCTGTGACGTCGCCGGACACGGTGTGCGCGAAGATGCGGCCGGAGTGGTTGCGGGCGGAGACCTCTCCGCTGACGCTGTTGAGCTCGATGTCGCCGGTGACGCCGTCGACCACGAGATCGCCCGTGACGGTGCTGAGCTTGGCGTCGGTGTCCAGCCCGGCGACGAGCGCCGTGGCGGAGACGACGCCGAGCTTGAGCGCGACATCGTGCGGCACGAGGACGCTGACCTCGGCCCTGGCGTTGTCCCGCATCGACTTGAACACCTCGATGAAGTTGTCCCAGCGCAGCTGCGGGTGGTCGATCTCGAGGCGGTCGCCGTCGAGCGTGATCTTAAGGTCGCGGCCGGTGACCGAGTGGACCTCGACCCGCGCTCCCTGCTCGTCGTGCCCGATGATGTCGACCTGTCCTGCGATGAAGCCGGCCTTGAGGGATCGGACGAGCTCGACGTCGATGGTCTTGCTCTCGCCGGGCTGGATCAGCCACTTGTCTTGTGTCATTGCGTGCTCCTGAGTGCTTTCGTTCGCGGACCGCTGCTGCCGTCCGCCAGTCGGTGCCCGCTGAGCGGACCCTCGGTGATTCGCGATATATCGCGTTGTTGACAAGGTCACGATATATCGCGTCTGCGGGCGGCGCAAGTGGACGCGAGGAAAACGGAGCGGATTCAGGGTGCGGTCAGGGTTCCCCCTGAGCGCGCGCCGCGTCCCGCCTCTCCGCGCGAACCTCGACCCGCCGCATCGGGGCCCGATTCTCCGTTCGAACGGAGACAAGCCACATCCGGGCCCGATTTAACCGCCCGAACGGAACCTTGCGCGGCGTGTCGCGCGAGACTTCCTCCGATACGCGCGGCGGCCCGCGCCCATCCACGTTCTCCGTTCGTGCGGAACTCCGCCGCGACGCGCCGGCGGGAGTTCCGTTGGAGCGGAGAAGGGGTGATCGGCGCGCGAGATTTCCGCGCGAACGGACATGCCTGGTGAGGCGGGAGCCGTCAGCGGCGGGGCCGCTGCAGCCACGGGTGCAGGATGCGCGTGACCAGCGGGAGCAGGAGGTACGTCATCGTCGGGGTGAGGCACAGCGTGGTGATCAGCACCGTGGCCGGAAGCCAGAGCTGGTGCCAGAACGGGACGAAGGTGGTCACCAGGAACGTGAACAGCAGCGACAGCGGGAAGAAGCCGAGCCAGATGGTCACGGCCTGTTTCCAGCGCGGCGGGGAGGTCGGGGCGAGGCGGTCCGTCGCATCCTGAGCGTCTGCGCCCTGCGTCTGGTGCTGCGGCTGGTCGAACCAGCCCTCGATGCCCGTGCGGCGCTCCACCCGCGAGAGCTCGACCAGTTCGCGGCCCTCGAACAGCCAGGCGGCGCGGTCCTCCGAGCCCTCCCAGGCGTCCAGTGCCGCATCGTCGGCGAAGCGGTAGAGCATGTGCCACTCGTCCGAGTCGTGGGCGGCGCGCACCCAGCCGGAGCCGAGGAAGCCCTCGTACGTGTTGGCGATGTTCACGCCGGATTGCACCCAGCGGGTCACGTCCGGCAGGCGGGTGCTGTCGACGCGGCGGGTGATGGAGACGGTGACGGGGAGGCGACGCGCTTGTGGCGCATCCAGCAGAGACTCTTGTGGAGGCATACCTCCAGTGTCGCCGACGGAGCGTTACACGCGCATTTCGGGATGCTGCACGGTGTCAGCGAGCGGCCGTGATCACGGTCGGGCCGTCGCGCACCACCAGGTGCGGAGCGACGAGCCTGTGCATCGGGTCGGCCGTCGACGATCCGGGATGCACGCGGCCGCCGTGCGTGCCTGTCAGCAGGTCGAGGACGCCCGCCGCCACCTCGTCGAGCGGCTGCTCGACGCTCGAGAAGCCGAGGGATGCGGCGACCGGCGTGTTGTCGTAGCCGACCACCGGGATGCGGCCCGCCGTGGCCATGAGCGCGCCGAGAGCGAGCGAGTCGCTCGTGCAGACCACCGCATCCACGGTGCCTGCCGCGCGTTCGAGGCGGCGCATCGCGTCCGCGCCGAAGGTGACGCCGTCTTCGGCGGCGACCTCGAGGGAGGCGAGGTCGTCGTCGCCGAGGCCGCTCCCCGCGCGCATGGCGTCGAGCCAGCCGCGGCGGCGGTCGTCGCCGGTCCCCGAGCCGCTCGGCCAGCCGACGAAACCGATGCGGCGCGCTCCGGTGCCGAGCAGGTATGCGGTGGCGTCGCGCAGCCCGGACGAGCCGTCGACGTCGACCCAGAGGTGCTGCGGGTCGGCCATGTCGTCGATGCCCCACGGCCGGCCGAAGGTGACGAACGACTGGCCGTGCTCGATCAGCCACTCGGTGCGCGGGTCGCCGTGGAAGGTGGAAGTGAGTACGAACGCGTCCACGTCTGCGCCGTCGCTGAGCCGGCGGAACTGCTCGATCTCCCCCTCCGGCCCGGATGCGGTGAACAGCAGCACGCGCAGGTTCATCCGGTCGGCCTGCTCGGTGAGCGCGTGCAGGAACCTGTCCAGGATGCTGCCGGAGATGCCGTCCGTGGTGATCGGGTCGAGGCGGATGCCGATGGTGGAGCTCTTCTGGGTGCGCAGGCGCCGGGCGGAGGCGTGCGGCCGGTAGCCGAGTTCTGCGATGGCGGCCTGGACGCGTTCCCTGGTCTCCGGGCGGACCAGCTGCGGGGAGTTGAGGACGTTGGAGACGGTCTGGCGGGAGACGCCTGCGACGTCGGCGACGTCGCTGACCGTGGGTTGAGCACCCATGTCTCTCCTCTCCGTCGGCTGGATAAGACCCTAGCGTGGCGCCGCTTGACACGTTGGGAACGCGGTGGTTATCTTGGCAGCACCCCGATTTGATCGTTCAAAACACAATCTAGCAGTGCAAAATTTGATCGATCAAACCCGTTAGACAGACCAAGGAGGTCCGATGCCCGCGACGATCGCCCCGCATCCCTCCCGTCCCGTCTGCCCTGCCGATCCCGGCTGCCCCGGCAGCCAGCTCAGCCCGGCCCACACAGGCCGCCACAACCGCCGGCTCAGTCCCGCCCACCCGGGCGCCCACACCCGTCCCTTCCCCGCCTGACCCCCCTGTGCGTCCGATGACGGGCGCACTCACACCAAGGAGAGAACACATGCAACGACCTTCACACCGGTGGCTCGCCGGCGGCGCCGTCGCCGTCGCGACCGCCCTCGCCCTCACCGCCTGCGGCTCCGGCTTCAGCGGCGGGAGCGGAGACGACTCGTCCGGCAAGCTCACGTCGTCCGACAAGGCGCTGACCGTCATGATCGGCTCGTCCGGAGACGCGGAGACCGCCGCGGTCAAGTCCGCGGTCTCCGACTGGTCGAAGAGCGACGGCACCAAGGCGTCCGTCGTCGCGGCGAGCGACCTCAACCAGCAGCTGTCCCAGGGCTTCGCGGCGAAGAAGCCCGCCGACGTCTTCTACCTGTCGACGGATGCGCTGGCCGGGTACGCCTCCAACGGCTCGCTGCTCGCATACGGAGACCAGCTCTCCAACAAGAGCGACTTCTACCCGAGCCTGGTGAAGTCGTTCACGTACGACGGCAAGTTCTACTGCGCGCCGAAGGACTTCTCCACGCTGCAGCTGATCATCAACACCGACATGTGGTCGGCCGCCGGCCTCACCGACAGTGACATCCCGAAGACGTGGGACCAGCTGCAGGCCGTCTCCAAGAAGCTCACCGGCGCCGGCCACGTCGGCCTCGGCATCTCCGGCGAGTACGCGCGCATCGGGTCGTTCATGACCCAGGCGGGCGGCAACCTGATGAACGACGACAGCACCAAGGCCACCGCCAACAGCGACGCCAACGTCAAGGCGCTCGACTACGTCAAGACGCTGCTCAACGACGGCGACCTCAAGTACGCGAAGGACCTCGGCGCCGGCTGGGGCGGCGAGGCGTTCGGCAAGGGCCTGGCCGCGATGACCATCGAGGGCAACTGGATCACCGGCGCGCTCTCGTCCGACTTCCCGAACATCAAGTACAAGGTCGTCGAGCTGCCGAAGGGCCCGGCCGGCAATGGCACCCTGCAGTTCACCAACTGCTGGGGCATCGCAGCCGACAGCCCCAACCAGGCGGCGGCGCTGAAGCTCGTCGAGAAGCTGACGAGCAAGGACGACCAGCTCGCCTTCTCCAAGGCGTTCGGCCCGATGCCGTCGATCAAGTCGGCCGCCGACGAGTGGAAGTCGCAGAACCCGGACCTCGTCCCGTTCCTCAACGCCGCCGACTACGCCAAGGGCGTTCCGACGGCCAAGGGAGCGGCCGACGTCGTCACCGACCTCAACAGCAAGCTCGAATCGCTGTCGACCGGTGACCCGAAGGCGATCCTGGATGCGACGCAGAAGAACCTCGAAGCCCTCCTGAAGTAGCCGAGTAGCCGAGTAGCCGAGTAGCCGAGAGCCAAGCACAATGTCGCAAACCACGAGTCGGTCTCGTCGTTCCGGAATCCGGCGCGGCGAGGCCGCCTCGGGGTGGTTGTTCACCGCCCCGGTCATCCTCCTCCTCGGGGTCTTCCTCGTCGTCCCCGTGCTCATGGCACTGTGGGTGAGCTTCTCCGACTGGGGAGGCCGGGGCAGCCCCTTCTCCTCCGGGGTCCACTTCGTGGGCTTCGAGAACTACCAGGCGATCCTCTCCGGAGGCGGACTGGCCGAGCAGGACTTCGGCATGTCGCTCAAGAACAACGCCTGGTACGTGGTGCTGGTGGTCCCCATCCAGACCGCCGTCGCCCTCGGGCTGGCCGTGCTGGTCAACCGGGCGATCCTGCGCGGGCGCGGCTTCTTCCGCACCGCCTTCTACTTCCCGTCGGTGACGAGCTCGGTCGCGATCACGGTGCTCTGGCTGTTCCTGTTCAGCACGACCGGCGCCGTGAACAAGGTGCTCTCCTGGGTCGGGATCAACGGACCCAACTGGTTCAACGATCCAGACGGCATCGTGCACAACTTCCTCGGGCTGTTCGGCGTGAAGCAGGGGCCGAGCGCCCTCACCCAGAACACCCTGCTCGGCGTCTCCTGGTGGGACTGGCTCGGCGGCCCGTCCGTCGCGATGAGCGCGTTCGTCATCATGGCCGTCTTCACCACGAGCGGCACGTTCATGCTGCTGTTCATCGCCGCGCTGCAGAACCTCGGCGGCGACATCACGGAGGCGGCGATGATGGACGGCGCGAACGGCTGGCAGCGGTTCTGGCGCATCACGCTCCCGCAGCTCCGCCCGACGCTGTTCACGGTGCTCACCCTCGGGCTGATCGGGTGCTGGCAAGTCTTCGACGCCATCTACACCGGCACGCGAGGCGCGCCGGGCAAGACGACGCTGACGCCGGCGTACCTCTCATACAAGAGCTCGTTCGTCGACCAGGACTGGGGTCAGGGCGCCGCGATCGCGTTCATCCTGTTCGTCATCATCGTGGTCTTCACCATCTTCCAGCGCTGGGTGCTGCGCGAACGCACCGTGTCCAAGCGCCGGATGCGGTTGTACCAGCCGGCCGTGACGGCGTCGTCAGAGCCTGCCCAGTCGGCAGACGGCAACGCAGACAGCAGTGCAGACAGCAGAGGAGTCCGCCGATGACCGCCGGGACCACCACCTCCGATGCCGCGAACACGATCGCCGTCGGCACCCTCGCGAACGCGCAGCCCCCGCTCCGCCCTCAGCGGCAGCGGTCCACCGGCTCCGTCGTCGCGTCGTCGATCACGTACGCGATCCTCGTGGTCATCGCCGTCATCTACATCGCGCCGTTCCTCATCCAGCTGGCCACCTCGTTCAAGACGGACGCGGATGCGACGGCCAACCCGGTGTCCCTGATCCCGGAGACCTGGACGACCGCCGCGTACACGAAGCTCTTCCTCAACTCCGACTTCCCCACCTGGTTCAAGAACTCGATCATCGTCACCGTGTTCGTCACGGCGGGGCGCGTGTTCTTCAACTCGCTGGCCGGCTACGCGCTCGCGCGCCTGCACTTCCGGGGCCGCGGCGTCGTGTTCGCCGGGCTCGTGGCCGTGATGTCCGTGCCGGTCGTCGTGCTGCTCATCCCGAAGTTCCTGGTCATCAACCAGCTCGGGATCTACGACTCGTACGCGGGCATGATCATCCCGCTGCTGACGGATGCGGCCGGAGTGTTCATCATGAAGAACTTCTTCGAATCCATCCCGGCCAGCGTCGAGGAGCAGGCGCGCATCGACGGCGCTGGCACCTTCCGGGTGTTCTGGTCGATCGTGCTTCCGATGGCGAGGCCGGCACTCATCACCATCGTCATCCTGTCGTTCCAGGGGTCGTGGAACGAGCTCGCGCACTTCATCGTGTCCACCCAGGATCCGTCGCTGACCACGCTGACCAAGGGCGTCGCCGGGCTGGCGAGCGGGCAGCTGAGCCAGGGCAGCCAGTACCCGATCAAACTCGCGGCGGCGGCGATCATGACCATCCCGGTCGCCGTGCTGTTCTTCATCTTCCAGCGGCGCATCATGAACACCAGCGAAGGGGCGGTGAAGGAGTGACCGCCGCAGCGCCCACCATCGTCGCCACCTGCGGCGGCCTCACCCCCGGCACCTGGACCGACGCGGTCTACGGCCCGCTGATTGAGCACGCCGTGTCGCTCGCCCAGGTCTCCGGCCGCCGTCCGCGGGTCACGCACGTCAACACGGCGGGCGGAGACCAGCGCCAGATCGAGGGCACCGAACTCGAAGCCGCGCGTCTCGCGGGCGTCGACGCCGTGCATCTGCGTCTGTTCCCCCACCCGAACGTGGAGGACGTGCGCGCGCACATCCTGTCTCAGGACGTGGTCTGGGTGAGCGGAGGCAGCCTGGTCAACCTTCTGGCCGTGTGGCGCGCCCACGGACTGGATGCGGTCTTCCGCGAAGCCTGGGAGGCCGGCGTCGTGCTCGCAGGAGGGTCGGCGGGTGCGCTCTGCTGGCACAGCGGAGGGACGACCTCGTCGTTCGGCCCGCAGATCGGCGCGGTTCCGGACGGGCTGGGCCTACTGCCCGGCTCCCTCGGCGTCCACTACGACTCCGACCCGAACCGCAGGGTCGCCCACCGCGCGGCGGTCGCCGCCGGGGTCCTGCCGGACGGCTACGCGCTCGACGAGGGGGTCGGCCTCGTCTACGAGGGCACCCGCCTCGTCGAGGTGATCGCCGAACAGCCCGGCCGCTTCGCCTGGCGCGTCGAGCGTGACACGGCGAGCGCCGACCCGTCCTCGCCGGGCGTCCGCGAGAGCAGGATCGTGCCGCGCACACTCACTTCGACCAGAACATCAGACAACCCCCACTCCGAGGAGGCGTGAACGCCACGATGACCCAGCCGCTCCAACCCCTACTGCACGACAGTGTCGTGGTGCTCACCGCGCCCAGCCAGGCGTGGTCGACAGCAGACGGCACCGTCGACGGCCGGGGCATCCACGGCTTCTACCACTCGGACCTGCGGGTCCTCGGCGGTATCGGGCTCACCATCGACGGCGCGACACCGGAGCACATCGCTACGGGCTCCCCCGACGCGGCGACGGCCGTGTTCACCTCCCTCGCCCGCGGCATCGACGACCACACCGCAGACCCCCGCGTGCGCATCGACCGCACCAGAAGGGTCGACGCCGGTTCCCTGGTGGAGTCGATCACCGTCAGCAACGCGCTGGCCACCGCCGTCCAGCCCACCGTCGAGGTGTCGCTGCTCGCCGACTTCAGCCCGATGCAGGTGGTGAAGGCCGGACTGACCGGCAGCGAGCATCCCGTGGTCGCGACGGCGACGGCGGACGGGGTGACGTTCGCATCCGGGGTGGTGGCCGCCACCGTGGTCGCGCCTGCTGCCAGCGTGGCGGTGGACGACATCGGCGCGACGCTGACCTGGACCGCTGAGATCCCCGCGCACAGCGCCGCCACGTTCACCTGGCGCATCGAGGTCGACGACCCGACGGCCGTGGTCTCCGGGGCGGAGCCGTCGCAGGACTGGGCATCGTTCACCGCCGCGACGGGCGACTCCCGTCTCGCCGCCTGGCTGCACCGCGCGCTCGGCGATCTGCAGGCGCTGCGCACGTCCACCACCGACCGTCCGGAGGACGTCTTCCTCGCGGCTGGCGCCCCCTGGTTCTTCACGCTGTTCGGCCGCGACTCCCTCTGGGCGGCCAGGATGCTCCTGCCGCTCGGCACCGACATCGCCGCCTCCACGCTGCGCGTGCTCGCCTCGATGCAGGGCACCGAGACCGTGAACGCCACCGCGGAACAGCCGGGCAAGATCATGCACGAGCTCCGCCCCGCCGCGCTGACCATCCCCGGCGAGGGCGTCGTGCTGCCCCCGCTCTACTACGGCACCGTGGATGCGACGGCCCTCTGGGTCACACTGCTGCACGACGCGTGGACCTGGGGCATGCCCGCCGCAGAGGTGGAAGCCCTGCTGCCCCACCTGGAGGCCGCCCTCGCGTGGATGCGCGACTACGGCGACAGCGACGGAGACGGCTTCCTCGAATACGTCGACACCACCGGCCACGGCCTCGCCAACCAGGGCTGGAAGGACTCGGGCGACTCCATCCAGTGGATGGACGGCACCCTCGCCGACGGACCCATCGCGCTCTGCGAGGTGCAGGGCTACGCCTACGAGGCCGCGGTGGGCGGCGCGGAGCTGCTGGAGGCGTTCGGCCGCTCCGGCGCCGACGAGTGGCGCACCTGGGCTGCGGAACTGAAGGAGCGCTTCGCCGCATCCTTCTGGATCGACGACCCCGACGGCGCATACCCGGCGATCGCCCTCGACAGCGCCAAGCGCAAGGTCGACACCGTCACCAGCAACATCGGGCACCTCCTCGGCACGGGCATCCTCACCGCAGACCAGGCCGCACTGGTGGCCCGCCGTCTGGCCTCCCCCGAGCTGAACTCGGGCTACGGGCTGCGCACCATGTCGTCGGCGTCCGGGGGATACTGGCCGCTGAGCTACCACGGCGGCTCGGTGTGGGCGCACGACACGGCCATCGTCATCACCGGGCTCGCCCGCGAGGGCCACACGGCCGAGGCGGAGGCGCTCGCGAGCGGCCTGCTCGCCGCCGCGGAGGGCTTCGGCTACCGGATGCCCGAGCTGCACTCCGGCGACCCGGCGACGCTCACCGCGACCCCCATCCCGTACCCCGCCGCGTGCCGCCCGCAGGCCTGGTCGGCAGCGGCGGCGGTCGCCGTGCTCGGGGCGCGGCTCGGTCTCCGCGCCGACGCGAGCGCCGGAACCCTCTCGGTCTCGCCGGCGCCCGGCGTCGGCACCATCGAGGTCGACGGTCTCCGGTTCGCCGGGGAGCCGGTGAGCATCGCGGTCGACGACGCCGGGGTGGTCACCAGGAGCTGAGGGGCTGAGCAGCGGAGCGCAACTGCGGGAGCCCCCGGCGGGGCTCCTACAGCTGCGCCATGATCTGCCTGGCGATCACGCGCCCTGCGCGGTTCGCGCCGATGGTGCTCGCCTGCGGGCCGTACCCGGCCAGGAAGATGCGCGGGTCCTGCCACGACGCACCGGATGCGACGGTCAGCCCTCCCGACTTCTCGCGCAGCCGCAGCGGAGCCAGGTGACGCAGCTCCGGGCGGAAGCCGGTGGCCCAGATGATCGCGTCCGCGCGCGTGAAGGAGCCGTCGTCCCAGCGCACGCCGTCCCGCTCGATGGCGGCGAACATCGGCCGCTCGACGAGCAGCCCGCGCGCGATCCCGGATGCGATGCGCCTGGTGCGAGGGACGCCCGTGCCGCTCACGATGCTGGGCAGCGCCCCGCCCGCGCGGGCGGCAGCATCCTGTGCGGCCACCGCCGCGACGCCGCCCTCGATGGTCAGCTCGGACTCGTCCTTGAACTCGACCGGCCTGCGGGTGGCCCAGACGACCGCATCCGCCACGTTCTCGAGCTCCAGCAGGAACCCGATCGCCGACGTCCCCCCTCCGACCACCACCACCGACTGCCCGGCGAACTCCTCGGCCGCCAGATAGCCGGAAGTGTGCACGTGCCGCCCGGCGAACGCGTTCATCCCCGGGTAGTACGGCACGAACGGCGCGCCCCAGGTACCGGATGCGTTGACCACCATCCGCGTCGCCGTCTCGCCGCGGGTGTGCTGCACGATCAGGTCGGCTCCGCGGTCGAACACGCTCGTCACGGTGACGGGGCGCTGGACGTCCAGCCCGAAATGCTCCTCGTAACGGCGGTAGTAGCCGGCGACGATGTCCTTGGCAGGGAGCGACCTGTCCGCGGTCTCGAAGCTGATGCCGAGCTCGGCCATCCCCGGCAGATCGTTGACGTGGTGAGCGCTGCCGAGCTTCAGTGCATCCCAGCGGTGCTGCCACGCTCCGCCCGTGCACGGACCGCGGTCGTAGACGATGAAATCGGTGCCGGGAGTCAGCTCGAACCGGCGAAGATAGTAGGCGACAGCGAGACCTGCCTGGCCTGCGCCGATGATCGCCACCTGAGTGTCGGTCCTCGTCGTTGTCACGCGCCCATCCCATCATGTCTCGCTGTGCGCGAACTAAGGGCCACTCAGGTCCTACATGCTAAACTAGACGCTAGTTTTCACGTTCATGTTCGGATTCCCGGGTGGCTCATCTCCTACCCGGCCTGGCACCGTAAGGGGGTCACGCATGGGGCGCGGCCGTCAAAAGGCAAAGCACACCAAGATTGCGCGCGAGTTGAAGTCATTCAGCCCGAACGTGAACTACGACGCGCTCGAACGTGAGCTGACGGGACACTCTCACAACGACGAGCAGTACGAGAAGTGGGCGGACTACGAGCCCGAGGGCTACAAGGACGACTACGAAGACGAGGAAACGCCGAAGCGCGCCTGACGGCCCCGGCGGATGTCGTGCATCACGGCCGGCTCCCGCACCTCACAACCACCCCTGTGAGGCCGCGATCGTCGCCGCTTCCGAGCGGTTTCGCGCGCCCGTCTTCCCGATCGCGTTCGACAGGTGATTGCGCACCGTTCCCTCGCTGAGGTGCAGCTCCCGTGCCATATCGGTGACGCTCCCTCCCCGGGCGGCCACGGACAGCACCTCCGTCTCGCGCGGCGTGAGCGGCGACGTCCCCGACGCCAGCGACTCCGCCGCCAGCGTCGGATCGACCACCCGCAACCCCTGAGCCACCCGCCGCACCGCGTCGGCCAGCTGCCCGGACGGCGTGTCCTTCACCACGAACCCGGATGCGCCCGCCTCCATTGCGCGCCGCAAGTAGCCCGGCCGCCCGAACGTCGTGACGATCAGCGACCGGCAGTCCGGATACTGAGCCCGCAGAGCTGCGGCAGCCTGGATCCCGTCCAGGCCCGGCATCTCCACGTCGAGGAGCGCGACCTGCGCCGCCGACGCTCGTGCCGCATCCACCACCTCGTCGCCGCGTCCCACCTGGGCGACCACCGTGAGATCCGGTTCGAGGTCGAGCAGGGCGGCGAGCGCACCGCGCACGAGCGCCTGGTCGTCGGCCAGCAGCAGCCGGATGGGTTCTGTCACGCTTCCGCCTTCCGCACCGTGAGGCGCACACCGCCGTGGGGGCTGGCACTCACCAGCACCCTGGCCCCGACCGCGCGGGCCCGCGCGATCAGCCCGTCGAGCCCGTTGCCACCTGCCGGCGGGAGCGCCACGCCTCCCGGCGCGCGCTGATCCGCCGCCGAGCCGGGTCCCACGGCGCCGACCCCGGCCATCCCCCGGCCGTCGTCGTCGATCTCCAGCCTGTCCTCCGCCACAGTCACCCAGCAGTTGCGCGACCCGGAGTGCCGGATCACGTTGGTGACTCCTTCGCGCAGCACCCAGCCGAACAGTTCCCGCAGCTCGGGGTCGACGCCGTCGCCGTTGCGCGGCAGGTGCGCCTCGATGTCGGCGGCGGCGAGCGCAGCCTGCGCGGCGGCCAGCTCGGTCGACAGGCTCATCTCGCGGTAGCCCGCGACGGCGGCGCGCAGGTCGGCGAGCGCCGACCTGGCCAGGCGCTCGATGTCCGCGATCTCGTCCTCCGCCCTGGCCGGGTCGAGCGGGACGAGCCTCCTGGCCAGTTCCGACTTCACCGTGACGACGGTGAGCGAGTGCCCGAGCACGTCGTGCATGTCGCGCGAGAACCGGGCGCGCTCCTCGATCACGGCCAGCCTGGCGATCTCGCCCTGTGCCTCCCTCAGCGCCCGCAGCGACGCGATCTGACGGGAGAAGGCCGACATCATCACCCCGATGGACACGGTCACGAGGGCGATGTACCAGCTGTCGTCGAACTCGCCGGCGAGGAAGATGATGGCCAGCTGCAGCGCGCCGATGATCCCGATGATGATGAGCGATGTCCTCGCGCTGGTCAGCACCATCCCCGCCGCGCAGGCGACGTACACCCAGGTCCAGGTGGTCGCCGTCCCGATGAACGGGAACAGCAGGCAGGTGAACGCGAAGTACACGCCGACCCCGGTCAGCCGCACCCGTTCGCTCTCCCACCACAGCAGCGGGGGAAGGAGCAGGAAGCCGACGTAGACGACCACGAGCAGCGCGGTCGCCGTGACCTTCGTGGCGGTGTCGCCCACCGCCGTCCACAGGCCGACCAGTACCGAGATCTGGTAGAGCAGGCCGATCATGGCGCCCGGATACCAGCGGCGTGCGGCCGGGTGGGTGAGGCGCGGGACGACTCCGGCCGGGCGGCCGCTCTCTGTGCTCTGCACGCTCACCAGCCTAGGCCGCACGCCGTCAGCTGCGCGCGGCATCCCGCCGGTAGCGCCAGATGATGAACGCGCCGAGAGCGAGAGTCCAGCCGGCCAGCACGAGGGCGGGCGAGAGGATGTCGCCGCTCTGGTGGGCGCCCATCTGGCCGATCCTGTTGAGCCAGTACGACGGGACGATCTGGGCGACGTTCGCCACCCAGGCGGGGAAGATCTGCAGCGGAACCCACAGGCCGCCCAGCACGGCCATCCCCATGAACACCGCCATGAAGAGCGGCTGCGCGAACTCCGGCTTGGCGAACTGGCCGATCAGGATGCCGAGCAGCGCGAACGGGATGACCCCGCACCAGATGGCGAGCCCGGTCGTGAGCCAGTTCCCGAGCGAGAGCGGCGGGTGGTAGAGCAGCTCGGAGACGGTGAAGATGACGACGATGGACACCAGCGCCATCAGCATCGCCGTGATCGCCTTCGAGACCAGGTAGCCGGTGCCGGTGAGGGGCGTGATGCGCAGCTGGCGGTTCCAGCCGATGGAGCGCTCGGTGACGATGTTGAACGCCTGGGACAGCGCCGCCATCATCCCGCCGTAGCTGGCGACCTGGATGGTGGTGACCACGATCCACGGGAGCTTCGTCACAGGGTCCACCTGCCCGCTGCCGCCGAAGCTGCCGCCGAACGCGACCAGCATGATGAGCGGGACGGCCAGGGTGAAGATCATCGAGCGGGCGTTCTTGAGCTGGCGGAAGGATTCCAGCCCGAGGTAGGCGATGCTCATCGGAGTGCTCCGTTCGTGATGGTGTCGGTTGTGGGCGCGGTGGTGGTGGGCGCGCTGGTGGGCGCGGTGCCGGCCAGGCCCGTCGCGCCTTCGGTGAGGGCGAGGAACGCGTCGTCCATCGTGTGCGCCGTGACCTCGATGTCGTGGATGTCGTCGTGTGCGACGAGCAGGGCGCGCAGGGTGGCGTCGGAGTCGTCGCTGACGATGGTGAGCTGGCCGGAGCGGTGGTCGAGCGAGCGGACGCCGGGGAGACGGCCGAGCGCATCCCGTGCTGCGTCGGTCCAGTCGAAGTCGATGGATGTGCGGATCCGGCGCCCGGACACGACCGCCTTCACCTCGTTGGGCGTGCCGTCGGCGACGACGACCCCCTTCGAGAGCATCACGATCCTGTCGGCGTACGTGTCCGCCTCGTCGAGGTAGTGCGTGGCGAAGACGACGGTGCGTCCTTCGTCGGTGAACTCGCGCATCGACTGCCAGAAGGTGCGCCTGGCCTCCACATCCATCGCCGCGGTCGGCTCGTCGAGGAACAGCAGGTCCGGGTTGGAGACCACGGCGACCGCGAACCGCGCCCGCTGCATCTGCCCGCCGGACAGCTTGCTGACCTTCTGCTTGGCGATCTCGGTGCACCGCGCCCGTTCGAGCGCCTCCTCGACGCTCAGCGGATGCGCGTGCGCCGCGGCGACGAGCGCGACCGACTGTGCGACGGTGAGCGTCGGCAGCAGCGCGCCGCCCTGCAGCATCGCCCCGACCCTCCCCTGCTCGATGGCATTGCGGGGGCTCTCCCCGAACAGGGTGGCGGTGCCGGACGTCGGATGCGCGAGCCCGAGCGCCAGGTCGATGGTGGTCGACTTGCCCGCGCCGTTCGGCCCGAGCAGCGCGACGACCTCGCCGGGCGCGATGCTGAGACTCACGCCGTTGACGGCGTGCAACGAGCCGAACGACTTCCGCAGGTCGGTGAGCTGGATGGCTGGTGTCTGATTCACCCTCTCAGACTGGCGGCGCGGAGGCGGCGGGGAGCAGAGCGGATGTCAGGGATGCCGGGTGACATTTGTCATGGGGGTGGGGAGCGGGTGAGGGGTGTGGCAAGCGAGCGGGCTGCGAGATGCGGCCGGGGTGCGACGAGCGCGCGAGATGCGACGAGCGCGCGGGGTGCGTCCGCCGCTCACACCCGCGCTTCGCGCGAGCCGCCGAACCGCACCAGCCCGACCACGCCCAGGATGCCACCCGCCGTGAGCAGCGCTGCCCCGATCAGCATGGCCAGATCTTCGGCGTGGGCGACCGGCGAGGGGCTCGTCGGGTCGCCGGCGGGGAGGACGGAGTCGCCGCCGATGCCGCCGGAGCGCGATGCTCCGGTGACCGCGGCGCCGCCCGGGGTGGACGGGACCGCGGGGAGCATGATCGTGGCGGCGGCCGCATCCACGGTGGTCGTCGCGCGCTGCAGCAGCACGAAGAACGTGGATGCCTGCGCCCCGGGAGCGCGCACCGCGAGCCGGATCTCGATGGCGGCGCTCGTCTGGCCGTCGTGGAAGGCGAGAGTGCCGCGGGAGGCCGTGTACTCGGTCCCGGCGACGGCGGTCCCGTCCGCGGTGGCGTAGTCGACGGAGGCCGCCCCCGCACCGGATGCGCGACTCACCGTGACCGTCGCCGTACCGCCGTCCGCGGCGGGGGTGACGGAGGTGGCGGTGACGCCGAGCGCGCCGGTGGCGGTCGTGACCGTGAGCGGCGACGTGCGGGTGGACGGGCGCAGCTGTGAGCCGTCAACCGGGCGGTACGCGGCGGTCACGGTGTGGTCGCCGGGCGGCGGAGCGGGGAGGTCGGCGCGGGCAACGCCGTCTGCGCCGACGGCGGCGGTCACGGGCGCTGCGCCGTCGACGGCGAACTCGACGGTTCCGCCGGTGGGCGGCGCGAGGAACAGGCGACCGACCGCTGCGGACGCGGTGATGGTCGCGCCGGACGCCGCGACGCGCGGGGCGGAGAGCGCCACGGTGGTGACGGTGGCGCAGGACGGGGCGTCGGCGTCGATGGTGACGGTCGCGCCGCCGAGCTGCCAGGTGGCGGACGGGGTGCTGCGCGCATCCAGGGTCAGCGACCAGACGGCGTGGTGCTCGCCCGGCTCGAACGCGGTGGGCTGGCCGCGGTCGGCGCGGCCGGGCGCGAGGCCGTTGCTGCCAGCTGCCGCCACGACCCGGAGGGTGTCGTGCGCGGAGTTGCGGTAGCCGAGCAGGACGGTGCGCGAAGTGACCGTGCTGCCGAGCGGCGCATCCACGATGCAGTCGACGAGCGGCGTGAGCGTCCCCGGCGGGACGGCGGAGGCGGGAGCCGGTGGCGACGACGGTGTGGATTTGGAGGACGGTGCGGACGTGGATGAGCCGGCGGCAGTGGCGGAGGGCGACGGCGTCGCGGTGGCGGGCGCCTTCGCGGTGGCAGGCGCGCTCGCGGCGGCGGCCGCCTTCCCCGCGGAGGGCGTCGCCGCTTGCGCGGGAGCCGCCGCGGCCTGCGCCAGCAGCGCGCCGCCGCTCACGGCGACGACGAGTCCGGCAACGCCGAGCATCCTTCGGATACTGGAATACTTGGCGGCCACGACCGCAACTCTAGCCGGTGGGGGCCGACCGGCGCGTCTACCACAACGGGTGACACCACGAGATGCCACCAACTGTCGCGAAACGCCCGGGATGCGGCGCAGTTACTGGTATCTCGCCCGCAGCGCGCGCAACGAGTTGCCAGCGCGGGCCAGGCGGCCGTCGGAGTAGCGGACCCCACCGCGCAGCCGCAGCCCCACCGCGATCCACGCGCAGACGCCGCGTTCCAGCAGCCAGAGCGGCGCCCACAGGGCGCTCGTCGCCGGAAACGCGCGCCGGGCCGGCCCGCTCCCCCGCCGCCACCCGACGCCGTCCCCACGCCACGTCCGCGCATCCCCGCGCCACCCGGCGCCGTCCCCACGCCGCGTCCGCGCGTCCCCGCGCCACGCGGTGCCGTCCCCGTGCCGCGCACCATCCCCGCGCCACCGCACCTCCACGTGCGCACCCCCGTGCCGCACCCCGTCCCCGCGCCGCCGCACCTCCGCGCGCGCATCCCCGCGCCGCCGCACCTCCACGCGCGCACCCCCGCGCCGCCGCCCGGCCTCCGCCGCCGCGACCGCGACCGCCCCGAGGGCGGGCAGCCAGCGCGGCGCGCGCACCGCCAGCACGAGCACCACCGGCAGGATCAGCAGTTCGGCCGCCAGGCGTCCCGGCTGCGCGAAGCTGTCGTACGCCTGCCGCACCCGCTGCCGCAGGAAGTGCGAGGCGGACGGAGGGCGCCGCGCCACCAGGCAGTCGTCCGCCGCGAGATGCCTCCCACCCGCTGCCCGCACCGTCCGGATGAGCTCCAGGTTCTCGAACAGCACGTCGCCGTCGTACCCCTCTTCCGGCAGAGCCGACCGGCGCAGGGCGAGCGTGCCGGGGTAGTCGTGCGCGAGCGCCCGGTTGAGCAGGATGCGCGCCGTGTCCCACCTGGCGTGCCAGGGCAGCGGCGCGAAGAAGTTCTGCGGCGTGACCACGTCGGCGACGCCGAGCAGTTCCACGACGGTCGCGAGGGCGGCCGCGTCGTAGCGCACGTCGTCGTCGCCGAGGACGATCCGCTCGTGCCGGGATGCGCGGACCCCGGTCATCACGCCGGCCACCTTGCCGTTGCGTCCGGGCCGCGGCTCGACAGGGAGGTGCCTGACCGCCGCAGGGAACGCCGACGCGTGCCGGGCGAACGCGGCGGGTGCAGAGCCGTCGACCACCGTCACGTCGATCAGTGCGGACAGCGCCTGCAGATACGCGGCGAGCTCGGACAGCGCAGCATCCGCACCGGCGTCATCGTCGTCGTCCCAGCGCAGCGGCAGCACGTATTCGGCGTCGATCATGCCGTGAACCGTACGCGCGCGGGGCGCCGCCTGCTAGCCGATCAGTTCGCGTAGCTCCCGACGAGACGCACAGCGCCGCCGTCGACGCCCTTCGCACCCTGCTCGAACCCGGTGAGGTCGCGCGTCGAGGTCGACACCGTCCCGACGCTCCAGGCCGGGATGCCGTCCTGCTCGATCGCCGCGATGACCCGGTCGGCGGCCGGAGCGGCGACGACGGCGAACATCCCGATGCCGAGGTTCCAGGTGCCTTCGCTCGACTCCAGGCTGCTGCCGGCGAGGTCGCTCAGGATGCGGAACACAGGGCTCGGCGACCAGCTCGCGCGGTCCACCTCCACCCACGATCCGACCGGAAGCACGCGCGCGAGGTTCGCGGCAATGCCTCCACCGGTCACGTGGCTCAGCGAGTGGATGGCGCCGGCGAGGGACGGCTCGCTCAGCACCCGCAGGAGCGGCGTGGTGTAGAGCCTGGTCGGCTCCAGCAGGGCCTCGCCGACGGTGCCGCCGAACGCATCCGAGTGGTCGGTGAAGCCGATGCTGTTCTTCGCCAGGATGTGACGCACGAGCGAGAAGCCGTTGGAGTGCAGGCCGGAGGACGCGAGCGCGATGACCACGTCGCCGTCCTGCACCAGCTCGGCGCCGAGCACGGCGTTCGCCTCGACGGCGCCGACCGCGGCGCCCGCCACGTCGTAGTCGTCCGGGCCAAGGAGTCCGGGGTGCTCCGCGGTCTCTCCACCGACCAGGGCGGTGCCCGTCTCCTCGCAGGCGCGCGCGATGCCGGCGACGATGTCGGCGATGCGCGACGGCACCACCTTTCCGCAGGCGATGTAGTCCGTCATGAACAGCGGCTTCGCACCCACCACGACGATGTCGTCGACGACCATGCCGACCAGATCCTGACCGATGGTGTCGTGCTTGTCGATGGCCTGCGCGATGGCGACCTTCGTGCCGACGCCGTCGGTGGAGGTGGCGAGCAGCGGGCGGTCGAACAGCTTGAGGAACGACACGTCGAACAGTCCGGCGAACCCGCCGACGCCGCCCAGGACGTTCGGCCCGTGCGTGCGGGACACCGCCGACTTCATCAGGTCGACGGCGAGGTCGCCGGCGGCTGTGTCGACGCCGGCCTCGGCGTAGGAGGCGGACGTGGATGCGGGCTGTTCGGTCACGGGGTCAATCGTACTGGGACCGGGCTGCTATTCCTTGCGCCCCGGGTCTCCGTACGAGGGCAGCAGCACGCTCTCGAACTCGGCGTCCGGACCGGGATCGCATCCATCGGCCGCCGCGCCCTCACCCTCGCCGCGCGGAGCCTCCGGGCGTTCGAGCAGGTTCTTGCCGAGGTGGTGCGCATCCGGGAGCTCGATCGGGTACACGCCGGTGAAGCAGGCGGTGCAGAGACGTTCGCGCGGCTGCTCGGTGGAGGCGATCATGCCGTCCTCCGACAGGTAGCCGAGGCTGTCGGCCCCGATCGACTGGCGCACCTCGTCGACGCCCAGGCCCGTGGCGATGAGCTCTGCCCGGGAGGCGAAGTCGATGCCGTAGAAGCACGGCCAGGTGATGGGCGGGCTGGAGATGCGGACGTGCACCTCCGCCGCTCCGGCCTCGCGCAGCATCGAGACGAGCGCGCGCTGGGTGTTCCCGCGCACGATCGAGTCGTCGACGACCACCAGGCGCTTGCCCTTGATGACCTCTTTCAGCGGGTTCAGCTTGAGCTTGATGCCGCGCTGGCGGATGGTCTGCGACGGCTGGATGAACGTGCGGCCGACGTACGAGTTCTTCACAAGTCCCTGGCCGAACGGGATGCCGGACGCCTGCGCGTAGCCGATCGCCGCCGGGGTTCCGGACTCGGGGGTCGGGATGACGAGGTCGGCTTCGACCGCGTGCTCGCGGGCCAGCTGGCGGCCCATCTCGACCCGCGCCTCGTGCACGCCGCGGCCGGCGATGGTCGTGTCAGGACGGGCCAGGTAGACGTATTCGAACACGCAGCCCGCGCGCTTCTCCTCGGCGAACCGCTGGCTGCGGAGGCCGTTCTCGTCGATGGCGATCAGCTCGCCGGGCTCGACCTCGCGCACGAAGCTCGCGCCGACGATGTCGAGCGCAGCGGTCTCCGAGGCGACGACCCAGCCACGCTCGAGGCGCCCGAGCACCAGCGGGCGGACGCCCTGCGGGTCACGCGCCGCGTACAGGGTGTGCTCGTCCATGTAGACGAGGCAGTATGCGCCGCGCAGCCGCGGAAGGACCTCGAGCGACGTGGCTTCGAGGGTGTGGTCGAGGTCGCCGGTGAGCAGCGCGGTGACCACGGCGGTGTCCGTCGTGTTGCCTCTGGACAGCTCGCCGTCGTGCTCCGGATACCGGTCGTGGACGAGCTGCATCAGCTCGGCCGTGTTGGTCAGGTTGCCGTTGTGGCCGAGGGCGACCGTTCCGCTCGACGTGCGACCGAGCGTCGGCTGCGCGTTCTGCCAGCTGGATGCGCCGGTGGTCGAGTATCGCGTGTGCCCGACGGCGATGTGGCCGGTCAGCGAGTTCAGCGCGTTCTCGTTGAACACCTGCGAGACGAGACCCATGTCTTTGTAGATGAGGATCTTCGAGCCGTCGCTGGTCGCGATGCCCGCGGACTCCTGCCCGCGGTGCTGCAGG
Organism: Leifsonia araucanica; assembly: GCF_051161895.1. Lineage (NCBI taxonomy): Bacteria > Bacillati > Actinomycetota > Actinomycetes > Micrococcales > Microbacteriaceae > Leifsonia > Leifsonia araucanica. The sequence continues at coordinate 2,366,649 of NZ_JBMBTW010000002.1, forward strand.
GCGTAGAGACCGAAGTAGCTGAGTTTGGCGACTTCCTCGCCAGGTGCCCAGACACCGAAGACACCGCAGGCATCCTGCGGACCCTTCTCGCCGGGAAGTAGATCGTGACTGAGAAGACCGTCGCCTCCGGACAAACCGGAACCCCCTTCAGGGAATTAGCTCTCGATGGATGAGCGGGTGTCAGGTGCGTCGCCATCCTCTGGCTGCTCGCCCTGGGTGGTGCGCACGTCGATTCTATCCGCCTGGACGGTGCGCGCCCGACGGTTCGTCGCACGGTCGAGGATCAGGGCGACGACCGCCCCGATCGTGACCCCGACAGCCACGCCGATCGCCAGCAGGAAGCCGAAGACGCTGCCCCGGTCGTATGTGGGGTTCGCCGGGAACGCGAACGTGAGGATGAGCGCGACGATCGCGAACAGGATCGCCCCGGCAAGCATGAACCGGAAGTAGCGCGGCGACCGCCGCACGAGCACCGAGCTCTCGGTGACCGTGGCCTGCTCGTCGTTCTCCTGACTCATGCATCCATTCTCCCTCACGTTGTCTGGGAGCTCGGACGGGAGGGGCTGCGTCAGAATCGCAGCGGCAGCAGCCCGTCGAGGGATGCGCGCTGACCGGACGCGTGCACGGCACCGGATGCGACGGCGTCGGCCCACGGCGTCGCTCCGCTGGCGAGCGCGAGCCAGGTCGGCGCATCCATCTCCACCACGTTGGGCGGGGTGCCCCTGGTATGCCGGGGGCCCGGGATGCACTGGGTGGCGCCGAACGGCGGCACCCGCACCTCGACGGTGTTACCCGGCGCGCGCTCGGCGAGCAGTTGCAGGAGGTAGCGCACGGCCATCGCCGTGGTGTTGCGGTCCGCTCCACCCGCCAGTGCTGCACGCACGGCCGGGCCGCCCTCCGCATCCTGGATCTTCGCTCTGGCCATCCCCTTATCCTCGCAGCCTCTACCATTGGTCGCGTGAAGATTCTGGTCCTGGGTTCCGGTGCACGCGAGCACGCCATCGTCACGTCGTTGCTGAGCGAGGAGGCCGACCACCGGATCGTCGTCGCTCCCGGCAACGCGGGGATCGCGGCGGAAGCGGCCGTCGAGCCCGGACTCGACCCTCTCGACGGCGAGGCGGTCACGGAGTACGCGATCGAGAACGGCATCGAGCTCGTGGTGATCGGGCCGGAGGCCCCCCTCGTCGCCGGTGTCGCCGACCCGCTGCGCACCCGCGGCATCCCGGTGTTCGGTCCTGGCAAGGTCGCGGCGCAGCTCGAAGGGTCGAAGACGTTCGCCAAGCGGATCATGGACGCGGCCGGGGTTCCGACGGGGCGTGCGGTGCGCGCATCCACGTTGGCGGAGGCGGAGAGCGCGCTGGACACGTTCGGTGCTCCGTACGTGGTGAAGGCGGACGGTCTGGCGGCGGGCAAGGGCGTGCTGGTCACCTCCGACCGCGAGGCGGCCGTCGCCCACGCGACCCACTGGCTCGGCCACGGCGGCGTGCTGATCGAGGAGTTCCTCGACGGCCAGGAGGTGTCCCTCTTCCTGGTGAGCGACGGACACAACGTGCTTCCGCTGTCGCCCGCGCAGGACTACAAGCGGCTGCTCGACGGCGACGGCGGACCGAACACGGGCGGGATGGGCGCGTACTCACCGCTGCCGTGGCTGCCGGAGAACTTCGTCGACGAGGTCATCGACACGGTCGCCCTGCCGACCGTGCGCCAGCTGGCGAAGGAGCAGACGCCGTTCATCGGTCTGCTCTACTGCGGGCTCATCATGACGAGCCGCGGCATCCGGGTGATCGAGTTCAACGCGCGCTTCGGCGACCCCGAGACGCAGGTGGTGCTTCCCCGGCTCGTGACGCCGCTGTCGTCGCTGCTGTTCGCCGCGGCGACCGGCGCGCTGGCCGGAGTGCCACGTCCGGAGTTCGCGCTCGACACCGCCGTGACCGTCGTGCTGGCCAGCGAGGGATACCCGGAGGCGCCGCAGACCGGCCGGCCGATCACCGGGCTGGATGAGGCGGCGCGCGTCCCCGAGGTGACCATCGCGCACGCCGCGACGGCCCGCGACGAGGAGACGGGCGCGCTGCTCGCGACCGGTGGGCGCGTGCTCAGCGTCGTCGCCCGTGGCACCACGTTCGCCGAGGCCCGCGCCCGGGCTTACGAGGCGGTCGCGCTCATCGAGCTTCCCGGCTCGCACTTCCGCACCGACATCGCCGCCCGCGTCGCCGACTAACCGCGCCCACTCCATTCCCAAATAAACGAGTCCGAAGTTGTTCACGGTTCGACACGGCGTGTCGCGTGAATAACTTCGGACTCGATTGTTTTGGGGTCAGGCGAGGAAGCGCGTGACGAAGGCGTTGCGGAAGGTGCCGGCGGGGTCGAACGAGGCGGCGAGGTCGCGGAACGCGTCGAGGCGCGGGTAGAGCCCGGGCACGACGCCGTCGACGTCGAGGTAGAGCTTGCCCCAGTGCGGGCGCGCGCCCAGCGGCAGCAGCGCGGCTTCGAGCGCCGGCAGGATCGCCTCGACGCCCTCCTGATCGCGCAGCCAGGTGAAGTGCAGTCCGACCGCGTCCGTGCCGGACGCGCTCGACAGCCACAGGTCGTCGGCCGCGACCGTGCGGATCTCGCTGATCTGCAGCAGGGGCGCTATCAGCGGACCCAGCTCGCGCACGGCGGCGATCGCGGCGACGGCGTTGGCGCGCGGCACCAGGTACTCCGACTGGATCTCCGCACCGTTCGACGGCGTGAACTCGAACCGGAAGTGCGGCAGCCGCTCGCTCCACGGGCCGAAGACGCCGAGCTGCTCGGTGGTGTTGCGCACATCCATCGTCGCGATCATGTGGCGGGCCTCGGTGAGCGCCGTCGCTCCGAAGAAGTCGTCGCCGATGTCGGTCTGATCGTCCGCGCGCTCCTTGAGCCAGGCGAGGCTGACCGCGTCTTCCGCCCAGTCGGTGAAGAGGGAGACGCTGTATGCGGCCGAGGTGACCTCGTCGAACCGGTCGAGCACCGCATCCCAGGGCAGCCCGCCGAACAGCCGCTGCCGCACGTCGAACGTCGGCCGGATGTCGATGGTCACCTCCACGACGACGCCCAGGGCGCCGAGCGAGACCACGGCCCCATCGAATCCTGGGTCGCCTCGACGCAGCTCGACCAGTTCGCCGTCCGCCCGCAGAATGCTCAGGCCGCTGACGCCGGTGGCCAGGTTCCCGTTCCTGTCGCCCGAGCCGTGCGTCGCTGTCGCGATGGCGCCTGCGACGGAGATGTGTGGGAGGGACGCGAGGTTGTGCAGCGCCCATCCCGCGTTCTGCAGTTCGCGGGCGAGGTCGCCGTAGCGCACGCCGCCGCCGACCGTGACCGTGGAGGCCGCCTCGTCGATCCGGATCGCGGACGGCAGGCCCGCCGTGCTCACGAGCAGACGGTCGTCGTCGGCGAGGTCGTTGAAGGAGTGGCGGCTGCCGAGGGCGCGCACCGAGTCGGCGCCGAGCACCAGTTCGCGCAGTTCGTCCAGAGAACGTGGATGCGCGATGCGCTCCGCCCTGTACGTGTAGTTTCCTGCCCAGTTCTGTTCGGTCACCGTGGTCCTTCCTCGCACCGTCTCGTGTACAGCGTTGCCCAGTCTGACACCGATGCGAACGTCGCTTCTGCGAAAGATGCCGCTAGCCGAGAAGAAAAGTTTCCAATCCGGAGCGCACTACCCGCCTTCCGCGGAAAAGCCATCATTGTGCCGCTCTCACCCCCGCGAGTAGCGTGACGCCTGTCGGGATGATCCGGCACGGAGGGAGTACAACGTGACCGAGTTCGAGTACGGCCCCGCTGAGTTCATCGTGGCGCAGTTCGACGGCGATCGGCCGTCGCCCGGCGTCGTGCAGGCCATCGTCGACCTGATCGGTTCCGGAAGCGTCCGCATTCTCGACCTCGTCTTCGTCTCGCGCTCGCTGAGCGGCGAGGTCGACATCGTCGAATTCGAGGACGTCGGCGACGAGTACGGCCTCACCGAGATCACGCTCGAAGCGAGCGGGATCGCGGGCACGGAGGATGTCGACGACATCGCCGACCTGATCGAGCCAGGCACCTCCGGCGCGATCCTGGTCATCGAGCACACCTGGGCGAAAGACCTCGCCAGCAAGTTCTTCGCCGCGGGCGGCAGCGTCGTCCACGCCGAGCGCATCCCCGCTCCCGTGGTCAACGCCGTTCTCACCGAAGCGTCGGAAGAGTAGGAGACATCATGCCATTACGTCGAGTAGGCCGTCCGGGACTCCTCGGGCTGGCCGCACGCACCGCCGTCGTCGCAGGCACGGCCACCGCCGTCAGCGGCGGAATGCAGCGCCGCCAGCAGGACAGGGCGATGGAAGATCAGCAGGCCGCCGAGTACCAGGCCCAGCAGCAGCAGGCGCAGATGGATGCGGCCGCCCAGCAGGCCGTCGCGCAGCAGCAGGCTCAGCAGCAGGCCCAGTGGCAGGCGCAGCAGCAGGCAGCGCCCGCCGCACCAGCCGCGCCCGCCGGCGGTGGCGCCGGCGGCGACATGATGGCGCAGCTGCAGCAGCTCGCAGCACTGCACGCGCAGGGCATCCTGTCGGACGACGAGTTCTCGGCGGCGAAGGCCAAGCTGCTGGGCTGACCGAGCGCGGGATTCGGGCCAGCCCGTACGATGGACGCGTGACATCCTCCGCCTCCCTCGCCGACTGGTCGCACGTCTACTCCGGCAAGGTCCGCGACCTCTACGTCCCCGCCGGGCGCTCCGGCCTCGACGACACGGACGCGGTCCTCGTCGTCGCGAGCGACAGGGTCAGCGCGTTCGACCACGTGCTCGAGCCGGGCATCCCCGGCAAGGGCGAGTTGCTGACCACGCTCAGCCTGTGGTGGTTCGACCAGCTGACCGAGGTGCCGAACCACCTGATCCCGGACCATGTCCTCGACGGCGAGAAGGCGATCGAGCGCATCCCGGCCGAAGTTGTCGGGCGGGCGATGCTGGTGAAGCCGCTCGACATGTTCCCGGTGGAGTGCGTCGTGCGCGGCTACCTCACCGGCAGCGGCTGGCTGGAGTACCAGCAGACCCAGAGCGTGTGCGGTGTGCCGCTGCCCTCCGGTCTGACCGACGGCGACCGCCTGCCGGAGCCGATCTACACCCCGGCCTGGAAGGCGCCACTTGGGGAGCACGACGAGAACATCAGCTTCGAGCGCACGGTCGAGCTGGTCGGCGCCGAGGTCGCGGAGGAGCTCCGCAGGCTCTCCCTCCTCATCTATACGGGCGCGTCCGAGATCGCCGAGAAGCGCGGCGTGATCATCGCCGACACCAAGTTCGAGTTCGGCGCAGACCGCGACACCGGCGAGATCACGCTCGCCGACGAGGTGCTCACCAGCGACTCCAGCCGGTACTGGGATGCGGTGGCATACGCCTCCGGCACCACCCCGCGCGAGCGCATGGCCAGCTTCGACAAGCAGATCGTGCGCGACTGGCTCAGCGCCAACTGGGACAAGACGGGAACGCCGCCCGAGCTTCCCGCCGACATCGTCGAGCGCACGGCCGCCCGCTACCGCGAGCTCCTCGAGCGGCTCACGCGGGCGTAGCCGCCGCGCGCCTCGCGACGAGATGCCAGTATCTGTCGCGCATCCCGGGCGTTTCGCGACAGTTAGTGGCATCTCGCCGTGGGGTGGGTGTGGCGCGGGCGCAGCCCAGGGCCGCCCAGGACCAGGGCCAGGGCCCGGGCCGGCGCGTCAGCCCGCGGCGCGGACGGGGCGCGGGTCGGCCAGGGAGGCCGTGACGGGGGCCGCGCGCGCGTCCAGGCGGCCGCCGATCGCGCGGAGCGCGGCGAGGATGGTGGCGAGGTCGACCACCTCCTGGATGAGCGCGCCCGCGGTCGCCGGGATGAACCCGAACGCCGCGATCAGCATCAGCACCACGGAGACCGCGATGCCGAGCCAGATGCTCTGCAGCGCGATCCTGACCGTGTCCTTCCCGAACTGCACCGCGCGGGCGACGCCGGAGATGTCGTCCACCAGGATCACCGCGTCCGCCGACTCGCTCGCCGCTGTCGCCCCCTTCGCGCCCATCGCGACGCCCACATCCGCCGCCGCCAGCACCGGGGCGTCGTTCACGCCGTCTCCGACCATGATCACCGGGCGTTCCGCGATGGCGGCCACCTCCGCGACCTTGTCGGCGGGCAGGCACTCGGCGCGCACCCGGGTGACGCCGAGTTCTGCGGCGATGTGCGACGCCGTCTCCTGCGCGTCGCCGGTCAGGATCATCGTGCGGGTGACGCCCAGCTCGGCGAGCCGGGCGATCGTCGCCTTCGCGTTCGCGCGCAGCCGGTCGCGGGCGAGGATCGCGCCGGCGTATCGGCCGTCGATCGCCACGTACACGGCCAGCTCGCCCGGCGCGATGTCCGTGCGGCGCGCATCCGGGGCGTGGGCGGCGACGAACGCGAACTTGCCCACCACCACCTCTCGACCCTGGATGCGCGCGACCACCCCGTTCGTGGCCGCCTCCTCCGCCGACTCCGCCTCGTGCAGCGGCAGCCCTCTCTCCCTGGCGGCGTCGATCATCGCTGCTGCGAGGACGTGCGACGAGTACTGCTCGGCGCTCGCCACCGCGCCGAGCACCTCGGCGGAGGTGAACGGCGCCTCGACCCTGACCTCGGTGAGCGCGGGCGTCCCGTAGGTGAGCGTGCCCGTCTTGTCGAACACCGCCGTGCGCGCCCGCGACAGCGACTCCAGCACTCCGCCGCTCTTGACGATGATGCCGTTGCGCGCCGCCCTGCTCATCCCGCCGATGAACGCGACAGGAGCGGCGATCAGCAGCGGGCACGGCGTGGCGAGCACGAGCACCTCCGCGAACCGCACCGGATCCCCACTGACCGCCCAGGCGATGGCGCCGAGCGCGAGAGAGAACACGGTGAACGGCACGGCGTAGCGGTCGGCCAGCCGCACGACCGGCGCCTTGCTCTCCGCCGCCTGCGCCACGAGCGCGACGATCTGCTGGTACTGGCTGGCCGATGCGGTCTCCGTCGCACGCAGCTCGACCGCCGCGTTCCCGTTGACCACCCCGCTGAGGATGGTGTCGCCCTCGTGCTTCTCGACCGGGATGCTCTCCCCCGTGATCGACGACTCGTCCACCGTGGTCTCCGCCGAGAGCAGCACGCCGTCCACCGGCACGATCTCGGACGGACGCACGAGCAGCACGTCCCCGGCGCGCACCTCGTCGATGTGCACGTCCTCGTACCCGCCGCCCTGGACAGCGCGGTGGGCAACCTGCGGCGCCCTGGTGAGCAGCGCATCCAGTTCTCGCTTGGCCCGCTGGTTGGCGTAGTCCTCCAGGGCGTCGCCGCCGGTGAGCATGAGCACCACGACCAGGGCAGCGACGTACTCGCCGACGAGCACGGTGGACACGATGGCGGTCACGGCGAGGATGTCGAGCCCGAACTCGCGCCGCAGCATCGCGCGGACCATCCCCACCGCCTGCCACGCGGCGATCACGAGCGAGTACGCGCTGAACAGCCACTGCACGGTCCAGCCGGCGCCGGTCGCGGCCAGCACGATCCCGACCACGCCGATGACGACGGTGAGCGTGACCACCCAGTAGCGCCGGGCGAGACCGATGACGCGGGACATGCGGCCAGTCTTGCCCACGATCCGCCGCCGCGCCAGGGCCGGTGGTCGCACGCGTCCATGCCGCTGCCCGCATACGGACGGGACTAGGTTCTGACGCATGGACATGGACGAACTCAGCGAGCCGCTCCCCACCGCCGCCATCGCGGACGCCGCCGTGCGGCTCGGAATCCGGGTCTCCGCCGCCCCGGCGGCCCTGCTCCCGCTGCTGCCCGGCACGGCGTTCGCCGGACCGGCGGCCCCCGTCACGCACCTCGGCAGCGTGGACGTGCTGCTCGAGGCCATCGACGACGCCCCGCCCGGCGCTGTGCTCGTGGTCGACAACGGCGGCCGGCACGACGAGGCCTGCGTCGGCGACCTCATGCTCCTCGAAGCCCGGGAGGCCGGGATGCGCGGAGCGGTCATCTGGGGACGCCACCGCGACACCGCGCAACTTCGCGAGATCGGGCTGCCGGTGTTCAGCCTCGGTGCATACCCGTTCGGACCGCGGCGGGTGCCGCCCGCCGGCCGGGCGATGCGGAGCGCGTACCTCGACGGCGTGCCCGTCGGTGCAGGCGACTGGATCGTCGCGGACGACGACGGCGTGCTGGTGGTGGGGCGGGACCGGCGCGAGGAGCTGGTGGCGACGGCGGTGCGCATCCAGTCGGTGGAGGGCGAGCAGTCGCAGCGGATGCGCGCAGGGGCGTCGCTGCGCGACCAGCTGGACTTCGCCGAGTACCGCCGCAGGCAGGCGGCCGAGCCGGAACTGACGCTGCGGCGCTACCTGCAGGAGACCGGCGGCGCGATCGAGACCTGACGTCCGCCTGCGTCAGCGCGCAGGCTGGCCCGTGCGCTTCTGCTCATCCGCGCCCGGCCAGATGGTGTAGCTGATCGGCCAGATCGCCGCGATGCCGAGGATCAGCGTCAGCGTGCCCAGCCAGGCGCTGAGCGCGGCGGTGCGGGCCTCGTCGCCGACCACCAGGATCGCGGCGAGCAGCAGGGCGCAGGCGATCGCCCAGGCGATGACGGTCTGACCGAACACCTTCCACTCGTGCAGCACGCGCCGCCGGCCGCCTTTCGGGATGCGCTCCGGCGCCGGGGCGCCGTCGTAGCGGTGGGCGAACCGCGCATCCATGCGGCTGATGATGCCGTGCCCGAAGGCCACGGAGAAGCCGAGGTATGCGGCGGCGAGCCCGTGCGCCCACTCGGCGGTCGCGCCTCCGGCGAGGTCGGCGACGGTCGCGGCGAGCAGCACCAGGTCGGCGACGGGCACGAGCACCAGGAGCACGGAGCCGAGTCGGCGACGGCGCAGGGCGTAGCGGGCGAGCAGGCCGCCGAGCAGGAAGACCCAGAACAGGATCTCGCAGGCGATGATGACGAAGACGAGCATGGGTCCATGTCTAGCACATTTGTACTAGAGTGGGGTCATGCGGACCACAGAGACCCCGGACGAACGCCGCCGCGACATCGGTGAGGCCGTCTGGCGCATCATCCGGCGCGACGGCATCAACGCCGTGAGCACGCGCACCGTCGCCGCGGAGGCCGGGATGGCCCTCGGCTCGCTGCGGCACTACTTCCCGCGGCAGCCGGAGGCCGTCGCCTTCGCCATGCGACTCGTCATCGAGCGCGCCACCGGCCGCATCCAGAGCATCATCGCGGACGCCGGTGACGCCGGACCGGACGGGCTCGCCCTGCTGGAGCAGTTCCTGCCCCTCGACGACGACCGAGGGAGGAGATGGAGGTGTGGCTGGTCTTCGCCGGGGCGGCCATCGCCGACGACCAGCTCGCGCCGGTGAAGCGCGAGTCCGACGCCGCGATGCTCGACCTCATCCGGCAGGTGGTGGCGGCGAGCGCTCCGGACGACGTTGCCGCCGCGCGCATCCAGCGGGAGGCCGACCGGATGCGGGCATTGATCGACGGCCTGGCCGCTCACCTCGTCGGGCGGCACCCGGCGCTGACGCCGGAGTCGGCCCGCTCGATCCTGGCCGAGGACTACCGACGACTGTGGGAGCGACCGCGCCCCGGGGAGTGAAGTTCTGAAATATATTCAGGCCCGCCAGCGTTGTAGAACGCCATGACCGACCTCCTTCCCGCCGACTCCGCGATGGGTGCGGTGACGCTCCGCGTCGCCGACCTCGACGCCATGACCACCTACTACCGCGACGCCGTGACCCTGAGCGTGCTCGCACAGGAGGGCGGCAGGACCATCCTGGGACGCGGCAGCACCCCCGTCGTGATCCTGGAGCACGCCCCCGAGCTGCGCCACGCAGGGCCGCGCGACGCCGGGCTGTTCCACACGGCCATCCTGTTCGACACGGAGGAGACGCTCGCCGCCGCCGTGTACTCGGTCGCCCGCCGCGCGCCGGGCACGTTCACCGGCAGCGCCGACCACCTCGTCAGCAAGGCCTTCTACTTCACCGACCCGGAGGGCAACGGCGTCGAGCTGTACTGGGACCGCGACCGCAGCCAGTGGAGCTGGACCCACGGCCAGGTCGAGATGGCGACCCTCTACCTCGACCCCAACGGCTTCCTCGGCGAGCACCTCACCGAGCGTGCTGCGACTCTGGCCGACGCGGCAGGAGACGAGCGCATCGGCGACGCGGTCGTCGGCCACGTGCACCTCTCGGTCGGGGATGTGGCCTCCGCTCGCGCGTTCTACGTCGACCGCCTCGGCTTCGAGGCGACGGCGACGCTGGGCGACCAGGCGCTGTTCGTCAGCGCGGGCGGCTACCACCACCACATGGCCATGAACACCTGGAACAGCAGGGGCGCTGGCCCCCGACGCCTCGCACTCGGACTCGGCGAGGTCGAGATCCACGTGCCCACCGCCGACGACCTCGGCGAACTCACCGAGCGGATGCGGCACTACGGCGTGCAGACCCGCGACGACGGGCGCTCCGTGGCGTTCGACGACCCGTGGGCCAACGCCGTGCGCGTCGTCGCCTGACCCGTTAACGGCGCAACCGCCCGCCCCGGCGTGGGGCGAGCGGCTGCGGGATGCGCGGTCGGCGTCAGTCGACGACGGGCGCTGCGTGCGCTCCGTGCGGCGGTTCCTCGCCGGAGGCGAGGCCGGTCACGGGAGGGACGTCCGCGGCGTGCGAGCCGTGCTGGACGGCATCCACCGGCACCGGCGCGGCGTGCGAGCCGTGCGATGCAGCGCCGACAGGAGCAGGAGCCTCGCCGGCCGCGCCGGCCGCAGCAGCGGCTCCCGGACCCCACGCCGGCGGCTTGGGCCGCTCCCACCACACGACGATGAGCGCACCGAGGAATGCGACGATCGCCGGCAGCAGCAGCGCCTCCGACATGGCCTGGGTGAACCCGGCGTGCAGGAAGGTCGGAAGCTCGGTTCCCGCACCAGCCTCGGTCGGCGTTCCGCCCGGCGCCTTGGGCAGGTCGACGGCGAGGCGGCTCGAGATGAGGGCGGCGATGGATGCGCTGCCCAGCACCGCGCCGATCTGGCGGGTCGTGTTGTACACGCCGGAACCGGCGCCGGCCTGGTTCATCGGCAGGTTGCGGGTGACGGTCGTGGAGATCGGACCCCAGACCCCCGACATCGCGATGCCGAGCGTGGCGCTCGGTGCGAGCAGCCACCAGATCGACACATCCGGTGTCAGCAGGCGCGAATACCAGAACAGCGACAGCGCGAACAACACGAGTCCGGTGGTGGCGAAGTAGCGCGGGTTGATCCGGTCGATCAGCTTGCCGACGAACGGCGCGAGCACACCGGAGAAGACCGCCATCGGGGCGAGCATCAGAGCCGACTGGGTCGGGGTCAGACCGCGGACCGTCTGGAAGTAGAACACCAGGGGCAGCGCCATGCAGGTCACCGCGAAGCCGACGGTGGTGATCGCCGCATTCGAGAGCGAGAAGTTGCGGTCGCGGAACAGCTTCAGCGGCAGCAGCGGCTCCTTCTTGTTGAACGCCTGCCAGACGACGAACGCGATCAGCACGACGATGCCCGAGATAATCAGGCCCCAGACCGTGATCGGGCCGGTGATGGTGCCCCAGTCGTACGTGCCGCCCTCCTGGATGCCGAACACCAGCAGGAACATGCCGACGCCGCTCAGGACGACGCCGAGGATGTCGAAGCTGTGCGAGTGCGTCGGCAGCTTCGGCACGAGCCGGGCGGCCAGGATGAACGCGACGACGCCCACGGGCACGTTGATGAAGAAGATCCACTCCCAGCCGAGGCCGTCGACGAGCACGCCGCCGAGCAGCGGGCCGATCAGGGTGGCGACACCGGCGACGGCGCCCCACAGCCCCATCGCCGCACCGCGGCGGTCCGGCGGGAAGATGCGGGTGATGACGGCCATCGTCTGCGGCGTCATCAGCGCCGCGCCGAGACCCTGCACGACCCTGGCCGTGATGAGCATCCCGATGCCGCCGCCCGGCATGACACCGGAGAAGCCGCACCAGGCGGAGGCGAGCGTGAAGATCACGAGGCCGATGAGGTAGAGGTTCTTCGGGCCGAAGCGGTCACCGAGACGACCGGTAATGAGCAGAGGGACGGCGTATGCGAGGAGGTAGGCGCTGGTCACCCAGATGACCGCGTTGTAGTCGGTGCCGAGGTCGAGGCCCTTCATGATCGCCGGGTTGGCGACCGACACGATGGTCGTGTCGATGAGGATCATGAAGAAGCCGATGACCAGGGCCCACAGTGCGGGCCACGGCTTCAGTTCTTTTTCCATGGAAGTGTTCCTGTCAGTGATGCTTCTCCTCGGACCAGGACAGTTCGCCTGATACGAGGTCGTCGATGAGGGATTCCAGCCAGGTCGCTTCGACCTCGCTGATGGCCCTGCTGTACTGCACGTTGATCCAGTACTTGCGCGGCAGCCGCTTGGCCTCCAGGTCGGCGATCCCCGCATCCATCGCCGCCAGGTCGGCGCGGATGAGCGCGACCCTGTTGCGAAGGAGCTGGATGACGGACTCGACGGGAAGGTTGTGCGACTCGCCCAGGGCGAGCGGGAACTCCGGGTATTCGTTGATGGGCGTCGCGAGGATTTCCGCGACCCGTTCGGTGAGCACGAGATAGCCGTTCTCGGTGATCTCGTACGTGGTGCGCTCCGGCCTGTTGCCTTCGCGCTCTGTTCCGATCGCACGCACCAGCCCCTGCCCGGCGAGCCGGTCGACGGTGTGGTACAGCGAACCGGGCCGCACCTTGACCACGCGTTCCTCCGAGCGCTGCACCAGAGTCTGGTACATCTCGTACGGATGCATCGGTCGCTCGACGAGCAGCGCGAGGGCTGCGACGCCGAGCGGCGTGAGCGTGGTGGTGGGGGGCATGTGTGGTGGGATCCTTGGTATTCCTGGCTGATTATTCCTTGAGGAATATACGGCGTGGACTAAGGCAATGTCAACCCCCGCCGGCCGGACAGGCGAGCTAAGGTCATACGTATGGCGCTTGACTCACATTCGGCGGCCCGCCTCATCCCGCAGCGACTCCCCGCCGCCCGGCTCGGCGTGGCCGTGGTCGCCGAGCTGGTCGAGCTGATCGTCACAGGACAGCTCAACGAGGGCGACCTCCTGCCGCCCGAGGGACCGCTCAGCGAGCACTTCGGCGTGAGCCGCACGGTGCTGCGCGAATCGGTCAAGCGGCTGGAGGAGAAGGGCCTCGTGATCGTCTCCCAGGGGCGGGGCACGCAGGTGCTCGCTCCCGGGTACTGGAACATGCTCGATCCCGTGGTGCTGTCCGCGCTGATCGACAACGACGAGAGCGTCGGCGTGCTGGACGAGCTGACCGTGGTGCGGGCGAGCCTGGAATCCGCGATGGCCGGCGCCGTCGCGGAGACGCACACCTCCGAGGAGCTGCGCCGGCTGAACAACGCGCTCACGGCGATGCGCGAGAGCGAGTCCGAGACGGACTCGTTCCGTCAGGCCGACGTGGTCTTCCACTACGCGCTGATGGAGATCTCGGGGAACCGGCTGGCGGAGAACATCGCCAAGCACCTCTACAAGCGCGCCGTCGAGTCCAGCCGATACCAGGGCATCAACCCCCCGGATGCTGTGGCGCTGACCCTGGATGAGCACGCGGCCATCGTCGAGGCGATCGAGCGCAAAGACGTCCAGGGAGCGCAGAAGGCGATGCACGACCACATCCACATCTCGTGGGAGCGCCGCCGCCTTCCCGACCACGCACCGCGCAGCAGGGCGAGCCAGAAAGGGCAGCCGGGCAAAGGGCAGCCGGGCAAAGGGCAGCCGGGCCAGAAGGCGCAGCGCGCTCAGCCGAGCGAGTAGGCCTCCCGCGCCGTCCCACCGAACACGCGGTCGCGCTCCGCGGCGGAGAGACCGTCGAGGAGGGTCTCCACCGCGGCGATCCACGCCGGGGCTCCCCCGCCGAGCTCGGCGAGCGGCCAGTCGGAGCCATACATCAGCCGGGAAGGGCCGAAGGCGTCGAGCGCGACATCGACCACCGGAGCGAGGTCGCGCGCCGTCCAGGATCCTGCCACGAGCCCGGAACTGAGCCCGGACAGCTTCGCCGTCACGTTCGGACGCCGGGCCAGCTCGCGCAGCCCGGCGGCCCACTCGCCGAGGTCGCCTCCCGGAGCAGGAGGGCCGCCGAGGTGGTCGAGCACGAACCGCATCCCGTCGTGCCGCTCGGCCAGCCGGGCCGCCTGGCCCAGCTGCCAGTCGCGCACCACGAGGTCGAAGTTCAGCCGCTCGGATTCGAGGGCGGCCATCCCCCGGCCGACCTCCTCGCGCGACAGCCACTCCGGGTCCGGGTCGATGTGCGCGAGGTGCCTGATCCCGACCACGCGGGTTGCACCGCCCATCCGGATGCGGTCGAGCTGCTCCCGGACGTCGCCCGTCAGGTCCGCCCAGGCGACGAGTCCCGCGATGGCGGGCGAGGCGAGCCGTGCAAGCCGGACGCTCTCGTCCAGGCTGTTGCTCGCCTGCACGACGATCGCGCTCCGCACTCCCGTGCTCGCGAGCATGGCGGTCAGCTCGTCCGCACCGAAGTCGCGGTCGATGGCCTGCATCGTCTGCGGGTCGATCCAGTCCTGCGGGTCGGTCGCCCGATCCCACAGGTGCACGTGCGCGTCGATGCGACCGCTCACGCGAGGTGCCAGATCTCGTCGATGGGCTGCCACAGTGCGCCCTCGGTGCGCTCCTCCGCGATCCTCACCTGGCACGGGTCGGTGTGCGTCCACCACTCCTGCGAGACGGGATCGGCGGCGATGCGCTCCATATCGGCGTCGTGGTCGTCCCCGACGTACTCGTAGTACGCGAACAGCGTGTCTCCGAAGAGGAAGATGCTGTAGTTGCGGATGCCGCACTCCGTCAGTTTCGCCTCGACGCCCGGCCACACGGCGCGGTGCAGCTGGAGGTACTCCTCGCGCTTCTCCGGCCGAACCCCGACCACGAACGCCCTGCGCTCCGGCACGCCGCTCACGAGACCGGCCTCAGCGGGTTCACCGGCACGTCGATCACGTCCGGTTCGGCGACGAGCCGCAGCGCTGCCCGTTCGGGCCGGATGTGCGGACCGGACGCCGACGAGAGCACAGGGCTCGGAACGGAGGACGTCAGCAGCGCCTCGTCGACGATGATCCCGATGCCCGGCCGGTCGCCCAGCACGATCCCGCCGTCGTCGAACTCCTGATCGACGTCCAGGCCGACCGGGAAGTGCAGATCCTGCACCTCGTGGGTCAGCAGGTTCGGGATGGCCGCGGCGGCGTGCGCGGCCGGGTTCGCGTTGTACGCGACCGGGCTCACCGGCAGATCCCGTCCGTGCGCCAGCGTCGCGACGCGGAGCAGGTGCGTGATGCCCCACACGTTGCCCACCTGCACGATGTCGACGGCGTTCGCGTCGAGCAGCGGCCGGTACTGTTCCAGCCCGGTGAGGTTCTCGCCGCTGGCGATCGCCGCGCGGACTTTGCCGCGGAGCGCCGCCATCCCGGCCGCGTCCCAGCGCCGCAGCGGCTCCTCCACCCAGGTGAGGTCCATACGCTCCTCGATCGCCGACAGGAACCGCGCGGCCTGCGCGTGGTTCCACGACTCGTTCACGTCGAACATGATGGCCGGCCTACGGGAGTTGCGGCTGAGCGTGTCCCGCAGGATCTCCAGGCGGGGCAGGTCGCGGTCGAGGTCACGGCCGCCCTTGAGCTTGCCTGCCTTGAAGCCGCGGTCGGCGAACTGCTCGTAGAGAGCGGCGACCTCCTCGTCGGACAGGCCGTACTCCAGGCCGGAGGCGTAGCCGGGCACGAACCGCTCGCGCGCGCCGAGCATCCGCCAGAGCGGTTCGTCGGCCGCCTTCGCCTTGAGGTCCCAGAGGGCCATGTCGATGGCGCCGATCGTGCCGAAGGTCGAGCCAGAGTGACCGGCTTTGAACACCCAGTCGAGCATCCGGTCGTA
Source organism: Leifsonia araucanica (assembly GCF_051161895.1). Taxonomy (NCBI): domain Bacteria; kingdom Bacillati; phylum Actinomycetota; class Actinomycetes; order Micrococcales; family Microbacteriaceae; genus Leifsonia; species Leifsonia araucanica. The sequence goes on from NZ_JBMBTW010000002.1 coordinate 2,382,567, forward strand.
GAGGGCGACCACCGAGCGGGGGTCCTCTCCCTCGACGGCGGGGAACACGCGGGCGATGTCGCTGTGCGCCCCGAGGCCGACACCCTCGATGCCCGCGTCCGTCTCGATGATGAGGACGGGGACGGGTGTGGTGTTCCCGCTCTGCACGCCGTTGACGTCGCCGGTGACCCTCCCCCAGTCGTGGACGGTCGAGAGGCTGCGATATCCGGTGATCTTCATCGGTGGTACTCCTTGATTTCTGGCGCGGTCATTCCTTGGTTCCTCCCGCCGTCATGCCAGAGACGAGGAATCGCTGGGAGAAGAGGAACACGATCAGGACGGGCAGGATCGACACGATGGTCGCGAGCGCCAGGGTCGGCAGCTGCACCGAGTCCGAGCCGGCCGAGCTCGGGTTGAAGGCCGGGGTGGCCGAGAGCAGCGAGGTGAGCCCGACCTGCACGGGGTATCCGTCACTCGACGGCAGCATCACGAACGGCAGGAAGAAGTTGTTCCAGTTCTGCACGAAGCTGAAGAACGCGACCAGCGCGACGATCGGCGCCGCCAGCGGCAGAGCCACCCTGGTGAACACCTGCAGCTCCGAGCATCCATCGATGCGGGCGGCGGCGAGCAGATCCCTCGGGATGCTCGTGGAGAAGTAGATGTACGTGAGGTAGACCCCGAACGGGAAGAACGACATCGGCAGGATCACGGACAGCGGGCTGCCGATCAGACCGACCGCGTTGAGTTCGAGGAAGATCGGGAGCACGAGCGCGGTGCTCGGGATGAGCATGACCACCAGGGTCAGCACGAGCATCGCCTTGCGCAGCCGGAACTCGGTGAGCGCGAGCGCGTATCCGGCCGGGACGCTGACGATGAGGGTGATGACCAGGGCGCCGATCGAGTACATGGCCGAGTTGCCGATCCACGTCGTCACCGCGCCGCCCTGGAAGGCGAACAGCTGGTTCCAGTTGGCGACGAAGTCCGACCACGAGCCGAGCGCGAACGGGTTGGACAGGATGAGCGCCTTCGACGACTTGGTCACGGCGAACAGCAGCCACACGATCGGGATGGCGAAGAACAGGACGAAGACGGCGAGGACGACGGCCGCGATGGAGCGCCCGCTCCAGCCGCGGAGGGCCGAGCCCAGTCCGCGGCGTTCGCTCGGGAGTGCTGTCATGGTCATTCCTTCTCGAAGAGGCCGCCGCGGGTGACGAACACCCACGAGAGGAGCAGCGCGACGACCAGCAGGATGAGCGAGATCGCGGCGGCGCCGTTGAAGTCGTTCTGCTGGAAGGCGTATTGGTACGCGAGCTGGTTGAGCGAGTAGTCGTTGGGGACGATCGCGTTGCTGGCCTGACTGAGCAGCTGCGGCTCGACGAAGAGCTGGGTGCCGGCGGCCAGCGACATGACGCCCATGTACGCGATCCACTTGCGGAGCATCGGCAACTGGATGCGCAGGGCGATCTGGAACGCGTTCGCTCCGTCGATCCTGGCCGCCTCGAGGATGTCGGTGCTGATGTTGTTCAGCGCGCCGTACATGATGACGATCCAGCCGCCTGCACCCGTCCAGAACGCGATGATCGCGAAGATCGCCGGCAGGTTTCCCGGCTGGATCACCTCGACGAAGCTGTTCAGCCCCAGGAAGCGGAGGATGCCGCTGACCGGGCTGGCGGTGGGGTCGAGCACGAAGAGCCAGAGCAGGACGCTCGACGCTCCGGCGAGCGCGCCGGGCAGGTAGTAGATGAAGCGCAGGGAGGTGGCGGCCCAGCGCGCGCGGAGCGAGTGGACGATCAGCGCGAGCACGACCACGAAGATCACGAGGCTGATCAGCCAGATCACGAGGTAGACCGTGACGTGGAGCACGGCGGGCCAGAACCGGAAGTCTGTGACCACCGTCACGAAGTTCTGGAACCCGGCGAATCCGCCGTCGGCCGTGGTGAAGGCCAGGAGCACCGCATAGAGCGCCGGGAGGACGCCGAAGGCGATCGTGAGCAGTGCGTAGAGCGAGATGAAGACGTAGCCGATCGGGGTGCGCCCAGGTGCCCGGCCGCCTGGCCGGGCTGACCGCCGGCGCCCGGAGGCGCCGACGGTCAGCTGGTCGCTCGGGGGAGCGAGTGTCATGTCAGTTCACCGTGTATCCGTCGACCTTGGCCTGGTTCTCGATGGCCGTCTGCCAGGTCGGCAGCAGGTCCACGATGGACTTGCCTCCGGTGATGGCCGGGGTCATGGTCTTCGCCCAGACGGCTTCCTGGCTGAAGACCGGGTAGCCCCAGCCGTCCCAGACCTGGGAGGCGGCGGTCACGATGGGCTTGAGCGGCGTCGCGAAGTACTTGCTCGACTCCTGCTTGGCGATCCACTTCTCCGCGGCCGGCGCGTACGCCGGGTATCCGGGGGCGAGGGCGACCTGGTAGTCGTCCGCCGTGGTGACGAACTCCGCGAACTTCGCGGCCGCCTTCAGGTTCTTCGAGTGGCTGGAGATGAACCAGGTGCCGCCTCCGACGTTTCCGGTGACCGCCTTGTCCTCACCCTTCCAGGTGGGCGGCTCTGCGACGCCGAGCTGTCCGGCCGGCACGTTCAGCGACTGTGCGTTGTTGAAGATGGCGCCCGCGTACCAGGCCGGGCCGGGCATCATCAGGACCTTGCCGCTGTAGTTCTTGACGAACTCCGGGGTGAAGACGCTCACGACGGGGACGGTCTTGTTCTCGCGGAGCGTGTCGAGCATCGATGCCGCCCGCTTGCACTCCTCGCTGTCCGTCTTGACCGTGACGGCTTTGGGACCGGTCACGTCGTTCGCCTGGCACTTGCTCGCCCACATGAAGACCTCGGGGGTCCAGGCGTCGCCCGCCGTGCCGACGATGTAGCCGGGGTGCTCCTTGGCCACCTTCTCGCCGAGGGCCTGGTACTCCTCCCAGGTGGTGGGGACCGTGTAGCCGAACTGGTCCATCAGGGACTTGTCGAACCACAGCACCGCCTGCGCGAGGTCGTTGCGGAGGCAGTAGACCTTGCCCTCGACGGTGCAGGGGTTCAGGGCCCCTCCGGTGAACTTGCTCAGCGTGTCGCTGGGGACGAGCCCCTTGTCGAGCACAGCGGCGAAGGCCTGTTTGCCTCCCGACTTCTGGCTGGCCCAGGATGCGTCGCTGTTCTGGCTGGAGAAGACGACGTCCGGCCAGCCGCTGCCCGCCCTGTCGAAGAGTTGCATCTTCGTGCGGAACGAGTTGGAGCCGTTCGCCGATCCGTCGTACGTGACGACCTTGATCTTCGTTTCGGGATTGGCCTTCTCGAAGGCCTTCGCAGCGGACTGGCGGTCCGCGTCCACCCAGACGGTGATCGTCGAGGAGGTGTCCTGCTTGGCTTCGGGAAAGCCGTATGAACCGTTCGTGGTGCTTCCGCCGGTGCTGCAACCGGTGAGGGCGATCAGTGCCGCTGCGGCTCCGATCGCTGCCACCGTCAGCGCGGGCCTTCGGCTCGAACGCACCACAGTGTGGATTCCGACCATGAGATGTCCTTGTCTTGTCGACTTCGTTGACGACGCCGAGGAGGCGTAGTGCGAGCATAGAGCATACGTATGATGTTTGCCAAGAGGCAATCGCCTACCGGCCGAGCCAGCCCCCGTCGACGGGCAGAATGGCGCCCGTGACGTACGCCGCAGCGTCGGAGGCGAGGAACACGGCGGCCCCCGCCACGTCCTCCGCAGCGCCCCAGCGACCCGCGGGGATGCGCTCGATGATCGAGCGCGACCGCTGCTCGTCGTCCTGCAGGGCCTGGGTGTTGTCCGTCGCGATGTAGCCGGGCGCGATGCCGTTGACGGTCACACCCCTCCCCGCCCACTCGTTGGAGAGTGCACGCACGAGCCCGGCGACACCGGACTTCGCCGCCGCATAGCCCGGCACGTTGATGCCGCCCTGGAACGAGAGCAGCGACGCGGTGAAGATGACGCGCCCCCGGCCGCCGTCGAGCATCCGGCGCCCGAGCACCTGGCTGAGCAGGAAGCCGCTCGTCAGGTCCACCTCCAGCACCTCGTCGAACCACTCCATCGGATGCTCGGCGGCGGGCGCGCGGCGGATGACGCCCGCGTTGTTGACCAGGATGTCCACCGTGCGATCCCCGGCGACCAGTCCGTCGGCGAACGCCGCGACCTGCGCCCTGTCCGCGAAGTCGACCCTGTGCCCGGTGAAGGAGCGCCCCATCCCGCGCACCCGGTCGGCGATCGCAGACGCCTCCGGGTCGAGCGTCGCAGAGACGCCGACGATGTCGGCCCCCGCCGCGGCGAGCGCCTCGGCCATGGCGAACCCGATCCCGCGCTTCGCGCCCGTGACGACGGCCAGCCTCCCGGTCAGATCGAACGGGTTCATGCTCCGACCTCCACCAGCAGCTTCATGGCCTGGCCAGCTTCAAGCGCTTCGAACGCTGCCGCGACCCCGGCCAGCGCGACCACGCGCGTGATGAGCTTCCCAGCCGGAATGGTGCCACCGGCCACCAGCTCGACCGCGCGCTCGAAGTCCTGCCGCTCGTAGACCCGTGCGCCCAGGATGGTGAGCTCGCGCCAGAACACGCGGTGCAGGTCGAGCGGCCTCGGCTGCGAGTGGATCGCGACCAGGACCACGGTGCCGCGCACCTTCGCCAGCCCGGTCGCGCCGAGCACGGCGGCCGCGGCGCCGGAGACCTCGAAAACCACGTCGGCGCCCGCATCCCCGGTCCACTCGTTGACCCACGCCACCTGGTCGACCCCGGACGGGTCGATGGTGCGCAGCCCCATGTCCTCGGCGGCCGCCCTGCGGTTCGCGTCGATCTCCGCGATCACCACCTCGGCCCCGGATGCGGTCGCCACCGTCGCGATGAGCACGCCGATGGGTCCTGCGCCGATCACGACGACCTTGTCCCCAGCGCCCGCGCCGGAGCGACGGACGTCGTGCACGGCCACCGCGACCGGCTCGACGAGCGCGGCATCCCGCAGCGACACGCCATCCGGGAGCCGGACGAGGGTGCGGGCCGGCACGTTCCAGTACTGCTGGAGCGCTCCGGGGCTGTCGATCCCGATGAAGTCGAGGTTCTGGCAGATGTGCTGGTTTCCGGCGAGGCAGGCCGGGCAGGTGCCGTCCCAGTCGAGTGGCATCACGGTGACGAGGTCGCCGACCGCCCAGCCGTCGACGCCAGGGCCGAGCTCGGCGATGGTGCCGGACATCTCGTGGCCGATGGTCGCCGGGGTGGTCACCCGCGCATCCATGTCGCCGTGGTAGACGTGCAGGTCTGTGCCGCAGATGCCGACGTACGCGACGGCGATCCTGACCTCCCCGTCGCGCAGAGCCGCCGGCTCGCGCTCCTCGACCGTGATCGTTCGTGCCCCTGTGTACTCTGCCGCCAACATCGCCGACTGCTCCTCTTCTCTGCGTTTACGCCTCGTCGCGCCGCTTCGACCCCTGGCGGGATGCGGCGACCACAGCTTAGATCAGAATGTCCGCAAACATAATACGTATGCTGAGTTATCATCACGGTCATGGAGAAGCGATGAATCCACGAACGAGCATCCCGGCGCGCACCCTGCGCACGGGAGCAGCGGTGACGGAACTCGGCCTCGGCGCCGCCCAGTTCGGCAACCTCTTCCGCGAGACCACGGACGAGGAGACCGAGAGTGCGGTCGCCACAGCGCTCGGCGCCGGCATCCGGTACTTCGACACGGCCCCGCACTACGGGCTCGGGCTGTCGGAGCGGCGGCTCGGTGCCGCGCTGCGCGCGAACGACGCGAGCCGTGACGAGCTCGTGCTCTCGTCGAAGGTGGGCAGGCTGCTCGTCGACAGCCCGGAGACCGCCGACCGGCTCGACGACGACGGGTTCGTCGTGCCCGCCGACCGCAGGCGCGTCTGGGACTTCAGCAGAGACGGCATCCTCCGCTCGGTCGAGTCGTCGCTCGAACGCCTCGGAACGGACCACCTCGACATTGCGTACCTGCACGACCCGGACGACCACTGGCCGGAGGCGTCGACCACCGGCATCGGGGCACTCGTCGAACTCCGCGACCAGGGCGTCGTGCGCGCCATCGGGGCCGGGATGAACCAGTCGGCGATGCTGACGGCGTTCGTCGAGCAGACCGACGTGGATGTGGTGATGGTCGCCGGCAGGTTCACCCTCCTCGACCAGTCTGCGCTGACCGACCTCCTTCCCGCGGCGCTGCGCCGCAGGGTGTCCGTGGTCGCTGCGGCGGTCTACAACTCCGGCCTGCTGAGCAGCCCGACCGTCGACAGGGCCGCGCACTTCGACTACGGAACGGCCCCGGCGGCCGTCGTCGAACGCGCGGAGGCGCTGGCGGAGGTGTGCGCGCGGCACGGCGTGAGCCTGCCGGAGGCGGCCGTCCAGTATCCCCTGCGGCACCCGGCCGTCGTCTCCGTGGTGACCGGGATGCGCACCGCGTCCCACGTGCGGAGCACGGCGGAGCGGTACGCGGCGACCATCCCGGATGCGCTCTGGGAGGAGCTGGACGCGAGCGGCCTCGCGGCCGATCCGGCGCGCATCCACTGATCGCGCTCCCCGCCGCCCTCTGCCGCCCCTCCGTCGCGCCCGCGCCGTTGTAGCATTCCAGGGGACCGCTCCGGGGTGGCTCGGGAAGGATTCGACTGTGGCCGTGACGCTCCGCGAGGTGGCTGCGGCGGCCGGCGTGTCCATCAAGACCGTCTCGAACGTGATCAACGGCTACGCGTACATCAGCGACGCAACGCGGGCGGCCGTCGACGCCGCCATCGCCGAGCTCGGCTACCAGCCCAACCTGTCGGCGCGCGGCCTGCGCTCCGGGCGCACGGGCGTGATCAGCCTCGTGATCCCCGACCTCAAGAACCCGTACTTCGCCGAGCTCGCCGACTCCGTGATGCGCGAAGCCGCCAAACACGAGGTCGCGGTGTTCATCCAGCAGAGCGGGGGCGACCGCGACAGGGAGCTCGCGATCTTGCGCGGCCCGCAGATGCGGATGGCGGACGGCATCCTGTTCAGCGTCGCCGGCCTCGGCCAGGAGGACGCCGCCCTCGTCGACGTGCCAACCCCGATCGTGCTGCTGGGCGAGCGAATCTTCCACGGTCCAGCCGACCACGTCACGATGATGAACGTCGCGGCATCCCGGGCGGCCACGGAGCACCTGCTGTCGCTCGGGCGTCGCCGGATCGTCGCGCTGGGCGCGCATCCCGGGGAGGTCGTGGGTTCGGCCGGGTTGCGGCTGGCCGGGTACCGGGAGGCGCTGGAGGCGGCCGGGGTGGAGTACCGCGACGAGCTGGTGCTCGAGGCCGGGGAGTGGCGCAGGGTCGACGGCGCGCGCGCCGTGCGGACGTTCCTCGAGACCGGCTTCGACGTGGACGGCGTCGTGGCCTTCAATGACTCGCTGGCGTTCGGCGCGATGCGCGCCATCGAGGACCGCGGGTTCCGCATCCCGGACGACGTGGCGGTGATCGGCTTCGACGACCTCGACGAGACGAGGTACTCCATCCCGACCCTGTCGTCGATCGAGCCCGGCCGCGACGACATCGCGGAGACGGCCGTGCGCCTGCTGCTGGCGCGGATCGGCGGCGACACCACTCCGTTCCAGGAGCACGAGGCGCCGTTCCGGCTGGTCGCCCGCGAGTCGACCGCCCGCTGACCGCGCGTCTCCGAGCCGGGGTTGACAGGGCGCCCCCGAATGTCGGATAGTCCTCCTACAACGTTATAGGTAAACGTTGTACTACGACGAAGGAAGCCAACGAATGTCTGACTCCACGATCATCCTCGACCGCGCGAACACCGTCGGCCCCGTGCGCCGCCGCACCTTCGGCGCCTTCGTCGAACACCTCGGCCGGTGCGTGTACGACGGCCTGTACGAGCCCGGCCACCCGACCGCCGACGCCGACGGCTTCCGGCGGGATGTGGTCGACCTCGTCAAGGAGCTCGGCACCAGCACCGTCCGCTACCCAGGAGGCAACTTCGTCTCCGGCTTCCGCTGGGAGGACTCCGTCGGCCCGCGCGAGAGCCGCCCGGTGCGCCGCGACCTCGCCTGGCACTCGCTGGAGACCAACCAGGTGGGACTCGACGAGTTCTCCCGCTGGCTCAAACTGACGAACTCCGAGCTGATGCTCGCCGTCAACCTCGGTACCCGCGGCATCGAGTCGGCGCTCGACCTGCTCGAATACGCCAACCACCCGTCCGGCACGGCGCTCAGCGACCAGCGCATCGCCAACGGAACGCCCGAACCGCACAACATCCGGATGTGGTGCCTCGGCAACGAGATGGACGGCCAGTGGCAGACCGGCTACCTCACGGCCGACGACTACGGCAAGCTCGCCGCCAGGACCGCCGCGGCGATGAAGATGGCGGACAAAGACCTCGAACTGGTCGCCTGCGGCTCCTCCGGCTCCGGGATGCCCACCTTCGGCGAGTGGGAGCGCGTCGTCCTGGAGCACGCGTACGACCACGTCGACTACATCTCCGCGCACGCCTACTACCAGGAGCGCGGAGGTGACCTCGGGTCGTTCCTCGCCTCGTCGGTGGACATGCAGTACTTCATCGACACGGTCGTCGCGACCGCCGACCACGTCGGATACCGCAAGAAGAGCACGAAGAAGATCAACATCTCGTTCGACGAGTGGAACATCTGGTACCTCGACGAGCACCAGGCCTCCGACGAGATCAACGACGAGTGGCGCATCGCCCCGCGCCAGCTCGAAGACGTCTATTCCGTCGCGGACGCGGTCGTGCTCGGCAACCTGCTGATCACCCTCCTCAAGAACAGCGACAGGGTGACCTCCGCCTCCCTCGCCCAGCTGGTTAACGTGATCGCCCCGATCATGACCGAGCCGGGCGGGGACGCCTGGCGCCAGACCACGTTCTTCCCGTTCTCGGTCACCAGCAGGCTGGCGCGCGGCACGGTGCTGCGCCCGGTCATCGACTCGCCGACCTACGCCACCGCCGTCCACGGCGATGCAGCGGTGGTGGATGCCGTCGCCACGTTCGACGACGAGACCGCGACCGGCGCGGTGTTCCTCGTGAACCGCGACCAGACCGCATCCCGGACCGTCACCATCGACGTGCGCGACCTCGGCGCATCCCGGATCGACGAAGCGGTCACGCTGGCCGACGACGACGTCTACGCGAAGAACACCCTCGAGAACCAGACGCGCGTCGGCCTCACGCCGAACACGTCGGCGGCGATCGAGGACGGCCGCCTCACGGTCGTGCTGCCGCCCGTGTCGTGGACAGCCGTGTCGTTCGGCTGACGCCGCTCACTTCGTCTTCGACAGCTTGTCGATCCAGGCCAGCGCCACGGCAGACAGGATGAAGACGCAGTGGATGACCACCTGCCAGAAGACGCCCTCGCTGGTGTACTTCTCGCTGCCGAGGACGCCGCCGTTGGCTGCTCCGATATCGGCGACGGCGATGAACGTCTTCAGCAGGTGGATGGAGGAGATGCCGATGATCGCCATCGCCAGCTTCACCTTGAGCACGTTGGCGTTGACGTGCGACAGCCACTCGGGCTGATCGGGGTGTCCCTCCACGTTCACGCGTGAGACGAACGTCTCGTAACCGCCGATGATCACCATGATGAGCAGGTTCGCGATCATCACCACGTCGATCAGCCCGAGGACGGCGAGCATGATGTCCGCTTCCTTGATGTGCGACGGGTCGGCGATGACGTCCTCGGCGATGTGCCACAGCTCCACCATGAAGACGTAGACGTAGATCAGCTGAGCGACGATCAGGCCGAGATAGAGCGGGGCCTGCAGCCACCGGCTGGCGAAGATCAGCGAGCTGATCCCGCGCTGCGGAGCGTTCGGACGGCGCGGCGACGGCTGCTCTGCCTGGGTGGGGGCGACGACGGGTGGGGCAGTCTCTGACACGGGGGCTTCCTCACGTATTCGGGAGGGAAAGCCTAAACGGGCATTTATGTGAGAACGCTCAGGATCGGGCATTCAATGCCAGCACCTGCTCGGTGAACGCCCGCGCGCCGCCCTGGGCCGGGTGGCGCACGGCGGGCGCATCCACCCCCTCCGCTGCGAGCGCGCCCTGCGCCTTCCTGCCGACGGCGACGATGGTCTGGATGCCGAACGCCCTGGCCAGTTCGAGGGCGACGGGTGTTCCGTCGCGCACCTCGGCGGGCCGCGGAGTGCGGTTGGTGCGCGGGTCGCCGGCGACGAACGGGTGGTGCGGGTAGATCGGCCAGGTGAGCGGCAGCGGCCCGTGCCAGTCCGCGAGTGCCGCCCAGACCACCCTGCTCGACGCCTCCCACAGGGCCTGTGGATGCTCGGGCAGCTCCAGCCCGGGAACGGCGCGCGCGGCGGGCCCGCCCTCTCCGGCCTCGCGCGCGGAGACGAACGGGACGCCGGTGACCGTCATGCCGCGCCAGCCCGGCGCCTCGGCGAGGAGCAGCACGGTGGTCCCGTGCACGGCGGCGAGGTAGCGGCGGAGGTTGCGCTCGCGCATCCGGCCGAGCTCGTCGTCGCCGTAGAGGTACTCGGCGTCCGGCGGCGCCGGCACAGCGCCGAGCAGGCGAAAGAAGGTGTCGAGCATCCCTTCATGGTCGCAGACAGGGCAGAATTGTCCCACCTCGCGCCGCGGGGCCGAGAGTCGGAGCGAAGGGTCCCGGATGCCGACCATCATCCTCGTGGGGTTCGCCGCGATCGTGCTGTGGTCACTGGTCGCTCATCGGTTCGAGCGCAGCGGGATCGCCGGGCCGCTGGCGCTGGCCCTGATCGGTTCGCTGGTGGTGCTCATCGACATCCCGGCGTTCGTCGAAGCCGTCGACAGCGATGTGGCCGAGCACGTGGTGGAGCTGATCCTGGCCGTGCTGCTGTTCGTCGATGCCTGCGAGGTGAAGGGCGGCGTCTTCGGCGGCGAGGGCAAGATGATCGCGCGGCTGGTGCTGATCGCGCTCCCGCTCTCGCTCGCGCTCGTGGTCGTCAGCGGGCTCTGGCTGCTGCCCGGCGTGAACCTGTTCGTGCTCATCGTCATCGCCTGCGTCGTGATGCCGACCGACTTCGCGCCGGCGACGGCGCTGCTCCGCTCTCCGAGGATCCCGGCCAGGGTGCGCCAGATCCTCAACGTGGAGAGCGGGTACAACGACGGCCTCATCTCGCCGATCTTCGGTATGTCGCTGGCTATCGCGGTGGTCCTGCCGACACTGATCAAGGTCGCGGACAGCGGCACGGAGCCGTCGCACAGCACCGAGACCGAGCTGGAGAAGAACGTCGAGGACTTCATCAACGCGTTCTTCGGCGCCGTGCCGGCGACCATCGTCGCCATCCTCGTCGGCGTGCTGCTCGGCGGCGCGATCGGTCTGCTCACCCGCTGGGCGTCCGGCCGCGGCTTCGCCAACCCGACCGGCGTGCGCATCGTCATGCTGGTCACCCCGCTCCTTACCTATGGGATCGCGACGATCCACGGCGTCGGCGCCAACGGTTTCGTCGCCGCCTTCGTCGCCGGGGTGATGTTCCGCTTCACCCGCACACGCAAGACCGAGCAGCTGTCGATCGCGCACGACGAACTCGTGCTGGTGGAGGAGGTCGGCGTCCTCGCGACCAACTTCGTCTGGTTCGTCCTCGGCGCCATGACCACCGACATGATCGTCAGAGGCGTCGACTGGATGCTCCTGCTGGTCGCGCTGCTCGCGCTCACCGTGTTCCGCGCCGTGCCGGTCTACCTGGCCACGCTCGGCTCATCCATCTCGTGGCGCGACCGCACGATCGTGGGGCTCGTCGGGCCGCGCGGAGCCGCATCCATCGTCTTCGGCCTGCTGGCGTTCAACAAGCTGCCCACCGGCGCCGGAGACGACGTCTGGGATGTCGCGGTGCTGACGGTGGTCTCGAGCATCATCCTGCACGGCCTGGTCGCGCCGTACATCGTGAAGCGGCTGCCCAGCCGGGTCTGATCCCGTCAGGCGAGCTCCACCAGGCGGGCGTGGGCGTACTCGCAGACGAGGGCGTGCAGGTAGACGGCCTGCGGCACATCCACGTTGGAGTCCATGCGCAGGCTGAGCGCGCCCGTCTTCCAGTGCCGGAACGTGTCGTCGCCGCAGACCACCGCGAGCAGTTCAAGGAGCGAGTCGTCGAACCGGATGGAGTGGATCGCCCTGCGGTACTCCTCCAGGGTGAGCGCCATCGAGAACGGGATGTTCATGAAGCAGAGGGCGGTCTGGATGTCCAGCCGCAGCAGCCGGCGGCGGCCGCGCTCCGGGTCGATGGCCGGGATGTCCAGCTGTTGCAGGTCGAGGGGTTCGCGCCGGGTGACCGGAACGCCGTCCAGCGCGATGAACACGTCGTAGACGTTCACGTCGTGCTCGACGACGGCGTGGTCGCCGAGCCCGGCGAGCGTCACCGGCCGCAGGGTCACCGGATCCATCGCGGCGGGCGTGTTGCGGATGAGGAAGTTCACGAGGTTCGTCTCGACCACGAAGTGCCGGATCAGCAGCTCCACCGCATCCGGATGGACGAACCGGCGCAGGAACCAGACGCAGAGCACATCCATCGTGCCGAGCGACATCCAGCGGAACGGCAGCACCCGCTTGACGACCGAGACCAGGGCGACGATCACCCGGGACAGCACCCGGGCGACCGGGTAGAGCCAGCGCCGGGACAGCCGTCGCTGATCGTCCAGGATCTTCCGCACCAGCGCGCGGTCGAGCGGGATGGACGGGTCAGCGGAGATCGCATCCCACATGCTCGGGTCGGACAGCCCTACCTCCGGCATGTCACTGATCCAGTTCCTCGAGCTGCAGCACGTACAGCCTGGCGACCACCTGCGCGCAGCGCACGATGTCGTCCGCCGCAGCGTCGTCGATGATGCCGGAGGTCAGGATCGCCTCCAGCGCCCCGGTGTGCTCGGCGTCCGCATCCTGGTGGTAGCGCATGAAGTGCACCTGATTGTCTGCCAGGCCGAGCACCTCCTGGAACCGCGCAGCCCAGCCGGCCGCCCGCTTCGCGCCGAGCCCCTCGATGATGAACATCGCACCGAGCAGGCCCACCGGGTTCGGTCGGTCGGCGTAGTGGAACATGTAGCCGGACAGCGCCTCGGAGCCGAGGTTCTTCCTGCCGGCGCGCAGCTCGTCCAGCGATCCGCCGATCGCCACGTAGTCGCGTTCCAGCATGAGGTAGTCGCGGTGCTCCTCCTCCGCGTGGCGGATCGCCGCCGACCGCAGGGTGAAGTGGTCGACGTCGAAGCTGGATGCCGCGCGGGAGATCCACGGCGACCCGTCGACCACCTGCTGCCGGAGGTTGAAGAGCAGCCTGCTGTAGTCGTCGATGGTGACCGTGCCCTCGGCGAGCCTGCTCAGGATGGGGACCCGGTCCAGCCGCTCCTCCAGGTCGGCCCACACCTCGGTCAGTCGGGTGAAGAGGGATTCGGCGACGGCGGTCGCGTCTGGCGTGGCTGTGGCTGTCGTCATGTCACTGCTCCTTGGTGGTGTTCTGCGTGCTGGTGTTCTGCGGGGCTCCCGGCCCCACGACGGTGAGGTGGGCGAAGGCGAAAGAGAACCGGCCGGACTCCGGCACGGCGAGAAGCACGGTGTCCCCGACGGCGAACCGTCCGGTGCTCCACGCCTCCTCCAGCGCGATGAAGATGCTGGCGGAGCCGGTGTTGCCGCGGGTCTCCAGGTTGGAGAACCATCGGTCGGTGTCCAGGGTGGGCAGGCGGCGGCGCAGGGAGTCGAAGGCGAGGTCCCTGAACGCGTTGGTGCTGTAGTGGCAGATCACGTGATCGAGGTGCTTCACATCCACCAGGCCGATATCGACCAGCTCCTCGAACTGCTTCAGCCCGGCCTCCGCCAGCTCGTCGAGCACGCTCACGTCCTGCCGCAGCAGGAACATCCCCGCCGCATCCGCCTCGGGGACGCTGACGTCCTGCCAGGTGCTCCCGACGCTCGCCTCCGTGCCGTCCATCCCCGCCCGCATGCACACCGGATGCTCGTGGGCGAGCGACACCTGCCGCACCCAGTCGAGCCGCAGCGACGGCCTGCTCGGGTGCGGCTGGAACTCCAGCACCACCGCCCCGGCGCCGTCGGAGAGCATCCAGCGCAGGAAGTGCGAGTCGAGCCCTGCGCGCTTGCCGTCGAACCGGCGCTGCCGGAGGCTGCGACTCGGCAGCTCCGAACCGACGACGGCGGCCCGTGGATGGTCGCCCAGCCGGATCTTGCTCGCCGCAGCATCCAGGGCGGCGAGGCTCGACGCGCAGACGCCGGAGGCGGACAGCACCTGCATGGGTCCCCCGCCGAGCCTGCCGTGCACCATCGACGCGAAGCCGGGCACGAGTACGTCGCCCATCGTTGTCGCCGTCGCGAGCATCCGGAGGTCGGAGGCGGCGATCCCGCGGTCGTCCAGGGCAGCCTGCAGCGCCTTGACGGCGAGCTCTTCGTTGAGCTCTGTCGGCTCGCCGTGCTCGTCGAGCGCGTAGTGCCGCTTCCGGATGCCGTTCGCGGCCAGCACCCGACGGCGGATGCGCTCGGTGACCGGGTCGTCGCCGCCGAGCCTCGCAGCGATGCCGTCGTTGTCGACGGGCTCCCCGGGGAGGTAGCTGCCGAAGCCGGTCAGGTATGCGCTCGCCGTCATGGCGCGATTCGTGTCATCGGAGGGCGTCCTTTCGGTCACGCAAACATACCTGACACCAGTTTTCGGCCACGCGACGATCGAGGCTACCCCCCTTTCAGTCGTCGACGGCCACTCCGGCGCACACGCGTCGTCGAACGTATATCGGATATTTCCTTTTGAATATAAATCCCGGTAGCCCCACAGGTGTGAAGCTGGCGCCCTAGGGCTGGCCCTCCGTGGCACGTCACACGACGTGTCCAGTGAGAACAGAGAAAGGAATCGCATCCCCCATGCGAATCAAGAGATCACATTCACGCGCAGCAGCCACGAGGCTCTGCGCTCTCGCAGCGTTCGGCGCATTGACCGTCGGGTCCGTCGGGCTCGCCGCGCCAGCGAGCGCGACGACGGTCCCGGAGACGGGTTCGGCGCCGACCACCATGCTCGGATGGTCGGAGCGGACCGTCGCCAGCCACGACGAGTGGCGCGGCGACTTCACCGTGCGGGTGAAGGCCGGCACGGTCCCGTCGAAGATCGAGTGGAACCGCACTCACAGCGCGCCGACCACGTGGACCGCTCTGACCAAGGTCGCCTCCATTCAGGCCTCCGTTGCCAGCGTGTACTCGATCGTGCAGACCGTCCAGGACGGCGATGAAGACGTGCTCTCCATCAGCGCCCGCGGCGACTCAATCGTGTCGACGGTCGCGCAGTCGACCACGTACCAGGTCGGCATCCGCATCACGATGGCGGACGGAACCACCACCACGCGGCACGCCGTAGAGAACGTCAGCAGGAACACATCCACCGGTCGTCCGGTGCCGATCCAGGCGTGGGGCACGACCACCTCGCCCCTCCCCGGCTACTACGGCCCGAACTCGGAGACCGGCTGGGGCAACGTCGTCGCCGCCGACAGCTCCGAGTCCCTGCTCGGCGTGAAGTTCCACGTCGATGCGATCAATTCCGGTCGCTCCGCCACCAACGGCTGTGACGTGACGGACTCCCTCTACTACCAGTTCGTCCGCGGCGACGACGGGACCCCGGCGTCGATCACTCCGATCCCGCAGCTGATGAGCATCGCGAACCACCCGTCCGGCGTCAAGGGCGCTGTGCTCGTCAACGAAGGCCGCTTCTCTCTCGACGCTCCGGGCTACTACAAGCTGGTGATCTGGCCGCAGGCCTCCAGCTCGAAGGCCACCGCCCCGCAGGACTGCACCGGCGTCTCGTACGACCCGGCCGTGCCGAGCGAGAGCACCCAGGTCGGCAGCGTGTTCTGGAAGATGCCGACCACGTTCGCGCAACCGGAGCCCGTCACCCCGGTGACGGTCGCGACGCCGGCAGGCAGCGAGGTCGTCTCGACCCCGAAGCCGGTCTTCTCCGGCACGGGACACCCCGGCGCCACCGTCGAGGTGAAGGCCGAGGACGGCACGCTGCACGGCAGCGCACTGGTGGATGCTGACGGCCAGTGGTCGGTCGAAGCTGCGAACGACCACGCTGACGGCGATTACTCCGCCACCGTGACGCAGACCGCGGGATCCGACGTCAGCTCGGCGTCGGTGGCGTACAGCGTCAGCACCGTCAAGCCGGTCGCCGCCGTCAGCCTCGCCTCCCCTGCCGACGGCGAGACCGTCACGGTCGCGCGACCGGTGTTCTCCGGCACGGGGCACCCGGGGGCGAGTGTCGTCGTCCGCGGAAGCAGCGGCAAGGTCCTCGCGATCGCCACGGTCGACGCCACCGGCGCCTGGTCGGCGACGTCGACCCTCGATCTCGGAACCGGCAGCTATGTCGGCGTGGTCGAGCACACCTTCGGCGAATCCTCGTCGACCGCTCCGCTCCGCTACTCCGTCGCGCTCACGCCGGATGTTCCGGCCATGCCATTCGCGGTCACCAGCCCGGCGGTCGATGGCACGCTCGCCAGCACCATGCCCATCTTCCGCGGCACCGGCACCCCCGGCGCCACCGTCGAGGTGCGCGGCAACAGCGGTCGCGTGATCGCCAGCGCGGTCGTGGATGCGAGCGGAAACTGGTTGGCACAGTCGACCGTCGAGCTCGCCTCCGGCCAGTACCTCGGCTCCGTCCACCACTCGATCGGCGGCGCGCTCACGGTCAACCCGATCAGCTACCGCATCGCGTACGGCCTCACGATGACGAGCCCGGTCGCCGGCGGCACCGTGTCCGGTCCGATTCCGACGTTCCGGGGCACGGGAGAGGCCGGTGCCACGGTGCTGGTCCGCGGGTCCTCCGGCCGCACGGTCGCGACAACGACGGTCGGCGCTGACGGCACCTGGTCGGCCGATGCGCTGTTCGAGCTGAGCACCGGCGGCTACGTCGGCTCCGTCGTCCAGATCATCGACCGGGTCGAGACCCACACCGCTCCCATCTCGTACACGGTTTCGTAACGACCGTCTGCACGACGCAGGGACACCAGGCGTGACCCGCTCATCGCGGGCGGGTCACGCCTGGCTGGTCTCTACGGCCGGAGCCCCACCCGCGGGTGCTGTCCCGCCGCGGCGAGCGCCGCATCCACATCGGCCAGCCGGAAGGTCTCTCCCACCTGCGCCGCGAACGGGTAGCGCTGCCACGCGCCGGCGAGATACCGAACAGCCTCGGCCAGGTGGCGAGGGGCGTAGTTGTGGACGCCGCGGATGGTGAGCAGGCGGCGGACCAGCTGCTCGGGGTCGATGGCGAGGTCGGGCCCGGGGGAGACCGAGCCGACCAGCACGAGCACGCCGCCGACGTCCACGGCGTGGAACAGCGAGCGCACGGCCGCCGGTGCGCCGGAGAGTTCCAGCGCGATCGTCGGCGCAGCACCGCGGCCGCCCGCTGCGGCGAGAGCGGCATTGAGTCCGCCGGGAGCGTCGATGGCGACCCGGGGGTCGGTGACGGCCGCCGCGCCGAACGCGAGCGCAGCATCCCGGCGTTCGGCGATCGGGTCGCTGACCACGACGCGCGCGCCGGCGTCGGAGGCCATCGCGGTCGCCGTGAGGCCGAGCATGCCCGCCCCGGCGACGAGCACGAGCGCGCCCTCCAGCGGCGTGATCCCGGCTGCGGCCTCCAGCGCAGCCGCGACCGTCGCGGTGGCGCACGATGCCGGCGCCAGCACCTCGGCGGGCACGTCCTCGGGGACCGCGACCATCGGGGTGCCGTCGAGGATGTGGCCGTGTGTGGCGAAACCGCCGGACAGCTCCCAGCCCCTGCGCATGCGCTCGTGACCGTACTTCTGCAGGTTCGCGCATTTCTGCGGCAGGCCGCGACGGCACCGGCTGCACCGTCCGCACGGCACCGCGACCGACCAGACGATCCTCTCGCCGAGGCTCACCCGGTGACCGTCGATCGTCTTCGCTCCGCCGCGGCCGAGCGCGACCACCCTGCCCACCTGCTCGTGCCCGAGGATGAGCGGCGTCGGCGCCGACCGGTGCCCGAGGACCGTGTGCACGTCCGAGCCGCACACCGTGGCCAGCTCGATCTCGACCAGAGCGTCCCCCGGCGACAGCCGCACCCCCGGCACAGCCACCGCCTCGTGCAGATGACCCTCCCCCGGCCACACCATCGCCGTCGCCGACGGATAGACGCTGACCCCTTTCCCCAGGCGCGCTGGTGGTTCCACCACGCGCGGGGTCACCGCCCGCACGGTCATCGTCCGGCGGTGTCGTCGAGGCCGAGCAGCTCAGCGAGGTCGGCGATGCTCGGGATGACCGCGTCGGCCCCCGCTTCGGTCAGTGTCTCCTCGTCGTGGGCGCCGGTGAGCACGCCGACCACGAGGCCGGCCCCTGCGGCGATCCCGGATGCGATGTCGCTCGCCGTGTCTCCGACCACGACCATGCCCTCCACGCTCGTGCCGCCCGTGCGCAGCAGTGCCGTCAGCGGGAGGTCGGGGAACGGACGGCCGCGACCGGCCTCCGCCGGGCTCAGGGTGAGGTCTGCGAGGTCGCGCCAGCCGAGCGCGTCCAGCACGGCATCCTGGGTCGGACGGGAGAAGCCGGTGGTCAGCGCGACCTTCACGCCCAGCTGCCGCAGGTGCCGGATGAGGTCTTCCGCACCAGGCACGGCGCGCAGCCCTTCGCTCGCCGCGAGCTCGCCGTACGCGGACTCGAACAGGGCGTTGGCGTGCTGCGCCTGGTCTTCGTCGTCGGTGAGGGCGCGGAACACGGCGATCTTGGACTGGCCCATCGTCTCGCGCACGTAGTCGAGCGCCTGCTCACGCTCCTCCGGGGTGCTGCCGATGCCCGCCGCGTCGGCGGCGCGCTCGAAGGCGCGCTCGACCAGGCCGTCATCGACGACGGTGGTGCCCGCCATGTCGAGCACGACGAGTTCGAGGTCTGCGTCGAGGTCGTCGGCGTCGTCGAGGTCGTCGTCGCTGAACTCCTCGTCGTCCTCCCAGTCCTCGTCGGTCGCGTCGTCGGCGGCGTGCTCGTCGACCGCCGTCCCGGTGGATGCGCGGCCGAAGTCGTCGAACTCGCTGGTGATGATTCCGTCGTCAGTGCTCATGGTCGGTGCCCTTCTGTGGTGGTTCAGGTGAAACGGGTGGAGGTGGGGTCTCAGCCCACGCGCGCCGCGCCGGGTGCGCCGGCTGCGCCCGCGGTGGCGAGAACACCGGACGCCGAGGAGAACAGCTCGTCGACCACCCGCTCCGCGAGGCCGAGGCCGGTCGTCATCCCGATGCCGGTGGTCACCGAGACCACGCGCACTTCGGGGGCCGGCGCGGCGACGAGGAACTCGTCCGGTGCGGAGGCATAGACGCCCTGCCACCGCTCCCTGACCCGGATGCGGTCGGTGCCGAACAGCAGCCGCGCCTGTTCGAGCAGCAGGTCGTACGCCGCCTCCGACTGGAACGGAGGCACATCGGCCCCTCGGTAGTGCGTGTCGCCGACGATCAGCCCGCCATCCGGCCGCTGCGTGTACATCTGGTTCAGGTCGAGTGCCGACAGCTCCGGATGCTCCTCCGCCAGCCGCTCGCGCAACGCCGCTGCGCTCGGCGTGTGCGCGAATCCGGCGTACCGCACCAGGGACCAGCCCGTCAGCAGCGGTGCGCTGAGCGGCCGGTCGAGTTCCGCATCCACCAGCATCATGTCGAGTCCGCAGCGTTGGATGCCGTGCGCCTCGGCGAGGCCGGGGAAGAGGTGGTCGACGTCGTGATTGACGGCGACGACGACCGCGTCGGCGGACAGCGTGCCGCGCGTGGTGTGCACGGCCCCGGTCTGCACGCCGAGGACGGTGGTCTGCCAGAAGAAGTCCACGCCGTGTGCATCCAGCCAGCGCACGATCGCCGGGGCGGCCTCGCGCGGGTCCACCTGCAGGTCCCGCGGCAGCCACGCGCCTCCGATGGCCACACCGTCCGCGACCGGGATGCGCTCCCGCACTTCCGCCGGCGTGAGCAGCCGCACGTCGGAGCCGCCCCTCCTCTGCCGGAACTCATCGAGCACGGCCAGCTCGTCCTGCGCCTGCGCCACCACGACGGTCCCGCTCTCCCGCAGCCAGAACCCCGCCTCGGGGGCGAGCGTCAGCCAGAGCTCCCTGGCCAGCTCGGCGTACGCGCGCGCCTCGCCTTCCTGCCCGGTGATGCAGAGGTGCCCGAAGTTGCGCACGGACGCCCCGACGACGCTCGACGCCCTGTCGACGACGGCGACGGTGAGGCCGCGCCGCAACGCGGCGACCGCGTGCCCGAGTCCAACGATGCCGCCGCCGACGATGGCGAGGTCGTAGTGTCTGCCCATCCCAGTGCCCTTCCTGCCCGAGGCGCCGCTCATCGCAGCGCCTTCCTCATCCAGACCGCGATCCCCTCCACGATGAAGACGGTCGCCATGATCACGAGCACGAACGCGAAGACCTCGTTCCAGGCCGACACGCGTGCCGCGTTGTTCAGGTAGAAGCCGATGCCGCCGCTGCCGACCACGCCGAGCACGGTCGCCGCACGGATGTTGCTGTCGAACAGGTAGAAGCTGTGGCCGACGAACGCGGGAACGCTCGGAGGAACGGTGGCCGACGTGTACACCTGCAGGCGGCGAGCGCCGACCGCGGTGAGCGCACGCTGAGGCCCGCCCGGCACCTCCTCGATCGAGTCGGCGAACAGCTTGCCGAGCAGCCCGACGCCTCCGAACGCCAGAGCGAACACCGCAGCGGTCGGACCGAGCCCGGTGATGATGATGAGCACGATCGCGAGCACCAGCTCCGGGACGCCGCGCACGGCGACGAGGATCACGCGGAAGATGTTGCGCGTTGCAGCGTTCGGCGCGACGTTCCTCGCGGCGAGCGAGCCGACCACGAGCGAGAACAGCAGACTGACCACGGTCGCGGCGAGCGCGATCAGCACGGTGTCCCGCATGGCGACCGCGATCTGCTCCACCGAGTACGGCTCGAAGGTCGGCGGCCAGAACTTGATCAGCGGCAGGTTGCGCCAGAACGTGAGGAAGTCGCCCCAGTGCACCTGGGCGATCAGCAGGGCGCCGACGATCACCACGCCGGTGAGCACCCAGGTGACTGTGTTCCGCAGGCGGCGGGCACCGAGGCTGCGGGCGGCGCCGCCTCCGAGCATCCCGCGCCGGACGGTCGAGGAGACGACCTCCATCAGCACGCACAGCGCGAACATGACGAGCGCGAGCGCCATGGCGGTGCGGTAGTCGAGGGTGGCGAGTGCCTTCCACATCTCGTAGCCGAGCCCGGCTACGCCGACGTAGCCCAGGATGATCGACCCGCGCAGGTTGATGTCGTTGCGGTGCAGGACGGTCGCCACCCAGCTGGGTGCGACCTGCGGCACGATGCCGGAGAAGAACTCCTGCGCCTTGCTGCCGCCGGCAGCGCGGATGGCGAGCCTCGGCCCTTCGTCGATCTGCTCGATGGCGTCGGCGAACAGCTTCGAGATCATGCCGACCGAGTGGATGCCGATGGCCAGGATGCCCGGAAGCGTGCCGAGCGTGAACAGCACGGCGAAGACCATCGCGAGGACGACATCCGGGATGGACCTGGTCATGACGGTGATGAACCGGCCGGCCCACTGCGCCGCCCTGCTCGGACTCGTGTTGGCGGCGGCGAGGTAGGCGACGGGCACCGAGATGATCGCGGCGAGCAGGGTGCCGAGCACGACCATCCCGAGCGTCTGGCCGATCGCGGGCCACAGCACGTCGGGCGCAGGAAGACGGAGCGGAACGATCCGGCCGAAGAACGCCTCGGCCTTCGGGATGCTGCGAACGACGGTGTCGAAGCTGACGCCGAGCACGGGGAACGCGATGATGCCGGTGGCGAGCAGCGCGATCAGGACGACGACGGCGGCGACCCTGGACGCGGGCGGCCGTGGGCGGCGGAGCGCAGCAGTGGATGCGCGCGCGTCGGCGAGCGGGACGGTGGCCATCAGGCGCGCGGGGCGGCGAGGTCGGACGCGGGTACCGCTTCTGCTGCGGCGACGGGTGCGCCGGGGCCGCGGACGGCGGCGGCGAGTTCGAGCTCGGCAGCCGCATCCACGTCGGCGGCGAGCTCGTCGTCGATGACGGTGAGCTCGCGGGTGGTGGCGGCGACCCTGCCGTAGATCTCCATGACCTGCGCCTTGTCGAGTCCTGCGGTGGGGGTGTCGAGGACGACCTTGCCGTGGCGGAGGCCGACGATGCGGTCGCCCCAGCTGAGGGCGAGGTCGACCTGGTGCAGGCTGCAGATCACGGTGAGGCCGTTGTCGGCGGCGATCTCGCGGATGAGGGCCATCACCTGCTCGCTGGACTCGGGGTCGAGTGAGGCGACCGGCTCGTCGGCGAGCAGGACCTCCGGGTCCTGCATGAGCGCGCGGGCGATGGCGACGCGCTGCTGCTGGCCGCCGGAGAGCGTGTCCGCGCGCTGGTACGCCTTGTCGGCGAGCCCGACGCGGTCGAGGTGGGCGATGGCCTTGCGGCGCAGGGCGGCGGGGTAGCTGAATGTGCCGAGGCGCGGTCCGCGGAGGGTGGCGAGCGCCCCGGTGAGGACGTTCTCGAGCACCGTCAGCGGCCCGACCAGCTCGAACTGCTGGAAGATGAAGCCGATGCGGCTGCGCAGGGCCCGCAGCGGTCGCGCGCCGAGCTGCGGCACCGACTGGCCGAGCACCCTGACCTCACCGCTCGTCGGCCGCTCCAGCCCGTCGATGTGGCGGAGGAGCGTCGACTTGCCGGAGCCGGACAGGCCGAGGAGTACGACGACCTCGCCCCGCGCGACGCTCATCGTCACGCCATCCAGCGCCGTCGTCTCCGCGAATCTCTTGGTGACCCCGGCCACCTCGACGATGCGTGCTGCCTCGCTCATGTTCCTCAACCTGTCCCTGCCATCCGAAACCTGCGGCAACAGTAGGAGCCGGGTGCGTCCGACGCCGCAACGCCCGGTTACCGCCGGGTGAACGGCGGGCGGCGTCGAGGGGCGGCAGCGGCATCCACTGGCCGGATATGCGAGACCGCCGCCCGCCCGGTGAGGGCGAGCGGCGGCCGTGGTGCGCGTTAGTGCTGGTGCGCCAGCTCGTGCGTTACTTGACCTCGCACTGCGCGGCCTTGGTGACCTTGCAGATGTCGCGGATCTGGTCGTAGTACTTGTCGTCGACCGGGCTGAAGGCGAAGAAGGTCGCCTTGAAGCCGCCCGAGTCCGCGTTCTTGATCCCGGCCTTCTGGATGTCGGCGATCGTCACGGACGAGAGCTTGTCGCTGAGGTCCTTCTTGATCTCGTCCGGGAGGGTGTTGGAGAACACCATCGGAGCGCCGGGGACCATCGTCTTGGCGACGACCTTGAGGCCGGGCTGCGCTTCGACGGCGGAGTCCTCAGCGAAGCCGGCGTCGCACTCAGCACCCTGCGAGACCTTCAGCGCGGACGCGTCGTGCTTGCCCGCGAACACCGGCGTGATGTCCTTGGCCGGGTCGATTCCGGCCTTCAGCAGGTTGTAGGTCGGGAAGAGGTAGCCGGAGGTCGAGCTCGGGTCGACGAAGCAGACCTTCTTGCCTTTGAACTCTTCGAGCTTGGTGATCGACGACTTCTCCGGCACGACGGCCTCGGAGTAGTAGCCGGGCTTCTGCCCTTCCTTGGTGATGATCGACGCGAACGGCGTGATCTTGGCGCCGCCGTTGGTCGCGGTGACGTAGGTGAACCCGGAGAAGCTGGCCACGTCGATCTGCCCGGCGATGGCCGCCTGGATCAGCGCGGTGTAGTCGCTCGACTCGCGGTACTCGACCTTCTTGCCGGTGATCTTCGCGATGTAGTCGGCGATCGGCTGGTAGTTGGACTGCGTGTTCACGGTGTCGGGAACGACACCGAAGACGAGCGTGCTCGAGTCCTTCGCGAAGGTCGCGGCCGACGCGCCGGACGATGCGCCGTCGGTCGAGCTGGCGTTCGCGGACCCGGTGCAGGCGGCGAGGCCGAGGGAGAGGACGAGCGCTGCGCCGACGGCGAGCGTCTTGGAGATGGACAGTTTCATCGAAGACCTTCCTGGTGTGGTGCGTGGTCTGAGGCATCTGCGCCGGACGGCGCTGCTGTGGGACGTTGGAACGGTACGGTCGCCATGCGACGCGCCCGGCAACCTCCGGTTACGGCTCGATGAACGCGCGGAGGCGGATCGGCGGGCCCGGCACGCTCGACCCTCTCGCCGATATCGGCGGGCCCGGCGCATCCACCTGTTGCAGTTTCGTGACGACCGGTGCAATATTGCAGCATGACCGTCGACGACAACACGCGCGCGTTCGATCCGGGGATCGTCACCGACTTCCGAAA
The DNA here is from genome assembly GCF_051161895.1 of Leifsonia araucanica. Lineage (NCBI taxonomy): Bacteria > Bacillati > Actinomycetota > Actinomycetes > Micrococcales > Microbacteriaceae > Leifsonia > Leifsonia araucanica. Next base: position 2,406,764 of record NZ_JBMBTW010000002.1, read on the forward strand.
GCGGATGTCGTACGGCTCCTATCTCGACCTGGAAACCCTGCTCAGCGCCCAGAAACCGGTGAGCATGCCTGAGCATCACGACGAGCTGCTGTTCATCATCCAGCACCAGACGACGGAGCTCTGGCTGAAGCTCGTCCTCCACGAACTCGAGTCGGCCCGCGACCTCCTCCGCGCCGACCAGCTCGCCCCCGCGCTGAAGCGCATCGCCCGCGTCAAGCACATCCAGAGGACCCTCACCGAGCAGTGGTCGGTGCTCGCCACACTGACGCCGACCGAGTACGCGGAATTCCGCGGCTTCCTCGGCAACTCGTCCGGCTTCCAGTCGTACCAGTACCGCGCCGTCGAATTCGTGCTCGGCAACAAGAACCGCCGGATGCTCAGCGTCTTCGAGAACGACCCCGTCGCGCACGCCCTCCTCGCCCAGCTGCTGGAAGCGCCCAGCATCTACGACGAGTTCCTGCGCTACCTGGCCAGGGCAGGGTTCGGCGTGCCCCAATCCGTGCTCGACCGCGACGTGACGGAGGCATACGTCTTCACTCCCGAACTCGTCCCTGTCTTCCGCGGCATCTACGAGAACGCCTCGGACAACTGGGCGGAGTACGAGGCTTGCGAAGAACTCGTCGACCTGGAGGACAACTTCCAGCTCTGGCGCTTCCGCCACCTCAAGACCGTGCAGCGCACGATCGGCATGAAGACAGGCACAGGAGGCTCGACCGGCGTCGGCTTCCTGCAGAAAGCCCTCGAACTCACCTTCTTCCCCGAACTGTTCGCCGTGCGCACCGAGATCGGCGCCCCGCAGTGAGCGCGTCCGCGCAGCGGTACACGTTCGACGCGGTCTGGGACGGCCACGCCTTCCGCGGCCACGCCACCTACGAGGTCGACGGCAACCTGCTCCGCGCCGTCACGCCCACGCCCACCGCCACCGCCACCGCCACCCCGGCGGCACCAACCACGGTCGCGGCACCTGCCCCAACCACGCCCGCCACCTCCACCCCCATCCACCTCGGCGGCGCCCTCATCCCGCACCTCACCGACCACCACACGCACCTCGGCCTCACCGACCAGCGCGCGCTCTTCGCCGCTGGCATCACCGACGCCGTCGATCTCGGCTGGATCCCCGAGGTCGCATCCACCTGGCTGGAGGGCGATCTCGACCGGCCGGCGGTGGCGATCGCCGGGGCCCTGCTCACCTCTCCGGGCGGATATCCGGTCAACGCGGGCTGGGGACCTCCCGGGTCGAGCGCCGAGCTGACGGGGCCGAGTGCTGCACGGGATGCGGTTCGTAAACAGGTCATGCTGGGAGCCTCTCGCATCAAGGTCGCCCTCAACACCGACGCGGGAACAACGGTGGATAACTCCACGCTCGCCGCGATTGTGGAGGAGGCAGCGGCCGCCGGAGTCCCCGTCACGGTCCACGCGCAGGGCGAGGGTCAGGTGGCCCGCACCATCGCAGCCGGCGCCGATCAGCTCGCGCACGCGCCCTTCTCCGAACGCGTCGACGACGCCGACCTCGTGCGCGCCGTCGACGCCGGGATGTCCTGGGTGTCGACCATCGACATCCACGGCTGGGGAACGCCGACGGCCGACTTCGCGGTGGCGCAGGACAACATCCGGCGCTTCGTCGCTCTGGGCGGCCGGATGCTCTACGGCACCGACCTCGGAAACGGCCCGCTGCCGGTGGGCGTCAACCAGCGCGAGCTCGAGGCGCTCTCCGACTGCGGGCTGGACGACGCAGCACTGCTGACGTCGATCGCCACAGCCCCTGCGGGCACAGCGCCCGCACCGTCGGCCGCCGAAGCGCACACCCCCACCTCTCCCACCGACCTCATCGGCCCACGCTTCGCGTGGCTCCCGACCGTCCTCCCGCCGCTCACCGCATCCACTCCCGGCACTCCCTCCCGCGTCCCCGCGTGGCTCGCCACCGCTCGCGGCTGCACCGTCGCATCCCTCCGCACCCACACCCAGGAGCCCGCATGACCGACCAGACCGCACCCACCCCGGGCTCCCCCGCCACACCCACCCCGCCCCCGTTCACCGCCGCCGACCTCCCCACCCCATCCACCCCGTCCGACTTCGCCGACCCGAGCGCCATCCCCGACCCGCTCGCCACGGCACGCGCCCTCGACGCCGCCGACCCGCTCGCCGCATACCGCACCCGGTTCGCGGGCATCGACGACGACACCAGCAGCGTGGTCGCCTACCTCGACGGCAACTCGCTTGGACGTCCGACGCGGGCGAGCGTCGAGCGCATCCATCGTTTCCTGCTCGACGGCTGGGGCGGGCGGCTGATCCGCGGCTGGGATGAAGAGTGGCTCGAACTGCCGTTCACCATCGGCGACGCCATCGGCCGTTCCGTGGTCGGGGCGGCGCCCGGGCAGACGTTCGTCGGCGACTCGACCACCGTCATCCTCTACAAGCTGGCCCGCGCGGCAGTGGATGCGCAACCAGAGCGCACCGAGATCGTGCTCGACACCGACAACTTCCCCACCGACCGCTACGTGCTCGACGGGATCGCGCGCGAGCGCGGCCTCACCCTGGTCTGGATCGAGGCGGACACGCACGCGGGCGTCACCCCCGAGCAGGTCGCCGCCGTCGTCGGGCCGCAGACCGCGCTCGTGGTGCTGAGCCAGGTCGCGTACCGCTCCGGATTCCTCGCCGACGTGCCGACGATCACGCGCATCGCCCACGACGCCGGCGCTCTGGTGCTCTGGGACCTCTGCCACTCGGCGGGCTCCGTGCCGGTCGAACTCGACGCCTGGGGCGTCGACCTGGCGGCCGGCTGCACGTACAAGTATCTGAACGGCGGCCCAGGCGCTCCGGCCTTCGGCTACGTGCGCGCCGGGTTGCAGGACAGCCTCGTCCAGCCGATCCAGGGCTGGATGGGCACCGCCGACATGTTCGCGATGGGTCCGGAGTATCAGCCGGCCCCGAGCATCCGGCGGTTCATCAGCGGGACGCCTCCGATCGTCGGGATGCTCGCCATGCAGGACACCATCGCGATGATCGCCGAGTGCGGGATCGACGCCGTGCGCACCAAGTCGGTCGCGCTGACCGAGTTCGCGATCGCCCTGGCCGACGAGTGGCTCGCGCCGCTCGGCGTCACCGTGGTCAGCCCGCGCGACGCCGAGCGGAGGGGCGGGCACGTGACCCTCGACCATCCGGCGATGCGTCAGGTGACCGCGATGCTGTGGGAGCGCGACGTGATCCCCGACTACCGCGACCCGGACGGCCTCCGCCTCGGCCTGTCCCCGCTGAGCACGAGCTTCGAGGAGACGTACCGCGGAATCGTCGCCGTGCGGGATGCGCTCGGCGAGCTCACGCATGACTGACCTGCCGACGGCGGCAGTGAGAGCGACAGCAGGCACACCACCGCCAGACATCCCGCGCGAAGACCTCGAGGCGAGCACCGGCAGTTCCACTGCGCTCCTCCGCACCATCGTCGGCAGCGTGCTGCGCCCGATCGGCGGCTGGATGAGCGCATCCGGGGCCGTCGAACTGCTCGGCGCCCTGGGCATACCGGCCAGCACTGCCCGGTCCAGCCTCGCCAGGCTGTGCGCGCGAGGTGTGCTGGAGCGCCGGTCGCTCGGCGACGCGGCCGGCTACGCGCTCGACCCGGGCGCGCTCCCCATGCTTGAGCGCGGGGACGCCCGCATCTTCACCGCAGTGGATGCCGACGCTCCGGCCGCCTGGTGCCTCGTCTCGTTCTCCCTCCCCGAACACCAGCGCGCACGCCGCCACCAGCTGCGCCGCCGCCTCTCCGCGCTCGGCTGCGGCACCGTCGCCGACGGCCTCTGGATCGCGCCCGCCAGACTCCAGGCCGAACTCTCCGAGACCATCGACGAGCTCGGGATGCGCGACCAGGCCGTCCTGTTCACTCAGGCCATCGCACTCGGCGACCTCTCGGATGCGCTGCCACGCTGGTACGACCTGGCGGCCATCCGCGCGGCGTACGACGGATTTCTGGCGCGCCACGCGCATCCGGTGGCCGACCTGGACACGACCCCCCGCAATGCGTTCGCCCGCTGGGTGCGCGCCCTCGACGAGTGGCGCGTGATCCCCTACCTCGACCCCGGGCTGCCGCTCGCCGCCCTACCGTCCGACTGGCCGGGCGCAGCCGCCTCATCGGCGTTCTCCACCATCCGCGCACGACTCGAACCGGTCGCCATCTCCTACGCGTCCGCCGTCGCGGCGCCCGACTAGCCGCGCCTCCTCCCGCCCGCGCGAATGAGCGCGCCGCAGCACGGTAGAATCGTCGCATCCCCCGGACCACGCGAGCGGAGTGAAGCCTTGCCAACGATCGTTGTAGAAGTCATGCCGAAAGCCGAACTGCTCGACCCGCAGGGCAAGGCCGTCGCCGGCGCTCTCGCGCGCACCGGCAAGGGCCAGTTCACCGGCGTCCGCGTCGGCAAGCGGTTCGAGCTGACCGTCGACGGACCGATCGACGACGCTACGCGCGCCGCGGTCGAGGAGATCGCGGGCGAGATCCTGTCGAACTCCGTGATCGAAGACGTCGTCGGCATCCACTACCCCGCAGAGGTCGACGCCTGATGCGCATCGGCGTCGTCACCTTCCCCGGCTCCCTCGACGACCGCGACGCCCTGCGTGCGATCCGTCTGGCCGGTGCAGAGCCGGTCGCCCTCTGGCACGGCGAGCACGACCTGCACGGCGTCGACGCACTCGTCCTTCCCGGCGGTTTCAGCTACGGCGACTACCTGCGCTGCGGCGCCATCGCCAGCCTGTCGCCGATCATGACCGAGGTCGTGGATGCCGCAGGCAAGGGCATGCCCGTGCTCGGCATCTGCAACGGCTTCCAGATGCTCGCGGAGGCGCACCTCGTCTCCGGCGGCCTGATCCGCAACGACCACGGCAACTTCATCCGCCGCGACCAGCACCTCACGGTCGAGAACGCTGACACCCCGTGGACGAGCGGGTTCGAGGCCGGCCAGGAGATCGTCATCCCGCTGAAGAACGGCGAGGGCGGCTTCATCGCGTCCGCCGAGGAGCTGAAGCGCCTCGAGGGCGAAGGCCTGGTCGTGTTCCGCTACAAGGGCGTCAACCCGAACGGTTCGCTCGACGACATCGCGGGCGTCCGCAACGAGCGCGGCAACGTGGTCGGCCTCATGCCGCACCCCGAGCACGCGGTCGAGCCCGGTTTCGGCCCGGACACCGACGCGGCGATGCGTTCCGGCATCGACGGTCTCACCTTCTTCACCTCGGTCATCCGCTCCACCCTCGTCGAGGCGTAGGCAGCACCAGGGGGGTTTCCAACTTTCGGACGATTCGGGATGCACGCCGAACCGTCAGGCTGGAAGCATGACCCCTCGTGTGCTGTACCGGACGCTCGCGATCGCTGAGGCGATCACCTGGACCCTGCTGATCGCCGGGATGCTGCTCAAGTACGTGGCGAAGGTCGGCGACTGGCCGGTGCTCGTCGCCGGGTCCGTCCACGGTCTGGTGTTCATCAGCTACGCCGTCGCCTCCGTGCTGGTCGGTGTGAACCAGCGGTGGCGCGTCCCGGTGGTCGTCGTGGCGGTGGCATCGGCGATCGTGCCGTACGCGACCATCCCGTTCGACGTCTGGGCCGACCGCACCGGCCGCCTCGACGGCCGCTGGCGCACCACCCCCACCGACGACCCGCGCGACCACACCGCCATCGGCCGCCTGTTCCGGTGGATGCTCAACCACGTCCCGGTGCTCGCCGTCACCCTGGTCGTCCTCATCGCCGCGATCATGGGCACGCTGCTGATGATCGGCCCGCCGAAGCTGAGCTGAGCTGGTGCAGGCCACCCGGCGGGCCACTCCGTGCGTCGATTGCTTTCGCCGCACCGAGGTGGAACGCTGAGTCCATGCATCGTGCCGGCTGGTCGTCTCTCGCTTTCCTGGTCGGCGCGCTGACCCTCCTGATCGGGGCATTCACCACGCACCTGCCGATCGAGCTCCTCGTGCTGAGCGGTGCCGCGACGCTCGCCGGACTCAACAACCTGCTGCGTGCGACGGTCAGCCGCGACGGCGAGGAATCGAAAAGTGCCGCAGCCGCCGCAGAGACCGGCTCCCGCAGCTAACGCCTCGTCGACGGAAAGAGCGACGGCCCCACATACTCGTCCAGCCACTCCCCGAGCACCCGGGATGCGCGCAGCGCGTCCGCGACGTGCGCCACGACCGCTCTCGACCTGATCCAGTCCGTGTCAGCGGGCCACTCGCGCCAAGTGGCGAGGTTTTTGCGGCGGAGGAGTTCGATCCGCGGGTGCTCCTTCGGGTATCCGCGCGGCGCGGTCTTCAGCGTGTCGTGACTGACCACCGTCAGGTCGCGCGCCTCGACGGCAGCGATCGCCTCCTCCAGGGCCGGACCGCTGTCGTCGTTCGCGACGGCCGCGCGGAAACGGTCGAGCTGGTCCGGCGCCATCGTGTGATATCCCGCCGCCACCCCGAGCCCTGAGGCGGAGAACTGCACGTAGCCGCGTTCGAGCAGCGCGCCGATGTGCGCCTTGTACGGGGACTTGTCCTGGCTGAACCGCACATCCCGGTACGGCCGGAACACCTTGCCGTCGCCGAACTCGTCGGCCAGCTCGGCGATCAGGGCCAGCATCGGAGCGAGCACCTGCGTCTCGTACAGCTCTTTGTGCGACGTCCAGTACGCCTTCGAGTTGTCGGCCTCGAGGCCGAGGTAGAAGTCGGCCGCTGCGGGCGACCAGCCGGTGAACTCCTCCCCGGTCATCGCTTCGCCCATTCCCTCGAAATCTGCATCCCGGGTCCTTTCGACACGACCATCCTGGCACCGCCGCGACGGCGCAGGCCACCCCGCCCTCCGCACCCCTCCACCCCCGGTAGACTGGTCGCATCCCCGCCACCGTCTCCCCTCTTTGGAGTGCCAGCGTGACCGACACCACCACTACGCACGTCGTCGACACCGTCGAGAATGCGATCGCCACTCCCGAGCGCGAGCAGCCGTATGCGGCGCTCGGCCTGAAGGAGGACGAGTACGCGCGCATCCGGGAGATCCTGGGCCGGCGTCCGACGAGCGGCGAGCTCGCCATGTACTCCGTCATGTGGTCGGAGCACTGCTCGTACAAGTCGTCGAAGATGTACCTGCGCCAGTTCGGGCAGAAGGTCACCCCTGCCATGAAGAAGAACCTCATGGTCGGCATGGGCGAGAACGCGGGCGTCGTGGATGTCGGCGAGGGCTGGGCGGTCACCTTCAAGGTCGAGTCGCACAACCACCCCTCGTACATCGAGCCGTTCCAGGGCGCTGCGACCGGCGTCGGCGGCATCGTCCGCGACATCATCTCGATGGGCGCGCGTCCGGTCGCGGTCATGGACCAGCTGCGGTTCGGCGCCATCGACAACCCGGACACCGCGCGCGTCGTGCACGGCGTCGTCTCCGGCATCTCGTTCTACGGCAACTGCCTCGGCCTGCCGAACATCGGCGGCGAGACCTACTTCGACCCGGTATACCAGGGCAACCCGCTGGTGAACGCCCTCTCCGTCGGCGTCCTCCGCCACGAAGACCTGCACCTCGCCAACGCGTCCGGCCTCGGCAACAAGGTCGTCCTGTTCGGTGCCCGCACGGGCGGCGACGGCATCGGCGGTGCGAGCATCCTGGCGTCAGACACGTTCTCGGCCGGCGGCCCCACCAAGCGCCCTGCCGTGCAGGTCGGCGACCCGTTCGCCGAGAAGGTGCTCATCGAGTGCTGCCTGGAGCTGTTCCGCGACAAGCTGGTCGAGGGCATCCAGGACCTGGGCGCTGCCGGCATCTCCTGCGCGACGAGCGAGCTGGCGTCGAACGGCGACGGCGGCATGTTCATCGAGCTCGAGAAGGTGCTGCTGCGCGACCCGACGCTCACCGCTGAGGAGATCCTCATGTCGGAGAGCCAGGAGCGCATGATGGCCGTCGTCAAGCCGGAGCTGCTGGACGCGTTCCTCGCCGTCACCGCGAAGTGGGACGTCGAGACCAGCGTGCTCGGAGAGGTCACCGACACCGGCCGCCTCGTGATCAACTGGCACGGCGAGGAGATCGTCAACGTCGAGCCGCGCACCGTCGCCGTCGACGGCCCGGTCTACGAGCGTCCCGTCGCATACCCGGCGTGGATCGACGCCCTGCAGGCCGACAGCGCCACCCGCCTGGCCCGCCCGGCCGGCGGCGACGAGCTGCGCGACCAGTTCCTCGCCCTGCTCGGCAGCGCGAACCTGGCCGACAAGGGCTGGATCACCGACCAGTACGACTACTTCGTCGGCGGCAACACCGCCCTCGCCTTCCCGGACGACGCCGGCATGATCCGCGTCGACGAGGAGAGCGGACTCGGCTTCGCCATCGCCACCGACGCGAACGGCCGATACTGCCAGCTCGACCCGAAGCAGGGCGCCGTGCTGGCGCTGGCGGAGGCGTACCGCAACGTCGCGTCGTCCGGTGCAGTGCCCGCCGCCGTCACCGACTGCCTCAACTTCGGCAGCCCGGAGAACCCCGAGGTCATGTGGCAGTTCTCGCAGGCCGTCGAGGGCCTGTCCGACGCCTGCCTCGAACTCGAGATCCCGGTCACCGGCGGCAACGTGTCGTTCTACAACCAGACCGGCACCAAGCCGATCTTCCCGACCCCGGTGGTCGGTGTGCTCGGCGTCATCGACGATGTGGCCCGCCGCATCCCGAGCGGGTGGCAGGACGAGGGCGACAACATCTACCTGCTCGGCGTCACCCGCGAAGAGCTCGACGGCTCGGCCTGGGCCGGCACCGTGCACGGGCACCTCGGCGGCCGCCCGCCGGTGGTCGACCTCGCCGGTGAGCGCAACCTGGCGGAGCTGCTGCACGCCGCCTCGCTGGAGAGCCTGGTCGCCTCCGCGCACGACCTCTCCGACGGCGGCCTCGCGCAGGCTCTCGCCGAGTCGGTCATGCGTTTCGGCGTCGGCGCCCGCGTGTGGCTCACCGAGATCATGGAGCGCGACGGCGTGGATGCGGCGACCGCACTGTTCAGCGAGTCCACCGGACGCGTTCTCGTCTCCGTCCCGCGCGAAGACGACGTGAAGTTCCGTGGCCTCTGCGACGGACGCGGCATCCCCGCACTGCGCATCGGCGTCACCGACGCCGAGGTCGGGGCGCAGCCGGTGCTCGAAGTGCAGGACCTGTTCACCGTCGGCCTCGAGGAGCTGCGCGGCACCCACCGCTCGACCCTCCCCGAGCACTTCGGCCCGGTCGTCGCGTAGTTCGAACGGAGTTCTGGCGCGACTCGCCGCTCGTTTCTCCGTCTGAACGGAGCTGCGGGAGGCGAGGCGCCGCGTTTTCCGCGTGAGCGGAGCGGAGCGGAGCGCGCCGGCTAGGCCGGCTCGTCCACGAGTTCGGCCTGCCTGCGCGTGAACAACCGCACGCGCTGCTGCGTCAGCAGGATGCCCGCGAGCACCACCACGGCGCCCACCGGCTCGTTCCAGCTGAGCGTCTCGCCGAGCACCAGGATGCCCAGCGCCACCCCGACCACCGGCGTCACGTACGTCACCCCGGAGGTCGCGGTCGGACCCCACGCGCGCAGCACGTTCATGTTCCAGATGTAGACGACGCCCGTGCCAAGCGCGCCGAGCGCGAGCAGACTGAGCAGCACTGGCCAGCTGAACGTGATCGGGCCCCAGGCGATCACTGGCGTCAGCACGAGCATGATGGCCGCCGCGACCCCGATGTTCATCACGGCGATGGTCGTCGCCGGCATCGCCCTGTGGCTGATGAACCGGCGGATGTAGCCGAAGCTGAATCCGTAGCAGGTGACGGCGCCGAGGCAGGCGAGCTGCCCCCAGACGCTGCCGGAGAGGGCAGCGATCTGCCACGGACCGACCACGATCACCACGCCGAGCACGCCGATCAGCACCCCGAGCACCTGGTCGCGGTTCAGCTTCTCCACGCGGAACGCCGCCGTGACCAGGATGGCCGTGGTGATCGGCGTGACCGCGTTGTAGATGCTCGCCAGGCTCGACGACACGTACTGCTCCGCCCAGGCGAACAGCAGATACGGGATGACGCAGTACGTGATCGCCACCACCAGGAAGTGCAGCCACACGATCGGCTCGCGCGGGAGCCTGCTCCTGGTGATGATCGCGATCACCGCCAGCGTCACCGCGCCGAAGACCAGGCGCGCCCACACCACCTGTCCGAAGCTCACACCCTCGAGCCCCACCTTCATGAACAGGAAGCTGGCTCCCCAGACGAGACCCATGGCGATGAACTGCAGTGCGACCTTCACGGTCTGACGTTATCGGTCCCCACTGACGTCCGCTCGCACGAATCGGACATGGCGCAGCATCCCGCCGCATCCCGCAGCCTCCCGCATCCCGACCGGTCTGTCTCCTGTTGGTATCGTTGGCCGTCGAAGGGGAGGCATTCATGGACGTGGTGGCTGTATTGCAATCGATCGGCGTCTGGGTCTGCCTGATCCTGGCGTTGACCGGCCTCATCCCGGTCATCGCAGCAGCGGCGACGTTCATCGTCATCCCGTTCCACGCCTTCATCAACCACTACGGCAAGGCCAAGCCGTACCTCCCGCGCGTCGCCATCGTGGTGCCGGCCTGGAACGAGGGCGCGGTGATCGGCGCATCCATCGACCGGCTGATGAAGCTCGACTACCCGCGCGAGGCGCTCCGCATCTTCGTCGTCGACGACGCGAGCACCGACCTGACGCCGGATGTGGTGCGCGAGAAGGAGGCCCTCTACCCGGGCAACGTGGTGCTGCTGCGCCGCGACAAGGGCGGCGAGGGCAAGGCGCACACGCTCAACCACGGCATCCGGGAGATCCTCAAGGACGACTGGATGGAGGCCCTCCTGATCATGGACGCCGACGTCATCTACCTCCCGGACTCGCTGCGCAAGATGACCCGCCACTTCGCCGACCCGGAGGTGGGCGCCGTCTCCGCGTACATCCGCGAGGGCAGCAGCGACCGCAACTATCTGACCAAGTTCATCGGCGTCGAATACGTGCTGTCGCAGCCGGCAGCGCGCCGCGCCCAGAACGTGCTCGGCGCGCAGGCCTGCCTGGCGGGCGGCGCGCAGCTGCACACGCGCGAGAACCTGCTCGCCATCGGCGGTCAGATCGACACGTCATCGCTCGCGGAGGACACGATCACCACGTTCGAGACGCAGCTCAAGGGTCGCACGGTGGTGTTCGAGCCGCACGCGCACGTCCTCGCGGAGGAGCCGCGGTCGGTCGACGCCCTGTGGAAGCAGCGGCTGCGCTGGGCGCGCGGCAACGTGACGGTGACGGCGCGCTACAAGAACATCTGGTTCCGCCCGAGCGGCAACCACCACCTGGGCGCGTGGACGTTCGGCATCGTCTGGTTCAGCCTGTGGCTGCTGCCGCTCATCATGATCGTGTCGTCGATCGGCCTGGCCGGACTGCTGTTCCTGCAGGCCGAGTTCGCCACGAACGTCTTCCGCGTGCTCTGGATCTCCGCGGCCCTCGCCTACCTGTTCATCCTGATCCTGGGCTCGCTGACGGATGCGAAGACCAGCAAACGCGAGCTGGGCCAGATCCTGCTGTTCCCGGGCATCGTCAACATCCTGGTGATGCTGACGGCCCTGTTCCCGAAGGTGATGCTGGTCTGGCTGCCCGGCCTGTTCGGCGCGACCCTGGACGGGCCGGCGCTGTTCTGGCTGACGCTCGCCATCTACATCTGGATCCCGTTCTCGATGGTCGTCGCGTGGCTCGCCCGCAAGGCGGACCGCACCCGCGCGGGCGCCTGGCTCGCGCCCGCGCTGATCTACCTGGCCGGGTACGGTTCGCTGCTGTGCGCGATCACGTTCGACTCCTACCTCAAGGAGCTCGCCCACGTCGAGGCGCGCTGGGACAAGACCGAGAAGGTCGGCAGGGTCGCGACGAACTGAGGCGGCGCGCGTCGCCTAGTCGACGATCGTGACCTTGACCGGGATGTTCCCGCGGGTGGCGTTCGAGTACGGGCAGAGCTGGTGCGCCTTCTCGGCGAGCAGGTCGGCCTGCTCGCGACCGACGCGCGGGATGTAGACGTCGAGCTCGACCGCGAGCCCGAACCCGCCGTCCCCGTTCGCCCCGATGCCGACGCTCGACGACACGGACGCGTCCATGGTGTCCAGCTTCTCGCTGCGCCCGGCGGCATGGATGGCGCTGAGGAAGCACGCCGCGTACCCGGCGGCGAACAGCTGCTCCGGGTTGGTCCCCTCGCCGGAGCCGCCCAGCTCCTTCGGCGGACGCGTGTCGAAGTCGAGGAGGTCGTCCTCGCTGCGGACGTGGCCGTCACGTCCCCCACCAGTGGCGTGCGCGATTGCGGTGTAAGCGATATCCATGCCTTCAGCACACAGCAGCGCTCTGAACGGGCGCTGGGAGGGGTGCGGGAGGGGTGGGTGTATGGGTGGCTACCGCCCTAGCGGGAACCGCTGCCCCGAGTACTCCTCCAGCAGCGCCCACACCCGCTCGCCGACCGCCCGGTCGCGCGTGGTCGGCGTCGCGAGCGCGCGCGTCGGCACGCCCTTGGTCACCCAGCGCGGGCCGAGGAAGTCGCCGCCGCGCACTTCCGGGTCCAACGCTGCGCGCACCGGAACCCAGGCGCCGTGATCTTTGCCCTGCGTCCAGGCCGCCTGCAGGTTGTCCGCGAAGCGCTTCACCTTCGACGGCTGGTTGACGCCCCGGATGCCCGGGGTGCGGCCAGAGGTCGAGTATCCGGGGTGCACGACGACACTCGCGATGTCCGCGCCGGCGGCGCGCAGCCGGCGGTCGAGTTCGAAGCCGAACACCTGCGCGGCGATCTTCGATTGCGCGTAGGCCTTCCACGACGTGTACGTGCCGTCGAGCTGCAGGTCGTCGAGCGGGAAGCCGGCGAGCAGCGTTGCCAGGGAGCCGAGGGTCACGATCCTCGCTCCCGGGGTGCGTTCGAGCACTGGCAGGGCGAGCGCCGTCAGTTGGAAGTGGCCGAGCACGTTGGTGGAGAGGACGAGTTCGTTGCCCCGCGCATCCACTGCCCGGTCGGCGGGTGCGTGCACGATGCCGGCGTTGAGGAGCAGCACGTCCAGCCGCTCCCGTTCCAGCAGCGCGGCGGCGGCCTCGGCGACCGAGGCGTGGTCGGAGACGTCGAGCGGTGTCGCCTCGACGCTCGCGCCCGGCACGCGGCGACGGATCGCGGACACGGCCGCCTCCGCCCGTTCCTGGCTGCGGCAGGCGAGCACGACATGCGCCCCAGCTGCCGCGAGCTGTTCGCTCGCGAAGTAGCCGACTCCGGCGTTCGCGCCGGTGACCACGACCGTCTTGCCGTGCGCGTCAGGCACGGCCTCCGGGTGCCAGGTCACTTGGCGCTCTCGGTGGCGATCCGTTCGTGGTGGTGGATGACTTCGGCGACGATGAAGTTGAGGAACTTCTCGGCGAACGCCGGGTCGAGGTGGCTCTCCTCGGCGAGCGCGCGCAAGCGCTGGATCTGCTCGCGCTCACGCTCCGGATCGGCGGCGGGGAGCCCGTGCTCCGCTTTCAGCGCGCCGACCTGCTGCGTGAACTTGAACCGTTCGGCGAGCATGTGCACCACCGCCGCGTCGATGTTGTCGATGCTCTGCCGGATGCTGTGCAGCCGCTCGATCGCTGCGGCGGCGTCCTCGTTCTGACCCATCCTCCGACTTTATCCGACAGGGCTGTATACCACTGGCCCACGCCGGCACGCGCGGCTACAGCGACGGCGACGGGTCGGCCAGCACCCGCGTCAGCACCGGCCGCGTCGCCCGCAGGCCGAGCCACACCAGCAGGATCCCGGCGGCCAGGCAGCCTGCGATCATCAGGATGCTGGCGGGCGCCACGATCAGACTGATCCCCGCGAGCGGGAAGATCACGACCGCCGCCGTCACCGCAGAGCCGATCGTCGTGATGCGGAGCGGGGAGAGCACGGCGCGGGAGCGGGCGGCGTTCATCGTCTCCACGGGCATCCCGAGCCTGTCGAGGCTGACGTACACGGCCCTGCGGTCGAGCACCGCCGACGCCTGGTTCACGCCGACCGAGCAGGCCACCATGAGGAACGACGCGACCACCGTGATGATGACGCCGGTGCGGATGTCCGCGAACAGCTGCAGGGATGCGGCGTCCGCCTTCCCGCTGTCGGCCGCGACGCCGAGCAGGGCGACCCCGACCCCCGCGAAGACGGCCATGAAGCTCGTCATCGCGACACCGGACACCTGCCGCCAGGCCGCCTTGGGCGACTCCAGGATGCTGCGGGCGGCGAGCAGTTTCGTCACCGTTCCCGCCCGCTTGGCCTGACCGGAGGCGACCAGCCTGATCACCCACGGTCCCACCAGGTTGAGCACGGCGATGGTGCCGCCGAACCCGACGGCCAGGATCGTCAGGATCACGCCGAAGCCGGAGACCAGCTGCACGATGTACATCGCCACGAACGTCACGGCGACCACCGCCAGGCCGACCACCACGCGCACCCAGTGCATCCTGGGCGCCGTCTGCCTGGTGCGGACTCCGAGCGGCGACAGGATGACGCCGCGCAGCCCGACGACGGCACTGACCGCGGCGAGCGCCCCGACGGCGACCACCACGAGCACGACGAGCAGTGGATGCAGGAACACCGCAGCAGCGCCGAGCGGCTCCCCCCGGAACGGGATGAGGCCCACGAGCGGCACGGCGCCGAGCGAGATCACCACCCCGACGAGTGCGCCGACCAGCGCGAGCACGGTCGACTCGATGACGGTCAGGGCGGTGACGGTGCCCGGCGTCGCGCCCAGGAGGCGCAGGCTGGCGAGCCTGTCGTCCCTGCGGCGGGCGGACAGCCGCGCCGCGGAGCCACCGAGCGCCACCAGGGGCACGATCAGCAGTGCGAGGGCGACCACGGCGAGCAGCTGGTAGAGGAAGGCCGTCTCGTCCGCCCAGGAGAAGAACGCCTGGGCGCCGCCCGCGACGACGAGCAGCAGGGCGGTGACCACGGCGAAGGCGACGACGGGGAGCACGATGGTCGCCCGGTCTGTGGCGGAGCGACGGCCGAGCAGCCAGGCCAGTCTGAGGGTGTTCATCGGGTGACCGCCTCGTCGACGATTCGGCCGTCGGCGAGCCGCAGCACCCGGGAGCAACGGGCCGCGACCTCCTCGTCGTGGGTGACGACCACGAGGGACCGTCCGCGGCCGGTGGTCGAGCCGATCAGCGCATCCATCACCTCGACGGACGTGTGCGAGTCGAGCGCCCCGGTCGGCTCGTCGGCGAAGACCACGGATGCTCCGGTCACCTGGGCGCGCGCGATCGCCACCCGCTGCGCCTGGCCACCGGAGAGCTGGCCGATGCGACGTGTCTCGAAGCCGGCGAGACCGAGGGCTGCAAGCCAGCCTGCGGCGTTCTGCTCGGCCACCGAGCGAGCGGCGCCGCCGAGCATCAGCGGGAGGGCGACGTTCTCGATCACGGTCAGCTCGGGCAGCAGGAAGCCCTGCTGGAAGACGAACCCGAACGCCTCCCTCCGCAGCCGCGATCGCTCCTTCTCGCCGAGCGCCGTCACGTCGAGCGGGCCGTGCGGGGTGGCGAAGGTCACGCTCCCCTCGTCGGGCCGCACGATGCCGGCGAGCACGTGCAGGAGTGTGGTCTTGCCCGAGCCGGATGCGCCCATGATCGCCACGGAGTCACCCACGTTGAGCCGGAAGTCGACCCCGGCGAGCGCGACGGCCGTGCCGTACGCCTTCGTGAGTCCGATGGCGGAGAGGGCGGGATGCCGCTGGACGCTGGGATGCTGCTGGGCGCTGGGAAGGGAGGTCATGCATCCATCGTCTCCGTGTGCCGCGCCAGGCACATCGGCCGCGGGCCTCATCCTGGGCGGCGGTGCGTCATCCTCCGGATGGAGAGGAGGTGCGCCCCGGGTCTTGCGCAGGTCGCCCGTCAGGCATATTCTCTACGCATAGATCATCTACACCTAGACAGAAAGGCACGACCATGTGGAGCACCGAGCACACCGCGGAGACCACGCTCTCCCGCGACGCCGTCTGGGCCGCACTGCGCGACCTGCACACCGGAGACCTCACCTACGAGGGTGCCGACGCGTTCGAGCTCGACGGCCCGTTCGCCGTCGGAACCGGGCTCACCATCACCCCCGCCGGCCAGGACCCGTTCCGTTCGACCATCGTCGACCTGGTCGAGACGGAGACCTACGCCGACCGCACCGAGTTCGGCGACATCGTCCTCACCTTCCGCCATACGCTCGTCGACACCCCGACCGGCACGCGCGTCACACACCGCCTCGACATCACCGGCCCGGGCGCCGACGACGTCGGTCCCGAGCTCGGCCCGCAGATCAGCGACGACTTCCCCGAGTCGATGGCCGCCCTGTTCGAGCAGGCGGCGCGCCGAGCATGACCGACTTCCCCGAAGGTCCGACAACGAGCCCCGGCTTCCTGCTCTGGCACGCCACCCTGCGCTGGCAGCGCGCGATGGCCGACGCGCTCACGCCGCTCGACCTGACGCACGCGCAGTTCGTCATCCTCGCATCCACGTGGTGGCTGAACGGCACGGACGAGCGGCCCAATCAGGCGCGGCTGTCCGAGTTCACCGGGTCGGATGCGCGGATGACCTCCGAGGTGGTCCGCCGCCTGATCGCGAAAGGACTCATCGACCGCGAGCAGGACCCGGCGGACTCACGCGCCAAAGTGCTGAACGTGACAGAGGCGGGACGAGCCGTGGCGGCCTCGGCGATCCAGGCAGTCGAGTCGGCGGACACCGAGTTCTTCACGCCGGCGACGGCAGCGGCACCGGATGCGCTGCTCCCACTGCTGCACGCGCTCAGCGGTCGCTGAGCACGCCTCCGTCAGTCGACCAGGTCGTGCCGCACGACGATCTCGTCGCGCGCCGGCCCGACGCCGATCGCCGAGATGCGGGCGCCGGACAGCTTCTCCAGCGCGATGACGTAGTCCTGGGCGTTCTTCGGCAGGTCGTCGAAGGTGCGCGCTCCGCTGATGTCCTCGGTCCAGCCGGGGAACTCCTCGTAAATCGGCACCGCGTGGTGGAAGTCGCTCTGCGAAGCAGGCACCTCGTCGTGGCGCACGCCGTCGACGTCGTATGCGACGCAGACCGGGATGCGCTCGATGCCGGTGAGCGTGTCCAGCTTGGTGAGCACAAAATCGGTGACGCCGTTGATGCGCGCCGTGTACCGGGCGACGGGAGCGTCGTACCAGCCGGTGCGGCGAGGTCGCCCGGTGGTGGTGCCGAACTCGAAGCCGCGCTCACGGAGGAACTCGCCCCACTCGTCGAACAGCTCGGTCGGGAACGGCCCTGCGCCGACGCGGGTGGTGTACGCCTTCACGATGGCGATGACGCGGTCGATGCGGTTCGGGCCGATGCCGGATCCCGTCGCCGCTCCTCCGGCAGTGGAGTTCGAGGAGGTTACGAACGGGTACGTGCCGTGGTCGACATCCAGCATCGTGGCCTGACCGCCCTCGAACAGGACGTACTTGCCGTCTTCGAGGGCCTGGTGCAGCAGCAGGGAGCTGTCGACGACCATCGGGCGCAGGCGCTCCGCGTAGCCGAGCAGCTGCTCGACCACCTCGTCCACGCTGATGGCCCGGCGGTTGTAGACCTTGACCAGCAGGTGGTTCTTCTGGTCGAGGGCGCCCTCCACCTTCTGGCGCAGGATGTTCTCGTCGAACAGATCCTGGATGCGGATTCCCACGCGATTGATCTTGTCGGCGTACGTCGGGCCGATGCCGCGGCCGGTCGTGCCGATCTGGCGCTTGCCGAGGAAGCGCTCCGTGACCTTGTCGATCGTGCGGTGGTAGGACGTGATGACGTGCGCGTTCGAGCTGACCTTGAGGCGGGAGACGTCGACGCCGCGGGCGATCAGCCCGTCCAGCTCCTCGAACAGCACCTCGATGTCGACGACGACGCCGTTGGAGATGACGGGCGTGACGCCTTCGGTCAGGATGCCGGAGGGAAGCAGGTGCAGCGCGTACTTCTCGCTGCCGACGACGACCGTGTGGCCGGCGTTGTTGCCCCCGTTGAACTTGACGACGTAGTCGATGCGGCTGCCGAGGAGGTCGGTCGCTTTGCCTTTGCCTTCGTCGCCCCACTGGGCGCCGATGATCACGATCGCGGGCACTTTTCGGTCCTCTCGATGGGATGTGCGCGCCGGTGCCCATCGGGCTGACCGTCGCACTCGATCCTATCGCGCCATTATCTTGCACAGTCGTGTGCAAGAAGAGTAGTATTCAATGCATGCCCTCCTCCACGACCCGTGCCCCTCGGCGCGACGCAGCAGCGAACAGGGAGGCGATCATCGCGGCAGCGGCCGCCGCGCTCAACGAGGACATCGACGCCTCGCTCGAGACCATCGCCGCCCGCGCCGGCCTCAGCCGCCGGGCCATCTACGGCCACTTCGCCACCAGGGACGACCTGCTCGTCGACGTCTTCACCCGCGGAGCCGCCCGGCTCGCCGCGCTGCTCGACCCCGTCTCCCATCCGGATGCCCGGGTTGAGATCGCACTGTTCGGCGCCACCCTCTGGGCGGAGGTCGAGCACGTGCGCGTCAGCGCAGCCCTCGCCGTTCGCGGCCCGCACCGCGAGATCGTCGGCGCAGCGCTCGACCCGGCTCGCGAGCGGCTGCGCGACACCGTGCGCCGAGGCATGGCAGCGGAGCAGCTGCGCACAGACCTCGACCTCGAGACCGTCACCAGGCTCATCGAGAACGCCGCCGTCTCCGTGCTCGACGAGGCGATGCGCGCCAAGCTCACCAACAGCGAAGGACACAGGCTCGTGATGCTCGCCGGACTCAGCGCAGCCGGTCTGAGCTGGCGCGAAGCCGGCGCCCTCATCGCCGAAACCCCCGAACTCGCCTTCCAGGAGGTCACAGCATGAAGATCGTGCTCGATCGCGTCGCCAAGGGCGCGCACAACGCCGCCGTGCCCCCGACCTCGGCGACGTTCCAGACCGGAGAGGTGACGCTCGCCAGGGCGGAGACCGAGCAGCGGCCGACCGTGCTCGGACTGATCGCATCCGGCCGGATGCGCCCGGACGCCGGAACCGTCACCATCGACGGCGCCACGGACTACTCCGTGATGCGCAAGCGCATCGCCCTCATCGACGCACCGGATGTGTGCGAGCCCGCCGCCGACGTGACGGTCGCCGGGATCGTGGCGGAGGAGCTGATGTTCGCCGGGCGCGCATCCAACCCCATCGCCGTCAACAGGAGACTGAACGAGCTGGGCGCGTCCGAGTGGGCGCGGTTCGCGATCGGCACCGTGCCGCCGACCGTGCGCATCCGGTTGCTGGCCGAGCTCGCGCTGATGCGTAAGGGTGTGGATGGGCTCGTCATCACGTCGCCGGACCGGCACGGCGGCGATCCGAACGAGTGGTGGGAGCTCGCGCGCCGGATCGCGGCCCGCGATATCGCTGTGCTCGTGGTGGCCGGCGACGCCTCCGCGGCCGCCATCGCGGCGTCCGGCATGATCTCCCGGATGGGCGAGACGGCCACGCAGGGCCCCGCCAGCACCTTCGACGAAGACCCTGGACGCGACGACACCGACGAGCTGCCCGACCTCATCGTCGCCCCAGCACTCGAACAGCGCGGCACCGACCGCGCGGAGGAAGCCGAATGAAGATCCCCCAGATGATCGCGGCGGAGTTCCGTCGCCTCACCGCCAGCCCGATGTCGATCGTGGCGCTCATCGCGCTCATGTGCGTCCCCGTGCTCTACGGCGGGCTGTACCTGTGGGCCAACCAGAACCCGTACGCGAATCTGAACAAGATCCCCGCGGCCATCGTGATGGACGACAGCGGAACGACGGTCGACGGCAAGACGGTCAACTACGGGAGCGACGTGGCCGACGAGCTCATCAGGGACGGCTCGTTCGACTGGCACAGGGTCGAATCCGGCTCCGCGGCGAGCGGCGTCGACGACTCGAAGTACGACTTCAGCATCACCTTCCCCGCCAACTTCTCCGAAGCGCTTGCCTCCGCCTCCACGAAGACGCCGCACCGCGCGACGGTGACGCTCACCACCAACGACACGAACAGCTATCTGGCGTCCACGATCGGCACGCAGGCCGCGGAGAAGATCCGCACCTCCATCGTCAAGAAGGTCAACCAGCAGGCAGCGGAGCAGTTCCTCCTCGGTCTCGCCGACATCCGCTCCAACCTGGTCACGGCCGTGGATGGGGCGAACCAGCTGGTCGACGGCAGCGAGACGGCGCGCTCCGGCGCATCCACTCTCGCCGACGGCACCAGCCAGCTGGCGACGGGCTCGCAACAGCTGTCGGATGCACTGGCCCAGCTCTCCGGAGGAGCAGCGCAGGTGAGCGACGGCGCCGCCCAGGTGGCGGCTGGAAACGACCAGCTCGCCGCGAAGGCGACCCAGGCGGGAACGGCGGCGGCCCAGCTCGCGGCCGACGCGCCGGCGGTCGGGCAGCAGTTGCTCGACCAGCTGAAGCAGGCCGGAGCGACGCAGGAGCAGCTCGACCAGGTGTCCGCCGCTCTCGGGAAGATCGACGCCAAGGTGCAGGACGGCAACACCCAGGTGCAGACGCTCGTCGGGCAGGTCAACCAGCTCGCGGCGGGCGCCGACCAGGTCGCATCCGGAGCGTCGCAGGTGGCGTCCGGCTCGACGCAGGCCGCCGGTGGCGCCGCCCAGCTCGCGGACGGCAGCAAGCAGGCTGCATCCGGCGCATCCCAGTTGCGCGACGGCC
Organism: Leifsonia araucanica; assembly: GCF_051161895.1. Taxonomy (NCBI): domain Bacteria; kingdom Bacillati; phylum Actinomycetota; class Actinomycetes; order Micrococcales; family Microbacteriaceae; genus Leifsonia; species Leifsonia araucanica. The sequence goes on from NZ_JBMBTW010000002.1 coordinate 2,427,387, forward strand.
TCACCACGCTGCACGACGGCACGGCGAAGCTGCGCGACGGCCTCACCGACGGCGTCGGCCAGATCCCGGACAATTCCCCCGCCCTGCAGAAGAAGCAGGCGACGACCATCGCCGACCCGGTCAACCTGAAGAACGACTCGATCACCTCCGCGGGAACCTACGGAGCCGGTCTCGCACCGTTCTTCGTCGCCCTGGCGGGCTGGATCGGCATCTACGCACTGTTCCTCATCGTGAAGCCGGTGTCCCGGCGCGCCATCACGGCGCTCCACTCGCCGGTGAAGATCACGCTCGCCGGCTGGCTCACCCCCGGCCTGCTCGGCGCGGTGCAGATGATCGGCCTGTTCGCCATCGTGTCCGGCGCGCTCGGCTTCCGCATCGACAACCCGCTCGGGATGTACGGGCTGATGGCGCTGGCCTCCCTCACGTTCGCCGCGATCATCCTGGCTCTGAACGTCTGGCTGGGCAGCGTCGGCCAGTTCCTCGGGCTGGTGCTGATGGTGCTGCAACTCGTGACGGCGGGAGGCACGTTCCCCTGGCAGACCTTGCCTGGACCGCTCGCAGCGCTGCACCATGTTCTGCCGATGTCGTACGCCGTGGACGGCATCCGGCAGCTGATGTACGGAGGCAACCCCGCCACCGCACTGGCGGACGCCGGGGTGCTCGGACTGTGGCTGCTCATCGCGCTGCTGGTCTCCGCCATCGGCGTGACCCGGATGACGCACTTCCGCACCCTGCGCGATCTGAGGCCGAGCCTGATCGGGTGACGGTGCCAGGCGGTATGGTGTCCGCGTGAGCGAGACCCTGCGCATCCTGCACCTGAGCGACACGCACCTGTACGGCGACGGCCGCCTGCACTACGGGCTGGTGGACACGCTGGCGGCGCTCGACCGGGTGCTGGCGCGCGCGGCGACCATCGAGGCGATCGACCTGGTGGTCGCCTCGGGTGACCTGTCCGACGACGGGAGTGCAGAGTCGTACCGGCTGCTGGCCGGGCGGCTCGAGCCGTGGGCGTCCGAGCGGGACGCGCGGGTGGTCTACGCGATGGGCAACCACGATCTGGCCGGGCCGTTCGAGCAGGTGCTCGGGCCTCGCGAGGCGGTCACCGTCGTCGACGGCTTCCGGGTCGTGACCGTGGACACCGTGGTGGCCGGAGCCGGGTACGGCCGCATCGACGCCGCCCGGTTCGACCGGCTGCGGGCTGCGCTCGCCGAGCCGGCGGAGCACGGAACCGTGGTGGTGCTGCACCACCCGCCCGTGCCGCCGACCACCGGCCTGTTCGAGACGCTGCGCCTGGTCGACCCGGAGGCGCTGATCGACCTCTGCACGGCCGCCGACGTGCGCCTCGTGCTCGCCGGGCACTACCACCACTCGCTCGTCACGGAGGTGGGTCCTCGGCGCATCCCGGTCGTGGTCGCGCCGGCGGTGGCGAACACGACGGATGTGCTGTGGGCGCCGGAACGCGAGCGGGCCGTGCGCGGTTCCGGCTTCGCGGTGGTGCAGCTGCCGGTCGCCGGGCCGGTGCGTGCTCACCTGGTCTCCGCCCCCGCGCCGGACGACGGCGAGACGGTCTACGACCTCGACCCAGCGGCCATCCAGCGGATCGCCGACAGCGCGGGATGGTCGGTGCGCGCATGAGCGACGCCGCAGGATACTCCGGCACCCCACTGTGGAAGAAGCTCGGCCTCAAACCGGGCATGACGGCACAGGTGCTGCACGCCGACGACGGGTGGCGCTTCCCGCTCGGCGGCGCGCCGGACGGCATCGTCTGGCTCCCGGAGGACGACGATGGCCCGGCCGGGCTGGTGCTCGCCTTCTACCGCGGCGCCGGCGAGTTCCTGGCCGAGCTCGACGACATCGGTGCGCGCATCCGCCCCGACGGGATGCTCTGGGCGGCCTGGCCGCGCAAGGCGGCCGGGCACGTGAGCGACCTCAACGAGAACCTCATCAGGAACGCCGCGATCGAACGCGGGCTCGTGGATGTGAAGGTCGCGGCCGTCGACACGGACTGGTCGGGGCTCAAGCTGGTGTGGCGGCGCGAGAACCGCTGAACGACACGTGCTGCAACACCCAGGCGTGCATCGCGACCGCGGCGGCAGCAGACGCGTTGATCGACCGCGTCGAGCCGAACTGCGAGATCTCCACCACCGCATCCGCGGCGTCGATGGCCTCGGGTGAGAGCCCGGGCCCCTCCTGACCGAACAGCAGCACGCACTCCTTCGGGAACGCGAACGTCTCGATGATGACCGACCCGGGAACGTTGTCGATGGCGATGATCGGGAGGGACGCATCCCGGGCCCAGGCGACGAACGCGGCGACATCCTCGTGGTGCAGCACGTGCTGGTAGCGGTCGGTGACCATCGCGCCGCGCTTGTTCCAGCGGCGGCGCCCGATGATGTGCACGGTGTCCGCGGCGAACGCGTTCGCGCTGCGCACGATCGACCCGATGTTCATGTCGTGCTGCCAGTTCTCGATGGCGACATGGAACGGGTGGCGGTGCTGGTCGAGGTCGGCGACGATGGCTTCCATACGCCAGTACCGGTAGCGGTCGATCACGTTGCGGGTGTCGCCGTGCTGCAGCAGGTCGCGGTCGTAATGCTCGTCCACGGGCCACTCGCCCTGCCAGGGACCGACGCCGTACGTCGTCTGCTCGGCTGTCCCATCCACCCGTCGAGCGTACCGCGCGCCACCGAGCGAATAAGCTGTACCCGTCGAAAGGGGATTGCGTGGCGCGACGCGACGAGATCGAATGCTGGCTCACCGACATGGACGGCGTGCTGGTGCACGAGAACCACGCCCTGCCAGGAGCTTCCGCCCTGATCCAGCAGTGGCGGGATGACGGCACGCCCTTCCTGGTGCTCACCAACAACTCCATTTTCACGCCGCGCGACCTCGCGGCCCGCCTGCGTGCATCCGGACTGGATGTGCCGGAGGAGTCCATCTGGACCTCCGCGCTGGCCACGGCGGACTTCCTCAAGTCGCAGATCCCCGGCGGCAGCGCATACGTGATCGGCGAGGCCGGCATCACGACGGCGCTGCACGAGGCGGGCTTCATCATGACCGACACGAACCCGGACTACGTGGTCGTCGGCGAGACCCGCTCGTACTCCTTCGACGCGATCACCAAGGCGATCCGGCTCATCGGCAAGGGCGCGCGCTTCATCTCGACCAACCCGGATGCGACCGGCCCGAGCGCGGACGGCCCCCTGCCCGCGACGGGCGCTGTGACCGCGATGATCACCAAGGCGACCGGTATGGAGCCGTACGTGGTCGGCAAGCCCAACCCGATGATGTTTCGCTCGGCGATGAACCGCATCGGCGCGCACTCGGAGAACACGGCGATGATCGGCGACCGGATGGACACCGACATCGTCGCGGGCATCGAGGCAGGACTGCACACGATCCTGGTGCTCACCGGCATCAGCGACCAGAGCGAGATCGACCGTTACCCGTTCCGGCCGGACGAGATCCTGACCGGGGTGAGCGAGCTGGTGGCGGAGCCACACGAGACCGACCTGTAAGGGGTCGGGCCCGGGGCTGCATCCTGGTGGGTGCGGCGCCGGTTGCGCTTAGGCGGCCGGGCCCGGTCCGGCGACGGACGACGTGAGCGGCTCCCCGCCCGACCGGCTGGCGAAGCAGTAGAACGAGCGCTGCCCGTCCTTCCACTGCTGCTCCGTGGCGGGGAAGGTGCCCTGCAACTGCAGGTCGGGATAGGCGGCGGCCGCAGCCAGGTCGACGATCCCCGGCTGCGTGCAGACCGCGTTGATCTGCCCGGCGAGAGCGTCGGCACCCGGATACGGCGCGGCGATGTCGGCCGAGAACAGGTTCGTGTACACCAGCTGCGCGGTATGCGGCGCCGCACAGTCGACCACGGTGAACGTCTCCACCCACGGCGACGTGTACGGCTGGATGCACTCCCCGCCGCCCAGCGTGTTCCAGGCGTGCGTGCCCGGCGCGACGGGCCCGGCCGGCTTGGCCTGCACGGTCGGCGTTGGGGTCGGCGTCGGAGTCGCGCTCGGTGTCTTGCTCGCGGTCGCGGAGGGGGACGGTTTGGCGTCGGCGCCGAACATCTGCGGGATGCGCGTACCGAGCGCGAACAGGCCGATCAGCACGAGGATCACGGCGAGACCGCCCGCCACCCAGTACAGGATGCGGTTGACACGGTGCGAGCCGCCGCGTCCGGTGGGCGGCGGTGCGGTGGGGCCGGTGGGGCCGGTTGGGCCGGTTGGGCCGGTTGGGCCGCCGGAGTGTGGGGGTGTGGGGCCGGAGGGTGTGGGGGTCTGGACGGTGGGCACCGGCGCGGGGGCGGCTGGCGCTACCGGCGGCACGAGGGCGATCGTCTCCGCCGTCGCCGGGGAGGCGAGCTCAGGGAAGAGGATGGTCGCCGCCGTGGGTGCAGGGTCCTCCTCGTCGGTGTCGCGGGTGTCGTCGTCCTGCTCGCCGTCGTGGTCGTCGGAGGCTCCCGCATCCACTGCCGCGGTCGATCCGGTGAACGGTGCAGGCTCGCTGGCCCCGCCGATGCTCTCGGCGTCGAGGGGCTGGGTGGCCGGGGAGGGCAGAGCGCCGAGCAGCAGCGTCGCCTCCTCGATCGGCGGGACCGTGGCCGTGGGAACATCCGGGATCGAGCTGGTGTCGGTGGGCTCTGGCTCGCTGGGCTCGGGCTCGCCCGGTTCAGGGTCGCCCGGCCGGGCGCGGAGGAGAGCGGCGATCTCCGCGGTGTCGAGCTTGGCGGTGGGGACGTCGGCCTGGCTGGGCTCGGGGGTGGCGGTCGGCTCGAAGAGGCGCGACGCATCCGGGGGCGGGAGCACGGGCGGCGTGGGTGGGACGGGAGCCGCAGGAGGCGTGAAGGCGGCGGGTGCTGCGGGCGCAGCGGGCGCGGCGGGCACGGCTTCCGGAGGCGTCAGCGCACCGGGCGGGATCGGGATGATGCCAGTGGTGTCGCCGATCACCGAGCGGCTGGTGGAGGTGGGCTCTTCGTCGTCCTCCCCGAAGAAGCCGAGCAGCGCGGCGAGGCCGTGGCTCTCCTCCTCGGGCTCGCCCGCTGGTGTCGGTTCGGGTGCGGGCTCCGGCTCTGGCTCAGGTTCTGGCTCAGGTTCTGGCTCAGCCTCCTGCGCTGGTGCTGGCTGCGCGAGCACTGGCTCGGGCGTCACGGGGACAGCAATGGATGGACGGAACAGCGGCGGCTCTGCTGGTTCGTCCGGCGCGGAGGAAGCGGGCACGGCGGGTGCAGCAGGCTCGGCGGCGGTGGGCTCGGGTGCGACCGCGGGCTCGACGGGGGCAGCAGGCTCCGCATCGGCGGGCACGGGTGCCGCCTCGGGCTCGGCGTCGATGTTCCACACGGGGGGCTGCGGGAGGCGGAGGGATTCGTAGAAGCTGGGCGGCTCGAAGGTGGTGGTGTCCGGCGGGGTCGGCTCGCGGCGCTCCGGCTCGGCTGCCTCCGGTTCCGCGGATTCCGTGTGGGACGACGACTCGTAGGAATCGAACGACGGCACCGGGATCACCGGCGGCACCGCCGGCGCCGCGGGAGCGACCGGCTCCGCCACGGGCTCTGCGACGGGCGCGGACTCGTCGGGGGTCCCCGCCTGCTCGGTGGTCGTGTCGTCGAGGTGCCAGACGGTGCTGGAGGTGGGCTGGGCGGGCTCGTCCACGAGAGGGTCTGTCCCGACGCCGGGCGTGAGGTGCCAGCTGAAGCCGGAACCCTGCTCGGGCTCCTCGACCAGTTCGCCTGCCTCTGGCTGCATCGGCTCCTCGGCCGGGGGCTCAGGCTCGACCGCCGGGTTCAGGAACAGCTCGAACGTGTCCTGGGCGCTCGGCGCCTCGTCGGAGGGGTGCTGTTCGGCCTCGGGAACCACGGGCAACGCGACCGTCGGGTCCGCGGCCTCTGGTTCGAGGCTGGGTGCTGGAGTGGTCTCCGCCGCATCCACCTGCTCCGCCGGGCGCGCAACGCGCCGCCCGCCGGTGAGCTGCTGCAGCAGCCATTCCGAACTGCCGAACTCGGGTTCGTGCGTGTCGGGGCGCTCGTCGCCCTCGGCGTCGTCCGATCCCGGGTGGCGTTCGTCGGTCACTACTCGAGCCCCAGGTCCTTCAGGCCGATGGCGGCGAAGTACGGGTATCCGGCCTCTTCGATGACCTCGCGCGCGCCCGTGTTGCGGTCGACCACGACGGCGACGCCGACGATCTCAGCGCCGACCTTCTTCAGCGCTTCGATGGCTTTCAGCGGCGAACCGCCCGTGGTGGACGTGTCTTCGAGGACGATCACGCGCTTGCCGGCGAGGTCCGGGCCCTCGACCTGCTTGCCGCGGCCGTGGTCCTTCGGCTCCTTGCGCACGACGAACGCGTCATAAGCGAGGCCGCGGGCGGCGCCTTGGTGCAGGATCGCGGCGGCGACAGGGTCAGCGCCCATCGTCATCCCACCGACCGCGAACACGTCGGGGACCTCGGAGATGAGGTCGATCATCACCTGGCCGATGAGGGGCGCGACACGGTGGTCGAGGCTGACCTTGCGCAGGTCGACGTAGTAGCTCGCCTTCTTGCCGCTCGTGAGGGTGAAGTCCCCGTGGAACACGGCTTCGGCCGAGATGTAGTCGATGAGCTGCTGTCTTGCGTCGGTCACGTCCCCGATTCTAGGGGGGAACACCGCGAAAACGCCTCCCCACCAGGCCGTGACCCGTGGCTGTCTGCGGTGGCCGATACGATCGAGGCATGCGCGTTGCGACCTGGAATGTGAACTCGATCCGCACCCGAGTGGGCCGTACCGTCGACTGGATGGTCCGCGAAGACGTGGATGTGCTGGCCATGCAGGAGATCAAGTGCAAGCCGGAGCAGTTCCCGATGCAGCAGTTCGAGGACGCCGGATACGAGGTGGTGCTGCACGGGCTCAACCAGTGGAACGGCGTCGCCATCGCCAGCCGTCTGCCGATCGAGGACGTCGAGATCGGCTTCCCAGACATGCCCGGCTTCCTCAAAGGACACGAAGGCCCCGACCTGCCCAAGGAGGCACGGGCGATCGGTGCGACCATCGGCGGCATCCGGGTGTGGAGCCTGTACGTGCCGAACGGCAGAGCGCTCGACGACCCGCACTTCCACTACAAGCTCGACTGGCTGGCCACCCTCGCCGCTGACACCCAGCGCTGGCTCGCCGAGCAGCCGGACCTGCCGCTCGCGCTGATGGGCGACTGGAACGTGGCCCCCCTCGACTCCGACGTCGGCGACCCCAGCCTCATTCCGGGCGTCTCGACCCACATCTCCCCGCCGGAGCGCAGCGCGTTCAGCGCGTTCGAGGCGATCGGGCTGACGGACGTCGTTCGCCCGCTCGTGCCGGAGGGCTACACCTACTGGGACTACAAGCAGCTGCGTTTCCCGCGCAACGAAGGCCTGCGCATCGACTTCATCCTCGGCTCCAAGCCGTTCGCGGACCTGGTCACGTCGGCCAGCATCCACCGCAACGAGCGCAAGGGCGAAGCTCCGAGCGACCACGTGCCGGTGCTGGTCGAACTCGACCTCGGGGCAGAAGAGGACGACGACGATCGGCCGATGATCTTCGGATAAGGGTCGGCGGTAGCGGCTGCGGTCGGATATTATCCTGACATTCTGCGTTTTTAACGGTTACCTGATCGTGATTCCCCGACGAAGGGGACTTCACGAATGGACGTAAATGCGGAGAATCGTTCACCATGACGCTCGCCGGAACACCTGACGCTGTGGCCGATGTCGAGCAGCTCGAGGCAGCCTTTCCCGCGCTCGATGGCGCGACCGACAGGTCGACCGTGCGCCCGGTGTTCGACTTCGCCGCAGCACTGTCAGCCGGCGCGCCACTGGACCTTGCACGCGAATGGTCGGTGGGAATCCAGGTGATCGGAGGCGAGATCCTGAACGCGCCGCCCGGCATCGTCGAACCGATGGCACCAACACTGCTGCCTCGGGCGTGCAGTGGCCAGTCGCGCTGGTGGGTCGACGCTTGGGGCACGCATGTGCGCCTCGACTCGTGCGCAACACGGACAGCCATCAGTGTTTTGCAGGGAAGCAGCAGCGCCGCCGCTCTCGCCGCGGCCCTCGGCGGGTTTGCACCTCTTGTCGGCATGCCGTTCGGCATCTACGCAGGCATGGCAGGATACTCGGCCTGGTCCATCGAGCAATGCTCGCGCAACGGCACCGGGGTCGAACTCGCCCTGGCCGGTTTCGTGTGCTGGGCGCAATAGGACACCGCGATGCACGTGAAAGCTGACGACTTCCGGCCCAACGCCGCCAGCATCACCATCCTCTGCGTCGGAGCAGCCCTCCTCGTGGCCGGCGTGATCCTCGCCGTCACGGGGACTCCGGGTGCCGACGGCGGCGCCAGGACACTGTTCCTCCTCGCGACGGTGGCGGCGCTCGTGGCTGCGGTCGTGGGGTTTCTCGTCAACCTTCGGCGGGACGGGCGACCGTTCGACCCGCGGCTGCTCCGTCCCAATCGGGCCAGCGTGAGCATCCTGAGCGTGGGCCTGCTCCTGTTTGCGCTGGGCACCGCTCTCACCATCCTCGGCGTCGAACACACGGGGGCGACCCTCCTCAGCACGGGGATCCCCATCGCCGCCCTGGCGTGCGCCGTTGGAGTCGTGGTCAACATCCGGCGACAGCGAGCGCAGCCCGCCGACCCTCAGCGCAACGCCCGCAGATAGCGCCGCTTCGCGACGCGCTGCGCGACCAGCAGCACTGGGAACAGCGCGCGCCACGGCTGCTGCGGCGCCGCCCTGGTCAGCGAGCGCACCACGATGCGCACCTCGCCGCCGTCGCGCTCGACGATGAACGCCTCCTCGCCGGCAACCGGATGCCCGGGGAGCGTGCGGTAGGAGAATCCGACCCGATCCGGGTCGTCCACCACGCGCACCACCTCCACCGGCTCCGTCACGGTGACGCCGAGGATGCGCGCGGTGATCACCTGCCGCTGACCCTGGATCACGCGCGGCGGGTCCGCCGTGCCGCCGACCAGGAAGCCGCTCGCCGTCTTCACCCGCCAGCGCAGGATGTCCGTGGCCGCGCGCATCCACTGCTCGGCTCCGTGGCCGATCGAGGCGGACACCTCGGAGGGCCGGTATCCCGGGACGTCGGGCACCCAGTGGCGGAGTGCGGGGGCGGTCCAGCCCGGGTCCTCAGCGTCGTCCACGAAGCGAGCGTAACAAACGTCCATATCGTCTGGAATTGATATTGGTATTCCGGACACTTTTGGGTCAGTATTTAGGGCATGGCAAACGACCCCAATCGCATCACGTCGCCGAGCCGCACCGATCAGGTCGGGCTCGGGATTCCGCATCTTCGGACCGGTGAGGCGATCACTCTCATCTCCTGGCGGCGCACCAAGCAGGGCTGGGCATTCGACGTGCGCGCCGGCCACTACGTGGCGCACAACACCACGCACTGGCTGCTGCAAATCGGGACCGACCGCGTCGTGCTGCCGATCTCGGAGTGGTCGCTCTTCAGTTCCTGACGCCGACCACCTCATCTGAAACTGACATTAAGCATGCATTGCGTAACCATGACAGCCGGATGAGAATGAGCGCCTGAGGGCAGCGCGGCGGCTCGACCGGAGCTCCGCGCATCACCGACAGCGTGCCCGCAGCAAGGAGATCAGCATGACAATCGAGAATGCGCAGCCTCGGCGACGCTCCAGCCGGAAGCGGGCGTTCCTCGCCCTCGGCGCAGTGGTCGCGGTGGGCGCAGGCATCACCGCAGCGGCGTTCACCGACTTCGCGAACCTGAACCTCGGGGCGAACGGCATCGGCGCCGACCAGTACAACATCCAGGTCGTCGACACCGACCCGGTCACCGGCGTTCAGAACCCGGGATAGTTGAGCTCGGCGATCTTCTGCTGCTCGGGGGTCAGCGCATCCCAGGCTCCCTTGAGCGCGGACGCCTGCTTGACGGCGAGGTTGGATGCGCGCGGCGGGAACAGGTTGTGCACCAGCATCTTCTGCTCTGCGTCGACGGCGGAGATCCACTCCGTGGCGATCTCGGCGCCGCCCTTGTCCGCAAGCACGGCACGGATCTTGAGGTCGTAGTCGCCGTTGATCGGCTCCGGCGCGAACACACTCCAGCTCTGGCCGAGCCACGGGATCATGTACTGGGTCAGGAGGTTGCCTGGCACGACCTGGCGGAGCGGGGTGGGCGGCCCGATCCAGAGGAAGCTCGCGAAGATGTGCCACGCGGTGACCAGGGCGACGACGGCGAGCGCGATGCGGGCTCCGCGGGTTCTGCGCTTGCCGCGCTCCGGCGGAGTGGCGTCGTCGATCCCGCCCTCCGCGTCTCGTTCGGGTGAAAGCACGCTCATATCTCTGTCTTCTCCGGGTGGTGTGCGAAATGTTCACGCTGTTAGAGCCGAGAGGGCGGCCGCGATAACGTTGCATTCCTTTTCGGGCGGGAACGAACGGAACGCACGGTTTCGTTACGCCGCGTTTCAGCGGGCGCTGCGGGGAGAAGGGCCGAGCGATAGCGTCGAACCACCATGCCCGCCACCCCGTCCGCATACCCCGTCGAATTCGTCGACGTGGGGCGCACGTTCGTCGCGCCGCGGGCCAAGGGCGAGCGGGGCACCACCCAGCGGGTCGTGCTGCGCGACGTGTCGCTGACCGTCGCGGCCGGCGAGGTCGTCGCCATCCTCGGCGCGAGTGGATGCGGCAAGTCGACGCTGCTGCGCATCGCGGGCGGCCTCGACAGCCCGAGCGCTGGGGCAGCGCTCATCGACGGGACCGCGGTGGCCGGAATCGACGGCCGGTGCGCCGTCGGATTCCAGGAACCCCGCCTCCTCCCCTGGCGCTCGATCACCGACAACGTCTCCCTCGGGCTCCCCCGCGGGATCGACAGGACGGCAGGGCGCGAACGCGTCGCCCAGCTCCTCGACCTGGTGGGCCTGTCCGCCTCGGCCGGGCTGCGGCCCCGTGAGGTGTCCGGCGGGATGGCGCAGCGCGCATCCCTGGCCAGGGCGCTCGCCCGCAACCCGGGCGTCCTGCTGCTCGACGAGCCCTTCGGCGCCCTGGATGCGCTCACCCGCCTGAAGATGCAGGACCTGCTCCTCGACGTGCACGGAGCAGCCCCCACCACGATCCTCCTCGTCACCCACGACGTCGACGAGGCCCTCCAACTCGCCGACCGCATCATCCTGCTGGGCGCCGAGGAAGGACGACAGGGCGCGACCATCCGCCGCGTCGTCACCGTGCCGGGCAGCCGCCCGCGCGACCGGGGTTCAGCGGAGCTCGCCGAGCTCCGCGCCGAACTGCTCGACGGCCTCGGCATCGACCGTCACGGTCACGCGCGCGGCATCCCGGCGACCAGCACGATCCCGGCTTTCCCGTACTGATCCGGCTGCGCGGGCGCTGGCGCGCTCGCGTTCCACCACCTGCACCGATCGTCCACAGCACCGAGTCATCCACAGTTTTGGCACCCGGCCCCCGCAGGCCGCACAGGTCCGGGATGCTCGACCCACGCACGTCCACAGCACAGCACGACTGACAACCTGAGAGGCATCATGCGCCGCACATCCACCATCGTCACCGCCGTCGCCGCCATCGCGGCCGCCGCCAGCCTGATGCTCACCGGCTGCGTCGCCGGAGAGGGCCAGGCAGCGGCCGACCCCGCGAAGTCGACAGGCACCACGGGCGGAACGCTCAACATCGACTTCGCGACGTACAACCCGCTCAGCCTCGTCATCAAGAAGGAGGGCTGGCTCGAGAAGGCGCTGAAGAAGCAGGACATCACCGTCAACTGGGTGCAGTCCGCCGGGTCGAACAAGGCCAACGAGGCGCTCCGCTCGAACGCGATCGACGTGGGCTCCACCGCCGGCTCCGCCGCGCTGCTGGCCCGCTCCAACGGTTCGGCGATCAAGACGATCGACATCTTCTCGCAGCCGGAATGGTCGGCCATCGTGGTCGGGCAGAACTCGACGATCACGTCGGTCAAAGACCTGAAGGGCAAGCAGGTCGCCGCCACCAAAGGCACGGACCCCTACTTCTTCCTGCTCCAGTCGCTCGAGGCGAACGGCCTGTCCGCCAGCGACGTCACCATCCAGAACCTGCAGCACGCCGACGGCTGGGCGGCGCTGCAGAACGGTTCGGTCGACGCCTGGGCCGGTCTCGACCCGATCATGGCCAACGCGGAGAAGTCCGGCGCGAAGCTGATCTACCGCAACGTCGGGTTCAACACCTACGGCTTCCTCAACGCCACCGAGTCGTTCATCAAGAACAAGCCGGATGTGGCGCAGACCGTCGTCAACACGTACGAGTACGCCCGCGCCTGGGCGCTCAAGCACCCGGACGAGACGGCGAGCATCCTGTCCGATGTCGCGTCGATCGACCCCGCTGTCGCCACCACCGTCATCACGGAGCGCACCAACCTCGACGTGTCGAACATCCCCGGCGACGCCCAGCTCAAGGTCCTGAAGAAGGTCGGCCCGATCTTCGTGACGACCGGTGACGTGCGCAGCCAGTCCGACATCGACAAGGCGCTCGACACGCTGCTCGACCCGACCTTCGCCAAGAAGGCGGACCCGAGCGCCATCGGAGGCTAGTGAGCGCATGAGCTACCAGAACTCACCGGAGGGCGACGGGGCGCTCGTCGCGACGTCGATGTACGGCACCTCGGTGGCGCGCGACGGCGAGCCGCGCGAGCAGGAGCCGGAGCGCCGGGTGCCCGGCGGGCGCGGCGGCGTGCAGGCGCGGGATGCGCGCATCCCGTTCCTGTCGCGGCGCTCGACCAGGATCGTGGGAGGCTTCGTCCTCCCGCTGATCCTGCTCGTGGCGTGGCAGCTCGCCTCGACCTCCGGTGCGTTCACCTCCGCGCAGCTCCCGTCGCCCGCGATGGTGTGGGACGCGGCGGTCGACCTGGCGCAGCGCGGACTGCTCGGGCTCTACATCGCGATCTCCACCCAGCGCGTGCTGATCGGCTTCGCCTGCGGTGCGCTGCTCGGACTGGTGCTCGGCGCCCTGGTCGGCCTGTCCCGGCTGTGGGACATCTTCTTCAGCGGAACGCTCAGCGCCATCCGGGCCGTGCCGTCGCTCGCCTGGGTGCCGCTGCTGATCCTCTGGTTCAAGATCGGCGAGGAGTCCAAGGTCATCCTGATCGCCATCGGGGCGTTCTTCCCCGTCTACACGACGGTCGCCGCGGCGCTCAAGCACGTCGACCGGCATCTGGTGGAGGCGGGCAGGGCGTTCGGGCTGGGCGGGGTGCGGCTGTTCACCACGGTGCAGCTGCCGTTCGTGTTGCCGACGGTCATCTCCGGGCTGCGTCTCGCGCTCGCGCAGTCGTGGCTGTTCCTGGTGGCTGCTGAGCTCATCGCGTCGTCGATGGGTCTCGGCTTCATGCTGAACGACTCCGCGAGCAACGGACGCACCGACCGCCTGTTCCTGGCGATCATCCTGCTCGCCATCCTGGGCAAGCTGAGCGACTCGCTGGTGGGGCTGTTCGAACGGTGGTCGGCGAAGCGCTGGGGCTGACGCGCGCTGCGGTCGGACGGTCAGGACCGGGGCGCCGCGTGGCGGGACCGCTCAGCGGGAGCGGCGCTCCGCGGCGGCGGTGAAGGCGCGGGCGATGGCCCACAGGATCACGCCGATCGCCAGGAGGGCAAGCGCGATGCCGTACTGGCCGACCGGGCGGCCGGAGGTCCACGGGAAGACCAGGTACAGGCAGGTGATCGCGCCGATGATCGGCAGGACCCGCGCCGTGCGGAAATGCTTGTGGTCGACCGGCTGGCGGCGCAGCACGAGCACTGCGATGTTGACGACCGCGAACACCGCGAGCAGCAGGAGTGAGGTCGTCCCGCCGAGGAGGGCGACGATCGAGCCCTTCGGGTCGAGCGACACGTAGACGATCAGGCCGAGGGCGAGCGCGCTGGTGAACAGGATCGCGGCCCACGGCGTGCGGCGCTTCTTCTGCACCTTGGACAGGAAGCCGGGCAGCACCTTCTGCTTGCTCATGCCGTAGAGCAGGCGGCTCGCCATCATCATGTTGATCAGCGCCGTGTTCGCCACCGCGAACATCGAGATGAACGGCAGCAGGTCGGCGATCGGGAAGTCCGGTGCCGCGGCGTTGACCGCGGTGACCAGCGGGGTCTCGCTGCCGGCCAGCTCACCGATCGGCACGAGGGCGACCACGCAGATCGAGACCAGCACGTAGATGACCGCCGCGATCCCGAGGCCCGTCAGCATCATCTTGGGGAAGATCCTGCTCGGTTCCTTCGTCTCCTCCGCCATGTTGACCGAGTCCTCGAAGCCGACCATCGCGAAGAACGCCAGCGACGTCGCCGTGCTCACCGCGAGCAGGATGCCCTTGTCCTCCGGCGTCTCGAACGCCACCACCCGGGAGAGGTCCGCGTTGCCGCCGCCGATCGCCCACAGGCCGATCATGATGACCAGCAGCAGACCGGACAGCTCCACCAGGGTGAGCACCACGTTCAGCCAGACGCTCTCCGTCACGCCGCGCAGATTCACGAGCATGATCAGCACGATGAACGCGAGCGCGACCATCATCGTGAAGAAGTTGTCCGACGGCAGCCCGAACCCGACGGACAGGTTCACCGCGAACGCCCGGGATGCCGTGGCCGCCGACGTGATGCCAGACGTCATCACGATGAAGCAGACGATGAACGTGAAGAAGTGGATGCCGAACGCTTTGTGCGTGTACAGAGCTGCGCCGGCGGCCTGCGGGTACTTGGTCACGAGCTCCAGATAGGAGAACGCAGTGACCGTCGCCACCGCGAACGCGAGCAGGAACGGCAGCCAGGCCGCGCCTCCCACCTCGGCGGCCACCTGGCCGGTGAGCGCGTAGACGCCCGTGCCGAGGATGTCCCCGACGATGAAGAGCAGCAGCAGGCCGGGGCCGAGTGCGCGCTTCAGTTCAGGCTGCTCGCTGTCTGCGGTCTTGATGACCTGGGTCCAGGAAGGATTGCTCACGATGGCTCCGTTGTCGGTCGACGGTGGGAGCTACTTTATGTGAAAGTTCTCAGGAATGTCACCCGAAGGGGGCGCGACATGCCGGTATACCCTCGCGGCGTCCGGTCGACGCGGAAGCCGAGCAGCCTTCGCGGGGCGTAGTCAGCGCTTGCGGCCCGCGAGCATCGCCTTCCACACCCCGTCGGCCATGCGCTCGGGGGTGAGCACCCGCGCGAGCAGCGGGTCGACGGCTCCGTCGAGCATCCAGGGCCGGACCACCGCGGTGACCCTGACGTGCCCGAAACCCTGTTGCCGCAGTTCGGCGCGCAGGCTGTCGCTCCACGCGACGACCGCTGCCACGGACGCGCTGTGCACAGCACCGACATCGCCCGCCCCAGCGCCGGTGCCGCCCGCGATGGTGACGATGCGGGCCTCCCTGGCACTCGAGATCATGGCGGGAAGGAACTCGCGCGCGATGTGCATCGGGGCGAGCGCGTTGATCAGCATGGTGCGCCGGGTGTCGTCGCCGTTGTCGTGCTCCCAGAACGGGGAGCTGCGCACGATTCCCGCGGCGTTGACGATCACATCCACGCCGTCCAGCTCCTTGCGGACCGCCTGCGCCGTCTGCGCGATGGCGCCCAGCTCCGCCAGGTCGAGCACGAACGGATGCACGGTCGTGCCCGGACGTCCCTCCGACGAACTCGGCGACCGGGTGGGGCCGCCCCACGGCGACGCCGAGCGCTGCTCCATCACCTGTGCGCGCAGGCGGGCGGTCAACGCGGACAGCGCAGCCTCATCCCGATCCCAGAGCACGACGGCCGCCGCGCCCTCGCGCACGGCGCGCTCCGCGAACAGGTATCCCATCCCGGAGGCGGCGCCCGTGATCAGCACGCGTGCACCCCGAACCGTTCTCGTCATAGGTACATCATCCCAAGTCGCGGGAGGCCCCGTGCTGCGTCACCGTCGGGCGCGGTACTCCGCCCGCACCTCCGGCGTCAGGTGCTCGGTGGCGTAGCTCAGCATGGTGCGCGGCATCCGGGGCGCGTACTCGTCCAGGAACGCGAGCAGCACATCCCGGTCGACGCGCTTCCCGACCTCGCGGAGCATCCAGCCGACCGCCTTGTGCATGAGGTCCTCCCGGTCGTCGAGGAGCCTGGCCGCGAGGTCGACGGTGGTGGATGCGTCCCCGCGTTTGATGAACGCGAAGGTGCTGAGCACGGCGACGCGACGCTCCCAGAGCACCTCGCTGGCCGCCAGTTCGTCGAGCACGTCGCGGGGGCGATCCCAGAGGAACGCGCCAAGGACGTACTCGGCGGACGAGTCGACCAGATCCCAGTTGTTCACGCGGCCGCGACCCACCGCATCCAGATAGAACGCCGCCAGTTCCTCGCGCCGCACGTCGTCGCGGGCCGCGGGACGGCTGGCGAGCTCGAACTCGCGATTGAGGAGGATGAGCGCGGCGAGGCGGTGCTCGTGCACCTCACTGTCCAGCAGCTCGCGGAGCTGGTCGAGAGGCAGCCCGCCGAAGCGCTTGGCGACGGCGCGGGTCTGCGGTACGCGCACGCCGATGAAGACGTCGCCCTCCCCGTACTCCCCTTTCCCCGCCTTGAAGAAGCGCTGCAGGAACACCGCGTCCTCGGGGCTGGCCACCTCCGCGAGCGCATCCCGCACCTCTGCTGCCGTCACCCGGCGAGCATAGCGAGGCGTCCTGGCGCTGGAAAAGTGCGTCGGCGAGCCGCGGGGCGCAAGGGACGACACCGGATGGGCAATAAAAGTTCGAAGACGAGTGGATAGGCTCGAATGCGGGCGCGCTCTGCGTCCGGACCAAGCGCCGCAGCCGCGGACGACCAACGACGGGAGGTTCGTCATGTCACAATTCGTTTCCCAGTTCAGTGCAAACGCCATTGTCGGAGAGCCCGAGGTCGTCGAGGACGTCCGTTCCGTGCGGTCGCTGGCGACGCATCCCGCGTGGCTGGCCCTCAAAGAGGCCGCCGTCGCTCTGCAGCAGGTGCAGGTCAAGGACGGCTCCGTGCCGGAGGAGGCCGACAAGGCCGGCGCAGCACAGCAGGTGGATGCGGTCATCGCGTCGATCGCCGAGCTCGCTCCGCACTTCCCACACGACGCCGCCTACCTGGATGCGCTGCAGGCCGACTTCCGCCGCTGGGCGGACGAGGGTCTCGGCGTCCCGGACTTCCTGGACTCTCTGAACGCGTTCCAGCCGCAGCAGCACCGCGTCGACGGGCTCGGCCACCTGGTCGTGTTCCCGATGTACACGCAGAACGGTTCGACCAACCGCCTCGTCGAGGCCGTGCTGGTCGAGGTGATCTGGCCGGAGTTCATCGCGGAGCTCGAAGCGGGCGACTACGGCAACAAGCTGTTCGTGCCGCTCCGGTTCGTGGACTTCACCCCCGGATACGACACCAACTCCGCCGTGCTGTTCCCCGAGACGGTCGCGATGCGCGAGATCCCGCAGTTCACCTGGGGCGCGATCTTCCAGGACCGCGAAGCCGCCAGGTACCGCAGGGTGGTGCGCGCGGCCTCGGAGATCACGAAGCTGCAGCTGCCGGAGGATGCGGCGGCGATGCTGGATGACCAGAAGCTCGCGGAGGAGACCTTCGTGATGTGGGACCTCATCCACGACCGCAGTCACATGCGCGGGGATCTGCCGTTCGATCCGTTCATGATCAAGCAGCGGATGCCGTTCTTCCTGTACTCGCTGGAGGAGCTGCGCTGCGACCTGACGGCGTTCCGCGAGTCCGTGCGGCAGGAGCGCGAGCTGAAGGCGCTGCCGGATGCGGAGCTCTCCGACGCGCAGCGGGAGATCCGTGACCACGCGAAGCTGGTGCAGTATGCGGTGATCTTCGACCGGATCTTCCGGTTCGCGATCACCGGCAGCCGCATCCGGAACTACGACGGCCTCGGCGGGCAGCTGCTGTTCGCGTGGATGCACCAGCACGACGTGCTGCACTGGACGGACACGCAGCTCACCATCGACTGGGACGGTGTTCCCGAGGTCGTCGTCGCACTCAGCGACCGGATCAACGACCTGTACAGGCGGTCCATCGACCGGCCTAAGGTGGCGCACTGGCTGGCTGCGTACGAGATGCTCACCGAGACGCTCACCCCGAACCCCGCATCCAACTGGGCTCGTGGGCTTCCGGATGAGATCCTCGCCGGAGTGCCGAAGGGTTACACCGACGCGGTGCTGGACGACGAGTTCCCGCTCTCCATGTTCTACGAGGCGCTGAACAAGAAGATGGCCACCGTCATCGAATCCACAGCAGGCATCACCGGCCACTCGGACGACAAGTGACGGAAAGCCTGCCCCTCTCCGGGCGGCTGGTGCTGGTCGCGGGTGCGACCAGCGCCAGCGGCGAGGCCGTGTCGCGCTCGCTCGTCGAGGCGGGCGCGACGGTCCTCGCCGTCGGCACGCGGCCGGAGGCGCTCGACGCCCTGGCCGCTGCCGTGCCCGGCGTCGACACCCGGGTCTGCGACCTGGCCGACCGGGATGCTGTGGCCGAGCTGGCGATGCGCATCCACCTGAAGTTCGGCGCGATCGACGGGCTGATCCACCTGGTCGGCGGCTGGCGAGGCGGCGGCGGGATCGCGGGGCAGTCCGACGACGACTGGGACTTCCTGGAGCGCGGTTTCCGCACGCTGCGCAACACGACACGGGTGTTCTACGACGACCTCGTCGCGTCGCCCGCCGGGCGCCTCGCCATCGTTTCGTCCACCGCGGTCGAGCGGCCGTACGCCGGTGGCGCGAACTACGCCGCGGCGAAGGCGGCCGCCGACGCGTGGACCAGGTCGGTCGCGCAGGGGTTCGCGAAAGAGGCGCCGAACGCGGCCGCCGTCGTCTTCGTGGTGACGTCGTTGTCCGGGCTCGAGGACACGCTCGGCGCAGCCGTCGTGCAGCTCTGGGAGGGCGATCCCTCCACAATCAACGGCACGCGCGAGTTGCTCACAACTTCCGCCAACGCCGCGAACTGACTCTCTCACTCCTGCAAGGATGGATACGTGACGCTACAACTCCATGACCTCAACCTGCGCGGATTCGCCTCCGACAACTACGCGGGTGTCCACCCCGAGATCCTCGACGCCATCGCGGCCGCCAACGAAGGCCACCAGATCGCCTACGGCGAAGACGTCTACACGGCACGCCTGCACGACGTGTTCGCCGAGCACTTCGGCGAGGGCGTCCAGGTCTTCCCCGTGTTCAACGGCACGGGAGCGAACGTCGTCGGGCTGCAGTCGATGCTCCCCCGCTGGGGCGCGGTGGTGTGCGCGAAGACGGCGCACATCAACACCGACGAGGCAGGGGCTCCCGAGCGGGTCGCCGGCATCAAGCTGCTGCAGATCGAGACCCCGGATGGCAAGCTCACCCCCGACCTGATCGACAAGGAGGCGTGGGGCTGGGGCGACGAGCACCGGGCCCAGCCGCTCGTCGTGTCCATCACCCAGACCACCGAGCTCGGCACGGCATACAGCGTCGACGAGGTCAGGGCCATCGCCGACCACGTCCACTCGCTCGGCATGAAGCTGCACATGGACGGCGCGCGCATCGCGAACGCCGCAGCATCGCTCGGCGTCCCGCTGCGCGCATTCACCACCGACGCCGGCGTCGACGTGCTCAGCTTCGGCGGCACCAAGAACGGGATGCTCTACGGCGAGGCCGTCGTCGTGCTCAACCCCGAGGCGTCCGAGGGGCTGATCTACCTGCGCAAGCTGAACATGCAGCTCGCGTCGAAGATGCGCTTCATCTCGGCCCAGCTGATCGCGCTGCTCACGGACGACCTCTACCTGCGCTCCGCATCGCACGCGAACGCGATGGCGCACCGTCTCCGCACGGCGCTCGAATCCGGCATCGCCGACGGGAGCATCGAGGGTGTCGCGTTCAGCCAGGCGACGCAGTCGAACGGCGTGTTCGCCACGCTGCCCGCCGGCGTCGCCGACCGCCTGCGCGAGCACTTCCGCTTCTACGACTGGGATGCGGCACGCCATGAGGTGCGCTGGATGTGCTCGTTCGACACCACCGAGCACGACATCGACGCGTTCGTGGAGGCTCTGAAGCAGGAGCTCGCCGCCTAAGCAGTGCCGTTTTTGCGCTACAGCGTCGGATTTCTGACGTCAAGAGGTGCGAACACCCCAAGTGAGGGCCAGAATGACACTCCTACTGGGGTACAAAACGTGTCCTCCATATGACCCACACGAGCACTTTTTTCGCTAGTCTGTAATAGCCGGCGGAGGAACCCGAATATCCTCCGAAGGTAACCCCGAACGTATGCCGGGCTGCGTGGATTCCCTAGGTCCCCGCACCCGGCATCGTGGGTTTAACGGGTGGGTTCGGTGGCGGGTTCGGTCCAGTACGCATAGCGGGATGCCTCGACGAAACCGAGCCGCTCGTAGAGAGCGCGGGCCGAGGAGTTGGCAGCGGTGACCTGCAACCACAGGTGCCGGATCCCGTGCCGTTCGGCGTCGGCGGCGAGAGCTCGGATGATCGCCGCTGCGTGCCCGCGGCGGCGCTGGTCCGGCCTGGTCGCCACGGCGAAGACACCACCCCACTCGCCCACGATGGCGAGGCGCGCGACGGCGTCCGGATGCTCGGGGTCGCCCGCCGAGGCGTAGAGCGCCGGGCCGCCGGTGAGGATGCGCTCGGCGACGGCCTCTGCGTCGGCGTCGCCGCGGCCGTCGACCGACCACCAGAGATCCATCCAGGCGCGGGATGGGGTGGTGGTGATGAAGAGCGGTGTGGCAGGGGTGGAGGCACCGGCTGACGCCACAGCCGCTCGGTCGGCGACGAGGACGAGGGTGTCGGAGTGTTCGCGATAGCCCCTCGCGGCGAGCGCGGAGACGAGGGCGGGGTCGGTGGCCGGGCTGACCTGGAACACCGTGGGGAGGCCGCGGTCGCGGTATGCGCGCTCGGCCGCGGCGAGCGTGGCGGGCAGGCTCTCCGCATCCACTCGGCCGGTGGGGAGGACCGAGTTGGCGCGGTTGGTGACGCCGGAGGCGAAGCGGAGGGTCCAGGGGCCGAGGGGTTCGCGCTGGACGGAGGGCCAGCCGCGGTCGGCGAGCACGTCCAGCTCGGCGGGCGACGGGAGGGACTGCATGACGGCAACGCTATCCCGATAGCTGCGGCATCGCCGGTTGACTCCGCCGGGGAGGCGAGTAGCGTCGGTGAGCGGCTGATGCCGCACCCGAAAGGACCGAAATGACCGAGACGCTGACCGAATCCGTCGTCGCCGGACTGGGCGCGAAGACTGTCGCGCACGTGGTCCACTACCGACGCAAGACCTACGTGACCAAGCCGTCCGAAGGGTATGCGCTGCTGAAGCGCATCCGGACGCTGCTCAAAGACGGCACGACCGACCTCGTTCCCCTGGTGCACAGAGACGGTTTCGTGTGGCTGGCGATCGGGCCGGGCATCCCGGTCTCCGTCGACGAGATCGAGTCCGACCCCGGACACAGCGACCACCACACGCTCAAGCGGCTCGGGCTGGATTAGCCCGAGCCAGCTCGATGCGTGGGTCGGAGGTTACGCTCCGGCGACCGGGACGAGGTCGCGCTTGCGCGGCGACCGGTCAGGGGCCGGAGCAGCGGCCGGCGCGGTGGCGACGGCCGGTTCGGCGGGCGCTGCCGGCTTGACAGGAACGGCGGGCTTGGCGGGGGCGGCCGGCGCCTGCGCTTCCGCGGCAGGAGCATCCTGGGCGCCCTCCGCCGCCGTGAACTCGCGCAGCCACGGCACGAGGTCTTTGCCGAGGTCGTCGCGGGCGGCGGCCAGCTGGACGATCGCCTTGATGTAGTCGAGACGGTCGCCCGTGTCGTAGCGGCGGCCGGAGAAGACCACGCCGTGCACGCCGCCTGTCCAGTCGGGAGCCGTCGCGAGGCCCTGCAGCGCATCCGTCAGCTGGATCTCGCCGCCCTTGCCCGGCTCCGTCTTCTCCAGGATGTCGAAGATCTCCGGGCGGAGGACGTAGCGGCCGATCACCGCGTAGTTCGACGGAGCGCTCGCGCGGTCGGGCTTCTCGACCAGTCCGGTGATGCGCACCACGTCGTCCTCGTCCGTCTCCACCACAGCGGCGGCGCCGTAGAGGTGGATCTGGCTGGGGTCCACCTCGAGGAGTGCCACGACCGTCGTGTTCAGCTGCTGCTGCACCTCCAGCATCCTGGACAGCAGCGGGTCGCGGGCGTCGATGATGTCGTCGCCGAGGAGCACGGCGAACGGCTCGTGGCCGATGTGCATCTTGGCGCGCAGCACGGCGTGGCCGAGGCCCTTCGGGTCGCCCTGGCGCACGTAGTGCATGTCGGCGAGCGCCGTGGACTGGTTCACCTTCTCCAGGCGGTCGAGATCGCCCTTCCTGGCGAGGGTGTCCTCGAGTTCGGTGTTGCGGTCGAAGTGGTTCTCCAGTGCGTTCTTGTTGCGGCCGGTGACGAGCAGCACGTCGTGGAGTCCCGCGCCGACCGCCTCCTCGACCACGTACTGGATGGCCGGCTTGTCGACCACGGGAAGCATCTCTTTCGGCATGGCCTTGGTGGCGGGCAGGAAGCGGGTGCCGAGCCCGGCGGCGGGGATGACGGCCTTGGTGACGTAACTGGACATGATGGTTTCCTCTCGTTCAGCGCACGCCGGCAAGGGCGGCGAGGTCGTCGGCGATGGGGGCGCCCTCCGGCACCCTGCCCATGACGTGCACGGCCCAGCCGGCACGCGACCAGGCGGTGGCGTCGAGGCAGTTGCGGGCGTCGATCACGGTCTTGCCGTGCACGATGGCGGCGAGCGCCGCCGGGTCGGCCTCCACGAACTCGGGCCACTCGGTGAGCACGACCGTGACGTCTGCCCCGTTCACCGCCTCCTCGACGGAGTCGGCGTAGCCGAGCGTCGGGAACATGCGCTGGGCGGTGGCACGCGCCTCCGGGTCGTAGACGACGACCTGCGCACCGCGGAGGTGCAGGGCCGCAGCCACGTTGAGGGCCGGCGAGTCGCGCACGTCGTCGGTGTGCGGCTTGAACGCGGCGCCGAGCACGCCGATCCTGCGGTTGAGCACGGAGCCCCCGCAGGCTTCGAGGGCGAGGTCGATGACCCGCTGGCGGCGGCCCATGTTGATCTCGTCGACCTGCTGCAGGAGTCCGACGGCCGCGTGGGCGCCGAGCTCGCTCGACCGGTGCATCAGGGCACGGATGTCCTTGGGCAGGCACCCTCCGCCGAAGCCGAGCCCCGCATTGAGGAACTGGCGGCCGATGCGCACGTCGTGACCGAGCGCATCCGCCAGCAGGGAGACGTCGGCGCCCGCCGCGTCGCACACCTCCGCGATGGCGTTGATGAACGAGATCTTGGTGGCGAGGAACGCGTTCGCGCTCACCTTCACCAGCTCGGCGGTCGGCAGATCGGCGACGAGCACCGGTGTCCCCGCCTCGATCGGCGTCGCGTAGATGCGGCGCAGCACCGCCTCCGAGCGCTCCGACGTTCCGCCGAAGACCAGGCGGTCGGGAGAGAGGGTGTCCTCCACCGCCTTGCCCTCGCGCAGGAACTCGGGGTTCCAGACGAGTTCGGCGGAGACCCCATCCGGGAGCTCGGCGGCGACAATAGCCCGGAGGCGCGCCGCGGTGCCCACCGGCACCGTCGACTTGCCGACGATGACGCCGTCGTGGGTCATGTTCTGCGCGATCGACCGGGCGGCGGCCTCGACGTAACTGAGGTTCGCGGCGAAGCTGCCGGACTGCTGCGGCGTTCCGACGCAGATGAAGTGCACGTCGGCGAGCGCGGTGGCCTCGGCGATGTCGGTGGTGAAGTTCAGCCGACCGGATGCGACGTGCTCGGTGATGAGCTCGGGCAGCCCGGGCTCGAAGAACGGCACGCGGCCGTCGCGGAGGGCGTCGACCTTGCTCTGGTCGGTGTCGACGCCGATCACGTCGAAGCCGAGTTCGGCCATCGCCGCCGCGTGGGTCGCGCCGAGGTATCCGGTGCCGATCACGCTGATGCGCGGGGCGGGCTGTTCCTTCTTCTTGGTCGTCATTCGCGTTGTCCTTTCGCGGGGATGGCTAGGAGGCCGGGGTGAGGGTGAAGCGGTCTTCTGGTCGCGTGAGCCCGGCGATGAACGCCGAGAGCGTGTCCGCCCGGGAGTCGATGCGCCAGTCGTTCGTGGCTCTGACCCCCTCGACGTAGCTGGTGACCGCGAGGTTGAACCAGGAGAAGCCGACGATGTCGTCGTTCTCCGGTTTGCCGAGGGCGTTGAAGAAGTCGGTGACCCAGGCCGTCTTGTGTCCTTCGGTCTCCGATGCCCCGACCTCGGCGAGGACGATCGGTTTCTTCGTGATGGCACGGAGCTGGTCGAGGCTCGGCGTGAAGGTGTAATCGAAGGTGAAGCTCTGGTCGGCCTTGTACGGAGGACGCAGGTAGCCGGAGAGCCCGACCCAGTCGACGTAGTCGTCGCCGGGGTAGAGCGACGGGAGGTAGCCGTCGACCTTGTGCTGGGAAGGCAGGTTGTTGACGATGTTCGGCGCCCAGACCCAGATGACCAGGTCGTTCGCACCCTCCGCCTGGAAGACGTCGTGGACGTGCTTCCACATCTTCACGTAGTCGCCCTGGCTGTTGCCGTTGATCGAGTTGCCCTTGCCGTCGGTCTCCGACCACGGGTACCAGACGCCGTTCATCTCGTGGTCGAGACGGATGGCGAGCGGCAGTCCGGTGGCGACGATGTCCTTGGCGTACTGGTGCAGGTAGGCGTCGAAGTCGCCTCCGATGATCTTCGGGAGCGAGTACTCCGGCGCATTCACCGAGTCGTTGCCCGCCGAGATGGGCCGGGACTCCCAGGTCATCATCGGCAGCCTGCCCTGCTGCCAGGCGCGCGTGACCGCGTTGGCGCGGAAGGTCTCGTCCCAGCCGCTGAAGTAGCCGACGAGGTTCGGCTGCACGCCGACCTTCGCGCTGGTCGCGTCGAAGGTGGCCCAGTTGAACGGAGCCTGCTCGGTGTACATGCCGTAGTAGCGACTGGCCGGCTGCAGCAGTTCCGCCTTGGTCGGCGCGGTGATGGGGGTGGGCTCCGGCGCGATGTTGCCACCGCCGTTGCCGCCGCCGCCGGTGCCGCTGTTGCCGCCGGTTCCGCTCTTGGTTCCGGCTGCTCCACTGCCCTTCGCACCTGCCGCCGTGTTCGCGGCGAGTGCGCCCTTCGCGCTGGCGAGCTGCAGCTTCGCCTGGGCGAGCGCCTTCTCCGCACTCACCGCGCGCTGCTGCGCCGTGGCGAGCTGCTTCGCGGTCGACGCCTGCGCGGCGAGCGCCTGCTGCTGCAGCGAGGTGAGCTTGCCGCTCTGGGTGGCGATGGTCTTCTTGGCGGTGCTGAGGTTCTTCTGCAGGCTGGCGTTCTGCGCGGCCAGCGGGTTGACGGCGGTCGCAGCCGCGTCGACCACGGTGCGGACCGCGCTCGTCGGGGACGACCAGACGTAGTAGGAGATGCCGCCGAGCACGAGGCTGAGGACGACGAAGGCTGCGGTGGTCATCAGGGAGCGCGACTTGGTCGCCGCCCACCAGTGAACTGCTTTGCTAGACAAGGAACAGGGCCTCCAGGGTCAGGATCGCGATACCGATCAGGTACGGGATGGCGGCGAGCGGGTTGAGCCGACGCCGCTCGGCGCGAGCGGTCTTGGTCTTGGGTGTGGATGCGGACGCCGGCGCTGCGGCCGTCGCCCTGCGGGTCTCTGCGCGGGTGGCCAGAGCCGTGGTGGTGGTCAGCCCGCCGACGGAGTCGGGGAGCTGCGGAAGCGCATCCGGAGCGGTGGGCGCATCCTTCGCCGAGGCCGCCAGGGCGATCTCGTCGTCGCTGCTGATCTCGTTCGGACCGCCGTTGTACGCGCCGGCGCGGGTGCCCCAGCCGCTGGCGTGCGCCATGCGGAAGAAGCCGAGCAGCCGGATCGGCATGAGGAAGAACGTCGAGACGATGATGAAGACCGGCAGGCGGAAGAAGTCGGACGGCTTCTCGGAGAGGTGCCTGATCTGGCGGATCGACATGCTGATCACGGAGGACGCGACCATCAGGGCCACGACGGTGAGCACACCGCCCTGCACGCCGTAGGCCTGCAGGAAGCCGGCGTAGAAGTTGTAGCCCTCGCCGGTGATCGAGCGGTAGACCCAGCCGCCGAGCACGCCCGCGAGGACGAACGGCAGGATGATGTCCGAGATGAAGAAGAACGCCAGCAGCGGGGCGTGGCCGAGCATCCAGGGCAGCATGCGCAGGGTGTTGTACTGGCTGCCGCGCGCCCAGCGGAGCTGCTGCTTGAACAGCTTCTTCACCTTGAGCGGCGCATCCGTGTAGACCAGGCTGGTGTGCTGGTAGACGGTGCGGTAGCCCTCCTTGAGGGTGAGGTTGGTGAGCGTGCGGTCGTCGGAGACCTCGAGGAAGACGCCGAGGAACTTCTCGTTCATGAACTTGTCCATGACGCGCATCAGGATCGAGCGGCGGAACGCGATGGTGCGGCCGGGAAGGCAGCCGATCTGCCCGACGACGCTCTGCGCGGGCATCGAGTACAGCGCCCGGGAGTTCTCCAGCCAGTCCGCCCAGCGGGTGATCCAGCTGCGCTCCGGCTCCAGGATGCGCTGCTTGGTCGTGACGCCGCCGACGCGCTCGTCCTTGAACGGCTTGACGAGCTCGGAGAGGGTGTCCTCCGTCCAGACGGTGTCGGAGTCGACCAGCACGGTGATGTCGCCCGTGGACATCCTCGTGCCGATCATCACGGCGTTGCGCTTGCCGGGGATCGGGGTGTGCACCCAGCGCACCAGAGGGGCGAACTCCTCGCAGACCTCGACGAGGCCGGGGTTGGGTGCTCCGTTGATGACGACGATGATCTCGCCGGGCTTCTGCTCCACCATGCGGCCGATGACGTCGCGGAACAGGTCGAGCGGTTCGTCGACGACGGGGACGACCACGCTCGTGGAGACCGCGAAGTCCTCGGTGTATGCGCGGTATCGCCGGGAGACGGCCACCTTGATGATCCAGATGACCCAGATGAAGGCGGAGTAGACGGCGAACAGATAGAACTCTGGATGGCCCTCCAGCATGTGCCGGATCTGCAAAATGAAAATGAACACGGGACGAGACCTCTCAGGGGGGACAGGGGTTGCATCCACGTCTCTGGGGATCTGGGCGGTCGGGTTGATCAAGTTGTAGCTGTGGGCTCTCTCACGGCGCAAGCGAGGTTTTCTCGGTGGTCACGGCGGGAAACGGCGGCCTCGGATGTGCCCCTGTCCGCCGACACGCGGACACCTGGAGGCTGTCGGCAGAATGGCGGACACACCCCCGTTCGGGGGAGGCGGAACGGCAGGTCAGGAATGGAATCGCTCGGACGGTCGATCGGGCGACCGGGGGACGATCGCCGGGGGACGACGGGGCCGTTTTGTACCCCGGATGCGGGTAGAAAAACTATGACGCCAAACGCCTGAGAATTAACACAGCCGTAACAATCGATTCACTCCCGAGAGTAGGAATACTCGCCAGCAAAATGTGTTTGCATGGATATAGCTTGGCAATGGAGACAAGCGCATCCATGTCGTCAAGCACCAGGAGAGTCATGTCCATCGCCGAGCTGAATTCGCGCGCCGCCGTCACCGCAGCACCCCTCATCCCCGCCCTCGCCGAGCGCTGGAGCCCCCGCGCCTTCGACCCGACCGCCGTCGTTCCGGAGACCGCTCTGACCGCGGCTCTCGAGGCAGCGCGCTGGTCGCCGTCCGCCAGCAACACGCAGCCGTGGCGCTTCATCGTCGCCCGTCGCGGAAGCGCCGAGTTCGACATCATCGCCTCCGCCCTGATGGGCTTCAACCAGGCGTGGGCAGGGTCGGCGAGCGCCCTGATCGTCGCCATCGCCGAACTGGAGGACGCGGAGGGCAACCCGCGCCGCTGGGCGACGTACGACCTGGGTCAGGCCGTCGCGCACCTCAGCGTCCAGGCCCACCACGACGGGCTGCACGTGCACCAGATGGGCGGATTCGACGTGGATGCGCTCCGCTCGGCGTTCGACATCGAGGAGCGTTTCCTGCCCACCTCCGTCAGCGCCATCGGCATCCTCGGCGACCCGGACGCCCTCCCCGACCCGCTGCGCGAGCGCGAGCTCGCACCCCGCTCGCGTGCCGCGCTGGACGAGATCGTGATCGTCAACGCCTGAGAGCAGCCGGTCAGCAGTACCCGAGGAGGGCGTCGTCAGCGACGCCCTCCCTTTTTTCGGCGTTCGTCGAATTTGCCGGCCGCCCGATCTGTGGGAATATGGCCGAACTCAGACGGCCAAGCAGTGTCGCGGGTCGCTGCAGGGACGCAGCGTCGCCCGCTTAAGGAGAGACGATGACGACTCCCATCGCCCCGGCGATCGCCACCGGCGGGAAGCTCAAGCGCAACCTCGGCCTGTGGGCCATCGTCGGCCTCGGGCTCGGCTACATGACCCCGACCGTCGTCTTCGACACGTTCGGCATGGTGGCACGCGACACGAACAACGTCGTGCCGTCCGCCTACCTGGTCGCTCTCGTCGTGATGATGTTCACGGCCGTCAGCTACGGCAAGATGGCTGGGGCCATCCCGAGCGCCGGATCGGCGTACACCTACGTGCGCGAGTCCATCCACCCGAACGTCGGGTTCCTGGTGGGCTGGACGTCGCTGATCGACTACGTGCTCCTGCCGATGGTCAACTGCCTCATCATCCGGAGCTACCTGGAGGCGCTGTTCCCCAGTGTGCCCGGCTGGATCTGGGTGGTCATCTACTGCGCGGTCGTCACCTCGATCATCTACCTGACGATGCGCGGCACGTCGAACATCAACATGCTGCTGCTCGTGTTCGCCGTGGTGGTGATGGCGGTGTTCGTGATCATGGTCATCGCGCAGCTGGTGCAGGGCGAGGGAGCTGGAACGATCGCCTCCGCCCAGCCGTTCTTCCACGACGCCGTGACGCTCGGCGCCGTGCTCACCGGGGCCACGATCGTCTGCTTCTCGTTCATCGGCTTCGACGCCGTGACGATGTACGCCGAGGAGGCGAAGTCGCCGAAGATCATGCCGAGGGCGATCCTGTTCACGGTGATCATCGGCGGCGCGATCTTCCTGATCACGTCGTACTTCACCCAGCTCAGGTTCCCGTCGTCCGACGAGTTCCCCCGCGCAGCCATCGAGGACAGCACGCTGCCGGAGATCGGCAAGCAGGTCGGCGGCCAGACGCTGCAGGCGGTGCTGACCGCCGCCGGGTTCGCCGCGACGCTGGCCTCCGGGCTGGCCTCGCACGCCTCGGTGTCCAGGATGCTGCTGGTGATGGGTCGCAACAACGTGCTGCCCAACCGGTTCTTCGGCCACATCAACGCCAAGACGTCCACGCCGACCTTCAACATCGTGCTCGTCGGCGCGATCAGCCTGCTGGCCGCCGCGTTCACGCTGGAGACGATCGCCGCGTTCATCAACTTCGGCGCGCTCATCGCGTTCACCTTCGTGAACATCTCGGTGATCGCCTGGTTCGCGATCCGCAAGGGGCGCAGGCGCACGCCGCGCGACATCGTTACCTTCATCGTCCTGCCCGCGATCGGGATGCTGCTGACGGGCATCCTGTGGGCCAACCTGCACGTCGACGCACTGATCGGCGGGAGCATCTGGATGGCGCTCGGGTTCGTCTATCTGCTGGTGCTGACGCGCGGATTCCGCCGCAGCGTCCCCGGCTTCGACGAGAGCCAGCCGGTCACCGGGTTCAACAAAGCCGTCAAGTAGCGCGCGCTCGGAGGCCCTTCCGAGGCCTCGAATCGGTCGTTTCGAAATCGTTATCGAAGTTTGGCCATTTCGATGGACAAACAACATATTCGGATGCGAAGCTCGGCAGGCGACGGCGCGACCGTCGCACGTCGTGAACCGTTATCAAGGAGTTTCCACAATGAAGAGGAATATTCGCGTCGCGGGCGTTCTCGCACTTGTCGCGGGCACTGCGCTGCTCGCCACAGGCTGCAGCGGCTCAGGCACAACCCCCAGCAACGGCAAGGTCACCATGTCCTTCTGGGACAACTCGACGACCGGCCCGGGCAAGGCGTTCTGGGTCAAGACGATCGCGGACTTCGAGAAGGCCAACCCGAACGTCACCATCAAGCTTCAGACGGTCCAGAACGAGGACCTCGACGGCAAGCTTCAGACCGCGCTCAACTCGGCGTCCGCACCCGACATCTTCCTGCAGCGCGGCGGCGGCAAGATGAACGCCATGGTCGACGCCGGCCAGCTGATGGACATCACCGACTCGATCGACGCGACCACCAAGGCGTCCGTGAACGCCGGCGTGCTCAAGAGCAACGAGTACAAGGGCAAGATCTACGCGATGCCCGTCAACGTGAACCCCGAGGGCATCTTCTACAGCAAGGACCTGTTCAAGGCGGCGGGGATCGACACTCCCCCGACCACCATGGACGAGCTGAACGCCGCCATCGTCAAGCTCAAGGCGACCGGCGTCGCCCCCGTCGCCGTCGGCGCGAAGGACGCCTGGCCTGCTGCGCACTGGTACTACAACTTCGCTCTGCGCGAGTGCAGCGAGAGCGCGCTCAACAAGTCGGCGGCATCCCTCGACTTCAGCGACAAGTGCTGGACGAAGGCCGGAGAGGACCTCAAGGCGTTCAACGACACCAACCCGTTCAACAACGGCTTCCTCACCACCCCCGCCCAGCAGGGCGCAGGCAGCTCCGCCGGCCTCCTGGCCAACCACAAGGCGGCGATGGAGCTCATGGGCGGATGGGACCCGGGAGTGATCGCGTCGCTCACCCCCGACCAGAAGCCGCTGCCCGATCTCGGCTGGTTCCCCTTCCCCTCCGTCCCGGGCGGAGCTGGAGACCCCAGCGCAATGATGGGCGGCGTCGGCGGGTACTCGTGCTCGGCGAAGGCCCCGAAGAAGGAGTGCACCGCGTTCCTCAACTACATGACGACGAAGTCCGTGCAGGAGGAGAACTACACGGCCTTCAACGCGATCCCGGTCAATAAGGACGCGCAGAGCGGCATCACCGACTCCGTGACGAAGTCGGAACTGGATGCGTACAACAACACCAAGTTCATGGCTCAGTTCCTCGACACCCTGCTCGGGCAGAACGTCGGCAACGCGATGAACACCGGAGTGGTCAACCTGCTCGCAGGCAAGGGCTCGGCGGCGGACATCATCGACACCGTCAACCAGGCAGCCTCCAAGGGGTAGCCGGATACCCGCGATAACCGATCGGGGGCGACGCGCAGTGTGCGCGTCGCCCCCGATTTCTCGTTGGTGGCCGGCTCAGGGACGGAGGAGCACCTTGATGGCGCGGCGCTCATCCATTGCCGCGTACGCCTCGGCCGCCTCGGAGAGCGGGAGCTCCAGGTCGAAGACGCGGCCGGGGTCGATGGCGCCGGACCAGACATCCTGCAGCAGCTCCTCGACGTAGTTGCGCACGGGAGCGACACCGCCGTTCACACCGACGTTGTTGTTGAACAGCGGGCGCACGGGCAGCTCAGGGCCGCCGTTGGGGACGCCGACGTATCCGACCATGCCGCCGGGGCGCGCCGAACGGATCGCCTGGTCCATCGACTCCTTGGTGCCGACCGCCTCGAGCACACAGTCCGCCCCGATGCCGCCGAGCAGCTCCTTGACCGCCGCGACGCCGTCGTCGCCGCGCTCGGCGACGATGTCGGTCGCGCCGAACGCGCGTGCCAGTTCCTGACGCGACTCGTGCCGCGACATCGCGATGATGCGCGAAGCGCCCAGGCGCGCGGAGGCGAGCACCGCGCACAGCCCGACCGCTCCGTCGCCCACGACGACGACCGTGCTGCCCTCGGTGACCCCGGCGGAGACGGCGGCGTGGTGGCCCGTGCCCATCACATCCGACAGCGTCAGCAGGCTCGGGATGAGGTCGTCGCTCGGGTATTCCGGCGTCGCCACGAGCGAACCGTCCGCGTGCGGGACACGCACCTTCTGGCCCTGGCCGCCGTCGGCGAAGCCGCCGAGCTTGTCGTCCGACCCCCACCATCCTCCGTTGAGGCAGGAGGTGCTGACGCCGTTCTTGCAGTTGACGCACGTCATGTCGCAGTCGTAGAACGGCGCGATGACGAAGTCGCCGGGGGCGATCGTCTTCACGTCCGGCCCCACCTCCTCGACGACGCCGACGAACTCGTGACCGATGCGGTGCGCGTGGTGCGTCGGCGTGACCCCGCGGTACGGCCACAGGTCGGAGCCGCAGACGCAGGCTGCGACGACGCGCACGATGGCGTCGCCTCCGGTGGACAGGACGGGATCGGGAACCACTTCGACGCGGATGTCTTTTTCACCGTGGATGACCGTTGCAAGCATGGTCAGAAGCCTACGCCGCACGGTGGGGGTGCGAGCGCCGCTCGTCCCCCGTCCGGGGGACGGCCGGTGACGGCCTGGTGAACAGCGTGTGAAGCCGCGACCACCGGATGCGCGCGGCTCGTAGCATCGCCTCATGCCGAAGCGCTCCCGACTCGCAGCGGTCTTCGCTGCCATCGGCGCGCTGATCGCGGTGGCGGTCGTGGTGACGATCGCGGTGCGGCCGTCCGCCGTGCAGGCGGGGGCGCAGGCGCATCCAGGGTCGTATGCGGTGGCGGCCGACCTGGATGCGTGCGGGGCGGGGTGGGGCGAGGCCGGCGCTGGTGGGGGCGGCGCTGGTGGCGCCGGCGGCGCTGTCTCGGGTGGCGAGCAGAGCTTCACCGTGACCAATCACACCGTCGCGGGCATCGAAGTCTACCTGCAGGCGGTCGACTCGAAGAAGGTGTACCTCGACCTGGAGTCGCTGGGCGCCGGGGCGCACGCGACGGCGCGGGTCTCGCTCGGCGCCGGGCGCTACCGCTTCGTCTGCCTGCCCGCCGATGCCGACCCGGTCACCGGGCCGAGCGTCGCTGTCGGGCCCGCGCCGCCCTCCGCACAGCTCACCCCCGGGATCGTGCCGGTCACCAGGAACGACCTCATCCCGGTGGCGAAGGCGTACACGACCTGGGTGGCGTCGCGCATCCCGGTTCTGCAGAAACAGGTGGCCGACCTCGGCGCCGACACCGCGGAGGGCGACTTAGCGGCCTCCCGCCGCGACTGGCTCGATGCCCACCAGACCTACGAGACGCTCGGCGCCGCGTACGACGCGTTCGGCGACGCCGGAGAGACCATCGACGGCCTGCCGGCCCCCGGCACGACCGCACTGACCGATCAGGGGCTCACCGGGTTCCACCGCATCGAGGCACTGCTCTGGTCGGGCGCACCGGCCAGCCAGGCGGTGGATGCGGTGGCCGCCTTGCAGGCGTCCGTCGCCTCGCTCGCGACCACGCTCGCCGACGCGGAGGTCGACCCGGGCGCCATCGGGCTGCGGGCGCACGAGATCGTCGAGAACGCTCTGCAGTTCGAGCTGACCGGGGACGCCGACGCGCTGTCCGGCACCGAGCTGGCGACGGTCGACGCCAACCTCTCCGGGGCGACGGCGGCGCTCACGCCGCTGACGAGCATCCTGAGCAGTCGGTACGACCGGCTGGCGGCGACGACGGCGTCGATCGCGACTGCGCAGCGGCTGGTGGAGTCGTTCCGCGGGGCGGACGGGAGCTGGCGCCCGCTCTCGTCGCTGAGCCGCGCCGAGAGGGAACGCGTGGATGCGGCCATCGACGGCGCGCTGGAACGGCTGGCGCCGGTGGCGGCGATCTGCGACATCAGGAGGGAACCGTGACGGGGATCGGGCGGAGGGGCTTCCTGCAGGCGACGGCGGGCGCGGCAGTCGGTGCCGGGGCGGCGGTGGGCATCGGCGCGGGCGTGGGTGGCACAGTCCGACCCAAAGACGCGACACCCGCCGCCGCCGCCGCGTACGCGTTCCACGGCACACACCAGCAGGGCATCCTCACGCCCCCGCAAGGCACCGCCGCGTTCGTCGCGCTCGACGCCACTGCCGCCAACCGCGCCGAGCTGGCCGACCTGTTCAAGACGATCACCGAGCGTGCCAGGTTCCTGACGACGGGCGGCACCCCGCCCGATCCCGGTCTCACTGCCCCGCCGCGCGACTCCGGCATCCTCGGCCCCACCGTCGTGCCGGACGGGGTCACTGTGACCCTGTCCGTCGGCGCATCCCTCTTCGACGAGCGTTACGGGCTGGCAGCCGCCAAGCCGGCGCGCCTCCGGACGATGGAGGACTTCGCCAACGACGCGCTCCGCCGGGAGGTCTGCGACGGCGACCTGCTCCTCCAGGTCTGCGCGGACGACCGGGATGCGGTCACCCACGCCGTGCGCGAGATCGCGCGCGCAACCCGGGGCGGGATGCAGGTGCGCTGGCGGCAGGACGGCTTCACGTCACCGCCCCGCCCATCCGGAACCCCGCGCAACCTCATGGGGTTCAAGGACGGCACGAGCAACCCGTCCACGACGGACGCGAAGAGCATGGGCGACCTCGTCTGGGCCAGGGCAGGCGGCGCGGAGCCCGGCTGGGTGGCGGGCGGCAGCTACCACGTGGTGCGCATCATCCGGATGCTCGTGGAGTTCTGGGACAGGGTCAATCTGCACGAGCAGGAGAACATGATCGGCAGGAGGCGGGACACGGGCGCCCCGCTCACCGGGTCGCACGAGCACGACGATCCGCACTACGAACTCGATCCGACCGGCGACGTGATCCAGCTGGATGCGCACATCCGGCTGGCCAATCCGCACACCTCGGCCACCGCCGACCAGCGCATGCTCCGCAAGGCATACAACTACGACGCGGGGCTCGACAGCAACGGCGACCTCGACATGGGGCTCATCTTCACCGCCTTCAACCAAGACCTGGAACGGCAGTTCGCCACCGTGCAGCGACGGCTCGCGAACGAACCGCTCACCGACTACATCTCGCCGTTCGGCGGCGGCTACTTCTTCGCGTTACCCGGCGCGCGGGACTCCGGAGACTGGCTGGGCAGCAGGATGCTCGCCTGACTCCGGCGACAGAGCTCGGCGCATCCCGCGCCGACGATCAACACACACAGGAAGAAGGAATCGTGTTCAGACCACCTCGTCTGCACCGCTCCGCGACGGTCACCCGCGCCGGTCTCGCCGTCGTCGGCGCCGCCGCTCTCATCGGCGCCGGGCTCCTCACGGTCGCCCCGGCCTCCGCGGAGAGCTCACACTCCTCATTCACCCTCACCCCGATCAAGCACCTGGTCGTCATCTTCGACGAGAACGTGTCGTTCGATCACTACTTCGGCACGTACCCGTCCGCGACCAACACCGACGGAACCCCGTTCACCGCGGCGAAGAGCACACCGAAGGCGAACACCCTGGTCACCTCAGGGGCGCTCACCAGCAACCCGAACCTCTACCCGCCGAAACGGCTCGCCTCGACGCAGGCCGTCACCTGCGACCAGAACCACAGCTACGCCGCGGAGCAGCAGGCCGTCGACGGAGGCAAGATGGACCTGTTCGTGCAGAAGACCTCGACGGACACCTGCACGGGCCAGTTCGGCGCACCGGGTCTCGCGATGGACTACTACGACGGGAACACCGTCACCGGCCTGTGGAACTACGCCCAGAACTACGCGATGAGCGACAACAGCTGGGACACCACGTTCGGCCCGTCCACGCCGGGAGCGCTCAACCTCATCTCCGGCCAGACGCACGGAGGCACGGCGTACGACCCGAAGACCGGGGCGACGCTGACCGCATCCACTGCCGTGCAGTCGCCGAACGCCTCCGGCGTCGGAACGGTGATCGGAGACCCCGACCCCGCATACGACGACTGCTCGGACAACGACCACGTGTCGACGTCGGCCGTCGTCGGGATGGCGGGGAAGAACATCGGCGACCTGCTCAACAACCGCGGGGTCACCTGGGGCTGGTTCCAGGGCGGCTTCACGCCGACCACCGCGTGGGACGGCACGAGCGGCCACTACGCCAAGTGCGACGCCACCACGGCCAACATCGCGGGCGCGACGCCGAAGGACTACTCGCCGCACCACTCGCCGTTCCAGTACTACAAGTCCACGTCCAACCCGCACCACCTTCCGCCGACCTCGACGAAGGCGATCGGGCACACCGACCAGGCCAACCACCAGTACGACCTCTCGTCGTTCTCGGCGGCCCTGTCGTCGAACAACCTGCCGTCCGTGTCGTTCCTCAAGGCACCGGAGGCGCAGGACGGTCACGCGTCGTACTCCGACCCGATCGACGAGCAGAAGTTCCTCGTCAACCAGATCAACGCCATCCAGAAGTCGAGCTCCTGGTCGAGCACGGCGGTCGTCGTCGCGTACGACGACTCGGACGGCTGGTACGACCACGTGGCCCCGAAGGTCACCAACGGTTCGGCCGACCCGGCCGTCGACTCCTCGGTCTGCACCTCCGTCTCGCACACCGCGGGCGGATACGCCGACCGCTGCGGCCCGAGCCAGCGCCTCCCGCTCCTGGTGATCTCGCCGTACGCGGCGCAGAACAAGGTGGACCACACGCCCACCGACCAGACATCGGTGCTGCGCTTCATCGAGAACAACTGGCTCACCGGCCGCATCGGCGACGCCAGCTTCGACGCACGGGCAGGATCCCTCGGCGGGATGTTCGACTGGTTCCGGCCGCAACAGCGCGAGGTTCTGCTCTCGCCGACGACCGGCGCCGTGACGGCGGTCGTCCCGACGCGCCCGCACTGGCCGACGCCGCCGCGCAACGGGTGGTCGACGCAGCCGTAGGGCGCTGCGCTGGGCCGAGTGGTCCCGGGTCGCTGCGGCGATCCGGGACCACTCGTTTGTGTGAGGGAAATCGGGCGGAGTGAGACGCAACATTTTCCACGTCAGATTTCTGTTATCGTTGGCGGACTCGCGACGGAGCGGGTGAGATCGGAGTGACCAATGAAACTGTCCAACGCAACCATCGGGGCGATTGTCGGGTGCATCGTGGCGGTCGCTGCGCTGACGCCGGCGCACGCCGCGGTCTCAGCCGACGACGGCATCGACGTATCCGGCATGCACGTGGAGCACGGGGTCGACCTCACGGGGCCGGTCTTCATCGCGGACGAGCACGGCGGCCTCACCTCAGCGAACATCGACGAATCGAGGCACACCGCCGTCGCGAACCCGAGAGGCGCACGGGCGAGCGGCTGCAACTGGTACCGGATGACCATTCCGGTCGGCGGGGCCTGGTACACCTCCGTGGACGGATGCTCGCTCATCGGAATCAACGATTCGGCCGCCCACATCTACGGATGGGAAGTCGATCCGAACTCGCACGGAAATCCCTGCATGCAAGGGCGTGGGTACAACAAGGTCGGTTCGACCTGGACGGCGCAGTACGTCGCGATCGGTTGCGGGAGCTATGGTGCGAAGTCGGTCCGCATCGGCAACGTGATAACCACGGCGAAGGTCAAGGGCCAGTCCATCGGGGCCACCGGAACCTCGCTCGTCTTCTACTGAGATGATCGCTCGCACCCGGTCGAGAGGTGGGCGATCGGTCGCCCTCCTCTCCCTCCTTCTCGCCACGCCTGCCCTTGCCGGATGCGCAGGATCGGACGGTGCCTCGTCGACGACCCCGACCACGGAAGGGCGCGTGTCCACCGGGCGCATCGAGCCGAGTGAAGCGCCGGCGATCGCCTCGGCTCTGGGCTGCGACCGGGCCGACCTTCTGGTAGACGACATGTACTCCTACGACACGATGTCCGGAGTCGATTGCTTCTATCCAGGCGGTGAGACCATCGCGCTCAGGATCTACCGCCATGACAGCTCCGTCGATCGGGCGCTGGACGACCTCACCCCGACCTTCAACGCCACCAACCGCGTGACGGTCGGCGCAAACTGGTATGCGACAGGCACACCGGGTCGACTCGTCCAACTGGCCGCAACGGTGGGCGTCACCGCGACGCCCACCGACAGCTACGTGCCACATCCTCAGGCCGTCTCCGACGAACTCGAGAGCATCGGCACGTGCTCCGGCTTCGTCACCAGCCTCATCTTCGACGCGCTCTTCGACCAGAGCGCCTATCACGAGCTGCTTCCCGGAACGGTGGAGGTCTACCCGGGACTGGAAGCCATCGTCCAGGCGATCGCGAACGAAGCCGGTGCCGACCAGCACCTGACGGCCGACACATTCCATACGCGGATCACCGCATACGGCAAGACGGTGAAGGCGTACTGCGCCGGCCTCTGGACCAGCACCGAAGGGACACCCGAATGAGTCACCGCAGTTCCGCTCGGCGGTATCTGAGCACCGGCATCATCCTTGCCGCGGTCGGCACTCTGCTGCTCTTCAGCGGCGACGTTCTGACTGTGGTGGGCGTCACGCTCGAACAGGCCGGACTCATCTCGTTCGTCGTCGCCCTGACCAAGATCTGGACAGCGTTCGCCATGCCGCTCGCGGCCGGACTGATCTGCCTGGCCCTGTACCTGCGCACCGTCGACGACCGGTGACGTTCGGCGCGGCTTCGCGTCGCGCTATGGCCGCTGCGGGCGGCGGCGGAAGGCGACGAGCGCGCCTGCTGCCAGAAGCAGGACCGCGAGCGCCGCGAGCCCGGACGCGTCGAGGCCGGTCGCGGCCAGGCCGGAGCCGCCGGACGCGGTCGGCGCGCTGGGCGCACCCGGTGTGGCGGGCGTCCCTGGCGTGCCCGGCGTCCCTGGCGTCCCCGGCGTCCCCGGGTCGACCGGGGCGGTCGGCAGCGCGATGTCGGTGCGCACGAAGCGAGGCGTGCCGTCCGGGCCGATGCCAGTCGCGACCAGCGAGTGCGCGCCCGTCAGTCCCGCGGGGATCGTCACTGTCGCCGTCGCCGAGCCGGTGGCGTCGGCCGTGACCGTCGCTAGGACGACCGGGCTGGAGTAGATGCCGAAGGTGACGGGCGCCGCTGGGGCGAAGCCGCTGGCGGTCAGGGTGAGCTGCTGGCCCGTTGTCACCGTCGTCGGCACGCCGGAGAGCGGTCCTGCCGCCGTGGGCGGGAGGGGCGGCAGCGGCACGGCGGCGGCGTCGACGACCGCGATGGTCACGACCTGCACGAGGTCGGGCTGTCCCGGCGTCGTCGCGGTGACGGTGACAGTGGATGCGCCGGCCTGGTCGGTCGTGACGCCCCGGATGCTCGCGGTCCCGTCGCCGTTGTCCGTGAAG
Organism: Leifsonia araucanica; assembly: GCF_051161895.1. Classification (NCBI taxonomy): domain Bacteria; kingdom Bacillati; phylum Actinomycetota; class Actinomycetes; order Micrococcales; family Microbacteriaceae; genus Leifsonia; species Leifsonia araucanica. The sequence continues at coordinate 2,466,308 of NZ_JBMBTW010000002.1, forward strand.
GTCAGCCCAGCGGGGAGGGGCGTCGCCGACAGCGCGCCGATCGCCGGGTAGGCGTGGCCGGTGGTCACGGTGGCCGCGAACGTGACACCGCGCGTGGCCGTCAGGGCGGCCGGGCTGGTGAACGTCGGCGCCTCGATCACGGTGAGCGTGAGCGTCTGCGTCGCCGAGGCTGCGCGTCCGTTCGTCGCCGTCAGGGTGACCGCGTACGCGCCGCCCTCACCAGGTGCCGGGGTCCCGGACAGTGTCGCCGTGCCGTCCCCGTTGTCGGTGAACGCCAGTCCGGACGGCAGTGTCCCGCTCGCCGTGACGGTCGTCGCCACGGGGAATCCCGGCGCCGTCGTGACGGTGAACGATCCGGCGCTGCCAACGCTCATCCCGGCGGTGGCCGCGGAGGTGAACCCCGGGGACTGCAGCACGGTGAGCACGAAGGCTTGGCTGGCGTTCGGCGTGAATCCGTTGTTCGCGGTGATCGTGAACGGGTACAGGCCACCGGATGCGGCGGGTGGGTCGACCGAGATGGTCGCCGTTCCGTCGTGGTGGTCGGTGAAGGTCGCCCAGGCGGGGAGCGCGCCGGTCGCCGCGAGCGTCGCAGACGGGAAGCCCGCCGTGGTGACGGCGATGTCCTGGACGCCGGCGCCCGCCGTGACCTCGGCGGCGGCCGGGCTCGAGATGGTGGGAGCGTCGCCGACGATCAGACGTGCGTCGGTGTGCGTGCTGCCCGCCACGTTGGTGAAAACGGCACGGAAGATGCGGCCGTCGTCGATGGTGCGCGCGGTGAGCGACACCGTGGTCGAGGTCGCGCCGGGGATCTGGACGAACGTCGCTCCGTTGTCCGAGGAGACCCACCACTGAACCGCCGGGGCGGGGAAGCCGCTCGCGGCGGCCGTGAAGCTCACCGTGGCTCCGGAGTTCGCGGTCTGGTCTGCCGCGGCGAGAGTCACCACGGGGGCCGCGTGCACGAGCAGCTGGAACGACTGGGTCGCGTCCTGGCCCTCCCCGTTGGCGGCGGTGATCGTGACGACCGTGCTCCCGCCGGGACCGGTCGGGGTGCCGGAGATGGTGCCCGTGCCGTCGCCGTTGTCGACGAAGCCGAGGCCGGCGGGCAGCGTCCCCGTGACGGTGAGCGCCGAGACGGCGGGGTACGCGTGCCCGGTGGTGACGGTGAACGTCGCCGCGGTGCCGAGCGTGGTCGTCACGCTCGGCACGCTGGTGATGCGCGGCGCCTCGTTCACGGTCAGCGTGAACGACTGGACGGCGGCGGCCCCGACGCCGTTCGAGGTCTGGAGGGTCACTGGGTACACCCCGCCAGACCCTGCCGACGGCGTCCCGGCGATGGAGGCGGTTCCGTCGTGGTGGTCGGTGAACGTCACACCGGGCGGCAGCGTGCCGGTCACGGTGATCGGCGTGGGTGTCGGGCGGCCGGACGCCGTCACGGTGAAGCTCCCGCTCGATCCAACCGCGAACGTGCTCGCTGCCGCGCTCGTGAAGGCGGCGGCCTGCTGCACCACAATGGTCAACGTCTGAGCGACGCTGGACGGCGATGCGGCGTTCCTGGCCGTGACGGTGACCGGATAGTCGCCCGCGCTGCCCGCTGCCGGGACCCCGCTGATGGTCGCGGTGCCGTTGCCGTTGATCGTGGCGGTCAGTCCGGGCGGCAGGGAGCCGACGAAAGTGAGCGCAGGAGCGGGATAGCCGGTGGCGACCACCGTGAACGATGCCGGGGTGCCGACGACGGCGCCGAACGTGGACGGCGACGTGAACGACGCGAGCGTGTAGACCGAGACGGGGGCGGACACCGTGCCCCCGTCGAGCTGAGCGGTCGCGGAACCCACCCCGCCCGTCGCGCCCGCCGTGAAGGTGGAGGAGGCGACACCGGCAGCGATGGCCGACGACGCACCGATCGACGACCCGGCCGGCAGCGCGTTCGACCAGGCAACGGGGAGGCCGTCGAACGCCGTGAGTGACGACGGCGCGACCGCCGCGCCCGCCGAGTCGAGGAGGAGGCTCGCGGTGAAGGTCGACGTTGTCGCCGGACGCACGATCGGCGAGGGGTTCGCGGTGGCCGTCAAGCGCAGGTACGGCGTGTACGCCGCGGCCGTGGTTCCGCTCACCGTGTCACATCCGGAGCTTGCCGGGCCGGTCGAGCATCCCCACCAGTTCTGGGTCGCGAGCGCCGAGCCCCCGGCGACGGCGAGCGCCGGAGCGGTGTTCCCGGTGATCCTGTTGTAGTGGGCGGTGAGCGAACCGGCCGTCACGGCGACGGCGGAACCGCCCGTTCCGGTGTTGCCGGTGAACGTCGAGCCGGTGATCGAGAGCGTGCCGCCGTTCAGCCAGACGGCCGATCCGGTGGACGGTCCACCGCTCGACACTCCTGCATTGTTCGCGAAGGTGCTTCCCGTGATGCTCATCGGCGTCGACCCGGCGACGTCGCTGATCGCGAGCGCTCCTCCGCCGTTGCCGACCGGGCTCGTCGCCGTCGTGGTGTTGCCGGTGAACCGGCTGCCGGTGATCGAGAGCTTCTCGCCGGACGCCGTGCCCTGCGCCTGGTATGCGATGGCACCACCCGCGCTGCTGCCGGCGTCGTTGCCGGTGAAGGTCGAGTCGACGACGGTGAGCGCACCGCCGATGAACTGGATGGCGCCGCCGGGGTTCGCGGTGCTCTGGCCCGTCGCCGTGTTGGCCTTGTTGCCGGAGAACGTCGAGTTGCGGATGGTGAGGGAGTCGAGCGTCGCTGCGCTGCCGGAGCCGCCGATCAGTGCCCCGCCTCCCATGACGTTGTCGACACCGCCGAGCACCGAGAGTCCGTCCAGCGTCACGGAGACACCGCCGACACCGCTCGGGTCGAGCACGAACACCTGCTTCGCTCCGGCGCCCACCACCTTCGGGGACGCACCGGATGCCGCTGCCAGGGTGGTGTCCGCTCCGGATGCGGTGCCCACCGTCAGCGGGCCGAGCGTGTCGTCGAGCGCGTACGTTCCCGCACCGACCGTGATGTCCCACGCGCCGCCCACGTTGTTCGCGACGCAGAGCGCGTTGCGGAGGGTGACCGGGTTCGCCAGTGTCGTGCCGCCCGAGCATGCGCCGGTCGCATCCGTGTCGGCCGTGCTGGTGACCACGATGGTGGAGCCTGCCGCCAGCGCTGGTGCGGGAGCGGTGAGCATCCCGGCCGTCGCGAGAAGGAGGACGGCGACGACCGAGAGGGCGCGCACGGGCAGGGACGGCATGGGCGGTCGGGCTCCCTCTGCCAACCCGGGTCGCTGGCCTAGTAATGAGTGCATTGCGATGCTATCGGCACCGACGCGTCCGCGAATGCCCCCTCTGTGAGTGTCAGAACGCCAGGCGGCGATGCCCTAGGCTCGCAGTCGAACTCCCGCGGCGACCCGACCCGCGCGGTGCCCGCAGGAAGGACTCTCGTGCCCGAGGTGTCACGTCGAACCGTCATGGTCTCTGCGCTGAGCGGGCTGGGTGTCGCCGCCGTCGCCGCGGCAGCTCCCGCCGTTCCCGCGTTCGCGGGGGCCGCATCCCGAGCAGCCGCCGCGACCCCAGCGACCGCTGCGGCCGCCGTCGAGCCGACGCGCTCGCTCTACCTCCCCGCCGTCGGGCACGCCTTCACCGCCGTCTCGGACGAGCGCACGATCCACCTCACCCTCGCGAGCGTCGACGACGTCGCCGGAGGGGCGGACGCGGGCCACGAGCACCGTTTCGGTCTGCACTTCACCGCCGCCGCCGGATACGAGGCGGCGGACGGCATCTACACGCTCTCCGCCGACGGCGTGCCGGCGACGACGCTGTTCCTCGTCGCGATCGGGCCGAGGCGCATGACGCGCTCGCTGCAGGCCATCGTCATCCGGAACCTGTGATGCTGACCGACACGATCGGGTTCCGTGCCGCCAGCCCGGACGACGCCGCCCTGGAGCGCGCGATCTTCGACGACGCAAAGCGGAGCGAGTTCCCCGGCATCGACGGCCCCGTGCTCGACCAACTGCTCGACCTGCAGTTCCGTGCAGCATGGGCGGAGCGGGCATCGCGGCACCCCGGCGCCATCACCTCGCTCGTCCTCCTCGACAGCGAGGTGGTCGGCTCGATCACGGTCGACCGCACCGGCAGCGATGCGCACCTCGTCGATCTCACGATCCTCTCGCAGCACAGGGGTGGCGGCCTCGGCTCGCGCGCGCTGTCCTGGCTCGCGGCCTCGGCCGACCGGGTGACCCTCACCGTCTGGGCGCTGAACGCCGGCGCGATCCGGCTGTATCGGCGGCACGGTTTCACGACCGTGTCCGAACAGGGAGGCTACCTGGCCATGAGCACGGAGGCCGCCCGATGAGCCTTACGGCATACGAGCGCTGGAGTGCGGTGAGCGGCGCCGACCTGGAGGCCGTGGACGGGGCAGGAACGCGGTACCGCATCCACCTGACGTCGGTCAGCGACCAGCAGACCGACGGCGCCTGGACGACGTTCTCACTCGAGTTCCGCGCAGGGACGGACTTCCCCGCCGAGCAGAACAGCTACGACATCGTCGGCGCCGGGATCGCCGAACCCGTCTTCGTCGTGCCGCTCGCACGCGACGCAGACGGGCTCCGCCTCGAAGCCATCTTCACCCAGGACAAGGAGCAGGCATGAGTCAGCCGTACGTCGGAGAGATCCGGATGTTCGCGGGCACCTTCGCGCCGGTGGGATGGGCGCTCTGCACCGGCGGTCTGCTGCCGATCTCGGACAATGATGTGCTGTTCCAGGTCATCGGGACGACATACGGCGGCGACGGCATCGAGACCTTCGGCCTGCCGGACCTGAGCGGGCGCCTTCCCGTGCACCAGGGCACCGGGCCCTCGCTGGGTCGCACCTTCACGATGGGCGAAGCCGCTGGGGCGGAGACGGTCCAGCTCGGTGTGCAGCAGCTCCCCCGGCACGGGCACCCGATCGCCGCGGCGGCGACGGCCACAACGCCGTCCGCCTCCGGCAACTACCTGGCCGGCTGGGCCGACGTCCCGTTCAGCACGGACACGCCCACCGCCCAGCTCGGAACGGCACTCAACCCGGCCGGCGGCGATCAGGCGCACGACAACATGCCGCCGTACCTCGCCATCAACTACATCATCTCGCTGTACGGCCTGTTTCCGTCCCAGACTTGAACACATTGAGGAGACCAGCGTGAGCACACCGTACCTGGGCGAAATCCGCCTGGCCTCGTTCTCATTCGCGCCGAAGAACTGGGCGATGTGCGACGGGCAATTCCTTCCGATCAACCAGAATCAAGCACTGTTCTCGCTGCTCGGCACGACATACGGCGGAAACGGTCAGACCAACTTCCGCCTCCCCGACCTGCGCGGGCGGGTGCCCGTCGGGTTCGCGAACGACTTCCCGCAGGGCCAGGCAGGCGGGGAGTACGACCACACGCTGACAGCGAGCGAGCTCGGCGCGCACACGCATCAAGCGGCCGTCGCCGTCGTGCCGAACACGACGACGCCGACCGGATCGCAACTCGCCCAGCCGGGAAAGGCGGCATACGCGTCCGCCCCGACGGCGACGATGGCGCCCATCGCCGTGTCGCAGGCCGGCGGCGACCAGCCGCACACCAACACAGCGCCGTACCTCACCGTCAACTTCCTGATCGCCCTGGTGGGCATCTTCCCCACCCCGAACTGAGGAACCGATGTCTGACCAATTCGTCGGCGAGATCCGCCTCGTCGCCTTCGCCTTCGCCCCTCAGGGGTGGGCGTTCTGCCTGGGACAGCTCCTGCCGCTCTCGCAGAACACGGCGCTCTTCTCCCTGCTCGGCACCACGTACGGCGGAGACGGAAGGTCGACGTTCGCGCTGCCGAATCTGCAAGGGCGGACCGCGCTCGGCTGGACGCCGAACGGGCCACGCGGCGGACTCTCGTCGTACGACCTCGGCCAGAGCGGCGGCGAACAGGCCGTCTCGCTCAACCAGAGCACGATCCCATCGCACACGCACAACGTGCTCGCCGTCAACGCGCCGGGCACGACGAGCGTCGTGTCCTCGGACGCCGCGCTCGCCATCCCACGCTACGGCAGGGTGACCGAGCGGGCGTACTCCACCGGCCAGGCCACCGTGCCGCTCGCGGCCGGCGCGTTCGCCGTCGCGGGCAGCAGCCAGCCGCACAACAACCTGCAGCCGTACCTCTCGCTCAACTACATCATCGCCCTCCAGGGCGTCTTCCCGCCGCGTCCGTAGGACGGCAGCGCGGCTAGTACGGCAGAGCGGCCGCCGCGCTACTCCCGCACCGGCGCCACCGTGAGGTGCTCGCCGTCCTCCGCGAGGTCGACCCTCACCACGTCGCCGTCCCGGATCTCTCCGGCCAGCAGCTCCGTGGCGAGCCTGTCGTCGATCTCGCGCTGCATCAGACGGCGAAGAGGGCGGGCGCCGTAGATCGGGTCGTAGCCGCGTTCGGCCAGCCAGCGCCGCGCATCCGGGGTCACCGCCAGTTCGAGGCGGCGCTCCTGCAGGCGGCGCATCAGCCGGTCGATGTTGAGCTCGACGATCTCGCCCAGCTCCTCCTTGTCGAGGGCGGAGAACACCACGATGTCGTCGAGGCGGTTCACGAACTCCGGCTTGAAGGCCTGGCGGACCATCTGCATCACCGCCTCCTCCTTCTCGGTCTCGTTCAGGCTCGGGTCGACCAGGAACTGGCTTCCGAGGTTGGAGGTGAGGATCAGGATGGCGTTGCGGAAGTCGACCGTCCGGCCCTGGCCGTCGGTGAGGCGCCCGTCGTCGAGCACCTGCAACAGCACGTCGAAGACCTCGGGATGCGCCTTCTCCACCTCGTCGAGGAGGATCACCGAGTACGGCCGGCGACGGACAGCCTCGGTCAGCTGACCGCCCTGCTCGTAACCGACATAGCCGGGAGGGGCGCCGACGAGTCTGGACACCGAGAACTTCTCGCCGTACTCGCTCATGTCGATGCGCACCATCGACTTCTCGTCGTCGAACAGGAAGGCCGCGAGCGCCTTCGCCAGCTCCGTCTTGCCGACACCGGTCGGCCCGAGGAACAGGAAGGAGCCGGTCGGCCGGTCGGGGTCGGAGATTCCGGCGCGCGTGCGACGGACGGCGTCCGCCACCGCGGCGACGGCCTTCTTCTGCCCGATGATGCGGCGGCCGAGCTCGGCCTCCAGGTGCAGCAGCTTCTCCGTCTCGCCCTGCGTCAGCCGGTCGACGGGGATGCCCGTCCACGCGGCGACGACGGCGGCGATGTCGTCGGCGGTCACCTGCTCGTTGACCATGCGCGGCTGATCCGGGTGCTTCTCGGCGTTCTCCGCCTCCGCGAGCTCCCGCTCGATGGCCGGGATGGTCTCGTACTCGATGCGCGACGCCTCCTGGTAACGGCCGTCCCGCAGCGCGAGGTCGCGCTTGGTCTTGGCCTCATCCAGCTGGGAGCGGAGTTCTCCCACGCGGTTCAGCGACGCCTTCTCCGCACGCCATCGCTCCTGCAGCTCGGCCAGTTGGGCCTCCTGCTCGTGCAGCCGGGTGCGCAACTGCTCCAGGCGCTCCTTGCTCGCCTCGTCCTTCTCCTTCTTGAGCGCGAACTCTTCGAGCTTCATGCGCTCGACGACGCGTTGCAGCGTGTCGATCTCGACGGGGGCGGAGTCGATCTCCATCTTGAGCCTGCTCGCGGCCTCGTCGATGAGGTCGATCGCCTTGTCCGGCAGCTGCCTGGCGGTGATGTACCTGTTCGACAGGGATGCGGCTGCGACCAGGGCGGAGTCCTCGATCGTGACTCCGTGGTGCGCCTCGTACCTGCCTTTGAGGCCGCGGAGGATCGCGACGGTGTCCTCGACACTCGGCTCACCCACGTAGACCTGCTGGAAGCGGCGTTCGAGGGCGGCGTCCTTCTCGATGAACTCGCGGTACTCGTTGAGCGTGGTCGCGCCGATGAGGCGCAGCTCGCCGCGGGCGAGCATCGGCTTCAGCATGTTGGAGGCGGCGACAGAGCCCTCTCCGCCACCGGCGCCCATCAGGATGTGCAGCTCGTCGACGAAGGTGATGATCTCACCCTCCGCGTCGTTGATCTCCTTGAGGACGGCCTTCAGCCGCTCCTCGAACTGGCCGCGGTACATCGCGCCGGCCACGAGGGCGGAGAGGTCGAGGGAGACCAGCTGCTTCCCCTTCAGGGAGTCTGCGACGTCGCCGGCGACGATGCGCTGGGCCAGACCTTCGACGACGGCGGTCTTTCCGACGCCCGGCTCCCCGATGAGCACGGGGTTGTTCTTGGTGCGGCGCGTGAGCACCTGGCTGACGCGGCGGATCTCGGCGTCCCGGCCGATGACCGGGTCGAGCTTGCCGCTCTTGGCGATCTCCGTGAGGTTGACGCCGTACTGTTCGAGCGCGCTTTTCTGCTCCTCTTGAGTGGAGGGCGCGCCTTGCATGTTCGCCATTGGTGTCCTTTCCTCGGTCGGGCAAACTTGAGTCTACTAGGCTCAACTTTCTTTCGCACCCCCCTATTTCCTCCCGTGCGGAGAAAGTTGCACGTTGAGGGTCTTGGGCTGAAGGTCGGCCTTGTAGCGCCCGGGCGTGGTCCCGATGAGTTCACTGAACGCCGTGATGAAGCCGCTCGGGTTGGCCCACCCGCATGCATACGCGGTCTGTGTGATGTCCCAGCCATCGGCGAGGAGAGTCAGCGCGTGATAGATCCGCAGCTGTGTGCGCCACTGGTAGAACGTCATCCCCAATTCGCTGGCGAACAAGCGACTGAGCGTGCGGCCGCTCGCACCAACCCGCCTTCCCAGAGCTTCGAGCGTGCTGTTGTCGCCAGGGGCGTCATACAGCGCCTGGGTGACGGCGCGGAGCCGGTCGTCGCTCGGCTCCGGTAGGTGAAGCGGCTGATCTGCCGCGTCGTGAAGCTCGTCGACGAGAACACGGAGGAGACGACCGCGAGCGGAGCTGCTGTAGTCGGGGTGACCGTCACCAGCTTGGCCGTGACCAGTGATCGCCAGGAGGAGTTCGCGCGCCAGGCTCGAGACCAGAAACACCGCGGGACGCGCAGGCAAGAGGGATGCGAGGGCGGGGGTCAGGAACACGATGCGCATATCGGAGTCTCCGTGGGCGCGATGGAAATGCGCGAAGCCCGCCGGAATCCAACCGACGCGGTTGGCGGGGACGATCGAGGTTCCGTCCTCGGTGTATGCGGCCAACACACCGCTCGCCGCGTATACGAGGTGTCCGCGCTCGTGAGTCTGCAGTCGACTCGTGCCTCCCGACGGCCACAGATGCCTCCCGCCGGACGCCCACACACGGGAGACGAGAGACGTGCGAGCGGGCTGGCGGCGAGAGGGCATCGGTTGGCATTCTATCGGTTGGAAGCCAGGCGATGGGGGTGTGAGGCTGATTGTCGCGACGGGCTCCCGGCCGGGGAGCCCTGCACACTGCCCGAAAGGATCGCTCCACTCATGACGAACGACACCCTCCTCGAACAACGCAGGCTCCTCGACCAGGCGATGGGCGCACGGCCGGTACCCGACGGGACACGGCAATCCATCAGCAGGCTTGCCGGGAGGCGAGTTCTCGATGTCACGATCGACGGTATCGAGCCGCGAGGAACGCTGCTGTGGTTCCACGGTGGTGGCTTCATCGCGGGCACACCGGAGGTCACGATCGGGAAGGCGGCAGCGACCGCGCGGGCAGGGGGCATGCGCGTTCGCAGTGTCGACTACCGCCTTGCACCCGAGCACCCCTTCCCGGCAGCTCCCGACGATGCACTGGCGGCGTACCGCGCGGTGCTGGCCGAGACCGCACCCGAAGATGTGATCGTCGGCGGCGAGTCGGCCGGCGCGACCCTCGCCCTCGGGCTGGCGATCAATGCACGAGACGAGGGGCTGCCACTTCCGCGAGGCGTTGTGGTCTATTCACCCGCAACGGACCTTTCGATGGCGGGCGCGAGTCACCGAACCAAGGCCGATGTCGATGACGCACTCACGCCGAGCCTTCTCCAGGAGGTGTTCGCCGCCTACGCAGAGGGGACGCCGCTCACGCACCCGGGAGTGAGTCCGCTCTACGCCGACCTGCGTGGGTTGCCACCGCTGCTTGTCGTCGTGGGCACGCACGAGCTCCTTCTCGACGACGCTCTCGCCTTCGTGACCCGTGCGGCCGCGGCGGATGTCGACGTCGAGCTCGTCGTCGGAGCAGGGATGCCGCATGTGTTTCCCGGGAGGGGCGCCCACGTACCCCGCGCGGCGGAAGCGCTCGAGATCGTCGGGGCATTCGTTCGACGGCACCTCGGCGTGCGCTCGGGCTCCTTCTGAGCCGATCGATGGGAACACGCGCGTCTCGCCGTTCACAGTTCACAATCGCCCGATCGGGCCTTACAATTACCATCCAATACTGTATTGAATTATTAGTGATGAGGTACGCAGTGGAAAACGAACCAAGCGTCTACGAATGGATAGGCGGTCGGGCCGCGTTGGAACGAATGGCGCAGATCTTCTATGAAAAGTACGTCCCACACGACCCGCTTCTTGGCCCCCTGTTTGCTCAGGCGGCCCCGGATCATGCCCAGCGTGTGGCGCTGTGGCTCGGCGAAGTCTTCGGTGGTCCGAAGGCTTACAGCGACGATTTCGGCGGTTACTCGTCGATGCTGTCCCGGCACCTGGGGAGGGCGCTCACGGAGGAGAAGCGCGCCAGGTGGGTCGAGCTATTGGTCGCGTCCGCCAATGACGCCGGGCTGCCCAACGACGCCGAGTTCCGATCTGTTCTCAGCGGCTACATCGAGTGGGGCTCCCGGATCGCGGTCGAGAACTCTCAGGCGGGCGCCACCCCGCCACCGGCGATGCCGATGCCCCATTGGGAGTGGCACACCTCACCGGGCGCCCCCGGATCGCGAACGCCAGCCGGTCCTTCGCACGCCCCCGTCGCGTCAGAAGGGATGAACCCTGAAGGAGAGGACGATCCCGCGCCCGAAGGCGGTGGCGGCGTATCGTTTCGTTCGGACATCAAGCCGCTGATCAGAGAAGCCGATCGCGACGGGATGAAATGGGCGTTCGATCTCTGGTCGTACGACGAGGTACGCGAACACGCGGACACGATCCTCGCGCGCCTGAGCGCCGGCACGATGCCACCGGACGGCCCCTGGTCTGCCAGTCGGGTCGCGCTCTTCGAACGATGGATCGATGAGGGCAAAGCTCCCTAAGCCGACCACTCCCGATGCGCGATGTGCGCAGGAATTGGTGTCGAACGGAGCTCCCGCTCCTGCAGGCGTTCGGCCAACCACTGAAACCACTCCCAGACAGTTTCCCGCCCCAGGCCCTCCCGGTCTTCCTCGACGAAGAGGTGCAGCTTTCGCCACGAAATCGTTACGGCGCCGCTGAAGAAATCATCGATGGTTTCCATGTCGATTTCACGCCGGAACGTTAGCGCACCCAGGGTTTCCCAGGTAAGACCCACAAGAAAAATCTGATCCCACCCATCTGGCCCGAGCGCGTGCTCGATCGCCGCGCGATCCGATCCGTCAGGCAGAGAGTTCACGCGCCGCAGGGCTGCGGCGAAGTCGCCGCTCTGGAAGGAACGGACGAGCCCGAGCACCGCGTCACGCCGATGCTGTCGTCGAAGCTCGATCAATTGATATGCGGCGAAAATGACTCCGGCCAGCAAGGCGAAGGCGTTGACGAGGTTGAGGATGTCGGGCCAGTCCATATTCAAGCCTTCCGTGCGTCGTATGATCCAATACTGTATTGGATGGCAAACGAGGGCAGCGGCGATGGTCAATCAGGCGGGTAGAGCACGCGATGCGAGTATCGATCGGCGGGTCCTGGCCGCTGCAGCACGCCACCTTTCGGCGTACGGCTATGAGGGCATGTCGCTGAGCGCCGTAGCGGAGGAAGCGGGCACCACGCGCCAAGCCCTTTATCGCAGGTGGCCCGCGAAGTCCGATCTGGCCACGGCGGTCATCGCCGAGATGTCCGACACTGCCGTCTTGCCCGACTCGAGCGACCCATTTTCGGATCTTGTCGCAGAACTGCTGGACTTCCAGCAGGGCGTCTCCGGGAAGGGCCGCCTTTCGCTGGTGGGCACAATGCTGCAAGACACAACCGACATCAGCATTCGAGAGCGCTATCGCGCTCAGGTTATTGCACCCAGGCGCCGACGACTGAGGGCAACTCTTGAGCGCGCCATCGAGCGCGGTCTTATCGATGCGGATGCCGACCTCGAGGTCGCTCTGACAATGTGCACGGGCGCCTGGTACGGGAGAGCCCTCGCAGGTGCGCCCATCCCTCACGACTGGGCGCTCCGGACAGCAGCCCTCGTTTGGCGGGCGCTCGGTGGCCAGGTGCACCAGGTGCAGGTGCAGGAGCAGGGGAAGGCCGAGCCAGGGAAGGGCCAAAGCGCCAAGTGATGGCGCCCCCTCCGTCGCCCGCACCGGGGTCGCCGGGCCGGGCGCGACGCTGAGCGCGGGCGAGCAGCCACCAGGGCGCCCGATCGTCGTGCCCATTGCGCTCGGAAAAAGGTTCACTATTCAGTCTTGCTAACTACCGGTACTCGGCGTTACTATCTAGTAGTACCAAGCAACACTGAGTAGTTAGGAGAGCGTCATGAGCAAGCAAGCGACAGAGATGCTCAAAGGAACACTCGAGGGCATCGTCCTCGCCATCCTCGCCGGCCGTGCAGCATACGGCTACGAGATCACCTCCTGGTTGAGGGACCAGGGCTTCTCCGACATCGCAGAGGGCACCATCTACGCCCTGCTCGTCCGCATCGAGCAGCGCGGCCTCGTGGATGTGGAGAAGGTCCCGTCCGAGAAGGGTCCACCCCGCAAGGTGTACTCCCTCAACAGCCAGGGCCAGGAATACCTCGACGAATTCTGGACCACCTGGAGCTTCCTCTCCGAGCGACTGGAACAGCTCCGCCACACCGAACAGACCGACACGCAGACCCAGGAAGAGGAACAGTAATCATGGTCGCGAAATGGATCGAAGCCCTCACCGGCTCCCTCGAACAGAAGAAGCAGTACCGGCAGGCCGTCGCCCGCGTCCAGGCTCTCCCCGAGCCGTACCGCACCGCGGCCAAGGCGCTCAACCGGTACTTCATGTACTACGGCGGCATCACAGACGGCGACACGATGGTCACGATGATCGGCGACCACACCGACCTGTGGGAGCGCGCATCCATCGACGGCACCCCGGTCCGCGACATCGTCGGCGACGACCCGGTGGAGTTCGCAGAGGCGTTCGCGGCCTCGTACACGGGCAGCCAGTGGATCGACAAGGAGCGGGCACGCCTCACGAAGGCGATCGACGCGGCGGTCAGCGGAAAGGCCGCCCCCGACAACAAGGAGACGGACGAATGACCACCACCACCATGCCGGCACCGGCCATCCGGGTGCACGGCGTCGAGAAGTCCTTCAAGGAGCTGAGCGTGCTCCGCGGCGTCGACTTCGACGTCGCCCCCGGCAGCATCTTCGCCCTGCTCGGCTCGAACGGCGCTGGCAAGACCACCCTGGTGCGCATCCTGTCGACGCTGCTGAAGTCGGATGCGGGGACCGCGACGGTCGCAGGGTTCGACGTGGCGGCCGAGCCGGGCAGCGTGCGCGAGTCGATCAGCCTGACCGGCCAGTTCGCCGCAGTGGATGAGGTGCTCACCGGCAGGGAGAACCTCATCCTGGTGGCCAAGCTGCGCCACCTGAAGAACCCGGGCGGGATAGCGGACGACCTGCTCGCCCGGTTCTCGCTCACCGACGCCGGCAACCGCAAGGCCGCCACGTACTCCGGAGGGATGCGCCGCCGCCTCGACATCGCGATGAGCCTGATCGGCAATCCGCCCGTCATCTTCCTCGACGAGCCGACGACGGGCCTCGACCCCCAGGCGCGCATCGAGGTGTGGCAGACGGTCAAGCAGCTGGCCGGCCAGGGCACGACGGTGCTGCTCACGACGCAGTACCTCGACGAGGCCGAGCAGCTCGCCGACCGGATCGCGATCCTGCACAAGGGCACGATCATCCAGAACGGCACGCTCGCCGAGCTGAAGCAGCTCCTCCCCGCGGCGAAAGTCGAGTACGTGGAGAAGCAGCCGTCGCTCGAGGACGTGTTCCTCGCCCTCGTCGGCGAGACCGGCGAGACAGCCGAAGAGACCGCAACCGAAACCACACGAAAGGCAGACCGATGACCACGCACGTCATCAGCGACACCGGCGTTCTGACCGGTCGGTCGCTGCGCCACATTCTCCGCAGTCCTGACACCATCATCACCACCGTGATCACCCCGATCGCGCTGATGCTGCTCTTCGTCTACGTGCTCGGCGGGGCCATCCACACCGGCTCGGACGAGTCGTACGTCAACTACATGCTCCCCGGCATCCTGCTCATCACGATCGCATCCGGCGTGGCGTACACCGCGTACCGGCTGTTCCTCGATCTGCAGGGCGGCATCTTCGAGCGATTCCAGTCCATGCCGATCTCCCGGTCGAGTGTGCTTTGGGGCCACGTGCTCACCTCGCTGGCCGCGAACCTGGTCTCCGTGGCCGTCGTCATCGGCGTCGCGCTGATCATGGGGTTCCGCACCGGGGCATCGGTCGGCGCCTGGCTGGCCGTCGCGGGCATCCTGATCCTGTTCACCCTCGCGCTGACCTGGATCGCCGTGATCGCCGGACTCTCGGCCAAGACCGTGGACGGGGCGAGCGGCTTCAGCTACCCGCTGATCTTCCTCCCGTTCATCAGCTCCGCATTCGTGCCCACCGAGTCGATGCCGGCCCCGGTCGCCTGGTTCGCCGAGAACCAGCCTGTGACCTCGATCGTCAACACCATCCGCGCGCTCTTCGCCGAGCAGCCGGTGGGCGGGGACATCTGGATCGCCCTCGCCTGGCTCGTCGGCATCCTGGTGGTGGCCTACGGCTTCGCCATCGCGATCTACCGGCGGAAGATCAGCTGACCGCAGGATGAGCGCGATCATCGAGTTCGAACACACTCACGCGGCACCCGTCTCGGGTGTCGCGTGGATGTGTTGGGGCCCGATGGTCAGTCGGCGGCCGGCGACGGGTCCGGGATCTCGTGGGAGCGGTAGCGCGGGAGACGCGCGGCGGGGATGATGGCGAGCGCACTCACAGCGCCGAGCATCAGCAGTCCCAGACGGAGGGCGTCGAGGCGCGCCTGCTCGTTGATCTGCACGGCCGCATCCACCTGGGCGGGTGAGGCGTCCGTCTGGGCGAGCACGTCGCGGAGGCGGTCGTTGCTGACGAAGTTGACGTTGTCGAGATCCACCTGCGAGGTCAGCGACTCCGGCAGCTTGGGATGCGCGATCACCGCCTGCCCGACGTTCAGCCCGAGGATGGTGACGAGCAGGGCGCCGGCGATCGCCGTGCCGACCGCGGAAGCCAGGTTCTGCGTGGTCCCGCGCACCGAGCCGACGTCTCCGGCGAGTTCCTTCGGCGACGCCGTGACCAGCACGTTGAACACCAAGGTCACGAGGGCGCCCTGCCCGATGCCGAACACGATCAGCCCCAGGATGGTCGGGAGCGTCTCCCAGTTGTTGGTCACCACGAGCGACAGCCAGGCCAGCGCCGCCGTGGTCAGGATGAAGGAGAAGACGCCGATCGTGCGCGGGCTGAACCTGCGGTAGAACCGCACCACCAGCATCGCAGTGACGAACACCGTCAGGTTGAACGGGATCATGGCGAGCGACGTGTCGAACGGCGTGCGGCCCTGCACGATCTGCGTGTAGAGCGGGATGGTGAAGTTGATGGCGGCTTCCAGCAGCACGATGATGAACATCGCGTACACCGCCGAGCGCTCCCGCGACGAGCGCAGCACGCTCAGCGCGATCAGCGGCACCCGGCCCGTCTTGGTGCGGCGGCGGGTCCAGAGGAAGAACGCCTGCCCGAGCACGACGCCGACCACGATGAACACGATCGCGGGAGAGAGCCCCAGGATGTCGAACGGCGCATCCGGCCTGGCCTCGATGATGCCCCACGCGTTCAGATTGTTGAAGCCGAGCGTCAGCAGCACGATGCCGAGACCGATCAGGATGGCGCCGACCACGTCGATCTTGACGCTGCTGTCCCCACGGTCGGAGCGCAGCGAGAAGCTCAGGATGAACACCACGACCGCGAGCACCACCAGGATCGCGAACACCGGCCGCCAGCCCACCAGGGTGCCGAGCGCGCCGCCGATGAAGAACGCGCTGAACCCGGAGATGGCGCGGGCGGAGCCGAGCGATCCGATGGCCGTCGCCTGCTGCGTCCCCCGGTAGTTCTCCGCGATCAGCGCGACGAGCGCCGGGACGATGATGGCCGCGGACGCTCCGGCGAGCGCCTGGGCGCCGATCACCCAGCCGACGGTCGGCGCGAAGATCATCATCACCTCGGCGACCGCGAACAGGGCGATCACAATGCGGAAGATCAGCACCCAGCCGATGCGCTGACCGAGCTTTGCACCCACCATCACGAGCGCCGCGACCGCGATGCCGTACATGACGATGGCGGTGCTGACGGTGGTCGGGGGGACCCCGAAGTCGTCGACCATACCTCCGAGCGACACCGGCAGGGCCGCGACATTGAACGACATCAGGATCTGCGCGCAGAACAGCGCGATCATCGGTCGCCACGACGCCTTCTCGATCACCGGTGCGACGGCTTCTGTTGCACTCATCGTTCCTGCCCTTCTGTCGACGTGTCATGGAGCTGCGCGTCCGGCCTGCCGTGCACGCCGGACGCGAAGACGTTCAGCCCGAGGCTGCGTGAGAGGAACGCCGTGGCCCGCTGGCCGCGCACGCTGTTGCCCGCCGCATCCAGCGGGGGAGAGAACGTGCCGATCCCCACCTTGCCCGGCGCGATGGCGACGAGGCCGCCCGCGACCCCGGACTTGCCGGGGATACCTATCTCGAACAGCCACTCCCCCGACTGCTCGTAGAGCCCGCTGGCCGCCATCACGGCGAGCGTGTCCCTGCAGACGTGCTGCGAGACGACGCGTTCGCCGGTGACCGGGTTCACGCCGCCGTCGGCGAGGGTGGCGCCCATCACGGCGAGGTCGCGTGCCGTGACGAGGAGCGAGCACTGGCGCGTGTAGACGTCGACGACCTCGACAGGATCCGCGGTGATCCTGCCGTAGCTCTCCAGCAGCCGGGCGATGGCCTGGTTGCGCTGGTTGGTCGCCGTCTCCGACTCGTACACGCCGGTGTCGAGTCCGAGCCGCCTCCCGGCGAACCGAGACAGGCCGTCCTGGATGAACGCCCACCGTTCGTCGGCGGTCGCTCCCGGAACGAGCGCCGTGGTGGCGAGGGCTCCCGCGTTGACCATCGGGTTCATCGGGTGCCCGTCGTTCAGCTCGATGGCCATCACCGAGTTGAAGGCGAGGCCGGTGTTGTTCACCCCGACGCGTTCGAGGGCGAGCTCGTGGCCGAGTTCCTCGCAGACCAGGGCGTAGACGAACGCCTTCGAGATCGACTGGATGGAGAACGCGTGCCCGACGTCGCCCGCGCTGTGCACGGCGCCGTTCACCTCGGCGACGCTGACACCGAACAGGGCGGGGTCGGCGACGGCCAGCGCCGGGATGTAGTCGGCGACCGTTCCCGCGGTCACACCCCTGTTGCGTTCGAACGCATCCTGGACGAGGTGCTCGACGTCGTCCCAGGACGGGAGCGCGCCGGTCGAGACCCGTTCGGCTACTCCATCGACATCCAACTCCATGTGTGGGCTCCCCTCCACGCGTCGCCGCACGACGGTCGGTGTGCGGCGCTGTAGGCCCGTTTGGCTCATCATTTCGCTGTTCGGTGCCGCGCGCAACAAATGTTTCCCCCGCCGTGACGAGCGGGGTGGCGCGGGGCGCCCCGGCGGTGAAGGATGGGGACGTGGTTGACCCGATGGATGTGCGGATCGTGCTCATGGACAGCGCGACCGCCGCCGCACTCGCCCAGATCCTTCCGCTGCTGCTGCTGACCCTGATGGTGGAGCTGCGCAGGCTCGAACTGCACAGGCGCGGACGCTCGGTGCGGAGGACGAGGGCGCTGCTCGCCGCGTTCTTCCTGGTCTTCGGTTTCATCGAGTCAGCGCTGGTGCTGTCGATCGACGGCGAGCTCGTGCCGTTCACCTGGAGCGACCTCGCGTCCTCGCTGGTGATCTTCGGCCTGCTGGCGATCCTGTTCTGGCTCTCGCTGCAGGAGGCCCCGTCCCGGTCGAAGCGCTCACACGGAGACGACGCGCTCTGAGACACTGGTAGTGACGCTACCGGTAGTGCTACTATCAGCGCATGCTCATCACCGAACTCGCCGAGACCACCGGAACTCCGTCCGCCACGATCAAGTACTACGTGCGCGAGGGACTCCTGCCGGCCGGTGAGCGCCTGAACGGCAACCGCACGGAATACGGCGATGCGCACATCCACCGGCTGCGGCTCATCCGGTCGATGCTCGAAGTCGGGCACCTGTCCGTCAGCTCGGTGGCGCAGGTGCTGGCGGCGCTCGACGATCCGGATGCGCCGATCGCGCACACGTTCGACGTGGCGCAGCAGGCGTTGTCCCGCGCCGCGGTCCCCGACGTGTCGGAGCCGACGGACGCATCCATCGCCCGCATCGACGCGCTGATCGGGCGCGCGGGATGGTCGGACTGCGAAGGCAACATCGGCCAGCAGATCGCCGCGCGCGTGCTCGACGCGTTCGCGAACGCCGGCTTCCCGCTGCCGGACAGTTATCTGGACGCATACGCGTCAGCGGCCCGTGCGGCCGCCGACGCCGACCTCGACGCCGTCGCGGCCCTGCCGGACGCGTCGCGGATGGCCGAGCTCATGGTGGTCGGCACCGTGCTCGGCGACTCGCTCGCCCTCGGTCTGCGGCGCATCGCCCAGGCCGCCGTCACCTCGGAGAGAAGGCTCTCATGAAGTCCGTCTTCGCCTGGCACCGTCCGCTCATGACGGTCGCCGCCCTCATGGTCGTCAGCACCATCGTCTGCCTGATCGGCCTGCTGGTCGACCAGAGGCAGGTCCTCGGCGTCGACACCTGGCTCAAGCCGCTCAAGTTCTCCCTGTCGATCCTGCTCTACAGCGTGACCTGGGCCTGGCTGATCGCGCACCTCCCCCGGTTCCGCCGCGTGGCGCACACCGCGGGAACCGTCATCGCGGTCGCCCTGATCGTCGAACAGGTCGCGATCGTCGGCGCCGCCGCGGCCGGCACCACCAGCCACTTCAACGTCTCCACCGGACTCGCGGCCGCGGTGTGGGGCATCATGGCCGTGTCCATCACGGTGCTTTACGTCGGAACGTTCGTGACGACGATCGCGGTGTTCTTCCTGCGGCTGCCGACCGCATCCACCACCATCGCCGTGCGGGCGGGCGCTCTGATCGCGCTCGTCGGGATGGGCCTCGCCTACCTGATGACCGGCCCGACCGCGGCGCAGCTCCACGACTTCCAGGGCATCGCCGGCGCCCACACGGTCGGGCTGGCGGACGGCGGACCCGGGCTGCCGCTGCTCGGCTGGAGCACGGTGGGCGGCGATCTACGCATCCCGCACTTCATCGGGATGCACGCGCTGCAGCTGCTGCCGCTCTTCGCCATCGCGCTCGGTTGGCTCGGCCGCCACTGGCACGCCGTCGCCGACGACAGGGTGCGGCTGCGGCTCGTCGTGGTGGCGACCGCGGTGTACGCGGCCGTGCTTGTCCTGGTGACGTTCCAGGCGCTCGCCGGGCAGTCGATCGTGCGGCCGGACGGGCTCTTCCTGGCCGGAGGGTGGATCATCGCCGTCGGCGGAGTGCTCGCCGCCATCGCTGTCGTCGCGGTCGGAACGCACTCCGGCTCGCGGCCGAAGATGCACGCGGGGGCGACGGCATGACCGGGCCGCGCTGGAACGGCAGGGCGGTCTTCTTCCTCGTCGTCGCCGTCCTCGGGCTCGCCGGCACCTGGGCGTTCAACATCGCCGCCATCGTGCAGCACCGCGACTACGTGGGCGACTGGCTGCAGAGCGGCCCGGCGGTGTCGTCGCTCACGGTCGACGTGCTGATCGCCGCCGTGGCCGCAATCGCGTTCATGGTCTTCGAGAGCAGGCGACTCGGGATGCGGCGGGTGTGGGTCTACGTCGTCCTCATCCCGCTGGTGGCGCTCGCGTTCGCGCTTCCGCTGTTCCTGGCGATGCGGGAGCGGGCGCTGGCGGGGCGCGCGGCGGCGGATGCGGCGGCGGCACCGGACGCTGAGGCCGCCCCGTGATCGCGGCGGGCTCCGCGGACGACCGCGAGGCGTGCATCCGGCTGTGGCTGGACGCACTCCATTCCCGCGACGGGCACGCCGCACCGGACGGGACGACGGAGCGCTGCGCGGCCAAGTTCGCGAAGGACACCGTCTCGTTCCGCGTCGCGCGCGACGGGGACGCGCTGACAGGCTTCGTCCTGGCGACTGCGCCCGGCACCGGCGCTCCCGCCGATCCGCCCGACGCCGTCTACCTCGCCCTGCTCGCCGTCGCCCCGGCCCACCAGGGCGCCGGGCTCGGCGCTCAGCTGCTCGACGCCGCGACCAGGGATGCGCGCGACGCGGGCCACACCGCTCTCGTCCTGCACGTGCTCACGTCCAACGCCGCGGCCGTGCGACTGTACACGTCGCGGGGGTGGGTGGCGCGCGGGGCGGCGCACGCGCATCCGCTGAGCGGGGAGGCGTCGCAGACCTATACCCTCGCGCTCTGACCGGCCCTAGGATCATCGCATGTCGCTGCTCACGATCCTCGCCTTCTCCGGGCTCTGCCTGGTGCTCGCGCTGACCCCTGGACCTGACACGTTCCTGGTGCTCCGCTACAGCATGGCCAGGGCGCGCGACGGTTTCGCGGCGGCGGTCGGCTGCTCGCTCGGCTCGCTCGTCTGGGCCGGGCTGGTCGCGGTCGGCCTCGCGACGCTGATGGAGCAGTCTGCCGAGGTGTTCCGCATCGTGAAGATCGTGGGAGGGCTGTACCTCATCTACCTCGGCGTGATGGCGTTCGTCGCGACGCGGAGGAGCGCGCGCGCTGCGGCTGCCGCCGCCTCCTCTGCCGACGCCTCGACGGAGGGTGGCGCGGAGTCCCCCGCGGCTCCGGCGACCGGCGGCTGGTCGCTCCGCAGCCTCCTGGCCGGGATGCTCTCCACCCTGCTCAACCCGAAGGTCGGGCTGTTCTTCCTCGCGGTCGTGCCGCAGTTCGTGCCGGCGAACGCCGGTCTGGGCGAGACCATGCTGCTCGGCGCGGTGGACGCGCTCGTCTCCGTCGCCTACCTCGGCGTCGTGGTACTGCTCGCCTCCCGCATGGTCGCCTGGCTGAAGCGCCCGCGGGTCACCCGCGCGCTCGAACGCGTGTCCGCCGGCATCCTCGCGGCCCTCGGCATCGGCACCGTGGTCGCCGGCGCGGAAAGCTGACGTTTCCCTCGCTTTCGCGCTCTTATACGCTCGGACGGTGACGATTCGAGCGGCACGGACCACGGACATCCCGGCCATCCAGGAGATCGAACGGGCAGCGGGAGAGCCGTTCCGCGGGATCGGGCTCGCGGAGATCGCCGACGACGAGCCTCCGGGCGCGGACGAGCTGGCGGCGTGCATCCGGAGCGGCGGAGCGCTGGTGGCGGTCGACGGGACGGACACCCCCGTCGCGTATCTGCTGGTCGAGACGCTCGGCAGCCGGGCGCACATCGAGCAGGTGTCCGTGCATCCATCGCACGCCAGGCAGGGGCTCGGCGCGCGGTTGATCGAGGCTGCGGACGCCTGGGCGCTGGAGCGCGGACTGACCGAGGTGACGCTGACGACGTTCGCCGACGTTCCGTGGAACGCGCCGTACTACGCCCGTCTCGGATTCTCGCTACTTCCCGACGAGCAGTGGGACGACGCGCTCCGCGAGCGGGTGCGCGAGGAGGCCGCTGCCGGGCTCGCGCTCAGCGACTGGCCCCGGGTGGCGATGGCGCGGGATGCGCGGCGCCGGTCGGCGGTCTGACCCACCGCGCAGACGATCCGGACGGATGGTCGCCTGTCCCGGACGGAGGGTCAGGTGCGCCCCTCCGCGATCCGCCAGGGTGGAACAGTGACGACAGACACCTCTCCCATCCGGGCCACCTCCCCCGCCGCCCCCACGCACCAGCGCACGCGCTGGGCCGCCCTCATCGTCATGCTCCTGACGAGCTTCGTGCTGGTGACGGCCGAGTTCCTGCCATCCGGCGTGCTGACCGCGATGGCCGCCGAGCTGGGGGTGACACCCGGACAGGCCGGGCAGACCGTCACCGTCACGGCGTTCGTCGGGTTCCTGGCGGCGCCGACGCTCGGCATCCTGATCCCCCGGATGGACAGGCGCACCTTCCTGGTGCTCGTCGCGATCCTCGCCGCGGTGTCCAACCTGGCGGTGGCGGTGGCGCCATCGCTGTGGCTGCTGCTGGTGGCGCGGCTGCTCATCGGCGTGGCGATCAGCGGCTTCTGGTCGATGTCGCTCACGGTGGCGGCGCAGCTGGCCAGCCCGGAACGGCTCGGGCGGGCGATGACCATCGTCAGCGCCGGCATGACCCTGGCCGTCGTGGCCGGTGTGCCGATCGGGGTGTACCTCACCGAGCTGGTCGACTGGCGCGGCGTGTTCCTCGGCGCGGCCGTGCTCACCGCCGTCGTCGCGGTCGCCCTGCGCCTGACGCTGCCACGGATCGCACCGGCAGAGGCATCGAGCCTGAGCATCCTGGTCGACACGCTCAAGCGGCCTGGAGTGCGGCAGGGCCTCGCCGGCCACATTCTGATCGTGTTCGGGCACTTCATGGCGTACACGTTCATCCGGCTCGCGCTCGACCAGGTGCCCGGACTCGACACGGCCTTCGCGGCCGGCCTGCTCGTGGTGTTCGGCGTGGGCGGCGTGGTCGGGAACCTCGTGGTCGGCGCACTGGCCGACCGGTACCTCGGACTGCTGCGCTACCTGCAGCCGGCGCTCATCGCCGGGGCGATCCTGCTCTCGGTGCTCGGGCAGGGCTCGGTGATCGTGGTGGCAGCGGCCATCGTGGTGTGGGGCTTCGGCTTCGGGGCGTGGCCGGCAGTCATCAACACCTGGGCAGGACGCTACATCCCGGACAGGCTCGAAGCGGCGGGCGGCCTCGTCGTCGCCGGGTTCCAGCTGGCGATCACCCTCGGCGCCGGTCTCGGCGGCATCCTGGTCGACAGTGTGGATGTGCGGTTCACGTACCTGGTGGCGGTGGCCGTGGTCGCGGTGGGGGTGGTGCTGTTCGGCAGCGCGGGGAGGCGCCGGGCGCTGCAGGGGTGAGGGCGGCTGGGGGCGCGCGCGGCTAGCTTGCGCGCTGCCGCCAGACGGACGGGGCGAAGCCGGTGTGGCGGCGGAAGGCGCGGCTGAAACCGGCGTCCGACTCGTAGCCGAGCATCCGGGCGGTCTCGCTGACCGTGAGACCGTCCTGCGAGAGATAGGTCATGGCCGCATCCATCCGCACCTGGGCGAGATAGCTGGCGGGCGACTGCCCCACCTGTTCGCGGAAACGCTCGGCGAAGATCGTGCGCGACATGGCGCCGACCGCTGCGAGGTCGCCGACGGTCCACGGGCGACCGGGGTTCGCGTGCATCGCGTCGAGCACGCGCGACACGAACGGGTCCTCGACCACCGACGGCCAGTTCTCGGGAGCGCAATCGCCCTCGGCCCAGGCCCGGATCGCCACCGAGACGATGGTGGTGGCCATCCGGCCGCAGATTACGTCGTCGCCGGCGCGGCGCGGCTTCACCGATCCGCCCATCTGCGCGGCGAGGAGGGCGATGGCCGGGTCGAGCTCCGCCAGCTGGTTCACGCCGACCACGTCGGGCAGCGCGTCGAGCGCGCGGGTGCCGCCCACCGGCCGCAGCTCGCTGACGATCACCTCGCCGACGCCGTCCGCCAGCATGTCGACCGCGTTACGGCCGGTCGTGAAGACCACGTCGCCGGCGCGAAAGGCGAGCTGAACGCCCTGCGGGCCGCGCGAACGCACCCGGATGGACCCCGCAAGCAGATAGACGAACGTCGCACCGGGGAAGGTCGCCCGGTCGCCGGGCTCGAGTGCGACGCGACGCGACGCATCCACTCGCCACTCGAGCGTGGACAGCAGCTCGTCGAGCGTGGCGGGGGAGGTCATCGCGGTGATCGTCACGTTCGCGAAAACAGCGCGAGGGGGTGCGCTATTCCTCGGGTGCGGGCGTGCGGCGCGGTCGTGCTCTACGGCCGGTAGTCACGATTCGGCTGCTCGTAGCCTTTTCTCGCCTCCGGATCACCCGCACCACGCGCCGGCCCGAACGACGAGCCGACGACCATCAACGCATCCACGACCCGCTTGAACGCGCGGCCGACAACCGGCCGACGCGGACGACGACCGGATCTGTTTTCTCCGAAACCATTGGACCCCCCTGCCTCATCGTGGCACACGCGCCCCATTCGTTAGCCTGATCGCAGACACAAGCGGAGGAGCGGCATGTCGGGACCGGGGCGACGCGACGTCTTCAGGATTCGCGGATTCTTCGCGTACTGGGCGTCGTACACCGTCTCGGGATTCGGCACGTACGTCACGACGCTGGCCCTCCAGGTGCTCGTACTGGTGTCGCTGCACGGGACCGCAGCGGACATCGGGCTACTCAACGCGGCCAGGTGGCTCCCGTATCTGGTGCTCGGCGTCGTGGTCGGGGCGCTGGTCGACCGGCGGAGGAGGCGCCCGGTGCTGATCGGGAGCGACCTCGGGCGGGCCGTGCTACTGGCGTTGATCCCGCTGTTCTTCGTTCTCGGCGTGCTGAACATCCCGGTGCTGCTCGCGATCGTCTGCGCCTTGGGCCTGCTGTCGCTGTTCGGGGACGCCGCCTCCCAGTCGCTGGTGCCGCGGATCGTGCCCCGCAGCGCCCTGCTGGCCGCCCACGCCCGCACCGATCAGAGCGACGCCGTCGCGCAGACCTCTGGGCCGCTCGTCGCCGGTGCGCTGGTGTCGCTCGTCGGCGCGGCGTCGGCGATCGTCGTGGATGCGGTGTCGTACCTCTTCTCCGCGGTCGCGATCTGGCGGGTCAGAGTGGACGAACCACCGGCGGCGGCGACCCCGGCCCGCAGCCTTCGCCGCGAGATCGCGGAGGGGCTGCGGTGGGTCTACCGCCATCCCGTGCTCGGTCCGATGGCGATCGGCTCGCACGGCTGGTTCTTCTTCAACAGCATCCTGGGCACGGTCTTCGTGCCGTTCGCCCTGCTCGCGCTCGACCTGAGCGCGTTCCAGCTCGGGATCGCCCTGGCCGGCGCCGGGGTCGCCGGGCTGATCGGCAGCTCGGTGTCGATCCGCGTCGGACGCCGCTGGGGAGCGGGCGTCGCGGTCGTCGCGAGCAACCTGCTGATGGTCGTCGGCTGGGGCCTCATCGCGATCGTGCCCGGCGACGCGGCCACCTGGCTGGTGGTGACGATCCTCACGGTCGGCCAGGGGTTCTACGGCCTCGGGCTGGGCCTCAGCAATGCCAACGAGATGGGGTACCGGCAAGCGGTCACCCCGGACGAGCTGCAGGCCCGCACGAACACCACGATGCGGTCGGCGAACCGCGCCATGATCGTCGTCGGGGCGCCCATCGGCGGCCTCGCCGCGACGGTCATCGGCTACCGGCCGACGCTCTGGATCGCGATAGCCGGGATCGTCGCGGTCACCGTCTTCCTCGCGCTCTCGCCGTTCGGCCGCGCCCGCCACGCGAGCGACGACGTGGTCGGCTGAGGGCACCACCCGCGCGGCGCGGCCACTCGCCCACCACGCTCACTCGCGACGGGACGCCGTGACCGTGAACTTGGCGTTGCGCGCCACCTGCCTGGTCGGTCCCACCGCGCGTTCCAGCGCCGAGCGGTAGCCGAGGTGGGAGTTCCACACGGTCCACAGTTCGCCGCCGGGGGCGAGGACGCGTCCGGCATCGGCGAACATCCGGTGGGCGATCCCGGTGTGCACGGCGCTGCCGATGTGGAAGGGCGGGTTGAGGACGATCAGGTCGGCGGTCGCATCCGGCTGCCCGGCGAGACCGTCGTCGCGCACGACGGTGACGCGGTCGGCGACGCCGTTCGCCGCTGCGGTGGCCGTTGCCGAGGCGACGGCCGCGGCGGACTGGTCGGTCGCGATGACGCGCAGGCCCGGCCTGCGCAGGGCGAGCGTCGTGGCGAGCACGCCGGTTCCGCAGCCGAGGTCGATGGCGGTGCGCGCATCCGGAGCGGCGGCGTCGATCACGCTGAGCAGGAAGCGGGTGCCGATATCGACCGAGGTGCCCGCGAACGCGGCGCCGTGCGCGCACACCGTGATCCCGAGTTTGTCGTCGTGCGACCGCCGCGGCCACCGGTCGTCCGTGCCCGCGACCGGCTGCGGATGCTCGGCGGTGAGCACGCGCGCCTTCTGCCGGGCGAGCGACGCCGCAACGGAGCCGAAGGCCGTACCGAGCACGTCGTTCATCGCCAGGCTCATGTGTTTCAGCATTCCGCCCGCGTAGACGACCGCATCCGGATGAGCGTGCGCCGCCACCAGCGTCGCGATCTCGTCCAGCGCATCCAGGCTCCGCGGCAGGCGCAGCAGGACCACCCGCGCGTCGCGGACGAGTTCGGCGTCGAGCGGGAGCCCGCGGTATGCGTCGGAGTAGCCGAGCTCGGCGGCGTTGGCGGCGAGCGCCTGTTCTCCGGTGAGCGGATCCTGGTGCACGCGGATACCGGTGGTGCCCTCTGCGGCCGCCGCCAGGGTGAGCGCACCGTACGCGTCGCCGATGACGACGACCTCGCCGTCCGCAGCCGCGGCGACCGCATCCCGTGCCAGGTCGGCGATCAGGCGGTCGGCCGCATCCGAGGCGAACAGGTTCTCGCCTTCCACATCCGGCCACCGCCGCAACCGCGCATACTCGAACACGGGATCAATTCTCGCAGCCCCGGGATGCCACCCAGCCTCGCGGGATGCCCGCCGACCTCGCGGGATGCCCGACGGCCCGCGCATCCGGCGTCAGAGCCAGTTGTTCCGCTTGAACGCGTAGTACAGCCCGATGCCGGTCGCGAGCATCAGCGCGAGCGCGAACGGGTAGCCGAGTGCCCAGTGCAGCTCAGGCATGTGGTCGAAGTTCATCCCGTAGATCGTGCCGACCAGCGTCGGGGTGAACAGGATGGCCGCCCAGGACGAGATCTTCTTGACCTCGTCGTTCTGCGCCTGGCCGACGAGCGTGGTGTGCACCAGCAGCGCGTTCTGCAGGATCTGCCGGAACCCGTCCGCCCGCTCCACGATCCGGATGACGTGGTCGTGCACATCCCGGAACCGGTCGCGCAACGACTCGTCCGCACCGGATGCGGCGAGCGCGTCCCTGAGACTCTGCAGCACCCCGCCGAGCGGGTTGACCGCCCGCTGGAACGTCATCACCTCGGAGGAGAGCTCGTAGATGCGGCGCGACACCGTGCGGTCGCCGTTGAAGAGCTGGTCCTCGATCTCGTCGATGTCGTTCTCGAGGCCGGCGATCACGGGGGCGTAGTCGTCGACGATCTGGTCCAGGATGCCGTACAGCACCCCGATCGGACCGGGTGCGAGCAGCCGCGCGTCGTGCTCCATCCTGTGCCGGACGACCGAGAGGTCCGGCCATTCGAAGTGCCGCACGGTGATGACGAACTGCTCGCCGAGGAAGACGTGCACCTCACCGAACTCGACCTTCTCGGTCTCGTCGATGTAGTGCGCGGGCCGCAGCGCCACGAACGTCGTGGTGCCGTACTTCTCCAGCTTTGCGCGCTGGTGCCCGCTCAGGGCGTCTTCCACGGCGAGCTCCGGCAGCTCGAACTCGGTCGCGACGGCGGCCAGCTCCTTCTCGGTCGGCCGGTACAGGCCGATCCAGGCGAACCCGTTGCGTTCCCGCACCGTCTCGAACGTCTGCTCCAGGGATGTCGGGTCAGCGGTGCGCCGACCGTCGACGTAGACGGCGTTGTCGACGATCATGGGGTCTCCTTCCGGGAGGGCTCCCCCACGCTACCCGGTCACACGGTGAACTCGACCCCCTCGGACAGCGCGGCGACCGATGCGCCGACGCGCACCGCGTACGTGCCGCTCTCGGTCAGCCAGGCGTGGTCGTCGACCGACCAGTGCTGCAGTGAGCGCGGTTCGATGGCGACGGTCGCGACCGCCGACTCTCCCGCCTCCGCGCGCACCACCGCGTAGCCTGCGAGCCAGAGCACCGGCCGCTCGATGTCGGAGTCCGACACCCGGCTCAGGTACACCTGCACCACCTGCTTGCCTGCACGGTCGCCGACGTTGGTCACGGGAACGCTGACTTCGAGGCCGGCACCGCCGGCACCATTGCCCTCGACGCTCGGCTCCCCGAAGTCCCAGCTCGTGTAGCCGAGGCCGTGCCCGAACGGGATGGCCGGGGCCGGGCCGCCCGCCGCCTGCCTGCGCATCCACTCGCGGTAGCCGACGTTGAGCTTCTCGTCGTAGTAGAGCTGGCCGTCGACGGGCTCGACCTGCCAGACCGGCACGTCGTCCTCCGTCGCCGCCCAGGTGGTCGGGATTCGTCCGCCCGGTTCGACGGCGCCTGTCAGCACGTCGGCGAGTGCGTGGCCCATCTCCTGGCCGGGGAACCAGGTGAGGAGCACGGCGGGGGCGTCGTCGAGCCAGGGGAGGATCACCGGGCCGCCCGAGTTGACGACGACGACGGTGCGCGGGTTCGCGGCGACGACGCGGCGCACGAGCTCGTCCTGTCCGTCCGGCAGGCGCAGGCCGTCGCGGTCGAAGCCCTCCGATTCGAGCTGCTCCGTCGTGCCGACGACCACGACGGCCACGTCGGACGCCGCAGCGAGCGACACGGCGCGCTCCAGCTCGTCGTCCGCACTGCCGAAGGGCTCCTCGTAGCCGAGCGTGAACATCACGGCCGCGAGGCCGAGCTGCTGCTGGGGGCGGTGTTCGAGCCGCAGCGCGACCGTCTGCCCGGCCGCGAGCGTGATCGGGAACGACTGCTTGGGCGGGTTGAGGAACGCCATGAACGGGTCGGTGCCGTCGGGAAAGAACAGGCCGTCGCTCTTCAGCTCGCCGTCGACCTCGAAGCGGAACAGCCCGAGACCGGCGAACCCGACGGCGTACTCGCCGTCCTCCGGCGCGGTGAACGTGGTGGTCGCCTCGACCACCGCCGTGTCGGCGAGCACGGGGTCTCCGAGCCAGGTGAGGCGGCCGCTCCCGCGGTGCTCGTCCAGCACCACGCCGCCGTCCGCGCCGAGGAAGCGGACGTGCACCCCGGATTCGCCGGTCGCCGGATCGGTGGCGACCGTCGCATCCACGGGGAGCAGCGATTCGGAGGCCCGCACCCCCGGCGCGAACGACACGCGCTCTGCGCCGAACGCCTCCTCCAGACCGTCGAGCGGGGTGACGACGTGATCGGGGAACACCGTCGCCGATCCACCGCCCTGGCTGCGGGCGATGCGGGCGTGCTGACCGATCACCGCGATGCTGCCGGGGGTCGCGCCGAGCGGCAGGACAGGGGATGCGCCTGCCGCCTCGTTCTTCACCAGCACCATGCCGTCCGCCGCGGCCTCGCGGAGCAGCGCGTCGATGCGCTCGGCCGGCCACGGCTCGGCCAGCGGGGTCGCCGCTTCGACACCGTCGAGCGCGCCGAGACGCCCGGCCAGTCTCAGGATGCGCAGCACCTTCTCGTCGATGTCGGTCTCCGACACCTGACCGGCGCGCACGGCTTCGACCAGCGCATCGCCCCAGACGCCGTCTGGACCCGGCATCGCGAGGTCCTGCGCCGAGACACCGGCCGCGACCGTGTCGCGCACACCCATCCAGTCGGAGACGACCACGCCGTCGAAGCCCCACTCGTCTTTGAGCGGGGAGCGCAGCAGCTGGTTCTCGGTCATCGTCACGCCGTTGACCGAGTTGTACGACGACATCACCAGCCAGGCTCCGCCCTCGGTGACCATGCGCTCGAACGGCGCGAGGTAGACCTCGCGCAGCGTGCGCTCATCCACGTTGACGTTGACCGTCATGCGGTCGGTCTCGCTGTCGTTGGCGACGAAGTGCTTCGGGGTCGCGCCGACGCCGCAGGACTGCACGCCCTTGACGAACGCCGTGCCGACGACGCCGGACAGCCACGGGTCCTCGCTGTACGCCTCGAAGTGGCGGCCACCGCGCGGCGACCGCTGGATGTTGACCGTCGGGCCGAGTGCGACACCGACGCCCTTGCGACGCGCCTCCGCAGCGATCAGCTGGCCGAGTGCGTACACCCGGTCGACGTCCCAGGATGCGGCGAGCGCGGTCGGCGACGGGAGGTTGGCCGAGCTGTCCCTCTCGTCCCAGAGCTGACCACGCACACCGGCAGGTCCGTCGGAGACGACGATCGTGTCGAGCCCGATCTGCGGTTCGCTGTGCAGCGTCCAGAACGAGGCGCCGGTGAGCAGGCGCACCTTCTGTTCGAGGGTGAGGGAGGAGACGAGGCCGGCGAGGACGGAGTCGGTGTCGATGTCGGTGCTGAGGTCGGTCATGGTTGGTGCGTCTTTCGGTTCGATGGATGCGCTGGTCAGCGCACGGACTTGATCGGGAGGACCGCGAAGGCTCCGACGAGGGCGAGCACGATGCCGACGGGGAACAGCGGCGTGTACGAGCTGAAGGCGAAGACGAGCAGTCCGGCGAGTCCGGGGGCGAGCGTCTGCGGCAGGGTGGCGGCGATGTTGAGCACGCCGAGGTCTTTGGCGAAGTCGTCCTTCGACGGGAGCACCTCGCTCATCAGGGCGGTGTCGACGGCCTGGTATGCGCCGAAGCCGAGCCCGGAGACGAAGGCGAACAGCATCATCCCGGTGACGGTCGGCAGGATCAGCGGGAACACCAGCGAGATGGCCATGACGGAGCCCGCGATGATGACGACGATCTTCCTGCGGCCGATCCTGTCGGAGATCGGGCCGCCGATGAGGGTGGTGATGATGATGCCGACGAGGCTGATCAGACTGAGGACCGGCACCATGCCGACCGCGTTGGCGCCGAGGCCGATGTACTTCTGCAGGATGAACAGCTGGAAGCCGGTGACCATGAAGTAGCCGGCGTAGAGCAGCAGGCGGCCGGTGAAGCCCCAGAAGAAGTCCGGGTGCTTGCGCGGGCTGACCCAGAAGGTCTGCAGGAAGGCGACGAAGCTGAACGGCGGCTTCGGCTCCCCCTTGTTCGAGCTGTCCGGGTTGAAGAGCACGAACAGCACGATGACGATGAGCGCGATTCCGGCGAAGGTGAGGTAGCCGGCCGGGATCGACTTCGCGAACTGGGCGCCGGCGATGGAGCCGCCGAGCGAGCCGAGCATGAGGCCGAGTCCGGACAGCGACGAGAACGTTCCGCGCGCTCCGCTCGGGACACGGTCCGGCAGGATCGCGCTCAGCGGCCCCTGGGCGAAGTTGAAGGTGATCTGCACCATCACCCAGCCGACGGTGAGCTGCACGATGCCGTTGGCCGCGCCCATGAAGAGGAGGGACAGGCCGCCGAGCAGCACGCCGAGCACCATCCACGGGGCGCGGCGGCCGAACCTGCTGCGCGTGCGGTCGGAGACGAGGCCGGCTACTGGCTGCGCGATCATCGCGGCGAACGCGCCGATGGTCGCCACGAGCCCGAAGATCGGTCCGCTGTTCTGCTCGCCGACGATGCCCTGCACCTGCAGGGGGAGCAGCACACCCGGCACCGCGCCCCAGATGGCGAAGATGGCGATGTTGCCCACCATCATCGAGAGCATCAGCTTGAGCAGCCGGCCCCGGATGCGCACCTTCTCCGGGCGCTGCGCGCTGACGGCGGAGGTCGGGGCCGCGCTGAACGGGCTGCCGGCGGTGGTGATCGTCGACGCGAGCGCCGAGCTTTCTGGCACTCCGGAGAGGTTGGAGGGGATGGTGGGCTGAACCGGACGCTGGGGGGTGGTGCCGGTTTCTTCCGACGGCGTTGTCACAGGGGTTGTCCTTTCGAGCAGGCGACGTTGCGTGCTAACACGCGTAACCATAGGACACCGTCCGGCTTAATACAAGTCATTGGTCGGTTTTTCGCTTACTCGCGTAACCACCGGGGTCGGTCCGGCCTAGACTGAGACCAGGATGTTCACCCCTCACGTCGTCAAAGCCCCGACGAGCGCAGACGTCGCCCTCGCGGCAGGAGTCTCGCGCGCGACGGTCTCCTTCGTGCTCAACGACAAGCCCAACTCCCGGGTCTCCGACGACACCAGGCACCGCGTGCTCGAAGCCGCCAGGCTGCTCGGATACACGCCCAACACGGCGGCGCGGTCGCTCGCCAGCGGGGAGGCGGTCTCCGGGCTGCTGTTCACCGCATCCGGACGCGACAGCGGGGCAACGCTGGAACGCGCGTTCGCCGCACTCCTCGCCCGCACCGTCGACGACGGGGTGGATGCGCTCAGCCACATCGAGACCGACCTCACCGGTGCGGAGGCCGCCCAGCTCTGGGCGAGACTGCGCCCGGAAGCCGTGCTCGCCGAGGCGGCCCGCTGCGACGCGGAGGCGACAGAGCTGCTGCGCCTCGCCGGGGTCCGCGCGCTGATCGTGCACGGCCAGGAGCCGGTCGGCTACGCCCCCACCCTCGTCGTGCCGCAGGAGCCGTTCGGCGACGCAGCCGTCTCCGAGCTCACGCGGCTCGGGCACGACCGGATCGTGTTCATCGCCCCCACAGACCCCACGGCCGCCGCGACCGCCGCCGCCCGTCTCGCCGGGGCGCGCGCCGCAGCAGCACGCGCCGGTGCCACCCTCACCGTCTCCCACGCCGGCACGTCGGCGGCCTCCCTCCGCGACTGGGCGCGCGGCTGGCGCTTCGACGCGGAGCGCCCCACCGCCGTCGCCGCATACGACGACCGCCTCGCGATGGCGGCCGTGCGCGCGCTGGCCGACGCGGGCATCCACGTGCCGCACGATGTGTCGGTGATCGGCGCAGACGACCACGCGGGCTCCGCCGAGTTCATCCCGCGCCTCAGCACGGTCGCCTTCGACGCGGACGCCCTCGCGGCGACCCTGCACGACGCGTACACGAGAATGCGCGCGGGCGAGCGCGTCGAACGCGTCGACGCACCGCCCGTGCGCGTCATCGCGCGCGAGTCCACTGCCGCCCCCAGCAGTGGCGGGGCTGGCAGGGAGCGCTAGGCCACCGCTTCCCTGGCAGCGCTGAACGCCTCCACACAGCGCCGGATCTCGTCCTCCGTGTGCGCCGCGGACAGCTGCACCCGGATGCGCGCCTTCCCGCGCGGCACCACCGGGAACGAGAACGCCGTCACGTACACGCCATGGCGCTGCATCTCGTCCGCAATGCGCGCGGTGAGTGCTGCATCCCCGAACATGACCGGCACGATGGGGTGCTCGCCCGGCAGCAGGTCGAAGCCGGCCTCGGTCATCAGCGAGCGGAACAGTGCAGCGTTGGCGACGAGCTGCGCCCGCAGCTGGTCGGACTGCTCCAGCAGGTCGAGTGCCGCGATGGTGCCGGCGACGATCGACGGCGCGAGCGTGTTCGAGAACAGGTAGGGCCGTGCGCGCTGGCGCAGCAGGTCCACGATCTCGCGGTGCGACGACACGTAGCCGCCGGATGCGCCGCCCAGCGCCTTGCCGAACGTGCCGGTGTAGATGTCCACCCGGTCCGCCACGCCGCAGAACTCCGGCGTCCCCCTCCCGTGCTCCCCGACGAACCCGACGGCGTGGGAGTCGTCCACGAACACCAGGGCGCAGAATTCGTCGGCCAGGTCGCAGATCTCGCGCAGCGGGGCGATGTACCCGTCCATCGAGAACACGCCGTCTGTGACGATCACCGTGTGGCGGGCGCCCGCATCCCGTGCCGCGGTGAGCTGGGCGCGCAGGTCGGCCAGGTCGCGGTTCTTGTAGCGGAACCGCTGCGCCTTGGAGAGGCGGATGCCGTCGATGATGGATGCGTGGTTGAGCTCGTCGGAGACGATCGCGTCGTCCGCGGTGAACAGGGTCTCGAACACGCCGCCGTTCGCGTCGAAGCACGACGAGAACAGGATGGTCGCCTCGGTGCCGAGGAACTGCGACACCCGCCGCTCCAGCTCCAGGTGCTGCTCCTGCGTTCCGCAGATGAAGCGCACGCTGGCGAGGCCGTAACCCCAGTCGTCGAGGGCGAGTTTGGCCGCATCCCGCAGCGCAGGATGGTCGGCGAGGCCCAGGTAGTTGTTGGCGCAGAAGTTGAGCACCTCCGCGCCGTCCGCCACGATCTGCGACGACTGCGGACCGTGGATGCTGCGCTCGTGCTTGGTGAGCCCGGCCTCCTCGATCTCGCTCAGCTGCGTCGCGACCGTCTCCCGAAACGTTCCGTACATCAGAGCTCCGTCCAATCCAGGATCACTTTGCCTCCGCCTGCCGACGCCGCGGCGGCGAACCCCTTCTCCCAGTCGCGCGCGGCGAACCGGTCGGAGACGATGGATGCGATGGCGTCGCGCAGCGTCGCCGACGTCTGCAGCATCGCGCCCATCGCGTTCCAGGTCTCGAACATCTCGCGGCCGTAGATGCCCTTGAGGGTGAGCATGTGGGTGACCACGTTGCCCCAGTCGATCGCGATCGGCGCGGCGGGGAGGCCGAGCATCGCGATCCGGCCGCCGTGGTTCATGTTCTCGATCATCTGCGGCAGCGCGCTGGGCGCCCCGCTCATCTCGAACCCGACGTCGAAGCCTTCGCGCATCCCGAGCGCCTGTTGCGCCGAGCGGATGGGGGCCTGCGAGACGTCGACCGTGTAGTCGGCGCCCATGCCCTCGGCGAGGGCGAGCCGGGATGCGCTGATGTCCGTCCCGACGATGAACCGCGCTCCGACGTGCCTCGCGACGGCGATGGCCATCAGGCCGATGGGGCCGCATCCGGTGACCAGCACGTCCTCGCCGACCACGGGGAACGCGAGCGCCGTGTGCACCGCGTTGCCGAGCGGGTCGAACAGCGCGCCGACCTCCGGCTCGATGGTGCTGTGGTGCACCCACACATTGGTGGCGGGGAGGGTGAGGTATTCGGCGAACGCACCGTTGCGCTGCACGCCGAGGCCCTGGGTGCGGATGCACATCTGGCGGCGGCCGGCCCGGCAGTTGCGGCAGGTTCCGCAGACGATGTGCCCTTCGCCGGACACCTGATCGCCCACGGCGACGTCGTGCACGAGCGGCCCGACCTCGACCACCTCGCCGAAGAACTCGTGCCCAGGGATCAGCGGGGCGGCGACGGCGGAGGCCGCCCAGTCGTCCCAGCGCTGGATGTGCAGATCGGTTCCGCAGATGCCCGTCCGCAGCACGCGGATCTTGACGTCCTCCTGCCCGATCACGGGCTCCGGTACGTCGACCAGTTCGAGACCGGGTCCGGCCTCGCTCTTGAAGAGAGCCTTCATCGCCACCTTCCTTGTGGACGGCCCCTCGTGGGGGTGCTGAAGCTGTTCGGGATGCGCCGCCCTCGTGAGGCGGGACGTATCGCCGCTGACAGCCTAGACGCTGCCGCGCCCCGTTCGGCGATTGTGTCCGGGCCCGAGTGGATGCGTGACATGGGGGATGTTAGGTTTCACTATCGGCAACCGAAGGAGACACCGTGCCAGGGACGGGAACACCGACAGCGCACCGCGAGCGGCTGCTCGCCCAGCTCGACCGCGGTGGCCGGCTGACGGTGCTCACGGCGCCGGCGGGAGCCGGGAAGTCGACGCTGCTCGCCCAGTGGACGCAGCGCCTGCTCGACCACGGGCGCCTCGTGCTGTCCACCAGCGTCGACGACTCGCACCCGTCCGAGCACCTGGTTTGGGAGCAGGCGATCCACGGCCTCGCCGCCGCGGGAGCCGTGCGCGACCCGGAGCGCCTGCGCCGCGACGCCCGCGGTTTCTGGAGCATGCGCGACCTCGCCGCCGCGATGGCGCGCGTGTTCGGCAACCTCACCTCCCCGTGCATCCTGATCGTCGACCGCGCGGAACGCATCGACTCCGACGCGCTCATCGACCGGATGCCCACCCTGCTCGACGCCGCGCCGCTGCTGCGCGTCGTGGTCTCCACCCGGCGCCCGATCCGCCCGTCGCAGCTGCCCATCTTCCTGAGCGGGGAGGCGAGCTTCCTCGACGCGTCGGAGCTGGCGCTCACTCCGGCGGAGAGCGCGGAGATCCTCGGAGGCATGACGACGCATCCGGTCGCCGATTCCGTGGCCGCCGCGGCCACCACCCCGACCTCTGCGCGCATCCTGGGCATGGCCATGCGCCTCGGCCACCTGAGCCCGACCGACGGGCGGCATGCCAGGGGACTGGTGGCTGACGCGACGATCGACACTTTCGCGTTCGCGGACTCGCCCGCCGCACAACGGCGGTTCCTCCTCGAGACCGCCGTGCCGAGCACGGCCAACCTGGACATCGCCGAACGGCTCGGCTGGGGCACGGACGCACGAACGTTCTTCGACAGGGCAGAGGAGGCGGGGCTCGGCCGGTGGGAGCGCCGGCGGGGCGCGGAGTGGTTCAGCTACACCCCGCTGTTCCGCCAGGCGCTGCTGAGCAGGCTGGCCGAGCGTCCGGTCGAGGAGGTCAGGCGCATCCGGCGCACGGTCGCGCTCTGGGCGGCCGAACACCGGATGCCGACGGAGGCCGTCGAGAACGCGCTCGGCAGCCACGACTTCGATCTCGCGTCGCGGCTGGGCAGGCGGTTCTGGTTCCCGATCGCGCAGAAGTCGCCCGAGGCGATGCTCCGCGTGATCAGGGACGTCCCCGCCGCCGAGCTGAGCAGGCACCCGACGCTCTCCGTGTTCACGGCGCTCATGCTCACGGTGGTCGGCGAGCGCATCCGGGCACTTCCGCACTTCCGCAGGGGCATGGCCATCGCGAAGTCGACCAGGAGCGAGCCGGACGACCGGGCGGAGCTGGTCTGGGTGCTCGCGACCCAGACCGTGTCCGAGCGGTTCACGTTCTCGTTCTCGGACTCGGCGGCCACGGCGCGCAGGGTCGTCGCCCTCATCGGCCGGCTCTCCGAACAGGAGCTCGCCGAGGTGGAGAACTCGGTCTCGCTGTTCCTCTCCGACGCGGGCTGGAGCCTGTTCTACGACGCCGCGTTCAGTGAGGCCGCGCAGGCGCTCACCCTCGGGATGCAGTTCCGAGTCGACGACGACAACGCCGGCTGGTATCACTGCGCCGCGCTTCTCGCGTCGCTCCGCGCTCTGCAGGGCAGGATCGCGGACGCGCGCGCTGTGCTCGCGCTGATCGACGCCGCCGATGCGCCGGAGCACTGGCGGGTCAACATCTTCGGCGTGCCGGAGCAGATCGCGCAGGCCGTCGTCGCCTGCGCCGAACTCGACTTCGAGCGCGCCCAGAGCCACCTCGACTCCATCGCGTTCTACACCTCCGGCACCGAGCACTGGGCGTTCCTCTGCGGAATCCAGGCGGCGATCCTCGCGGTGACCGGACGACGAGGGGAGGCGCTCGCCCACGTCGAAGCCGCTCTGCAGCCGGGGGCGCACCAGACCACCTCCGCGTTCGCCGAGCAGTTCATCAGGACGCTCGGCGCGATCATCCGGGTCAGCAACGGCCAGCCGCTGCCGAAGTCGACGCTGTCGCGGGAGTACGGGGTGTCTCCGCGGCTGCTCGGGGCGATGCAGGCGCATCTGCGCGGCGCGCACGACGAGGTGCTGGTGATCGCCGGCGCGATCGCCGAGCTGCACTCCCCCGACGACAACCGGTTCGCCCGCGTCACCACCAAGCTGCTCTGCGCGGTCGCCGCCGCCACGCTCGAACGCACCGAGCTCGCCGTGCGGACCGCGTCGGAGGCGTGCTCGGCCCTCGCGGCCGACGAGTCTTTCCTGTCGTTCCTGCTGCTGTCCCGCGTGGATGTGGAACTCATCCGGGAGCTCGTCTCCGGCGCGAACGCGGCGTTCGTCGACGGCTACCTGGAGCGCACGGCCGGCTGGCCGGACCTGTTCCACCCTCTGGATGCGCTCGTGGTGTTGACGCCGAGAGAGCAGGCGGTGCTCGGTGCGGTGGCCGCGCATCCACGGGTCAGCGACGCTGCCGCACAGTTGCACGTCTCACCGAGCACGGTGAAGAACCAGCTCCGGTCGGCGTACAGAAAACTCGGCGTGAGCACGAGGGCGGACGCCCTCCTCCGGGCGAGCGAACTCGGCCTGCTGGGGAAGGGGTGAGGGCGCGTCCGTCGAATGCCAGAACCCGACTCTGATTTCGACAGGCCGCGCCCCCGGTGATCGATCCGGCCCTCGCTCTCCGTGTGGCTCCGGCCGTGTCGATGTCTTCACTCTACGGGCGGCGAACGACCGGAACCCGCGGAATCCGGGGGGACAACGCGCTTTTAGTCCTCGGTTTGGTCCTGCTGCCTCAGTCTCTGTCGAGCGGGCGCCAGACGACCACCTGGGTGCTGCGCCTGGTGCGGGTGCCCGCTCGCAGCGAGACGACCTCGCCCGCGGGACCGGCGGCGAACACGCGGTGGCCAGGGCGGTTCAGGAGCTCGTCGGCCAGCGCCGTCTCCAGTTCGCGCACCCGGGTGGTCAGCGCTCCCACCTGATCCTCCAGGTCCAGGATGCGCCTGATCCCTTCCAGGCTGACGCCCTCCGCACCGAGCCGCGCGATCTCCTGCAGCTTCGCCACATCCCGCATCGAGTACCTGCGGGACTTGCCCGCCGTCCTGCTCGGGCTGACGAGACCGAGCCTGTCGTACTGGCGGAGGGTCTGTGGATGCATCCCCGCCAGTTCGGCCGCGATCGAGATCACGAAGACCTGGCTGTTCTCATCCATGATCAGGTGCGGGCCTTGGCGAGCAGTTCTTCGCGCGGGTTCTCGTCCGGAAGCTTCGCGGCGAACTCCTTGAGCGCCTCCTGGGCCTCGGCGGACAGGTGCGACGGCACGGCCACCTGAACGACGGCGAGCAGGTCGCCGGTGCCCTTCGAGGTCTGCACCCCGCGGCCCTTGACGCGCAGCACGCGGCCGCTCGGCGTTCCGGGGGCGACGCGCAGCTTGACGGGGTCGCCGCCCAGCGTCGGCACCTCGATGGTCGCGCCGAGGGCCGCCTCCGCGAACGTCACGGGAACCGTGACGCGCAGGTTGAGGCCGTCGCGCTCGAACACCGGGTGTTTGCGCACGGTGACGGTGAGGACGATGTCGCCAGGCTCCCCGCCATCGGGGCTGGGCTGGCCTTTGCCGCGCAGCTTGATCTTCTGCCCGTCGGCGACGCCGGCCGGGATCTTGACCTTGATCGGCTTGCCGTCGGACGCCTGCAGGGTGATGGTCTCGCCCTTGGTCGCCGTGATGAAGTCGATGGTGGTGTGCGCTGTCACGTCGCGGCCGCGGGTCGGTCCGCCGTAGCCGCGGAATCCGCCGCTCGCCGAACCGAAGCCACCGCCGCTGTTGCCGAACAGCCCTCCGAACACGTCGTCGAAGTTGCCGCCCTGCTGGTAGCTGTAACCGCGGTTGCCACCGCCGCCGAACATCCCGCCGAACACGTCGTCGAAGCCGCCCTGGCCTGCAGAGCCCGGCGCGGTGAAGCGGGCGCCGGAGCCCATCGCGCGGATCTGGTCGTACTCCTTGCGCTGCTCGGGATCACCGAGCACGGAGTGCGCTTCGCTGATCTCCTTGAACTTGGCCTCTGCCGCCGGGTCGCCCGGGTTGGAGTCCGGGTGATACTTGCGCGCGAGCTTGCGGTAGACCTTCTTGAGCTCCGCGGGGGTGACGTCCTTGGAGACGCCAAGAACCTTGTAGAAGTCCTTGTCGAACCAGTCCTGGCTTGCCACGGCGCCTCCTTTCTCAGCCTGAGTGTGCCTGTAGGTTTGAAGTCTGTTGGTGTGAAGTCTGTGTGTATGAAGTCTGCATCTATCGCGAGCGCGCACCACGGAAGCGGCGGGATGAGTATCCCGCCGCTTCGCGTGGCGTGCGCATCCGGAGCCTAGGCCGGAACCGCGACGACGACCTTGGCCACCCGCACCGTGGTGGAGCCGAGCTTGTAGCCCGTCTCGACCACGTCCGCGACGGTGTCGACCGTCACGCCGGGGGTCGGCTGCTGGAAGATCGCCTCGTGGATCTGCGGGTCGAACGGGTCGCCCTTCTCGCCGTACGGCGTGAGGCCGAGTCGCTCAGCGGTGGTCCGGAGCTTGGCCGCGATGGTCGAGAAGGCGCTGCCCTCTTCGAGGTCGCCGTGCTTCTCGGCACGGTCGAGGTCGTCGAGCACGGGAAGAAGGCTCTTCACCGTGTCGCCGACCGCGCGCTCGCGCTCGATCTCGCGGTTGGACTCCGTCCGCTTGCGGTAGTTCGCGTACTCCGCGGTGACCCGCTGGAGGTCGGCGAGCCGTTCGGCCGCGAGCTGGTCCGCCGTCGACTGGCCGCTCAGCACGTCCAGGTCTTCGTCGGAGAGGAAGGACCCGAGGCCCTCGCCGTCGGCCGGGCCGACATCGACGAGTTCCTCGTGGGCGAGGTCGGGGGCGTCGTTTCCGGCGTCCCCGCCCTCCTGGCCGTCCTGACCATCCTGGCCCGCCGGCTGCCGAACCTTGCCGGTCTCGGGGTCGATCCTCCGCTTGTCGCGGACTACCGGCTCCTCGCGCTCAGGGTCTTCGCCCTGCCCGTTGGGGTTCTGGTCCGACATGCTTACTTCTTCTCCTCGTCTTCGACGACCTCTGCGTCGATGACATCCTCGTCCGAGTTCTCCTCGGCGGGCTGGTCACCTGCAGGAGCCTGCTCACCGGCGCCCGCGTCGGCCTGAGCGGACGAGTAGATCGCCTCTCCGAGCTTCTGCTGGCTCGCGTTGAGCTTGTCGTACGCGGTCTTGACAGCGTCCTCGTCGTCGCCCGCGAGTGCGGTCTTCAACGCGTCGACGTCGCCCTGGACCTCGTTCTTGACGTCTTCGGGGAGCTTGTCCTCGTTGTCCTTGATCAGCTTCTCGATCGAGTATGCGAGCTGCTCGGCCGTGTTGCGGGTCTCGGCGGTCTCCCGACGCTTCTTGTCCTCGGCCGCGTGCTCCTCCGCCTCGCGCACCATGCGCTCGATGTCGTCCTTCGGCAGCGAGGATCCACCGGTGATCGTCATCGACTGCTCCTTGCCGGTGCCCTTGTCCTTGGCGGACACGTGCACGATGCCGTTGGCGTCGATGTCGAAGGTCACCTCGACCTGCGGGATGCCACGGGGTGCCGGGGCGATGCCGGTGAGCTCGAAGGTGCCGAGCGGCTTGTTGTCGCGGGTGAACTCGCGCTCGCCCTGGAAGACCTGGATGGCGACGGACGGCTGGTTGTCGTCCGCGGTCGTGAAGGTCTCGCTGCGCTTGGTCGGGATCGCGGTGTTGCGGTCGATCAGCTTCGTCATGATGCCGCCCTTGGTCTCGATACCGAGACTCAGGGGGGTCACGTCGATGAGCAGGACGTCCTTGCGCTCGCCCTTCAGGACACCGGCCTGGAGTGCGGCGCCGACGGCGACGACCTCATCCGGGTTCACGCCCTTGTTGGGCTCCTTGCCACCGGTCTCCTGCTTCACGAGCTCGCTCACGGCGGGCATGCGGGTCGAACCACCGACGAGCACGACGTGCGAGATGTCGGACACCTTGATGCCGGCCTCACGGATGACGTCCTGGAACGGCTTCTTGGTGCGGTCGAGGAGGTCGCTGGTCATCTGCTCGAACTGGGCGCGGGTGAGCGTCTCGTCGAGGTTGGCCGGGCCGTTCTCCGTCAGCGACAGGTACGGCAGCTGGATGCTCGTCGACATGCTCGACGAGAGCTCCTTCTTGGCCTGCTCAGCGGCTTCCTTCAGACGCTGCAGGGCGATCTTGTCCTTCGAGACGTCGACACCGGTCGAGTCCTTGAAGCGCTTGATCAGCCACTCGACGATGCGCTGGTCCCAGTCGTCTCCACCGAGGCGGTTGTCACCGGCGGTCGCGCGGACCTGGATGGTCGAGAAGTCGTCGTCCTTGCCCACCTCGAGGAGGGAGACGTCGAAGGTTCCACCACCGAGGTCGAAGACCAGGATGAGCTCGTCTTCCTTGCCCTTGTCGAGGCCGTACGCGAGTGCGGCTGCGGTGGGCTCGTTGATGATGCGGAGCACGTTGAGGCCCGCGATCTCACCGGCCTCCTTGGTGGCCTGACGCTCGGCGTCGTTGAAGTACGCGGGGACGGTGATGACGGCGTCCGTCACGGTGTCTCCGAGGTACTGCTCCGCGTCCCTCTTGAGCTTGGCGAGGATGCGGGCCGAGATCTCCTGCGGCGTGTACTTCTTGCCGTCGATCTCGACCGTCCAGTCGGTGCCCATGTGGCGCTTGACCGACGCGATGGTGCGGTCGACATTGGTGACGGCCTGGCGCTTGGCGGTCTCGCCGACGAGCACCTCGCCGTCCTTCGTGAACGCGACGACCGACGGGGTGGTGCGGAAGCCCTCCGCGTTGGCGATGACGGTGGGCTCGCCACCCTCGAGGACGGCGACGACCGAGTTCGTGGTTCCGAGGTCGATTCCTACTGCACGTGACATATGTGCTGTTCTCCTTTTGTTGCTGAATGTTCGGTTGTAAAAGCTGGGGGTCGAGAGTTGAGTCCCGACGGCTCAAGTGTGGCATCCACTCGGGAGGCTGTCAAGCTGCGAGCTCGAAACTTGAGCACACTAGACTCAACTTTGGGGAGAGGGGTTTCATTCCCGGAATCGGCGGGAAAACGGCGCGACCAGCCGTGATCGCTCAGTCGCGGAGGAGCATCCCTCGGCCGGCGTAGAAGCGCTCGAACTCGTCGACGGGGAGGGATGCGTCTGCCGCCGTCGCTCCGATGCCGGACGGGTTGTGGAACGACACCGTCTCCCCGTCGAAGCCGTGCACGAGAACGAGGTGGCCGCCGACCCGCTCGTTGGGACGGTTCGGGTAGCGGATCTCCGGCGTGACCGATGCGATGGCCACGACGCCGGGCGCCACCGCCGAGAAGTGCTCGCGCGCGGTCGACCCCTCGACGACCTCGCCGTCCAGGCCGAACTCGTCGGCGATCCAGGAGAGGAACGGACGGTAGTAAAGGCCGCGGACGGTGTGCTCCTCCGGGACGAGCGCTCCCGCATCCATCGCCCCGTCGATCAGCTCGCGCATCGTCGCGTCGGCGGCGGACGGCCGCCACACCCGCACCACCGAACGGAGGCAGGCCAGGCCGCAGACGTTGCGCGCCCAGTAGCGGTACTCGTCGGCGGTCGCGTACCCGTCCAGCATCCAGTCGTGGAAGGCCGCCGGGTCCTCGCCGCGGACGATCAGCGCCTCGTTGCAGCGCGGGTCGCCCCACTGCGACTCGTACGGGAAGGACGAACCCCGCGGATTCACACCGCCTCCACAAGGACCGTCGATAGCGTGCTGTACATGGTTCCGGAGTCCTTTCACGTCGATCACAACGGCCCGCTGCTGTCGTCCAGGGCCATCGAGGCTCTGCAGAACATCGACCCGGCGACTCTGGATGAGGTGCAGGCGTTCAACACGGACTTCGCGCGGTTCATCATGCCCTACAAGTTCGGCATCGACGAGATCTCCACCAAGGTGTCGATCCTCCGCGAAGAGTTCGCCGAGCTGCACGACTACAACCCGATCGAGCACATCAACAGCAGGCTCAAGTCGGCGGAGAGCATCGAGCAGAAGATCGTCCGCAAAGAGTGCGAGCCGTCATTCGACGCGATCAGGGAGGCGATCACCGACATCGCGGGCATCCGGATCGTCTGCAGCTTCGTCTCCGACGTCTACCACGTGTTCGAGCTGCTCTCCGCGCAGGCGGACGTGAACGTGCTGCGGGTGAAGGACTACATCGCGCACCCGAAGCCCAACGGCTACAAGAGCCTGCACGCGATCGTCGAGGTCCCGGTGTTCCTGTCCGGCGGGCCGATTGCCGTGCCCGTCGAGGTGCAGATCCGCACGGTCGCGATGGACTTCTGGGCGAGCCTCGAGCACAAGATCTACTACAAGTACGACGGCGAGGTGCCGGATGAGCTGCTGCGCGACCTCACGGACGCCGCCGTGAAGGCGAACCAGCTCGACATCACGATGGAGAGCCTGCACCGCCAGGTGCGCAACCACGGCGGCAACCAGTACACGCTGCCGATCGCGATCTAGGCCTCCCGCGGGTCAGTATCCGACGACGCCGGTGAAGTCCGGGGAGCCGTCGGCGCGAGCCGGGAGTGGCTGGCCGCTGATGTAGCGCGGCCACTCCAGCCGCAGCCCGGCGGCGGCGTCGAGCCGCGGGTATGCAGCGGTCGGCGGCACCGGGGCCGGAGGGGTGGATGCGGCGGGTGCTGCTGGTGCAGCCAGTGCGCCGGGTGCGGCCTGGGCGGGGAATGCAGGCGCAGCAGGCGCGACAGGCGGCGTGAACGCCATGGGCGGGGTGGATGCGGCGGGTGGCGCCGACGGGAACGCCTGCTGGGCGAACGCCTGCGCGAGCGCCGGCGCCTGCCCCTGCCACTG
Source organism: Leifsonia araucanica (assembly GCF_051161895.1). NCBI lineage: Bacteria > Bacillati > Actinomycetota > Actinomycetes > Micrococcales > Microbacteriaceae > Leifsonia > Leifsonia araucanica. The sequence continues at coordinate 2,510,531 of NZ_JBMBTW010000002.1, forward strand.
TGCGAACGCAGGCTGCTGCGGCTGTTGCGCCGCCGCCTTCGGCCCGAACAGCGAGTAGGTGAGCGGGATCAGGATCGTGCCCAGCGCATCCAGGATCGCCACCACCGCCAGCAGGCGCCAGTACGTCTCGCCGAAGTCCACCGTCGGCAGTGCAAGCGGCAGCGAGAGGCCGAGCGTCAGCGCACCCACGAGCAGCAGGGTCACCACGGTCACGTTGCTCATCACCGGGCCCGTGAACCGGCGCTGCGTGTTCAGCACCAGATGGATGTGCAGCAGGCCGAGCCTGGTCACCGCCACCAGTGCGAACCAGGCGAACGGCTCCCACCACGGGCGGTAGGCGAACGGATCGTATGGTCCGCCCGCGACCGGCACCCAGATCTTCGCCAGCCCGGCCATCAGTAGGTAGGCGGACGTGATCACGCTGACCACCCCGAACCAGGGAGCGCGCCGGGCGGAGACGTCCGCGTCGTACCAGGACACCAGCGAGAAGAAGACGAGCAGCGCGATGGTGCCGATGAGCCGCCAGCACGTCTCGTCGAACCGGCCGATGACGACCGCGTACACACCGACAAGCGCGGCGGCGATGAGCGCGCCGATCACGATGCGGGGCAGCAGATGCCGCACCCAGCCGTACTGTCGAACCTCGTGCGCCGTAGCGGTCATTCCAGCCTCCCGTGCCTCGTATGCCGCTCCGGACATATTGCGCATCCGGAGCACCTTCGGCCGCGAGCCTACCGGCGTCCGGACGACAGCGGGAACCGTGCGCGCACGGATCATCGGCACCGGGCGCGCCACGGCGTCCCGGTTCACCCTCCGGCAACCGCGAACCCATACGCTGTGCACATGAGCACTCCCCCGAGCGCGAACGGCAGCGACGCCGAGCGCGGCAAGCAGCCGGCGCCCGCGAACACCGACGCCCTGGTCACCTCGACCTCTCCGCTGTTCGTGGACAGTTCGGCCGAGCGGCGCATCCCGCGTCGTCAGGTGGTGTCGTGGGCGCTGTGGGACTGGGGCGGCGCGGCGTTCAACGCGGTCATCACCACGTTCGTGTTCACCGTCTATCTGACCGGCAGCCTGTTCGTCGACCCCGCCCTCGTCGCCGCCCGGGATGCGGAGACCGACCTCAAAGGACCGGCCCACGCCGCCGTCACCGCGGCAGAGGCTCCGCTGTCGAGCGGGCTCGGCTGGGGGCTCGCCATCGCGGGCATCGTGGTCGCCCTGATCGCGCCGGTGCTCGGGCAGCGCACCGACGGGTCCGGCAGGCGCAAGCTGTGGCTCGGCATCAACACCGGCGTGGTCGTGGTGATGACCGCGCTGATGTTCTTCGTGGTCGGCGAGCCGAGCTACTTCCTGTTCGGAGTGGTCCTGGTGGCCGTCGGAACGATCTTCTACGAGATCGCGACGGTCAACTACAACGCGATGCTGGTGCAGGTCTCCACGCCGAAGACCGTTGGCCGGGTCAGCGGGTTCGGCTGGGGCGCGGGATACCTGGGCGGCATCGTCCTGCTCCTCATCGTCTACTTCGGTCTCGTCACCGGCAACGACGACGGCACGGGCGGGATGCTCCACGTCACCGAGGACGCCGGCCTCAACATCCGGATCATCGCGCTGATCGCCGCCGCCTGGACGCTGATCTTCTCGCTGCCGGTGCTCATCGCCGTGCCGGAGATGCCGATCGGCTCCCGCCGCCCGCGCGTCGGGTTCTTCCAGTCGTACGGCGTGCTGGTGCGCGACATCGGGACGCTGTGGAAGGAGAGCAGGAACACGGTGCTCTTCCTGATCGCGTCCGCGTTGTTCCGCGATGGGCTGGTCGGCGTGTTCACGTTCGGCGGCATCCTCGCCCAGGGCACGTTCGGGTTCAGCAGCGGCGACGTCATCATCTTCGCGATCGCGGCCAACGTGGTCGCGGGCATCAGCACCTTCATCTCCGGCCGGTTCGACGACCGGTTCGGCGCGAAACCGGTGATCGTCACCTCCCTGGTCGGCCTCGTGATCGCCGGGCTCGCGGTGTTCTTCGCGCACGACCTCGGCGCGACGGCGTTCTGGATCGGCGGCCTCGTGCTCTGCCTGTTCGTCGGGCCGGCGCAGTCGGCGAGCAGGACGTTCCTCGCCAGGGTTACGCCCGCCGGCCGAGAGGGCGAGGTGTTCGGGCTGTACGCGACCACCGGGCGCGCCGTCTCGTTCCTCGCACCGCTGCTGTTCGCGACGTTCGTCGCGGTCGGCGGCGCGCAGTACTGGGGCATCCTCGGGATCGTGCTGGTGCTGGCCGCGGGCCTCGCCCTCCTCATCCCGGTGCGCGCCACGAAGTAATCGAGTGGACGCGGAGGCGGGACATCGGCGCGGGATGCTGCCGGGATACGCTCGAGGCATGCCGCACCCCGTGATCACCGTGTCCGCCGTCGCGTTCGTCAGGGAGGACGGGCACGTGCTCACGGTGCGCAAGCGGGGAACATCCCGGTTCATGCTGCCCGGCGGCAAGCCGGAGCCCGGCGAGTCCGCCGCCGAGGCCGCGGTGCGGGAGGTGCGCGAGGAGGTGGGCATCGGGCTCGCCATCGACGAACTCCGGCTGCTTGGCGCGTGGGAGGCCGACGCCGCGAACGAACCCGGGCATACGCTCGACGCGACGGTGTACGCGGCCGACCTCACCGGCGTGCCGGTGGCCGCTGCGGAGATCGCCGAGCTGCGCTGGTCGGACCCGGCCGACCCGCTGGGCGACCTCGCCCCGCTGCTCCGCGACCGCGTCATCCCTGCGCTCGCGCTGCTCCCCGACGATCGAGTCTGAAGTTATGCACGCTCGGCGCGGCGTGTCGCGTGCATAAGTTCGGACTCGATGGCTTGGGGGCCGGGCGGGAGCAGGGCGGGGGCCGGTCAGGGGGCGCGGAGGGCGGCGAGCTTGCGGGAGAGGGCGGCGCGCTCGGGGGGTGACGGGCAGGAGGCGTGCGCCTCTTCGAGGGCGGCGATGGCCGCATCCCGTCGGCCGAGGCGCGTCAGCAGCTCGCCTCTGGTGGCCGGAAGCAGGTAGGAGCCCGCAAGGTCGCCGCGCGCGATCATCGCGTCGACGAGCGCGAGGCCCGCTGCCGGGCCGTCGGACATGGCCACCGCGACCGCATGGTTCAGCTCGATGACCGGCGACGGGGCCAGCCGGCCGAGCGCCTCGTAGAGCAGCACGATGCGTTTCCAGTCGGTATCCGCCACCGACGGCGCCACCGCGTGACACTCGGCGATCGATGCCTGCAGACCGTACGCCCCGAGTCCGCGACCGGCGGAGGCGGCGTGCGCGAGCGCTGCGCGACCCCGCAGGATCGCCGCCTGATCCCACAGGCCCCTGTCCTGGTCTTCGAGCAGGATCGGCTCGCCCCGCGCATCCATCCTGGCCGGGAAGCGCGCGGCGGTCAGCTCCATCAGCGCCAGCAGGCCGAACACCTCCGGCTCGGGGGCGAGGCGCACCAGCACTCGGGCCAGCCGCCTGGCCTCGTCGGCGAGGTCGGTGCGCATCCACGTCTGGCCGGTGGATGCGAACGAGCCCTCCGAAAACACCAGATAGACCACCTGCAGCACCGAGCCGAGGCGTTCGGCGCGCTCGTCGGGTTCCGGGATCGCGAACGGGATGCGCGCGGCGGCGATGGTCTTCTTCGCGCGAGTGATCCTGGCCTGGATGGTCGGAACCGGCACGAGGAACGCCCGCGCTATCTCCTCGCTCGTGAGACCGCCGACGACCCGCAGCGTCAGCGCGATCCTCGCCTCCCGGGAGAGGACGGGGTGACAGCTGACGAACATGAGCGCGAGCACGTCGTCGTCGATGGCATCCGGAGCGAACAGGGCGTCTGCGCCCGGCAACTCCTCCTCCAGGTCGCGGGCGAGGAGCGCATACCGCTCATCGCGGGCCGCCCTCCTGCGGAACGAGTCGATCGCCCGGCGCCGCCCGACGGTCAGCAGCCAGCCGGTCGGCTGCGCAGGGACGCCGTCGACCGCCCAGGAGACGAGCGCCTCGGCGAGCGCCTCCTGGGCGAGGTCTTCGGCGAGCCCGAAGTCGCCGGTGTACCGCGCGAGGGCGCCGACGATGCGGGCTGACTCCATCCGCCACACCGCCTCGACCGCCGCGCGCGCCGGGGTGGGCGCCGGATTGGGTGAGCCAGGCGTGCTCAGAGCTGCCCGGTCTGCTCGCGCCAGGCGCGTTCCTTCTGGATCCACTCGTTGTCCTGGGGGAACTCGTCGATCGACGGCACACGGCGGATCTCGATGATGCTGCCAGACGTCATCGGCGCCCGCTTCGCCCACTCGACGGCCTCCTGCACAGAGGCGACGTCGAGGATGTAGTAGCCGTTGAACAGCTCGCGCGTCTCCCCGTACGGACCGTCGGTGACCACCGGCGCCTCCCCCGTGAAGTCGACGACCACGCCCTCGCTCGGGTCGGCGAGACCCTCGGCGGCCAGCAGCACGCCGGCCCGGATGAGCTCGTCGTTGAACCGGCCCATCGCATCCAGGACCTCGGTGAAGTCGACGTTCGCGAAAGCCGCCGCAGCAGCCTCGGTGGGCCGCAGGATGAGCATGTACTTGGACATTGGGTTTTCTCCTTGATCTGAGGTCGCTCTTCGACCTTTGCACCCAGAGGTCGAACGGCGCGAGCCCCGATCGACATGAATGCGGGGAGATTTCAGAAATTCTTTTGGGCGCTGGGGTGGGATGCGGGTGTCGGCGGTCAGTCGCGCGGCCACGCCCGCACGAACCGGGCGAACAGGTCGGCGAATTCCCGCGCCTCCTGCGGCGTGAACGTCGCGAGTGCCTGCTCCACCGCCGAGCGCCGGTGGGTGCGCACCTCGCCGATCTGCTTGCGTCCCGCGGCGGTCAACTGGATGAGGGTGCGCCGCGCATCCGCCGGATCGGTGACCCTGCTGACGAGGCCGCGATCGACCGCCTCTTGCACGAGCCTGCTCGCCCGCGGCTGGTCGACGCCGATGGCGGGCGCGAGGGTGCTGATCGAGTACGTCGTGCCGTCGCGCTCGGCCGCTTCGAGCACGTCGAGCATCCGGAAGCGGGCGGCGCGTCCGAGTGAGCCGTCGGGGCGGCCGCGGCGTCCGGGGCCGGATCGGCCGGAGTCGCCGAACGCGGGGAAGCCGGGGAAGGGGCCCGCGCCAGTACCCGGCTCCTGATCGCCACCACCGTGTTCGCCATGCTCGCCGTGGTCGTGCGTGCGCGGGTCGTGGTGGTCGCCGTGACCACCCCAGCCCGGGCCGCCGTGGGCGGTGCGGCCGAAGCTGTCCTGCCACGGCGGGCGTCCGGGCATCCCGTGGCTGGGCGGGCCTCCGTGCATCCGGCGCCGCGACTGGTCGTGACGCACGGCCATCAGCGACTGCTCGACGAGCGCGACGATGTCCGCATCCTGCGAATCGGATTCGGGGGCTTGACCATCCATTTCCATGTATGTAATCATACAACTGCTTGTAACAGTACATGCAATAGGAAAGGGTTCGACAATGAACACCCACACGAATTCACACACCACCCCGCCGGCCTACTGGTTCGGCGTCATCGAGCACGAGCTCCGCCACCGGATGCGCGACGAGCTCTCCGACTTCGACCTCCGCCGCGGAAGCTGGCGCATCCTCAGCACGATCGCCGACGGCGCCGCCACCGTCGACGAGGTCGCCGCTGCCCTCCCGCCCCGCCGTGGACGGGCAGGCCGAGACAACCGAGGCGGCAGAGGCCGCATGCCGTTCGGCGGCGCGCGCGGATGGTACGGCCGCGGTGAGTCCCGGCGCGACGGCGACGGGCACGGTCGCTTCGGCGACCACCCCCGATTCGCCTCCGACAGCGAGCGCGCCGCCTTCTGGGAGGAACGCCGTCAGCGCTTCGAGGAGCTGCGCGCACAGCGCCACGGGGAGCACCCGCACCGCCCCGGCCCGTTCGCCGATGGCCACCAGCACCCCCACGACCACCACGGCGAGCACCCGCACGGTGACCACCACCACGGGGAGCACCCGCACGCTCACGGCGAGCACCCCCACCACCACGACCACCCTCGCGGGCACCACTCCCCCTCCTCCCGCGTCGAGTCGACCGTCGCCGACTTCGCGGAGCGCGGATGGGTCACCCTGTCCGGCGAGCGCAACGAGCGCGTCGAGCTGACCGAGGTCGGGCGTGCGGCGTACGAGTCGGCGCTGGCGCGCATCCAGGGAGTCCGGGATGCGGTGACCGCCGGCATCGCGGACGAGGACTACACGACCACGCTCGAAACGCTCGAGGCGATGGCCCGCAACCTCGGCTGGCGTGAGCGCCCCGCCCAGGACGGTCAGCCGTCCGACGCGACGGAGTGAGCACCGTGACCACGCAGGCGCGCCCCGGTTCCCCAGGGACCGGGGCGCGTTCGCGTTCCGCCGTGCGGCGGGGGCAAGCGCCCGCGTCCTGATCGGCGAGAATGGATGCATGACCGCATCCCGCGAAGAGGTCGTCCTGCTCGCCGACGACGGCACCCCGATCGGGGTCGCCGACAAAGCGACCGTCCACACCACGGACACGCCCCTGCACCTGGCGTTCTCGTGTCACCTGTTCGACGGCGATGGACGCATCCTGGTCACCAGGCGGGCGCTGAGCAAACTGACCTGGCCCGGCGTGTGGACGAACTCGTTCTGCGGGCATCCGGCCCCCGGCGAAGACTTCGAGGACGCCATCGCGCGCCGTGCTGGTCAGGAGCTGGGCGCCGCGATCGACAACCTGGTGGTCGCTCTCCCCGATTTCCGCTACCGGGCAGTGGATGCGGCTGGCATCGTCGAGTACGAGGTGTGCCCGGTGTACACGGCCACGATCTCCGGCGAGCTTGCTCCGGAGCCGAGCGAGGTGGCGGAGTGGCGCTGGGTGGACCCGCGCGTGCTGCTCGACACCGTCGAGGCGACGCCGTGGGCGTTCAGCCCGTGGCTCACGCTGCAGCTGCCCGCACTGTATGCCGACACGAGTCTCGAGGCGTCCGACCTGATCTGAGTCGGCCGAACAATGAAATGAACTCATTATTTCCACCTGTGTAATTCACTGTGGATAACTAGCTCGCCGTATTCCGCGCGGGACATGCATCTCACCCCCGGCGGCGCCCGCAAACGGTGGCGGGAATCGGCTACCGTTCGGGCGCGAATCGTCTCGTGGCGAGCCCCGCGCATCCCCTAGCGTCGTGTCCACGACAGCATCGAGCGGGCCGGGGGTAGCAGTGATGGCGGACGACGACGAGCGCAATTCCGTCTCGTTCTATCTGCGATCGTCCGTGCGCCAGCGCTCGCGCGCGGCCTTCGAGGCGACCAAGCAGCACGAATCCGACCAGAGCTGGTCCGACCTGATGGAGAAGGCGCTCGTCGCGGAACTGGAACGCCGCGAAGCGCTCTACAACGACGGGCGACCATACCTCGGCGGACCTGAGCGGCTGACTCCCGGCCGCCGCCCACGCAGCGAGATCGCGTCAGCCGGCGAGCACGGCGAGGCAGGTACCGCCGTCGCCCAGTAGGTCACGTACGCCGGTCGGCTAGCGCGCGTTCGCGTACCCCATGTCCATGTGATCGCGGACTTCCGCGAGTGTGCTGTCTGCGATGACGTTCGCCCGCTCGTTGCCGCCTCGGAGAACATCGCTCACGACGGCGGGGTCTGACTCCAGCTCGGCACGTCGACGCCGATGGGCGGCGAGGAAGTCGTTGACCGCATCGGTCGTGAGCTGCTTGAGCATCACGCTTCCGCGGTCGCCGATCTGCTGGGCGATCTGTTCGGGCGTGGTGCCGCGGCAGAGCGCTGCGGTCGACAGCAGTCCGGAGACGCCGGGGCGCCGCTCCGGGTCGTACGTGATGACGCGTTCGCCATCGGTGCGCGTGCGCCGGATCGCGTCCGCGGTCTCGTCTGTGGTCATCGACAGTGCGATCGCATTGCCATAGCTCTTCGACATCTTCCGGCCGTCGAGTCCCGGGATTTCCGGCGCATCCGTGACCATCGCTTCCGGTTCGGGAAAGACCTGGCCGTAGCGGTCGTTGAAGCGGCGGGCGATCGTGCGCGTCAGCTCGATATGGGGCAGGTTGTCTTTGCCGACCGGGACCAGGTTGCCTTTGCAGAACAGGATGTCGGCCGCTTGATGCACCGGGTAGGTGAGCAGCAGGCCGCTCAGCGCGCGTCCGGATGCGGCACGTTCCGCCTTCACCGTCGGGTTGCGGCGCAACTCCGCCTCGGTGACGAGGCTGAGGAACGGCAGCATCAGCTGGTTCAGCGCTGGGACGGCCGAGTGAGTGAAGATCGTCGTCGTGGTCGGGTCGAGCCCGGCCGCGAGGTAGTCGAGGACGGCGGACCTGACGCTGTCGGCGACATGGGCAGAGGTGTCGCGGTCGGTGATGACCTGGTAGTCCGCGAGGATCACGAACGTCTCAACGCCGAGAGCCTGGAGCCGCACGCGTTCTCGAATGGTTCCGAAGTAGTATCCGAGGTGCAGCTTTCCCGTCGGTCGCTCCCCGGTGAGAACCCGGAACCCACCCGGATCTGCAGCGATCCGGTCCTCCAGATCGGGCATGCGTGAGCGAGTGGCGGCGAACGAGTCCATGGCGATTCCCTTCCGATGAGGGGCCGCACGGGGAAGAGTTTCCGCGGATCTCGCGGGCTGCCGTGCAGCCCGCGAACATGCGTCAAGCGGCTGCTAGTGCAGCCACCACCACGAAGAGTGCATTGAGCGCATGCCACAAGCCTACGACCATTCGCGCGCACGCCGGTCAACGTGCCGCCGTCCGGATCCGAGGTGGTGAGTGTGAACGCTCTCGGTCTACAGTGAAGCGAATGCTCATTCGTCGTGTTGCCTAACTCGCATCCACTCTCGCCGCAGTAGTCCGCTACGCCGTCCAGGGATGGCGATTTTGTGCGCCTTCGAGGGGGAGCCCGCCTTCGGGTTCCCGCTTGATCCGACCCACACAGAATCCCTCGACTGGAGTACGTAATGACTGTTTTTCTTGTGACCGGAGTGACCGGCAACCTCGGGAGCGCTGCGCTGCGCAGCCTGCTCGAACGCGTCCCCAGGTCAGACGTGCGCGTCCTCGTGCGCACCGACCGGGCCGCAGCTGATTTCGCGGCTCGCGGCCTCGCTGCCCACATCGGGGACTACTCGGATCCTGCCTCCCTGGACGCCGCCTTCACGGGGGTCGACCGTGCCATCGTCGTTTCGAGCCCGGTTCTGGACCCGTCAGTGCGGGCCGTGCAGCACCGCACTGTCGTCGAGTCGGCTGTGGCCGCCGGGGTGCGTCACGTGGTCTACACGAGCGGGATCGGAGCGCGGCACGATCCCGGCCACTCCGCCGCCGAGGACGCGCTCACCGAGAGCGGTGTCCATCACGCGACTCTCCGAAATGCGCTGTACACGGATGCGTTCGTCGAGCGCGCCATCGCCCAGGCCACTGCCGATGGATCGATCACGTCGGCGAGCAACGGGCAGAGCCTGACAACCGCAGCGATCGCCGACCTCGGCGAAGCTGCCGCGACTGCCTCCTTCACCATGCCGAAGAAGACACTGTGGGAGCTTCGCGGCCCCCGGTGGGATTTCAGCGACCTGGCAGCGGCATTGACGGTGACTCTCGGGCGACCGATCAGCCACGAGGACGTCGATGACGCAGACACCGGACCCTTCGCCGTCCTCTTTCCGCTCATCCGACGCGGCGTTTTCGGGGTCGAGAGCCCTGACCTCGCCGAGCTCTTGGGCCGGGCACCGGCCGACATCCGCGTCGTCGTGGGAGAGCTTGCGGGCTCGCTCGACCAGCACCGGTCCGAGGACGGAGGTTCCATCCCACACGAAGGGTAGGCCGCTACCGGTGTTCAGCCACGGCATTCTCCAATCGGTTGTTCGCCTGTCAACGGTGGATGCGCAGCTCCTGCTCGGTCTGCTCGTACACGCGATCCTGAGCGGCACGGTCGCGAGACTTCTTCGATGACTTCTTGAGTTGCGCGGAGCTGTAGTAGCCGCCGGTGGCGGTCGCGAGTTCGGGGTCCGCCAGCAGACGCACGCAGCCGCGCGACCCCTTCTCCGGCGGCCCGATGAACGGATTGGTCACTGCCTGGATGAATTTGAATGGACCACCGGCTTTGCTGCCGAGCGTGGTCTTGACCGCGCCGGGGCTGACCGCGTTGAAGGTCAGACCGTCGCCCTCATACCGACGGGCCAGGGCGTAGGTGTACATCAGGGCCAGCAATTTGGCGTCGCCGTATGCCTGGATCTGTTTGAACGTGCCCGGGTAACTCCAATCGGTGATCAGGTTGCCTCGCGACTCGATCACCGCCGTCATGTTCACGACTCTCGACGGCGTCGCGAACTCCTCAGCACCCTTGCGGAGAAGGTCGAGCAGGCCGCCCGTCAACGCCGCCAGCGCGACGTGATTGATGGCGATCGTCCGCTCGTATCCGTCGGGTGACAGTTCCTTGCGGGAGAACGCGGCACCCGCGTTGTTGACCAGCCCGTTCAACCCCTGTGGGCTGGCGTGCTGCACGGCATCGACCAGCTCCCGGACGCCGGCAAGCGATCCGAGGTCGCCAGCGAGGGCGATGTACTCACCGTTGCCGTTGCCGGTGCTGGCCAGCCGCTCGACCGCTTGCTGCGCATTGTCGGCGCCTCGTGCGTGAACCAGCACGGTGGCGCCACTGTTGCCGGCGCCGCGGGCGGTCTCGTAGCCGATGCCGCCCTTGGCGCCGGTGATCAAGACGGTCTGACCGTCGAGCCGTCCAGCGAATTGGTCAGAGAACGTGCTCATCAGGCGGTCTGATCCGGCATGCCATCGATCAGGCGGAATCGGGCATCCATAGCGACGCCGCGGACCTCGATCAGCTCCTGATATTCGGGTGAGTTGTACCAGCTGAGGGCCGCTTCACGGTCGGGGAACCGCATGATCGCTCCCGAGGACAGCGTGGGCTCGCCGTCCAGGATCTGCCACGCGCCGGCGGCGGCAGGCTCGGCCCCGTACTTCTTCGCGGTCTTCCCAGCGTTGGCGCTGTATTCGTCGCGATAAACGTCCGGATCCTTGACCGTGAATTCGACGACTAGGTATGCGCTCATGGGGATACTCCTCAGCTCGGTTGTCGTTTGTCGTTGGTGGTCGACTTCGGGGTGAGGCCTCAAAAATGGGTCACGCAACTCAGTATGGGCATGGGCGAATGGGTTGTCAAACCCAGAAAGTGCTAACATCGGTGCATGATTGATGCGCCAACCGACCGACCGAGGCTCACCGCCAAGGGTGCCCGCACTCGAGCACGGATCGTGCGGGAGGCGGCCGCGCTGATCCATGAGCGTGGTGTGGCGGGGGCCACCTTGGACGATGTAAAAGTGGCGGCGGACGTCAGCGGCTCGCAGATGTACCACTACTTCCCCGACAAGAACGAGCTCGTCCAGGCGGTCATCGACTACCAGGCGGAAACCATCGTCGAGAATCACCGGCAGGCCCTGAGCAGCGAGAACGGAGTCGAGGCCTGGCGGAACATGGTAATCACCGGAGTGAGCCAGGACCAGGGCAAGGGAGGGTGCCCACTCGGCTCGCTCGTCGGTCAACTAGCCGAGAGTGACCCCGAGGCCCGCGCGCACATCGCGACAGGATTCGATCAGTGGGCCACCACTCTCAGCGAAGGACTCAGGTCTCTCCATGCCGACGGGAAGCTCCCGTCTGGCATCGACCCCGATGACCTTGCGACCACCTTTCTCGCGGCTCTTGAAGGAGGGCTGTTGCTCGCCCAGGCGGAGCGCAATCCCCGCCCGTACGAGACGGCGATCAACACCCTCCTCGCCCTCACCATCGGCACCAATGTCAGCGGCGACCGTGCGCCAGGCCCTGTCTCCAGCTAGAGCGCGGCGTCGATGCGCGGTGAGGCGGCGCGCATCCATTGCCCACGCTCGCTCGATGGGCACGCTCAGCGGACGCGAGTCACGCAAGTCACGGGATGCCCGCGAGGTCTGCGATAACGCCCACCAGCCCGTAGCTCTCCGGGAGGCCGAGGCCGGAGAATCCGAGCGTGGAGGGTCCGCGGCGTTCCATGCCCGGGATGAGCAGAGCACGCTCGGTCATCTCGGGCCGGCGCACATCCACCTCCAGGTCGACGGGCCCGGCGAATCGTGGAGGCCGCACGGATGCGCGGGCTGCGAGAGCCTCCGGCACGGCCTGCTCGATGCGCTCGCTGGCGACGGCCGGGTGAAGGTTCTCGGCGGCGTGACCTCCGCGAGCCCACTTGACGACCACCGCCCGGATGCCCGGAGCGACATCCTCGGCTTCAGCGGCCACCGTGTCGTCGCCGCTGACCAGCACCGGAACGGCCCCGTAGTGTGCTGCCAGGGCTGCGCTCAGGCCGATCTCGCCCAGGGTCGTCCCGTCGATGCGCACGGACGAGATGACCGCGCCGCTGATCGTGTGCGCCAGGACCGACTCGGCGGTTCCGGCCCGGCCGTGGTAGCCGATCAGGCACACCGCATCCACTGCGCTGTCGATGCCGGTCAGCATGTCCTGGGGGCGGGGAGTGCCGCGAACCAGTCGCGCTCGTCTGTCGAGCCGTTGCGGCAGGATGTTCCGGTACTTCGCGTGGGCGTCGCACACCAGCACTTCAGCGTCCTGGTCGAAGGCGAGCACCCCGCGGACGGCCGCGCTGGCTTCGTCGGTCATCCACTCCCTGGCCAGCGCCCACTCCGGGGAGCCCGGTGCGATGTCGGCGCGGTCGACCACCCCGGCGATGCCTTCCATGTCCACAGAGATCAGAACTCGCATCACCGCATCATAAGACGGACGTCGTCACGGTTCGGTGTCTGAGTCTGTTCTCAGTCCGTCGGCGAGCGTGTTCTCCCACTCACGTTCACTCACACCCCGTCGGTAGCGCCGGGAGCATTCATGATTATGCATGCTTTTGACGCTCAGTGAGTCTTCGACCCCTCCAGCTCGACGCTGGCACCCTCGGCCCCGGATGCTTTGACCCGGTCCAAAAACACGATGGTCGACTGCAGGGCTGAGCGCGCCTTCGCGAAGTCGAGGTGGAACTGGTACTCGTGGGGCAGGGCGGGCGACTCGTCGGCCGGGTAGAAGACGCTCGTCACATCCACTCCGAGGCCTTCGAGCTTCTTCGCGAGCGGCTTCGACTGGCTGTCGGTGAGCGGGTCGGCGTTGCCGCCGGAGATCCACGTGGTCGGGAAGTCGGCGGTCACGTCCTCGATCGTGGACATGTCCCGGCCGCCCGGGGTCTTCGACCAGTCCTTCGCGCCGAGGTACGACCAGAGCGCGATGCGGAAGCCCCAGCCGCCGATGCCGGGGGCGTCCGGGATGCCGCGCACGTCGTAGATCCCGCAGTTGAGGATGACGGCCTTGAGCTGCTTCGCGGTCAGCGTCGGGGTGACGCCGACGCGCTCGGCGTATGCCGGGTTGGTGACGATGGTGGCGAGCTGCGCCGTGTACTGGGAACCGGCGGAGTCGCCGGCGATCACGATGCTGTTCGGGTCGATGTTGTACTCGGCTGCGTGCTCGACGAGGAAGCCGAGGGCGTCGTTGAGCTGGTTCAGCGCGGTGGGGTACGTGGTCTCCGGCGAGATCGTGTAGTTGAGGGAGACCGTGGTGTAGCCGTGCGAGGCGAGGATCTGGACGTACGGGTCCACGTTGGACTTGTCGCCGGAGATCCAGGCACCGCCGTGGATCCAGACCACCGTGGTCAACGGGGTGGATTCGCCGGTGGGCGTGAACACGTCCAGCGAGGTGTCGGATCCGGCGTCCCCGTACGCGATGTCGCGGTGCGCATCCACCCCGGATTTCGGGACGTACGGTTCCATCTCCGCGACGGTGTCGGCGGCGCCGCGCTCGAACAGCGCCCGGATGAGCAGCGCGGACGGCCACGGGTTGAAGAACGCCACCACCAGGACGGTGACCACCGCGAGCCCCAGCGCCATGAACACGACCGAGACGACGCTGTCATACCAGCGTTTATGTATACGAGTCCCCACGGGATGACCCTATTGGATGCGCCGGATGCGCGGGATGCGCCCCGCTCAGCCCGTGCGGGTGGCGTCGATGTGCTGCTCCAGCCACCAGGTGCTGCCCTCGTCGTCGGACACCCAGCCGTCCCAGGAGAACGAGTCAGCGGTGATCGCGCTGAAGTTCCAGCGGATCGGCCTGCCGTCGGTCTGGGTGCCGTCCTGGCGGATCCCGTCGCGGTGGTGGGCGCTCGCGACGAGCGTGCAGAAGTCGCCGGCGACCGCGCCGAACCAGCTCACCCTCCACAGCCCGAGCACCGCGTCGTAGACCCGGATCGTGGTGCCCTTCGCCTCCGTCATCGACGGGTCGGACGCTGCCGGGGCGACCAGCACATCCTGAACGGCTCGGCCACCGAGCGTGTACGCGAACAGCCAGTCGGTCGTGAACTCCGACCACGCGCCCGACTCCTCGTCGAGGAACCGGCACTCCGCCCGCCAGCTGCCGACCAGCTGGCCGAACAACTGCATCCGTTGCGGCCGCACGGGCGTCGGGCCCGCCGCCACGAGTGCCCGCGCGAACGCTGCGTCTGTCGTCTCGCTCATGGTTCTGCCCTCCGGGAGGATGGGACGGACGCGATCAACCGGCGGTGCGACCCGCCTCTGTCGTGGACACGTCCGTGCGGTGGAAGTTGAGGAACGAACGCGACGCCGTCGGGCCGCGCTGGCCCTGGTATCGCGAGCTGTACTCGCTCGACCCGTACGGCTTCTCGGCCGCGGAGGTGAGCCGGAAGAAGCACATCTGCCCGATCTTCATGCCGGGCCAGAGCTTGATCGGCAGGGTGGCCACGTTGCTCAGTTCGAGCGTGACGTGCCCGGAGAATCCCGGGTCGATGAAGCCCGCGGTGGAGTGCGTGAGCAGACCGAGGCGACCGAGCGAGCTCTTGCCCTCGAGCCGGGCGGCGACATCGTCCGGAAGCGAGACCAGCTCGAAGGTGGAGCCGAGAACGAACTCACCGGGGTGCAGGATGAACGGCTGGTCAGCATCCACTTCGACCAGCCTGGTCAGCTCGGGCTGGTCCTCCGCTGGATCGATGAAGGGGTACTTGTGGTTGTCGAACAGCCGGAAGAAGCGGTCGAGGCGCACATCGACGCTCGACGGCTGCACCATCGACACGTCGAACGGTTCGAGAGCGATACGGCCGGAGCCGAGCTCGGCCTTGATGTCGCGGTCTGAGAGAAGCACGGGATCAGCCTACCGGGATGCGCGTGGCGCGCCGAGGGAAACCGGGCGCGGGGTCAGCGCGCGACGCCCGCGTGCTCGGCGGCCCACGAGGCGAGCAGCCGCAGCCGTTCGGCCGAGGGAGAGCCGGGCTCCGCCGTGTAGACGAGGAGCACATGGCCCGGCTCCGCCGTCACCGCGAACTCCTCGAAGGCGAGGGTCAGCTCGCCGACGACCGGATGGTGGAAGCGTTTCGTGCCCGCACCGTGTGTGCGGACGTTGTGCGCACCCCACAGCCGACGGAACGTCTCGCTCCGCGTCGAGAGCTCGCCGACGAGATCCTGCATGGCCCTGTTGTGCGGATCCCTGCCCGCCTCTGCGCGCATCATGGCGACGCACATGTCGGCGAACAGGTCCCAGTCCGGATAGAAGTCGCGGGACACGGGATCGAGGAACTGGAACCTGGCGAGGTTCGGCGTGCGCCCTCCGTCGCCGATCAGCGGCGAGTAGAACGCCCGCCCCAGAGCGTTGACCGCGATCACGTCCGACTGTGCGTTGCGCACGACCGCGACACCGTCGGTGAACGCCTCCAGCGCCCAGTGCAGGCTCGGACGCGCAGCCGGGCTCGTGCCCGCCCGCCTCCGCTGGCGCCCGGAGACCGGGATGCCGTCTGCCGCACGAGCGAGGTCGAACAGGTGCGCCCGCTCGGTGTCGTCGAGCTGCAACGCCCGCGCCACGGCGTCGAGGACCGCGGCCGACGCGCCCGCGATGGCACCGCGCTCCAGTTTGGCGTAGTACTCCACGCTCACATCGGCGAGCATCGCCACTTCCGAGCGACGCAGCCCGGCGACCCTGCGCCCGGTCCCGGCAGGGAGCCCTGCCTGTTCCGGCACGAGCTTCGCCCTGCGCGACATGAGGAACTCACGCACCTCTGCTCGATTGTCCATGCAGTCGAGGGTAGGTCAGGATTCGGCCGGGAGGGGTGCCCTGCCAGTACACCTCTCGTCAGAGACTCCCTCGCGCGGCACGACAGGGGTGTGCTTGATGTCGTGACAGCTTCTCTCCCGACCACCGCCCTGGTTCCCGCCGGACGCGGACTCGCCACGCTTCTGCTGGTGCTGACCGTCTTCGGCCCGATCTCGATGGACCTCTACCTTCCCGCTCTCCCTGCTCTCACCACCGAGCTGGCGGCGGCGACCTCCACGGCGCAGCTCACCGTCACGGCCTGCCTGATCGGGCTGGCCGCCGGGCAGCTGATCGCCGGGCCGCTGTCCGACCGGTTCGGGCGGCGGCGCCCCGCACTGATCGGCGTCGCGGCCTACGTAATCGTGTCTGTCCTCTGCGCGGTGAGCCCCACCGTCGACACCCTCATCGCCGCCAGGCTGGTGCAGGGCATCGCCGGGGGCGTCGGCATCGTGATCGCGCAGGCAGCCGGGCGCGACGTGTACGACGGCGGCAGGCTCATCCGGTTCTACGGGCGGCTGACGGTGGTCGGCGGGTTCGCCGCGATCGTCGGGCCGCTGCTCGGCGGGGCGCTGACCGCGGTGCTCGACTGGCGCGGGCTCTTCCTGGTGCTCGCCGCGATCGGCGCCGTCATCCTCGGCTGGGTCGCCCTCCGGCTGCCGGAGACACTGCACCCGGATGCGCGCACGGCGGCGGGGTTCTCCGTCATCGGCCGCGACCTGCGGCTGCTGTTCGCCGACCGCCGTTTCGTCGGCGCCGTGATCGCGCAAGGCTTCGTCTACGCAGCTCTGTTCGCGTACCTCAGCGGAGCGACCTACGTGCTGCAGGGCGTCTACGGCCTGTCCCCGCAGGGCTACGCGGCCGCCTTCGGGCTGAACTCGGCCGGATTCATGGTCTTCGGGTATCTGGCCGGACGCGCCAGCGAGACGTGGAGCGTGCTGGGCACGTTGGTCACCGGCCTCGCGGTGGCCGGGCTCGGGGCCGCAGGGCTGCTGGTCGCCGGCCTGGCGCATGTCCCGCTGATCGTGGTCGTCGTCTCGCTCTTCCTCCTGGCGGCGGGCACCGCGATCACCAGCCCGCCGTCGACGACCATCGCACTGGCGGACTACCCGCAGATGGCAGGGACCGCATCCTCTGTCCTGGGCGCTGCACGCTTCGCGTTCGGAGGGGTGGCCGCTCCGCTGGTCGGCGTCGCCGGCGCCCTGAGCATCCTGCCTCTCGGCCTGGTCACCTCGGTGTCGATCGTCCTGGCGGTGGCCGCCGTGCTCGTCTTCCTCCACCGTCCGGCGCGAGCGAGCGCCGGCATCACCCACCCCGCAACGGAAGGAACCCCAACGTGCGTGGAGTAGTCATGTACGCACCCCGGGATGTGCGCGTCGAAGAGCGCGCGGACCCCACCATCCAGGAGCCGACGGATGCGATCATCCGCGTCGCCGCCGCCTGCATCTGCGGCTCGGATCTGTGGCCGTACCGCGGCACGGATGCCCTCACCGGCCCGACCCCGATGGGGCACGAATACGTCGGAGTGGTCGAGCAGCTCGGCGACGACGTGAAGAACGTGAAGGTCGGGGACTTCGTGGTCGGGTCGTTCTTCGCCTCCGACAACACCTGCGAACTCTGCCAGGCCGGATACCAGTCCCACTGCATCCATCGGGTGCCGATGGGCGCGCTCGGCACGCAAGCGGAACTCCTCCGGGTGCCGCTGGCGGACGGCACGCTCGTCGCCACCGCGACGGCTCCAACCCCGCGGCAGGTCCGCGGGCTGCTCGCCGCCTCCGACGTGCTCGGCACCGGATGGTTCGCGGCCGTCGCCGCCGAGGCCGGTCCTGGGAAGACGATCGCGGTCGTCGGGGACGGAGCGGTCGGCCTCCTCGCCGTGCTCACGGCGAAGCAGCTCGGTGCCGACCGCATCATCGCGATGAGCCGTCACGCCGACCGGCAGGCGCTCGCTCGCCGCTTCGGCGCGACGGACATCGTCGAGGAGCGCGGGGACGACGGCGTGGTGAAGATCAAGGAGCTCACCGGCGGGCTCGGCGCGCACTCGGTCATCGAGGCGGTCGGCACCCAGGAGTCGATGATGCAGGCCATCCGGGCCACCCGGCCGGGCGGACACGTCGGCTACGTCGGCGTCTCGCACGGGGTGGAACTGCCCGGCGATGAGCTGTTCTTCTCCGGCGTGCACCTGCACGGCGGTCCCGCCCCGGTCCGCCGCTTCCTTCCCGAGCTGATCGGGTTGATCATGAATGACGACATCGACGCAGGAGCGGTCTTCGACCTCACCCTGCCGCTCGAGGAGGCGGCAGAGGGGTACCGGGCGATGGATGAGCGCCGCGCCACCAAAGTGCTGCTGGAAACGGAGAACGCATGAACATCGAACCGACCGCTCCCACCGTCAAGAATCCGCCGGAGCAGTTCGCCGGCGACGTCTGGGTCGACCCGATCGCCGCGCCGCACGAGGCGGACCAGCGGATGACCGCAGCCCTCGTGCGCTTCGCGCCGGGCGCCCGCACGGCCTGGCACTCGCACGCGAGAGGCCAGTACTTGCGGGTCACGGCGGGCGTCGCCCGGTTCGGCGACCGCGACGGCACCATCATCGAGGTGCATCCCGGCCAGACGCTCTACACCCCGCCCGGCCAGGACCACTGGCACGCCGCCGCCCCCGGATGCTTCATGGAGCACATCGCGCTGCTGGAGTCCGCGGACGACCCTGCAGACACTACCACTTGGAAAGAGCACATCACCGACGACGAGTACGAAGGACGGCGACCGTGAACGACGAGACGACCGGCTGGACCGGCGGCCAGCGCGCCTTCGGGGACTTCGCCCCCGGCATCGCCCACTACACCGACCGCGTGCTGTTCGACGAGGTGTGGGAGCGACAGGATCTCAGCAAGCGCGACCGCAGCCTGATCACCGTCGCCGCACTCGTGGCGGGCGGCAACGTCGACCAGCTGCGCTTCCACCTGCCGTTCGCCCGCGACAACGGGGTGACCCGGGATGAACTGGTCGAGGCGATCACCCACCTCGCGTTCTACTGCGGCTGGCCGAAGGCGATGTCGGCCATGACGGTCGCGAAGGAGGTCTTCGGCGGCGACGAGGCCACGGCGGGGTGACGGCGGGCGGGTGACGGCGGCTGTGTGACGGCGGCTGGGCGCTAGCGTCAGCGCCCGACCGCGGTCCTCAGGATGGCGGCGATGCGCTCCTTGTCCGCGTCGTCCATGCTGGTGACGGCGAAGCCGACCGGCCACAGGTTGCCGTCGTCCAGCTTCGCCGCCTGCTGGAACTCGATCGTCGCGTAGCGGATCTTGAACTTCGAGCCCGGCTTGAACGCGACGACCGTCTTGCCGTCGGCGTCCGCGTACGCGGGCATCCCGTACCAGGTCTTGGCGGCGAGCGACGTGTTCTCGGCGACGAGCGCGTGGAACGCCTCGGCGAGCTCCTTGTCCGTGCCGGTCATGGCGGCGATGGCGGCATCGCACGCCGCTGCGGCGTCTGCACCCTCCTGCGCGGCCTTCTTCTCTGCGACGGCGGCCTTGATCGCGGCCTTCTCTTCCTTGCTGAACGTGGTGGTTGCCATGGTGTCTCCTCTGCCAGGGTTCCGGTGAACTGCCGCCAATCTACGACGGGGCCGGATGCGGCCGCTTCTCGAAACCTGCTCGATCCGTTCGGCGGCGGTGCGGTCATGTGGCGCGCATCCCGTGTCGTCGGAGGATGCGCCGAGGTCACACCGCGGCGGGCTGCCGCACGCGCGTCGCCGCTCCCGCGGCCCAGGTGCGGTAGCCGCCGTCGAGGTTGACGACGTCGAACCCGTGCTGGGCGAGGATGCGGGCGGCGGTGTGACCGCGCTGGCCCACCTGGCAGTGCACGACGAGCGGCCCATCCGGAAGTTCCGCGAGCCGTGACCGCAGCTCGTCGACCGGGATGTTGAGCGCATCCGGGATCGCGCCGGCCGCGTGCTCACTGGCCGTGCGGACGTCGATGAGCGTTGCTCCCGCCGCCACGGCATCCTCGAGTTCGTGCCACTGGATCGCGGCCGTGGCGCCAGTGCGCAGGTTGTCAGCGACGTAGCCGAGCTGGTTCACCGGGTCTTTGGCGGAGCCGAATTGCGGTGCGTACGCGAGTTCGAGCCGGGCGAGTCCGGAGGCGGTGATGCCGCCCGCCATCGCCACCGCCAGAACGTCGATGCGCTTGTCGACGCCATCGCCGCCGACGATCTGGGCGCCGAGGATCGCGTCGCTCTCCGGATCGACCAGCAGCTTCATCGACATCGACTGCGCGCCGGGATAGTAGGTTGCGTGCGACGCGGGATGCGTGTGAATGACCCGATGCGCGCGCCCGGCGGACACCAGCTGCCGCTCGCTCCAGCCGACCTTCGCGGCGACCGTGTCGAACACCTTCACGATGGC
The DNA here is from genome assembly GCF_051161895.1 of Leifsonia araucanica. NCBI lineage: Bacteria > Bacillati > Actinomycetota > Actinomycetes > Micrococcales > Microbacteriaceae > Leifsonia > Leifsonia araucanica. The sequence continues at coordinate 2,531,040 of NZ_JBMBTW010000002.1, forward strand.
GGTGCCGAGCGCAGGGGTGTTCCGCTCCGCACGTCCGGCGATCACGTCGGCGACCGAGCGGCCGTGCCGGTTGGCGAGGCCGGCCATCGTGACCAGCGCCTCCCCGCCCGACAGCGCGTCGACCTTCTCGACGCCGTCGCCCACCGCGTAGATGTGCCGGTCGCTTGTACGGTTGCTCTCGTCCACGGCAATCCCGCCGGTCGGGCCGAGCGTCAGCCCGGCCGTGCGCGCCAGGTCCACGCTCGGCACCACTCCGGACGCGTCGACGATGAAGTCTGGCCGCAGCACGCTGCCGTCGTCGAGCACGACGACGCTATCCTGCACCGTATCGATGGTGACCTGAGTGCGCACGTCGACGCCGTGGCTGCGCAACTCGGCTTCCAGGTGCACCACCATCTCGGCGTCCAGCGGAGTCAGGATGTGCGGGCCGCGCTGGATGAGCGTGACGTGGATTCCGCGCCGCACCAGGTTCTCGACGGCCTCCAGACCGATGAACCCGCCGCCGACGACCAGCGCGGACGGGTCGCCTGCGCCGTCCGCCGCTGTTTCCAGCAGCGCGCCGATCGCGTCCACGTCCTCCACGGTGCGCAGCGTGTGGGTGGGGATTCCGGGATGCCCCGCCGCCTCGCGCGCGGTCGCTCCGACGGCCAAAACCAGCTCGTCGTACGCCTCGGTCGAGGTCTCCCCCGACGCGTGATCGAGGATCGTCACCGTGCGGGCTGCGGCGTCGATGGCCAGGACTTCGTGGCCGGTCCGCACATCCAGCCGGAACCGGGATGCGAGCGACTGCGGCGTCTGCAGCAGCAGCGCCGACCGGTCACTGATCACGCCGCCGACGTAGTACGGGAGGCCGCAGTTCGCGTACGAGACGTACGGGCCGCGCTCGAAGACCACGATCTCGCGCTTCTCATCGAGCCGACGCAGCCGGGTCGCTGCCGACATGCCTCCGGCGACGCCGCCGACGATGACCGTTCTCATTCCTGTCTGCCTCCTCGGGCGGTTTGGTATACCCTCCCCGGTATCGTACGATACGGAGGGGGGTATACGAAATCGCCCCTCAAACCCGAGAAAGAGGATCCACCCCGTGTGTTACCCCGTCACCTGCACCACCTGCGGCAAGACCACCTGGAACGGCTGCGGCCAGCACGTCGCCGAGGTCCGCAAGCGCGTCCCGGCGAACGAGTGGTGCAACGGCACCCACACCGACGCGGAGAAGGCGGCGGCGGCACCCACCGGTGGCTTCTTCGCGCGCCTGTTCGGCAAAAGCTGAGCGCCCCCTCCCTACTGCAGAAAGAAGGAACCGTGGCCGATAACCCCACCCCCGCCGACATCAAGCCCGTCCTCAACCGGCTGCGCCGCGCCCAGGGCCAGCTCAACGCGGTGATCGCCGCCGTCGAGAACGGCGGCAAATGCCGCGACGTCGTCATCCAGCTCGCCGCGGTCTCCAGCGCCCTCGACAAGGCCGGCTTCCAGATCATCTCCACCGCCATGCAGAAATGCCTGAACGACCCGGACGACACCACGGACCCGATCACGGTCGAAGAGCTGGAGAAGCTGTTTCTGACGCTGGCCTGACGCAGGTCGGGGTGGGTTTGGCCAAAGACCGCTGACCGGGTAGTCTGGGCGGCAGCCTGACTTCCCAGTGTTTTACTGGGATTCCGGGCAACGCGAGTGTAGTTCAATGGTAGAACTTCAGCTTCCCAAGCTGATAGCGCGGGTTCGATTCCCGTCACTCGCTCTGTCTTTCACTTCTTGAGCACTGTGGGCCTTCGTTGCCGAGCGCGGAGCTGGTGCTCAGTGTTCGGTGTCTGCCGTGTGGCGCCCAGCTTCGGTGAGATAAGCCTCCAATTCCCCAATGGTAGGCGGATTCGCGCCCGTCCGGCTCACCGTGATGGCTGCGGCTGCCATTGCCTCCGTCGCCAGATCGGTCGCCTCTCCTCGGCCGAGTCTTGCCTCGCGAAGCGTGTCGACGAGGTCGCGGCGGATGATCCCAGCCAGCAACGCGGAGGTGAAGGAGTCGCCCGCGCCGACGGTGTCGGCCACGACCGCGGAGAATGCAGGGAGCCGCAGCGCGAAGTCGGGGGTGTGAACGATGCTGCCGTCCGCGCCCAAGGTGACGATCGCGAGCCGTGCGCCGGCGGCGATGAGTGCGCGGCAGACGACGTCAGCGCCAGCGCCGGGGTAGAGCCACTCGGCGTCCTCTTCGCTCATCTTGACGACGTGGGCGACGGCGCTCGTCGCCTCGACCATCCGGCGGACCTTGTCGGGGGTTCCCATGATGCCGGGGCGGATGTTCGGGTCGAAGCTGATGAGAGCCTGGGGCTGGCTCTCGATGATCCGATGGACGCGGTGTGCACCGGGCTCCAGGATGGCGCCGATCGAGCCGGTGTGGATGACGCGCTGCGGTCGCAGGCTGGTCTCCGGCAGCCGCCAGACGATGTCGAAGTCGTAGGTGGCGGAGCCGTCGGTTGCGAGGGTGGCGCGGGCGTGGGAGGTGGGATCGGCGGTGTACGAAGCGTCCAGAACACGGACACCGGCCAGTTCGAGGTGCCGCGTGATGGCGTGACCGGCGGGGTCAGCTCCGAGGTTGGTGAGGAGTTCGACACGGTTTCCGAGCTTGGCGAGACCGACGGCGACATTCATCGGGCTGCCGCCGGGACGATGAAGCTCCTCGTCCCGGGTCAGGATGATGTCCATGACGCTTTCGCCGATGACGAGGACGTCCGCAGCGGCGGACGCGGACGCGGCGGTCACCGCCCTCCCTCGAGCGGCCGGTGCCGGTCCTGCCGAGCCCAGCCACTGTACGGGTACTCGTCGAACCGCGGCGCGCTGACGCGGTCGAGTTCTTCCCGTTCGGTGTCGCTGAGCTCGATTTCGGATGCCGGGAGGTTCTGCGTCAGCTGGTCGAGAGTGCGGGCACCGAGGATGACGGAGGTAACGATGGGCCTGCTGAGAAGCCAGCAGAGTGCGATCTGCCCCTGGGTGGCTGAATGTGAGTCAGCGACGCGCGCGAGGACGTCGAGGATCTCCCACACCCGGTCGTCGCGGTCACGTTCCTCGCGGGCCGCCTGGTCCTGCGGCTTGGCGTACCGGTTGCCGGTCGTGGGGAGGACGCCGCGCTGGTACTTGCCGGTGAGCCAGCCTCCGGCAAGCGGCGACCAGGGGAGGATTCCGAGGCCGGTTTCCGAGGCCGCGTCCACGATCTCCAGCTCGATGCCGCGCGAGAGGAGGTTGTACTGAGGTTGGAGGGTGACAGGTGGTGCCCAGCCGTGGCGGGCCGCCACTCCCGCGGCTGTGGCGATCTGCCAGCCGGTGTAGTTGGAGAACCCGTAGTACCCGATCTTCCCGGCACGGATGGCGTCGTCGAGAAAGCGCAGGCTCTCCTCGACGGGGGTGACCTGTTCCCAGGCGTGGAGCTGGTAGAGGTCGATGTGATCGACGCCAAGGCGTCGGAGCGAGGCATCGAGTGCGCGCGCGAGGTGTCGTCGCGACACTCCGACGTCGTTCGGGTCATCGCTGGTGGGGAATCGTGCCTTGGAGGTGAGGACGATCCGGTCTGCCCGTCCCGGGTCCGCCTTCATCCAGCGGCCGATGATCTCCTCGCTACGGCCGCCGGCGTACACATCGGCGGTGTCGACGAACGTGCCACCCCCATCGACGTAGCGATCCAGGATGGCGCAAGACTCGTTTTCGTCGGTTTCGGCACCGAAAGTCATCGTGCCGAGTGCGAGTTCGGAGACAACGGTTCCGGAGGTGCCGAGTGTGCGATAGCGCATGGCTTCTCGTTTCAGCGTTCGGTGGTGAGGGAGAGGGAGGCGGCGCTGTGGGAGGCGGCTGGCGCCATCTCCCAGAAGTCGAACCGCCGGACGAGCGTGTCACCCCGGACGCCGGCGAGCCGGATCCCGGTGGCATCGTGGCGAGTGGGGTACACCCGAGCGGCGAGGGGGGTGCCGTTGGCGAAGATCTCCAGGGCGGACCGGTCGATCAGGATGCGCAGGTGAAGCGCGCCGTCTTCGATCTCGATCTCTCCGCCGAGAGGCGTGCTGTCCGTCGGGGTGAGTGAACTCCGGCTGCGGTCCAGGGCGATCGTCCGGCGGTCGACGTCGATGGTGAGGCTGGTGACCTCGGCGCCATCGGGGCTACGGAGCAGGTCGACCTGCACGATGGTCCCGGGCTCGACGGCGAGTTCCAGCTCCAGGTCGGCGGCTCCGGCGGCATCCAGCACCATGTCCTGACCGGCGGTCAGAGACTGTGCGGCGACGCTCGTGTGCGCAGCTCGGATCCCGGTGAGCTCGGGGACCGGAGCGTGGTGCAGCCTCCCGGAGGGGGTCACGCTGAGCACGCGGGCGACGCTGAGGACTCCGGACCATCCGGCCTCGCCGGTCTGCCGGTCGTCGCGGCCCTCCTGCATCCAGCCCATGATGATGCGGCGGCCGCTCTCGTCGCGGAAGCTCTGAGGTGCATAGAAGTGGCGCAGCCCGAGGTCGAGGGGGCGCACCTCCTGCGGAGTGAACACGCCGTCGGCGTAGCTGCCGGTGAAGTAGATGGGATAGTGGGTGTCGCCTTCGTCCCAGACGGACACGACGAGGATGTGGGTGCCGTCGAGCTCGAACAGGTCGACGCACTCCCACATGGTGCCGGTCCACAGCGGCTCGGCGTCGGAGGCGCTGCCGACCAGGATCGGGCCGCGATAGGTCCAGCTGCGCAGATCCGGCGATTCGTAGAGCAGCGCCGCACCACCGATGCCGCGGAATCCGCTGCCGATCAACTGGAACCACGTGTCTCCCTCCCGCCACACGCAGTGATCCCGGAAGGCGGTGACGTCGGTCCCGATAGGGGGGCCGGAGAGCACCGGATTGGCCGGGTCCTTCGTCCACGTGTCGAGGGTGCTGTCGCCGATGGCGAGGCAGGGCAGCTGGACGTCGTCGGCGTGACCGGAGTAGACGATGGTTGGCACGCCGTCGTCGTCGACCAGGACGCCGGACCAGCATCCGTCACGGTCGGGGCCGTCGGCGTCGGGGGTCAGCGCGATCGGCCGGTCCTGCCAGTTCACCAAGTCTGTGCTGGTGGCGTGCCCCCACAGGATGTTCGCGTGGCGAGGCGCATCGGGATTGAACTGATAGAAGAGGTGGTAGGTGCCGTCCCACTGGGAGAGCCCATTCGGGTCGTTCAGCCAGCCGGTCGGCGCGCCGAAGTGGAAGCGCGGTCGGGCGGGGTCGTTATCGTATGCGAGGCGGCGGGGCACGAGGGCGCTGTCGGTCACGTGGTTGCTCCTGATGTGGTCTGGGTGGCCGGAAGGTCGCTGGTGGCAACCCAGTGGTCGGCGCTGATTCGGGTGCGGTCGAGGTCGGGGCTGGTCTTCACGGCCTTCACCCACGCCGTGGGCGTGCGGTTGGCGATGAGCTCAGCGATGGTCGCGCGCGTCTGCGCGCGCTCGTCCTTCTCGTACCGGGTGGTGCGTTCGGGGTCAGGGGCCGCGGAGACCAGAAGCTGGGTGTACGGGTGGATGGGGTTGTCCATCACGACGCCGCTCGCGCCTCCTTCGACGAAGGATCCGCGCAGCATGACGATCGTGGTGTCGGCGATGAAGCGGGCCGATGCGAGGTCGTGGGTGATGTAGAGGATGGAGATGCCGCGCTCGTCGCGGAGCTTCTTCATCAGCTGCAGCACCCCCATCCGCACGGAGACATCGAGCATCGAGGTGGGCTCGTCGGCGAGGATCACCTGCGGTTCCGCGGCCAGGGCACGGGCGAGCGAGACGCGCTGTCGCTGGCCGCCGGAGAGTTCGTGCGGGTAGCGGTCGAGGAACGCGGGATCCAGTTCGACGGACGTCATCAGGTCGGCCAGTAAGGCGTCCATGTCCTTGCGCGGCTTCCGTCCGGAGTGGATCAGGACGGCCCTCTCGAGGAAGTGGCGGATGCGATGGGAGGGATTGAGGGAGCCGAAAGGGTCCTGGAACACCATCTGGACGGCGCCACGGTAGCGGCGGGACGCGCGTTTGGGCTCGGACTGCAGGATGTCGGTCCCGTCGAGCAGGATCGAGCCGGCGCTCGGGGATTCCAGCCGTGCCAGCATTCGGGCGACTGTGCTCTTGCCGCTGCCCGATTCGCCGACGAGGGCGAGGATCTCTCCCGTGTGGAGGTCGAAGTTGACGTCGTTCACGGCGACGTTCTCGCTGCGCGAGAACAGGCCGCCCTGGTGGAAGCTCTTGGAGAGCCCACGCACGGAGATCACGACATCGCGATCGTCTCCGCTCTCTGGCCGCCGCGCCGGATTGCGCTCGGCGGTGCCGCGGCTGACGGGAGGGAAGGCGGCGATGAGTTGCTGCGTGTACGGGTGCTGCGGGTCGCGGTACACCGTCCGCGATGGGCCGATCTCCAACAGTCGGCCTGTGCGCATCACGCCCAGGTTCTTGGTTACTTCGACCATGAGGGAAAGGTCATGCGTGATGAACAGGATGGCGAATCCGAGCTTCTCCTGGAGATCCTGGATCTCCTGGATGATCTCCTGCTGGACCACGACATCGAGCGCGGTCGTTGGCTCGTCCATGATCAGCAGCGCTGGGTTGAGCGCCAGCGCGGTGGCGATGACGGCGCGCTGTCTCATGCCGCCGGAGAGCTGGTGCGGGAATGCGTTGATCCGGCTCTGGTCGATCCCGACCAGCGTCAGCAGCTCGCGGGCTTTGGCTTTGGCCTGGCTGCGGGAGAGGTCGGTGTGGGTGGTGAACACGTCGACGATCTGGTCGCCGATGGTCATGACCGGGTTGAGAGCATTCATGGCGCTCTGGAACACCATCGACACACTCTTCCAGCGGAAGTTGCGCAGGTTCTCACCGGTCAGCGTGGACACGTCGGTGCCCTCGAACAGGATGCGGCCGGAGGTGACCCTGCCTCCGGCGAGCAGCCCGAGGATGGCATTGGCGATGGTGGACTTGCCGCTGCCGGACTCGCCTGCGAGGCCGAAGGTCTCACCGCGTCCGATGGTGAACGAGACGTCGTCGACAGCGAGGAATTGGCCGTCGTCGGTGTCGTAGGCGATGGAGAGGTTCTGGACGTCGAGGATGACGCCGTCGTGTTGGGTGGTCATGCCTTCTTCGCCTTCTTGTGTCGCGCGAGGCGGGGGTTGGTGATCTGGTCGACGGCGTAGTTCATCATCGCCAGCGCGAACGCCACGAGGGCGATGCATGTACCGGCCGGGACGAAGGTCCACCAGGCGCCGGTGATGAGAGCGCCTTCGTTGTTCGCCCAGTAGAGGTCGGTGCCCCAGCTGACGGAGGCGAGGTCGCCGAGCCCGAGGAACTCGAGGCCAGCCTGGGCGCCGATGCCGAAGATGACGCAGGCGAGGAAGGTGCTCATCACAACGGAGGCCATGTTGGGGAGGATCTCTCGGAACATGACGTAGCCGGGTCGTTCGCCGGTGACGATGGCGGCGTCGATGAAGTCCTTACCGCGGAGGGACAAGGCCTGGGACCGGATGACGCGGGCGGAGCCTGCCCAGCCGGTGACGACCAGGACCAGGACGATCGTCCCGGGGCCGGGTGGGAGGAACGCGGCGAGGATGATCAGGAGAGGCAGGCCGGGGATCAGCAGGAAGATGTTGGTGACCACCGAGAGGACGTCGTCGACGGCCTTGCCGAAGTAGGCAGAAGCGAGACCGACGATCAGGCCGACCAGGGTCGCCACGAGTCCGACTGCGAATCCGATCGCCAGGGAGCTGCGAGATCCCCACAAGGTCAGTGCCAGGACGTCTTCGCCTTTGGCCGTGGTCCCGAGCAGGTACTGGGGTGACGGCGGGTTGGACCCGCTCGCGACAGGGTTGGTCGGATCGCCGGGGAAGAGCACCGGTGCGAGCAGGGCGAGGAGGACGAAGATCAGGATGACGACGGCGCCGAAGATCGCCTTTTTGTCCCGCAGGAGCCGGTGCACCAGGCTGCCGCGACGACGCTGGGCCGCCGGGGCGTCCCGGCTGGTCTCGGACTCCGAAATCTCCTCGTCGATGAGGGGTTGGAGCTGGTCAGGGATGGTCATGATCTCACCTCACTCGCACGCGCGGGTCGAGCCGGACGTACACGATGTCGACTAGGAAGTTGGCCACGAGGACGGCGGCCGTGATGCTGAGGAAGATGCCTTGCATGAGCGGGTAGTCCAGCGCCTGGACGGCGGTGAGCAACTGGTAGCCGATGCCGGGGTAGGCGAAGACGACCTCGGTGAGAAGGGCGCCGCCGACGACGAAGCCGATCGACATGCCGAAGGAGGTGACCGAGGGGAGCATCGCGTTGCGGGCCGCGTACCGGAACATGATCCGGCCTTCCTTGAGGCCCTTGGCACGGGCCATGGTGATGTAGTCCTCGGCGGCGGTCGCGATCATGGTGTTGCGCATGCCGAGCATCCACCCGCCGATGGTGACGATGACGATGGTCGCCGCCGGCAGCACGAGGTGGTAGAGGACGTCTCCGATGAAGTCCCACGAGAAGCTGGGGGTGGTGCCGAGGGTGAACGCCTGCCCGATCGGGAACCAGCCGAGGGCCGCGCCGAAGATGTAGAGCGCCGCCATGGCGACGAAGAAGTACGGGAACGAGCCGACGAAGACCAGGATCGGCGGCAGCAGCGAGTCGAGGGCGCCACCGCGTCGCCACGCGGCGAACACGCCGAGCAGGTTGCCGAGGACCACCGCGATGATCAGCGCTGTGCCGCCCAGGAGGATGGTCCAGCCGATCTGCGATCCGATGACAGTGCTCACCGGGGTGGGAAACTTGGAGATCGAGATGCCCATGTTGCCGGTGAAGACGTCGCCGATGTAGCGGAAGTACTGCTGCCAGACCGGTGTGTTGTCGAGGCCGAACAGGTGCCGGTAGCCGGCGACCTGGGAGTCGTCGAGGGTGCCATTCATGGAGGAGAGCATCCGGCCGACCGGGTCGCCCGGCATCAGTCGGGGCAACAGGAAGTTCAGCGTCAGAGACGCCCAGAAAGCGATCAGGTAGTAGCCCAATCGGCGGAGCACGAAGATCATCGCGGCCTCCTCAGTTCTCTCGAGGCGATGGGGGTGCGGTCGGTGGCGAGCGGCGTCTGATACCAATAGGCGACGGCCGCGACGTCATCGGAGCGCTCGACGATGTCCGGGCCGACCTGGCCGATCTGCTGGACGGTCACACGGAGGTTCTCGCTGAACAGGATCGGGTCCTGCACGTGCCACCGGTACATCCCGTGCACGGGCGCCATCGCGGTGGAGTAGACCGCCTGCTGCGAGGTGTCGTTGGTCGAATAGGTGGGGTAGCCGCAGTACGGAGCCGAGAATGTCAGGACCTCGGGCTCCGTCTCGGAGGAGAGCCGGTCCTGGAACGCCCAGGCGCCGCCGAAGTAGTCCTCGGTGCCGGTGCCACAGATGGTCGGGTACTCAGCGTCTCCGTCGATGAAGAACTTCACCTCACCCTCGCCGTACCAGTACCGCTCGAGGGCGACGATGTTCAGATAGGTGCCGAGGAAGGCGCCGCGGCCGTGGACGGTGTCGAGGATGGTGAAGTCCTCACCGATCGTGGTGGGGTTCTCGCGGCGCCAGGTGGCGTGGAAGCGCAGGTCGGCGACCGTTTCGGGGTCCGGGCTGCTGAGGTAGTCGATCTGGTAGAACAGGCCGCCCACATCCACCGGGTGCTGGTTCTCGATCGTGATCCTGGCGCCATCGCGGAAGGGCATGGTGAAGTACGCGTTCATGCCGCCGGTCGGTGCGACGACGACCAGGTCGGACGTGACCAGGGCACGCTCGCCGTTGCCGTTGCAGAAGAAGTCGCCGAGCGGGACTTCGACGGAGGGGGTCTCCGATCCGTCCCAGTACATCCGCAGCACGAGGTCCCGGAGGACGAATCCGACGGCCTCTGTGTGGGTGGCGACGGTCATCCAGATGTGGCGGATGGTGCCTGCTCCGTCGATGTTCGCGAGCTCGGTGGTCTCCCCGGCGGGAAGGGTGATGCACGGACGTCCTTTACGACCGGGACCAAGCGGGGAGGATGTCTGCCCACCGGCGCCACGTGCGCCGGTGGGGTTCTCGGCGGTGATCGACGCGGACTGCTCGCCACGCTTGATCCGCTCCTGGATGTCATTGACCCAGTCGTTGTTCATCGCTGGACCTCCTCGTCCTGCTGAATGACGGTCAGCTCCGCGTCGGAGACGGCCACTTCGCCTTCGGTGGCGAAGACACCGAACTCGGTTCCGGTGCGGTCGTAGCCGCGGAGCGTGATCGCCTGCTCGTCGTTGATGTAGATGACGTAGAGCTCGCCCTGCGTCTCGATGCGCAGCTGCACTTTCGAGCCGCCGGTGTATGGGCGGACGTCGTATGGGCGGTCGGCGCCGAAACGGTCGAGGCGGTCGACCAGGACTCGGGAGAGCGTCGGTTCGAAAGTGACGGAGTAGCCGTGGTCTCGTTCCGGTGTAGTGCGCAACTCGATGCCGAAGGCCTTCGTCTCGGGCTCGGCGGTGAGGGTGATGTCGATCATCCCGGCGTGAGGCAGCCAGGCGATCGTGCTGGTCGCGAACCCGTTCGCCGAACCGACCTGCTTCGCAGGCAGCGGGGTCCGTGACTGCGCCCGGCTCTCGAGCACGGCGCGGCTGATCTCTGGCTGCTTCACGAGGAGCCGTCCGTCGTCCTGCTGGACGAGTTCGTGGACGACGAGGTTGCCGCCCCAGAGCCACCCGGCTCCGTCTTGACCGGCGGTGTTATTGGTCGCCCACCCGACGAGGTAGCGGTTGGCTCCGTCGGAGATCGTCTTGGCCGCGTAGAGCCCGAGTCCATCGAGCTCGTCGTCTGCGGGGCTGATCCACGGGCCGTCGAGTGTGCGGCTCATGCGGTAGCGGGTGACGGTGCGGTCGGTGAGTGTGGAGTAGACGAGATACCACCAGTCGCCCATGCGGAACAGGTCGGGGCACTCGTGCATGGAGTAGATGCCCGGAGCCCAGAACGGCTCAGGGCTGATGGTCCATTCGTCGGTGGACTCGGATTCTGCGAGCACAGTGGCGCCGCGGCGCAGGACAGGCCCGGTGAGGGTCTGACCGGCGACCAGCATTTGGTAGCGCTGCCGTTCGGTGTTGAAGAACACGAACGGGTCGCGCCATTCGTCAGCGTTGTAGTGGCCCTCATCGGACACCAACGCGAACTCCGTGTCCTTGGTCCAGGTGATCAGGTCGGTGCTGCGGGCGCGAAGAACCGTCTGGTGCCGTCCAGCGCTCGTGCCGTCCCACTTTCGGAACCCGGTGTAGTAGGCGTGAAATTCGTCGCCGACGCGGATGACGCTGCCCGTGGCGGCGGAGAAGTCGGGGTCACTGACGCCGCCCTTCGGGATGGCGACCCCGTGGTCGACGAAGTCGACGAAGTCGGTGGTGGAGATGTGGCACCAGTCCGTTTCTACCCGGTCGTGGGTGTCGTCGGCGAGGCGCTTGAGGAAGAAGACGTGGTACACGCCGTCCCAGTAGAAGGGGATGGTGTCTCCGAGTCGGGCGCCGACGGGCTTGTAGAAGCGGGTCATCGTTGTCTCTCTGTTTCGATATGGGCGAAGAGGGGAGGGTGCCGCGGCCGGGGGGGCGACCGCGGCACCCCGGGTGTTCAGCCGCGCGGCTTCACGGTGGTCAGCACGAGAACGGTGCTCGACTCACCCGGGGAGAGCGTCGCGTACGGGTTCTTCTCGCTGGGCCAGCCGGTGAAGTTCTTGCTGTTGTAGATCCCCCAGTCGGGGCCCGGGAACAGCGGAACGGTCGGGGCCAGCTGGTTGTAGAGGGCCTGCAGCTTGTTCATGATCGAGTGCTGCTCGCTCTCCGAGGTGGCGGCCGCGAACTGGTTGAGCAGCTCGTCGGCTTCCTTGCTGCAGTAGCGCTGGAAGTTCTGCGAGGTCTGCTCGCCGACCGGCTTGACCGTCTGGCAGGACATGGCGCTGCGGTAGTACTCGAACGGCGTCACGCCCGCCTGGCTCCAGGCGATATTGCCGGTGAACGTTCCGCCGAACAGTGCGGTGTTGATCTGCGACCAGTCCTTGACGTTCAGCTTGGCGTCCACGCCGATCTGCTTCAGGTTGCGGGAGATGACCTGGGCAACCGAGATCCAGTCGGTCGAGGCCGAACCGACGCCGATGGTGAAGCTGATCGGCTTGCCGGCCTTGTCGGTGCGGATACCATCCGAGCCCTTGGGGTAGCCGGAGTCGTCGAGCAGCGTGTTGGCGGCCTCGACGTCCTTCTTGGTCCAGGTGCAGTTGTCGGCGATGCTTGCATCGCGCCAGGACTTGTATGCGTCGCTGAGGCCGGTACAGTCGGCGGGGTGGGCGTAACCGCTCATACCGGTCTTGACGACCTCGTTGCGGTCGATGGCCATACTGATCGCCTTGCGCACGTTGGCATCGTCGAACGGGGCCACGGTGGTGTTCAGGGTGAGGGCGATGGTTGAGCCGACCGGCGGGAACCAGTAGCCACGGTACTTGGGGTCCTTGTCCACGTAGGTCTTCTGGACGTCCTGGATGTAGCCAAGACCCCAGTCGAGCTGGCCGTTGATGCCGGCGATGTTCGCCGCGTCGTTGCCCGAGTATGCGATCAGCCGGATGCCGGAGTACTTCGCCTTGTCCTTCTGCCAGTAGTGCGGGTTGCGCAGCAGGTCGAACGACTGTGCTGAGAAGTTCGTCACCTGGGTGAATGGGCCGGAGCCGACCGGGTCCGGGTTCTGCCAGGTCGACGGGTTCTTCTGCGATTCCCAGACGTGCTTGGGAACGATCACCTGCTGCCCGAGCTCGTAGAGCCCCGGCGTGTACTTCCGGTTCAGAGTGAAGACGACCGTCGCGGGGTCCTTGGCCTGAACATTCGACACGTAGTCGAACGTGGTCGGGCCGAGCACCTTGCGCGCCAGCCCGAAGGTGTAGACGACATCCTCCGCGGTGAGCTTCTGGCCGTCCGACCAGGTCGCGTCCGGCTGGAGGTGGAAGGTCAGACTGAGCCCGTCGGAACTCCAGTCGTACGACTTCGCCAGCCACGGCACGACGTTGCCCTTGGCCAGGTTGGTGACGATCATCGACTCGTAGACGGCGTGTGTGGTCATGCCGAGCGCGGTGGGCGAAAACGGGTTGAAGTTGCGGACGAACGACGCGTTGCCGATCGCCGCGATCCGGAGGGTCTGCGAGGACCCCTTGTTCGCCGTGGACGAGCACGCGGCGAGTGCGCCGGAGACTCCTACGGCGAGGGCCACGCCGAGAACTAACGCGCGCCAGAAGCGGCGCGTGCGAGTGGGTTTCATTGCTTGCCTTTCGTCTTTGAAGGGGGGATGTGTTGCGGTGTTAGATGGACTCTCGGATCACGGTCGGGCAGTTGACCACGACGGTTTCGCGAGGGCCTTCCTCGCCGCGCTCCATCTGCATGAGGAGCTCGGCGCCGATCCGGCCCATCTCCCGGAACGGGAGGGAGATGGTGGTCAGCGCGGGGCGAAGGAAGCTAGAGATGAGTTCTTGGTTGTCGAAGCCGACGACCCCGATGTCTTCGGGGATGCGCAGCCCGGCCTCGCGAATGGCGTCGTAGGCGCCCATCGCGAGGCGGTCGTTCGCACAGAAGATCCCGTCGGGGATGAGCGGCTGCTGCAGTAGGTGCTTAGCAGCCCGGTAGCCGTCGGTCGCGTCGGCGCCGCCGGTGACGATCAGTGCGGGGTCGACGGCGAGGCCGGCGTCTTTCAGTGCTCGTTCGAAGCCGACGCGTCGGCCCTCCGCTGCCGTGAGGCCCTCGGGAAGATTGATCATGGCGATCCTCTTCCGGCCACTGTCGGCAAGCAGAGAGCCGGCTTCGTATCCGCCGGCGACCTCGTCGGGGAGGACGGAGGGATAGTGCCCGTCGATGTCCGAGCAGTGCACCAGCGCCATGGGGACGCCGCTCAGCACACTGGGGACCTTGATCGTGCGGTTCCACGTCGTCGCGAAGAGGACTCCGCCCACGCGGTGCTCGAGCATCATCTCGACGGAACGCCGGTCGGGATGATCCGGCGTGTTCGTCCCGGCGATGATCAGGGACTTGCCGTGCCGCCAGAAGGTCTCTTGGGCACCGGCGATCAAGTCACCGGCGAACGGGGTGGTGACGATGTCCGTGACCAGTCCGTAGAGACCGGTCGTCTGCGAGGCCAGGGCGCGGGCGCCGGCGTTCGGTCGGTAGCCGAGCTCCGCCGCCTTTTCGACGACGCGGCGGCGAGTCTCCTCGGACACCTGGTTCTCGTTGTTCAACGCAAACGAGACAGCGGATCGCGAAACACCCAACGCTCGAGCGAGGTCGCTCATGGTCACGGGGCGCGTCATCGCGGTGGTCCTTTCCGGAAACTAACCCGCGTTAGCTGCGGGCGTGATGGGACACTAACACGCGTTAGTGAGTTTGGTCAACACCCACCGACCGCCGCGTCGAAGTCCTCCTCCACCAGCGCGCCATTCACCGCGCCGCCCGCGAGGGCTCCGGCGCCGACGGCCATCGGGACGGTGGCCATCGGGTTGGTGACGTTGCCTGCTGCCCAGATGCGGGAGTGGCTGGTTTTGCCCGCCTGGTCGACGGTGAGGAAGGAGCCGAGGTCGGCGGGGAAGTCCGTGCGTGCCAGGGCGAGGCCGGTCAGGAAGGTGTCGTGCGGGCGGGGTGCTCCGGCGGTGAAGAGGGCGTCGAGGGGGGTCAGCGTTCCGTCTGCGGTGCGGACTCCGGTGACCTGGGGGCCGTCGCCGAGCACCTCCGTGACCGGGGAGGTGACGACGGTCACGCCTCTCGCGCGCAGGCGGCCCTCGTCGGCCGGGGCGAGTTCGCCTGCGGCGGCGGAGAAGAAGGTGACGTGGTCGCTCCACTGGCGCACCAGCTTGGCCTGGTGCAGGGCCATCGGCGACGTCGCCAGCACGCCGAAGCGGCGATCCCGGACCTCCCAGCCGTGGCAGTACGGACAGTGCAGCACTGTCGTGCCCCAGCGTTCCGCCAGGCCCGGGATGGCGGGCAGCTCGTCGGTGATGCCCGTCGCCACCACGAGGGCGCGCGTCGGCAGTTCGCGGCCGTCGGTGAGCGTCACCGTGACCGTGGGGCCGCCGTCAGTCACGCTGGCGACCGTGGCATCCAGGAGTTCGACGCCGTATGCGGCGGCCTCCGCGCGGCCCGTGCGTACGAACTCCGAGGGCGGCGTCCCGTCGTTGCCGAGGACGCCGTGCATGTGATCGGCGAAACGGTTGCGCGGGAGGCCGGCGTCGATGACGAGCACACGGCGGCGCGCCCTGCCCAGCATGAGTGCGGCGGAGAGGCCGGCCGCGCTGCCGCCGATGATGATCGCATCCCGAACGGTGGGGGTGTCTGCAGTGTTCATCTCGACAGTCCAGACCACAGATGTGAGAATAGCAATGATGTTTGCGGAAACAGCAAGATGGGAGACAGTGGATGCGCGACGAGCTGGCGCAGGTGGGCGCGCGGCTGAGAATCGTGCGGCGCTCGCGCGGCTGGACGCTGGATGAGCTCGCGTCCCGCGCCGGCATGTCGGCGAGCACGCTGTCCCGGCTGGAGTCCGGCAAGCGGCAGGCGAGCCTCGAGCTGCTGCTGCCGCTGACCAGGCAGCTCGGCATCCGGGTCGACGACCTGATCAGTGTCGACGCGGGGGATCCGCGCATCCATCGTCCGGTGATCCGCCGCGACGGGCTCGTGATCGCTCCGCTCGCGCCGGAGAGCTCGCCCGTGCACACGTACAAGATCACGTATCCACCGGTTGCCGTGCTTCCCGAGCTGCGGGTGCACGACGGGTACGAGTGGATCTACGTGCTCGCCGGCCGACTGCGTCTGCGGCTCGGGGATCAGGACCTCACCCTCACGCGCGGCGAGGCCGCCGAGTTCGACACGCGCACACCGCACGCCATCTCCGCAGCGGGCGGCAAGCCGGCGCAGGTGATCAGCATCTTCAACGACGACGGGGTCAGGATGCACACCCACGCCCCCGAGCCGCAAGGCCCCTGAGCAGCGGCGCGCATCCACCCCGCCACGCTGCGATAGCGTCGTCCCATGCCCGCCGCCCTCGCGATCATCCGCGCCGACTTCGCCTCACCGTCCCTGCTCGCGTTCCTGCAGGCGCACCTCGACGACCTCGAGCCGACCGCGCCGCCGGAGAGCAGGCACGCGCTCGACCTCGCCGGGCTACAGTTGCCGCGAGTGCGGATGTGGACGGCGGTCGACGGCGACGACGTGGTGGGGACGGTCGCGCTCGCCACGCTCGACGAGCCGGGGCACGAAGAACTGAAATCCATGCGCACCGACCCGGAGCGGCGGGGGCAGGGGATCGCCGCCGCACTGCTCGCCCACGCGCTCGACGACGCGCGGGCACGGGATGTGCGGAGAGTGTCGCTGGAGACCGGATCGATGGACTTCTTCGTGCCGGCGCGGCGGCTGTACGCCAAGGCGGGGTTCGTGGAGTGCGGGCCGTACGGGTCGTACACGGACGACCCGAACAGCGCCTTCATGACCCTGGACATCGACGCCCGACGAGAGGACCGAGCATGATCACCGTTCACCTGCGCTACGAAATCGACGCCGACAAACTCGAGGACTTCACCGAGTACGGCAGGCGGTGGATCCGGCTGGTCGAGAAGCTGGGCGGACAGCACCACGGCTACTTCATGCCGAGCGAAGGGGACAGCGACGAGGCGTTCGCGCTGTTCACGTTCCCCTCGCTGGCCGAGTACGAGAAGTACCGCACAGCCGCAGCGTCGGACCCCGAGTGCATCGCAGCCTTCCAGTACGCGCGCGACACCGGATGCATCCGCCGTTACGAGCGCCGCTTCACGACGCCGGTCTTCGAGTAGCGAGGCGCGGGGTCACCCGAGCCGCGCATCCAGCCAGTCGAACATGCGCTGGTCGACCAGCGAGCGGGCGAGCGGCTCGCAGTGGAAGTTGGCGCCCTCGTCCGCGGTGAACGGGACGACGGTGGAGACGCCGGGCGTCAGCTCGGCGAGGCGGCGGGACTGGCCGGGCCAGAACTGCTCGTCCTCCGGTTCGGTGATCAGCAGCGGCGTGGTGATGGAGGACGCGACGTTGTCCAGGCGGTAGTTGAGGACCGCCTTGACCGTCTCGAAATAGCTGTCCTTCATGTACGGCCTGGCCCGGAACTCCCAGGTGCGGGCGAGATCCGGGGAGAACTTCATCGCGAGCTCCATGTCGCGGTCGAACTTCTCGCTCTCGCCGTCGGCCAGGAGCTTCAGCATGCTCTTGGGGAGGTGGCCGGTCCACGAGGTCGACACATCCACGACGCCGGGGTCGACGACGGCGGCCGCGATGCGGTGCTCGAACGCGAGCGCCCTGGGCACCCAGTAACCGCCCTGGCTGATGCCGCAGATCGCCAGCTTGTCTCGGTCGACGTCGTCGCGGCCGAGGAGGTAGTCGACCACCGGGGTGACCACCGCCTCCCAGTCGTGACGGAACGGCATCCCGCGCTCGAACAGCATCGACTGCTGCCCCGGACCGTCGAACATCAGCACGTTGTACCCGCGCTGCAACGCTCCAGCGCCTCCGCTCGCCCACATGGAACTGATCGCGCCGTCGCTGCCGTTGTTCATGATGAGCGTCCGGCCCGACCCTGCCGTGCCCCACGGCCGGAAGAAGTAGCCAGGAAGCGACGTGCCCTCATACGGGATGTTCACCCGGTGGATCGAGACGGGAGTCGTGTCGACGAAACGGTCCCAGGCCGCACGGTGCTCGCGGAACGTCGGCAGCAGCGCATCCGACGACGGCAGGGAGGCGACCGCGTTCAGCGCCGCACCCAGATACGTGGATGCGCGGAGGTACGACCGCGAGGCACTGATGTCGTTCCCGGCAGCCGCCTGGTCGTCCCCGGCGGCGCGCAGCCGCGAGCCCAGCGCCAGCCACGCGGCGAGCCAGGCCTCATGGTCCCGCTCCCCGACGGACTCCACCGCGGCGAGCACCTCACCGGTGTCCGCTGCCCCGGAGAACGCGTGACCGAGCACGACGCGGAGGTCGTAGTCGAAGTCGTGGTTGTGGAAAAACCCGTCGGTGAACGGGCCGTGCGGGTGGTGCAGAGGTGAGCCGAGAGCCATGTCCGGCCTCCTTCGACGAAGCGGCTGACATTTCGGAGCCTAATCCTGCCGTGCGCTCTGCGCCAGGAGGTCCCTTCCCGGCCGCAGACGCCGACCCCTATGCTGTGCGCATGAGCACCAAGAGCAGGCAGGGACCCCACAAGGAAGAGACGCTCGACATCAGTGCCGGTGTCGGTCGGGGCGCGTGGGGCGCCTTCGCCGGGCTGATCGTCGCCGTGCTGATCGCATACCCGCTGTCCGCGTGCATCGCGTTCGCCACGCATCCCGCGACGCAGAAGCTGTTCGGCGGACGCCTCGAATCGGCGTCGCAGTTCGGCTTTCAGGCGTTCTGGTGGATCCTCGCCCTCGGCTGCCTCGCCCTGCCGTTCCTTGTCGGGTTCGGCATCGCCAAGCTGTCGAAGCGCACCCTGGGCGTGATCGGCGGGATCGTGGGCGTGTTCCTCATCCTGGTGATCGTGTTCGGCCAGGTGTTCGCGTTCTGAGGTCGGCCGGGAGCCGGACGGTGACGATTGCGCCGCCGTCCTTCCCGTCGTTCGCCACCGCGACGGTGCCGCCGTGCCTGGCAACGACGTCGGCGACGAGGGCGAGACCCAGGCCGTAGTGCCTGCCGGCCTGGTCGGCGGCGCGCGTCGACGCGAACCGCTCGAACACGCGGCGGTCGGCGCCGTCAGCGAATCCGGGGCCGTCGTCGCTGACGGTGAGCACCACGTCCCCTCCTGCGCGCCCGACGTCGACGACCACTCGGGATGCGGCGTGATCGACGGCGTTGTCGACCAGCGCCACCACCATCCGCCTCAGCGACACCGGGGTCCCGGAGACCTCGGCGGGCTCCCCCGCGTCGCCGACCTCGATCACCACGCCGCGTTCTGCGGCCCGCGCCTCCGCCGCCCGCGCCACCGCCGCCGCGACGGCCGCGAGGTCCACCCGTTCCGCCTCCGCCGCCTGCCGGGGGTCCGCCGCGATCAGCAGGTCTTCGACGATCTCGGTGAGAGCTTTACTGTCGTCGACGATCTCGTCGATGCCGGACCTGACCTCCTGGTCGACGGCGGGGGACGCATCCCGTGCCCGCCGGCGCACCAGCTGGGCGCGCGTGCTGAGCAGGGTGAGCGGGGTGCGCAGTTCGTGGCTCGCGTCGGCGACGAACCGGCGTTGCAGGGCGAGGGCGTCGGCGAGCGGCCGCATGGCGCGGCGCGCGAAGAAGACGGCGAGGAACGCGCCGGCCACCACGGCGACGACGCCCGAGATGACGAGCGCCCCGAGGAGCCGGCCCAGCTCCTCCGCCTGTTCGCCCAGCCCGTACGACACCTGCACCACCTTCCCGCGGCGGATGTCGGTGACGGTGAGGTAGCTCTGCCCTCCGGCCTCGACGGTGGAGGTCTCTGCCGGGCGGCCCGCCTGCACGCGCGCGAGCGCCGCTTCGTCCGGCAGCCCGTCCGGCAGGCCGGGCGAACTCTCCCTGCCCTGCGGCGAGATGACCGTGACGAGGAGGTTGCGCGGTGCGTCGTGCACCGAGTCGACTTGGGAGGCGTCGGCCAGCGTGCGCTTGGCTGCCTCGGTCTGCCCCGCCGACACGACCAGCAGGACAACGGCACCGAGCACCACGAACAGCACCAGGATGGTCGCCGTGAACTGGAGCGCGAGCCTGGTCGCCGCCGAGCGGGCCTCCGTGCGTTCGGGCGAGGTCACGACACTGCACCCGTCACGACAGCGAGCCCATCCGGTAGCCGAGGCCGCGCACCGTCTCGATGAGGTCGCGGCCGAACTTCTTGCGCAGGTGGTGCACGTAGGTGTCGACCACTCCCGGGTCGTCCGCATCGGCGAACACGGTGTCCAGCAGCACGGCGCGCGAGAACACTTGGGTCGGCCGCCGCGCCAGCTGTTCGAGCAGCGCGGACTCGCGTTCAGAGAGCACGACGCGGTCGCCCCGGGAGGTGACGACCGTGCGGTTGCCGACCTCGAGCATCCCGCCCGGGAACCGCACAGCGGGGGTGGTGGATGCGCCCCTCCGCCTGAGCACCCGCAGCCGCGCGAGCAGTTCGTCGATGTCGAACGGCTTGGCCAGGTAGTCCTCCGCTCCGCCGTCCAGCCCCTCGACCCGGTGCGCGGCGTTGCCGAGGGCGGAGAGGATGAGCACGGGGACGGTGACGCCGTTGTCGCGCAGGCGGCCGAGCACATCCAGTCCGTCCAGGATGGGCAGCCCGCGGTCGAGGATGAGGACGTCGACCTCCTCGGTGAGGCCGAGGTGGAGGGCGCGCTGGCCGTCCGTGGCGACGACGACCTCGTAGCCCTCCGAGGTGAGGAGTTCGGTCAGCATCCCGGCGAGGCGCGCGTCGTCCTCGGCTACCAGCACCCGGGGCATCCCGCTCACTGTCGCAGTATAGGTCGCGGGCCCGGTCATGCCGACGGCCGCGCGAAGTCGATGGTGCCGGAGACGAGGAGCTGCCCGCTGTCGGTGAGTGCGAGCACGCCGGTGGCGCCGTGCCCGATCGCCCAGTCGACGCCGGGGCGGCCGAGGGCGAAGACCGCGGTGGCGAGGATGTCGGCGGTGGTGAGGTCGTCCGCGACGACGGTGGCGCTGAGCAGTCCCGCGGCGGGCGCGCCCGTGCGGCCGTCGACGATGTGGGCTCCGCGCTCGTACGCACCGGACGTGGCGACGGCGGCGTTCTCCGCAGCGAGCACGGCCAGGATCGCGTCGGGATCGCTGGGCTCGCGCACGCCGACGTTCCAGGCCGGCGCAGCATCCGGAGCGTCGCCGACCACCACGTCGCCGCCCGCGTTCAGACAGAAGCGGCGCATCCCGTGGTCGCGCAACGCCTCGGCCGCGCGCTCCGCCGCCCACCCCTTGACGACGCCGTCGAGGTCGAGCGTCCCATCCGGCTTCCGGATGCGGAACGCACCGCCCGACGCCCGCGCGGCCTCCTCGCCCAGCGCGATCACGGCGGCCAGCTCGTCGCTGAACGCGGACGATGGATGCTCGCCACGGTTGGCCGCGCTCACCTCGGAGTCCGGACGGTAGACGCTGAACCGCTCGTCCGCCTCCCTCAGCACCGCGAAGGCCGCGGTGGCAGCGTCCGCCGCCGCGTTGTCCTCCGCATCCCGGATGTCGATGGACATCGGGATGCCCATCACCGTCTCGACGTATCTCACCGCTGGTCGATCGCCGACTGCAGGGACCGCATGTAGCCCTCGGAGGTGTACGTGGCGCCGGAGACGGTGTCGATCGACGCCGACTGCGAGGCCAGCGCCTCCTGGGTGAGGATCGGCACCGCCTGCTCGTTGATGGAGACGCTGCGGCCATCCTGATCGGGGGTCTGCAGGGCGGTGATCGCGGTGATCGTCGTGCCGGAGAAGGTGACCTGCAACTGGATGAGGCCGTAGCGGGTGTCGACGGTGCTGCCGGTGACGACCGTGCTGGCGGAGGCGGGCGCGGTCGCGGGGGTGGAGGTCGCGGACGGGGTCGGGGTGGTGGAGGTGCCGGTGCTGCCGGTGCCGGTAGTTCCCGACGAGCCCGTGCCCGTGCTCGCTCCCGCGCTCGTCCGCCCCGCCACCGCCGCCGTCGTCGCGGTCTGCGTCTCCCCCAGCCCGTACAGCTTGAGGCCGATCGTCCCGCCCATCACCACCACGATGATCGTGAACAGGATGGTTCCTCGCCACTTCTTCTGGCTCATGACATGCTCAGTTCTTCTCGGTGGATGAAGCGCCCGGGCATCCCGAGCTCTCGGAGGGTCTGCTCTGCGCGGTCGGCCATCCCCTGCGGTCCGCAGATGAACGCCTCCCAGTCGCGCAGCGCAGGGATGAACCGCTGCATCGGCTCGACGTCGAGCGGGTCGTACCCGAGTTCGCTGCGGCGGCCGGGCACCGGCACGACCGTGACGCCCGGCATGGCCTGCAGCTCGGCGGCCAGCGCCAGGTGCGCCGTCGAGTGCGCCCGGTAGAGCACCACCGGCTGCGCCCCGCGGGCCACGAGTTCTTCGGCGAGCGCCCTGATCGGCCCGATGCCCACTCCTCCGGCGATCAGCAGGATGCGCGGCCTGGTCGCCCTGTCCGCGGTGAAGTGCCCGAACGGGCCTTCGGCGAACACCAGCGTGCCTTTCTTCAGCCCGGACAGGCGCGTCGAGTGGTCGCCGAGCGCGCCGACGGTGATCCGCAGGTACCCGTCCGTGGGCAGGCGCGACACCGAGTACGGGTGCGCCGTGAGGAGGTGGCCCCAGGCGAGGAAGCGGAAGTTCAGGAAGGTGCCTCCGCGCGCGCCGAGTTCGTGCATCCGGTTGCCGGTGAGCCAGACGCTCGACATGCCCTCGGCCTCCTGGACCACGGCGGCGACGCGCATCCTGTGCCGCCACGCATCCATTGTCGGCAGGACGAAACGCCAGGTGAGCACGGCGGCGGCGGCCCCCAGGTACAGCGCGATCCACAGGATGCGCGCGAACGGCTGCCCGACGAAGTGCGTGCCTCCGCTCAGCTGGTGCAGGAAGGTGAGGAAGATCGCGACATAGGTGGTCAGGTGCAGCCAGTACCAGACCTCGTACGACAGCTTCGCGCGCACCAGCCGGGCGCTGCTCAGTCCAACGGCGAGGAACGCGATGGTGCCGACGAGGGCGGTGAGCATGTCCGGGTAGTCCTGCAGCATCGCGACGAACGCATCCCACGGCATCGTCTTCGACAGGATCTCCGCGCCCAGCACTATGAACACGACATGCGTGATCACGAGCAGGACGACGGATGCGCCGAGCGACCGGTGCCAGGAGACCAGCCGGTCGAGCCCGACCGCCCGCTCGAACCACGGCACTCGCGCGATCAGGAGCACCTGGGCGCAGACCAGGTATGCGCCGAGCAGCCCGCTCAGCTCGCCGACGGTGGTGGCGAGGCTGGCGGGCGTTGCGGGCGCGATGGGCGCAGTGCCCGCCGGGACGCCGACCCACCACAGCCAGAGCACGCCGACGAGGCCCGCCGCCAGCACGACGCGCACGGTCACCGAACCGTGGCGCCTGGCCGGACGGCTCGTCTCCGCAGCGGCCGCCGGGGGCGGTGTCGCGATCGCGGTCATGGTCTGATCTCCATGCTTCCAACGATCGCGGCTGATTCTTGCCGGATTCTTAGTTCTCCTGGGGAGGGGCTGCGGGGTTGCTATGGGTTAGCCCAGTGACGCGCATCCGGCTGCGGCCGCTGCTGATGCCGACCACCACGATGATGGCGACGAACAGCGTCAGACTCACCTGGCCGGTGCCGAGGCCCAGCCCGTGGCGCGCGTGCGACACCGCCAGCCAGTCCGAGATGGATGCGCCGAACGGCCTGGTCAGCACATACGACGCCCAGAACGCGGCCGTGGCGCCGAGCCCCCACCAGCGGTACGCGGCGCCCGGCAGTGCGAACAGCACCAGGAAGACGACCCCGGATGCGAGGTAGCCGAGCCCGAAGGTGACGGCGGTGAGGTCGCCGACCGCGGTGCCGAGCGCGAACGTCGTGAGCACGGCGCACCAGTAGAAGAACTCCCGCGGCCGCGTATTGATGCTGTGCACTGAGAGGGTCCGCTGGGTCGCGTACCAGAGCGCGAACACCACGGCGAGGACCACCAGGAACACCGTCGCCGACACCAGGTACGGCACCCCGAACTGCACGTGGATGACGTCGGCGACCATCGTCCCGAACACCGCCACCATCAGCACCGCGAACCAGTACACCCACGAGATGTACCTGCGCACCGCGAACTGCAGCACCAGGGCGACGGCCAGCACGACGGCGGCCCCGGCGACCGCCACGGGAGGGTCGATCCGGTGCACGAGGAAATCGGAGGTCGTCTCGCCCATCGCGGTGGTCAGCACTTTGGCCACCCAGAACAGGGCGGTCACCTCGGGGACTTTGTTGCGCAGCACCAGGACACTCTGGCGCTGCGGTTCCCAGAAATCGCTAAGAGGCGGGGATCACACGCGTCGCGGCGCCACTCCCGATCAATGGATGCTCTGCACCTGCACGTGCGGCGTGCCCCGCGTCACCGCCCACACGGTTCCCGCGCCGGCCGCGCGCAGCGGACCGGACCCGACAGACAGCACCGTGTGCTCGTCGATGGCGACGCCGCCGTCGACGAGTTGCGCATCCACTGCCGCGATCAGCCGCGAGAGGTTGCCCCACTGCACCGCGTGCACGTCGACGGTCACGTCCACGAGCCCGAGTCCGGGGACGACGGTGACCTCGTCCAGCTCCTCGGAGCCGTCCTCCGGGGAGACCTCGACGCCGCCGATGCGCCAGCCTCCGATGAGGGCGCGATCGGGCGCGATCATCGCGCCGGCGGAGAAGCCGAGGTACGGCATCCCGTCGACGACGGCCGCCTGGATGGTCTGGGCCGAGGGGAGCAGGGCGTCGAGGTAGGCAGGGGTGAGGCCTCCGCCGACCACCAGCGCGTCGATGCCCTCCAGCGCGCTCGGGTCGACCAGCTGGCCCTCCGCGAAGGCGCCGATCACCGGCTCGATGCTGACGCCACCGGCCGCTTCCGACGCCGCGGCGGTGGTCAGCGCCTCCGCGAGCCGGGCGGCGTGGTCGGCCTCGCCGCCCTCGCGGACCGTGATCACGGCGATCCTGGCCGTCGCATCCGGTTCGCGCCTCGCGGCACGCTGCGCCGCCTCGATCACGAAGCCTGTGTACACGTCGATGTCGTAGCGCGGGTCATTGCCGCCGCCGACCAAGTGGATGCCCATCCCATCACGCTACCGTCGATCGCCCTTCACGCCGTGGGAGCGCGACCGGACGATGGACATGTAGATTCGCTGCATGATCGAAGCCGTGCGGGGGAACAAGGGCATCACTGCGCTGCTGGTGGTGGGCGCGCTGGCGACCATCGGCGGCCTGATCGTGACCTGGATGGCGAGACCGGTGGACACGATCGTGGTGATCTCG
The DNA here is from genome assembly GCF_051161895.1 of Leifsonia araucanica. Lineage (NCBI taxonomy): Bacteria > Bacillati > Actinomycetota > Actinomycetes > Micrococcales > Microbacteriaceae > Leifsonia > Leifsonia araucanica. The sequence continues at coordinate 2,555,983 of NZ_JBMBTW010000002.1, forward strand.
AAGGGCCCGATCCCGACGCTCCCCGTGAACACGTACACCCAGTACACCGACGCCGGGACCTCGATGCCGGTCATCCCCGTTGCCGACTACTCCGGCATGTGGATCGGCATCGTGATCGGCGTCATCGGGGTCGCACTGCTGCTGACCGGAGTCGTCCTCGCCGTGAGGAGGGCGCGGAGCGCTCATGGAGCGTGAACGGCAGCGCGTGCTGCTGGTCGAGGACGACCAGCGCCTCGGCCCGCTGATCGAACAAGTGCTCGCGGAGACCTATGAGGTGACGCTGATCGCCGACGGCGACGCCGGGCTGCGCGCCGGGCTCGACGGGACGTTCGACGCCATCGTGGTGGACCGCCGGCTGCCCGGCACGGACGGGGTGACCATCGTGGAGACGCTGCGGGCGCGCCGCGTCGTCACGCCCATCCTGATGCTGACGGCGCTCGGGGGTCTCGCCGACCGCGTCGGCGGGCTGGATGCGGGGGCGAACGACTACCTCGTGAAGCCGTTCGAGTTCGACGAACTGCTCGCGCGGCTGCGCGCCATCACGCGCACGTTCACGGGCGAGGGGCCGGTGATCGCGGTGGGCGATTGGCAGTTCTACCCGGAGAGCCGCTGCATCTACTCGCCGTACGACGGGCGCATCCAGTTGACCGCGCGGGAGACCGCCCTGCTGCGCCTGTTGGCGGAGAACCCGCTGCGCACGTTCAGCCGTCGCCAGATCCTGAGCGAGGTGTTCGAGAACGACGAGCAGCCCGGGACTGTGGACACCTACGTGCACTACGTGCGGCGCAAGACCGACAAAGACCTCATCAGCACGGTGCGTGGCGAGGGATACCGGCTGGGGGCGCTGTGAGGCGCGGAGCGCGCGGCGCGTCCGGAGTGCGCGGCGGTCGGGCCGGGGTCGAGGCGACGGACGTCGACGCGACGGCCGTGCGGCGCGCATCCCGTGTGGTCGGGGTGCAGCTGACCATCGCATCCGGGGCCCTCGTGGTCGCGGCGATCGGGGTGGCGTTCTTCTTCGTGCTCGATCAGCTGCGGCCCGCCGAGCTGGCGGAGAAACCGCGGCCCGGTGAGCACAAGATCTACATCGACACCACGGAGGCGATGATCGCTTTCGTCGTGGTCGGCGTGCTCGCTGTCGCGGTGGCCGGGGCGGCCAGCCTGATCATCACCCGCCGGGCCGTGCGCCCGCTCGGGCGTGCACTGCAGATGCAGCGGACGTTCGTGCAGGATGCGAGCCACGAACTGCGCACTCCGCTCGCCGTGCTCGACGCACGGTTGCAGATCCTGCAGCGCACGCTGCCGCCCGACGACCCGTCGTCGCCGGTCGTCGCCGAGCTGCGCACCGATGCGCGCGCCCTCATCGACATCGTCGACGACCTGCTGCTCGCCGCGGAGCCTGTCCAGGATGCGCACGGAGACCCCACACCGGTGCTCGCGGCCGTCGACCGCGCGGCCGACGCGATGCGGGTGCTCGCCGAGCCGCGCGGCATCGACGTGCGACTGGATGCTCCTGCCGGGCACGACGCGCTCGTCGCGATGCCCGCCGCGAGCCTGCAACGCTGCGTGACGGCGCTGGTCGACAACGCGCTGGCTCACTCGCCGGACGGGTCGACGATCACCGTCGCCGTGCGGGTGCAAGTGCGGACGGTGACGTTGACGGTGGCCGACCAGGGAACGGGCATCCGGGGCATCGACCCCCGGCGGATCTTCGACCGGTTCGCTCGGGCGCCGCAGGCGTCGGCGGGCGCGGCGGGCGCGGGCGCGGGCGCGTCGGAGACCAGCCCCACCCCCGTCCGTCCCAGCTTCGGCATCGGCCTCGCCCTCGTGCGCGACATCGCGGCGCGGTCCGGCGGCAGCGTCGATGTCGCCGCCACCAGCGACGCGGGCACGGTGCTCAGATTGACACTGCCGACGCTGCAACCCTGAACACCCTGCCGATCCGCTCAGGTTCGTAGCGCATTCCTCCGTCTTGGAGGATTCTGGGACTCAACAGGATGAGCTGAGGGGAAGAGTTCGCCTGTGAGGGTTCGCCTGTGAGAGGGGAGGTCGCCCCGTGTCACTCGTCGCGACGCGCCAAGCGCCTGTCCGAGCGCGGCCGCTCACCGGCTCACTGTGGTTCGTCGCCACCGTCGCCGGGCTCCTGTCGACGCTGCTCGCCGCTGCGGGGTCGTGGATCCCGTCGCTGTGGGGAGACGAGGCGGCGAGCCTCCTCTCGGCGGAGCGTTCCCTGCCGTCGCTTGCCACGATGCTCGGTCATGTGGACGCCGTGCACGGCGCTTACTATCTGGGCCTGCACTGGTGGATCAGCGTGTTCGGAACGTCGCCGTTCGCCCTCCGCTTCCCGAGCGCCGTCGCGGTCGGGCTGACGACCGCCGCGGTCGTGGTGCTCGTCTGGCGCCTCGACGGCCGCCGACTGGCCGTGCTGGCCGGTGCGGTGTGCATGATCCTCCCGCGCGTGACCTACATGGGAGAGGAAGCACGGTCGTACGCGTTCAGCGCGGCCGTCGTCACCTGGCTGACCGTGCTGCTGGTGGAGATCCTGCACCGCAGAGAGGTCGGGACGGGCTGGTGGGTCGGCTACGCGGCGCTCCTCGCGGTCGGCACGTACGTTTTCCTCTACGTGGCGCTCTTCGTCGCGGTGCACGCGGTGATCCTCGCCGCCCTCCGCGTCCGACGCGCGACCCTGATCGGCTGGGCGGCGGCTGTCGCCTGCGCGATGCTCGCCGCCGTTCCCCTCGGCGTCGTCGGCCTGCTGGAACGCAACCAGATCTCCTACCTGGCGACCACCGACCAGTCCTCGTTCGAGACGATGTTCCGCTCGCTCTGGTTCGGGTCGTGGTGGGTGGCCGCTGTTGCGTGGGCCCTCATGCTCGCGGCGGTGTGCATCCCGTGGCTGCTGCGCGTGCGGTCCGGCGTCCGCAACACGTGGATGCTCACCCGCAGCACCCCGACGCCGCTCGCCCTGGCCGTGGCCTGGCTGGTCGTGCCGACCGTCATCCTCGTCTCCGCGCAGGCGGTGATCCCCGGATTCACGGCCAGGTACGTCTCGTTCTGCGCGCCGGCGGCGGCGATCCTGATCGCTTGCGGGGTGCGCTCGCTGTTCCGTCTGCGGGCGTGGGCCGGGATCACGGCGGGGGCGCTGCTGCTCGCCCTGATCGTGCCGGTCTATGTCGGCCAGCGGACGGCCTACGCGAAGAACGACAGCGACTGGGCCGAGCTGAGCGCGGTGGTCGGCGCCCACGCGCATCCGGGAGACGGTGTGGTCTTCGACGAATCGGTCCGCCCCTCCCGCCGCCCCCGGCTCGCGATGCACACGTACCCGGCCGGGTTCGCCGGGCTAGTCGACGTGACCCTCCAGACCCCGTACCAGCAGAACGACACCTGGCACGACGCCGCGTACTCGGTCGACCAGGCGGATGCGCGCGACCACCTGGAGGGCGTCGAACGCATCTGGCTGATCGAATACGTCGACGCCGAGACCCCGAAGCAGCCGGACAGCTGGGGGCTGCTGCCGCTGGAGCGCGAAGGGTTCGTGCAGACCGGACTGCGGGTGGCGACGCACCGGGAGCTGGTGATCGAGCTCACGCGGTGAGGGGTGGGGGCGGCGCACCGGTAGATTGCAGTGCAGAGACGAACGGGGGACGTGGATGCGCGCGGTCGTGCTGGGCGGGACGGGAGCCATCGGAGGCGCGACGGCGGAGAGGCTCGCGCTGAGCGGCTGGACGGTCGACGTCACCGGTCGCGACGCTGCGGCGATGCCGGCCGAACTCGCCGAGGCCGGGGTGCGGTTCCATGCGCTGCCGCGGACCGACGCATCCGGGATCGGACGGCTGGTCGGCGACGACACCGACCTGCTGGTCGACCTGGTGGCCTACTCGGCACGGGATGTGCGCAGCCTGCTCCCCGTGATGGGCTCGGTCGCGCACACGGTCGTCATCTCGACCAGGGCCGTCTACGTCGACGCGGACGGGCGACACATCAACGGCGACGAGCCGCCGCGGTTCGCCGTTCCGCTGCGCGAAGACAATCCGACGCTTCCCCCTGCCGGCGACGACGTCGACCCGTACACGCGCGACGGGTACGCGCCGTCGAAGGTCGCCGTGGAGCTGGCGGCGCTCAGCGGCGGACTGCCCGTCACGGTGATCCGGCCGTCGAAGGTGCACGGGCGCTGGGCGCGCAATGCACGCAGCCGGCACTTCGTCGAGCGGATGCTGCGCGGAGACGAACGGATCGACCTGGCCGAGGGTGGGCGGTCCGTCGACCACCTGACCGCTGCGGCGAACACGGCCGCGCTCATCGAGGCCATCGCGGGCACGCCGGGGACGCGCATCCTGAACAGTGCCGACCCGGACACGCCGACGGCGGAAGAGATCGCGCGGGCGATCGGCGAGCGGGTGGGCTGGCAGGGAGCGCTCGACCTCGTGGATGCGCCGGACGACGGCGAGCGCGGACACCACCCGTGGCGCACGGTGCACCCGATCGTGCTCGACACGACCGCATCCACGTCGCTCGGCTACACGCCGGCCGGACGCGGGATCGACCTGCTGATGGACGAAGTGGACTGGGTGCGCCGTGGCTGACCGCGTCATCAGTTCGCTCCGCTCGCCCGGGAAGCTGCGGCCCGGCGACAGGATCGCGGTGCTGTCCCCGTCGTTCGCCGCGCCGGGATTCGCGCCGGAGGTGCACGATCAGGCCATGCGACGGCTCGCCGAGGCGACCGGACTGGTGCCGGTCGAATACCCGACCACCCGGATGCTCGGCGCGACACCGGAGGCGCGCGCCGCCGACCTGAACGCCGCGTTCGGCGACCCGGACATCCGGGCGATCATCGCGACGATCGGCGGCGACGACCAGATCACGGTCGTCCCGCATCTCGACGCCGCCCTCGCCACCGCGAACCCCACGATCTTCCTCGGCTACAGCGACAACACGAACATCCTGAACTGGATGTGGCACCTCGGGATCGAGGCGTACTACGGCGGTTCCACCCAGGTGCACCTCGGCCCAGGACCCGGCATCGACCCCATCCACCTGGCGTCGCTGCGGGCTGCACTGCTCGACGGAGGCCGCCTCGACGTGACCGACCCAGGCGACTCCGAAGACTTCGGGATCGACTGGCGTTCGCCGCGCGCGCTGACCGACCACGGCGACCGCGAGACCACAGAACCGTGGGTGTGGGCCGGACCCGCAGCGCGCGTCACCGGACGCACCTGGGGCGGATGCATCGAGGTGGTCGACCAGCTGGCGGTCGCCGACCGGCTCCCCGCACTCGACGCGCTGCGCGGCGCGGTGCTCATCCTCGAGACGAGCGAAGAGGTGCCTCCTGCTCGACTGATCCGGCGATGGATGCGCGCCCTCGGCGAGCGCGGCATCCTCGGCGCGGTGGCGGGCGTGATCGTCGCGCGGCCGCCCGCGAGCACGTTCGGCGACGTGCCGCCCGCGGCGGACAGGGCCGCATACCGGGCCGAGCAGAGCGCGACCGTCATCGAGGAGGTCGCGCGGTACAACCCGGATGCGGTGGTCTGCACGGGCGTGCCATTCGGGCACACGCGGCCGCAGTGGATACTGCCGTACGGCGGCGTCGTGGAGCTGGACGGCGCGGCGCGGACGCTGGTGGCGGATTACGGGACTGCGGGCGACGGTGTTGTGGACGGGGTGACGCTGTGACGCCGGAGGAGGCAGCATCCGTGCTCGGGGTGCCGCTCACGGCGACGGCCGACGACGTCGATCGGGTGTACACCTGGCGTGTCGGCTCCCTCGGGCCGGGCGACACGGCGCGGCGCGAAGCACTGACGCAGGCCAGGGCGGTGCTGCTGCGGGGGCCGTCGCGGCCGCGGACGGGCGCGATCGTCGCGTGGTCGCTCGGCGGCGTGCTGGGGGTGATGGCGCTCCTCGCCGTCGTGGCTGTCGTCACGACCTCGGTATTCGGGCTGGGGCCGGGTGGTGCGGCGGCCCCGCAGCGCAGCGGGGAGCCCGCCCCGCTCAACAGCTCCGCCTACGACGGTGTCAGCGTGCAGTATGCGGGCGACGGGTGGTCCTTCATCCTCACCTCCCCGCGCGACTGCCCGGCGGCGAAGGTGGTCGTCGGCTTCGCCGACGCACCCGGCCAGGACACGATCGACCAGCTCACCGACACCGCGCCCCTGCAGGCCGGCGTCCCGTACACCTACACCGCCCCCGACGGCGCGTCCGTGCACCAGTACGCGCACATCGACGAGATCGTCTGCCACGCCATGTAGCTGGCCGCGAGATGCCAGCAACTGTCGCGCATCCCGGGCGTTTCGCGACAGTTACTGGTGTCTCGCGTGGGGAGGAGTTAGGAAGGCTGCGAGGAGGGCGGAGGCGCGGTATCCGCAAGTCCCGCCGATGTCCGGGCCCTCCTGCCGGATGAAGCCGGCTTGGTCCCAGCGGAGGATGTGAGCCTCGGGGATGCCTGCGACCGCGGCGAAATCTTCGGCGGTTATGAGACCGTCGACGGTGCTTCGGAGACGAATCGAGTTGGAGCTGGCGCCGAGGGAGGCGGCGATCGCCGCGTTCGTGTGCCCGAGCTGCACCGCTCCGCCGAGCAGGTGCCTGGTGGTTCGATACGCCACCCGTCGCCCCGGACCCTGCGCGAGGTTCTCCGCAGTGGCGGCAGCGTGGAGCAGCTCGACGATCAGCTCGAGGTTTTCGGCCAGGGAGCGTACCCCCACGCTCATGTCTAGTTCTGCGTCCCGCGTCGCGGGCGCGTGCGGTTGCGCACGGTGAGAACGATCGCGGCAGCGGCGATGATGACCAGGAGGATGCCGCCGCCGATGATCCACGGGAGCACGGTCGGGGCGCTGCGGGTGGCGGCTGCTCGGGCCGGCTTCTGGTGGGGCGTGTCCTTCACGCCCTGGATGAAGCTGGCGTCGGCCGTGCGGACGACGGGCTTCTTGCCGTCTCCGACGTAGACGCTGGCCACCGCGGTGACGCGCCGCTCGGTCGATGGGATCTTTCCGATCGTGGCGCTGATGGTGAAGGAGTTGTCCGCTCCTGGTGCGATGGTCGGCGTCCAGGTCGCCGTGTTCTTGTCCACAGTCGCGCCGGTGGTCGCGCCGAGCTCGAGGTAGCCGGGCGCCTCGAGGGCGATCGTGACGGCTGCTTCCGCGGCGCCCAGGTTCTTCACGTGCCCCGTGTATGTGACCTTGTCGCCCGTCGTGACCGTCTTCTCACTGTTCGTCAGCGTGACGGAGAGCTGCGCGGCGGGCTCCTCCGCGCGCGCGGGCGAGGTGGGTATGACGGCTGTGGGGAGCAGCGCGACCGCGATCGCAGTTGCGAGAAGAGTTCGGGAGATGGTGCGCATCGGGTTTCCTTTGCATGCGACAGACGGGTCGGGTCCTCCTGGCATGCGCGGAGGAGGGCGCATGGTCCTGGGTGAGCCCCGCCCGAGGGGCCCACCCAGGACTGTGTTTCGGCTACTGCTTGGTGGAAGCAGTACGGCGGCGGCGGCTGAAGAACACCAGCGCAGCTCCACCGAGCGCCAGGAACGCGCCGACGATGATCGCCGGGACGGCGAGCGTCGAACCGGTGTGCGCGAGGCCCGCGACCGGCGGGTCGCCGATCGTGGTCTTCACCGAGCATCCCGTGCCGTCCGATCCGGCGATGCAGTTGCCGCCGTTCGGTGTGACGACCGCGTTGGCGAGCACCTTGTCACCGGTGTCCGGCGTGTTGACGTTCACCGAGTATGTGACCGCCGTCGTCGATCCGACCGTGAGCGCACCGGACCAGGAGAGCACCGGCTTGACGTAGGTCGCGCCGCCGGTTGCGTCGCCGTTGTATGTGGCGTCGTCCAGCACCTTGGACAGATCGTCGGTGAAGGAGGCCGGGTTGGCGGTCGTGTAGTCGACCTTGCCGGTGTTGCTCACCGTGATCGTGTACGTCACGGTCGCGCCGGGCATGGCGTTGGCCTTGTCGACCGTCTTCTTCACGGTGAATCCGGCGACCGGATCGTTGGTGGTGCAGGACGCGGCCGGGTCGCATTCGCCACCCGTCCCGGGGACGACCGTGTTCTTCAGCTCGTGGTCGCCCGTGTCCGGGCTGTTCACGGTGACCGAGTATGTCGCCGTGACCGTGCCACCGACGGGGATCGCAACCCCCCAGGCAAGCGTCGGTGCGCTGTAGGTGGCACCGTTGCTGGCGTCGCCGTTGTATGTGGCGTCATCCAGCACCGAGGACAGGTCGTCGGTGAAGACGGCCGGCTTGGCGGCGGTGAAGGCCGCGCTTCCGGTGTTGGTGACGGTGATCGTGTACGTGATCACGTCACCAGGGGCAGCGCTGGTCGAACTCGACGCCTTGGCCACGGTGAAGGACTGGACGTTCGTCGTCGTGGTGCACTCTCCTGCCGGATCGCAGGCGCCTCCACCGCCGGTGGGTCGCACCGCGTTGGTGAGCGTCTTATCGCCGGCATCCGGGTTGTTGACGGTCACCGAATACGTGACTGTGACCGTCTGGCCGACCGCGAGCGGACCCGACCAGGTCAGGTTCGGCGTTGCGAACACGGCTCCGCTGCTGGCATCACCGTTGTAGGTGGCGTCATCGAGCACCGAGGACAGGTCGTCAGTGAAGGAGGCCGGCTTCGCCGCGGTGTATGCGACGCTTCCGGTGTTCTTCACAGTGACCGTGTACGTCACGACGCCACCGGGCGCGGCCGTGGTGGAGCTGGCCGTCTTGGCCACCGTGTACGAGCCTGACGGGATGTCGACCGAGCACGCCGGGTCGGTGGAACCGACGGCACAGCCGCCGTCCGGCGGGGTGACCACTGCGTTGTGCAGCTTCTGGTCACCGGTCACCGGGTCGTTCACCGTCACGCTGTACGTGAACGTCTCCGACGCCCCGACCGCAAGGGGGCCCGACCAAGACAGCGTCGGGGCCGCGTACGTGGCGCCGTTGGTGGCGTCGCCGTTGTATGTGGCGTCATCCAGCACCTGGGTCAGGTCGTCCGTCCACGAGGCCGGCCCGGTGGCCGTGTAGTCGGCCTTGCCGGTGTTGGTCACGGTGATCGTGTACGTGATCACGCCGCCCGGGACCACCGTGCTGGTGTTCGCGGACTTGGTCACGCTGTAGGACTGCACCGGAGTTTCCGTGGTGCAGTCGCCCGGGGCGCAGCTGCCGTCCGGCCCGGTGGGCACGACAGCGTTGCTGAGCGTGTGGTCACCGGTGTCCGGGTCGTTCACCGTCACCGAGTATGTGACCGTGACGCTTCCGCCGACGGGGATCGCGAGAGCCCAGGCCAGGGTCGGCGCCGTGTATGTGGCGCCGTTGGTGGCGTCGCCGTTGTACGTGGCGTCATCCAGCACGGCCGTCAGGTTGTCGGTGAACGACGCCGGGGCCGCCGCCGTGTACGCCGTCTGACCGGTGTTGGTGACCGTGATCGTGTAGCTGACCACGTCGCCGGGGTGGACGGTCGTGGAGCTGGCCGCCTTGGACAGGCTGAACGCCTTCAGCAGGGTCGTGGTCGTGCACTCGCCCGCTGGGTCGCACCCGCCGCCGGTGCCCGGGGTGGGGGTGACGGCATTCGTCAGCCTGCCGTCACCGGATCCTGCGGCTCCCACGGTCACCGAGTACGTGACGGTGGTCGTCGCACCGACGCCGAGGGGGCCGGACCAGCTCAGGACCGGAGCGGCGTATGTCGCCCCGTTGTTCGCGTCGTTGTTGTACGTCGCGTCATCCAGCACCGCCGACAGGTCGTCGGTGAACGACGCCGGGGCCGCGGCGGTGTATGCGACAGCACCCGTGTTGGTCACCGTCACCGTGTATGTGACCTTGCCAGCCGGGGAGACGGATCCCGTCGGACTGGCGGTCTTCGAGACCGTGAACGACGCAACGTCGTTCGTGGTCGCGCAGCTGCCGGTCGTGGCACAGCTGCCGCCGTCGCCGGGCACGACCGCGTTGGTCAGCACCTTGTTGCCGGTGTCCGGGTCCTTCACGGTCACCGAGTATGTGATCGTCGCCGTTGCACCGGCCGCCAATGCGCCCGACCAGGTGAGTGTGCTGCCGGTCACGGTGGCACCGTTGCTGGCGTCGCCGTTGTACGCGGCGTCATCGAGGACCTTCGACAGGTCGTCGGTGAACGAGGCCGGGTCCGCGGCGGTGAAGTCGCCGGTGCCCGTGTTCGTGACCGTCACCGTGTAGGTGACCGTGTCGCCCGGATGCACGTTCCCGGCCGGGCTCGAGGACTTGGCGACCGTGAAGGTGCGGACCGGTGTGGTCGTGGTGCACTCTCCAGCCGGATCGCAGCTGCCGCCGCCGGTGGTGGGACGCACGGTGTTCTTCACCGACTTGTCGCCCGTGTCCGGGTCGTCGATGGTGACGGAGTACGTCACCGTGATCGTCTGCCCGATGGCGAGGGGGCCCGACCAGGTCAGGTCCGTGCCGGTCACGGTGGCGCCGTTGCTGGCGTCGCCGTTGTATGCGGCATCGTCGAGCACACCCGAGAGGTCATCGGTGAACGATGCAGGCTCGGCTGCGGTGTAGTCGCTGTCGCCGGTGTTGGTGACCGTCACCGTGTACGTGATCGTGTCGCCGGGCAGCACCGAGGTGGTGCTGGCCGACTTGGCGACGGTGTACGAGCCGGAGGGGATGTCGACGAAACAGGCCGGGTCGGTGGAACCGGCCGGGCAGGTGCCCCCGTTGGTGGTGACCACCGCGTTGTGCAGCTTCTGGTCGCCCGTGTCCGGGGAGTTGACGGTGACGGAGTACGTGAACGTCGCCGTCGCGCCGATCGCCAGCGGTCCAGACCACGACAGGGTGGGAGCTGCGTATGTCGCACCGCCGGTGACGTCACCGTTGTATGTCGCGTCGTCGAGCACCGCGGTCAGATCGTCGGACCACGACGCCGGGTTGGCGGCGGTGTAGTCGGCCTGTCCGGTGTTGGTGACCGTGATCGTGTACGTGATGGCGTCACCAGGGATGACCTGGTTGGTGTCGGCCGTCTTGGTCACGCTGAAGGACTGGACCGGGGTCGTCGTCGCACAGTCACCCGGAGTGACACAGCTGCCGCCCGTGCCGGGGACCACCGCGTTGCTCAGGATGTGGTTGCCGTTGTCGGGGTTGCGGACTGTCACCGAATAGGTGATCGTCTGGGTGGCCCCGACCGCGAGTGGACCGGACCAGGACAGGGTGTTCCCGGTGACCGTGGCGCCTGCGGTCGCATCGCCGTTGTATGCGGCGTCATCGAGCACGCCGGAGAGGTTGTCGGTGAAGGACGCCGGGTTCGCCGCCGTGTATGCGACGTTTCCGGTGTTCGTGACGTTCACGGTGTACGTGATGGTCCCACCCGGCTGCACGGACGTGGCCGAAGCGGACTTCGACACCGTGTACGACGGGTCAGGGCAGAGCGCGGTCGAGCGCACCTCAGCGTTGAAGCCCTCGGCGACGTAGTAGCTCTTGATCTGCACCAGGATCGTGTTCAGCCCCGTCTGCCAGTTGCCCTGCAGGGACGTGGTCGCGGCAGCACCGGCAAGGAAGCCGCCACCCGTGTACGGGTTGTTCGGGCTCTGCGGCAGGTTCGCGCCGGTCTGCGCGACATTGTTCACCCAGACGCCGGCGACACTGTTGTCCGCCAGCCAGGACATGTCGAGCTGGAACGAGGAGGGGTCGACCGCAGGATCGAGATTGAACTGGTACCGGTAGTACCAGTCGCCGTATCCGGTCGACTGGTTGACGCCGTTCGCCGGAGGAACGTAGTCAGCGGTGATCCACTGCGACTTTCCGGATTGGCTCGACGCCCACAGATTGTTGACCTTGCCCGCATACGCCGGAGCGAAGGTCGTGCCCGCTGGGGGAAGAGCCGCAGCCGACGGACCGGTCGGGGCGGTCGTCGTGGTCACGTGATTCAGGCCGTCGAAGCCACCCGCGACGGTCCATCGCTGGTCCGCGGCGCCGTCCGCCATCTGGCTGCCGGTCGCTGCGTTGTACCCGGTGTTGAAGATGACGGGGTCGGTCGTACATCCGACCGTCGGCGCGGTGATCGTCAGCGTCGTGTCGCCCGGCGGGTTCAGCCCGGTCTCGGTGACGTTGCCCGGTCCGTTGGTGTAGCTGCCCGCGTCGACGCCCGTGACCTTCACCGTGAACGTGCACGAGGTCTGGCCTGCGTTGAGGTTGCCGCCGGCGGTGATGGCGGTGCCGCCCGCCGCTGCCGTGATCGTGCCGGCGGCGCAGGTGGTCGTGGTGCCTGCCGGGTTCGCGACGGTCAGGCCGGACGGCAGGCTGTCGGTGAACGACCAGCCGTTCTTCGCCGCGAGCTCGGAGGTGTTGGTGACGGTGAAGGTCAGCGTGCTCGACTGACCGATCTCGATATTGGTGGGGCTGAACGCCTTGTCCAGCTGCGGGGTGACATCGAGGATGCGGATGTTGTCGAACGCGGCGTCATTGCCGGCGCCGGAGCCGTTGGCGTTCTGCATGCGGATGCCGAGGCTGGAGCCGGTGAACAGCAGCGACCCGTTCGAGGTGTACGTGCCGACGTTGACCGACTTCGCGGCGACAGAGCCACTCGCGGGGACCGCGACGGTCGTGCCGGACGAGCATGCGTTGAGCTGGCCGCCGACGTTGGTGGCGGCGCCTGCCTGGTTGAGGAAGGCGAACTGATAGAGCGGCGCGGACGCGACCGGCGGGCAGTTCACGGCGGCGGTGTCGACGCTGAAGGTGAGGAACCGGCCCGAGGACGAAGCAAGGGGGATGTTCGTCGCGGTCTGGAACTCGGTGGCGTTCGCTCCCGGGGTGTTCTCGGTGTACGCGGTGACGGCGTGGTTGGCGCCCGGAGTCGCGGAGCCGCCGTGGACGCCCAGGGCGTATGCCAGCTGGTTGAGGTTGGCGGAGTCGTTCTCGATCTGACAGTTGCCCAGGGTCGTCGAGGGCGTGTTGTAGTTGCGGACCTGACCGTTGCAGTTCGCCAGCCACACGGCGTCGGCGGTGTACTTCTGCCCGGTCGCCCCGGTGTACGCGGCCAGGCCGACAGGCGTGTTGCCGACGCCGTTCTCGAAGTTCTCCTGGAACGCGACTGTCGGCGCCTGCGCGGTGCCTGGTGTGCCGGGTACGGCCTGTGCCGTTTCGGCAGAGCCGACGGAGACCCAGCCCGCGCTGATCGTCGCCGCCACGACAGCGAGCACGACAGTGGTCGCTGCTGTGCGCCCCGGCCACTTCATCGTCAGCGTGTTACCGCCTCCACCTCGGAAGGCTTTCTTCAACCAGCGCACGCTTGTTCCCCTATCGATCAGCGGCATGAGACCATTCGGCCAGCTCACAGCTAATCGGTGCCGACACGCCGTTGTCTGCCACCGTGAACGAATCCCACCCCGAGCGCCCGAAACTCACTCCCTTGTGACCCCCGAATGGGGCACAGGAATAGTGCGGAGTGCCGTCGCCTTTGCAGGTGTGAAGGGCCGTCCGGTGCACGCTGGGGCAGCGTATCCCCGGGCCACCGGTCCCTCGGCGATGGCAATACTGGCAATGGTGAGATTCTGATCGGGTGAATGCCGAATGACCGACGAAAACGTCGAAACCGATCCGTTGATAGTGGATGCCAGAAAAAAACCCCGTCGCCTGGAAGCGCTGGTCCGCGAGGTCGCCGCTCGTGAAGGGTGGCAGAAAGCGGCGGCGGTCATCGAGAAGAACTGGGATCAGTTCGCCAGCATTGCGCCGGAACAGTTGTTGACCGCGATCAAGCGGCTTCCCGGCGAAGCGTTCGTCGAGAATCCCGGGCTCCTGGTGGCCGCGAACTATCTGCAGAACGTCAGCATCGGCGGGGACCCACGGCGGTTCTTCTACGAAGGCAGGCTGATCCCGTCGGTCGAACGGGAAGACGACCCGGACCTCGCAACCCTGATCCTCCTCACCGGGCAGGCCGCCGGCGCCCGGACCAACGGCCGGCTCGACGAGGCCCGCGAGGCGGCCGAAGCAGCACAGGCGAAACTGCGCAGCCTCTCGGACGCGGCGCGCAGCCCCATGACCCACTCCCTCCCGCATCTGCGCTTCCAGTGGGGCCGCTCGCTCGATGCAGCGGATGCTCCTGGCGCCCTTTCCGAGTACGAAGAGGCGTACGACCTGGCCCTGTTCACCAAGCAGTCGGTCATCACCCGCCGAGCGGCCGGACACATCGCCTGGCATCACGCCGAAAAGGGCCGCCTGCAACTCGCCGAGTTGTGGCTTGCGCGCGCGCACGCCGAACCATCCACAGACGGACGCTACGAGGTCATCGTCTTCCTTGCTTCCGCTCTTCTCCGTCACGACCGTGCCGACCCGGCCGCGGGAAACGACCTGGCTCGCGCGCTCGCGCTCCCCTTGGGCGAGCAGTGGGCTGCCGCCCTCTGGGTGTCCGCCATCCTGGCCCGCACGGCCGCAGCGGCCGCAGCGGTTGGCGCCCGACTGGAGAACGAAGTTCACCGCCATCCGGAAATCGCCGATCGGCGCGGGGCGAACGGACGCTACCTCCTCGCTGCGCAGAACCGTCTGGCCCGGGTCCGGCCCGGACTGCGCATCGAGCGGACGCTGCCGAGCTCGCCGACCGGACTGGATCTCGTCCTTGCCGCGTCCGACGCATACGGGAAAGGCGAATACGCTGCTGCCCTCGACCTGACCCACCGAGCCACTGCACACAGCAGCGCGCCGCGCGTGGAAGCCTCGACCCAGCTCATTACCGCGGCCGCCCATCTGGCTGTCGGGCACCCGACCGCTGCAGCGGAAGCGTTCCGGCACGCGAACGCCATCATCGAACGCGAACGCATGTTCTCCGCATACAGCTTCCTCCGCCCCGCGGATGCGACCAAGCTCGCCCGCATCTCCGGCGAACCGATCCTCGACCCCCGCCACCCGACACACGACGATCCCGCCCTCCCCAAGCTCAGCAAGGGGGAACAAGACGTCCTCCACCTGCTCGAGGCCGGCCACACGATGGGCCAGATCGCCGCGGAACTCTATGTCAGTCCGAACACCCTCAAAGGCACCGTCCGAAACCTCTACCGCAAACTCGGCGTCAACTCCCGCGACGCCGCCGTAGCGGCAGCCCGCAACGCCCGCGGCCCGCACGCGTCGTAAGGTGCGGCGGCGCTGAAGGGCGTCAGCCGCGCAGGTGCTCGTAGAGGGCGCGGGCTGCGGCGCCGAGGGCGGCCTCGGCGGCCGGCTGCACCGATGCGGGGACCGTGGATGCGCTCAGCGCGACGATCGCGAAGCGGGAGCCGTCCGCGTTCTCGAGCACACCGGCCTCGTGCCGCAGGTTGAGGAGCGTGCCGGTCTTGGAGGCCCAGCGGGCATCGTCGGCGGCCAGATCGGGGGCGAGGCGGTGACGGGTCGTGTTGCCGTGCAGGTGTTCGCGCAGCCGTGACGCGACCACGGGCGGGATGCCGCGCTCGCGCCAGATCGCTTCGAGCAGGTCGGCGAAACCGGCGGCGGTGACCGTGTTGGTGCGCGCGACGTCGAGCTGCCGCACCGGGTGGCCGTGCGCGGGGGTGCTGCCCCGGATGGCGAGGGTGTGGGCGAGGTGCGCGTCGTCGGGCGCGAACCGTTCGAGCGGAGTGTCGGAAAGGTCGGCGAACGGGTGCCGGACGGCGATGCCGCGGATGCCGAGCGCATCCAGGTCGGCCATGACCTCGGCGGCGGGCACCAGGGCGAGGAGGGCGTCGGCGGCTCCGTTGTCGCTGATGCTGATGGCGAGCGAGACGAGATCGTCGACGGCGATGGTCGACGGATGGCGGAACCGGCCTGTGCCGGGGGTGCCCTCCGCCGGATCTCCGGGCGGGACGGTCACGGGCGAAGCGCCGTCGATCCTTCCGTCGGCGATGCGGAGGAGGACGGACAGCGCGATCGGCACCTTCGCGAGCGACGCGGCCGGGGTGGGGATGTCGGCGTCGATGGCGACCTCGCGGCCGGCGTCGATGTCCCGGACGACGATGGATGCGCGCAGGCCCGCCGCGGCGAGGTCGGCACGGACGGCGGAGAGGAGGCGGTGGTCAGGCACGGGGCGCCTCCGCCCCGAGCGCTGCCGCCAGCTCGTCGGCGACCGCCGCGCGCACCGCATCCACGTCGTGGGCGCTGTCGCCGCCCAGTGCGAAACCGCGCGCGAGCGGCAGGCCGGTGAACGGCCGCCAGTGCAGGCCGAGGTCGTGGGCTTCCGCACGGGTGCACAGCAGCAGGTCGCCGTCGGCGAGCACCGCGGCGAGCGCGGACGTGACCGACGCATCCACCGGCAGCTGTCCGGGGAGGAGGCCCGCCGCGTACGCCGCCCTGGTGAGGGGGTCGCGGAGGTGCGGCAGGTCGTCCTCGGGGGCGATCCGGATGCGGGCACCGGCGTCCGCATCCCTGGTGCCGCGCCCGCGGCGGCTCGGCCGGAGCGCTTCGAGGCGGAGGGCGCGGTCGGAAGGGCGGCGTCCGGCTGCTCCGAGTTCGGCGACCCACTCCGCCTCGTCGACCGGGACGGCGAGCACGGCGACGCGGACCGCGAGGGTGCTGGCGAGCTCCGCTCTGCGCGGCGGCGGCTCGGCGCGGAACTCGAGGCGCAGGCCGGCCGCGCGCCCGGCCGCGACGGTGACGGCGAGGTCGCGTGTCGAGCATCCGGTGGGTACGGCGACCGTCACCGGCCGCAGTCTGGCGCGCTCGGCATCCAGTTCGACCTCGTCGGCGAGCCGCACCAGGCGACGGGCAGACGGCACGAGGTCGCGCCCGAACGCGGTGAGCACCGCGTGGCGGGCGTTGCGTTCGAGCAGCGGGGCGCCGAGCTGCCGTTCGAGGGCCAGGATGCGGCGGCTCGCGACCGACTGGGCAACATCCAGGGCCGCGGCGGCACGCGTCACCGACCCGCGCTCGTCGATCTCGACGAGCACCCGGTACGCCGCGATCAGGTCCACGCCAGCAGCCTAACCTCATGCTCTTTGCGCATTGGTCCGCTCGATCCGGTCTTGGACAGGATGGATGGCGGCGGGTGAGGCTGGAGGCATGAACGCTCGAACACGAATCGTCCTCCGCGCGGCCGCCGCCACCGTCGCCGCCACCGTGCTGCTGTCCGGGTGCCAGGCGGCGCTCGCCGCGACAGGGGTGGGGGTGCCCGCGGCAGTGTCCGGGATGCAGGGCGCGGCCGGGGCGCCTTCCGCATCCGGCGCCCCCGCTGCATCCGGCGCCCCCGATGCATCCGGGGTGCCTGCCGCTGCCGACGCATCCACCGCCACCAGCCGCGCATTCGCGGACCTCGAACGCACGCACGGCGCCACCCTCGGCGTGACCGCCGTCGACACCGGCAACGGCCGTGCGGTGGGCTACCGGTCGGGTGAGCGTTTCCCGTTCGCGTCGTCCAACAAGACGTTCATCGCCGCCGCCACCCTGCAGCGCACGACCACCGCCGACCTCGGCACGGTCATCCACTACACGCGCGCGGACCTGCTCGACTACGCGCCGATCACGAGCCGCTTCGTCGACACCGGCATGACGGTGCGCGAACTCCTCGACGCGATGCTCCGCTTCAGCGACAACACCGCGGCCAACCTGCTGGTCGCCCGACTCGGCGGCCCGGACGCGGTCGAACAGTGGATGCGCGGCATCGGCGACCGCATCACCAGCGTCGACCGCGTCGAACCCGACCTCAACGAGGCCACCCCCGGCGACCCCCGCGACACGACCACCCCCGCCCAGTTCGCCGCCGACCTGCGCACGGTGGTGCTCGGGAAGACGCTGGAGACGGCCGACCGGACGCTGCTCCGCAACACGATGCTCGACAACACGACAGGCGACGAGACGATCCGCGCCGGGGTGGACCCCGCGTGGCCGGTCGCCGACAAGACGGGCACAGGCGAATACGGCGTGCGCGACGACATCGCGGTGGTGTACCCGGCAGGCAGGGCGCCGGTGATCGTGGTGGTGCTGACGCGGAAGGACACGCCGGATGCCACGCCGGACAACGCGCTGGTGGCGGAGGCGGCGAAGGTGGCGGTGCGGGCGCTGGGGCGGTAGGGGCGCTACCGCAGCCGATCGCGGAGGCGTCGCAGGCTGGCGGTCTCGGCGGTGTTGCCCGCCAGGTCGATCGCCCTGTCGTACGCTGCGCGGGCATCCTGAGTGCGGCCCAGCCTGCGCAGCACGTCCGCGCGGGTTGCGTGGAACGCGTGATAGTCGCTCAGGCTCTTCTCGAGCCGGTCGACGGTCGCGAGAGCTGCTTCCGGCCCGTCGAGTTCCGCGACTGCGACGGACCTGTTCAGCTCGACGATGGGCGACGGGTCGAGCGTGACGAGCTGGTCGTAGAGGGCGAGGACCTGTGACCAATCGGTGTCGCGCATGTCCCGCGCGGAGGTGTGAACGGCGCCGATCGCCGCAAGGATCTGGTAACGCCCCGGGGCAACCCCTGCCGCGGCTGCAGCCAGTCGCTCGCGCACGATCCGGTGACCCTCGGCGATGAGCACGGCGTCCCACGCTCCCCGGTCCTGCTCAGCGAGAGGAACCAGTTCGCCGTCAACCGAGATCCGGGAGGCGCGGCGGGCCTCCGTGAGGAGCATCAGCGCCAGCAGCCCGGCCACTTCGCCATCGTCCGGCATGAGGTCACGGAGCAGGCGCGTGAGCCGGATCGCCTCGGCGGTCAGGTCGGCGCGCACCGGGTCGGCGTGGGGGCCGGTCGCCAGATAGCCCTCGTTGAAGACCAGGAAGAGCACGGCGAGGACACCGGACACCCGGTCGGGGAGGTCCGCGTCAGAGGGCACCCGATAGGGGATGCGAGCCGCCTTGATCTTCGCTTTCGCGCGGGTGATCCTCTGCCCCATCGTGCTCTCGGTCACCAGGAAGGCGCGAGCGATCTCTGCCACGGTCAGACCGCCGACCATGCGCAGGGTCAGTGCCACCCGTGCGTTCATCGCCAACGCCGGATGACAGCAGACGAAGATCAGCCGGAGCCGGTCGTCGTCGATGGCGCCGACCGGCTCGGCTGGTACGTTCTCGTACACCAGCTGAGCGTGCTTGTGCTTATCGTCTCGTTTGTTCTCGCGTCGCATCCGGTCGACGGCCTTGCGGCTGGCGGTGAGGTGGATCCAGGCGCCGGGATTGGGCGGCACGCCGTCGCGCGACCACCGCTCGACGGCGATCGCGAATGCTTCGGCCGCGGCATCTTCGGCGATGTCGAGGTCGTCGAAGCGCCTGGTCAGGCCGGCGACCACCCTGGCCCACTCGTCCTGGTGTGCCCGAGTGATCGCTCGCTCGACGTCGTTCACGCGAACGGCCGCACCTCGATCTTCCGGTCGCAGACCTTCGACGCCTCCGCGGCGAGGGCGAGTGCCACATCCAGATCGGGCGCCTCCCACACCCAGACACCGGCGAGGTATTCCTTCGACTCGACGAACGGCCCGTCGCTGAAGATCGGCTGCTCGCCCCGGTTGTCGATGACCGTGGCCGTGTCGGTGTCCGCGAGTCCCCCCGCGAAGACCCAATAGCCCTCGCTGATCAGCCGTTCGTTGAACGCGCTGATTTCAGGCCGCCTGTCCGTGCTGCCGGGATCGTTCTTGTCGTCGATCACGGATACGAGGTACTGCATCTGCCGATCCTCTCCTTGGTTCCTCTATTCGATCAGAAGGTCGCGTAGCTGGGGCGGCCGACGGGGCGGAAGGTCTGAATCATGACCCCCTTCGAATCGGAACGCGCATCCACGAGGTCGAACGCGATGTCGGGGCCCGGCCGAGCGAAGAGCCGGTCACCCTGACCGAGGACCACGGGGACGGTGATGAGTTCCATCTCGTCGACGAGGTCGTGCTCCAGCAGCCACTGGATGAGACGGCTGCTTCCGTGCACCTGCAGTTCGCCGTCCCTGCTGGCCTTCAATTCCGTGACGGCGGCGAACAGATCGTTCCCGAGGACCGCCGTGTTCGCCCAGTCCGGCTCGGTCAGCGTCCTGGATGCCACGTACTTCGGCTTCGCGTTCAGGGCCACTCCGATGGGATGCCGTTTCAGGTCCTCCATCGTCCCCCAGAATTCGAGGAAGACGTCGTACGTTCGGCGGCCGAACAGGAACGCGTCGGCGCGCTGGAACGTCGCGGCGATGTGATCCCGGGTCGTGTCGTCGCCCGCTCCCCGCGCCCAGCCGCCGCGCTCGAAACCGCTGGCGCGGTCCTCCTCGGTCGAGCCGCCGTTCCCCTGAGTCACTCCGTCGAGTGTGAGCTGCGTGATCGTCGTGAGCTTCATTCTTCCGTTCGTCTCCCTGAGTCTGGGTGCCCGCTCGTGCGGCACCTTCTACCCAGACAACGAACGAGTCCGCTCGGATCCGACAACAGCCGAAAGAAATTCTCCATCACCGCCGCGACAGCATCGTCTCCTCGCCCACGCGGGTCAGTTTCTGCGGGTTGCGGACGAAGTAGAGGCCGACGATGCGGCCGTCGGCGACCTGGGCGGCGAGGACGCCGTCCATCTCGCCGTCGACGCTGAGGACCAGGGCTGGGTTGCCGTTGACGGTCGTCGCCGCTCCGGTGACGGATGCGCCCGTCTTGCGGATGCCTCCCGCGATGAAGCGGGCGACCTTGTCGGCGCCGACGATCGGGCGGAGGGCTGCCTGTTTCACTCCGCCGCCGTCGCTGACGAGCACCACATCCGGGGCCAGCACGGCGAGGACGCCCTGCGTGTCCCCGGTCTCGACCGCGACCCGGAAGGCTTCGAGGGCCGCTCTGGCCTCGCCGGCCGTGACGGTGACGCGGGGGCGCCGCGCCTCCACGTGGCCGCGGGCGCGGTGGGCGATCTGGCGCACGGCGGCCGGGGTCCTGTCGACGGCGGCGGCGATCTCGTCGAAGCCGAAACCGAACACCTCGCGCAGCACGAACACGACCCGCTCGGTGGGGCCGAGGGTTTCCAACACCACCATGAGCGCCATCGAGACGGACTCGGCGAGTTCGGCGTCGTCGGCCACATCCGGGGCGGTCAGAAGCGGCTCCGGCAGCCACGGGCCCACGTACGCCTCGCGACGGCGCTGCACGGAACGCAGGCGGTTGAGGGCGAGCCTGGTCGCGATCCTGACCAGGTACGCACGCTCGTTGCGCACCTCCGCCCTGTCGACTCTCACCCAGCGCAGCCAGGTCTCCTGCAGCACGTCCTCCGCGTCCGCGGCCGAGCCGAGCATCTCGTACGCCACGGTGAACAGCAGGTTCCGGTGGGCGACGAAGAACTCGGTGGCGTCACCGGATGCGTCGCCCGGTTCGTCGCCGGATGCGTCGCTCCACTCATCACCGGATGCGTCGCCCTCCGGGCCGTCCTCCCGGTCCGCGTCCTCCACCTCGTCGTCGCTCACGCCAGCTCCCCTCCACCCGAAACCGCACCAGCACCCACACCCGACACGGCTCCCGCATCCGCATCCGACTCTGCGAGCATACGGCGACGCTCCCGATCTCCGAAGGCCGCCGGGAGTCGCGTCGCCCCGGGATGCCGCGCCTCGATGACCAGCGACTCGACCGTTCCCCAGCACACCACCTCTTTCACTTTCGCTCCCGCGCGCCCGGAGATGTACACCCCCGTCGCGGTGTCGTTCCTGTGCTCGAACTGGAAGATGCCGCTGCGCCGTCCGAGGCTGATGCACAGTCCGACGAAGCCGAGCACGAACGGCGCCGGCTGCTCTCCGGCGATGCGGCGCAGTACCGTGTCCGCCGCCGAACCGCCGAGCGGGCCGGCTGCCTGGCAGCTCATCCGCACCGCGAGCCCCGACGGGGCGGCCGAGTCTCCCGCCGCCACGATGCGGTCGTCGTCCACGCTGGTCAGCGTCTCGTCGGTGACGAGGCGGCCGATGGCGTCCGTGGTCAGCCCGCTGCTCCGCGCCAGTTGCGGCACGCCGAAACCGGTCGCCCACACGGTCACCACGCTCGGGATGCTGCGTCCGTCCGCCAGCTGGACCGCATCCGGTGTCACAGCGGTCACCCGCGAGCCCTGGCCGTCCTCGATGCGGACGCCGAGCGCCGTCAGCCGTCGCTCGACCGTCCGGCGGGCGCGCTGGTGCAGCGTCGGACCGAGCGGACCGGCGCAGAACAGCACGACGTCGCGGCCCTGCTCGGCGAGCTCCGCCGCGGTCTCGATGCCCGCCGGGCCACCGCCCACGACGGCGACGGGAGCCGCCTGGCCTGCCGCCGCGAGCGCATCCCGCAGCCGTTCGGCGTCGGCCAAATCGGCGATCGGATGCGCGTGCTCGGCCGCACCGGGCACCTCCAGCACCGCGCGCCCGCTGCCGAGGGCGTAGACGAGGTAGTCGTAGCCGAGCACGGCACCGGATGCGAGCTGCACGGTCCGCGCATCCCGGTCGATGCGGTCGGCGGTGTCGACCACGAGCCGGATGCCGTCGGCGAGCACTTTCGCGTATTCGACCACGGCGTCGTCCGAGCCACCGGCCAGCTGGTGCAGCCGGATGCGCTCGACGAAGACGGGCCGCGCGTTGACGAGGGTCACGGCGATGTCGCCGCGCGTGGTCAGGCGGTTTGCTGCTGTCACTCCTGCGTATCCTCCGCCGATGACGACGACCTGGATCGGGGTGGTCATGAGATCTCCTTCGTTCGACTCTCTGCCCTTGAGACACCGGTGGATGCGGACGTGTGACACGCGCGGCGGAACAATTCCTGGTTGCCGAGTTAGGTAAGGCTGCCCTAAGCTCTTGCATCGTGACCTCCCGCCGCCCGACGCATCCCGAGCATCACGCCGGGCTTCGGGCCACCGCCGTCACGGTCGCGTACGACGGTGTGGATGTGGTCCACGGCGCCGACCTCGACCTCCCGGCCGGGCGCGTCACGGCGCTGATCGGCCCGAACGGGAGCGGGAAATCCACCCTGCTGCGCGCCATCGCCCGGCTGCACGCCGCCCGCGCCGGACGTGTGACGCTGCACGGCGACGGCGACCCGACCGACGCCCTCACCCTCTCCCGCACCGCCTTCGCCCGCCGCATCACCCTCCTCGCCCAGAGCCGCCCCACCCCCGCCGGCCTGAGCGTGCGCGACGTCGTCGGCTTCGGCCGCCACCCGCACCGGCAGCGGTTCCGCGGCACCGACCAGGACGGTCCGGCGACCGTCGAGCGCGCCATGTCGCTGACCGGCGTCTCCGAGTTCGCCGAGCGCGGCGTCGAGAGCCTGTCCGGCGGGCAGCTGCAGCGGGTGTGGCTGGCGTGCTGTCTCGCGCAGGACACCGACGTGCTGCTGCTCGACGAGCCGACCACCTATCTCGATCTGCGCTACCAGGTGGAGATCCTCGACCTCATCCGGGAGCTCGCCGACGTGCACGGCGTGACCATCGGCGTCGTCCTGCACGACCTCGACCAGGCGGCGGCCGTCGCGGATCAGGTCGTGCTGCTCTCGGCCGGTCGCGTCGTCGCATCCGGCACCGCCGAGCAGGTCTACGACCCCGCGCTCCTCACCGAGACGTACGGCATCCGGATCGACGTGGATGTGAACCCGTCGACCGGCATGCCACGAACACACCCGATGGGCAGCCATCACCTGAGAACCGAAAGGACCCCCACCCCCTCATGATCAGACACCGGATCGCAGCAGTGCTCGCCGTCGCCACCGTGCTCGCCCTCGCCGGATGCGGCACCACGGAGGCACCGGCGGCGAACGGCTCAGCAGCGGGCGCGCTCACCATCACCGACGCGCGCGGCGAGAAGGTGAAGCTCGACGGCCCCGCCAAGCGTGTCGTCGGGACGGAGTGGGGTGTCGTCGAGACGCTGGTGAGCCTGGGCGTCGACCCGGTCGGCGTCGCCGACGTGAAGGGGTACACCGCGTACGACACGGCCGCGCCGCTGCCCAAGGACGTGAAGGACATCGGCACCCGCGGAGAGCCCAGTCTCGACACGGTCGCCGCACTCAAGCCGGACCTGATCGTCGCCACCACCGACCTCACCGACTCGGCCATCGCGCAGCTCGAGAAGGTGGGACCGGTGATCGTCGTGCGGTCGGCGGACGCGTCGAAGCAGATCGACCAGATGATCGAGAACACCGAGCTGATCGCCGAGGCGACGGGCACCGAGTCCCAGGCGAAGACCGAGATCGCGGCCTTCAAGAAGACGGTAAGCGACGGCAAGGCGAAGCTGGAGGCGGCCGGTCTCGGCGGGACGCCGCTCGCGTTCGCCGACGGCTGGCAGGAGGGCAACCAGGTGTCGGTGCGCCCGTACGTCACCGGTTCGCTGATCGCCGACATCAACACCGAGCTCGGCCTCACCGACCCGTGGAAGCTCGAAGGCGACAAGGCGTACGGCCTCGCTGCCACCGATGTCGAGGGCCTCACGAAGCTCGGCGACGTGCGCTTCGCATACATCGCCAACGACTCCGACGGAGGAGACCCGTTCGCGGACGGCCTCAAGGACAACGCCGTCTGGAAGTCCCTGCCGTTCGTGCAGAAGGGCACCGTCTACCGCCTGCCGGACGGCATCTGGATGTTCGGCGGCACGGCCTCCGCGCAGCAGTACGTCGACGCCATCGTGAAGGCTCTGACGAACTGACCGTGAACGTCCGCTCCCAACGAAGCGGCCGCCTCCCCGTCCTCGCGGGCATCGCTGTGGTGGCGATCAGCGTCCTCGCCGTGATCCACCTGGGCCAGGGCACCGCATCCATCGACCCGTCGGCGCTCTGGAGGGCGCTGACGGGGTCGGGCGCAGGCACAGTGGATGCGCAGGCCGACGCCGTGCTCATCAGCTCGCGGCTGCCCCGGCTCGTGGTGGGCCTGGTCGTCGGCTGCGCGCTCGGCGCATCCGGTGCCGCCCTGCAGTCGGTCTCGCGCAACGTGCTCGCATCGCCGGACACGCTGGCGGTGAACGCGGGAGCGTACCTGGCGGTGGTCTCCGTCGCGGCGTTCGGCATCGCGCTGCCCGCCCTCCCCGCCGGCGGGGCGGCGTTCCTCGGCGGCCTGATCGCCGCCGGGATCGTGCTCGGCCTGTCGCGCGCCGGGGCGGGCCCGATCCGGCTGGTGCTCGCCGGGTCGGCGCTGACGCTTGCGTTCAGCGGGGTCAGCGGGATGCTGCTGCTCCTGCGCCAGCAGCAGACCACCGGACTGTTCGCCTGGGGCAACGGCTCGCTCGCCCAGATCGGGATGCAGGGCGTGCAGCAGCTGGCGCCGGTCGCGCTGGTCGCACTGGCCGGGCTCCTGGTGCTCGGGCGCCGGCTCGACATCCTCTCCATCGGCGACGACGGCGCTGCTGCGGTGGGCATCAGTCCGCGTCTCACGCGCAGCATCGCCGTCGTCCTGTCCGTGCTGCTCGCCGCGGTCGCTGTGACCCTCGCCGGTCCGATCGGGTTCGTGGGGCTGTGCGCTCCCGCGATCGTGCGGCTGGTCGCCACCCGCGTGCCCGGCCTGATGAAGCATTACGCGTTCATCCCGGCCTCCGCGGTGGCCGGCGTGATCGTGGTGCTCGGCTCCGACGTGCTGCTGCGCGCGGTGTTCGGGGCGCAGGCGAGCGTGGCCGTGCCGACGGGCATCGTCACCACGATCCTCGGCGCCGGCGTGCTGGTGTGGCTGGCGTACCGGTCGCGGGACACCAGCTCGAACACCGCATCCACCGCGTTCACCCGGCTGCGCAGCCGCAGGGCGTTCATCCTGACGCTGGTGATCTCGTCGGCCGCGCTGCTGGCCGCCATCGTCGCGGCGACACTGCTGGGGGATGCTCGGCTGCTGCTCGGCGACATCGCCAACTGGGCGACGGGTCAGGCCGGACGCGTGGTGACCTTCGTGCTCGACACCCGCCTGCCGCGCGTGGCCGCAGCGCTGCTGGCGGGGGCGGCGCTCGCGGTCGCCGGCGCCGTGGTGCAGGCGGTGTCGCGGAACCCGCTGGCCGAGCCCGGCATCCTGGGCGTGGTCGGCGGGGCGGGTGTCGGCGCCGTGGCAGTGGTGACCGCGATCCCGCTGGCGAGCTTCTGGCTGATCGGCTCGGCGGCGCTGGCCGGCGCGGTCGCGGCGGCGGCCGTCGTGTTCGGTCTCGCGGCCCGGCGCGGCCTCGAACAGAACAGGCTGGTGCTGATCGGCATCGGCGTCTCGGCGGGGACAACCTCGATCGTGAGCCTGCTCATCGTGCTCACCGATCCGTACAACGCGGCGAAGGCGCTGGTCTGGCTGTCCGGCTCGACATACGGGCGCACGTTCCCGCAGGTGCTCCCGGTGCTGATCGCGCTGGTCTGCGCACTGCCGATCCTCGCCGCGATGAGCCGCAGACTCGACCTGATAGGGCTGGATGCGGACACCCCGCGCCTGCTCGGCGTGCGCCTCGGCTCCACCCGGCTCGCCCTGCTGAGCATCGCGGTCGTGCTGACGGCCGCCTCCGTCGCCGCGGTCGGCGTGATCAGTTTCGTCGGGCTGGTCGCGCCGCACGCCGCCCGCGCCCTGGTCGGACAGCGACACGCGCGGGTGATCCCGGTCGCCGCGATCCTGGGGGCGCTGCTGGTGTGCGTGGCCGACACGGTCGGCCGCACGCTGATCGCGCCCGCGCAGATCCCAGTGGGGCTGGTGACGGCCGTGATCGGGGCGCCGTACTTCCTGTGGCTGCTGTGGCGGTCGCGGCGGGAAGCGTGAGGGGCGGGGGCCGCCTACTCTGTGGCCCTGAGGAGGTCGTCGGGCCAGCCGTTACCGGCGAAGTACGCGCATAAACGGGCGCGAACGTCTGCGTCGGTCACATCCGGGTCATTCAGCCATCGTCGCCGCGCCATAGCGATCAATGCGGCATCGGCAGCGGGTTGGAATGAGTCGATCGCATAGGCGAGGAACACCGGCAAGGCCTGCGCGTCCAGCAGGCCGCTCGCTAGCACTTCGTCGCGAAGGACAGCGTCCTCGGTGAGGAGCACATCCGCGTGTCCCCACAGCGCCGCGGCGACGACGTGCCGATCCTTTTCGTTCACTTGCAGTCGAATGTCGAGGTCGACTGCGCCCGGCCAGCTGATGGACGCCTCCGGAAATGCGCCGTCCATCGTCTCGAAAAGATGCTCGCGGTCTGCCGCGCTCATCGTCTCGGGGAGATGGCGCCCCACCTCTTCGAGCACAAGCGGACTCCAGAGAACGTCGTACAGACCGGTGGACGCGAGAGTGAGAACGATGTCGCGCCAACGCCCCCGGACCAGGACGTTGGCGTCAACGAAGACGCGGAACGGCACGCTAGAACGGGTCGCCGTCGTATCCGCCCGTGCGGGCAGTGAGTGCAGCGATCGCGTCCAGTTTCGTCTCTCGCTCCCGCTTGGCATCGTCTGCGTAGCGAGCAGCATCCGCGAGCGGCACCCGGCGATGTGTTCCACGATATTCGACGCCGAGCTTGCCTGCGTCAATGAGCTGGATCACGAAGGTGCGCGACACACCGAGGAAGTCTGCGACCTGCGATGTCGTGAGGAGCGTGCTGACCGATCCGATCACGACACTCTCGCCGTTGGCGAAGCGCCCGAGGACATCGCGGAACGCATCCATCACTTCGGCCGGGAGCGAGACCGACTGACCTTCGGCGACGAGGCGGGGCGCCGAGGATGGTTCCGCGAACAACGCGATCGCATCGCGCAGCTGGGAACGCACGGTCGTGTCCTCGACCGCATCCACTGCGTGCGGACTCAGTAGTGTCATCGTCTCCTCCTTGCCATCGTCAGCCTAACCGGTGTAAACGACATAAGCAACATAAGTGACATAAGTGACACCCTTGGCGCGCGGAACCGCCACCGCTCACCCCTCTAGCAGCCCCCGGATGTCGTCGGCGCTGAAGCTGGCATCGAACGCGCCGCCCGGGTCGTCCATCAGCGCTTCGAACAGGCGCGCCTTGCGCTCCTTCAGCGCCATCACCTTGTCTTCGATCGTCTCGTCCGCGATCATCCGGTAGACCATCACGTTCGAGCGCTGGCCGATGCGGTGGGTGCGATCGATCGCCTGCGACTCCGCCGCCGGGTTCCACCACGGGTCGAGCAGGAAGACGTAGTCGGCCTCCGTCAGGTTGAGGCCGAAGCCGCCCGCTTTCAGGCTGATCAGGAAGGCGGGGGCGTCGCCGTGGCGGAAGCCGTCGATCACCTCGGCGCGACGGCGCGTCGACCCGTCGAGGTAGCTGTACGCGGTGCCGCGCTCGTCGAGCCGCTGCGCCACCTTCCGCAGCAGGCTGGTGAACTGGCTGAAGATCAGCGCGCGGTGCCCACCGGCCACCACGTCGTCCAGCTCCTCCAGCAGCACGTCGATCTTCGCCGACGGGATGCTCGCATACTGTTCGTCGACGATGGAGGCGTCGAGCGCCAGCATCCGCAGAAGCGTCAGCGAGCGGAACACGATGAACCGGTTGCGGTCGAGGTCGTCGACCAGGCCGAGGATCTTCTGGCGCTCGCGCTGCAGCACGAGGTCGTAGAGCTTGCGGTGGCGGGGCGCCAGCTCGACGCGCAGCACCTGCTCCTGCTTCGGCGGCAGCTCGGACGCGACCGCCTCCTTGGTGCGGCGCAGCATGAGCGGGCGCACCCGTTGCCGCAGCCGCAGCAGCAGGTCCGGCCGGTCTCCGGCGGCGAGCGGCTTGAGGTATCGGTCGGTGAACGCCGAGCGGGGAGGCAGCAGCCCGGGCGAGACCACCCGGAAGATCGACCACACGTCGAGCAGGTCGTTCTCCATCGGGGTGCCGGTGATCGCCAGCTTGAAGGGCACCCGCAGGTCTTTCGCGGCGTCGTGCGCCTTGGAGGTGCGGTTCTTGATGAGCTGCGCCTCGTCGAGCACGAGCCCCGCCCATCCGGTGGCGTGATAGCGGGCGATGTCGAGCCGGAACAGCGCGTACGAGGTGACGACCACGTCCGCCCCGTCTGCGATGTCGCTGAGCGGGCGGCGGCTCTTCGCCTGGGTGGCGGTGACGGCGCGCACGGTGAGCCCTGGCGTGAACCGGGCGGCCTCGCTCACCCAGTTGGGCACGACGGAGGTGGGCGCGACCACGAGGAAGGGCGGAGCATCCGGGCGCCTGCTGCGGGCGTGGGCGATCATGGCGAGCGTCTGCAGGGTCTTGCCGAGCCCCATGTCGTCGGCGAGGACACCGCCGAGCCCGTGCTCCCAGAGGAACGCCAGCCAGCGGAACCCGTCGACCTGATACGGCCGCAGGGTGGCGGTGACCGCATCCGGGACAGCCAGGTCGCCGGGCGACTCCCCGTCGCGGATGGCGCGCAGCCCGTCGGCGGTTCGGCGCCACGATTCGGCCTGGTGCGCCTCGTCGGCGAGCTCCACGAACTCGGACCAGAGGCTCGCCTGATACCGGCTGATCCTGAGTGAGCCCGGCTCCCACTCGTCCAGCGACTTCGCTTCGTCGATGAGCGCCCGGAGCCTGTCGAACACGGGCTGCTGCAACGACAGATAGGACTTGTCGACCAGCAGCAGCTTCGGTCGCCCCTGCGACAGGGCCGTGAAGAGCGGAGTGAACGGGATGGTGCGCCCCTCCACCGTGACGAGCACGCCCAGGTCGAACCAGTCGCGCTTGTCGGTCTCCACGGTGGTCACCACGAGTTTCGGCGTATCCACCAGCTCGCGGTAGTCCGGGCGCTCGCCGACGATGTCGACGCGCACATCCCTGCGCCGTTCGAGAGCCGGAAGGGTGGTGGCGGAGAACTCGGCAGCATCCAGGCCGGACAGCTCTGCCGGATGCGGCCGCCAGCCGAGCATGTCGGTGACCGCATCCGGCACGGGATGCGCGCCGAGCGGCTCCGCACCGGTTGCGGACACCCAGCCCCAGTCGAGTTCCAGCCTGTCGTTCGCGCCGAAGGTGGCCGTGAGCACGAGCACGGGCGGCAGCACCTGGGGGAACACGACGGAGGCGTCCGTGCTGGTCACGCTGACCAGGCTCTGCAACCGCGGGTAGTACTGCCCGAGGAATTCGTCGGTCTCATGCGCGGGCACGTCGATGGTGTCCCCGGCGGCGAGCAGGCGCCGCTGCTCGGCGGTGAGCGGGGCGGCAGCGCGCGCCAGGGTGAACCGCGGTTCCGGCTTCAGCGCCCACAGGTACACGCCGTGATCCCCGATGGCACCGACCGTCGATCCGGGATGCGCGGCGCCGTCCACCACGGCGACCGTTCGCAACCGCAGCCCGCCATCCGGAAGTTTCGTGGCGTCGACGGCCACGCGGGCGCCGTCGGTCACGAGCACCTCGGTCTCCCGCTTGCCGGTGACCAGGGCGACACCGACACGCTCCGCCTCGTCGAGCAGCGGCCAGAGCAGCGGACTGGCGAACTCGTCGACGAACAACCAGTCGGCCTCCCCCGGCACGTACACGTCGCGCCCGGCACGGTGCAGCGCGGCGAACTGCCCGAACCAGGCATGCTGCGCAGGATCGAGCGCGAGCCGGTTGAGCAGGTGCGGCAGGGCAGACCAGGTGAGCGACCCGCGCACCCAGTTGCCGGTGGCGCTGAGCATGACCGGGCGCACGCCGAGGCGGAGGAGGCGAGGGGTGGTTGTGGCGGTAGTGCCGGTAGTGGCTGTCGCGGCCGCCGCCGCCGCGGCCGCCGCCGCTGGGCGCGACTTGGGCGCATCCCATCGGCCGGTGGATGCGCGGGTCCGCTCCCGCAGCTCGAACTGCAGCCCCATGCGCGTCGCACCGGTGGCGGGTCGCGGGGCCGAGCGGGTGAGCCCGGAGACGCTCGCCTTCCACCCGGAGGAGGCAGGGGTGTCGGGCATGTCCTCAGCCTCTCACGGGCCGGTGACAGCTGCCGCCCCGCCCCCGTTCGCATCCAGCCACTCCAGCACGCGCGGAATCGCCTTGTCCGCCACCGTCCCGTGCGTCGCTCCGGGGATCCTGTCGTACGTGACCGCGGTGCCCTCCGCCTTCTCGCGCGCGACGAACGCATCCGTGGCCGACGGGCGCACCAGTTTGTCGGAGAGACCCTGCGCGACGAACAGCGGCACCGCGATCCGGGATGCGCCCGGCGTGTTCGCGGCGAGGAGACCGGACCACGGTTCCGTCGTCTCCGGGTCCGCAGAGAGGAACGCGCCGATCAGCGGCTTTGCGACCCTGTGGAGGGCCGAGTTCTGGGTGAGGAGGCAGAAGGTGTTCATGGTGGGCAGCGCATCCACTGCCGCCGGGGTCAGGATGCTCTGCAGCGGCTGGTCGTACACCGCCGCGTATGCCGCGAAGGCGTACGACGCGATGCTCACCCCGGAGACGTCGCCGATGTCTGCGCGCATGAGGCTGGCCAGGTCGGTGGCAGGGGCGGCGACCGCTGCCGCGCGCACGTCGAGGTCCGGCGCGTACGACGCGGCCAGCTGCGCGGCGAACAGCACGGCCTGGCCGCCCTGCGAATGGCCCCAGAGCACGACGCGGTCGCTCGCCTCGGGGCCGAGCACCGTCCGAGCCGCGCGGGCGGCGTCGAGCACGTTTCGTCCCTCGGTGTCGCCGACGAGATAGGAGTCGGGCCCCGGCACGCCCATCCCGGTGTAGTCGGTGTAGACCACGGCGTAGCCGCGGTCGAGGAGATCGGTGAGACCCTCGACGAAGACGTACGGGTCGAAGAAGCGGGACGGCGCGCACTTCTCCGCGCTGCCCGTGGTCGGGTGGCCCCAGGAGACGATCGAGCGTCCGCCCGCCGGCGCGGGCGTATCGGGAACGACGAGGAGGCCGCTGTTCACGACCGGTTTGCCGGCGAGGTCGGTGGAGCGGAACAGGATGCGCCAGGCCGCAGCACCGTCCGGCTGGCCGGGCGCCTGCTCGGTGGCGATCAGAGTGCCGGGGGCGCCACTCGGCAGCGGGGATGGGATCTTGTAGAAGTCGCCGACATAGGGCCTCGCGCCCAGGTCCTCCTCGATGCGCACGGGCTGGCTGGACGAGCATCCGGCCAGCACGGCCACCGCCGCCACCACCACGGCGACGGCCCCCAAGTGCAACGCTCGCCGGCTCACACCCCGACGCTACCGTTCCCTGCCGCCCCTCCCAAGCCATCGAGTCCGAACTTATGCACGCGACACGCCGAGGTGGGGCGTGAACAACTTCGGACTCGATTTTCGCGGGGTGGTGTCGGCGGTCGGTGGGAGGATGTGGGCGTGCTGGTTGATGAGCTGGTGAAGACGTCGGGTGCGGTTGCGGGCACGCGGTCGCGGCTGGCGAAAGTGGATGCGCTGGCCGCTCTGCTCGCGCAGCTCGCGCCGGAGGAGATCGCCCCGGCCGTCGGGCTGCTCGTCGGCAAGCCGCGCCAGGGAAGGGTCGGCGTCGGCTGGCGCGGGCTCTCGGCCGCCCTGGGCACCCCGGCCGCACAGCCCAGCCTCACCGTCGACGACCTGGATGCGCTGCTCGACCGCCTGGCCGCGCTGTCCGGTGCAGGATCGGCGGGCGACCGCACCCGCGAACTGCGCGAGTTCACCGAGCGCGCGACGGCGGAAGAACAGGACTTCATCGCCAGGGCGCTGCTCGGCGAGATGCGCACGGGCGCCCTGGAGGGCGTGCTCACCGACGCCATCGCGCGGGCGGCAGACCGGCCGGGCGACGCTGTGCGGCGCGCGGCGATGCTCACCGGCGATCTCGGCGAGACCGCCAGGCTCGCCATCACCGGCACGGCGGCCGAGCTCGACGAGGTCGGGCTGGTCCCCGGGCGTCCGGTGCAGCCGATGCTCGCCGCCACGGCCGCGAGCGCGTCGGCCGCGCTGGCGACGACGGGCGAGGCGTCGGTGGAGTTCAAGCTGGACGGTGCGCGCATCCAGGTGCACCGGGTGGGCGACGACGTGCGCGTCTTCACCAGGAACCTCGCCGACATCACCCGGCGCGTGCCCGAGGTCGTCGAGGTGGTGCGCGGGATGCCGGTGCACGACGTCATCCTCGACGGAGAGACGCTGTCGCTCGACGAGGACGGAGCGCCGCGGCCGTTCCAGGAGACGATGTCGCGCTTCGGGGCGGAGGCGGCGAGGGAGACGGTGCTGCACCCCTGGTTCTTCGACGTGCTCCACGTCGACGGCCGCGACCTGCTCGACGAGCCGCTCTCGACGCGCCTGGCCGAACTGCAGCGGATCGCGGGCAAGCACCGCATCCCGGGCGAGGTGACGGACGATCCGGCTGTCGCGGAGCGCGTGGCCCAGGATGCGCTGGCCGCCGGGCAGGAAGGCGTCGTCGTGAAGGCGATCGACTCTCCGTACGCGGCCGGGCGGCGCGGGTCGTCCTGGATCAAGGTCAAGCCGGTGCACACCTACGACCTGGTGGTGCTGGCCTGCGAGTGGGGCTCGGGACGCAGGCAGGGCTGGCTCTCGAACCTCCACCTCGGCGCGCTCGACCCGACCGGGGAGTTCGGCGAGCCGGGCGGGTTCGTGATGGTGGGCAAGACATTCAAGGGCCTCACCGACGAGCTGCTGCGCTGGCAGACGGAGCACTTCCAGCAGATCGAGACGCGCCGCACGGCGGGCACAGTGTGGGTGACGCCGACGACGGTGGTCGAGATCGCGATCGACGGCGTGCAGCGTTCGAGCCGCTACCCGGGCGGGATCGCTCTGCGGTTCGCGCGCGTGAAGCGGTATCGCAACGACAAGGACGCGGCGGAGGCCGACACGATCCAGACGCTGCGGGGGCTGCTGCGGGAGTAGGAGGTAGGTGTGCGGGCGCGGTGCGCCAATCGCTGCGCGCGATAGTCTGCGACGATGCTCCGCCTTCAGAACGTCACCTATCTCGTCCGCGACCACGAGGAGGCACTCGCGTTCTTCGTGGACGCACTCGGCTTCGCGGTGCGTCAGGATGAGACCTTCGACGGCGGCTGGCGAAGAGTCGTGGTCGGCCCGGCAGACGGAGGCACGGGATTCGTACTCGCCCTGCACCCGGATGCGTCCGCCCTCGGCAGCCAGGCGGACGGCGATGTCGCGTTCTTCCTGGAGACCGACGACTTCGCTGCGCAGCACGAACGGATGGTCGCGCACGGCGTGCGCTTCCGCGAAGAACCCCGGCACGAGAGCTACGGAACGGTCGCTGTATTCGAGGACCTGTACGGGATGCCGTGGGACCTCATCCAGCCGCCGAGGGCGCGAGCCTAGAAGTCCTCGCGGCCCTCCGCATCCACATCCAGTGTCTTCTCGTCCTCCGCCCAGGCGGCGAGCGCGAGGTCGAGTTGCCGCCGCAGCCAGTCCGGTGGCAGCGGGCCCTCCGCGTCGAGGGCGGCGAGGCGGCGTGCGCGCTCGACCGATGAACCGGTGAGGTCGTCCATGATCGTTCCCTTCCGTCACCGATCATCCTCCTCGGGATGCGCGACGGGAACAGGCGGATGCCGGATGAAAGAGCCCTCTTGCCACGGGTAGAGCCGCGAGTCTATCCTCAGTTGCGAAGAGGGGATGCCATGAGAGGCGACACCAGGTAGTCCGGCCATGAGTCGGAGCACGGGGAAGCTCGACTCGCCACGCCGCACACGCGGCGCGCTCTCACTGGTGCGTTCCGTCGCCATCGCCGGGGTCGCTCTCCTCGGACTGGGCGTCCTGGGCACCGGTCCAGCACTCGCCCTTCCGGGAAGTCCTGGCGTGCCGGAAGCGCCCGCGACCAACGTGTTCTTCGAGAACTTCCAGAACCAGGTCGCCACGAACGGCATCCGGATCGGGCAATACACCGGCGGGGCGGCGGCGAACACCTCCACCTACGTGGCGAGCCCGAACTGGGCGCCGGCCGGCGACCAGTGCAACGGCTGGGTGCTGCGGTCGAGCACGCCACGCAACGCCACCGTGACGGGCATCGACTCCGGATGCGACGTCACGGCCTGGGGGTACCTGCAGGGCATGGCGACTGCGATCGGCCTCTACCGGGGTGAGCCTCTCGCGACAGCGCAGACCAACCAGATCCTGTCCGCGTACACGAACGGCGGGTCGAATCCCGGGCCGGGCGTCCAGGTGCAGACGGCGAAGCCGATCACCGGGACCATCGTTCCCGGGCACTTCTACCTGATCAGTGCGATCTACGGTGCGGCGAACTGCGTGTCGGAGGGCCCCACCCTGAACAGGCAGGATCCGAGCCTCAGCTTCAACCTCATCCAGAATCAGACGGGGAGCGGCCCGCCACCGGGGACGGGCACCGGCACGGTGACCACTCTCGCGTCCGGCCTGAACCCGTGCACCGACGCCCACACGCGCGTCATCACGACCGGCGGCCGCACCTTCCACGTTGCGCAGCTGAACTCGGCGGGCTTCCGCATGCCTGCCGGTGTCACGTCGCTCGGCGTCCAGCTCTACAACGCCGCAGGCGCGTTCCGTGGCAATGACTCCGGGTTCGACGATCCGACGATCGTGGATGCGACCCCGCAGCTGGACAAGGTCTTCTCGCCATCGACACTGCCGGCCGGGCAGAGCAGCACGCTGACGTTCACGATCACGAACACCGACGAGCTCTCCGCGAAGAACGGCTGGTCGTTCACGGACACGCTGCCCGCCGGGCTCCGGTTCTCCGGGGCGCCGGCGACCGACTGCCCCGCCGGGGTGGCGACCGTGACGGGCACGTCGGTCAGCGGGAGCGGGAACCTCGACGCTGGGATGGCGTCCTGCACCGTCACCGTTCCCGTCACGTCGGACACGACGGGCACCTTCACCAACGGGCCGAGCAACATCGGGCCGCTCGACGGCCTCCTCGAGCCCGGGACCAGCACGGTCGTGTTCACCGAGCCCGATCAGCCGGCCATCTCGCTCATCAAGTCCACCGACCTCACCGCCCCGACGCAGTACGTCGTCGGACGCGTCGTCACGTATTCGTTCCTCGTGACGAACACGGGCAATGTCCCGCTGACCGCCGTCTCGGTGGCGGAGACCGCCTTCAGCGGGTCGGGGACGCCGCCCGTCGCCTCGTGTCCGGCCACCACGCTCGCGGCCGGGGACTCCGTCACCTGCACGGGCACGTACACGATCACCCAGGCGGACGTGAATGCGGGGAGCGTCACGAACACGGCCGTCGCGACGGGAACGCCGCCCACCGGGCCACCGGTGACCGCCACCTCCGACGCCCTCATCTCGGGAAGCGAGGCGCCGTCGCTCGACCTCGTCAAGACGGCGAACGCGAGCGGGGTGAGCTCCCCCGCCGCGGTGGGCGACTCCGTCTCGTACACGGTCACCGTCACGAACACCGGCAACGTGACGCTGCTCGGCGTCACCGTCACCGACACGCTCCTCGGCGCCGGTCTCGCCCTGGCGTGGCCGGGCACGCCCGGCACCCTGGCGCCCGGCGAATCGGTCGTCGGCACGGGCACGCACGCGGTGACGCAGGCCGAGATCGACGTCGGCCACGTCGACAACACGGCGACCGCCGCCGGCTCAACGGCAGGCGGCACCGACGTCACCGCCGGGCCGCAGAGCACGGTCACCCCGCTGCCGCCCGGCCCGCACCTGACGCTGCAGAAGAGCGCATCGGCGGCCCTCTCCACGCCGGCGGCCGTCGGGGACCTGATCACCTACAGTTTCACGATCACGAACGACGGCAACCTCACCCTGCACGCCGTCTCGTTCACCGACCGCCTGCCTGGCCTGTCGGTGCCGACGTACACCTGGCCCGGTCCAGCCGGTGAGCTCGCCCCCGGCGGCGTCGCCACCGCGACGGCGACGTACCCGATCACGCAGGCGGACATCGACGCCGGACAGGTGCTCAACTCCGCCATCGCCACAGGCACGACACCGGCGGGAGCGGAGACGCCGTCCGATCCGGCCGGCACCGTGACGCCCATCCCGAACGTGTCGCTACTCGGCCTGACGAAGTCGGCTGACGCATCCGGTATTCAGAACCCGACGCAGCCGGGCGACCCCATCGTCTACACGTTCGTGGTGACCAACACGGGCAACACGACGCTCGCAGGCGTCACGATCGCAGACCAACTCGCGGGCCTCGGACCGTTCACCTTCACCTGGCCTGGTGCTGACGGCGAGCTCGCCCCCGGGCAGCAGGCCACCGCCATCGCGACGTATGCGGTGACCAGTGCCGACATCGCAGCCGGGCAGGTCGTGAACAGTGCCGTCGCATCCGGGACGGCACCGGACAGCAGCACGGTCGACTCGCCACCGGCGGGCACGACCACCCCGCTCGGCGCTGTGGCCGCACTCTCGCTCGTGAAATCGGTGGCACCGAACGGTCCGGCCGAATTCGTGGTCGGCCAGGTCGTCACGTACACGTTCGTGGTGACAAACACCGGCAACGTTCCGGTTGGCGCTGTCTCCATCACGGAGACCGCCTTCTCGGGGAGCGGCACTCTGCCGCCCGCGGTCTGCCCGCCGACGGTGCTCGCCCCGGGGAGCCAGCTCGTCTGCACCACGACGTACACGCTCACCCAGGCAGACATCGACGCCGGTGAGGTGACCAACACGGCGACGGCCTCGGGATCCGCGCCTGACGCGAGCACGGTGACCTCCAACGAGTCCGGCACGATCATCCCGGCCGACCCGGCGCCCGCCCTCACGCTCGTGAAGGCAGCGGACCTGACGGAGGTGACGGACGCCGGCCAGACCGTGAACTACACGTACACACTGACCAACGCCGGCAACGTCACCCTCACCGCCTTCACGGTGACCGAGACGATCTTCACCGGGGTCGGGACACCTCCCGCGCCGACCTGCCCGGCCGACCCTGCCAGCCTGGCACCGGGGCAGAGCGTCGTCTGCACGGCGACGTACGAGGTGGATGCGGCAGACCTCACCGGGCAGCCGATCGTCAACACCGCGACGGCCACCGCCGACCCGCCCGGCGGACAGAGCGTGACCACGCCGCCGTCGAGTGCGTCGGTGGACACGGTGGTTCCCACGACGCCGACGCCGACTCCGACGCCGCCTGGCCCGGGGCCGGGGCCGTCGGGTGGAGGGTCGGGCCCGCTGGCCGGGACAGGGTCCGTGCTGCCGATCGCGGGGATCGTGATCGGGGCGCTGCTGGTGGCGGCCGGAGCGGTGCTGCTGGTGGTGCGGTGGCGGCGGAGGGCCGCGCGGCGGTAGCAGTGGTTGGCTTCGGCGGTGCGCGGCGTCGCTGGGGTGAGGCGGGGTGAGGTGAGGTGAGGTGAGCC
This sequence comes from Leifsonia araucanica, assembly GCF_051161895.1. Classification (NCBI taxonomy): domain Bacteria; kingdom Bacillati; phylum Actinomycetota; class Actinomycetes; order Micrococcales; family Microbacteriaceae; genus Leifsonia; species Leifsonia araucanica. The sequence goes on from NZ_JBMBTW010000002.1 coordinate 2,593,851, forward strand.
GTGCTACCCGATCCGCCGGGCCAGCACGGCACCCGCTTCTCGCGCCCAGCGTTGCGGGTCGGCGATGGCGGCGTCTGCGCTTCCCGCGAGTTCGGTGAGGGACACGGCGGCCGCGAACGCGTCGGTGGGCGCCTGGATCGCGCCCGCGGCGAGCAGGGCCGGGGCACCCGCATCCCGTGCCAGGTGCGACACGTAGGCGGGAACCTTGCCCGCGGCCGACTGGCTGTCGAAGCGGCCCTCGCCGGTGATCACGACGTCGGCGGTCGCCACCAGGGCGGGGAGCCCGAGGGCGTCGCCCACCGCCGCGGATCCGGGAGCGAGTGAGGCGCCCCAGGCCAGTAGGCCGTAGCCGGTGCCGCCCGCCGCGCCCGCGCCCGGGGTGGTGGCCCGGAGCTGCCTGCCGCCACGCTCAGCACCCGGCGCCGCCGCCCGCACCCGGCCGCCGCCGAGCACGCGCGCCAGCCGCGCGAGCCCCGACTCCATCCCGGCCGCCTGCTCCGGGGTCGCGCCCTTCTGCGGGCCGAACACCGCCGCGGCGCCCGTCGGGCCGAGCAGCGGGTTGGTGACGTCGCTCAGGATGCGCACCCCGCCGGGCGGCAGCGGCGGCAGTCCACTGAGGTCGGCCTTGGCGAGCGAGCCGAGGCCGCGGTTGCCCAGGCGGATGGGGCGGCCCGTCGGGTCGGTGAAGTGTGCGCCGAGGGCGGCGAGGGCTCCGACGCCGCCGTCCGTGGAGGAGCTGCCGCCGATCGCCAGGAGGAGTCCGGTCGCGCCGGAGGCCAGGGCTGCCGCGATCGCCTGTCCGAAACCGTAGGTGTGCGCGTCGAGCGGGGCGAGCGTCGGCATCAGGGCGAGGCCGCTCGTCTCGGCGAGTTCGACGACCGCCGTGCCGTCCGGCAGGGACAGCCAGGACGCATCCACGTCGGCGCCCGCCGGACCGAGCACCGTGATGGGGTGCCTGACCGAGCCGGGGACGGCGACCTCGAACGCGTCGAGGGTGCCCTCGCCGCCGTCGGCCATCGGGGCGAGGACGAGCCTGTCGTCGGTGCGCACCGAGGACCAGCCGGATGCGAGGGCCTCGGCGACGGCGTTGGCGGTCGCCGAGCCCTTGAACGAGTCCGGCGCGACGACGACGGTGTACGGCATCCCCCTACAGTGGCACGCCGACGCCCTCGATCAGCTCAGGCGGCCGAACGGAAGTAGTACCCGGCGGCGAGATCGTCCAGCAGTCCAGGATGCGTCGGCGTCCAGCCGAGGAGTTCCTGCGTCAGCGCACTCGACGCGGGGACGTCGGCGCCGAAGAACTGTCCGAGCCAGCCGAAGTGCTCCGGCGCGTCCTCCGCCGGGATGGAGACGACGGGCAGGCCGAGTCCCTGCCCGATGGCCGTCGCGATGTCACGGGTCGGCACGCCCTCCTGGGCGACCGCGTGCACGACGCTGCCCGCCGGGGCGCCGTCGAGCGCGAGGCGCACCAGGTGGGCGGCGTCGAGCCGGTGGACGGCGGGCCAGCGGTTGGCGCCGTCGCCGATGTAGGCGGCGACGCCGGTGCGGCGGGCGATGTCGACGAGCGCCGCCGTGAAGCCGTGGTCGCCGTCGCCGTGGACGGTCGGCGCGAAGCGCAGGCTGACCGGGCGCACGCCGCGCTCCGCGTAACCGAAGGCGAGCGGCTCTGCTCCGCCGCGCGGGGCGTCCGGCCCGCTGTACGGCGACACGTCGCGCTCGGTCGCCAGGCGGCCGGGTGCGAGCAGGGCGACGCCGGAGGCGAACAGGAACGGACGGTCGGAACCTTCGAGTTCGCCGGCGAGGGTCTCGATGGCGGCGCGCTCCGTGCGCCCAGCGCCCTGGTAGTCGGAGAAGTCGTGCTTGAACGCCAGGTGGATGACCCCATCCGACTCCGCTGCGCCCGCCTTCAGCGACGCCAGGTCGTCGAGGCTGCCGCGGTGGGCCTGGGCGCCGACCGCTTCGAGCGCGGCGGCCGATGCGTCGGACCGGGCGAGGCCGACGACCGTGTGGCCGGCGGAGAGGAGTTCTGGGACGACGGCGGAGCCGATCCAGCCGGATGCTCCCGTGACGAATACGCGCATGTGACGCCTACTTCCTTTGATGTCAGTAACTGTCATCAGGCTAGCACTACATGACAGTGACTGTCATCAGTAGAATCATCTCGTGGCACGATGGGAACCGGATGCGCGCGGCCGCCTCGCCGTCGCCGCGCTCGAGCTGTACGCGGAGCGCGGCTACGACCGAACGACGGTCGCGGACATCGCCGAGCGCGCCGGTGTGACGGAGCGCACCTTCTTCCGCCACTTCGCCGACAAGCGCGAGGTGCTGTTCGACGGCTCCAACGCGCTCCAGAACGCCACGGTCGCTGGGATCGCGGACGCACCCGCCGACGCCGCCCCGCTCGAGATCGCGGGCGAAGCGCTCGCACTGGCCTCGCGCATCCTGGAGGATCGCCGGCCGTTCGCGCTGTTGCGCGCGCAGGTCATCGCCGCGAACACGAGCCTGCTGGAGCGCGAGCTGCTCAAGATGTGGGCGCTCGGGGCCGCCGCGGCGGACGCGCTCCGCGCCCGCGGGGTGCCGGCCGCGGAGGCGAACCTGGCCGCCGAGTCTGCGGTGACGGTGTTCCGCGCCGCGTTCGCGCGCTGGATCGCGGCAGAGCCCGGCACCACCATTGACGAATACGTACGCGCCGCCCTCGCCGACCTCAAGGCCCTCACCGCCACCGCAGACACCGCCGCTACATCGTCGGACGCATCCCGCCGTCGATGACCACATCGGCCCCGGTCAGGTTGCCGAGCCGCGGGCTGGACAGCATGATGGCCAGGTCGGCCACCTCCTCCGGCCGGGTGAACCTGCCGGTCGCCATCTGGCTCTCCGCCCCCGCCCGCACCGCGGCCGGGTCGATGTTCTGCGCCTTCGAGACTGTCGCTGCCACGCCGCTGTCGCCGAGCCAGAGCGCCGTCTCGACCGGTCCCGGACTGATCGAGTTCACCCGGAACCCTCGCGGCCCGAGCTCCTTCGACAGCGACTTCGTCACGCTCAGCAGGGCGGCCTTCGCCGCGCTGTAGTCGAGCACCTGCGGGTCGGCGAGGATCGCGTTCTCCGACACGATGTTCAGGATGCTCCCCCGCTCGGCCAGCCGCGGGAGCGCCGACCGGCAGGCGCGCACCGCCGCGAGCAGGTTGAGCCCGATGGTCTGCGCCCACGTCTCGTCGTCGATCGACGAGAAGCCGCCCGGCCGCACGGGAGCCGACCCGACGTTGTTCACGAGCACGTCGATCTGGCCGGGGAACGCATCCACCATCGCCGCCGGCCCTGCCGGGTCGGAGAGGTCGACGCCGAAGAACGAGAACCGGTCGTCGGCATCCACCAGCGCCGTCGTCTCGTCCGTCGCGCGGCGGGAGGCGCCGACCACCGTCGCGCCCTCCGCGAGGAACGCGCGCACGATCGCCAGCCCGATCCCCCGCCCTGCGCCGGTGACGAGCACCCGCTTTCCGTCGAGTCCGAGGTCCATGTCAGCCCTTCCTGCTCCGGATGCGCGGCCCGGCCACGTCGGCGCCGGTCATGACTCGACCGGCGCGAACTCCTGGACGAACTCGAGCGCGATGTCCGCGACCTCGCGCCAGCCGCTGTCGATCGTGAGCGAGTGGCCGCGGTTGGGCACCGTGGCGAGCCTGGTCACTCCCTCGTTGCGGGACTGGATCTTGTAGCTGGCCTCGACGATCGACGCTGGCACCGTGTTGTCGCCCTCGCCCGAGATGAGCAGCAGCGGCCCGCGCTCCGGGTTCTTCGTGTCGACCTTGGTCTCGGCGAACGGGTTGAAGTTGGCCGTCGCCGCCTGGAACAGCGGCACCCCGGAGGTGGGCACGTGGTACGTCTCGTACAGTTCGCGCGCTTCCGCCTCGTCGACGTGGTTGGCCCAGCCGTAGCGGAACTGCTCGAACGTGAGCGACACCGCCTTGCCGATGTTGGTCGGGTTGGTGAGCACCGGCGCCGCCGACTTGAGCGACGACGCGGGAAGCTGGAGCACGCCCTGGAACGGCGCGTTGTCGATCGACACCGTGGCCGCCGCGACGCCCTCCCCCGCGATCTTCTGTGCGATCAGCCCGCCGAACGAGTGACCGATCACTGCCGGCTCGTGCTCGAGGGCGTCGATCGCTTCGAGGTAGTGCTCTGTGACCTGCTTGACCATCTTCTTGGCGAAGACCTCCGGATCACGCCGCGCCTCTTCGACGCTGCCCGGGTCGTCCGGCCAGCCCGGCGCGATGGTGGCATAGCCCTGGTCTTCGAAGAGCGCCCGCCATTTGTCCCAGCTGCTCGACAGCAGCCACAGCCCGTGGACGAACACCACCGGCCGCCTGCCGCTCTCATTCGCTTTCGCGACTTCGTCCTGTTCCCATTGCGTCAAAGTGCCCATCGCCACACCCCTGCTCTCGGGTCAGCGCCCGACGGCGCGGACTGGTCTGAGCGTAGCGAGCGGGGACGCCGCCGGATAGGGCCGGAACTACTTCTTCTTGCGCTTCTCGTCCTGGAGCGCCGACTTCGCCCCGTGCTCCACGAGCACGGCGATGTAGTCGCGCAGCCTGGCGTTCTTGAAGGAGTCGTAGTTCTCCTCGACGAGCTTCTCGATGTGCTTGCCGGAGGCTTCCGGATACTTCTTCTTCAGACGCGTGATCACGTCGTCGATCGCTGCCCGCTCGCTCTTCTTCTCCGCCATGCTCGAAGCGTGCCGTGGTCAGGTGACGAAAACCTGTGAATCCCGTGGCACACTGAGCGCGTGCGCACCGGCGACCTCCTCCTCCGACGCGGCACAGCGGTCGACGGCCGCGCCATGCTGCGCGAGCTCGTGGCCGAGCTGGCCGCCGTGCCGGCCGATGACGTGCGCATCGCGGCGCGCTGCCCGGACTGCGGCGGCGAGCACGGGCGTCCCGTGGTGATGGCACCGGATGCGGCGACAGGGGTTCGCGTGTCCCTCGCGCACGCGGGCGATGTCACGGTGGCGGCGGCGCTGGCGGGCGGCTCGGTCGGAGTGGATGCGGAGCCCAGCACCGCGCCCGAGACCCCGACCACGGCCGCGGCCACCGACCTGCGCCAGTGGACGAGGATCGAGGCCGTCCTCAAGGCCGACGGCCGCGGCCTGCGGGTCGACCCGGCGGCCGTGGCCTTCGAGCGCACCGGAGACCTGCTCATCGCGTCGGTCCCCGGCGATCCGCGCCGCTACGAGGTGCGGGATGCGCGCCTCGGCGACGACCTGTACGTCACCGTCGCGATCGAACGGTGACGCCCGTCGCGGGCAGCGCGGGCAGCGGCAGGTCGTCCAGCCAGGAATCGAAGAGCGCATCCAGGTCGGCGCCCGTCGTCTCGGCGGCGAACGAGCGGAAGTCGTCGGTGGTGACGGTCGCGAAGCGGTACGACGCGGTCCACGCGCGCAGCAGCGCGAAGAACCGCTCGTCGCCGACTGTGAGTCGTAGCGCGTGCAGGGCGAGCGCTCCCCGCTTGTACACGCGGTCGTCGAACATGCTCGCCGCGCCCGGGTCGCTGAGCAGGATGTCCTGGGGCAGCCTCGCGAGTGCGGCGTGATACCTCCTGGCGAGGGTGTCCGCGTGCTCCTTGCCCGCCGCCTCCGACCACAGCCACTCCGCGTAGCAGGCGAAGCCCTCGTTGAGCCAGATGTGCTTCCAGGCCGCCAGGCCGACGCTGTTGCCGAACCACTGGTGGGCGAGCTCGTGCGCGATCAGTCGCTCGGAGCCGCCCTCCCCGTCGACGTGGTTCGCGCCGAAAATCGCGGACGCCTGCGCTTCGAGCGGGATCTCGAGGTCGTCGGCGGTGACGACCACCGTGTACCGGTCGAACGGGTACGGCCCGTACGCCTCGGAGAAGTATCCGACCATGTCGGGCAGCCGCGCGAAGTCGGCGGAGAGCCGCTGCTCCAGCTCGGCCGGGTACGCGAAGCCGATCGCGGCGTCTGCGGCCTGCTGATCGGCCACCGCGTACCGGCCGATCTGCACGGTCGCCAGATAAGTGGCAGTGGGAACATCGCACTCGTACGTCCACGTCGCGCGCCCGGACGACACGGTCCGGTCGACCAGCTCACCCGTCGCCACCACCGTGTACGGCTGCTCGGCCGAGACCCGGATGCGGTACCTCGCCCGGTCGGACGGGTGGTCGTTGCAGGGGAACCAGGTGGGCGCCCCGGACGGCTGCGCCGCCACGATGACGCCGTCGGTCAGCTCCTCCCAGCCGACCAGCCCCCAGGCACTGCGTCGCGGAGCGGGCGAGCCCGCATAGTCCACGGCGACCGTGAACGTCGCTCCGGCCGGGATCGGCTGCTCCGGCGTGACGACGAGCTTCGACGCCGCCTGCCGGAAACGGGTGCGGCGGCCGCCGTCCACGGACACCGTGCTCACCTTCAACCGCACCAGGTCGAGACTGAACGACGAGAGCTCCTGGGTGGCTGTCGCGGTGATGACGGCCCGCGCATCCAGGCGGTTGGTGGCCACGCGGTAGCGCAGGTCGAGATCGTACGCGTCGACGCCGTATCCACCGTTGCCGGAGTGCGGGAGGTAGTCGTCGCCGACGCCGCGGGAACCCGCGGACGCCGAGGTCATGAGACCGTCGCGTGGTAGTCGGCGACCTTGACCTCGCGCCACGGCCCGATCGGGTTGCCGCTCCACCTGCTGCGGTCGGGGACGAGCTCCCCGCGCATCACGAGCGACGCCGGTCCGACCGTCGCGTGCGCCCCGATCCTGGCGGCGGGGAGGATGACGCTGTGCGGCCCGAGGGTGCCGCCGGTCTCCAAAGTCACCGTGTCCATGCTCATGATTCGATCATGGAACAGGTGCGTTTGCACGACGCAGCCGCGATTCACAGTGGATGCGTCGCCCAGCCTCACCAGGTCGGCCTCCGGCAGCCAGTAGCTCTCGCACCACACGCCGCGCCCGATCCGCGCGCCGAGGCTGCGCAGCCACCACACCAGGGCAGGCGTGCCGGAGGCGGCCTGCGCGAACCACGGCGCCGCCACCATCTCGACGAACGCGTCGGACACCTCGCTGCGCCACACGAACGACGACCACAGTGGATGCTCCGCCACCCGGATGCGCTGCACCAGCGCCCACTTCGCCACCGTGCTCACGGCCGCGGCGACCGCTCCGAACGCGAGCATCACCACGCCGCTGAGCAGCACGGCCGCCCACGGCCCCCAGGCTTCGGCGAGCGCCGTCAGCGTGAACAGCACCCCGAGCCCGATGGCGCAGGTGACGAACACGGGCACGATCCGGCACAGCTCCCAGAGCGCGCGGGCCACGCGGAGTACCGCCGATGGGCTGTACGTGCGGCTGAGGTCGCCGCTCGCCGCGGTGCGCCGGAGTCGCACAGGGGGCGAGCCGAGCCACGACGATCCCGGCTTGGACTTGCGCGGTGCGGCGGACAGCACGGCGACGAGCCCGTCCTTCGGCACGCGGTGCCCGGGCGCCGCCATGCCGGAGTTGCCGAGGAACGCGCGCGCTCCGATGTCGGAGCGGGCCACCCTGACCCGCCCGCCGCCCAGTTCGTACGACGCGACCAGGGTGTCGTCCGCGAGGAAGGCGCCATCCCTCACCCGTGTCATCGCCGGGATGAGGAGCACCGTGGACGCCTCGACGTCCCTGCCGATGTCCGCCCCGAGCATCCGGAGCCAGACGGGGGTGAACAGGGAGGCGTAGAGCGGGAACAGCAGGGTGCGGGCGAGGTCGAGCACGCGCTCGGTCGCCCAGACCCCCCAGCCGACCGCGCTGCGAACCGGGTAGATGCCCTCGCGGAGCCCGAGGCCGAGCAGCCGCACGATCACGACCACGAGCCCGGCGAGCACGAACCCGGAGACCAGGGTGGCGGGGATCAGGGCCGCTGCGGCGCGCAGTGCAGCCTCGCCGATGGACGCCGACCCCGCCATCCCGAACGCGACGATCACGCCGCCGGCGGCGAACGCGACGATCGGCAGCAACGCCACCACCACGCCACCGACGGCGTATGCGGCCAGCCAGCGTTTGCGCAGCGGGGGCCGCTCCGCGTCCCACCACGGCTCGCTCGGGCCCACCCGCACGGCGGGGGATCCGGCCCAGCGCTCGCCCGAACGCACGCGGCCGAAGACGGACGACCCTGGATCGATCTGCGCGTTCTTGCCGATGCGCGTTCCCGGCAGCAGGGTGCTCCGCGCGCCGACGGTGCTGTTCGCGCCGATCCGCACGGCGCCGATGCGCAGCAGGTCGCCATCGATCCAGTATCCGGAGAGGTCCACCTCCGGTTCGATGGCCGCGCCGTCGCCGATCCGGAGCATCCCGGTGACGGGCGGCAACGCGTGCAGGTCGACGTTCGGGCCGATGCGGGCGCCGAGCGCCCGGGCGTAATAGGAGATCCAGGGCGCCCCGGCGAGGCTGACCGCGCCCACCTGGTGGGCAACCTGCTCGGCGAGCCACAACCGCAAGTGCACGCCGCCGCCGCGCGGGTAGTCTCCTGCGCGCACCCCGGAGAGCAGCAGCCTGGCGCAGACGACCGAGATGGCCATCCGGCCGAACGGCGTCGCGAACACGAGCAGGCCGACGATCAGCAGCCAGGCCGGCGTCGCCGGCAGGAAGCCGAAGCCGTCGAAGAGCCGCAGGATCGCGGACGCCGTGAGGGCGTAGAGCAGCCAGCGCACACCGCTGAGGACGAACAGCGGCACACCGAGCACGGTCTGCAACCACTGCATCCTGGCCGGGGTGGGCGGCACGGCGTGGGTGGATGCCGTCGCCTCGCGTGCACCGGATGCGCGGGAGGCGAGCTCGGCCGCCATCGCCCCGAGCCGGGGATGCGCGTAGATGTCGGCCACCGTGAATTCCGGATCGCGCTGCCGGATGCGCGTGACCAGCTGCGCGGCAGAGAGCGAGCCGCCGCCGAGGTCGAAGAAATTGTCTCCGTCGCCGGAGACAGGGAGGCCGAGCACCGCCTGCCAGTCTGCGGCGAGGGCGCTGAGCACCGGGTCGGCGTCGAGACCGGTGTCGGCGTCCGGGCCGTCGCCTGCGCCGCTGCCGGAAGCGCTGCGTGCCTGACCGGCCGGAAGCGGCCACGGCAACGCGGCCTTGTCCACCTTGCCGGAGGTGCGGGTCGGCAGTTCGCCGAGCACCGCGAGCAGGGGGACGAGCGCGGCGGGAAGCTCCTCGCGCAGCCGGGCGAGGGCGGCCGCCCTGTCGAACGCGCCGGGATCCACGGCGGACAGGTAGCCGACGAGCACCTGGTTGCCCGACTCCGTCGTCCGCACGGCGACCGCGGCGGCGGAGACGCCGGGCAGCTGTTGCAGTGCGGACTCGATCTCCCCCAGCTCGATGCGCCTGCCGCCGACCTTCACCTGGTCGTCCGCCCTGCCCTGGAACAGCAGGCCGGCCGGGTCGAAGCGCACGAGGTCGCCGCTGCGGTACGCCCGCTCCCAGCCGAGCGTCGGCAACGGAGCGTACTTCTCCGCATCCTTCGCCGGGTCGAGATAGCGGGCCAGCCCGACGCCGCCGATGATCAGCTCGCCCACCTCGCCGTCGCCCACCGGCATCCCGTCGGCGTCGACCACCGCCAGGTCCCAGCCGTCGAGCGGCAGACCGATCCGCACCGGCTCACCCGGCCGGAGGAGGGAACCGCAGGCCACCACCGTCGCCTCGGTCGGGCCGTAGGTGTTCCAGACCTCCCTCCCGTCGACGGCGAGCCTGTCCACCAGCTCTGGCGGGCACGCCTCCCCGCCGAAGATCAGCAGCCGCACGTTCTCCAGCGACTCGGCGGGCCACAGCGCGGCGAGCGTCGGGACCGTCGAGACGATGGTGATGCCACGCGTGGTCAACCACGGACCGAGATCCATCCCGCTGCGCACCAGCGACCGCGGAGCGGGCACGAGGCACGCACCGTGCCGCCAGGCCAGCCACATCTCCTCGCACGACGCGTCGAACGCGACGGACAGCCCGGCGAGCACCCGGTCGCTCTGACCGATCGGCTCGTCCTGCAGGAACAGCCTGGCCTCCGCATCCACGAACGCCGCGGCGGATCGGTGACTGACGGCGACGCCCTTCGGCGTGCCGGTGGAGCCGGAGGTGAAGATGATCCACGCGTCGTCGTCGGGGGTCGGCGCGGAGATTATCGGCGTGGTGGCGGTGCTGGGATGCGCCGGGGCGCCCTCGAAGAGCTGCGACGACGCATCCACCGGCGCGGCATCGAGCGCGTCGGCGGGGTCGGTGGGCACGTACTCGGCGTCACCGGTGATGATGCCGCGCACGGCCGCCTCGCCGAAGACGAGCTCCGCCCGCTCCTCCGGGTCGTCCGCATCCACAGGAACGTACGCGGCCCCCGCCGCGATCACGGCGAGGATCGAGATGTACAACTCGCGCGTTCCCGACGCCAGGCGGATGCCCACCCTGTCCCCGCGCCGCACCCCCGCCAGCGTCAGCCGAGCGGCCACCCGCACGACCGCCGCCATCAACTCGCGGTAGCTGAGCGCGCCGCGCCCGTCCTCCAGGGCGGACGCATCCGGATGTGCGGCCGCTGTGGCGCGCAGCACATCCAGCAGCGTGCGTGGCTCAGCGGCGAACGCGCCGCGGTCCAGGATGCCCGTGCGAGCTTCGGTCACGTGTCACTCCATCCGAACGGCGAGGAAACGAACCTATGGGGCCACAGTAGCCAGCAGGTGAACGACCGGCTACTGCGACCCGCCCGACGCGTGGGTGCGGTGGCGCGCTGCGGTCAACTTGTGGCGGACAGAGCCTCCACGAGACGCGCTTTGGTCATCGACGAATAGCCGACGACACTGCGGCTGCGCGCCCTGCGCCGCAGCTCCACGACAGTGAGTTCGGCCAGTACCTCGCTGGCGGGGACTGGGGTGACGACCGGGGTGGAGGTGGTGGTGGAGCGCTTGGCGGGGGTGGGGCGTTTGGCGGGGGACTTCGGAGCGGTGGCTTTGGTGGGGGTGGCTTTCGCGGCGGTAGCTGCGGGCGCGCTAGCTTTTGGCGCACTGGCTTTCGCGACGGTGGATTTGGGTGCGCTGGCCTTCGCGGTCGTGGCTTTGGGCGCGCTGGCTTTCGGCGCAGTGACCTTCGGGGCGGCGACCGTCCGCGCGGTGGCTTTGGGCGCGGCGGCCTTTGCTGCGGTGGCTTTGGCTGCCGCCTTGGTCGCCGGTGGCTTCGCCGCCTTCCCCGCGTCCTTCTTCCCGCTCGTCTTCGCCACGCTCGTCTTCGTCACGGGCGTCTTCGTCACGGGCGTCTTCGTCACGGGCGTCTTCGCGGCGGGCTTCCCCGCCGACTTCTTCCGCAGTCGGTCGAACTCGCTTGCGAGCTCCTCGACCTTCTTCCTGGCCTTCTTGTCGACCTTCTTCGCCGCGCGTTTCGCGTCGGCGAGCGCCTCTTCCGCCTTCGCGAGGGCGTCGGCGGCGGACTTCTGGAGCTTGGACTGTTTCGGCATTGCGGGCCTCCTCGGCGGATTTCCTGCGCGGCACGGCCAGTTTTGCACCATCCGCTCGCGCCGTCGACGAAATGTCGCCGGTTCTTTGCCTGTTGGTCACACTCCGCGCGTAGCGTGCGGTCCACCGACCAGGAGGTGGACATGACATATACCGAAGCTTTCGACGTGGTGGATGCCGGCGAAGGGCGCTGGGACATCCAACTCCGCGAGACCCTGCTCGTCGCAGGGCAGGTGTGGCGCACGGCCGCCGGTTTCCTGCTCTGGGACTGGGCGGACCGCCAGCTCGGCACCTTCCCCAGCCTCGCCGAAGCGCTCCGCACGCTCTGGGCGACGCAGTCCCGCGAGCGCCTCGTCTAGCGGCGCATCCGCCGCGCCAGCGCAGCCACCGCACCGCCGCGCGCGTCTCCTACGCCGACGCGGCCAGCCCCGCTGCCAGCTCGGCGAACACGTCAGCGGCATCGGCGGACCGCACCAACGGTGCCGCCTGCCCGAGCCACAGCGACTGCAGGTCGCCGATGCCGCGGCGCGAGGCCTCGGCACGGAAGCGGCCGGTGAGCCAGTTCTGCACCGGGAACGGGGCCACCGCTCCCGCCGCTTCGATGGTGCGCACCGCCCTGTTCGCCGCGCCGCGCGCCAGCCGTCCGCTCATCGAGCGGGTCAGCACCGTGCGGTCGGCCGGCGTCTCCCTGATGGCCCTGCGGTGCGCTTCCGTCGCCGCCGACTGGTTCGTGGCCAGGAACGCCGTGCCCACCTGCACTCCGGATGCGCCGAGCGCGAGCGCAGCACGCACGCCCCGCCGGTCCGCGATGCCGCCGGCCGCGATGACGGGCACGTCCACCGCATCCACCACCTGCGGGATGAGCGCGAACGTGCCGATCAGTGACTCCTCGGCCGGCCGGAGGAACGAGACGCGATGCCCGGCCGCTTCCATCCCGGTGGCGACGATGGCGTCGACGCCGACGTCCCGCAGCGCGACCGCCTCCGCGACCGTCGTGGCGGTGCCGACCACCGCGATCTCGCGGGCGTGGGCGGCCTCGACCGCCTCGGGCGACGGCACGCCGAACACGAAACTGATGGCGGCAGGGGATGCGGCGAGCGTCGCCTCGTACTGCTCCTCGAACGTCGGGAGGTAGCGGTCGGGGCGGGTGGGGAGTTCGAGGCCGAGCTCGTCGAAGATCGGGCGGAGCGCGTCCACAGCCGCGGCGAACTCGGCGTCGGTCACGTCAGCCTCGCCCTGCTCAACGTGCGGAAGCCACAGGTTGAACGCGAACGGGCGCTCGGTACCGGCGCGGAGTTCGGCGGCGGTCTGCTCGATGCGCGCCGCGTCATAGCCGTAGAGGCCGTAGCCGCCGAGCCCGCCGAGGTCGCTGACGGTGGCGGTCAGCTCCACCGAGGAGAGTCCGCCGAACGGCCCGAGCAGGATCGGGGTGTCGATCCCGAGCAGCGTGGTGAGTTCGGCGCTGCGCCTGTCTGTGCTCATCGGCATCCCTTCCTCGATCGTTCCGTGCCCATGATCCTCCGTCTCCGCGATCCTCAGCGCGCGGTCCAGCCGCCGTCCACGTGCAGGGTCTCCCCGCTGATCAGCGATGCGCCGTCCGAGGCCAGGAACACCACGGCGTCCGCGACCTCGCGCGGCTCTCCGATGCGGTGCAGTGCCGCGATCCGGTCGATCACGTCGGCCTCGAACGCGGGATCGGCCAGCATCTCCTCCGTGCCGTCCGTGCGCACGAAGGTGGGCGCGACGCAGTTCACCCGCACCCCGTGCACGCCCCACTCCACGGCGAAGCTCTTCGTCAGGTGCGCGACGGCCGCCTTGCTCAGGCAGTAGACCGCTTCGCCCGGCAGGGCGACCGAGCCGGCCTGCGAGCCGATGTTCACGATCGAGCCGCCGCCGTTGGCGATGAAGTGGGCGCCGACGTACTGACTGAGGAAGAAGGTCGACTTCACGTTGAGGTCGATGAGAGAGTCGAAGACGTCGACCGTGTACTCCTCGATCGGACGGTCCGGCACGCCGCCTCCCGCGTTGTTGACGAGCACATCCAGCCCGCCGAACTCCTCGATCGCGCGGTCGACGGCCGCGTAACTCTGCGGCAGGTCGGTCACATCCATCCGCACGGGAAGCGCGCGCCTGCCCAGCGCCGCGATCTCGGCGACCAGTCCGGAGACCGCCGTCTCGTCGCGCACACCGAGCGCCACATCCGCTCCAGCAGCAGCGCTCGCCACGGCGATCGCCCTGCCCAGTCCGCGCGCCGCACCCGTCACCAGGACGCGACGGCCCTCCAGTTGATCGCTCATGCTCTTGCTTCCTCCGACACGTTGACCCCGAGGTTGACCCCCGACGAGTCAATCATCTCCCGGCGCCGCTCCCCTCGGGCGTGGTGAGCACGACCAGCTGCTGCGTCGCGCGCGTCATCGCCACATAGTGGTCGACCGCGCCCTCGATCCCCGTCCCGAACGTCTCCGGATCGAGCAGCACGACGAGGTCGAACTCGAGGCCCTTCGACAATTCGGGCGTCAGATACCGGATGCGCGGGGACGCCGCGAACAGGCCGGCGCCGTCGCGGCCCGCCCCGATCACGCAGGCGATGCCCTCGCCCTCCTCGTGGTCGGCGAGCCACGCATCCAGGATCGGCTGCAGCTCTGTCGCCGGCGCGTGGGTCACCGGCAGGCCGCTGCTCCGGATGGAGGTGGGCACGTTCGCGTCGGGCAGCACCGCCCGGATGACCGGCTCGGCCTCCGCCATGACCTCCTCCGGGGTGCGGTAGTTGATGGTCAGCGAGGCCAGCTCGGCGTGCGGCAGGCCGATCCTGTCGAGGCGTTCCTGCCAGGTCTCCGTGAAGCCGTGCCTGGCCTGGGCGCGGTCGCCGACGATCGTGAAGCTGCGGGACGGGCAGCGGAGGAGCAGCATCCCCCATTCGGCGTCGGACAGCTCCTGCGCCTCGTCGACGATGATGTGCGCGAACGGCCCCGCCAGCAGGTCGGGGTCGACGCTCGGCAGCGCCGCCTCGTCGATGAGACTGTTCTGCGCATCCGGTCTGCGCAGCATCGACATCACCAGCATCTCGGAGTCGTCTGCGGCGATCAGGTCGTCGATGACTTTCGCCATCTGCTCCCGCTCCGCCGCGAGGGTGGCGGCGCGGCGGCGGGCGCGCTTGGACGCCTCCGGGTCGCCGATGCGCCGCCGGGCCGCATCCAGGTAGGGGAGGTCGGAGACGGTCCAGGCCCGCGCATCCTGCCGGTGCAGCAGCTCCGCCTGCTCCGGCGTCAGCCAGGGCGCGCACACCCGCAGGTATGCGGGCACCGACCAGAGGTCGCCGACGACGCCGACCGGGTCGAGCACGGGCCACGCGTGCGCGAACGTGCGGGTCAGCTCCTCGTTCTGCAACAGCGCCCTGCGCACCTGATGCGGGGGGACCTCCTCGTCGTCGAACCCGTCGGTGAGGATGTCGAGCAGTGCCTCCCAGACCTGGTCGCGCGCCTCGTTGTGCGGCGTGCCGGGGTCGGGCGCGTCGAACGCCTCCGCCCACTCCGCTGGGCTCAGCCGAAGGTCCGTCCATGGCGTCTCGACCGTCAGGGCTGTGGATGGGGGGACCTCGTAGTACCGGACGGCCGCCTCCACTGCATCCAGCAGGGCTCCGGACGACTTCAGCGCAGCCACCCGCCGGTCGGCCTCCTCCTGCGCGTCTGCGCCTTCGGCGACGAGGTCGCGGAGGGTGCAGATCTGCACGCTCTCCTCGCCGAGACCGGGCAGCACGTCGTCGACGTATGCGAGGTAGCCCTGGCTCGGCCCGACGAACAGCACGCCGTCGTCGCCGCGCGAGATGCGCGGGTCGGAGTAGAGCAGGTAGGCGGCACGGTGCAGCGCGACGACGGTCTTGCCCGTTCCCGGCCCGCCGTCGACCACCAGCGGGCCCCGCGAACCCGCCCGGATGATCGCATCCTGGTCGGACTGGATGGTGCTCAGCACGTCGCGCATCCTGGGCGAGCGGCTGCTGCCGAGGCTGGCGATGAACGCGGACTGGTCGTCGAGCGCCGCCGCGTCCTGCAGGCCGTCCTCGGTGAAGACCTCGTCCCAGTAGTCACTGACCCTGCCGCGTGTCCACCGGTAGCGCCGACGGCTGACGAGCCCCTGGGGATGCGCGTGCGTCGCCGCGAAGAACGGCTCGGCCGCCGGCGCCCTCCAGTCGATCAGCAGCCGCTTGCCGTCGCGATCGGACAGGCTGAGGCGCCCGATGTAGACGGGTTCCGAGCCGTCGTCGGCGACGATCCTGCCGAGGCACAGGTCCAGGGTGAAGCGGCGCAGCACACGCAGCCGAGCGGTCAGCCGGTGCACCTCGATGTCGCGGTCGAGGGCGGCCTGCCCTTCGCCGACGGGCGCCAGCCGCTCCTCGGCGAGCCGCCGTTCCAGCTCGGCGATCTGCTCGTCGAGGCTCGTGGCGATGGCGGCGAACTGTTCCTCGTCGCGGGCGATGAGGTGGGCGTCCCGCTTGGCAGCGAGTCGCTCGGGCAGGGCGAAGGCAGAGGGGAAGAGAGTCACGATGGACGATTCTCCGCCCGACAGGGGGTCTTGCGGCAAGCCCCCTGGTGTGCTATATATTAGAAGTGGCGGAGGGAGTTTTCCCTCCGTTTTCGTTTGTTAAGGGGCGACTAGTCGGCCGGTCGCCACGGCTCGTCCGCGTGAGCCAGCCACACCTCCCGCGGGTGCAGGGACAGGATGAGCCGCTGCCCCTCGGTGCTGGGTTCGTCGAGTTCCCCGAACCACACGGCGGTGTCGCCGGCGATCACGATCGGCCTCTCGCCCGTATCGATCACGACGATCTGGGATCCGCGGGTGTGGCCGGGAGCGGGCAGCAGCCGGACTCCCGCCACCAGCTCGTGCTCGCCGTCCACGGCCGTGTACTGCACGCCGGGGGCGTCCACCCAGTCCGGGATCGTGTAATCGTCCAGCGTGCGGGCATCCTCGAGCTCCTGCCGCTGCACGTAGATCGGCCGACCGGCGAACAGGTGGTTGCCTCCGCAGTGGTCGAAATGCAGGTGAGTGTTGACCACCGCGGTGATGCTCTCGAGGTCCAGCTCGTCGTGCCGGTCGAGAGCATCGAGGCGCGGGTCCATGTCGGCCACCGCGGGGTGCAGCTGCGTCAGCCCCGGTGTCGACCAGGATCCGCCCATCCGGATGGTCGATGAGGTGCACGTAGACCGGCAGCCGCTCGTCCTCCCCGACGAGGAGACTAGCGACGCGGATGGGCGTGACGGCGACCGAATCGTGAGACATGCGGACACTGTACACAGCGGTGGCGGGCGGCAGGGACGCGGGCGACGCGTGCGCGGCATCGGCCATCGCTCGCGCCGCGCCTTCGGCGGTCAGCCGTGGATGCCGGAGAGTTCGAGGGAGAGGTCCCAGAGCCGGCGGGCGTTGCCCGCGTCGAGTGCGTAGTCGGCGACGCCGCGCCGGACACCGGGCGCAAAGGGCTCGGCTTCCTGACAGTCCTCGAAATAGACACCGGTGACTCCTGCCACAAGGGGGGATCCGGCGAGCAGGGCAGAGGTGGCCGCGCCTTGGGCGATGCTCTTCTCTGAGACACCTGTCGCACCCGCGGGATCGAAGCTCGGCGGGGGTGCGTCGATGTGGCGGCCGAGGTTCGTCTCCCAGATGCGTCCGGGGTTGAGTGCGTTGACGATGATGCCATCGCTTGCCCAGCGGCTGGCGGCCTCGACGGCGAAGAGGATGTTCGCAGTCTTGGACTGCGCGTAGGCGAGCCACGGGTCGTAGGGTTCGGCGCGGAAGTCGAGATCGTCAAAGCGGACCGGGCCGTTCACGTGACCGACCGAGCTGACCACGACCACGCGCGCGTCCGGAGCGGCGGCGAGCGCGTCGTGCAGGCCGAGAGCGAGGGCGAAATGGCCGAGGTGGTTGGTGGCGAACTGAAGCTCACGACCCTCCGGAGTGCGCTGCTCGGGGGTTGCCATGATGCCGGCGTTGTTCACCAGGATGTGCAGCGGGCCGCTCCAATCCGCGACGAACCGGGAGATTGAGCCGAGGTCCGCGAGGTCGAGCGGGGCCGCATGGACATGGTGATTCGAGGTGACATCGGCGATCTCCCTGGCCGCGTCGGCGGCCGGATCCATCCGGCGCGCCGCGATCGTGACTTCCGCTCCTGCTGCTGCGAGAGCGCGGGCGGTCTCGCGCCCCAATCCGCTGGCGGCGCCTGTGACGATCGCACGGCGTCCGGTGAGGTCGATGCCCGCGAGCACCTCGTCAGCGGTGGACT
Source organism: Leifsonia araucanica (assembly GCF_051161895.1). Classification (NCBI taxonomy): domain Bacteria; kingdom Bacillati; phylum Actinomycetota; class Actinomycetes; order Micrococcales; family Microbacteriaceae; genus Leifsonia; species Leifsonia araucanica. The sequence goes on from NZ_JBMBTW010000002.1 coordinate 2,611,562, forward strand.
GAGCACCGAATGGTGTTGTGAAGCGTTCAGACATGGCAGCCTCCTCGGGTCTCCCGGTATAGTAAGCGGAGTGGCATCCGCTTACAGCTCGATCATAAGTGGATGCGGCTCCGTTTGCAAGGAGGACCATGCCCCGCTCGCTGCGCGCAGACGCACAGGCCAACCAGGAGCGCCTGCTGGATGTCGCCGCGCGGGTCTTCGCCCGCGAGGGGGCGGACACCTCGCTCAAGGCGATCGCCGCCGAGGCCGAGGTCGGCATCGGCACCCTGTATCGCCGCTTTCCTACACGGGAGGATCTGATCGAGGCGACGTACCGCAGCCAGACGGATCAGCTCTGCGCCGCCGCCTCGGCGCTGCTCGACGAGTCCGATCCGGTCGACGCGCTCCGCGAGTGGCTGGAGCGATTCGTCGACTACATGCTGACCAAGCAGGGCATGGCCGATGCACTGCCGGCGATCCTGGCGGCCCGCGACGGACTTCGCCTTCACAGCCGGGAAGCGCTCCTAGACGCGGTGACCACGCTCGTCGCAGCGGGAGTCGCGGCAGGACGGCTGCGCCCTGACGCGTCGCCCTCCGACGCCCTGATGGCGATCGGCGGTGTCACCATGATCAGCGGGTACGAGCATCAGCGCGACCTCGCTTCGCGGCTCATCCGCCTCCTGCTCGACGGACTGGTCGTCAGCTGATCCCTACGTCCGTCAGGCCTCGGCAGCCGTCAGGCCCGCCGCGGGGCGAAGTCCAAAGCCAGATGCCCCCGCCCTGGATGGCGCTCACGCGCAACTGCACTCCTCCCCCTCGCAGCAACCGGGTTCGACGAACAACGTCACCCTCAGCAGCTCGTCGAGCGCGGGGGCGATGTGGCCGTCGGCGAGTCGATACCAGGTGCGCCGACCTTCGGGGATCGCTTCGACCAGTCCGCAGCCGCGCAAGCAAGCGAGTTGATTCGACATCACCTGGCGCGAGACGCCAAGAGCATCGGCGAGGTCCGCGGGGAACGCGGGCGCTTCACGCAACGACAGAAGAATGCCGACGCGCGTCGGATCGGACAGAGCATGGCCGAACCGCGCAAGGGCTGCGATGTGAGTGACGGTGGCGGCGGGAGCGATGCTCGTCATGCCGTCGATAGTACAGCGATCGCTGTACTCAAAACCAGCACCTGCGAACAGTAGCTTCGCGCGGTCTCACGATCCACGGAAACCAGCCCACCCATCGGAACCGCCCTAGGCGTAGGCAAGGAAAGCGCCGGACTGCCCGGGTAGCTGCACCCGGAACACGGGGCGGAGACCGACCCGCTCGAGCAGGGCGACCTGCTGGGTAACCTCCTCGTTCGTCATGGTGACCAGGTCGTGGAGACCCCAGTCGTCCGCGATCCAGCGGAGCACAGCGGCGAGCAGGCGCCGGTCGAGCCCGTCGTCCAGCCGCGAGCTGCGCACCCAGAAGCTCACCGTGCCCCGGACCCGGTCCCATTGGTTGCCGGCCAGAGGCGTGATCTCCGCAGTCGTGTACGAGCGCGCATCACCAGGCATGAAATAGACACACCCGAGACACTCGGACTCGTCCGGCGTCAGCACCGTGAAGGTGAAACGCCGCCCGTCGCGGTGCCCGCGCTCCAGCCCTTCGACATCGGCGAGGTCATCCTGAAGCGTGAAGTCGTCGGCCGGCCAGCCCGTCTGCTCCCACGGCCTCAACTGTTCCCGGCTCGCCATCACGGCCTCGTAGTCCAGCTCGACATCGGCGGCGACGAGCGGACGGAGCACGAACTCCGGCGTCGTCAACCGCTCCGGCACGGAGACCAGATCGGCAAAGTCCATGCGGTGATGCTAACCCCAACTCCGAGCGGCAACATGGCGATCGACGCGCTGCTGCGTGGTGACTCTAGAATCACGCTCATGACAACCGGCGCGAGTGACGAACCCGGCGACCAGCGCGCATGGACTCCGCCGGACGACATGACCACGGGCACGGCGAGCCCTGCGAAGGCGGCCGTTGGTGACCGGCCCGTCTTCGCGTACATCGCCAGTCTTCCGCAACCGCAACGCCGCATCGCCGAACGAGTGGATGAGCTGGCGGCCGAAACCCTTCCCGGGCTACGCCGTTCAGTGAAGTGGGGCATGTCCTACTACGGAGTCGGGGACGGATGGTGCTTCAGCTGCGGAGCCTTCGCCGGCCACGTCAAACTCATGTTCATCAACGGCGCGACGCTCGACCCGGTTCCGCCCGTCACACCACTCGGGATGGGCAAGGCAACACGAGGCGTGGAGATCGAGTCCGTCGACGACATCGACGATCATCAGCTTGCCGATTGGATGAGACAGGTCACCTCCCGGCCCGGACTCGGCGGCCCGAAGCGCTAGCAACGCAACAGAACTCTCGCGACCAGCATTCTGGACGCCGAGTAGCGGCGCCGGGCGCCGCGCGTCAGTCGCTCTCGCCGAACTTCTCCGTCGCTTCGCGCCCGGCAGACGTCGCCCGCTGCAGGAAACCGGCGATGGTCTCCAGCTGCTCCGTGTCGTAGCCGGCGCAGAGGTCGTCCATCCGGGTGTTCATGTCGGCGTAGAGGCGGAACATGTCCCTGCTGCGTTCGGGCAGTGCCCGGAGGAGGACCGAGCGACGGTCGGCAGGGTCGCGGTCGCGGGCGATCCAGCCGCCCTTCTCGAGCCGGTCCAGGATGCCCGTGAGCGTCGCCGGGTGGAGGCCGGTCAGCCGCGCGAGGGTGCTCGGACTGATGGGGCCGTTGGCGGAGACGATGTCGAGGCAGTCGAGGTCGATGTCGCGGAGTTCGGCGGCCATCCCGACCTGGTGGTTGAGCACGGACAGTTGCACCCGGAGGTCGCGGAGGGACTGCTTGACGGATGCGGCGGCGCGGCGCTGCATCCGCTGATTCGGGCGCTGATTCGGGCGCTGATTCGGGCGCTGATTCGGGCGCTCAGATGATCCTGAAGTCATATGGTATCGTTTCCGTATTATATGGTTTCCTAACCCAAGAGTAGCGGAGACAGCATGGACATCGTCGTATTCGGGGCCAACGGCCCGACCGGCCGACTCCTGGTCGGGCAGGCACTCGCGGCGGGCCACAGCGTGACCGCCGTCACCCGCGATCCGGACGGCTTCCCCCTGAGTGATGCATCCCTCCGGGTGGTCGAAGCCGACGTGCACGACGCGGCGGCGGTCGCCTCCGTGGTCCGCGGGGCGGACGCGGTGCTCTCCGCCCTCGGCGTTCCGTACGGACGGCAGCCGATCACGGTCTACTCCGACGGTGCGACCAACATCCTGAACGGGATGCGCGCGGCCGGCGTGCGCCGCTTCGCCTGCGTGAGCTCCAGCGCCATCGACCCAGCCGCAGGACCGCACGGCGGCTTCTTCTTCGAGCGGGTGCTGCAACCCGTGATCGTCAACCTGTTCGGCAAGCAGCTCTACGCCGACATGCGCAGGATGGAGACGATCGTCACCGCGAGCGACCTCGACTGGACCATCGTGCGGCCCTCCGGCCTGTTCGACGCATCCGGAGTGAGCCAATACGACTACGCGGAGCGCTACACGCCGGGCGCGTTCACCTCCCGCGCCGACCTCGCCGATGCGCTCCTCCGGCAGGCGACGGAACCCGAATACGTGCGCAAGATCGTCGCGGTGTCGACCTCGGCGGGCGCCCCCACCGTGCGCGAGCTGATCGCGCGGGAGGCGCTGGGCAAGAAGTGACGCCGCCGCCCGGCTACCTCACGGTGACGGAGTTGGCCTTGTCGTTCATCGAGCCGAGGTTCGCCGCGTTGCCGCTGTATCCGTATGAGGCGCCGGTGTAGTTCGTGCCCTGCCACAGCTTGGTGGTGCAGTTCGAGAAGCTCTTGAACGAGCTGACCCTGCCGGACCAGCCGACGTTGCCGAGCGGTCCGAAGTACCAGACAGTACTGCCGTTGCAGGCGCTCGAGTTGGTGATCTGGAAGAACGATCCGCCGTATCCCGCGTCGTCGAACAGCTGCGCTTGGACGAACGTGGCCTTCGCGCTCGCCAGGGCGGCGAGGGCTGCCGGGGCGGCGAGCGCATCCACGGTGGCCCCACGCGCTCCGCTCGGGGCGACGACGAGGAGGTGCTGCTGCTCCAGGACCGCCTCGTTCAGGTCGTCTCCGTCGTCCACGCACACCAGGGATCCGGTGCCGAGGTCGTATGAGCAGGACTGCACCGGAGACGAGGGAGCGCCGGGCGCCTCCGCGATGGCCGCGTTCGCCGCGCCGCCGACGGACAGGAACCCGGCCGACAGGGCGGCGACGCTGAGTGCCGAAGCGAGAAAACGGCGCGATCGAGCCGTGGTTGTGATTGCCATTGCGACTTCTCCCCCGAAGTGAAAACACGCCCGACCGATACCGGGCAGCCTCATTCTGTCTCTGGCTCGCCGGTGGCACAAGAAATCAGTTCCGAGTCCGGTTGAGAGGATTCGGCGTGGAGGCACATTTCTTAGGTATGAGCGATTTGGCCGAGGTGAGGCCGGCGGGGGACGCGACGGGACGGTCCGAGTCCACGGACCGGGCCCTCCTGCGCGCGCTCTCCGGCGGTAGCACGACCGCGCTCAGCGCTCTCTACGATCGGCACAGCCGTGTGGTCTACGCGTACACCGCCGCGCGACTGGATGCCCGCGAAGACGTCGAAGAGGTCAGCCAGGACGTCTTCGTGACGCTCTGGCGCAAACGCGCCACCATCGAACTCGCCGGGGAGTCTGCACTGCCCTGGCTCCTCGTGACCAGCCGCAACCTGATCGCCAACCGTCGACGCTCCCTCCACGTCCACCAGAAACGACGAACAGACGACCCTGTCGACGGGTCGGTGCCGGACCCGCGCCCTGGGCCGGATGTGCTCGCCGAGCAGCAGCAACTGCTCGCATACGTCGAAAGCGTCGTCGCCGCGCTTCCCGAGCCGGACCGCACGGTGTTCGAGCTGTGCATCCGCGGCAGCCACAGCTACGACGAGGCCGCCGCGCAGGTCGGCATCACCCCCGGCGCGGTCCGCAACAGGCTGTCCCGACTGCGCGGACGCCTCAGAAGCGAACTCGAAACCCTCAGGGGGATGCCATGACCAACCCCACTTTCCTGCCCACCGACGATCGCTTCGACGAGCTCAAGCAGTCGATGTTCGCCGAGATCACCCGCGCCGAACGGCGTCGCACCCGCAAGCACCGGATCGTCGCCCTCGGCATCGCAGGAACGATCGCCCTCGGCACCACGGCAGGAGCGATCGCCATCGCGGAAGCATCCCAGGGCCAGATCAACTACACCGCAGACTGCTACGCCGCCGCCGATCTGGGCGCCCGCCACGGAACCTCCCTCTACGGGCCGGGCGACCAGGATGCGACGACGCCGACACCGCTCAGCGAGCGCATCTCCCTGGCCGAGGAGATGTGCGCAGCGACCTGGCGGATCGGCACCTTCTCCCCCGGCGGCTCCACGAACACGAAAGAGTTCCCCGTCCCCGACCTGGAAACCTGCCAGCTGCCCGACGGGCGACTGGCGGTCTTCCCCTCCGACCTGGCCGCGAGCGAGCTCTGCCCGCAACTCGGCCTCGCAAGCCCGCACGAATGAACACGGGGAACCAGTTCGTGCGGAAAGGGACGGTGCCCGCCGCATCACATGCCTGGGGGTGGGCAGCGGCGGGCACCATCCGACCAGACGTCAACACGGAACGGACCGGATGCCCACAGCGCGGCACCGGAGACAGATAGAGGAGAACACATGTCCACTCACTACATCGACCCGGCCGCCATCGAGCTGCCACCGACCGAACCGATCGACATGACGGCGCTGCTGGAGCGGGTGTTGGCGGAGAGGGGGTAGGGCGGTCTCTGTGCTCTAGGCCGTAGGGCAGCCTTTCAGCCTTTTCGGAGAACATGTAAGCATACTGGCTCTACACATTACATTTCACGAAGAGGGTCAATTCGCCGCCATGCACATCCCGTCCCGCCTGTACGCGCTTCCCGCTGTTCTCGCCGCCGCGGCGCTCCTTCTTGCGGGGGCGAGTCCCGTCACGGCGGCCGAAGCGGCCCCGGCACCCGTGAGCACCCTCTCGGCGACCGATTCCGCGACGTCGGGCCGGGTTCCGTTCTACGGGGTGAACGCGAATGAGCGTCTGCACCGGCTCGCCGGAACGCCCGACCCTCGCTATGTGAAGGCTCTGCGGGTGATCACGGATCTCGGGGTGTCCGTGGTGCGCTCCTCGATCGTGTGCCCGACCGTGGAAGGTTCCGGCATCCGTCGCGATCTTCTGCCTGTGAGCAGCCAGAACGACTGTCAGGCATACAGCGACAGGAACGCGGTCGACGATGCGGTCGCGGCGGCCAAGTTCGCTGCCGACCTGTCGCCGGTGCAGGTGGCTCCGCTGGTGCAGATCAGCTACCCGGTCAACGACGGGTTGAGCGCGGCCGCCGATCTGGAATGGCGCGCGGAGTACTACGAACTCCTCGGCGAGCACCTCGGGCGCACCCTCGGAGACACGGCTCCGTATTTCGAACTCGGGAACGAACCCGACGACAAGTGCCTTCTGGAGGAAGACCGCCCCGCCGGCCTCGCCACCGGCGACTACGACGCGGCGTGCGTGTCGCGGGTGCGAGTGAGCGTTCTGGCGCTGCAGAAGGGAATCCGGTCCGTGGCCCCTGCCGCGAAGTTCGCGGTCGGCACCACGGGGATGCGCTGGGGCATCACCGATGCGCTCTGGCAGGGCATCGACCCTGCCACCGGGCAGGCGAGCGAACCGGCGGTGCGCTGGGACTACACGGTCGTGCACTGGTACTACCGCGACGGGTTCCACACCACACTCGCCGACGCCGACCCTGACGCCAACGCCGGCACGTTCGGGTTCCACAACCCCCGCGACATCAGTCAGAAGCAGTCGGCGGGCCCCTTGTCGAAGAATCCAGCGGCCGCGTTCCGGGACAAGTACCGCGTGCCGTTGCTGATCACCGAGTTCGGCGTGAACACCCACTACACCGACCTGTCGACGAAGACGATATATGAGTTTGCCAGCGCGCAGAACAGGGTCGGCTCCTTCCACCGAATCCTGAACGACCTGTACACGAACGCCGAGCAGTACGACATCGCCGGGCTGACCGCGTTCGCGCTCGCCGACGAACCGGCCTCCGCCACGGCCTCCGGTGAGTACGGGCTCACACGGTGGGACGCGGGAACGGCCGGCTACGCCACGGACGACACTCGCCCATATGCCGACTACCAGAAGTTCATCGCTGCACACCCGGCCCTCGATCACGCCAAGCTTCAGATCGCCTCGCCCGTGAACGGTCAGGTGCTGCCCGCGGAGTCAGGACCTGTGGTGCTCACGGGAACGGGCAACCCCGGCTGGAAGGTGACGGTGGCCGTGGCCGGGATCGATGACGCGGGATGCACCGTCGCCGTCTCGCCCGACGGCGCCTGGACCTGCCGGCTGGCCGCCGGACTCGGCACGGGAACCTTCCTTCTCACCACCACCCAGTCCAACCCAGACAGCACCTTCACCTCTGTGGGCATCGACGTCAACATCCACGTCGGCTCATACACGCCAGCGACCGTGACCAGCCCGACCACGACCAGCTTCGGCGTGGCGCCCCGACCGGTCTTCAGTGGCGCAGGACAGCCGGGGCTCACGGTGACCGTCACCGGCAACAGCGGCAGGCAGATCTGCGGCGGCATCGTCAGGACCGACGGAACCTGGACGTGCTCCCCAGACTTCGACATGGCCGCCAGCGACTACGTCTCGTACCTGAAACAGGCGGCCGACCCGTCGACGCGCATCGACTACCGCCTCGTCAGCGCCCGGCCGACGGTCCTGTCCTCCCCGGCGAACGATGGGCACGTCCCCACCGACGGACCGGGAACCACCTCCACCACCGCTCCGACCTTCAGCGGCACGGCCACTCCCGGCACCGCTGTGTCGGTCGCGGGCAACTCCGGCCGCGTGCTCTGCGCGACCACGAGCGCTCCCGCCGGGGACTGGTCATGCGTGTCCACCGTCCCACTCGCCCGCGGTCGCTACCTCGGCACCGTGACCCAGAACGCTCCTGGCGAGGCCCCTGCCGGCTTCGCGTTCACCGTCGTCACCCGGGCGGCTGTCACCGACCCGGCCGAGGGCGGACGGCTCGAGCGCGACCGCCTCACGTTCCGAGGAACCGCCGACCCGGCGACGACGGTCGAGATCCTCGGCAACAGCGGAAAACTCATCTGCGGCCCAACCGCCCCCGACGCCACGGGTTCGTGGGCGTGCACCTCCGAGCTCGACCTCGGCGTCGGCGACTACATCTCGTTCCTGCAGCAGAGCGTCGGTGGCGTCCCCGTCTCCGATGCAGTCCGGTTCACGTACACCGTCGGGAAGTAGCACGCCGCGTGAACTGGCGCGGTTGTGCCGTGCCTAGCCCGCCACCGCCCCGCTCAGCGCAGCACCCCGAGCGAGCGCGCCGTCGACACGGCGGCCGTGCGCGACGCGACGCCGAGTTTCGAGAACACGTGCACCAGGTGCGATTTCACCGTGGCGTCGGTGACGTAGAGACGGCGGGCGATCTCAGCGTTGGATGCGCCGTCGGCGACGAGTTGCAGCACCTCAATCTCGCGGGCGGAGAGGCTCACGCTGGGTGAGCGGAGTCGTTCCATCAGGCGGCCGGCGATGGCGGGGGCGAGCGCGCTCTCGCCGGCCGCCGCGCTGCGGATCGCCGCGATCAGGTCGCCGGGGGGCGCGTCTTTCAACAGGTAGCCGCTTGCGCCGGCCTCCACGGCGCCCAGGATGTCGCCGTCGGTGTCGTAGTTCGTGAGCACCAGCACGTACGGCGGCGCATCCAGGGCCCGGATACGCCTGGTCGCGTCCGCTCCGCTCTGGCCGTCGGCGAACTGCAGGTCCATGAGCACCAGCTCGGGGGCCGTCGACTCTGCGAGGGCGACGGCCTCGTCGGGGGTGGCGGCCTCGCCGATCACCTGCAGGTCGTCCTCGCCTTCCAGCAGCGCCCGGATCCCGGCGCGCACGACGGGATGGTCGTCGGCGATCACGATGCGGATCATCGCGCATCCACCGGGAACGTCACGGTCAGCGTGGTGCCTCGGCCGGGCGCGCTGTCGACGAGGAGGTCGCCGCCCAGCTGCTCGACCCGTTCGGCGATGGCGCGCAGCCCGAACGAGTCGGAACCGGCCGCGCGGGCGCCCACCAGTTCCGGGGCGAAGCTGAAACCGTCGCCGTCGTCCGAGACCGTGAGGGTCACCTCGGTTTCCGTCGCGTCGAGCACGACCCTGGCGACCGTGGCGTGCGCGTGCTGGCGCACGTTCGCGAGTGCACCTTGAGCGATGCGCAGCAGGGCGGTCTGCACGGTCATCGGGAGGTGTCCCGTCTGCGACGTCTCGACCTCGATGCGCAGGTCGCCGTCGGTGCCCGGCTGCTGTTCGCCGAGGCGGGCGAGTGCTTGCGCGAGCCCGTCGTCGAGCAGCGGCGACGCCAGTTCCCTGATGAACCTGCGCGTGTCCGCGAGCCCTTCCGCCGCCGTCTCCCGCGCGAGCCGGACGTGCTCGGCGCCGGGCCGGTCCCCGTCTGCGCGCTCGGCGGCGTGCAGCAGCAACTGGATGCTCGACAAGCCCTGCGCGACCGTGTCGTGGATCTCGCGGGCGAGGCGGGAACGCTCGGCGAGCATCCCCTGCTCTCGTTCACTCTCGGCCAGGCGGTCCCTGGTCGCGACGAGTTCGGCGAGCAGCGCCTCGCGCTCGGCGGCCTCGCGGGCGAGTGCGCGGTAGCCCAGGCCGATCAGCAGGGCGACGGCGGCACCGACCACCGGGCCGATCACGCCTCCGACGGTGAAGCCGCCGTGCATCCCGAGCGCGACGATGGCGACGCCGGTCGCGGCGACCACGGCTGCCGGGCCGAGAAGGCCGGGGAGCACGTGAAGGTAGAGGAAGAACATCGGGAACACGAGGTACGCCGCCTCCGGCACCAGCACGATCAGGCCGATCCAGATGACAGACAGCCCCACGATCCAGAGAGCGGCAGCCGCCTTCCTGCGTCGCTCCGGCACGAACCGCATGAACGCGACCAGTGCGTAGACGACGGCGAACGCCGCCGTGAGCGCCAGCGACGGACCGAGCGACGGGCCGCCCACCAGGAACACCCGCACCAGCACGAGCACGAGCAGGCCGACGACGAGCAGGTGGAGGCCCGTGCGCAGCCCGACGAAGACGGGGGTGAGGGTGTTGTGCGGCATGACGCTTCCAGCGTAAGGACTCGGCGCCGCCGGGGCATCCATCGAAAGTTCGAGCACAGCATCCACAGGCTTGGCGATGACCGGGATGCGCGCGGAAACGAGGCTGGAAGACGTGCCGGGACGACGCTCCCGGCCGGAAAGGAGTCCCCGTGTTCGTCGCATGGCGCGACCTGCGGTTCGCCAGAGGCCGCTTCATCCTGATCGGCGCCGTCGTCGCGCTCATCACCGTCCTCGTCGGGTTCCTGGCCGGACTGACCGGCGGGCTGGCGTTCCAGAACGTGTCCGCGGTGCTCGACCTGCCGGGAAACAGGCTGGTGCTGCAGCAGACGGACGGGAAGACGGCGGGCTTCTCCGAATCCGAACTGTCAGAGCGGACGGTGGAGGCGTGGCGGAGCGCGCCGGGGGTGCGGGAGGCGCTGCCGGTGAGCATCGTGCAGGGACGGGCGACGGCGGGCGGGACCGGCGGGACGACCGGCGTCGGCGGGACCACCGCCGGGGTGGCGCTGTTCGGGATGCCCGCCGACTCAGCGCAGCCGAAATCGGCACTGCGCAGCCTGGTCCCCGCGAACGACGACGAGGTCGGCCTGTCGACCGGCGCCGCCGCCGACCTGTCCGCCCGCGTGGGCGATCGGGTGAGCATCGCGGGGGCCGCATACCGGGTCGCGTCGATCGGCGGCGACCTCTGGTACAGCCACACCCCGGTGGTCGCACTGACGAGCAGCGCGGCGGCCGAGGCGGAGAAGCGGATGGGCGGGAGCGGCGCATCCACGGTCCTGGCGGTGACCGGCGACCCCGACTGGGATGCGGTGGGCCGCTCGACGGGGACGGTCGCGCTCGCGCCGCTCGCCAGCCTGACCGCGCTGGAGACCTTCAGGTCGGAGATCGGCTCGCTGGCGCTCATGGTGGTGATGCTGTTCGGCATCTCGGCCCTGGTGGTCGGCGCGTTCTTCACCGTGTGGACGATGCAGCGCTCCGGCGACATCGCCGTGCTCAAGGCCCTCGGCGCGACGACCGGCTCCCTGGTGCGCGACGCGCTCGGGCAGGCGCTGGTCGTGCTCGTGGCGGGGATCGGCATCGGACTCGCCGCCGTCGTCGGGCTCGGCGCCATCGCCGGCGGGGCGCTGCCGTTCCTGATCAGCCCGCTCACCACCCTCGTGCCCGCCGGGGCGATGGCCGTTCTCGGTCTCGCCGGCGCGGCCGTCGCCCTCCGGACCGTCACCTCGGCGGATCCCCTCACCGCACTCGGGAGCAACAGATGATCACCCTCGACAACGTCACCCTCACCTTCCCGGACGGCGCATCCCGCGTGACGGCAGTTGATGCGGTCACCCTGCACGGCCGCGCCGGCCGCGTCACCGGGATCACCGGCCCGTCGGGCTCCGGCAAGTCGAGCATCCTGGCCATCGCCGGCACGCTCATCCGGCCGGACTCCGGTCGCGTGCTGATCGACGGGGTGGATGCGGCCGGGCTGTCGCGCACGGAGGCGACGGCGCTGCGTCGCTCACGCATCGGCATCGTGTTCCAGCAGTCGAACCTGCTGCCGTCGCTCACCGCCCGCGAACAGCTGCAGGTGATGGGCGAGCTCGGCGACCGGCCGTCGCGCGGGCTGCAGCGTGCGGTGCGGGCGCGGGTGGACGACCTGCTCGACGCGGTGGGGCTGTCCGGCCAGGCCGACCGGCGCCCCGCTCAGCTGTCCGGCGGCCAGCGGCAGCGGGTCGCGATCGCGCGGGCGCTCGTGCGGGAGCCGCGGGTGCTGCTCGTGGACGAGCCGACCAGCGCGCTCGACCAGGAGCGCGGCGCGGCGATCATGGACCTCATCGGGCGCCTCAGCCGCGAACGGGACACGGCGACCCTGCTGGTCACGCACGACCTGGGGCACAGCGGGGAGCTGGACGAGCTGGTCACCGTGGTCGACGGCCGCGTGGTCGACGCGGCGGCCGCGAAACACCAGTAACTGTCGCGAAACGCCCGGGATGCGGCGCAGTTGCTGGTGTCTCGCGGCGCGGAGCGGCGGTTACGCCTGCAGGGCGAAGCCGCCCGTCCAGGCGATCTGCTCGCCGACGGCGAGCGTCAGCTGCAGGAAGCCGAGGGCTTCGAGCTCGCGGGCGCGCTTGAGCGAGCCGGCGTCGACGGCCTTCACGCCTCCGGCGGTGATGGCGGCGGCGAGCTCGGCCTTGGCCGCGTCGTCGTCTCCCGCGATGAGGACGGTGGTCTGCACGTCGCCGACCTTCTTGCTCGCGAGGGTGGCGGCGAACGTCGTGTTGAACGCCTTGACGACCTTCGAGCCGGGCAGCTTGGCGGCGATGACCGCGGCGGCCGAGCCGTCGGCGGGGACCACGAGGCCGTCGAAGGTGGCGAAGTCGAGCGGGTTGGTGATGTCGACGACCGTCTTGCCTGCGAGGGCGTCGCCGTACTGGGCGATCACGTTGTCGACCTCCGGATACGGCACGGCGAGGACGACGATGTCGCCGTTCACTGCACTGCCGGTGCGGCCGAGGTACTCGACCGTGCTTCCGCCGTCGGCGACGACGCCGCCGATCGCCTTGGCCATGTTGCCGTTTCCGATGATGCTCACCGAGGTCATGATGCTCCTTCCGGCCGAAGCCGATTTAGTTGATGCTTCAACTATTACTCGGATTTAGTTGAAGTGTCAACTAATTTGCTAGAGTGGTGGTCATGACAGACGCCGAGGCACTCGAGGGACGCGAGAAAGACGCGTGGCTCGGCCTCCTCGCGCTCGTCCAGCTCCTCCCCGGTGCGCTCGACACCCAGCTCAGCCGGGACTCCGCCGCGACGCACTACGAGTTCTTCGTGCTCTCCCGGCTGGCCGAGGCACCCAACCACCGGATGCGGTTGAGCGCGCTCGCGACGGCGACCAACGCATCCATGTCGCGGTTGAGCCACGTCGCCAGCCGCCTCGAAGCGCGCGGGCTGATCCGGCGCCAGCCGTGCGAGGAGGACGGTCGCGCGACGAACGCGGTCCTCACGCCCGCCGGCGAGGACTTCGTGCGGGATGCGTCCCCCGGCCACCTCGACACCGTCCGCTCGACGCTGCTCGGCGCACTGACGGCCGACCAGGTCGAGCAGCTGGCCGCGATCTCGACCACCTTGGTGACCGCGATCGACCCCTCCCGCCGCCCGAGCGACTCCTGCGCGAGCATCGTCGAGGCCGCGAAACACCAGTAACTGTCGCGAAACGCCCGGGATGCGCCACAGTTACTGGCATCTCGCGAGCGGCCGCGCGGGTCAGGTCAGCGAGCAGTCGTCGTAGACGATGCTGCCGGTGGCCGTGGTCTCGTTCGTCGAGTAGATCTGCGGGATCATCCGCTCGCCCGACTTCGCCGCGGCGAACGACACGGACACCTTCGTCCAGGCGGACGGCGACAGCGAAGCCACCGTGGTCAGCGTCGAGTGGATGTCGCTGGAGAAGTTCTGCGTGTACTCCAGGATCTCCATGCGCACCGACAGGCCGGGCGCGGTCGGCCGCACCCAACAGGATGCGGTGTACACCTTCCCAGCGACGCTCTGGCTGACCGCCGTGTTCTGGGTGAGCCCCACGAGGGTCGGCTTCGCACCCGTCGCCGCCACCTGGAGGGCGTGGCCTCCGCCGTGCGTCGGCGTCGTCACGCGCGTCAGCGCACCGACGACGAACGGCGCCCAGCCGCCGTTGCCCGACTCGAAGCCGGGGTCGGGCAGCAGCTCGCGCACCGTCGCGGCGTGCGGGGTGACCGCGTTCGACGGCGCGGACGGCGCGCTTCCTCCGATCCGGTTCACCGCCTGCACGGTGAAGGTGGCCGCGGCGCCGTTGGGAAGCGAGCGCACCACGATCGGGCTCGACGCGCCTGTCGCCTGCTGCCCTCCCGGGGAGGCGATGATGGCGTAGCCCGTGATCGGCGACCCTCCGTCGTTCGCCGGAGGGGTGAACGACACGGTCGCCGAGCCGTCTCCCGCGACCGCCGTGACGCCCGTCGGGGCCCCCGGCGCGGTGGGCGACGCGGTGCCAGGGATGGCGACGGCGGCCGGTGCACCGACGTTGCCCGTCGCATCCACCGGGAACACCACGGCCGTGTACCGCACGCCGGAGGCGAGCGGTGGAAGGGTCGCGGACGTCGCCGTCCCCGCCGCGAGCGGCATCCCGCTGGTGGCAAGCGCCGCCGTGCCGTCGCCTTCGACCAGCCGGGCGATCGTGGTGGTGACGTCGGTCGACGCCGACGCCGTCCAACGCACGACGCCCCCGGATGCACTCAGTCCCGTCACCGGGGACGGCGCGCTGCTGTCGCTGCGCACCTGCCACTGGAAGTGCCCGGTCATCGGGTGGCCGAGGTCGTCCGTGCACGCCTGGGTAAAGTCGACGTCCGCCTGCCCGACGGAGCCGTCGGCGCCGACCGAGAAGGTGTGGACGTTCTCCGAGCCGCGGTAGTCGCCGCAGCCGCGCCCGAACGCGTACACGGTCTCGCCGTAGTTCGTCTGCGTCGGGGAGGCGGTGGGGTGCGTTCCCGTCGGGATCACGTTGCCCGGCCCGGTGAACCAGGCCGTCGCTCCCTGCGGGTCGAGCGGGGCGTACGGCGTGTGCGTGAAGAACCGGTACGGGTCGCCGTGCACCTGGACGATGTCGGTGGGGCCGTTCGCGAAGACGTGCGACGTGCCCCCGTCGACGAAGTCGGACCCGGAGATGGTGAGCGCCGTGGTGCCGACGGGAGCCTCGCCGGACAGCGACACCGTCTGCGTCACACCGCCGACGCCGATCGTCAGGGCCGCGACGCGCGGCCCCGGCCCCTTCGGCGAGAAGCCGATCGTGAGCGAGCAGCTCGCGCCGGGCTGCAGGGTGTGACCGCTGCAGCCGTCCGCCGACACCCTGTAGTCGCCCGCGGCGGCCCCGGCGACCGCTGCCGTCCCGACGGCCTGCGCACTGCCGGAGACGTTGTGGATGTTCTCGGCGGCCACGATCGGCACCGAACCGACCGGGGTGCGCGGCCACGCGATGGTGCGCGCGGGGAGGATGGTCGACGCATCCTGGGGCTCGCCGTAGCGGATCTCGCCGAACAGTCCAGGATCGCCGGCATCGAGGGTGCCCCTGAGCACGATGTCGAACCGCGAGAAGGTGCCATCCGGGTTGCTGCCGAGGTCGAGCACATCCAGATCACCCGCGTATCCGGCGGACCCGAGGAACACCTGCGGCTCGTTCGCGTGCGTCTCGGCGGACGAGATCCACGGGTAGCGGCCCACCCGGATCCCGCTGCCGTCGAGTGGCGGCTGGATGGTGACGGACGCGCCCGTCGTGCTCGTGATGGTGATGCCGGTGGTCGGCGACGCGCCGGCCGCGAGCGTCGTGGTCGTGGTGTCCCCCGTGCGCGATCCGCTCAGCGGCGAGGTCGGCCAGTACGTCGAGTTGAGCTCGACGACGGGACTGACGGATGCGGCGACCGCACCGGAAGGAGGAGCGGCGACGCCGATCACGGTCGCAGCGACGACAAGGCACAGTGCTCCGGATGCGATTCTCATCTCAGCCTCTCCCGCAGGCCGGAGCGCATCCACGCGCCCAGCAGGCCCGGCGCTCCCGAAGCTAGACCGCCTGGTTCACCCGCACAAGTGGTTAATGAGAATTAATCAGTATCGGCACCGACCCGTTCACAGCAGCGGGATGCGCCCCACGATCTTGTCCACCCTGTTGCGCGGTCCGACGATACTGAGCGCGTAGTACTCCACGTCCTCCGAGCGGGTCTCCGCCAGTGTCTGGCGGTACTCGTCGTAGACGCGCGTCAGCTGGGCGGCGGCCGGCATGTCGGCGAGGTAGACGGTGTCGCTCGCCGCGGCGGCGCGTCCGCGGATCGCGGACAGCTCCGCAGCGGACGCCTGCAGGACGCTGCAGCCCGCCCACGGGAGACCGGGATGGACGGCGCCTGACGCATCGACCGCGTCCTCGCCGAGGAGCCCGGCGATCTGCGGAGCGGTCGCGGCGGCGGTGCAGACCGCTGCGTTCGCGGCCAGCCCGGTCGGCAGCGAGTCGTTCACCACGATCACCCACTTCAGCCGCGCAGCCCGAGTGGGCGCTGCGGTGTCGATCTCCTCATCGGTGAAACCTACGGTCGTTGGCATTGATCCCTCGCAGAAAGTCGGTGTCTTGCGCTCGAAGCTACATAAGACGCAGCTCTCGCGCTGAGAATCCGAACATCGTTCGGCGTCGCTACTACGATGGCGATCGTGGACGAACTTGATAAGGCGATCCTCCGCGAACTCCAAACGGATGCGCGGCGCACCAACCGCGACATCGCCGCCGCAGTGGGCGTCTCGCCGAGCACCGCCCTCGAGCGCACCAGGGCGCTGCGGGAGCGCGGGATCATCAAGCGGGCGGTGCTCGACGTCGAACTCAGCCGGATCGGGCGGCCGGTCCAGGCGCTCATCGCCGTGCGGATCCGGCCGCCCTCCCGTGCAGTGATCGAAGGCTTCCGCGACTGGGTGAGCTCACTGCCGGAGACGATCGGGCTCTTCGTCACGACCGGCAATGAAGACTTCATCATCCACGTGGCCGTGCGCGACAACGACTCCCTCTATGGCTTCGTCATCGACCGCCTCACCCAGCGGCGTGAGGTCGCCGACGTGCGCACCTCCGTCGTCTACGAGCACATCCAGAACCACCGCATCACGCCGGCGGACTGACGGCTAAGCTCGCAGCGCCGGCGGCGGCGAACACCGGCAGCATGCGCTCGGCGGCCTCCGAGCGCACGAACACCGGGATCGCGTCGAGCGGGGTGTCCACCGTGACAGTCGTGCCTCCCGCGAACCGCTCGCCCGTCCAGGCGTCCACCCACGAACCGTCAGGGAGGTAGACCGGCCAGCTGGTCGCGCCCTCGGACAGCACGGGGGCGACGAGGAGGTCGTCTCCGAGCATCCACTGCGGCTCCGTCGACCAGACGGCTGGGTCGGCCGGGTGGTCGAAGTAGAGCGGGCGCATCAGCGGGCGGGCGGTCGCGACCGTGATCGCCGCCTGCTCCGCCAGGTATGGCACGAGACGTTCGCGCAGCTTCGCGTACCGGCGGAACACCGGGATGACCCGGTCGTCGCCCGAACGCTCCTGGATGTTCCACGGCGTGCGGTCGCGCGACGGCGTGCGGTGGTGGTTGAACTCGGAGTGGTACTGCATGATCGGCACGAACGTCGCCGCGGCGACCGAGCGGAGGAACAGCTCGGAGGAGGGCACGTCGCCGGAGAAGCCGGCCAGGTCCCAGCCCCAGTAGACGATGCCGCTCGCGGCGGCGGAGAGTCCGGCGAGCATCGACCAGCGGAACGCCTCCCACGTCGAGTTCTCGTCGCCCGCCCAGAACGCGCCGTGCGCCTGCGAGCCGGTGAAGCCCGCGCGGCTGAACGTCACGGGCGCCTTGCCCGCCGAGCGGAGCAGGTCGCCGTACGCCGCGGCGTACGCGACGGGGAAGGTGTTGTTCTTCTCGTCGCCGCGCCTGCCGTCGAGGTAGACGAGGTCGCTGCCCCAGGCGTGCTCTCCGCCGTCCGTCTTGAAGCCGTCGATGCCGACCTCCTCCACGAGGTAGCGGCGCTTCTCCGTCCACCAGCGCGCTGCGCGCTCGTCGGTGAGGTCGGGCATCAGGCCGAGCGGGAACCACCAGCCGCGGTTGCGGTACGGACGCAGGCTGCCGTCCGGCGCCTCCTCCCGGATGAGCACGTTCTCCCTGATCGCCGCTGCGGCGTCCGCGGCGACCTGGTCGCGGGGGTGCGGGCGCATCTTGATGAGCGGGATCTGCCACAGGTGCAGCCGGATGTCCCTGGCGTGCAGTTCGTCCGTCATGCCCTTCGGGTCCGGCCACGCGCCGTCCTCGGGGAACTCGAAGTCGGCGAGGCGGTGCGGCGCGCCGTCCTCGGTGACGGCGGCGCGCGCATCCCGGAACGCCGTGAACGTGCTCTCGTCGCTCCACGCCTCGACCACCACGGAGCCGACGGGGATGTCGTGCTCCCGGTGCAGGTCGGCCTGGCGCATGACCTCGGCCTGCGTGTTCCACTCGTTGCCGCTCGCCCACAGCCGGAACACCCAGTCGGGCAGTTCGGCCGGGGTGCCGGCCTCGGCGAGGAAGCCGCGCAACACGTCGGTCGGCGATCCGTCGAAGAAGGCGACGGTGAGCAGGTCGCCGGAGGGACCGGATGCGTCGACCGGGGCGTCGAGCTCGGCCTCCACCCGCAGCTCGGAGGGGGTGGATGCGCCGACGTCGAACCAGACGCGACGGGACGTGCGGACGTGGAAACCCCATCCATCGCCGCCGACGATGTGCGCGAACGGCATGGGCAGGTAGGTCTTCCGCTCCGCGCCCTGGTTCTTGTACTGCTCGAACACCACGGAGTCAAGCTCTGCGCCGCGGTGGTCGAGCGCGTCGTAGCGCTCGCCGAAACCGGTGACGTGCTCGCCGTCGGCCAGCGGGAGCGCGAACCGGATGCGCGTCGCCCGCTCGCCGTCGTGCAGCACGGAGACCGAGCCGGGGACGATGCGGGATGCGCCGGGTGCACCGGATGCGCCGGTCGCGGCGGCCACCGCCCCCGCATCCACCGGCTGCCACTGCGCCGCGCGGAACGAGAACCAGCGCGTGCGCTCGGTGCGGCCGTCGGTGTGCGTGGCCGTGAAGCGGTAGCGGTATGCGCCGCCGAACCGGAGCTGCGGGGTCTCGACCTGCCAGCCGCCGACCGCGCGGGCGAGCCGGGCCTGGGCCGAGGCGAGGTGGCCGCCGTCCTCGGTGCGTCCGCGGGAGGAGCTGGCGACGCGGGCGAGCGGGAATACGAGCGAGTCGGGCGAGCCAGCATCCGCATCCACGCCCGCATCCGGCCGCCAGACGAATTCGACCGAGACCGCATCCACTGTCCCGCTGGCGCGCACGCCGAGCACGGCGGTCGAGCCGGCCTCGGGGATGACCGGCGAGCGCTGCTCGGTGTCGATCGAGTACGGGTGGCCGGAGCCGGACGGGCGGTGGCGGATCATCGGGTGGGTCCTTCCGGGAGCGATGTGAGCGAGGTGAGAGTCGGGTCGAGTTCGACGGCGAGACGGATGAGCATGGCGTGGCTCCACAGCAGCGGGGTGGCGACGGCGCCCCAGCGGTCGAGCCACTCCTGGCGCATGCCGGGGGCGATCAGGTGGCCGTCGACCTGCTCGGGGAGGTCGAGGTCGGCGGTGGCCGTGGATGCCGCCCAGGCGAGCAGTTCCGTCGCGCGCTCCCGCTCGCCCGCCGCGGCGTGCGCCAGGCCGAGGAAGCAGCTGAGGATGGGCCAGCGGCCTCCGCCGTAGAAGGTGTCCCCGAGGTAGCGGTGCACGCCGCCGTCGACCGTGAGCTGCCGCTCCAGGGCGTCGATGGTTCCCGCGGCGAGCGCCGAGCGCGCATCCAGCATCCCGAGCGGGGCGATGGCTGCTGCAAGGCTGCCGTCGACGGTGGCGACGCCGAGCCATTTGGTCAGGTGGCCGTCGCGCACGCCCCGCTCAGCGACGACCTCGACGATGGCCCCGGATGCGGCCGTCGCCTCCTCGGCGCGCGTGCCGCTCACCAGGCCGGCGCGCACCGCGGCGTCCAGCCCGGCCGAGACGCAGGCCAGCGTGGAGACGTGCACGGACTCGCTGTGCTCCTCCCACCAGTCGTAGCACGGGCGGTCCCAGGAGCTGGTGAGGTAGTCGACCGTCAGCTCGGCCGCTTCGCGCCAGCCGGACAGGTCGACGCCGTGCCGCTCGGCGTGGGCGACGAGCGCCCACAGCCAAGTGCCGTAGCCGTCGAGCTGGAAGTCCCACCACTCGTCCGTACCGTCCTGGCCGTCGTACGTGAACCGCGCGGGAAGCATGTGCTCCCCGGCCGGCGGTCGTCCCGCCCTGGTCTCGTCGACGATCCAGTGGATGTGGTCCGCCCGCGCCGTGAGCACCCGCGCGCACCAGTCGAAGAAGGCCGTCGCCGATACTTCGTCGCCGTAGGAGGAGACGCCGTCCGCGATGAACGACCCGTCGCGGAACCAGCAGTATCCGGCGTATGCGGAGAACGTGGGACTCGCCGGGTATGCGCCTTCCGGCGTCTGCAGCGCCGCGATCAGGCGGTGGCCGGAGCCGGCGAGGTCCGTGATCCCGGCGAGCGCGGTCTGCGGGGTGAAGGTGGTGGGCACGACGGCCTTTCTGGTGTGTCCGTGACTCGGTGTTCGTGGTCGGAGCTCGTGGTCGGTGGTTCCGCGATGGGCGGCCCGGCCGGGATGGGGGGTGCCCGGCCGGGCCGCTCTGGCGGTGCGCTGCTACTTGAGCAGCGCGTCGACCTGCTTCGCCGTCACCGGGATGGTGTCGGCGGTCTTCGACCTGCCCGCCGCGATCTCGCCGAGCGCGTTGGTCACGTCGTCCTGGATCTTCTGCGAGTTGGAGCCCAGGTTCGGTGCGGTGGCGATGTGCTCGAGCGAGTCGAACACGGCCTTGCGGTTCTCCGGGGTCCCGGCGGTGAGGTACGGCTTCAGCAGGGACTCGTCCGAGATGGCCGGGAGCTCCCAGCCCGCCTTGAGTCGCACATCCACCATCGTCTTCGAGCTGGACAGGTACGTCGCGAACTTCTGCGCTGCGTCCTTGTGCTTGGAGTCGTTGGAGACGGCGACAGCGTTGGAGAACGTGGCGCTGGCCTTCTGGGTGTCACCGGGCTCGACCGCGACGTCCCAGCCGAACGGCAGCTTCCCGAGGGTGCTGAACATCCAGATGCCGGTGTGCCACATCGCGAGCTTGCCGTCCTTGAACAGGTTGGAGTCGAAGTCCGGGGTGCCTGCTCCGTCGGCGGCGGACGGCATGGTCACGCCGCTCTTGCCGGCCAGCCAGTCCGCGGCCTTCGTGCCGGCGTCGGAGTCGAATGCCGACTTCTTGCCGTCCTTGGTCAGGAACGAGCCGCCCGCCTGCTGCACGGTCTTGTAGTACTCGTTGTACGTGATCGGCTGGTAGTCGCCCCAGACGCCCGCCGCCTTGTCGGTCAGCTTCTTGGCCGCCGCCTCCTCGTCCGCCCAGGTCCACGAGTCCGTCGGGTACTTCACGCCCGCCTTGTCGAAGAGGTCCTTGTTGTAGAAGAGCACCACGTTGGAGAACGAGGTGGGCAGGCCGTACTGCTTGCCGTCGGTCTTGTACGTGTCGAGCACGGAGGTGCGGTACGCCTTCGCATCCACACCGTCGAGCGGGGCGAGCACGCCGTCCGCCTGCAGGTTGCCATAGCTGCCGAGGTCAACGTCGAACACGTCGGACTGCGTGCCGGCCGAGAGGTCGGTCTGCAGCTTGGTGAAGTAGTTGGCGTAGTCGGTGGTCGACACCTTGACGGTGATGTCCGGGTTGGCCTTCTCGAACGCGCTCACGATGGTGGCGAGGTTCTTCTCGTTGCCGCCGTTGGAGATGAAGTTCGAGTATGTGATGGTCGTCTTCCCTCCGTCGGAGCCGGATGCGCTGCATCCACTCATCCCGACGGTGGCGAGGGCGGCGACCGCGAGTGCTGCGGTCGCGGCGAGTTTCTTGTTCATGTGTTTGCTATCTCCTTTGATACGGATGGTGCGGATGCTGCTGCTGTGGTGATGGAGGTGATGGCGCGGCTATTTCAGGCCGGTGCCGGCGACGCCCTGGACGATGTACTTCTGGGCGAAGAGGTAGAGCGCGAACATCGGGATGATGCTGACGACCGAGCCGGCCATGAGCACGTCCCACTGGGTGGAGTACTGCCCCTGCAGGCTCGACAGCGCCACGGGCAGCGTCTGCATCAGCGGGTCGCGCAGGATGATGAGCGGCCAGAGGAAGCTGTTCCAGGTGTTCAGGAAGCCGAACACCGCGAGCGTGGCGAGCGCCGGGCGCACCAGGGGGAGCACGATCTGGAAGAACACCCGGAAATGGCCGGCCCCATCCAGGGTCGCCGCCTGGTCGAGCTCGTACGGGACGGTGCTGATCGCCTGCCGCAGCAGGAACACCCCGAAGGCCGACGCGACGGTGGGCAGGATGGCGCCCGCATACGTGTTGATGAGGCCGAGCGACTTCATCTCCACGAACAGCGGCACGATGAGCACCTGGAACGGGATCATCATGGTCGCCAGGTAGAGCACGAAGATCGCGCCACGGCCGCGGAACGGCATCCGGGCGAACACGTACGCCGCCATCGAGCTGGTGACCAGCTGGAACAGCGTGCTCACCACGGCGATCACCAGGCTGTTGACGATGACCTGCCCGAACGGCACCCGCTGGAACAGCTCGGCGTACGGCGCGAACGACGGGTTGTCCGGGATGAGCTTGGGCGTGCTGGTGAGGCTCGCACCCGGGCTGATCGACGTGACGATCGTCCAGACGAACGGGAACACCATGATCAGCGCGCCCAGGATGACGGCCGTGTACAGCGACACTTTCGCGACGGGACTACGCATAGTTCACCCACTTCTTCTGGCCGAGGAACTGGATGAGCGTGACGATCAGGATCACGATGAACAGCAGCCAGGAGAGCGCGGACGCCATGCCGGCCTGCCCGTAGCGGAAGGTGAGGTCGTAGACCTCCTGCACCACGACGCGGCTCGAGTTGTTCGGTCCGCCGCCCGTCATCACGAACACCTGGTCGAAGACCTGGAAGCCGTTGATGAGGGAGAGCACGATGACGAAGAAGGTGGAGGGGGAGAGCATCGGGAGGGTGATGCTGAACAGCCGCCGCCACCATCCGGCACCGTCGATCTCCGCTGCTTCGTAGAGGTCGGGGTTGATGGTCTGCAGCCCGGCCAGCAGGATGACCATGACGAAGCCGAGGTCCTTCCAGGCCGAGGCCAGGATGATCGACGGCATCGACCAGGCGGGGTCCGCCCACCAGCCGGGCCCGTCGATCCCGATCAGCGACAGCGCCCAGTTCACGATGCCGACGCTGGGGTTGAGCAGCCAGCGCCAGACCAGCGCGACGACCACCCAGCTGGTGACCACCGGCAGGAAGTAGACGCCGCGGAGGAACGCGCGCCCCTTGATCCTGCTGTTGAGCGCGAGGGCCAGCCCGAGCCCTCCGACGTAGACCAGCGGCAGGTAGCCGACGATGTAGTAGAGCGTGTGCAGGAAGGCCTGCTGCGTGCCAGGGTCGCTGACGAGGGTGGCGTAGTTGTCGAAGCCGACCCACTTCATCGGGCCGATCAGGTTCCACTCGTGGAAGCTCGTCCACGCGGCGGCGATCATCGGGCCGATGGTGAAGGCCAGCAGCGGGATGAGGCTCGGCAGCAGGAAGATCGCGACGATGAGGAAGTAGGAGAGGCGCTTCCTGCCTGGCCTGCGACCGGGGCGGCTGCTGCTTCCGCGCCCGCCGGACGGGGTGCGCGCTGCCCGGCGGCCGTCTGCTCCGCTTCCAGCACCGGATGCGCTCGGCGGCGCCCCGACCGGGCTGATGCCCGAGACGGTCATGGCCGCACCCCCGCGCTCGACACCAGACGCTCGCGCATCAGGCGCCCCTGCTCTCCCGCCACCCCGTGCGTATCGAACGGGGTCGCGAGCACGAGCGCCGCCGCACCCTGCGCCCAGCGGTCGTCCTGCCAGGTCTCGACCGCCACCTCGACCCCGCGCTTGCCGGGGACGAGGGATGCGCGCAGCGCAGGCTCGAACGACGGCGACCAGTGGTCCCACGCCTCGACACCCTCGCCGAGGATCACGACGAGCTCGGGGTCGAGCATGTTCACCACACCGGCGAGCGTTCGCCCGAGCAACCGGCCGGCGTCGTCGAACACGCGCACGGCCGCGGCGTTCCCGGCGTCTGCTGCTTCGCGCACATTCCGGATGTCCGCGCCGTCGTTCACGGCGCCGTCCCGCACGGCGGTGGCGACCAGCGCACTCTCCCCCACGAACGCTTCGAGGCAGCCGTGGTTGCCGCACTGGCAGAGCGGGCCCCCCTCCGCGACGGGGATGTGGCCGATATCGCCTGCTCCGCCCGCCCTGCCGCGCAGGATCGAACCGCCGGACACGATGCCGGCCCCGACGCCGGTGCCGATGGTGACCACCAGGAAGTCGGCGCAGTCGCGCCCCTGCCCGAACAGCCGCTCCGCGACGCTGAGCGCGTTGACGTTGTTCTCGACGACGACGGGCAGGTCGAGCGCCCGGCGGAGGGAGGCGCCGAGCGGCACCTGGTTCCAGCGCAGCTGGGTGGAGTCCACGACGCCGATCCCCTGCTCATCCACGGTGCCGGGGATGCCGACGCCGATGCCGAGCAGCCGGTTGTCCCCTCCCGCCTCGATGAAGGCGCGGGCGAGTTCGATGAGCGCGGAGGTCGCGAGCGGCGACATCGCGTCGAACGGCTCGGTGGCCGAGCGGAGCACGGAGCCGTCGATGCCTACCTCCACGAACGCGACGTGATCGGCGACCACCTTGACCCCGATGGCGCAGGCGGTGCGGGCGACGACGCCGAGCATCCTGGCCGGGCGTCCCCCGCCCTGCGACGTGGAGGTGTCGAGCTCCTCGATGAGTCCCTCCGCGAGCAGGTCGCGGGTGAGCTGGGTGACGAGAGCAGGCGAGACGCCGAGCATCCGCGCCAGATCGGCGCGAGAGGCGGGCCCCTGGCCGCCGAGGTGGGCCAGGATCGCCGTGCGGTTCACGTCGGTGCGTGAGGGAGATGTGAGCGCCATTGCATCCTTTTCTTCAGAACTAAATAAACCATAAAAGATAGTTGTGAAGACGTCAAGAACGGGATGCGCGGAGCGCCGAGAAGAGAGGCCCGACGAGGGAGAAGAGGGAGGGGAGCCAGAGAGGCGGAGAGAAGAGCGGCGGGCTGCCGGCCGTTGTCGCCAGTCGCAGCCCGCCGATTATGAAGACTCTATACGTTCGAATCCATGACGCGGACAACGCCGGCCGCGGCGAGCCGCTCGCGCACCGCCGGCAGCGGGATGGCGTGAGCGATGTGGCCGTCGGCGTGGGACTGCGTGGTCGCGACGAGGAGGGAGTTCACCAGGGCCTCCTCGACCGCATCCATCGTCGCCTGGAACAGCGGAGAGAGCAGGGCGTCGTCGGGTGGCGCGGCCTGGCCGACGGAGAACGCGATGGCGTAGTCGCCGCTGCCCTGGGCGAAATCAGCTCCCACGCCCCGCATCGCGAAGACGGCACGCCGGGCGCAGCGAGCGAGCTGACGTGCGTCGAGCGGCGCGTCGGTCGCGACGACGATCATGCACGAGTTGCCGACGGTCTCCGCGGTCGGGCCGGGGACGAGTTCGGCGGACGGCATCGGGACGCCCGCGATCGAGAGTGTTCCGCTGAAGTTCGATTGCACGAGCGCGCCGACGGTGTGCCGGGCGTCTCCCACAGTCACCGTCCTGGACGAGGTGCCGATACCGCCCTTGAAACCGAGGGCGACGGTGCCCGACCCGGCGCCGACGCTGCCCTCGGCGACGGGACCGGAGGTGGCCGACGCGAGCGCCTCCTCGACGTGCTGCGTTCCGAGGGGACGGGAGCGGATGTCGGAGAGGAAGCCGTCGTTCGTCTCGCCGACGACGGGGTTGAGGGTCGTGGTCGTCTCGTAGCCGGGTCGCGACAGCATGTGCCCGAGGAGGGCGTCGGCGACCCGGTACGCCGAGAGCGTGCTGGTGAGCAGGATGGGCGTCTCGATGGCGCCGAGCTCCTGGAGCTGTGTCGCGCCGACGAGTTTGCCGTAGCCGTTCCCGACGGCCAGACCGGCGGGAATCCACCGCCGGTCAGCGCCGATGACCTCGGGGACGATCGCGGTCACACCGGTGTTCAGCCGGTCGGTGTGGATGGTGGAGTGGCCGACGAGGACGCCGGGCACATCGGTGATCGCGTTGTGCCGACCGCGGGGATGGGTGCCGAGGGTGACGCCGAGATCTGCGAGGCGGAGGCGGGGCTGCGCCGTCATCGCGCACCCTCCCGTTCGACCCGGTGGTGGTCGGTCACGCGCGGGGCCTCATCGCGCGGCTTGCGTCCGCCCTCCCCGGCCACCTGGATCGTGAACTCCTGCACGACGGGCTCACGCAGGCCGACGAGGTGTACGTCGCACACGAGGGCGCCGCGCTCGCACGGGACGACCCAGCGAAGCGCCGAACGATCGGCGGCTGCGACGATGCGGTCGGCGAACGGCGCCGCGTCCGCCCGGATGGGCCCGACCTCGGCGAGCGCGGCAGCGAGGCGTTCTGCGCGCACGCTCTCCGGCACATCCAGCAACACGTTGGAGGCGAGGATGCTCGCCGCGTCGGAGAGGGGACGGTCGGCGGCGACGAGCTCGTCGATCCGGCGGGCCGCATCCAGTGTCTCCGGCCAGGGGCGCACGACGGCGGCAGGCGCATCCACGCGGGTGAGCACGTCGGTGAGGACGTCGGTGGCGATGCGGCCGGCACCGAAGGCGTCCGAGTTGCCGAAGACGACCACGCCGATGCCGGTGGCCGGCTGCCAGCGCATGTGCGACGAGAATCCGGGGAGGCCCCCGGCGTGCTGCACGATGCGGCCGAAGCGCTTGTCGTGCTCGACCACCAAGCCGTAGCCGTATCCGAGGCCGTCGAGCTCGCGCCCGACCGACGGCGCTCCGATGGGGATCAGGGTGCGAGCCGTCTGCAGCTCCCGCCGGGAGGACGCACTCAGCACGGTGGTGCCGTCGGCGTCCGCGGTCTTGGCATCGAACGCCGAGCCGAGGAAGTCTGCCCACACCGCGATGTCCCGCACGGTGCTGAACAGGCTGCCGATGCAGGCGAGGGCGCCGGAGCCGACGTATGGTTCCGGCGCGAACGTCGCTCCGTCGTCGAAGGTGCGGAACCCGGCGGCGAGGTCGCTGCCGGCCGGATAGAGGTCGGCAGCGGCGCGGGTGTCGGTGAGTCCGAGCGGGTCGAGCATCCGGTCGCGCACCACCGCCTCGACCTCGCGCCCGGTGACGGCCTCGATGGCCCGGCCGATGAGCGAGATCCCGATGTTGGAGTACTGGTACTCGGTGCCCGGCTGGGTGGACGGCGTCAGCCCGGCGGCGACGACGGCCGCCAGTTCCGCTCGGGATGCGCCGAGCCGGCGGTCCCCCCACGCGTTGTCCTCGGCGAGGCCGGCCCGGTTCGACAGGAGCGCGTCGAGCGTGACCGGCGCATCCCCCGCGTGCGCAGCGGCGAGTTCGGGGATGTACTCGGTCGCCGGCGCGTGCAGGTCGAGCAGGCCGTCGTCGCGCAGCGCGAGGGCGGTGGCCCCGAGGAAGCTCTTCGACATCGACGCGATCCGGAAGACGGTGCTCTCCGCGGTCGCGGCACCGTCGCGGCGCGGCTGGCCGTGCGTGCTCACGGCGACGACGCGGCCCCGGTGCACGACAGCGGCAATAGATGCGGGTGCCCGCCGCAGCGTCGGCGCGTCGAGTCGCGCGGCGAGCGCGTCCCTGGCGTGAGAGGCGAGGTCGGCGAGCGCTGAGCCCGCAGCGTCGCCGGTCATCGGGCCGTCCGCTCCCGCGCGAAGCTGTGCACGTGGTCGGCGAAGCCGCTGACGAGTGCGTGACTGGCCTGCGTGTTCTCCTCGTCCACGCCACGCGCCTCCTCGATCAGCTCCGCCACGGGGCGGTCGCCCGGCGCCGGGGTGGTCGGCTCCTTCCAGCGCAGCAGGTCGTGAGCGCCGACCTCCGGGTGGAACTGCAGCCCGTAGACGCGCTCGCCCAGCCGGAACGCCTGAATGTCCACGGCGTCGCTCGACCCGAGCAGCACAGCGGCGGGCGGCAGCTCCGTGATCATGTCCTGGTGGTTCTCGATCATCGGCGCCGACGAGCCGAGTCCGCCGATGACGCGATCCGCGCGACCGGCGTCCGAGGTCGAAATGACCGTCGCCCCTCGCTCCTTCGGCCCGAATGCCGCGCGCACCTCCCCGCCGGCGACATGGGCGAGGATCTGACCGCCGAGACAGATGCCCAGTGTCGGCAGGTCGGCGTCGATAGCCTCGAGCGCGAGAGCGCGCTCCTGCGCAAGCCACGGAGCGCGCGCATCGTCGTCGGGCATCAGGCCACCACCGAGCATCACGAGCCCGGCGTACCCGTCGAGGCTCTCCGGCAGACCGTCGGTTCCGAGCACCGGCTCGACGACGATGCCCTGCTCCTCGAGCCACCGGCCGAGGCGGCGAGGAGCCGACTCCTTCGCGTTGACGACCACGAGCACCCGCGGGGCAGCATCCGGTTCGCCCGGTTGCTGCGCATCCCGAGCTGCCGCATCCCGCGCAGCCGCATCCCGCGCCGCTGCATCCACCGCCGTCGCTTCCCGCGCTGCCGCATCCACTGCCGGGGTCAGCGCGGCGGCCCGCGGGGGCGGCGCCGAACCGTCCAGGAAAGCGAGGTGGTCCGGATCGGACGCTCCGAGCACGCGCAGCACGTTCTCGTGCGCGAGCGCCGCGAGCTCTTGCTCCGACCAGCCGCGCGTGCGCAACTCGTCGAGAAGGTCCTGGTAGTGCGAGACGTCCCCGAGTCCGGCCGGCATGGAATCGGTGCCGTCGTAGTCCGCGCCGAGGCCGACCGCGTGGCCGCCCGCGATGTCGCGCACATGCTCGATGTGGTTGGCAACCTCCGCGATGCCCACCGGCGGCGCCTCCCCCTGCTCGCCGCCGCGCACCCACTCGGCGCGTGCCGGGGACAGGAACGACGGGACGAACGCCACCATCACCACACCGCCACCCGCGCCGATCGCAGCCAGCACGTCGTCCGGAACGTTGCGCGGATGGTCGCACAGCGCGAGCGCACAGGAATGGCTCACCATGACCGGGCGCGTGGAGATCGCCAGGACATCGCGCATGGTGGCTGGCGCGACGTGCGCGAGATCGACCACCACACCGATGCGGTTCATCTCGCGCACCACCTCGCGGCCGAAATTAGTCAGGCCGCCGTGGCGCGCCTCGTCGGTGGCGGAGTCCGCCCAGTCCGTCGTGCGCGACCACGTCAGCGTGACGTACCGTGCCCCGAGGCGGGCGAACTGCCGGAGAACCGCCAGCGAACCGTTGAACTGGTCGCCGCCCTCCACGCCGATCAGCGACGCGATGCGGCCATCGGCCATCGCCGCGCGCACGTCGTCCGCCGTGCGCGCGAACCGCAGCTGCTCCGGATAGGCCTGCACCAGCCGGTGGACGAAGTCGATCTGCTCCAATGTCGCGGTCACCTGCTCCGCCCCCTGCAGCACAGGGTCGACCCAGACCGACCAGAACTGGCCGCCGACCCCGCCGGCCGCGAGGCGTGGGAGGTCGGTGTGGAGGTCGGGGCAGGACGCATCCAGCCCGGCGACTGTGTATCCGTGGTGCTCGCGACGAGCCCAGGCAAGGTCGTTGTGGCCGTCGACGACGGGGATCTTCGCTGTCATGCCGTCCGCTCGTTCAGTGCGTCGTTCATCCGGTCGGTGGCGTTCGCGTCGACGGGCACCGGAGTGCCGTCGAGGGAGCGCACGGGGGCGGCGCCGCGCGTGCTGGAGCACAGCCAGACGGCGTCGGCCGCGCGGAGCTCTGCGACGTCGATGACGCGCGTCTCGACCGGATCGCCCCCGGACGACAGTGCAGAGAAGACGTCGGCCTGCGTGGTGCCCGGCAGCACCCCCAGCTCGGCGGGCGGCGTCACGTAGACACCTCCGATCCTGGCGATGACCGTGGAGTTCGGGCCTTCGAGAACGTAGCCGTCGCTGCTGACGAAGATCACATCCTGGGCTCCGCGGCGTCTGGCCTCGCGCAGGGCAGCCATGTTGACCGCATACGAGAGGGTCTTCGCGCCCTGCAGCAGCCACGGGGACGTCTGCGCGACGTCGTGTCGGTAGCCGCGGTCGAGCAGCACAACATCCACCTCCGGAGTCGTTCCTCCCGGGCGGCTGTCCGGGGCGAAACCGATGGCCCATCCGGTCGGCACCGGCACGGCGGCCTCCCCGGCCTCGTCGCCTCGCGACATCACGAACTTCACGGCCCCGCGCGCGGTGTGCTCGCGGAGCTCGTCGGCCGCCGCCAGGACGGCGAGTCTCCACAGGTCCCGACGCGGCGCAGGAAGGTCGAGCATGGCGGCCGACCGCTCGAAGCGGTCGAGGTGCGCGTCGAGCGCCTGCGGGACACCGTCGACCACGACCACCGTCTCGAAGACGCCGTCACCGCGGGTCGCCGAGAGGTCTGTGGCCGTCAGGAGGGCGGAGCGCGGGTCGATGCTGGTCAGGCAGTCCGCCGCCTGGGCCTCGGAACCGAGGTCCAGGCGGTGCAGAGTGAGCGTCTTCATCGTGTCCTCCTGATCAGCCGGCCGCGGCCGAGACGTCGAGCGTGCGGGACGCGTTCTGCATCACCCAGTCCACGTCCACCTCGTGGCCGATGCCCGACTCGGTCGGCACCTGCACGATTCCGGCCGTGGCGACGACGGGCGGCACGATCACGTCGCGCGCGTAGTACTTGTCGGATCCCGACACGTCCGAGGGCAGCGTGAAGTTCGGCAGCGAGGAGATGGCGACGTTCGCCGCCCGCCCCACCCCGAACTCGTGCATCCCGCCGCACCAGACGGGGATGCCCGCATCCCGGGCGACGTCGTGGGCGGTCCTGGCCGCCGCGAGCCCGCCCATCCTGGACACCTTGATGTTGAGCACCCGTCCCGCGTCGAGCGCGAGCATGGTGTGCAGATCGTCGATGGCGACGACCGACTCGTCGAGGCAGACCGGGGTGTCGATGACAGCCTGCAGGCGCGCGTGCGCGACGAAGTCCCGCGGGGCGAAAGGCTGCTCGATCATGGTCAGGCCGTAGCCGTCGAGAGCCAGCATCACCGCAGTGGACTCCTCCGACTCCCGGTACGCGCCGTTGGCGTCGACATGCAGATCGAGCCCGGGATGCGCGGCGCGGACCGCGCTGACGGGCTCGACGTCCC
The DNA here is from genome assembly GCF_051161895.1 of Leifsonia araucanica. NCBI lineage: Bacteria > Bacillati > Actinomycetota > Actinomycetes > Micrococcales > Microbacteriaceae > Leifsonia > Leifsonia araucanica. Next base: position 2,642,555 of record NZ_JBMBTW010000002.1, read on the forward strand.
AGCCTGGCGCGATCTTGAGCTTCACGCGCTTGTACCCCGCATCCACCTGGCGGGCGACCTGCGCGAGGAGTTCGTCCACCGTCGGCTCGATGCCGAGCGAGACGCCGGCCTCCACCGCAGTGCGCGTCCCGCCGAGTTGCGACGAGAGCGAGCGGCCGGTCGAGCGCGCGTACAGGTCCCAGCCCGCGATGGAGAAGCCGGCCTTGGCGAACTCGTGACCCCGGATGCGCCCCCACGACGCCTCCAGTTCGTCGGGCGTCTCCCAGCTGGTCCCGAGCACGGCGGGCACGAGGTAGCGCTCCGCGATGCTCCACGCGGTGTGCGTGGTCTCCGACCCGTAGTACGGGTCGGAGGGGGTGGCGATCTCGCCCCAGCCGACCCGGCCATCCGCGTCCGTCGCCTCGACGAGAAGGTGGTTGAGCCCCGTCTTGCGGTGCGAGCTCGTCTCGAAGCTGTGGACGAGGGGAAGGGTCACATCGAACAGGCGCAATCGGTCGATTCTCATACGGAGGGCTCCTTGCCGGAATCGGGGTGGGACGGACGTTCGACGGCGAGATAGACGGCTGTGGACGGATCGACGCGCACGCAGGAGACGAGGACGGCTCCGCTGCCGATCAGAGTAGCGAGCGACTGACGCACGTTCGCGCGCAGCAGGTCATGTGATGCACGCTCCTCTCCGTCGTCGGAGACGGCGGGCGCCTGCGCGGGCACGGCGAGCCAGGCGGCCTCCTGGACGGAGCCGTCCCGGCGGGAGAGCGGCCCGTGGACGACGCGGCCCCAGTCGGCGCGGCCGAGAGCGGGCGGCTCGACACGGCGCAGGTCGTCGAACGGGTCGTCGTCACGCGTCAGCCGCCACTCGACCACCACGCGATCCGTGCCCGCCCTGCCGTAGTAGTCGGGCACGAACCCGACACCCTCCGCACCGAGCGAGGTGAAGTTGAAGTGGGCGTTCCTCGAGAGCACGGGATCGAACGTCCAGCGCATCGTGCGGTGCCCCCACCCGAGCGCCACATCGCGCTGACGCTCTTTGAGCATCCGGCCGACGCCTTCGCCCTGGTGCGCCGCATCCACCACGGCCGCCTGCGAATAGTGGAAGTCACGGCCCAGAGCGTCGCGCCCGGCGAAACCGTACGCGAATCCGATCAGCTCGTCGTCGGCCGTGCGCACGCCGACCGCGGACCCTCCGTTGCGCGCGAGGGCGCTGAGAAGATTGGGGTTGAGCGAGAACTCGGGACGCTCGTAGCCGAAAACGCGGGTGTACAGAGCCGCGGCCGCGCGGAACTCCTCGCCGGAACTCAGCGTCTCCGCGCGAAGCGAGGAAAGGGAAGCCTGGGGCACGATACGTTTCCTATGTTTGGTCGCACGAGGCGTGGACCGCCAGGTTATCGCTCCCATAGCGCCCGATCAAGCAAACGATATGATTCGTAAAACAAGCGACAGGAGTCGGCGTGACGCACGAGGTGAACGACGAAGCAGGTGAGACCCTCGCCCGGTTGGAGCGCCTCGCGCGGATCGAATCGCCCTCCTTCGACGCGGGCGCGAGCGAGCGCATGACGAGTCTCCTCGCCGAATGGTGGGATGCAGCGGGCGCCGACGTGCGCATCGAGACGTCGGAGGCCGGCGCCAACCTCGTCGCCGACCTCGAGGGCGTCGGCGAGCCCCTTCTGCTCGTCGGCCACTCGGACACGGTCTGGCCGCACGGCGCGATCGAGGATCAGGTGCCGTGGTCCGTGGACGGCGACACCGTGCGCGGCCCAGGCGTCTACGACATGAAGAGCGGGCTGCTCGTGATGCTCGCGGCCGCCGAGCGCCTGCGCGGACGCCCCCACCGGAGCGTGCGCGTCGTGATCGTGTGCGACGAGGAGGTCGGCTCGCCGACCACGCAGGCGCTGCTCCTGTCGTGCGCCGATGGCGTTTCCGGCGCCATCGGCTTCGAGTCCCCGCATCCGGACGGAGCGCTGAAGGTGGGGCGGCGCGGCAGCACCCGGGTGGGCCTGACGGTTCGCGGGCGTGCTTCCCATGCCGCGCTCGACCCGGACGGGGGCATCTCGGCCATCGACGAACTCGTCGACCAGCTGGTGGCGGTCAGGGGCATCGTGGCCGACGCGTCTCAGCACTCGGAGGTGCTCTGCAACGTCGGGACGATCGCGGGCGGCGGGCGGGCGAACGTCGTCCCCGCGGAGGCCGAGGCGGAGATCGGCCTGCGGTTCCTGGACGGCCAGACGGAACACGCCGTCCTCGAGGCACTGCGCACTCTCTCCCCGGTGCGGAGCGGCGCCGTGGTCGAGACGACGCCGCGCAGCCACCGTCCTGCGTGGAGCCCGTCTGCCGCAGACGGCGACCTGCTGTCGGCGATCGCGGCCGCGGGGGCGCGTGTCGGGCAGACGGTCACCGGCAGGCCGGCGAGCGGGGCAGGGGACACGAATCTGCTCGGGAGCCTGGGCATCCCGACGGTCGACGGCTTCGGCCCCCGGGGCGGCGGCGCTCACGCGGTCGACGAGCGGGTGTCGCTCCGTTCGCTCGGCGAACGGATCGACCTCCTCACGGCGGTGCTCGGCGGTCCGGAGCTCGCGGCCATCGCGCCCCGCGCGCCTCGCGCCGCGAACTGACCGCCGCGCTCCAATCACCACTCCCCCTCCGCACTCGGAGGGAGGTTGTGACCACGCGGCACGATCAGGTAGACGGTGCGGCGACTGTGCGACCAGGCATCGTCGAACGCACGGCGGGGATAGGTGCGCAGCCCGGCATCTCCGCCGGGGTTCGACGGGTCGGCCACCAGCACATCCCCGTCGGCGTCGAAGCCGCGGATCACGAGCAGGTGACCCGGGGTGTCGTAATCGGCCCCCGGCAGCTCGCCGGGCGCGAACGAAATCGACGCCACGAGCGGAATCCCCGCATCCGTCAGCATGCGGGCCGAGCGCAGGGACGACAGCCTCGTCACCAGGGCATCGAAGCCGAGCGCTCCGGCGAGAGCGACGTTGAACGACCAGTTGCCCGTCCCGTCGTATGCCGCGTCGTACACGGCCCGCGCCACCCACGGGACGCGCGGGTCGGCTCCGGCCGGAACGTCAGCCGATCCAGCGGCCGGGATCCGGGCACCCCAGGCGCCCGCGATCATGGTGAGCGAGGTCGGAGAACACCACGCGGGACCTCCACCGCCGAGGTCGGCGCGGGCGGGGTACGCCCGCTGGGACAGCGGCTGCACGGCCGAAGCGGCGCCGACCATTCCTGCCTCGGCCGGGCCGGGAGTCGCGTCCCGTGCCGTCGCGGACGCCGACGCCGAGGCTGGCGCGCCACGACCCGGCGCACTGAAGCTCACCGCGGCCAGGCGCAACGCATCCCTGGATGCGTCGCGCTCGCCCTCCCGGCCTTCGCCCTGGCCTTCGTGGCCGAGCGTGATGCGCAGCTGCACCGCGTCGAACGAGCCGGCGCTCCCTGCCGTCAGAACGTCGGTCTCCATCGTCGGCGCCCCGGACGCAGCGCCGGCTGCGCCTCCCGGAGCCGCACTACTGCGCCGGCCGATGTCGCCCCACAGTGCGACGGTCTGCCAGGGATGCCAGCGTTCGCCGGCCGTGCGCGCACGGATCTCGACGACAGCGGTCGCGTCCGGGTCGAGGTTCCACGAGGCGACGGCCTGGTCGGCGCCCGCATCGCCCGCCCAAGCCGGCACGAGCACGTTCGACGTCCATTGCCGGCCCGTCCATCCCTCGTCCGTTTCGGCGCGCACCAGGCTGGTGCGCCACTCCGATGGGTCGGCCTCCGGTGTTCCTGGCATCGCTCCTCCTCGCCCGAATGGATTATCCGGTACGCATCATCCTCCACCAGCAACCGATATGGACGAATATCGGTTTCAGCGTGAACGGGCAATTTGCACACGATTTGCGCGCCGAGAGGCACCTCGATGGGCACTTTGCGGTGCTCGGGAATGCGATTGTGCACATTATCGGCAAACCCACCCTTAACCGCGCCACCCGCATGGCGTTACGAATTCATTAACATCTGTCACGAATACGTTGACCAGGACGTGCTCCATGCTGTTCCATTACTGCAACCCTCGTGGTCCTGCTCTGGACCTCGGCCGATGGAAGGACTCCCATGCGCACCAGGCACCGCAAACATCTGATCCGAGCGCTGTCATTCGTTGCAGCAGCAGCGATCATCGCCGCGCCCGCCGGCGCAGCGAACGCGGCGGAGCCGCACAGCGTCCAGGCCGCCGACCCCACCTCGTCCCCGACGTCCGGCAAAGATGCCAAGACGATGAGGATCGCGACCTCCGGGTTCGTCGACAGCTTCAACCCCTGGACCTCGATCTATCTGCTCCCGACCAACCTCTTCCGCTACATGTACGAGAACCTGGTGCAGAACAGCGACGTCGACGGCTCGCCGACGAAGGGCCTCGCCGACCACTGGAAGGTCGAAGAGGGCGGCAAGAAGTGGGTGTACACCCTGCAGGACGGTCTCACCTGGTCCGACGGGAAGGCCATCACCTCGGCCGACGTGAAGTACACCTTCGATCAGATGATGACCAACCCCGACCTCGCCGTCGCCAACGGCAACTTCCTCGCCAACTTCTCCGACGTGAAGGCGCCGGACGCCAAGACCGTCGTCATCGATCTCAAGGCGCCGCAGGCTCCGAACCCCGGCATCGAGGTCCCGATCCTCCCCAAGCACGTCTGGGAGAAGATCTCCGACCCCGCCACGTACGCGAACGACAAGGACGTCGTCGGCTCCGGACCGTTCCTGCTGGAGAGCTACAAGGCCAACCAGTTCATCACCATGAAGGCCAACCCGAAGTTCTGGAAGGGCGCCCCGAAGATCGACACCATCCAGTACGTGTACTACACGAACTCGGATGCGCAGGTTCAGGCCCTCCGCTCCGGCGACGTCGACTTCGTGACCGGCCTCACCCCCACCCAGTACCAGGCGCTGAAGGGCGCGGAGGGGATCACCGAGCACTCGGGGATCGGCCGCCGGTTCTCGTCGTTCAGCTTCAACTCCGGCGTCAAGACCGTCGACGGCCAGCCGTTCGGAAACGGGAACCCGGCCCTGCAGGACGTGAACGTGCGTCAGGCCATCCGGATGGGCACCGACACCAAGACCCTGCTGTCGAAGGTGCTCAACGGCCTCGGCAACCCCGGCACGAGCTTCATCCCGTCGTCGTACCCGCAGTGGACGCTGCCCACGGACGACTCGGCCGTGAAGGCACTCGCATACAGCCCGGACAAGGCCAAGGCCAAGCTCGACGCCGCCGGCTGGAAGGTCGGAGCGGACGGCATCCGCGTCAAGGACGGCCAGCGCCTCTCGCTCCGCCTCTTCGTGGACTCGACGGACCCGCAGGAGCAGACGGTCGCGCAGTACTTCCAGCCGTGGATGAAGACGATCGGCATCGACATCCAGCCGATCTCGACGGACTCCGACACGATCAACGCCGACACGCTGAAGGGCAACTACGACATCTACTTCAGCGGCTGGAGCGTCGGACCCGACCCGGACTACCAGCTCAGCATCAACACCTGCTCGAGCCTGCCGACCAAGACGGACGGCACCGGCGCGACCTCGCAGGACGGCTGGTGCAACCCGGAGTACGACAAGCTCTACAAGGAGCAGCAGACCGAGACGGACGCCAAGAAGCGTGAAGCCATCGTCCAGAAGATGCTGCAGCTCAACTTCACGGACACCGCGCAGATCGTGTACTGGTATGCCAACGGGCTCGAGGCCTACCGCTCCGACCGGTTCACCGACTTCCGGATGATGCCGGCGAAGGGCGGGATCATCGCCAACCAGTCCGGCTACTGGGGCTTCATGGACGTCGCACCCGTCGGAGACGGCGCGAGCAGCGACTCCGGCCCCAATGTCGGCCTCCTCGTCACGGGTGGGGTGATCGTCCTCATCGTGATCGGTGCGATCATCTTCTTCGTGGTGCGCCGACGCTCGAGCGCCGACGTCGAATAGTCGACCGGGTGGCCGCGGCGGACTCCCGTCGCGGCCACCGCTCTCCCCGTCGCGTCAGAAGAGAAGGCATATGAGCAACGCAACCCCCGTCACAGAGGCGGTGATCCTCGAGGAAAAAGGCGAGGCGACCGTCCGCAGCGCCCCAGCGCTGAAATACGCGCTGAACAAGATCGGCGGAGCGGCGATCAGCCTCGTGATGGTGATCATCCTCGGGTTCTTCGCCTTCAAGATCCTGCCGGGCGACCCGGTCGCCGCGATGGCGCGCGAGCACCCGATGACGTCCGAGCAGATGGCGCAGCTGCGCGAGCAGCTCGGCCTCGACAAGCCGCTCTGGCAGCAGTTCGGCGAGTACATCGGCAACGTCGTCACGCTCAACTTCGGCCAGAGCTACGTCTACAAGCAGAGCGTCGCATCGCTCATCGGCGAATACTTCTGGAACACCATCCTGCTCACCGGAACCTCGGCGATCCTGGCCATCGCCCTCGGGCTCTGGCTCGGCCAGAAGGCGGGCTGGCGACCTGGTTCGATGTTCGACAAGGTCACCACCGGCACCTCACTGGTGCTGTGGTCCGTGCCGACGTTCTGGCTCGCGCTGATCCTGCTCATGGTGTTCGGCGGAACCCTGCACTGGTTCCCGACCGGCGGCATGACGTCGCCGAACCCTCCGGACGATCCGCTCGGCATGGTTCTCGACGTGGCGTCGCACATGGTGCTGCCGGTGATCACGATGGTCGCCGTCGTCTACGCCCAGTACGTGATGGTGATGCGCGCGTCCGTGATGGAGGAGAAGAGCGCGGACTACCTGGTCACCGCTCGCGCCAAAGGGCTGAAGGATGACGACCTCCGCCGTCGCCACGCCGTCCCGAACGCGCTGCTGCCGACCGTGACGCTGGTCTTCATGCACATCGGCGGCCTGATCGCCGGCGCCGTCACCGTCGAGACCGTCTTCTCCTGGCCCGGACTCGGCAAGCTCACCTACCAGGCGATCCAGGGACCGGATCTTCCGCTCCTGCAGGGAACGTTCGTGGTCTTCTCGGCCATCATCATCGTCATGAACCTCGTCGCGGACTTCGTGTACCGTCGGCTCGACCCGAGAGTGAGGCGCGGATGAGCGGCACCACCACCGCAACCGCACGGCGTTCGCCCCGCAGCATGGCGTGGGCCAGGCGAAGGGACGCGTTCGGCAGCTTCTGCCGGGAGTTCTCGCACAGCCGCGCCGGAATGGCCGGGCTGATCTTCCTCGTCGTCGTGATCCTGCTCGCGCTCCTCGCCCCGGTGCTCGCGCCGTCGTGGATGCTCGACGTCACCAAGCTCCTCGACCAGCCGCGGTTCGCGCCGCCGTCGATCGCGCATCCACTGGGCACCGACGACCAGGGGCGCGAACTGTGGGTGCGGATGATCTGGGGCGCGCGGGTCTCGCTGCTCGTCGGCTTCGCCGCCACCGCCGTGTCGATGATCATCGGCACCATCGTCGGCATCGCGGCCGGCCACTTCACCGGCTGGACCGGCGGCCTGCTGATGCGCATCATCGACTTCTTCCTCGTGCTGCCGTCGCTCATCCTCGCGATCGTCCTCTCGTCCGTGCTCTCGCGCGGCGTCTGGACGATCGTGATCGCCATCGGGCTCACCTCGTGGGCGGGGACCGCGCGCGTGGTGAGGGCGCAGACCCTCTCCGTGGAGTCGCGCGACTACATCGAGCGGGCCAGGGTGCTCGGCGCCGGGCACTGGCACATCATCGTGAAGCATCTGCTCCCCGCCGTGCTGCCGCTCGTGCTGGCGAACACGACCCTCACCGTCGGGTCGGCGATCATCGCGGAGTCCACCCTGTCGTTCCTCGGGCTCGGCGACACCACTCTCCAGTCGTGGGGTTCGGTCCTGAAGAACTCGATGGATGTGTCGGCCGCGACGGCGGGCTACTGGTGGTACATCCTCGTGCCCGGCATCGCGATCGTCCTGGTCGTCCTCGCCTTCACCCTCATCGGCCGCGCCGTCGAGACCATCGTGAACCCGACGCTGAGGAGCCGCTGATGCCCGACCTGACCTTCGACGACGTCAGCATCACCTACCGCACGGCGGGACGCAACGACGAGGGCGAGATCGCCGCGGTCAAGAGCGTGTCCCTGCAGTTGCCCGCCGGCGGCACCCTCGGGATCGCCGGCGAGTCTGGATCGGGCAAGTCGACCCTCGCCATGAGCGTGCTGCGACTCCTGCCCGCGAACGCCAGGATGGACGGCCGCGTGCTGATCGGCGACACCGACATCGCCGACCTGCGGTTCGGCGAGCTGAGGGCCCTGCGCTGGGCGGAAGCATCCATCGTCTTCCAGGGCGCGATGCACTCCCTCAACCCCGTGCGCACGGTCGGGCAGCAGATCGTCGAGGCGCTCGAACTGCACGTCTCCGAGGCCTGGCGCACCGACAAGGCGCGCAAGGCACGCGCGCTCGAACTGCTGTACGCGGTCGACCTGGCACCCGCGAAAGCGGAGGCCTACCCGCACGAATTGTCCGGCGGCCAGAAGCAGCGCGTCATGATCGCGATGGCGCTCGCCTGCGAGCCGGACATCATCATCGCCGACGAACCGACGACGGCCCTCGATGTGATCGTGCAGAAGCAGATCCTGGACATGATCAGCGCCCTGGTCTCCGAGCGCGGCATCTCGATGCTGATGATCAGCCACGACCTCTCCGTGCTCGCCACCGCCTGCGAGCGGATCGCGATCATGCGCGACGGCGAGCTCGTCGAAATGGGCGACGGATACGAGGTGTGCACGAATCCGCAGCACCCGTACACGCGTCAGCTGGCCGAGGCGTTCCCGACCATCGGCGACCCCGCGTCCAGGCTCAATCCGGTGACCCGCCGCGCGGACGCGGTCACGGTCACCGACAGATCGCGCGTCCTCTCGGACGAGGTGGTGCTGGAAGCGCGCGGGGTCACCGTCACGTATCACGGGCGCGGCAAGCCGCTCGCGGCCGTCAAAGACGTGAGCCTGAGCCTCCGGCGCGGCGAGATCCTCGCGCTGGTCGGGCAGTCGGGGTCGGGCAAGACCACCCTGGCCCGCACGATCGTCGGGTTGCAGCGCGCGGACGACGGCTCCACCATCCGGTTCCGTGGCAAAGACATCCCGCACCGGGGACGCGCGCTGCGCGAGTTCCGCAGCGAGGTGCAGATGGTCCTGCAAGACCCGTCGGCAGCACTGAACCCCAAGATCAGCGTCTACGAGTCCGTCGCCGAGGGCCTGCGCGTGCAGCGCTTCCAGGGCGACGAGCAGGAGCGCGTCGCGCAGAGCCTCGCCGATGCCGAACTGCTCCCGCCGGAGCGTTTCTTCCGCGCCATCCCGCAGGAGCTGTCCGGCGGCCAGCGCCAGCGCGCGGTGATCGCCGGTGCGCTGGCGGTCGGTCCGCAGCTGCTGGTCGCCGACGAACCGGTCGCGTCGCTGGACGCCTCGGTGCGTGGCGAGATCCTGGCACTGCTGCTCTCGTTGCGCGACAGGCTGGATCTGAGCGCACTGGTCATCACGCACGACCTCGGGCTGGCGTGGAACATCGCAGACACCGTCGCCGTCATGTACGAGGGCGCCCTCGTGGAGTACGGACCGACGGAGCAGGTGCTCCTCGATCCGCAACACCCGTACACGCGCAGGCTGCTCGCTGCCGCGCCGAGCATCGAGCGGAGGCTCGCATGAGCACGCCGACCCTCGCGGTGGACAGGTCCGCGTACCTCGACACGGCGCCACTGAAGCCGGGCGACCGCGTGCGGTTCGTGTCGCCGTCCGGACTGGGGAGCGCAGAGAGCCTCGAGCGCGCGGTCGGTTACTACCGCGACTGGGGGCTCGACGTGGTGGTCGGCGAGCACGTGCTCGACCCGCATCCCCACGCGAGCTACCTCGCCGGGCCGGACGACGGGCGCCGCCAGGACCTGGTGGATGCGTGGATGGACCCCGACGCGGACGCCGTGGTGTGCATCCGGGGCGGCTACGGGGCGATGAGGCTGCTCGACGGTCTCGACTGGGAGCAGCTGCGGGATGCGGCTCTGCGGCGCGACGGACGGCCGAAGCTCCTCACGGGCTCCTCCGACATCACCGCCCTGCACGAAGCTTTCCGGGTGAACCTGGATGTGCCGACGCTGTTCTGCCCGATGGTCGGAAACGACGTGTTCCGCGACTCCGAATTCGTGCGTGACGACGTGCGCAGCTGGTTGTTCGAGTCGTGGCGGGGACGCGAGATCGTCGGGCCGAAGACGTCGGTGCTCGTGCCCGGTGTCGCCGAAGGGCGGTTCACGGGAGGCAACCTGAGTCTGCTGGCCGGTGCGATGGGAGCGCGGGAGTCGCTCGACCGGCCGGGCGGCATCCTGTTCCTCGAAGACGTGGACGAGCAGAAGTACCGGATCGACGGATTCCTCGTGCAGCTCGGTCGCGCGGGACGACTGGCGGACGCATCCGGGATCGTGCTCGGATCGTGGGACAACTGCGGCGACCTGGACGCCATCCGGGAGCTCGTGGACGAGCTGCTGCCCGGCCTCGGCGTGCCCGTGCTGTGGGAGCAGGGCTTCGGGCACGACCCCAACGCGCTTAGCATCCCGCTCAACGTGGACGGTGCGCTGGTCGCGCAGCCGGACGCGATCCGGCTGACGGTGGGGGCGTCGCTGTGACGGCGGTTGCGCTGCCCGAGCTCGATGCGCGGGTGCGCTGGTCGATCTGCGTCGTCGACGCTGGCAGCGGCAGCGGCAGCGGCAGCGACGGCAGCGGCAGCGACGGCAGCGGCAGCGACGGCAGCGGCAGCGACGGCAGCGGCGGCGTCCTCGCGGCGCACGAGCCGCACGTCGTCTGCGAGACGGCGAGCGTCGGCAAGGTGTTCCTGCTGATCGAGGTGGCGCGCAGGCTGGAGGCCGGGGAGCTCGACCCCGGCCAGCGCATCCAGATCCCCGAGGAGCATCGCGTCGCCGACTCCGGACTGCTGTACCGGATGCGCGACCAGCGTGTGACCGTGGAGGACGCCGCGCTGCTCGTCGGCGCGGTCAGCGACAACCTCGCCACCAACGCGCTCCTGTGGCTGTGCGGCTTGGACACCGTGCGTGCGGTGGCGCCGTCGCTCGGCTTCACCGACACGTCGCTGCACGACTTCATCCGCAACGAGCGAACGCCCGACCTGCCGTGGACACCGTCGTACGGCACGGGGGCAGAGCTCGCGGAGCTCATGCGTCGCCTCGGCTCCGGCGACATCGTCTCGCCCGCCGTGAGTGCGCGCGTGCTGGACTGGCTGGCCGCCGACGTCGACACATCCATGGTCGCCGATGCGCTCCTCCTCGACCCTCTCGCACACGTCGATGACGAGTATCAGGGCATGATCCTGCGCCACAAGACGGGGAGCACGTCGTTCGCCCGCATCGACATCGGACACCTCTCCGGCCCGGCCGCCACCGTCGCCTACGCGGTCGCGGCGAACTGGAAGGACGCGGCAGACGATCTACGCGCGCCCGTCCTCGCGGCCATGCACGCCATCGGCGAGCAGCTGCGCGCACACGTCACCGGGATCCCTGCCTCGTGAGCGTGCCGTTCGCCGAGCTGGAGCAGGAGCTGCCCGGCCTCCGGTTCTCCGCGCTCGCCGTCGACATCGACTCGGGCGAGACGCTGTTCCGTCACCGGCCGGACGTCGTGCTCGACACCGCCAGCGTCGGGAAGGTGTTCCTGCTGCACCGGCTGCTCACCGAAGTGGATGCGGGCACCCGCTCCCTCGACGAGCGCGTCACCCGGCGTCCCTCCGAATGGATGGACAACTCCGGGCTCTGGTATCTGCTGCAGGCCGACACGCTGTCCCTCTACGACGTGGCCGCGCTGATCGGAGCCGTCAGCGACAACGCGGCGACGAACACGCTCTGCCGGGTGATCGGCCTCCCCACAGTGCAGGAGCACACCCGCGCCATCGGCTACGAGCACTCCGGTCTCGATGACATCGTCCGCTGGCCGCTGCCTCCCGGCGCCCCGCGCACGCTCTCGCACGCGAACGCCGACGAGCTCGTGCGCTTCGTCACCCGCACCGCGCAGGCCGCCGACCTCAGCCCCGCCTCCTCTGACACGCTGCAACGCTGGCTGGGCGCCGGGATGGACCTGTCGATGGTGGCGTCCGCGTTCGGCCTCGACCCGCTCGCGCACTACCTCTTCGATCGCGGCGTGTGGCTGTGGAACAAGACGGGCACCATCTCCACGGTGCGTGCAGACACCGGCCTGGTGATGACCCCCGATCGACGCGTCGCGTACGCGGTGCTCGCCAATTGGCAGCGCGGCTCCGACGTGCGCGACCGGGTGCTCTCCGTCATGCGCACCGCCGGGGATGAACTGCGGAGGAATCTCCTGTGATACTGCTCCTATGTCGTCAGAAGGGCGCGATGTGAATCCCGGAGAACTCAACAGCCCGCACGAGCGCTACGACGCCCGCGTGCAGCGCAGATCGGCCCTCGTCCTCAAACGCCGTGTGGTCGAACAGGAGCGCGAGCAGCTCGCTCACGCACTCGACTGGGCCAAGGACGATCCGGCGTTCGAACTGATCGCCGGGATGATCGTCGCCGCGCGCCGCCGGTTCGTGCTCGGCGCGGCGAAGTCGTTCACGTACGCATCCCTGCTGGCGATGGACCTCAGCGCCGGGCTCGCGAACGTCACCCTCATCGATGGCACGATCGTGCGACCGCTCGACGTGCTCAGCGACGTGCGCACCAGTGACGTGCTCGTGGCCTTCTCGCTCGCTCGCTACCGCAAATACACGATCGACTTCGCCGAGCTGTTCAAGCAGGCGGGCGGAACGCTCGTCGTGATCACCGACGCGCCGGATGCGCCCCTCGTCGCCATCGCGGACGAATCCCTCGTGGTCGACACAGCCAGCGCATCCTTCGCCAACTCACCGACCTCGGTGGCGCTGGTCATCCACATCCTCACCACGCTGACCACGGCGAGCGCCAAGGGCGCCGGCCGCCGCCTCCTCGAACGGGACAGGCTCGGCGAACAGCTCGGCCTCTACGTCGAAGACTGACCCGACCGACGCCCGCGCGAGACGAGATGCCAGTAACTGCGGCGCATCCCGGGCGTTTCGCGACAGTTACTGGTGTTTCGCGACCGTCAGTAGCGGCGGCGCAGGTATGCGGACGCGGCGGGCGACCACATCATGATGCCGGCCGCGAGGGTGAGCGCGAGGAGCAGGATGCCCAGCAGGTCTCCGACGAACAGCGAGGGCAGCGAGGTGAGGATCGTCAGGGCGCCCAGGATGGTGAGGATGATGCGCGCCCAGCTGACGCCCTTCGCCAGGAAGACGGCGATGACGACGCGGAGGCCGGCACCGACGATCGCGCCGACGACCGTGCCGGACAGCACGGCGGTGGCGGCAGATCCGGATGCGCCGGCCTGCACGGACGCGACCACGCCGACGATCCCGGCCAGGAAGGAGACGGCAGCGCTGACGATCCACAGCCAGAAAGAGGCGCGGAGGATGCTGGGGGCTGCGGAGATCGGGCGGAGATCGGACACAGGTGGGCCTCTCGGTCTGGGCGGCGGTCATCTCACCCTATCGACACCGCCGCGCGGCGTGCGAGGATCGGCCGTGGAGGGGACACGATGAGCGACGACGGTGGCAGGGACAGCACGAGCGACGACCGCGACGGCGACGACACGGCCAGGGCGTTCACGGTGGCGCGGACGTTCGACGCCCCGCCCGAACGCGTGTTCGCGGCGTGGACGGAGCCGGAGCACCTCGGCTGGTTCTTCAGCGGCAACGGCGAGGTCACCGAGCCGATCGTCGCCGACGCGACCGTCGGTGGTGCGTGGCGCCAGCAGATGATCGTCGACGACGACACCAGCTACGTCACGGGCGGCATCTACCGCGAGCTCGTGCCCGGCGAGCGCCTCGTGTTCGACTGGGGTGCGGTCGGCGGCTGGCCCGAACTCCCGGTGGATGCGTCGACCCGCGACACCGTGGACGTCCCGCGCGTGACCATCACCCTCATCCCGCTGCCCGGCGACCGCACCGAGCTGCGCCTGCGCCAGGCACTCCCCGGCCACCTCACCGACGCGCAGCGCGCTGAGTGGGACGCCATCGACTGCTACGCGGGGTGGTCGCAGACGATCGACCGGCTTCCCGCGTCGCTGTGACGCGCATCCACGCGCGCACCTGTCCGCGCGCCTGTCCGCACACCGCCACGCGCATCCACCCCCTCGCGCCCACCCCGCCCGCCGTGGGAGGATCGGGGGCGTGACCGGGCGAACGATGCTTCTGGACAGTGCTTCCCTGTATTTCCGCGGGTTCTACGGGGTTCCTGACACAGTCCGCGCGCCGGACGGCACCCCCGTGAACGCCGTCCGCGGCTTCCTCGACATCATCGCCAAGCTGGTCACCGACTTCGGTCCGGACGAGCTGGTGGCGTGCTGGGACGACGACTGGCGTCCTCGCTGGCGGGTCGACCTCATCCCGAGCTACAAGGCCCACCGGGTGGCGCGCGAGGTTCCGGACGGCGTGGATGTGGAGGAGACGCCGGAGGCGCTGGTGACGCAGGTCCCGATCATCCGGGAGGTGCTGGACGCGCTCGGCATCCCCATCGTCGGCGCTGCGCAGCACGAGGCGGACGACGTGATCGGCACGCTCGCGACCGGCCAGGCGCATCCGGTGGATGTGGTCACCGGCGACCGCGACCTGTTCCAGCTCGTCGACGACGCCGCAGACGTCCGGGTCATCTACACGGCCCGCGGCATGAGCAACCTGGAGACGTTGACCGAGTCGGTTGTGGTCGGCAAGTACGGGATCCGGCCGCAGCAGTACGCGGACTTCGCGGTGATGCGCGGTGACAGCTCCGACGGCCTGCCCGGTGTCGCCGGCATCGGCGAGAAGACGGCGATGACCCTCCTCACCGAGTACGGCGACCTCGACGGCATCCTCGCGGCGGCAGCCGACCCGGCCAGCAGCATGAAGGCGCCGATGCGCGCCCGCTTCGAGGCGGCCGCCGACTACCTGAAGGTCGCACCCCGCGTGGTCGAAGTGGTGCGCGACCTCGACCTGCCGACCGTGGATGCGCGCATCCAGGCCCCCGACGACGAGCGGAGCGCCGCCCTCGAGCAGCTGTCCGAGAAGTGGGGCCTCGGCGGCTCGCTCGACCGCGTACGGCAGGCTCTCACCAAGGGGCGCTAGCCGCCCCTACCGCTGCCGCCGAATCCTCGCGGCCACAATGAATCGCGCAATCGCGAGGGCGACGATCACCGGGAAGGCGATCGCTCCTGTGACGATCCGCTGGTGCGTGTCGCCGAACACGGCGGCAACAGTCGCGATCATCGCCGCAGCGGTCAGGAGCCAGTAGATCCACGCGAACGCACCCGTCTTGACCGCGTTGCGGAACGGGTCCCCCGTCCGCTTCGATTCGTCGATGGGCATCGAATTCACCGTCCTCTAGGCGTAGCAGCGAAGGTACACATTGTGGAAGTTGTTCGGAAGCGGATAGCTCGCCCAGAGGGTTCCGAAGCACTGGCCGGTGTTCCGCGCGATGTTCGCCTGCGCCCACCCGCCGATCACCGCAGCAGTACACAGCACGACAGCCGGCCCGGTAACACCGCACACCACTCCCGCGTTCAGTGCGTTATCGGCTAACTGCGCCGTCTCGCGCTTGGTCAGTTCGAGCGTGCAGAAGAGTCCGCTGCACGCCACCCGAGGGTCCGCGACGACCGGGTATGCGGCCCCGCGGTGCTCCACCCGTTGGGTCAGAACGTCTCCGTTCACGCTGTACGAGGTTCGGAGCTGCCGACCGTAGGCGTCGACCGCCCACGCTGGAGAGAGCATGGTGACGACATCGCCTGCCGCGTCCTTCACCAATACCCGTCCTCCCACCAACTCCAGAATCGCCGGATGCCCGTTGGCCTCGAACTCGAAAGCATAGGAATCGGGCGCCGAGGCATCGTTGATGACGACATACCCGGCGTCCGCCGCCGTCGCTGTGCCCGTCAGAGCGACGCTGTGCGACCGAGACTCCGAATACACGAGGGCGCGTCCGCTCGGAGACAGCACCCCCTCGTGGTCGGAGTGTGGACGAAACGCCACTTCTCCTGCCCCGTCGCGCACGACGAGACCGCGCTCCGCATCCAGTGATCCGGAGGGAGTCGGCGCCTGATCGCTGCGCCCCATTCGCTGAGAAGCCAACAACCCCAAATCATCGAGTGCGTGTTCCGCTAACACGACATCGTCGGGGACGAACGAGGCCGCGGCAGGCGCCGAGAAGCCGACGCCGGTGACCAGAGCGAAGGCAACGGTCATGCCCACAGCCGACCGGCGCCATTGGCGGAATCGAGACGTCATATCAAGTCCCTCGTTCGCGGCCGGACGCTACGCTGCGCTGCTTCAAGCCGTGCCGTCTACATTAGTTCGATACGCCAGATTCATTACGTTAAATTTTAGAATCCTTTTTCCCCTCATGCCGGCCTCGGCGGCTCGCTCGACCGCGTACGGCAGGCTCTCACCAAGGGGCGCTAAGCTCTCAGGCAGCGTCCGGCGTTCTTCTGGCCGTTTCTTCGCAGCGATCCGCTGCCGAACGGACATTCACCGCACACTTCAGCCCACCAGCGCTCGCCCGGCATCGCCGCCGCCGACCGCATCCAGGGCAGCTCAGCTCGCGCGCACCGTCGATACGGTTCGCGCATCCACCGTCCGCGTCGTCACCGGCGCGGTCGACGGGTCGCATCGCGTGGCCCGCAACACGAATAAAAGGGAATGACGATATGGCCACCGGCACCGTCAAATGGTTCAACTCCGAAAAGGGATTCGGGTTCATCGCGCCCGATGACGGCACGAAGGATGTTTTCGCGCACCACAGCGCGATCGTCGGCGGCAACGCCGGACACCGCAACCTCGAAGAGAACCAGAAGGTCGAGTTCGACACCGCGAACGGCCCCAAGGGCCCGCAGGCGGAGAACATCCGCGCCCTCTAGGGTTTCGCGCTTCGGGCGCGGGCGGGACGGCTCAGCCGTCCTTCCCGTCGCCTACTGCTCGCCCGGCTCCCAGCGCCACAGCTCGCGCTGGGCGAGCAGTGCAAGCTCGCGGAGCACGTCGAGATCCGTCTCCGACTCCGCAGGGTCCCTCGCCGTCCGGCCGAAGACGCAGATCGCGCCGATGCGCGTCCCGTCCGGCGCCTCCACCGGATATCCGGCGTAGAAGCGCAGGTGCGCGGGCCCGGTCACCATGTCGTTCTCCGCGAACCGCGGATCCTCTTCCGCGTTCGGGATGACCATGCCGTCGTCGGTGGCGATCGTGTACACGCACACCGACTCCTCCAGCGGGAACTCGGTCAGTTGCGTGCCGCTCGACGCCAGATGCCACTGCTTCTCGTCGTCGAGCACCGAGAACAGCGCGATGTCCGACTGCAGGGTGCGGCGGGCGGTGCCGACGATCCCGTCGAGGCGCGCATCCGGGCCCCGCTCGTGGAGCCGCAGCCTCGCGATGGCGTCCACCCTGTCTTCCGCGGGCGCCGGCGGGATGGGGCTGATCACGTCGGCGACGTCCGGGGCGATCACGTCGGCGATCTGCCGCGCCCAGAACAGGTAGTCGGCCGGGGTGCGGTGGCGGGCGCTGTCGTTGTGCGGCGGTGCGGCCAGCGGGACGAACACGGCCAGGTCGGTGTCGGCGCACACCGCGGCCGCCCGCCTGTTCAGGTCGGTCGCCGACCGCTGCACGATGTCGCCGTACTCGTTGTCGTACGGCCGCACCGAACGGATCGGCTGACTCCCGAGCCACACCACGACACCCTGCGACCGCGACCGGATGTGGTCGAGCGCCGACCGCATCCTGCCCTCCCAGCGCACGGGGTCCGCCCGGTGCAGCGCGTCCGTCATGGTCACACTGACGACGATCGCCGCATACCGGGACAGGTCGGCGTCTGCGAGCGTCGACCGCAGCGTGCGCACGCCGATGTCCGCGCCGGCGAGCACGTCGACGACGACGCCCCGCCCGGTGGTCGCGGCCATCGCGCGGGCGAGGGCGCCCGGCAGCGCGAGGTCGTGACTGCCCACGCCCCAGCCGGCGGCCGGGCCGGAGCCGACGACGAGCATCCGGATGCTGTCGCGTCCAGAGGCGTACGCCTGCGGTGCATCCATCGGCCGGATGGTGCGCGACCGTGCGGAGGCGACGCGCCACAACCACAGCCGCGACGCGAGATCGCGCAGCGGCGCCGGAAGCGAATCGACCTGCACCCTCCGACGGTAGCCCGCGAATGCATGCGTTGCGAGTGGATGCCCCGCCGACACGCTGGCCTGCTCATGCGTGCGTGGCGAGTGGATGCGCGCCCGCCACGGCAGCCCGTCCGCTACGACCGGCCGACGCTGCGACCGGCCGGCGCTACGGTCGCCCGCTACGGCAGGATGTGCCCCGCCGTCGTGAACAGGCGGTACCACTCCTCGCGGGTGAGCGGCACGTCGCTTCCGGCCGCGGAGTCGAGCAGGTGGTGCACGTTCGTGGTGCCGAGCACGACCTGCATGTTGGCGGGGTGCCTGGTGATCCAGGCGACGGCGATGGCGGCGGGCTGCACGTCGTACTTCGCCGCGAGCCCGTCGATCACCTCGTTCAGTTCGGCGTAGTTCTCGCGGTCGCCGAGGAAGACGCCGTCGAAGAAGCCCTTCTGGAACGGGGACCAGGCCTGCAGGGTGATGTCGTTGAGGCGGCTGTAGTCGAGGATGCCGTTGTCGCGGTCGATGGACTGGTCGAGGGCGGCCATGTTGGCGGCGATGCCCTGGGCGATCAGCGGGGAGTGGGTGATGCTGAGCTGCACCTGGTTGACCACGATCGGCTGGCGCACAGAACGCTTGAGCAGTTCGATCTGGCCGGGGGTCTGGTTGGAGACGCCGAAGTTGCGGACCTTGCCGGACTCGAACAGCTCGTCGAAGGCGGCGGCGACCTCGTCCGGCTCGACCAGCGTGTCCGGGCGGTGCAGGAGCAGCAGGTCGAGGTAGTCGGTCTTGAGAGCGGAGAGGGACTCGTCGACGGTGGTCAGGATGTGCTCGCGGGAGAAGTCGAAGTAGCCGTCCCTGATGCCCACCTTCGACTGGATCTGCACCTGGTCGCGCTCCGACGCCGGAATGGCCCCCGCGTCCCCGAACCGCGTCTCGCAGCCGTGCCGCACATCGCCGTAGATGTCGGCGTGGTCGAACATGGTGATCCCCGCATCCCTGGCCGACCGCACCAGGCTGCGGATCTGCTCGTCGTCGAGCGGGGTGATCCGCATCAGGCCGAGGATGATGTTCGAGGTTTCGACGGTGGTGTTCGGAAGGGTGAAAGTCTTCATGGGCCTATTCTGCTCCCACCACCGGATGCGCGCTCCCGCCACCGGATGCATGAGTACGGTCCGCGCGCAACCCCTATACCCCCCGCGGGGAACGGCCTACCGTTCGTGATCCGACGTCGACGGAGGACCCATGACGATTTCCCACGCAGACCAACGCGCGTGCGACCGCTTCCGCGCGGAGACCCACCTCGAGGCGCGCCCGGCAGCCGCGCCCTGCTACATCGTGCACGCTCTCGGCCGCGACTTCCGCGTGAGCGACGAGATGGCGCGCATCTTCCTGCGCCAGGTCGAGCGCGTGCTCGAAACGGACAGCTCGGCACTCGTCGTGCTGCGCCACCAGCACGGCGTCGAGCTGCTGCTCGTGCGCGACGACAACGCGTTCTCGATCCGGCAGGAAAGCACGGTCGAGGCGACGAGGGAGGCGCACGCGCTGACCGCGTGACCTCTCCGGATCACGTGCTCGCCGACTCGGCGAGCCGGGATTCAAGGCGGTCGAGGGCGTCCTTGCCGGTCGCCCAGTCTCCGATCCCGCTGGCGGAGTTGATGTGCCCGATGCTGCCCGCCACAAGGAGACCACTCCCCCAGCCGTCCGCCAGCTCGTCAACCCTCCGGCGGTCGCAGTACGGGTCGTCCGCGCTCGCGACCACCACGCTCGCACACGGCAGCCGGTGCTCTCGGAGAGAGACGAAGGTCGGAGCATCCCGAGCAGGGAACGCCTCACCCGCCGGATCCGGCGGCGCAACGAAGAACGCCCCGATCGGCCGCTCGACGGGTGCATGGCGCAGCCACTCGGACACGGCCCAGCAGCCGAGGCTGTGCGCGACCAGCGCGATCCCGTCGACCCGCGGCTCGATGGCGCGCACGGCTCGCTCGATCGCGGTGACCCAGTCACCGAGCTCCGGATGCGACCACGACACCGGCTCGATGCGGACGGCATCAGCACCCCACTGCTGCTGCCACCGCGTCTGCCAGTGCGTTGCGTCGGAGCCCCCGATACCGGGAACGATCACGTGACCGATCACCTGCCACCCCGTCTTCCATCCGCCCCGACCGGCGATCGGAGTTCTCGTAACCCAGCATGATGGCAGATGACCCCGATGCAGGGCGTGCGTGGCGAGTGCGCCCGGGTCACTCGCGCGCGAGCAGCGCCTGCAGCGGCCCCGGCACCCGCTCCGCCGGGAGCGCCAGCACGAGGGCACGCCCGTAGTGCTCCTTGCGCCCGGACGTCGTGCCGAGGAACCGGTGCAGCTGCTGCTCCACCGGGCGGAGGCGTTGCGCGGGCTGCTGCTGGAACATCCGGAACAGCCGCAGATCGCCCTCGCCGGCCAGCACCTCCTCGACGCCGCGGACGCCGAGGGCGCCGATCAGCTCGCCCTCCAGATCGGGGTGGCAGACGTGGATGTCGGAGGCGCGCATCCCCGCCCAGTGGAAGAACCGCACCTCGCCGGCGTCGCACAGGCCGCGGAGCGCCACGCCCATCCCGTTCGGTCCGAGCATGGCCACGAACCTGCGGATGCTCATCGCACCGCCCATCGGAAGCACGGCCCAGCCCTCGCCCGGCAGCTCCCTGCCGTGCAGTTCGGCGAGCGCCTCGACCGCTGCCCGGTCACTCGCCCCCTCGACCAGGATGGCGGTGTCGATGCCGCCGCCGCCAACCGGAGGGGGCGCGACGGGAGGGGGCGCGACGCCTGCCGCCCACGCTGACACGGCGTGCTCGAACGCACGCACCTCTGCGGTGCGCGAGCCACCCTCCGAGGGCCGGACGCTCGACGGCTCCGTCACGCAGCCATTCTGGCACCGTGCCCCCTTCCCATCGACGGCGGGGCGCGTACGGTGCGTGGAACAACCACCACGGAGAGGACGACGATGAAGGTAATCATTTTCCTGGCAGGCGCGGCCGTTGGCTTCGTGCTCGGGTCCCGGTCAGGGCGCAAGACCTACGACACCATCAAGCGTCAGGTCAGCGGGTTCACGCACTCCGACCCTGTTCAGCAGGTGAAGGGCGACGTCCGCGACCTCGCAGGCAAGGCGGCGTCCGAACTCGGCGACCGCGCGAGCGACCTGGTCGACAAGGCCAGCGGCAAGCTCGACGACATCACCGGCAAGAGCAGCAGCTCCAGCACGGGCAGCACCAGCACGGGCAGCACGAGCACCAGCGGGGCGTAGTCGCGCGGCGCTCAGGCGCGCGGGCGCTCAGGCGCCCTGCGGCGGGTCCGTCAGCAGGCCGACCCGCTCGGCGAGATACCCGTCGAACGCGACGGCATCGGCATCCGGTGTCGTCGCGTTCCAGCGCACCAGGGCGCGTCCGTCGCGTACGAACACGGGGCCGGTGGATGCGCGCAGGCTCGCCGCATCCAGGTCGATGATCGCCGCGTCGTAGTTGACGGCCTCTCCGTCCGGGAAGTGCCCGCGTTGCGCCGCTGCCCGGTACGCGCGCCTCGTCTCGGCGGACTGCGACTGGTACGCGGGCCGCCCGGGCGCGGTGGCGCGGATGATCGCCCCTGTCGCGCGCAGCACGCCCTGCCTGTCGAGCAGCAGCACGCCCAGCCGCCACACCCGGCCCACCGGCCGCAGCACAGGCTCGCGGGTGATGAGCAGCTTCCGGTGCCTCGGCACGAACTCGGCCAGCGCCTCGTCGCGCGCGCCCGCCGCATCCAGTCGTCGCACCGCCTCGGCGAGCGTCGACCGGATGAGCGTCACCGCTGCGTCGTCCCCGCTCGTCTGCTCCACGCAACGAGAATACTCAGCAGGCCGAGAGTCCAGCCCGCCGAACGCTCAGTCCAGCGGCCAGAGCTCCCGCACCTCGATGCGGCCGAACCGCGCCATCGGATGCCGCGATGCCAGGTCGACGGCGGCGTCCATCGAGTCGCAGTCGATGACGTCGTAGCCCGCCACCCACTCCTTGGTCTCGGCGAACGGGCCGTCCGTCACGTAGAGCCTGCCGCCGCGCACGCGGACGGTCTTCGCCTCCTCGATGGGGCGCAGGCGGTCGCCCTCCGGCTCCCTGCCGCGCGCATCCACCTCGGCGATCCAGTCGGCGATGGTGTCCTCGCTCTCGCGGTACGGTTCGCCGTCGAGCGCGGTGGTGATCAGAAACAAGTAGCGCATTCCGTGCCTCCTGAAGGGTGACGTTACGGTACTGCGTCGAACGGGACGGCCGGATTTCGACGTATGGTGGCCTCACCCCGACAGGAACAGGAAGAGCATGGTCGCCCACGTCACCCCGCGCCTCGAACAGCAGCTGCGCGACATCTTCGACAAGCGGGACAGGCAGAACATGCAGCCGACCATCGACGCCTTCCTGGAGGTGCTCGCCGAGAACCCAGGCAACGCGTACGTGCTGTACGACGTCGGCGGCTCGTACGACACCGCCGGCGAGGAGGAGACGGCGCTCGGCTACTACGAGCAGGCGATGGATGCCGGGCTCACCGGGGACACGCTCCGCCGCTGCCTGCTGCAGTACGGCAGCACGCTGCGGAACCTGGGCAGGTTCGACGAGTCGCTCGCGGCCCTCGAGCAGGCGCTCGCGCTGTACCCGAAGTCCAAGTCTGTGCGGATGTGGCACGCGCTCTCTCTGCACGCGGCCGGGCGCAGCGACGCGGCGGTGGCCGAGCTGATGGAGCTGGCCGTCGACCACATCCGGACGGAGGACCTGCTGCGCTACGAGGCGGCGATCCGCGGCAACGCAGAGTACCTGCACTCGCTCGACCGCGGCTGACGGTGCGCGGAGCGCGCAGCGGCGCGGCTACGCCAGCAGCGCCGCGATCAGCAGCAGGGCGGGCACCGCGAACAGCGTCGTGAGCAGCACCACGTCCCGCGCCAGGGTCATCCCGCGCTCGTAGCGGGCGGCGAAGTTGTAGACGTTCTGGGCAGCGGGCAGTGCGGCGAGCGCGACGGCGGCGAACAGCGCGTGCCCGTGCATCCCGAACCCGAGCCAGGCGACCAGGAACGCGATCAGCGGCATGACCGCCGCCTTGATGACCGAGGCGGTGAGGATCTCGATCCTGCCGTGGTCGGCGTGCAGCGGGCGTGAGCCGTGCAGCGACATTCCGAACGCCATCAGCACCAGGGGCACGGCGGCCCCGCCGAGCAGCACGAACGGCTGGAACACCGCATCCGGCAACCGGAGGCCGCTGAGGTTGATCAGGATGCCGAGCACCGAGGCGATGATCATCGGGTTGCGGACCGGCTGCGTGAGGATGGAGCGCACGGACACCGACGAGCGCGAGGTGATGTCGAGCACGGTGAGGGCGATCGGCGCGAACACGATCAGCTGCAGCAGCAGCACCGGAGCGACGTATGTCGCACTGCCCAGCACGTAGACGGCCACGGGCAGGCCGATGTTGTTGGCGTTGACGTACCCGGCTCCGAGCGCG
Source organism: Leifsonia araucanica (assembly GCF_051161895.1). Classification (NCBI taxonomy): domain Bacteria; kingdom Bacillati; phylum Actinomycetota; class Actinomycetes; order Micrococcales; family Microbacteriaceae; genus Leifsonia; species Leifsonia araucanica. Next base: position 2,666,171 of record NZ_JBMBTW010000002.1, read on the forward strand.
CCGATGGTGGTCTCAGCCGCCCCTCGCCGGAAGAAGAGGCGCGAGAGCAGCACGAACAATCCGGCGGCGGAGATGGCGGCGACCCCGGAGATGAGCAGCTGCGCGGAGAACACGACGTGCAGGTCTGCCCTGGCCAGGGTGACGAACAGCAGCGCGGGGTTGGTGACGAAGAAGGCGATCCTGTTGAGGACGAACGACGCCTGCGGCCCGCCGATGCCCAGCCGCCCTGCCAGGTAGCCGACGGCGATCACGAACGCGATGATCGCGAACCCGATCACCACTCCGCCCATCCCTCCACCATACGGCCGTTGCCGTCCGTTGCCTTTCGGCACGTGCTGGCGCGAGGGGCGGCAACGGCCGCCGCGAAAGAAACGTAAAATGTCTGCACGTGACTCAAACGCGCAAGCTTTCTGTGCTCGTCCTGGCCGGCATGGTCGTCGGCTCGATGGTCGGGGCCGGCGTGTTCTCGCTGCCTGGGACGTTCGCCGGGGCGACCGGCGCGATCGGCGCCATCGTCGCGTGGGCCATCGCCGGCGCCGGGATGCTCACGCTCGTGTTCGTCTTCCAGCGGCTGGCTGTGCGGAAGCCGGCGCTCGACTCCGGCATCTACGCGTACGCCAAGGCCGGGTTCGGCGACTACGTCGGGTTCTTCTCCGCGTTCGGCTACTGGGCGAGTGGATGCGCGGGGAACGTCACGTACTGGTTGCTCATCGGCTCGACCATCGGCGCCCTGTTCCCGGCGTTCGGGGCGGGGAACACCGTGCTTGCCGTCGCCGTGTCGACGGTGGGCGTGTGGGGGTTCTTCCTGCTGATCCGGCGCGGGGTGCCGCAGGCGGCGTTCATCAACACCATCGTGGCCGTCGCCAAGGTGGTCCCGCTGGTGATCTTCCTCGTGATCGTCGTGGCCATCGGCTTCAACTGGGACACCTTCACGCTCAACCTGTGGGGCACGGGAAGCCCGGATGCGTCGTCGCTGTTCGGGCAGATCCAGAAGACGATGCTGCTGACCGTCTTCGTGTTCCTCGGCGTCGAGGGCGCGTCCGTGTACTCCCGCTACGCGAAGAGCCGCCGCGACGTCGGCCGCGCCACGCTGCTCGGGTTCCTCAGCGTGCTGTGCCTGTTCGTGCTCATCACGGTGCTGTCGTTCGGTGTCGCTCCGCGGGCGGAGATCGGCGGGATGCGCGAGCCGTCCGTCGCGAGCGTGCTGCAGGTGATCGTCGGGCCGTGGGGGTACACGCTGATCAGCGTCGGTCTCGTGGTCTCGGTGCTCGGCGCATACCTGTCCTGGACGCTGATGGCGTCCGAGGTGCTGTTCACCTCGGCGAAGAACGAGGACGCTCCCCGCTTCCTGGCGGCGGTGAGCAGGCGCGGCGTCCCGGTGGCCGCGCTGGTGCTGACGACCCTGCTGGTTCAGGCGCTGCTGATCGTGACGCTGTTCTCGGAGAACGCCTTCCAGTTCATGCTGAGCCTGTGCAGCTCGCTCGCGCTCATCCCGTATGTGCTGACGGCCGGGTACGCGCTGAAGCTCGAGACGCGGGCCGGCGACGATCCGGGCGGTCGCAGCCGCCGCGGGCTGACGGTGGCGATCATCGCGACCGTCTACACGCTGTTCCTGATCGTCGCCGCCGGGCCGGGCTACCTGCTGCTGACGTTCATCATCTACGCCCCGGGCACGCTGCTGTTCGTCGCGGCGCGGCGGGAACGCGGCCTGCGGGTGTTCCGGCCGTTCGAGGCGGTGCTCTGCGTCCTGGCCGTGTTGCTGGCGGTCGCGGCGATCGTCTCGCTCGCGGCCGGCTGGATCACGATCTAGGGAGCGTCACCCGAGATCCACGGCCGAGCGGCCGCGCCCCGAGACCCGGACCGCGACGGCGATCATCAGCAGCACGACCGCCGCTGCGATGGCCGTGATGGCGACGGGCGCGGACTCCAGCGTGCCGGTGAGCCGGGACACGCCGATCCAGGCGAGGCCCCACGCGCTCGCGATGGCGGGCGTCAGCCTGCCGCGGTCCCAGATCGCCAGGGCGGGGCCGAGGATGGCGGCGACCACCACGAGCGCCATGCCCCAGGCGTGCGGGCTCCAGCCGAAGCCGTCGAAGCCGGCGGCGACGAGCAGGCTGGTGACGTTGGCGACCGTCGCGACCATCACCCAGCCGAGGTAGAGGCCGGTGGCGCCGTCGAACAGGATCGCGTCGGCCGTCGTTCCGCCCGGGATGCGCTGCAGCAGCACGAACGCCACGATCAGCACCACGAGCAGCGCGGCGATGAGCACCGCGGAGAGGGCGAGCATCCCGAACTGCACGCTCAGGATCCAGGCGGCGTTGAGGAGCAGCGAGGCGAGCATCCAGTATCCGATGCGGCGCTGGCGGGTCTTGGCGGCCTGCGACGGGAGCGCCTGCCAGATGGCGTAGCCGAGGAGGCCGAGGTAGATCACCGACCAGATCGAGAAGGCGGGGCCCGCCGGGGAGAGCATGGTGGCGTCTGCGCTGAGCGCTCCGCCCGCCGCCTTCTGGATGGGGGTGCCTCCCGCCGCTCCCGAGCCGACGAACGCGCCGATCACGGCGAGGACGGCGCCGACGACCACGGCGACCTGGCGCACCCGGTCGGCGGCGACAGGTCGGGTCGCGGTGGCGGCGTCGGTGACAGCGGTGGTCGACATGCCGGTCACGATATCCCTAGCCCGGCTAGATATCAACGGGACGACGTGGCCACCACGACGGTCGTGTCGTACTCGTCGGACGCGACCGTGCGCACCAGCAGCCCGGCCTCCTCGAACAGCGCGGCCGTCCGGGCCGCCTGCTCGCCGCTCGTCTCGATCAGCAGCGAACCGCCGGGAGCCAGCCACGCACCGGCCTCAGCCGCGACGCGACGCTGCACGGCTAGCCCGTCGGCGCCTCCGTCGAGCGCGACGGCCGGCTCGTACAGGCGAGCCTCCGGAGGCATCAACGCGATGGCCTCGGTCGGGACGTACGGCGCGTTCACCGCGAGCACATCCACCCGCCCGCGCAGGGAGACGGGGAGCGCGTCGAACAGGTCGCCCTCGTACACCGTGCCCCTCGGCTCGATGTTCTCCCGCGCACAGCGCACGGCCGCCGGCTCGATGTCGCAGGCGACCAGCTCGACGCCGTCTCCGACTCTGGATGCGATGGCAGCGCCGATCGCACCGGCGCCGCAGCAGAGGTCGAGCACCACCGCATCCGGGGCCGCGAGTGCCACCGCCTGCTCCACCAGGAACTCGGTGCGATGCCTGGGCACGAAGACACCGGGGGCCACCCGGATGCGCAGGCCGCAGAACTCCGCCCAGCCGATCAGCGGCTCCAGCGGAAGGCCGGAGACCCGCTTGGCGACCAGGTCTTCCAGCTGGTCGGCGTCCATGGCCGCCTCCGCGATGAGGCGCGCCTCGTCCTCGGCGAACACGCATCCCGCCGCGCGGAGACGGGCGACGATGGCGGGATCCGGATGGGGGTCTGTCACGCTCGTCATGCTAGCTCGCGCGACAGAATCCCGAACCGGGCGTCGGCACAAGACCTTGACCTGACCGGCTCAGGCGGTATGGATGGTCTATGAAACGCATCCACTATGCGAGCGGGTCCATGGTGACCGGTGACGCGATCGCCGACGTGATACTGCGTTACGCCGCGGCACTGGCGGAGCATCGGACGGCTGCGGAGCTGTCGGTGCCTGCTGTCGGAGAGGACGGGGCGGTCACCGAGGTGCTGCTCGTGCTCGGTCCGGCCAGCCAGATCCTCGCGGAGCACCTGCCGGGGGCAGACGAATTCGTGGACGAGGAGTTCGTGGACTCGTTCGAGAAGAAGGTGGCAGCGCTGGGCACCAAGGCCGGGTTCGTCACGAAGGGAACGGAAGAGTCGGACGACCTCGACTTGGACTATCTCTGATGCCGAGTTTCCTGGCAGCTTCCGAAAGTTCTCCCGATGCACTGGCGCATCCGGAAACGCCGCGTACTATCACGACGAGATAGCTAAGGACACGGGAGAGGGCATGCAGGTGTTCCACGTCTACATCGACGACCTCCGGTTCACCTTCGTCGACCGTGCTCCCGTGGAGGAGCTGAAGAGCAGTGTCGTCAAGGCGAGCCGATCCGATGGTGATTTCATTCAGATCACCCAATCGAGCAGGCCGCCCAGCGAGGTGTTCGTCACGGCGCAGACGAAAGTCAGGATTGAGACGGCCACCATCCCGCGCGATCCGGGAGACGGCGGGTCGGACGACGACGACGCCTTCTGGTTCGACTTCGACTCGCTGAACTGAGCGACACCGCACCCGACATGATCTCGCTCTGGCGCGACGTCGCCGCTCCCATCCCCACCGATCCCTTCGTGGAGGGCGGCGAGTACGACAGCGTGATCGTCGGCGCAGGACTCACCGGCCTCACCACCGCCCTGCTGCTGGCCAGGCACGGGATGCGCGTCGCCGTGCTCGAAGCGCGCACCGTCGGCGCTGTGACCACCGGCAACACCACCGGCAAGGTCAGCCTGCTGCAGGGCACGACGCTCTCGCAGATCCGCCGCCACACCACGGACAAGGTGCTCTGCGCGTACGTGGACGCCAACACCGCCGGTCAGGGCTGGCTGCTCGACTATCTGGACCAGCGGAGCATCCCGTACGACGTCCGCGACGCGTACACGTACGCGACGACACTGGATGGCCGCGACAAGCTCGACGCCGAACTCTCCGCCGCCCGCGTCGCCGGGCTGGCGGCGACGGAGGAGCGCGGCTGCGAGCTGCCCTTCGCCGTCGAGGCCGCACTGCGGCTGCCCGCGCAGGCGCAGGTGGACCCGATGGCACTGCTCGCGTCGCTCGCCGCCGACGTGCGGGCGCTCGGCGGCGTGATCGTCGAAGGGGAGCGGGTGACCGGCGTCTCGGCGAGCGAACCCGCGGTGGTGACCAGCACCTCCGGCACGACGCGCGCGGGCAACGTGGTGCTGGCCAGCGGAACGCCCATCCTGGATCGCGGGCTCTACTTCGCCAAGACGGAACCGTTGCGCTCGTACATCACGGCGTTCCGGGTGCCCGGCGAACTGCCGCGCGGGATGTACCTCTCGGCCGACGAGCCGACGAGGTCGCTGCGCACGGCGGGATCGCCCGACGGCGAACTGCTGTTGGTCGGCGGAAACGGGCACGTCGCCGGTCGCGCGGAGTCGCCGGCGGCTCTCGTCGCCGATCTGACGGCGTGGACGGAGACGACGTTCCCCGGAGCGGAGCGCACGCACTGGTGGGCGGCACAGGACTACCGCTCGGCCAACCAGGTGCCGTTCGTCGGCTGGCTGCCGCGCGGACGCGGGCGCGTGTTCCTCGCGACCGGATACAACAAGTGGGGCATGACGAACGGCGTCGCCGCCGCGCTCAGCCTCACCGCAGACCTCACGGGCGAGACCATCGAGTGGGCCCGCGTGCTGCACCACAGGGTCACGCACCCCATCGACATCGCGACCGGCGCCGTCTTCAACGCGGGGGTCGGCAAGGCGGCCGTCACCCAGTGGGCGGAAGCGGAGACGGGCGAACAGCTCCCGGTGGATGCTCCCCCTCCCGCCGAAGGGACGGGCGTGGTCGGCCGTCGGGGCGCTGCGCCCGTCGCCGTCTCGACGGTGGACGGCGTCACCTGCGCCCTCTCCGCCGTGTGCACCCACCTCGGCGGCGTCGTGCGCTGGAACGACGCCGAACTGTCCTGGGACTGCCCGCTGCACGGCTCCCGCTTCGCACCGGACGGCACCGTGCTCGAGGGTCCGGCCACGTCGGCCCTGAAACCCGTGGATGACGCCGAGCCCGCGGGAGAGTAGTCACAGCGGTCTGTCCGGCAGTAGGGTCGCGGCATGACTATTCCCAACGACGACAGCACGCCGGAACAGCCCACCGGCGGAAATGTTCCTCCTGCGCCGGACGCCGGAGGGGCTGTCCCGCCTGTTCCGCCCGCACCTCCCGCCTCCCCTGTTCCGCCGGCCGCGCCCGTCGAGCAGACGCCGCCGACCCAGGCTCCCGGGTATCCGTCCGCTGCAGCATCCGGTGGCTTCCCGGCATATTCGGCCGCGCCTTCCGCACCGGCTCCCGCCGCACCGACCGAGCCGCCGTCGCAGATCACCATCGCGTTCTGGCTGTACATCGCCGCGGCCGTGCTCAGCGTGATCAGCGGTATCGTCACGGCGATCTCCGTGTCGGCCAACCGCGACACGATCCTGCAGCAGATCACCGACAGCCTGGCGAAGTCGCAGACCAACGGAGCGAAGCTCGACCCGAACACCCTGACGGACGCCGCCATCACGTTCGGCATCGTCTGGGCGGTCGTCACCCTGATCTTCTGGGCGCTCGTCTTCGTGCTGTTCGCGGTCTTCATGCGCCGCGGCCGCAACTGGGCGCGCATCGTCCTGACCGTCCTCACCGTGATCTCGCTGCTGAACCTCGGCGGCCTGTACTTCATCGGCGGCGTGCAGGTGATCGCGGCGATCGTCGCCACGATCCTGATCTGGCTGAAGCCCGCATCGCAGTACTTCGCTGCGGTGAAGGCGTCCCGCGCCCCGCGCGCCTAGGTCCCATCGACCCGGAGACGGCGCCAGGCGACCTGCGTCAGGCGGCCGTCTCCGCGTCGGCGGGGGCGTGCTCGTCGACGGTGCGCGCGTTCGTCAGAGTGAGCGCGCCGATCCCCGCGATCAGGCCGACGGCGACCGCGAGGATGCCGAAGATGATCTGCTCGCCGTCGAAGTACGACGCGACCAGCTGGTGACTCCACGCACCGCTCGGCAGAGTGGTGGTGACGAGCACGGCGATGAGCGTTCCGACGACCGCGGTGCCGATGCTCGTGCCGACCTCCTGCGCTGCGTCGTTCATCGCAGCGCCCATCGACGTGCGGTTCTCGGGCATCGCCCCGACGAGGGCCACCGCGCAGATGGTCATCACGGTGCGGAGGCCGATCGTCATCACGATCATGGAGAGCGCGACGGCCACGTAGTTCTGCTGGACGCTCCACGCCATCATGCCGAGACCCACCGCCAGGAGCAGCGCACCCACGAAGCAGGCCATCCGGTGGCCGAGGCGACGCACCAGCAATTCGGTGAGCGGTGTCGCGAAGATCATCGTCAGGATGATCGGCAGGTTCGCCAGCCCCGCCATCAGGGGCGTCCACCCCCACGCGTACTGGAAGTGCAGCACCAGAGCGAACATGACGCCGGACATGGCGAGCGAGGTGCCGATCTGGGCGATGGCCGCCCCCCGGACGGTGCCGCCGCGGAAAAGCGACAGGTCGAGCATCGGCGCTGCCGCCCGGCGCTCGCGCACGATGAACAGGACGAGGGATGCGACCGCACCGAGCGCGACCGCGATCGTGGCCGGCGACAGCCACCCGTTCTGCACTCCGCTCGTGAGGGTGTAGCAGGCGAGGCCGATCGTCAGGATGCTGAGGACGGCCCCCGGCACGTCGAGCTTGTCCTTCGTGAGACCGTCTGCCGTGTCCGGCGCGACTCCGAAGTGCACGCCGAGACAGGCGATGAGAGCGATCGGCGCGTTCACGAGCAGCAGCCACTGCCAGGACAGGTGCGCGAGCACGGTGCCCGCCAGCAGCGGCCCGAGGACGAAGCCCGACATGCCGACGACCATCATCAGAGTGATCGCGCGCATCCGGAGCTTCTCGTCGTCGAACAGCCGGAACACGAGTGAGTTGGTGATGGGAGCCATCGCCGCCGCGGCGACGCCGAGCAGCGCACGCAGCGCGATGAGCTCACCGGTGCTCGTGACCAGCAGCACCCCGAGGCTCAGCAGACCGAACAACCCCAAGCCCACCTGCAGCACCCGGCGACGCCCGAAGCGGTCCGCGATCGACCCGGCGGTCAGCAGCAGTCCGCCGAAGGTCAGCGAGTACGCCCCCGTGATCCACTGCAGCGATGTCGTGTCGCCTCCGAGGCTGCGGGCGATCGTCGGGAGGGCGACCGACAGCAGGGTGTTGTCGACCATCTCGACGAAGAAGGCGAGGCAAAGCGCGGCGAGGGGGATCCAGGCCGCCTTCATGGACACGTAGCTGCGGGATGTGGTGATGGATTCGGTGCTCATAGCGACTCCAGTATCGAACGGTGTTCGAGTCTCGAACACCGTTCGATAGAATAGAACAGTGTTCGATAAACTGCAAGGGGCAGGTCGACTGTGATGGGATGGGTGGCATGAGCAGCACACAGCGAGACGCGGAGCCGCGCGCACGGCGCCACACGGCTTCGCAGCGTCCCCGTGCTTCGCTGTCCCTCGAGTCCGTGCTGACCGAAGCCGTGGCGATCCTGGACGAATCCGGCGCACAGGGGCTCACCATCCGCGCCCTCGCCTCCCGGCTCGGTGGCGGCCCGGCGAGCGTGTACTGGTACGTGTCAGGACGCGACGAACTCCTCGACCTCGCGGCCGACTCGGTTCTCGCCGGCGTGCTGGAAGACGTGGCCGACGTGTCCTCCGCAGATCCGATCGCCGAACTGCGCGCCGTCGCCCACGCGCTGTTCGACACCATCGCCGACCGCCCCTGGCTCGGCGCATACGCCATGCGCGACACCGGGCGCCAGGTCCACTCGCTGATGCTCTACGAGCGAATCGGCGAACAGGTCATGCGACTCGGCCTCACCGCGCGGCAGAGCTTCTACGCCGCATCCGCCGTCGTCGGTTTCGTGATCGGCACCGCCGCCGACATGGGCCAGGAACTGCCGGACGCCGTCATCTCAGGCGAACTCGACCAGCGGCAGTACCTGGCCGAGGCGACCGGACAATGGCGCGCGCTCGACCCCGCGGAGTATCCGTTCATCCACTACATCGTCGACGAGTTCGCCGTGCACGAAGACCGCGATCAGTTCCGCGCCGGCCTCGACTTGCTGCTGGCCGGGCTCGAACTCCAGGCGGGGCGCGGGGCAGGGTCGGCCGGCTAGGCGATCTCGCCCGAGGCACTCGACACCCTGCTTTCCGAGGTCTACCGTGGGCGCCGGTCGTCGTCATGGTCGACCGCAAAAGAAAGCAGGTAACGGAAAATGAACATTCTGCTCATCGTGATCGCGATCGTCGCGATCGTGCTCCTGTTCACCGGCGGATTCGTGCAGGCCCTCAACTGGCTGCTCTGGGTGGGAATCATCCTCCTGGTGTTCGCCATCATCGTGTGGCTGGTTCGCATGATCAGCGGTCGGCGTTCCGTCTAGAACCACCGAACGTCCAAGGGCTCCGGATGCACCCGCATCCGGAGCCCTTCGCCGTTCCAGGGCCATTGCCGGGGAGGCGGTGGCGGGGTAGCGTGCGCGGCGACAACGGATCAGACGGAAGGGGCGGTCGATGCCTGGGCGCAACGAACCGGAACTGAAAGACCAGAAGCTCTACGAAGAACTCCGCAAGGAGGGCAACTCGAAAGAGAAGTCGGCGCGCATCTCGAACGCCGCAGCGGCCCGCGGGCGCTCGTCCGTCGGCAAGAAAGGCGGAGAGTCCGGGTCGTACGACGACTGGACGGTGCCCGACCTCAAGAAGCGCGCCAAAGAGCTCGGCCTCAGCGGCTACTCGAAGAAGACCAAGAAGGAACTGATCAGCGCGCTCCGCAACCACTGACCGAGCGCCCGCCCGCGTCGTACACTCACGGCATGGACCTGCGCGAGGTGGCCGACGAGCTCTACGCGCTGCCCGCGGCCGAGTTCACCGCATCCCGCAACGCGGCGGCAGGGAAGGCGGGCACGCCGCTCGCCGCGGACATCCGCGGGCTGCGCAAGCCGTCGGCAGCCGCGGCCGCCGTCAACGCGCTGGTGCGCGAGCATCCGGATGTGGTCGACGCCATCCTCGACGTCGGCGACCGGATGCGCGAAGCATTCGCCGAACGCGACCGCACCGCCATCCGCGAACTCACCGGCGAGCGGCAACGGCTGCTGCAGAAGGCGACGAGCAGCGCCGGCACCGCAAGCCCCGCCGTGCTGCGCGAGGTGGAGGACACGCTGCAGGCCGCTGTCATCGACGCCGCGGCGGCCGCGGCGGTGCGCAGCGGGCTGCTGGTGCGGTCGCTGGAGTCGACCGGGGTGGACCAGGTCGACGTGTCGGACGCGGTGGCGCTGCCGGTGGACGTGGAGGCGGCGACCGTCGCCCACACCGCCCGGAAGACGACCCGCGCCGCCGCGAACGCACCCGCCCACGCCGAGCCGACGGAGACGCCGAGCGAACGCCGGGAACGGGAGCGGCGCATCCGGACGGCGGAGAAGGCGCTCGAACGGGCGCGCACCGATGCGGACGCCCTCGACGACGAGCTGGACGAGGAGGTCGACAGGCGCACCGACCTCGAAGCCGAACGGGATGCGCTCGCCCGGCGGCTGGAACGCACCCAGGACGAGCTCGCGGAGTCGCGGGCGGCCGAGCGGGAGCTGCGGAGGAGGATCACGCAGGCGCAGGCGGCGCTGCGGGAGGCGGAGAAAGCAGTGAGGGCCGCGCGGGACTGAGCGGGCGTGCGTGCGCGTGCCGGTGCCGGGGTCAGCCGGGGAGGTGCTGCCCGACCGTGTCCTCGCTCATGACCACCATGCCGCCGGTGCGCTGCGAGGTGTGCATGAGCGCTTCGAGCCACTGGGTGTTGATCGCGGGCGGGCGGCTGCCGCTGAACTGGAACGACAGCGGCACCTCACGGCTGATCCAGATCGAGACGCGGCCGGAGCCCTGCTCGACAGGCACGTCCCAGTTGAGGAGAAAGCTCTCGTGCCGACGAAGCTTCGCCACGATGGCGAGTTTGACGTGGCTCAACACGCGATCGTCGAGGTCGTACTCCTGCCCGGAGCCGTAGACCAGTTTTCCCATACAGGTATTCTCCACTATTCAACCCCGTGAAGACTGTCTGGCGCAGGGGGATTGACCCGGGTGCCGTATTCCGTTATGGACGGATGCGCGCTCCCGGTCGGGGGCTGGTACTTCGCTCTGGACGACATAGAGTGGGGCCCATATGGCAGATCACCCGTCTCCCGCCCTCTCCGACCACCCTGAGCCCGTCGTCGTCGTGGGCGACACCCACACGAGCAACCCGACCCTGCGGCGCGACGACGTCGTGCTGCGCAAAGGCGTGCTCACCCTCGTCTCCGGGCCGTTCACCCCGCGCGAATCGATGGTCGAAGACCTGCTGGCCGTGCGGGATGCACTGGATGCGGCCGGCATCGAGCACCTGCTGGTGCGCGGCGACGACGACAGGCGCGTCATCGCCGTCGATCGTCGACGCCGCAAGGAGATCACGGCGGCGCTCGCGACCGCGTTCGCGAACGAGCCGTTCTACGCCAGCCCGGTCGACGTGGACGGCGCGCCGACGCTGATCGCCGACGGCAGGCTGTCCAGGAGGAAGGCGCACGTCCTGCGCCTGTTCCGCCCGCGGCTGGAACCGATCGGACGGCTCCGCTACGGAGCGGAGACGGCCATGCAGCTGGAGTTCTGGCGGTTCGGCGACGAGGACATCGAAGCCCCGCGGCCGAACGCGCTGATGCGCACGCGCCTCCCGCGCAACGAGGCGATCGAGGAATCGGTGACCATCTACGGGCGCACCTGGCGCACGCTGGAGCACATGTTCGACCCGCTGGCGAGCGACATCGCCTTCGACATCGACATCGTGTTCTCCTGGGTGGACGGGTCGAGCGCGGAGTTCCAGCGGAAGCGCGCGGCGCAGCAGGCGGCGTACGTGGTCGGCGACGGCGACGACAACGAGGCCCGCTACCGCCAGATCGACGAGCTGAAGTACGCGATGCGGAGCGTGCACATGTTCGCGCCGTGGGTGCGCAACATCTACATCGCGACCGACTCCCCTCTGCCCTCCTGGCTCGCACCGCACCCGAACGTGCACATCATGCGCAGCGAGGACTTCTTCGTCGACACGTCGACGCTGCCGACGCACAACTCGCACGCGGTGGAGAGCCAGCTGCACCACATCCCGGGCATCGCGGAGCACTTCCTGTACTCGAACGACGACATGTTCATCGGGCGCCCGATCTCGCCGGACATCTTCTTCTCGCCCGGCGGCGTGACCAAGTTCGTGGAGGCGGGAACGAGGATCGGACTCGGCGAGAGCGACCCGGCGCGCAGCGGCTTCGAGAACGCGGCGCGCGTCAACCGCCGCCTGCTCTGGGAGCGCTTCGGCGCCGTCACCACCCGGCACCTCGAACACTGCGCCGCGCCGCTCAGGGTCAGCGTGCTCAACGAGATGGAGCGCGAGTTCCCCGACGACTTCGCCAGGACGGCGGCGAGCCCCTTCCGCTCGGCCACCGACATCTCGGTGACCAATTCGCTCTACCACTACTACTCGCTGATGACCGGGCGGGCCGTCGTGCAGACGCAGGCCCGCGTCCAGTACATCGAGACGACCTTGCACGAGGCCGAAGAGAAGATGCGCAGGCTGCTGAAGCGCCGCGACCAGGACATGTTCTGCCTCAACGACGGCTCCAAACCGGAGATCGGCGTGGAGGAGCGCACGAGGATCGTGACCGAGTTCCTGGAGAGGTACTTCCCGTTCCCCGCTCCGTGGGAGCGCGTGGAAGGGTAGACGGGCCGGGGACGGCGCGCGCCCGCGTTGGCAGGGAGGGCGCGCGCCGTTCGGCCGCCGCTCAGCCCTGACGGGCCCCGCGACGGTTCGGTCGCTCGATGACGGCCGCGTCCACGAAGGTGCGCGCGACGCACCGGCCGTCGGCCTCGAGCCACAGGTGCAGCCGTGCAGCGCCGGGCGGCGGCGGCACGGTGACGGTGACCGGCTCTGTCACCGCGAACGGTGCGGCGGAGACGTCCGCGCGCGCATCCGGTGCTTCATCGGCGGTGGGCAGCGGCGAACCGGCTGCCGACCAGGCGGCGTGCAGGATGCCGTCGACCGGGGTGTCCCCGTGGTGCGAGACCCGCACATCCACGCGCAGCGGGCTCGTGGGGATCGGGATGTCCGCCCCGGCCCTCTGCGGCACGATGTCGACGACGAGGACGGTCTCGGCGTTGCTGTCCGCCGGGTTCAGCCCTCCCCAGTCCTTCCTGCGCCGATCGGCGTCGAGCAGTCCTGCCATCTCGTGCTCCACATCCGTGAGCTCGGTGTACACGTAGCCGGCGAAACGGTCGTGGCGGCGGATCTCCTGCGTCTGCCAGCGCACGTGCCAGGCCCGCTCCAGACTGGTGAACCCCGCCCCGAACTCGCTGTTCAGGATGGGCACCCCCGTGCGCGGGAAGTCGGCGGAGCCGTAGAAGGACTTGTCGACGACGAAGTCGGGACCGAGCTTCACCTCGAACGACTCCTTCTCTCCGGAGGCGAGGGCAGCGACGTTCGCCGCCCACGCCGCAGGGTCCTCGTCGTAGTAGTGCCAGTCCACCAGGTCGCTGCGCACGTGCGCCCAGCCCGAGTTCTCGACGATGGGACGCGAGTCGTCCAGGGCGCGCATCGTGTCGTACGCGTGCACGGCGGCCTCCGCACGCTCCTGGCTGCCCGGGATGTCCCAGTCGAGCCCCCACTCCTCGTTGTAGAGACCCCAGACGACGATCGACGGGTGGTTGCCGTCGCGGCGCACCAGCTCGGGGAGCTGCTCCTCGAACGCGGCCGCGGCGTCCGGGGTGAACCGGCTGGGGCAGGCGGGCTCCGCCCAGACCAGCATCCCCATCCGGTCAGCCGCGTGCAACCAGCGCGGCTCCTCGAACTTGAGGTGCTTGCGCACCAGGTTGAAGCCCAGCTCCTCCGCGAGGTCGAGATCCCGGACCAGGGAGGCGTCATCCGGGGCGGTGAGGCCGGAATCCGGCCAGTAGCCCTGATCGAGAACGCCCCGGAGGTACAGCCGACGGCCGTTGAGGAACAGCTGCTCGCCGCGCACCTCCATGCTGCGCAGACCGGCCGTCGCCACGACGCGGTCGGCGGCCTCCCCGTCGCCCACGCGGAACTCGATGGCGTAGAGGTGCGGGTCGGCCGGACTCCACAGCCGGGGCGCATCCACAGTCACGGTGCCGTCGAACCGGCCGTCCGCGTCGGCCGCGATGGTCGTCTCGCGGCCGTCGACGGTCACGACGACCGCAGCGCCGGCCGGGGCGTCGCCGACCACCCGGCCGGAGACGGCGAATCCGGTGAGCGAGTCACCGCGAACCGCCGCGGACTCCACGTAGCTGCGGCCGCGCGCCTCCAGCCAGACCGACTGCCAGATGCCGGACGTCGGCGTGAAGGAGACCCCGTCGTAGTCGTCGCGCGGGATGGAGCGCTGCTTGCCGTGCGGGATCTCCCGCTTGTCGGCCGGCGCATCCACCTCCACCACCAGCTCGACGGGCTCCCCCGGCGTCACGAGCTCGGTCACGTCGAACTCGAACGAGGTGTATCCGCCGGTGTGGACCCCGACGACCACTCCGCCGAGCAGCACTCTGGCCACGTGGTGCACGGCGCCGAAGCTCAGGATCACCCGGCGGCCGTCCCACGCGGGCGGCACGGTGACGGAGCGGCGGTACACCGCGCGTTCCAGCCAGGTGCGGCGCACACCGGATGCTGCCGTCTCCCAGGCGAACGGCACGACGATCGTGGTGGGCTCCCCGCCCTCCGGCTCGAACCCCCAGTCGCCGTTGAGGGTGAGCCAGCGCTCTGACCTGTCGAAGTCGGGCCGCGGATACTCGGGCTTCGGGACGGACATGGATGTGATGCCTTTCGTTCGTTCGGCGCGCATGAGGTCAGCCTTTGACGCTGCCGGCGAGGATGCCGTTGATGAAGTGCTTCTGCAGCACGATGAACAGGATGAGCAAGGGGATGAGGGCGACGGAGCTGGCGGCCAGCAGCTCCCCCGTGACCGTCGCGTAGTCTGCGCCCACCTTGTTGCCGGAGATGTTCTGGGCGAGGGTGGACAGCACCACTTGCAGCGTGGCCATCTTGCTGGAGCTCGCGACAACGACCGGCCAGACGAAGTCGTTGTAGATGTTCATGATGGTGAGCACGGCGAGGCCCGCGAGACCGGGCCGGATGACCGGGACGACGATCCGCCAGAAGATGCCGAACTCACCGCAGCCGTCGACCCTGGCCGCGTCGAGCAGCTCGTCCGGCACGGCGGAGATGACCTGGCGCATCCAGAAGATGGCGAAGGCGTCGACGGAACCGGGGAGGATCAGCGCCTGGTAGGTGTTGACCCAGCCGAGCTCCTTCATCTCCAGCAGCAGCGGGATGATGAGCACGATGGTCGGCAGCATCAGCGTGAGCAGCACGGTCCCGAAGATGAGGTTCTTGCCCCGGAAGTCGTACTTGGCGAACGCATACCCGGCCAGCGGGGCGCAGAACAGGGTGATCGCCCCCTTGAACACCAGCACGATGCCGGTGTTCACGAATCCGGATGCGATCGGAACGTCCTGGAACATCCCGCGGAAGTTGTCGAGCGTGAACGTGGTCGGGTCGAAGCCCAACGGGTCGCGGATGATGTCGCCCGCCGGCTTGAACGCCGAGAGGACGGCCCAGACCACCGGCGAAAGGAACGCGACGGTGAGGATCATCAGGAACACGTTCGACCCGATGAGCGGCCGGCGATGGATGCGGGTCTCTGCTGTGGTGGTCACGGTTCAGTCCTTCGCCCGCAGGAGTCTCACGAACCCGAGCGACAGCGCCATGACGACGATGACGAGCAGGAACGAGTTGGCCGCGCCCGTGCCGAGGTCGGCGCGCGTGATGTGGTTGTAGAGGAACAGTCCCGCCGTGGTGGTGGAGCCGTACGGCCCTCCCTTGGTGACCACGAACGGCTCGGCGAACATCTGGAACACGGCGAGCGTCTGCAGCACGACGGCGAACATGATCGTGCGCCGCAGCAGCGGGACCGTGATGCTCCAGACCTGCCGCACCCGGCCGGCCCCGTCGATCGACGCGGCCTCGTAGATGTTCGCGTCGATCGACTGCAGGCCGGAGAGCAGGATGATGATGATGAACCCGCTGGTCTTCCAGAGGAAGAGCAGTGCCAGCGTCGGCTTGGCCCACTGGCTGGTCACCAGCCAGCCGACGTCCGGGAGCCCGATGAGGTTGAGCACCCCGTTGACCGCCCCGTAGTTCTGGTCGAAGAGCACGATCCAGATCTGCGCGACCGCGACGAGCGGGGTCACGAACGGGACGATGAACGCCACCCGGTAGAAGCCACGCAGCCGCAGCTTCGCGTTGTCCAGCAGCACGGCCACCACGACGCACAGCACGATCTGGATGGGCACGATCAGCAGCCAGAGGATGCCGGAGTTCGCCAGCGACGACCAGAAGGCGCTGCTGCCGAGGAGGTAGGCGTAGTTGCCGAGGCCGACCCATTCCGCCGCTCCCGCTCCGTGCCAGTTCGTGAAGCTCAGTCGCAACGTGAACACGAGCGGATAGATGCTGAACGCGAGGAAGATCGCGACGAACGGCAGCACGAACAGGTAGGGCGCGAACGCTCTGCGGAACGCGTATCCCCTGCTCCCCCTCGCCGCGCGGGGCGGAGAGGGGGGCGCGGTCTGCGCGGCGGTCGTTGTGGTCACGGGTGTTCCTCGGTTCGGCGGTCGGGTCGGCCTGGCAGCGCTACTGGCGGTCGATCAGGTTGGTCTGGATGTCCTTCGAGGACTGTTCGATGACCTGATCGGGCGTGAGCGAGCCGTCCAGCATCTTCTGGATGTCGTTGCCCAGGTAGTCGACGGCTCCGGCCCACCAGGTCGGCAACGGTGCGCCGCCCGGGATCTCCTTGCCTGCTTCGATCGCGGTCGACCAGAGATCCTGGTTGCCCATCGCCTCGATCGGCTTGAACAGCGGCTTGTCCGGGTTCGCGGCGGGCTGGTACGCGGGGATGGACGTGTTCAGGCCGCCAGGGTAGACGTCGTTCGGGCCGTAGACCGCGGTGTATCCGGCCTCGTCGTACATCAGGAACTTGTAGAAGAGCCAGGCCAGCTGCGAGTTCTTGCCCTCCTTCGGGAGCACGAACGACGATCCGCCCATCGCGCCGCTGCGTGCGCCGCCGTCCTTCCACGCCGGGAGCGGCATCGCGCGCCAGTCGCCCTTCGTGGCCGTGAGCTGCTGCTGCGGCGCGAAGTCGAACCAGATCGACCACGGGTAGAAGACCTCGTCACCGGAGTCGAGCGCTCCGATGTCGCTCGGGCTGAGGTATTCGGCGCGGGTGCCGACGCCCTGCTTCTGCACCTCGTCGAGCCAGCCGAGGATCTGCTTGTACTCCGGGGAGTCGAGCCGCAGCTTCCCGTCGGCGTCCGCCAGGCTCGTGCCCAGCTGGCTGGCGTACATCTCGAGCTGCAGCTGCCCGAGGAAGGCGCTCTGCTCGAGGTGGATGGGCTTGGACCCCGGCTTGTACGCCTGGTACTTCTTGCCGGCGGCGAGGAGGTCGTCGTAGGTCTTGATCGAGTCCGGGTCGATCCCGGCGGCGGCCACGGCCTTCGCGTTGTAGAACAGCAGCCCGGGATCGAGGTCGAACGGGACGCCGTAGATGCCGCCCTTGACCGTGTTGACGTCGACCTTCTGCTGCGCGATGTCCTTGGTGTACGGGGCGAGCACATCCTTGAGGTTCCAGAGGTACTCGGCGTAGCCGCCGACCTTCGCGTCGTCGAGGAAGACGCCGTCCGGCACGTCGGTGCCGGTGATGAGGGTGTTCTGCAGCTTGGCGTCGATGTCGACGGCCTCGTGCTTGACCGTGATGTCCGGGTAGACCTTGTTGAAGTCGGCGATGGCCGCATCGAAGACCTTGAACAGGTCGCCGGAGCGATCCCAGATGGTGATCTCGCCCTTCGGGGACTTGTCGGTCGGCGCTTTCAGCACCGTGCTCGATGTCGTGGGGTCGGCCGAGCCGATCTCCGGTCCGCAGCCGGACAGGCCGACGGCGATGAGACCGGCTGCTCCGATGGCGACGATCCGCGTGATCGCGGCCTTCCGCCGTCGCGGGGTTGTGAGCTTCATGACACTCCTTCGTGCGGTCGTTTGCCAACGTATGCAAAACCGTACCCGATGTTTGCTATCGTTGCAAACGTCGGTTGGTCGAGAGGAGAGAGCATGGCGGCAACGCTCCGGGATGTGGCAGAGCACGCGAACGTGTCCGTGCGCACCGTCTCCAACGTGGTGAGTGGATACGAGCACGTGAGCTCGAAGATGCGCGCGCGCGTCGAACAGGCCATCGACGAGCTCGGCTACCGGCCCAACCCCGTCGCCCGCACCCTGCGCACCGGCCGCACGGGCCTGCTCGCCCTGGTCGTCCCCGAGATCGACGTGCCGTACTTCAGCGAGCTCGCGCGCGATGTCATCACCGCGGCGGCCGAGGTCGGCTATCAGGTGATGATCGACCAGACCGGCCACGATCACGAGCGCGAACAGGACCTCCTCCGCGGAACAGACCGCAACATGCTCTTCGACGGGATGCTCTTCGCCCCGCTCGCCACGGAATCCGAGCTCAGCGGCGTCACCGAGTCCCAGACCATGCCGCTCGTGCTCCTGGGCGAGCACACCTTCGACGGCCGGTTCGATCACGTCGCCATCGACAACGTGCAGGCCGCAGCAGACGCGACCGACCACCTGATCGCCATCGGCCGCACCCGCATCGCCGCCATCGGCGCGCAGCCGAAAGAGCACTACACCACCCCGCTGCAGCGCACAGAGGGGTACACCACGGCCCTCGAACGCGCCGACCTCGGCCCGGAGCCGTCCCTCATCCGGTCGGCCGACCACTACAGCCGCGCCGACGGATACGCCGCGGCGTCGTCGCTGCTCACCGAGTCCCCTCGGCCGGATGCGATCTTCTGCTACTCCGACCTGCTCGCGATGGGCGCGGCCCGCGCCGTGTTCGACGCCGGACTGCAGGTGCCGGACGACGTCGCCATCATCGGCATCGACGACATCGAGGAGGGCCGGTACGCGCGCCCGTCCCTCAGCACCGTCTCACTGGACACGCCGTTCATCGCCGAACAGGCGATCGCACGCATCGCCGCCAGGATCGACGACCCCACCCTGCCTGCTCAGGAGATCGTCGCTCCGCACCTGTTGCTGCCGCGCGAGAGCACAGGGGCGGCGTCCGTCACGCCATGACGTCCGTCACGCCATGACGTCCGTCACGCCATGACCTGGATCGGGGTGGTGGGCGACGGGTCGTGCCTGCCGCCCGCATCCACTCGCCGGGGCGGGATGCGGATGCCGTCGGCGGCGAGGCGGCGGGCGCTCTCGTCCGGGTCGATGTAGTCGAGCGCCGGGGAGGCGCCGAGCGGCACCACGGAGTGCAGCACCGTCGTCGGGTACACGTGCACGAGGTTGAAGGCGCGGAAGCCGTCACGGCCGCGGGTACCTCCGACCGGCACGGTGAGGTCTTGCGTGTAGCAGCTGGCCGACGCGACAGAGACCGGGATGCCCGCGAAGGTCGCCATCGACGAGTAGTGCAGGTGACCGGCCAGGATGCTGCGGACGTCGCTGCCGTCGAGCACCTCGGCAAGGCCGGACTGGTCGCGCAGCTCGACGGACACGGCCAGGTCGAGCACGCTCGGGACCGGCGGGTGGTGCATGGCCAGGATCGTGCCCTCCGGTGCGGGCGAGGCGAGCTCGGCGGCGAGCCAGTCGAGCTGCGCATCCGTGACTTCGCCGTAGTGGTGGCCAGGCACGCTCGAGTCGAGGGCGATCACCCGGAGGCCGCCGAACCAGAACACGTCGTCGATCGGCTCGGCAGCGGGGAGCTCGTCGCGCAGCCCGAAGCGGAACGCGTCGCGCTCGTCGTGGTTGCCCATCACCCAGACCACGCGGGCGCCGAGGCGCTCCGCGACCGGGTCGACGATCGCGCGGACCTCCGCGTACGCATCCGGCTGTCCCCTGTCGGCGATGTCGCCCGTGAACACGATGGCCTCCGGCCTGCCGCCGGACGCTTCGAGGTCGGCCAGGAGGCTGCGGAGGTGGTGCGCGCTGTCGACGGAGCCGTAAAGCTTCTCACCTCCCGCCAGGAGGTGAGTGTCGCTGATGTGCACGAGGAAGTGGTCCGGCCGCGGGTATTCCGCGATTCGCGTCTTCACACGCCCATCCCACCACCGCAGTCTGAACGCTCCGTGAACGAACGCGGCGCGCCGCGACCCCCGCGCGACTTTCGCCCAGTGTGCGGCAAAAGTTGACGACCGCCGGGCGGAACTGGCTAGGCTGGATGCGTTCGCGCGCAACGAATACAGGCAGGGAGGCCTACTGCAATGCCCCAACCCCTCACCGTCGCCGCGATCGGCTTCTGGCATGTGCATGCCGGAGACTACGCGAAAGCCGCGCAACAGCATCCGGACACCAGACTCGTCGCCGTCTGGGACGACGACGAAGAACGCGGCCGCGCCGCAGCGGAAGCCTTCGGGGTGGAGTTCGTCCCCGACCTCGACGAGCTGCTCGCCCGCGACACTCTGGATGCGGTGACCATCACCACCTCCACCGACCAGCACCACGACGTGATCCTGCGCTCCATCGCTGCAGGCAAGCACGTCTTCACCGAGAAGGTGCTCGCGCCCACGGCCGACGAGGCGGAGGACATCGTCGCCGCAGCGGCGTCCGCTGGCGTGGCGCTCGTCGTCTCGCTGCCCCGCCTCTACGACGGGTACACGCAGGCGTTCCAGCAGTTCATCGACTCGGGCGCGCTCGGAACGCTGACGTACTCGCGCGTGCGGCTCGCGCACGACGGCTGGGTGGCCGGCTGGCTGCCCGACCGGTTCGGCAACCCGGAGGAGGCGATCGGCGGCGCGCTGACCGACCTCGGCTGCCACCCGGCCTACCTGACGCGGCTGTTCCACCGGGCCGAACCGCTCGCGGTCAGCGCTGTGTACGGCTCGGTCACCGGGCATCCGGTGGAGGACAACGCCGTCGTGACGGCGGAGTTCCCCGGCGGAGCACTCGGCGTGTTCGAGGCGAGCGTCGCCTCTGCACCCGGCCAGTTCACGATCGAACTGCGCGGCACGGAAGGCGTGGCCGTCTACGGCTTCGGCGGCCCGACGCTGCTGGTCGGCGGGGGCGAGCACGGCGACGAGTGGCGCGAGCTGCCGATCCCGGATGCGCTCGACGGCGCGTTCGCGGAATGGGTCGACCGCATCCACTCCGGCACGACGGCCGACGCGAACCTGGACCACGCGCTGGCGCTCACCAGGATGGTCGTCGCGGCGAACGCGTCGGCGGCGAGCGGCGTTGCGGTGCCGGTCGCGGCTGCGCGCGCGGTCGTGTAGCCGGGCCCGTTCCTTCGTCGGCGCGTCGGGCGCTGGCGCGTCGCGCGCTCACGCTGCGGGCGCTCGCGCTCCGGGCGCTCGCGCGTCGCGCATCCACTGGTCGCCGGGCAGTCCAGCGACCCCTTCTCCTTCGCTTCACTCACCAGAAAGACACTCATGACTTCCAGCAATGCATCCACCGTCCGCATCGGCCTGATCGGGGCGGGCGGCATCGCCGGCGCCCACGTCGCCGGGTACGCCCTCAACCCGGACACGATCACATTCTCCGCAGTCGCAGATCCCGTGCGCGCCTCCGCCGAGGCTCGCGCAGGCGACACCGGCGCCGTCATCTACGCCGACTACCGCGACATGCTCGCCGAGGCCGACATCGACGCCGTCGACATCTGCCTGCCGCACCACCTGCACAAGGGCGCGATCGTCGCGGCCGCCCGCGCCGGCAAGCACATCCTGTGCGAGAAGCCGCTCTGCCTCACGCCGGAGGAGGCCCGAGAGGTCTCCGCGGCCGTCGAAGAGGCGGGGGTGACGCTGATGTGCGCCCACAACCAGTTGTTCCTGCCCGCGGTGGCGGCGGCGAAGGAGCTGATCGAGTCCGGCACGCTCGGCACCGTCTACGAGGTGCGCACGACCGACAGCTTCTACAACGACTTCGACCCGTCCACGATGGGCTGGCGTGCCAACGCGGCCACGAGCGGCGGCGGCGAACTGATCGACACCGGATACCACCCCAGCTACCTGCTGCTGCACCTCGCGGGCGGCTCGCCGGTGGAGGTGACGGCGATGCTCGCCACCCACCGCCTCACCTTCATGGAGGGCGAGGACTCGGCCACGGTGGTGGTGCGGTTCGACAACGGCGTGATCGGCACGGTCGTGACCAGCTGGGCGTACGACGCCGCCGACAGTACGGAGCGCTTCTCGGCGGTCGGCTCGCTCGGCAGCCTGACCAGCGACGGCACCACCCTCAGCTACCGCCTGCGCGGCAGCGAGCCGGTGATCCTCGACCTGGAGCCCGTCGACCAGTTCGGCGAGGAGCTCGGGCACTTCGCGCGCAGCATCCTCGACGGCACCCGCCCCATCCACACCCAGAAGGAGGGCATCGAGGTGCTCGGCATCATCCTGGGCGCGTACGACTCCGCGCGCACCCGCGCGGTCGCCGCCGTCCCCAGCCTCGCCGCGGTGTAGGGCCGGCGTCGCTGGCGAGATGCCAGTAACTGCGGCGCATCCCGGGCGTTTCGCGACAGTTACTGGCATCTCGCCGTGGGTAGCGTGGGGGGATGGATGCGTTTCCGCGGCGGGTCGAGGCTGGGGCGAGCGGCGTGGTGCTGCGAAGGCTCGAGGCGGCGGACTGGCGGATCGAGCTGGAGCTGGCCCGGGTGCCGGATGTGCCCGTCTGGACGATGTACGCGGCCGACATGACGGAGGAGCAGGCGAAGGAGCGCGCCACGCGGAACGTGGCCAGCGCGGACGCGGGGTCGGGCATCCGGTACGTGGTCGAGGAGCGCGGGGTGCCGGTCGGCACCGCCGGCTTCGGCCGCGGCGAGGACGGGTTCGAGGTGTTCTACGCGCTCACGCCCGAAGGCCGGGGCCGCGGGGTGGTGACGGCCTCGGTGAACGCGCTGGTCGCGTGGCTCGACGCCCAGGGCGTGCCCGAGGTCCGGCTGAGCACCCTCGACGGCAATGCTGCAAGCGAGGCCGTCGCGACCCGCTGCGGTTTCGTGCCGACACGCTCTGGCACCCACGTCGACGGCCGCCCCCTCACGGTCTGGCGGCGTCTGGCCGCGAGACACCAGTAACTGCGGCGCATCCCGGGCGTTTCGCGACAGTTACTGGCATCTCGGGGTGGAGTCAACCCGGTGGTGGGGATGGGCGGGGTGCGTACTGTGCTCGGAGGCGTCGTCCGAACGCCGCACTCCGCCGCCCCGTGGCTTTCAAACCCCCGCCGCTTTGGGCGGCGGAGCTGTGTCCGCCGGGCGCGCAGTGCGCTATCCGCCGCGTGCTCGGAGCGCTACCCTCGAAGGAACCGAGACCCGCCGCCACCGAGGAGGACCGTGGACCGCGAGACCGCCAGCGAGTTCTTCACCACAGCGCCGCAGTGGTTCGGGCGGCCGGAGCGGACCCTGTTCGCGTCGGTGGCCGAACGCATCCACGGGGGCGAGGAGCTGCTGTTCAAGGGCGGCCCGGCGCACGTCACGGCGAGCTGCGTCGTGTTCGATCCCGAGCGGACGCGGGTGCTGCTCGCGTTCCACCGCAAAGGGCGGTTCTGGGTGCAGTTCGGCGGGCACCTCGAACCGGGCGACGCGGACATGGCCGCGGCGGCGGCGCGCGAGGTGACGGAGGAGAGCGGGCTCGAGTCGTTCCGGATGCTGTCCACCGACGCCATCGACCTGCAGGCGCAGCAGCTGGGCGAACGGTTCGGCGGCTGCGACATCCACCTCGACCTGCTGTTCGCCGCAGAGGCGCCACGGGATGCGGTGCCCAGCGCCAACGAGGAGAGCGACGCGGTCGAGTGGTTCGACCTCGACGCGCTGCCCGCCGACGCCGTTCCGGGGCTGTCGAAACGGCTGCGCACCGCCAGGGAGCGTCTGGCCGCCTGACGCCACAGCCCGGCTTCACGGCCTGGCCGCACCGCCCGACGGCACCACCCACCGCCCGGCGCTCCGAGCCGCGCCCCTTGCCTCCCCGCGCTCAGCGAGTAGACAGGAAGCATGACGGTCACCGCTGTGCTCTTCGACGTCGACGGAACGCTCGTCGACTCCAACTTCCTGCACGTCGACGCCTGGCAGCGCGCGCTCGCCGAGCTGGGCTCCCCGACCGACGCGTGGCGCATCCACCGTGCGATCGGACAGGACTCCGACCGGCTGCTGCGCGCGGTCGCCGGCGACCACGACGACGAGTGGATGAGCAGAGCCTCCGACCTGCACTCCCGCTACTACCGCGAGCTCGCGCCGCGGCTGCGCGCCTTCGACCAGGTGCCCGAGCTGCTGCGCGCCATCGCGTCCCGCGGCATCGCCGTGGTGCTGGCCACCTCGGCACCGGACGACGAGCTCGACCTGCTGCTCGACGCCATCGACGCTCCGGATGCGATCCACGCCACCACCTCCGCCGACGACGTCGAGACGGCCAAGCCGGACCCCGGCATCCTGAATGTGGCGCTCGAACGGGCGGGCGCGACGCCGTCCGACGCGATCATGGTCGGCGACTCCGTCTGGGATCTGAAGGCGGCGGCGCGGGCGCACCTGCGCTCGGTCGGGGTGCTCAGCGGCGGTGTCGGCGAGCGCGAGCTGACCGACGCCGGGGCGTTTGCGGTGTTCGAGGATCCGGCGCAGCTGCTGAAGAACCTGGACGCCATAGTCTGAGGTCATGCCTCTCACCATCGTCACAGGTGCAGGCCGCGGCATCGGGGCGGCGATCAGCCGCCGTCTCGCCGCGGACGGTCACGACATCGTCGTCTGCTATCGCACAGACGTGGAATCCGCGGAAGCGGTCGCGGCCGATGTGCGCGCAGCGGGCAGGCTCGCGATCGTCTGCGCCGTCGACACCACCGACGAAGCCCAGGTCGAGGCCGTGTTCGCGGCGGCGTCCGAACTGGGCACGGTGACGGGACTGGTCAACAATGCGGGGTCGGCCAGCGCATTCGGCCTGCTCGCCGACGCGGACATCGCGGCCGTGCGCCGCGACATCGACGTCGACCTGGTGGGCGTGCTGATCTGCGCGAAGCACGCCGTGCGCGCGATGAGCGCTCCCGGCGCGAGCGGCGGCGGAATCGTCAACATCTCCTCCGCGTCCGCCTACCTCGGCAGCCCCGGCCGCTACGTGCACTACGCGGCGGCGAAGGCGGCAGTGGATGCGGTCACCGTCGGCCTCTCGAAGGAGGTCGCCGCGCTCGGCATCCGCGTCAACGGCGTCGCCCCCGGCACGATCTGGACCGACTTCCATCCCGAGCCCGACCGTCCGGACATCGTGGCGCCGACGGTCCCGCTCGGTCGCGGAGGGCAGCCGGAAGAGATCGCCGGCGCCGTGGCCTGGCTGCTGTCGCCGGATGCGTCCTACGCGACCGGCACGACCATCCGGGTGACCGGCGGCCTCTAGCCGCGCGCGGCCCGGGCTGCGCATCCGGCGGCAGCGCATCCGGCGTCTACGCATCCGGCGTCTGCGCATCCGGCGTCTGCGCATCCGGCGTCTACGCGTCCGGCAGTTCGCGTAGCTGGCTCGTCCGCTCGCCGCCCACATTCCCGGTGTTGACCGTGCCCTTCGGCTCGAACAGCACGGCCCGCACCTCCTCCTCGGCGAGCGGGCAGTGCTCGACCCCGCGCGGCACGACGAACACGTCGTTCGGGCCGAGGTGCACATCCCCGTCGCGTAGCTGGATGGTGAGGCGCCCGGACAGCACCAGGAACAGCTCGTCGGTCTCCGGATGCGTGTGCCAGACGAACTCTCCGAGCAGCTTCACGACCTTGACGTCGTAGTCGTTGACGCTCGTCAGGCGGTGCGGTTGCCAGTGCTCGGCGATGGATGCGATGGCGTCGTCGAGGTTGTGCACGGAGTCGCTCATGGGTCCAACCTAGGTCCGCGGCAGGAAAATGGTTGCGCAGAGGGCCGTGCGGGCGTTGGATGCTGCCTAACGAGCATCCGACGAGAGGGGCACGCTATGTCCGCCAGCGAACTCGAAATGTCCAGTGTGCGATTCCCGTATCGCAGCCGCATCTTCCACGTCGAGAAGCAGGCCCCCGGCCGCTGGGTGGTGCTGGACGAGTCCCACGCCGAGCTGGGCGTGCTGGTGCGGGTCGCCAGGGAGGGCGAGGAGCACGAGCCGGTGTTCGGCGCCATTCCGCCCGGGCACGTCGAGACGCTGCACGAGGGGTCCGACTGGAAGATGCTGGTCGCGTCGCTCATCAACGAGGCGCTGGAGCCGGCGCCGGGCGCCACCGGCAACCAGGGCGAGGCCTGATCCGCCGCTCCTCCCGCTCATCCCCAGCGACCGGATGCGCGCGCCCCGGCCCTGCGGAGCAGTCCTGGCTTACGATACGAGCGTGAAGGCGACGTTGCGCACGACCCTCGGCTGGCTCGCCGCGGTGCTCATCAACGTCGGCGTCGTCGCGTTCGCCCTCGGCCTGCTGCTTCCGCGCGTCGGCGGCACAGCGCCCGTGCTGGTCACCGGGATCGCCCTCCTCATCGTCGGCGTGGCCGTCGGCGCCGCGTGGATGTTCGTGTCCCGCCAGCCCCCTCGCTGAGTTTTTCGCACGTCTCGCGTCAGGATTCCGGCAGTTCGCCGTCTCCTCTCGTGAGAGACATCCCATCGCGCGAGGTGCTCGCCTCTGCGGTCTCTCGGACGCCCGAACCGGGTGACGGCGTCCCCCGTGGGTGGGGCCGGTCGGGCCCCACCCACGACTGCGACCACTGAGGGAGGCCGACCGTGACCGACCGCGGAATGCGTTTCCGCGCACGAAGCGATGCGCTGACGGGCTATCTCGCCAGCTCCCTGCTCGTGCTGTTCTCCGCTGCGTTCGTCGTTGCGGCCTCACGCGGCACGTTCGCCGCCGACACCGGGCTGAGCCGGACCGCGGTGGGGCTGCTCGTCGCCGGTGCCGTCTGTGCCGCTGCGCTCGGTGTGGCCGGTGCGGTGTGCATCCACCGCTGGACACGACTGCCCCGCTGACCCTGTCGGGGGCCAGCGGGGCTTCCACGTCGATCGGGACGGCTAGTCAGGAGCCTCCGTGGTGTCGACGAGGTCGGGGTTGGACGGATTCTGCGCCGGGTCGAGCTCGGCGGGCGGCGGCTCCGCACCCTCCGCGCCGGTGGAGGCGGCGTCGCCCGTGGTCAGGTCCGGCTCGGCCTGAGCGCCGGTGTCCGCATCCGGTGCGTCGGCGCCCTGCGCGTCTGCATCCTGCGCGTCCGCATCCGGTGTGTCGGCGGTCTCCGCAGGCTCGGCCGACTGCGCGTCGCGATCTGCACCGTCACCGCCCTCGAAACGCGTCGGGTCGTCCTCTGCAGGCACGCCCTCGCTCGTGGTGTTCGGCAGTCCGCTGGTGTCGCTCATCCGATGCTCCTCTCGCTCCGGTTCAGCCCCAGCAAACGCCGAACCCCCTCGCTCTCGCAAGGGGGTTCAGGCCGGTCCGGCAGCGGTGTACGTTACGCGGGCACGCCCGCCGGGGCGTTCGCTGCGGCCGCCGTCGCCGCGTTCGCGGCCGCCACCAGCTGGTGGATCTGCTCGGCCGTGACCGGGCTGCCGGGGAACGCCGCCACCCGGTTCAGCGGCATCGACTCCGCCATGCGGCGCAGGCTGGGGTCATCGAGCATTCCCGCGACGGCTCCGCCCCCCGACTGCGCGAGCGCGCCCATCAGGATCTGCCCGCCGACCGGATGCGCCAGCCACTCTCCCAGCGTCGAGTCGAAGGCCAGCAGCGGCAGCCCGGCGTCTCCCGCCAGTGCCACCGTCGCGCTGCCGCGCAGGTCGCGCGACGACGCACCGACCGTCACCTCGTATTCGCCGCCCTCGACCACCCAGCGCTCCTGCGCCGTGTCGTAGACGGCCAGATCCTCGCTCGGGATGCGCACGCTCACGCGCTCGGACGCGCCCGCCGCCACCGCCACGTTCGCGAAGCCCTTGAGCTCGCGCACCGGGCGCTGCACCGACGAGCTCGGCACGGACACGTAGACCTGCACGATCTCGCGACCGTCCCGCTCCCCCGTGTTCGCGACGTCCAGCGATACCTCGATGCCGTCGGCGTCGCCGGAGACGGCGAGACCGGAGAACGCGAACTCCGTGTACGAGAGGCCGTGGCCGAACGGGAAGCTGACCTCCGCATCCCGCGCGTCGAAGTCGCGGTAGCCGACGAACAGGCCCTCGCCGTAGCGGACGTGCCCCTTCTCGCCGGGGAAGTTGAGGTACGAGGCCGTGTCCTCCAGCCGCAGCGGGATGCTCTCCGCCAGACGCCCGGACGGGTTGACCACGCCGAACAGCACGTCGGCGATGGCACCGCCGCCCGCCTGTCCGAGCAGCCAGCCCTCGACGATCGCCGCCACCCTGTCCGCCCATCCGGAGACGCGGACGACGCCACCGTTGGAGAGGACCACCGTGACGCGCGCGCCGGT
Source organism: Leifsonia araucanica (assembly GCF_051161895.1). Classification (NCBI taxonomy): domain Bacteria; kingdom Bacillati; phylum Actinomycetota; class Actinomycetes; order Micrococcales; family Microbacteriaceae; genus Leifsonia; species Leifsonia araucanica. The sequence goes on from NZ_JBMBTW010000002.1 coordinate 2,694,371, forward strand.
CGCGATGACCGCATCCAGGAGGGCGGTCTGCGCTGCCGGAAGTTCGATGTGCTCGCGGTCGAAGCCCTCCGACTCGTCCTCGTCCGGCAGACCGAGGAAGACCAGCACGTCGTCTGCCGCCTGTGCGGCGGCGACGGCCTCGGCGGTGAGAGCAGCGGCATCGGTGTCGGCACCAGCGTTGCCGAGCGTGTAACCGGCTGAGAAGGTCACGGCGCTCTGGCCCGCCAGCGCGCGGATCTCGTCGAGTGCGTTGTCGAGCCTGGTGGGCACGATCTGCGACGAACCGGCGCCCTGGTAGCGCGGGGTGCGCGCGAACTCGCCGATCACGGCGATGCTGCGACCGGATGCGGCTGCGAGCGGGAGCACCCCGTCGTTCTTCAGGAGCACCACGCTGCGGGCGGCCACCTCGCGGGCGAGCGCGTGGTGCGCATCCCGGTCGTACGTCGCGGACGCGTCGGCGTTGTCGACCGCCTTCTGCACGAGGTCGATCACGCGGTCGGCGGCGGTGTCGAGCACCGACTCCTCCAGGGAGCCGTCCCGCACGGCGGCGACGAGTTGCGCGTCTGTGACGCCGTCGCTCGACGGCATCTCCAGGTCGAGGCCGGCGACCAGCGCATCCACCCGGTTGTTGACGGCGCCCCAGTCGGAGACGACGACGCCGTCGAAGCCCCACTCGTCGCGGAGCACGCGGGTGAGTAGCCACGGGTCCTCGCTGGCGTAGACGCCGTTGATGCGGTTGTAGGAACACATCACGGTCCACGGGGCCGCGTGCTGCACGACGTGCTGGAAGCCGCGGAGGTAGATCTCGCGCAGCGGGCGCTCGTCCACGTCGGCGCTCACGCGCAGCCGGTCGGTCTCCTGGTTGTTGGCGGCGAAGTGCTTCAGCGAGGCGCCGACACCCTGCGACTGCAGCCCGCGGACCAGGGATGCGCCGAGCCGCCCGCTCAGGATGGGGTCTTCCGACAGGTATTCGAAGTTGCGGCCGCAGAGCGGAGACCGCTTGATGTTGATGCCGGGGCCGAGCAGCACGCCGACACCCTCCGCCTTCGCTTCTTCGCCGAGGGCGGCGCCGACGCGTTCGAGCAGCTCGGCGTCCCACGACGAGCCGAGGGCGACGGCGGGCGGGAAGCAGGTGGCCGGGACACTGTCGCCGATGCCGAGGTGGTCCCCTCCCTGGGCCTGCTTGCGCACACCGTGCGGACCGTCGGTGAGGTAGATCGACGGGATGCCCACCCGGTCGATGCCCTCGGTCTCCCAGAAACTCGCGCCGCTCGTCAGCGCAGCCTTCTCTTCGGTGTTCAACTCGGACGCGCGTGTCAGCCGACCCATGATTCTCCTTCGAACGTGATCTGTCTGCGTGCAAATACCTTACACCGCTCGGTTTCCTGAAAATCGAGTCCGAAGTTGTTCACGGGTGGATGCGGTGTGTCGCGTGAATAACTTCGGACTCGATTATTTGCGGGGGTGGGAGAGGAGGGTGATCATGCGGGTGAGGTTGGCGGTGTATTGAGGGGTGGACTGGTAGTCGGGGTGGGTGGCGACCTTGACGAGGTAGCGCGGGGGACCGAACTCGTCCGCACCGCCGTCGACGGGGTTGGCGCGGTGGCTGAAGACGGGGAAGCCGAGGTAGTCGGTGCGCCGCCAGAGGTTGAACCAGGCGATCTCGCCGTTCGGCTGGGTGAGAAGGCCGACGAGGGTCGGGTCGGCGGTGTCGGAGGGCGGAGGAGGGACATCGGTGCCGCCGTGGTCGGCCTGCACCTGCGTGAACCACGGGTCCGCGCGGCGCAGGGACGGCGTGAGCTGGGTCGGCGTCCCGAGCGGTCCCGGTCCGAACAGTTCGGGGAAGAAGCGGCCGAAGTACGTGCGGAGCTGCGTGCCGTATGTGAGCAGGCCCACGTTGCGGAGCTGGTCCTGCTGGGAGGGCCGCAACGTGAACAGGCACGAGACCGCGAGTACGGCTCCGAGACTGTGCGCGGTCAGGATCACGCTGAACGGCCGCTCGTGGCTGAGCGCGTCCTCCTCCTGCTGCTCCTTCCACGCCAGCTGCTCCGCGATGCTCAGACCGGGCGGCGGCTTCAGATCGTGGGTGAGCCAGTCGACGACGCGGTCTCGCAGCTCCGGCACGACCCGCTCGGCGTAGCAGGGCGGCCCGAACGGATGCCCTGCGCGCGGGAGGAAGCACATCAGGTCCCACATCACCCCGATGGGCCGCTCCTTGGTGGTGATCGCGTTCTCGGCGATGAGCACGACGGCGCTCACCGCGATCAGCCCGAGCGCCGGGGCGACGAAGCCGTCGATCCACGCGAAGAACTGGGTCTTCGACACGGCGAGCGCCGCCACGAACCCCACAGCGAACAGCCCGGCGAGCACGCCGAGGATCGGCTCGCCGCGGTGGAAGAGGGCGGCGAACCGTCGGGCGCGCAGCATCCGCATGGCGAGCCGGTCCGTCGTCCGTCCGCGCTCGATGACGCCGTCCTTGTACTCCTCCACCGGCTCGAGCAGCGGGCGGGAGCCTCCCGGAGTCGGCGGGGTGGTCAGCTTGGGCACCCACAGCATCCTGAGCACCACGATGCCGGCGACGAAGAGCAGCAGCAACACCGCGATCAGCGGCACCACGTCGCCGAAGTTGCTGAACGCGATCGGGGCGTCGAGCGCGCGGCCGACCGGGGCGGCGCAGCCACAAGCCGGCGTGCCACTGCCGAGCCAGCTCTGCACGCCGAGGACGAGCAGCGTGGACAGCAGCATCGCCGCCCCGAGCGACAGCAGCATCCACACCCCTGGCCCCATCCCGGCCCAGCCTTCCGTGCGGTACCGCTCTCTGGTGCCGTGGATGCGCGGCCACACCCCCACGAGCACGAGCTGCGCCGCCAGGAACAGCCCGGCCACGAGGTAGTACACCCACTGGAACGCGCCGGGCTGGCCGCCGAGCCGCGCCGGGTTCATCGACACCCCGATGAGGAAGGTGAGCCCGGAGACCGTCATCAGCGCGATGGAGAGCACGTGCGGAACGCCGCGGCGCCACCCGAGCGCCGAGATGCAGATGGCGACCAGCACGCCCAGGATGATCGACGGCGCGGAGACCAGGCCGAGGAACGCGAACGACGGAGACCGGTGGTACGCGCCGTTGACGAACAGCGCGACCAGCACGAGCACGTAGAGGACCACCGAGGCGGCGAGGGTGATCGCGGCCACCGTCTCGCGGCGGCGCTGCTCGTCGCGGAGGAACGCGGCGAGCCGTTCCCCGGAATGGTTGACCGTGTCGGACGAGCGGACGATGCGGACCACGATCCACACGATGCCCGCCGCGGCGACGACGCCCGCCGCCGTGAAGTACCAGAGACCTCCGCCCGGGCCGAGAAGGCGGGCGACGCATCCACTCGGCCCGAACGACTGCAGCTCGCCGCAGCCGGGCGCACCGGCGAAGACCCGGTCCCAGACCAGCAGCAGCGCGATGAGACAGAACGCGCCGGACAGGTGCAGCCACTCCGTCGGCGATCCGACGCGGGACTGCTGCCAGAAGCCCTCGACGCTGAGCGGGCGCCGCTCGGTGGCGCGCTTCGGGGTGTCGGCGTTCCGCATCCGGCGCACGGTGTTGAAGATGCCGGCCTCGTAGCGGGTGCGCGCGCTGTGCGAGACGAGGTAGAGCACGATCACCCCGCCGATCGGCACCAGCGACAGCACCGCCAGCTGACGACCGCGCTCGGCCAGGAAACCGGAGGTGAGGAAGTCGAGCACGCCGGAGGGCAGGGCGGGGCAGCCGGCTCCGCCGAGACACTGGGTGCCGATCAGGTCGAGACTCACCGAGCCGAGGGCGCAGACATAGAGCAGGGTCAGCCCCAGCGCGAACACTCGCAGCGAGGTCACCCCCACGCCGCCCCGCCACTCGCCGCCCGCATTCTGATTCGGGATGCGCCTGGTCCAGTACGCGCTGTTCGTCAGGCCGAACGGCAGCAGCAGAAGCCACGCGATCTGCACGAAGAACTGCCCGATGACGACGAGGGCGCCGCCGCCGTATCGCGCCATCGCGCCCCACGAGTACGCCTCGCGGCGCACATCCGGCGGAGGGACGGCCGGGTTCGGGGTGTCGTCGTCAGGGTCGGGCTCCGGCAGGCGCGTCGCCAGCCAGAAGCCGCCGTTCTCGTCGCCCTGGTACTGCCGCAGATCGGACTTGTCGACGCCCAGCATCTCCGCCGGCGGCGTGTTCTTGATCCCGTGGATGCGCAGTTCGAGGATGTGGTTCGGCTTCGGCTTCCCGTCGGCGCCGCCGGCCGTCGCGCTGTCCGTCATGGTGCCCACCCCATCGTTGGTGACGGGCGAACACTACTCCGGGTGAGGTTTTGTCGTCTATAGCGGCGTCATTTCGCGGAGATGCCGCCGAGCATCCCGGAGATGAAATGCTTCTGGAGGAAGAAGTACAGGACGACGATGGGGATGGCGACGATGATGCCCGCCGCGCTCAGGAGCGAGTAGTCGGTGAGATGCTCGCCCTTGAAGAATGCGAGGCCGAGCGGCGCCGTCCTGCGGTCCTCGCTGGTGATGAGGACGAGGGGCATCAGGAACTCGTTCCAGGTCCACATGGCGACCAGCACGCACATCGTCATGATGGGGGCGAGCGACGGCGGCACGATCACCTGCCAGAGCACGCGCAGGTCGCGGGCGCCGTCGATGCGGGCCGCCTCGATGATCTCGCCGGGGAAGGCGCGGAACTGGTTGCGCATCCAGAAGATGCCGAACGCGAGCGACTGCGCGGTCTGCGGCAGGATGAGGCTCTGGTACGAGTCGGTGAGGCCGACGCTGCGCAGGTTGAAGTACAGCGGGATGATGAACGCCTCTGCGGGCAGCATGAGCCCGGCGAGCATCACGAAGAAGATGATGCCGGAGCCGGCGAAGTCGAGGCGGGCGAAGGCGAACCCGGCGAGCACGGACAGCACGGTGGTGAGGACGATCACCCCGAGCGTGACCACGATGCTCGAGAACATGTACGTGGCGAAGTGCCCTTCGGTCCACGCCGTGGCGAAGTTGCCGAGGTCGATCTTCGTCGGAAGGGCGAAGCCGCCCTGGTTGTCCGCCGACGGCGTGACCGCGGAGAACAGCACCCCGACCAGCGGGATGACGGCGAACAGGGCGAAGAGGGAGAGGACGATGTAGTCGACGATCTTCTCGCGGCGGGTGAGCCTCATTGCACGTCCTTCGGCTGGATCCGGCTGATCAGGGCGGTGACGACCATGATCACGAGGGTCAGGGCGATGGCCACGGCGGCGGCCGAGCCGACCTGTCCCGTGTTGAACGCCCGGTTGTACGCCTCGTACGCCGGCACGGTGGTCGAGGTGCCAGGACCGCCTCCCGTCGTCACGTAGACGAGGTCGAAGGTCTTCAGCGCCGAGACGATGGTGAGCGTGAGCGCCACGGCGATCTGGCCACGCAGCGCGGGGAGCGTGATGGAGAAGAACTCGCGCGCCGCCCCCGCTCCGTCGAGCCGCGCCGCCTCGAACAGTTCCGGCTGGATGTTGCCGACGCCGGAGAGGAACAGCACGACGCACAGCCCGATGTTGAGCCAGGTGCCGACGAACCCGATCGCGGGGAGCGCGAACGCGTAGTCGCCGAGCCAGACCCTGGCGAGCCCGTCGAGGCCGAGGAACCGCAGGGTCTCGTTGACCAGGCCGTCCTGCGAGTAGATCGAGACCCAGATGGTCGCGACGACGACCGAGGCGATCACCTGCGGGAGGAACAGGACGGTGCGGAAGGCGCTCATCCCCCTCAAGGCGTTTGCGCGGGAGATGAGGGCCGTGAGGAACAGCGCCAGCACCACGGGGATCACGGCGTAGAACACCATCAGGATGAGCGCGTGCCCGAACGCGCCGCGCAGCGCCGTATCCGTGAACACCGAGACGTAGTTCGCGAACCCGGCCCAGGTGGCGGGCGACAGGCCGTCCCAGTCGTAGAACGAGTACTGGACGGTCTGGATGAACGGCCAGCCGAGGAAGACCGCGAACACGAGGAACGCGGGCAGCACATAGAGGTAGGCGACCAGGCTGCGCTTCCTGCGTCGCCCCGCCCGGCCGGAGCGCACTGCTCCGGCCGGGCGGACAGCCGGTCGGACGGCGGGGGCGACCGCCTGTCCGTCCTTGTGTGCGGTCACGGTCATCCGTTCTTCTTCGTGAAGGCGGCGTAGTCGTCCTGCAGCGTCTGCGTGAACTGCTCCGGCGTCGCCTTCTCGGCGATCAGATCCTGAGCGGCCGCGGTGATGGTGTCGTAGAACGTCGGCGTCGCGTAGTCGAGGTACGGGGTGATGCCGTTCGACTTCGAGATGGTGATGTAGTTCGCGGTGACGTCGCCGGTGACCGTGCCGGTGGCCTTCTCGGACCCGCTCGGCACGACCGTGGGCAGGTTGCCCGTCTTCACGAGCACCTCGGACGCGTTCTTGTCGGTGACGAAGTCGATGTACGCGGCCGCCGCGTTCGCGTTCTTCGACTTGGAGGTGATCGCCCAGGCGAGGCCCTCTCCACCCATCGTGACGGGCGTGTCCGATCCGGCGGGCTTCAGCGCAGTGAAGCCGATGTCCTTGGATGCGGTTGCCTCGGCGAGCGTCGCCAGGTACCAGGTGCCGGTGATGAGGAACGCCGCGTCGCCGTTGCCGAACGAGGCGACCGCCGCATCCCGGGAGACGCCGTTGGCGCCGGGGGTGATGTACCCGGACTTCTGCCAGCCCTGCACGACGTCGGCCGCCTTCACCTCGTCGGCGCCCGTCCACGAACCGCTGGAGCCGTTGACGAGGTCGTTGACCTTCTGCGATCCGGCCAGCGCCGACAGCGCGAACCCGTACAGGTGGATGCCGGGGCTCTTCTCCACGTCGCCGTACGCCAGCGGCAGCGAACCGGCGGCCTTCACCTTGGCCATGTCCGCGGTGAGCTCGTCGAGCGAGGTCGGGGCCTCGCTGATGCCCGCCTTCTGCAGCACGGCCTTGTTGTAGTAGAGGCCGACGAGCTCGCCGGTCTGGGAGACGCCGTAGAGGTCGTCGCCCTGCCACTTCTTGCCGTCGGACGAGAACGAGTTGAGCTTGAGCAGGCTCGACGGGTAGTAGTCGTTCCACTTGTAGAGGTCGGCGTAGTCGTCGACGGGCCGGAGCAGCCCGGCCTTCACGAACGCGCCCATGTCCGGGTAGCCCTGATTGGCCTGGACCACATCCGGCGGGTTGTCGCCGGAGAGCGCGAGCTTGAGCGTGGTCTTCAGGTCGGAGAACGACCGGGAGACCCGCTTGATGGTCACGTTGGGGTACTTCTTGGTGAAGGCGGCGTTCAGCTGCTTCTGCGCGTCGTCGATGCCGCCGTCGGTGTTCTGATCCCACACGGTCAGCGTGACCTTGCTGCTGCCGAAGTCTTTGGAGACCGGTCCGAGGCTCTGCGTCCCGGATGGCGCCGAGCCGCCCGGCGCGCACGCGGTGAGTCCGAGAGCGATCGCGGTGAGGGCGCCGGCGAGCAGCGCCACCTTGCTGGTGTGTCTCTTCATTGCAGTGTCCGTTCGGTTGGGGTGCGAGGGATCGATGGGTCAGTGCGAGCCGGTGGGCACGCGCATGCGGTCGAGGAACGACCAATCGCCCGCCGGGTTGCGACGGTCGACGAAGTCGATGAGGTCCTGCGGTCGCGGCGCGCTGGCCGCGCCGCCGAGACCGGTGACGGAGATGGTCGCGCTGAGCGACGCGAAGCGGAGGCGGGTGCGCAGGTCCCAGTCGTGGCCGAGCGCTGCCATGAACGTGGCGACGAAGACGTCGCCCGCTCCTGTCGGGTCGACGGCCGCGACGGGCACGGCCTCCACCTCGACGATCTCCCCCGCCGCGGAGTCGACGGCGACGACGCCGCGCGGTCCCCTGGTGACGACGGCGAGCGGAACGTGCTCCGCCAGTGCTTTGGCCGCCGCAACCGCGTCGTCGGTGCGCGTGTACTGCATCGCCTCCGCGTCGTTGGGTACGAACACGTCCACTTCGGAGAGGCGGCGAAGCACGTCGCCCGACCAGTCCCCCGAGGCGTCCCAGCCGACGCCGCCGACCACCGTTGTGCCCGCTGCGCGCATCCGGCCGACCCAGGCGGGCAGTTCGTGGGCGACGCCGACGTGGGTCGCGCCGATGGGACCGAGGTCGTCAGGAACATCCTGGTGCCCGAGCTCCACCTGGTAGGTGATGAAGGAGCGGTCCTCCGGGGTGGTGAGCGACACGGTGACAGGGCTCTGGTGTCCGGGGATGCGTTCGAGCAGGCGGGTGTCGAGTCCGGGCTCGTCGTCCAGCATCCGGTGGATGTGCTCGCCGAGCGGGTCGTCGCCGAGGCGCGACAGCAGCAGAGTGGATGCGCCGGCCCGCGCAGCAGCGACCGCCCGGTTCGCAACGCCTCCCGCCGTGATGGTGAAGGCGTCCGCGTAGACCTCTGCTCCCACGGCGGGGACGTCGACGCCGGCGAAGACGACATCGCAGAAGATCTCGCCGGCGAACAGGAGCTCGGCTCCCTGGTGCAGCGGTCGTTCGATCACGGGCTCTCCTCTTCGTTGCGGATCCGCGGGGTTCGACACTCGATGCTCGACTTTGCGTGACTATGCGACGGAACCGCTGATATTCAGCAAGCTTGAGCAGCGAGTGTTTCGATTACATTACCTGCGTGACGCACTTTTGTTAAGTTTGCGTATGTGAGTATTTTCTCTGCTCGTGTTTGCGCGACTCTGCTCATCTGTGAGTAGAGTGTCACCATGATTCTTCGCGAACGGCAGAACCGCATCCTGTCTGCGCTGCGGACGGACGGCTCCGCCTCCGTGCGCGAGCTGGCCGAAGCACTGGCCGTCAGCGAGTCGACCATCCGCAGAGACCTGGAGCTGCTCGACCGCAACGGCGAGCTGACCCGCACCTACGGCGGGGCGGTCCTCACGCCCGGCGCCACCGTGGAGGACCACGGCCGCAGCGCGGAGGAGGGCACCTTCGACGAGACGACGGACGCCGACCTCAAGCGCCGCATGGCGGAGGCGGCGGCCGCGATGGTCACCGACGGCAGCGTCATCATCCTGGACATCGGCACGACCACCCCGCTGGTCGCTCGCCTCCTGCGCGGCAGGGACATCACCGTCATCACCTCCAGCCTCGCCGTCTTCGACGAGTTGCGCGACGACGACGCCGTGCGCCTGGTGCTGCTCGGCGGCGTCGTCCGCCGCAACTACCGCACCCTGGTCGGCTCGCTCGCCGAGCTCGCCCTCAGCCAGGTGAGCGCCGACATCGTGTTCCTCTCCTGCACGGGCGTGCGGGCTAACGGACACGTCGTGGACAACATGGCCGTCGAGGCGCCGATCAAGCAGTCGATGATCGCCGCCTCCGACCGTGTGGTGCTGCTCGCCTCCGAAGCCAAGTTCCCCGGGACAGGAGCCCTGCGGCTCTGCTCCCTCACCGAAGTGGATGCGCTGGTCACCACGACCGGCGCTCCGGAAGAAACGCTCGCACTGTGCCGGAACGCCGGCGGAGAGGTCACTGTCGTATGAAGCTCTGCATCCTCGGAGGCGGCGGATTCCGCACGCCGTACGTCTACCAGGCCCTCCTGCGGGACACCGGTTCACCGCGCGTCGAAGAGGTGGCCCTCTACGACGTGGACGAGAACCGCCTGCACACGATGGTCGCCATCCTCACCGAGCTGGCCGCCGGGTTCCCCGACGCGCCGCGCCTCGTGCCGACCACCGACCTGCACCGCGCCGTCGAGGGCAGCGACTTCATCTTCGCCGCCCTCCGCGTCGGCGGCCTGGAGGGACGCCGCTGCGACGAGCACGTCGCCCTCGACCTCAACGTCCTCGGCCAGGAGACCACCGGCCCTGGCGGACTCGCATACGCCATCCGCACCGTGCCCGTGATGGTCGAGGCGGCGAAGGCGATCAAGGACCTCGCCCCCAACGCGTACGTGATGAACTTCACCAACCCGGCCGGCATCATCACCGAGGCCATGCAGTCGGTGCTCGGCGACCGCGTGCTCGGCATCTGCGACACCCCGTCCGGCCTCGGCCGTCGTGTCGCGGGCCTGCTCGGCCTCGACCACACGCGCGTGCAGATGGACTACGTCGGCCTCAACCACCTGGGCTGGATGCGCCGCCTCCTCTACGACGGCCGCGACGTGCTCCCCGAGCTGCTGGCCGACGACGCCCTGCTCGGCGCGCTCGAGGAGGGCCACGTGTTCGGGGCGGACTGGATCCGCAACCTCGGCTCCGTGCCCAACGAGTACCTGTACTACTACTACTTCAACCGCGACGCCGTGCAGACCATCCGGGAGTCCGGCAAGACCCGCGGCGACTTCCTCGCCGACTCGCAGAGCGCCTTCTACACGAAGGCGGCCGACGCCGGCCAGGGGGTCGCCGAACTGTGGCGCACCACCGTCGAGCGTCGCAGCGCCTCGTACATGGCCGAAGCGAAGGGCGGCACCCAGGATGCGCCGACCCACGTCAAGGAGCGCGAGCAGGACCCGTCGCACCAGGGATACGCGGGCGTCGCCCTCGGCGTGATGGCCGCGATCAGCCGCAACGAGCGTCAGACGATGATCCTCAACGTGCGCAACAACGGCACCATCCACGGGCTGCCGGACGACGCCGTCGTCGAGGTGCCCACGCTGGTGGACGCGAACGGCGTGCATCCGCTGACCACTGACCAGCCCGACCTGCACCAGGTGGGCCTGATGTCGCTGGTGAAGTCGGTGGAACGGCACACCATCGCCGCGGCGCTCACCGGCTCGAAGGAAGAGGCGGTGGCGGCGTTCGCCCTGCATCCCCTGGTCGACAGCGTGACCGTCGCCCGCTCGCTCGTCGCCGGCTACATCGAGCGCATCCCGGAGGTGGCGGCGGTCCTCACGAAGTGACGAGCAGTCCTTCGACGATGGCCGCCGTCTCCGACGGGTCGGACACCGACCTGGTGGGGATTCCGAGCGCGATCACGGGATAGTCGTTGCCGTCCGGGTCCAGCCTGTCTCCGATGAAGAGCATGTCGGAGAAGGGGATCCCGGTCAGCGACGAGAGCTTGGTCATCCCGTACGCCTTGTCCACGCCGTGGCGGGTGATGTCGATGCTCGTCGAGCCTCCTGCGCGCACCTCCAAGCCGGGAAGCCGGGACTGGACGGCGGCGCGGAGCAGGTTCCTCCGCGTCCCGTCGCGGTCCCAGGCGGCCTTCTTGTCGATGGGCGCCAGCTGACCGAGCCCGGAGAACGTGATCTGCGACCCGCGATCCTCCAGCACGGGACCCCAGGTGTCCTTCTCCCAGAGCCCGAGGCGGGACGCCTCTTCCTGGACCGTCGCGAGCGTTTGCGTCCGCTCCGTGTCGGTCAGGTTCTCGGCGTACTGCAGTCTCCATCCCGCGCCGTCCCAGCGGTAATAGCGCGTGCCGCAGGTGGGCATGAGGTGGAGCCGGTCGAGCCGTGCCGACCCTGGCAGCTGGGAGAGCAGCTGGTCGCGGAACTGCTCGAACCTCCCTCCCGAGATCACGCACACCTCGGAGACGTCGAGCAGGCTGGTGAGCAGCTCGATCATCCGGGGAGCGGCGGGCGACTTGGACGGGGCGAGGGTGTCGTCGAGATCGAAGGCGACAAGGCGGGGCATCAGCGGGACCTTTCGTGGGTGGTGGTGGATGGTGGCGCCGTGCTGGCGCGCACGACGAGTTCTGCGGGCGGGAGCTCGGCCTCGGCGACGGGATCCCCGCCCAGCAGAGCGACCAGACGGAGGCCGCATTCCCGACCCCAGGCGTATGCGTCGCGTCGCACGCTGGTGATGGCGGGCTCTGTCACGAGCGCGAACGAGCTGTCGTCGAGGCTGATGACGGAGAGGCTCTCCGGCACCCGCATCCCCCGGCGCCCGATCACGCCCATCCCGGCCGAAGCCAGGAGTCCGGTGTCGTAGAGGATCCCGGTGGGCGGGGCCTTGAACCCGAGCAGCCGGTCGGTGGCCGCCCGCGCAGAGGCCGGCGACGGGTCGGGGAGGCCGATCACGCGCGCCGACAGCCCGAGCGCACGCGATTCGTCGGCGAACGCCTTCTGCCGTCGAGCCGACCGCAACGTTCCGGTCTCGGCGACGATGGCGATGCGCTCGTGCCCGGCCGCGGCCAGGTGGCGCACGGCCTGGGCTGTGCCCTCCCACTCGTCCGCGTTCGCCACCACGTGCTCCGCGACGAGGAACGGGAGACCGAGGACGGTCAGAGCGGCCGGACGGTCGTCGGAGGTACGCAGATCGACGATCAGGATGCCGTCGACCTGCGACTCGCGCACGAACCGGTCGTACGCACCCGTCTCCTCCGCAGCCGATGAGACCACCCGGACCACGAGGGCGGTGTCCGTCGCAGCGAGCGCCGTGCCGACCCCGTCGATGAACCCGGCGAGGTCGGAGCAGGCGCCAGGGCTGACCCCGTGCCGTCCGACCACCAGGCCGACGCTCCGCGGGCGGTCCAGGGAGAGCGCCCGCGCTCGCGCGTTCGGCTTCCAGCCGAGGTCGTCCGCCGCCCGGAGGATGCGCTCCGTCGTCGCCTCGCTGAGGCCGCGGCGTCCGTTGAAGACGAACGACACGGCGCTCTTGGAGACCCGTGCTCGCGCTGCGACGTCCGAGATGGTGACGCGGCTCCTGCCCGCCTCCTGGACGACCCGCTGGGCGGGAACCGGACCCGAACCGGTTCCCGCCTGAAGGCCGGCGCCTGCTATCCGGCGACGGCCCATGGGCCGTTCGCGGAGCCAGGAGCCTGGTTGCGGGAGTACCACTTGGCGACGTAGACGACGCCCTTGTAGCTCGCCTTCTCCCCGGCGTTGAAGATGCGCGACGGAGTCCACAGCGCCGTGCCGTCCGGCGCGGTGGCGATCTCCTGCCACGGGCCGGTCGCCCCACCCGGCACGTCCGAGCGGCTGTACCAGGAGGCCAGGTACGTCTTGCCCTGATAGACGACCGTTTCCCCGCCGTTGAAGACCCGGGATGCCGTCCACGCCGTCGCGCCGTCCTCGGTCAGCGCGAGCTCCTGCCAGGCGCCGGTGTTGCTTGCGCCGGGCTGCTCGCCCTTGGTCGACCATCCCGCCGTGTACACCGACCCGCGATAGCTGACGATGTCCCCGGTCTTGTACGTCGTGGTCTTGCTCCAGGCGGCCGGGAGGGTGACCGTGACGACGACGGTCGTGCTTGCGCCCTCCACCGTGTCGCTGCCGGAGTACGTCGCCGTCAGCGTGTGGTCGCCTGCCGCAAGGCCAGAGGGGAGGGTGAACGTGGCGACGCCGTCACGCAGCGGCGCGACGCCTCGATCCTTCGACCCCTCCGTCAGCGTCACCTGACCGCTGACCGGGAGGGGGGACGACACCGTGACGGTGACGGTCGCGGCGGTTCCCCATTTCGCGGTGACGGCCGGCGCACTGATGCTCGCCGTGGCGCGGAGCCCGTCGATCGCGGCCTTCAGCGCTGCGGCGCGGCCGTCGATCGCGGCCTGGGTGGCATCGGCGGCCTTGAGCGTCGCCTTCGCGGCTTCCAGGGCGGGCAGAACGGGCGCCCAGGTCGCGGCGGCGTACTGCGTGCTGTCGAGGCCGGCGGCGCGGTCGACCAATGCCTGCAGCGCACTCCGGTCGACCGCCACCGTGACGGGGCACCGGACGAACTCGTCGCCAGCGCCGTGCACCAGCACGATGGAGGTGCTTCCCGGCGCCCCTGTCGTGAGGGCGACAGCGATGGTCCCGTCCGCAGCGGGCTGCGGCGCGGCCGAGACCGCCGCGACCGACGGGTCGAGCGAGTACGCCGTGAAGGAGTCCCCCGCGTCGAGCGGGCTGATCTTCGCCGTCATCGTGGCCGTGCTCTCGCGGTCCGCCGTCACAGGAGCCTGGCAGGTCAGGCTGTAGCCGCCGTAGACCTCGAACTCCCAGATGTTGAGCCCGTACTTGGTCGCCGGCGAGCCGATCACGCGGACGTAGCGCGCCTCCGCCGTCGGGAAGTCCGTCGTGTCACGACGGTGATCCGCGGTGCCGGAGTTCTGCACGTGGGCGAGCTGGGTCCAGTCGGTGCCGTTCACCGAGCCCTCGAGCTGGTAGTCGGTCGAGTTGCCCGATTCCCATTCCACCACCGCTTGAGACACCGGCCGCACAGCGCCGAGGTCCACCTGCAGCCAGTTGCGGTTGGTGTACGGAGCAGTGCCGGTCGGCCGCGCCGACGACCACTTGGTGGTCTTCGAGCCGTCGGTGGCGGCGGTGGGCTGGACGTTCGCCAGGTTGTTGTAGACGCTGTCCGCCGTGGTCGGCGTTCCCGCGGCCAGGTTCACCCGCCCGCCGGCGGTCGGTGCCGCGGTGATGGCACCGTCCCCGAACACCTCGAACTCCCACAGCGAGACCCCGTATGCGGTGACGGCACGCTTGACCGTCTGCATCCGGACGTACCTGCCTGTCGCATTCAGCGCCACGAGGTCCGTGCCGCCGTCGCTCCCCGCTGCCGGGGTGGCGTATGCGTCGCGCCAGGTGCGGCCGTCGTCCGAGACCTGGATCTTGTACTGGCTGGCGTACGACGCCTCCCAGAACAACCGTGCTGCACCGATCTTCTGCACGCTGCCGAGGTCGACCTGCAGCCAGGACGCATCCGGTGAGCCCGTCCTGTCGGCGATCCACCTGGTGGTCGCGTTCCCGTCCGTCGCGCTCGCCGGACTCGTTCCGTCGGACGCCGTGGTGGGGGCCCCGAGGGCGAGGTTGACGCGGGAGAGAGCGGAGAACTCCCCGACCGAGTACGCGCCGCCGCCCGGCCCGTCCAGGGGCAGGATGCGGACGAAGTTCGCCGCGGTGGCCGGGAAGTCGACGTGCTGGTGTCCACCCGTCCCGTTCTGGACGAGCTTCTGATCGGTCCAGGTCGTGCCGTCCAGGGAAGTCTGGACGAGGAACCGGGTGGCGTAGTCGCTTCCCCAGTCGACGTCGGCGCCCATGGCGTACGAGCCGGCGGTCAGCCGCTGGCGGAGCCACGGTGCTGCGCCGGACGACTGCCATGTCGTCGCGGTGTCCCCATCGCCTGTCAGCGACGGGCCGTGACCGGCGACCGACCCGCTCGCGGTGTACGGCGAGCCGGCCGAGTCGTCCGCGGCGAGCGGCTCCGTGACGGTCTTGCCCAGGTTCGCCCCTGTGCCGAGCACGAAGGAACCGTGGGACGCCGACGCACCGCCGCTCAGGGTCACATCCACGAGGATCCCGGGCTGGCTGGGGTTCGACAGGCTCACCACCGGGGTCCCGGAGGACTCGTCGAGCATCACGATGCTCGGCTGGCTCACCGAAAGGGTGCGGCCGTCGCTGAGGTCGAGCGAACCGGCCCGATAGAAGGTTGCCATCGTCCGCTTGAGACCGGCGTGCTGGACCGCCTGCACCGACGAGTCGTTGCGGAGGATCTTCACGGCGGGGTTCGCCGCGTACGCCTGGGTCTGCGCGGCCGACTTGGCGGGGAGCACGATGTACTCGTATCCGGCGTTGCTCGGCTTCACCCCGTGGTCGAAGTACAGGGAGAACGCGTCGTGGCTCTCCGGCTGGTCGCCGTAGTAGCTGCCGGTCTGTGTCTTGTCGGAGACGGTCACCGCCTGGTCGGACGGGAACACGTAGCCGACCTTGTCGTTGTACGCCCACGACGGGTCGCCGACGACTCTGCCGTCCGTGCCGGACTCGACCTTCTGCCCGTCCACCGACGCGTTGCCCTTCGCGGCGACCTGGTTGACCGTGGTGTGGATGGGCGCAGCCGACGTCGACTGGATGCCGGCGCCGAGCGCCACCATCTCGTCGTCGAAGTAGTAGTAGCTCTTCTGCGCCTGGGTGCCGACCCTGTCCAGGCTCTCCACCGTCGCGCCGTACATGCCGTCCGAGACGCCGCCGGTGAACGCCCCGCCGTTGGCCGAGCGGCCGTCCTTGCCGAGGGTGGTCTCCTTCACGTACGGCACGGTGGTGCCGGGGTAGTGGAACCAGTCGAATGCCGGACCGAGGTCGGTGTACTCCTTGTTGGTCACCTGGATGGCCGTGGTGCCTGTGCGATTCCAGACGACCTCGTTGCCGACGTCCTTGCGGATGGTGGACCGGTACTCGCTGCCCACGGTGCGGCTGGAGTTCAGACCGGTCACGATGCCGTAGTCCGCCCGCTGGTGCGACGAGAACTCCGACCGCCAGAAGTATGTGTCGCCGATCGCGCCGTTCCCGGCGGTCTTGCCCCGGATGTTGTCCGCCATCTGGCGGTACGCGGTCGCATAGAGCGGGTCGGTGCGCGCCATCCTGTCCAGTGGATCCAGGAAGACGGCCGCGTAGCTCGTCACGCCGTCGACGGTCGTGGCCGGGCGGTAGAGGAGGTACAGCATCTCGATCTCGCCGCGGATCAGCCAGCGGGTGCCGTCGACGATGTAGAACGCGATGGTGTCCAGCTGGTCGCGGGTGAAGGCCAGGCTCGTGCCGCGGGCGGAGTCCGCCCACATCGCCACCATCGTGAACAGCGCCATGCCGTAGCCCTCGCTGTAGAGCTGCGCGCCGTGCGCCCAGAACGTCGCATCCGGTTGCACGGCCTCCTGCACGGTGCCGGAGTCGTCCACCGCCACCGTCTGCACCATCGTGGCGAAGCCCGCGGTGATCGCGGCGGCATCCCGGGTGGCGAGCGCCTTGTAGAGGTAGTCGGAGGTGCGCCAGGCGCCGTTCGCGCCCGCCGGATCGAGCTTGCCCTGGTTGTGCTTGATCGCCAGCGCCGCCGCATCCGGGGTCAGCGCGTCACCGACGAAGATGGAGATGCGGCCCATGGCGATGGACTCGCCGATCTCGGTCTCCCACCAGTTGGTGTTCCCCGGATTCACCGCATCCCAGTACGCGAGCGCCCGCTGCTCCGCGTCGATCAGCTTCGCGTCTCCGTGGCCCTTCGCCGATGGGTCGCGGTACGCCTGAGCGATCGCGACCATGCGGTAGAGCGCCTTGTACGCATCCCAGGTCTTGCCGTTCGCCGAGCTCGTGGTGTCCTGGTAGTTCACGTCCGACCAGGAGCCGTCCGCGTTCTGCGATGCGACGTAGTCGAGCGCGTTCGAGGTCTGCGCGAGATAGATGCCGTTGGCGATCTGCACCTCGTCGCCCTGGCTCAGGTAGTAGTCCTGCAAGCGGTTGACGATCGTGGAGACGTCCGTCTCCAGATCCGCCGCCTGTGCGGGCGCGGCCAGGCCGGCGATGCTCAGCAGGGCGACGACGAGGGATGCGACCAGCGCCGACAGGCGCGAGCGGCGGACGAGCGAGAGACGTGGAGCGTTCGGGTCTTCAGGATGACGCATCATTGCGCAGGACTCCTTGTTCGCTGAGGTGGGGGTTGGGGGTCAGGGGGTGCGGACCAGGCGTGCGACCGAGATCCGGGTGTCGGCCGCACCGTAGAAGACGAAGTGCTCCCCGCCGATCTTCTCGATCGCGGTGGGGAAGAGTACGTTCGCCACCGTGCCAGCGGTCTCGTCCGCTGTCTCGGGGGTCATCAGGGGCTCGCTGGTCCTGGCGAGGACCCGCGACGGGTCGTCGGCGTCGAGCAGCATGGCGCCGACGACGTAGCGCACGGTGAACGCCTGCGGCACGAATGAGCCGCCCGGCAGGTCGCCGGTGACGCCGTGGTGCAGCAGCAGCCAGCCCTCCGGCACGCGGAGCGGAGCGGGGCCTGCACCGATCTTCAGCGCCTCCCAGTCGTACTCCGGGCCGGCGACGAACCGGTGACCGGCCGGCCTGGTCAGCGCGGTCAGGTCGCGAACGGCCTCGTCGACCGGGATGTACGAGATCCAGATGCTGGCGCGCGCGTCCGTCACGCCGGCAGGGAGCGGTGGCTGCTCCTCGGGGCGCACGAAGCCGAAGTCCCACATCGGCCGGTGCAGCATCGCGAAGCTGGGGCGGCCATCCGGGTCGGAGACGATCTCGGGGAAGAAGACGACGTCCTTGTTCGGGAACAGGTTGAGGTCGGTGTCGAGCGCGTCGTCGTAGGCGAACTGGATCGGGCCGAGCCTGCGCCAGGTCACACCGTCGGTCGACACGGCGAGCGCCGGTTTCGGGCCGAGCGGGCCGAACGCCACGTACGACATCACGTGGATGCCGAGATCCTTCAGCGGGGTGATGCGCGGGTCCTCGACGCCGCCGTGACCCGTGCCGTGCTCCCAGCCGCGGTCCGCCTCCAGCGCGACCTCCAGCCCGTCGACCGCGGTCGGCACGCCGTCGGTCACCACGACCCTGGCGCGGCCGATGCTGGACACGTTGTGCTCGGCCACCAGGCGGGGGAAGAGGTGCACGGTCCCATCCGGGTCCTGCACCGTCGCGGGGTTGAGCACGCCGTCGACCTGGCGCGGATCTGCCGGGTCCGGCTCCATGACGACGCCGGCGCGCTCGAGGACATACGGGACGGTGACAGCGGTGCTGACGGCGGGGACGGTGGTGGACAACAGGACCTCTCTTGCTGGGTAGGTGGTGCGGGGAACGGGGTCAGCCCTTGACGGCGCCGACGACGCCGTTGACCAGGTAGCGCTGAATGAAGATGTAACCGACGATCAACGGAGCGGCGACGATGAACGTGGCCGCCGCGAGGAGCGGCCACTGGTTGCCGTACGTGCCCTTGAACGCGTAGAGCCCGACGGTCACCGGGAACTTGGTGGGGTCGGCGAGCAGGACGGTCGCGAGGATGATCTCGTTCCAGATCCACACCGCCTGCAGGATGAACACGGTCACCAGGGCGGGGCGGGCCAGCGGCAGGATGAACGTGAAGAGGTAGCGCCAGTAGCCCACCCCATCCATCGCGGCGGCCTCGTCGAGCTCGCGCGGGATCGACTTCACGAACCCGCTCAGCAGCAGCGGGCCGACTCCGACGCCGACGCCGACCAGCAGGATGTAGCCGAGTTGGGTGTCGTACAGCCCGAGCCGCAGGAGCAGCTGGAACTGGGTGATCAGGGCGTTCGGCAGGAACAGCACGAGCACGAACACGATGGACCAGTACTTGGCGCCGCGCACGTAGCCGCGGGCGACTGGAAATGCCAGCACCAGCGTGAGCAGGGTGCCGATCGCCGATCCCGCTGCGGTGTAGATCACGCTGTTCAGGATGTACGCGCCGAAGTCTCCTTTCTCCCACGCGGTAGCGAAGTTGCTCCACTGCGGGTCGGAGACCAGGCCGACGGGGTTCGCCACGAACTCCGCCTGCGATTTCAGCGCGGTGTTGAGCAGGTAGAGCAGCGGGAACAGGAACACGATCATCAGGATGAGCGCGCAGATGTACGCGCCGACCGGGATGCGCCGCCGACGGCGCACTGTCGTCTCGCTGGAGCGTTCCCTCGTCGCCGGCAGCGATTCGGTGGACGTGGTCATCACAGTTTCGCCTCTCGTCGGCGCAGAATCGTCAGGGCGATGATCGAGACGACGGCCACCAGCACGAACTGGACCATCGAGACCGCCGCCGCGTAGCCCTGCGACTGCGACAGCGTCGTACCGGATGCTCCGCCGAAGCCCTGCACGTAGACCAGGAGCGAGAGCACCTGGGTGGAGCGGTTGTTCGGACCGCTGAGCACGTAGATCAGCTGGTAGCTCTGCAGGGCGTTGACGATGCCGAGGAGCACGTTCGCCGTGATCGACGGAGCGAGCAGGGGCACCGTGACGCTCCGGAAACGCTGCCAGCCGTTCGCGCCGTCGATCTCGGCCGCTTCGTTCAGCTCCTCCGGAACCGCCTGGAGCCCGGAGAGGAAGATGATGACGGAGACGCCGAGCACCATCCACACCTGCACGACGATCACGAGCGTCAGCGCGAGGCGCGGGTCGCCGAAGAACGCCGACTTGCCGCCGAAGAGGTCGAGCACCGACGCGGCGGGTCCGCCGCTCACGTTGAAGATCAGGGACCAGACGAGGCCGGTCACGGTCACGCCCAGGATGGTGGGCATGAACACCACGGCACGGTAGAAGTTGCGGCCCCTGAGCCGGCGGTTCAGCAGCACGGCGATCGCCAGGGCGACGACGATCTGCACCACGGTGCTCGCGACGGCGAAGATGATGGTGTTCCTCAGCGCGTTCGCGCTGTCCGCCCATTTGGCCGGCGAGAAGAAGTCGACGTAGTTCTGCAGGCCGACGAAGTTGATCGGGAGGCCGGGCAGACCACGGAGGTCGGTGAAGGATGCGACGAGCACGCCGATCGCCGGCACGAAGCCGAAGATGCCGAGCAACAGCATCCCGAGCCCGAAGGTGACCCGGACCGGCGTGCGGCGGGGGAAGGGGAATGATTCAGTCATGGTGTCTCTCGACGTCCGGGGCGAGTGGCCGGCACTGCTGCCGGCCACCCTCCCGGCAGCGTCATCCGGCCGCCGACCACGCCTTCTGAGCAGCCTCGGCGGCTTGCTCAGGCGTCGCGGAACCGAGCGGGCTCAGGGCGGGGTAGTTGAACGGGAAGACCGCATCCTGACCGGCCTTGTTGTTGGCGAACCAGACCTGGTCCCACGCCGGCTCGTACGACTTCGTGTACTCGCCGATCGACTGGAGGAACGCACTGGTGGATGCGTCCGGCTGAGCCGATGAGAAGCCCGACTTGCTGAGGAACAGCTCGTAGTTGGTCTTGTCGGAGAAGAACTTCAGCCAGGCGAGCGCCGCCGTCTTGTTCTTGGCGGAGGTCGGGACGGCGAGCTGGAGCTCCGTCTTCCCGTTCAGCAGCGCGTTGTCCGACGCCTTGTCCGATCCGGGGAAGGGGAAGTACCCGTAGTCGAACGACTTCGCGACCGCCGCGTCGAGCGTCGGCTGATCCCAGGTTCCGTCGACCGTCATCGCGAAGTCGCCCGCCGCGAACCCGGCAGGGATGGAGGCGTAGTCGGCTCCCGCCGCGCCCTGCTGCGAGTTCTGCAGCACGAACTCGGTCTGCTGCAGCACCTTGACCTCTGTCGGGTCGGTCAGCTTGGCCTTATTCGTCCAGAGTTCCTTCGCCAGCTGCTGCTTGTCGGCGACCGTCGGGTAGAGCGACGCGACCGAGGCGAGCATCGGAAGACCGGCCGGCCAGCTGTCCTTGCCGCCCATCCCGAACGGGGTGACGCCCTTGGCCTTGAGCGCGTCGACGACGGCCGTGAACTCGCTCCAGGTGGTGGGGACCTTCAGCCCGTTGTCCGCGAAGATCTTCTTGTTGTAGAAGACGCCCGTGTAGTAGCTGACGCCGGTCGGCACCGCGTACTGCTTGCCGCCGATGGCCTGCGCGTCGAGCAGGCTCGGCGTGTACTTCTTCAGGAACGCCTCGTCGGTGAGGTCGACGAGGGCGCCGGCCTTGGCCAGTCGCGCGTCGTCCGTCGCGGCGTCCTTGGCGTACGAGGGCGTCTCCATGAGGCCCTTCACCACGAACAGGTCGAGGTTGCCCGCGGTGAGGCGGGACGACTTGGTGGCCGGATAGTTGTCGTTGGAGACGGTGGAGAAGACCACGTCCACCTTCGGGTACTTCTTCTCGAATGCGTCGTTGACCGCGCGGAAGCCGGCGTCGGTGGCGTCGCTGCTCGAGACGAGGAGCTGGAGCTTGCCGCTCGGCTCACCGCCGTTCGTGTCTCCGGTGCCGCTGGAGCAGGCCGCCAGCCCGCCGATCGTGGCCGCCGCAACGACGCCGGCGATGATCCGCCGGCCGAGTGTCGTGCTGCGCAACCTCTTCGTCGCCATGTGATGTCTCCTCATCGAGTTCGGGTCGGTGCAGGTGCAGGTGCAGGTGCAGTGCTTCGGGTGTGTCCAAAACGTTTCGGATCGCACACCGTGCGTTTACCGAAACGTTTCGGTAGCTCATGCTGTCATGCTTGAGTGCGCGAAGACAACCCCCATTCGGGGGTCATGCGATGGGAGCTCTGCCGAGGGGGTCAGCGCCCGGCGGGAGCCGGCCCGGTGGAGTCCCTGGCGATGAAGGCCGCATCCGAGATGCGCACGTCGTCGACCGCGCCGTCGGCGATCAGGTCGATGAGCATCCTGCCGGACTCCCTGCCGAGCTCCCGCGGGCTGGTGTGCACGGTCGTCAGCGACGGCCGCACGTATGTGCCGAGACGGATGTCGTCGAATCCGGCGACCGACAGCTCCCCCGGCACGTCGACGCCCAGGTGCTGCGCCTGGGCGATGAGCCCGATGGCGGACAGGTCGTTGGCGCACACCACGGCCGTCGGCGGCTCAGCGAGTTCGAGGAGTGCGGACGCGGCGGAGGCGCCGGCGAGGTAGGTGAAGTCGCCGGGGACGACGGGGCCGGGCGTCAGCCCGAACTCGCGCATCGCGGTCAGCCACGCGCCCTCGCGCTGAGCGGAGTGGATCATGTCCTGACGGCCGCCGACGTACGCGACACGGCGATGACCACGTTCCACGAGGTGCTCCACCGTGGCCCGGATGCCCGCATCCGGGTCCTGTCTGACCGCCGGGATGGGGAAGTCGGCTCCCGGATTGATCGCGACCGCCGGCAGGCCGAGCTTTTCGATGAGCGCGATGCGCGGGTCGTCGATTTCGAGGTCGTTGACCAGGACGCCGTCGACCCGGCGGTCGGCCGCGAACTTCTCGTAGCGCTGCAGCACCTGGTCGGACTCCGCGGTGATCTGCAGCACCAGCGCGTATCCGCGGGGGTCGATGGCGTCTTCGATCCCGCCGATGAAGCCGCCGAAGAACGGGTCGAGCTCCAGCACATCCGGATCCCGGTGCAGCACGAGGCCGACGGTGTACGCGCGGCGGCCGGACAGGCTCTTGCCCCGGAGCGACGGCACGAATCCGAGCTCGGCGGCGATCCGGACGATCCGGTCGCGGGTGACGTCCGACA
Source organism: Leifsonia araucanica (assembly GCF_051161895.1). NCBI lineage: Bacteria > Bacillati > Actinomycetota > Actinomycetes > Micrococcales > Microbacteriaceae > Leifsonia > Leifsonia araucanica. Next base: position 2,717,111 of record NZ_JBMBTW010000002.1, read on the forward strand.
CCCCAGGACGTCCGTTGAGCGCGCTCGAGACGGAGCTGATCGCCACACCGGCCTTGTTCGCCACGTCGACGATGGTCACACGCTCATCTGCCACCAGTGCACCCCATTTCCGCGCTCGCCGAGCGACGGACATCCTATGCCGAAACCGGCACGCGAGGATTGCGTGTCAGCCGGGGCCGTCGCTCGTCGCGGCCAGAAGCGGGACCAGCACGTCGCTGATCGGGGTGTCGATTCCGAGAGCACGACCGCGCCGCTGGACGATGCCGTTCCTGACGTCCCATTCGAGCGGCTGATGCGCTTCGCGGTCGGCGAGGATCGACGTGCCGAGGTCGGCGGGGAACGCCCGGAACTTGTCGAGGAGGCGGAGGGGTTCGTCGTCGTCGAGCCTCGCTCCCTCGGCCTGAGCGACCGCGAGACACTCCCGGAGGTAGGCGATCGACAGCGCGGCGATGTCGTCGCGAGCGAACATCCCGGCGCGGCGTCCCGTCAGCGCCATCAGACCGGCGACGGCGTTCTGCAGCAGCTTCCTCCAGGCGAGCGTCGTGAAGTCGCCGGAGACCTCGACCGCGCACATCGTGCCGTCGAACAGGCGCTGCACGGTGTCCGCTCCCGCGCTGTCCGGAAGGGTGAGCCTGGCCTCTCCGCGGAGCTCGACCGAGCCGTCGGGGTGGCGTTGAGCGGGGAACCAGACGATGGCAGGCAGCACGACGCTCTCCGGAGCCAGGGGCCCGACCGTCTCCACCTGTTCGACGCCGTTCTGCAGCACGCACACGATCGTCCGCGGCCCGCACAGGACGTCGAGCCAGGGTGCAGCAGCGGCGATCTGGGTGGCCTTGACAGCCAGGAGCACGATATCCACGGGGCCAGGCGCACGGGCGGGATCGGTGAGGACCGGTCCGGGCACGACCACGGTGCAACGGTCGGTGCGGAGCCTCACCTCCGCGCGCGGAGAGCGGCCGACGATCGTGAGCTGCTGTCCGCGTTCGTGGAGCGCCGCGGCGACGGTCGTGCCGATCGCGCCGGGTCCGATGACCGCCACCGTCTGCCCATCCGGATCCATCACGCAGACAATCTACCTCCCGTGGATGGCGTGGCGGGTCGGAGCGAACTGCGGTACTGGCCGGGGGTCATCCCGACCAGCGGCGAGAACTGCGCGATGAACTGGCTCGTGCTCGCCCACCCGCAGGCCGCCGCCGCGCCGGTGACCGTTGTGCCGCCGGCGAGGAGCACGAGGGCGCGATGCACCCGGAGCTGGAGGCGCCACTGCCGGTATCCCATGCCCGTCTCTTCGCGGAAGAGCCTGCTGAGCGTGCGCGCGCCCACTCCGGTGTGCTCCGCGATGCTCACCAGCGAATGCGGAGACGCGAGATCCCGTTCGACCTCGCGCGCGACGGCGCGCAATCGCGGATCCCGCGGTTCCGGGAGGTGAAGGGGCTGCTCGGGGGTGGTCGCCGCCTCGTCGACGATCACGCTCCTGAGCCGGGCGAGCGCGGACTCCGACCGCGGCAGGCCCGAGGTGATCGCCAGAGCGGCCTCCCGCGCCAGGGCGGACACCACGAGCACGGCGGGCCGGTGAGGCAGGGATTCCGCGGCCGCGTCATCGAGATAGACGACCCGCATGTCCGTCCGCCCGTGGGCGCGGTGCGAGTGCTCGATGCCCGCCGGCACCCAGGCGAATCGATTGGATGGGGCGATCCACGTGCCGTCGTCCGTCACGAGCGACAGCACGCCGGAGGCCGCGTGAACCAGGTGCCCGAGAGGGTGCGAATGGCGCGGCGAGGTGTCTGCGTGGGCGACGAGGTACGCGCCCTCCGTCGTGAGATCGCCGCCGGCGGTCTCGAGGCGGAGATCATCCAGAGCCACTGCTTGGCGAGAAACCGACACAATCTGGAAGTTTAGGTGTTTCGCGTGCCGGGTGACAGGTGCTGAACTGCCGGAATGACAACGATCAGTGAGCCACCGGACACCGCTTCGACCCCCGCCTTCTCCCGGCGCCCCGCTCGCGGAGCGGCGTTCTTCAGCGCCTATGTGGCCGCCGGGCTGTTGCTCATCGCGTTCAATCTGCGCATCGGGGTCGCGTCGGTCGGCCCCGTGCTCTCCTCCATCGAGAGCGGTCTGGGCGTGTCGCCTGCGACCGCGAGCCTGCTCACGACCATCCCGGTCTTCGCCTTCGGGGCGTTCGCGTTCCTCACCCCGGCTCTCACCCGCCGCGTGGGGCTGCACCGGCTTCTCGGGATCACGATGGCCGCGGTCGCGATCGGCATCGGCGTCCGGTTGATCCCGTCGCCGATCGCCCTCTTCGGCGGCACGGTGCTCGTGGGCGCCGCCATCGCCGTCGCGAACGTGTGCATGCCCGCCGCCGTCAAGCAGGATTTCGGGCACCGGGTCGGGCTCATGATGGGGCTCTACTCGACCTCCCTGTTCATCGGCGCGGCCGTCGCCGCCGGTCTCACGGTGCCGCTCATGTCCGCGTTCGGCGGGTCGTGGAGGGAGGCGCTCGGGTTCTGGGTCGTCCCCGCCGTCCTGGCGCTCGTCGTCTGGATTCCGCGCGCGCTCAGGAGGCCGGGTCGGCCGCCGGTCGCCGACGCGCCGGTCGCCGACGCCATCACCGAGCCGCTCGACGAGCCGCGTTTCGCGCACCTGTTCCGCGATCCCGTCGCCTGGGCGGTCACCGCGTTCATGGGCCTGCAGAGCCTCAGCTACTACGCGGCCCTGACCTGGATCCCGTCCATCCTGCACGACGCGGGAACCACCCAGCACGACGCGGGACTCCTGCTGGCGTACTCGAGCATCCCTGGCATCCTCGCCGCGCTGACCGTGCCGGCGGCGATCGGCAGGCTGCGGCCGGCCTGGCTTCCTGTCGCAGGCTCCGCGGTGCTCTGTGCCATCGCCTTCGCCGGGCTGCTCCTCGCGCCCTCCGGTGCGTTGCCCTGGGTCTGGATGACGGCCCTCGGCCTCGGGCAGGGCGCCGCCATCGCGCTGTCGCTGACCTACATCGTCCTGCGTTCGCCCGACGCCAGGCACACCGCACACGTCTCGACGATGGCGCAGGGGATCGGGTACCTGCTGGCCGGATTCGGGCCGCTCGCGCTGGGCGCCCTCCACTCCGTCACGGGCGGCTGGGCGGTGCCGATCATCGCCCTGATCGTGCTGCTCATCCCGCAGCTCCTGACCGGCGCGGCGGCGAGCCGCGAGCGTCATGTGCTGAGCGGCGGTCGCTGATCGCCGAGCCTCGTGGATGCTGCACGAACGTGCGCCGCGCATCTCTAGCCGCGCCCCGGCCGCGGGCGTAGGCTCACCTCACGACAGCGTGCCGACGGTGAGCGAGGTCTGCTCAGCCTGTCGGCGGAAGGAGCCAGGATGAGCACGAACGAGCCAGACCGCGAGCCGGTGGACCGCGACGACCTCGAAGGCAGCTACACCGAGGTGGACGGCGAGGCCCCGATGGAGCGCACCGTGCACGGCCAGTACACCGAGGAGGAGGGCGTCGGCCCCGACCCTGCGGTCAAGGGCAGCTACACCGACACCGACGAGGCCGCCGAGGTCCCCGCGGAGGAGGAGCAGGGCGACTACACCGAGCGCGACCGCTAAGCCTCAGCGCTCAGCGATCCCGGTCGTCACGACGGGACCGTCGCCGCTCCGGCTTGGCCGACGCGGCTAAACCGCGGAAGCGAGACGTCGAAGCGGCAGCCGCGTGCGGTGTTCTCGACAGAGACGTCTCCGTCGTGCGCGGCGACGATGCCGTGCACAATGGCGAGGCCGAGGCCTGCTCCGCCCGAGCCGACGCCGGCGCGCGGCGTTCGCGCCGTCGTGCCGCGCCACCCGGCGTCGAAGACCTTGCCCAGATGCTCCTCCGGGATGCCCCCACCCTCGTCGATGACGCTCAGCACGACCGTCGACGCCGACGCCTCACGGACGGCGACGTGGATGCTCGTGCCCGCCGGCGAGTGCTCGATCGCGTTCACGAGCAGGTTGTGGACCACGCGGGAGAGCTCGCGCGCGTCGCCGAGCACCGTCAGGTCGCCGTCCTGCGACTCGTTGAGCGTCACGGAGTGCAGTGCGGCGAGCGGGGAAAGGTCGGCGACGGCGTCGCTGACGAGGTCGTAGAGCGAGAGCGGGCCGAGTTCGAGCTGGAGCGACGACGACTGGATCTTGGACAGCTCGAACAGGTCTTCCACCAGGTGGCTGAGCGTGTCGCACTGGCTGCGCAGCTGGCGGTAGTAGCGCTGCGGGTCCTCCGCGATGCCGTCTTCGAGCGCCTCGGCCATCGCGCGGAGGGCGGCGAGCGGCGTCCGGAGGTCGTGCGAGATCCAGGCGACCAGCTCGCGGCGGGACTCGTCGAGCATCCTCACCTCCTCCCGGGATTCGGCCAGGCGTCGCGAGATGTCGGCGAGTTCCTGTCCGAGCGCGCTGAACTCCCCGCTGTCCTGCGGGGTCGCGGCGACCACGTGCCCGTCGCCGACGGCGCGCGTCGCGTTCCGCAGGGTGCGGCTCGTGCGCACCAACCCCATCCCGAGCACAGCGGCGACGCCGAGGCTGACCACGGCTGCCACGCCGATCACCCAGGCCAGCACCACGAAATCGTGGCCGGAGATGTACATCGCCTGCGCAATGGCGATGGTGCCGCCGACGATGGATGCGATGGCCGCAGCGACCACGATCCCCAGCCTCAGCAGAATGGATGCGCGCCGCAGCGCCCGGAGTACGAGCACCGCGACGCCGGAGATGACGGCGGCCACCACCAGCGTGGTCCCGACGATGGCGGCGAGGTCTGCTGGAGCGATCACCTTCACCCCTCCTTCACGCGTTCATCCGGTAGCCGACGGCCCAGACTGTGGTCAGGAACTTCGGTTTGGTCGGGTCGTCCTCGATCTTCTCCCGCACCCGCCGCACGTGCACCGTCACCGTGGAGAGGTCGCCGAAGTCCCATTGCCACACCTCTTTGAGGAGTTGCTCGCGGCTGAAGACCTGGTCGGGATGCTTGAGGAAGAACGCGAGCAGGTCGAACTCGCGGGCGGCGAGCGTCAGCGGGCGCCCGCCTCTCGACACCGTGCGGTTGGACGGGTCGATGGAGAACTCGCCCAGGTCGAACGGCGCCTCCCTGGTCAGCTCCGTGACGCTGCGACGGAGGATCGACTGCACCCGCAGCACCAGCTCGCGCGGCGAGAACGGTTTGGCGAGGTAGTCGTCCGCGCCCGCTTCGAGACCTTCGATGCGATCGTCGGTCGAGCCGAGAGCGGTGAGCATGATGATGGGCGCGGCGTTCAGCCGCCGCAGCCGGCGGGCCACCTCGATGCCGTCGATGCCGGGCAGCATCCGGTCGAGGACGACGAGGTCCGGTGGCGTGCGTTCGGCGAGCGCGAGCGCCGCGAAGCCGTCGACCGCCTCGTCGACGATGAGCCCGACGGAACGGAGGTAGCCGCTGGCCACCTCGCGCACGGTCGGATCGTCCTCGACGACCATCACGCGACGGTCGCGGATGTCGCGGACCGGTCGCGCAGGGAGCGGTGACGTCATTGACTCAGGATAGGTCGGTCGACCAGCACTCGCGACGGCGGGATCCGACCGTCCGCGTTTCGTAAGATTCTGGCTGCCCGGCGGCCGGGGGCGCTGCGTAGCGTCGGGTCCGTGATGGATCGAATCGACGTCGTGTTCCCCTGCCTCGACGAGGCGGAGGCCCTCCCCGCGCTGCTCGCCGCGCTCCCTCCCGGGTACGGCGCCATCGTCGTGGACAACGGATCCACCGACGGCAGCGCAGCTGTCGCCATGGCCGCCGGTGCGCAGGTCGTCTGCGAACCGCGCCGCGGCTACGGTGCCGCCGTTCATGCCGGACTGCTGGCCTCGAACGCCGACATCGTGATCGTGAGCGATGCGGACGGCACGATCAGCCCCGCGCAGTTCCCCTCGCTCGTCGCCCCTGTCGCCGCCGGGACGGCGGACCTGACCATCGGGCGGAGACGACCGGCCTCGCCGCGAGCCTGGCCTCTCGTCTCCCGCGCGGCCAACGGGGTGCTCGCCCGGATGCTCAGCGCCAAGACCGCTGCGAGCATCCGGGATCTCGGTCCCGTGCGGGCCGCGTACCGTGCCCCGCTGCTCGCCCTCGGCGTGGAGGATCGCCGCAGCGGCTACCCGGTGGAGCTGGTGCTCCGCGCCGACCGGGCCGGCTGGCGGGTGCGGCAGGTGGACGTCGACTATCTGCCCCGCATCGGGAGGTCCAAGGTGACCGGCACGGTCGGCGGTGCGTTCACGGCCGTCGTCGACATGCGCCGCAGGCTCGCGGCGAACGCGCGATGACCGCGCTGGCCGTGATCGCCAAGGAGTGCATCCCCGGCCGTGTGAAGACGCGATTGCAGCCGGAGTTCAGCGCCGAGGAGGCCGCCTGGATCGCCGCCGCGGCGCTCGCGGACACGCTGCGGGCGGTGGAGGCGCTCCCCTCGACCAGGCGCATCCTCTACTTCGACGGCGTCGCCGCCCCAGAGGGCGCGGCCGGCTGGGAGCTCCTGCCCCAGGCCGGCGGCTCCCTCGACGAGCGGATCGCCTGGCTGTTCGACGCGGTCGACGAGCCGCTCCTGCTGCTCGGGATGGACACACCGCACGTCGACGTCCGCTGGTTCGACCCGGTGTTCTCGGGGTGGAGCGAGCGGAACGGCGACGCGGACGCCTGGTTCGGCCCGGCCACCGACGGCGGCTTCTGGGCCCTCGGGATGCGCGAACCGGCCGGCGCTCTCGTGCGCGGGGTTCCGATGTCCACCGACCACACCGGCGCCAGGCAACTGGAACGCCTGACCGGGGCCGGGATGCGCGTTCGGCTGCTCCCGCCGCTGACCGACATCGACACGGCGGCGGACGTTCCCGCCGCTGCCCGGCGCTCGCCCGCGCTGGCACAGCTGCTCCGGTCGCTCGGCACCCGAGAGTTCGCGTCGTGAGTGCCGTCGGGTCGCTCACCAGGGACAGGACGGCCGCGTTCGGCCGCGGTGGAGCGGAGCCGTACGACCTCGCGCTCCGCGGTGGAGGCGGTCGGCTGGACGTCGTCGTGGACGGCAGGGCCGCGACGCCGCTCGACGTCTCGCTCTTCCTCTCCGACGCGACGGAGCACGAGCGGCAGCTGCTCGGCCTGACCTCCGGCCCTGTGCTCGACATCGGCTGCGGGCCCGGCAGGATCGTGCGCGCGGCCATCGAGGCCGGGCGGCTCGCCCTCGGCATCGATATCTCCTCGGCGGCCGTCTCGCACGCCAGGGCGCTCGGGCTGCCCGTGCTGCGTCGCTCGGTCTTCGACCGGCTTCCCGCCGAGGGCGCGTGGGGCGCCGCTGTGCTGCTCGACGGCAACATCGGGATCGGCGGCGACCCGCGGCTCCTGCTCGCGCGCGCGTCTGCCATGCTCGGTCCCGGCGGCCGGATGCTCGTGGAGACGCACGCCGAACCGTCCAGGTTCGCCAGTTTCGACGCTCAGCTCGTGCATCCCTCCGGCGGGCGGAGCGCCTGGTTCCCGTGGGCGGAGGTCGGTGCGGACGCTGCCGGCGCGTTCGCTACAGAGCTCGGGATGAACGTCAGGACCGTCGAGACCGGCGGGCGGACCTTCGTGCTCGCCAGCCGATGACCGCAGAGGCGAGCGCGACCAGCACGACGATCGCCACCCAGAGCACGGCGAGCCTCTGGCCGTAGTCGCCGGGCACGACCGTCGGGTTTCTCGGCCCGCGCGCCTGCGCGATCACCTCAGGAACGACCATCGCCGTCAGCAGGGCGCCGACCGCGAGCCCGAGCTCGACGACCATCACGACCGCGGACGGCAGCCGCCGACCGGCACGGCGCAGCACAGCATCCACGGCTGTCACCACGGGCACCAGCACCGCGTCGTGGATGATCACCGCGCCGGCGAGCCAGACGACCACTCCGGCGATCTCCCCGATGGTCAGGTCGATGGCGAAGAAGACGACCCCGCATCCGATCAGCGCGATGCCGACCGCCGCCACGAGGCGTCGCGCCCCCGTCACGGCAGCACCTCGATGGAACTCAGCCACTTGGTCTGCAGCACGCCCGGCCTGCCCGGCGCGATTACCCTGGCCGGATAGCCGTGGTCGAGGTCGAGCGGCTCGCCGTTGAGGCGGAGCGCGACCAGAGTCGTGGGGTCCTGGGCGAACTCGGGTCCCATCGTCGTCACCCGGTACGGGCCGCGCTGCTGCAGGCTGGCGATCCGGATGCTCGCGTCCGCCGGCGCGCCGACCAGGCGCAGGAGGTCGCGCATCCGCACGCCGCCCCAGTCGGCCGTGGTGCTCCACCCCTCCACGCACGCGATCGGCAGCGTGGCAGCAGCGGCGGGAATCCCGTGCAGGTCGGCGAGCGTGAGGCGCCGGATGCTGGCGCCGTTCGCGACGGTCAGCCGCCAGTCGTCCGCTCCCGCCGTCGTGACCACCCCTGCAGCCTTCGCCGTCACGTTCACGGGGAGCGCCTGCGGACCGAGGCGCTGGACGCGCGGGGCGAAGAGGTTGAGCGGTGCGAGCCAGCCGAACGACTGTCCGGCCGTGAGCGCCACCGCGGTCACGGCGGACGCTGCGATGGTGCCGAGCACCGCGCGGCGGGTGATGCCGTCGTCAGCCGCCATCGGTGACGCTCCGATCCTCTGCCCGGCTCCTGCGGCGCCAGTACCGCGCGATCGTCGGGAGCTTGACGGCGATGTGCACGGCGATCGAGCCGACGAGCACCCACGCCAGTGCGTAGTGCGTCTGACGGAAGGGGAACGGGAAGGGATACCACTGGTACGTGTTGATCAGCCCGATCACCGGCTCCACCAACGCGCTCGACACGAGGAGCGCGATCGAGCCCCGTTCGACGGCCTCGCGCACCGACCGGATGGGCGGCCAGACGAACAGCCGGGGGTAGACCGTCCACAGCTTGCCGAGCAGCAGTGGGAAGATCGCGACGCCCACGGTGATGTGCAGCCCCTGCGTGAAAGCGTAGAAGTCCGGCCAGGTGGGGAACCGCATCCCGGGCAGCGGCTCTTGCAGCAGGTGGCTGTAGACGCCGGTGACGAAGCAGATCACGAACGCGATGGCGAGCAGCCGGCCGATCACCACAGTGGCTCGTGCCGTGCGGGCGGGCGCGGCGAGCACCGCCTGGGCGCGCGTCATCCGCTGGGCGATGACGCCCGAAAGCCGCTCGGTGACCGACATGCTCTCGATTGTGATCCGGACCGGCTGCTCGCGGCGGCGGCAAATCTTACGATCCCCGAACGAGGTGCCCGAGCGGCGGTCAGCGGCAGCGCGGAGCGGTGAGACTTTCGGTGTGAAGGTCACCGTCCTGCCCGTGCTGGCCGTCTCCGTGCTGCTCGCGGCGCTGGTGACGGTCACCGCTGTGTCGACGGCGACCGTCGACGGTTTCGCGCCGGGCGGCGGAGCGACGCTCGGCGTCACGACCGGTGTGGCCTGGGCGCTCGCGGTGGCGGCCTTCCTCCTGCTGCTGCTGGTCCGCGGTCGCGCCGCGCTCATCCTGGTGCTCGCCGGCTCGGCAGCGCTCGGCGTCGCCGCCCTGGCCGGTCCGCCCAACCTCAGCACGGACTCCGCGCGCTACGCCTGGGACGGCATCGTGCAGAACCACGGCGTCTCCCCGTACGCGCACGTGCCGGCGTCCGACGCACTGGAGCAGTACCGGGTGCCGTGGCTGTTCCCCGCCCCGGCCGACGGCGCGGACGGAGGGGAGCGCTGCGCCGGCTCGCGGACCGAGCAGACCACGAGCATCCCGAGCGGTGGGACGCTCTGCACCGCTCTGAACCGCCCCCACGTGCCGACCATCTACCCGCCGGTCGCCGAGGGCTTCTTCGCCGCGGTGCGTGCGGTGGTTCCCGACGACGCCGAGTATCTTCCGCTGCAGATCGCCGGTCTGCTGCTGAGTTCTGCCACCACCGTGCTGCTCGTGCTCGGGATGCGCAGACGCGGCCTCGACGTCCGCTGGGCCGCCGTCTGGGGCTGGTCGCCGTTCGTCGCGGCCGAGGCGGTGACCAACTCCCACGTGGATGCGCTCGGCGTCTTCCTCATCGTGGCCGCCACGTTCGCAGCGGCGCCGGTCTCCGGCAGCGCGCGCAACGGTCTGAGCCGTGGGCGCGCCGTGCTGGCCGGTGTGGGGATCGGGCTGGCGATGGCGACCAAGTTCGTGCCGGTCATCGCGGCCCCACCCCTCGCCCGGCGACGCCCGGTCGGGGTCGGCGCCTCGGCCGTGCTCACGTTCGCGCTCACCTACGTGCCATACGTCGCGATCACGGGCTGGTCAGTCCTCGGCTACCTCCCCGGGTACCTGAGCGAGGAGGGCTACGACAGCGGCTCCCGCTTCGCGCTGCTGTCCGGCGTGCTGCCGGGCGCCGCGGCGACGGTCGTGGCCGCCGCGCTCATCCTGGCCGTACTGATCGCCTCGTGGTGGTTCGCCGACCCGGCGCAGCCGTGGGTCGCGCAGGTCGTCTCCGTCGGCGCCGTCCTGCTCATCGCGAGCCCGGCCTACCCCTGGTACGCGCTGGTCCTCGTGCCGTTCATCGCCCTCAGCCGCCGCTGGGAATGGCTCGTGGTGCCGTTGGCGCTCAGCGTGCGCACGCTCGTGCCCGGCGGGGCGGGGGCGACGCTCGTCATCCTCGCCGCCGCCGTCTTCGCGGGCGGCGCCACGGTCGTCCGCTGGCGACGGCGACCCACCAGACCCCCGGCGACGACGCTGGAACCCGCATCCCTGACGAAGGAGACACCATGACAACAGCAGCGATCGGAGTGATCGGCGGCTCCGGCCTGTACCGGCTGTTCGAGCGCGGAGACGCCGAGACCATCGCCGTCGACACGCCGTACGGGTCACCGGCGGGTCCGGTGACCATCGGTGAGCTCGGCGGTCGCCGGGTGGCGTTCATCGCCCGCCACGGCGAGGGCCACTCGCTGCCGCCGCACCGGGTGCCGTACCGTGCGAACGTCTGGGCGCTCGCCTCGCTCGGCGTGCGCGCCATCGTGACGTCGTCCGCCGTCGGCGGCATCTCGGCGCGCGCGACGCCCGGCGCCTTCCTCGTTCCCGACCAGCTCATCGATCGCACCCACGGCAGGCCGGACACGTTCTTCGACCGGACGGATGTGCAGCATCTGCCCGCCGCGGACCCGTTCGACCCCGCCATGCACGAGATCGCGGTCGGAGCCCTGCGCGCGCTCGGCGAGCGGGTGATCCCGGATGGGACGAGCGTGGTCATCCAGGGGCCGCGGTTCTCGACCAGGGCGGAATCCGCCTGGTTCCGTGCGGCCGGGGCCGACATCGTCAACATGACCCAGTATCCGGAGGCCGTGCTCGCCGCGGAACTGAACATCGGCCTGGCGACCATCTCGTTCATCACCGACACGGATGCGGGCACCGCAGACGGCGACACGGCGGAGTCGGCGGACGCCGCCCTGGTGCTCGAGCGGATGGCGAACGCCGGGCCGCGCATCCGGGCCGCCATCGCGGCGACCGTGGCGGCCGTGCCGGACGGATACCGCGCCCGGCGGCTGATGCCGGAGGCAGCGGTCGAGCGGGTGCTCTCCGCGCCCGTGCGACGGGATGCGCTGGAGGACGCCCGATGACGCACCTGCTCGTCACCGGCGGGCTCGGCTTCATCGGCTCGCACATCGTCGAACGCGCCGTCGACCGCGGCTGGCGGGTGACGGTCGTCGACTCCCTGCGGCCGGATGTGCACGCCGATGCCGCCGTTCCGGAGTGGTTCGACGGGTTGCGTGGCGACGTCGACCTGGTCGTCGGGGACGCGGGCGACACCTCCGTCGGGCTACTGCGCTCCGTGGATGCCGTCTGCCATCAGGCCGCGAAGGTCGGGCTGGGCGTCGACTTCTCCGACGCGCCGGACTACGTCACGTCGAACGTCGGTGTCACCGCGAGGCTGCTCGCGGCGATGGCGGATGCCGGGCTGCGCCGCCTCGTGCTCGCCTCGTCGATGGTCGTCTACGGCGAGGGCCTCTACTACGACGGCGGAGTCGTGCGACAGCCCCCGGAACGGTCGGTCGCCGATCTCGATGCGGGCCGTTTCGACCCCCTGGACGCGGACGGCCGGCCTCTGGAGCCCCTGCTCATCGCGGAGGACGACCCCGTCGATCCGCGCAACGTGTACGCCGCCAGCAAGCTGGCGCAGGAACACCTCGCCCGCTCGTGGGCCCGGTCGACGGACGGTCGCGTCGTGGCTTTGCGCTACCACAACGTCTTCGGCACCCGGATGCCCATCGGCACGCCGTACGCGGGGGTCGCCTCGATCTTCCGCACGAGTCTCGCGGCCGGGCATCCGCCGCGCGTGTTCGAGGACGGCGGCCAGCGCAGAGACTTCGTGGACGTGCGCGATGTCGCCGATGCCAATCTGCGTGCGGTCGAGCGACTGGGAGACCGGCCGGACGGCACCGCCCGCGCGTACAACGTCGGCAGCGGCGTTGTACGCACGATCGGAGACTTCGCCCGCGCGCTCTCGGAGGCGACGGGAGGCCCGGCGCCGATCGTCACCGGCGAGTACCGGCTCGGGGATGTGCGTCACATCACCGCATCGTCCGGGCGCATAGCGACCGAACTCTCCTGGCGGGCCGAGCGTCCGTGGCCCGAATCGATCGAGGCGTTCGCCGCCGGTCCCACCCGGCAGCGCGCCGCGGCCGTCGGCTGAGCGCCTAGCGGAGCTTCTTGGCGGCCAGCTTGCGCGCCTTCTCGGCGTTCTTCTTGGCCTCCGAGCGCGCCTTCTTCACGTTGGGGTCGTTCCAGAACGACGTGGCCGCCGAGGTGATCTGGTCGTAGCGCTCACGTCCGGCGCGCGCGCCGAGGACGTAGGCGATGCCCGCGATCACGAGGATGAGCAAAAACTTGGGACGCATCGGTTCTCCTGACTGTGTCGCCCCGACGGTAGCCCTCAGGCCGTTCCCTGTGAACCCCGTCGCCGGAACAGCAGCTGCAGGAGCAGGTGCAGCGGCCTGCCGAGGAACAGGACGAGCAGCCAGAACAGGCCCACCGAGGGGAAGAGCACCGCGAGCACCAGGGCGACAGCCAGCAGGATGGTCGGGGACAGGCTGCGCAGCAGGTCGATGCGCTCGAGCGCGCCCTCCCTCAGCAGGTCGGGATGCCGCACCAGGTGCAGCTCGATGAACCACATGGCGAGGCTCGCGACCACCATGTTGCCGATGTAGACCGCATCCACGTCGCCGCGGTCGCCCCCGATGGCGGAGACGAGGTTGGTGGCGAACGGGATGAAGACGATCGAGGCCAGCCAGAGGAAATTGAGCCAGATCATCGTGATCGAGTAGTCGCGGACCCGTTCGAAGACCTGGTGGTGGATGATCCAGAACCGGCCGATCACCACGAACGAGATGCCGAAGCCGAGCAGTTCGCCCTGATGGTCGCCGATGAACGCGCCGACCGACTGGTGCTCGATGTCCACCGCCACGTCGACGAGCGGCAGGATCAGCAGGGTGATCGCGATGGCGACCGCCGCGTCGGAGAAGTTGACGAGCCTGTCGAGGCCGCGCTCGGTCCTAAGGACTGTCATGCCAGTATTCTGCCGGGTCGACTGCCAGACTTGCAGCCGTGGGGACTCTTCTTCTGGCCGGCGCGCTCGCGCTCGCCTTCTCGCTCTTTCTGACACCGCTCTTCGTCCGGCTGTTCACGCGGCTCGAACTCGGCCAGTTCATCAGGGACGACGGCCCGCAATCGCACCACTCCAAACGGGGCACGCCGACGATGGGCGGCATCGTCATCCTGCTGGCGACGCTGTTCGGGTTCTTCGTCGCCGCACTCGTCAACGGTGGAGACGGCATCTCGCCGTCGTCGCTCCTGGTGCTACTCATGTTCGTCGGGATGGCGGCGGTGGGGTTCGTCGACGACTTCCTCAAGGTGCACAACCAGCGCAGCCTGGGGCTCGGCGGCTGGGCCAAGATCGGCGGCCAAGCGGTCGTCGCGACCGTGTTCGGCGTGCTCGCCCTGCAGTTCCCGGATGTCTCAGGGCACACCCCCGCGTCCACGGCGATCTCCGCTGTGCGTGACATCCCCGCACTCGACCTGGCGCGCATCGCGACGGCGGTGCCGGTGGTCGGGATCGTGCTCTACCTGATCTGGGTGAACGTCCTCGCCTCGGCGACCACGAACGGCGTGAACCTCGCCGACGGGCTCGACGGCCTCGCGACCGGCGCATCCATCCTCGCCATCGGCTCGTACGTGCTCATCGGTTTCTGGCAGTTCAACCAGTCCTGCTCCAACGCGAACATCCGGCCGGAGAACCTGGCCAGGTGCTACCCGACGAGCGATCCGCTCTCCCTCGCCGTGGTGGCCGCAGCCATCTGCGGCGCACTCATCGGCTTCCTGTGGTGGAACACCAACCCGGCGAAGATCATCATGGGCGACACGGGATCCCTCGGCCTCGGCGGTGCGCTGTGCGCCCTGGCGATCGAGTCCCACACCGAGCTCCTCCTCATCCTGATCGGCGGCCTGTTCGTCATCGAGGCGGGCTCGGTCATCGTCCAGCGGGCGTACTTCAAGGCGACGCACGGCAGGCGCCTGTTCCCGATGACGCCGATCCACCACAGTTTCGAGCTGATGGGATGGGCAGAGGTGACCATCGTCGTCCGGTTCTGGATCATCGCCGGCGTGCTCATCGCGGTCGGCGTCGGGACGTTCTACTTCGAGTGGCTGAGCTGACGCCCACGCCGAAACGACGGCCGGTCAGTCGAGGCCGAGCGACTTCTTGATGACGGCCTCCGGGTCGACCGTGGTCGCCGCGGATTCTGTCGCCTGCTGGTTGGCCTCGGTGATCGCGCGGATGACCTCGTCGCGCTGGATGCGGACCCCGCGCGGTGCGTCGATGCCGATCCGGATGCCGTCGCCGCGCGCATCCAGGATCGTCACGACGATGTCGTCGCCGATGAGCACCCGCTCCCCGACCTTGCGCGTCAATACCAGCATTGCTTCAGCCTAGCGGGGCGCGTCGTCCAGCCACAGGACGGGAAAGCCCAGCGCGTCCACCGACTCCGGCGTGCTGGTGAAGGCGGCGCCGGATGCGGCGATCCCGTCGACCGCGAGCACCGCATCCACTGCGGCCACCCAGGCGGCGGTGTCCTCGGCTTTGCGGGACGCGTCGACGGCCACCCAGACCTGATCGGGCGCGATCCCCGCGAGCGATTCGGCGAGCGCGGGCACGTCGTCCGCGCCGTGCTCCAGGCCGTATGCGGCGATCACCGAGCGCTCCCTGCGCACGCCGTCCGCCCGGGCGCGGAGTGCGCCGCGGCGGTCGTCGACGCGCGGGGCGGCGGCGCGGGAGCAGCCGCCCGGGCGCACCTCGGCGTCGTCGACGGACGCGGAGAAGACACGGGATGCGGAGACGGCGTCCGCGCCGAGGCCGACGACGAGCGTGAGGTCGCCGCGTCCGCGCAGGCGGGCGGGCGGGGCGGACGCGCGCGGGGGCGAGGCGGGCGGTGCGGGCGCGGGCGGTGCGGGCGGTGAGACCGGAACGGCCTCCGCGGCCTCCTGCCGGGCTACGAGCGCGGCCTGCAACCGCTCATCCAGCTCCGGCGACGCGGTCCTCTCCGGCGCCTCCTGCGTCTCCGGCGCCAGGGCACCGGACTCCGTCTCCCCCACCACGCGCACGAGATCGTCGAGGATCGCCGCGAACGCCGCCGACGAGGTGGACACCGCGGGCAGCACCTCCTCCTCGGGGTCGCCGCCGTACTCCGCGGCGTCCACCCACTCAGGCCGCGATCGGCTCCACAACGCGCACCACCCCCACCGTCTCGATCTGCGCAGGCACGGACGTGACCTCCTGGTACGACAGCACCGCAAGGCCGCTCAGCTGCCCGGCCACCAGCCGCCGGATCGCCGGTCGCAGAGCGGGGGCGCAGACCAGGATCGCCGAGACGCCCTGGTCGTCCAGCTGCGCGGCCGTCTGCCGCAGCGAGCTGAGCACCGCTTCGAGCCGCACGGGGTCGAGCACGATCTGCGTGCCGAACTCCGAGGGCCGCAGACCTTCGAGCATGGCCTGTTCGAGGCCGGGGTCGATCATGATGACCCGCAGCGTCGACCCGTCCAGGTGCGGTGCGACGACCGCAGGGCCGAGGGCGGACCGCGCAGCCTCGACCAGCCCCTCCGGGTCGTTCGAGGTCTTCGCCCGCAGCGCGAGAGCCTCCAGGATGCGCGGCAGGTCGTTGATCGCGACCTGCTCGATCAGCAGCCCCTGCAGCACCCGCTGCACCTCGGCGAGGGTCAGCAGGTTCGGGATGAGCTCGTCCACAGCGGACGGGCTCACCTGCTTGACGCCCTCGGTGAGCTGGCGCACGTCCTCGCGGGTGAGCAGCCTGGCCGCGTTCGCGGTGATGATCGACGACAGGTGCGTGATGAGCACGGAGACGCGGTCGATCACGGTCGCTCCGCCGAGCTCGGCGCTGTGCCGCATCTCGCTCGGGATCCACTTCGCGCCCAGCCCGAAGACCGGCTCGACCGTCGGGGTGCCGGGCAGCGCATCCAGTGCGTCGCCGAGTGCGAGCACCCGCCCGCTCGGCGCCTGACCGCGCCCGGCCTCCACGCCGGCGATCTTGATGACGTAGGTGGACGGCGGCAGGTCCGCGCTGTCCCTGGTGCGCACCGGCGGCACGATGATGCCCAGTTCGAGCGCGATCTTGCGGCGCAGGGCGCGCACCCGGGCGAGCAGGTCGTCCGATGCCCCGCTGACGATGTCGACCAGGTCGGGCGCGAGGGTGATCTCGAGGGCGTGGACGCGCATCTGCTCCAGCAGGTCGTCCGTGGTCTCCCCCTTGCCCGCGTTCGCGACGGCGGCCTGCGCCGCCTGCGCCTTCTTCGCGGCGGCCTGCGAGTTCTTGAGCCGCTGCGCCGCGAGGATCAGGAACGCGCCGACCAGCACGAACGGGATGGGCGGCATCCCGGGGATGAGCGCCATCACGATGGCTGCGCATCCGGCGATGGTCAGGGCGTTGCGCGACTGGCTGAGCTGTCCGCTCGCCGTCGTGCCGATGTCGGCCTCCGCGTTGGAGCGGGTGACGATCATGCCAGTGGAGACCGCCATCAGAAGCGCGGGGATCTGCGTGACCAGGCCGTCACCGATGGTCAGCAGCGTGTACGAGTTGACCGCGTCGCCGATCTCCATGCCGCGCTGGATCATGCCGATGGCGATGCCGCCGACCACGTTGATGACGATGATCAGGATGCCCGCGATGGCGTCGCCCTTGACGAACTTGGATGCGCCGTCCATCGCCCCGTAGAAGTCCGCCTCCGCCGACACCTCTGCGCGGCGGGTGCGGGCCTGCTCCTCGGTGATGAGCCCGGCGTTGAGGTCGGCGTCGATCGCCATCTGCTTGCCGGGCATGGCGTCGAGGGTGAAGCGGGCGCCCACCTCCGCGACGCGCTCGGCACCCTTCGTGACCACGATGAACTGGATGACGATCAGGATGAGGAAGACCACCGCGCCGATGATGATGGAGCCGCCCACCGCCACATGCCCGAACGCCTGGATGACCTGGCCGGCGTATCCGTCGCCGAGCACCAGGCGGGTGGATGCGACGTTGAGGCCCAGCCGGAACAGGGTCGCCACCAGCAGCAGCGACGGGAAGACCGAGAAGTCGAGCGGCTTCTTGACGAACATCGTGGTGAGCAGGATGACCAGCGCCAGCATGATGTTGACGATGATGAGCGTGTCCAGCAGCCAGGCGGGCACAGGGACCACGAGCAGCATGATGATGCCGACGACCCCGATGGGCACGGCGACTTTGGTGGTGGTCGATCTCATCAGATGCCTCCCAGGATCGGGGTCATGGTGTGGGTTCCGTATGCGGAGCCGCGGGCCTTCAGCGACATGACGAACGCGAGCACCCTCGCCACCTGGTTGTAGAGGTCGACGGGGATCTCGTCGCCCAGCTGGCATCCGGCGTGCAGCGCGCGGGCGAGCGGGATGTCCTTCACGATCGGCACGCGCTCCTCCTCCGCCTTCTCGCGGATGCGCTGCGCGACCGTGCCGGAGCCCTTCGCGACCACGCGCGGGGCCGACTTGCCGGGCTCGTACTTGATGGCGATGGCGATGTGCGTCGGGTTGACGAGCACCACATCCGACATCGCGATGGCGGCGATCATCCTGTTGCGGCTCATCGCGAGCTGGCGGGAGCGGCGCTGCGACCGGATCAGCGGGTCGCCGTCGCTGTTCTTCTGCTCGTCGCGCACCTCGCGCTTGGTCATGCGGGTCTGCTTGCGGTTGCGGCGCATCACGACGAGCACGTCGAGCCCCGCGAGCACCAGGCCGGCGCCGACCGCGGCCTGCAGCAGGCCGGTCGCCCCGCTGGTCGCGGCGGCGAGCAGGGAGTTCAGCGACAGGCTGCCCGCGGTCAGCAGCACGGGCATGAGCCCCTGCACCACGAGGTAGAGGCCGACGGCGACGACCGCGGACTTGAGCAGGGTCTTCGCGCCCTCCCAGAGCGCGCGCATCCCGAACACCCTGGCGACGCCCTTGACGATGTTGAACTGCTCGTACTTGCCCTCGAGCTTCTTGAGGTGCACGCCGCCCTGGGCGGCCGCCGCGCCGATGATCGCGATGGCGGCGACAGCCAGCAGCGGGCCGATGGTGCCCAGGATGCTGCCGAGCCCGTCCCCGAGGGCCTGCAACGCTGCCGCGGGGTCCGGGTTCTCGATGATGGAGCGCACGGTGAACAGCTGGTCGACGCCCGCGCTGCTGCCGAGCCCGATGGTGAACGGCAGCATCACGGCCGCCGCCCCGACGCCCACCCACGCGGTGAGGTCCATCGACTTGCCGAGGCGGCCCTTCTCGCGGGCCTCCTTCATCCGCTTGTCGGTCGCCTGTTCTGTGCGTTCCTGCGCGTCGCTCATCGGCCCACCCCCAGCATCGTCTTGACAGCAGTACCGGTCAGGCCCTCGACGACCCCCGGCAACGCAACGAACAGCACCGCGGAGAGCACGACCGTGAGCATGATCTTCAGCGGGAAACCGAGCGAGAACGCGTTGAGCGCCGGTGCCACGCGCGTGAGCAGGCCGAGGCCGACGTCGGCCAGGAACAGCACCACGATCAGCGGCCCGGCGATCTGCACGGCGGCCACGAACATCTGCGTCACCCCGGTGACCATCTGCTTGGCGGGGTCGGAGAGGTCGATGCCCGCCGCCAGCGGGATGGCGTCGTACGAGCGGATCAGCCCGCCGATGATCAACTGGTACGCACCGGATGCGAACAGCAGCGCCAGCGCCGTCATCTGGAACAGCCGGGTGAACTGGGCCCCGTTGATCATCGACTGCGGGTCGAACGCCTGCGCAAGCTGGAAGCCGCCGAACAGGTCCACCAGGCTGCCGGCCGACTGCACGGCGGCGAACACCAGGTAGACGAGGAAGCCGAGCGTCGCGCCGACCGCGAGCTCCCGCAGCAGGTCGACGAGGAACATCCCGATGTCGGCGGAGTGGTACCCGGCGGCGACCCGCGGGGCGACGGCCACGGCGAGGCCGATGGCGAGCATCCCTTTGATCTGGGCGGGGATGCCGTTGTAGGAGAACGGCGGCGCGATCACCAGGAACGCGACCATGCGCAGCGACGCCAGCGCGATGGCCTCGATGGTGGACAGGTCGATGGGGATGTACATCAGCCGCCGCCCAGCAGAGACGGGATCTTCTCGAAGAGCACGTTCGTGAAGGTGATCAGCTCGGAGATCATCCAGTGCCCGCAGACGATGAGGGCCACGCCGACAGCCGCAGCCTTCGGCACGAACGAGAGCGTCACCTCCTGGATCTGGGTGATCGACTGCACCAGGGAGATGGCGAAGCCGACCACGAGCGCCGTGACCACGATCGGGGCGGCCAGCTTGGCGGTGATCATCAGGCCCTGCATGGCGATGTCGAGGACCGCGTTCGCGTTCATCCGCCACCCCGATAGCTCGTGATGAGGCTCGTGATGACGAGACCCCAGCCATCCACCAGCACGAACAGCAGGATCTTGAACGGCAGCGAGATCATCACCGGCGGGAGCATCATCATGCCCATCGACATCAGCGCGGCGGAGACGACCATGTCGATCACCAGGAACGGCACGAAGATCACGAAGCCGATGATGAACGCGGCCCGCAGCTCCGAGATCATGAACGCCGGGATGAGGGTGAGCATCGGGACGGCGGACGGGCTCGCCGGGTTCGGGCGCCCGGCCGCACGCGTCATCAGCGCGATGTCCTCCTCGCGGACGTGCGCCAGCATGAAGCCCCGCAACGGCCCCTCGGCCAGATGCACCGCCGCGGTGAAGTCGATGTGGCCGTTCAGGTACGGCTGAACGGCCGTGTTGTTGATGTCGATCAGCACCGGGCTCATGATGAACAGGCTGAGGAACAGGGCGAGGCCGGCGAGCACCTGGTTCGGCGGGATCGACGGCAGCGCGAGGGCGTTCCTGGTGAGAGCCAGGACGACGAAGATCTTGGTGAACGACGACATCATCAGCAGCAGTGCGGGCGCGACGGACAGCAGGGTGATGCCCAGCAGGGTCAGGATGGCCGCGGACGGTGTCCCGTTCGGTCCGTTGATGTCGATGGTGACCCCGCCGGTGCCTCCGCCGGGACCGGCCGGACCGGTCGGGGTGGGGACCGGCTCAGGGACCATCGGCAGCGGGGCTGCGTGCGCGACGTTCGCCGTGAGCAGCACCATCGCGACCGCCGAGATGACGGCGAGCACGATCGCGATCACGAACCGTGGGGAGCGGATCAGCCGCCCGGCCGCGGCGATCACTTCTTGGGCCGCACCGCCGAGCTCGCCTGCCTCCACGTTGCCGGTGACAGGATCGAGCCCTTGAGGGCCTCGTCGAATACGGAGGCGCGTCCCTGCGCCGTCAGGTAATCGGCATCCTGCCTGGTGTTCTTCGCGGGCTTCACGGCGCCCACCTGCCGTCCTGCTGCTGCGGACGGGAGCGCATCCTGCGCGTCGTCCTGGGTGGTCACGGGGTGGTCTTCGATGGGGGTCTGGTGGTCGAGCTGGCTCTGCGGGTTGAGAGGTTTGGCGAACGTCTGCCGCACGCGGGCGATCGGGGTGACCTCCGCCTCCAGGTCGACCGGGCGGTCACCGGAGGCCAGCACGTTGACGTTCCGCTCCGTGACGCCGAGCACGAACCGGGTGCCGTCCACATCCACCACGACGACCGACGCCTTCGAGCCGACGCCCTGGCGGCCGACCACGGTCACGGCGTTGCCGCGGCGCACACCGCGCTTGCCCTTGGTGACGCGCCGTTGCACGTACCAGAGCAGGGCGACGATCACGCCGAGAACGACGAGAACGCGCAAGGCGACGAACAGGGTGTCCACGAAAAGTCAGTCCAGGTCTTCCGAAGCGTCGAGGATCTTGGTGATGCGCACCGCGTAGTCCTGGTCGACGACCACGATCTCGCCGTGCGCGATCAGACGGCCGTTGAGCAGCACGTCCGCGGGAGACCCGGCGGAGCGGTCCAGTTCGATGACCGCGCCGGGCTCCATCGCGAGCACGTCGCGCACGGGCATCCTGGTGCGGCCGATCTCCACGGTCAACGCCATCTCGACGTTGCTGATGCGGCCCAGCTTCCCCGCGATCGACCCCGAGCCGAGGTCGCGCTCGTTCGCGCTCGCACGTCCCCGGATGGCGAACCAGCCGACGATCCCGGATGCGCCGGCCAGCTCGAACACGACGGTTCCAGCGTCCTCGAACAGCTGGGTCGCGTCCTCGACCCGCGCGTCGTCGAGCACCCCGGCGCCGAGCGTGTCGCTGGCCGCCTCGATGGCCGGCTGCAGCACATCCTGGATGGCGACGACGGGCGAACCGTCCGCCGCGTCGTCGACGATACTCGGCGCATCCAGCAGCACGACGGCCAGATCGGCGGACACGGCGCCGACGAAGCTGGCGACCACGGCGCTGCCGGTCGCCCCGGCGAACGCGCCGAGCGTGTGCAGGCGCGGGGTCAGCGGCGTGCCCGTCGGCAGGACGCCGACGAGGGCGTTCGCCGCGGCGAGCGCATCGGATGCGCTCAGGGCGGACGCCGTACCGGTGGTGGTCATGCTCATGGTCTGTCAGTCCTCTGTGTTCACGATCACGCACGCCAGGCGCGAGCCGCTGGAGCCCAGCGCTGCACCGGCGACGGGGTGGCCCCCGACGGCGAGATCGAACGGTCGGTGTTGCGGATGCGGGATCGGGAGCAGGTCGCCGACGGCGAGCCCGAGCACGACGCTCGGCTTGACCCGCGCGGGGGTGAGCCGCAGGGAGACGTCGACGGGCACGTGGGCGAGCTGCGCATCCAGAAGCTCGCGTGCGTCGTCGGCACTGCTGGTCGGGTTGGTCTCCCCCAGTTGAGGGAGCAGGACGATGGCGGGAAGGGCGAGTGTCGCCGGTGCGACGTTCTCCCCCACCCGCAGCTCGAAGGTGGCGACGATCATCAGCTCCGCGGTGGCCGCCGCCTGCGCGAACTGCGAGTTGTACTGGATGGCGTCGACGCCGATCGGCGTGACCAGCAGGGCGCCCAGCGAATACCGCAGGTCTTCGAGCGCGTCGTCCATCAGGCGCCGAACGAGCGCGTGCTCGATCTGCGTGAAGGTGCGCTCGGCATCCACCGGGTTGCCCGTTCCGCCCAGCATCGCGTTCACCCAGGACAGGGCGGCGACGGTCGGGAACTGGATGACGCCCTTCGGCGCGATGCCGTCGAGCTCGCAGAGCACCATCGCGGTGGTCGCGGGCAGCGATGCGGCGTACTCGTCGTACGTCTGCATGGCGACGGACTCGCACTCCACCTGGCTGAGCACCCGCACCTTGGCGGTCAACTGCGTCGCCCACTGCCGCGCGAACGTCTCGAACGCGAGCTCGAGCACCCGCGAGTGCTCGCGCGCCAGCGTCGTCGGACGCCGGAAGTCGTACACCGGCGCCTCAGGCGCAGTCTCAGGAGCGTGCAGGGTGGTCACGGTGCCGACTATCGGCGGGGAGGGGGGATGCGTTAGGGACCGAGGCGAACGCGCCAAGAAATCCTCCGACCCGCGGCTTCAGGCTGCACGCGCCTTACGTCCTGCCCCCTCCGGCCGATAGTGACCCTGTGACGGCTCACCCGGAGCCGAGACCAGGATTCGCCCTCATGATCGTCGTCACCCGACTGAACGACAGCCAGTTCGCGGTCAACCCCGACCTCATCGAGCGCATCCACGCGAGCCCGGACACCACGCTCGTGATGGTCGACGGCGCGAAGTTCATCGTGACGGAGAGCATGTCCGAGGTCATCGAGAAGATCGCCGCATACCGGGCGCGGGTCATCGCGCTCGCCCACGATCTGCCCACCGCGAACACGCGCCCCTCCGGCGCCCCGCAGCTCGGCCTGGTTCCCCCCGCGGACACCGGCCGTGACGACGAGGCCCCGGATGCGCACCGCGAGCATCCCGAAGCTCGGACCGTTCCCCTCCGCGCAAGGAAGAAGTAATGGATCCCGCAACCATAATCGGCATCGTCCTGGCGTTCGGCGCCGTCGTCGCCATGGTGACGATGGAGGGCGCGCACCTCAGCGCCCTCGTGCTTCCCGCTCCGATGGTGCTCGTCTTCGGCGCCACGTTCGCCGTCGGCATCGCCAGTGGGACGCTCAAAGACTTCATGGTGGCCATGAAGTCCATCCCGCGTGCACTGCGGGGCAAGATCGAGCCGCCGCAGCAGGTCATCGACCAGGTCGTCGACCTCGCGGAGAAGGCCCGCGCCAACGGCCTGCTCGCAATGGAGCAGGAAGCGGACACCATCGACGACCCGTTCCTCAAGCGCGCGCTGCAGAACATCGCTGACGGCACGGACGGGGACGAGCTCCGCGTGCTGCTGGAGGACGAGATCGCCACCAAGTCGAAGAAGGACAGGGTCGCGGCCAAGTTCTTCAGCGGCATGGGCGGCTACGCGCCGACGATCGGCATCATCGGAACGGTCGTCTCGCTCACCCACGTGCTCGAGAACCTGGCGGAGCCCGGCGAGCTCGGGCCGATGATCGCGAGCGCGTTCGTGGCGACCCTGTGGGGTCTGCTGTCCGCCAACTTCCTCTGGCTGCCGCTCGGCGCCCGCCTCCGCAGGCTGTCCGAACTGGATGTGGAGCGCATGACCCTGCTGATGGAGGGCGTGCTCGCCGTGCAGTCCGGCAGCCAGCCGCGCCTCCTCGGCGAGCGCCTGCGCGCGATGGTCCCGGATGCCGGCAGCAGCAAGAAGGACGCCAAAGAACCCAAGCCCGAGAAGCTCAAGGAAGCCGCGTAGCGATGTCCGCACGCCGCCGTCGCAAGCACGAGCCAGAGGAGGAGCACGAGAACGAGGAGCGCTGGATGGCCTCCTACATGGACATGGTCACCGTGCTCATGTGCATGTTCATCGTGCTGTTCGCGATGTCGACGGTGGACCAGAAGAAGTTCGCCGAGCTGAAAGACTCGCTGGCGACCGGGTTCGGGCAGGTGAAGTCGCAGAAGATCGACACGGCCACCGGCGTGATCGTGCCGCCGTCCCAGGTGGACGACAAGGGCAAGAACACCGACCTGGCCCTCGCCCAGCAGGAGGCGCAGAACCTCAAAGACCTGAAGGACCGCATCCTGGCCGCGCTGACCAAGGACGGACTGCAGGATGCCGTCCAGCTGCGCATCGACGCACGCGGCCTCACGATCGGGCTGGTGGGGAACGAGACGTTCTTCGCCTCCAACCGTGCGGAGCTGAGCGTGCAGGCGACGCAGGTGCTCAACGACATCGGCCCCGTGCTCACGCCGACGCCGTACCAGGTGTCCGTGGAAGGCCACGCCGACCTGCGGCAGCCTGGCGCCCCGTACCCGACCAACTGGGAGCTGTCCGCCGGGCGCGCGACGAGCGTGCTGCGTCACCTGGTGGAGACGGACGGCTTCCCCCAGGAACGCATCGTCGCCCTCAGCTACGGTTCGGCCCGGCCGCTCGCCAGCGCCACCGGAACGACCGACGCCGATCTCGCCCTCAACCGCCGAGTGGATGTGGTGGTCCTGTCGAACCAGGAGGACGCCATCCGGAAACTCATCCCGCAGGTGCTCGGGTCGACGACCACGGCATCCGGGTAGCTTCCGCGCTCAGTCCAGCACGACCGGCCGCGTCCGCACCGGCGCCAGCCAGGCGGACACGATGACCGCCGTGATCGACCCCGCCGCCATGATCGCCGCGAGGACCACCACCTGGAACCGTCCGGCTTCGAGCGGTGACACCCCGCCGAAGATGGCGCCGACGAACGCGCCGGGCAACGTCACGAGGCCGGTCGTCTTGGTCTGGTCGACCGACGGGATGAGCGCGGAGTAGACGGCGCCGCGCGCCAGTTCGAGGGTGGACCGCCTGGGGGTGGCGCCGACCGCGAGCCAGCCTTCGACCTCATCCCAGTGGTCGATGGTCGCCTCGGTGAAGCGGCGTCCGGTGAGTGTCGCGATACTCATGGCGTTCCCGATCACGATGCCGCCGATCGCGAGCGCGTACCGGGCGGAGAACTCGATGGCCCCGGTGAGGAACACGACGGCGAGCGTCACGACGATGCCGGTCGCCATAGCGACGCCCATCATGGTCGCGTGGTCGACCGACCAGCCGACCCGTCTCGTCGCGGTCGCGGCGGCCACGGAGAACATGACGAGCAGGGCGAGCGCCACCCACACCGGACTGGTGATGACCCCCGCCAGGATCAGGCTGATGACCGCCAGCTGCAGCGCCCCGCGCAGAATCGCCAGCAGCGGAGCCCACCGGCGGGGCACCCGGTACACCGTGAGCACGACGGTGGCCAGCGCGGCGAGCAGCAGCACGCCCAGGATGGTCGGGCCGAGCTCGCGGATGATGGGCACGGGACGAGCATACGGTCGGCGGGCGGCCCTCAACGCCTCCGACGCCTTCTCGCCGGGCTGCGGAGGTCATACCCTCTACTCATGACCGCGCGCATCGCCAACGTCACCATCCACGCGGAGGACCCTGCGGCCCTCGCCCGCTTCTGGAGCGCGGCCATGGGCTATCCGGAGCCGACAGGATGGTCGGACGACGAGCTCGCCATGCTGAAGGCCAACGGGCTGGACGACGACGCGATCGCCTCCCGCGCCGTCGCCTGGGACGGGGACCGCAGCCACCAGCGCTTCTACTTCACCCGCTACCGCCACGAGCGCAGGCAACGCAACCGGATGCACATCGACATCACGCCGTTCGACGACCGTCAAGCATCCCGCGACGAGCTGGAGGCCGAACGCGACCGGCTCGTGTCCCTCGGCGCGACGGTCGAGAAGCCGCTCATCGGTTCGTGGGGCCCGTTCGAGGAGTTCGCGATCATGATGCGCGACCCCGAGGGCAACGAGTTCTGCCTGCAGTGAGGAGAGAGCGGGGACTCCGTGATGCACCGGCTCACCCGAGACCAGGCCCGCCGCATCGCCGTGCAGGCGCAGCTGCTGGACGCCGATCGCCCTGACGATGTCGTCGGGATCGCCGAGCAGCTCGGTGCCATCAAGATCGACCCGACGGCCACCATCGCGCCGGCGGAGCACACCATCCTCTGGTCGCGGATCGGCTCCGCGTACGACGGAGGCCAGCTTGCGAAGGCCGTCGAATCGGATCGGCTACTGTTCGAGTTCGACGGAGCCTTCCGTCCGGTGAGCCTGCTTCCGCTGATGCTGCCGGCCATGCGGCGCTGGCCGCGCAGGGAGAGCAGCCGCCAGTGGCTGGAGGCCAACGACCGTTTCCGGACCGACGTCCTCGCGCGATTGCGGGCCGAAGGTCCGCTGCTGGCCAGCGAGATCCCGGACACCGCCGACGTCGCCCGTCCGCCCGACGGCTGGTCGGGGTCCAACCAGGTCGTGCACATGCTCGACTTCCTTCAGCGGCAGGGCGAGGTCGCCGTTGCGGGACGGAAGGGTCGCCATCGACGCTGGGATCTGGCCGAACGCGTCTACCCGTCCGATCTGCCGGAGTTCGACGACGATGAGGCCGAACGGCTACTGAACGAGCGCAGGCTCCAGGCGGCCGGCATCGCCAAGCAGCGATCCCCCTGGACCCCCGTCGGGGAGGCCGGCGAGCCGGCGATGATCGACGGGATGCGCCAGAAATGGCGCGTCGACCCCGAGGCGCTCGCAGCGCTCGAGGATGACGAAGGCGGCCGCGCCGCGTTCCTCAGCCCGTACGACGGCATGCTCTTCGATCGCCCCCGGCTGCGCGAGATTTTCGAGTTCGACTACGTGCTCGAACAGTTCAAGCCGAAGCCGCAGCGAAAGTACGGATACTTCGCCCACCCGATCCTGTTGGGCGACCGGTTCGTGGGAATGCTCGACGCCGAAATCGACCCCGAGCACGACGAACTGAGAGTCACAGCCGTTCACGAGTTCGAGCCATTCGACGAAGACGAACACGCCGCTGTCCACTCAGAGATCGCTGACCTGGGGAGGTGGCTGGGCGTCGACGTGCCGGAATGGTGACGCCCGCTGCCCGGACAAGCCAGAAGGGCCCCGGCGTGTCGCCGGAGGCCCTCTGGCGTGAGACGCTGCGCGTCCCGACGCACTACCGCTTCAGGTTGGTGAGCTCCTGGAGCACCTCGTCCGAGGTGGTGATGATGCGGGCGTTCGCCTGGAAGCCGCGCTGGGCGACGATCAGGTTGGTGAACTCCTGGGACAGGTCGACGTTGGACATTTCGAGGGAGCCGCCCTGGATGGAGCCGAGGCCGGCGTCGCCGGGGCCGCCGAGCTGCGGGTTGCCGGAGTTGACGGAGGCGCGGTAGCCGGAGCCGCCCGCCTTCTCGAGGCCGCCCGGGTTGACGAAGGTGGCCAGGGCGATGCGGCCGACCGCCTGCTTGTCGCCGTTGGAGAACAGGCCGATGAGGGTGCCGTCCTGGGAGAGGCTGAACGATTCGAGCGTTCCGGCCTGGCGGCCGTTCTGCTCCTTGAACGCCACCGTGGTGAGGTCGGCATATCCGGTGACGGCGCTGAGGTCGACCGCGACGCCGCCGACCGTGATGCTGCCCGGGCCGGTGAGCACGCCGTTGTTGAAGGCGAGCGTGCTGGTGCCGGTGGCCGTGCCGTCGGTGCCTGCCACGTTCCAGCCTGCGCCGGTCTTGGTGAAGGTGAGCGACAGGGTGCGGGCGACGCCGGTGGAGTCGTAGACCTTCACGTCGCGGACGAGCTGGTCGCCGAGCGCTGCGCCGGACGGCAGGTTGCCGGTGACGGTGCCCGTCGTGGTGGCGGAGGCGGGGGCGACGGCCTTCAGGGGGATGGTTACGTCGCCGAGCGCGCCGCCCTGCTGGATGACGCCGTTGACCGCGTTCCAGCCCTGCAGGATCGCGCCGCCCGGGCCGACCAGGCGACCCTGCGCATCCGGGTCGAACGAGCCTGCGCGGGTGTAGAGGGTCTCGCCGCCGACCTTGGTGACGAAGAAGCCGTCGCCGTTGATCATCATGTCGGTGGCGCGGCCGGTCGCCTGCGCAGCGCCCTGGGTGAAGTTGGTGGAGATGCCGGCGACGAGCACACCGAGGCCGATCTGGGCCGGGTTGGTGCCGCCGGCCGCGCCCTGGCCGCCGCCGGCGCCGCGCACCAGCTGGGAGAGGGTGTCCTCGAACTGCACGGCGGACGCCTTGAAGCCCGTGGTGTTGACGTTGGCGATGTTGTTGCCGGTCACATCCAGCATGGTCTGGTGCGAGCGGAGGCCGGAGATTCCGGAGTAGAGGGAACGGAGCACGATGCTGCCTTTCTGTGAGGTTCGGTGATGTCAGGCGGTCGGCGCGGGGTCAGGGGTGGGGGTGACCACACCGGAGATCGCGTCGAGGTTGATCTTCTGGTCGCCGACCGTGACGACAGGGACGGACCCCGCGTACGAGACGGACGAGGCGACGCCGGTCTTGGTGGCGCCGTCCTTGTCGAGGTAGCTGACGGTGTGCCCGACGAGGGCGGCCGCCGCTGTGCGCATCTGCAGGGCGAAGCCCTCCTGGCTGGTGGTGTCCAGGTTGGTGAGCTTCTCCATCGTCGCGAGCTGCGTGGTCTGGGAGATCATCTGGTTGGTGTCCATCGGCGAGCTCGGGTCCTGGTTGCGCAACTGGGTGACCAGCAGCTGCATGAACGCCTCACTGTCGAGAGACTGCTTGGGCTGCCTGGTGGGCAGCGTGGAGTAGATGCCGCCTGTGGCGGCGGTGTCGTTCGCTCCGGTGACGGGGTCGACGGCCACGGTGGCTCCCTTCTGTTGTGAGGCTGGTTGGGTCGGTCGGTCGGTGGGTGTCAGACGACGAGGTCGATGGTGTGACCTGCGCCGCCGTAACGTGCAGTCCGCTGCTGCTCGGGGGTCCTGTCTGCGGCGGTGCCGGCTTGCTCCGCCCGGGATGCGGTGAGGGCGTTCCCCTGCCGGTCCGCCGCTCCGCCGCGCTGGTCCTCGGTCTGTGGCTGGTTCTGGCTGGACAGGTCGAGGCTGCCGGAGAGCCCTGCTCCGCTGAGGTCGCGCCGCAGGTCGGGCAGGATGGCGCGCAGTGCGTCACGGCCGCCATCGGTCGGGGCGAACAACTCGACGCGCACACCCTCCGCACCGACGTGAGCCCGGACCGTGACAGGCCCGAGCGTGTCCGGCGTAACGTGCACGGTCATCACGTGGTCGCCCCGGCCCGCGGACGCGAGGGTGAAGATCGGACGCGAGAGCTGCTGCGGGAGCGCAGGGGGTGCTGCGGGTGCGGAGGTGGGGGTGGAGGTGGGTGCTGAGGCGGAGGTGGCGACGGGAGCAGCGGTGGCGGCGGGCGCGGCCAGTGCTGTGGGGGCGGCGACGGCGGTGGATGCAGTCGGTGCGGCGGGCGCGGACGGTGCGTCGTCGGCGGTGCGGGGTGAGGGGGTCGCGGTGGCAGCGGTGAGGGTAGCGGCCGTTGCGGTGACCGCTGTGGTTGCGGAGGCCGTGGTTGCGGCAGTCGCGGAGGCGGCGGCCATCGCGGAGGCGGCCGTTGGGGCGGTGGCCGTTGCGGTGGCCGTTGCGGCGGCGGCTGCGGTCGCGGTCGCGGCGGGGACGGCTGGCGCGGGCGCGGCAGTGGCAGCAGCATCGGCATCGGCGGAAGCGGCGGACGCTGCCGAAGCAGTGCCGGAGAGTGCTGTGCCCGAACCTGCGTCAACGGCCACCGCGCCCACAGCTGCACCGACCGCTGTCGACGCCGAGCTCGTGGCGGTGGCAGCGCCAGCCGCCGGAGCAGCCGGACCGGAAACTGTGCCCGCCGCGACACCTGTTGCCGACGAAGGCACGCCAGCAGCGGCGCCGGTGACATTCGGCGTTGTCGGAATGCGGGAGTCGGTGGTGTTCTTGCCCCTCCCGCCAGAGTTCCCCGACGCCGCGGCGGCGGCAAGCGCCTCCGGTGTCCCGGCTGTCGCCGTCGCAGCAGTAGCGTCGGCTGCGGCGACGAGCGCATCGGCGACGGCATCGCCTGCAACGCTCGCTCCGGCGGTTGCAGCAGACTGCTGAGAACCGGCACCCCCAGCGGCAGCGGTGGCTGCAGCAGAGCCGGGCGCGGAACCGGCGGCACTGGAAACGCCCACATCCCCACGCGCTACAGGAGCTGCCGCGTCCACCGGCTTCGCCGAAGCACCCGCATCCGCACCCGCGGCCTTCTCTGCGCCGCTCTTGACCGCCTTGCGGGGCCGCGCGTCGGACGACGACGGCTCGTCGCGCGATGCCGGGCGCGCATCCCGTGCATCCCGTGGGTTGGTGTTCGTGGGAGCAGCACCGGCGAGGAACTGCTGGAACGCGTCTCCTCCCGTACCGGGCTTGCGCGCGGCGGCCGGGGCGGACGGTGACGTGGTCACCGGAGCGATGGTCGGGCTCATTCTGCGCCTCCGCCGAGCATCGAGGAGATGCGCGCCTGCAGCTGGGCCGCCTGCGCCGCGGCAGACGGAACGGAGGAGGACTGCCCTGCCAGCCCGGAGACGCCGGAAAGGGCGGAGAGCCCGGAAAGTCCAGACAACCCGGAAAGACCAGACAACCCAGAAAGACCAGACAACCCGGAAAGACCAGACAGCCCAGAAAGACCGCCGACCCCGCCCATCCCGCTCGCGTTGAACATCGCGGGCGCGCTCGCCAGCGCCGTGCTCGCCTCGGGCACCACGCGGCGGATGGTCACGATGTCGGAGTCGTCCATCCAGTTGTCGACCAGGCTCACGTTGCGGCCTTCGCTCGGTGCGTGGATGACTTTGCCGTCTCCCGCGTAGATGACGATGTGGTCGCCGCCGTTGGTCACGATCAGGTCGCCCGGCTTGGCCTGGGCGAGCGACGGCACCTCCGTGCCGAGCGTCGACTGGCCGGAGACCAGGCGGGGGACGTCGATGCCGAGGTCTTTGAACACGCGCTGCACCAGGCCGGAGCAGTCGAGGCCGCTCGACGTCGTCCCGCCGAAGACGTACGGGACGCCGAGATACTTCTTGGCGTCGGCCACCACGTCGGCGCCGGTCACGGACCCTCCGCCGGCCGTCCCGCCCACGGCGGACGTCTCGCCCACCGCTCCGGCGAGCGCGTTGGCGAAGTCGGTCGCCGATGCTGCGGAGGCTGCGGACGCCTTGCCCGTCGAGGTCGCCGTCGGCTGGTCGATCTGCACCAGGGTCGCCTGGATCTGGGCGATCCTCGCGAGTGCGTCGGTGACTGTCATGCGTCGTTCCCTTCCCGTTCGCGCACCCAGGCGCCGGTGGCGATCTCGTCGATGGCTGCCTGTTCTGCGCTGAGTTCTCCGGCGAGCACGCTCGCGTTGTGCCGTGCTTCGAGCTTTTCCAGACCGACCGCGCGTGCTTTCGCCTCGCCGAACGCCGTCTGCGCCTCCGCGACCTCTGCGTCGGCCTGGTCGGCGAGCGCTGCGAGGTCGGCGAGCATACTGCGACTGGATGCGCGGGCGGCGGCCATCGCGAACAGCGTGCTCGCATCCGTCGCCTCGACGGGCACGGCGTGAAGGGCGGCGATGGCTCGGGCCTGCCGCTCCCCCGCATCCCGCCGGAAGGCGTTGGCCGCTGCGAGGTCGCTCGCCGCGTGGTCTTTCTCGATCTGCCGCAGCCGCAGCAGTCCGGCCAGTTGGAACGCCCGTGCCATCAGACACCTCCGAGCTGGTTCACCAGGATGCCGAGGCGCTGCCAGGCTTCGGCGGGGTCGGCGCTTTCGCCGAGGTTCTGGCGCAGGAAGGCGTTGATGGCGTCTTCGTGCGCGACGGCCGCATCCACTCGGGGGTTGGTGCCCGTCTTGTACGCGCCGACGTCGAGGAGGTCCTGGGCCGCGACCTTGGCGGCGAGGATGCTGCGCAGTGCGACGGCGGCTGCGCGCTGCTCCGGCGTCGTGACGCGGGAGGCGAGGCGAGAGATGGAGCCGAGAACGTCGACGGAGGGGAAGTGGCCGACGACGGCGAGGCGGCGGTCCATCACGACGTGTCCGTCGAGGATCGAGCGGGCGGCGTCTGCGATGGGCTCGTTGTGGTCGTCTCCGTCGACGAGCACGGTGTAAAGCCCGGTGATCGAGCCGACCTCGCCGGTGCCTGCGCGTTCGAGGAGCTGGGCCAGCAGGGAGAACGTCGACGGCGGGTATCCGCGGGTGGCGGGCGGTTCGCCCACCGAGAGGCCGATCTCGCGCTGCGCCATCGCGACACGGGTCAGCGAGTCCATCATCAGCACCACGTGTGCGCCTGCGTCGCGGAACGACTCGGCGATGCGGGTCGCGGTGAACGCCGCGCGGAGGCGCATGACGGCGGGCTCGTCGGAGGTCGCGACCACGACGATCGAGCGGGCGAGCCCCTCCGGCCCGAGGTCGTCTTCGAGGAACTCGCGCACCTCACGGCCGCGCTCCCCCACCAGCGCGATCACCGAGATCTCCGCCTCCGTGCCGCGCGCGATCATCGACAGCAGCGACGACTTCCCCACACCGGATCCGGCGAACAGGCCGAGCCGCTGCCCGCGCCCGACCGTGACGAGCGTGTCCAGCACGCGCACCCCCAGGCCGAGCGGGCTCTGGATGCGCGCCCTGCGCATGGCCTCCGGCGCACGGTTGTCGATGGGGACGAACCCGTCCGGCTCGATCGGGCCCTTGCCGTCCACAGGGCGGCCGAGGGAGTCGATGACGCGGCCGAGCATCCCGCGCCCGGTCGGCACGAGCAGCGGAGCGCCGAGCGCACGGACGGGAGCACCAGCCCCGATGCCGGTCAGCCTGCCGAACGGCATCACCCGGATGCGTTCGGCCGAGGTCGCGACGACCTCCGCGTGAACGCCGGGCCGCTCCCCCACCACGACGACGTCGCCGATAGCGGCGGGAACGCCTTCCACCTCTGCGCCGAGGCCGACGATGCCGACGACGCGGCCCACCTTCTCGACGCGCGCGGCGCGCACGGCGTCGGCGATGCGCGGAAGGGTCGCGGTGTCCGGGGCTGCGCTCATCCCAGCGCCTCCCGTGCACGGTCGAGCGCCGAGTGGATGCGCGCATCCAGCCAGCCGTCGGGCAGCTCGCCCACCGCATCCCCCGGCGCCAGTGCCGGATCGGCCACGAGCCGCACGGCGTCGCCGGCGGCCCCTGCGCCGATGGCGGCCAGGTCGTCCGGGTTCAGCCGTACGACGGCGACCGCCCCTGCGACGTCTCCGCCGAGCACGCGCGCCACGGCGGCGCGCGCTGCGGCCGTGCGGTCGGTCAACGCATCCCCCACCACGGCCTCAGCCAGGTGGAAAGCGGCGTTGACCAGGGATTCCTCTGCTTCGGCGAGCACGGGCACCGTGGCCTCGCGCAGCTCGATCGCCGCATTCCGCAGTGCGGAAGCAAGCACCGCGAGCCGTTCCGCCGCCGCCGCATCGTCCGCCGCACGCTCGGCGTCGGCCGCCGCGCGCCACGCCCGCTGTTCCTCCGCCGCCGCCCGCAGGCCGTCCGCGTACCCGGCGGCGTACCCGCGCGAGCGAGCGACGCCGGCCTGTGCGACGGCTTCGGCGGTCTCCGCGATCACAGGGATGGCGACGGGGGCGAACACGGCGTCATTCGACATACGCGTCCTCGTCGTTCCGCTGCACGGTGATCGCGCCCGTGGCCTCCAGGTCGCGGATCGCGCGCACGATCTCGGCGCGGGCGTCCTCCACCTGCGAGAGGCGCACAGGGCCGAGCACGCGGATCTCGTCCGCGAGGATCTCCCTGTTGCGCTCGGACAGGTTGGTCGTGATGGTCTCGATGACCTGCTCGGTCGCGCCCTTCATCGCCACGGCCAGCATGGCTGCATCGATGCCGCGCAGCACCTGCTGCACGTCGCGGTCCTCCAGCTTGACGATGTCGGCGAAGGTGAGCATCCGGGAGCGGACCTCTTCCGCCAGCTCGGGGTTGCGGCGTTCGAGGGCTTCGAGCAGCGCCTTCTCCGTGCTCGCGTCCGCACGGTTGATGATGTCGACGAGCGGCTGCACTCCCCCGACCACGTCGGACGAGTCGCGCGAGCCGACGACGGCCCCCGCGCGCTGCTTGAGCGTGTCTGCGACGACGCGGACCGCATCCGGGCTGGCGCTGCCCATCGTGGCGATGGCGTGCGCGACATCCGCGCGAGCCGTCTCGTCGAGTCCCGCGAGGATGCGGGATGCGTGGTCGGGGCGCAGGTGGGCCAGCACCAGCGCGCTGGTCTGCGGGAGTTCGCCGTTGAGCAGCATCTGCACCTGGCCGGGCTCGACGGCATCCAGGAACTCGAACTGCTTGCCGGCCATGCTCGACGCGACGCGGTTGAGCACGCCGGTGGCCTTCTCGGCGCCGAACGACGCTTCGAGGAGCCCGACCGCGATGTCCCTGCCGCCGCGGGTGCTCATCCCGCCGCGCACGGTGAGGTCGTGGAACTCGCTGATCGCCTTCTCGGCGATGGCGGGGTCGACCCTGCGCAGACGCAGGATCTCCGCGGTGATCTCGTCTGCCTCCTCCTCGGAGAACTGCTTCATCACCTGCGCCGCACGCTGCTGATCCATGTTCATCAGCACGATGGCGGCTTTCTGCGCCCCGCTCAGCGGCGCCTTGAGCTCGTTCATACGCCCTGCCGTTCATCCATCAGGCTGCGCAGGAACTCGGCCGTCTTCTGCGGGTCGCGTTCGGCGAGCGCCTCGATCTCGGCGCGGCGGCGCTCGGCCTCCAGCTCGGGAGCGGTCGGGTCCGGCACGGGGTCGAGCTGCATGGGAACGGTGGGCGGCGCCTGTTCGAGGGCGATCGGGAACGCGGCGGCGTCCAGCTCGACGGTGTCGGTGCCCTCGATGGATGCGTTCTCCTCCGCGCGTTTGCGGCTGCGGCGGAAGAGCGCGAACGCGATGATGATCGCTGCGACGATGGCGGCGCCGATGATCGACGAGCGGATGATGCCGGTGAGCTGGTCCGCTGCGGCTGCGTCCTTCGCCTCCTGGATCGCCTTGGCGGCCTCGGTGGCGCTCGCCTTGCTGAAGTTGACCATCTCCACGCTCACCGAGTCGCCGCGGGCCACGTCGATCCCCGCTGCGGCGTTGACGAGGTTGCGGATCTCGTTCGTACTCACGTCGCCGCCGACCGCATCCTTGTTGAGGGCGACGGAGACGGTCTGCTTGTTCACGGCTCCTGCCGGGATGGTGCGCTGCTCGGTGACCTTGTCGACCGCGTTGTCCTTGGTGCTCGACTGCGAGTTGAACGTGCCGTTGCCGTTGGCCCCGTTGGGCACGGCGATGTTGTCCGGGCCGAGCACGCCCGCCGCTCCTCCCCCGGAACCGGTGTACGTCTCGGACTGCGTGGTCTCACTGAGCGACGGGGCGTTCGTCGGAGTCGTGTACGTCTCCTCCGTGCGCTGCGCGGACTCCGTACTCACGTCCGCTGCGACGGCGACCGTGGCGTTGCCCGGGCCGACGACCTTGTCCAGCATCGCCTGCACGGCCGTCTTCACGCGGGTCTCGTAGTCGCTGGCCTGCTTGTCCGCTCCCCCGACCGCACCGGTGCCGACCGCACTGAGCACGGTCCCGGATGCGTCGATGACGGCCACATCGGTCGGCTGCATGCCGGTGATGGCCGCGCTGGTGAGGTGCACGATCGCCTGCACCTGGTCGGCGGAGAGCGTCACGCCGTTCTGGGTCTCCACGAAGACGGAGGCCGTCGGGTCCTTCTTCTCGGACACGAACACCGTGTCCTCGGGGATCGCCAGGCGGACGGATGCGGTCTTGACGCCCTTCATGGCGCTGATCGTCGAGCCGAGCTCGCCTTCCATCGCGCGCTTGTACGTGACGGACTGCTGGAACTCCGACGAGGTCACGCCCATCTTGTCGAGCAGCGAGTATCCGCCGGTCGTCGCCGTCGGCAGTCCGGCGGACGCGGCCTTGAGGCGCTCGTCGTAGACCTTCTGCTGCGGCACGAGGATCGTGCCTCCACCGTCGGTGAGCTGGTATGGGACGCCGTCGGTGCGGAGCTGGTCGACGATGCTGGACGCATCCGTCGCCTGCAGCCCGGAGAACAGCGGGGTGTACGCGGGCTGGGACGCCCACATCGCCAGCCCGGTGACGCCGAGCGCGACCACGGCGACGCCGATGATGGCGATGACGCGCTGCGCGATCGAGAACCCGCGGATCGTGTCGCCGATCCGCCGGAAGAAGCTCGTGACCTGCTGGGGCATCAGGCCTGCATCCGCATGATCTCGTTGAACGCATCCACGGCCTTGTTGCGGACGCCGGCGACGAGTTCGAGGGTGACCTGGGCACGCGACGACGCGATGGTGGCGTCGTGGATGTCGGTGAGGTCGCCGGTGACGGCCTTGATGGCGAGGTTGTCGCTGGTGCCCTGCAGCTGCTGCAGGTTGTCGATGGCGCCGGTGAGCGAGTTCCCGAACGCCGCTCCCCCGGTGCCGGTGGCTCCGGATGCGGCGGACAACGCACTGGTGGCGCCGGTGGTGTCGATGGCGCTGACGGCGCCGATGGCGGGAATGGGCATCAGTTGCGTCCGATCTCGAGGGCTGCCTGGTACGACTCTTTGGCGCGGTCGACGACGGCCGCGTTGGCCTGGTAGCCGCGCTGCGCCATGATGAGGGCGCCCATCTGCGACGACAGGTCGATGTCCGGGTATCGCACGTAGCCGTTCTCGTCGGCGACGGGGTTGTCCGGTTCGTAGACCATCCGCCCCTCGGCGCTGCCGTATGCGGCACCCGCGACGTACACGCCGGTGGTGCCTTCGCCCTCCTGGGCGACCACGTAGCGCGCTTGGAAGGCGGCCCCGTCGGTCGGTTTCGCCGTGTTGATGTTGGCGAGGTTGTCGGAGATGGCGTCGAGCCACTTGCGGTGCAGGGTCAGTCCCGTGCCCGCGATGCCGATCGCGTCGAATGTCATCAGCTGGTCCTCAGTGCCGCTCGGATGGACGAGAACTGGCCGCCGGCCGCCTGCGAGGCGAACTGGAAGCGCAGCACGGTGTCCACGTTGGACAGGGTCTCTGTGTCGAGGTTGACGTTGTTGCCGTCTGTCCTGGTCGGCTCGAGCGAGCGGGCGACAGTGGATGCGGCGTGCCCGTCCCCGTGCGCGACGGACCGCGCGAGGGCATCCTCGAACGACACGCGCTCAGCGGTGTATCCGGGCGTGTTGACGTTGGCGATGTTGTTGGCGATAGCGCGCTGGCGGGCGGCGAGGCCGTCGAGGGCACTCGCGAGCGCGGCACTGGTCACGGATTCGAGCACAGCTGCATCCCATCGGAGATTCGTCTGGTGTGGCGGCCGATCCGTGGCCTGATCTACGAGCTGTCCGTGCTCACTCTCTGCTATCGGCAGGGCTCTCGCGAACGTTAGCTGCTTTGTGAAAATCGGCCTGTGGAAAGGGCTCTGTAACCGTCTTCGTGCACAGGTTCATCCACAGCTCTGCACAGAGGTGGAATTACACGGTGGTAGTTTCGAAGTCCTGTTCGAAACTGAGTGATGGCGTTCAGAAAGCCTGATCAGAAGCGATTTTGAACCTTGAGAACCTCTGAGAGTCCACACATCTCGCGCGTGTCCTCCACACGTTTCCGTACCTCATCCACCTGTTTTGCACAGAGTTATCCACAGGCTTTCAACCAGGCACGCATCGCGCGTCGATTGGGATACCAATCTCGAGTTCAGCGTCGATTAATATATTTAATATACGTGATGTTACGTTCTCCCTGCTGGGCGGAGTTGCTCAGCAGAAAGAGATGTAAAATGAATAATCTGACGCGTAGATTCGTGACATTGGTCGGTTCACTGGCGGTCCTCGGCGGACTTGCCGTGGCTGCCGCACCTGCCGCGAGCGCTGCACCGTCGTGCAGCGGGGTGAATTACAACGGCAGCATCGCCTCAACGAGTTGCAGCGGAAGCGGCGAATTCCGTCTGGGCGTCACCTGCTACGCGGCGTGGCCGTGGGAGTCGACGTGGACGAAATACAGCGGATGGATGAAGGCCCCGCTCAGCGGCGCCCTCGCCGCTTCGTGCAACCTCACGACCAACAACGCGAAGTGGTTCGTCGAACGCCGCTAACCACCGATCAACGACAAGGAGCGCATCATCAGCAAGCAATCGCACACATACGGTGGTGCGCTCTTCGTCGTACTCGGGCTTGTGGGCTTGGCCGCGTCCTTCGCGCTCGTGCTCGAGAAGCTCAAGCATCTTGAATCGCCGACCGCACAACTCACCTGCAGCGTGAACCCCTTCATCACCTGCGCGCCGGCGATGGACTCGTGGCAGGGGGCACTGCTCGGCTTCCCCAACCCGCTCATCGGCGTGGTGTGTTTCGTGGCGCCGATCGTGGTCGGCGTCAGCCTTGTGAGCGGAGCCCGGTTCCCACGATGGTTCGTTCTCGCGTTCTTCGTCGGCGTGTGCCTGGGGATGGGATTCATCGTGTGGTTGATGGTGCAGACGGTGTCGTCCATCGGCGCGCTGTGCCCGTACTGCCTCGTGGTCTGGGCCGCGATGATTCCACTGACACTCGCGGCAGCGTCGTGGGCTGCCTCCAGCGGCGCCCTCGGCGGCGCGGCAGTCCGGTCCGCCGGCGGAGCAGTGCTGCGGGTATGGCTGTGGCCCATCGCTCTCCTCTGCTATTCGGTCGTCTTCCTCGTGTTGCTCGCGAACTTCCCGCTTCTCTGGCCCTTCCTCACCAGCCTGTGACAGACATAACGAAGGAAACACGATGACAGACCTTCACCCGAGAATTCCGAAGCGGGATCGACGCGATGCGGCTCGGATCGCTGCGCGCGCTCTCCGTGAAGAGGAACGTCGCCGCTCCAAGCGGAGGCGGCTGTTCGCAATCGGCGGGGGAGCGGTCGGCATCGTTGCCATTGGGCTCGCAGTCACGATGGGGATCATGGCGGCCATCCAACCTCCACCTGCACCGCGGAACACTCAATCGGGAGCGATCGTCATCGGCGACACCACGAGCGGTGCGCCGCGTGTTGCGATCTACCAGGACTACCTCTGCCCCCACTGCGGCACCTTCGAGTCCACGAACGGACAGCAGCTGGCCTCCCGCGTCGCTGCAGGAACGGCGACGCTCGAAGTCCACCCGTTGGCCATTCTCACGACCATGTCCTCAGGCACTAAGTACTCCCTCCGGGCAGCGAACGCAGCGGCATGCGTGGCCGACCACGCGCCCGCGTCCTTCCTGGACTTCAACCAAGCTCTCTTCGCGCATCAACCGGCAGAGAACACCCCGGGACTCACCGACGCGGAGATCAAAGGCCTGCTTCCTGCGTCCATCACCGGGTCCGGCGTCGTGAACTGCATCGACGACGGCACGTTCAACAGGTGGGTACAGTCCGAAACCAATCGCGCCACGACATCACCCGTTCCTGGAACGGATCTCAAGCGCATTGTGTCCACCCCGACGGTCCTCATCGACGGCACGCTCTTCAGCGGTGACATCAGTGACCCCGCAGCACTCGCCGCGCACTTCGGAGACGCGGACCGCTAGCCGATCAAATCGAAGTACACCGGATGCGGCCCCACCTCGGCCGACGGCACCGAGCGCACCGCGGCCAGGTGCTTCGCCGTCGTCTGGCGCACGTCTTCCAGGTAGCGGATGGTGTGCATCTGCGCTTCCAGGATGCGCGCCGCGCGTTCCATCAGTTCCGGCGGGATCGGGCCGAGGGCGATGGGTGGGCGCCAGGGCACCGGGTCGATCGTGGCGAGTGCGCCTTGGAGGTCGTGCTCCATCTGGGTGAGCGCGTCCTCCCAGCCGGTGGGGGAGTGGGCGTCGTCTTCTTCCCACTGGGCGAAGTCGTCAGGCTGTGCCAAGGGTGCCGCCCGTCTCCGAGGGGAGGAGTGCCGCGGCTTCGTGCCAGGTCTGGCGGAGCGGCTCGATGAGGTCGATGGCTTCGCGGATCTTGTCCGGGTCGCGTTCGATGTTGCCGAAGACGATCAGGTCGGCCACGTAGGTGTAGAGCTGCAGGAGGCCGTCTGCGCCGTCCCAGGCGTCGAGGCGGAGAGAGGAGGCGAGTTCGGCGACGATCTGGTCGGCGTGGCGCAGGTTCTCCCAGGCCACCGGCCAGTTGCCGTCGCGCTGTGCGGTCTCCGCGCGGGTCAGGTCGAGGACCAGCCGGTCGTAGAGCATCGTCAGGAGGCGGACGGGGGAGGCGGAGAGGATCGCATCCCTGTTGTACGCGTTGAGTTTGGCGGCCGTGCCGCTCAGGAGGCTCACGAGGAACTCGATGAGAGCGAGGCGAGCTGGCCGGTCAGCCATGATGATTGCGATTGCAGCTGCTGCAACTGCACTTCGAGGTTCGCGTAGGTCTTCTCCAGGGTCGAGCGGCGGTCGGCCAGCCTGGAATCCCAGTCGGTGATCTGGTCGTTGAGGCCCTTCACCGTTTTCTGTTCGCCGGCGATCTTGGTGGTGATCGTGCCGTCGTACTTGTCGCTGGTGGCCGTTGCGGCGTCGGCGACGCGGCCGGCGATCGTCTGGACGACCGCCTTCACCTTCTCCGGGTCGGCCGCGAGCGCGGCGCCGAAGACGTCCTTATCGAAGGTGAGGGTGCCGTCACGGGTGATGTTGATGCCGTATTTGGAGGGCGAGACGCCGTCGATGGGGGCGGATGCGGCGGTCAGCAGTTTCTGGTTCGCATCCCGGACCGTCGAGTCGCCGGTGAACGCTCCCGCCGTGACGACCGTGCCGCCCGTCGCGTTGGTGGTGGTGGACACCGCCTGCTTCGAGCTGACGTAGCCGAAGATGTCGTTCAGGCTGCTGACCAGGGTGTTCGCCAGGTCGGTGATCGACTTGTCGTCGCGGGCGACGGTCAGCGTGACGGGGGTGGTGGATGCTGCGCTCACGGTGATCGAGACGCCGGGGAGCACGTCGGCGAACGAGTTGGTGCTGGAGGTGACGACCTGCGCGGCGCCGGTGCCGCTCCACAGGGTCAGCTGCGCATCCTGGGCTGCACGCACCTGGGCCGCGCCCGGCTCCGTGAGCAGGTTGGTGGCGGTTCCCGCCGTGACGTCGGCCGGGGTTCCGCGATAGGCGGTGAACGCTCCGGTGGAGCCGGTGGCGGTGGAGCTGAGCTGCAGGCGGTACGTCTGCGCGCCGCTGACCGGATCGAGGCCGGCGGAGACGCGGGTGGCACTGACGCCGACGCCCGCCTTGTTGATCGCTGCTGCGACATCGGCGAGGGATGAGCTCGCCGCGGTGACCTGCTTGGTCGTGCCGTCTGCTGCGACGAAGGTGAGCACGGGCGGCTCGTCCGGCCACTGGGTGAGGGGGCCGGTGACGATCACCTGGGACTGGGCGACCTTGTCCACCGTGAAGTCGATGGTGCCGTCGACGGCGCCGACTCCGGCGGTGACGGTGACGGCTGTGGAACTGCTTGTCGCGATGTGCAGGTCTGTTCCTGCCGGCTTCGACGCCTTCGTCGCGGCGTCCGCGAGCGCGGCGACCTTGGTGTTGAGCGCCTGCATCGCGGTGATGTAGCTGGTGGAGTCGCTGACCTTGTTCTTCAGCAGGGTCTGCGGGATGGCTTCCGCCTGCATCAGCTGGTCGATGAGGTCGGTGGTCTTCAGACCACTGATCAGCCCGTCGATGGCCAAGCCCATGAGCGTCTCCCTTCGTGTCTTCTCGCTGACCTGCCCGCGTGCGGGAAGGCTCAGCCGGTGGTGCGGCCGGGATGCGCTTTGGGGTTGCGCATCCCGGCCGCGGCCCTACTAGCGGAGCAGCTGCAGAACGCCCTGGCCGGACTGGTTGGCCTGCGCGAGCATCGCGGTGCCGGCCTGCGACAGGATGTTGGAGCGGGTGTACTTCACCATCTCCTCCGCCATGTCGGTGTCGGTGATACGCGAGTTCGCGGCCGACAGGTTCTCCTTGGAGACGTTGAGGCTGCGGATGGTGCTCTCGAAGCGGTTCTGGACCGCACCGAGGTTGGCGCGAGCGGTCGACACGTTCGTGATCTGGGTGTCCAGAGCAGCGATCGAGGTCAGCGCGTTCGCGGCGGTGTCGAAGGTGAGCGCGCCGACGGCGGTGGCCACCGTGGAGACGTTCGCACCGGACAGGTCGACATCGATCTGGTCGTTGGCGGCAACGGAACCGGCACCGACCTGGAAGGTCAGCGTGGCGTTGGAGCCGTCGAGCAGCTTGATGCCGTTGAAGTTCGCGTCGCCCGAGATGCGGGTGAGCTCCTTCGTGAGCTGGTCGACCTCGGTCTTGATAGCGGCGCGCGAGTCGGAGTTGTTCGAGTCGTTACCGGCCTGGACTGCCAGGTCGCGCACGCGCTGCAGGATCGAGTGGACCTCGGTCAGCTGACCTTCAGCGGTCTGCACGACGCTGATGCCGTCCTGAGCGTTGCGGGCGGCGACCGTGAGGCCTCCGACCTGCGACTTCAGGCCCTGCGAGATCGCCAGGCCTGCCGCGTCGTCCGCCGCACGGTTGATGCGGAGGCCGCTGGACAGCTTCTCGAGCGACTTCGAGAGGTCGCTCTGCGTGTTGTTCAGGTTGCGGTAGGCGTTGAGTGCCGACACGTTGGTGTTGATCTGCATACCCATGATTGCTATTCCTCCATGATTGGGTTTGTGCGGCCCGTCCGTGGGCTGCAACATCTTCTATCGGCCGTCGCGCGCATCCCGTTAGCGATGAGCTGCGACGATCTGCGACGAGTTCAGGATGCGCGTGCCGAGGTGGACGACGGCGGCGGCGAGAGCCGCGCGACGTTCGCCACCGCGTGCTGCGCGAGGCGGGCGAGGTATGCGCTGCGGCGGGCCTGCGAGGTCTTCGCCTCGATGACCTCCGGGTCTCCCTCGTCCGCGTAGTGCGTGGCCATGCCCTCGCGCATGAGGCGGATCGCCTCCGAGCGCTGCTGCGACACGGCCGAGTGGGTGATGCCGAGCTCTTCCGCGACCTCCGTCACGGTGCGGTCGTCGAAGTAGATGGCCTCGACCACGTAGCGCATCCGGTCGGGGAGGGCGGAGACGGCGGCGCGCACGTACGCGGTCTGCTCTCCGGCCAGCAGCGAGTCCTCGGGGGAGACGGCGTCGGAGACGAGGATCGTCTCGACGGTCTCGTCGATGGTGGTGACGGTCCTGGATGCGTCGGACAGCGCAGCGGCCGCCGTCTCGCGGTCGACGCCCAGCGCGTTGGCGATCTCTTCGACGCTGGGTGTGCGGCCGAGGCCGGCGGTGAGGCTCTCCTGCACCGCCATCGTCTCTTTGATGCGCTTGCGGGCCGAGCGGGTGGCCCAATCGCTCGCGCGCATCTCGTCGGCGAACGCGCCGACGATGCGGGTGCGGGCGTATGCCCCGAACGGGATGCCCAGTGTCGGGTCGAACGCTCCGGCGGCCTGCACGAGGGCGAGGGCGCCGGCGGAGGCCAGGTCGTCGCGCGACAGGTGCGTCGCTCGTGAACACAGGTCGGAGACGAGGTAGCCGACGAGCGGCAGATTCTCGACGACGAGCGTGTTGCGTTCTGTGCGGTTCACGCGGGCGACCCCTGTCCTGGTTTGCCGAGCGCCCGCGTCCGTCCGGCGTTCGCCGGTGGTTTCGGTGCGGGTGGTGCTCGGGCGGTTCTGTGGAATGTCCGGACTTACTTCGGGTGCCGAACAGGCGCTAGGGGTCTTGCTCGTGTTCACGGTAACAATTGCAAGTAACTCCGCGCGGGGGTGTCGCGCCCCCACTATGGGGCAGTACCTACCCCCAGTACGGGGAATACTGACATTCATGTGAAAAGCGCTAGGCGTCCCAGCCAACTCACTGGCCGCCGCCCCTAACATCGAGGCCAAACCTGCCGATGGTCCCTGGTGACGGCGCAGACCGGCGCCGCGGACACAAGGGGACCATGTGCGCACGACGACTCACGAGGAGGTTGGTAGCGACATGGCGGCGAGTGAACTCTCTGCGCAGCTCTGGAAGGAACGCGAGCTGCTCGAGCTGCTGCTCTTCAAGCTCGAGGAGGAGCAACTACTGCTCACCGCGGGCAAGTCGCGCTGGATCTCCCACGCGACCCGCGAGGTCGAGCAGGTGATGGAGCGCATGCGCTCCGTCGGGCTCGCCCGCACCGTCGAGGTCGCCTCGCTCGCAGAGGAGTGGGGAATCAGCCCCGATTCCAGCCTCCGCGAACTCGCCACGGCCGCCCCCGACGGCATCTGGTCCGACATCTTCGCCTCGCACCTGGCCGCCATGATCGAGCTCACCGCCCAGA
Source organism: Leifsonia araucanica (assembly GCF_051161895.1). NCBI lineage: Bacteria > Bacillati > Actinomycetota > Actinomycetes > Micrococcales > Microbacteriaceae > Leifsonia > Leifsonia araucanica. Next base: position 2,761,627 of record NZ_JBMBTW010000002.1, read on the forward strand.
TCGCCGAGGTGCGGGACACCAACGAGCGCCTGCTGCGCGAAGCGGCCCGCTCCACCCAGGAGACCATCAACGGCCTCGCCGGCGGCGGGGGAGACCCCGGGGTGTACGGCGCGGGCGGCGAGAGTCGGCCCGGCGCATCCACTGCCAGGCTCTTCGACACGGAAGCGTAGGACAGCGACAGGATGAGCACCTTCAGCGGACTCAACACCGCGTACACCGGACTGGTCGCCGCCAAGGCGGGCCTGGATGTGGTCGGCCAGAACCTGGTCAACGCCAACACGCAGGGATACACCAGGCAGCGCATCCAGACGTCCGGCGTGCCGGCGCTGAACCAGGCCGGGCTCTTCGTCGGCGGCGTCCGTCCGGGTCAGGGTGTGAGCGTCGACGGCATCCAGCGTCTCGACGATGCAGCACTGGATGCGCGGGTGCGCACCACCACGGCGCTCTCCGGATACTCGAACACCAGGGCGTCCGCCCTCTCCACGCTCGAAGCCTCGCTCAACGAGCCGGGCACGAACGGCATCTCGGCGCAGCTGCAGAAGTTCTGGTCAGCCTGGTCGGACGTGTCCAACCAGGCGGGGGAGCAGGCGCCAGCCGGCGTGCTGCTCGGCCAGGCGGGCAGCCTGGTCACCCAGATCTCGCAGGGCTACGCGTCCGTCGACAACCAGTGGAGCGCTCTGCGCACCAACGTGGACGGCATGGTCACCGACCTCAACCAGGCCGCGAGCCAGGTCGCAGAGCTCAACGGCCGCATCCGGTCGACGCTGGCCTCCGGGGGCTCGGCGAACGAGCTGATGGACCGCCGCGACGTGCTCACCACGCAGATCGCCAACCTCGCCGGCGGCGTCGTGCGTCCGCGCGACGACGGAACGGTGGATGTGCTGATCGGCGGCAACGCGATCGTCTCCGAGACCTCGTTCAACGCCGTGCAGGCCGCAGGCGCCCGGCTGATGGGGGATGCGACAGGCGATCCCGTCCGCCTCGAGTGGGCGAGCCGTCCGGGCTCCGCCATCGCGATGGAGGGCGGCGCCATCTCCGGCGCGATCTCCACGCTCGCGCCGGCAGACGCATCCGGCACCGGGGGAGTACTGGCGGAGGCAGCGGCCGGATACAACGCCTTCGCGGTCACGCTCGCCCAGCGGGTGAACGACCTGCACCGCACGGGAGCGACCCCGAGCGGTGCGACCGGCCTCGACTTCTTCGCGATCGACGCCACCAAGCCCGCCGCGCTCGGCCTGTCCGTCGTGCCGACCACCGTCGGCCAGATCGCGACGGGGACGCCGGGTGCCGGTGGAAGCGACGGCAGCCTCGCGGGGGCCATCGCCCAGCTCGGCACCGGCCCGAATGCGGTCGACAAGCAGTGGACGGCGTTCGTCGTGCGCATCGGCGTGGCGAGCAAGTCGGAGCAGCAGCAGTCCGCGCTGGCCGACCTCGCCTCCAAGGGCGCGGTGAACGCGCAGCTCTCCAACTCGTCCGTCGACCTCGACGAAGAGAACATGAACATGCTGGCGTTCCAGCATGCCTACCAGGGTGCCGCCCGCGTGATGACCGCGGTCGACGAAGCGCTCGACGTGCTCATCAACCACACCGGATTGGTCGGGAGGTAACCGTGTTCACCCGTGTGACGAACGCGACCCAGACGCTCAACGCGCAGAACAACCTGCAGGCCAGCCTGCAGCGGCAGACCGCGCTCTACGATCAGGCGACGAGCAGGCGCCTCCTGAACCGGCCGTCGGACGACCCGACCGCCACGGCGAGCGCCCTCGGCGTCCGCTCCGACCAGGCGGCCAACGCACAGTATGCGCGCAATGCGGACAACGGGGACGCCTGGCTCACCACCGCCGACTCCACGCTCACCTCCGTCGAGGCGATCATGAACAGGGTCCGCGACCTCACCGTGCAGGGCTCCAACGACGGCGCTCTGTCTCCCGAGGCGAAGGAGGCCGTGGCCACCGAGCTCGACGGCCTCAAGAAGAGCCTGCTCTCGCTCGCGAACACCACCTACCTCGGCCGAACGGTCTTCGCGGGCAACTCGAACGCCGGCGTCGCGTTCCAGCCCGACTACACGTTCACCGGCGTCGCCGGGAGTACAGTCGACCGCAGAGTCGGTCCAGACTCGACCGTGCGCGTCGACTCCGACGGCGCAGCGGTGTTCGGCACGGGGGCGAGCTCGGTGTTCGCGCTCATCGACAACACCGTGAGCGATCTGCGCTCCGGGGTGAACACGGGACCTCGCCTCGGCGAGATCGACAACCGGATGAAGGCCATCGTGGGAGAGCACGCGGAGATCGGCGGGCGCCAGACCCGCATCGACAAGGCGAAGGACACGCTCGCGGTCAACTCGAACTCGCTCGAGGGCCAGCGCGCGAGCCTCGAGGACGTCGACCTCAGCAAGGTCCTCCTCGACCTGAAGACCCAGGATGTGAACTACCAGACCGCGATCGCCGTCACGGCGAAGGTGCTCCAGCCGACGCTGATGGACTTCCTCCGATGAGCGCCGTCAGCTTCCTCGCGCCGCCTCCCGGCCTGGAGCCGCTGGTCGACTTCGAGCTCACCGCCGTCGCCGGCGCGGAGGGCCTGTACACGCTGCAGGCCGCCGAGCGCCCGGAGATCCGCCTGTTCACGATCGACGCGGCCAGGCACCTGCCCGGCTACTCGCCGGAACTCCCGGACGACAAGGCCGCCGACCTCGGCGTCAGCACGGCGGACGAGGTGCTGGCGCTCGTCGTCGTCACCCCGTCGCGCGAGGGCAGCACGGTCAACCTCGCCGCTCCCGTTCTCGTCAACAGGGCGACCGGCGCTGGACTCCAGCTGGTGCTCGACGACGACGTGTTCCCCGTGCAGGCGCAACTCGCAGCCCTCGCGGGCGCCTGAATTCAGACCCCGCGCACTATTTGGCGGGAGGGCACGGCACGGTCTTGCCGATGGCCTCCGTCATCTGCGCCTCCGACCACGGAAGCCCGGCGACGACCTTTGCGCCCTTCACCTTCGCCGGCACCTTGGAGACGATGGAGGCGAGCCGCTGCGCGAGGTACTGCGCGAACGCGGGCCCCGGCGTCGAGTTGTTGAGGGCGACCACGATGGTCAGGCCGGACGACGGGTCGCTGTACAACGCGGACAGATAGCCGGGCATCGCTCCCGCGCTACCGCGCAGCGGGCCGAGGATCTGCACGCCGAGCCCGTACTTCTGCCAATCCGACCCGTTCGGGATGCCGGTGGCCTGCGCCTTCGCCGACTTCTCCGACACCAGCGAACCGCTGGCGAGGGCCTGCACGTACGCCTTGAGGTCCGGGACGTTCGAGACCACACCGGATGCGGTCCAGCCCATCGACGGCGACAGCTGCGTCACATCCCGCATCGGCTCGCAGACCACGGCGCCCGCAGGGTCGATGCCCACCGAGTATCCGGCAGGATGCGGGCCGGGCACGGTGAGCTGCGACGGACCAGGGAACGAGCTCGACGTCATCCCGAGCTTGTCGAAGATGTAGTGAGAGTAGAGGTCCTGCCAGGACTTGCCTGCCGCGTTCTCGAGCGCCATGCCGAGCAGGACGAAGTTCGTCATCGACACCCCGAGCTTTTCGCCCGGCTTGCCGAACGGCTGCGTGGCGAGGCCGTCGCTGGCGAGTTCGAGCGCCGGCCACTGCCTGGTGGGGTTGTTGAGGAAGATGTGGTTCAGCTGGCCCTGGAAGTCGCCGATGCCCGAGGTGTTCTGGCACAGCTCCCGCAGAGTGACGCCGTCGACGCCGACCAGCCCCGGCAGCCATTTGGTGAGCGGGTCGTCGAGCTCGACCGTGCCGTCGTCCACCAGGCCGAGCAGCACGGTGCACGTCATCGGCATGGTGTTCTGCGCGATCCGGAAGGTCATCCCGGCGGTGACCGGCTTCGATCCCTTGAGGGTCGTGGTGCCGATGCCGTCGGTCCAGCTGCCCGCCCACGGCGCCCACACGCCGACCATCGCTCCGGATGCGCCTGCCTGCTTCATCGCGTCCGTCACCGCGGTCTTCAGCTTGCCCGTGACCTCGGAGGAGAAGCCGCCGGCGACCTGCTTCGGCAGCGTGGAGCTCGCGCCGGCATTCGGGGTGCACGCGGCCAGAACCAGGGCGAGGACGCTCGCCAGGGCGACGGCGGTGATCCGTCTCGCTCGTCGTCGCATTGCCATCCCCCGATGGGTTCGGTGTCCCTGGTCAAAGGATTCTAACCGCTCACGGGGGACGCACCGTGCAGCGCACCGGTATCCCGGCCGCCCGATGTGCGCTCACTTTTCTGCGGTTCCCTGCTCCTGCGTGGATGCGCGAGCGGCCAGCTCGGTACGATTCGCGACGCCGAGCTTGGAGTAGATGTGACTCAGGTGCGTCTTCACGGTGCTCCGGCTCATCGACAGGCGCGCCCCGACGTCAGGGTTCGACAACCCCTCCGCGACCGTCGTCGCCACCTGCACCTCGGTCGGAGTGAGGCTCGCCCAGCCGGTCGTCGGGCGAGAACGCGGCCCGTGAGCTCGTCGGGCGTACGCGACAGCCTCCTGAAGGTCCCACGCAGCGCCCGCCGACGCTGCGTTCTCCCCGTCCGCCGAGTCCCGGACGGCCTGAAGAGCCGAGAGTGCCTGATCGTAGGACGCCTGCTGTGTTGGCGTGCGCGGAAGTCCCAGGCGGGCACGCGCCGCCGACGCGGCAGCGAGGAGCCGCACGGCGTCCACGGAGGGCCTTGCGAGCGCACTCACGCGCGCCAACGCCTCCACGCTCTCGATCTGAGCGGGGACCAAGCCGTGGTGCACGCGGATCGCCAGAGCTTCGTGCTGCAGTTCGGCGGCCCGGCCCAGCGTCTCCGGGGTGTTCGCCGCCAGCTCCGCTTGGCCGCAGAGCGCTTGAGCCAGAGACCCGGGAAGGCCGAGGCGCCGGCAGGCGTCGACCGCCCGGGCGAACACCTCTGCCGCCTCGTCCACACGGCCGAGAGCGGCCAGGGCGGCACCCAGCTGCGGCAGCGCGCGAGCCGAGATCCACGTCTGGGCACCGCGCTCTGTCGCAGCGGCGGGGCGCTCGAGCCAGGCGACCGCTGACGCCGCGTCCCCCCGCTGTGTCGCGAGCGACGCCAGCGCCTCGTTGAGGCCGGGAATGAACACGTCGTCGCGTTCGGCGAACTGCGCGAAAGGAACGAGGAGGTCGGCTGCCGGCTCCGGATGCCCGCGCCCCGCGACGATCCGGGCGAGGGTCGAGCGAGCGAGCCCCAGCCGAAGGTAGTCGTTCAGCGGCTCTGCCAGCAGGACCGCCTGCTCGGCCAGCTCCTGCGCGCGCGGGAGGTCGCCGGTCGCGAAGGCGCCGTCGGCCTGGTACGCGAGCAACGTCGAGCGAATCCCCGGATGGTGGGGCAGTTCCTTCTGCAGACCCTCGGCCACAGCCTGAGCCTCCGCGTGCTCGTCTCGCAGGTGCAGGATCATCGCCTGCAGGGCACCAGACGCTCCCTCCACGAACGAGCTGCCGGTCGTGAGAGCCGATTCGCGGGCCTTCTCGCACAGCGCCCACGATTCGCCGAAGTCGGTGTAGAACGAGCCGACGGCCGACAGCAGAAGACACTGCGCGCGCTCGGCTGTCGCCCCGATCTCCTCCGCCAACGCGAGGGCGTGCGCAGCCGCCTCGTACTCCACGTCGAGGGGTCCCGCCGTGTCTGCGACGAAGGCCAGGCCGGTCAGAAGCCGCACCTGGAGCAGGGTCCGATCCTGGGTTCCCCGTTCGATCGCAGCCCGGAGGAACGTCATTCCCTCCCGGCCGCGCTGGTCGAAATGCCAGTACCAGGCCAGGCTGGCGGCGAGTTGTCGGCCCTGTTGCGGATCGGACGCTGCGAGCCCGTACTGCAGGCCGGCCACGAGATTGTCGTATTCGCGGGCGATCTCATCCCGCCAGGTGAGGGGGTTCGACACCCGATCCCGGTCGGCGTCCTCCGCGACGGCGACGCACCAGCCGAGGTGGCGAGCACGGCTGACCTCCTGCTCGCCCGCCTGTGCTGCCCGTGCCGTCGCGTACGCACGGATGGTCTCGAGCATCCGGTAGCGTGCGCGGCCGTCGCGTGTCTCCGTCACGAGGAGCGACTTGTCGACGAGTCGACGGATCGCCAGCAGGACATCGGACGATGTGACGTCCTCCCCCTCGGCGCACACCACCTGGGCGGCTGTCGACGTGAAGGAACCGGCGAACACGAAGAGGCGGCGGAAGATGACGCGATCGGCGTCATCGAGCAAGGCATAGCTCCAGTCGATGGATCCCCGCAGGGTCAGCTGGCGCCGCGGGGCACCTCGAGGGCCACGGACCAGCAGCGAGAACCGATCCTCGAGGCCCGCTTCGACCTGCTCAGGGGTGAGAACGCGCATCCACGCGGCGGCGAGCTCCAACGCCAGGGGGACGCCATCCAGGTGGGCCGCGATGGAGAGCACCGCCCGGAGACTCGACTCGTTCACCGCGAACTCCTGCTGCACCGACCGGGCGCGATCGACGAACAGGTCGACAGCGTCGGCGTCCTTCAGCGGAGGAACCAGCAAGACCGTCTCGCCGGGAAGGGACAGTGGCTCCCGGCTGGTCACCAGGACGACGACATCCGGGCAGGACCGGAGCACCGCCTCGACCAGCTCGGCGACGCCCGCGAGAACGTGCTCAGCGTTGTCGAGGCAGAGAAGCGCACGCCGCGCTGCCAGGTGATCGCGAAGGGACCGGAGCCGAGTCCCGAGGGGCGGCGCGCCGACAGCGGCGGCCGCGGCCTCTGCGACCGACTCGTCGTCGGACAGCAGGGTCAGATCGACCCAGAACACGCCATCCGGAAAGTCGGCCACCCTCCGGTGCGCGACCTCCGCCGCCAGGCGCGTCTTACCCGCTCCGCCGGGCCCCGTGAGGGTGATCAGGCGTCGGGTCGAGAGGAGACCGGACACCGTCGCGAGCTCGTCGTCTCGGCCGATGAAGGCGGTGAGCGGCGTCGGAACATCTGCCACGGACGCGGAGGCCTCCGAATAGTCGGCGTCCTCCGCTGCGCTCATGCGCTCCACCCTGCCACGCAATGCCGCCAGACCGCACGATATCGGCCAGGTGGCCGATGTTCGGCTCGGAGGATCAGGACAGGCTCAGGAGCACGACGTTCGACACGAATCGGAGCACGAGCATGGTTTCCTCACCCTCGACGATCACAGCGGCGGGACCGCTGGTGGTCTCCGACCGCAACCCCCGCTATTTCACACCCGGCTCCGGCCCTGACACCGGAAAAGCGGTCTACCTCACCGGGTCCCACATCTGGAACAACCTCCAGGACGGCATGGGCCCCGGGCCGGACGCACCGGATGCTCCCGAGCAGCTGGACTTCGACGCCTACCTCGATTTCCTCACCGCTCGCGGGCACAACTTCATCCGGCTGTGGCGGTGGGAGCAGTTCCGCTCCCAGGCGGCCGGAGGTAACTTCCACCTCGACATGAGCCCGCAGCCGTGGAGTCGCACCGGACCCGGAACGGCCAAAGACGGCAAGCCGCGCTTCGATCTGGATCAGCTGGACGACGACTACTTCGCACGCCTCCGCGATCGGGTCGTCGCAGCGGGCAGCGCCGGCATCTACGTCGGGGTCATGCTGTTCGACGGCTGGGCACTCCACCTCAGCCCGGCGCCGGACCACATCGAGGGCCACCCGTTCCACGCCGGCAACAACGTCAACGGTGTCGCCGCCGAATCCATCCTGGACCTGCAGGTCCTCCCACTGGACGAGCGCGTGCAGGAGATTCAGGACCGGTACATCCGCCGGGTGATCGACACCCTCCACGACCTGCCCAACGTGCTCTGGGAGGTGGCGAACGAGTCCTCCGGCGGCGGCACGGTGAGCGACGAGTTCGCGGGCTTCATCGGCCTCACGACCGCCCCGGACTGGGGCGACACGACCCAGTGGCAGTACCGGGTCATCGATCTCGTGAAGGACCACGAGGAGAAGAGCGGGTACGACACGCACCCCATCGGGATGACGATGCAGTTCCCGGTCGCGAACCAGACCGCCGTCAACCGGCCTCTGCTCGCCAGCGACGCGGAGTGGATCTCACCGGGCTACGACGACGAGATGTTCGCCGACGGCGGTCACCCGATGGCCCCCGGCGCACCCCCGTCGCGCTGGTACGCCGACCCTCCGGTCGCCGACGGCGGGAAAGTGATCATCAGCGATTCCGATCACTACGCTCCCGGACAGGGCGACGCGCTGTGGGTCTGGAAGACCTTCCTGCGCGGCCATCACCCCATCCTCATGGACTACGGCATCATCGCCGGGTTCGAACCGACGGACGAGAGCTCGGCCACCAGCGGCATCCCGCCGTTCGAGTCGTACGAGCCCGCGCGGTGGGCGATGGGCGACACGCGCCGCTACGCGGAGCGGATGGATCTCGTCGAGATGACGCCGCGAGACGACATCGCGTCCTCGGGGTACAGCCTCGTGCACGCCGGCGCCGAATACCTCGTGCTGCAACCGGATGCCGACCGTGAGCTCCAGGTGCACCTGGAGGCGGGAGAGTACCGCGTGGAGTGGTTCGACATCGACGAGCGGACGACGCAGTCGGGCGATCCCGTCGTGGTGGATGAGGCGCGGGAGGTCTCCTTCCGAGCACCGTTCCCCCATCCCTCCGCGCTCTATCTGTCCCGGGTCGACCGGTAGGAGGCCGACGATGAGCACAGTGATCGCCGACATCTCCATCTCCCTCGACGGGTACGTCACCGGCCCGGACCCGTCTCCGACCCAGGGCCTCGGCCGGGGAGGCGAAGGCATCCACGGCTGGGTTCTCCAGCACCCTCGCTCGCCCATCGACGAGGACATCCTGGCCACCTCGTACGAGAACACCGGCGCCGTCGTCCTCGGTCGCAACCTCTTCGACATCGTCGACGGACCGGACGGGTGGAACGACGACATCGGGTACGGGCACGACCAGGACCAGACGATCGCCCCACCGTGCTTCGTCGTCACCCATCAGCGCCCGGACCACGTCCGCCTCCGCTCCCGTTTTCAGTTCGTGACCGCGGGTGTCGGCGAAGCCGTCCGGCTCGCCCGGATCGCAGCGGGGAGCAAGGATGTCGTGGTGATGGGAGGCGCGAACGTGATCGACCAATCGATCGCCGCCGGACTGGTGGATCGCCTGCACATCCATGTCTCCCCGCTGCTTGTCGGCTCGGGCGTACGCTTGTTCACCTCTGCGGGGACTGCGAGCTTGAGACAGAGGAGCATCGTGAGTTCTCCGCGCGCGGTTCACATCCTGTACGACGTGATCGGTGAAGGGGATCGATGACCGGAACGGTGCTCGCGATCCTGGCGGCGCTGGCCTTCGGCGTCGGAGACTTCGCCGCGGGGATCGCCTCGCGCAGGATCCATTTCCTGTTCGTGACCCTGGTCATCGAGGCCATCGGCGTCATCCTCGTCGGCGCGGCGCTCCTCCTCACGGGGCCGCCGCCACCGGAGTTCAGCTCTCTCGCCTGGGGAGCGGTCAGCGGGATCGGCTCGGCCATCGGCACTCTGGCCCTCTACCGTGGCCTCTCGCGTGGCCAGATGTCCGTGGCCGCGCCGCTGTCGGCCGTCGGCGCCGCCGCCATCCCCGTCGTCGTCGGGTTCCTCCTCGGTGACCGGCTCTCCGCCGTCGCCATCGCCGGCGTCGTCCTGGCCTTCCCCGGGATCTGGCTGGTGGCGAAGTCATCGGCGAAGACCACGCGGACAGGCACCGCGGACGGGCTCGTCGCCGGCGTGGGGTTCGCGCTCTTGTTCGTCGCGCTCCACCAGGCCGGCGACACGCTCTGGCCGGTCGCGGTCGGTCAGCTCACCGCGCTGGTCACCGTCGCGATCGCGACGGCTCTGTACCGGCCGCCCCGACCCGGCCGACGGGATGCGATCCGCGACCGGTGGTGGATCCTCGCGGCCGGCGTCCTCTCGATCAGCGCGACGATCGCGTATTTCTACGCCAGCCACGTGGGGCTGCTCACCATCGCAGCGGTCCTCGCCTCGATCTATCCCGCCTTCACGATCGTGCTCGCCGTCCTGATCCTCCACGAGCGGCCCACGCGTGCACAGCTCGCCGGTCTGATCGCCTGCGGAGTCGCCGTCACCGCGATCACGGTCGCATAGCCCGGACGGACCGCCGCCCAGCATACGATCGTGGCATGCAGAGCTTCCCTCCCGAGATCGTCGACGCCGTCCTCCGCCACATGAACAGCGACCACACGGACGACAACCTCGTGATCGTGCGCGCCAACGGAGTGCCGGACGCCGCGCAGGCGACGATGACGGCTCTGGATGCGCAGGGCGGCACGTGGCGCGTCGTCACCGCCGGCGACCACGCGACGGACGTACGCATCCCGTGGACGATCCCGGTCGCCGAGCGCGCGGACATCCGCAAAGCCGTCGTGCTGCTCTACCGTTCGGCGTGCCGGACGCTGGGCATCGAGCCGCGCACCGAATAGGCGACCAATCCGTTCCCGCCCATCCTCCGAACCAGGAGATGAGGCGCAGCGCCAGCCGCGCCGCACACTAGGAGGGAACATCATGCGCACATCACCGAACCGTCTGGTCGCCACCATCTTCGGCGCCGTCTATCTCGTCGTCGGGCTTCTCGGCTTCGCTTACACCGGCGGCGTCGGCTTCGTCGCCACCAAGGGCGGGCTCATCCTCGGCATCTTCGAGGTCAACCCGCTGCACAACATCGCCCACCTGCTGATCGGCGCTGCGCTGCTCATCGCCGGGCTCACCAGGGTGGCCGCCGCCAAGGCCGTGAACACCACCGTCGGCGCCGTCTACCTGCTGCTCGGCATCGTCGGGTTCTTCCTGGTCGGCACGGGCGCGAACATCCTGGCACTGAACACGCCCGACCACTTCCTTCACCTGGTGAGCGCTATCGTGCTCCTCGGCGTCGGCCTCGGCGCCGAGAAGACCGTCCGCCGCACGTCGGCCGTCGCCTGATCCGGCTGAGAGACGAGTCACGGTGAGCACCATGACCAGGGCAGTTCAGGGGGAGGCTGTAGGCGTGGCCGTCTCGGCGGCCACCCGCGCCTGGCTCGCCGTGGCTGCGCTGGGAGCAGGGCTGCTTCACGCGGCCCTCGCCGCCAGCGCACCCCTCCCGGCCGCGATCGTCCTCGTGGCGTTCGCGGCAGGGGAGCTCGGGTGGGCGGTCGCGGCTTTCGTCCGCGACCGTCCGCCTTTCTTCCGGGCGGCACTCGTCGCCGCGCTGGTGCCCGTCGGTGCCTGGGCGGTCGTCGCGACCGTGGGAGCGACGTCGGAGGCCGGGACCGTCCTGGCACTGCCGCCGTTGCCGCTCGCGGTCGCCGCCCTGCTCGACGTCGCGGTCGCTGCGACCATCGCCGTAGTGCTGCGCCGCGGGAAGGCGGCCAACCCGGATGCGGGCGCCCTGCGCTTCGTGCTGGCGCTCCTGCTGAGTGCAGCAGCGGTCAGCGCGGTCACCATCCCGGCGCTCGGTGTCACGGACGCGGGTGTGGCGGCAGTGGATGTGCACCTGCAGCACTCCGGGCACCACTGAGCCGCGCTTCGTCGGACCGGCTTTCAACACCCTGGCGTTTCCCAGCCTCGCTGCTACACTTAGGGCACCCTTCCTTAGGTAACCCTAACTAGCAAGCAGAACGGCTGGAGCATCGTGGCAGCAATCATCCCCTTCTCCCAAGCCCTTCGTGAGCGGACCCGAACCGATCACGGGTCCAGCGAGGATGCCGGCTTCATGCAGGACCTGATGACCGGGAAGGGCTGCCGCGAGGACTACATCGCCCTGGTGGCCCAGCACTACTTCATCTACGAGGCCCTGGAGGCGGTCGCCGGCCGGATGAGCGACGACCCGGTGGCCGCCGCCTTCATCACCCCGAAGCTGACCCGCCTTCCCGCGATCGAGGCCGATCTGGCGTTCCTGCTCGGCGCGGACTGGCGCGACCGCATCGCCCCCGTCCCCACGACGGTCCGCTACGTCGACCGCATCCACGAGGTCACCGACTGGCCGGGCGGCTTCATCGCCCACCACTACACGCGCTACCTCGGCGACCTGTCCGGCGGCCAGATCATCCGCACCCTCATGCAGCGCCAGTTCGGATTCGAGACGAACGGCGTCGGCTTCTACCTGTTCGCGGAGATCGCGAAGCCGCGCGAGTTCAAGGACGTCTACCGCGCCCAGCTGGACGCCGTCGACTGGGACGACGGGGAGCGCGAGCGCGTCATCGACGAGGTCATCGTCGCCTACGCGTTCAACACGTCGCTGTTCGAAGACCTGGCCGCGGCCAAAGCCGCCGCCTAGACGCCCGCGCGCCGCAGCACGAACGATCCGTTCCCGAACCGCACTGTCGACCCTGGATCGACCTCGTGCCGGGTGTTCGGGTCGCACGCGTATGCGCCGTCGCCCGGATACACGATCGTGGTGCCGTTCGCCGACCCGAGGTCGAGCACCCAGAAGATCCCGTCGTACTGCCCGAACGCCAGGTGCGCCCGCGAGATGGACTTGGCGTCGTCCGCCACCGTGATCAGCTCGGCGTGGGCCGGATCGTCCAGCTCGGTCCCCGGCGTGTGCGCGGCCGGGTTGCGCCCGATCACGCCGTTCCCGCTCGTCTCCACGTGCTGCCCGTCACTGAAGTCGAGCACGAAGGTCACCGCCATCTGAGTCTCCTGTCGCGTGTGTTCGGCGTGTGCGCGCCTCAGCCCTCGCGGGGCCGGGTGCGCATGAATCGTTCGACGTCCGCATCCACCATGATGTCGCTCGGCCGCAGGGGGCGGGACAGGTAGAGCCCGTCGAGCGAGGTGATCCGGCTCAGGGCCACGTAGGTCTGGCCGGGGCTGAACGCCCGCTGGCCGAGGTCGACGACCGCGGAGTCGTACGTCTTGCCCTGGGACTTGTGGATGGTGACCGCCCACGCCAGCCGCAGCGGGAACTGGGTGAACTCGGCGACGACGTCTTTGGTGAGCTTCTTGGTGGCGGGGGAGTACGAGTACTTGAACTTCTCCCAGATGGCCGGCTCGACCTCGTGGATCTCGCCGTCCACGTCCACGTAGACGTTGGAGTCGATGCGGGTGACCGTGCCGATGGTGCCGTTGACCCAGCGCGGACCCTCGCCGCCCTGGCCGACGTCGTTGCGCAGGAACATGACCTGCGCCCCCACCTTGAGCTCGAGCGTCTCGTCTGCCGGGTACGTGCGGCCGCCGAAGTCGCCGCTGACCTCCGCCTTGGCGGTGAGCGCGCGGCCGGGCAGGCGGCGCAGCGCCTCCGCGTTGATGCGGTTGACGGAGTCATTGCGGGTCGCCAGCGTGATCGTGCCGTCATCCGGTGCCGGGCGGGCACCCATCTCGTTGAGCCGGTCGGCGATCTCCTTGGTGACCTGGCCGTGCCGCACCGCATTGAGCATGTATTTGAAGTCGGACTCGTGCTGGCGGTGCACCTCGACGAGTTCCACGATCTTGAGGTCGGCCTCCTGCCACACCTTGGCGTCGAAGAACCACATCGACCGATACGTGTCGCCGAAGTACGCCCGCTCCTCCGGGTCGCCCGGCACGGGAGCCAGCTGGTACGGGTCGCCGAACAGCACCACCTGCACGCCGCCGAACGGCTCCTTGTTGCGCTGCCTGGCCTGACGCAGGCTGCGGTCGACCGCATCCATCAGGTCGGCGTTGACCATCGAGACCTCGTCGATCACGAGGGTGTCGATACTGTTGAGCAGCTTGCGCAGCTCGGCGCTCTGCTCGATGTCGTGGTCGGCGATGACCCCGATCGGCAGCCGGAACAGCGAGTGGATGGTCTGGCCGCCGACGTTCAGCGCCGCAACCCCGGTGGGCGCGGAGATGACGAGCGACTTCTCCGTGTTCCAGGAGAGATGGTTGAGCAGGGTGGATTTTCCTGTGCCGGCGCGACCGGTGACGAACACATGCTCGCGGGTGTGCTCGATCAGCTCGAACACCCGCTGTTGTTCGGGCGTGAGGGAGAGTCGGCCCATCCGATTCCCTTCCGTCGCGCGACCTGCCGAACTACTCTAACGCGGCGCCGGGCTCGGGCGGCGGTTCTCCACAGGCCCATAGGATGGCGGCATGAGTGGGGACGAGTCGGAGGGTGCACCCGCGCATCCGCTCGCCGCTCTCAGCCCCCGCACGCGCGTCCTGCTGATCTGGTCCGGCGTGGCCGTGCTGCTCGTCCTGGCGTTCGTCGCCGCGGTCGGCGCCGTGCAGCGCGCGTTCTACAGCCCGGCCGGTTTCGCCACCTCCTACGTGGACGCGCTGGCCGCCAGGGACGTGCGCGCCGCGATGGCGATGCCGGGCGCAGACCCGACCCCCGCATCCCTGTCGGCGCAGGGCCTGCCTGAGAAGCCGTCACGCGAACTGCTCCGACCGGATGTGCTCCCTCACCTCACCGGCATCCGGGTGGTCAGCGACGACCAGCTGGCGTCCGGCTCGCACCTGGTGGAGGTCGTAGCCCGCGCGGACGGGCATCCGGTGACGGCGAAGTTCACCGTGCGGCAGACCGGTTCGGTGCTCGGGGTCCTCCCGCTGTGGGAGTTCGCGAAGACGCCGCTGACGGTCGCGCACATCCAGGTGCAGCACGCGGACACGTTCACGATCGCCGGCCACACCCTCGAACCCCGCGCGGCGGAGAAGCAGCCGGCCGACGCGTTCTCCGTCGCGGCCGACTACCTCATGTTCGCCCCCGCCCGGTATTCGCTCGGGCACCACTCCCGCTATCTCACGGCCGACACGGTCGCCTTCCCCGCCGCGGCAGGGCAGCGGGTGCCGGTGGCAGTGGATGCGCAGCCGACCAACGCGTTCGTCTCCGTCGTGCAGACGCAGCTCCACGACTTCCTCGACGACTGCGCCAAGCAAGAGGTGCTGCAACCGGCGGGCTGCCCGTTCGGGGCGGTCATCGACGACAGGGTGCAAGGACTGCCGGCCTGGTCGATCGTGCGCTACCCGCCGGTGACGATCGAGGCCGGGGAGACCGGATGGGTGATGCCGCGCTCCGAGGGCGCCGCCCACCTGTCCGTGACGGTGCAATCGCTGTTCGACGGGTCGGTGTCGCAGCGCGAGACCGACGAGCCGTTCGCGATGTCCGTGTCGAAGATCACCCTCCGCGACGACGGCGGGATTGACCTGGTGGTGGCGGACTAGGGCTGCTCGGCGCTACCGGCTCACCCCTACCGCCGCGCCCCATCCCGCGACGCCAGCTTCTGCAGCCGCTCGTTGTACGCGTTCAGCTCCGCCTCGCCCGTGCGGTCGGCGTTGCGGTCGCGGCGCTTGGTCTCGCGGTCGTCGCTGCGGCTCCACTGGATGGCCACCACGATCGCCAGGATGACGGTGGGGATCTCGCCGACGCTCCAGGCGATGCCGCCTCCCGTCTGCTGGTCGACGAGCGGGCTGTCGCCCCAGGTGCGGCCCATCGAGCCGAACCAGTCGGCGAGGAGCAGTCCGGTGCTCTGCATGATCGAGAGGCCGAAGAAGGCGTGGAAGGCCATCGTCCCGAGCAGGAGCAGCAGCCGGAACGCGTACGGCAGGCGGTACTTCACGGGGTCGATGCCGATCAGCGACTGCACGAAGAGGTAGCCGGTGATGAGGAAGTGGATGATCATCCACTCGTGCCCGATGTGGTCGGTGGTGGCCCAGCGGAACAGCGGCGTGTAGTAGAACGCCCAGAGCGACCCGGCGAACAGCACGGCGGCCACCACCGGGTTCGAGATGACGTTCGCGAAGCGGGAGTGCACCGCCAGCAGGATCCACTCCCGGCCGCCGCGGGAACCGTCCGTACGCTTCCTGATCGACCGCAGCGCCAGGGTGACGGGCGCTCCGGGGACGAGCAGCAGCGGCACCATCATCGTCAGCACCATGTGGGCGAGCATGTGGGTGGAGAAGAGGTACTTCTCGTACACGTTGACACCGCCGGAGGTGATGTAGAACAGCAGCACGATGCCGAGGATCCAGAACACCGTGCGGTGGATGGGCCAGGCGTCTCCGCGCTTGCGCAGCCGCCAGACGCCCGCGAGGTAGAAGAAGATCGCGAAGCCGCACGCGAGCACCCAGAGCAGGTCGAAGTTCCAGCTCGTGAACAGCCGGCCCCAGGTGAGTTCGGGTGGCAGCTTCTCTCCGGTGAGGATCTGGGCGGGCGTCGGAGACTGTCCGAGCTTCTCCGCCACGGGCGTCGCAGTGCGGGCGAGCGCGGCGGCGACACCGGATGCGATCCCCATGAACGCGAGTTCGGCCGTGACGATCCACCAGAAGGTGCTGCGCTTGCCGCCCGCCTTGAGCCTGCCGATCAGGATGCGCCGCTGCATCACGCCGAAGACGCCGAGCGCTCCGAGTGCCGCCACCTTGACCAGCACCAGGATGCCGTACGGCGTGGCCAGCTGCGCCAGGGTGCCCACGCGCAGCTCGGCGTTCACGTAGCCGGAGGCCGCGACGACGATGAAGGCGATCAGGGCGAGCGACGAATACCGTTCAAGCACGGGAACGAGGCGGCCGCTGTCGAGCGTGCGCCTGGCGACGATGAGGGTGACCAGACCGCCCAGCCAGATCGCGGCGAAGAGCACGTGCAGGCCGAACGAGGTGACCGCGGCGTCGTGACCGGCGGCATCTGCACTGTGGCCCTGCTGCGCCATCGGGACGATCGACGCGATGGCGAGAGCGGTGACGAAGATGAGGGCCGTGTGGTTGCGGACCGCGAAGCAGAGCACCGTGACGGCGGCGGCGATGAGCGTGATGCCCAGCCAGGCCTGCCCGATGGAGACGCTGGTGACGAACGAGCTGAGGCCGTTGCTGAACGCCTCGTCGAACGACCACGGCACGTTCGAGACGCTCACGAACGTGAACAGGCCGGTGGCAGCGCTCGCGACCGTCATCACCGCGGCGGAGCCTGCGGCGAAGTCGAGGGACTTGCCGAACTCGTCCTTCTCCGGGCTGAACGCGAAGCAGGCGAGCACCAGCGCGCCGATCGTGCCCGCGGCGCTCAGGTTCACGATGAGGGTCGCCGTCGGGAGACCCCACCGCACGAGCGCCCCCGGGTCGGCCAGGAGGGGTGCCGCAGCGCCTCCGCCGAACGCGAGGGCCGCGATCATGGAGACGATCGCGACGATCAGCAGGACGGCAGGACCGATGATGCGGACGAGTCGGGGCACCGGACAAGCCTACGTCTCACGCGCTGAGAGCCCGCACACAGGTGCGGACAGACGACGAGGGCGGCACCGCCGTGCGGTGCCGCCCTCGATCAAGCCGGTGAGACTACTTGACGGCAGCCTTGAGCTTCGAGCCGGCGGTCAGCTTGACGCGGTGACCGGCCGGGATGGCGATCTCGGCGCCGGTCTGCGGGTTGCGGCCGGTGCGGGCAGCGGTCTCGGTGCGCTCTGCAGCGAGCCATCCCGGGATGGTGACCTTGCCACCGTTGGCGACGGTCTCCGCGATGGTGGCGAAGAATGCGTCGAGCACGCCACCGACGGCAGCCTGGCTCTGACCCGACGACGCGGCGACGGCGGCAACGAGCTCGGTCTTGTTCAGCGACTTGTCAGCCATTGAGTGTCCTCCTCGGACCTTGTGCTGGATATACAGCTTTTATGTGGAACGGTTGAGGCCAAACTGGCCGTTACGTTTGGTCGGTTGACCGCCTCGAATGTATCAGAAACCCGCGAAAACACGCGGATTCTCGGCGTTTTTCACAAAGTAGGGAGCATTTGGGCAGGCGCGGGGACCGCATCCACCTCCCGGCGGGAACGACGAAGGGGTGCCCGGCCGAAGCCGGACACCCCTTCGAGGATGCTGTCTCGCTGTTTACCAGCTGGACTTGGTGATACCGGGCAGCTCGCCACGGTGCGCCATGTCGCGGAAGCGAACGCGCGAGATGCCGAACTTGCTGAGGTTTCCGCGGGGACGGCCGTCGACGGCGTCGCGGTTGCGAACGCGGATCGGGGAGGCGTCGCGCGGGATCTTCTGCAGGCCCTGGCGAGCCGCTTCGCGCGACTCGTCGGTGCCGTTGGGGTCGATCAGGGCCTTCTTGAGCTCGAGACGACGTGCCGCATAGCGGTCAACGATCACCTTGCGCTGCTCGTTCTTGGCGATCTTGGACTTCTTAGCCATGTGTTTAGCGCTCCTCTCGGAAGTCGACGTGCTTACGCACTACGGGGTCGTACTTCTTGAGCACGAGACGGTCGGGGTTGTTGCGACGGTTCTTCTTGGTCACGTAGGTGTAACCGGTTCCAGCCGTCGAACGAAGCTTGATGATCGGACGAACGTCCTGCTGCTTTGCCATTAGATCTTCTCCCCACGGGCCAGGAGGTCCTTGACCACGGACTCGATGCCACGGGCGTCGATGACCTTGATGCCCTTGGCGCTCAGGGTCAGGGTGACATTACGGCGAAGCGACGGCACGTAGTACGTCTTCTTCTGAATGTTCGGGTCGAAACGACGCTTGGTGCGTCGGTGCGAGTGCGAGATGTTGTGTCCGAAGCCGGGAACGGCTCCAGTCACCTGGCACACTGCTGCCATTGTCTTTTCTCCAATACCGCGGAGCCGGATGCTCCGCCCAAGGTCACTTGTCGGCACGGTTCACCCCAGAAATCCGGAGATGTTGGGGTTCACGTACGATCTGAGCAGGAGAGGCCCACTCAGCCAAACATCAATAGTACGTCACATCCGCGCATCCCGCCAATCGCCCGGGATGCGCTGCTCACGTCAGGCGGGAGCAGGAGGCGCACAGACCGAAGATGTCGACCACGTGCTGGGGCTGCGTGAAGCCGTGCGCCGCCGCAGCGGCCTGGGCCCACTGTTCGACGGCGTCCGCCTCGATCTCGACCGTGAGGCCGCAGTTGCGGCAGATCAGGTGGTGGTGGTGGCCGGTGGTGCACGCCCGGTAGAGGGCTTCACCCTCCGGCGACTGCAGCGAATCGGCCTCGCCCTCCGAGGCGAGGTCGGCGAGCGCCCTGTACACCGTGGCGAGCCCGATGGGCGATCCCGTCTCGTGCAGGCTGAGGTGAAGTCCCTGCGCGCTGATGAAGCCCTCCGTGGAGGTCAATGCCTCTCGGACGGCTTCGCGCTGCCAGGTGTTCCGCTTCACCACGCCAGGTTATCCGTTCTGCCTCACGAGTCGCCGTGAACCCTGGCGTCCGCCGACCAGGCGGCAGACCACGTAGATGACGAACGAGATGGTGGTGACGTACGGGCTGATCGGCAGGGCGCTGCCGATCGCGAGCATGATGCCTCCGACGACGGAGACGAGCGCGAAGCCGACGCTGAGCAGGGGAACGACGAGCGGCGACGACGAGACGCGCATCGCGGCGGCGGCCGGGGTCACCAGCAGCGACAGCACGAGCAGCGCTCCGACGATCTGCACGGACACGGCCACGGCCAGCCCGAGGAGCACCATGAACGCCAGGGCGACGAACCGCACGGGCACCCCGCGGGAGGCGGCGACATCCGCATCCAGACTGTCGAAGGTGAGGGGGCGCCAGATCACCAGGAGGCCGATCAGCACCACGGCGCCGATCCCGAGCAGCCAGCCGAGCTGGGGGTCGTCGACGGAGACGATCTGCCCGGTGAGCAGACCGAACTTGTTGGCGCTCCTCCCCGGATACAGCGCGAGGAACAGGATGCCGAGGCCGAGCCCGAAAGGCATCAGCACCGCGATGATCGAGTTCCTGTCTCTCGCTTTCGCGCCGAGCAGGCCGATCAGCACGGCCGCGATGAGCGACCCTGCCACCGAGCCGACCACGACGTTCGCCCCGAACAGCAGGGCGGCGGCCGCGCCGGCGAAGGAGAGCTCGCTGATCCCGTGCACGGCGAACGCCATGTCCCTCTGCATCACGAACACGCCGATCAGTCCGCCGACGACGCCGAGCACGGCTCCCGCGAAGATCGAGTTCTTCACCAGCGCGAGCAGTTCTCCGTAGTTGGCGAAGTCGAACAGCTGCGACCACAGGTCGGTGCTGGTTGCCAGGTGCGCGATCATGCCGCAGGCTCCGGATGCGCGGTGTGCCCGTGATGGTGGTGGTCGTGGGTCTCCGAGTCCGGGATCCCGACCACCACGATGCGCCCACGGCTGCGGATCACGTCGATCGGCGTGCCGTACAGCTCGGTGAGCACGTCGCTGCGCAGTACATCGTCCGGGGTGCCCTCGCGGAACCGGCCGCCGGCCAGGTAGAGCACCTTGTCGACCATCCCGAGCACGGGGTTCACGTCGTGGGTGACGAAGACGACGGCGCTGTCGTGGTCGCGCCTGCGCTTGTCGATCAGTTCGCTGACGCCGCGCTGGTGCTGCAGGTCGAGGGAGAGGAGCGGCTCGTCGCAGAGCAGCAGCGACGGGTCTCCTGCGAGCGCCTGGGCGACGCGGAGCCGCTGCTGCTCGCCGCCGGAGAGGCTGCCGACGGGCACGTTGGCGTATCGGCGTGCTCCGACGGAGTCGATCAGCTGCTCCACCTGCGCTTTGTCGGCCTTGGTGGGGATGGGCAGCCCCCAGCGGTGCCCGTTGACGCCGAGTGCGACGAGGTCGCGAGCGCGCATCGGGGTGCCGGAGGCGATGATCTTCTGCTGCGGGATGTACCCGATCCGCCTGTCGCCGCGACGCACGTCGTGGCCGTCGAACTGGATGGTGCCGGAGTCGAGCTGCTGCTGGCCGAGGATCGTCTTCAGCAGGCTGGTCTTGCCGGAGCCGTTCGGACCGAGCACGGCGACGAACTCGCCGGCGTGCACATCCAGGTCGAGGCCGCTCCACAGGGTGCGGTCGCCGAAGCCGAGGTTCGCATCCCTGAGCCGCAGCACCACGGGCCGCTGGTCGGGGGATGGGACGCGCTCCAGCGGCTCGGCCGCTTCGGCGGTCATTCGCCGAGGGCCTTGGCCACGGCGTCGACGTTGCTCGTCATCCAGCTGATGTAGTCCTTGCCTGCCGGCAGGGTCTCCGTCACGGGGACGACGGGAACGTCTGCGCTCTTCGCCGCCGCGAGGACCTTCTCGGTCTCCGGGCCGCTGGTCTGCTCATTGTATGCAAAGACCTTCACGGCGTTGTCGCTGAACAAGTGCAGCATCTCGTTGAGCACGGAGGGCGACACGTCGGTGCCCTCCTCGATGGCCGAGCTGAACGCCTCCGGGGTCTTGTTGACGAGTCCGATGGCGTCGAGGAGGTAGAGGGGAACGGGCTCGGTGATGGCGGCGCCCTCGCCCGCGTACTTCTTCTTGAGGTCGGCGGTGCGCTGTTCGAGCTCGCCGAGGTCTGCGGTGAAGGCTGCGGCGTTCTTGGTGAAGGTCGACGCCTGCGACGGGTCGGCCTTCGTCAGCGCATCCACCAGCTTCCCGGTGAACTTCTGGATGGTGGGGAAGTCGTACCAGACGTGCTCGTTGAGGTGGTCGCCCGCCGTCGCCTTCTTGCCGGAGATGTCGACGACGTTGAGCACGGCGGCCGTGTCGCCCGCCGACTTCCGCAGCGCGTCCATGAAGTCGTCGTAGCCTCCGCCGTTCTCGATGATGATGTCGGCTTTGGAGACGGCGAGCTGGTTCTGGGCGCTGGCCTCGAACGAGTGCGGGTCCTGGGCCGGGTTGTCCATCAGGGAGGTGACCTGGACGGCGTCGCCCGCGATGGTCTTGGCGATGTCGCCGTACACGTTGGTGCTGGCGACGACGGAGACGGTCTTGTCGGAGTCCGCTGCTCCGGATGCGCCGGCCGAGCATCCCGTGAGGGCGAGGGCGGCGGCGAGCGGAAGGGTGAGAAGTGTGGCGATGGAGCGCGACTTCATGTGGGGGGCCTGTCTAATTCGGCTGGTCGATGGATGCGCGCCGGTGAGCGGCACCCCCACACACTAATCCTTATTGATAATGATTGTCAAAACCATCATCAGTCGAGAAGCAGCGCGGGCTCCTCGATGATCGAGGCCACATCCGCCAGGAACCGGGATGCGACGTCGCCGTCCACCACGCGGTGGTCGAACGACGCGCCCAGTGTCGTGACGAACCGCGGCCGCACCTCGCCGTCGACGACCCACGGCTTCTGCTTGATCGTGCCGAGGGCGACGATGCCGACCTCACCCGGGTTCAGGATGGGCGTACCGGTGTCCATCCCGAACACGCCGATGTTGGTGATCGTGATGGTGCCGCCGGACATGTCGGCCGGGGTGGTCTTGCCGTCGCGGGCGGTGAGGGTGAGCTGTTCGAGCGCCGTGGCGAGCTCGAGCAGGGACATCTCCTGCGCCTCTTTGATGTTCGGCACGATGAGGCCGCGCGGGGTCGCCGCCGCGATGCCGAGGTTCACGTAGTGGCGCACGATGATCTCCTCGTCGGTCCACGACGAGTTCACGGTGGGGTTGCGGCGCACGGCCCAGATGATCGCCTTCGCCATGATGAGCAGCGGCGAGACCTTCACACCGATGAAGTCCGGCGAGTTCTTGAGGCGCTTGACGAACTCCATCGTGCGGGTCGCATCCACGTCGACGAACAGGCTGACGTGCGGAGCGCTGAACGCACTGGACACCATCGCGTTCGCGATCGTCTTGCGCACGCCCTTGACCGGGATGCGGTCCTCGCGGTCGTTCGGCCACTCCGGCGTCTGGATGTTGCGGAACACGCTCGCCTGGGTAGCCTCGCGCAGCACGTCCTCACGGGTGACCTCGCCGATCGGACCGGTGGGGGTCACCAGCGTCAGGTCGACGCCGAGGTCTTTGGCGAGCTTCCGGATGGGCGGCTTGGCGATCACCGGGATGGTCGGGGTCACGTGCACCTCGGAGCGCACGGTGAGCGACGGTGCGGCGGGGGCGGGTTGCGTCGCCGCCGTGGCCGGGGCGGCGGCCGCCTGGCTCGCTGTGGCCGCCGGTGCTGCCGCTGCAGCGGCAGCGGGCGCGGGCGCGGCTGCGCCGCTCGTCGCGACCGGGATCGCCGACGTGCCGGGATGGGTGACCCTGCGACGCCTGCTGGCGCCGTGTCCGGCCGCGCCGTAGCCGACGAGCACTGCTCCCGGCTTCTCGGCGGGCGCATCCACTTCGTGGGAGACGCTGGCTGCGGTGTCGGCGGCGGCCTCGGCCACCTCGCTCTGCGGTTCTGCCTCCTGCGGTTCGCCGGCGTCGGCCGAGCCTGCTCCCGAGTCGCTGGACACCGTGATGATGGGCGTGCCCACATCCACTGTCTGTCCTTCGGACACCAGCAGCTCGCCGACGACGCCCTCGAACGGCGACGGCAGCTCGACGAGCGACTTGGCCGTCTCGATCTCGACGATCACCTGGTTGACCGCCACCGGGTCGCCGGGCGCGACCTTCCAGGCGACGATCTCGGCCTCGGTCAGACCCTCGCCGACATCGGGAAGAAGGAACTTCGATTCGCTCATGTGTGCGACTTCTTTCGGTAAGCGGGATCAGGTGACGACGCGGGCGCGCTGCGGCGGCCGGATCAGTACGCGAGCGCCCTGTCGACGGCTTCGAGGATGCGGTCGGCGTCGGGGAGGTAGATGTCCTCGAGCTTCGCGGGAGGGAACGGGGTGTCGAATCCAGCAACCCGCAGCACGGGGGACTCGAGGGAGTAGAACGCCTTCTCGGTGACGGTCGCGGCGATCTCCGAGCCGACGCTGACGTTGCCGGGCGCCTCCTGGGCGACCACGAGCCTGCCGGTCTTCCGCACGGACTCCACGATCGGCGTGTAGTCGATCGGCGAGAGCGAGCGCACATCGATGACCTCGATGCTGCGGCCCTCCTCGGCGGCGAGCTCTGCTGCGCGCAACGCGACACTGACCATCCCGGCCCACGCCACGACGGTGGCGTCCGTGCCGGTGCGGACGACGCGGCTGGCGTGCAGCGGCGTCTCGTTCTCGACCAGGTCGACCTCGCCCTTGGGCCAGTAGCGGCTCATCGGCTCGAAGAAGAGCACGGGGTCGTTCGACTGGATGGCCTCCTGGATCATCCAGTACGCGTCGTGCGGGGTCGACGGTGCGACGATGCGCAGGCCGGCCGTGTGCGCGAAGTACGCCTCGGGGGCTTCCTGGTGGTGCTCGACGGCGCCGATGTGACCGCCGTGCGGCACCCGGATGACGATCGGCATGCTGATCTTGCCGTCGTGCCGGTTGGTGAGCTTGGCCAGCTGGGTGGTGATCTGGTCGAAGCCGGGGAAGATGAAGCCGTTGAACTGGATCTCCAGCACGGGACGGTACCCGCGCATGGCGAGACCGATGGCCGTTCCGACGATGCCGGCCTCCGCGAGGGGCGTGTCGATGACGCGCTGCGGACCGAACTCCTTCTGCAGGCCCTCCGTCACGCGGAAGACACCGCCGAGCGGGCCGACGTCCTCGCCCAGGATGAGCACGCGATCGTCGTCGGCGAGCGCCTTCCTCAGCCCGGCGTTGAGCGCCTTGACCATCGGCAGCGACTGGATGCGCGGCTCCGGCTCGGCGGGCGCGGCAGGCTGAGCGGCCTCTGCGGCTTCGGACGACTCCGACGACTCTGCGGCTTCGGACGACTCTGCGGCCTCGGCCTGCTCGCCATCCTCGGCGTGCGCCTCCTGTGCCGTCTCCGTACCCGTGGGGGTGGGAGCCGCGTCCTCGATCGTGAACTCGCGCGACCACTCCTGCTCGGCGACGTGCTCCTCGAGCACGATGGAGCCCGGCTCGCTCTCGATGATCTCGACCACGTCGATGGCCTGGGTGTCCTCGCCGACCGGTGCGTCGGAGTGCTCCGGCGTCTCCACCAGTTCAGCCTCGACAATCTCGCCCTCCGTCTCGGGCGCTTCGCTTCTCACGTCGCTCATGCGTCACCTCCGAACGATGCTTCGTAATCGGTGAGCCACTGCTTCTGCTCGTCCATCAGCGGGTGCGGCTCACTGTAGACGTTGTCGAACATCGACGCGATGGGCGGCACCTCCAGTTCGAGGGTGCGCCTGCGGACGTCGGCGGCCAGGTCGGCCCCCTCCTCGTCCGCGCTGTCGAAGAACGCCTGGCCGACGCCCTGCTGTTCGAGGAACGTCCTGAACCGCACGATCGGGTCGCGCTCGCCCCAGTACGCCGTCTCTTCGTCCGTGCGGTACTTGCTCGGGTCGTCGCTGGAGGTGTGGGCGCCCATCCGGTACGTGAGGGCTTCGATCATGCTCGGGCCTTCGCCGTTGCGCGCGTCGTCGAGGTGCTTGGCGGTGACCGCGTACGAGGCGAGCACGTCGTTTCCGTCGATCTGAACGCCCGGGATGCCGAACCCGCTGGATCGCAGGTAGAGCGGCGACCGCGACTGGGTGGTGACGGGCACCGAGATGGCCCACTGGTTGTTCTGCAGGAAGAAGACCTGCGGGGTCTGGTAGCTGGCGGCGAAGACGAACGCCTCGCTCACGTCGCCCTGGCTGGTGGCGCCGTCGCCGAAGTAGACGATGGCGGCCTCGTCGGTCTCGGGGTTGCCCGTGCCGACCTTGCCGTCGAACTTGATGCCCATCGCGTATCCGGTGGCGTGCAGCGTGTGCGAGCCGATCACCAGCGTGTAGAGGTGGAAGTTCTGCACAGCGGGGTCCGTCGGGTCCCAGCCGCCGTGCGTCGTGCCGCGGAGGAGCCCCATGATGCCGACGGGGTCGATGCCGCGGATCATGCCGACGACGTGCTCGCGGTACGAGGGGAAGAGGTGGTCCTGCGGGCGGGCGGCGTGGGCGGAACCCACCTGCGCGCCCTCCTGGCCCATGCTCGGCACCCAGAGCCCGAGCTGGCCCTGGCGCTGCAGGTTCGCGGCTTCGTGGTCGAAGGCGCGGACCTTGACCATGTCGCGGTACAGCCGCCGGTAGTCGTCCTCGTCCAGTCGTTCGAGGTAGGGCAGGTATTCCGCTGCGAGTTCGCTGGGCTGGAAACGGCCGTCTGCTGTCAGCAGCTGGACCGTGTTCGCCGGGCGCGGGGTATCGTTCGTGGCAACCACCTGTCTAACCTAACCGCTTGGCGGGGTGCCCATTTGGTAGGTTCCGCACAATATCCGCGGCCACCTCAAGGAGTTTGTCCACAGACTCCTGCTCCCCGACACTGATCCGGATGCCCTCGGGCACGAACGCGCGGACGGTCAGTCCCGCGTCGAAGAACGCGTCGTTCGCCTCGGCGGTCTGGTCGCCGGTGGCGAGCCAGACGAAGTTGCCCTGCGCCTCCGGCACCACCCAGCCCTGCGCGATCAGGGCGTCGCGCAGCTGGTCGCGGCGCATCGCGATGCGGGCGACGCGCTCCATCAGCTCGTCCTCCGCCTCGATGGAGGCGAGCGCGGCGATGCGGGCGGCGTCCGTGACGGACAGCGGGATCGCCGCAGAGCGAGCGGCGTCGAGCACGTGCGCAGGACCGACCGCGTATCCGATCCGCAGCGCGGCCAGGCCGTACGCCTTGGAGAAGGTGCGCAGCACCACGAGGTTCGGGTACCGGCCGAGCAGGGGGATGCCGTCGACCGAGGCGTCGTCGGTGACGAACTCGTAGTACGCCTCGTCGAGGAGCACCAGCAGGTCGGAGGGCACGGCGCCCATGAAGCGCTCGAAGTCCGCCGCCGTGACGATCGTGCCCGTCGGGTTGTTCGGGGTGCAGACGATGACGGCGCGGGTGCGGTCGGTGATCGCCGCGGCCAGCGCATCCAGGTCGTGGCTGCCGTCCGCGCGGTTCGGGACCTGCACGCTGGTCGCGCCGGCGACCGTCACGAGCCCGGGGTACGCCTCGAACGAGCGCCACGAATAGACGACCTCGTCGCCGACGCCCGCCGCGGCGGAGATGAGCTGCGAGAGCAGCGAGACGGAGCCGTTCCCGAGGTGCACCTGCTCGACGTCGACGCCGTGCCGGTCGGCGAGACGCTGCCGAAGGTCGCCGCCGCCCGCGTTCGGGTAGCGGTTGAGGTCGCTGAGGACGCGGGTGACCGCATCCACCACCGACGGAAGGGGAGGGAACGGGTTCTCGTTGCTGGACAGCTTGAAGCCGTCGGCCGGGGCCGGCCTTCCCTGCTTGTATGCGGGGACAGCCACGATCTCGGGGCGCAGCCTCACGCCACGGGTGTGTTCGGTACTCACGCCCCTAACTTACCCGCGGCCGCATACCGCCGCGGGAATTCTCGCTCCACCCCTCGCTTCCTGGATGCGCCACCTGGGATCATGGACGCATGAGATTCCTCGTCAAGCTCATCATCAACGCTCTCGCACTCTGGTTCACGACCCTCATCGTGTCCGGCGTCGCCGTCCGCCCGTACGCAGAGGGCACGCTGCCGACGATCCTCACCTATCTGCTGATCGCGCTGATCTTCGGTGTGGTCAACGCGATCGTCGGCACCGCCATCCGGATCGTCGCGTTCCCGATCTACATCCTGACGCTCGGGCTCATCTCGTTCATCGTGAACGGGCTGCTCCTGCTGCTCGTGGCGTGGATCAGCGGACTGATGGGCTTCGGGCTCTACATCGCGGGCTTCTGGTGGGGTGTGCTCGGCGCCCTGGTGCTCGCGCTCATCGCCTGGCTCATGGGCCTGATCCTGCGCCCGCTCACGCGACGCTGACAGCGTGGATGCGGGAGAATAGGTCAGACCCCACCACGCAAGGAGACCCATGACCGCGCTGCCTCCCCAGCCGCTGAGCCCACTCGACGGCCGTTACCGCTCGGCGGTGCTCGGCCTCGGCGACCACCTCTCGGAGGCCGGCCTCAACCGGGCCCGCGTCCAGGTCGAGGTCGAATGGCTCATCTACCTGACGAGCCACCGGATGTTCGGGTCCACCCCGCTCACGGAGGAGCAGGTGCGCTCGCTGCGCGCGCTCGTCGACGACTTCGGCCAGCCGGAGATCGACAGGCTCGCGGAGCTCGAAGCCACCACCAAGCACGACGTGAAGGCCGTGGAGTACCTGGTGCGCGAGCGCCTGCACGCTCTCGGGCTCGACAGCATCGCCGAGCTGACCCACTTCGCGGCCACCAGCGAGGACATCAACAACCTCTCCTATGCGCTCACGGTGAGCGCGGCCGTCAACGAGGTGTGGCTGCCCAAGCTGCGCGCCGTGATCGGCGAGCTGCGCGCACAGGCGTTCGAGTACCGCGACGACGCCATGCTGGCGCGCACGCACGGTCAGCCGGCGACGCCGACGACGATGGGCAAAGAGCTCGCCGTCTTCGTCTACCGCCTCGAGCGCATCGCGAAGCAGATCGACCACAACGAATACCTCGGCAAGTTCAGCGGCGCGACCGGCACCTTCGCCGCGCACCTCGTGGCGGATGCGGATGCCGACTGGCCGCGCATCTCGGAGGAGTTCGTCACCAGCCTCGGGCTCGACTGGAACCCGCTGACCACGCAGATCGAGTCGCACGACTGGCAGGCGGAGCTGTACGCGAAGATCTCGCACGCCAACCGGGTGCTGCACAACCTGGCGACGGACATCTGGACGTACATCTCGCTCGGCTACTTCCGGCAGACGCCGGAGCCCGGCGCGACCGGCTCGTCGACGATGCCGCACAAGGTCAACCCGATCCGGTTCGAGAACGCCGAGGCCAACCTCGAACTGAGCTCGGCCGTGCTCGACTCGCTCGCTGCGACGCTGGTGACCAGCCGCCTGCAGCGCGACCTCACCGACTCCACCACACAGCGCAACATCGGCGTGGGCCTCGGTCACTCCCTGCTGGCCCTGGACAACATCCAGCGCGGCCTCGGTCAGATCGCCCTCGACCGCGACCTGCTCGCTGCCGACCTCGACGCCAACTGGGAGGTGCTCGCGGAGGCGATCCAGACGGTCATCCGCGCCGAGGTCACGGCGGGTCGGTCGCAGATCACCGACCCGTACGCGATGCTCAAGGAGCTCACCCGCGGCAAGCGCGTGGACCACCAGGGCCTCACCGACTTCGTCAACACCCTCGACATCGGCCAGGCCGCCAAGAACCGCCTGCTCGCCCTCACGCCGCACACCTACACGGGCCTCGCCTCGGCTCTCGTCGACCGGCTCTAACCCGCAAAACAATCGAGTCCGGACTTATGCACGCGACACGCCGAGCGTGACCGTGCATAAGTCCGGACTCGATTTTTTGGGAGCTAGTGGGTGGGGGGCTTGGGGGAGTCGGGGGACTCGCCGTTCTGCTCCTGGAGGTCGTGGACCTCGGCGGCGTTGGGCTTGAAGGCGAGCGCGAAGAGCGCCATCAGGACGACCGCGACAATGAACGCGATGCCGAAGCTCACGCCGGCGAGCAGGAACTCGCGGGTCGCGATCAGCACGATCAGGCCGACGAACACGGCGAGCGCCGCCGAGATGCCGAGCAGTTCCGCCGGCAGGAACCGGTCTTTGCGGGTGGGCTGGAGTTTCGAGTCGGAGGTCACGCTCTGGTCTTTCTTGTCACGCTTGGTCACGATCCGTTCCCCGCGTTCTGCTCGGCGGCGACGGCACGGGATGCGCTCCTCAGCGAAACGGCGCCGATCCCCTGGAAGACGCCCACGATCACGGCCCACGCCCCGAACAGACCGATCGAGAGAAGCGCATCCACCGGGATGAGCAGGAAGGCGATGGCGAGCACGGCGGTCAGCGCGCCGGTGATGAGCCAGTCGCGGGCGGCCGCATCCCTGCCCCGGTTGCGGATCCCGTTGTAGAGCTCGAGGAAGCCGGTGAGCGCAGCCCACACGGTCACGAGATAGAGGTAGAGGCCGAGGCCGCTGGTCATCAGCGTGAGGGCGAGAATACCGGCGATGACGCCGATGGCGCCCTGCACGATGAAGAGGGTGCGCGTGTTGCCGCGGAGGCCGCTGGTGGCGGTGAGGACCGCCGTGGCGAGTCCGTCGAGGATGGCGAACACCCCGAAGACGATCAGTCCGAACTCGGC
Organism: Leifsonia araucanica; assembly: GCF_051161895.1. NCBI lineage: Bacteria > Bacillati > Actinomycetota > Actinomycetes > Micrococcales > Microbacteriaceae > Leifsonia > Leifsonia araucanica. The sequence goes on from NZ_JBMBTW010000002.1 coordinate 2,791,340, forward strand.
GGTGTGCGCATCCCTGGTGAAGGTGATGACGGCGGTCGCCGCGAGCGCGACGACGGCGCGGACAGCGGGGACCACCCAGTACCGGTTGGACTTCGGGGCAGGAACAGCGGGTGCCACTCGGCGACCTCTCTCGTACGGGTTTCCCCGCTAGTTTAGTCGCGGTGCGCCTGCGCGTTTGCCGCGTGCGCACGCGGGCGCTCGGTATGCTCGGGCTGTCTCCTGTCCGAGCACCACCCGACCACGAAGGGCTCCGGATGCGGATCGGTTTCGGAATCGTCCGAGCGGCGATGTGCCTGCTCACCATCGTGGCGATCGTCGCCCAGTTCGCGACGAGTGTGAACTTCATCTCGGGCAAGGGCGGCAACATCGCCGGCTACGTTGTGAACTTCTTCAGCTTCTTCACGATCGACTCGAACATCGGCTACGTCGTGGTGCTGGGCATCGGCGCCGTCTTCCTCTTCACCCGCACCGGCGACGACCCCGGCTGGTTCACCGGGCTGCGGGCTGCGGTGACGACATACATGGTCACGACCGGCGTGGTCTACAACCTGCTGCTGCGCAACATCCCGCTGCCGCAGGGGCAGACGGTGGAATGGTCGAACGAGGTGCTGCACGTCGTCGGCCCCGTCTACCTGCTGATCGACTGGCTGTTCGCGCCGGGACGTGCTGCGCTGCGCAACTCGGTCCTGTGGTGGATCGTCGGGTTCCCGATCGTCTGGGCGGTCTACACGCTCATCCGGGCGCCGTTCGGAGCCGACCCGGTGACGGGGAAGCAGCCGTGGTATCCCTACCCGTTCCTCAACCCGCACACCTCGCTGAACGGATACCTGTCTGTCTCGTTCTACGTGCTGCTGATCGCCGCGGTGATCCTGTGCGTCGGGTTCGGGGTGGTGTGGGTGTCGCGGCGATGGGCGCGCGACGCGCCAACCCGTGGAGGTGTGGCGAGGCCCTCCTAGGCCCGCGCCATCCTGTCCACGCTGTTCGACCAGAAGACCACCCCGGCGACCGCCGTCAGGGCGAGCAGGAACGCACCGGTCGGCGTGATGGTGTCTGCGATCCTGTGCTGCGCGCAGAGGGCGGAGGCGATGCCGGCGCCGAGGCCGCTGACCGAGACGACCGCGAACGAGTACGAGATGACCCTGGCTGCCCCGTCGAGCAGCATCCCGCGCACGATCAGCGCGATGGCGGCGATCACCCAGGTGGCCCCGAGCGGGAACGAGATCAGCAGCGCGAGCTCATCGCGCAGCAGCAGCCCGGGCACCAGGTAGAGCAGGGCGGCGGAGGCGAGCATGGCGAGCCCCAGCCCGACGAACCCGAGGAGCCGGATGCGCTCGGACCGGAACGCCTGGATGGTGCCGACCACCGACGGCCAGGTGAGTGCGAACGAGAACGCCACGACGGCCAGCGCGACCGCGCCGGCGCCCTGGACGAGCGGAAGCAGGTTGACGTTCATACCGATATTCAACGCCGATGGGGATGCGTTCGCATCATTCCGGAGAATGACTCTTTCGCCGCTGCGATAGCACCCGGTCAGGCGGCGAAGTAGTGCCGTTCGGTGGCAGGGCCGTCGCAGTAGCGGAGAGCGTCCGCCAGCAGCTCGCGGTCCCTCCCCGTGAGCCGCTGCGACTGCTGCCGCCGGAACTCGCCCCACGACGGCACGACGAACGCCTCCAGCATCGTGTTCTCGTCCTCCCCGCTGCGGTAGAGCCTCCACCGCGATGCACCTGTCCGGCGGCGCGAGTCCTCGACGTGCTCCATCGCCGCGCGGAACTCCGACGTCTCGCCGGCCCGCACCGGGTACGTGACCTCGATGAGCACCGGCCCGTCCGTCGGATCCGGCTCGAACACCAGCATCGGCGTCGCCCAGGTGAGGGAGATGGTGCGGTCGATCTCTCCGGTCCCCGGCAGGAGCGGCAGCAGCCGCACGCTCGCGGCGACGAGCAGGAGCAGCAGCGCGGCGAGTGCGAGCGCGTTCGTGGTGCCGAAGAGCTGCGCGATCAGTCCCCAGAGGAACGATCCGATCGCCATCGTGCCCATGAAGACCAGGATGTAGACAGCGGCGCCTCGTGAGCGCACCCACTGCGGCAGGGTCAGCTGCAGGGCGGCGTTCAGGACCGTGAGGGTCCCGATCCAGGCAAGCCCGGCGAGCACGAGGAGGAGGAGCGTCGGGATGTACGGCAGGTAGGCGGCCGCGACGGTCCCGACGGCGAACAGCACGGCGCTGACCGCCACCACCACGTTGTCCGAGAACCGTTTGCGCACCACGGGCAGGGCGAAGATCCCGAGCACAGCGCCCACCCCGAGCGCGCCGAGGAGCAGGCCGTAGCCGCTGGAGTCGAGTTCGAGTCGTTTCGCCGTGACGGGCAGGAGCGCCCACAGCGCACTGGCCGGCGCCGCGAACAGGGCCGACCGCAACAGGATGCGTCGCACCAGGTGGGCGGACGCGACGTACCGCACACCCGCCCGCAGCGCCGGGCCGAACCGCTCCCTGTCGTCGAGTCCGTCCTGCGTCGGCCGCTTCCACCAGACCAGCGCTGCGGCGGCGGCGATGAAACTCAGCGCGTTGATGCCGAACACGACGGGCGCGCCCGTCAGCGACAGGATCGCTCCGGCGAGCGCCGGCCCGACCGCCCTCGCCCCGTTCACCGTCACGCCGCCGAGGGCCGACGACGCCCCGATCTGCTCGCGCGGGACGAGTTCGGGCTGGATGGCCTGCCAGGCGGGCGAGGTGAGCGTGGAAGTGACGCCCAGCAGGAACGTGAAGGCCAGCAGGCTGAGCGGGGTCAGATCGTTCAGCAGCGCGACCACGGTGAGCGCGGCCGCGATGACGGCGCTCGCGACCATCCCCCAGATCAGCAGTTTGCGCCGGTCGAGCGAGTCGGCCAGCACCCCCGCGGGAAGCGAGAACAGCATCGCGGGGGCAAGGCTCGCGGTCTGCACGAGGGCGATCACGGTCGCGCCGGCCGCTGCATCCACCAGGAACCACTGGGCGCCGACGGTCTGCATCCAGGTGCCGATGTTGCTGCCGAGCTGCGCGAACCACAGCACGCGGAAGGCCGGGATGGCCATCGGCGCCCACGCGGAGACGATGGAGGGGGCGGCAGTGGTCTTCGACATGCTTGCATTATGCGGCGAGCGCGTTACGGCCGTGTGTCCGAAGCATCCCGGACGTCGCCCGCTCAGGCCACAGGGTCGAGCGGGTTGTTGCGTGACACGATCAGCGGATCGACCGGCGTCGGCGGGAACTGCGGCAGCTGCCGCTCCGGCACCCCGAAGGAGGCCGCCAGCACCTCCCGCGAGAACGCGGACGCCGTGGCCCGGTAACCGACATCGCCGGGCGTCGGCTGGTCGAAGAAGATCAGGAAGTGGATGCCCTCCTCGCCGAGCGCCTCGATGTGGTGCGGGTATGCGCGCGGGATGAAGTACGCGTGCCCCGGCTCCAGCTCGTAGGTGTCGAGGCTGCCGTCCGGGTCGAGCACGGTCATCCGCGCGTGGCCGCTCTGCACGTAACCGAGTTCGGCGGTGACCGGGTGCCAGTGCGGTTCGCGCATCCCGGTGCTCGCGACGTTCAGCGAGTACATCGACAGGTCGTCGAGGGCGGCCCAGAACTGCTTGCGACCCAGCCTCGCCGAGCCGTAGCTGTACGACAGCGGCGGGTTCTGCGCTTCGATGTCGAACAGGTGCGCGTTGGGCAGCCCCGCCGAGTCCGGGATGCGCGCCGCGCCTTCGCGCCGCACGATCTGCGCAGCGTCCTGCCGTCCGAACACCTCGAACGCGGAGGCGGGAAGGTCGTAGGTGTTGCCGAGCACCGCATCCGACATGGCGTTGAAGCTGTTCTGCAGTGAGAAGTGCGCCGGCCGGTCGGAGCGCAGCGAGGCGATGATCTCGGCGGTCCCCTCCCCGACATTCTCAATGTGATAGACCGCGCCGGAGGCGACGTGGTACATCTGCCCCGGCTTAACGACGAAGGTCGAGAACTCGTCACCGTCCCCCAGCATCGACACGAGCACCGTGCCGGCCACCACGTATGCGATCTGGTTGGCGTTGACGTTCCACTGCGGCTCCCGGATGGCACCAGGCTCGAGCACGATGCGCTTGAGCGACATGCCACTCAGGATGGGGAAGTCCTCCGCGGTCAGCTCGGAGATGCTGCCGAGCTCGGTGCGGTAGGTGGCGCCGGCCCCGATAAGGGATGCGACGTGGCGGGATTCGGTGGCCATGCTGGGTCTCCTTCTCGTCTCGGAACCGCGAGAGGCAGCCCGCGGCCGGGAGGCCGGGGCGCATCCGGGTCACGGTCGCGAGGCTACCGACGCGGGATGGGGCGGGGCAAGGACTTTGCAGGGGTGGGGCGTGCACGTGGGCGTTCTATCGGCGTCCCACGGCTCGCAGCGATGCGATGTCTTCGCTCGGTGACGCTCCGAATTCTCGGCGATATTCCCCGGCACAGCACGCACCACCTGAGAGCGGTTCGCGTCGTCGTGCTGTTCCCGACACCGCCCCACGCGACCCTAGTCGGGCGTCAGGTGCGCTTCAGGCCCCGGAGAAGCGCGCCGGCAAGCGCGTGGTCCGCCACTGCGGCGGCGATCGCCTCCCAGACTTCCTCCCACGTCGCCCGGGCCCAGAGCGCCTCGGCCTGGTCCTGGAGAGCGCGCTCGGTCAGGAGGTCAGTGTCGCGGTCCGTGATGGCGCCTTTGAAGCGCGACATCGGCCGCGCGCTGTCCGCCTCCAGGCCCAGCCACACGAACCGCACGCGTGGAGCGTTGAGGTCCGGGTGCACGCAGCCGTTCGGATAGCAGATGATTTGATTCGAGTATGAGGCGTGCTCTGGAACCGAGCAGTACTTGCGCTTCCCATTCACCGAAGCAGCGAACTTGGCTTCGATTGCAACAATGGGCTCTCGGCCCGGCTTATCGGTGTCGACGACGACGAGGTCGACTTCGCGGGCGTTCACGCCGCGGGTGTCCTGTCGGAACTCCCGGCCGGAGATCACGCGAAACGACGGCTGGTATCCCACGCCGGCACGGGTGCAGACCAAACCCACGAATGCTGCCTCAGCCATCCCACTGAGGAACGACAGCAACCGCGTGGCGTGTGGCTCGGTGGCGGGCTCGAGACCGAGCAGCCGCTGCTCCAGCTCATGGACCTGCCGTGCCGAGAGCTGATCGTACATGGCCGCGTGCAGGAGGTCCGCCGTGTAGAGCTCGGCCACCGTCGGCGCCAGCTCTGTCCAGTGGATCGTCTCGAAGGGTGAACTCACAGTCCGATCCTCACAGCAGCCAAAGGTCGACCGCGACCCCAGTAGGGGAGCGACGGTCGATAGGGACGCCTACACCGGCGCCATGTCCGTGAACCGGGAGAAGTGGCCCTGGAAGGCGACTGTCACGGTGCGGGTGGGGCCGTTTCGGTGCTTGGCGACGATGAGGTCGGCCTCTCCGGCGCGGGGGTTGTCCTTCTCGTAGGCGGATTCGCGGTGGAGGAGGATGACCATGTCGGCGTCCTGCTCGATCGAGCCGGACTCGCGGAGGTCGCTCAGGGCGGGGAGCTTGTCTGCTCGCTGCTCCGGGCCACGGTTCAGCTGGGAGAGGGCGATCACGGGCACCTGGAGCTCTTTGGCGAGCAGCTTGAGGGCTCGGGAGAACTCGCTGACCTCCTGCTGGCGGCTTTCGACGCGCTTGCCGCTCGTCATCAGCTGCAGGTAGTCGATGATGACCATCTTGAGGCCGACGCGCTGCTTGAGGCGGCGGCACTTGGCCCGGATCTCGACGAGGGTCATGTTGGGGCTGTCGTCGATGTAGAGGGGGGCGTCGTTGATGCGGCCCCGAGTGGATGCGAGGGTCGTCCAGTCGCGGCTCTCCACCATTCCCTTGCGCATGCTCTGCAGCGGGATGGACGCCTCGGCGGAGAGGAGACGCATCGCGATCTCGCTCCTGCCCATTTCGAGGGAGAAGAAGATGGTGGCCATGTCGTGCTTGATGGCGGCGGCCCTGGCGAAGTCGAGGGCGAGCGTCGACTTTCCGAGGGCGGGTCGGGCGGCGACGATGATCATCTGGCCGGGGTGGAGGCCGTTGGTGAGTTCGTCCAGCTCGGCGAAGCCGGTCGGAACGCCCGTCATCGAGCCGTCCTTGTGCTTCGCGGCCTCGATCTCGTCGATGGCGACGGTGACGGCGTCGGAGAGGGGGACGTAGTCCTCGGTCTCCTGCGAACCGGTGACGGAGTAGATCTCGGCCTGCGCGTTGTTGACGAGGTCGAGGACTTCGCCCTCAGCCTTGTAGCCCATCTGCGTGATGCGCGTGCCGGCCTCGACCAGGCGGCGCAGCAGAGCCTTCTCGGCGACGATGTTCGCGTAGTACCCGGCGTTCGCCGCCGTCGGCACGAGGCTGGTGAGCGTGTGCAGGTATTCGGCGCCGCCCGCGCGGGAGAGCTCGCCGACCTTGGTGAGTTCGTCGGTGACGGTGATGACGTCGGTCGGCTCTCCGTGCGAGTAGAGGGAGAGGATCGCGTCGTAGATGATCTCGTGCTTGGGGATGTAGAAGTCAGGGCCGCGGACGACCTCGACGACATCGGCGACCGCATCCTTGCTGAGCAGCATTCCGCCGAGGGCGCTCTGCTCGGCCAGGAGGTCGTGCGGCGGCGTCCGTTCCGAGGTGCGCGCTTCGCCCGGTTCGCGTTGGTCTGCGAGACCCAGGTGGGCGATCGACACGTTTTCTCCTCTTTCGTTCCGTCACGTCTGTCCGGGCAGGGCGACCGGCGCGGGCGTTTCACGGCGCGCATCCCGAGCAGCCTGAATACCAGTGAAACTCGCTCACGCCACACTGCGTGGCACGGCTCGCTGACTATCAGGATCTTGCGGGTGACCACCGACATCGCCGGTTCCCTGCGACCGGCTTCCGCCGACCTCGCTCCACCCTATGGAGCACATCCACAGGCCACAACTCGCCCTGTGGATAACGTTGGGGAGAATCTGCGCGAAACGCCGCGCTGCTTGTGCACAACCTGTGTGGAAAGGTGTGGACTAAAAATGAATCTCGCGAGTTATTTTACGCTTGACCGGGGATTTTTCTTTCCACACCCTGTGTGTAGAAAACAGTTTCATTCTTGTGGTGAAACCCGCATGCGGGGCGGTCCGACCTGTGTACAAAGCTGCGGATATTGCCCGTTAACAGGTGTAGCGGCGGGCCTCAGCCCGCCGCTACAATCACTGCTTATCGTGCCTACTTGGCAGCGACCACCTGAAGGGTGATCACGGCGGACAGGTCGTCGTGAAGACGAACCGTGGCCTCGTGGTCACCGACGACCTTGATGGGCGACGTGATCTCGATCTTGCGCTTGTCCAGCTCGCCGATCCCAGCAGCCTTGACGGCGTCCGCGATGTCGGAGGTCTTGACCGAACCGAAGAGACGACCCTCGCGGCCCGCCTTCACGGTGAGCTTGACCTTGGTGGCCTGAAGCTTCGCCTTCAGGTCCTGCGCCTGCTCGATGGTGTGGAGCTCACGAGCGGTGCGAGCCGCCTTGATCTGCTCCACCTGCTTCTCACCACCGCGGGTCCACGCGATAGCGAAGCCCTGCGGGATGAGGTAGTTGCGTGCATAGCCGTTCTTGACGTCGACGACGTCTCCGGCCGAGCCGAGGCCGGTGACCTCGTGCGTCAGAATGAGTTTCGACATATCCGTATCTCCTAACGGCCCGAGCCGGCGTAGGGGAGGAGTGCCATCTCGCGTGCGTTCTTGACGGCACGTGCGATCAGGCGCTGCTCCTGCACGGAGACACCGGTGATGCGGCGGGCGCGGATCTTTCCACGCTCCGAGATGAACTTCCGCAGGGTCGCGACGTCCTTGTAGTCAATGACGCCGACGCGAATCGACTTCGCCGGAGCGGCGTTCTTGCCGTCCTTGCCCTTGCGGATCGGCTTGCGGCGGTCGCCGCTCGACTTTCCAGCCATGATTTCCTTTGCTTTCCGCCCTCATCGAAGCCCGATGGGGCTGGTGAATGTTGGTGACCCTTAGAAGGGAGTCTCGTCGCTGTAGTTGCCCGGCGTGTTCCAGACGTCCGCTCCCGAAGAGGAGGAGGCGTCTGCAGGCGCCGATGCTGCCCACGGCTCTTCGACGGCGCCGCCACCGGAGGAGAACCCTCCAGGGCCACGGCCAGACGACTGCGCGCGCGTGATCGAAGCGGTGGCGTAGCGCAGCGACGGGCCGATCTCATCGATCTCGAGCTCGATCGAGGTGCGCTTCTCACCTTCCTTCGTCTCGTAGGAACGCTGCTTCAGACGGCCCTGCGCGATGACGCGCGAACCCTTCGTCAGCGATCCGGCGACGTGCTCGGCGAATTCACGCCAGACGCTCGCGCGCAGGAAGAGAGCCTCACCGTCCTTCCACTCGTTCGCCTGACGGTCGAACGTGCGGGGTGTGGATGCGATGGTGAAGTTGGCAACCGCGAGCCCGTTCTGCGTGTAACGCAGCTCCGGGTCGCTGGTGAGGTTGCCCACCACGGTGATGACGGTCTCGCCGGCCATGGGACTAGGCGCCAGCCTTGTCGGCGGCGGCTGCCTTGGCGGGAGCGGCAGCCTTGCGGGCGGCCTTCTCGTCGGCGAGCTTCGTTGCGGCGGCGACCTGAGCGATCGCCTCTTCCGCACGGAGGACCTTGGTGCGCATGACGGCCTCGCTCAGCTTCAGCTGGCGGTCGAGCTCCTTGGTGGTCTCACCGTTCGAGGTCAGCTGAACGACGGCGTAGATGCCCTCGGTCTTCTTGTTGATCTCGTAGGCGAGGCGGCGGCGGCCCCAGATGTCGACGTTGTCGACGGATCCACCTGCGTCGCGGACGACGTTGAGGAACTTGTCAAGGCTGGGAGCTACGGTGCGCTCGTCGATCTCTGGATCGAGGATGACCATCAACTCGTACTGATGCATGACTAACCCACCTCCTTTGGACTTGGCGGCTACAGACGGTCTGTAGCAGGAGGGTTCTACATCTGTCGTGCGGGCATACGTCTGCCCAGACAACCTGTCCAGCGTAACGGATGCGGGCGTGTCGCGCCAGTCGGCGGTGGCCAGGGGAGCGGCGGCGGTGGCTTCGAGGAGTGCGTTGGTCATGCATCCACCCTCGCGGGGAGGGGCGCATCCGGGAACAGGCGGTCAGTGATCGGTGGATAACCCGGCGGGCGCGCATCCCTGTGGAGAACCCGGCGTCAGTGCTGCGCTTCCCACCACTCCAGCAGCCGCCTGGTCGCCTCCTCCTCGCCGAGCGGGCCGTCGTCCAGCCGCAGCTCCAGCAGGAACTTCATCGCCTGACCCACCTCCCTGCTCGGCTTGAGGCCCAGGATGCGCATGACCTGCTCCCCGTCGAGGTCGGGACGCACCGCATCCAGTTCCTCCCGCTCCTTGAGCTCGGCGATCCGCGCTTCCAGATCGTCGTAGGCGAAGCCGAGCCTGTCGGCCTTGCGGCGGTTGCGGGTGGTGACGTCGGCACGCGTGAGCATGTGCAGGCGCTCGAGCTCGGGCCCGGCATCCCGGATGTACCTGCGCACGGCGGAGTCCGTCCAGTGCGCGTCCGCATACCCGAAGAACCGCAGGTGCAGCTCGATCAGACGGGAGACGGACTCGATGGTCGCCTTATCGAACCGCAGGGCGGTGAGCCGCTTCTTCGCGAGCTTCGCGCCGACCACGTCGTGGTGATAGAAGCTGACGACGCCGCCGGGCTCCAGCCTGCGCGTCGCGGGCTTTCCGATGTCGTGCAGGATCGCCGCCAGCCGCAGCACGAGGTCGGGCGCCTCGCCGGGGTGCCGCTCCTTCTCGTAGCCGATCGCCTGGTCGAGCACCGTGAGGCTGTGCTGGTAGACGTCTTTGTGGTGGTGGTGCTCGTCGATTTCCAGCCGCAGCGCCGGGATCTCCGGGATGACCTGGGCGGCGAGGCCGGTGGCGACCAGCAGCTCGATGCCCGGCCGAGGGTTGTCCGTGCAGAGCAGCTTGCTGAGCTCGTCGCGCACTCTCTCCGCGCTCACGATCTCGATGCGCCCGGCGAGTTCCGCCATCGCATCCTTCGTCTCGTCGTCGACGGTGAAGCCGAGCTGCGACGTGAACCGGGCGGCGCGCATCATGCGCAGCGGGTCGTCGCCGAACGAGACGGCGGGGGTGCTCGGCGTCGTGAGCGTGCGGCTCAGCAGGTGCTCGACACCACCGGACGGGTCGACCAGCTTCACCTCCGGGATGCGCAGGGCGAGCGCGTTCACGGTGAAGTCGCGGCGGAGGAGGTCGCCTTCGAGCGTGTCGCCGAACTCCACATCCGGCTTCCTCGTCTCGCCGTCGTAGCTGTCTGTGCGGTATGTGGTGATCTCGACCGTGTCGTCGCCGAACCGCGCGCCGATCGTGCCGAACTGGCGGCCGATGTCCCAGACGGCGTCGGCGAGCGGGGACACGACACGCAGGATGTCGTCCGGCCGCGCGTCGGTCGTGAAGTCGAGGTCGTGCACCGGCCGGTCGAGCAGAGCATCCCGGACAGGACCCCCGACCAGCGCCAGCTCGTAGCCCGCTCCGGAGAACGCGGAGGCCAGCGTTGCGACGGTCGCCGAACGGGCGAGGTCGCCGAGGCGGGCGAGGGAATCGGCGACGCTGTGCATGGTGCCTCAGTTTAATAGGGGCGCTCCACCGGGCGCGCTCGTCGGGGTCTCACAGCGGGCGGCCTCTAGAATCGTCGACATGGAGGCCGAGTCGGGATCGTGCATCGACGCATGAGCGCACCCCGATTCACCCTTCGGCAGGGGGTGAGGAGCCTCGCCGCGCTCGTCTGCGCCGCGCTGGCCGTCGCTGTCGTGCCGGCGGCAGCATCCGGTGCCACGGCCTCCGGGGCGGTGTCTGCGGCGTCAGTCAGTGCCGCATCCAGCGTCTCCGCGTCCTCCCTCACCGCCGTCACGACCGACGACATCTCCGCCTCCCTCTCCGCGGACAACGGCGGCGTGCTCACACCGACGCAAGACCTCACGGTCTCCGTCACGGTCACCAACCCCACCGACAGCGCGTATCCGGCCGGCTCCGTCTCGCTCTGGCTCGACCCGTCCCCGCAGAAGTCGCGTGCCTCCCTCAACTCCTGGCTCACCTCCACGACGGCCGTGTCGAACAGGGTCACCATCGGCGACGGCCCCGTCACCGTCCTTGAGCCGGGCACCAGCACGGTCGTCCGGATCACGGTCCCGGCCGCCGCCGTCCCGTTCGGCACCAACTCTTCCGGCGCCGTGTACGGCATCGGCGCGACCGCCAGCGTCGGCGGCAAGACAGTGGATGCGCGGGGCAGCGTCGTCTGGAACCCCGGCGTCGCGAGTACGCGCTCCTCGGTCAGCGTCATCATGCCGATCGTCAGCCCGTCGACCTCCGACGGACTCATCTCGGCGGCCGACCTCGCGACGTACACGTCCCCGAACGGCGTCCTCACCCGCGACCTCGACGGCCTGATCGGCCACAGCACGGTCACAGTCGGCATCGATCCGATGATCGTCGCCTCCGTCCGCGCCCTCGGGAACGCGGCGCCCGCGAGCGCGACCGACTGGCTGAACCGCCTCGCCGGACTGCCCAACGACACCTTCTCCCTCGGGTTCGGCGACGCTGACGTGACCGGTCAGGTGCAGGCGGGCATCGCGACCCCGCTGGCGCCCACCTCGCTCGCGTACGCGCTCGACCCGAAGAACTTCACGCCGTCGCCCACGCCGGTCGGTGAGCCGTCCACCGCGACGCCCACGCCGCCCGCAGAGACGCCGTCGCCGACGCCCACCTCCGGAACCGACGTCACCCTGCCGACCCTCGACGAGCTGGTGGCTTGGAAATACTCGCTGACCGGCATCGGCTGGCCGGGGGACAATACGGTGCGCACGGCGGACCTCGCGCCGCTGGCCGCCGCCGGCCTGCGCACCGTGATCGCCTCCGGGTCCAACACCAACCAGAGCACGCTCGAGAGCACCCCCAACGCGACGCTTCCCTTCGACGGCGGCAAGCTCGTGATCTCCGACGAGGCGCTCTCCACCGCGATCCGGCAGGCGGCCTCCGCGCCGAGCGACGTCGCATGGAACACGGCCATGTCCAAGGTCAACGCGCAGCTCGAACTGATCAGCGCGGAGGGCACCCAGAGCAAGCAGCTGCTCATCTCCTTCGACCGCTCCTGGCCGTCCAGCGGCACCCAGCTGCGCCGCACCCTCGAGACCCTGTTCTCCTCCCCGTGGACGACGCCGGCCACCTTCCCGTCGACGGCGTCCGCGGCCGCGAGCTCCGGCCTCTCGCTCAGCGACGCCCCGGAGTCGCAGACCCGCATCGACGCCTTCAAAGCGCTGGTGCAGGACGAGCAGTCGCTCGACGCCTTCGCGACGGTGCTCGACAAGCCGGAGACGATGACGGGACGCACCAGGGCCGAGCTGCTGACCCTGTTCGCCGTGTCGTGGCAGAACCCGCGCACCGACTGGTCTGCAGCGGTCGCCGCCTCCCGGAAGGGGACGGTCGACACCCTTCACTCGATCAAGATCCTGCCGACCGAGAACGTCAACCTGGTGAGCGCCCAGGGATCCATCCCGTTCACGGTCAGCAACGAGCTGAAGGACGAGGCGGCGAACCTCGTGCTGACGGCGGCGCCATCCAACAGCCGGCTGGAGATCGACCAGAACGCGACCAAGCGCATCCCGCAGGACTCCCGCGCGACCATGCTGGTTCCGGTGAAGGCGAAGCTCGGCAACGGGCAGGTGGTGCTGTCGCTGCGGCTCTACAGCCCCGCCGGCGTGCCGATCGGCGACCCGAGCGCTGTGACAGTGGATGTGCACGCCGACTGGGAGGGCATCGGCGCGCTGATCTTCGGCATCCTGCTGGTGCTGCTGTTCGGCTTCGGCATCGTGCGCAACATCCTGCGCCGCCGCGATCAGCGGAGGAAGCGGCTGGCGGGGGAGAGCGGCGAGGGCGAGGGCGAGGCCGACGTAGCCGACCCCGCCGACGCGGCCGAGCCCACCACCCCGCCCGAGGGGGACGCCCGTGGCTAGCATCGGCCGCGCGAGCGCCGTGCTCGCCTCCGGCACGCTCGTCTCCCGCCTGCTCGGCTTCGCGAAGGCGTGGCTGCTGCTGCAGGCGATCGGTGCCGTGGCGTTCGCCTCCAACGCGTACGCCACCGCCACCATCGTCCCGAACAGCATCTACGCGATCATCGCCCAGGGCATCCTGAACGCCATCCTGGTGCCGCAGATCGTGCGCGCCTCCGTCAACGCGGACGGCGGCAAGGCATACATCAACAAGCTGGTCACGCTCGGAATCGTCGTGTTCGCGGCTGTCGCGCTCGTCGCGACGCTGCTCTCGCCCGTGCTGATCACGCTGTTCGGTCTGCGCGGCGCGAAGGCCGACCTCGCGACGGCGTTCGCGTACTGGTCGCTCCCTCAGATCTTCTTCCTCGGCCTCTACACTCTGCTCGGCGAAGTGCTCAACGCGCGCAAGTCGTTCGGGCCGTTTACCTGGGCGCCCGTCGTCAACAACGTCATCGCGATCGGGATGCTCATCGCCTTCATCGCGATGTTCGGCGCAGACCCGGCCGGAACGCGCAGCCACGAATGGTCGGGCGGGATGGTCGCCCTGCTGGCGGGTGGCGCGACGCTCGGGGTCGCCGTTCAGGCGTTCCTGCTGTTCTTCTTCTGGCGGCGCATCGGCCTCCGCTTCCGCTTCGACTTCGGCTGGCGCGGCGTCAATCTCGGCCACGCAGGCAAGGCGGCCGGCTGGACGCTCGCCATGCTCATCGCCACCCAGGTCGCCGGGTTGGTCGAGACCAACGTCGCCAACTCCGCCGGAACGGGCAACGCGGGAACGTTCGTGATGAACAACGCCTGGCTGATCTTCATGCTGCCGCACGGCATCATCGCCGTCTCGATCGTGACCAGCTTCTACACCAGGATGGCCGAGCACGCGCACCTCAGGGACACCGCGGGCTTCCGCGACGACTTCTCGTCGGCCACACGCTCGATCATGCTGCTGATCACGTTCTCCTCCGCTGCGCTGATCGTCGTCGCGTTCCCCGTCGCGCGCGTGTTCACCGTCGACTACCAGGCGATGGGCTGGGTGCTGATCGCGTATCTGGTCGGTCTCGTGCCATTCTCGCTCGTCTTCATGGCCCAGCGCGCCTTCTACTCACTGGGCAATACACGCACGCCGTTCTTCTTCACGCTCGCCCAGGTGATCCTGATCGTGGTGGGCGTGCTCGTGTGCTTCGCGGTCCCCGCGCCCGCGAGGGCCGCATCCGTCGCCCTCGTCGTCTCGATCGCGAGCGTCGCGCAGGCCGCGCTCGCGTTCGCCCTTCTGCGCCGCCAGACCGGGGGAGTGGACGGGCGACGCATTCTGAGGGGTCTGTGGCGGTTCGCGGTGGCCGCGCTGGCCGCGATGATCGCCGGCGGCGGCTTCCTGGTGATCATGGGCGGCGTGGACGAAGGTGCGTTCCCGGTGAGCGGGATCATCGGCGCCGTGGTGTCGTCCGCGGTGGTCGGTGTGGTCATGCTCGTGGTGTATCTGGGCATCCTGACACTGCTGCGTTCACGCGATCTGCAGGCCGGTCTGGCACCGGTTCTGAACCGGTTGGGCGTCCGCTCCGAACTCACACGTGAAACGGAATAGCATCCGCCTAGGATGTGTTCTACACCTCAGCGGTCCGGTTCCGGGCCGTTACAGATAGTGCAAGGAGCTCCCGCCGTGCGGCAGATCATCATCATCGGTTCCGGCCCCGCCGGTTACACCGCAGCGATTTACGCTGCGCGTGCCAACCTCCGGCCGCTGCTGATCGCTTCCTCCGTCGAAGCAGGCGGAGAACTCATGAACACGACCGAGGTGGAGAACTTCCCCGGTTTCCCCGAGGGGATCATGGGTCCTGACCTCATGTTCAAGATGCAGGCGCAGGCCGAGAGGTTCGGCACGGAGGTCGTCCTCGACGACGTCGTGTCCGTCGACCTCACCGGCGACGTGAAGAGCGTCACCCTGGGCTCCGGTGCCAAGCACGAAGCCCTCTCGGTGATCTTCGCCACCGGTTCCGCCTACCGCAAGCTCGGTCTCCACGACGAGGAGCGCCTGTCCGGACACGGTGTGTCCTGGTGCGCCACCTGCGACGGGTTCTTCTTCCGTGAGCGCACGATTGCTGTCGTCGGCGGAGGCGACTCGGCGATGGAGGAGGCCAACTTCCTCACCCGCTTCGCGGACAAGGTCTACGTGATCCACCGCAAGGAGGAGCTGCGTGCCTCCAAGATCATGCAGGAGCGCGCTTTCGCGAACGAGAAGATCGAGTTCGTGTGGAACTCCGAAGTCGTCGCCATCAACGGCGAAGAGACCGTGGAGAGCGTCACCCTGCGGGATGTGAACAGCGGCGCCGAGAGCCAGCTCGCCCTCAACGGCCTGTTCATCGCGATCGGCAACGACCCGCGCGTCCACCTGGTGCACGGTCAGCTCGACCTCACGCCGGAGGGCACCATCGCGGTCGCCGGTCGGTCGTCCAAGACCAAGGTCGCCGGTGTGTTCGCCGCCGGTGATGTGATCGACCCGACGTATCGTCAGGCCATCACGGCAGCCGCATCCGGAACGGTCGCGGCTCTCGACGCGGAGCACTACCTCACGACCCTCCCCAAAGACCTGCTGGACCAGACCGTCGAGGTCGAGTCCAGCGATCTCGAACTCACAACCACCGCATAAGGAGATATAAGAATGTCTGCAGCACGTTCGGTCACGGACGCCTCTTTCGAGAGCGATGTCCTCAACAGCGAGAAGACGATCCTCGTCGACTTCTGGGCAGAGTGGTGCGGCCCGTGTCGCGCCGTCGGCCCGATCCTCGACCAGATCGCCGCTGAGCACTCCGACAAGATCGAGATCGTGAAGCTCAACGTGGACGAGAACCCGCAGACCGCTGCGAAGTACCAGATCACCTCCATCCCCGCGATGAAGGTGTACCAGGGTGGCGAGGTCGTCAAGACCGTCATCGGCGCCAAGCCGAAGCCTGCCCTCGAAGCCGACCTGGCCGCCTACCTCGCGTAGCCGACCAGTTCTTCACAGACCCGCCCGGCGAATACGCCGGGCGGGTCTTTTTTTGTATCACCGCGCATCCCTCGATTTCGGGCACGGCGCACCACACAAATAGCATTGGCAAACGGCGTAAGAAACGGAAGACAAGTGACTGAACAGGGCAGCCCGCTTTCACGCGGCAACAATCTGGACCCGTGGTACAACCACTACGCACAGCGCACGAGCGGCCTCGCCGCCAGTGAGGTCCGAGCCCTGTTCGCCGTCGCCAGCAGGCCAGAGGTGGTCTCCCTGGCCGGCGGCATGCCGTACGTCGCGGCGCTTCCGGAGGATCTGGTCGTCGGTGCGATGGACCGGGTGATGCGCGAGCAGGGCCCGGTGGCGCTGCAGTACGGCTCCGGTCAGGGCGTTCCTGCGCTCCGCGAGCAGATCCTGGATGTGATGGCTCTGGAAGGCATCAAGGCCAGCGCGGACGACGTGGTCGTGACGACCGGTTCGCAGCACGCGCTCGAGCTGTTCAGCAAGCTGTTCATCGACCCGGGGGATGTGGTGCTCGCCGAGGGGCCGAGTTACGTCACCGCGATGGTGATCTTCCGCTCGTACCAAGCCGAGGTCGACCACGTGCCGATGGATGAGCACGGTCTGATCCCCGAGGCCCTCCGCGAGCACATCGCCCGGCTGAAGACCGCCGGCCGCAAGGTGAAGTTCTTGTATACGGTGCCGACGTTCCACAATCCGGCCGGTGTGACCCTCAGCTGGGAGCGCCGCCTGGAGATTCTGGAGATCTGCAAGGCCAACGACATCCTGGTGCTCGAAGACAACCCGTACGGTCTGCTGTATTTCGGTGAGCGGCCGCCGGAGGCGATGCGTTCCGTCGAGCAGGACGGTGTGGTCTATCTGGGCACGTTCTCCAAGACGCTCGCGCCCGGTTTCCGGGTCGGGTGGGCGCTGGCGCCGCACGCGATCCGCGAGAAGCTGATCCTCGCCAACGAGGCGGCCGTGCTGAGCCCGAGTTCGTTCAGCCAGCTGGTCATCTCGGAGTATCTGCGCGACGCCGACTGGAAGGGCCAGATCGACACCTTCCGCGGCGTGTACCGGGAGCGCAAGGAGACGATGATCGCCGCGCTCGAGGAGTACCTGCCCGAGCTGAGCTGGACGAACCCCAACGGCGGTTTCTACGTCTGGCTGACGCTCCCGCCGCACCTCGACTCGAAGGCGATGCTTCCGCGAGCGGTCACCGAACTGGTCGCGTACACGCCCGGGACGGCGTTCTTCGCGGACGGTTCAGGCGCCCAGAACATCCGGCTGTCGTTCTGTTATCCGACGCCGGAGAGCATCCGGGTGGGTGTTCGCCGGCTGGCGAACGTCCTCAATGGCGAGCAGGATCTGCTGGACACGTTCGCCGGCACCGGCCCGCTGTTCTCCGCGCGCCGCGAGCGCAACAGTCCCAACCCGCCCACCGACCTGCGCTGAGCAGCCCCGGTGTCCGGCTTGCTCGATCCCATCCTGCAGCAGGCCACCGCGCACTCATCACCCGACAGAGTTTGAAGAAAAGAGCTGATCATGGCAGAAAACGCCGCTCTCAACATCGTCGTGCTTGCCGGTGGCATCTCGCACGAACGCGACATCTCCCTCCGCAGCGGCCGCCGCGTCGCGGACGCGCTGAACTCGCTGGGTCACCAGGTGACGTTCCGCGACCCGGATGCGTCCCTGCTCGGCTTCCTCGCCGAGAACCGACCGGATGTGGTCTGGCCGGCCCTGCACGGCGCGAGCGGTGAGGACGGCGCTCTGCGTGCCCTGCTGGAGCAGACGGGTATCCCGTTCGTCGGCTCCCGCACGGACGCGTCCCGGCTGGCGTGGTCGAAGCCGACCGCGAAGACCATCGTGGAGCGCGCCGGGGTCGCGACGCCCCCGTCGGTGGCCCTCCCGAAGGAGACCTTCCGAGAGCTGGGCGCCAACAGCGTCCTGGCGACGGTGCTCGACGGTCTCGGCACGCCGCTCGTCGTGAAGCCGGCGCAGGGTGGCTCTGCGCAGGGCGTGACGATCGTGGAGCAGGCCGACGAGCTGCCGCGCGCGATGGTCGACGCGTACACCTACGCCGACGTCGCGCTGATCGAGCGCAAGGTCACGGGCGTGGAGGTGTCGGTGGCGGTCATCGACACAGGAGACGGGCCGGAAGCGCTGCCCGCCGTGGAGATCGAGCCGGTGTCCGGTGCGTACACGTTCGACGCGCGGTACAACGCGGGGGAGACGCGGTTCTACGTGCCGGCGCGGCTGGATGATGAGGCCGCCGCTGCGGTGGCATCGGCTGCGACGACGGCGCACGTCGCGCTCGGCCTCCGCCACCTGTCCCGCATCGATCTGATCGTGGACGAAGCCGGGGTGCCGTGGTTCCTGGAGGCGAACGTGCTTCCCGGGCTGACGGAGACGTCGATCATGCCGCAGGCGATCGCGGCGTCGGGGCGCGACCTCGGGGATGTGTACGCGGCGCTGGCGCTGGCGGCTATCGCTGAGGCGTGACGGGGTTGCGCCTGTCACGCCCATGATCGACCGTTAGTCGGGCCGCGGGGTCAACTGACTCGCGGCCCTAGCGGACTCGCGGCCCTAGCGGACTCGCGGCCCTAGCGGACTCGCGGGGTCAACTACTCGCGGCCCTAGCGGACTCGCGGCCCTAGCGGACTCGCGGGGTTAGCGGACTCGCGGGGGGGGTCAGCGTACCCGCGGCGTCAGGGGACCCGCTGCGTCAGTGCACCCGCGGAGTCAGCTGAGCATCGACGTCAGCTGAAGGTCGGCCTGGTGTAGCTCGGCTGTCCGATTTCATCCAGGATGCGGTTGAGGTCCTGAATCGTGGCAAAATCAACCACGATCTGGCCTTTTCTCGCGCCGAGTGAGATTTTGACTCGCGTATTCAGGCGGTCCCCGAGCTTCTCGGCGATCTCATCCAGGTGCCCGCGGTGCTTGCCCGCCGTCGCTTTCGACCGCACCGGCTTCGGGCTCTTGCTCGCCGCAGCCTCGGCCGCGCGCACCGAGAGCTCTTCGTTGACGATCTTGTCCGCGAGTCGCGCCATGGCCTCTTCGTCATCGCCGACGGACAGGATCGCCCGCGCGTGACCCGCGCTCAGAACGCCGGCCGCGACGCGGCTCTGCACACTGGACGGCAGCTTGAGAAGACGCAGGGTGTTGGTGATCTGCGGGCGCGAGCGTCCGATCCGGGTAGCAAGCTCCTCCTGGGTGATCCCGAAGTCCGCGAGAAGCTGCTGGTAGGCCGATGCCTCTTCAAGCGGGTTGAGCTGCGAGCGGTGCAGGTTCTCGAGCAGCGCATCCCGGAGCATGTCCTCGTCGGCGGTCTCCTTGACGACCGCCGGGATGGAGTCGAGTCCGAGCTCTTTCGTCGCGCGCAGGCGACGCTCACCCATGATCAGCTCGAACTTGTCCGGCTGCCCAGCGATCGGCCGCACGACAACCGGCTGCAGCACGCCCACTTCCCGGATGCTCGCCACAAGCTCGTCCAGCGCCTCGCGGTCGAACTCGGTGCGCGGCTGCACAGCGTTCGGCACGATGTCAGCGGGGGAGAGGTTGGCAAGCCGTGCACCCGGAACGGCGACCAGCCCATCCGATGCGGCGTTTGCGGAGGAGTCGGGGAAGAAGACGTCGACGGGACGCGCCGACTGGTCGGTGGTGGGGATGAGCGCGCCGATTCCTCGGCCCAATCCTGTGCGCTTCGCTGCCATTAGCGGGGTGCTCCTCTGCGTGCGATCTCGGCGGCGGCTTCCAGATAGGAGAGCGAGCCGGACGAATTCGTGTCGTAACTGATAACGCTCTGCCCGTAGCTCGGTGCTTCCGAGATGCGGACCGAACGCGGAATGATGGTCTTCAGGACTTCCTTGGGGAAGTGATCCCGCACATCCTCGGCGACCTGATGGGCCAGATTGGTGCGGGAGTCGTACATGGTCAGCAGGATCGTGGACACCTGAAGCTTGGGGTTGAGGTGTCGTTCGATCAGCTGGATGTTCTTGAGCAGCTGGCTCAGGCCCTCCAACGCGTAGTACTCGCACTGAATGGGGATGAGCACCTCGGTCGCGGCCACGAAAGCGTTGATCGTGAGCAATCCGAGCGATGGGGGGCAGTCGATCAGGACATAGTCGAAGTCGTATTCGTCGAGGAACCTCGTCAGAGCGCGCCCGAGGCGCTGCTCGCGCGCGACCATCGAGACTAGCTCGATTTCTGCGCCAGCCAGGTCGATTGTCGCCGGGACCACGAACAGTCCATCGAACTCCGGAGACTTCTGAATCACCTCGTCGAGCTCTTTGTCGTTGACGATCACGTCGTAGACGCTCGGGGTGCCTTCGCGGTGCTCGACACTGAGAGCAGTGGATGCGTTTCCCTGCGGATCCAGGTCGATCACCAGCACCCGAGCACCCGACTTCGCGAGTGCAGCGGAGAGATTCACGACGGTGGTGGTCTTCCCGACCCCGCCCTTTTGATTGGAGATGGTGAAAATGCGAGTCCGCGACGGTAGGGGGAGCGTTTCGGAGGCGATAGCCTCCCGCCTCCGGGTCAGTTCGTGGATTTCTTGCGCCAGGGGAGTGGATGCGTCGAAGCCCGCGGGGCTCGATCCGACCTGGGCATCCTGGTCCGGTTGTTTCACGTGAAACCTTGTCGCTCGATCATGGTGCACGGCACCGGGTGTCTGAGTACGGGGTCGCATGCGCTCTGCGGCCATCAGTCAACTCTATCTTGGATGCTGCGCTCGCCTTTCCGATTCGCGGCACGCTGTGGATAGTTGGAGGCTGTGGAAAGCGTGGGGGAGTGGTCGTGGCCCGGGGTTGATCAACTAGGGCACTTCGGGATCGCGAGCGCAACAGATTCAGGGTGGTGACACACGCTCCCGCACCAGGTGGGACAGTTGGTTCCTTGCGTTGACGCCTAGACACTCGAGTAGACGGCGGCATCAACGTCGCGTTGCAGGGACGTCCATACCGACAGTTTCACGTGAAACACCCTCGTTGCTCTGGTGAGCGGGCGCGCGGGGAGATTCGTTCCGTATCGGGCAGGGGCACTCACGCGGCGAGGTGCCGCGGTCCAGGAGGTAGTGCGCAAGCGATACATCTAGCGGTCCCGACAGTTGCACGGCCGACGAGGGGATGGGATACCACCCGGAGCAACGGAATCAGAAGCAATAGCCGGCCCCGATCCAACGACCAATTCACGAACAACCCTGTAAGGCCAATACGGTGCTCGGCCTGCCGAGCCGCGCGCGCCGCGTCAGCCACCCCCGGCGGACCATGATCTACCGCTAGTCCTCCGGCACAATCGAGCGATCCTCTGGCTAGTCAGCAAGGACCGTGTATCCCGCTAGTCAGAAAGGGACCTTATGTCCCGCTAGCCAGTACGGGACCGTACGTCAGCGACGGTGGTGGTGCGCTCTAACGCCTTCATACCAAGCTGCCCTGGCACGTGATGAACTCATTCAGCCGCAGCTCACGCCCGCGCAGGCCCTGTAGTTCCGTAGTTCCGTGGTTCCGCAGCCTGCGGTTCCGCAATTGTGAGCTTGACTATCATTTCGTGTTCAGTCAACAGGCCGCCGCGGCTCTTTCGATGGGCTCAGTCATTTCGCTGAGAATGCCGTACATCCCGCTCGCGGAAAAGGGACAGTCACTCGAGCCTGTCGGAAGCGCACATCTCTTCAGGGATCCGCGCGGGTCACAAGAAGGAGCGGTCGCGGACATCTATGCGGCTTCGCGCAGACGGGGGGACTCCCGCAGCAGCAACGTGGCCGACTCGGTCGCCAGCCCGATCTAATACCGTTTCACGTGAAACGCCACGGCCGTGTTCACTGGTCTCACCTGCTGAGCGAGTCCATCACCACGGTCCTGGGGACGGCCACTGACACCATCTAGTCAGGCTTGCTGGTCAGCACCTCCTGAAGACCGCGGGGAGGCCAACCACATCCTGTCCTCGCCTCGGCGCGCGCTTCGCTATTCGATCCATTGGGCATGGCGGAATGCCGCAGAACCAACGACGCCAACACCAGGAAGCGGGTCATCTTTCGACGAACACGAAGCGACCGGCCGACCGCTCGCGGGCGCCCATAGGCATCGTCTCAACCGAGCATGACGAGAGCCCGGCATAGACGGCACCTTGGCGTTCGGCCTCTCAGGCGCGACCCCACTGGCGCCACTGCCCAATCACCAAACTGGAAGCACTAGGTTCTGCGAGTGGTGATCACTCGGGCCAAATCAGTCCGCAAGCACTGCAAAGCGGGTAGCGATTCGCTGGGACGAAGCGGCGATGCAGTGTGAGCTCCTTGCGGCCGAGCAGTGTCCGCAATAGCGGAATCGGCTCGAGCAGGCAGGAGCCCATCCTCGATCACCCGGGATGCACTCAAACGCGACTCTCAGAAACCCAGTACGCAAGAAACGCACGAAACAGCACCCACAATCAGGGCATAAACCCCCGAAATTGCACCCGCTTCAGCGTCACAGGAGCGATCCTAAGCGCCTCTTGCTACCTCACAGTCGCGCGGATTACCCTCGTAACCTCATCCAGGACGTCCTGACCAAGGGTCAAAACCTCGATTTCGTGCACTTTGTACTTGCGGATCTCTTTCGTCGCCGCATCCACTTCGGCCTGGGCGCCGGCGCCCTTCATCAGGACCAGCTCGCCGCCATCGCGAAGAAGGGGAGCGGTGAGGGGGAGGAGCTTACGGAAGGCGCTGACTGCTCGCGCGGTCACCTGCTCGAGCGGCGCATCCAGGCGGACGTCTTCGGCTCGGGCGCGGACCACATCCACGTTGGTGAGGCCGAGCTCGGCGACCTGCTCGTTGAGCCAGGCGACGCGTCGCTCCATCGGCTCGATGAGCACAAAAGAAACGTCGGGCCGCGCGATGGCGAGGACGAGCCCGGGCAGTCCCGCGCCGCTTCCAATATCACCGACGCGGCCGGGGCGGAGCAGGGGAGCGACGATGACGCTGTTCAGGATGTGGCGCGACCAGAGACGGGGGAGTTCGAGCGGGCCGATCAGTCCACGTTCCTCACCCTGCGAGGCGAGGTTCGTCGTGAACTGTCGAGCCACCTCGATTCGCGGGCCGAAGAGAAGAGCGGCAGCGGCAGGCTCAGCCTCGAGGACGTCGTTCATTGCTTCGGATCCCCGTTCCACGTGAAACAACTAGGACTTGGTGATGACCGTGTGACGGTCGCGACCCTCGCCCTGCGAGTTCGAAACGAAGCCGCGCTCCGAGACGATGTCGTGCACCAGCTTGCGCTCGTACGAGGACATCGCGGGAAGTGCTGCCTGCTCCGCACCCTCTTCGATGCGGGCGATCGCGCGCTCGACGAGCGTCGCGAGCTCGGCCTGGCGGGCGTCGCGCGAGCCGGCGATGTCCAGGATCAGGCGGGAGAACGAGCCGGTCTTGTTCTGCACAGCCAGGCGGGTGAGTTCCTGCAGAGCCGTCACGGTGTCCGGCTTCGAGAGCAGGCGCAGATTCGCGTTCTCGTCGGCGTTGACCGAGATGTAGGAGCGGCCGTTGCGGGCGTCGATGTCGATATCGCCGTCGATGTCTGCGATGTCGAGCAGCTCCTCGATGTAATCGGCGGCGATGTCGCCTTCCTGATCGAGCTGGTCGGCGGTCGGCTGCTCGTAGTCACCGGACTCCGACGACACGGGAGCTGACGACTCAGCGCCCGACTCGGCGAACTCGACGTCGACGTCCACGTCGACCTCGGCCGACGGAACCTCAGCCGAGGTGGGCTCGGCTACGGACTCGGACTGCTGCACATCGGTCATTGGGAATCCCTACTACTTTCCGGCCTGCTTCTTCGCGCGGTTCTTGCTCACGGGCTGAACGCGCTGAGTGGTCTTCTTCGTTTCCTCTTCGACCGTCAGCACGACGGCGCCGTCCTCCTGGACGAGCTTGCCCTTGCGTGCCAGCCGCGCCTCGCGCGCCTTCGCGGCGTCCGAACCCGGGGTCGGCATGTTGCGGATGACGAGGAACTGCTGGCCCATGGTCCAGAGGTTCGAGGTCAGCCAGTAGAACATGACGCCGAGCGGGAAGGCGAAGCCCGAGAAGAGGAAGACGAAGGGGAGGAGGTACAACAGGATGCGCTGCTGCTTGAATTGGGGGCTCGCCTTGGTCTCCGGCGACATGTTCTTGGAGACGATCTGCAGCTGAGTGAGGAACTGCGAACCGGTCATCAGCACGACCATCACGGCCGCGATGATCATCACGGCGACCTGCTGCGGGTGGGCGTTCATCGCACCCTGGAAGCTCTGGTGCAGGGGAGCGACACCGAACAGGGTGGCACCACCGAACTGCTTGGCCAGCTCCGAGTTGAGGGGGCCGACGCCGGCGTGGCCGCCCTGGGCGCCGTTCAGCACCTGGAAGAGGCTGAAGAACACCGGCATCTGCAGCAACAGTGGGAGGCACGAACTCAGCGGGTTCGTGCCGGTCTTCTTGTAGAGGTCCATCGTCTCGCGGGACATCGCCTCACGCGAGAACTGATCCTTCTTGCCCTTGTACTTCTCCTGGATCTTCTTCAGCTGCGGAGCGATTTCGAGCATCCGCCGCTGGTTCTTGATCTGGCGGACGAAGATCGGGATGAGGGCGGCACGGACGACGACCGTCAGTCCGACGATCGAAAGCACCCAGGTGAGGCCGGCGGCCGGGTCGAGGCCGATCTGCGAGAACAGCCAGTGGAACGCAACGAGGATGAGCTCCACGACCCATTTGATGGGCCACAGAATCGTTCCGATGATGTCCATGTGGTTGCTAGGCCTTTCCCTGGCTTGTGGCGACGACGAATCCGAACGGTGTCACCCGATAGCGGCGCTTCTTCTTGAGGGGGACATCATCGACCCCGCCCGCGGCCCACGGGTGGCAACGAGCGATTCGGCGAACGCCGAGCACGGTCCCGATAGCGAGTCCGTGCTCCTGGATGGCCTGCAACGCATAAGCGGAACAGGACGGGTAGTACCGGCAGACGTCTCCATACAGAGGTGAGATGACCGCTCGGTATGCGCGAAGCACCAACACGGCACAGTTCCGCGGAAGAAGGAGCACTGCAGTGAATGCGGTGTTCATCGACGGACGTTGCCTCTACTGGTGAATCGGCTGATTGCTGCGGAGATCTCTTCGTGCAGGGTAGCCCACTCCGCTTGAGCGGACGCTGGCAATGCCCTGATCACGATGTCGGTGCCCGGCGACATCCGCGGAAGCAGTTCGTGGGCCGCAGCCTTCAGGCGACGACGCACGAGATTCCGCCGGACGGCGACACCGACGGTCTTGCCCACGATAAAGCCGAATCGCACCACATCCGGGTCCGGACTGGGACGGATGTACGTCACGGTGTTCGCTCCAGTGAAGCGAGCGCCGCGGCGCACAGTCGCCTTGTAGTCCGCCCCCCGCGTGATGCGATTGGCTTTGGCGAGCACCGGTGAAGGCTAGGCCGAGAGCTTCGTGCGGCCCTTGCTGCGGCGCGCAGCGAGGATCGCGCGACCCGCACGGGTGCGCATACGCAGACGGAAGCCGTGGGTCTTCGCCCGCTTGCGGTTGTTCGGCTGGAAGGTTCGCTTGCTCATATCTCAATCTCCGTGTGGTCTCTTAACAGGCCGGTGCTGATGCAAAGTCCAGCACGGGGAGGCCGTGAAAAGTTTTTGGGCAGCCTCAACGGCTGAAGTCAACTGATTAAAACTACGACCTGTGGCGGACGAGGTCAAACCAGACGAGACAAATCCAATGATTATGCACAGGAATGGGAAGAACCTGAGGAGCGACGCGCCGCCGTATGCCCGCAAACGAATTTGATCCACAACCTGTGGACAAGTTACCGTGAGGACCAAAGTTATCCCCAGCCCATCCCAAAATCGGCAGGAGATCGCTACGGTATTGGACACACAGCGGTGGATAACCCTGTGAATACCTTTCCGGCCGCGTACGCGCAGCCGAACCGATGAACGCATCGACGAAGGAGTCGGGGTACTTCGCCGGTCGAAGGCATCCACACGAGACGAATTACGGGGAACGATGGCAGGCGGCGAAGAGTCCATTTCTGCGGCATGGCAGAGCGTGCTCGACTCACTGGAGTCGGACGACCGCATCACACCGCAGCTGCACGGATTCCTCAGCCTGGTCGAGCCCAAAGGCATCATGGCCGGCACCTTCTATCTCGAGGTGCCCAACGAGTTCACCCGCGGGATGATCGAGCAACGCAGCCGCGTCCCCCTCCTCAACGCCATCGGCGGCCTCGACGAATCGCTCGCGGTCAACACCTTCGCCATCGTGGTCAACCCGGAGATCCAGCAGGAGACGATGGCCGGGCCCACCGAGCCGGCCGACGCCGCATACATCGAGGCTCCTGCGCAGATGATCGCGCCGCCCACCGAGATCACCGCGCCGCCGCGCAACAACGACACGCGCCTCAACCCGAAGTACAGCTTCGACAACTTCGTCATCGGCCAGTCCAACCGCTTCGCCCACGCCGCAGCGGTCGCCGTGGCCGAAGCGCCGGCGAAGGCGTACAACCCGCTCTTCATCTACGGCGACTCCGGACTCGGCAAGACCCACCTCCTGCACGCCATCGGCCACTACGCGATGAGCCTCTACCCGGGCATCCGGGTGCGGTACGTCAGTAGTGAGGAGTTCACGAACGACTTCATCAACTCGATCGCGAACAACCGCGGCTCGTCGTTCCAGGCGCGCTACCGCAACATCGACATCCTGCTGATCGACGACATCCAGTTCCTGCAGCGAGCGGTGGAGACCCAGGAAGCCTTCTTCCACACCTTCAACACCCTGCACGACCACAACAAGCAGGTGGTCATCACCAGCGACCTGCCGCCGAAGCACCTCACCGGGTTCGAAGACCGGATGCGGTCCCGCTTCGAGTGGGGCCTGATCACAGACGTCCAGGTGCCTGACCTCGAGACGCGCATCGCGATCCTCCGCAAGAAGGCGCAGAGCGAGAAGATCCAGGTACCGGACGACATCCTGGAATTCATGGCGTCGAAGGTATCGAGCAACATCCGTGAGCTCGAGGGCACGCTCATCCGGGTCACCGCGTTCGCCAGCCTCAACCGCACGCCTGTGGACATGCCGCTCGTCCAGACCGTGCTCAAAGACCTCATCACGCTCGACGACGACAACGTGATCGCGCCGACCGACATCATCACGAACACGGCTGACTACTTCAAGCTCACCGTCGACGACCTCTACGGGTCGAGTAGGTCACAGGCGGTCGCCACCGCCCGACAGATCGCGATGTACCTCTGCCGCGAACTCACGAACCTCTCCCTGCCCAAGATCGGCCAGCTCTTCGGCAACCGCGACCACACCACGGTGATGTACGCGAACAAGAAGATCAGCGAGCTCATGAAGGAGCGTCGCTCGATCTACAACCAGGTGACAGAGCTCACGAGCCGCATCAAGCAGAACCACCGCTACAGCAAGTAGCGCGCCCGCGACACGCGCTTCGCGCACATCCATTCGGTCGAGTTATCCACAAATCTGTCCCCAGAGTGGGGACAGTCGATTATTAACACCTGTGGATAACTTGTGGAGAATCTCCGGAAAGTCGGCCCGTTAACGGGGACGAATCATGGATGCCTGTGAATTGAGGCCTCTCGGGTCGCAGCTCGGGTTCCCTGTAAACAACAGGAATCCCCAGGTCATCAACAAGTCACAGACGTGTAGTTCCCAGTGGTTGACTGGCATCGACAGAGTTATCCACAGTTTCCACAGCGGTTAACACCATTAATCATTAAGTCTTCTGAATAGGGCGGCCGACAACCTGAACCCCGATCGCTCGAATCACAATTTCTCGCGCCGAGGGCAGGCGCTAGGATTTGTCACGATCCATTTCCCGCCGACGACAGAGGTGACTTCGTGAAGTTCCAAGCCAACCGGGATGTATTCAGTGAAGCCGTCTCCTTCGCCGTGAAGCTCCTTCCCCAGAGGACGACGCTCCCCATCCTGAGTGGTGTGCTGATCGAGACGACCGAGACGGGACTGCAGCTTTCCTCGTTCGACTACGAAGTCTCCGCACAGACCGAGATCGCGGCCGAGGTCGAAGAACCCGGTCGTGTGCTCGTCTCCGGGCGCCTCCTAGCCGAGATCGCATCGAAGCTTCCGAATGCTCCCGTGCAGTTCTCGACAGAGGACTCCAAGATCGTCGTCCGCGCCGGATCGGCCAACTTCACCCTGCTCTCCATGCCGGTCGAGGAATATCCGAGCATCCCGCAGGTGAGCGGGGATGCAGGGCTCGTCCCGGCCGAAGAGTTCGCAGAGGCGGTCGCTCAGGTCGGGGTCGCAGCATCCAGGGACGACGTCACCCCGGTCATCACCGGCGTGCAGCTCGAAGTCGGCGACAACACGCTCGGTCTCGTGGCCACGGACCGCTACCGCGTGGCCGTCCGGGAGATCAACTGGGACAACGGCACCACCTCGGGCGAGCCCGTCACCGCGCTGGTTCCCGCACGCACCCTCACCGAGATCGGTAAGACGCTCGGCCACAGCGGCACCATCGCCGTCTCGATCACGAACAGGGACGACCGCGAGCTGATCGCGTTCACGGCAGACAAGAAGACCGTCACCTCCCTGCTGATCAAGGGCAACTTCCCGCCCGTGCGCCGGCTCTTCCCCGAGCAGGTCGACAACTACGCGGTCATCAACACCGCCGAGCTCATCGAGGCGACCAGGCGTGTCTCCCTCGTGCTCGAGCGCGAGGCCGCCCTCCGTTACACCTTCTCCGCCGACGGGCTGACGCTCGAAGCCATCGGTTCGGAGCAGGCTCAAGCATCCGAGAGCATCGACGCTCTCCTCACTGGCCAGGAAACGGTGGTTTCGTTGAAGCCGCAGTTCCTGCTCGATGGTCTCGGTGCCGTGCACTCGGAATTCGTGCGCATTTCCTTCACCAAGACCGAAAACCCCAACAAGCCCGGTCCTGTGCTGATCACGAGCCAGACGTCAAAGGACCAGGCAGGCGCGGACAACTACAAGTACCTCCTGCAGCCCAACCTGCTGCTCAGGTAACCCGCCGTCCGCTCGAACAGAGAAGAAGGACAATCATGCACATCGGCCTCGTCGGTCTCGGAAAAATGGGCAACAACATGCGCGCCCGCCTCGAGAAGAACGGCATCGAGGTGACCGGCTACGACACGAACCCCGAGGTCTCGGACGTCGCCACCCTCGCCGACCTCGTCGCAGCGCTCCCCGCACCGCGCACGGTGTGGGTCATGGTCCCGGCCGGGAAGATCACGGACGCGGTCATCACCGATCTCGAACCGCTCCTCGAAAAGGGCGACCTCGTGATCGACGGCGGCAACTCGCGCTTCACCGAAGACTTCAAGCACTCCGAGCAGCTGGCGCCGAAGGGCATCGACTTCATGGATGCCGGCGTCTCCGGCGGAGTCTGGGGCCTCGACAACGGCTACGGCCTGATGGTCGGAGGCAGCAAGGACCAGGTCGAGCGCGTCATGCCCGTCTTCGACGCACTCCGTCCGGAGGGGCCGCGCGACGAGGGCTTCGTCCACGTGGGCGAGGTCGGCGCTGGGCACTACGCCAAGATGGTGCACAACGGCATCGAGTACGCGCTGATGCAGGCATACGCCGAGGGGTATGAACTCCTCGACACCCGCAAGGACATCGTCAAGGACGTCACCGGCACGTTCAAGGCGTGGCAGCGGGGAACCGTCGTCCGCTCCTGGCTGCTCGACCTGCTGGTGCGCGCGCTGGAGCAGGACCCCGAGTTCGAGCACATCGAGGGATACGTGCAGGACTCCGGCGAGGGTCGCTGGACCGTCGAGGAGGCACTCGCCAACGCGGTGCCCGTCCCCACGATCAGCGCGTCGATCTTCGCGCGGTTCGTCTCGCGCCAGGAGGACTCCCCGGCGATGAAGGCCGTGGCCGCCCTGCGCAACCAGTTCGGCGGTCACGCCGTGAAGGCCGTGGACTAACCCTCTTTGAGAGTTACACATCTTTCCCTGACCGACTTCCGCAACTACCGCACGGCGGAAGTGCCGCTTGCGGCCGGCGCGAACCTTTTCGTCGGCCGCAACGGCCAGGGCAAGACGAATCTGGTCGAGTCGCTCGGCTACCTGAGCACCCTCGGGTCCCATCGGGTGTCGAGCGACCAGGCCATGATCCGGCAGGGTGCGGAGTCCGCGATCGTGCGCACCCGCATCCAGCACGATGGCAGGGAGCTGCTGGTCGAGCTGCAGTTGAACCGCGGCTCGGCCAACCGGGCGCAGGTGAACAGGTCGGCGATCAAGACCCGCGAGCTTCCCCGGTACTTCTCCAGCGTGCTGTTCGCCCCGGAAGACCTGGCGCTGGTGCGAGGCGAGCCGAGCATCCGGCGTCGTTTCGTCGACCAGCTGCTGGTGCAGCGGAACCCGCGGTTCGCCGGGGTGCTGTCCGACTACGAGCGGGTGCTCAAGCAGCGGAACACGCTGCTCAAGTCGGCGCGCGCATCCGGAGTCAAGGAGAACCAGCTCGGAACCCTCGAGATCTGGGACGAGCGGCTGGTCGCACTGGGCTCCGAACTGGTGGATGCGCGGCTCGACCTGATCGCGCGCCTCACCGATCCGCTCACCACCGCCTACCGCTCGGTGGCCGGCGACGATCACCACCCGCGGCTCATCCCGCTGCTGACCGTCCGCGGCGCAGAGGTGGAGGACGCCGACGACGGGGGACCGGCCGACGCTGTAACCGACTCATCCGGTGTCGCCACGGTCGATGCGTTCCGTCAGGCCCTCGCCGCCGTGCGACGCAAGGAGCTCGACCGCGGGCTCACCCTCATCGGCCCGCACCGCGACGATGTGCTGTTCGAGCTCAACGGACTTCCGGCCAAGGGCTACGCCAGCCATGGCGAGTCCTGGTCGTTCGCGCTCGCGCTCAAGCTCGCATCCGCCGAGCTGCTGAGGCGCGAGTCGAACACCGGCGACCCTGTGCTGATCCTCGACGATGTGTTCGCCGAGCTGGACCAGGCTCGACGTAGGATGCTTGCAACCGCCGTAGAGGGTTACGAGCAGGTGCTCATCACGGCGGCCGTGTTCGACGACGTTCCCGACGGCCTGACCGCGCACACCGTGCGGATCGAAGCGGGAGCCGTCGTGGACGGAACACCGGAGAACGCAGAGAAGGAGAAGGGAGAGACCGATGGCTGAGCAGAGGGCATCGCTCGACCCGGCTCCGCTCTCGGATGCGTCCGCCACCTATCTCAGGATGCGCGAGCTCTTCGGCGGTGCGCCCACCACCCGCAGCCGTCGTGTCAAGAAGAAGGACGTCGACCCGTCGGCGAGCCAGCCGTTCGGGAAGGGCCGCGACCCCCGCGGACTCGGAGACGTGGTAGATGCGCTCGCCGTGCAGCTCGGCTGGGTCTCGCCTCTGGCCCAGTCCGACCTCCTCGAGGGGTGGCTCGAACTGGCCGGCGAGGAGACCGCGAAGCACGCGACTCCGGAGGGCATCACCGACGGCGTCCTCACCGTGCGCTGCGAATCGACGGCGTGGGCGACGCAGCTGCGGATCATGCGCTCCGACCTGCTCGCGAGGATCGCGGATCGGTTCCCGGATGCGGACATCCAGTCGATCCGTTTTCAAGGCCCAGACGCCCCCTCCTGGAAAAGAGGCCCCAGGTCGATTCCAGGGCGTGGCCCGCGCGATACTTACGGTTGAGTGCACAAAAGAGGTCAATAGGCGGAAAACAACGCGTCAGACGGGCGATTTCGGCCATATCGGCGCGCCGTGCTTGGTAGAATGAATAGGTCACTACTGAGTGCGGTCAGGAGCCTAATTTCATATGACGATGGAACCGAGCAAGGCTGAGTCGGAACACGACTACGGCGCGAATGAGATCCAGGTTCTCGAAGGTCTCGAAGCCGTACGCAAGCGACCCGGAATGTACATCGGTTCGACCGGTCCCCGTGGACTCCACCACCTCGTGCAGGAGATCGTCGACAACTCCGTCGACGAGGCACTGGCCGGTCACGCCGACAACATCGATGTGACGATCCTCGCCGACGGTGGCGTGCGCGTCATCGACAACGGTCGCGGCATCCCGGTCGACATCCACCCCGTCGAGGGCAAGTCGACCGTCGAGGTCGTTCTCACGATCCTGCACGCCGGCGGAAAGTTCGGAGGCGGCGGATACGCGGTCTCCGGTGGTCTGCACGGCGTCGGCAGCTCCGTGGTGAACGCACTGTCCTCCCGCCTTGACGTCGAGGTCAGCCGCCAGGGCAACGTCTACCGCCAGAGCTACCGCAACGGTGTTCCGCAGGCTCCGCTCGAGATGGGCGAGGAGACGGATGCGACAGGCACGACCATCACGTTCTGGCCGAGCCCCGACACGTTCGAGTCGATCGTCTTCGACTACGACACCCTGCGCACCCGTTTCCAGCAGATGGCGTTCCTCAACAAGGGGCTCCGCATCGCGCTGACGGACGAGCGCCTCGAAGAGGGGCAGGAGGAGCCGCGCTCCGAGGTCTTCCTCTACGAGCAGGGCCTGATCGACTACGTCCACTACCTCAACTCCGCCAAGAAGGCCGAGGTCGTGCACGACGAGATCATCGCGTTCGAGTCGGAGGACACCGAGCGCAAGATCGCGCTCGAGGTCGCGATGCAGTGGACGACGAGCTACAACGAGAGCGTCTTCACGTACGCGAACACGATCAACACGCACGAGGGCGGAACGCACGAAGAGGGTTTCCGTGCCGCACTCACCACGCTGGTGAACCGGTATGCGCGTGAGAAGAACATCCTGAAGGAGAAGGACGACAACCTCTCCGGCGACGACGTGCGCGAGGGTCTCACCGCCGTCATCTCCGTGAAGCTGTCCGAGCCGCAGTTCGAGGGTCAGACGAAGACCAAGCTCGGCAACACCGAGGCGAAGGCGTTCGTGCAGAAGGTCGTCGGCGACCAGCTCGGCGACTGGTTCGATCGCAACCCCAACCAGGCCAAGGAGATCATCCGCAAGGCGCTGCAGGCTGCGACCGCCAGGCTCGCCGCCCGCAAGGCCCGCGAGACCGCACGCCGCAAGGGGCTGCTCGAGGGCGGCGGGATGCCCGGCAAGCTCAAGGACTGCCAGTCCAAGGATCCGTCGATCTCCGAGATCTTCATCGTCGAGGGAGACTCGGCAGGCGGCTCGGCCGTGCAGGGCCGCAACCCGGAGACGCAGGCGATCCTCCCGCTCCGCGGCAAGATCCTGAACGTCGAGAAGGCGCGACTCGATCGCGCCCTCGCCAACAACGAGGTCCAGGCCATGATCACGGCGTTCGGCGCCGGCATCGGCGAGGACTTCAACCCCGAGAAGGCGCGCTATCACAAGATCGTGCTGATGGCGGATGCCGATGTCGACGGCCAGCACATCACGACGCTGCTGCTGACGCTCCTCTTCCGCTACATGCGCCCGCTGATCGAGCTCGGCTACGTCTACCTCGCGCAGCCGCCGCTCTACCGGCTCAAGTGGACGAACGCCGAGCACGAGTACGTCTACTCCGACCGGGAGCGCGACGCGTTCCTGGCCGAGGGGATCGCGGCGGGCAAGCGCATCCCGAAGGACAACGGCGTGCAGCGCTACAAGGGTCTCGGCGAGATGGACTACAAGGAGCTGTGGGAGACCACGATGAGCCCCGAGACCCGCACGCTGCTGCAGGTCACCCTCGACGACGCGGCCGCCGCAGACGAGATCTTCGCCACGCTGATGGGCGAAGACGTCGAATCGCGCCGTAATTTCATCCAGAAGAACGCGAAGGACGTGCGTTTCCTTGACATCTGACAACATCGACGGCATTCCCGGAGACGACATCGTGACCGACGACACCGCAGGGGCCGGATTCGGCGTCCACGGCAGGATCGACCAGGTCGATCTGCAGTCCGAGATGCAGCGCTCCTACCTCGACTACGCCATGAGCGTCATCATCGGGCGCGCGCTGCCCGAGGTGCGTGACGGTCTCAAGCCGGTGCACCGCCGCGTCATCTACGCGATGTTCGACGGTGGATACCGTCCGGACAAGGCGTTCTCGAAGTGCGCCCGCGTGGTCGGCGACGTGATGGGTCAGTTCCACCCGCACGGCGACTCGGCCATCTACGACGCGCTCGTCCGTCTGGTGCAGCCGTGGAGTCTCCGCTACCCGCTCGCGCTCGGCCAGGGCAACTTCGGTTCCCCCGGCAACGACGGAGCTGCTGCTCCGCGATACACCGAGACCAAAATGGCCCCGCTCGCCATGGAGATGGTCCGCGACATCGACGAGGAGACCGTCGACTTCCAGGACAACTACGACGGTCGCACCCAGGAGCCGGCTGTCCTCCCCGCCCGCTTCCCGAACCTGCTGGTCAACGGCTCGGTCGGCATCGCGGTCGGCATGGCCACGAACATCCCGCCGCACAACCTCCGCGAGGTCGCGGACGGTGCGCTGTGGTACCTGGCCAACCCGGATGCGCCGCGCGAGGAACTCCTCGAAGAGCTGATCAAGCGCATCAAGGGACCGGACTTCCCGACCGGCGCGCAGATCCTGGGCGTCAAGGGCATCCAGGACACCTACCGCACCGGCCGCGGCTCGATCACGATGCGTGCCGTCGTGGCCATCGAGGAGATCCAAGGTCGCATCTGCCTGGTGGTCACCGAGCTGCCGTACCAGGTGAACCCGGACAACCTGGCGATCAAGATCGCCGACCTGGTCAAGGATGGCAAGATCGGCGGCATCGCCGACATCCGCGACGAGACCTCCGGCCGCACCGGTCAGCGCCTCGTGATCGTGCTGAAGCGGGATGCTGTCGCCAAGGTCGTGCTGAACAACCTGTACAAGCACACGCAGCTGCAGGAGAACTTCGGCGCGAACATGCTCGCGATCGTGGACAACGTGCCCCGCACGCTCGCCCTCGACGGCTTCATCACCGCGTGGGTCGACCACCAGATCGAGGTCATCGTCCGGCGCACGCGCTACCGTCTGCGCAAGGCGGAGGAGCGGGCGCACATCCTGCGCGGCTACCTCAAGGCACTGGATGCGCTCGACGAGGTCATCGCGCTCATCCGCCGGTCGCCCACGGTGGACGACGCCCGCACCGGCCTGAAAGACCTCCTCGACGTCGACGACATCCAGGCGGACGCCATCCTCGCGATGCAGCTGCGCCGCCTGGCCGCCCTCGAACGTCAGAAGATCATCGACGAGCACGACGCGATCGAGCGTGAGATCGCCGACTTCCAGGCCATCCTCGCCGACCCGGTGCGCCAGCGCACGATCGTCAGCGACGAGCTCACCGAGATCGTCGACCGCTTCGGCGACGACCGCCGCACCGAGATCATGTTCGGCTTCGACGGCGACATGAGCATGGAAGACCTC
Organism: Leifsonia araucanica; assembly: GCF_051161895.1. Lineage (NCBI taxonomy): Bacteria > Bacillati > Actinomycetota > Actinomycetes > Micrococcales > Microbacteriaceae > Leifsonia > Leifsonia araucanica. The sequence continues at coordinate 2,826,664 of NZ_JBMBTW010000002.1, forward strand.
ATCCCCGAAGAGGAGATGGTGGTCACGGTCACCCGCGGCGGCTACATCAAGCGCACCCGCAGCGACAATTACCGCTCCCAGCACCGCGGCGGCAAGGGCGTCAAGGGCGCCCAGCTGCGCGGCGAGGACGTGGTCGACCACTTCTTCGTCACCACCACGCACCACTGGCTGCTGTTCTTCTCGACCAAGGGCCGCGTCTACCGCGCCAAGGCGTACGAACTGCAGGAGGCCGGGCGCGACGCCAAGGGCCAGCACGTCGCCAACCTGCTCGCCATGCAGCCGGATGAGGAGATCGCCGAGATCCTCGACATCCCCGACTACGAGGCGGCGAAGTACCTGGTGCTCGCCACCCGCGACGGCCTGATCAAGAAGACGGCGCTCAGCGAGTACGACACCAACCGCTCCGGCGGCATCATCGCGATCAAGCTGCGCGAGGAGGACGAACTCGTCTCCGCACTGCTCGTGGACGAGGACTCCGACCTGCTCCTCGTCTCCCGCAAGGGCATGTCGATCCGGTTCACCGCGACCGACGAGGCGCTGCGCCCGATGGGCCGGTCCACCTCCGGTGTGATCGGGATGCACTTCCGCGGCGACGACACCCTGCTCGACGTCTCTGTCGTCTCCGACAACGGATACGTGTTCGTGGTGACAGAGGGCGGGTACGCGAAGCGCACCTCCGTCGACCAGTACCGCCTGCAGAACCGCGGCGGTCTGGGCATCAAGGTCGCGAAACTGAGCGACGACAGGGGCGACCTGGTCGGCGCGCTGATCGTGGATGACGACGACGAGGTCCTTGTGGTTCTTGCCAGCGGCAAGGTGGTACGCTCCTCCGTGGCCGAGGTACCCGCCAAGGGCCGCGACACGATGGGTGTCGTCTTTGCACGTTTTGCCGAGTCCGACAAGATCATCGCTCTGGCCAAGAACACCGAACGAAACCTTGATTCTCAGGAAGATGACGAAGAATCTGGTGACGTCGGGAAGGAAGAAACCGTAGATGAGCAGTAGTGTTGCCGAAAAGCTCGCCAAGAAGTCATCCCGGAGGCCCGTGTCCGCTAAGCAGGTGCGACTCAAGCTGGTGTACATCGACTTCTGGTCGACCGTGAAGCTGTCGTTCCTGGCCGGGATCTGCCTGGCGATCATCGCGATCGTCGGAACGTTCCTGGTGTGGACGGTCCTCGACCGCACGGGGATCTTCGACCAGATCAACAGCCTGTTCAAGGACATCTCGGGCGCAGGAGGAAGCGACCTCAAGTCGATCCTCGGCCTCGGCCAGGTGATGGGTTTCTCGCTCGTTGTCGGGATCCTCGACATCATCGTGATCACCGCGCTCGGCGCTGTCTTCGCCCTGCTGTACAACCTCTCTGTGAAGATCACCGGCGGCCTGCTCGTCGGCTTCACGAACAACTAGCAGCACCCGCCGATTTCGCATTGGCCGGGCAGATCAGGTAGTCTCTAATCTGCCCAATCGGGGATATAGCTCAGGCGGTTAGAGCGCTTCGCTGATAACGAAGAGGTCCGAGGTTCAAGTCCTCGTATCCCCACCACTGTGATTCGGAAGACGATGTTCTTCCGGAATCGCAGCCCCTCGGGGCCTTAGCTCAGTTGGTAGAGCGCCTGCTTTGCAAGCAGGATGTCAGGAGTTCGAATCTCCTAGGCTCCACAGTTTTTCCCCTGCTTCTCCTCCCGCGTTCATCCCGCCGGCGGCACGATCGGCCGCGTCGGGAACGGGCTCGAATACGAGACGCTCGTCGTCACGCTGCCGAGGGTTCCGATCTTTCCGCTCACTTGTTCGAGGTGCCGCATCGAGGTGGCCACCACCTTCAGGATGAAGCAGTCGTCTCCGGTGACGTGGTGCGCCTCCACGACCTCCGGCGTGTCCGCGAGCAGGTCGTGCAGCGGCGTGTACACGCTGCTCGGGTAGCGCAGACGCAGGAACGCGAGGATGCCGTAGCCGAGGCGTTCCGGGTCGATCAGCGCCCGGTAGCCGCCGATCACTCCGGCCTCCTCCAGGCGGCGGACCCGTTCGGCCACCGCGGAGTTCGACATGTGTACCCGCCGCGCCAGCTCGGCGATGGACTGGCGGCCGTCGCGCTGCAACTCGGCGAGCAGGGCGTCGTCGACCGAATCGGTCACGTATGGGGGATTCGCGGTCATGCGCCGATTCTGCCATCAGATCCCCGGCGGTGAGCGCCGAATGCCGGTGATCGTCTCTTCAAACCGGCCACGCGCATCCCTAATCTGTTGCTCATGACCGTTTCAGCCGCAGATGCCGCCCGCCACTTCGCCGCGAAGCTCGACTTCGAGACCGACCCGTCCGACGTGAAGGCTGCACGGGATGCGGGGGAGCGGTTCGTGCTCGTCGACTCCCGAGGGCACGCTGCGTGGTCGCAGGCGCGCATCCCGGGCGCTGTGCACCTGCCGACGGCGGACATCCGGGAGCGGGCGGCAGCGCTCATCCCGGAGGGCACTCCGGTGGTCGTGTACTGCTGGGGTCCGGGATGCAACGGCTCCACCCGAGCCGCGCTCGCGCTCAGCCTGCTCGGCTACCCGGTGAAGGAGATGATCGGCGGGTTCGAGTACTGGGCACGCGAAGGGCTCGGCATCGAGAACGACCTCGGCCCCGTGGAGCGGCCCACCGACGAGCTGACGGCCCCCCTGGCGGTGGATGCGATCAGCTGCGACTGCTGACCGTCACTTGAGCAGCCGGGACAGCACGCGGTCGGCCAGCGGCTTGCCCCCGGTCTGGCAGGTGGGGCAGTACTGCAGCGTGGAGTCGGCGAAGATCACCTGGCGCACCGTGTCGCCGCAGACCGGACAGGGCTGACCCGTGCGGCCGTGCACCTGCATCCCGAGCTTCTTCTCGCCCTTGAGCTCGGAGGCGGCGAGGCCGTCGGCGCGGGCGAGCGCATCCCGGAGCGTGCTCTGCATGGCGGCGTAGAGGCGGGAGACCTCCTCCGGAGACATCGAGGCCGGCTTGAACGGCGACATGCGTGCCGTGTGCAGGATCTCGTCCGAGTACGCATTGCCGATTCCCGCGATGATCGACTGGCTGCGCAGCACGCCCTTGATCTGGGCGCGGCCGGCGCCGGCCAGGATGCCGGCGAAGACCTCCTCCGTGAACTCCGGCGCCAGGGGGTCGGGGCCGAGATTGGCCACGCCGGGCACATCGGCCGGATCGTGGACGACGGAGATCGACAGGCTCTTCTTGGTGCCGGCCTCCGTGATGTCGAGCCCGGTGCCGTCGTCGAGGACGAGACGCGCGGCCAGCGGGCCCTTCCCGGGGCGACCGGTGGGCGGTGGAGGCGGCGCATCCCGCCAGCGGACCCAGCCCGCCCTGGCCAGGTGCATCACGATGTGCAGGTCGCCGGCCGAGATGTCCAGGAACTTGCCGTGCCTCGTCACGCCGCCGATGGTGAGACCGCTGACCGCGGAGACCGGCGGATCGAACGTCTTGAGTGCCGCGAACGCGACGATGCGCAGCGAGTCGATGACACGGCCGCGGAGGCGCGCGTCGAGGTCGGCTGCGAGGGCCGTGACTTCGGGGAGTTCAGGCACGCATCCAGTCTGCCGCGTGCGGCCGACAAGCGCAGTAGGGTAACGGAATGGATATCAGGGTCGCTGCCTACGGGGTCATCGTCGACGACGGCAAGATCCTGCTTGCGCACTGGAACGAGGGTGGTCGCTCCGGCTGGACGCTGCCCGGCGGCGGCATCGACCCCGGCGAAGACCCGGTGGATGCGGTGGTCCGCGAGATCGCGGAGGAGACGGGCTACGAGGCGGTCGCCGGCGAGCTGCTCGGCATCGACTCGCACATCGTGCCCGCCGAAGCGCGGTTCGTGGCCGACGCCGGACCGCTGCACGCGCTCAGGATCGTCTACCGCGCATCCGTGGTGGGTGGCACGCTCGCGAACGAGCTGGACGGCACAACGGACGAGGCGCGCTGGTTCCCGCTGCACAGCATCCCGTCGCGGAGGGTCGAACTCGTCAACGTGGCGCTCGGGATGGCCGGGCTGGCCTAAGCCTGGCGGGGCTTGAGCTCCGACGGGATGATGATCCACATCGCGAGGTACGCGATGAACTGCGGGCCGGGGAGCAGGCAGGAGAGCAGGAACAGCACGCGCACCGTGGTGGGGTTCCACCCGAAGCGCTGAGCGAGTCCTGCGCAGACCCCGCCGAGCACGCGGCCGGAGGTTGGACGGTAGAGAGTGTTCATGCCTCGATTCTGGCCGTGCGCCGACGGACCCGGTATCGGGGAATCCCCCCAATCGACCCTGAGGAAAGCACCAGGTCGCGGACGCGCGACGGCACGCGAAAGGGGTGGCGCCCTCCGGCACCACCCCTCTCGTCGTCGCTGCTACTCGGCTGCGGGAGCCGTGGGCTCTTCGTCGGCGACCCAGAGCTCGTCGTCTGCGCGGAAGGTCTGCCACACGGCGTAGAGCAGTCCGACGGCGGCGATGGCGCCGAGGACGACCGCGATGACCGTGCCCGCACCCGGGCCGGACGAGTCGTTGGTGGCGGCCTTGACCTTCTTCGACACGTCTTTGCCCGCCTTCTTCACGTCGCCGATGAAGGCGCGTGCGCGTGCATCCCGAGCGTGGTCGACCACGGACATCGCCGTGCCGACGACGGTTCCCACAGCGGGGATCACGTCGGTGACCAGGCGCTCGCGTGCCACGCCGGCGACACGGCCGGCGGTCTGCGTGGCCGGGCGCACGTAGTGCTCGTACCCGTCGCGCACTCGCGGAGCGATCTCCTCGCGTGTGTAGTAAGCAGCCTGCTTGCGGGCCTCTGCGGCAACCGCGTTGGCATTCGCCAGCACGTCCTGCTGCTGACCCCAAAGCTCCTCGGCGCTACTGCGCAGTCGCTTGAGTTCCTTCTTCCGCTTCCGTGTCAGGTTCATCTGGACCTCCATTGCGTCGTGTAGCGAACTCACTCCATCTTGCCACCTAAAGGCCTGTGGATGGCCCGAGAGCCGAGAAGCCCTGTGCAAGAATTGGTGCCATGTCTAAGCACACCGCTGTCGCCACTCTCCACACTAACTACGGGGACATCAAGGTCAACCTCTTCGGCAACCACGCACCGAAGACGGTCAGGAACTTCGTCGGCCTGGCGACCGGTGAAATCGAGTGGACGCACCCGGGCACGGGCGTGAAGAGCACCGACCCGCTGTACGACGGTGTCGTCTTCCACCGCATCATCCCCGGCTTCATGATCCAGGGCGGCGACCCGCTCGGCCAGGGCATCGGCGGACCGGGCTACCAGTTCGACGACGAGATCAACCCCGAGCTCGACTTCACGCAGCCGTACATCCTCGCCATGGCCAACGCCGGCATCCAGGGCGGCCACGGCACCAACGGCTCGCAGTTCTTCATCACCGTCGCACCCACCACGTGGCTGCAGGGCAAGCACTCCATCTTCGGCGCCGTCGAAGACGAGGCGTCCCGCAAGGTCGTCGACAAGCTCGCCGAGCTGCCGACGGATGCACGCGACCGGCCGCTCGACGACGTCGTCATCGAGTCGGTCACCGTCGAGCAGGTCTAGCAGCGGCGGGGGCGGGTCGAACGATGTCTCAGCCCGTCGACGCGAGGGCGACTTTTTGCTATCGGCACCCCGACCGGCAGAGCTATGTGCTCTGCCAGCGGTGCGGTCGCACGATCTGCCCCGAATGCCAGACGCCCGCCGCTGTCGGCGTGATCTGCCCGGAGTGCATGGCCCAGCAGCGGGCTGAGGCTCCGCGCACCAAGCCGGCCTGGGTCACCAGGATGACCGGCAGCGGCGCGCCCGTCGTCACGTACGCGATCATCGCGCTCTGCGTGGTCGTGTTCATCCTGCAGCAGCTTCCGGTGCTCGGTTCGACGGTCACGGGTGCCCTGCAGTACGCGGGCGTCTACTCGACGCCGATCGCGTTCGAGCCGTGGCGGATGCTCACCACGGTGTTCACGCACGGCAGCATCCTGCACATCGCGCTCAACATGTACACGCTGTGGATCTTCGGCATGATGCTGGAGCCGCTGCTCGGCCGAGCCAGGTTTGCCGCACTGTTCCTCATCAGCGGCTTCGCCGGCTCGGTGGGTGTGCTGCTGATCGCCAATCCGCTGCAGCCGGTGGTCGGCGCATCCGGTGCCATCTTCGGGATGCTCGGAGCGTTCTTCATCATCCAGCGGCGCCTCGGCGGCAACGCGACCCAGTTGCTGGTGCTGGTCGGCATCAACCTGGTGATCGGGTTCATCCCGCAGTTCGGGATCGCGTGGCAGGCGCACATCGGTGGCCTCATCGGCGGCGCGCTGGTCGGGCTGATCTACGTCGAGACGCGCAGCATCGCGCGCCGTCGCTGGCAGCTGCCGCTCCTGATCGTGCTGTGCGTGCTGCTCGTCGCGCTGAGCCTGATCCGATTCCTGTAATTCCTCCCCAACGCGTGGATAAGTTATCCACAGGCTTATTAACAATGGGGATAATTACACCCGTGTAACTCTCCACAGGCTTATTAACGCTGGGGAGAACCACACCAGTGTGATTGTCCTCACTGTGGAGGACACCTGTGAATAACTCGGTCGTCATGGCCGCCGGGGCATGAAAAAACCCGGGACCGGCTGCTGCCGATCCCGGGTGGAGAATATGCCGAAGGCTCAGCGCCAGCGGGTGGTCATGAGGAAGCCGATGAAGGCGATGCCGAAGCCGACGAGGATGTTCCACGCGCCGAGAGCCGGGATGGGATACATGTTCTGGCTCACGTAGAAGACGATGATCCACACCAGCCCGAGAAGCATGAAGCCGAACATCACCGGCTTGAACCAGACAGGGTTGGGGGCGTCCTCGCCCGACTGGGCGACAGTGCGCTCGGGCTTGGTCTTCGACTTGGTGCGTGCCATAGCTCCATAGTGTAGCGGGAGAGGCTGTGGGACTCCGCTGTCAGCTTCCCCACGCTTTCAGGGGACTTTCCGAGGGATGCGCGGTGCCATTACACAGGCGGAGTCTCCTAGAATCACACATATGACCGACCCGAACCTCCCGCAGGACGCCACTGCGTCCCCCGGACGGGTCCGGCGACGTCGACGCCCGCGTCAACGCGTCACCTTCTTCGGCGTGCTGGGCGAGCTGCTCATCACGGCCGGCGTGCTCGTGCTCCTCTTCCTCGGCTGGCAGATCTGGTGGAACAGCCTCGTGCTGGCCGGCCAGCAGACCGGCGCAGCGCAGGCGCAGAGCCAGCGCTGGCTGGATGAGGCGGCGAAGTCCCCCACCCCGACGCCGACACCGACGGACACCGCGCAGCCTCCCGCACCCCCCGTGCAGGCCGAGCCCGCGGACTACGAGCCGTTCGCCGTCATCTACATCCCGCGGCTCGGTGCGGACTGGAAGCGCACCATCCGGGAGACCGTCGACACCGAGCGGGTGCTCAACAGCTACGACGCCGGCGTCGGTCACTACAAGGGAACGGCCATGCCCGGCCAGGTCGGCAACTTCGCGGTCGCCGGGCACGACAGTGGATGGGGCAACACCTTCATCGACCTGTCCAAGCTGCACATCGGCGACCGCATCTACGTGCAGACCAAAGACGGCTGGTACACGTACACGTTCCGCAACTTCGAGTACGTGCAGCCGAGCGCCGTCGAGGTGATCCTGCCCGTGCCGCGGCAACCGGATGCGACGCCGATCGACCGCCTGATGACGATCACCACCTGCAACCCGCCGTTCCACGCGGGAGAGCGGCTGATCGCCTACACCGTGTTCCAGGACTACGCACCGACGCAGCAGGTGCCCAGCGAGATCGCGGCCGCCGTTGCGGCCAACGGAGGGTGACGACGATGTACGGCGCACTGTGGCGCATCCTGCCTGGACCGGTGTGGGTGCGCATCCTGATTCTGATCGTGCTGTTCGTGGCGGTGCTCGCTGCGCTCGTCACCTGGGTGTTCCCTTGGGTTGATTCGCTCTTGGGCCCCCAGGAAGGTACCGTGGGGCCGTGACCCGCGTACTCGTCATCGACAACTACGACAGCTTCGTCTACACGCTGAACGGCTACCTCCATGAGCTGGGGGCGCAGACCGAGGTGGTCCGCAACGACGACATCGCCGAAGCCGACCTGCCGGCACGCCTCGCCGAATACGACGCCGTGCTGGTGTCGCCGGGCCCTGGCAAGCCCGCGGACGCCGGGGTCTCCATCCCGATCGTGAAGCTCGCACTGCAGACCGGGATGCCGCTGCTCGGCGTCTGCCTCGGTCACCAGGCCATCGCCGAGGCGTTCGGCGGCGTCGTCACCAACGCCGAAGAGCTCATGCACGGCAAGACCTCCGAGGTCAACCACGACGACAGCCCGTTCTTCGACGGCGTCGGTCAGCCCTTCACCGCCACGAGGTACCACTCGCTCGCGGTCGTCGACGGCACGATGCCGGACGACCTGATCGTCACCGCGCGCACGCCCGGCGGCGTGATCATGGCGCTTCGGCACCGCGAGGCCCCGATCTACGGTGTGCAGTTCCACCCGGAGTCCGTGCTCACCGAGGGCGGCTACCGGATGCTCGGCAACTGGCTCGAGGTGGCGGGACTGCACGGCGCTGCCGACGCATCCCGGGCGCTGAACCCGCTCGTGAAGCTGGTCTAGACCCCTGGTCTAGCCGGGCTGACTTAGCCCGAGCAGTAGGTCAGGTCGACCGCTGAGCCCTGCGGCACGTCGCCCACCTGCGACTGGGTGTGCACCAGGGGCGCTCCCTTGTCTTGCGGGCAGGTCGCATCCGGTTTCGGGTTCACCGTGAGGCCGAGATCCGACAGGATGCCCGTCGCCGCCTGCAGAGACTGACCGGTGAGATCGGTGACCGTGACCTTGCCGCTCGACACCGTGAGCGCGATGGCGTCGCCCTCGTGCGCGTTGGCGTTGGGGGCAGGGTCGGTGGTGATGACGACGTTGGCCGGGACCGTCGACGAGTTCGTCGTGGTGACGGGGCCGACGGAGAGGCCGACAGCGGCGAGGGCCGCCTTGGCCGCATCCGTGGTCATGTTGTGCACGTCGGGCACGCTGACTGTCTTCTTGCCGGTCGAGACGTAGACGGTGATGGTGTCACCGGTGGCGACGACGATGCCTGCGCCAGGATCGGTGCGGATGACCTCGCCCTGCGGGTACGTCGAACTCGCCTCGGACGCCTGCGTCCACTTGAGCTTCATGTCCTGCAGCTGCGCGGTGGCCTTGTCGAGAGTCTGGCCGGACAGGTTCGGCACCTCGCGCGAGGTCTCCGGCATCGTGGTGCTCGGCGCGAGCCGCAGCACCCAGGCCAGCACGGCGACGATGACGACGGCCATGATCGCGACACCGGCCCAGATCCAGATGACAGGTGGGCGACGCTGTGTGCGGACCATCGTCTGGTCTTCCGCGAGCTGGCGGAACGCGGCCTCCGGGCCCGAGACGACGCTCGGCGGGGCGCCGAAGAGGGTCTCGCCCAGCGCATCCGGGGTCTTGTGGACGGGCACCTTGCCGGAGGCGGCCAATTCGAGGTCGTCGCGGAACTCGGTGACCGTCTGGTAGCGCTCGAAACGGTCCTTGGTGAGCGCGCGGGCGACGACGACGTCCATCGCCGGGGAGATCTTGTGGTTGATGGAGCTCGGCTTGACCGGCGCCTCGCTGACGTGCTGGTACGCGACGGCGACCGGGGTGTCCCCACGGAACGGCGGGCGGCCGGTGAGCATCTCGAAGAGGACGACGCCGGTGGAGTAGAGGTCGGTGCGCGCATCCACGGACTCGCCCTTGGCCTGCTCCGGAGAGAAGTAGCTGGCGGTGCCGAGGATGGCGGTGGTCTGCGCCACCGTGGCCGAGGAGTCGCTGATCGCGCGCGCGATCCCGAAGTCCATCACCTTGACCTGGCCGGACTTGGTGATCATGACGTTGCCCGGCTTGATGTCGCGGTGCACGACGCCGGCGCGGTGCGAGTACTCGAGCGCAGTGAGGATGCCCTCGGTGATGCGCACGGCCTCGGAGACCTCGAGCGGCCCCTTCTTGATCAGGTCTTTGAGGAGCACGCCGTCGACGTACTCCATGACGATGAAGGGCAGCTGCGCCTCGTGACCGTTCGGCTCGCGGACGGTCTCCTCGCCGGCGTCGAAGACGCGGACGATCGTGGGATGCGCCATGCGGGCCGCGGCCTGCGCCTCCTGGCGGAAACGCGTGCGGAACGCCGGGTCTGTCGCCAGAGACGGCTTGAGCAGCTTGATCGCGACCGTGCGGCCGAGGCGGGTGTCTTTGCCTCGGTGCACATCGGACATGCCGCCCCGCCCGATGAGTTCGCCCACCTGATATCGGCCTGCGAGCAGGCGGCTATCTGGGCTCAATGCGGACTCCTTCTGGGTGGTGGCTCCGGCTAGTGTAGCGGTCTCAGTCTGGGTATATCCCCGTGATGAAGACGCGCGATCAGCCGCCGTTCGTCCCCGTCCCTGTTCCTCCATTGTTGTTCCCCCCGGTGGATGCGCTGGCCTTGACCACGTACGGAACCGCGGGCGACTGCGCCGACTCGATCGACTCCCCACAGAAGATCGTGTACGAGAGCTGGTAGGTGCCGACGGCGTTCGGGGTCCACGTCGTGGACGTGGCGTTCACCGGTGTCTGCTGCGTGCCGTTGACGTAGAGCGCGCGGCCCTTGAGGTCCTGTCCGGCCGGGCAGGTGGCCGATCCGAAGGTGACCGTGACCTTGGGCATGTTGTTCGGGTCGAAGTTGTCGACCTCGCTCGGGTTGGCCGTGACCTCGTCCGTCGGCGTCGGGATCGGGGTCACCGGTCCGAACACCTTGACCGTGATCGTGGCGCCCTTCTGCACGGGTCCGGTGGGGTTCACGGAGTAAACCGTGTTCACCTGGGCCTGCGCGGTGGCGGCGTTGCCGGTCTGCACGTCGGCGACCATCCCGAGGCCCTGCAGCTTGGCGCGCGCGGCGTCGGCGGTCAGCCCGTCGAAGTCGGCCTCCGTGATCTGCACGGTGTTGCTCGTCGGGGTCGGGCTCGGCGTCGTCGGCTTGGGAGCCGGCGGCTGGCTCGTCGTGGTCTTGGTCTGGGTGGGCGCCGGCGTGTTCGGCTGTGCGACCAGGGCGATGATCGTTCCGATGAGCACGAGCGCCAGCAGCGCGATCAGCGCGATCAGCGGCCAGGTCCACGGGCTGCGCTTCTTCGTCGTGGTCGACGGCTCGGCTTCCTGCACCTCGGTCTGCATGGTCCTCGCGCCCGCGGACGGGAGCACGGTGGTCGCCTCGGTGGCGCCGGCGTTCGCCGACGGCATGAGCATCGTGGTCGCGCCGCCGAGAGCAGCACCGCCGAGGACGGCGGGCACGGAGGCGGCGGCCGCCTGGACGTCGCCGCGGCGGAGGGCCTGAGCTGCACGCGCCAGGTGCGCTGCCGATGCCGGACGGTCGGCCGGGTTCTTCGCGATGCACGCGAAGACCAGGTTGCGAACCGGCTCGGCGACGGTGGCGGGGAGCTCGGGCGGAGCCTCGTTGATCTGCGCCATCGCGATGGCGACCTGCGACTCGCCCGTGAATGGGCGGCGGCCGGCGAGGCACTCGTACGCGACGATGCCGAGTGAGTAGATGTCGGTGGTCGGAGACGCCGGGTGGCCGGACGCCTGCTCCGGCGAGAGGTACTGGACGGTTCCCATGACCTGGCCGGTGGCCGTCAGCGGAACCTGGTCGGCGATGCGCGCGATGCCGAAGTCGGTGATCTTGACGCGGCCGTCCGGCGTGATCAGCAGGTTGCCCGGCTTGATGTCGCGGTGGACGAGCCCGGCGGCGTGGGCGGCGTGCAGCGCGGCGGCGGTCTGCGCGACGATGTCGAGCGTCTTGTCCGTGCTGAGCACGTGTTCGCGCTCCAGGATGGTCGACAGCGCCTCGCCGGGGACGAGCTCCATCACCAGGAAGGCGCTGCCCTCCTCCTCGCCGTAGTCGAAGACGTTCGCGATGCCCTCGTGGTTCACCAGGGCGGCGTGGCGGGCCTCGGCACGGAAGCGCTCGAGGAAGCCCGGGTCACCCAGGTATTCGTCCTTGAGGATCTTGATGGCGACGGTGCGTCCGATGACGAGGTCTGTCGCTTGCCAGACCTCGCCCATTCCGCCGATCGCGATACGCGACTGCAGCTCGTAACGTCCCCCGAAGGTGAGCCCTGCTGTGGGTCTCATTTATTCAGCACCGCCTCTAGTACTTTCTTCGCGATCGGAGCGGCGATGGAGTTACCCGTGCCGTTCTGACCTTGTCCACCGCCATTTTCAACAACAACCGCCACAGCGAACTGAGGATCGTTCGCCGGCGCGAAACCTGTGAACCAGAGCGTGAACGGGTCGTTGTCCCCGTTCTGCGCCGTTCCGGTCTTACCGCCGACCTCGACCCCGTCTATTCTTGCATTGCTCGCCACGCCGTGATCGACGCCGTCGACCATCATCTGCTTGATCGTGTCGGCGTTCTGCTGGCTGAGCGCCTGGCTGAACTCTTTCGCCTGGAAGCTCTCGAGGGTCTGCAGGTCGGCCGAGCGGATCGAGTCGACCAGGTTCGGATACATCAGCTTGCCGCCGTTCGCGATCGCCGCAGACACCATCGCCATCTGCAGCGGAGTCGCCTTGTCGTTGTACTGACCGAACGAGCCGAGCGCGCGCTTCGCGTCGTCGACGTAGAGCGGGTACACGCTCTTCTCCACCGGGATCGGGATCTTCAGCGACTGGTTGAAGCCGAACTTCTCGGCCTGCGTGTGGATCGTCTGCGGGTCCAGCTGCATCCCGAGCTCGGCGAACGGGATGTTGCAGCTCAGGATCTGCGCGGTCGCGATCGAGACGGTGGCGCCGGGGCCGCAGGTGGAGAAGTTGTCGTTCTTGACGACGGTGGGCGATCCGGGCAGCGGCAGGGACGACAGGTTGGGCAGCTGGCTGTCCTTGGTGAACTTGCCCGACTCGAACGCCGACGCGCTCATCACGGGCTTGAAGGTGGAGCCCGGCGGGTTGAGGTCGCCGCCGATGGTGCGGTTCGTCAGGGGGCTGCCCTGCGCATCCAGGAGGGCCCGATAGTTGGCGTTGACCGTGTCGCCGTCGTGGCCGGCCAGGGTGTTCGGGTCGAAATCGGGCTTGGAGACCATCGCCAGGATGCGGCCGGTCTTCGGCTCCAGGAGCACCACGGCGCCCTGGTAGCTGCCGAGCGCGTCGTACGCCGCCTGCTGAGCGACGGGGTCGATGGTGGTCTCGACGGAGGCGCCCTGCGGGTTCTTGCCCGTGAGGATCGCGTTGACGCGGTCGAAGAACTGCGAGTTCGACGATCCGGAGAGCTTGTCGTCCAGGGCGCCCTCCAGGCCCGTCGGCTCTCCGTTGACCGGGAAGAAGCCCGTGACGGAGGAGTAGAGCGGGCCGTTGCTGTACACGCGCTGGAACTTGTACACGTCGTTCGACGGAACGGACTGCGCGACCGGTTGTCCGGCGACCAGGATGGCGCCGCGCTGCTGCGCGTAGCTGTCGTTGCGCGCCCGGCTGTTGCGCGCATCCGCCGTCAGGGCGTCCGCCTGGAACACGGCGAGGATCGACGTCGACACCAGCAGGGCGACGAACATCAGCAGCACGATCGTGCTGATCCGCTTGATCTCGCGATTCACTCAGCTCACCACCAGACGGGGTTGGTTGCGGACGGTGTCCGACAGCCGGAGCAGCAGAGCGACGATGATCCAGTTGGCGACGAGCGACGAACCGCCCGCCGCGAGGAACGGCGTGGTCAGACCGGTCAGCGGGATGACCCTGGTCACGCCGCCGATGACGATGAAGCATTGCAGTGCCACGGTGAACGCGAGGCCGACGGCCAACAGCTTGCCGAAGTCGTCCTGACCGGCGAACCCGATGCGCAGACCGCGCGCGACGAACAGCAGATACAGCGCGAAGATCGCGAACAGGCCGGCCAGGCCGAGCTCCTCGCCGATGCTCGCGATGATGTAGTCGCTCTGCGAGACCGGCGTCACCCACGGCTGACCCTGGCCGAGGCCGGTGCCGATGAGCCCGCCGTGCGCGAGCCCGAACAGGCCCTGCACCAGCTGGAAGCTGCCGCCGTCCGCGTCGTAGACCTTCTGCGCGAACGGGTTGAGCCAGTTCTCGAACCGGTCGTGCACGTAGACGAGCACCTGGCTGGCCACGACGGCGCCGCCCACGATCAGCAGCAGACCCAGGATGACCCAGCTGATCCTGGCCGTCGCGACGTACAGCATCACGAGGAACAGGCCGAAGATCAGGAGACCGGTGCCGAGGTCGCGCTGGAACACGATGACCGCCATCGACATCAGCCAGACGATCAGGATGGGGCCGAGGTCTCTGGCACGCGGGAACCGCATCCCGAGGAACTTCTTGCCGACCATCGAGAGCGAGTCGCGGTGCTGCACGAGGTAGCCGGCGAAGAAGATCGCGAGGCAGAGCTTGGCGATCTCGCCGGGCTGGAAGCTGAACGGGCCGATGCCGATCCAGACGCGAGCGCCGTAGATCTCCTTGCCGATGCCGGGGAGCATCGGCAGCAGGAGCAGGACGAGCGCCGCGAACCCGAAGATGTAGGTGTACCGCTGCAGGACGCGGTGGTTGCGGATGACGATGATGACCGCCAGTGCGCAGATGATCGCGATGGCGCTCCACACGATCTGGCGCACGCCGGCGCTGTTCCAGCCGGTGTCCTGGTAGTGGATGTCGATGCGGTAGATCTCGGCGATGCCGATGCCGTTGAGCACGGTGGCGATGGGCAGCAGGAACGGGTCGGCCTGGGGGGCGACGTAGCGGAGCGCGATGTGCATCCCGAACACCAGGACGGAGAGGCCGACGCCGAGGTAGAGCAGCGTGAGGTCCACGTGGCCGAGGGCGCCGAGCTGTACGAGAACGACGGCGACCGCGTTGATGGCGCAGGCGACGATGAGCAGCGCCAGCTCCAGGTTGCGGAGCTTGGCGGGCAGGCGCAGTCGTTTGACCCTGCCGGTGGCCGGCGCGGGCTGGTCGAGCGTCGCAGCGTTACTGTTTGACGGCATCGGACAGTTGATTCACGATCGCTTTGGCCGACTCGAGGCTGTCGGCGTTGATGGTCTGCTCCACGAGCTGCTTGTCGTACGCGGGGAGCTCGTCGACGTTCACGCTCGACTCCTCGTAGACGTGCGAGAGGGAGATCGGGCCCAGATTCTGCTGGACCCCCTGGAAGATGGCCACGTTTCCGGATGGTGCCGCACCGACGAAGTACCTGGACTGCGTCCACTGGTAGCCGAATAGGGCGGCGAGGGCGATGGCGAGCACGAGGACGATCACGCCGACGAGCCACGTGACGCGGCGACGGCGGACCCGGCGCTGATCCTCCTCGATCAGCTCGTCCAGATAGTCCTCGGACTGCGGCTCGAAGTGCGTCGGTCCGGTGGCCGGACGGATGGGGTGCAACCGCAGCGACGGCAGGCGCGTGGTGCGGGTGGTCGGCTTGGCCTCGGTGTCGAAGGACAGCGGGGAGGCGGCGGAGCCGACCGTGACCGGGTCTTTCATGGTCTCGCCGCGGGCCGTGTCCGCGATGTCGAGGATGACGACCGTGACGTTGTCCGGGGCTCCGGCGTCGAGGCTCTGACGCACGAGCTTCTCGGCGACCTGCTTCGGCGCATCCCTCGACGACAGGGCCGCGACCATGTCGTCGTGCTTGACCACGCCGCTCAGGCCGTCCGAACAGATCAGCCAGCGGTCTCCCGGCCGGGTGTCCAGGATCCAGGTGTCGATCTCGGGGGACGCGTCCACGTCGCCGAGCACGCGCATCAGCACGGACCGGCGAGGGTGGACCATCGCTTCCTCCTCGGTGATGCGGCCGCTGTCGACGAGCCGCTGCACGAAGGTGTGGTCGATGGAGACCTGCTTGAGCTCTCCATCGCGGAACAGGTAGATGCGGGAGTCGCCGATGTGGGCGAGCGCGAGCTGGTCGCCGACCCGCACGATGGCGCTCACGGTCGTGCCCATGCCGGTGAGCTCCGGATGCTCGAACACGGTCTCGGCGAGCAGCGAGTTGGCGGCGATCAGCGCGGACTGCAGAGCGAACTCGGCCTCGGTGGCCGTCGCGTACTCCTTGTCGGCCTCGCGGATGCGGTTGACGGCGATGGCGGAGGCGACGTCGCCGCCCGCGTGGCCGCCCATCCCGTCTGCGACGACGAACAGGTCATGCCCGGCATAGCCGGAGTCCTGATTGTTGGAGCGGATCTTCCCGACGTGAGAGACGGCCGCTGCCCGATTCGCCGCCACGTCTACCGTCGCAGCTCGAACGTCGTCGTGCCGATCTTGATCGGGGTGTCGAGCGGGATCTGGGTGGGGACGGTGACCCGGCGGCCGTCGAGGAAGGTGCCGTTCGTGGAGTCGAGGTCCTGGACCATCCACTCGTCGTTCCAGAGGAGCAGACGGGCGTGGTGGGTGGAGGTGTAGTCGTCGCGGATGACCAGCCCGGACTCGCTCGACCGGCCGATGGTGATCGGGTCGCGGCCGAGGGCCAGCTCGGTGCCCTGGCGCGGGCCGGAGGTGATGACCAGGCGGCCGGCGGACTGCGTGGTCGCCTTCGGGCGGCCGGTGGCGGTGTTCGCGCCGGACGGGAGGCTGGAGACGGGAGGGGCCTGCATGGGGCGGCCGGCTGCCGCTGCGCCCGCTGCCGCACCCGCCGGTGCCGCGCCGCCGGGGGCCGCGACGAACGGAGATGCGGCTTGCTGCGCATCCGGAAGTTTGCGGACCCGCTGCCCGAACAGGTCGGTGCGCAGCGCGTAGACGATGCCGAACACGAACAGCCACAGCAGCAGGAGGAAGCCGAACCGCAGCACGAGCAGCGTCAGCTCACTGGGGTTCACGATTCGCTCCAGAAATTCCCGATGTCGTTGCGCCGCGTCACGTCGTCGGCGAAGCCCTGACCGGCGGACGGGGCTGGCGCCGCCTGCGGCAGCACCCGGAACACAATACGGGTACGACCGATGGTGATGACGGATTCCGGCTCGAGAATCGCCTTCCGCACCGGCTGGCCGTTCAACTGGGAGCCGTTCGTGGAGCCGAGATCCTGCACCTGGGCGCGCTGCCCATCCCAGATGATCTGCACGTGCTTGCGGGAGATGCCGGTGTCGTCGACGGTGATGTCCGCGTCGCTTCCGCGCCCGATGACAGTGGTGGACCGGGTGAGCGGGTACCGCTTGCCGCCGATGTCGAGCACGGGCGTCCACGCGACGGCGCCCTTCACGTTCTCCGAGTCGACCTGCAGCATGCCCTCGGTGATGGAGGAGTCCTCGACGAGGTCGATGGAGATGCCGCCCGCGAACTGGTAGTGCTGGGTGGTCGCGTGCTGCTGCACGAACGAGACGAGCTCATCGGTGAGCGCCGCCCCCATCCCGCGCATCCGCTTGTAGTCGGCGGGCGACATGCGCAGGGCGAACCGGTTGGGAGCCAGGATGCGGTCCCGCGTGACGACGGCGGCCTTGGTGTCCAGCTCCCGCCTCAGCGCGCTGGTGAGCTCGACCGGTTGCAGCCCCGACCGAAAGGTCTTGGCGAACGCGCCATTGACAGCACGTTCGAGACCCCTCTCGAAGTTGTCCAGAATGCCCACAGGTCTCCCGCTCCCGGCTCGTCGACTATGAGCATGTTAGTCGGAACGGGTGAGAAGGCACCGAAGGGGCCCTGATTCGAAATGGATGCGGAGGTCGTGTTAGTCTCTCCTAGTTCGCGCGAGTGGCGGAATTGGCAGACGCGCTGGCTTCAGGTGCCAGTGCTCGAAAGGGCGTGGGGGTTCAAGTCCCCCCTCGCGCACGGACGTAACGTACGAGGGCCGATCTGATGGAAATCAGGTCGGCCCTTCGTCGTTCCCGGGGGGTGTGCGCTGGGGCGTGTCGCGGGCCGTGGCCTCGGAGAAGGTGATGAGTGCCTGGAGGCGGCGGACCACATCGAGGTAGTCGGCTGTCCAGATGAGGCGGACGGTGGTGGCTGCGCTTGGGGGTGGTGGCGGGGGCATCGGCGGCACCCGCATTGAGGTCGGGCGTGATCGCCTCGGCGAGGCTGCGCTCGGCGGCGGGGTCGCGGTGGAGGGGGAGTGGTGGCGTGGAGTGGGTGACGAGGGCTGTGCCGAGTTGGTCATACCAGGTGGTGAGGCGGGTTGCCAGGTGCTGGAGGGGGTGGCGGGCTGCCGTGACGTCGGCGGGGACGGGGAGTTGGCCCTGCCAGACGTCGACGATCGAGTCGGCGGCGAGGCGGACGCCGGCCACGCCCGTGACCAGGGCGGTCACCTGGGCGAGGGGGAGGTGTTTGGTGCCGCGCTCGGCCAGGTAGGTTCGGAACGTGTCGTCGAGGCGGCGGGAGGAGGCTGCGGCTCTCGTCGATTGCGGGGTGGGGCGGGGGAGGGCGTCTGCCGACTGGGCGCAGCGGCCGAGGCCGTATGCGACGGCGGCGGAGAGGTAGCGGAGGCCGTCGGCGTATGCCTCGGCGAGGGCCTGGCGGAGGGCGGCGGATGCTCCCCTGGGCCAGAAGAGCACGCCGACCAGGAGGCTGACGCCGCAGCCGATGGCGATGTCCTCGATGCGGAGCAGGCCGACGGTCCAGCCTGTTGGCGCGATGATGTTGAAGAGCAGCACGAGGGTGATCGTGAACGCGGCCTGGCCAGCGGCGAACGAGATGGCGGCGGGGGCGATTCCGGCGAAGAGGACCGCGATGGGGAGGAGCACCCACAGGGCTACCGTATTCGTGCCGATCGCCAGGAGAAGGATCGCTCCGGCCACGACGCCGAGCGAGGTGCCGAGCACGCCGCGGAGGGCGGTCTGGCCGGTGCTGAGCGCGTTGGAGCGGAGTACGGAGAGGGTGCCGAGCACCACCCAGAACGAGTGCTGCACGCCCGTGAGGTCCGCCAGCAGCACCGCGAGCGCGAGGGCGGCTGCACCCCGGATGCTGTTCCTCAGCCAGACGGAATGCCAGGTGAAGTAGCCGCTCGCACGCTCCTCGGCGGCCGCTAGCGGGCCGGGCACGTCGCCGGGCTGCTTGCCGAGGACGCGCTGCCACCAGGTGCGGCGCTCCGCCCGGGCGGTGAGTGCGATGTTCCGGGCGGCCTGGTCGACGGCGTGGCTGAGCTCCTGGGCGCGGAAGCCGGGGTCGAGCGCGGAGACGAGCGGGCTAGGGGTGGAAGTCGTGAGGGATGCGCCACCCGGGATGGATGCGCCGCCCGGCAGCGCGGGCATCGACATGGCGGCCGCGTACACGGCGGCGCGGGCCTGCCGGAGGTCCGCCAGGGCGGACTCGAGGGGGGCGGGGTCTCCGCCGGATGTCAGCAGCAGCCGGCCTCCCGCATCCAGTGCTGCTGCCGCGGCGAGCTTCGACTGCAGGGCCGTCTCGCGGAGCGGGGAGGCCGGGGTGGAACCGAGGGGAGGGGACAACGCCGACTGGGAGATCTGGATGTTGAGCCAGGTGAGCTCGTCGACCAGGCGCACGATGGTTCGGGCGGACGTGCTGAGGCCGGTGGGGCGGTAGGGCGACGCGAGGAAGACGGTCTGCAGGGCGTCGACCGCGGTGTCTGCGGCTGTGACGGCCGTGGTGCGTGCCGAGGACAGGGCCGGGTCGCCGTCGCCGTGCAGATAGGCGACGTCGGCGCGGAGGCGGGCGGCCAGCGCGCGGCACGCCGCGGCGGCCGGGGCTCGGAGGGGTTCCCTGGTTGGCGCCGGCCAGAGGACCGCGATGGCCACCAGGCCGACGACCGCCGCCAAACCCCAGCCGAGGAGGCGCGGTGGGATGTCGGCGACCGTCCCTGGAAGAGTGACGGGCAGGATGAAGGCCAGCAGCAGGGAGGTGCTCGCCGATGCGAGCACCGAGCTGACCGTCCCGGCGAACAGCACCGCGAACGCCACCACCGCCATCGCGGCGACGGCCAGCCAGATCGGGGAGGACGCGAGGGTTCCCAGGCAGACGAACACAGCGCCGGTGATCGCGAGGCCGAGCTGAGCCTGGAGGCGTTCGCGCATCGGGCCGGCGAAATCCACCAGCATCAGCATGGCGAACGAGCCGAAGGCGGCGAAGGTGCCCACCTGGGCGTCGCCGAGCACGACGCTGCTGAAGGCGAACAGCACCGGCATGACGATCGCCGTGCGGGTGGCGCGGCGGAGGGCTGCCTGGCCGGGGTCGTGGCGCGTGTACCAGGCCGATAGGCGCGCGAGGGTCCGCGACGGTGTGGCGTCGGTGGCCCGCGGCGGGGAAGACCCAGCGTGCATGGCGGCAGTGTATCCCCCGCGCTGGGCAGCGCGACCGGAGCAGCCGCCGTTACGACGCCAGCGCGGGAGCGGCGCGGCGGCGCTGCGCCGCCCGCTGCGGGTCCACCCGCACCGTCAGCGCGTGCGGCTGCACCGTGAGGGTCGCCCCGACCACCACGCCGTTCGGGTCGCCGTCGAGCTGGATCTCTTGCGGCTCGTCGAACCGGACACGCATCGTCTTCGCCTGCGCGTAGCGGATCGCTCGCGGCGTGGGGCTGTACCGCGACACGAAGCGGCCGAAGCCGGTGCGGTGCAGCATCCGGTTGAAGGTGAGGCGGTAGCCGATGTTCGTCCAGCCGCCGCCTCCGCGGGGGCGGAGGACGACAGCGTCGAGCAGGCCGTCGTCGATGGTCGCGGAGGGGATCAGGAGCAGGCCGGCGGTGAGGCTGCCCGAGTTGCCGACGATCACCGTGTGCGCCCGGAGGGCCACCTCCGGTTCGTCGTCGAGCGCGTAGTGGAGGTCGAACTGCTTGTTGCCCAGGATGCTGCGCGCGATCGGGTCCGAGTACGCCAGCCAGCCGATGCGCTTCTTGAGGCGCTGGTTCGTGTGCCCGGCCATGTGCGCATCCAGTCCGATCCCGGCCATCACGAGGAAGGCGCGCCTGGTCTGCGTGCCGTCCGGCCGGTCGAGCACGGCGAGACCGAGGTCGGCGTTCGCATCCACCCCGGTGAACGCGGTGGTCACCGCGGCCTTGACGTTGGAGACGGGGAGGCGCAGTTCGCGGGCGAACAGGTTCCCGGTGCCCGCCGGGACCAGTCCGAGCGGGATGCCCGTCCCGGCGAGGACCTCCGCCGACGCACGCAGAGTCCCGTCGCCTCCGACGATCACCGCTAGCTCCGGATGCTCGGCCAGAGCGCTCTGCGCGGCCACCCGGCCGTCGTCGGCCGCGCTCGTCTCGAACCAGAGCGACTCCGCCCAGCCGCCTCCTGCTTCTTCGCGCGCGACGAGAGCACGGAGCGTGCCCACATCCACCTTGGTCGGGTTGTAGACGATCGCCGCACGGCGGGGCGGCGCCGGGTCCTTCGCGTCAGCGTTCACCGGTCAAGAATAGGTCGCGGCGAAGTGAGAAATCGTCAGATCGATCTTGTAATGCCGCGCATCGCGGCGTTTGATGCGAAGGGCCGCTGTGTCGCGGTCAGCCTCGCGAAAGGGCATCGCTGTGAAGGTTCTGGCTTTCATCCTCTCCACCGTTCTCGGCACCGCGCTGGTGGCCGGGGGCGTGCTGCTGATCGTCACCCAGTCGTCCAGGCACTCCGCCGGACTCGACCTCCTGGCGATCTTCGCCCTGACGATCCTGATCTACGGGCCGCTGGTCCTCGGTTCGCTGACGTCGTACTGGGATGTGCGCGGGTCGCAGGGCAGCCGGTCCTTCTTCCTCCGCTACCTGTGGGTCGTGGTCGGCCTCGAAGTGCTCGCGGCTGTCGCGATCGTGCTGTTCGCCGTGCTGGCCGGGGCGCCGGTGTGGCTGCCGATCCTGTTCATCGTGGGGGGAGCGGTGCTCACGCCGCTGGCGCTCGCCGTCGGCGGGCTGCTTCAGCGGCACGAGCGGGCGCATCCACGGGCCGACGACGAGTGGATGCCCGTCGGCCGCCGGGAGATCCAGCGGAAGGTGCTGATCGTGGCAGGCATCTTCGTGGCGGCGTACGCGGTGGGGGTCGTCGCGTTCGGTGCGCTCCTGTCACCCGACATCGGCGGGGCGCTGGTCATCGCCCTCCAGTTCGCCGCGCTCGCCGCCGGTGTGGCCTGCATCGCGTTCACGGTGCCGCTCAACCGGCGGCTGCGGAGCACGGTGGGCGGTGATCTCGGGACGGTCAGAAAGGTCGGGAGGGTCGTCCTCAGTAAGAAGGACCTGGCCCTGGACCCCGCAGAGCGCGTCGCAGCAGCGAAATACGCGGCGATCGTCCCCACGGTGCTCGGCTTCACCCTGGGCTGGACGACGCTGCTCTACCTCAGCATCGCCGTGCAGCAGGTGCGCTCCATCGTGGACGGCCGGAACGCGCCGTTCTCGGTCGGGCTCGCGGTGCTGCTGGTCGCGATGCTGGTGTTCCTCGTGCCGTACTACGCGGTGCGGATCGGCCGCGCCCAGCGCTACGCGCGCAAGCACGCGGCGGAGCTCACGGCTGAGCCGGGCGAGGACCCCGTCAGTCCCCGATGGTCGCCGCGGTGACGTCGACGACGCATCCGGTGCGGCCCGTCCTGTCCGCCCACGCCCGGACGACCGCGTACACCGTGCGGCACACCTCACCGGCCGGCTCGACGCCGTCCACACCGATGCGCACCCGGATGCGGTCGTCGCTCACCGCGATGTCCACCCGGTCTGCGATGCCCTCGCGGTCCGCGTCTGCCGGCGTGAGCGCAGCGCCGATCGCGGAGACCACCTGGGCGACCGGCGAAGCCGCCGGGTAGACGGTGGAGACGCCCGGCACGCCGAGGATGTGGTCGGAGAGGTCGCTCAGCGTTTCCGCCGGTGTCTCGTCGGAGGCGTGCGTCGCGCTCATCCCTGCTCCTTGCCCGCGCGAGGCTCGCGCACGTCCGTGACCACCACATCCACTGAGGCGACCGTCAGCTCGGCGTGCTTGACGAGCTCCGCCGCCACGGCGTTGCGCACCGCGGCGGCCGTGCCGTCCAGGGGGAGGCCGAAACGCACCGAGATCTCGAGGTGCACGGCGATCGGGGACCCAGGGGTCTCGATGTCGCCGTCGAGTCTGCAGCGGCCGACGATCACGCCGTCGACGTCGTCGCCGACGCTGCGCACGAGGGCGCGGACCGCCCCCTCGGTCAGCGAGAGGTCCGCGGCGGGGTCGTCGTGCACGATCGGGACGCGCCTGCCCGCCTGCACATCCAGGCGGATGCCCGTGAGGATGCGGGAGACCCAGGTGTCGTCCGCCGGGGTGGCGGCGGCCTCGGCTTCGAGGAGCTGCGTGGTGGCGCGGCCGAGACGGTCCAGCGCGGCGAGGGCCGCCTGGCATTCCGGGGAGTCGTCGATGGCCGGGTTGGCCGGACGGCGGCCGTTCGCGAGGTAGTCGCTCAGCTCGTCGAGCGTATGGCCGTCGATGAGTTCGTCCTCGGGCAGGAGCGGGTCTGTCATCGCCAGTCCTCCATCGCCTCGAGCAGATTCTTGCGAGCTCGCGCCAGCTGGCCGCGCACCGTGGATGCGGGGATGCCGAGCTCGGTCGCTATGTCGTCGTAACTGTACTGTCCCACTTCGCGCAGCACCCAGCACCTCCGCTGCAGTTCGGGCAGACCGTCGAGCGCCCTGCCGAGTGCGGCAGAGGCCGTCCTGACCTCGGCGAGATGGCCGGGATCGTCCTTCTGCTGCGTCGGCACGTCCAGCTCGGTGACGTCGTCGTGCTCGTGCCGCGCCCGGATGCGGTCGATGCACCGTCTGCTCAGGATGCGGATCAGCCAGCTCTTCACCGCCGCGCCGTTCTCCAGCTCGCCGAGACGTCGCCACGCGGTCACGAAGGTCTCCTGCACGACGTCGTCGGACTCGTAGGTCGAGCCGAGCATCCGGGCGGCGTATGCGCGCATCAGCGGTCCGTGGCGGCGCACGAGCACTTCGAACGCGACGGTGTCTCCGTCCGCTGCGCGACCGACGAGGGTGTCGTCCGCCGCATCCAGCAGGTCGGCCAGGGTGGACTTCCGCACGGCACCCCCTCCCGATCCGCATCCTTGAGCGCTGACCAACATCATGTTAGACAGTCGAATAGCAAGCCAAGCGAGCTTCTTCTGAAGATTTTCGAAATAGGACGTGACGAATCCCGGACTCGGCTCGTCTGAGAAGCACAGGTCACAACGGTGACCGAGGCGGGAGACCCCCGCCACGAGACGGAAGGAAAGCGCATGGCAACCACACCCACTGCCCCCGCAACCACAGGAATCGCGACCACGACCGCCGCATCCGGCACGCAGGGCAAGACCGTCATCAGCGACGCGGTCGTCGCGAAGGTGGCGGGGATCGCCGCCCGCGAGGTTCCCGGCGTCTACGCGCTCGGCGGCGGGGCGGCCCGCGCACTCGGAGCCATCCGGGATGCGATGAACGCCTCCGACCTCGGCCAGGGCATCAGCGTGGAGGTCGGCGAGACCCAGGTCGCCGCCGACGTGACCATCGTGGCCGAGTACCCCGTGCCGCTGCAGAAGGTCGCAGCGGATGTGCGCGCCTCCATCTCGCAGGCGATCGAGCACATCATCGGCCTGGAGGTCACCGAGGTCAACGTCACGGTCAACGACGTGCACGTCCCGTCCGACGACGCGGACGAGCAGGAGGCGCGAGTCCAGTGACCACCGCCAGATTCGGCCTGCTCGTCGGCGCCGTGCTCGCCGTCGTCTGGGCTGCCCTCGGATTCTGGGCGTTCGTGGGCGTCGCCGTCGCGATGCTGGTCGGATGGCTCGTCGGGCGCCTGGTGAGCGGAGACATCGACGGAGCCCGGCTGATCGACACGCTCCGCGGCCGCCGCTCGTCATCGTGACCGGCGGACGCGACCGCTTCGCCCCCCGGGCGCTGGAGCACCTGGTGCAGGCGATCGCGGCGGACGCGCTCGGTGTCGCTCCCCGCGACCCGGCGGTGCGCATCAGCGACGCGGCGGGAGCGCTCGCCGTGACCGTGCGGTCGCCCGTGGCGATGCCGCCCCTCGGCGACGGCGGCGCTGACGCCGACGGCCAGGATCTGATCCAGCGCCTGGCGGCAGCCGCCGCAGACACCAGGGCGAGGTTCGCCGAACTGACCGGCCTGGATGTGGCCCGCGTCGACATGCGGGCCACGAAAGCAATCATCACGGAGAGGAGGGTGCGATGAACGGGGTGGAGACACGCGTCGTCCGCCGCGAGACGCACTCGCCGCGGTCGACGTCCGCCATCGTCGTGGCGACGGTACTCGGGCTCCTGATCGTGCTGCTCGCGACCGAGGGCATCCTGCACCTGCTCGGGATGCGGCCCCTGGTGGCCGACCCGCGCGGCACGCTTCTCGCCGTCCTCACCTTCCCGGACGCCCCGGCCGCGCTGCGCATCGGCGTCGCGGTCGTCGCCGCTGTGGTCGGACTCGTCCTGCTCGGGCTGGCCGTGTTCCCCGGACGGCGGGCGCGCCGACCGCTGACGGCGAACCGTGTTGCCGTCGTCGCCGACGACGGGATGCTGGCGTCCGCCCTCGCGCGGGCCGCGGCGAGGGCTGCGCGGGTCGATCCGGACGCCGTGCGCGTCTCTCTCGGCCGGCGCAGCGCTGCGGTGCAGATCGTCCCCGTGTCCGGGCACCGCGTCGACCAGGCGGCGGTACGGCGCGCGGTCGAGGAGGAGTTCGCGGCCGCCGGTGCCGATAAGGCCGTGCGCGTGTCCGTGACCATCGCACAGACGGGGAGGGTCGGATCGTGAACAGCACCAACCGGGCTCTCAACCGCGGGCTCCTCGTGGTTCTCGGACTCGCATCCATCGCCGTCGCCGTGGCCATCGCCTGGACTCTCGTGGCCCCGTCGGCCGCGCGAGCCTGGCTGGACGCCGGACGCTCCGCGAGGACGTGGACGGACAGCGTGTTCGGCACGCCGCTCTGGGCGGGCACGACGGTCAGCGTGGCCGCAGTCGTCGCGATCGCGGGTGCCGTCGTGCTCCTGGTGCTGCTGATCGTCTTCATCGTGCGGCAGGGACATGGGGCGGCGTCCACGGTGCTGAGCGCGCGGACAGGGGACGGCGACCTCGATGTCGACGTGTCCGTCGCTGCCGCTCTCATCGAGCAGCGCCTCTCGACCGTTCCCGGCGTGGCGAGGGTGGCCGTCAGCGCATACCGCGTTCGGAAGGTCGTGGCGCTCAAGATCGCCGTCGACTGCCGACGAGGAGCCGCGCCGCGCACCATCGTCGACGCCATCGACGACACCGTCCGCCTGCTGGGCGAGGCACTCGGATCGCAGCCGACGGTCTACGCCCAGCTGACGGGCGGATTCCGGTCCCGCCTCCGCTCAGCGGTGCGGGTCAACACCACGACGAGGGCCGTCCGGCCGTCGTGACACCAGAAGAAGAAAGAAGGAGAAGCAGATGAGTGCAGAAGACAAGATCAAGAACGCCGCGCAGGACCTGAAGGGCAAGGCCGAGGAGGTCATCGGCAAGATCACCAACGACGACAGCAAGGTCGCGGAGGGCAAGGCCGATCAGACGGCGGCGAAGGCCAAGGGGACGGTCGAAGACGTGAAGGACGCGTTCAAGAAGTAGTCGTCCTCGGAGGGAACGGCGCGACCGGCACGGCTGGTCGCGCCGTTCCGTGTCTCCGGGTCGTGCAGCCCGGTCACCTGCTCAGGACGGAGTCCCGGTGCACGACCTCCATCGGGATGAGGGCCTCGCGCACCGGGTCGTCGTTCAGCAGCATCTCCACCGCCCTGGCGCCCATCGCCTCGTGGGGGAGCGCGACGGTGGTGAGCCCCGGTCGCAGGTAGGCGGCCAGTTCGTCGTTGTCGAAGGAGACGATCGAGAGGTCGTCCGGGATGCTGAGCCCGGCTTCGAGCGCCGCCTGGTACGCACCGAACGCGAGGCGGTCGTTCATGCTCAGGATGGCGGAGGGGCGCACCTTCCTGGCGAGCAGCTTCTTCGTCGCCTCGTATCCTTCGTCCGGTTCCCAGAGCCACGACGACGACTCGGAGGCGAACGTCAGACCGTTCTCGGCCATCGCATCCCTGATTCCCGCGACGCGCTGCGCCACCGTCGCGGAGCGGAACAGCCCGCGCTCCTTCTCGTCGCTCTGGCCGAGGAGTGCGATGCCGTCGCGGAAGCCGGCGTCGGTCAGGACGGCGACGGCGGAGCGGCCGCCGCCGTACTCGTCCGGCAGCACGGCGTGCGGGAACCGGGCGTTGGTCGCGTTGAGCATGACCACGGGCGTCTCGATCGCCATCTCCGGCAGGAACAGTTCGCGGGCGCGCATGGTGGCGAAGACGATCCCGTCGACCTGGCGGTCGAGGACGGCGCCGATGGCCTCGGTCTCGCGCTTCGGCTCTCCGCCGGTCTCGAGCACCATCATGACGTGACCGGCCTTCTCGGCCGCGGTCAGCGCCCCCTTGATCAGGCCGGACGCGAAGCGGGTGGTGGCGACCACGTCGGAGATGAAGGCGATGGTGTGGGTCTTGTCGGTCTTCAGCCCGCGTGCTGCGACGTTCGGGCGGTAGCCGAGCTCGCTCGCGGCGGCGTGGACGCGGTCGTGCGCATCCTGGGACAGCCGCGTATCCGGGCGGCCGTTCAGGATCATGGACGCGGCAGACACCGACAATCCGGCCTTCCTGGCCACGTCTGCCAAAGTCACGCGCTTACTCAACATCGAGCGGTCCTCCTCCTTGCGGGATGTTAGCCGCTCACGTGGCCAATCGAGAGACCTAGTTGACAATCTGTGCGACGTCACTCAGTATAGGGCCTGCTGAAAGCATTTAGCAGAGGGTTTCGGGCAACGAATCCCGCCCTTCGACAAAGGAGTCCTGTATGTCCCCCACCTCGCGCAGGCGACGGCTCCGCGGCGCAGCAGCCGCCGGCCTCATCGCCTCGATCACCGCCGTCGTCTTCACCGGATGCGCTCCGGGGTCGAGCACCCCCGGCGCCACGACGGCCACCGACGTCAGCACCACCCTCACCAAAGACAAGGTGCAGCTGACCATCGCCGACGAGACCGGCTTCCCGCTCACCGACGACCTGGCCAAAGAGTTCACCAAGCAGCACCCCAACATCACCTTCAAGATCACGAGGGACACTTTCCAGAACCTCACGGCCAACGCGCCCAAGCTGCTCGCCAGCTCGACGCCGCCCGACCTCATCCGGTTGCCGACGCTCGGCGACACGGTCAAGGACGGCCTGGTCGCCAACCTCGACCCGTACTTCAAGGCATACGGCTGGGACAAGTGGTCGGCCGCGCAGCTCGCACCGCTGCGCATGACGGACGAGGGCGTCCGCGGAAGCGGCTCGCTCTACCAGCTCGGTCTCGGCTACAGCGTGACCGGCATCTACATGAACACGAAGCTGGCCGCTCAGGCGGGCATCACCTCCACGCCGGAGACGCTGGACGAGCTGCAGGCCGACTTCGCGAAAGCCAAGGCGGCCGGGATCGCCCCGCTGGTCGAGGGCGACAAGGACGGCGTGGTCAACTTCACCGTCCAGGCCGCGATGAACCAGTATGCGGACAAGACCGAGTTCCTCGACTGGATGTTCAACAAGCCGGGCGCGACGTACAACCAGCCGGGCATCGTGAAAGGTGCAGACCTCATCCGGAAGTGGGCGGACGCCGGCTACTTCCCTTCCGACATCAACGCTGTCGACTACTTCACCTTCGTGAGCAACTTCCAGGACGGCAAGGGCGTCTTCACCTTCAACGGCAACTGGGAGGCGGCCAACTACGCCAAGAAGCTGGGCAAGGACGTGTCGTTCTTCCTCGTTCCCCCGGCCAAGAAGGGCGGAGACCACGTGGCGATGGGCGCGGCCAACTCGTTCTCCGCTGCAGCCAAGTCGAAGAACCTCAACGAGGTCGCGTACTTCCTCAACTGGATCCACACCAACGACAAGGCGCGTCAGATCGTCGTCGACGTGACCGGTGCTGCCCCCGGCGGCGACCCGTCGCAAGCGCAGCCGAAGGTCGAGAAGGGCTCCCTCACCGAGAAGGTCCTGGAGTCGGCAGCGCAGATCGCCAAGGAGGACGGCCAGGTCGACTTCATGGCCAACACCACCGCCGGCATCTACGCCGGGGCGATCATCCCCGAATCCCAGCTCCTGGTGACCAGCAAGATCACCGGCCAGGAGTTCGTGGACAAGGTGCAGGCGTTCTACCAGCAGGAAGTGAAGAAGTAACGATGAGCACAGTGCGGCCCCGGATCAGCGACGACACCGTCGGCAGTGCCCCTGCTGTGCGGCGGGCGGATGGCGCAACCGCATCCGGGGCCGCACCTCGGCCTGCCCGTACCCGCGCTCGGGCGCGCGGGTACGGCAGCAGGATCGGCTGGGTGCTCGTGGCGCCCGCCGTCCTCTTCTATGCGGCCTTCGTGCTGTGGCCGCTCATCCAGGGTGTGCAGTTCTCGTTCTACGACTGGAACGGGATCGGCGCATCCACCTGGGTGGGACTGCAGAACTACCTGACCGTGTTCACCGACCCCGACCTGCTCGGGGCGATCAGGAACGCGTTCATCCTGATCGCGTTCTTCACGGTGATCCCGGTGATCGCCGGCCTGGTGCTGGCCACCCTCATCCGGTCGATCAAGGCCGGGTTCTTCTCCAGCTTCTCGCAGACCGTGCTCTTCCTCCCGCAGATCATCCCGCTGGCCGCGGCCGGTATCGCCTGGTCGTGGATGTACGCCCAGACCGGCGCGGTCAACCAGATCCTCGGCTGGGTCGGGCTGGGCGGGCTCGCCCGTCCGTGGCTCGGCGACTACCAGACCGCGCTGCCCGCCGTCGGCCTGATCGGCTCGTGGACGCTGACCGGGCTCTGCACCGTGCTGCTGCTCACCGGGATCGGCAAGATCGACGCATCCCTCTACGAGGCCGTGCGCCTCGACGGCGCCGGGTGGTGGCGGGAGTTCTTCACCATCACGATCCCCGGCCTCCGCCAGGAGCTCGCGGTGCTCATCACCATCACGATCATCGCGGCGCTCAGCAGCTTCGACATCATCTACACGACCACGCTCGGCGGGCCGGGCCGGGCGACCCTGGTGCCGGGCATCTCGATCTATCGGATCGGGTTCACCCAGAGCGAGGTCGGGCTGGCATCCGCGTTCGGCATCGTGCTGATGGTCCTCGTCCTCATCGTCGTCCTCCCGATTCAGCGTCTCTCGAAAGTGCGTGACTCATGATCGTCCATCCCGTCGAGAAGTGGACGGGGCGTGTGCTGCTCTCCGTCGTCCTCGTGCTCACCGTCATCCCGCTGGTGAGCATGCTCTCCGCCGCCCTGCAGCCCGCCGACCTCAACCCGACCGGCCTCACCTGGCCGAGCGACCCGCAGTGGGTGAACTTCGGCGAAGCCTTCGTCACCGGGCACGTCTGGGAGCTGCTCGGCTCCAGCGGCCTGATCGTGCTCGGGGTGGTCCCGGTCAGCCTGGTCATCTCGAGCCTGGCGGGATACGCGCTCGGCAGCCTGAAGATCCGGGGCGGTCGCGCCCTGCTGATCCTCTTCATCCTGGGGCTGACCATCCCGTTCGAGGCGCTGATCATCCCGCTGTACTACGAGATGCAGTCGCTGAACGTCCTGAACACGCAGTGGGCGATCATCCTGCCGCTGATCGGGCTGTTCATGCCGTTCAGCGTGTTCTGGATGCGCGCGCACTTCGTCGGCGTGCCCGCCGAGCTCTCCGAGGCCGCGCGGGTGGACGGCGCGACGATGTGGCAGGAGCTGCGGCACATCCACCTGCCGCTCGCCCGGCCTGCGCTGTCCGCGCTGGCGATCCTGCTGTTCCTCTGGACCTGGAACCAGTTCCTGCTGCCCGTGGTGTTGATCGCCGACCCGCTGCAGCGCACCGTCGCCGGGGCGCTGACCTTCTTCCAGGGGCAGTACAGCCTGAGCATCCCGCTGCTGAACGCGGGCGCCCTCATCATCATCCTTCCCACCATCCTGGTCTTCGTGATCTTCCAGCGTCAGTTCATCAAGGCGCTGATCCAGGGTGCGGTCAAGGGCTGACGGGCATGGTGTTCAGCAAACGGGATCACTGGGTCTGGGACTTCTGGCTCGCCGACGACGGCGAAACGCATCACCTCTTCTACCTGCACGCGCCCACCTCGCTCGGTGACCCTGATCTGCGCCACAGGAACGCGTCGATCGGGCACGCGACGTCGACCGACCTGACCGACTGGGAGGACCACGGGCCGGTGCTCACGGCCGGGCCTCCCGGCGACCTGGACAGCTCGGCCACCTGGACCGGGAGCGTCGTGCGCGGCGACGACGAACGCTGGCGGATGTTCTACACCGGCTCCGTCTTCCTCTCCCCGCACGAGATCGCGAACGTCGAGTCGATCGGCGTCGCCACCTCCGACGATCTCTTCACCTGGACGAAGGAACCGCGGCTCAACCTGCAGGCCGACCCGCGCTGGTACGAACTCCTCACCGACCGGACGTGGCACGAGGAAGCGTGGCGCGACCCGTGGGTGTTCCGCGATCCGGCCGGTGAGGGATGGCACATGCTGATCACGGCCCGCTCCCGCGACGGCGGCGACGTGCGCGACCGGGGAGTGATCGGACACGCCAGGTCGGCCGACCTGGACGAGTGGATAGTCCAGCCGCCGGTGAGTGCGCCGGGAAGCGGCTTCGCCCACGTGGAGGTTCCGCAGTTCGTGCGGGTCGACGGCCGCGACATCCTGCTCTTCTCCTGCGACGCGGCACACCTCGCCGGGCGGCGAAGCGGGGACACCGGCGGCGTCTGGTTCACGGCGGCCCCGGCTGCCGCCGGGCCGTTCGACCTCGCCTCCGCTACGCTCCTGACGCCGGAGTCGCTGTACGCCGGCAGGGTGACCACCGACCGCAGCGGCGCCTCCGTCTTCCTCGCGTTCGAGAACGTGGATGCGGCGGGCGGCTTCGGCGGGAGGGTCAGCGACCCGTACGACATCGGTTTGGACGACGCGCGCCTCACGCTCCGCGCGCGCGAACGAGAAGGAGAACGTGCATGACGGTCGACATCGCAGGAACGGTCGAGCCAGGGTACGAGCGGGTCGCGGACGCCTTCGAGCGCGCGTTCGACGGACGCCCGACGATGGGAGCCGGGCTCACCATCCGGGTCGGCGGCAGGAGGGTGGTGCACCTGTGGGGCGGCCTGGCCGACGAGCGGTCGCGCTCGCCGTGGCGGGAGGACACCGCCTCTGTGGTGTTCTCGTGCACCAAAGGGCTGATGTCCATCCTGGTCGCCCGGCTGGTGCAGGATGGGCTGCTCGACTACGAGGCCCCTGTCGCGCGGTACTGGCCCGACTTCGCGGCGGCGGGCAAGGGGGACGTCACGGTCGCCCAGCTCCTGTCCCACCGCGCCGGGCTGTCCGCGTTGCGCGAGCCGCTCACCATCGACCAGCTGGTCGACTGGGATCACGTCACGTCGCTGCTCGCCGCCGAGGAGCCACTGTGGCAGCCGGGGACGGGATACGCGTACCACGCGGTCACGCACGGCTGGCTGGCCGGTGAGCTGGTGCGCCGCGCCACCGGTCAGAGTGCAGGGCAGTACTTCGCCGCGCTCGCGGGCGACCACACCTCCGGCGCGTGGATCGGCTTGCCGGACGCCGCAGCATCCCGGGTCGCGCACCTCCAGGCGTCCGACTCGCAGGTCGAGGCCGGCGAAGAACTCGGCGAGGCGCCGTCGCCCTGGACGGCGCTCGCGATGACGCTGGGTGGCGCGCTTCCTGCGCAGCTGGTCACGCCCGACGGCGGCTTCAACGACCCGCGCATCCGGGCGGCCGAGATCCCGGGCGCCGGCGGGATCGCCACGGCGGACGCACTCTCGGCGATCTGGTCGGCCACCGTCACGGAGACCGACGGGCGCACCCTGCTCGACGACGCGACACTGGATGCGGCACTCATCCCCATGAGCGAGGGCGAGCCGGTCTTCCCCAGCCCCGCCCCGTGGCCGCGCTGGGCGCGCGGCTTCCAGCTCGACTCCGAGGCCCGTCGCTACCTCGGCGACGCGAGCTTCGGCCACGACGGCGCCGGAGGCCAGGTGGCCTTCGCCGACCGGGACGCCAAAGCCGGGTTCGCGTTCGTGACGAACTGGATGGAGGCGGGCGGAGACGATCGCGCGACGCGGATCGTGGACGCGTTCCGGGCGGTGCTGCGGGACGGCGAGGCCCAGCCGGCGGCCTGAGCTACGGCGTCACCGCCACCAGGTCGTCCACCCCCATCACCACAGGCGCGTTGGCCACGCCGCCGGACAGATACCCGGTGATCGCCAGCCCGCCCGGCGCCTGCAGTCCGGCCGTCGTGTCTGTGATGGATCGCTGCCAGGTGGTCGGTTCCGTCGTGCCGTCCGGCCAGGCCCTGGCTTGGATGAGCGTGGGACTCGTGCCCGTGACGCGCAGCCGCACGGCCAGTTTCGTCCCTGCCGCGTATGTGGCGGGGAGTGCGACAGACGATTGCAGCACCACCTCCGCACCGCCGTTCGGGTCGACCCGCACCAGTTGCAGCGTCACCTTGCCCACCGACGAGACGATCACTTTGGCCTGGTAGGAGCCCGTCGTCACCACGCGGCGACCGGAGATGGAGATGTAGACGTTGCCGGAGGACGGCAGCTTGTCGGCGGACACGTTGAGGCGCAGGTCGGTGTTGGCGGAGCTCACGCCGGTGAGCCTGGTCGTGCCTCCCGAACCGGCAGGCAGCTGGATCAGGCCGGTGCTCGCCCCGACCGAGTAGAGGGATGCGCTGCCGGCGACCGTCCACGCGCCGCCGGTCGGCGCCGTTCCCCAGCCGTTCGAGATGACGCGGTCGAACCCGTCCGTCGCCAGCGAGCCGGTGGGTGGCGGCGGTGCGGTGACCGCGATCGTCTTCGTGGTCGACCCGCTCGCCCCTCCGTTGTCGGTCACGGTGAGTCTCGCGGTGTACGTGCCCGCTGCCGGATAGGTGTGGCTGACCGTGCCGCCCGTCCCGGTCGCGCCGTCGCCGAAGTCCCAGGCGAACGTGCTGATCGTGCCGTCCGGATCCGTCGACGCGCCGCCGTCGAAGGTGCAGGCCAGGTCGGTGCAGGATGACGTGAAGCTCGCCGTCGGCGGCTGGTTGCCCCCGCCCCCGGCGGGCGCGATGGTGAACGAGTCCGCGAAGTTGCTGCCCGCCGCACGCGCGAACGACCCGCTGAGCTGCGTCGCCGTGGCCGTCACATCCACCGACCCGTACGTCGGCGTCTGGTTGGCACCGGATGCCGCACCGAAGTAGTTGGCCTCCGGATCCGCGGCGTTGACGTTGTAGAGGCCGTTGCCTCCCGTGCCCGCCGTCACGAACACCGTGCCGGCGCCCTTCACCATCGAAGCGTCGCTGTCGGCGACGCAACTGGCCGAGAACGTTCCGGGCAGGATCGCCGTGCACGCGCCTCCGGTGGCGAGCTGGTTCGTGCGCTGGTAGAGGTGCTCGTGGCCGGTCAGCACGAGGTCGACGCGCTTGCCGACGAGCAGGTTCGTCAGGTCGGCGCCCGCCTCGCACCCGTACTGGCCCAGCGAGAGGCAGGGCTTGTGCATCCCGACCACCACCCACGGGATGTTCGCGGCGCGTGCGCCGTCGATGGCCGCCGCCGTCCAGTTGTAGTGCGAGGTGCCCGCGTTGTATGTCCAGGTGCCGTCCGCAAACGGCAGGCCGGGGGAGATCATCACGAAGCGGACGAGCGGGGCGCCCTGCGGGACGTCCACGTAGTACTGCCGCCCGTATGTGCCGACCGCGCCGGGGAGCTGGTTGGGCAGGCAGGCGCCGAAGTCGTTGATGTTGCCGTTCTGTCCGCTGCTCTCGTGGTTGCCCGAGACGAGCTCGAACGGGAACCCGGCTCCGACCGCCTGGGTCACGCTGTCGCACCACGACTGCTCGTCGCCGACAGCGCCGTAGGAGAGGTCGCCGACCGCGAGGTGGAGGTCGGGATGCAGTGCGCCGATGCCCGTGAGCACGGCCTGCGCGTTGGCGGAGGTGCCGTAGTCGCCGGAGGCGGTGAAGTGGACGCTGGTGGCGTTCGGCGCGATCCCGAGCGCTCCGCCGGGAGCGGTGAGCGCGAGCGCGGCGACGGTGAGGCCGACGATCGCGGCGGTGAGGGTTCGACGAGCAGGCATTGGAGCGCTCCTTCGCAGCTCACGTCTGTGCTCTGCTGCCACGGGGCGCATGCCCCCGCAGAGGCAGAGGCCCTGGAGGGGCCTGGCCTCAGGGTAGCCCTGAGCGGGGGTGGGGCGGAAGGGAAAGTGAGAAAATCTCGTGGGCTGATCCCCGCATCCACCGGCCCGGTCCCGACGCCTAGACTCGTGCTGTGCCCGACGACATCCCCGTACTGAGCGACGCTCTGTTCGAGACGTTCGGGAGCGGAAGCTGGGCGTTCCTGCCCGCCACGACGCCCGAGGCGCTCGCCGCTGCACTGGATGCGCGGATCACCGACGACCGGTTCCGCCTCGCCGAGAACCCCAGCATCGGCGACGGTCCCGGCCTGCTCGTGCTCACCGCGCCGGTCAACGGCTGGGTGATGCTGCTCGGCGCCAGCGAGACGGTCGGCGCGGCAGCCGCGGTTCTCAGCGAGGGCATCGGCGTGTTCCAGGCGATGATCGACGTGCGCCTGCCCGCGATGAGCTGGTCCCACCTCGAGGGCGGGGCGCCGACGCGGACGGTGTCCGTGGAACTGGGCGACGACGGCGACCTGGTCACCAGGACCGCGGGAGACCCGCTGCCGTTCGAAGGCGACGGCCTGGTCCTGCCGACCTCGCAGCACGGCTACGACCCGTTCTTCTACCCGGTGGCGATCCTCGCGGAGCACGGGGTGACGCTCGACGTGCTGGCCGAGGCGTTGCGGCGACCGAGCGTGACGCTCACCCTCGGCTGACGAGGTAGCGCAGGAACACGCTTCCGTTCGCGAAGCGGCGCTCCTCCTGCAGGTCCAGTGCCAGCATCAGGTCGAGCGGGAAGGCCGGTGTCCCGCCTCCGACGGCCACCGGCACCAGGATCAGCTGCACCTCGTCCACGAGCCCGGCCCTCAGTGCTGCCGCCGCGATGGTCGGGCCGCCGATGCCGACGTCGCCCGGAGCGTCTGCGACCAGGGCGCGCACCGCATCCGGATCGAACTCGCGCTGGATGGTCGTACGCGGCGTGACCGGTTCGGCGAGCGTCGACGAGTACACGACCTTGTCGGCGTTCCGCCAGATCCCGGCGAAGTCGACGACCTCCGGCTCATCGTCCGGGTCGTCGCCGAACGTCTGCCAGACCTGCATGGTCTCGTACATGCGCCTGCCGTACAGATAGGTGGAGACGTCGCGTTCCAGGTCGTTGACGAAGGCGTGCACCTCCGCATCCGGGGCCGCCCAGTCGAAGCCTCCCGACGTGTCGGCGGTGTAGCCGTCGACGGAAGCGATGGCGAAATAGACGAGACGTGGCATCGGTGGAACCTCCCGCACCGACTCTAAGCAGTCGGTGCGGGATGCGCCAGTGCCGTCCCGGTCAGCCCACCTGCGGGAACAGCGCCCCCAGCGCGCGGAGCTCGCCTCCGAAGAACACCGGCACGACGATGTCGAGCACGAATGCGATTCCGAAGGCGAGCGCCACGGCACCGGCCGCGATGACGACGAGCACGGAGAACAGCCGCAGATAGGCGTTCTCCGCAACGGCCGCGAGCACCCCTCGAGCTCGCGGAACCTGCGGAACCGACCCCGTGAACGGGAGTTGGTGGTTCAGCGTCGTCATGGTTTCCCCCTTGGTGTGGCCGATGTATCCAGTCAACCGGGATGCGCGGCGCGCGGCATCAGCCGTGGGTCGTGTGTGGGTCATCCGCCGGTATGATTCCCGGGGCGGGACGATCGGCCGACAGCGGGCGGCCACGGGGGAGAGTTGTGATGGCGAAGGCGCGCAGGTCGCTGTGGATCGTGGTGGTTGCCGTCGGTACGGCCCTCGCCCTCGGCGTGGGGATCACGGCACTCGTGCTGGTGATCGGGGCTCGCGCCGCAGCCACCCCGCAGGCGGTGGTGTCCACCTACCTCGCGGACGTGAAGCGCGGCGACGTGGAGGCGGCGACGAAGCTTGAAGGCCGTCAGCACCGGGCAGTGGATGTGCTGCTCACCAACAAGGCGTACAAGAACGCGACGGACAGGGTGACGGGCTACCGCATCCTGGGCGTTCGGTCGCACGGACGCGACGCGACGGTCACCGCGGAGGTGACGGGCGGCGGTAAGACCACCACGCGCGACTTCGCGGTGCGTCGGGACGCGTGGACACCGGCGTCGATGGTCGGCGTCGACGGGTGGAAACTCGCGCCGGTCACGCTCGGCACGGTCACCGTGACCATCGGAGCACCTGGGCGAGTGGATGCGACGCTTGCGGGTGTGCCGCTCGGCTGGAAGGGCGCGACCCTCCGCCTGAACGCCTTCCCTGGCACGTACACGCTCACCGCCGGGGCGAGCACCGACTGGTTCACGCTCGCCGGGGCGAAGGCGACGGTGGCCGGTTTCGGCGCAGACGCGCAACTGCGGGATGCGGCCGTGCTCACGCCGAAGGGGCTCGACGCGGCGAAGGCCGCCGCCCAGGGCTGGCTCGACGGCTGCGCGGCATCGCCGGACGCGCAGCCGGCGGGATGCTCGTTCGGGCTCACCAGCGGAGCGGAGGCCGGCGAGGTGTGGACGAACGCCGCGTGGACCATCCAGAGCCGCCCGGAGCTGACGGTGGGGCCGTGGGACTTCGGCTGCCACCTTCCCGACCAGGCCGACGTGAGCGCCGGCGGCTGCTGGCCGGTGAAGACGGCGACCCCCGGCACGGTGACGTTCCACGCCGACTTCTCGTTCCCGGCGACGGGCGACTCCGGCACGATCACCTCGACGGCTCCGATCGAGGCGGACGTGGAAGGCTCCGTCTCGTCGTTCGGCGACGCGGGCGCCTTCTTCCAGTCGGTCACCTGGGGCCCCGGCAGCTCCTCCGAGGGCAGCTGACCCGGAGGCCGGGCGTCAGCCGAGGTGCGGGGTCGCGCCGTCCCAGGTGAGGGGACGGACGAGCATCCCACGGTAGGCGTACGAGTCGTCCCAGCTGTGGAAGACGAGCCAGTCGTGGCCGCCGAACGTGACGACGTTCTGGCCGCCGGGACCGTGGAACGTGCCGAGCTTCGACGCGGAGGTGAGGAACGGCTTCTCCTGTGACGTGAACGGTTGCGTCAGCGACGTGCCCGTTGCGGTGCCGATCGCGTAGTCGTCTCCTCCGTAGTCGTTGGCGGAGAAGAACAGCACGTAGACGCCGTCACGTTTCACCAGGTCGGGCGCCTCCACCAGCGCGCCCTCCCAGGCGCGGTCCTGCTTCAAGAGCTTCACCGGCGGCCCGGTCAGGGTGAGGCCGTCCGCCGAGAGCGGCGCCGTCTCGATCCAGGTGTCGAGGCTGCAGCAGTTGCCGTCCGTCTTCCAGAGCAGGTGGAGGCTGCCGTCGTCGCGGAAGGTGGCGGCGTCGATGGCGCCACCCGCCTCCACCGGGCAGACGAGCGGCGTGTCCGAGGCGGGGGTGAACGGGCCGCCCGGTGTCGCGGAGGTGGCGGTGCCGATGCACTGGCGACCGGATGCCGCATCCTGGGCCGTCAGGTACATCACGAACGCGCCGGGGGAGACCTCCGCCACCTCGGGAGCCCAGGTGCGGCCGGGCTGCGCCCAGCCGGGGAGGGCGCTGAGGGCGTCC
This sequence comes from Leifsonia araucanica, assembly GCF_051161895.1. Lineage (NCBI taxonomy): Bacteria > Bacillati > Actinomycetota > Actinomycetes > Micrococcales > Microbacteriaceae > Leifsonia > Leifsonia araucanica. The sequence goes on from NZ_JBMBTW010000002.1 coordinate 2,865,171, forward strand.
TTCTGCGACACCGTCCAGTCCCTCATATTCGTGGAGGTCGCTGACCGCACGAGGAAGCCGGGGGTGTTCGTGGCGAAGGCGTACGCGGTGCCGTCGACGACGAGCACATCGGGGTCGGCGAAGTCCTGGTCGATCGCGAAGGCCGGGCCGGCGCTCGCCGACGGTGAGCCCGAGGCGGGGTCCGACGACGAGCCTGCTCCGGATGCGCATCCGGAGAGTGCCGCGAGTGCCGCGAGGGCGGCGGCAGCGGCCACCGTCGCCGCCGCGACCCCGGCGGACCTCACGGCCTCACCCCTTCACGCCCGAGCTGGCGACGCTGTCCACGATGTGGCGCTGCGCGAACGAGAACAGGATCAGCACCGGGATGGATGCGATGACCGCGCCCGCCATGACGATGGCGAAGTGGGTCGAGTACGCGCCCTGCAACTGGGCGAGGCCGGGTTGCAGCGTGAGGTTCTCCGGGCTGAGCAGCACGTAGACCGGCCAGAGGAAGTCGTTCCAGTTGGCGAGGAAGCTCAGCACGGCGAGCGTCGCCAGCGCCGGGCGCGCCAGCGGCACGACGATCTGCAGGAAGATCCGGATGTCGCCCGCGCCGTCGATGCGCGCGGCCTCCTCGATCTCCACCGGCAGCCCGATGAAGAACTGGCGGAGGAAGAACACGCCGAACGCGCTCGCAGCTCCCGGGATGGAGATGGCCCAGATGGTGTCGAGCCAGCCCAGGTTCTGCACGATCAGGTAGTTCGGGATGAGGAAGATGACCGGTGGCACCAGCAGCGTGGCGACGATGGCGCCGAACACGAGCTTCTTGCCCCAGAACTCGAGGCGGGCCAGCGCGTACGCGGCGGCGGAGGCGGTGACGAGGATGATCGCCGTCTGCAGCGTCGCGGCGAGCAGGCTGTTGAGGAACCAGCGGAAGATCGGCTGCTGGCCGCTCGACAGGGTGACGTACGCGTCAATCGACCACGGCGTCGGGAACACCGAGAACGGGTTCTGGATGGCGTCGCTGTCCGTCTTGAACGAGGTGAGCACGATCCACACCAGCGGCAGCACGATCAGCAGCGTGACCAGGGACAGCACGACGTAGAGCACGACCTGCCCGGCGGTGCGGCGAGGCGACGTGCGCCGGGGTGCCCTGGCGAGCTGACGCTCGCCGCCCTCGGCATCCGGCGTCGGCTTCTGCTTCGAAGAGGTGACGGCGGTCATCGGGGTGCCCTTTCCGTGCGCTCCCGCTGCAGGCGGAAGTTGACGATGCTGATGATCGCGAGGAACACGAACAGCACATAGCTCATGGCCGACGCTGCGGCCATGTTGTTCTGCGAGAGACCCTGATCGGAGATGTACATGATCGCCGTGCGGGTCTGGTTGCCCGGACCGCCCTTGGTGATGATGTACGACTGACCGAACATGTTCGCCGAGGCGAGGATGGTCACGGTGACGACGAACGTCATCACCTGGCGCAGGCCGGGCAGCGTGACGCTGAAGAACTTCCGGATGGGCCCGGCTCCGTCGAGCGCGGCCGCCTCGTACAGGTCGTTGTTGATGCCCTTGAGCCCGGCCAGGATGATCACGGTGTTGAAGCCGAGGGTCCACCAGACGGTGACGCCGACCAGGGAGACCCAGACCCAGGGCACGTTGACGGTCCAGGGGATGTCGGAGGGGAGGCCGAGCATCCCGAGCACGTGGTTGACGATGCCGGACTGGGTGTCGAGCAGGTACTTCCAGATGACCCCGATGACCGCGACGCCGAGCACGTACGGCGCGAAGAACACGGCGCGGAAGACGGTGCCGCCGCGGATCCTGCGGTTGAGCAGCTGGGCGATCAGCAGCGGGATGACCAGCAGGAACGGCACGCTGGCGACCGTGAAGATGCCGGTGGCGCCCATCGACTGCCAGAAGTCGCCGGAGGTCGCGGAGTCCGGGGTGAAGAGGTCGATGTAGTTCTTGAGCCCGATGAACTGCTGGGTGTCGCGGAACGGGCTCCAGTTGGTGAGGCTGATCCAGAGGCCGAAGACCGCGGGGCCCGCCACGAAGACGAGGAAGAGGACGAGGAACGGCGCCAGGAACAGGTAGGCCGTCTTCGTACGGCGCGGCGCAGCCAGATTCGAGCTGCGCCGGGCGCGCCGAGGCGGCACCACGGCGTTACGCCGTGATGCCGCCTCTACTGCGAGCTCATTCGCCATACGTCTGCTTGTTCTGCTTCAGCAGCGTGTTCGCCTTCTCAACCGCGTCGTCGAGAGCCTGCTTCGGCGACTTCTTGCCGGTGATGGCCTCGTTGACGGCCGTGGTCACGGTAGCCGTGACGTTGGTGATGCCGGGGGCGGAGGTCTCGTAGTGCGCGTACGGGAGCTCGTCCAGGAACGGCTTGAGGTTCGGGTACTTCTGCACCAGAGCCGGGTCGTTGCGGACGCTGTTGCTCGCGGGCAGCTCACCGGTGTCCGGCCAGCTGGCCGAGTTGTCGTTCATCCACTTCACGAACGTGGCCGCGGCCGACGTCTTGTTCTTGTCCTGACCCTTGTTGGCCATGAACATCCAGTGCGTGGACGAGGACCAGACGGCCTTCTCCGTGCCGATCTGAGGCACGGCGACGGCCGACCAGTCGAGCTTGTCGAACGCGGTGTTGGTGGTCTGCCAGACGCCGTTCCAGTTGAAGGCCGTCTTTCCGGCGATCAGGGCGTTGATGTTCCCGTCCTGCGCGACGTTCGCCGGGCTGTATCCCTGCTTGATGAGGTCGGTCATGTGGGTGAGCGCCTGCACGCCGGCGTCGGAGTTGAAGGTGGCCTTCGTGACGTCGTCGTTGAAGAGGTCGCCGCCGAACTGCCAGAGCAGCGACTGGAACTCGAACGTGCCGGTGAAGACGTAGCCGTCGACCCACTCGCCCTGGATGCCCGCCGTCTTGAGCTTGGCCAGCGCATCCATGTACGAGGTCTTGTCAGCGGGGATGGTCGTGGGGTCGATGCCCGCCTGCTTGAGCACGTCCTTGTTCACGTAGAGACCGAGCGGGGTGACGCTCCACGGGATGCCGTACTGGGCTCCCTTGTACTCGCCGGCCTTCATCAGGCCCTCGGGGAAGTCGCCGGCGCTGTACCCGAGCGACTTCACGATCGAGTCGCTCTTGAGCAGCAGGCCCTGGGCCGCGTACGTGGCGACGTCGTCGCCGTGCGCGACCGCCACATCCGGGCCCTTGCCCGCCTTGACGGCGAGCGGCATCTTCTTGGCGAGATCGGCCCACTCCATCGGGACGTTCTTCACGACGATGTTCTTGTGCTCGGAGTTGAACTTGTCGACGAGCTTCGGGACCAGGACGGGTGCTGCCCCGCCGGTCCAGCCGTTCCAGAACGTGACGGTGACCTTGGGGCCCGAGTAGTCCCCGGACGCCACCTCTCCGCCCGAGCCGCCGGAGCTGCCGCAGGCGGTCAGTGCGAGGCCGAAGCCCACGGCCACCGCGGCGGCCAGGACCCGCACGGCAGATCGCTTCTTCATGTGATTTCTCTCCCTTGAGTGACAGGCACGAGTGCGCAGCCCGGGCCGCGCTCTTCGAAATTACAGCGCTAGAAATTTGCTGTCAAGCGGTGAGCGATGGTGGACTGGCGGGAGCAGCGACGCAAAGTAGAGTTCTCACGACGGAAGGAGACGCTGTGGCCGGTGTGCGCTTGCAGGATGTCGCGGAGTTGGCCGGGGTGTCGATGAAGACCGTCTCCAACGTGGTCCACGACTACCCGCACGTCAGCGACCGGATGCGCGAACGCGTGCAGAAGGCGATCGACGAGCTCGGCTACCGGCCCAACCTGCTCGGCCGCAGGCTGGCCACCGGGCGCACGGGCCTGATCGCGCTGGCGTTCGCGGATGTCACCCTGCCGTACTTCGCCGAGCTGGCCCGCCGTGTGTCCGACGTGGCGGAGGAGCAGGGATACCGCGTGCTGCTCGAACAGACCGACTCGACCATCGAGGGGGAGCGCGCCGCCGTCTCCGGGATCGAGGCCGGCATGGTCGACGGGATCATCTTCCAGCCCAGCGTGATGAGTTCATCCGAGCTGGCGCAGACCAGGAGCTCCCTCCCCATGGTGATCCTGGGCGAGGGGGCTGCTCCGCTCAGCATCGACCGGGTGATGATCGACAACGTCGCCGCCGCCCGCGAGGCCACGACGCACCTGCTCGCGCTCGGCCGCCGCCGCATCGCGTTCGCCGGTCACGAGCCGGAGCGCATCTCGCGCACCTCTGAGCTCCGCATCGCCGGGTACCAGGCCGCGCTCGAGGGCGCCGGGGTGACGCCGGACCCCGGGCTGCTCATCCCGAGCAACGCGATCTCACCGGTGGACGGCGCATCGGCGATCGGCGCCGCACTGGATGCGGGCCTGCGGTTCGACGCGATCATGTGCCGCGACGACCTCGCCGCCATCGGCGCACTGCGCGCCCTGCAGGAGCGCGGCCTCCGGGTTCCGGACGACGTCGCCATCTCCGGATGGGACAACACGCTGATGACCTCGGTCACCTTCCCGAGCATCACCACCATCGCGCCCGACCTCACGGCGCTCGCGACGCGGGCCATCACGATGCTCTGCGAGCGGATCGACGGGCTGACCTCGATGGGCAGGCACGAGCTGGTCGGGTATCGGCTGGTCACCAGGGAGAGCGCGCCGACGCTCTGAGTCGCCCGCTCCGCCCGCTCGGCTCGCCGTGTTCGCAATGTCGTTTTACAGCGCTGCATTTCTGGTGCACCATAGTGACCATGACTTTTCCAGCCGCACGCACGCTCGATGGAACATACCCGCGCCCCCAGCTCGTGCGGGAGCACTGGTGCGACCTGGGCGGCACGTGGGCGTTCGCGTACGACGACGCAGACGCCGGCGAGGCGCAGGGCTGGTACTCGGATGCAGAGGCTGCACGCTTCGGCCGCTCCATCGTCGTGCCGTTCCCGCCGGAGTCACCCGCATCCGGCATCGGCGACACCGGCTTCCACCCGGTGGTCTGGTACCGGCGCACCATCGGCGCCGCCGAGCTCGAGACCATCGGCGCGAGCGACGACGCACCGCGCGTGGTCCTCAACTTCGGAGCGGTGGACTACCGTGCCCGCGTGTGGGTCGGCGGCCGGTTCGCTGGCGAGCACGAGGGCGGGGGGTCGCCGTTCTCGTTCGACGTGACCGACCTGCTCGCGGCGGGTGGCGCATCCGGTGGAGCGGACGTGTCGATCGTCGTGCGCGCGGAGGACGACCCCGCCGACCTCTCCCAGCCGAGGGGCAAGCAGGACTGGCACCGCGAGCCGCACTCGATCTGGTACCACCGCACCACGGGCATCTGGCAGCCGGTGTGGCTCGAAGCGGTGCCGGCGGTGGCGATCGAGCGCATCCACTGGACCCCCGACCTGATCTCGGGAACGGTGGCGGCGCGCATCCGGCTGAACCGTCCGGCCCGCGACGGGGAGACGCTGGCCATCTCTCTGAGCCACGACGGGCGAGCGCTCGGCTCGGTGACGGTGCCGGCGGTCGGGCGCACCATCGAGGCGACGGTGCCGCTGCCGCAGCAGCGCAACGGGCAGGCGTACGAGGAGCTGCTCTGGTCGCCCGAGCACCCGCGACTGGTGGATGCGGTGGTCACCGTCGGCGCAGACACCGTCCGCTCCTACCTCGGGCTGCGTTCGGCGGCGGTCGCCGGCGGGCGGTTCCTGCTGAACGACCGGCCGTACTACGTGCGCTCTGTGCTGAACCAGGGCTACTGGCCGGAGTCGCACCTCGCCGCACCGTCGGTCGACGGCCTGCGCGCGGAGGCGCAGCTCATCAAAGACCTCGGCTTCAACGCAGCGCGGCTGCACCAGAAGTACGAGGACCCGCGCTTCCTGTTCTTCGCAGACTCGCTCGGCCTGCTGATCTGGGGCGAGTCTCCCGCGGCATACGAGTTCACGCCGACCGCGATCACCCGCACCACCAAGGAGTGGGCGGACATCGTCGACCGCGACTATTCGCATCCCTCCATCGTCACCTGGGTGCCGACCAACGAGAGCTGGGGGGTGCAGCACCTCGCCCACGACGGCCGGATGCGCGACTACGCCGCGGCGCTCGTCTCGCTGACCAAGGCGCTCGACCCAACCCGTCCCGTCATCTCGAACGACGGCTGGGAGCACGTCGACTCCGACATCCTCTCCGTGCACGACTACGAGGCGTCCGGAGAGGTCGTCGCCGCGCGCTATGGAACGCCGGAGGCGGTCGACGCGCTGTTCGACGGACTCGGACCGGCCGGGCGCCGGATGCTCGTGCGCGGCGAACGCGACCGGCAGGCGCCGGTGATGCTGACCGAGTTCGGCGGCGTCTCGTTCGTGGATCGCGCGCACGAGGTGGACGGCGCGTGGGGATACTCGGCCGCCTCCAGCCCGGAGGACTTCGCCGAGCGCGTCGGCGCCCTGCTGGAGGCGACGCTGGCCAGTTCGGTGCTCGCCGGGTTCTGCTACACCCAGCTTGCAGACACCGGCCAGGAGACCAACGGCCTGGTGACGGACGACCGCCGCCCGAAGGTCGCGATCGAGCGCATCCGGGAGATGGTGCAGGGGCGGCACGCCTGACGCGTGCCTTCCGCTCGGCCGGGTCAGTCCTGGGCTGAGCCCCGGGAGGCGCTCGCGTCGAGCCGGTGCGCGAGGGTCTCGCGGCGGCGGGTGAGGGCGGCGATGGTCCTGTCGAGGTCGGCGATGCTGTCCCGGTATGCGTCGACGGACGCCGGGCACTCGTCGCTGTACGCGTGTCCGGTGCCGAGGCAGTCGATGAACGGCGACGCCTTGCTGGGGGAGATGCCGGAGTCGGCGAGTTCGCGGATCTCGGCGACGGCCCGCAGCTGGTCGTCGGTGTAGTCGCGGTAGCCGTTGGGCAGGCGGTCGGGGAGCACGAGGCCCAGGCTCTCGTAGTAGCGCACGGCTTTCACCGTGACCCCGGCGCGTTCGGCGAGTTCGCTGATCTGCATGGTGTTCCTCCGCGTTCCTCCGCCCACAGCGTAAACCCTGACCCGCGGGTCAAGGTCAATCGGGCGTACACTAGTTAGTGCACTAACGAATTGAGGAGATCATGTCCGGAAGCTTCATGCGCTGGTACACGCGGATGAACGAGAAGTTGATCAGCGTCGCCGGCCCAGCGCAGCTCGGCGCAGGTCACCCGGAAGGTCCAGATCACCGCTCCGCCGCGTCGCCCTGCCCCATCTGCGGCCGACCGATGACCGAGCACACCGTGCTCCGGCCAGAAGGCCAGCGCGACGCCACGCGGCTCGTCTGCCCGTAATTCGGCCGGCACGGACGCGGCTGGCGCCGACGCGCCTCGCGCTACGCCGTGCGCAGCGCCGCCGCGATGATCGCGTGCAGCCCCTCGCGCAAGTGCTCCAGCTCGCTGACCGGCAGGCCCAGCTTCGCCACGATCTGCCCCGGGATCTTCTCCGCCTCCGACCGCAACGCCCTGCCGGTCTCGGTGAGTGTCACCTCGAGCGTTCGCTCGTCGGTCGTGCTGCGCTTGCGCTCCACGTAGCCGGTGGCTTCGAGCCGCTTCAGCAGCGGCGACAGCGTCGCGGGTTCCAGCTGGATGGCCTCGCTCAGTTCTTTCACAGACCGCGGGTCCCGCTCCCACAGCGCGAGCATCACCAGGTACTGCGGATGCGTCAGCGACAGCGGTTCGAGCACGGGACGGTACAGCGCGATCACGCTGCGAGCGGCGACCGCCAGGCCGAAGCAGACCTGGTTCTCCAGGGCGAGCAGGTCATCGGACACGCTTCGAGTCTACGTCCGGCGGCGGCGCGTCAGTCCCACGGCCACGACGGCCGCGCCGGCGAGCAGCAACCCGCCCCCGGCCAGGAGCAGGGGTGCGGGGTCGACCGTCGATCCCGTCGCTGCGAGGTCGGCCGAGCCGGTGCCGGCGGTCGTGCCGGGGTCGGGCGATGACGAGGTCGGCGGGGTGACGGGCGGCGTCGTGACGGGCGGCGTGGGCGGCGCGACCACCGCATCCAGTGTGAAGTTCACCGCACCGAACGTCTCCCCGTCCGCCGTGATGGTCACGTCGGCCGTGAGCGGGCCCGTGCTCGTGTAGCCGTCCGGGAGGTCGAGCGTGATCGTGTAGTCGCCCGGCAGCAGATCCGTCGCGCCGAACGCGCCGCTCGCATCCGTGGTCACCGTGCTGCTCGTCGGCCCGTCGATGGTGATGGTCGCTCCGGGGATCGGTGCGCCGTCGGCGTCCAGCACGGTGCCTCCGATGTCGCCCGTCTTGCTGAGCGCGAAGTCGATGCCTGTCACGTCCGCGGTGCTCACCGTCACCGGCAGGCTCCCCGCTCCGTCGACCACCAGGCCGTCCGGCGGGGTGACCGTCACCGTGTACGCCCCGGCCGGGATGCGCGGGAAGCGGTAGCTCCCGTCCGCGGCCGTCACCGTGCTGACCGGTCCGCCCGGTCCGTCCGCGGTCACCGTCACACCACCCACGCCGGCACCTCCCGCACCGGATGCGCTGACCGTGCCGCTCAGGGTCGGGTTCGCCGTGACGACGAAGTCCTGATCGGTGACGGGCGTCTGCGAGCCGACGGGGATCGTGAACGGCGGCGGCGCGGTGGTGAGCGCATACCCCGCAGGGACCGTGAGCACCGCCTGGTGCTGCCCGACCGGGATGGTGTCGAACAGGTAGCTGCCGTCCGGCCCGGTGGTCGCCGTGGCCGCGCCGATGGTCACGGTGGCGCCGGCGATGGGCTGGCCCGCCGCATCCAGGACGGTGCCGCTGACCGCGACGGGGACGATGTCGCGCACGGCGAAGTCGACCACCGCATCCGTCGTCGACAGGTCCGCGGGCGCACGGGATGCCGTCACCGCGATCTTCCCGAGCGGCGGCGCGATCGACACCGTGTATCCGCTGGTGGCGAGGAACCCGGGGAACGCGTAGTGGCCGCCTCCGCTGGTGGTCGCGGTGCCGACGACGGCGCCCGTCGCGTCCGTGAGCGTCACCGCCACGCCGTCCAGGGGGCCGGTGTTCGCGTCGGTGACCGTCCCGCCGATGTCGCGCGCGATGGAGGCGAACCAGGTCTGGAAGACGGGCAGCCCTGTCACCCGCGTGTACGTGAAGGTGAGGGAGGCGATGGGCGCGTTGGGCTCGAACCACGCCGACGCCCCCGCCGTGTCGAGCGAGCGTGGGTTGACGACGGGGTCACCGCTGAGGGTCGCGGTCGTCGCGTTCCAGAGCGGGACGTCTGCGGGCGTCTGCGTGGGGGTGCAGACGCCGGGGACGCAGTAGTTGAAGCTGCTGCGGTAGCCGAGCTGCGCGGCGGTGAGGGGGACCCCATCCGGACCTACCGCGTGGATCTGCACCTTGTCGGCGTCGATGTCTCCGAGCACGAACGTCCATCCGGACGTCGGGGTGGGCGTGCGGAACGTGTACGTGGTGGTGGACGGCGAGGTGGCGTTGTCAGCGCGGGCGCGGAGGTTCAGATACGGCTTGCCCTGGCTCGACCCGTACTTCGCGCCGACCGGGGTGGAGGCGGCCAGCCAGGTGGATGCGCCGGAGATGACGCCCACCGAACCGGCGCGCGAGTCACTGGTCACATCCGCGACGAGGGGAGGGTTGCTCGCGACGGTGACCGAGGTCGTGTAGTCGTTCGCGGTGCCGGTGAGGGGCGCCCAGCCGGCCCAGGAGGTGGTGGTCGCGGCCGACGCCGACGACCCCAGTATCAACGGCGCCGCGAGTGCTGCGAGCAGGACGGGGGCGGCGATGCGGGGTCGGAGGCGCATGCCTGCACCCTAATCCCGCGCTGCGAGAAAGGAAATGGCGGCTCAGAAGTCGTCGGAGCGCGTGCGCTGCTCCTGGATGCGCTCGCCCGTCGCCGGGTCGACGCCACCGCGCCGGATGGTCGTGGTCTGCCGTCTGCGCAGCATGAAGATGAGGGACAGGATGAACACCACCACACCGGCGCCCATCAGGATGTAGCCGACGAGCTGCACGTCGATCCACGACACCTGCACGTTCAGCGCGAACGCGAGGATGGCGCCGACCACCACCAAGAAGATGCCACTGCCGATGCCCATGAGCGCTTCCCTTCGGTCGACGTGCGGCTCACGTTACTCCGGTCGGCTCCGCGGGGCGACGTCGGCTATTCAGCGCGGGAGAACTCCGACGCCCTGGCCACCTGGTCGGCCGTGAGGGTGACGCCCGTGTACCGCTCGAACTGGCGCGCGGCCTGCAGTGCGATCACCTCGGCGCCGGTGATGACCTTCGCACCGGATGCGCGTCCGGCCACGATCAGCGGCGTCTCCGACGGGAACGCCACCACGTCGAACACCGTGGAGGCCGCGGCGATGTGGTCGTCGCTGAATGCGGTCACGTTCTCGCTCTCTCCGCGCATCCCGAGCGGGGTGACGTTGACGATCACGTCGAAGCCGGGCTCCGGGTCGGTGGCCACCCAGGCGTAGTCGTACTTCTCGGCGAGCGAGGAGCCCGCCACCTCGTTGCGGGCGACGATGGTCAGGTCGTCGAAGCCGGCGCCGCGGAACGCCGCGACGACCGCCTTCGCCATGCCGCCGGAGCCGCGCAGCAGCACGCGCTGCGCCGGGTCGACCTCGTGCTCGGCGAGCAGAGCGGCGACGGCCTCGTAGTCGGTGTTGGACGCGGTCAGCACACCGTCGTCGTTGACCACGGTGTTCACCGACTCGATCGCGAGGGCGGACGGCTCCATCACGTCGACCAGCGGGATGATGGCCTCCTTGAACGGCATCGACACCGAGCAGCCCCGGATGCCGAGCGCCCGGATGCCGCGCACGGCGCCCTCGAGGTCGGTGGTGGTGAACGCCTTGTAGATGAAGTTCAGGCCGAGCTCGTCGTAGAGATAGTTGTGGAACCGGGTTCCGATGTTGCTCGGCCGGGCTGCGAGCGACATGCAGACCTGCATGTCCTTGTTCAGGATGGGCATGAGGCAATTCTCTCAGGCCCGGCCCGGCCAGGCGGTCAGCCCAGGCGGTACGCCCGGCGTGCGGCCCCGCCGAACACGTCGGAGCGCTCCTGCTCGCTCAGCCCCGCGGTGAGTGCGCAGGCGACCGCGGTGGTCTCCGCATACGTTCCGGCCAGGGTGGAGACCGGCCAGTCGCCGCCGAACAGCACCCGGGATGCGCCGAACGCGCCGAGTGCGTGGTCGGCGTACGGCTGGAGGTCGTCCCCGATGGTGGTGAGGCCGGAGAGCTTGGTGGAGACGTTGGGGTGCGCGGCCAGCGCGGTCATCAGGGACGCCCACGGCTCCCTCTCTGCCGCCGAACTCGCCGAGCCGGCCGGAGGGGTGCCGAGGTGGTCGATGACGATGCGCAGTTCCGGCTGCTCCTCCGCGAGCGAGACGGCGAGCTCCAGGTGGCGCGGAAGTACGCCGATCACGTCGAAGGCGATGCCGTGGGCGGCGACGACGGCGAGGGAGCGGCGGACCGCATCCCGTGCCAGCCAGTCGGCGTCCGGCTCGTCGTGGATGAGGTGGCGCACCCCCACGAACCCGGGATGCGCCGACCACGTCTCTAGCTGGGCGGCGGTCGCGGCAGGGTCGAGCAGGTCGACCCAGGCGACGACGCCCGCGACCAACGGCGAGGATGCGGCGACGGCGAACATCGCCTCGGAGTCCTCCACCGAGTTCGCCGCCTGCACGAGCACGGCGCCGTCGACGCCCTCTGCACGCAGCTGGGGCTCGACCTCGGCGAACGCGAACGTGCGGTTGATCGGCGCCAGCGCGTCGGTGAGCCACGGGTACGCGACCCTCTCGAGATCCCAGAGGTGCAGGTGGGCGTCGACGGTCATGCTCAGGCCGCCAGGTCGAAGCGGATGAGCGTCGGGCCGGCGATGGATGCGTCCGGCAGGGTCACCGCGAGCGTGTCGCCGTCGCGCGTCACGGCGACGGGGGTTCCGTCGGCGAGGCGGGCGGAGGCCGCGTCGACCGCGGGCGAGACCCCGCCGATGGTGACAGCGCCGGATGCGTCGACGAACGCGTTCGCGATGTCGCCGCTGCGCGTCCAGCGCACCCACGGGTCGGAGCCCGCCGCCGCGATCGACGTGTCCAGGGTGGTCGAGCCGAACACCGCATCCCCGTTGACGGCGTTCCACGCTGCCAGGTGCTCCAGGGTGCGTCGCTGCAGGTCCGGGACCGTCCCCCGGGCGGTGAGGCCGACGTTGAGGAGCAGGTTGCCGCCGCGCGAGACGATGTCGACGAACGTCTTCACCGCATCCGGGCCGCTCAGCAGGTGGGTCTCGTCTTCGAGCGTGTTGTGGCCGAACGAGTACCCGATGCCGCGGCAGTTCTCCCAGCCGCCGTCGCCCTCCACGCTGAGTCCCTGCTGGTATTCGCTGGTGCGGAAGTCCCAGTGGGTGGTGCCCCAGCGGTCGTTCGCGACGCCGTCCGGGGTGGTGGCGTAGAACTTCTCGAACAGGTTCTCCATCGAGAACGGCCCGGAGGGCTTGCCGGCGTCCGGCCACTCGATGTCACCCCACAGCACGTCGGGGGAGTACCGCTCGATCAGGTCTTCAACGTGCTTGTACGCGTACTCGGCGTATGCGGCGTCGACGGGGCGGCCGAACTCCTGGCCTTCGTCGGTGATCGGCGGCAGCTGCGAGAAGTGCCAGTCGAGCCCGCCGGAGTAGTAGACGCCGAAGCGGAGGCCCGCATCCCTGGTGGCCTTCTCGAACGCGCCGATCAGGTCGCGCTTCGGGCCGCGGGCGACCGTGTTGCGGCCGTCGGTGCCGGGAGCATCCCACAGGGTGACGCCGTCGTGGTGCTTGGTGGTGGGGACGAAGTAGCCTGCTCCCGTGCTCTTGACGAGGGCGATGAACGCCTCCGGGTCGAACTCGTCGGGGTTCCAGGCGTCGAGGAAGTCGTCGTACGGAGCGCCGCCGAACGCGTCCTTCTGGTGCTGGGCAGCCGGGCTGCCCTCGATGCGGATCGTGTTGAAGTACCACTCTGCGTAAGGATTGTGGGCGAACCAGTACTGCTTCTCGATGGTGCCGAGTTCGCCGATCGGCTCTGCCCAGGCCGGAACGGAGTATGGGCCCCAGTGAACGAAGATGCCGAGCTTGGCGTCGCTGAACCAGGACGGGAGTTCGTGCTGGAACCGCTGGTAGTTCTCGGGGCGGACGGGGTCGTCAGTGAACATGGCCACGCTGAGATTCTCCTTCTTCGTTGAATGGATTGTGGGACGCATCCCAAGTCCATATCCTATAGGCAATAGCATCCCTACTCAAAGGAGAGTTCTCCCCGTGGATTCGACCCTCACCGCTCTACCCGACTCGTTCGTGCGTCCCGCCGACTTCCAGCTGCCAGGCGGGGAGTGGTTCATCGGCGCAGGATTCGGCCTGTTCGTGCACTGGGACCACGCCAGCCAGCAGGGCATCGAGATCTCCTGGCCGCTGGTCGGCCGGTCCATCATCCCCGGCTCCGACGCGGTCGAGGACACCGTCAGCGTCGAGCAGTACCAGTCGACGGCGCCCACCTTCAACCCGGTCGACTGGGATGCGGTCGCCCTCGCCCGCCTGGCCAAGCGCGCCGGCGCCCGCTACGTCGTGTTCACCGCCCGCCACCACGCCGGATACTCGATGTTCCACACCGCGCACTCCGACTTCGGCATCGAGCACTCGCCGTTCGGTCGCGACATCACCCGCGAGTTCGTCGAGGCGATCCGCGCCGAGGGCATCCGGGTGGGCATCTACTACAGCCTCCCCGACTGGAACCACGCAGACTACCCGGCCTTCCAGGACAGCGACCGCCCGTACCCGCTCGAGCACTGGCCCGCCGCGGGAGACCCGGCCAACGCCGGCACCCCTGTCGCGGAGGACAAGCACCGCCGGCCGACGCCGGAGGCCTGGGCGCGCTACCAGGACTACCTGCGCGGGCAGCTCACCGAACTGCTCACCGGCTACGGCACCATCGACCTGCTCTGGTTCGACGGAGAGTGGGAGCGCTCGGAGCAGGAATGGGACAGCGCGGGGCTGCGCGCCCTCATCAAATCGCTGCAACCGGATGTGGTCATCAACGACCGCCTGCTCGGCCAGGGCGACTACAAGACGCCGGAGCAGGGCTTCCCTGTCACGGCGCCGACCGGTCCGTGGGAGCTGTGCCTGACCATCGGCCAGATGTGGGCGTGGCGGCCGGGAGACACCAAGAGCAAGTCCACCACCTCGCTCGTGACCACACTGATCGAGGTGGCGAGCCGCGGAGGCAACCTGCTGCTCAACATCGGCCCCAAGGGCGACGGCAGCCTCAACGAGTCGCAGGTGCAGACGCTGGACGAGATCGGCCAGTGGATGGATGCGCACGCCGAGAGCGTCGTCGGCGTCTCGCCCACCGTCGGCGTCGACTACTACGGCCCGTCCACCGCCCGGCCCGGGACGATCTACCTGCACCTGGTGATGCGGCCGATCGAGCAGGTGATCGTGCGGGGCATCCCGGTGGGCCGGGTCACGGGCATCCGGTTGCTGGCGACGGGCGAGCAGCTGCCGTACGAGGTCAACTACGAGGTACACGAGCAGGCGTCGCGGGATGCCGAGCCGCTGGGTGAGCTGCTGATCCCCGCGCCCGCCGCATCCGGTGCCGTCGTGGACGTGATCGCGATCGACTTCGCCTGACCGGCACAGACCGGGTCGACTACTTGACCGGCCGGGGCGCAGCAGCTTATGCTCCCCATAACCTATATCAAAGACCCTATAGGATCGCGGATCCGCCCCTCGGAGCGAGACCGCGGAACAGCAGGCTCAGTAGGCGATCACATTTGATGAATCCAATGGAGGAGGCACAGCAAGTGACACCACGAACCACGCGCGCGGCGGGACGTATCGGAACCGCAATCGTATTGGCAGGAGCCCTCACGGCGCTCGCAGGATGTGCGGCCGGAGGCGGGGGCAACGCCTCCGGCGGACCCATCTCGATGTACACCTGGGTCAGCAGTCAGAGCGACCGCGACCAGTGGGAAGGCTTCATCGACCTCGGCAAGAAGGTCGACCCGAAGCTCGATGTGACCATCGACGGCCCGAGCTTCAACGACTACTGGACGAAGGTCAAGACCCGCCTCAGCGGCTCCAACCCGCCCTGCCTGCTCACCACGCAGGCCGCGCGGGCCCAGGAGCTCGGCGGGCTGCTCATGCCGCTCGACGACCTGATCAAGAAGTACAAGCTCGACACCTCGGCGTTCGACGCGTCCATGCTCAAGGGCATGACGGTCGACGGCACGATCCGCGCCATCCCGTACGACGCAGAGCCGATCGTCCTCTACTACAACGTGGATGCGTTCAAGAAGGCCGGCCTGGAGCTGCCGAGCACGACGTACTCGCGCGAGCAGTTCCTGTCCGATGCGAAGAAGCTCACCACGGGCGACCACAAGGCGCTCGCGATCGAGCCTGGCTTCTTCATCCCGAACGCCTGGGCCATCGCCGACGGCGCAGAGGCTGTGAAGGGCGGGAAGCTCGACCTGACCAACTCCAAGCTGGTCGACCAGGTGCAGTCGTACTTCGACCTGGTCAGCAAGGAGGGCATCGCGGCGGCGCCGAACGCGGCGGACGGCTCCGATGTGGCGCAGGCCGCGTTCACCGGCGGCTCGACCGACATGCTGATCGAGGGACCGTGGATGTACGGCACCTTCGCCTCGGCGGCCAAGTTCCAGATGGGCGTGACCATCGTGCCGAGCACCTCGGGCGACGCGCACGGCATGACGGCCGGCTCCGGCTTCGGCATCGCGAAGAACTGCAAGGACCCGGATGGCGCGTTCAAGGCCATCCAGGCGATGACGGACACGAGCGTGCTCAAGGGCCAGGCGGAGAAGCGCGGCATCGTCCCGTCCAGGGCTGACGCACAGTCCGCCTGGGCGGAGGGCAAGACGCCGGAGGCCGCTGCCGCCGTGCAGGCGCTGCTCGGCAACGCCACCGCGCAGCTCACCACCCCCACCTGGAACCAGGTGGAGACCCTGTTCACCCAGTACGGCGTCGAAGGGTACCGCGGTGACAAGACGGCCAAGGACGTGATGAACACGATCCAGAACTCGGTGGGGCAGTAGCCGCATGGCTTCCCCGCTGATCTCGGGCGCCGTCGTCTCGAAGGAGACGGCGGCGTCCGCCGCGCCCGAATCGACGGAGACGCGCCCGTTCGGCGTGCCCCACCCCACCCCGCCGCGGGGCACCAGGAAGCGGAAGGGCGACGGCCTCGTCGCCCTCGCATACCTGTGGCCCGGCCTCGCGGGGTTCACGTTCTTCATCCTGGTGCCGCTGCTCGGCTCGCTGGTGATCAGCCTGTTCGAGTGGCCGCTGTTCGGTTCGCCGACGTTCGTCGGGTTCGCCAACTACCAGAAGCTGTTCTCCGACCCCACGTTCTACACGGTCCTGATCAACACGGTGATCTTCGCGTTCGTCTACACAGCGCTCAACCTGGTGCTCGCACTGGCCGTCTCGCTGTGGCTGAACACGAGGATCAAGTTCTCCGGCTTCTGGCGCGTGATCTTCTTCCTCCCCGCCATCACGCCGATGGTGGCGAACGCCCTGGTGTGGCGGTTACTGCTGAGCGACAACGGCCTCGTGAACTCGGCTCTCGCATCCATCGGCATCCAGGGCCCCAGCTGGCTGTCGGATGCGTCGTTCGCCCTGTTCTCGGTGATCGCGATGTCGGTCTGGCAGTCGTTCGGCTACAACGTGATCGTGCTCTCCGCCGGTCTCGGCAGCATCCCGAAGGAGATCCTCGAGGCGTCCAGGATGGACGGCACGAGCGCCTGGCAGCGGCTGCGGTCGATCATCCTGCCGATGATCTCCCCGTCGCTGTTCTTCACCATGACGATGACCATGATCGGCGCGTTCCAGGTGTTCGTGCAGCCGCAGATCCTGACCCAGGGCGGTCCGGGGGAGTCGACGAACACGTTCGTGCTCTACCTGTACCGCAACGGTTTCGTCTTCGACAGGCTCGGCTACGCGTCGGCGCTGGCGTGGATCCTGTTCATCGTCGTGATGCTGATCACCGCCCTGCAGTTCGCCGGGCAGAAGAAGTGGGTGAACTATGACAAGTGAGACGCTGTCAAGTGAGACGCTGACCCGCAAGCCTCGCCTGCGCCGCGCCCAGAAGGTCACGGCCGCCAAGACCTGGCTGAACACCCTGGTGATGGCCGTCGTGGCGCTGGTGTTCACCTTCCCGTTCATCTGGATGTTCTTCTCTGCCCTCAAGCCGGAGTCCGAGGTGTTCTCGGCGAAGCCGTCGTTCATCGGCTCCGAGGTGAAGTGGTCCAACTTCGCGGATGCGTGGACCCTGGTGCCGTTCGGGCGCTTCATCTTCAACGGCTTCTTCGTGGCGATCATGGGCGCACTGCTGTCGGTGATCGTCGCTGTGCTGTCCGCCTACGCGTTCTCCCGGCTGCGCTTCAAGTACCGCGACCGCTTGTTCCTGCTCTACGTGCTCACGCTCGTGCTGCCGCAGGAGGTGCTGGTCGTTCCGCTGTTCATCATGATGAACCAGCTGGGCCTGGTCGACACGTATGCGGCGCTGATCATCCCGTTCGCGTTCACCGCGTTCGGCACGTTCCTGCTCCGGCAGTTCTTCCTGACCATCCCGATCGAGTTCGAGGAGGCCGCGCTGATCGACGGCGCCTCCCGGTTCCGCACGCTCTGGTCGGTGCTGCTGCCGCAGCTCACGGCACCGCTGTCCGTGCTCGGCGTGTTCTCGTTCGTCGGCTACTACAACTCCTACCTGTGGCCGCTGATCATCATCAACAGCCAGGAGCTCGCGACCGTGCCCCTCGGCCTGTCGATGTTCACCGGCGAGCACGGCACCCAGTGGAGCCTGATGATGGCCGCATCCACCCTGGCGATCATCCCGTCGCTGATCATCGTGGCCGTGCTGCAGCGCCAGCTCATCAAGGGCGTCGCGCTCGGCGGCTTCGGCGGCCGGTGATGGCCGTCGTCGCGCGCACCGGCTCCGCCCGCACCGGCCCCTCCGGCACCCACCCCACCCCGAAAGCAGAGCAGATGACCTTCGCACCGCCCATCGACCGCATCGCCGTGGACGGCACCATCGTCTTCGCGGAGGCCTGGCTGAGCGACCTCGAAGTGGAGACCGTCCGCACAGACGCTGTGCAGTCGTTCGTGAAGCAGGAGACGATCTTCGTGCGCATCCGGACAGCGGGCGGCGTGGAGGGGATCGGCTACAGCTATACGATCGGCACCGGAGGCGGCGCCGTGCTCAGCCTGCTGCGGTCCGGGCTGCTCGACGTTCTGCTCGGGATGGACGCCAACCGTCCGGAGGCGGTGTGGCACGCGCTCTTCTCGTCCACCCGCGCCACCACGGTCGGCGCGATCACATCGCTCGCGCTCGCCGCCGTCGACACCGCCGTCTGGGATGCGCGCTGCGTCGCCGCCGGCCTGCCGCTGTGGGTGGCGGCGGGTGGAGCGCGGCCGAGCATCCCGTTGTACGACACCGAGGGCGGCTGGCTGCATTTCAGCACGGAGGAGCTGGTGGCGCAGGCCGTCGAGTCGAAGGCGCGCGGGATGCACGGGGTGAAGATCAAGGTCGGCAAGCCGCGCGGGCACGAGGACTTCGAGCGCCTCGCCGCCGTGCGGGATGCCGTCGGCCCCGGCATGGACATCATGGTCGACGCCAACCAGTCGATGACGGCCGCCGAGGCCATCCGGCGCGCGGCCCTGTTCGAGAAGCTCGACATCTTCTGGTTCGAGGAGCCGCTGCCCGCCGAAGACGTCGCAGGGCACCGCAGGCTCGCGGAGGCGACCAGCCTGCCGGTGGCGGTGGGGGAGTCGATCTACTCGGTCGGGCACTTCCGCGAGTATCTGCAGTCCGGCGCAGCGTCGATCGTGCAGGTGGATGTGGCCAGGGTCGGCGGGGTCACGCCGTGGCTGAAGGTCGCGCACCTCGCCGAGGCGTTCAACGTCGCGGTCGCCCCGCACTTCCTGATGGAGCTGCACGTCTCGCTGTGCTGCGCCATCCCGAACGCGCTCTACCTGGAGCACATCCCGCAGCTGCGCGCCGTGACGCGCAGCGAGATGACCGTCAGCGACGGCGCGGGCGTCGCGCCGACCACGCCGGGCCTCGGCATCGAGTGGGACCTCGACGCGATCGACGATCTGAGGGTGAGCTGACCAGAATGGAGACTGTGAACACCGCCACCGCATCCCGTGCTTTCGGCCGGGGCGGCCTGACCGTCGGACCGATCGGCTACGGCGTCGCGGCCCTCGGCAACCTCTACCGGCCGCTCGCCGAGGACGTGTGGCCCGGCATCGTGCCCGCGGCGTGGGAGGCGGGCATCCGGTACTTCGACACGGCCCCGCACTACGGCCTCGGCCTCGCGGAGAAGCGGCTGGCCGCCGGTCTGCAGGAGTACCCGAGGGATGCGTTCGTGCTGTCGACCAAGGTCGGTCGCGTGCTGGAGCCCAACCCGGGCTATCGCGAGGGGGACACCGACCTCGGAAACCTGTTCGCGGTGCCGTCGACCCTGCGCCGCCGGCTGGACTATTCACGCGACGGCGTGCTGCGGTCCGTCGAGGACTCGCTGACCAGGCTCGGCCTCGACCGCATCGACGTGGTGTTCGTGCACGATCCGGATGAGCACGAGCGGGAGGCGCTGGACGGCGCGTTCCCCGCGCTGGACGAGCTGCGCGCCCAGGGCGTCATCCGGTCGTACGGCGCCGGCATGAACCAGTCGGCGATGCTGACGAGGTTCGTGCGGGAGACCGACCTGGACATCGTGATGTGCGCAGGCCGGTACACGCTGCTCGACCCGTCGGCCGAGCAGGATCTGCTGCCCGCCGCCGCGGAGCGCGGGGTGTCCGTGGCCGTCGCCGCGGTGTTCAACTCGGGCATCCTGGCCACCGACCGTCCGGTGGCGGGCGCGACGTACGACTACGGCGCTGCCCCGGATGCGCTGCTCGCGCGCGTCTCCCGCATCGCCGACATCGCCGCTCCGTACGGCGTGACCGTGCCGCAGCTGGCCGTGCAGTTCCCGCTGCGCCACCCGGCCGTCGCCACGGTCGTGCTCGGCGCGGACTCGGCAGCGCAGATCACCAGGAACGCCGGATTGGCCGCTGTTTCCGTGCCGGACGCGCTCTGGGCGGAGCTCTCCGAGGCGGGACTTCTGCCGTGAGAATCCTGCATCCTCTATCCTCTCTTTCCCTCCGACGAAGCCATACGATGTCTGCATGAGCACCGAATCAGCACCAGGCGCGCACTTCCTCCCCGCGAGGAGGGCGCTCGCCGACGACGTGTACGACGCCGTCCTCGGCCTGCTCATGGACCAGATCATCGAGCCGGGCAGCCGGGCCAGCATCGACGGCATCGCCCGCCAGCTCAACGTCTCGCCGACCCCGGTCCGCGAGGCCCTCGCGCGCCTCGAATCGGAGGGCCTGGTGGTCAAGCAGGCGCTCAAGGGGTACACCGCCGCGCCGCTGCTCGACAGCGAGGGTCTGCGTCAGCTCTTCGAGATGCGGCGCCTGATGGAGCCGTACGCCACCCGCAAGGCGGTGGGCGAGCTCACCACGGAGACGCTCGCCGAACTGGAAGAGCTCTGCGACGCCATGCACGCCAGCGGCGAGGCGGCACAGAGCGGAGACGACCGGTTCCGCGACTACCGCGACTTCGCCGACCAGGATGCGGCCTTCCACCGCATCATCGCCGAGCACTCCGGCAACGCGCTGCTCTCCGACGCCATCGCCCGGCTGAGGTCGCACATGCACCAGTACCGCGTCTACTTCAAGCACGGCGTGGTCGAGGAGACCTCCGGCGAGCACGAGGCCGTCCTCGAAGCACTGCGCGCCGGCGACGCCGAGGCCGCCGAGAGGGCGATGCTCGACCACATCACCAAGTCGTACACGCGCATCTCCGCCAGCCTGGCGGACGCCGACCAGCACAGCTGACCCGCGCCCCGCATCCCCATCCCGGATCTCCGTCCAAGCGGAGTTCCTGCCGGTCGCGCCCGAAAACTCCGCTCGAACGGAGGACACGCCGGGCCTGCGCGCGCGTTCTCCGCGCGAAGCCACCACATCCAGCGATGGCAAATTCGCGCATATCCACCTATATCCAATAGGATGTTGTCTATCAGTCGACGCGATGGTGCTCGGCGATGGATGGGAAGGGATGCGCGTGAGCATCGTCACAGGATTCGAAACACTGGACGTCCGGTTCGAGACGTCGGCCATGCTCGACGGCTCCGACGCGATGAACTCGGACCCGGACTACTCGGCCGCCTACCTGCGGGTCACCACCGACGCCCCGGACGGCCACGAGGGCCACGCGTTCGTGTTCACGATCGGTCGTGGAAACGACGTGCAGGTCGCGGCCATCGACGCCGTCGCCCACCGGGTGATCGGGCGGGACGTCGAGGCGATCCTCGACGACCTCGGCGGGTTCTGGCGCGAGTTCGTCTACGACTCGCAGCTGCGCTGGCTCGGCCCGGAGAAGGGCGTCATGCACATGGCCATCGGCGCCGTCGTGAACGCGTTCTGGGACATCAAGGCCAAGCGCGCCGGCCTCCCGCTCTGGCAGCTCCTCTCCCGTATGACGCCGGAGCAGATCGCCGACCTGGTCGACTTCCGCTACCTGAGCGACGCGCTCACCCGCGACGAGGCCATCGAGATCCTCCGGGTTGCGCTCCCCGGCCGCGCAGAGCGCGAGGCCGACCTGCTCGCCGTCGGCTATCCCGCGTACACGACCACGCCCGGCTGGCTCGGCTACTCCGACGACAAGCTGCGCCGGCTGGCGCGCGAGGCCGTCGACGAGGGCTTCGAGCAGATCAAGCTCAAGGTGGGCGACAACCTGGACGACGACATCCGGCGCCTCGGCATCGCGCGCGAGACCGTCGGCCAGGACATCCGGATCGCCATCGACGCCAACCAGCGCTGGGACCGCGACCAGGCCATCGAGTGGATCCACGCCCTCGAACCGTTCGGCCTCGCCTGGGTGGAGGAGCCGACCAACCCCGACGACATCCTCGCCCACGCCGCCATCGCCGCCGCCATCGCCCCGGTGCCGGTCGCGACGGGGGAGCACGGGATGAGCAGGGTGCTGTTCAAGCAGCTCCTTCAGGCGCAAGCAGCCTCCATCGTGCAGATCGACTCCACGCGCGTCGCCGGCGTCAACGAGAACATCGCGATCCTGCTGCTCGCCGCCAAGTTCGGCGTGCCGGTCTGCCCACACGCGGGCGGCGTCGGCCTCTGCGAGGCCGTGCAGCACTTCTCGATGTTCGACTTCGTGGCGGTCTCCGGCAGCCAGGACGGCCGGATGATCGAGTACACCAAGCACCTGCACGAGCACTTCGTCTCGCCGGTCGACGTCACGGGAGGCCGCTACCGCGCCCCGCTCACCCCCGGCATCGGGATGGAGATGCACGAGGCCTCCCTCACCGCCCACACCTTCGCCGTCCCGGCCGCCGTCTAGCCTTCGGGCGGCCGGGCGGCCGGGCGGCCGGGCGGCGCAGCCGCTAGCGCCGCGGGCGCAGGGAGTACATGCCGCCGTCGACCGCCAGGATGACGCCGTTCGTCGACGCCGAAGTCGGCGACGCGAGGTACGCGACCGCCTCCGCGACCTCCTGCGGCTGCACGAGGCGGCCGTTCGGCTGGCGGGCGGCGAGGGCTGCGCGCTCCGCATCCGGATCGGTGGCTGCGTCGAGCAGACGGCCCACCCACGGGGTGTCGGCCGTGCCGGGGGCGACCGCGTTGACGCGGATGCCGAGCGGCAGGCAGTCGGCGGCGATGGCGAGCGTCATCGCAGAGACCGCGCCTTTCGACGCCGAGTACAGCACGCGCTGGGGGAGCCCGGCCCACGCCGCGATCGAGCTGGTCAGCACCACGGCGGCGGACGGTGACTGCTGCAGGTGCGGCAGCGCGTGGCGGATCGTGCGGGCCGAGCCGATCACGTTCACGTTGAGCACGCGCATCCACTCGTCGTCGTCGTTGGCGAGCACGTCGCCCTGCGCTCCGATGCCCGCGTTGGCGACCACCACGTCCAGTCGCCCCGCCTCGGCCACCACGGCGGCCATCGCGTCGCGCACGCTGGCGTCGTCGCCGATGTCGCACCGGATGCCCGTGTGCGGCGCCGAGACGGCCGCGGCGTCGAGGTCGAGGCAGAACACCCGCGCCCCCCGGGATGCGAGCTCGTCGGCGATCGCCCTGCCGAGCCCGGATGCGCCTCCCGTGACCGCGGCCACGAGTCCTGCGAAGTTCTGCGACACCGTCGTCTCTCCCTGCGTCAGTCGGTCGCGCGCACGGTCGTGCGCTGCTGTCCGAGTCCGTCGATGCCCAGCTCGACCACGTCGCCGGGCGCGAGGTACGGGAAGCGGCCGGACAGTCCGACGCCTTCCGGGGTCCCCGTGTTGATGAGGTCGCCCGGTTCCAGCACCGTGAACTGGCTGAGCCGGTAGACGATCTCGGCCACGCTGAAGATCAGGTCGCTCGTGGTCGACTTCTGGCGCTGCTCGCCGTTGACCGTCGACCAGATGCCGAGTCCCGAGCCGTCGCCGATGGATGCGGTCGGCACCAGCCACGGACCGAGCGGGTTGAACGTCGCGAAGCTCTTGCCCTTGCTCCACTGCCCGAGCGAGCGCTGCAGCTGGTACTCGCGCTCGGACACGTCGTTGGCGACGGTGAAGCCCGCCACGTGGTCGAGCGCCTCGGCCGGCGACGAGAGGTAGCTGGCGCGCTTCCCGATCACCGCGGCGAGCTCCACCTCCCAGTCGGTGGTGGTCGATCCCGGCGGCATGATGACGGCATCGTCCGGTCCGACGACCGTGTTGGGGTGCTTGTAGAACACGACGATGTCGCTGGGCGGCTCCGAGCCGGATTCGCGCGCGTGCGCCGCGTAGTTCATCCCGATGCAGATGACGGCCGTCGGCCGGGCGATCGGCGCGCCGACGCGCATCCCGGTGGGGTCGACCGTCGGAAGGTCGCCCGCGCCGGCCGCTTCCGCCGCACGCGCGAGGCCGTCTGCGTCGAGGAAGGCGCCGTCGATGTCGGCCGTGAGCCGGCGCAGATCCCAGGTGGTGGTCCCGTCGCTCACGACGGGGATCTCCGCTCCTGGCTGGCCGAGTCTCTGGAATCGCATCGTCGGGGTCGGCAGAGTGGGCATCGAGGGTCCTTTCGCTCGTCCATGAACCCTATTACTATTTCCTATAGTATTCCAACACTGCAGGAGAACACGGAGAACACTATGCGCGTCGCCCT
This sequence comes from Leifsonia araucanica, assembly GCF_051161895.1. Classification (NCBI taxonomy): domain Bacteria; kingdom Bacillati; phylum Actinomycetota; class Actinomycetes; order Micrococcales; family Microbacteriaceae; genus Leifsonia; species Leifsonia araucanica. The sequence goes on from NZ_JBMBTW010000002.1 coordinate 2,889,314, forward strand.
CCACTCCGTCGTCCGCGACGGCCACGAATCCGGCTACGAGGAGGCGCACGCCACGATCCCGGACGACCTGGTCGCGTCGTTCGCGCGGGTCGGAATCCACGACTGGACCATCTGGCGCAGCGGCAGGGACCTCTTCCACCTGGTCGACTGCGACGACTTCGCCGCGGCGATGGATGCGCTCGACAACGACGAGGCGAACGCCCGGTGGCAGGCGTTCATCGGCCCGTACGTCGACCACTTCGTGACCACCGGCGATGGCCCGGCCGGGATGGTCGTCGGCGAGGTCTGGAGCCTGGCAGCGCAACGGGAGGCATCCGGCGCGCCCACCCCCTGAGAAACCTGAAGTCACGTTGTGCCCCAACCGTGGGGTTACGTTCACAACTTGACTACAACACTCCTCTCCTGCACCCTTGTCGCATGACCGCCACTTCGGGCTCTCTCGTACGTGGCGCACGCAACCCCGGGTCGCAAGGCGCACTGAGGCACTTGAACCAGGAGCGACTCTTCGAGTTCCTCCTCGCCAACGGCCCTTCGACCCAGGCGGAGCTTGCCCGCGGAACGGGACTGTCGACCGCCACCGTCTCGAACATCGTCAGGGACATGGCGGCCAAAGGCGTGGTCGCCACTTCCCCGGTGAACAGCGGCGGCCGTCGCGCCCTGCTGGTGCAGCTGACCGACACCGGCGACATCGCCGTCGGCGTCGACTTCGGCCGCAGGCACGTCAGGATCGTGCTCACGACGCTCGGCTACGAGGTGCTGGCCGAGGAGGCCATCGCCCTCCCGCTCGGCTACGACGTGGACGAGAGCCTGCAGGCCGCCTCCGACCTCATCGACAGGATGCTCGCCGCCAACGGCTGGGAGCGCGAGTCGGTCCTGTCCGTCGGGGTCGGCATCCCCGGCCCGATCGACCGCAGGACGGGCACCGTGCTGCAGGGCGCGATCCTGCCGGAGTGGGTCGGCGTCAACCTGCGCGACCTCGAGAACGCCTTCCGCTTCCCCGTCGTCGTGGACAACGACGCCAATCTCGGAGCGCTCGCCGAGGTGGCCTGGGGCGCCAACCGCGGCGTGCGGAACCTCATCTTCGTGAAGATCGGCTCCGGCATCGGTGCAGGGCTGATCCTCAACGGCCAGCCGTATTACGGCTACCTCGGGATCACCGGAGAGCTCGGGCACACACCGGTCACCGAGCACGGCGTGATCTGCCGTTGCGGCAACCGCGGCTGCCTCGAAACGGTCGCATCCACCACGGTGATGCTCGAATCCCTCGGCCGCGGATCCGAGACACCGGTGACCACCGAGGACATCCTCCGCAAGGGCCTCCAGCGCGATCCGGCCACCCTGCGCGTCGTCGGCGACGCCGGTTCGGCGATCGGCCAGGCCATCGCCAACATCGCCAACGTGATCAACCCGGAGCTGGTGCTGATCGGCGGCCCGCTCGCCGGGCTCGGGGATGCGCTGCTCGACCCCATCCGGCACGGGATCCTGCAGAACGCCATCCCGGTGATCGGCGAGACCACCACCGTCCGGATGTCGTCTCTCGGCGACAGGGCGGAGTCGCTGGGGGCTGCCGCGCTGGTGATCCAGGCCTCGCTCGCCGGGCGAGACTGACGCGCGACCGACGCAGACCGCGCCGCAAACATCCAGACCGTTATTTACTTGTTGTGTTCACTGTTTGACGCCAAGCCCGAACTTAGCGTTTACTACTTAGGCAGATGGTTCGCAGTTAGCAACAACCCGAAGGAGCGACGATGCCGTCGAACGCAGTCATCCTGGAGATGCGCGCGATCACCAAGGAGTTCCCTGGTGTGAAGGCACTCGAGGATGTCTCCCTCACCGTCAAGGCCGATGAGATCCACGCGATCTGCGGCGAGAACGGTGCAGGAAAGTCCACGCTGATGAAGGTCCTCTCCGGCGTGTACCCGTATGGGACGTACACCGGGGACATCGTCTACAACGGCCAGGAGATGCGCTTCAAGGACATCCGGTCCAGCGAGCACGAGGGCATCGTCATCATCCACCAGGAGCTGGCGCTCATCCCGGAGCTGTCGATCACCGAGAACATCTTCCTCGGCAACGAGCCCGGCCGCGGCGGCGTCATCAACTGGCAGGAAGCCAAGACCCGCGCCACCGAGCTGCTCGCGCGCGTCGGCCTGAGCGACGACCCTGACACCCCGATCAAGAACATCGGCGTCGGCAAGCAGCAGCTGGTCGAGATCGCCAAGGCCCTCAACAAGTCGGTCAAGCTCCTCATCCTCGACGAGCCGACCGCCGCGCTCAACGAGGCGGAGTCCGCCCACCTGCTCGACCTCATCCTGGGGCTGAAGAGCAAGGGCATCAGCTCGATCATGATCAGCCACAAGCTCAACGAGATCGAGCGCGTCGCCGACGAGATCACGATCATCCGCGACGGCCGCACCATCGAGACCCTCAGCGTGAAGGCGGACGGCGTCGACGAGGACCGCATCATCCGAGGGATGGTCGGCCGCACGCTCGAGAGCCGCTTCCCCGAGCACACGCCCAACATCGGCGAGAAGTTCTTCGAGGTGAAGAACTGGGTCGTGCAGCACCCGCAGGTCGCAGAGCGCCTGGTGGTCAAGGACTCGTCGTTCTTCGTCCGCCGCGGCGAGATCGTCGGCTTCGCCGGGCTGATGGGCGCAGGGCGCACCGAGCTCGCGATGAGCATCTTCGGCCGCTCGTACGGCAACTTCATCTCCGGTGAGCTCTACAAGGACGGTCAGCAGATCCAGGTCCGCAACGTCAGCGACGCCATCGACAACGGGATGGCGTACGTGAGCGAGGACCGCAAGGTGCTCGGCCTCAACCTCCTCGACGACATCAAGGAGTCGATCGTCTCCGCCAAGCTCAAGAAGATCTCGCGCTTCAACGTGGTCAACGACCAGCAGGAGTTCGCGATCGCGGAGGAGTACCGCAAGAGCCTGCGCATCAAGACCCCGGATGTCGAACGCGGCGTCAGCACGCTGTCCGGCGGCAACCAGCAGAAGGTCGTCCTGGCAAAGTGGATGTTCACCGACCCCGACCTGCTCATCCTCGACGAGCCCACCCGCGGCATCGACGTCGGCGCCAAGTTCGAGATCTACGGCATCATCCAGCAGCTCGCAGCGCAGGGGAAGGGCGTCATCGTCATCTCCTCCGAACTGCCGGAGCTGCTCGGCATCTCGGACCGCATCTACACGATCTTCGAGGGCCAGATCACCAATGAGCTTCCGATCGCGGAGGCCACCCCAGAAACGCTCCTGAAAAGCATGACATCCGCCAAGAAGAGGGTTGCCCGATAATGACCACACAGATTCCCGAAAAGAAGAAGTCCGGGGGTATCCGCGACCTCGGCAAGATGTTCGGCAGCGGCCAGTCGACCGGACGCCAGTTCGGCATCCTCGGCGCCCTCGTCGTCATCATCATCCTGTTCGAGATCCTGACCGGCGGTAAGACGCTCGAGCCGGTGAACCTGATCAACCTGGTCAACCAGAACGCATACGTGCTCGTCCTGGCGATCGGCATGGTCATGGTGATCATCGCCGGCCACATCGACCTGTCGGTCGGTTCCGTGGCCGCCGTGGTGGGCATCGTGGTCGCCAAGTCGATGACCGACTGGCACGTCCCGTGGCCGCTCGCGATCATTCTGGGCCTCCTGATCGGTGTCGCGATCGGCGCATGGCAGGGCTGGTGGGTCGCGTACGTCGGCGTTCCCGCGTTCATCGTGACCCTGGCCGGCATGCTCATCTTCCGTGGCCTCAACCAGCTGATCGGAAACGCGAACACCATCCCGGTCCCCGACGGCTTCACCTTCATCGGCGGCGGCTTCCTGCCCGACTGGGGACCCGACTTCGGCTACAACAACTCGACGCTGCTGCTCGGCCTCATCATCGCGATCGTGATCGCCGTGATGGAGTGGCGCACCCGCCGCAACCAGACCAAGATGGGCTCCGAGAAGGCGCCGCTCTGGGTCAGCGTCTTCAAGGTGCTCGTGCTCGACGCCGTCGTCATCTACGCCGCGTTCCTCTTCGCCGGTGGCCGCATCGGCACAAGCTTCCCCGTCTCCGGCATCATCCTGGGCATCCTGGTGATCGTCTACTCGTTCGTGACCCGCAGCACGATCTTCGGCCGTCACATCTACGCGGTCGGCGGCAACTGGCACGCTGCCGAGCTGTCCGGCGTCAAGATCAAGCGGATCAACTTCTTCGTGATGATGAACATGTCGGTGCTCGCAGCGCTGGCCGGCATGATCTCGGTCGCCCGCTCGATCTCGTCCGGACCGCAGGACGGCCTCGGCTGGGAGCTCGACGCCATCGCCGCTGTGTTCATCGGTGGTGCAGCGGTCTCCGGTGGTATCGGAACCGTCGCAGGCTCCATCGTCGGTGGTCTCGTCATCGCCGTCCTCAACAACGGCCTGCAGCTGCTCGGCGTCACCTCCGACAAGGTGCAGATCATCAAGGGTCTCGTGCTCCTCATCGCCGTCGGCATCGACGTCTACTCGAAGCGCCGAGGGGGTCCGTCGTTGATCGGCAGACTCACGCAGCGTCGCGAGAAGAGCGTGGACGCCGCCGGAGCCGACCAGCCGGCCGTCGTGCCGGACGCCGACTCCGCCGAAGCGAGCTCGCGCTCGCTGACCAACTGATCCACTCCCCAAAGACTTACCCGTCTGTTCCATCCCTGCACCACCTCAACAAGAGAAAGCGAAATACACAGATGCGCAAAATCGCACTCGCGACAGTGGCTGTCGCTGCTGCCGCCGCGCTGGCCCTCTCGGGCTGCTCGAGCCGTGGCTCGTCGGGCGACTCCACCGGAGCCGCCGGCTTCGACAAGGGCGCCACGATCGGCGTCGCCCTCCCGACTAAGACGTCGGAGAACTGGGTTCTCGCCGGTGACCTGTTCACCAACGGGCTCAAGGACGCCGGCTTCAAGGGCGACGTCCAGTACGCCGGTGGCTCTGGCGTCTCCGACCAGCAGTCGCAGATCCAGTCGATGATCACCAACGGCGCCAAGGTCGTCATCATCGGCGCCGTCGACGGTGGCCAGCTCGCCGCGCAGGCCAAGGCTGCGCACGACGCCGGCGCGACCGTCATCGCGTACGACCGCCTCATCCTCAACTCGCCGAACGTCGACTACTACGTCGCGTACGACAACGAGAAGGTCGGCGAGCTCCAGGGCCAGGCCCTGCTCGACGGCATGAAGGCCAAGTACCCGGACAAGACGAAGTACAACATCGAGCTGTTCTCCGGTTCGCCGGACGACGCGAACTCGAAGGTGTTCTTCGACGGCGCCATGAAGATCCTCAAGCCGAAGATCGACGACGGAACGCTGACGGTCGTCTCCAAGCAGACCGACATCAAGCAGACCTCGACCCAGGGCTGGCTGCCGGCGAACGCGCAGACCCGCATGGACACGCTGCTCGCCGCGAACTACGGTTCGACCGAGCTCGACGGCGTCCTCTCGCCGAACGACACCCTGGCCCGCGCCATCATCACCTCGGTGCAGGGCGCAGGCAAGCCGGTCCCGATCGTCACCGGTCAGGACTCCGAGGCCGAGTCGGTCAAGTCGATCATGGCCGGCGTGCAGTACTCGACCATCAACAAGGACACCCGCGCGCTGGTCAAGCAGGCCATCGCGATGGTCTCCGACCTGCAGCAGGGCAAGAAGCCTGAGACGAACGACGACAAGTCGTACGACAACGGCGTGAAGGTCGTCCCGGCCTACCTGCTCACCCCGGTCGTCGTCACCAAGGAGAACGCGGCGAAGGCGTACGCCAACGACCCGACCCTCGAGCCGCTGACCAAGTAGTCACCAGCAGCGAAACACACGAGGCCGGACCCCGATCGGGGTCCGGCCTTCGTGCTGTCCGCCGTGGGCGGTGCGTGCGAGGATGGGGACGAGTGGAAGGGGGCTGGACGTGCTCGCGAGAACCGCATCCCGTCGTGCTGCATCCCGGGTCGTGGCGGCGTGCGCCGGGGCCGTCGCCGTCGCCGTGCTGCTGGCAGGCTGCGTCCCCGGAATGGCCGGGCGCCCCGCGTCCCTCACCTTCGCGGACGGCTCGGCCCTCAGCAAGGCCGACGCCGGCGCGATCTCCTTCTACACCGACCTCGACCGCGTCTCCGGATGGGCGGTCGAGCCGGGCGGGGACGCCGAGTACATCGAATACCGGCAGCGCGGCACCGGCTGCCTGGTCAGCCTCGACCGCTTCGACGTCGCCGACGAGACGTACGTGATCGACGGGGACGACGCCCGCTCCTCCGCCGCCCTCGTGGACGCCACCAGCGACCTGCACGAGAACCGGGCTCTGCGCGCCCGCTCCGTCGTCGCGCTCAACGACACCGCAGCATCCGGTGCTGGCAGGACGATGGATGTGCTGCGCATCGTCTTCGCGCCGGTCGACTCCGGCGTCACCCGGCACGACGCAGCGCTGGTGCGCGTCTTCGCTGGTGCGGGAGTGGGCCTCGTCGCGCAGGCGAGCTGCGGAACGGACAGGGCGTTGCGGAACGCGATGACCGTGCTCCGGCGTCACGTGGCGTTCGTGGTCGAGCGCTGACAGACGAAGATCGAGGCCGGTGCGGTTCTCCGCTCCGACCTCGATCTCTGGTTCCCCCCGGATGTTCGCCCCCGGTCGAACGTCTGACGCCAGGTTATTCGGGGCCGTGCAGCCGAGGCATCGGGGCTGGCACGGATCTTCCCGACCGTGCCAGCCCCGGATGCGCCCGTCAGCTGTTCAGGGTGCCGAGCACGCCGCCGATGCGGGCGATGTACGCACTGACCTGAGCGGCGGCCGCCTGGCCGTCTCCGGCCCTGGTCGCGATGCTCAGGCCGCCGACGAACTCGCGGACGGCCTCCGTGTTCACCTGGTTGTTGAGCTTGCGGGCGATGCGGCGCACCTGCGGCATCACGTTGGAGAGCGTGCGCAGCCGCACCGGGTTGCCCTCGACGCGCACGTAGAGCGACGCCAGGTGCTCGAAGGCGCGCACGTAGCGACTGGTGTCGTCGTCTTCCGCCGCCTCGATGAGGGAGTCCCCGATGTCGCCGAGCAGCTGCAGGTCGTCCTCCGACCAGTGCCCGTGGCCGCGGAGGGCGGCGCCGGCCCAGAGATCGCCGGCCACCTCGATGGCGGAGCGCACGCCGTCGACGTCGAAGGCGGCGACCCTGGTGTACCTGTTGCGCTCCATCTCCACGAGGCCCTGTTCGAGCAGGCGGTCGAGCGCGTGCCGGATGGGGGTGCGCGAGATTCCCAGCCACTGCACGAGCTCGGGATCGCGGAGCCGCTCGCCGGGCTCCAGGGTGCCGTCCATGATCGCCGCCTCGATGCGGGTGTACGCCTCGTCGGAGAGGGAGACGCGGGCGACATGGTCTGTCGGCATCGGCATGGGAGCTCCTTGGTTCAATAAGAGGTTGTGAAGCTTAGATGCTCAATGATAAACTATAAATATGACGGGGCGATAGCTCGTCACCCGCAGACTCTGGCCGTGATTCGGGTATCCGGCCAGTGCGCAGCCGTGATTCCCCCCTCGCGGCTGCTGTGGGCCCCGGCCGTTACCGGCCGGGGCCCAATTCAAAACCAGAGAACCCGACGCTCTGACCGCAGTCTCTCCTCTGTATCCGTGAACAGGAAGAATCAACCAACCCATGACAATCGACGAGGTCTCGACCTTCCCGACCGGTATGCCGGCCCTCACCGCCGACCGCAGGCTGTTGCGCAACGACGTTTTCGAGGTGCTGCTCACGCGCATCCTGAACGGCGGTTTCGTCCCGGGGGAACGGCTCAAGGACGCCGAGCTCACCTCGTGGCTGCGGGTCTCGCGCACCCCCGTGCGCGAAGCGCTCAGCCGTCTCGTGACGCTGGGCCTGGTCAAGACGGCGCCCAACCGGTTCACCTGCGTCGCTCCGCTGGTCAGCGCGGAGATCGCCGGCGCCGTCATGGTGCTGAGGAGGCTCTACCCGGATGCGATCGCCGAGGCCCTGAGACTGCGCACGGACGGCGACGAGCTGGAGCTGCGCCTGGTGGCCGGGCGGTTGGAGCGCGACGAGGGTGTCTCGCCGATCGAGACGTTCCAGCGCGTGCTGCTGATCGCGCTGGCGTCGATCGACAATCAGGTGCTGGCCGAGGCCATCGAGACGGTGCACCTGCGCGTGCTGCGCTACCTCTATCTCACCCCGGGCGCGCAGCACATCCTCTGCCGCGAGCGGGTGCTCGACTTCGCGCGTGCCGTGGCGTCGGGCGACGATGCCGCCGTGCGCACGGTCGAGACGGTGCTCGACGACGTGGCCGCGGTGATCGGTGACGTGACGCCCGCGGCTTCCCCGGGGGCCGCTGCGGCTGCCGCCGCCGCGGTCGCCCCGGTCGGAGCCGTGGTCAGGGGCGTCACTCCGATGGCTGCCGCGGGCTGACCCGGCGGAGCACTGCCCGCGGGAACACGTAGAGCAGCACGACGAGCACGGCGAGCACGATGCCGCCCGCCACGATCCCGGCCGTCGGGCCGACCGTCACGTCGAACACGAAGAACACCACACCGCTCGTGAGCAGCGCGACCAGGGCGAGTGTCGTCCGCAGCAGCCGGTTCGCGATCGCGACGGTCTGCACCTTCTCGTGATGGCGGAACAGCTGGCGGTGCAGCGCGACCGGCGCCAGGCCGAGCGCCGTGCAGGCCGCAGAGAGCACCACGAGCACCAGGTAGAAGCTCACCTGAAAGCCGTCGAGTTCGCTGAAACGCTGCTGGAACACGATCGTCAGCAGGAAGCCGCTGATGATCTGCGTGCCGGTCTGCGTCACGCGCAGCTCCTGCAGGATCTCCACCCAGTTGCGGTCTGCACGCTGGGGTGCGCTCTCGGTTCTGCCGTCGGCCGGGTCGACGTCGTCGGGTTCGCTCATGTCCGCCTTCCGGATGGTGTGCGGTCCATCGTGCTCCCGCTCGGCCGACGTCGCAATGCCGCGCGATAGAACCTGACCAGTTCCGAAGCCGGAGGACGCTGGCGGGCCATCGACGCCGCATCCACCCGCTTCGCCGCCAGGTGGTGGCGCCACGACTCCTCGGCGCAGCGGAAGTCCCATCCCGCCGCGGCCGCCGCCTCGAGCGTGCGGCACCAGCCGATCAGCTCGCGACCCTCCGAGGTCGGCGCCCAGGTGACCACCCGGAACCACACGTCCGGCCGGTTCGGGTCGCCGAACGCGAACCGGCGCACCACCGCGTACGGGCCGCCGAGCGTCCCCTGCCGCAGGAGCCACTCGCTCGCCTGAGCGTTCGTCACCGGGTGCCACGCGCCCACTGCTCTCCTTCTCGGGTCCGCAGCCCGGCCCGCTGCGTCCTGAGCATACGAACCGCCGCCGACACCGCGGGCGCGATGGGGTCAGGTGAGCAGGCGGATGAGTGCCGCGACGACCGCGGCGGCGGGGACGACGACGATGAACGGCACGCGGAGGGCGTAGAGGCCGGCGGCGATGGCGACGGCCGGGAGGCGCGCATCCAGTTGGAGGGCCTGGCCTGCACCGAACGTCTGCACGCAGATCAGGGCGGCGAGGAGTGCCGCCGTCAGAAGGTCGCTGACGCGGGCGACCGTCGGGTGGTCGAGCGCCTTCGGCGGGACCAGCCAGCCCACCGCCTTGAGGGCGAGGACCGCGATCGACGCAAGCAGGATGATGTTCCACGTGGTCACGGCTCCACCTCCCTCTCCATCGGGATGGCCTCGGGATGCGGTGGGTCCGAGCGCCGCCCGAACACGTTGAGGACGCCGGCCAGGATGGCCACCGCGGCGGCGGCCAGCACGGGAAGACCCGGCATCAAGAAGGGCGTGAGCAGGGTGGCGACGAACCCGGCCGCGACGGCGACGGCCTGCGTCTGGCGGGCCTTGAGCCGCGGCCAGAGCAGGCCGAGGAACGCGGCGGCCGCAGCAGCATCCAGCCCGTACGCCTTGACGTCGCCGATCAGGTTGCCGAGCAGGGCGCCCGCGAGGGTGGTCAGGTTCCAGCCGATGTAGACGACGAGGCCGGTGGTCCAGAAGCCGATGCGCTGTGCCCGCGGTTCCTGGTGCGCGGTCGCGACGGCGGTGGACTCGTCGATGGTCAGCGGGGTCGCCGCCGCCCTCCGCCAGAAGCCCGGCCCGATGATGCGGGAGAGACGCAGCGCGTAGAAGGAGTTGCGTACGCCGAGCAGCGCGGCCCCGGCGATGGCAGACCCTCCCGCCGCGACACCACCGGAGGCGAGTACGCCGATCAGCGCGAACTGCGAGCCCCCGCTGAACATCAGCAGACTGAGCACGCACGCCTGCCAGACGTCGAGCCCGGATGCGGTCGCCAGTGCCCCGAACGAGACCCCGTACGCCGCCGTCGCGATGCCGACGGCCCAGCCGGAGCGCGCAGCGGCGCGCTCGTCCTGGCTGCGTTCCCGACTCACCCTCCCGACCCTAGCCCGTGCGGTGCCGGAGGTTCAGGGCGCGTGGTGATTCAGGTGCGTGGCGGTTCAGGCCGCGTGGCGGAACAACCGGGCGACGAGCTCGCCGGCCGTGTCGTCGTCGAGCCGCCAGGGCTGGAAGATGGCGCGATAGACGATGGGCGCGACGACGCCGTCCACGATGTCGTCGGCCGAGAGGCCTTCCTCCGCTGCGCGTCCGACGAACATGGTCGCCTCCTCGCGCCGGTTGCGGAGGCAGTCGGAGGTGCGCTCGCCCGCCGCGCCCGCCCCGCCGCGGAGGAGGGCGGCGTTCACCGGCTTGCGGTAGTGGGCGACCAGTTCGCTCGCCCAGGCGGTGAGGTCGTCGCGCAGGCTGCCGCTGGCGGGCAGCGGACGCTCAGGGTCGAGCCGGTAGGTGGCGATGTCGTTGATGAGGGTGGGCAGGTCTCCCCAGCGGCGGTAGATGCTCGTGGGGTTGACGCCGGCGCGCTCGGCGATCATCGGAACGGTCACGCGGTCCTGGCCGCGCTCTTTGACGAGCTCTTCCACGGCCGTCCTGACGCTGTGGATGACCGCGGCGCTGCGTCCGCCCGTCCGCCTCGACGGTGTGGTCGTTGTTTCCATACGGAATAGCTTAAAGCAAAAACTGTTGCTTTTGAAGTGCGGGTGGGGCTAGCATCCCTAAAGCAATCAGATTTGCTTTTGGAGGAATGATGACGACAGCCGAAGAGACGCGCACCATCCCGGTCGCAGCGATCCCCGCCACCCGCGCCTCCCGGCGCGGCCTGGGCCCCATGCCCGCCTTCGTCGGCACGTCCCTGGCGTTCGTCGCCGTGGCCCTCGCTGTCGGCGCCCCCAGCCCGCTCTTCGTGCTCTACCAGCACGAGTGGGGCTTCGCCCCGTGGCTGCTCACCGTCGCCTTCGCGATCTACGCGATCACCCTCCTCGTGACCCTGCTGGTCGCCGGTTCGCTCTCCGACCACATCGGCCGGCGACCCGTGCTGATCGGGGCGCTCGCGCTGCAGGTGGTCGCGATGCTGATGTTCCTGTTCGCGCAGGACATCGGCTGGATCATCGCCGCCCGCTCCGTGCAAGGCGTCGCGACCGGCGCGGCGATGAGCACCTTCACCGCCGCGATCGTCGAGCTGGCACCCGAGCGCCACAAGAAGCTCGGCGCGACCATCGGCAGCACCGCCCCGGTCGGCGGCATCGCCCTCGGAGCGTTCTTCACCGGGCTCGCCGTGCAGTTCGTGCCGCAGCCGACCACGCTCGTCTTCGTCAGCCTCGTCGTGCTGTTCGTGGCCGGACTCCTCGTGGTGATCGGCTCCCGCGAGACGGTGACGCGGCGGCCGGGAGCGGTGAACTCGCTCATCCCGCGGCTCGTCGTGCCCCGGGCCGCCCGCGCGGAGTTCGTCGGCGCCATCCCGCTGTTCGTGGCCACGTGGATGCTCGCGGGGCTGTTCATCGGGCTCTCACCGTCCATCCTGAGCGGCGTCTTCCACCTCGACAGCGGTCTGCTCAACGGCGCCATCGTGGCCGTGCCGCCCGCCGTCGGAGCGACGGCGGGGCTGTTGCTCACCCGGGCGCCCGCCCGCACCACGGCCATCGTCTCGATGGGCGCGATCATCGTCGGCATCGCGGTCGCCGCGGCCGGCATCGGGTTCGCGGTGCTCTGGCTGCTGTTCGCCGGAGCGGTGATCGCGGGCGCCGGGTTCGGCGCCGGGTTCTCCTCGATGCTCAGGATGCTCGCCCCGCTCGCCCCGAACAACCAGCGCGCAGAACTGTTCGCCGGGATCTTCCTGGTCAGCTACATCGCGTACGGCGTGCCAGCGCTCGTCGCCGGTGAGCTGATCAGCGTGGTCGGCCTGCTGCCGACAGCGCTCGGCTACACGGTGGCGATCGCGCTCGCCGCGGTGATCGCCCTGGTGGTTCAGGTCGGGCGGGCCCGCGCGGTCACTCCACGTCGATGAGCACCTTGCCCACGATGCCGTCCTCGACGGCGTCGTGGGCAGCGGCCGTCTCGCTGAGCGGGAACCGCGTCAGCGGCAGCCCGTGCTCCGCGCCGACCGGCAGCGCTCCGTCGGCGACGGCAGCGGACACGGCACGCACGGCGGCGTCCTTGGACTCCGCCGTCGTCGTGTACGTGAGGACGAACTGGAAGCGCAGGTTCTTGCCCATGCTCGGGCGCACCGGGATGGTGACGGCCGGCTCGCCGGGGCTGTCCGCGTAGATGGCGATGGAGGCGTTGGGGGCCGCGATCCGCGCATCAAGTTCGGCGTTGGCGGTGGCGTTCACCTCGACCACGATGTCCACGCCGCGCGGGGCGAGCGCTCCGATGGCCTGGGCGGTGTCGCCGTCGCGGTAGTTGACGACGTGGTGCGCGCCGGCCGCCCTGGCCAGCTCGGCCTTCTCGTGGCTGCTGACGGTGGCGATGACCGTGGCGTCCGCCCAGACCGCCAGCTGGATGGCCGCGTGCCCGACCGCTCCCGCACCCCCGGCGACCAGCACGGTGCGACCGGTGAGCGCGCCGGGCGAGAGCTCCGACGGGCCGCCCTCGTGCACGGTGAGCGCCCGGTGCGCGGTGAGTGCCGGGATCCCGAGGGAGGCGCCGACATCGAAGGACGCGCCATCCGGAAGTGGAACCACCTGGCGCGCGGGAAGCACCGCGAACTCCTGCGCCGTGCCGTCGGGACGCTGGTAGGCCGCATCCCAGACCCAGACCCTGTCGCCCACGGCGAACCCGGTGACGCCGTCGCCGACCTCGTCCACGGTGCCCGCGCCATCCTGGTTCGGCACCTGCGGGCGCGGCAGCTGATCGTCGCCACTGCCGCGACGCGCCTTCCAGTCGGTGGGGTTCACCCCCGACACCCGGATGCGCACGCGCACCTCGCCCGGTCCGGCGTGCGACTCTTCGCGCTCGCCGTAGTGCAGAACGTCCGATGATCCGGTGGAGCTATAGGTGACAGCCTTCATGTGACCAGCAAACCACCCGTCGCCCGAATCTCTTCCACGAATATCGTTCGCGGTCGCCGACTCGTCGCGCGTCAGCCGGTGGAGCAGGCGCCCGAGCTGATCGGCGCGGCGCTCACCGACGAGAGCACGGGACGCAGCTCCGCGAGCGTCAGCGCGTATCCGGTGTCCGGGTCGACAGTCGAGCGCGCGAACACCACGCCGACCACATCCCCCGACGTGTCGAGCAGCGGGCCGCCCGAGTTGCCGGGCCGCACGCTGCCGCGCAGCGAGTAGATGTCTCGCTCGACCGAACCGCTCTGGTAGATGTCGGTGCCGCGCGCCATGATGCGGTCGCGCACGCGCTCCGGGCTGATCGTGAACGGTCCGTTGCCCGGGTAGCCGGCGGCGTAGGTCTGCGCTCCGGCGGTGACGTCTTTGCCGATGTCGAGCGGCGGCGCCATGATGTCCGTCACGTCGAGCACAGCGAGATCGCGCTCTGGATCGAACGCGACGAGCGTGGCGCGCTCCGCCCTGTCGTCGCCCGGCTCCCGCACCACGATGCTGGATGCGCCGGCGACGACGTGCGCGTTCGTCACCACGCGTCCGCTCTGCACCACCCACCCGCTGCCCTCCGAGTCGACGCCGCAGGCGGGCTTCGACGCGAGGACCGTGACCACGGAGGCCTGGGACGCTGCCACGGCGGCCGGGACGGACGGGTCGGGCGCCTGGATGGTCTTGATCGGCTCCCCGCCCTCGAAGACCTGGGGCAGTCCGGCGCCCGCGAGGGCGTCGTCGACAGCGCCGAGCACCGTGCTGGCGGGGAAGGGGGCCATGCTGTCGAGGGCCGCGACCACGCGCGACGAGCTCGCGGCCTGCACGACCGTGGCGAGGCTGGTCGCCATCGCGAACCCGGCGATGAGCCAGACCACCACGGCCCAGGTGAGCAGCCCGAGCACGGCGCCGACGAGCGAGTCGAGCCAGCGGATCGGTCCGTGCCGCACCAGCTTGCCGATCACGGAGGCGATGCCGGCGGCGATGGCGTACGCGGCGCCCGCGCAGACCAGGATGACGATGGCGGCGACGATGGAGCGTTCGGTGACGCTGCCCCATCCGGCGTCTGCCAGCCAGGTGACGACGACAGGGGCGAGGGTCAGTCCGCCCCAGAGACCGAGGCCGAGACCGACGAGCGAACCGGCAGCGCGGATCGCGCCGTTGCTCCAGCCGGCGGCGATCGCCACGATGGCGAGCACCACGAGCACCACGTCGACAACGATCTCCACCCGCCCACCATGCCCCACCAGGCTGTGCGCGGGCTCAACCCCACGTGTGTGTCCTCCGCACCATCCCGTCGCCCCCTTCCACCGGGTGGATGCGAGGGCTACCGTCCGTTGCCAGAGGGACGCAGCCGCGTCCAGACGACGAAAGGATCACCGGATGAGCGACCAGCAGAACCGCCCAGACCTAGACGACGGCGAGCGGGAGATGACGAACGACGACTTCACCGCGTCCGATCCTGACCACGGCAAGGAGTCCGAGCCGTCGCAGCAGCAGCACCACAACGCGGAGACCGAAGAGGACACCGCGTCGGGCGGCGCTCCCGACTGAGCGGGTGCGCCGGCCGGGCGTCAGGCGCGCCCGTCCTCCTCGTCCCCGTCGTCGACGGCGGCAGGGTCGGGGAGCGGGGCGGGCACGATGTCCGGGTCCATCTGCTCGGTGGGGACCGCGGCCGGCTGATTCTGGGCGTCTTTGTCCATGCGGCGACGTTACGCCCCCTGCCAGGCGGCCGTAAACCCCCTTCGGAACGCCGGCGGGCACGCGTACCGTCCCCGGCATGACCGATCAACTGACTTTCCAGAATCCCGTCGACCGCTTCGATCCGGTCGACGCGCCCAAGCAGGACCAGGATGCGCCCGGTCTGGATGCCGACCTCGCTCCGCACGCCGACCATGGCGAGAAGTCGTACAGGGGCACAGGCAGGCTGACCGGCCGCAAGGCGCTGGTCACCGGGGGAGACTCCGGCATCGGCGCCGCCGTGGCCATCGCGTTCGCCAGGGAGGGCGCCGATGTCGCCATCGCCTACCTTCCCGACGAGGAGGAGGACGCCCGCCGCGTCGCCGCCGTGCTCGAGGACAGCGGCTCGACCGTCGCGACGCTCGCGTACGACATCACCACCGCCGAGGCCTGCCGCACCCTCGTCGCCGACGCGGTCGAGGCGCTCGGTGGCCTCGACATCCTGGTCAACAACGCGGGCAAGCAGCAGTTCTGCGAGCGGCTGGAAGACCTGAGCGACGAGCAGTTCGATGAGACGTTCCGCACGAACGTGTACGCGATGTTCTGGATCACCAAGGCCGCCCTTCCGCACCTGGCTCCCGGGTCGAGCATCATCAACACAACGTCCATCCAGGCGTACGCGCCGAGCGAGATCCTGGTCGACTACGCCACCACGAAGGCGTCGATCAACACGTTCACCAAGGCGCTCGCCGCGCAGCTCGCGCCGCGCGGCATCCGGGTGAACGCGGTGGCGCCCGGCCCGATCTGGACGCCGCTGCAGGTGTCAGGCGGCCAGCCGAAGGATGCGCTTCCCGACTTCGGAGAGCAGACGCCGATGGGCCGCGCCGGCCAGCCCACCGAGCTCGCGCCCGCCTACGTCTTCCTGGCCTCCCCGGAGTCCAGCTACGTCACCGGCGACACCCTCAACGTCAACGGCGGCATGCCCACCCCCTGACCCCAGCCATCGAGCCGGGACTTGTGTACGCGACACGCCGGGCGATGGCGTACACAAATCCCGGCTCGATAGCGCCGTTAGCCGGGGTCAGTCCGACTTCGGCTCGGAGTCGGAGTCGGAGTCGGACTTGGGCTTCGGCTTGCGGCGGGCGGTGAGGATGACGATGACCACCGCGATCAGCGCGAGGACCACGATGCCGATCGCGATGCCGATGACCAGGCCCACGTCGGTCGTGGATGCGGCTGCGGTCGGTTTCGGGGACCCTGCGGTCTCCGTCGGCTGGGCGCCGGCGGGTTGCGTCGCCTGCGTGGTCGGCCCGGTGGTCGACTCTCCGCCGGGCGCTGCGGTGCTCGCGCCGCACGCCGTCTTCTCCGTGCCCTCCGCCGCCGCCGTGCCCGCCGGCGGCTGGTAGGTGAACGCGTACTGGTCGGACACCGTGTGGCCGTCGGCCGAGACGACCTGATAGCTCACCGTGTACTTCCCGGCAGCGCCGAGGGCGACCGGGACCGACACCACCGTGTCGGCGACCGTCGTGCATCCGGTCTCGAAGTGGCGGGTTGCCGTATCCGGGCCGGTGACCGTCACCAGGTTGTTGCCGCCGTAGTCGAGCACGCGGTCGTTGAAGGTGAGCGAGACCGTCTGCAGCGGGGTGGTCACGGTCGCGTCTTTCGCCGGGTCCGTGCTGATGATGTAGTCGTGGGCGGAGGCGCTCGCCACGGGCAGCAGTGCCAGCCCGACGGCGGCGAGCAGCCCGATGGATGCGGTGCGCAGACGGTGCGTCATGCCTCCACCTTCCCACGCCCGCGGCGGGTGGCCGCGAAGACCGCGACCACGAGCGCGATGGCGCCGAGGGCGAGACCGCCGATGCCGAGGCCGATCGAGAGCGCGTCCGCCGCCATCCCGGACGACGCTGCCGCCGGGGCGGGCGTCGAGTCGACGACGAGCGGGCCGCCGCCCTCCGTCGGAGCGGGGTCCGTGACGTACACGGTGGGCGCCGGGTGCTCGGGCTCCGCGCCGGATGCCGGGGTCTTCTCGCTCCAGTCGACCACGCTGCCGTCGCTGTAGTACTGGTGGGTGGGGAGCAGGATCTGGCCGGTCTTCGGCACGGCGCCCGCCGAGATCGTGAACTCCTGGAACTGGCCGGGAGCCACCTGCACGCCGCTGTCGGCCGTCCAGGTCACGCGCACGGGAGCCTGGGTGATGGTGCCGTCGTCGGTCTTGACCGGCTTCGCCAGCTTCTCGGTGTCGACCGTGGTGGTCCAGCCGGGGAGCGGAAGGTAGCTGACCGAGGTGAACGGGTCGGCCGTCGGCAGGTCGACCACGAGCTTGACGGTGCCCGCGGTCGCGGACTCGGTCGGCACCTTGAAGGTGAGCGTTGCGTAGCTGCCCGGCTCGGCCTGGTCGGGGGTGACGTGCACGTGCGCGCTCGCGGCGAGCGGTGCGGACAGCAGCAGGATGGCGGTGGATGCGGCCGCGATGGACGCGGCGATGGTGCGTTTCTTCATGGGAGTTCTTCGTCCTTGTTCGGAAGCGTTCGATGAGTGCTGGTGCGCGCAGACGGACGGCGCCACGCAGACTCGTGGAACGCTCCGTCAGAACGCGGCGGCGAGCGGCGGACCGCGGTGACGCAGCCGGAGAAGGGGGACGCCGAGATCGAGTAGGCGCACCGGTTCCCGGGAGAACGCGCTGGCGGCGGAGGCAGCAGCGGAGTGCGCGAGCGTCGTGGGGAGGACGGCGAGGCTGCTCAGGATGCGGCGGTCGGCGAACCGGGCCACGTGCATCCTGGCGGTGTCGAACAGTCCCCAGAAGGCTTGCTCACCGAAGCGCAGCGCGATCACAGTGACCAGCACGGCGGTGAGGTGGGCTCCCCACATCCCGAGGCTGAACTCGTCGTGCGCGGCGGGCATGGCGGTCGGCATCGAGCCGGACATGCTCATGGTGAGGTGCGACCCCGCGTGCAGGTGGGTGGTGCCGGGCGGCGCGGTGAACGTCGCGGTGCCCGTGCCGAGACCGAACAGCAGGTGGAACAGGAACTGACTGGCGCCGACAGCGACGGTCAGCCGCCAGAGCGACAGCGACCGGCCGGTGAGGGCGATGGATGCGATGGTCGAGAACGCGAGGCTCAGCGCGAGCGGGAGGACTCCCGGCGCCGCGCCGCCGCCGGCCACGTGAAACAGGGCGGCGACGAAGATGGCGACACCGGATGCGAGCAACCCGCGCGCGACGCGAGCCCACCTCGATCCCATGCTGTGTCCCTCCGTCGTCCGTGGTTCGGAGCAAGTCTACGGAACGGATGGGCGCCGGGCGCCGCAGTGCCGAGCCGGTGGTGCCGCCCTGGTGCCGCGCTGGTGCCGAGCTGGTGCCGAGCCGCCCGGCCGAGTGCGGCTCGGTATGTATCCTACGAAGGCGACCCGGCGCACACTGAAGGAGGCGTATGCCCAGAGGAGCGAACCTCCCCGCGATCGCCGCATTCAACGACACGGTCGTGCTGGACGCCGTGCGCCGTTCCTCCGGTGGTCTCAGCAGGGTGGAACTCGCCGGGGAGACCGGCCTGTCCGCGCAGACGGTGTCGAACGTGAGCAGGCGGCTGATCGAGCAGGGCCTCATCCGCGAGGCGGGCAAACGCATCGACGGCCCAGGCAAGCCGCGCACCATCCTGCAGCTGGAGCCGACAGGCTCGTACGCGGTCGGGGTGCACCTCGACCCGACCGTGATCACCTGCGTGCTGCTCGACCTGGAGGGCGAAGTGGTCGCCGACGTGCGCCGCCACTCCCCGGTCTCCGGCGACGCGATGCAGACGCTGGACATCGTGGTCGAGGCGATCGACACGGTCCTGGCGGACTCCGGCGTCGAGCGCGCCAAGGTCAGCGGCGTCGGCGTCGCTGCGCCCGGCCCGATCGACACGGACACCGGCGTCGTGGTGCGCCCTCCGCTCATCCCGGGCTGGAACGACTTCCACCTGCGCGACGAGCTGACGGCGGCGACGGGCCTCTCCGCCCTCGTGGCCAAGGACGTGACGGCGGCGGCGGTCGCCGAACGCTGGCACGATCCGGCGGGCGCGAGCCGCGACTACGTGTTCGTCTACTACGGCACGGGCGTCGGCGTCGGGATGGTCCTCGACGGCGATGTCTACACCGGCGCCTCCCACAACGCCGGCGATGTCGGCCACGCGATCGTCGACCCGGGCGGCGCCCTCTGCGCCTGCGGCCGCCGCGGGTGCTACGGCGAATCCGTGCGCCCGTACCGCCTGGTGATGCAGGCCATCTGGGCAGGAGTCCTCACCGCCCCGGGAGGCGAGAAGGTGCCGGACGGCGTCGACCTCGGCCTCGACGTGGAGACGATCGACGACCTGTTCACCGAACTGACGTCCGCGGCGACCGCCGGCGACGAGACGGCCACCCGCATCCTCGACCGCTCCATCCGCAACACGGCCTACTACCTCTCCAACCTCTCCGCCCTCCTCGACATCGACCGCGTCGTCTTCGGAGGCCCATCCTGGGCCCGCGTCGAACCCTTCTACGCGGACCGCCTCCGCGGCTGGCTGCGCGAGTTCGACATGGAGATCCTCACCCACCCGGTGCTCACGGAATCGAGCGCGGTGGGCGAAGACGTGGCGGCCGTCGGCGCCGCCTGCCTGGTGCTCGACGCGACGTTCTCGCCGCGCGGCGGGGTGTAGCGGGCGGTCGCTCGCGCCCGCTCGACAGCCCCATGCCGGTCGACCCCCGCACGGGTCTCATCAGCCATTTTCCTTGCAAGCATTGCCAAATAAATCAAATTGATTTATAAATTACCCAAGGTCCGGCACCGCAGGGGCATGAAAGGCGCCCACCGGACGTCGAAGCAAGGGAGCATCGATGAAACGCAGCAGAGTTCTGGCCGCCGTGGTGGCCGCATCCACTCTCGTCGCACTGGCCGGATGTTCGTCGTCCGGGTCCAATGACGGCAAGACCATCAAGGTCGCCTACCAGGATTTCGGCACCGACCTCATGGCCAAGTTCATGGCCAAGGCGAAGGCCGGGTTCGAGAAGGCCAATCCGGGGGAGAAGGTCACACTCGTCCCCATCAAGGCGGCCGAGAACGACTACTACACCAAGCTTTCGCTGATGAACCGCAGCGCGAGCACCGCACCGGATGTGCTCTACGAGGACACCTTCCTCATCCGCTCGGACGCGCAGGCCGGCTACCTCGAACCGCTCGACCCGTACGTGAAGAAGTGGGATGAGTGGTCGCAGTTCTACGACAACGCCAAGGACGCGGGCAAGGGAGACGACGGCAAGATCTACGGCGTCTCGATGGGCACGGACACCCGCGCCCTCTGGTACAACAAGGACATCTTCGCCAAGGCCGGGCTGCCAGCCGACTGGAAGCCGAAGGACTGGAACGACGTCCTGGATGCGGCCAAGACCATCAAGGACAAGGTTCCCGGCGTCACGCCCATCAACATCTTCTCCGGCAAGGCCGGCGGTGAGGCCAGCTCGATGCAGGGCTTCGAGATGCTGCTCTACGGCGCGAGCAAGGACGGGCTCTACGACGCCTCCTCCGGCAAGTGGATCACCGGGTCCAAGGCGTTCACCGACTCGCTGGATGTGCTGAAAGAGGTCTACCAGGGCGGCCTCGGCCCGTCGCAGGAGATCACCAGCGACACCAACTACCAGAACATTGTCACCAGCCAGCTCATCCCGCAGGGCAAGCTCGCTATCAACCTCGACGGCTCGTGGGTCGCAGGCACCTGGCAGTCCACCGGCGACACCAACTGGCCGGAGTGGGACAAGACGATGGGCGTCGCACCGATGCCCACCCAGAACGGGCAGGAGCCGGGCAGCGTGAGCATGTCGGGCGGCTGGACCCTCTCGATGGGGTCGAAGAGCAAGGCCAAGGACGAGGCGTGGAAGTTCATCTCCTACGCGCTCAACAAGGCCAACTCGCTCGACTTCGACATCTCGCTCAGCCAGATCCCGGTGCGCAAGGATGTCGCGGCCGACCCGTCGTACGCCAAGTCGAACCCCACCTCCACGTTCTTCGCCTCGCTCGTGGATGTGACCAAGTTCCGACCTGCCACACCCGACTACTCCAAGATCTCCAACGGCATCCAGGTGGCGATGGAGTCGGTGATGACCGGGCAGCAGTCGCCCGCAGAAGCCGCCAAGGCCTACGACGACACGGTTGTCGGCATCGTCGGCAAGGACAAGACGAAGTCGGAGTAACGAGACAGTGACGTCGACAGTCGACGCCGTCGCCGAGGGCGTGCGCGGCCGGGGAACCCCCCGGCCGCCGCGCCCGGAGCGCACGGCACGTTCGCGCAGAGTGCGCCGTTCCGTTGCACGGACCGTCCCGCTCATCCCGGCCATCGGCCTTCTGGTCGTGTTCCTGGTCGGTCCGATCCTCTCCTCCTTCTACGGGTCGTTCACCAACTCGTCGCTCACCGGCGCAGCCGCGGCGTCGAGCGAATGGGTGGGCCTGAAGAACTACATCGACCTCTTCAACAGCCCGGACTTCCCCGTCGCGGTCGTCCTCACCCTGGTCTTCCTGATCGGCTCCGCCGTGATCGGGCAGAACATCGTCGGGATGGTCCTGGCCCTGCTCATGCGGGCAGGCGGGCGTGTCGTCGGCGCGATCGTGTCGACGTTCGTCGTCGGCGCGTGGGTGCTGCCGGAGATCGTGGCGGCGTTCGCGTCGTACGCGTTCTTCAGCCAGAAGGGCACGCTCAACGCCATGCTCGGCGCCATCGGGATCACCGGGCCGTCGTGGCTGTTCGCGTTCCCGATGCTTGCCGTGATCCTCGCCAACACCTGGCGGGGTGCCGCCTTCTCGATGCTCGTCTACTCGGCGGCGCTGCAGGAGGTGCCGCCGGAGATCACCGAGGCGGCGGAGGTCGACGGCGCCAACGGCGTCAAACGGTTCTTCCTGGTGACGCTGCCGATGATCCGCCGCAGCATCTCCACGAACCTGATGCTGATCACCCTGCAGACCCTCTCGGTCTTCACCCTCATCTACGTGATGACGGGAGGCGGGCCAGGCAACAAGTCCATGACCCTCCCCGTGCTCGCCTACCAGGAGGCCTTCAAGTTCTCCGAGCTGGGCTACGGCACCGCCATCGCGACCATCCTGCTGCTCGTGGGCGCGGTGTTCGCCATCGTCTACGTGCGCGCCCTCAAGACGGAGGTGGACTGATGCGCCTGTCATCGCCGAGCGGTCTGGCCCTCAAATGGACCGCCAACATCCTGCTGCTGCTCATCGGACTGATCTTCGTGCTGCCGATGGTGTGGGTGGTTTTCGCGTCGTTCGACGGGTCTGCCACGCTCGCCGTCAGCTGGCCGAAGCAGTGGACGCTGGAGAACTTCCAGAAGGTGCTCACGCCCGACCTGGCGTTCCTCCCGCTGTGGAACAGCCTGCTGCTGTCGGCCGGATGCGCGTTCATCACGGTGATCGTCGCCATCCTGGCCGCGTACCCGCTGTCCCGCTACCGCAACCGGTTCAACAAGCCGTTCCTCTACGCGATCCTGTTCGGGACCTGCCTGCCGATCACCGCCATGATGGTGCCGGTCTACAGCCTGTTCGTGTCGCTGAACCTGATCGACTCGATCGGTGGGACGATCCTGTTCATGGCGGCGTCGTCGCTTCCGATGGCGATCTGGATGACGAAGAACTTCGTCGACTCGGTGCCGCTCTCCCTGGAGGAGGCGGCGTGGGTCGACGGCGCATCCAGCATGAAGACGCTGTGGACGGTGGTGGTCCCGCTGGTCCGCCCCGGCATCGCGGTGGTGTTCATCTTCGTGTTCGTGCAGGCGTGGGGCAACTTCTTCGTCCCGTTCGTGCTGCTGCTCAGCCCGGAGAACCAGCCGGCCGCCGTCAGCATCTTCACCTTCTTCGGGCAGTACGGCGCGGTCGCATACGGCCAGCTGGCGGCGTACTCGCTCATCTACTCCGTGCCCGTGATCGCCCTCTACGTCCTCGTCTCCCGGGTGCTCGGCGGTTCGTCCGCCCTCGCCGGGGCCGTCAAGGGCTAACCCGTTCCTCTTATATAAGGAGTCTCGTTGTATCAGCAGAACCAGCTCGTCGAGATGCGCGTCGACCGTTTCGTGCGCGAGCGTCTCGCACCCGCCCTGGAGCTCGCATCGGCGCCCGTGACGATCGAGGCGTGGGAGGTGCCGGATGAGCCTGTGCCGTTCGCGCAAGCCGTCACGAACACGTTCGCGCCGTTCGAGATCGGGCAGGCGTGGGGACGGCCGTGGGGGACCGTCTGGTTCCGCGTGACGGGAACAGTGCCCGCCGACTGGGATGCCGCCCCGGACGACGTCGAGCTGGTGGTCGACCTCGGCTTCACCGCCGGTCAGGTCGGCTTCCAGGCGGAGGGCCTTGTCTGGGCGACGGACGGCACGATCATCAAGGCGATCGAACCGCTCAACGGCTACGTGCGGCTCCGGCTGGCGCCGGGTCAGCCGTTCGAGCTGTACATCGAGGCCGCGGCCAACCCGGATGTGGGCAGCGAGTTCGTCGACTTCGTTCCCACCAAGCTGGGCCGCAAGTCCACGGCGCCGCAGCATCCCATCTACGCGCTGCGCCGCCTGGCCGTCGTGCACCGCGACCGCGAGGTGTGGGAGCTGGTGCAGGACGTGTGGACGGCGCGGGGCCTCGCCGCCGTGCTGCCCGAGCAGTCGCCGCGGCGCGCATCCCTGTTCGCGGCACTGGATGCGGTGGTGGACGCCGTCGACCCGACCGATGTGCACGGCACGGCGGCGGACGGTCGCGCGGCGCTCGCCGAGGTGCTCGCCTCCCCGGCGGCGGCGACGGCGCACAAGGTGTTCGCCGTCGGGCACGCGCACATCGACTCTGCCTGGCTGTGGCCGGTGCGCGAGACGATCCGCAAGTGCGCCCGCACGTTCTCGAACGTGCTCGACCTGATGGACCAGGACCCGGACTTCGTGTTCGCGTGCTCGTCGGCGCAGCAGTTCGCCTGGATGAAGCAGTACTACCCCGAGCTGTTCGAGCGCATCCGGGTGCGGGTGGCCGAGGGACGGTTCGTGCCGGTCGGCGGCATGTGGGTGGAGTCGGACACGAACATGCCGGGGTCGGAGGCGATGGCCAGGCAGTTCGTGGAGGGCAAGCGGTTCTTCCTCGAGGAGTTCGGCTTCGAGCCGAAAGAAGTGTGGCTGCCCGACTCGTTCGGATACTCCGGCGCGCTCCCGCAGATCGCGCGCGCGGCGGGCGCCGACTACTTCCTCACGCAGAAGATCTCCTGGAACGAGGTCAACAAGTTCCCGCACCACTCCTTCGAGTGGGAGGGCATCGACGGCACCAGGATCTTCACCCACTTCCCACCGGTCGACACGTACAACTCCGTGCTGTCCGGGGCCGAGCTGGCGCACGCCGAGCAGAACTTCGCCGACAAGGGCAGCGCGAACACCTCGCTCGTGCCGTTCGGGTTCGGCGACGGAGGGGGAGGCCCGACCAGGGAGATGGTCGCGGCGGCCAAGCGCACCGCCGACCTGGAGGGCTCGCCGATCGTGCGCGTCGCCACCCCGGCCGCGTTTTTCGAGGCCGCCTCGGCCGAGTTCTCACCCGCTCCGGTGTGGGCGGGCGAGCTGTACCTCGAGTTCCACCGCGGCACGTACACGTCGCAGGCGCGCACCAAGCACGGCAACCGCCGCAGCGAGCACCTGCTGCACGAGGCAGAGCTGTGGGCGACCACGGCCGCCGTGCGCGCGGGGGCGGAGTATCCGGTAGAGGACCTGCGCGCTGCGTGGCAGACGGTGCTGCTGCAGCAGTTCCACGACATCCTGCCCGGCTCGTCGATCGGCTGGGTGCACGACCAGGCCGTGGAGAACTATGCGGCGGTGGCCGAGGCGCTGGAGAGCGTGATCGCGCGCTCGGTGGCGGCGCTGGGCGACGCATCCGGGGGCGCATCCGGAGGCGACGTGGTGTTCAACGCCTCGCCGTTCCCGGTGGACGGCGTGCCGGCGTTCGGCGCAGGGGCAGCATCCCGGGCGGGGGATGCGCGGATCGAGCGCTCCGGAGACGGCTACGTGCTCGCCAACGCGCTGCTCACCGTGACGGTCGACGGGGACGGCCTGGTGACCTCCATCGTCGATGCGGCGTCCGGCCGCGAGGTGCTGCCTCCCGGAACGCGGGCCAACCTGCTGCAGCTGTTCCGCGATGCTCCGACGCAGTGGGACGCCTGGGACGTGGACGTGGAGTACCGGCGGTTCGGCGAAGACCTCACCGCGCTCGACAGCCTCGAGGTGGTCGCTGACGGCGGGAGCAACGGCGGAGACAGCGTCGGGCTGCGGATCGTGCGCAGCTTCGGGTCGTCGGTGGTCACCCAGACCGTCACGCTCGACGCCGGTTCGGCCGCGCTCGACATCGTCACGCACGTCGACTGGCACGAGAAGCAGCGGATGCTGAAGCTCGCGGTCCCCGTGGACGTGCACACCGCATCCGCCCGGTCGGAGATCCAGTTCGGCCACATCGACCGGCCGACGCACACGAACACCAGCTGGGACACCGCCCGTTTCGAGACGCCCGCCCACCGCTGGGTGCACGTCGCCGAGGCCGGTTTCGGGGTCGGCGTCGCGAACGACGCGACGTACGGTCACGACATCACCCGCCACGCCCGCGACGGGGGAGGAACGTACTCGCTCGTGCGGCAGACGCTGCTGCGGGCGCCGATGTTCCCCGATCCGGATGCGGACCAGGGCGAGCACACGCTGCGCACCTCGATCGTCGTCGGCGGTCTGGATGCGGCGATCGAGGCCGGCTACCGGCTCAACCTCCCCGTGCGCGCCGGGCAGGCGCCAGCGGTCGAGCCGCTGGTGTCGTCGTCGAGCCCCGCCGCGGTGATCGAGACGGTCAAGCTGGCGGAGGACGGCTCCGGCGACGTGGTCGTGCGACTGTACGAGGCGCACGGCAGCCGCACCACGGCGAGCATCGGCGTGCACTTCCCGCACGCCGGGGTGACCGAGACCGACCTCCTTGAACGCGAGACGGCCAGGGATGCGGTGGTCGGCACGACCGGCGACGGCTCCGATGGCTCGGGTGACTCGGGCCACGGCGCCGGTCACGGCCGGGTCGAGCTGACCCTCCGGCCCTTCCAGCTGGTCACCCTCCGCTTCGCGGGGGGGTGACCCCAGACTGTCCGCCCCGGGCCGCGCGAACCCCGGGGCGGGCATCCTCACGTCCCCGAACTGGGGTGCACTGGGCGGTCCGAAGCCCCCTCCGTGCCCGGTTATCCTGTCGGAAATGACGATCAACGGGTGGAGACGCAGAGCGCTGGTGGTCGAGGACCACGCGCTGATGCGTTCCCTCGTCGCCGAGGCGCTCGAACGGCGCGGGTTCGACGTCACGCCCGCCGCGTCCGCCGCCGAAGCGCTGCGCCTGGCCGACACGGCTGACCCCGATCTACTGGTCACCGACATCGACCTGGGGGAGCGGCCGAACGGCCTGGAGCTGGCGACCATCCTCCGCGAGCGCGCGCCGCACATCGCCATCGTGTTCCTCAGCAACCTGTCGAGGGAGGCGGCCGTCGCACGTGCGCGGGAGACGGTGAGCGGCGCGTCGTTCGTGAACAAGGGCGCCATCGAGGACATCGACGAACTGGTCGCCGCCGCCGAGGCGGCGCTGGCCGAGCGTCCGCTCTCTCGGGAGGCGCCGGAGGGCGACGGCCGGGCCGCCATGCTGCGGCTGAGCGAAGCGCAGCTGGAGACCACGCGGCTGCTCGCCGCGGGCTTCTCGAACGCCGAGATCGCGCGCCGCCGCGGGGTGACCGTGCGCGCCGTCGAGAAGAGCGTCGAGCGGATCTTCAGTGCGCTCGGCGTCTCCGGCGACGACCGCGTGACCCCGAGGGTCGCGGCGGCGACGCTCTACACCGCCACGTTCGGCGACCCGCGCACAGGCCTCGGCTGAGGGCGGGTGAGCGTCCGATGAACCTCGTCTCCACCCGTCGCCTGCTCGCCAGGGCGACCGGACGCAACGCCATCACCTGGTGGACCTGGATCATCACGTTCCCGTTCGCCATGACGGTCATGTCCGGCCTGCAGTACGTCGACGGCGGCCGGTCGCTCGGGCGCGCCGCCGCCGTCGCGGGCATCGAGCACATCGGCATCGGCGTGCTCCTGGCGGCGGCGTACGGCGTCCTGCAGCTGACGCCCGACCGGATGCGCGCCGTCGTCGCGCTGCTGCTGTTCGCAGCGGTCGGCGCCGCCCGGCCGTTCGTGTTCCTCGGGTCGGCCGCGCTGCTCGGCATTCCGGTGACGGTCGGGGAGCTCGGCGTCCGCGTCGCCATCAACGTCGTCACCTGCCTGTCGGTGTTCTCCCTCATCGCCATCGGCGTCGACCTGGTGCGCGACCACCGCGGCGTGTTCCGGCGTCTCAACGCCGTGCGGCAGGCGGCGGAGGCCGACGAGCTGGCCGCTCTGGGCCGCATCCGGAACCTGCGGGCAGTGTCGGTGGATGCGGTACTCGCGCGGATCGAGGACGCCGCAGCCCCCGCGATGCTCGCCGGCATCGAACCGGCGGACGCCTCCCGGCTGCTGCGCTCGCTGGCGAACGACATCGTCCGTCCGGCGAGCCACGAGCTGTACGTCGCCGAGGAGGCGCAGCCCGCGCGCCAGGAAGCTCGTGCGGAGTCGCGCGCGGAGGCTGCGGCTGAGCCGCCGGCGCCGGGACGGATCGGCTGGCTGCGCTCGGTGGTCAGCGGCATCCGCCCGGCTCCCGCGCTGCCGACCGCCGTGCTGTTCGTCGGGATGGTCGCGCCGTTCGCCGTCGGGGAGTACGGGATCGGGGTGGCTCTCGGGCAGACGCCCGCCTCCCTGATCATCCTGCTGCTGGGAAACATTGCCGTGGCCAAACTCTCCTCGCGGGTGAAGCGTGCGGGAGCCCGGGTTGCAACCGTGCTGACCGGTTACATCGCGGTGGGCGTGCTGCTGACGGTCGAGAGCGCCCTGTTCCTTCGCGCGGCCGGGTACTCGACCACGCTGATCGCGTTCCAGGCCTTCGTCTACCCCGTCGTCGCGGCAGCGGTCGCCCTGGTGTCGTCGCTCTCCGTACGCGTGCGCGCCGACCAGAGCGCCATCGAGGAGTCGATGCAGGCCGCGGTCGACGCGGCGGCTCGGGCGCGGGCCGAATACGACCACGAGCGCGAAGGCATCGCCCGGCTGCTCCACTCCGGCGTGCAGTCCGAGCTGATCGCCAGCGCCCTCGCGGTCGGGATGAGTGGCGGCACCCCCGCGGACGCGTCCGCCGCCGTGCGCGATGCCGTCGACCGCATCCGGAGCGAACTGCGGGGCTCGCGGCCGAGGACAGACGCGCGCACCCGCATCCGGATGCTCGCTGACAGCTGGCGTTCGGCGATGACCCTCGACGTGCGCATCGACGACGAGGTCTGGGATCGTCTCGACGGCGACGACCGCCGCTGCGAGGCGGTGGTGGATGCGATGTCCGAGGGCCTCGCCAACGCGGTGCGGCACGGCGACGGATCCCCGGTGACCCTGGAGCTCGACCGCGGCGAGGACGACGGCGTACTGGTGCTCGTGACCTCCGGCGGCGAACTCGCCTCACCGGGCGCGGGCATCGGGCTGAAAGACCTCGCGGGCCGCGCAGAGGTCGCGCTGCGCGAACGCGCGGGCGGCGTCGAGCTGGCCGTCGCGATCCGCTGACACCGGTCGCGATCAGGGGTGTTCATGCACCCCTGTCGTAACAGCCGTACCCCACCGGTCCTCCAAAACGCGGACACCGTAGATTTGGATATATCGACACGGAGCGATCCGTGCTGAAACCCCCGGTCAGGGGCCCATTCCTGCGTGACCCGAACGCGCGGGACGGGCCCCTGCGGCCGGGGAATCCATGCATGTTGATGGAACCTTCAGGCGAAATCGGGTAAAACTAGTCAGTACGCGTTTGCGCCAGGCCCGGCGCATTACCCCCGCTCAGAAAGCCTACGGTTTGCCCCAGTCCAGTGCCCCGTCGCGGTCTCGCCGCACCTATCGGGCTCCGGTCGTCGTCGACGTCCAGGAGCCGGCGGAGCTCTCGGCAGACCCCGGACAGGTGTTCGTGAGCCGTCGGGCACGCGTCGAGCACGAGCGTCAGCGGCCCGCGAAGCGCGAGCGCATCGTGGTCAAGCCGACCAGGCGATCCGCTGCCGCCGCGCGCGCTGCCGCACAGCCGGGACCCGCCGCCGCTCCCACGCGGGGCATCTTCCGCACGGTGCACGTCACGCACCGCAAGCGGTTCGGCTTCCACGCCGCCGTGCTCCTCGCGCTGACCGCCTTCTTCGGCACCGCCGCCCTGCCCGCATACGCGAGCACCAACGAGGCGTCGCCGATGGGCAACGCCCGCACCGCCCTCGCCGTGCAGACGCTCACCAGCGGAGACGTCACCGCACAGGTCGTCTCCCGCGACGGGCTGCAGATCGCCGAGTCGCCGCAGATGCTCGACTCGACCATGAACACCTCGGTGTCGCCGAGCGTCGAAGCGCTGGCCGTTCAGCTCATGGGTGCTGTCGCATCCGGTCGGCTCGTCGGCTCGACCCCCAACCACATCCCGGAGATCGCGGACCTCGCCGAAGGCAACGCCGTTCCGGGATGCGGTGTGGACTACCGCGTGCTGCAGAGCATCTCCGTGGCACTGCAGCACTTCTCGCAGGTGGGCGTCAGCGACATCAACCGCCGCTGCACCGGCCAGATCGAGGGCGCCGGGACCGAGTCGTCCCACTACGCCAACGGCGGCGGCCACGCCGTCGACTTCTACCTCCTCGACGGCGCCCCGCTCACCGGCGGCGACTCGCGCTCTCTCGAACTCATCCGCCTGCTCGACCCGCTGGTGCCGAACGGCTCCGGCCTCGGCCAGATCAACTGCCGGTCGTCGATCAGCGTCGAGAACTTCAAGCCCTTCGACGACACCTGCAACCACCTGCACATCGACTTCGGCAACGCCACAGGGCCCACGCTCGCCGGAGGCTGATCGCCGCCGCCGATCGCCGCCGATCGCGCCCTCGCCTCACCGCGCGCCGTCCTCTACGCTGGCCGTAGCCGGCACGGCACCGGCATCAGCGAGAGGACACCCGTGGTCAGCTTCCGAACAACCCTGTCGGCCGGCGGCGGGAACAACGTCGGCATCGTCGTGCCGGAAGAGGTCGTGCTCGGCTTCGACCGGGGCAAGCGCGTCCCGGTCGTGGTGACCATCGACGGCGGGTACAGCTACCGGAACACCATCGCGTCGATGGGCGGCCGCTACCTGATCTCGTTCAACTCCGAGACCAGGGCGGCGACGGGCCGCGGAGCGGGCGACGAGGTCGAGGTCACCCTCGAGGTCGACGACGCACCGCGCACGGTCGAGGTGCCGGCCGACCTCGCCGCAGCGTTCGAGGCCGACCCGGCGGCGGCGCAGGCATGGGCAGCCCTGTCGTACAGCAAGCAGCGTGCGCACGCGCTCTCCGTCGACGGTGCCAAGAGCGCGGACACCAGGGCCAGGCGCGTGCAGGGCGTCATCGACGCGCTCCACGCGTAGCGGAGAGACCCCCCGGGGCTCTGGTGCTCGCCGCGCGACGGGCCTAGCGTTGCCCCATGACCACTTCGGCGTCCGGCACGCCGCGCGAGACGCATCACGCGCACACCGGAATCAGCGACCAGGACCAGCTCAATCCGGTGTTCGCGCGGGCGGGGGAGGCGACCGACTTCCCGCTGAACAACTTCCCGCCCAGCGAGTCCCTTCCGGAGACGGCGTACCAGATCGTGCACGACGAAGCGATGCTCGACGGCAACTCGCGGCTCAACCTGGCGACCTTCGTCGGCACCTGGATGGACGAGCAGGCCGACAGGATCTACGCCGAGTCCGCCGACAAGAACATGATCGACAAAGACGAGTACCCGCAGACCGCCGCGATCGAGAAACGCTGTTGGACGATGCTCGCCGGACTGTGGAACGCGCCGGACCAGGACAAAGCGATCGGCACCTCCACCATCGGGTCGTCCGAGGCGTGCATGCTCGGCGGTCTCGCGCTGAAGCGACGCTGGCAGCACGCCCGGCGCGCGGCGGGCGCCTCCACCGACAAGCCGAACTTGGTGCTGTCGAGTGCGGTGCAGGTGTGCTGGGAGAAGTTCTGCAACTATTGGGATGTGGAGCCGCGGTTCGTTCCCATCAGCGACGAGCACCGCGTGCTCGACGGGTTCGAGTTGGAGAAGTACGTCGACGAGAACACCATCGGCGTCGTCGCGATCATGGGCGTCACGTACACCGGGATGTACGAGCCCGTCGCCGCCATCGCCGAAGCCCTCGACCGCATCCAGGAGCAGACGGGGCTCGACATCCCGATCCACGTCGACGGCGCATCCGGTGGCATGATCGCGCCGTTCCTTCAGCCCGACCTGGCGTGGGACTTCCGGGTGGAGCGCGTCGCGTCGATCAGCACCTCAGCGCACAAGTACGGCTTGGTGTACCCGGGGCTCGGCTGGGTGATCTGGCGGTCGGTGGACGACCTGCCGAAGGACCTGGTGTTCGACGTCACCTACCTCGGCGGCCACATGCCGACATTCGCGCTCAACTTCTCCCGTCCCGGCGCGCAGGTGCTGCTGCAGTATTACCTGTTCCTCCGGCTGGGCTGGGACGGCTACTACCGGGTGCAGAAGACCTGCCAGGACGTGGCCGTCTACCTGTCCGGCGAGATCGCGGCGATGGATGCGTTCACCCTCTGGAACGACGGAACGGACATCCCGGTGTTCGCCTGGCAGATCACCCCCGGCCACACGGACAAGTGGAACCTCTACCACCTGTCGGAGCGGCTGCGTCTGAAAGGCTGGCTGATCCCGGCGTACCCGATGCCGGACGACCTCTCCGACCTGGTGGTGCAGCGCATCGTCGTGCGCAACGGCCTGAGCCGCAACCTCGCCGAGAGCCTGGTGATCGACATCCGGGAGGCCACGGACTACCTGGATGCGCTCGAAGCCCCCATGCCCACCGAGGGCCAGGTGTCGAGCTTCACGCACTGACCGGCGTCACGCGCCGAAAAGGGTGAGCGCCGCCCACTGCAGCAGGATGACGGTCTTTCCGTCCACGATGGTGCCGTCGGCGATCCGGTCGAGCGCTTCGTCGTAGCCGATGGTCACCGGCTCGATCTCCTCGCCCTCCTCCTCGACGCCGCCGCCACCGCGCACCTCGCCCGCCGAGTACGGTGCGGCGAAGAAGTGCACGCGCTCGGTGACGGAACCGGGACTCATGTAGAGGTCGAACAGGTGCGTCAACTCGCCCACGGTCACGCCGAGCTCCTCCGCGGCCTCGCGCCGGATGGCCTCCTCGGCCGAGTCGTCGTCGAGCAGACCGGCGGCGGCCTCCACGAGCATCCCGTCGTCGTGGCCGTTCACGTAAGCCGGGAAGCGGAACTGCCTGGTGAGCAGCAGGGTGCGCGCATCCGGATCGTAGAGCAGGATGGTGGCGCCGTTGCCGCGGTCGTACGTCTCGCGCGCCTGGGTGGTCCACGCGCCGTCGCGGCCGCGGTAGTCGAAGGTGGTGCGGCGCAGCACGTGCCAGCCGTCGGAGGTGACCTCCACGCTCCGGATGCGCACATCCGGGTTGCGGTCGAGGTCGGCGCCCACCCGGTGCAACCCCGTCCGCCCGCGGGAGTCCGGGATGCTCGTGCCTGGTCGTTGCTCGCTCATGGCGCGAGCCTAACGGTAGCGCTTGCGGATCTCCCTGGCGGCGAGGATGTCGGTGGACTCCGCATCCCGTGCCTTCACGATGGCTTTGTCCGACTTGAGCGGCAGGCGCAGCACAGTGTCCGCCTCGATGCCGCTGACCAGCTGGCGGGCGCGCTCGATCTCGGAGTCGAGCTCCGCGCCGAGGAGGAGGGCGACGTTTGCGATCCAGATCCACAGCAGGAACACGATGATGCCGGCGAGCGCGCCGTACGTCTTGTCGTAGCTGCCGAAGTTGGCGACGTAGAACGCGAACAGCGCCGACGCGATCCCGAGCACGATGATCGCGGCGAACGATCCGGTGGTGAGCCAGCGGAACCTCGCCTGCTTGACGTTGGGCGTCGCCGAGTAGAGCAGGGCGACCAGCAGCACGATGGCGAAGATCATGATGGGCCACTTCACGATCGACCACACCACCTCCACCGTCGTGCCGACGCCGATGGCGTTCCCGATGGCGGTGGCGACCGGGCCGGACACCACGAGCATCACGGCCATCAGCGCGATCAGCACCAGGGCAGCGACGGTGACGCCGAGCTGCACAGGTCGCAGCGTGAAGACCGTGCGGCCCTCACGCACTCCGTAGACCCGGTTCAGCGCTCGCCCGAAACCGCCGACGTATCCGGACGCCGACCAGATGGCGCCCACGATGCCGACCACAAGCCCCCACCCGCTCGCCGGGGAGGCGGCCAGGTTCTCGATCGGGCCCTTGACCGCATCCAGGGTGCCGGGCGCCAGTTCCTCGACCACCTTGAAGAGCGCGTCGATCCCCGCCTGACTCTGACCGATCAGGCCCAGGATGCTCACCAGGGCGATCATCGCCGGGAACAGCGACAGCACGGCGAAGTAGGTCAGGCCGGCGGCGAGGTCGGTGCAGGCGTCGAGCGAGAAGCTGCGGAACGTGCGCTTGAGGATGAACCCCCACGGCAGACGGAACCACGAGACGTGGTGCATCCGCTCGATCCGGCCCACCGCCTCCGCGCGCGACGAACCGACGCCGACCCCGACAGCGCCGCGCTCAGCGGCCACGCGACCGGCCTCGCGTCAGCAGGGCGATGGCACCGGCCGCGGCGGCGACGGCGCCGAGGAACAGGCCGGCGAACAGCACGGGATGCGACCGGATCTGCACGCCGGGGTTGAACGTCGCGAACAGGTCGTCGAGGGTCGACGCCAGTTCGTCCCTGGTCTGCTCCAGGTCGAGCTTGATCGTGGGGATGCCTGCGCCCTGGGGGAGCGGCGGCCGCTCGGGTCGGCGGTCGGTCACGGTCGCTCTCCCTTCAGGGCGCGCAGGTCGTCGCCCAGTTCCTGCTTGAGGTCGTCCGGCACGGGCGGGACGCCGCGCTTCAGGCTCGCCCGTCCGATCAGGGCGGCGATGATGCCGAGCACGAGCAGGATGCCGGCCACGATCAGGGCGGCGAGCCAGGCCGGCACGATCAGCGCGAACGCGAGAACGGCCGTCGTGACCAGCGCGCAGAGCGCGAAGAAGACGAACATCAGCGCGGCGACGAGCAGCCCGGCGCCGACACCGGCCGCCTTCGCCTTCGCCGCCATCTCCGACTTGAACAGGGCGAGCTCGCTCGCCACCAGTCTCCGCAGCTGCGCGACGAGGTCCTTCGTCAGCTCGGGCAGAGGCCGCAAGCCTTTCGTGGTCCTGCGTCGCTCGCGGGGAAGCGGCGGCTTGTCGAAACTCATCAGGCTCCCGTTCTCTCTGCACGGCGATCGGTACGGCCGCGTTACCGCGACGGTACCCCAGCATCCTGCAGCCGTCGAGGGCAGGCGTGGTGCACACTAGGGACATGAGCGGCAATGACAGCACTCTGCGCGGAGGAATCCTCGTCGCGGTCGTCCCCGGCCAGCCGGTGACGGTCCTGCAGCACGCACTCACCCTCGCCGACGATCTCGACGTTCCCCTGATCTGCGCGAACGTCGACCCGAACCGCTACCTGGTGTCCAGTTACGTGGACGGCACCGTGGTCGCGCTGCCGTACGACCCCGACCTCCCGGAGGTCGAAGACGAGACCTTCGACCCCGAGCTGGAGGAGCGCATCCGGTCGGTGCTGAACGGGACGGGCGTGCCGTACCAGCTGAAGCAGCTGGCCGGCGACCCGTCGTGGGCGCTCACCCGGCTGGCCGACGAGGTGGATGCGCGCTACATCGTGGTCGGGACGCGCGAGGCCGGGCTGCGGGGCAGCATCCGGGAGTTCTTCAACGGCTCCGTGGCGGTGCACCTGGCGCACCGGCAGCACCGCCCGGTGATCGTGGTGCCGCTCGCGCCGGTGGCCGGGCAGGGCGCGCTGCCGTGGGAGGACCCGCCGGTATAGCCCGCCGGTCCGGTATTGGCCGCCGGTATAGTGGGCGAACGGCGATGGATCTCGCCGGGGCCGCGACCGTTTCGCGCCCGAACCGCGTCGTCCGCTGATAGTTCCTACGCTTCCTGACCGAAGGGTGGATACCGCATGGCCGCGACCGGACAAGCTCCCGTGCACCTGCGCTGGCAGTACCTCGGGCTGGTCTTCGTCGGCGGGGCGCTCGGCACGACCGCCCGGTACCTGATCTCGGCGGCGATCCCCCCGCTCGCCGGGCTGCCGGTGGCGACGTTCGGGATCAACGTGGTCGGCGCGTTCCTGCTCGGCTGGCTGCTCGAAACGCTCGCCAGGCACGGACCGGACCACGGGATGCGCCGCAGCGTTCGCCTGTTCGCCGGGACGGGCATCCTGGGCGGCTTCACCACGTACAGTGCGTTCGCGGTGGATGCGGACGGCCTGATCGCGGCACAGAACCTCGGCGGCAGCATCCTCTACGCCATCGCGACGATCGTGGTCGGCGCGGTGGCGTCGGTGGCCGGGATCGCGCTCGGCGCGCGCATCGGGCGGACGCGGTGACGCCGCTGCTGGTGGTCGGGGTGGCCGTCGCGGGCGGCCTCGGCGCCGTCGCACGTCTCGTGCTCGACGGGGTGCTGCGCAGCCGGATCGCGGTCGCCTTCCCGCTCGGCACCACCGTGATCAACGTGACGGGCTCGTTCCTCCTCGGCCTGGTCACCGGACTCGCCATCGCCAACGGGTTGCCGCCGGAATGGCGCGCGATCATCGGCACGGGCTTCCTCGGCGGATACACCACCTTCAGCACGGCCAGCTACGAGACCGTCCGCCTCGCCCAGCAGCGCCGCTACCGGGCGGCCGCCTTCAACGCGTTCGGCATGATGCTGCTCGCGCTCGCCGCAGCGGGCCTCGGCCTCTGGCTCGGCGCGCTCTAGGCCGCGCTGGTGCCGCTCAGCCCTGCGCGGGCTCCTGCTCCATCCACCACTCGGTAAACTCTTCCGCTCGGCCGTCCGGGGCGAGCTTCACCACCCAGAGGTTGCTGTA
Source organism: Leifsonia araucanica (assembly GCF_051161895.1). Lineage (NCBI taxonomy): Bacteria > Bacillati > Actinomycetota > Actinomycetes > Micrococcales > Microbacteriaceae > Leifsonia > Leifsonia araucanica. The sequence goes on from NZ_JBMBTW010000002.1 coordinate 2,925,417, forward strand.
GATGGGGCCGTCGCGGTAGTCGGTGACGCCCTCGACGAAGTAGGTGTGCTGGTCGCGGCCGGCCACGCGCCACTCGAAGGTGGCTGCTCCCGGATCGTCCTGCGCATCCAGCCAGCCCTCGACGATCTCGAGGTGGCCGTCCCACGGCTCGGCGAACGGCTCGGTGCGGTAGCTGGCCTCTTCGGTGAACAGCGCCCGGATGTCGTCCGGATCGTTGGACTCCCAGGCCCGCCGATAGAGTTCCACCCACTGCTCGATCGGTTCGCTCATGGCCTCTTTATACGCCCCCGGCGCGTCCCCTGGCTAGCATGTGGGCATGGATGCGCAGCTCGAGCCGTGGGCGGAGTTCAACGTGGCCATCGCCGGGGCGGGTGCCGCCCTCGGCGGGCTGCTGATCGTGGCGCTGTCCGTCAACATCAAGCAGATCGCCGAATCGCGCGGCCTCGCCGCGCGGGCGGGTGCCGCCGTCGCTGCGCTGATCCTCGGCATCGTGCTGGCGTGCGTGGCCCTCATCCCCGGTCAGGCGCTGTGGGGGTACGGGATCGTGACGCTGGTCGGCACGGCGATCGGGGTGGTGATCGCGGTGATGGCGTCGCGGGCGATCGTCCACGATCCAGGGGGAGCTGAGTACCACCGGTACGACGTGCAGCACATCGTGTCGTTCGTGCTGCCGCTGGTGATCTTCGCGGTCGGAGGCGTGCTTGGGGTGCTGTCGCTGCCCGCCGCGCTCTACCTCGTGGCGATCGGGACGATCGTGGCGCTGCTGGGCGCTGCGCTGTTCAGCTGGATCGCGCTGGTGGAGATTTTGCGCTGACGGCGGGTGCTGGGGATGGTGGCTGACGCGCGGCCCAGTGCCCGGCTCAGCGCACCGCGAACGGCGGGGTCTCGACGCCGGGGGTGATCGCAGAGGCCGGGTCGGAGTTGACCGCGACGATGCTGTTCTGCGCATCCACGTGGACGACCGTCGGCTCGAACGCGCGGGCCTCCTCGTCCGTCAGCTGGGCGTAGGAGATGACGATCACCAGATGGCCGACCTCGGCCAGGTGGGCTGCCGCGCCGTTCACGCCGATGACGCCGCTGCCGCGCTCTCCGGCGATGAGGTAGGTCTCGAAGCGGTTGCCGTTGGCGATGTCGACCACGCTCACCTGTTCGCCGGGGAGGAGGTCGGCCGCGTCGAGCAGGTCGAGGTCGACGGTGAGGGAGCCGACGTAGTGCAGGTCGGAGTGCGTGATGGTCGCGCGGTGGATCTTGGACTTGAACATGGTGCGGAGCATCGGAGGGTCTTTCGTCGAAAGGGGGTTCGGGGCGGCGGGTGCCGCGAGGGTCAGTGCACCAGCGGTCAGTGCACCAGCGGTCAGTGCACCAGTGCGAGCTGCGGCAGCGCCGAGATCAGCCCGGCCAGCTCGGGCACGTCGTGCGCCTCGGCGAGCGCGCGTTCGAGGGCGGCGTCGTGGATGGGCCTGGCCGCGTCGAGCAGGTGGTGGCCGGCGGCCGTGAGCTCGGTGTAGATGCCGCGGCGGTCGTCGTCGCAGAGCACGCGGGTGAGGAGGCTGCGCTCTTCGAGCCGGTTGACGAGGCGGGTGGTCGCGCTCGGGCTGAGGGCGCTCGCGCGGGCGAGCTGCTGCATGCGCATGTGCCAGCCGTCCTGGCGGCTGAGGGCGTCGAGCACCGTGTACTCGACCACGGAGAGCTGCACCTCTTTGGTGAGCGCGCGTTCGAGTTCGCTCTCGATGAAGTTGTGCAGCGCTGCGAGGGTGCGCCAGCCCTGGGCGCGCACCTCGACGGCGTCGTCGGTGATTCCCATCGGCGGACCTCCCTGTTCTGTGGTGCGGCGCGCGCATCCACGGGTTGCAGAAAGTAATTGCATGTGCAACTATTTATAACGCGCCTGCAACTATCAGACTACCAGCACAGGAGTTCTCATGCCCATCGGCCTCATCGCCCTCGCCCTCGGCGGCTTCGGCATCGGCCTCACCGAGTTCGTCATCGCCGGTCTGCTGCCGGAGGTGGCGGCCGACTTCCGCGTGAACGAAGCGGCGGCGGGCTGGGTCATCTCCGGATACGCGCTCGGCGTGGTGGTCGGCGCCCTGTTCCTCACCGCCGCGATCAACCGGCTGCCCAGGAAGGCGGCGCTGCTCGGCCTGATGGTGCTCTTCATCGTGGGCAACACCGCCTCCGCCCTCGCGCCGACCTACGCGTTCATGCTCTCCGGCCGGGTGCTCGCCGCGCTCGCGCACGGCGCCTTCTTCGGCATCGGCTCCGTGGTCGCGGCCGGGATGGTCGCCCCGGACAAGAAGGCGCGCGCCATCGCGATCATGTTCACCGGGCTCACCGCCGCGAACGTGCTCGGCGTCCCGTTCGGCACCCTGCTCGGGCAGGCGCTCGGCTGGCGCTCCACGTTCTGGGCCATCGCGGTGATCGGGGTGGTCGCGACCATCGGCGTCGCCGTTCTCGTGCCGTCCGGGACGGGTGTTCGCGCCCCGTCCGACGGCGCAGCACCCAGCCTCCGCAGCGAACTGCGGGCGTTCCGCTCCGGGCAGGTCTGGCTCTCGATCGTCGTGACCATCCTCGGATTCGGCGGGATGTTCGGGGCGTTCACCTACATGGCGTTCACCCTCACGGAGGTCAGCGGATTCGCATCCGGTGCCGTGCCGTGGTTGCTGATCCTGTTCGGCGTCGGCCTGTTCGCCGGAAACGCGCTCGGCGGCCGCTTCGCCGACCGCGCGCTCGACCTCACCCTCACCGTGGAGCTCGCCGGGCTGGCGGTGATCCTCGCGGTGTTCGCGCTGGTCGCAGGCAACCCGGTCGCTGCGGTGATCGCACTGGTGCTGATGGGTGCGTTCGGGTTCGCGACCGTGCCAGGGCTGCAGATGCGGGTGATGAACTACGCCCCGGATGCTCCGACCCTCGCGTCCGGCGCGAACATCGCCGCGTTCAACGTCGGAAACGCGCTCGGCGCCTGGATCGGCGGGGTGACGATCACGGCCGGTCTCGGCTACACATCCCCGCTCTGGGCGGGGGCGGCGATCACGCTGGGAGCCGTGGTGGTGATGGTGTTCGCCGGGCTGGCGGCGCGGCGTTCGCGCACCGATGCCCTGGATGCGGCCGGAGTCCCCGCGAAAGAATCCTCGACAGAAACTCTTCCGATCGGGTAGACGGGGGAGTACAGTCCCGATTGTCTCGAACGGTCAGGGGGTGATCGGGTTGGTACACACGGCTGAACAGCCCACCGCCTTCTCCCCTGCCCGCATCCTGATCGGGTCTCTGATCGGCGGTGCCGGTCTCGCGATCCTCGGCTTCTTCCTCGGCTCGTCGCAGGCATCCGCCGCCGAGCCTGCACCTCCGCAGCCCGTGCACTCGGTGCTCGGAGCGGTCGGCGGCCTCGTCTCCGGCGTCGACGAGTCGGTCGGCGCGGTGGTCGGCGGCGTGACGGACACGGCGGCGTCGGTGACCCAGGCGGTCGCCCCCGCGGTTCCCGCCCCCGTGCAGGATGTGGTCGCAACCGTGACGACGCCGGTGGCGGACACCCTCGACAGCATCGCGGACCAGGCGCCCGTGACGTCCACGGTCACGCCGGTCGTCGGCGTCGTGGACGACGTGCTCAACTCCGTCCCGCTCACCAACGATCTTCTCGGCGACGACCCGGTCGCCACCGTCGTCACGCCGGTCACGAAGACCGTCGACGACACGGTCACCGCGGTGGTCGACGGCACCACGAAGGCGGTCGACCCGGTGGTCGGGACGCCCATCGTGCTGCCGCCGGGATTCCCCGGCACGCCCGGAGGACCCGGCCTGCCCGGCGGTCCTGGCGTGCCCGGTGCCGGCGGTCCGGGGGAGCACGGTCTTCCGGGCGTTCCCGGTGTGGATGCCGGTGGTCGGCCGGTCGGGGTTCCGGTCGGCGCTGCCGCCCTCGGTGACGCCGCTGGGTTCGGAGCGTTCGCTGCGGGACGCGGGGGCGCGCATCCACTGGTCGTGGCGTTCGCGAGCGCCGGCTCTGCGACGCTTCCCGACGGTGCGCCGGCCGCACCTGCCGACCCGCACGGGCCGGCTCCTGCCGCGCCTCCCGCGCCGTCTTCGGGCAGCGGGGCGGGCGCATCCGGAGCAGGCGGTGCCGCACCCGGTGCCGCCATCCCCGAGAGCTTCATCGCACCCCTGGCCGCCGTCGGCGGTCCGCTGGGTGCCAACGGCGACGACCGTCTTCCGGCGTCGCCCGTCGCCGACCACGACATCAGCCCCGACTGAGTGGGTCGCCTCTGCCCTTCTGCGGCAGAACGCGACCGAAGTCTCCCGTGTGGGAGCACACCACTCAATCGAAAGGCAAGACCATGAACAAGTACGTGTCGAGGGGGCTGTGGTTCACCCTCTTCCTCGGCGGGTTGTCACTGGCGGGTGTCGGTGTCGCGAACGCGGCCGAGACCAGCGGATCTGACGGCACCGCCTCCGGGACCCAGGCCGTCGTCGGCCTGACGGTCCCCGTCACGATCAGCGGAAACGGGATCAGCGTGCTCGGCGACTCGAGCAGCGCGGACGCGGCGACCGCCGCACCCGCCGCCGCACCGGCACCGTCGGCCACGGTCGACACGTCCGGAGTGGGCGGCGTGCTCTCGGGCACGCAGGCGCTCCTGGACGTGAACGTGCCGGTGACGGTCACCGGCAACGCGATCAGCGCGGTCGGGGACACGGCCAGCGCCGACTCGACGACCGCTGCTCCGGCAGCCGCCGCTCCCGAGGCCGCAGCGCCGACCGGCGCGACGACCTCCGGCTCGGACGGCATCGCCTCCGGTGCGCAGGTGCCGGTGGATGCTGCTGTGCCGGTGACGGTGGGCGGGAACGCGATCAGCGTGCTCGGTGACTCGTCCAGCTCGGGTGCGGCTGTGGCCGCTCCTGCTGCCGGTGCCGGTGGTGCCGGCTCCGCGCCGACCACGACGGGTGCCGATGGCATCGCTTCCGGTGCGCAGGTGCCGGTGGATGCTGCTGTCCCTGTGACGGTCGGCGGGAACGCGATCAGCGTGCTCGGTGACTCGTCCAGCTCGGGCTCCACGGCGACCGCTCCTGCGGCGGGCACGAGCAGCGGTTCGGCGCCGACCACGACCGGTGCCGACGGCATCGCCTCCGGCATCCAGGCGCCCATCGACGCCGCACTGCCGGTGACCGCCGGTGGCAACGCGATCAGCGTGCTCGGTGACTCCACCACCTCCGGTTCGAAGACGACCGCTCCTGCGGCCGGCTCGGCCGGCTCGGGCAGCGGTTCAGCGCCGGCCACCACGGGTTCTGACGGCATCGCCTCGGGCATCCAGGCGCCGATCGGCGCCGCTGTTCCTGTGACCGCCGGCGGCAACGCCGTCAGCGTGCTCGGTGACTCCACCAGCTCCAGCTCCACCGCGACCGCTCCGGCCGCTGGCAGCAGCGGAGGCGGCGCAGCACCGACCACCACGGGCGCGAACGGGGTGCTCTCCGGCATCCAGCTCCCCATCGGCGCAGGCGTGCCGGTGACCGCTGGCGGCAACGCGATCAGCGTGGCCGGTGACAGCAGCTCCACGGGTGCAACCACCACCGGCGGAACCGGCTCGACCGGCGGGACCGGCGGCTCGACGACCACCGGAGACGGGGGACTGCTCGGCGGCATCCAGCTGCCGGTGGATCTCGGGATCCCGGTGACCCTCGGCGGCAACGCGATCAGCGTGATCGGCGACACCAGCACCACCGGCGCCACCACCACGCCGACCGGCCCGACCACCCCGACCGGACCGACCACGCCGACCGGACCCACCGGCCCGACCGACCCCGGCACCCCGGTGACGCCCACCGGCCCGGGAACGCCCGGAACGACCCCGTCGACCGGTAACGGCAACGGGACCACCGTCACCGCAGGCGTCGGCCCGGCGACGGCCCTGGCCGGCACCGCATCGACCGCCGCCGGGATGCTCGCATCCACCGGCTCCGACGTGTCGGGGCTGGGCGGGCTCGGTGCACTGGCCGCGCTGCTCGCGCTGGCCGGAGTCGTGCTGTTGTTCGCCCGCCGCAACCGTGAGGCTGCTGCGCACCACCACCGCATCCACTGAGGCTGCGGAGCACCACCGCCGCATCCCTGAGGCCGACGGGGTTTGGGAGGCCGCCTAGTCCGACAGGACGGGCTGCTTCTCGAACCTCTCGGCCCAGGATGCCGGCAGGTCGCTGCGACCTGCCGCGCGGAACGCGAGGATGGCGGCGCCGGTCCGTCCGGCGTCGCCTCCCAGCTCGCTGCGCACCACACGGGGCCGGGAACGCCAGGCGAGCCCGGCGCTCATCCGCTCCGTGAGGGGCACCATCAGGGCGTCGCCGGCGCGGGAGAACCCGCCGCCGAGGACGATCACAGCAGGGTCGAGCAGGAGGGTCATGATGTTGAGGCCTTGAGCGAGCACGTCGACGGCTTCCGACCAGACGCGGTCGGCGGTCGGGTCCGTGCCCAGCCGCGCGACGATCTCGCGCGAGCTGAGGTCGTCCCCGCCTGCCGCCGCGTATCGGCGCGCCAGCCCGGCGCCGGACACGTACACCTCCAGGCAGCCGCGCTGGCCGCAGGTGCACTCCTCGCCGCCGGGGATGACCGGGATGTGGCCGAACTCGCCCGCGGCGCCCGTCGCCCCGGTGACCGTTCCGCCGCGGGTGATCAACGCGGCGGCGACACCCGTGCCGATGGGCACGAGGACGAAGTCGTCCGAGCCGCGCGCAGCACCGATCAGGCGCTCGGCGATCCCGGCGGCGCGCACGTCGTGCCCGAGGGCGACCGGGACGTCGAGTTCGGCGCGGAGGGTGTCGAGGAGGGGGACGTCGCGCCAGTCCAGGTTGGAGGCGTAGAGCACGACGCCGCGCTCCTCGTCCACGATGCCGGGGGTGGCGACTCCGGCGCCGATCACCGTGCATCCGGCGTCGTCCGCGAGGGAGCGCAGGGCGTGGAACAGGGCGACCAGCGCGTCGACCACGTCGGCGGCGGGGGTGGGGATGGTCAGCTCGGCGATGGCGTCACCGTTCGCCGTGACGACGGCGCCCTTCATCGCGGTGCCGCCGAGGTCGACGGCGAGCACGGCCTCGACGGGGCCGCCCTCGGCCTGCGCGGCAGTGGATGCGCTCATGCCGCCACCCGCTCCAGCTCGGCCACCACGGCGGAGACCACGGCGGAGGACGTGACCATCCGGAATCCGGAGTCGTACACGGTCGCAGCACCACCCGCGGCCCGGGATGCGCTGGGCCTGGCCTCGCTCGCCCGCAGGTGCACCTCGGGAACGCCGGTGCGGCGGACCAGCTCGGCAACGTTCGCCGGGCGCACACCGCCGCCCGCGAGGATGGTCACCCGTCCGCGCGCGCGCACCACGAGTTCGGCCAGCTTCTCCGCGCCGTCGGCGGCGGTCGCCACCCCGCCGGAGGTGAGCACTCTGTCGACACGGAGGCCGATCAGCTCGTCCAGCGAGGCCGGCAGGTCCGGGGTCTGGTCGAACGCCTTGTGGAAGGTGACGGGCGCGTCGCCGCAGGCCTCGCGCATCCTGGCCGTCGCCGCGACGTCGATGGTGCCGTCCGGCCGGAGCGCGCCGATGACGAACCCGAGCGGAACACCGGACGGGTTGGGCAGACCGCGCATGGCGACGATGTCGTCGACCATCGCGGACACCTCGGCCTCGCTGAAGACGAAGTCGCCCCCGCGCTGCCGCACGAGCACGTTGATCCCCATGCTCGTCACCTGGCGCAGCGCTGCCGCGACCGCGCCGAGCGACGGCGTGATGCCGCCCTCGCTGAGTGCGGAGCACAGTTCGATGCGGTCGGCTCCGCCGCGTTCGGCCGCCGCGACGCCGTCGAGGTCGTCGAGGCAGATCTCGACCAGGGTCACGCGACGCGCTCCAGCGCTGCCGCGAGGTCGCTGCCGACGCCGATGGCGCCGACCGGCACTCCGCCGCCGAGCACCGGCAGCGCGGTGAGCGCGGTGGCCCCCGAGATATCCGTGCCGAGCGCTTCGAGCACGCGCAGGGCGAGCAGGGTGGTGGCGCGCGGGCTGCCGTCGACGATCTTCATCGAGACGGCCGTGCCGTCCGCGGCCGCGACGCCGATGACGCCCTCGGCTCCGCCCTTGGCGAGGGCGCCGGGCACCGTCTCCATCAGGGTCGAGTTCTGGTGGCCGGAGCCTCCGACGTAGAACGGGTGCTCGCGCATCGTGGCGGCGACCTGCGCGGCCGGGGTCCCCTCCTCGGCCTGCACCAGGGCGCGGAACGACTGCGCGACGCCGCGCACCGTGGTGCCGAAGAGCGGGGCGCCGCATCCGTCGATCGCGTCGTGGGAGACAGGAACCCCGGTGAGCTCGGCCATCGTGGCCCGCACGTGCTGCTGCAGGGGATGCGCGGTGTCCAGGTAGTCGTGGGTCGACCAGCCGTTCACGGCGCAGGCCAGCAGCATCGCGGCGTGCTTGCCGGAGCAGTTCATCCGCACGCGGGCGCGCGGCTCGCCGGCGCGGACCAGGCGCTCGAACGTCGCCTCGTCCTCCGGGCGGTCGACGGGGCAGCCGAGAGCGGAGTCGTCGAGTCCTGCACGGTCGAGGATCGCACGCACCACCCGCACGTGCTCGTCCTCGCCGGTGTGGCTGCCGGCTGCGATGGCCAGCTCAGGTCCGGACAGCGGCGCGCCCGCGGTGAGGCAGGCGAGCGCCTGCAGCGGCTTGACCGTGGAGCGGGGCAGGATCGCCGCATCCGGGGTGCCGAGTTCGAGAACCGTCGCGCCGGACGGATCGATGGCGACCAGGCTGCCGAAGTGGCGGCTCTCGATCAGGCCGGAGCGGGTGACGGTCGCCAGCTCGGCGAGCGAACCGACGGAGGGGGCGGTGGGGACGGCGGTGGGTGACTCAGACATTCGCGGCTTTCGTATCGATTGCGGGCAGGCCGGGCAGCGCCGGCTGTGTCGAAGGGCGTCGGCGAGAGCCGCGTTGCAGACGCGACGCCAGGGCGGAGAGGCTGCCGTTGACCACCAGGTAGATGAACGTCACGGCGATGTACGTCGGGATGAGGAGGTGCAGGAAGGAGGCGAGCACCTGCCCACGGTAGAGCAGCTCCGTGAACGCCACGATGTAGCCGAGCGACGTGTCCTTGAGGAGGCTGACCAGCTGGGTGATCAGCGACGGCGCCACGTTGCGGAACGCCTGGGGGAGGACGACGAACCGCATGGCCTGCGCCCCGCGCATCCCGAGGCTGAGCGCTGCCTCGCGCTGGCCGCGGGGAAGGCTGCCGACGCCGGCGCGGACGATCTCGGCGAAGACGGCCGAGTTGGCGATGGTGAGCGGCACGACCAGCTTCCACAGGGTCGGCAGGTTGATGCCGATCTGGGGCAGGCCGAACAGCATCAGGTAGATCATCAGCAACACCGGGATGGTGCGCGCGATCTCGATGTATGCGGAGCAGAGCCAGCGCAGCCAGCGCTGGTGGCTCATCCGGCCGAGACCGAGCAGCACGCCGAGCGCCCCGCCGAGCACGGCGACGATGGCCGCGGCCTGGAGCGTCCCGAGGAGGCCGACGAGCAGGTACTGCCAGATCGCCCAGTCGGTGAACGGCTGCCAGCGCGCGGGGTCGAGCTGACCGTGCGCCGCGAACTGCCAGAGTCCGGCGCCGATGATCAGCGCGAAGACCACACTGCTGACGATCGAGCCGATCAGGATGTTCCTGCGGCCGCGGGGGCCGGGCTGGTCGTAGATGAAGGAGGCGGCGTACGTGCGCTTCTTCGCGCGCTTCGCCTTCGCCGGACGCGCAGCCGGACGGTCGGGGATGAGCTGAGCGGTCATCGGACGATCGCCACCTTTCGTTCGACCCAGCCGGCCGCGAGGCCGATCGCCAGGGCGATGGCCATGTAGATGATGCCTGCGCCGGAGAAGATCAGGATGGGCTGCGCGGCGATGAGGTTGATCTTGTTGACCTCGGCGGTCAGCTCGACGACGCCGACGGCCGCCGCGAGCGCCGTGTTCATCGCGAGGGCGATCATCACGTTGCCGATGGGCTGCACGACGGCGCGGAGCGCCTGGGGGATGACGACGAACCGCAGCGACTGGCTCAGCGTGAAGCCGAGGGCTCTGGACGCTTCGACCTGGCCGACCGAGACGGTGTTGACGCCCGAGCGCACGGCTTCGGCGACGTACGCGGCCTCATAGACGGTGAGCACGATGATCGCCGTCGGCGTCAGGGGGAGGAGGAGGCCCGCATCCGGCAGCGCGAACACGGCGAGCAGCAGCAGGGCGAGCAGCGGGACGTTGATGAAGAACTGCACGTACAGGAACGCAGCGGCGCGCAGGATCGGGATGGGGCTGACCCGCGCGACCGTCACGAGGACGCCGAGCACGATCGAGCAGACACCGGCGATGAGCGCCATCATCAGCGTCGTGCCGAGCGCTTGGACGATCGCTCCGAGGTTGTCGATCAGGGGATTCATTGCTCACTCACTGCGGGGAGACGGGGATGGTGGGTCGGGATGCGCGCGGGCGTGTGTGGTCGCACCGCGCGCATCCCGAGCTGAGGGAGTCCCCGAGCCGGGGGAACCCGGGGGCTCCGGTCAGGAGCCGGGGACGGAACCGATCTCCGGCGGGGTCGGGATGGCCGAGTCGGTCACGGTGCCGAGCGTGGTCTTCCACGCCTTGCCCCACTGGCCGCCCTTCTGGATGGTCTTCAGCCAGTCGTTGATGAACGACTTGAAGTCCGAGTCTCCGTGCTGCAGGCCGATGCCGTACGGCTCCTTCGTGAAGGGCTCGCCGACGACCTTGATCTGCTTCTCGCTGGCCGCGTCGCTGGCGAGGAGCGTGTAGTCCTGCAGGTACGCCTCTCCTCGGCCCTGGATGAGGGCCTGGACGGCGGCCGGGTCGGTGGCGAACGCGGTCACCTTGGCCTTCGGGGCGACCTTGGGCACCTCGGTGACGGCGGGGGTGTTCGCGCCGACGATGACGTTCTTGCCGTCGATGTCCTTGACGGACTTGATCGAGGTGTTGTCGCTCTTCACGGCGACGGCCAAGCCGGACTCGAAGTACGGTCCGGCGAAGTCGATCTGCGTCGCGCGCTCCTCGGTGATCGTGTACGTGTTGAAGACCACGTCGACGGTGCCGTTCTGCAGCATCGCCTCACGCGTCTCGGACGCCGGCGGGACGATCTCGACGTTCGGCTTGCCCAGGATGTACGTGGCGAGCAGCTTGGCGAGGTCGGCGTCGAAGCCGGTCACCTGGTCGGGGTTCGTCGGGTCCTGCTGCGAGAGCAGCGGGGCGTCGAGCGCCTCTGCGACGATCAGCTTGCCGCGCTTCTTGATCTTCTCCATCGTGGAGCCCGGGAGGATGAGGTCGGCCTTCGCGACGGGGGCGTCGGCGAAGGGCGAGTCTGCGCTGGACGAGCTGCTGCTCGAGCTGCTGCCGGGGAGGCTGGTGGTGCCGGATGAGCAGCCGGTGACGGCGAGCGTCACAGCTGCCAGCAGGACTCCGGCGGCCGTTGCCTTCCTGCGGGTAATGCTGCGGATCATGTGGTGCGTCCTTTCCAATGGGTTCGATCGGGATGCGATCGGGTGGTGCAGGGCGAAGCCTTCCGTTCGCTAGTGCGAGAGGACGGAAGCGAGGAACGACTTGGCGCGCTCGGAGCGCGGCGAGTCGAAGAATTCGGCGGGTGCGGCTTGCTCGACGATCTGCCCGCGGTCCATGAAGACGACGCGGTCGGCTGCGCGGCGGGCGAAGCCCATCTCGTGGGTGACGACGATCATCGTCATGCCCTCCTTGGCGAGCGAGGTCATCACATCCAGGACCTCGCCGACCATCTCGGGATCGAGGGCGCTGGTCGGCTCGTCGAAGAGCATGACCTTGGGGTGCATGGCGAGCGCCCGGGCGATGGCGGCGCGCTGCTGCTGGCCGCCGGAGAGCTGGGCGGGGTGGCTGTGCGCCTTGTCTGCGATGCCGACGCGGTCGAGGAGGACCATCGCCTCCTTCTCCGCCTCCGCCTTCTTCGTGCCGCGCACCTTGATCGGGGCGAGGGTCACGTTGTCCAGGATGGTGCGGTGGGCGAACAGGTTGAACGACTGGAAGACCATGCCGACGTCGGCGCGGAGGCGGGCGAGCCCCGCACCCTCGACGGGGAGCAGTTCGCCGTCGACGCGGATCTCGCCGGAGTCGATGGTCTCGAGGCGGTTGATCGAGCGGCACAGGGTGGACTTGCCGGAGCCGGAGGGACCGACGACCACGACGACTTCGCGCTTCTGCACGTCGAGGTCGATGTTCTGCAGCACGTGCAGCTCGCCGAAGTGCTTGTCGACGGCACGCAGGCTCACCATGAGCTGCTGTTCGGGTGCTGCTGTCATGCGGGTTCCTCGCGTCGTCATTGATGGGGCCTGGTCGAGTGGCCTGGCGGTCGGGTTGCGGAAAGCGTACTAAGTAATCCTGCTTTTACGCAATATTGGAATTACTTAATCCAAATTCGGAGAAAGTCGGTACAGTATCCTCAACTCACACGTCTTCAGAGGAGAACGATCGGCGCCATGAGCAGAATCACTGACGCGACGAGCACGATCGACGCACAGCCCGGCCACGGCTCGAACGCGGGCGTCATCCTCGACCTGATCCGCTCCGGCCACTCCCGCTCCCGGGCCGAGATCGCGCGCAGCACGGGACTGTCCCCGTCCACGGTCGCCCAGCGCATTGACGCCCTGATCGCCTCCGGATACATCCGGGAGGCGGGGGAGGGCGTCTCGCAGGGCGGCCGCCGCCCTCGCACCCTCGAAGTCGACCCGAGCAGCGGCGTCGTCTGCTCGGTCGACCTCGGTTCACACCACGCCACCTTCGGCCTGATCGACCTCTCCGGCCGCCTCATCGCGGTGCGCAACGAGAACATGGACATCGGCCAGGGGCCCCAGCGCATCCTCACCTGGATCATGGCCGTGGCTGACGAACTCGTCGCAGAGCACGCCGAACCCGGCCAGCGCCTCCGCGGCTACGGCATCGGCCTCCCCGGGCCCGTCGACTCGACCACCGGCCGCATGGTCTCCCCGTCCAGGATGCCCGGCTGGAACGGCGTCGACGTCGCCGCAGCCATGACCGAGCTGAGCGGCCTCCCCTCCGCCACGGACAACGACGCCAACCTGATGGCCCTCGGCGAGCACGACAGCCTCGGCGACGACGTGCAGCACCTCGTCTTCGTCAAGGCCGGATCCAGCATCGGCTGCGGCGTGATCGCGCTCGGCGGCCTGTACCACGGCTACCACGGCATGGCCGGCGACATCAGCCACGTCAGCGTGCCCGGCGCTCCGCCCGTGCTGTGCTCCTGCGGCCGCACCGGCTGCCTGGATGCGGTGGCCGGTGGCGCCGCGATCGTCCAGGCCCTGCGCGACGCGGGGGTGGAGGTCGCCGACACGAGCGAGGTGCTGGCGCTGGCGCGGGACGCGCATCCACTGGCCACCCAGATGCTGCGCGAGGCCGGCAGCCGGGTCGGCGGGGTGCTCGCCACGATCATGAACTTCTTCAACCCGCAGCGGCTGGTGCTCGGCGGGATCCTGGGCGAGGCGGAGGCGTTCGTCGCCGGCGTGCGCTCGACCATCTACTTCGAGTGCCTGCCGATGGTCACGGACGACCTCGACATCGCGGTGTCGGTGGCGAAGGACAGGGCGGGCATCCGGGGCGCAGGACGCCTGGTGCTCGACAAGCTGTTCGACGCCGCCGAGATCAACCGCGTGGTGCGGTGACCGGCGCGGTGGTGACCGGCGCGGTGGCGACCGGCGCGGTGGCGCACGGCGTCGCGATCGTCGGCGCCGGGCGGATGGCCGAGGCGCACGCCCGCGCCTGGTCCGTGCTCGGCATCCCGGTGCTCTCCGTGGTGTCGCCCCGCCGCCGCCCGTCGCTCGCCGCAGCTCCGGATGCACGCTGGGCGACCACGCTCGACGACGCACTGGCCGATCCCGCCGTCACGATCGTGTCGGTCTGCACCCCGACGCCGACGCACGCCGACCTCGCCATCCGCGCGCTCGCAGCCGGTCGCAACGTGCTGCTCGAGAAGCCGATCGCGCTGACCCTGGACGACGCGCTGGCCGTGCAGGAGGCCGCGTCCCGCGCATCCGGTGTGCTGATGGTCGCCCACGTCGTGCGGTTCTTCCCCGCATACGCCGCGCTGGCCGGGCGGGTCGCCGCCGGAGGGGTCGGCACCGTGCGCGCCCTGCGGGCGACGCGGATGACGTCGTCGCCGCACCGGCCGGAGTGGATGGCCGACGAGGAGCGGTCCGGCGGCCTGGTGGTCGACCTCGCCATCCACGACTTCGACCAGGCCAACCTCCACCTCGGCACCCCGCTGGCCGTGACGGCCGTGCGTTCGCCCGGCGGCTACGGCGCCCCCGTCTCCACCACGATCGAGTACGCCGGCGGCGGCCTCGCCACCGTCCTCACCGTCGGCGACCTGCCGGAGGGCTTCGCGTTCAGCACCAGCCTCGATGTCGTCGGCACAGACGGGGTGGATGCGCTGCTCCCCGCCGACGGCGAACCGTTCGTCGCGCAGGCGGCGTACTTCCTCGACTGCGTGCGCGCGGGAGTCGCCCCGGACCGCAGCCCCACGAGCGCAGCGGTGGACGCGCTCCGGGTCGCGCTGGCCGCGCGGGAGTCGCTGCGCGCATCCACCAGGGTCGTGCTCTAGAGTTCGACCGTCTTGTTCTCGCCGATGTCTACCGGTTCGTGAAATAGCGGTAGAACTGGCGCTCCCGCACAAACGCGACGCCGATCACGGTTCCTGCCAAGCCGCCGATCAGTCCCGCGATGGGAATGCGGACAAGGTTTGCGAACACTGCAGGGACATCCGCCGTGTTCAGGTCCGACACGCACCACACAAGGGCCTGAGTTGTGAGGACGACTGCAACAAGCCCACACAGAAGATACTCGATCACGAGCATCAGCGTCTGCGCGGTGGCGCCCATGCCGAGGTGCCTGGCAGAGGTCAGCGAGAGCCTTCGCAGTCTGATCGCACCGACTCCGAGAAGGAGCGCACCGATTGCGGCAGCGATATCGGAGAACCGCGACGGCCGCTCCTGGTAGTCGTCGCCCCCGTCGAAGCGAACCCCGCCCGTCGAATTCAGCTGGGAGAGCGTCGGAGGTTCGCTGTCGGTCGTCGGCGTCAAGGCGACGAGCGACAATAGCGAGGCGATCGACCCGTCTTGTGGCCAGACTGACACCCAGCATTCGTCGTATCCGCCGGAAGGCACGGATGGAAAGAGCACTGAGTACTGATACCCACTCCGGCGTCCATCGTCCGGATGGGTGAACGTGCCGGCCACCGGGATGTCGCCTTTCGTCGACGGCAACGTGTCTCCGACATAGAGCGCCAGTTCGTCGGACACCTGCGACGACACGTACACACCCATTCGCCCCGCGGTCGGTTCCGCATTCAGAACGCGAAGGAACCCCGTCGTCACCTCGAACGTGGGGATGCCTGACGATGGCAACGCTCGCGCGACGACCTTGGAGTTCCTGGCCCGTGTGGCACCTGCGGCCTGAACGTTGCTGAGGGAGGAGAGATTGTCGCATCGCCGGCCATCAATGCCGTTCTTCGAGTTGAGAACGAGCGTCGAGCCCCCTGAGGCGACGAATGCGGTGGCCCTCTCGAGCGCGTTCCGGGCGATGAGGCCGTCGAAGCATGCGAGGGACACGCAGAGCGCGCTCAACATCAAGGCCAGCAGGAAGGTTCGCGCGGTCCCGGTGGCGACATTGCGCAGAGCCTCGCCGACGATGTCACCGAGCCTCATCGCGTTGACCGCATCAGTTCGATCGAGTCCGTGCACGCTCGGACCGTGCGCTCGTCGTGGGTTGCGACGACAACGATTGCGCCCCTGCTCACGAGCCTGCCCAATGCGCCGATCACGGTCTCCGCTGTCTGTGAGTCGAGTTGAGCGGTCGGCTCATCGACGAGGAGCAGGTCCGGCTGTGCGGAGATCGCCCGCGCGAGCATGAGTCTCTGCGCTTGTCCGCCGGAGAGCGTCGAGAAGCGACTCATCGCGTGCTCAGCCAGGCCGAACTCATCGAGCAGCGTCGCAGCGGCGATCCTCGCGTCCCTTCGGGGCATCCCAAGCGACAGGAGCGGAAGGCACACCAGATCCAGCACTGATCGTCGTGGATCGCCGAACGGGTTCTGGAACACCCACTGCACACGACTGACGCCGATCCGGCGGACCCATCCGACCGCCGGGCTCACGTGTCCGGAAACGATGCTGAGCAGCGTGCTCTTGCCGGACCCGGACGGTCCGGTCAGGGCATAGAGGCGATCCGGATGCAAAGACAGAGAAAGGTCGCGGAACAACCACGCTGAACGATTGAAGCGATGTCCGACATGCTCCAGTTCTACGTGCATGTCCACGATGCTTCGGGCTGTACGCGGACCGAGCGGAGTCGCTCTGGCGCCGCTGGAACCACCATCGTCTTTCCCAGCTCAGACCCCACGATGCGGACTTTCACCTGCCTGTCGCCCGAAATCACGCAGCCGGCTGTGCCGGCCGCAAGGATCACGGAGCTCGGGGGGACAACAAGCACGTCAAGCGGCTCAGCGAGCCGATACTCGCCGTGAACCGTGCGCGAGGGCGAGTCGGGACCGCCTGCTGCAGTGTCTCGAACGCGGTTGAGGGCGGGATCTGTCGCAAGCCGCGCCGGATCTGCGAGCGTTCCGTCTTTGTCGAGGTCGAAGACCTGCCCGTCGACCTCGACGACATACCGACGCTCCGCCAGCCCGCCGGGGAGTCGCGTCACCCGCGCTGACTCGACCGCTGGCACGAATTCGGCGATCACATCGCCCGCTTGGAGGTGCGTTCCGACGGTCACCGGGCAGGAAGCGACAGCAACCGCCGAGCCGAGCCAGACAATCGATTCGTGACTCACACCGGACACGCGACCGGGAGCGTTGATGGACGCCAACCTGTTGTTCAGGGCTTTCACGAGCATCGTTGTCACCGGACCGTGTTCATCCAGATCGTCCCCGAGCGCCCGGAGGCCCGCACGCAGCGAATCCACGTCCGCTCCTGCCTCCCCCAGTTCAAGGTCGCGCCACAACGGTAGCGGCATCACCAGGTTGAGCAGCGGCTCGCCCTCGATTGAGAATGCGTTGACGCCCGACTCGAGCGCCGAGCCCGATCGGCAATCGGCTCGGGAAAGCACTCCTGCTCGCGGGATGCGTGCATCGCCGGACGCAGATGTCGTGACTTCGATCTCGACAGGTGCGGAATCCAGAAACTCCTCGGAGGTCACATCGATGTGGTCGTGCGGGCTGGGGCTTGCGAGCGTGGCCGGGCGTTGTTGCGGTGTGAGTGCGACGCCGACTGTCGCGCCGATAGCGATTGCGCCCACCCCCGCGAGGGAGAGGAGGGTTGCGCTGCGTCTCAGCCGACTCATCAGTGAGGAGCTTGTGGATTCAAACCCAACGGATCCACGTTGCACTTCTTGAACGCTTCATCCGTCGGTGAGAATGGGAAGGTGTCCGACTCGAAATCGCTCTGATAGTCGCGGGCACTGTACGTCGATTCGACCAGTTTCTTGGACACGAGGCACGAGGCGATGAGCTCGTAAATATCGCGATTGTCCGGGTTGCTCCTCACCTGGTAGAAGAGCTGGCTGATGGGACCGGTTGTTTCCGACTCGCATTTCGTCACCGACTCGGTCATCTCTGTACTCGAGTCGGCGTTGTTCTTCGGGGCGACGCGGAAGCCACCGTCGGAGTCCCACGTGACGGTCGCGCCCAAGCCGTCCATGCAGGAAGCGAATCGGTCTTGCACTTCCTGGTTTTCGCGTTCCGAGATCTTTTCATCGCTGAGGATGGCGCGCTGGAGCTGGTTACTCGAGTTCGACCAAGCGTCCGCAAAGGCCGCCGACCACGGCCCAGTGAACGTGGGCGCCCCGTCAACACTCGGGGCAGGATGAGCAGGCTCGGTCGAACAGCCGTTCAGGCACAGGAGGCCGATACTCGCCACGACCAATGCGCGCGCCTTTCGCATGGGATTATCCTCATCTTCCGTCGTTGTGCCGAGACGCTTCACGCCCCGGCACAACGAAATACAGGTGCTAGATTCCGTAGCCGGTCAGGCCGCCGTCGCCGTTCACCTGGAAGCTCGTCTTATTGGCACCGATGTAGCAGCGCGAAGCCGTGGACGTGGCGCCCTTGGAAACCCAGGCGTGGTAGTAGTAACCGTCGTTCTTGACGTAGTTGACGTGGCGAATCGTTTTGGAGCAACTGACGTTCTTCGCTGACCATGTCGCCAGGCTGATCTTGCCGCAGGGCGGCGAGTAGTCTGCCGCTGAAGCGGGGGCAGCGGCCGCGACACTGCCCGCGCCCAATCCCACGGCCATCGTTACCGCGGCAACCATGCGAGCGCGTGTAAGCCTCTGGTGTTTCATCGTTCTTCCGATCGTTCCTCTTGTGTGTGGAGCAGATCAATCGAGCGGAACAAGCGGTGCGCCCGATCGTCTTCGCTCGTCGATCTCGAACGACCGTAGCATTAAGAATCGAAAGATGTAATTTCAGATGTTTATAAGCAAAATGGGCCAGTGGGACGGCCAGGGTCGAACTCTAGAGCTCGACCGTCTTGTTCTCGCCGATGTCCGGGCGGGTGCGGGTGACGGTCGCCTTGGCGATCTTGAACACCTTCACGATGCCCGGCTCGTGCGACGCCCAGAACTCGGCGGACTCGGCACTCACGTGCAGCAGCGCGACCGACGGGTCGTCTTTGCCGTCGGGGAACCAGGCGTCCATCGCCGGGGTCCACAGCTCGTCGACCTTGTCCCTGTCGTGCACGAGCTCTGCCGTGCCGGCCAGCGACAGGTAGCCCTTGCCGGTGTCGTACGACACGTTCACCTGGGGATGCGCGTGGATGTCGGCCACCTTCGGGCTCGGATCCTGCGTGAAGAACCACAGGTCGCCGTCGAATTCTGCCTTCTGGGTGGCGAGTGGGCGGGAGTGCAATGCCCCGGATGCGGTCTGCGTGGTCAGCAGCGCCACCCGCGACGCCGAGATGAGTTCGGCGATGGTGGCGAGGTCGTCTTCGTGCGTGCTCTGGTCGTCTGTCATTGCCGTCACGCTACCCCCGCAGCGGCGCGACGCAATCGGTACGGAAACGAGAGTGCGCAAGCATTCCGCTGGAAGCTCACCACCACTAGGTTTTAGCCATGAAGACCGTCAGGTTCGTCCGCCCCGCCATCGCCGTCGCCGCCGCACTGGTGCTGGCCGCCCTCGCAGGATGCTCGTCGTCCGGCTCATCGTTCACCGGCTCGTGGGGAGAGGACACGGCGGGCAAGCCGTCCCTGACGATCGAGTCAGACGGCACGTTCCACGGGAACGACGGGTGCAACGACATGAGCGGCAAGGGCACCATCTCGGGCGACACGTTCACGTTCGGGCCGTTCGCCTCCACGCTGAA
The DNA here is from genome assembly GCF_051161895.1 of Leifsonia araucanica. NCBI lineage: Bacteria > Bacillati > Actinomycetota > Actinomycetes > Micrococcales > Microbacteriaceae > Leifsonia > Leifsonia araucanica. The sequence continues at coordinate 2,944,809 of NZ_JBMBTW010000002.1, forward strand.
GGCCTGCGAGGGCGTCACGCCGTGGCTGAACCTCGCGCACACCGCGAAGGTGGACGGAGACACGCTCACCGTCTACAAGAACGGCGGAGACAAGCTGGGAACGCTCGACAAGCGTTAGAACCCGATCGGGCGGCCGGGAGTGAGCGGTTCGTCGCTTCCGGCGAACTCCGTGCCGTCGTTGTACGCGGCTTCGCGGCGCTCGATCTCGGCCACCAGCGCCTTGTTGAGCATCTCGGACCAGCTGCTGTCCTTCTCCTCGAACGAGGTGGCCCGGTAGGCCGACCTCGCGCGGTTGCGCAGACCTTCGGTGAGGTAGAACGTGATCGTGGTGCGGCGCGACAGCCCGGTCACCCCGGCGACCGTGGTGGGCTGGAGCCGGAACTCGGAGATGATGTCGGGCACCCTGTCGTTCGTCGCGTCCCCCTCGGGCTGGACTGCATCGACCATCGTGCACCTCGCAAAATACCGCATCTGACTAGCGACCGTGTCACATACTATACGGAGCGCCGTCGTCAGCGCGAAAGCCGCTCCACGATCGACCCGAAGAGGCGGGGGCGCGTCGCTGCAGTCGGCACGATGCGCCCGCGGAGCGGGGAGCGGGCGGCGGTGACGAGCGCGGAGGTGAGCATCCGGAAGTCCCTGGTGGTCGTGCGCCAGGCCCTCTCGTACTGCGACGGGTCTGCCGCGAGCACGGCGCCGACGGCGGCGCGCGCCTGGGCGAAGCCGACGCGCATCCCCTCGCCGGTGAGCGCATCCACGTACCCGGAGGCGTCTCCCACCAGCATCAGGCGGCCGGAGGTGCGTCTCGTGGTGCGCTGCAGGAGCGGGCCTGCCCCGCGGACCGAGCTGACCGCATCCACCCCCGCCAGCCGGTCGGCCAGCTGCGGGATGCTCGCGAGGGCCGCATCCTGGTCGAGCGGCCGGGGGCCGAGCACTGCGACGCCCACGAGGTTGTCGTCGACCGGCGTCACGTACACCTCGACGTCGTCGGCCCAGTGCACCTCGACCAGGTCGGTCCACGGCGGGATCGCGTAGTGGCGGCGCACGCCGAAGCGGCGGCGCGCATCCGGTTGCTGCCTGCCCTCCAGGCCGGCCAGGCGGCGAAGCGGGGAATGCAGCCCGTCCGCGGCGATCAGCCACGGGGCCGTGCGGGTGCCGCCGGCCGGGTGCGCCGCATCGCTCGCGATGGTCACGGTGGCGGCGTCCGTGCCGTTGTCCACCCCGACGACGCGGGCCCGTTCGACGGTCGCGCCCAGCTCGACGGCGCGGGTGGCGAGCGCCTGCTGCAGCACGGTCCTGCGCACGCCGCGGCCCTTCCGCTGGGCGAACGCGTGCTCGACCCTGCGCGACCCGTCCAGGTATGCGATCCCGGACAGCGGATGGCCGGCGGGGTCGACCCCCATCAGGTGCAGCGCGGCCAGCGCTCCCGGCATCAGACCCTCGCCGCACGCCTTGTCGATCGGGTCGTCCCTCGCCTCGATCACCAGCACCTCGATGCCTGCCAGCCGCGCCTCGATCGCACACGCCAGCCCGACAGGGCCCGCCCCGACGACGATCAGGCCGGGTCGGTCACTCATGCCCGCGCCGGCTCCACAGAGGCCAGTGCCTTGTTCTCGCACGGGATGCGCACGGCCAGCAGCAGCACGGCGTTCAGCACGGTGAAGGCGATGGCCGTGATCCACGCCGTGTGCACGAGGGGGAGCGCGAAGCCCTCGACCACCACGGCGACGTAGTTGGGGTGTTTCAGCCAGCGGTACGGCCCACGCGTCACCAGTGGAAGGTCGCGCACGATGATGACCCGCGTGTTCCAGCGCGGCCCGAGCGCGGCGATGCACCACCAACGCAGCGCCTGGCTGGCGAGCACGAGCACCAGCATCGGCCAGCCCAGCCACGGGATGAACGGACGGTCGCCGAACCACACCTCGGCCAGGCAGGCCAGCAGCAGCCCGGTGTGCAGCGCCACCATCGGCGGGAAGTGCCCTCGGCCGAACTCGACCCCTCCGCGCGCGAACGACCAGGCGGCATTGCGAGAGGAGACGATCAACTCGGCGATGCGCTCGCCGCCGGTGGCGAGCACCAGGATCGTGTAGAGGATCACGCCGCCGCGCCGATCGCCGGGGCGGCAGGCACGGCGTCGTCCGACCAGCGCAGCAGCACCAGCTCGGCGGTGACGCCGGGGCCGAGCGCGAAGAGCAGGCCGTTCGTGCCCGGCGCGTGGTGCGCATCCATCAGCTCGGCCAGCACGTGCAGGACCGCGGCGGACGACAGGTTGCCGACGCGCGCCAGCGACCGCCAGCTGGCGTCGAGCGCGCCGTCCGGCAGGTCGAGCGCCCGCGAGAACGCTTCGAGCACCTTCGGGCCGCCCGGATGCGCCGCCCAGGCCCCGACGTCGCCGATGGTCAGGTCGTGCGCGGCCAGCAGGCCCTCGGCATCCGAGGCGAAGTTGCGGTCGATCACCTCGGGAACACCGGCGCTGAGGACGATGCGGAACCCGGTGCCTCCGATGTCCCAGCCGATCACGTCCGCGGTGTCCGGGTAGATGCGGCTGCGGGTGTCGACGACCTCCGGGCCGGGCAGTCCCAGCTGCTTCGCGCGCTGGTCGCCCACCATGATCACGGCGGCGGCCCCGTCGCCGAACAGGCCGCTGGCGACGATGTTCGCCATCGAGTCGTCGCTGGCCTGCACCGTGAGCGAGCAGAGCTCGACGGACAGCAGCACGGCCACCTCGTTCGGATGGCCGACCAGATAGTCGTTGACCCGCGCGATCCCGGCCGCGCCGGCCACACACCCGAGCCCGAAGCTCGGCAGCCGTTTGACGTCGCTGCGGAGCCCGAGTCTCTGCACGAGCTGCGCGTCGATCGACGGTGCCGCGATGCCGGTGACCGAGGTGAAGAGCAGGAAGTCGACGTCCGTCGGCTGCAGCCCGGCCGCGGCGAGGGCCCCGGTGAGCGCGCGCTCGGCGAGCGTCGTGCCCTCGGCGATGAAGAAGTCGTTCGACTCCTGGAACGATGCGATCGAACTGTACCGTTCGAGCGGCATCACGAGGTTCCGCGTCTCCACCCCACTGGATGCGTGGATGCGGCGCATGACCGCTTGGCGCCCTGGATCGGCGGTGATCATCGCGAGCAGAGCCGCGGTGATCTCGCCCTGGCTGTAACTCCGGTCGGGCACGACCGGAGCCACCGACACGATGCGGCTCACAAGCGCAACGTACCACCGCGTGGAGGCCGCGAGACCGGGTTGCGGACTATTCCCATTTTGGCTGCGGTCAGCCGGTGATCACGGCCCGTCGCGCCGCGGTGCGCACCGCCCACCGGCCGTCGGTCCTGGTGAGCGAGAGCGGGTAGTCGAGGGTCTCCGAGATGAGCTCGCTGGTGAGCACGTCGCCGGCGGCGCCCTGCGCGACGATGCGGCCGTCGCGCAGCAGCATCGCGTGGGTCGTGGTCGCCGGAAGCTCCTCGAGGTGGTGCGTGACGAGCACGCTCGCCAGGTCGGGATGCTCGGCGCGCAGCCCGTCGATTCTGTCGAGCAGGTGCTCCCTCGCCGCGATGTCGAGTCCGGTGCTCGGTTCGTCGAGCAGCAGCAGGTGCGGGTCGGGCAGGAGGGCGCGGGCGATCAGGGCGCGACCGCGCTCTCCCTGCGACAGCACCGGCCAGACGGCGTCGGCGAGGTCGCGCATCCCGAGCAGCTGGATGAGGTCGTCCGCTCTGCGCTCCTGCTCGGTGGTCGGCTCCCAGCGCATCATGCGTTCGGTGGTGCCCGTCGCTCCGGTGAGCACGACGTCGCGCACGGTGAGCGGCGAGCGCACCTCGTGGCGCGGGTTGACGTGCCCGATCAGGCCGCGCAGCTCGCGCAGGTCGACGCGTCCGAGGCGCCGGCCGAGCACCTCCACGGTGCCGCGGGTGGGGTGCACGACCGCGCCGAGCATGCTCAGGATGGTGCTCTTGCCCGCGCCGTTCGAACCGATCAGCGCCCAGTGCTCTCCGGCGTGCACGCGCATCCCGATGTCGTCGAGGATCGTCCTGCCCCCGCGCACGAAGCCGACACCCTCCACCTGCAACACGACTCGCTCTTCCACGCCTCCATCGTGGCAGCAATCGCGGGCTAGAACGGCCAGATGAGCGGGACGAGGAAGACGGCGGCGGCGAGGAAGAGGGCGACGAGGGCGAGGCCGTAGCGCCAGTAGTCGCCGAAGCGCAGGCCGGCCGGTCCCATGATCATGAAGTTGGCCGGGGTCGCGACCGGGGTGAGGAACGCGGCGGCGCAGACCACGGCGACGGCCATCAGGAAGGGGAGGGGGGAGACGCCGAGCTCGCCGGCGACGGAGACGGCGATCGGAGCGATGATGAGCGCCGTGGCCGTGTTGCTGATCAGCTGGCCGAAGATGAGCGCCACCACGCACAGCGACGCCAGCACCAGAAGGGGGCCGTACCTCCCGACCGCGGAGACCAGCCCGTTGGCGATCAGCTCGGCCGCGCCCGTCTTGGTGATGGCCGTGGACATCGGGATCATGCCGCCCACCAGGAGCAGGGTGGTCCACGAGATGGAGCGGTGCGCGCGCTCGACGGTGACGACGCGGGTGAGCACCATCGCGGCGGCGGCGAGGAGGCCGACGACGGCGGGCGGCATGACGCCCGTGGCGAGCGCCGCCACCATCAGCACGAGCACGGCCAGCGCGATCCAGGCGCGGGCGCCGAGCGGGGCGGCCTGCCTGCGCAGCTGGTCCGGTTCGTCGACGACGAGCACTCCCGGGTCGGCGAGGTTGATGTCGAGCTTGTCCCAGCGGCCCTGAACCAGGAGGGTGTCGCCCGATTCGAGCACGATGGTCTGCGCGTCGATCGGCTCGCCGGAGCGCTGAACGGCCAGGATGACGAGGTCGCCGCTCTCGGTGACCATCCCCGGGAACACGGTCTCGCCCACCATGCTCGACCGCGGGGCGACCACCACTTCCGCCACGCCGTACGTGGAGTCGATGAGCGCATCCGTGCGCCCGACCGCGCCGTTGACACCCAGCCCGGTCAGCTTGTTGTCGTGCTTCAGGATGCGGATGCTCGCGGTGTCTCCGCGGAGCAGCAGGCGGTCGCCGGAGCGCACGACGTCCCCGGCCGGGCGGCGGTCCGTGCCCTGCACGGCGATCAGCTGCACGGCCGACTGGTCGCCGAGGCTGAGTTTCGCCGTCGGGCGGCCGATGAGGGGTGAGCCGCCGCGCACGCGCACCCTGGCGAACGGCTGCGGGGAGGCGTACTCCCCGAGCAGCGTCCTGGCGTGGTCGCTCAGGTCGCGTGGCATGGTTGCCGGGCGGCGCTCCGGGATGAGCCAGCGGCCGAACAGCACGGTGATGAGCACCGTGCCGACCACCAGGACGGCGCCGATGGCGGTGAAATCGAAGAAGCCGAACGCTCCGTGGCCGGTGGTCGCGGCCAGTTCGGAGATGATGACGTTGACCGGGCTGCCGGTGAGGGTCAGCAGCGAACCGGCGTGGGCGCCGAACGCGAGCGGCAGCAGCAGGCGAGACGGCGCGACGGAGATCCGGGAGGCGACGACCACCACGACGGGCAGCAGCGCGGCGACCGCGCCGTTCACGCTGATCAGGGCGGACAGCACGGCTACCACGAGCATCACGAGCACGGTCAGCACCGCCGTCTTGGTGCCGCCGCGGGCGACGAGCTGCTGCCCGGCCCATCCGGTGAGTCCGGAGGCGTCGAGGCCTTCGGCGACCACGAACAGCGCGGCGATCAGCACGACGGCTGGATCGGCGAATCCGGCGAACGCCTCGTGCAGGTCGAGGATGCCCGTGGCCAGGAGCGCGAGTGCCGCGCCGACCGCCACGAGCCCCTTCGGAACCTTGCCGCTCACGAACGCGACCACGGTGACACCGAGGATCACCATCGTCACCGCGATGTCGTTCACACCCCGACCATACTGCCCGCCCCCGCCCCCGCAAATGCATGCATTTCAGCCGGGCGGGCACGAGCCGGAGGCGGGCGGGTCAGATCATGTCAGCTCAGGCGAGGACGGCGAGCGCGTCGATCTCGACGAGCATCTCGGCGCGGGGGAGCCCGGTGAAGACGGTGGTGCGGGCCGGGAGGACGCCGGAGGCGACGCGCGGGGCGATGAACGCGCCGAATGCGTCGTTCATCGCGGCGAAGTCGTCGCGGGTGGTGAGGTAGACGCGCAGCATCATCACGTCGTCGAAGGTCGCGCCGCCCGCCGCCAGGATCGCCTCGACGTTCTGCAGCGTGCGGGTGGTCTGCGCTGCCACGTCGCCGGGGAAAAGGTATTCGTTCGTCGCAGGGTCGACGGGACCCTGGCCGGAGACCTGCACGAACGGGCCGCGCTTCACCCCCTGCGAGAAGGTGTGCGCCGGGGCGGGGGCGTCGGTGGTGGAGATCGCGGTGCGGTCAGTCATCGGTGTCCTTTCGAGACGGTCGGGATGGGGTGGTCGGAGGAAGGAAAGGGGAATTGCCGGTGAAGCCGAGCTCCGCCGAGATGCGGGCGGTCGCGTCGTGCAGCGCAGGAAGCAGGCCGAGGACGCCCTCGTACGGCAGCACCACGTTCGGCACGGAGACGGACACGGCGGCCGCGATGCGCCCGTCCGCGCCGAACACCGGGGCGCCGACGCAGTTCATGAACGTCTCGTGCTCCTCGTGGTCCTGTGCCCAGCCGCGTTCTGCGCTGCGGCGCACCTCCTCGATCAGCTCGGCGGGCGACCCGATGGTGTTGCCGGTGAAGCGCTCGAAGTCGACAGTGGATGCGACGCGCGCCAGCTCGGCATCGTCCAGCCCGCCGAGCAGCACCTTGGCCACCGCCGTGGCGTGCAGCGCGGCCGGCAGCCCCACCCGCGAGTACATCCGCAGCGGCTGCCGGGATTCGACCTTGTCGATGTAGGTCACCGTCCCGCCGTCGTATGCGGCGAGGTGCACGGTCTGGCCGGTGGCGGCGCCGAGCGCGCGCAGCACCGGGGAGGCCACGCCCCGCACATCCCGGGTGTCGAGCGCGGTCTGCGCCAGCGTGAACACCGTCGAGCCGACGTGGTATCGGTACTCGGAGTCGCGGGTGACGTACCCGTGCTCTTCGAGCGTCCTGAGCAGCCGGAGCACCGTGGTCTTGTGCACGCCGACAGCCTCGGCGAGGGCGTCGAGCGTCCGGGTGCCGTTCGAGACGAGGTCGAGCAGGTCGAGCGCGCGGGAGAGGGACTGGCTCACGACGCCGTCCGCCAGGGGATGTCGCCGGGATGCACGTGCCACGCCGACCAGGTGGCGTCCGGCGCGTCCGCGAGCAGGTCGCGCTCGCGCGCATCCGGGACCGTCAGCGGGCGGTCGCCGTGCCCGATCAGCGTCAGCGCCGCGAGGGCGTGGCCGAGCCGCAGGCACGCCGCGGCCGTCCTGCCCTCGGAGAGCCCGGCGAGGTAGCCGGCGGCGAAGGCGTCGCCGGCCCCGACCGGCTCGACCACCTCGACCGTGAGGCAGGCGACGTGGGTCTCCTCCCCCTCCCGCAGGTAGCTGGATGCGCGGCGAGAGTCGTCTTTGAGCACCACCCGTTCGAGCAGTGGATGCGCGTCGAACAGCCGCTGCGGGTCGCTGTGCCCGAAGTATGCCTCCGCCTCGTCCGCGCCGACGAACAGCGTCCCGGCCTGACCGACGAGCGCGTCGAGCGGCGCCGTGTCCCTGCCGTGCCAGAGCCGCGGCCGGTGGTTGAGGTCGACGCTGATGGTGGTGGTCGGTCCCGTCGCCTCGCGGAGGGTCGCGACCGCCTGTGCCGCGCTGTCCGAGATGGCGGCGGTGATGCCGCTGGTGTGCACGATGGCGGCGTCGCGCAGGATGCTCGCCGCCGGGTCCGCTGCGAGGGTGCCTGGCCCGATGGCGGACGCGGCGGACCCGCTGCGGTAGTAGTGCATCCTGGTGCCTGCGCCGTGCGGGCCGCTGGTGGTCTCTTTGACGTAGATGCCGGTCGGGCGGCTGTCGTCCGTCTCGACCGCGGACAGGTCGAGGCCGGCGTCCGTCGCGGCGGCGCGGATGCGTTCGCCGAAGCCGTCGTCGCCGAGGCGCGAGATCCACGCGGTGGGGAGGCCCATCCTGGCGAGCGAGGTGGCGACGTTGAACTCGGCCCCGCCGACGTCGGAGCCGAACGTCTCCGCCTCGGCGAGCGGCCGGTGCACGTCCGGGTAGAGGACGACCATGGCCTCTCCGATGGTCACCAGTCTGCCCACGCGCACCTCGTCTCGTGTCATCCCGTGCCGTCTGGGATGGTCGGCGCTGCGCCGGGGTTTCGCCGGGGATGGTCGTCATGCTAGAACAGGGAGAACAGTTTATGCAATCTACGTTGCGCCCTGTGCAACGCAAAGGAGTCGTGTGCTCGCCAGCAAGGCCATGCCGCTCGCATCCACAGCGGACGAGGTCGCCGCTCTCGGCGAGCGCCGCCCGCCGCTGACCGACTTCCCCACGCCGCTCGTCACGGTGAGCGAGGCCGCCGTGCAGCACAACCTCGACACGATGGCCGCCTGGTGCGCGGCGGCCGGAGTGGGCATCGCGCCGCACGGCAAGACGACGATGAACCGCGAACTCTGGCAGCGCCAGCTCGACGCCGGCGCCTGGGGCATCACGGTCGCGACCCCCTGGCAGCTGTCGGTCGCCCTGGAGTGGGACATCCCGCGGGTGATGCTCGCCAACGCCCTGGTGCAACCGGATGCGCTGCGTTTCGTGGCCCCGCACGCCGAACGCGTGCTGGTGTGGGTGGACTCGGTGCGCGCGGTGGAGATCATGGATGCCGTGCTGGCGACGGCGGACGACCGAACCTCGCCGCTCGGCGTGCTGGTCGAGCTCGGCGCTCCGGGAGGGCGCACCGGGGCGCGCAGCGTGGAGGACGCGCTGGCCGTGGCCGAGGCGGTCGCCGCATCCACCGGCCTGCGGCTGGCCGGGGTGGCCGGGTACGAGGGCGCTCTCGCGCACGACGGCACGGACGCCGCGCTCGGGGTCGTGCGTTCCTACCTGCAGCGGATGCTCGCCCTGCACGACGCGATCGAGGCCGCCGGGCTCTACCCGGACGACTCGGACGACGCCCCGACGATCCTCACCGCGGGCGGCAGCGCATACTTCGACGTGGTCGCCGAGGTGCTCGCGCCCCGCCGCGACCTGGCCGGCGAGCGCGGACGGGCGGTCGACGTGCTGCTGCGCTCCGGTGCGTACATCACCCACGACGACGGCTTCTACAGCGGCATCACCCCGCTCCGGCGCGGTCCGGGGGGTGAGTTCCGCTCGGCGATCCACGGCTGGGCGACCGTCGTCTCCCGTCCGGAACCCGGCCTGGTGCTGGTGGATGCGGGCAAGCGCGACTTCCCGTACGACGAGGGACTGCCGGTGCCGCAGGCGCTGAGGCGGTTCGGCGAGCGCGCCGTGACCCCGTTCCCCGACGCCGTCGCCACCGCGATGAACGACCAGCACACGTTCGTGCGCGTGCCGGAGTCTGCGGTGGTCGAGGTGGGCGACGTGATCCGCTTCGGCCTGTCTCACCCGTGCACCACCTTCGACAAGTGGCGGGCGCTGCCTGTGGTGGACGACGTCACGGCGGAGACGTCGCTTGTCATCGGCTTGCTGGAGACAGCGTTCGGCTGACCCCGCCGCACCCCCCCCCGACCACCGACCACCCAGCGCAGGAGCCCATGAGCCACACCGACCCCACCCTCCTCGACACCCTCCGTGCCGACCGCGCCATCACCGTCGTCCGCGCCCCGCGCATCGACGACCCCTCCGCGCTCTGCGCCGCCCTGGCCTCCGGCGGCATCCGCGCGGTCGAGTTCACCTTCACCACCCCCGGCGTCGAGCGGATCGTCGCCGAGGCGGCAGCAGCCGCGTCCGAGCACGGAGCGCTGGTGGGCGCCGGGACCGTCACCGACGAGGTCAAGGCCGAGGCCGCCATCGCCGCCGGAGCCCGCTTCATCGTGACCCCCGGGCTGCACGACGGGGTCGCGGCGATCTGCCGCGAGGCGGGCATCCCGTTCCTGCTGGGGGCGCTGACCCCCACCGAGGTGATGCGTGCCGTGGAGGCCGGAGCCGCCGCGGTGAAGATCTTCCCGGCGACGCTCGTCGGCCCCGGCTACCTGAAAGACCTCGGCGGCCCGTTCCCCGGCGTCGAATTCGTGCCGTCCGGCGGCCTGCGTGCCGACAACGCGGCCGCGTGGGTGCAGGCGGGAGCGCTCGCCGTCACCGCAGGGTCGAGCGTGGTGTCCGCCGCGACTATCGAGGCGGCCGACTGGGACGCGATCACCGAGCGGGCGGCGGAGTTCCGGGCGGCGGCCCTCCGGCCGTGAGCGGGGAAGCGGCGCCGCTCGCATCCACTCGCAGCGGCGCATCCACTCTCCTCCGCGGCGGCCTGGTGCTCGACGGGTCCGGCAGCCCCGGCCGGGTGGCCGACGTGCTGCTGCACGGCGACAGGATCGCGGAGGTCGGCCGGCACCTCGATGCTCCCGGCGCCCGCATCATCGACGCATCCGGGCTGGCCGTCGCGCCCGGCTTCATCGACATGCACGCGCACTCCGACCTCGCCGTGCTCACCGACAGTGCTCACCTCGCCAAGGTCTCGCAGGGCGTCACGACCGAGGTTCTCGGCCAGGACGGCCTCTCCTACGTCCCGGCGACTGACGAGACGATGCCGATCCTGCGCGAGCAGCTGGCTGGCTGGAACGGCGTCCCGGACGGCCTCGACTTCTCCTGGCGCAGTGTCGCGGACTACCTCGCGGCCGTGGATGCACGCGGCACCGCCGCGAACGTCGCGTACCTCATCCCGCAGGGCTCGGTCCGCATGGCCGTCGTCGGCACCGAGAACCGCCGGGCCACCCCCGCCGAGCTGGACGGCATGCGCGCCATCGTCGCCGCCGGGATGCGCGACGGAGCGTTCGGCCTGTCCTCCGGCCTCACTTATGTGCCTGGGATGTTCGCCGACACCGCCGAGCTCGCCGCCCTCTGCGCCGTCGTCGCCGAGCACGGCGGCTTCTACGCGCCGCACCAGCGCTCGTACGGCGCGGGAGCGCTCGACGCCTACGCCGAGATGGTCGCCATCGCCCGCGACACGGGATGCGCGCTCCATCTCACCCACGCGACGATGAACTTCGGCGTGAACCGGGGGAGGGCCGCCGACCTGGTCGACCTGATCGACGGCGCCATCGCCGACGGCGTCGACCTCACCATCGACACCTATCCATACCTCGCGGGCTCCACCACCCTCTCCGCGCTGCTGCCCAGCTGGTCGGCGGTCGGCGGTCCGGAGGCGACCATCGCCCGCCTCGCCGACCCGGCCGTGCGGGCCAGTGTCGCCCACGAACTGGACGTGCTCGGCACCGACGGCTGCCACGGGGTGCCCGTCGACTGGGCCACCATCGAAATCTCCGGGGTGCGCGACCCCGCCCTCTCCGCGGCGGTCGGCCGCACCATCGCCGCCATCGCCGCCGACCAGGGCGTCCCGCCCACCGAGGCGTACTTCGACCTGCTCGTCGCCGACCGGCTGGGCACGAGCATCCTGCAGCACGTCGGGGACGAGCAGAACGTCCGAACGATGATGCGCCACCCCCGGCACACCGGAGGAAGCGACGGCATCCTGGTCGGCGCGCAGCCGCATCCACGGTCGTGGGGCACGTTCCCGCGCTACCTCGGCCACTACGTGCGGGAGGTGGGCGTGCTCACCCTCGAAGACGCGATCGTGCACCTCTCCGCCCGCCCGGCCGCGCGGTTGGGGCTGACCGACCGCGGGCGGATCGCGCCAGGGATGGTCGCCGACCTTGTGCTGTTCGACCCGGCCACCGTGACCGACCGCGCGACCTACGACGATCCGAGGCGGCAGGCGGAGGGCATCCCGTGGGTGTTCGTCGCCGGGCGGCCGGTGATCGCGGACGGGAGGCGCACCGACGAGACGCCGGGGCGAGCGCTGCGAAAGGCCTGGATTACAAACATTTGAGGCTTTACATGTTAATGCTACTTTCCTAGGAAGTGTTACAGCAGACACGACGGAAGGAAACTGCAATGAAGCACGGAATCACTAAAAAGATCGCAGGGATCGCTGTCGCCGCCGGGATCATGGGCGGGGCAGGCCTGGCCTTCGCAGCGCCCGCGCAGGCCGCGACCTATCACGTCGGTCTCTCCACCTGGCAGGCATACAACTACCCCGACTCCGCTGGAAAGATCCGTCATTTCAATAGCACCACCAGCGGGGTCAAGTACGCGGCATGGGCGGCGAAGGGTGGCACGTCGAAGCAGAACGTGTGCTGGGCCGGCATGACCGGGTACGGGTTCCAGATCTAGGTGCCCGGCGTGCGCAAGCTGAGCGTGCGGGCTACGGTCGTCTGGTTGGGGGCCTGCACAGCTCTCTTCCTACTCGGCGGCTGCGCTACGGCCTCGGAGAGTGTGCCGAAAGCATCGGGTGCGTCCTCCGAGGAGGTGCCGACATTCACTGGCCCCTGGGCTGCCGAGTTCGCCGAGAACTACCGACAGACCGACGACGAGACGGCACGGACCATCCTCGCCAAGGAATCAATCACCGACGCCGACTACTCCGAGATCAGTGACACGTTCGTGGCCTGTATGGCCGCCAAGAACTTCACCGTGACGATCGACGACGAATATGGCGCGTTCACCGTCACGAACAGCTTCGACGGGGAGGACCCCGTACTGAAGGCTGCGTACACGGCCTGCACGTCTGGCTTCAATGCTGTCAGCGGTCTGCGAGCGCAAATGCTTCGAAACCCTGAACGATTGGACGAGAACACGATCGTCGCAGCGTGTCTGGTCAAGAAGGGCCTGGTTGATCCGGGGTACACCGCGAAGGACTATGCGCGCGACCTGGAGGATTGGAGCTTTCCGTTCGGCCACGACTCGATGAAGGCCGGTGAGTGCTTCAGCGACCCTCTTGAACTCAACAACCGGGCGGGCTGACGGTGGCGTTCCGCCGCCGCTCGCCGGGCACCGCCCGCCGCCGCATCCCCGGCCGTGTCTCGCTGCTGGTGGCGGTGGGTGCCGCCACCCTCAGCGTCGGCCTGTCGATCGGGGTCGCCATCGCTCCGGCGAGCACCCCGGCCGACATCGCGCGCGCCACGGGCACCGGCACCGTGCCCGTCTCCTCGCAGCAGTTCCCAGACGGGCGGCAGCTGAGCCTCGCGGTCGCCCCTGGTGCTCAGCGCACTCTCGCGTTCCCGCGGGAGGGGCGTGTGACCGCGATGACCTGCGTGGCCGGCGGTGAGCTGGCGTCCGGGAGCTCTGCCGTGTCCGTCAACGACGAAGCGCTCATACTGCTCGCTACCGGGCAGCCGTTGTGGCGCGACCTTTCGGTCGGAGACAAGGGTCCGGATGTGTCTGCCCTGCAGGCCGAGCTGGCTCGGCTCGGTCACGACATCGTCGTGGACGGCACCCTCGGCCGCGGGTCGCTCTCTGCCGTGCGCGTGCTGGCCAAGGGGCTCGGTCATCAGTCGGCGGAGTGGCAGACCGTGCCGGCCGACCTGTTCGTGTGGTTGCCTGCTCCGGCGGTCACCGCCGTGTCCTGTGACGCGCAGGTGGGCGACCAGGTCACCGTCGGCGATCCTCTGGCCACGCTGACGCGTGCTGTCGCGTCCGCGTCTGTGCAGGGCATCCCGGCCGAAGCGGTTCCCGGGGAGCGCGTCATCGCCGTCGATGACGCGACCATCCCGGTGGATGCGAACGGTGCCGTCGTCGCGGAGGAGTCGCTGCGCATCCTGGCCGACACCCCGTCCTATCGCTCCGCGCTCGGCGGCGGGCAGGGGCAGGCACACGGGCAGGGACAGCAGGACGCCGGAGGTCAGGACGGCGCCGTGACGGTGTCCGTGGAGTTCCGGCTGGCCGAGCCGGTCGCGACGCTCGTGGTCCCTCCCGCGGCCCTGTACGCGATCGAGCGGGATGACGCGTGCATCCTGAGCGGTGGCACGCCGCACGCGGTGCGGCTGATCGGCTCGCAGCTCGGCAAGACGTTCGTCCAGCTCGCCGCCCCGGCGACAGTGACGCGCGTCGACCTCGGCGTGCGGGGTGCACCGGCGTGCAGGTAGCGGCCACCGGGCTCACGCACCGCTTCGGCGACGCCGCGCCCCTGTTCGCCGACGTGAGCTTCAGCCTCCTGCCGAACAACGTCTACGCCCTCACCGGACCGTCCGGCTCCGGCAAGAGCACGCTGCTCAGCATCCTCGCCGGATGGACTGAGCCGACAGGCGGGACCGTGGATCGCGACGGCATCCAATCCACCGCCTGGGTGTTCCAGAATCCGCACGGCGTTCCCGGGAGAACGGCCGAGGATCACCTCGCCCTTCCGCTCCTCGCCCGCGGGATGCTTCACGCTGAGGCCCGCGCCGAAGCCCGGAGGAGGCTCGCGCGAGTCGGGCTGACGGCGGTGGCCTCCGCGCCGTTCCACCAGCTCTCCGGAGGCGAGGCGCAACGGCTCATGCTGGCACGCGGGATGGCGGCGGTGCCTGACCTCCTGCTGGTCGACGAACCGACGGCGCAGCTCGACGCGACATCGTCCGACGCGGTCAACCAGGCGCTGTCGACGCTCGCGGAGGACGGGACCATCGTCGTCGTCGCGACCCACGACGCCCGCACCCGGGATGCGTGCACGGCCGCCATCGACCTGGCAGCTCACTGATGCGCCCGCTCGCGATCCTCACCGAGGCGCTGCTCAACCTCCGCTCCGGCACGACCAAGGGCGGGATCTTCGGGGCCGTGCTCTGCGTGATCCTGGTGGCCCTCGCTGCGGTGGAGGTGAGCACGGTCGCCGCGCTGCAGGATGAGGGGCGCCGCTATCGCGCATCCGGCGCCGCGACCATCGTCTACGTTGCCGACGGGCGCATCGACGGCGCGGTCTGCGAGAGCCTGGCCGACGTCGACGGGGTGCGCGCCGCCGGCGCGATCCGGGCAGCGGACAAGGTGACCGTCGACCGGCTGCCTGGATCGCGCATCCCGGCGTTCGCGGTGAGTCCGGGATTCGGCGGGTTCGAGTCGCTGGGCAGCGCGCGGCCGGGAGCAGGCGTGCTGGTGTCCGCCGAGGTCGCGGAGACGCTGGGGTCCCGGGTCGGCGACCCGCTGACGATGCGGGAGGGCACGACGGTGGTCGGCGGCGTGTACGACTACGCCGCCGACGGCCGGATGCCCGGCCTGGGCTACGCCATCCTGATGCCGACGAGCGACGACCGTGCGTTCGATCAGTGCTGGCTGGAAGTCTGGCCCCAGTCGGCCGCCGTGGAGAGGCTGCTGCCGACGACGGTTCACTCGGATACCGGCACGAGCGATTCACGAGCGCCGCAACTGCAGCAGCTCAACTCGACGCTCGGCGTCCGGTTCGATGGGGCAGAGCGGTTCGACGTCCGGGTCACCCGGTTCGCACCGGCGGCTGCCGCTGTCGTCGCCGCCGCGCTCGCGTTCATGGCCGCGTGGCGGAGACGGCTGGAGTTCGCTGCGGCCAGGCACAGCGGCGTGCGTGGGGGAGACCTGGCCGTGCAGGTCGTCATCGAGACGACGTTCTGGGCAGTTCTCGCCGGGCTCTGGGCATCCGGGGCCACGGCGGTCATCGTCGCGGAAGCGGGCGACCCCGCGGCGCTCACCGAGCTCGCCGCCCGGGTGATCGTCTCCGGGGCCGCCGCGACCCTGGTCGGCGCCGTCGCCGCGGTGCAGCTCGCGCGCGAGAAGCAGCTCTTCGTCTACTTCAAACGGCGCTGACGGCAAACCTCGCCGCCAGCGCCGTCGTCACACACGGTCGCAGGACCTACCGACCAGACTCCTGCACACCGCGCACCGTCGCGACCAGCGGCGCGAACAGACGCTCGTCGTCCGTGATCCCGGTGATCTCGCGCACGATGTCCTCCGCGGTCGCCTCGCGCAGCAGCTGCTGCAGCTCGACGCTCTGGGTGTCCTCCGGCACGTCGAAGCGCAGGGCGGCGCCGACGGCCGTGAGCAGCGCATCCGGGATCCCTCCCGTGTACTGCACGTAGTCGGCGGCCGGGCCGATGAAGCGGTCGTCGCGGCCGAGCTTGCGCAGCGGCTCGCGGCCGACGCGGGTCACCTCGTCGACCAGGTACGGGTTCGTGAACCTGTCCAGGATCTTCGCCCGGTACGCTGCCAGGTCGGCTGCGTCGAGGCCGTGTTTGGCCGCCAGCGCCGCCGACGTCTCCTCCAGTGCCGCCTCGGCCGCGGAGCGCACGGCGGGGATCGCGATGGCCTCGCTGATCGTCGTCGCTCCCGCCAGGAAGCCGGTGTACGCCACGGTCGCGTGCCCGGTGTTCACTGTGAACAGCTTGCGCTCGATGTACGGCGCGAGCGAGTCGACGAAGTGCGCGCCGGGGATGCTCGGCTCCGCCCCCGCGAACGGGCTGCGGTCGACCACCCACTCGTAGAACGCCTCGACCGTCACGTCGATCCCGGCATCGGGCGCCTGGGCGGGCACGATGCGGTCGACGGCGGTGTTGGCGAAGATCGCCTTCGCGGCCAGCGCATCCCGGGTCTCGTCGTCCGGCAGGCCGTCGAACAGCTCGGCGGCGAGCAGGTCGGTCGCGCCGATCGCGTTCTCGCACGCCATCACGGCGAGCCGCGGGGCGTCGTCTGCGCGGGCGGCGAGTCCGGCGGCGATCACCGGCGCGACGAAGCGCAGGATGCGCGGGCCCACCGCCGTGGTGACGATGTCGGCCGACGCGATCTCCGCGACCAGTGCCGCCTCGTCCGTCGCGCTGTTGATCGCACGGAAGCCGTCCACCACGGTGGTCTTCGACTGCTCGCCGACCTCGTGGACGCTGTACGAGTCCGCCGCGGCGAGGGCGTCGATCAGCTCGGCGTTGACATCCGCGAACACCACCTCGTACCCGGCTTCGTGGAGCAGGAGCCCCACGAAGCCGCGGCCGATGTTGCCCGCACCGAAGTGGACGGCTTTCATGCGTTCCTCACCCGTCCTATTCGTTCACGTCGCCGAGGAGCGCGAACAGGGCGTCCGCATCCGGTGCGTCGAGCAGTTTCTGCACGTCGTCCTCCTCCGAGAAGAGGATCGCGATCTTGGACAGGATCTCCAGGTGCTCGTTGTTCTGCCCGGCGATGCCGACGACGAACCGCACCTCCTCGCCGCCCCAGTCGAGGGGGGAGGAGTACCGGATGAACGACAGCGCGGACCGCTTGATCTCGTCCTTGGACTCGTTGGTGCCGTGCGGGATCGCGAGGCCGTTGCCCATGAAGGTCGAGACGGTGTTCTCGCGGTCCTGCATCGAGTCGACGTACGCGGGCTCCACCGCTCCGGCGGCCACCAGCAGGGCGCCGGCCTCGCGGATGGCGTCCTCCCTGGTGGATGCGGTCCCCGCCGCCACCACGTTGGCCCTGTCGAGAATTGTGTCTGTCATCGGTTCGCGTCCTCCGGAGTGTTCTGCTGCGCCTTCACGAGGTCGACCACCTCGTCGTAGCGCGGGCTGTTCATGAAGTTGTCCACCGAGACGTGCTGCGACGCGGGGGACTGGCCCTTCGCGCGGTCGGTCAGCTCGCGCTGGGTGATCACGAGGTCGGCGGTGCCGTCGAGGTTGCTGATGGCCTGGTTCGTCACCGTCACCCCTTCGATGCCCGCCTTCTTGATCTTGTTGCGGAGGACGGAGGCGCCCATCGCGCTCGACCCCATCCCAGCGTCGCACGCGAACACGATGTTGCGCACGAGCCGCGACGTCGCGTCGCCCTGGGCGTCACCGGTGTCGTGCTCTCCCTCGTTGACGAGGCTCTGCAGCACGCTCGACTCCTTGCCCTTGTTGGCCTGGGTCGCGGCGACGGCCGCCGTCATGTCACCGGCGTTGCCCGCAGCAAGGTCGCGCTTGCGGCTCGCACGCAGGATGACGGAGCAGACGATGAACGACACGGCGGCCGCTCCGATCACCGAGAGCACCACGCCGACGAGGCTCGGGCCAGGGGTCTGCAGCAGCACGGCGATGATCGAGCCGGGGGAGGCCGGAGCGCGGAGGCCGGTCTGGAACGCGGCGTTGATCGCGACACCGGTCATACCGCCGGCGATGGCGCCGATGATCAGGATCGGCTTCATCAGCACGTACGGGAAGTAGATCTCGTGGATGCCACCGAAGAACTGGATGATGATCGCGCCGGGTGCGCTCGCCCGGGCGACGCCGAGGCCGAAGAACGAGTACGCGGCCAGGATGCCGAGACCGGGGCCGGGGTTCGCCTCGAGGAGGAACAGGATCGACTTGCCGGTCTGCTGCGCCTGCTCGATGCCGAGCGGGGTGAGCACGCCGTGGTTGATCGCGTTGTTGAGGAACAGCACCTTGCCCGGCTCGATCAGGATGCTCGCGAGCGGCAGCAGGTGCAGGGACACCAGCCAGTTCACCGCACCGCCCAGCACGCTGCTCAGCCACTCGACGATCGGTGCGATGCCGAAGAACGCGCCGATCGACAACAGCATGCCGACGATGCCTGCCGAGAAGTTGTTCACCAGCATCTCGAAGCCGGCCTTGATCTTGCCGTCCCAGATGCGGTCCACCTGCTTGATCACGTATGCACCGAGCGGGCCCATGATCATCGCGCCGATGAACATCGGGATGTTGCTGCCGACGATCACACCCATCGTGGCGATGGAGCCGACCACGCCGCCGCGCACGCCGTAGACCATGCGGCCACCGGTGTTCGCGATCAGCAGGGGCAGCAGGTAGGTGATCATCGGGCCGACGAGGCCCACGTACTGGTTGAAGGTGTGACCACTCGGGTCCTGCGCCAGCACGGTGGCGGCGCCTTCCCAGCCGATCTTCGCCTGGTCCCCGAAACCGCCGAGGATGCCGCTGATCGCCCAGTTGGTGCTCTGCAGCCAGCCGGTCGCGATGAAGAGTGCCGTGATGAACCCCCAGGCGATGAACGCAGGGATGTTCGGCATGACCATGTTCGAGAGGAAGGTTCCGAAGCGTTGCACGTGAACGCGCGCGCCGTTCGGCTTCCGTGTCGTCGTCTCTGACGCCGTGGACATTGTGGTGCCTCGTTTCTTGTCGGGGTTACTGTGGGGGGCGCCCGGAGATGGCGGCGCGAACCGCATCCCGGGCCTCTGCCGCGCCATCGGCGGCCAGTGCGATCCCGGCCAGGCTCTTCGCCTGGTCGAGGGTGAAGCGCTTGATGGACATGCGCACGTCGGCGATCGCCGCCGGCGACATCGAGAGGGTCGTCGCACCGAGGCCGACGAGCACGACGGCGAGCAGCGGGTCGGCCGCGGCCTCACCGCAGATGCCGACCGGCTTGCCGAGCTCGGTTCCCGCCTTACCGACCTCGCCGATCAGGCGGAGGACGGCCGGGTGCCACGGGTCCTGGAACCCGGCGACGGAGCCGAGCAGGCGGTCGGCGGCGAGCGTGTACTGGGTGAGGTCGTTGGTGCCGATGGAGGCGAACGCCGCCTCGCGCAGGATGCGGTCTGCCGTCAGCGCTGCCGACGGGATCTCCACCATCACGCCGACGGTCTTCAGCCCGAACTCGGACGCCAGCTGCACGAAGTAGCGGGTCTCCTCGACCGTCGCGACCATCGGCGCCATCACCCAGAGGTCGGCGTCCGTGGCGGCGTCGGCTTCGGCGAGGGCCGTCAGCTGCTCGCGCAGCAGGTCCTCGTTCGCGCGGAGCGCGCGCAGGCCGCGCAGGCCGAGCGCCGGGTTGTCCTCGTGCGCGTCGTTCAGGAACTCGAGCGGCTTGTCCGCGCCCGCGTCCAGCACGCGCGCGACCACCTTCTGGCCGGGGAACGCCGACAGCAGCCGGATGTACTCCGCCCGCTGCTGCTCGACGGTCGGGGCCATGCGCTGGTCGAGGAAGAGGAACTCGGTGCGGAACAGGCCGACGCCCTCGGCACCCGCATCCACTGCCTTCTGTGCGCCGTCTGCCGAACCGAGGTTGGCGAGCAGCGGGATGGCGGTGCCGTCGGCGAGCGTGCCTGGCTCGGTTCCCCCGCTGAGGGCGGCCTCGCGGTCGGCGATGCGGCGCTCTGCATCGGCGCGGAGTTCGGCGTCCGGTGCGACCGTGACGGTTCCGGATGCGGCGTCCACCACGATCTCGGTGCCGTCGGCGATGGCGTCCGCCCCTGCCACGCCGACGATGGCGACGATGGCCTTCTCGCGCGCCAGGATCGCGGTGTGCGACGTCGGTCCGCCCTCGCGAGTGACCAGGCCGAGAACCTTGGTCAGGTCGAGCAGAGCGGTATCGGCCGGCGCGAGGTCGTGCGCGACCAGGATGTACGGGGTGTCGGACTGCGGCACGCCGGGTGCCGGGCGGCCGGACAGCGCCGAGATGACGCGCTGCGCGACATCGTCCAGGTCGGTCGCGCGCTCTCCCATGTATCCGCCGAGGCCGATCAGCATGTCGCGGAAGACGGCGAAACCCTCGAACACGGCGCGTTCCGCGGTCTTGCCGGAATCGATGCGGTCGGAGACGTCGGAGGCGAGGGTGGAGTCCTCCGCCATCATCGACTGGGCTTCGAGCACGTCGGCCGCGGTGCCGTCCACCTTCGCGGCGCGGGCGCGCAGGTCGTCTGCGACGGCGGCGACCGCGGAGGCGAAGCGTGCGCGCTCCTCGTCGGGGGTGCTGGTGCTGGGGGTGTCTGCCGGCTCGGGAAGCGGGTCGGACATCCGGAGCACGCGGCCGATGGCGATGCCCTGGCCGATGCCTGCCCCGGTGAGGATGTCGGTGGCGGTGGTGTCGGACATGATCAGGCGTCGTGATCCGTCGCGAGGATCTCGGCCAGGTCGTCGAGAACGGCCTCACCGCCCGGTGCGTCCGTGGTGAGAACGATCTTGTCCCCGTGGTCGATGCCCAGGGAGATGACGCCCAGGATGCTTCCCGCGTCGACGGTCTTGCCGCCCTCCTTGGTCAGCTTCACCTGCGCGCCGGACTTGCCGACGGCCTCGACGAACAGCTTCGCCGGGCGCGCGTGCAGCCCGTGGGTCGATCCGACGGTGATGATCCGCTCAGCCATGATTCTGTGCTCCTTCGGTGTCGCTCGGGAACGTTTCCCGGCTTCCCATATTCATAGTCTCGCTGCTCACAGGGCCGCAGCTTTTGCGTCGAGAGCCAGGTTGAGGGCCGCGGATCCGTCGATGGCAGCGGGGGAGACGGCGGGCAGCACGGCGACGGCGGCGCCGGACGATGCCGCCAGTTCCTGCAGGGCGGGGAGCTGCGGCGAGAGGTGCGCACCGACGAGGACGACGTCGACGCCCGCGTACGACTCGAGCTGGCTGGCGCTCCCTGCGACGACGTTCGCCTCGACACCACGAGCGGCAGCTGCTGTGCGCAGCTTCAGGGCGACGAACGTGCTTGACGCGCCGGCGCCACAGACGACCAGGATCTTCATTGACCTGCCTTGCCTTTCGAGATGGTGCGGATGGAGCCTCTTCGATGCTTGTCCGCATCCACCGGTCGTGCCAGCAGCGTTTCTTCCTCCTGTGCGGAAAGATCGTCGGGGAGCGGCCTCCGTGCGGTCAGGAGGTGGTTGACTCGGGGAGAAAGGTGGTCGCGGTGGCCCTCTCGGCGAAGCAGACGAGAATGCTGGACATTCTCGCGCGCCGTGCTGCCTGGGTGACGGCCGCCGACCTCGCGAGTGAACTCGGTGTGACCACCCGCAGCATCCGCAGTTACACCGCCGCGCTCAAGGAGTTGGTCGAGTCCGGTGCAAGCGGCTACCGGCTGGACCGGGAGGCGTACGACGCCTTCCTCGCCGACGCGGCAGCGGGAGCGGGCAGCGGCGACACAGCGGACTCCCCGCAGGAGCGGCTCGTCTTCCTCGTGCGCCGCCTGCTCGACGAGCCGGACGGCATCGACGTGTTCGAGACGGCGGAGAGCCTGTTCGTCAGCGACTCCACCATGGAGTCCGACCTGACCAGGATGCGCGGCCTCCTCGCGGACACCGAGCTCACGCTCACGCGCAGAGGCCCCGTCGTGCAGCTGGCCGGCCCGGAGATCGCCCGGCGCAAGCTGCTGAGCCGCCTGTTCCGCGACGAGATGCGCCAGGGCGTCGTCGACATCGCACGCATCCAGGAGGCGTTCGCGTCCGAGGGGCTGGCGAGCTTCAAGTCCGACCTGGTCGAGATGCTGGATGCCCGCGGCTTCTTCGTCAACGAGTACGGCATCAACGACGTGCTGCTGCACATGGCGGTCGCGCTCGACCGCGTCGCCAAGAACCGCGTGCTCCCCGCCGCGGCCGACCCGGAGGTGAGCGAGACCATCCGCACGCTCGCCGACGACCTCGGCACCCTCGTCACCACGCACTTCGACGTCGTGCTCGACCCGACCGAGCTGCGCTACCTGGCGATCCTGCTGCGCACCAGGGTGATCGCGCCCGGGGCGGGGTCCGACACCGTCGCCGAGTTCGTGAGCGACGACGACTTGGAGGTGGTGCGCGGGATCGTGGCACGCGCATCCACCGAGTACCTGGTGGACCTGCGGGACGAGAACTTCATCGTGCGCCTCACTCTGCACGTGCAGAACCTGGTGGCGCGCGCCCACGAGAAGACGTACTCGCGCAACCCGCTGACCCGCTCGATCAAGAGCTCGTACCCGATGATCTACGAGCTGGCCGTCTACATCGCGAGCCGGTTGCAGGCCGCGGAGGACATCGTGGTCAACGACGACGAGATCGCATACATCGCGATGCACGTCGGCGCATACCTGGAGCAGCAGTCACGCCGGAGGGATGCGGTCACCTGCGCGGTCATCTGCCCCAACTACTACGACATGCACATCCTGCTCAGGGAGCGGCTGGAGAGCGCGCTCGGCGACGAACTGGACGTGACGAGCGTGATCACCTCGACGGAGGCCGACTGGGATGCGATCGACGCCGACCTCGTGCTGAGCACGATCGAGCCGCGCGGGCGCAGGGAGAACACGGTGATCGTGCAGCCGTTCCTGACCGAGGCGGACATCGAGCACACGCGGCAGGCCATCGCGCGCATCCGGCGTCAGCGTCGCCGGGCGCGGATCAAGAACGACCTGCTCGAATACTTCGACGAGCGGCTCTTCCTGCGGAACTTCTACGCCCGCGACCCTGACTCGATGATCAGGGCGCTGGGCGACAGGATGATCGCGGCCGGCGCGATCGACCAGGACTACGTCGACCAGACCATCGAGCGCGAGCACATGTCGTCGACGGCGTTCACCGACTCGCTGGCGGTGCCGCACGCGATGACGATGAGCGCCAAGCGCACGGCCATCGCCATCGTGGTCAACGACACCGCGATGGACTGGGGGGATGCGCGGGTCAACGTCATCGCATACATCGCGTTCGACGCGGGCGGCCGGGCATCCTTCCAGACGGTCTTCGACCAGTTCGTCGAGGTCTTCTCCGACCGCGAGACGGTGCTCTCCCTCATCCGCCGCACCGCCGCGTTCCCCACCTTCATCGACGAGCTCGTCCGCATCATCGACTCGTGAGCGCCGCCCCGCCGCGCAAAAGAATCGAGTCCGAACCTGTTCACGCGACGCGCCGAGCGCGCCCGTGAACAAGTCCGGACTCGATGGTGTCGCTAGTTGGCGGTGACCGCGTAGGTCACCGAGACGCCGGGGGTGCCGACGGCGACGGTGTACTTGTCGTTGGTGAAGACGGCCTTCGAGTCGGTTGCGCCGGACTGGATGGTGTATCCGGCCTTCTCGAGGGCGGACTTCGCGTCGGCGAAGCCTGTCGTGTTCTTCGGCTGGACCGTGACCGACCAGCCGTTGGCCTCGTCGCCGCGGGCGACGAGCAGGATCCCGTCGACGAGCGGGACGTCCTTCTTCGGGAAGCTCGCGGGGAGCGTGGCCGAAGCTGCGGCGGTCTCGGAAGCCGATGGGCTGGATGACGTGTCGTTCCCGCTGCCGCTGGCGCAGCCTGCGAGGGAACCGATGGTGAGGGCCGCCGCGATGACGGCCGGAACGAGCATTTTCTTACGTGACTGCATGTTTGTTTCCTAGTGCTGTATGTGTGTCCGGAATTGCAAACATTCAGCTTACTCGCGAGGGCTGACAGCTGGTCTGCCCACAGCAGAAGGAAACGGGATCAGCCGAGCAGCAGCGCGCTCAGCTGGTCGCTGGAGTGCACGACCGCGATGGCGCCGGCGGCCTCGGCGGGGGAGCCGTATCCCCACTCCACCAGGATGGTCGGCAGCCCGTTCTCGCCTGCGCCCTCCACGTCGAACGACCGGTCGCCCACCATCACGGTGTGCGCCAGGTCCACGCCCTGAGCGGTCAGGCGGCGCAGCGCCTCGGCGACGACGTCGGCCTTCGCGCTCAGCGTCTCGTCCTCCGAAGCGCCGGTGATCACGTCGAAGTACTGCGCGAGGTCGAAGTGCTCCAGGATGCGCTTGGCCTGCAGCTCGGGCTTGCTCGTCGCGACGGCCAGCGGGATGCCCGCGGCCTGCAGCCGGGTGAGCAGCCCCCGGATGCCCGGGAAGACTGCAGAGTCGAACGCGCCGTTCTCGTGGTAGTCGGCGCGGTAGACCGTGAGGGCGTCACGCGCTTCCTGCTCGGTCATCCCGGCGAACTCCTGCAGGGATTCGAGGAGGGGAGGGCCGACGTACTCGACGAGCTTGGCGGGGGATGGCACGGGCAGGCCGAGGGTCTCGAAGGTGGTGACGAGAGAGGAGGTGATGCCGGGTGCGGAGTCTGTGAGGGTGCCGTCGAGGTCGAACAGGACGCAGGTCCAGGTGCGGGTGACGGTGGTGGGGGTCGGGTTGGTCATAGCTGTCCTATGGTATGTGAGGTGTTTCAGAAACGTCTCAGTGCTCGCTGAGAGCTGACTCGATGTGGGAGCGGGCGACGACCATCGTCTGCTCGGTGCCCGGGTTGAACTGCACGGCAACGAACTCGGCCGACCGGATGAAGCCCAGCGCCTCGGTGGCCGGCACGATCACGGCCTGCACCTGCGTGCCCGCGCCCTCCTCCGTGGCGCCCACCGCATCCCGCAGCGCCTTCATCGACGTGAACAGCGGCAGCACGGGCTCGCCGTTCGTAGACGTGAGCGTGCGCAGGCGGGTGTCCTGCGGGGTGGAGCCGGTGACGTCGACGACCAGGCCGCCCTTCACCGCGGCGGCGAGCAGCGCATCCAGATTCTCGAGGGTCGGCTCTGCCGCGATGGCGGCCAGCGCCGTGCGGACGGCGACGTTCTCGTAGCTCTGCGGAAAGCGGGGCTGCTTCATCAGAACAGCCTGCTGTCGCTGTCGTCGAGGCCGCGCATGGCGTCGTAGTCGAGCACCAGGCACCGGATGCCGCGGTCCTCCGCGAGGGTGCGTGCCTGCGGTTTGATCTCCTGCGCGGCGAACACGCCCTGCACGGGGGCGAGGTGCGGATCGCGGTTCATCAGCTCCAGGTAGCGGGTGAGCTGCTCGACGCCGTCGATGTCTCCCCGGCGCTTCAGCTCGACGGCGACGGAGCCGCCCGCCGCATCCCTGGCCAGGATGTCGACGGGGCCGATCGCCGTCATGTACTCGCGGCGCACGAGGGTGTGCCCGTCGCCGAGGAGGTGGATCTGCTCGGCCAGCAGCTTCTGCAGGTGGGCTTCGACGCCGTCCTTCTGCAGGCCGGGGTCGACGCCGAGGTCGTGCGCGGAGTCGTGCAGCACCTCGTGGATGGAGACGACGAGCATGTCCGCCGTCTTCGCCTGGGTGACCTTCCAGACCTCGGTGACACCGGCATCCCGTTGCGCGTCGTCCGGCTCGATGACGCTGAGGGTGCAGGGCGGGCTCATCCAGTTGAGCGGCTTATAGGAGCCGCCGTCGGAGTGGACGAGCAGGCTGCCGTCGGATTTGAGCATGAGGAGCCGGTTCGCGAGCGGCAGGTGAGCGCTCAAGCGACCGGCGTAATCGACGGAGCAATGGGCAATGACGAGACGCACCGGATCATCCTACGGCGCTGGCAGGATGGGCACATGACCCGCCAACTCCTCATCGGCACGTATACCGAAATCCTCCCGCACGTCTCTGGGAGCGCCCGCGGCATCCTGCAGGCGGACTTCGACGGGACCACGGTGCGGGATGCGCGGCTCGTCGGCGAGTGCACGAACCCGTCCTGGGTCACGGCGTCCACCGACGGCACGCGCGTGTACGCGGTGCGGGAGACGGAGCCGGATGGCGCGGTCGAGGCCTTCGCGCGCGGAGCTGACGGCGCGCTGACGCTGCTCTCGTCCGCGTCGTCGGGAGGGGCGACGCCCGCCCACCTCGCGCTGCACCCGTCCGGCCGTTACCTGGTGGCCGGGACGTACGGCGGCGGCTCCGTGTCGGTGTTCGCGCTCGCCGCCGACGGGTCGCTCGGCGCCCGCACCGCCTTCGTGCAGCACGAGGGCAACGGGCCGGACGCCTCCCGTCAGGAGGGCCCGCACGTGCACCAGCTGAGCTTCGACCCGGTGACCGGCGACCTCGTGGTGGTCGACCTCGGGCTGGGCGACGTGCGCTGGTACGCGTTCGGCGACGACGGCACGCTGACCCTGCGCGCGGACGCGACCATTGTGCTCGGCTCGTCGGGGCCGCGGCACCTGGCGTTCGCACCGGATGCGCGGCACGCGTTCGTGGTGAACGAGCTCGACAGCACCGTGGCCGTGCTGCGTCGCGCCGGCGACCGGTTCGCGGTGGCGTCGTCCGCATCCACTCGGCCGGACGGCGCATCCGGAGACAACAGCCCGGCGGCCGTGCGCGTGGCGGAGGACGGCCGGACGGTGTTCGTCAGCAACCGCGGAGACGACACGATCGCGGTCCTGGCCTTCGACGAGCAGGCGGCGACCCTCACCCTGGTGGATGCGGTCCCCACCGCTGGCCGCGCCCCGCGCGACCTCGTGGTCGCCCCCGGCGGGTCGCGCATCCTGGTCGCCAACCAGGACAGCAGCGATGTCTCCGTCTTCGCCTACGCCCCGGACTCCCGGACCCTCACGCACCTCTCGACCGCGCCCGTCCCCACCCCCGTCTCCCTCCACGTCCTCCCCTAATAAATCGAGTCCGAAGTTATTCACGCGACACGCCGGGCGCACCCGTGAACAACTTCGGACTCGATTGTTCTGGAGGTCAGGACGCGGGGTCGGGGGCGGCGGCAGGGGAGGTGCTCGTGGAGGGGCGCACGGCGCCCGCGGCGACGAACGCCGCCACGAGCAGCACCAGCACCAGGTAGAGCGCGTTGAGCAGGCCGAACTCCTTGCCGAGGAAGCCGATCACCGGCGGCCCGACCAGGAACGCGCAGTAGCCGATGATCGCCACGGCGGAGACGCGGGCGGCCGGGTTGGCCGCGCCGTCCGCCGCGGCGGACATCCCGAGCGGGAAGCCGAGCGAGACGCCGAAGCCCCACAGCACCGTGCCGATCACGACCAGCCAGAGCGGCCCGCCGAGGATGAAGATGAGCAGACCCGCCGCGCCCAGGCCCGCGGTGATGCGGATGGCGAGAACGCGGCCGATGCGGTCGACGATCGGGCCGCCGAGCACGCGGCCGAGCGTCATCGCCGCCACGAAGAACCCGAAGACGAGGGCGCCGGTTGAGTTGCTCTGGTCGTGTCCGTCGACCACGGCGAGCGAGATCCAGTCGTTGGCCGATCCTTCGCCGAAGGCCATGCCGAGCATCACGACGCCGATCAGGATGAGCCGCCAGTCCGCCCACACGGCGAGTCCGTCGCGCATCCGCTGACGGAACGGCACGGCGGGCTTCTCCGCCACCTCGTCGCCGAGGTCGGCCTCGCGCGGCACGTAGCGCACGGCGATCACGATGGACACGGCGACCACCACGGCGATGACGGCGAGGTGCCAGGACACGTCGATGCCGAGCGCGGCGGCCGCGGCTCCCACGCCGGCGCCGATGACCGTGCCGAGGCTGAAGCAGGCGTGCATCAGCGGCATCAGCGTCTTGCCGATCTCGCGCTCGACGGCCGTGCCTTCGACGTTCATCATCACGTCGACCATCCCGTTGCCGAAGCCGAGCAGGATCAGCCCGATGGCCACCACGGGCACCGAGTGGGCGACGGATGCGCCGACGCCGACGAGCACGAGTCCCACCGAGACGATGAACAGGCCGGCCACCATGCCCTTGTGCGGGCCGAAGCGGATCAGGATGGGCGACGACGCGGCGAGGCCGACGATCGCGCCGATGGACATCCCGAGGATGAGCAGCCCGACCGCCGAGGGGTCCTTGCCGAGTTCGAGGCCGTCGCGCACTCCCGGGATGCGGGCGACCCAGCTGGCCAGCGACAGGCCGCTGAGGATGAAGATCACGAACACCGCATTGCGCCAGGCGAGCAGTTCGCGGCGGCTTCTGGTGCTGGTCGGGGTCGTCTGCGACATCGGCTTATCCTGCGGGTGAGAGGGGCGAAATGGTGCTCGAATCGTTTCGATCGAAACGATTCGACTAAGCTACCACACGTGAACGACACGAGCACGACCCCCGAAGCAGGAGCGGCCGGCAGCGTCCGTCCGACGCTCGCCGCCGTCGCCAGGCTGGCCGGCGTCTCCAACTCGACGGCCTCCCTCGCCTTCAGCGGCACCGGCCCGGTCTCCGATGCCACCAGAGAGCGCGTCCTCTCCGCCGCCAAAGAGCTCAACTACGCGGGTCCAGACCCGCGCGCCCGCTCCTTGCGGCGGGGCCGCTCCGGCATCGTCGGCGTGGTGATGGAGGAGCGTGTCGGCGACGCCTTCCGCGACCCGATCAAGATCGCGCTCCTCGACGGCATCTCCGACGAGATCGCCGCCATCGACGCCGGACTCCTCATTCTCACCGACGCCGGCGAGGCCGCCCAGCGCATCGAGGACGCCCCGATGGATGCCGTGGTCCTCATCGGTTGCAGCCCCCGCCTCGACGAGTCGGTCGCCATGCTCCGCCAGCGCGGCATCCCGCTGGTCGCGATCGAGGGCGACCCGGCCGACGACGTCCTCACCATCGCCCAGGACAACCGGGAGGCCACCCGCGTGGCCGCACAGCACCTCGCCGACCTCGGCCACACCGACGTCTCCGTCGTCACCCTCTCGCTCACCCGCGACCGCGCCCGCGGCCCGCTCACCGACGAGCGTCTCGCCGCCGGAAGCTCGAACACCACCCTGGAGCGCCTGTCCGGCGTCCGCGACGTGTTCCCGGATGCGGGCGGCTACGTCACCCGCGGCTCCTTCGTGGAGGAGGGCCGCATCGCCGGGCACGCACTGCTCGACGACCCGGCCGGCCGTCCGACCGCGATCATCGCCCAGAGCGACCTGCTCGCCGCCGGGGTGATCCGCGCGGCGGAGGAGGTCGGGCTGGCCGTGCCTGCCGACCTCAGCGTGGTCGGCTTCGACGGCGTCCGCGTCGACGGGCTCTGGCCGTACGACCTGACCACCCTCGTCCAGCCGGCCATCGACAAAGGCAGGGCGGCGGGGGCGGCGATCGTGGAGATGCTGGAGGGCGGCGTCGCGCACCCCGCCACGTTCACGAGCGTCTTCCACCTGGGCAACACCACGGCGGGTCCGCGCGCGCACTGATGGGCGCGCATCCCGAACCGGGCGCACCCATCGCGCGTCGAACCTCCTGCGCACCCGCCCTCCCCGCCTAGGCTGAGCCTCATGGATCTCGAAGCCCTGTACCGCGACCTGCACAGCCACCCTGAGCTCTCCTTCGCCGAGCACCGCACCTCCGGTGTCGTCGCCGACGCGCTCACCGACCTGGGGGTCGAGGTGGTCACCGGCATCGGCGTCACCGGCGTTGCCGGGGTGTTCCGCAACGGCGACGGCCCCACCGTGCTGCTGCGCGCCGACATGGATGCGCTGCCCGTGCTGGAGGACACCGGCCTCGAGTGGGCGTCCACCCAGACCGGCGTGGACCACACCGGCGCGACCGTCCCCGTCATGCACGCGTGCGGCCACGACATCCACATCACCTGTCTTCTCGGAGCGGTCGAGCGCCTGGTCGCCGACCGCGCGGACTGGTCGGGAACGCTCGTCGCCGTCTTCCAGCCGGCCGAGGAGCACGGCGGCGGCGCGCAGGTGATGGTCGAGGGCGGCCTCTACGACAAGGTCCCGACGCCCGACATCGTGCTCGGTCAGCACGTCACCCCTCTTCCCGCCGGGATGCTCGGAGCCCACTCCGGCCCGGCGATGGCGGCGGTCGACACGATGCAGGTCGTCCTGCACGGCCGCGGCGGCCACGGCTCGCGCCCGGAGACCACCATCGACCCGGTCGTCATGGCCGCGGCGACCGTGATGCGCTTGCAGACGGTGGTGTCGCGCGAGGTCGCCGCCCAGGACACCTCGGTGGTCACGGTCGGCTCGCTGCACGCAGGCACGGCGAACAACATCATCGCCGCCGAGGCCGCCCTCGGCATCAGCATCCGCAGCTTCAGCGAGGAGGTGCGCGGCCGCGTGCTCTCGTCGGTGGAGCGCATCATCAGGGCGGAGGCCACCGCATCCGGTGCCGACGTGCCGCCTGACATCGAGTACGGGGAGCGCTATCCGGTCACCGTGAACGACCCGGAGGCGACCGCGCGCACCAACGGCGCGTTCGCGGCGGAGTTCGGCGAGGACCGCATCTTCGACCCCGGCGCGATCTCCGGTAGCGAGGACGTCGGCAACCTCGCGACCGCGGTCGGCGTCCCGCTGGTCTACTGGATGCTCGGCGGCGGCGACCCCCAGAAGGTCGCGGCGGCGATGGCGGCGGGCACGGCGGAGACGGACATCCCGTCCAACCACTCCCCGCACTTCGCGCCGCTCGCCCAGCCGACCATCGACACCGGCGTGCGTGCCCTGGTCGTGGCGGCGCGGGAGTGGCTGGCGTAGCAGCGGACGGAGCGGCCTCCGCTACACCACCGCCCCGGCGCGCATCCATCGGGTGGTGCGCGCCCTGAGCCCGAGGGTCACGGCGCGCGCCCCGATGTACCCGAACGCGAACGCCGCCGTGAGCCACGCCAGCCCGGCGGCGTCGTGGCTTCCCCAGACGACCACGGCCACCGCGAGCGGCGCCAGGTAGCGCGCGTCGCCCGCGCCGATCAGCACGCCGTCGAGCACGAACACGTACCCGCCGAGCGGTGCGCCGACGCCCACGATCGCGAGCGCGGGCGGCAGCAGCGCGGCGACCGTCGCGTCGCCGGTGAAGAGCCCGGCCGCGACCGGGCTGGTGAGCAGCACCACGGCGCCGAGCACCATCCCTGCCCCGATACCCCACTGGATGCACCGCCGCAGCACCGCGTCGAGGTCACCGGCGCCGAGCCCCTTGCCGACCAGGGCCTGCGCGGCGATGGCGAGCGCATCCAGGGCGAACGCCAGGGTCGCGAACACGGTCATCGCCACCTGGAACGCCGCGAGCTCGTCCGGCCCGAGCCTGGTGGCCGCGAACACCGCGAGCAGCATCGCCGCGCGCAGGCTGGCCGTGCGCAGCAGCAGCCAGCCGCCGGAGCGGGCGGTGCTCGTGAGTCCGGTGTGATGGGGGAGCAGCGGTGCTCCGACCCTCCGCGCGTTGACGGCGACGATCACCAGGTACACGGACGCCATCGCCCACTGCGCCGCGACTGTGCCCACCGCGGACCCCGCGATGCCGAGCCCGGCCACGTAGATGAAGAGGTAGTTGAGCACGATGTTCACCGCGAACCCGGCCACCGCGACCACGAGCGGGGTCTTCGTGTCCTGCAGCCCGCGCAGCAGACCGGTCGCCGCGAACACCAGCAGCATCGCCGGCAGCCCGAGCATCGAGATCTCCAGGTAGCGGGTGGCCGCCTCCGACACCGCAGTGGATGCGCCGAACAGGCCGACCAGCGCCGGTGACGCGAACCAGCCGCCCACCGCGAGCACGATGCCGAGCCCGAGCGCCAGCCAGCATCCGTCGACCCCGGATGCGACGGCCCCGCGCAGGTCACCGGCCCCGAGCCGCCGGGCGACGGCGGGGGTGGTGCTGTACGCGAGGAACACCATCAGCCCGACGATCGTCTGCAGGATCGCGCTCGCGATCCCGAGCCCGGCGAGCGGCGCCACCCCGAGGTGACCCACCATCGCGGAGTCGGCCAGCAGGAAGACGGGCTCGGCGACGAGCGCGCCGAGCGCGGGCACAGCGAGGCGGAGGATGTCCCGGTCGACCGGGCGGAGGGAGGATGACGTCACGACGCCCCAACGCTACCGAACCGCACCGGCTGCCACCCAGCCACCGTTCCGTCTCCCGTTCAGAACCGGGCGGAGAACCCGCCGTCGGTGTGCAGGAGCTGCCCGGAGACCCACCGTCCTTCGTCGGAGACGAGGAAGGACACGACGGCGGCGATGTCGGCCGGCGTGCCTAGGCGGCCGAGTGGATGCATGGGGGTAAGGGTCGCCCGGACCTCGTCGTTCATCCACCCCGTGTCGATCGGCCCCGGATTGACGGCGTTGGCGGAGATGCCGAGCGGGCCGAGCTCGCGCGCCGCCGAGATGACGATGCGGTCGAGCGCCCCTTTGGATGCGCCGTACGGCAGGTTGCCCGTGGTGTGGTCGCTGGTCAGCGCGACGATGGCGCCGCCGCCCGGCGCGACCTGGCGCGCGAACGCCGCGATCAGCAGGAGGCTCGCCCTGGTGTTGATCGCCACGTGCCTGTCGAAGCTCTCGGCCGTGGTGTCGAGGATGCCGGACTCGACGTCGTGGGCGTGGCTCAGGATGAGCGCCTCGATCGGACCGCGCTCCGCCGTGACGGCGGCGATCAGCTCGCCCGGTCCCGCGGCGGTCGACAGATCGCACGGGTAGTCGACGTCGGCGAGATCGCTGGTGACGACCTCCCAGCCGTCGCTGCGCAGCCGCGGCACGATCCCGGCAGCGATGCTGTCGGCCCGCGCCGCTCCGGTGACGAGAGCGAGAGGCACGCACCGACCATATGGCACAGGCGCCTCCCCGTAAAGATTCTGTTAGGAATATTCAGAAATTACTGAAACAAGCGTAAAGTCATCGCTCATGGACACAGTCATTGAGGCCGTCGGCCTCGAAAAACGGTTCGGCCGGGTGCGCGCACTCGACGGTCTCGACCTCTCCGTCTCCGCGGGCGAGGTGCACGGTTTCCTCGGGCCGAACGGCGCGGGGAAGTCCACCACGATCCGCATCCTGCTCGGTCTGGCCAAGGCCAGCGGCGGTCGCGCCACCCTGTTCGGCCGGGAGCCGTGGAAGGACGCCGTCGACCTGCACCGGCGCATCGCATACGTCCCTGGCGACGTGAGCCTCTGGCCCAACCTGTCCGGAGGAGAGGCCATCGACCTGCTCGCCCGGCTTCGCGGAGGCACCGCGGACAAGGCCGTGTACGCCGAGCGTAAGAAGCGCCTGATCGACGTCTTCCAGCTCGACCCCACCAAGAAGGGCCGCGCGTACTCCAAGGGCAACCGGCAGAAGGTCGCGCTCGTCGCGGCGTTCGCCACCCCGGCAGACCTCTACATCCTGGACGAGCCGACCAGCGGCCTCGACCCGCTGATGGAGGCCACCTTCAACAGCGAGATCGCGCGGGTGGCCGGCGACGGCGCCACGGTGCTGCTGTCGAGCCACATCCTCTCCGAGGTGGAGCAGCTCTGCGACAGGGTCAGCATCATCCGGGCGGGCAAAACCGTGGAGTCCGGCACGCTCTCCGAACTGCGGCACCTGACCCGCACCGAGGTCTCCTTCGTGGCGGACGGGATCACGGATGCGCAACTCGCGCGCATCCCGAACGCCCACGACCTGCACGCCTCCGATGGGCGGGTGCGCTTCACCGCGGACTCCGACAAGCTCTCCGGCGTGCTCTCCGCGCTCGCCGAGCTGGACACCCAGGGCCTCACCGTCGCCCCTCCGTCGCTGGAGGAGCTGTTCCTGCGCCACTACGGCGACGAGCTCGCGGGGGCGAACGAACGATGACCACCGCAACGCAGTCCACGGGTCGTCCAGCCGGGCCGGCGACGCACCGAGACTCGGCCGCCCGCCGCGACCAGAGCACGGGCCGCACGCTCGCCGTGCTGCTGCGGCAGCGCATCCGGCGCGACCGCTGGCAGCTGGTCATCTGGATTCTCGGCATCGCGCTCCTTGCGCTGTTCTCCGCCGCGAGCATCAGCAACACGTACGGGGATGCGAAGAGCCGCGCGGAGCTGATGCAACTCGCCATCGCCAACCCGGCCGTCCTGATGCTGCGCGGGCTCCCGCAGGGCACAGGGCTCGCCGCCGTGACGTTCTTCGAGATCTTCACCTTCCTCGCGCTGCTCGCCGGCCTGATGTCGACCTTCCTCGCCGTGCGGCATTCTCGGGCGGAGGAGGAATCGGGCAGAGCCGAGCTGATCGCGTCGACTCCCGCTGCGCGCGTCCTGCCGACGGTCGCCACGCTCATCCACGGCGTGCTCGCGAACGTGCTGCTCGCCGTCGCGACCGGTCTCGGGTTCATCGCGGCCGGGCTGCCGGCCTCCGGATCGTTCGCCGCCGGAGCAGCGGTCGGCGGCGCAGGGATCGCGTTCCTCGCGGTCGGCCTGCTGCTCGCGCAGCTGATGATGACCTCGCGTGGCGCCAACGGCTTCGCCTCCGCGGTGGTGGTGCTCGCGTACCTGCTGCGCGGCATCGGCGACGCCTCCGGCACGATCACCGGGGACGGCAGCCATCTGGTGAGCGCCTGGCCCACCTGGCTCAGCCCAATCGGCTGGGGGGAGCAGTTCGACCCGTACGGAGCGAACGACTGGCGTCCGCTGCTGCTGCAACTCGGTCTCGCTGTGGTGCTCATGGCGGTGGTGTTCGCGCTGCAGTCCGTGCGCGACAGCGGTGCCGGCCTCATCCCGGAGCGGGCGGGACGACGGGATGCGCGGGCGACGCTCGCCGGACCGCTCGGCCTCGCCTGGCGCCTGCAGTGGCCGACCATCCTCGGCTGGACCGTCGGCGGCCTGTTCACCGGGCTGCTCGCCGGTGCTCTCGGCAGCGTGGTCAGCACGTCGATCGCCAACGACCCGAGCCTCGGCAACATCCGCAAGGCCGTCGGCCAGATCGGCGCGGGAGGCTCGGGGACGATGACCCAGATCTTCATCTCGGCGATCTTCTCCATCGTCGGAGTGCTCGCAGCGGCCTGTGCCACCCAGGCGGTTATCCGCCTGCGGCAGGAGGAGG
Source organism: Leifsonia araucanica (assembly GCF_051161895.1). NCBI lineage: Bacteria > Bacillati > Actinomycetota > Actinomycetes > Micrococcales > Microbacteriaceae > Leifsonia > Leifsonia araucanica. Next base: position 2,979,793 of record NZ_JBMBTW010000002.1, read on the forward strand.
CGGGAGGAGCGGCCGAGGTGCTGATGTCGACGCCGCTGTCTCGGGTGCGCTGGCTCCTGCAGTTCCTGCTGGTGGGGGTGATCGCGATCGTGCTGGTGCTGCTCGCCGCGGCCATCGCATCCGGTCTCGCCGCCGTCTCCGCGGGCGAGGACGCCTCGACCGTCAACAGCTCGTTCGCCGCAGCGGCCGCCCAGCTGCCGGTCGCGCTCGTCTACCTCGGTGTGCTCGCGCTGGTGTTCGTGGTGCTGCCCTCCTGGACCATCCCGCTCGGCTGGACGCTGCTCGGCCTCGGAGCGTTCATCGGCATCTTCGGCGGCCTGATCGGCCTGCCGACCTGGGTGCACGACCTGTCGCCGTTCGCCCACTCGCCCGTGGTGGTCGGCACCCCGGACTGGACGGGCGGCTACTGGATGCTCGGAATCGCGGTGGTCGCGACGGCCGCCGCCGCCGTGCTCATCCGTCGCCGGGATTTCGCGATCGGGTGATGCGGCGCGGGTGATGCGGCGCACGGAAATGAAAGGATAGGCGGGTGGCGAGAGACGAGCGGGCCCTCAACGATGTGCTCGAGCACGCCGCCTCCGTGCTCACCGCCGCCGGATTCCCGAAGATGCCCGCGCGCGTCCTGATGGCTCTCACCGTCACCGAGCAGCAGGGGATGACCGCCTCCGAACTCGCCGAACGCCTGTCCGCGAGCCCGGCAGGCATCTCCGGGGCGGTCAGGTATCTGCAGACCATCGGCATCATCCGCCGTGTCTCGCAGACCGGCAGCCGCCGCGACCGCTACGAGCTGCCGAGCGACTGGTACGCGTCGATGGTGCGGCAGTCGCCGGTCTATGCGGTGCTCGCCAGCCAGGCCGACGCCGGCATCGCCGCCGTCGACGATCCTGACTCCCTGGCCACCGAGCGCCTCCGCGACATGGCGGGCTTCTACCGCTTCCTGGAGGGCCGCCTGCCCGAGCTCATCGACGAGTGGGAACAGGTCCGCGCGTCCCGTTCCTGAGTGCCTCCCCGCACGGTTTCCCACCGGATCGGCTACACTGGATGCGGAACACACCGTTTCGGTCGGCTTGACGCTCCTCTCATCGTCGCCCCGAAGACGCGCCGTTCCCACCGCGGACCACCTGTCCGCCACCGCCCCATCGCGAGGCAGCTCATCCCGAGCGCCGGTCGCGGACGTCACGCGTCGACGCGTGACGGAGGCGGGTCACCCACACGCTTTGAAAGAAGTACAGCTATGTCAACGACAACCACTCTCGGAATCCGTTTCGATTCCCACGACCCCATCGCCGAAGCCTGGACTCCGTCCGACCTCGACTCCCTGCCCGCCGGCAGCCGCATCCTCGCCCCGTACCCGGAGCAGGACGGCCGCGGCGACATCCTCGTCCGCCACAACGACGGCCTCTGGCACCGCGACCTGTTCGCGCCCATCCCGTCCAGCGCGCTGACCGCCTTCCCCATCCGCGTCCTCGGCTGAGCCGCGCGCCGCGAGACGCCAGTATCTGCGCCGCCGCGCGGCGTGTCGGCAACAGATACTGGCATCTCGCCGGGGGCCACGCGCGTCGCGGGGCGGCGCGGCGTGGCCGGGTGGGATGCTGGCTGGACCATGCGTTTCACCACACCCGTGCAGAAGACCGTCGTCGTGGTCGTGTTGCTCGCGATCAACGCGGTGCTGGCGCTCGCCCTCAACGCGCTGCGCTGGGAGCCCGGCTCCATCGCCCTGTCGATCCTGCAGCTCATCGGGTGGTATCTCGTCAGCCGCGTCTTCCGCGGGCCGGGCGAGCCGGTGGCCGCCGCGCGCCCGTGGTGGCGCATGACGGCGCGCCCGCTGCTCAGCGGTGTGCTCGGCGCAGGCTACCTGCTGGTCGCCCTCGTCAACCTCGTGCTGTCGATGGTCGGCTTCGGCAGCGCATCCGGCACCGTGTCCGTGCTGGTCGAGCTCGTACTCGCCGCGCTGTTCCTCACCACGTTCGTCCGGCTCAGGGCTCTCGGCACCGCGCCGCGAACCCCGTAGGCTGGCGGAATGACCCTGACTTCCGGCATCGAAACCTCTGAACTCGATCCCGCCGTCCGGCCGCAGGACGACCTGTTCCGGCACGTGAACGGCAAATGGATCTCCCGCACCGAGATCCCAGCGGACAAGGCGCGCTGGGGCTCCTTCATGATCCTGGCGGAGGAGGCCGAATCGGCCGTCCGCGAGATCATCGAAGCGGCCCAGGATGCGCAGGAGGGCACGGAGGAGCGCAAATTCGGCGACCTCTTCGCCAGCTTCATGGATGAGGACCGCATCGAAGCCCTCGGCACGAAGCCGATCGAGAGCCAGCTGGCGCTCGCGAGCGACGTGGACAGCATCCCGAGCCTGCTGGAGACCATCGGCAAACTGGAGCGTCACGGCCTCGCCGGCTTCTACCAGCTGTTCGTCGACAACGATCCGGGCAACCCGGAGCGCTACCTCGTGTTCGTCGAGCAGGCCGGCATCTCGCTGCCGGACGAGTCGTACTTCCGTGAAGACACCTTCGCGCCGATCAGGGAGGCGTTCGTCTCCCACATCCAGCGCATGTTCGAGCTCGCCGGGTTCCAGGATGCGCCGGAGCGTGCGCAGCGCGTGTTCGACCTGGAGAAGGAGATCGCCGCGCAGCACTGGGACAACGTGAAGTCGCGCGACTCGGAGAAGACGTACAACCTGTACGACTGGGCGGACGCCGCCTCCCTCTTCGCCGGGGACGCCGCGGACGGCGCCGACCTCAGCATCTGGGAGAAGGCGCTCGGCGCGCCGGAGGGCGCCCTCGCGGAGGTCGTGCTGCGGCAGCCGTCGTTCACCGCGGGCCTCGCCGGGCTCCTCACCGAGGAGCGCCTCGAGTCGTGGAAGGACTGGCTGGCCTGGCAGATCATCCACGGAGCCGCCCCGTACCTGTCCGGCGATTTCGTCGAGGCGAACTTCGACTTCTACGGCCGCACCCTCACCGGCACCCCGCAGATGCGTGCGCGCTGGAAGCGCGGCGTCTCGCTCGTCGAGGGTGCGATGGGGGAGGCCGTCGGCCGCATCTACGTCGACAAGCACTTCCCGCCGACCGCCAAGCAGGCGATGGATGCGCTGGTCGCCAACCTCATCGAGGCGTACCGCCAGAGCATCCGGACCCTCGAGTGGATGGGCGAGGAGACCCGCGACCGCGCGCTCGACAAGCTGGAGAAGTTCACGCCGAAGATCGGCTACCCGGTGAAGTGGCGAGACTACTCCGCGCTGACGGTCGACCCGACCGACCTGGTCGCCAACGTGCGCGCTGCGAGCCTGTTCGAGTTCAACCGCGAGCTGAGCAAGATCGGCAAGCCGCTGGACCGCGACGAGTGGTTCATGACGCCGCAGACCATCAACGCCTACTACAACCCCGGCTTCAACGAGATCGTGTTCCCGGCGGCCATCCTGCAGTTCCCGTTCTTCGACGAGACGCGGGATGCTGCGGCCAACTACGGCGCGATCGGCGCGGTCATCGGGCACGAGATCGGCCACGGCTTCGACGACCAGGGCTCCAAGTTCGACGGAGACGGCCGCCTGCAGGACTGGTGGACGGCGGCGGACCGCGCGGCCTTCGAGGAACGCACCAGCAGCCTGATCGAGCAGTACAACGCGCTCGCTCCCGCGCAGGTGCCCGACCATCACGTGAACGGCGCACTCACCATCGGCGAGAACATCGGCGACCTGGGCGGTCTCGGCATCGCCTGGAAGGCCTACCTGCTGTCGCTGAACGGCGAGGAGCCTCCCGTGGTCGACGGCCTGACCGGCGCTGAGCGGTTCTTCCTCAGCTGGGCGCAGGCCTGGCAGCAGAAGGGCCGCGACGAGGAGGTCATCCGTCTGCTGGCGATCGACCCGCACTCGCCGAACGAGTTCCGCTGCAACCAGATCGTCCGCAACATCGACGACTTCTACGAGGCGTTCGGCGTGTCGGAGGGCGACGCCCTGTGGCTCGCGCCGGAGGAGCGCGTCACCATCTGGTAGCCCGTCTCGATACCCCGCGAAGAGGGTGAGCGCCGCCCCCTCTTCGCGGGGTAACATCGAGCGTGTTGTGCCGGGGGAACCCGCCCGGGCGCACGTACGCGGATCCGGGGGGACCGCACCCGAAAGACCAGACTCGGACGAAGGACCACCCATCCCCGTGACGATCCAGACCCAGGATTCCGAACGCCGCAGCAGGCATGCATCGCCTCGGCGCGGCCGGCATCGGGGGGCGGTGGCGCCGGAGGATTTCAGCCGAGGATTCTCCTCCCTGGGTCAGCTGGCGCTCAGCGGCGTGCAGGTGTCCGCGCGCGCGACCGACCTGACCACCGGCGCCGTGCTGTTCTCCGTCGACGACCACGTCGTCATGCCGACCGCGAGCATCGGCAAGGTGCTGCTGCTGGTCGAGGTGGCGGCCCGCCTGCAGTCCGGCGAGCTGAGCCCGCTCGCCCTGCTCGACCGCTCCCCCCAGGATGCGGTGGGCAACTCCGGCATCTGGCAGCACCTCGCGGCGCCCGCGCTTCCGGTGGCCGACCTGGCCGCGCTCGTCGGCGCCACCAGCGACAACCTGGCCACGAACGTCCTGCTGCGCCGTGTCGGCCTGGAGGCCGTGAGCGCCCGCACCGAGGCGCTCGGCCTCACCCGCACCGCCCTGCTCGACCTGGTCCGCGACCACCGGGGCCCGGACGACGCGCCTCAGCTCTCCGTCGGCAGCGCGAACGAGCTCACCTGGCTGTTCTCCTCCCTCGCCCGCGGCGAGATCGTCGACGCCCCCACCAGCCAGCGCGTCATCTCCTGGCTGTCGCTGAACAGCGACTTCTCGCTGGTGTCGAGCGCGTTCGGTCTCGACCCGCACGCCCACCGCACCTCCGAGCACGGCATCCTGCTCGTCAACAAGACCGGAGTGGACCACGGCGTCCGCAGCGAGGTCGGCGTGCTCCGCGGGCCCCGCGCCGGCGTCACGTACGCGGTGTCGATGTACTTCGACGACGCGAGCCTCGCCTCCCGCCTCTCGGTCATCGACGGGATGCGCACCGTCGGCGCCGACCTGCTGGAGTACGTCTTCTAGCGTCCGCCGAGGAACGCATCCTCCGCCGCGTAGTCGAACCACCCGTCGGCCGCTGCCCGGTCCGCGAGCGCGGGGAACACCGCCTCCCAGCTCTCGTCACGGCGCTCCGCCGCGTGCGCCTCGCGCACGGCCCAGTCGATCGCCGCGCGCACCGACTCCGCATAGGTCACCGGAGCGCGGTAGCCCAGCTCGACCGTCGCCAGTGCCATGCTCAGGACCAGTGGATGCGCGACCGTCCACGGCGTCGAGCCCAGCCCGTCCACCGGCGGTCCGGGGAAGGTGACGATCTCGACCTCCCTGTCGAGCGCGGCGAACACGGTCTGCGCGATCTCCGCGACACTCAGGTTGTCGTCGTCGACCGCGTTCAGGATGCGGTGACCCGGCTGTTCGGCGCACAGCGCGACGAGCTCGGCGATGTTCACGGTCGACGACGTGCTGAACCGGTTGGCGCCGTCGTCTGACAGCACAACGCGCGCGCGGCGATCGAGAGCGCGCTTGACGAAGAACCACTCGCGGAGCGCCGGGCTGAACGGGCCGTGGATGGCTCCCGGCCGCAGGATGCTCACCGGCAGGTCGTCCGCGGCGAGCAGCCGCCGCTCCATCGCCGCCTTGAGCGGCGAGTACGTGCGCTTCCGGTTGTCGACGGTCGCGTCGTCCTCGCGCAGCGGGATCGGGTAGTCGGGGAAGTCCTCCGGCCCCGTGACGATGTCCAGGTACCCCCCGTTCCTGCCGGTGTACACCGAACCGGTCGAGATGACGACGAGCGAGCCGATGTCGCCGGCCAGCCGCACGAGCTGGTCGGCGTGCCGCGGTTCGTACGCCACCGTGTCGAGCACCAGGTCGTGGCCGCGCGCCTTGGCGAGCAGCGCATCCGTGTCGTCGCGGTCGAGGCGGATGGTGGTGACGTCGAGGTCGGCGAGGGCTGCGTCGCCCGGATGGCTGCCGCGATGGGCGACGAGGACGGACCAGCCGTCGGCGGCGAGACGCCGGGCGGCGGCAGCGCCGATCTGCCCTGTGCCTCCGATGATCATGGCGGTGCGGGTGGTGTCGGCCTGCATGGCACCAACCTACGTCACTTCATCAGCGTCCTGGCGAGCGCCAGGTATTCGCGGGCGTGCGCATCCGGGAGGTACGCCTTCCCGATGGCGCTCCCGATCGCCGGCAGAGCCACCGGGTCCGGGTACGCCATGTAGATCGTCTCGTAGGTCGGGTTGAACTTGCTCTTGAACTTGAACAGCGACGCGAACCCGTATGCCGGTTCGAGCGTGCGGCCGAGGAAGCCGAGCAGCCGGTCCATCGTGGTCGGGTCCGCCGGAGCCTCTCCGTCGACGACGGGCTTCGTCGCGAGGGGAGCACCGGACAGGCTCAGCACCTCGATGCCCTCTCCCTGCATCCTGAGCGCCGCCGACGCGATGATGAACTCCATGATCCCCGGGATGGATGCGTCTCCGCGCCGCATGAAGTCGATGGTGTATCCGACCACCCGGCCGTCCCGGTAGCTGGGCAGCCAGCTGGTGATGGCCTGCAGCCCGCCGTCCGGGTCGAGCGCGAGGTAGAGCGCGACGTCCGGGTCTTTCAGCTCCTCGAGCGCTCCGAGGGTGAAGCCCATCTCCGGGAGTTCCTTCTCGGAGACCCACTGCTCGCTCATCGCCGTGATCTGGGTGGCGAGGATGGGCGGAAGCTCATCCCACGTGGTCCACAGGGTGGTGATGTTCTCTTTGATGCCGCGATTGTGCGCCTGCCGCACCTTCTGCCACGGCTTGCCGGCCATGTCGAAGGTCTGCGGGTGCATCAGGGTCTCCTCGCCGACCGACATGTACTGCCAGCCCAGCGCGTCGAACACCGGCAGGTACTCGCCGTGCACGCTGTAGAACACCGGCACCCAGCTGTTGGCGTCGCAGAACGAGACGAACTCGGCGATGGTGCGCTCTGCGCGCTCCGGGGCGCAGACGGGGTCGGAGAGGGTGATCGCGATGCCGTTGATGACCCGGTACGCGACGGCGGCCTCCCTGTCCTCGCTGAACCAGTAGACGTTGCCGGGCCAGGTGCCCATGAAGCCGAGGGTTCCTCCGCCTCCGCGCTTGAGCAGCTCGCGGAAGCGCACCTCGTCTCCGACCGTGCGCCCGGTCGCCGTCGCCCGGTACAGCTGCAGCGTCGCGAGCACGAACACCGCCCAGAACACCGGCCCCACCCACTGGTACAGGATGCTGACGAACGCCGACGTCGGAACGATCACGGTGCCGGTGATCGACTCGAACCCGGCCGGGACGAACCGGCGCAGCGCCGACGCGAACACCTCCCCGATGGTCGCGTCCGGCACGAACTCGGTGAGCGACGCCAGGCCGGCGATCAGGTACGAGATCGCGAGGATCACGAACGCGCTGACGATGATGATCGCAAACCGCACGATGGCGGCTCGCGGCGCCCGGATCTGGAACTGCCTGCGGGTGACGATCAGCAGGATGATCGACGCGACGGGCACGATGAACGCCGCGGCCACCCAGAACAGCAGTTCGATGGCCGGTGCGAGGTCTTCGATGTCGTTGGCGTCGATGCTGAGGTTTCCGGCGGGCAGGGCGGTGAACGGCAGCACGATCATGGCCGCGTTGACCACGAAGCCGAGGATCAGTGCGAACCGCCGTCCGCGCCGCAGCCCGATGGCGGTGACGATCAGCAGCACCAGGGGCAGCAGGCTGAGCAGGAGAGGGCCGATCCCGTCGACGGAGACGAGCGCGAGGTCGAGGCGGCAGTTGGCCGTGAAGTCCTTGTCGCACTGGGCGAGGACGGTCTGCGCATCCACCTGCTTGTGCTCGAACAGTGCGCTCACGAACGAGAGCGGCCCGAACCCGCCGGGCGGCAGCAGCGCCACCAGAGGACCGATGGCGGTGATCGCGACGAGGGCGGCGATCAGGTTGCGTGTCTCAGCGTGGGAGCTGCGCCGGATGCGCTTGACCGTGCCCGGCCGCAGCAGCGTTCCGAGGCCCAGGCCGAGCAGGGCAGCGATCAGGCGGAAGACGTTGTTCTGGTCGCCGTTGTAGAGCACGAACATCAGCACGACGGCGAACGTCAGCAACCGGATGCGCCTCCGCCACAGTGCCGAGGCGAACGCGCTCGCCGTGATGAGCGCACCGATGATGCCGACGGTCGGGTCGAGCGTGAAGTCGAACTCGGTGGTCGTCGCCCAGATCTCGCCGAACGAGGCGGCCGACCACTGCAGCAGCACGCCGAGTGTGATCCCGACCACGCCGGTGGCGAGGAAGGCGATGCTCGCCCTCAGCGTCCCGATGAGTCGCTCGGCCGTCGCCAGGAGGGTGAGCGCGAGCACGACGACGATCACCAGCTGCGCCGGATCCTCCGGCACGAACAGCGCCGTCACCGGCGTCCACCAGTATCCGGAGTCGATGGTCGGGCCGACGCCTGCCGCCCACAGCATCGTCTGGTCTCCGCCGGTGGCCGGACTCCACATCGTGCCGGTGACGATCGAGGTGACGATGACGATCAGGGTGAGCGCGATGCTCGCCGGGGCCACCCCGGCGTAGCGGATGACCGCCTGCCAGAACGGCGCGGGCGGTCTGCGGCCCTTCCTGCTGCGTGCATCCGGCGCATCCGGGGCTGTCGTGGTCTGTGTGTCGGTGGTGCTCATGGTCTCCTCCGTCACGATCTCACTGTCGGCTCAATCCGAGAAGCGGGTAGAGGATCTCGAAGTCCTTGGTCAGGCCGCCATCGAGCGCGTCGACCACATGGCCGGCGCCCGGGACGACGTAGTAGGTCGTGCGCATCCCGGCGGCCTCGGCGGCCTGGGCGTTGCGTTCGACGCCGGGGATGAAGGTCGGGTCGTTGCCGCCGACCGTGAACACCGCCGTCAGGTTCGCGTACCGTCCGGGGTTCGCCGCGAGGATCGAGGTCGGCTTGGCCGCGTCGAACGCCGCGGTGCTCCCGCCGAACACCTGGTCGATGGTCTGCCGCTGGATCTCGACGCCGGGGTACTCGTCGCCCGAGACCACCAGCAGGTTGCCGTACTGGTCCGGATGCTCGGCAGCGTACTTGAACGCGCACGCCCCTCCGTTGGAGTACCCGCCGATGGTCCACGCCGCCGGCGAGTGGAGCACGTTGAGGTGCGTCCGGATCCAGGCCGGGACGTCCTTGGTGATGTACGTCTCCGCCGCGCCGAAGGTGCTCGAGTCCTCGCACGCCGGGTCGCCCTTCGTGCCGATCTGGTCGGCCACGACTGCGATCGGAGCGAGCCCCTGGTGCTCGGCGGCGTACGTGTCGAGCACGCCGCCGATGTACTCCGGGTCCGGGTTGCCCGGGTAGCCCATCATGAAGATCACCACGGGCAGCCGCGGCGGGTTCTTCACCAGGGCGGCGGGTGGCAGGTAGATGCCAGCCGGCCTGGCGTCGAAGCCGCTGGACGGGATGACCTGACTGCCCTGCTGACCGGTCTTCGGCATGTCCGCCGGCGGCTTCCACGTCTCGTACAGCGGCTGCGTGGGGTCGGGCGCCGACGTGTTCACCGGCTGGTCGATGTCGATCTTCCCGGCCGTGCTGATGCCGAACAGCGAGCCGAGCGTCGGGTCGAGGCCGTAGTACGCGTTCACGCCGAGGGTTCCGGTGATGGCGAAGATCACGATCCCGATCAGCGCGAGCACCTTGCGCCACCAGTGCAACGCCCACAGGTTCACCAGCGCCAGCCCGAGCGCGGCGAACGTGCCCATCAGCCAGAAGGCCACCTGCCGGGGCAGCGGGGTCCCGAACACGTCGAGCGCGTTGACGAGGAAGAACAAGGCGACCGCGACCACCGCGCCCCCGAGCATCCCGAGCAGTGCGGTGACGATCCAGCGCGGCGTCGGCTTCCGGATGAGGAGGTACAGCACGAAGGCGGCGCTCGCCACCAGAAAGGTCGCGTAGACCGGTCCGTCGATGATGCGGATGCCCCAGAGGACGTCCATCGCCCCTCTCCCGATCTCCTCGCGGTTCGTGGCACCACCCTAGTGGTGCCACGAACGGCTCGGCTATCGGTGGGCGCCGGGCGTGGCGCGCCTAGATCTCCTTGAGGCGCTTCGCCAGGTATTCGTCGAGCTGGTCGATCGGGATGCGCTCCTGCTGCATCGTGTCGCGGTCGCGGACCGTGACGGCGTTGTCTTCGAGCGAGTCGAAGTCGACCGTGACGCAGAGCGGCGTGCCGATCTCGTCCTGTCGGCGGTAGCGGCGGCCGATCGCTCCGGAGTCGTCGAAGTCGACGTTGCGGCGCTTGCGCAGGTGGTCGGCGAGCGACCGGGCCAGCGGTGAGAGCGCCTCGTTGCGGGAGAGCGGGAGCACGGCGACCTTCACCGGCGCGAGGCGCGGGTCGAGGTGCAGGACCGTGCGCTTGTCGGTCTTGCCCTTGGCGTTCGGCACCTCCTCCTCGTCGTACGCGTCGACCAGGAACGCCATGAGCGCGCGGGTGAGACCGAACGACGGCTCGATCACATACGGGACGTAGCGCTCGTTCTTGTTCTGGTCGAAGTAGCTCAGGTCTTTGCCCGAGTTCTCGATGTGCGTCTTGAGGTCGTAGTCGGTGCGGTTGGCGACACCCATCAGCTCGCCCCACTCGTTACCGGTGAAGTTGAACTTGTACTCGATGTCGACGGTGCGCTTCGAGTAGTGCGCCAGCTTGTCCTTGGGGTGCTCGAACCAACGGATGTTCTCCGGGGTCATGCCGAGCTCGATGAACCAGTTCCAGCAGAGGTCCATCCAGGTCTGCTGCCACTCCTCGTCCGTGCCGGGCTCGACGAAGAACTCGATCTCCATCTGCTCGAACTCGCGGGTGCGGAAGATGAAGTTCCCCGGCGTGATCTCGTTGCGGAACGCCTTGCCGATCTGGCCGATGCCGAACGGCGGCTTCTTGCGCGCCGTCTGCAGCACGGCGGCGAAGTCGGTGAAGATGCCCTGCGCCGTCTCCGGGCGGAGGTAGTGCACGCCGGACTCGTCGTCGACGACGCCGAGGTAGGTCTTCATCAGACCGGAGAACTGGCGGATCTCCGTCCACTGGCCCACCTTGTCCGGGTGGTCGGGGTCCGGGATGTCTGCGAGGCCGTTCTCCGGCGGGTGGCCGTGCTTCGCCTCGTACGCCTCGAACAGGTGGTCCGCGCGGTAGCGCTTGTGGGTGATGAGCGACTCGGTGAGGGGGTCGCTGAACACCTTGACGTGTCCGGACGCCTCCCACACGGCGGTCGGCAGGATGATCGCGGAGTCGAGGCCGACCATGTCGCCGCGGCCGCGCACGAACGCGTTCCACCACTCGCGCTTGATGTTCTCTTTGAGCTCGACGCCGAGGGGGCCGTAGTCCCAGGCGGAGCGCGTTCCGCCGTAGATGTCGCCGGAGGGGAACACGAAGCCGCGGTGCTGCGCCAGCGTGATTACCGAATCGAGTCGTGACTGTTCAGCCAATGGTGCTCCCTGTGTCCTGCGAGTTGTGGGGTGTTCCGGGACGCGGCCCGCCCGACAATCCTATCGACCATGCCCGGGATGCACGGGGCGCGGTGGTCAGCGGGAGCGGTACTCCGAGTCCAGCAGCCCGTAGATCGCGGTGTCTCCCCACTCGCCCTTGAAGATCTCGTTCTGGCGCAGGAGTGCCTCCTGGCGCATCCCGAGCCGTTCGCAGAGCCGCGCGGACGCCTCGTTGCGGGGGTCGAGCTGGGCGAAGACGCGGTGGGCGCCGAGCGTGCCGAAACAGATCTCGAGCACGCGCTCCGCCGCCTCCGTCGCGTAGCCGCGGCCGTGCACGGCCGGATGGAACACCCAGCCGATCTCGACCTGTCCGTGCTCCTTGCTCTTGAGGAAGATGCTCATGTCGCCGACCACCCGGCCGTGCCCGCCCTCCGGGTCGGGGAGCTCGACGGCGTAGACCAGGCCGTCGCCGTCTTCCGAGAGCTGGTTCATCGCGAGCCGCTTCTTCAGGTGCTTGGCCGACTCCTCGTGGTCGTGCACCTCCCAGTAGAGGTAGCGGACGACGTCTTTGCGCTTCTGGTACTCGTGCACGTCGTCGAGGTCGCCGGTGTTGAGCGGGCGCAGCAGCAGCCGTTCGGTGCGCAGCTCCTCCGCGGAGTACGGCAGCCCTGTCGCGCCGTGGGGGTCGTCAGCCGCTTCGCTCACGGTTCCTCCTCGTGGTTGTGGTCAGGATGCGGCGCTCTCGTCGCCGACCGCGCGCAGGCGGCGCTCGGCGACGTCGCCGATGTCGAGCCCGTAGAGCGCGTTTGCGGCGTCGACGAACGACTGCGCCTGGCCATCGCGGGCCAGTTCGCGGGCGCGGACGGACGGGGTGTGCAGGAGGACTCCGGCCAGGTGCCGCAGTGCGGCCTCCGTCTGCTCGCTCGAGTCCCCTCGTCCGCGGGCCCGCTCGATCTCCGCATCCAGGATGTCGAAGATGTGGCCGCGCAGAGCGATGAGGGCGGGGGTGACGGCCTGCTCGGCGGACTGGGCGGCGAACTCGGCGGCGGCTGCCCCGACGATGCTGCGCGCATCCTCTGCGGCGTTCAGCTCTTCGAGCGGTGCGTGCCTGCTGATGGTCTCCAGGTCGAGCAGTTCGGCGCCGTGCAGCTCCGCGACGGCGGCGTCGACGTTGCGGGGGAGACCGAGGTCGATGATGAGGCGGCGCTCGACGGCCTCCGGGCGCAGCAGCGCCTGGGCGAGCTGCGGCTTGGTGAGGATGGGGTCCGTCGCGATGCTGCAGGTGACGACGAGGTCGCTGGTGGCGAGCGCATCCATCAGGTAGCCGGGCTCCACCGGCTCGATGGCGTGCGACACGGCGAACTTGGCCGCGCGACCCGACGGCGAGAACACGCGCACGTCCGTCACGCCGCGGTCGCGCAGGGCGGCGAGGCTGGCTCCCGCGTACGCGCCGGTGCCGACCAGCAGCACGCGGGTCGCCGACCAGTCGGTCACGCGACTCTCCGCGAGGTCGAGCGCCAGGCGCACCATCGAACGGCCTGCCGTGGTGATCCCGGTGCGGTTCTTCACGCCCCTGGAGGTGCGGGATGCGCCCTGGAACAGTCGTTCGAGCTCGCTGGTGACCGTGCCGGATGCGCGGGCGGCCTCGAGCGAACGCCGCACCTGCCCGGCGATCTCGCCCTCGCCGACCACGACGGATTCGAGCCCGGAGGAGACGGCGAACAGGTGCTCGGCGACGCCGTGGTCGCAGATCACGGTGCTCGACGCGCGCAGTTCGTCCGCGTCGATCCCGGATGCGGCGCTCACGGCCTCGATGACCGTCTCCGCGGACACGGCGCGGGCGGCGGGCAGAGGCTCGTCGATGTCGAGGTACGCCTCGAAGCGGTTGCAGGTGGCCAGGACGACCGACCCGCTGATCACCTCGCTGTGCTCCGCGAGTGCGGCGGTCACGGCCGGAGCGTTTCGCTCAAGCCGTTCCAGGAGGTCGAAGTTCGCAGTGCGATGACTCGACGAGAAGCACAGAAGCACGCCAGAGAGCCTACGCTCGCCCGGGCAGAACCTCGAATCGGAAGCCGCTCATGCCGCGCGCTCAGGTTCGATTCCCTGCACTTTGGCAGAATCGGGGGGTGAACACCCTCGACCCGACCCATCCACTCGCCGCCGGACGCACCGCATCCAGTCGCCTCGTCCGCGCATACCAAGGGGAACGGCAGGCGGTGACACCCGTCTGGTTCATGCGCCAGGCAGGTCGATCGCTCCCCGAGTACCGCGAGCTGCGGGTCGGCACCCGGATGCTCGACGCCTGCCTCGACCCTGCGCTCGCCAGCGAGATCACGCTGCAGCCCGTTCGTCGTCACGGCGTCGACGCCGGCATCTTCTTCAGCGACATCGTCATCCCGCTGCGCCTCGCCGGCGTGGATGTGGACATCGTCCCCGGCAAGGGACCCGTGCTCGGCAGCCCGGTCCGCACGGCGGACGACGTGGACAGGCTCACCGCCGTCGACCCCGCCTCCCTCGACGCCGAGGTGTTCGCCCCGATCGCCGAGGCCGTGCGCATCACCATCGCCGAGCTGGGGGACACCCCGCTGATCGGCTTCGCGGGAGCCCCGTTCACGCTCGCCGCCTACCTGGTCGAGGGCGGCCCGTCGAAGGACCACATCCGGGCTCGCACGCTGATGCACGCCGATCCGGCAGCGTGGGCGAAGCTCATGGCCTGGACGGCGGACATCACCGGCGCCTTCCTCCGCGCGCAGGTGCTTGCCGGTGCGAGCGCCGCGCAGCTGTTCGACTCGTGGGCAGGCTCGCTGTCGCTGCAGGACTACACGGAGCACGTCGCCCCCGCGTCCACCAGGGCGCTGTCGCACGTGCGCGACCTGACGTACGACGTGCCTGCCGCCGACGGGGCGGAGGGCGCGCAGACCCGCAACGTCCCGATCGTCCACTTCGGTGTCGGCACGGGCGAGTTGCTGAAGGCGATGCACGAGGTCGGGGCCGACGTGGTCGGCGTCGACTACCGCATCCCGCTGGACGAGGCGAGCCGTCGTCTGGGCCACGTCGTCCCCATCCAGGGCAACATCGACCCCGCCGTGCTCGACGCACCGTGGGAGGTGCTCGAAGCCCACGTCGTTGACGTGCTGGAGCGGGGAGTGGATGCGCCGTCGCACGTCCTCAACCTCGGCCACGGCGTGCCGCCGGAGACCGACCCCGCCGTGCTCACCCGCCTGGTCGAGTTCGTCCACAGCCGATGAACGCCGCGCAGGGCGACGACCTGGGCGACGACCTCCGCAGCGTCGTCGAGGCTCCACCGACCCGCATCGTGGTGATCGGCGGCGGCATGGCCGGCCTGGTCGTTGCGCGGGACTGCGCGCGGCCGGGCTTCTCCGTCACCCTGCTGGAGGCGTCTGACGCGTTCGGCGGCTCCGTCGCCGCTCTCGACGTCGGCGGCATCACGGTCGACGCGGGCGCGGAGAGCTTCGCCACCCGCGGAGGACACGTCGCCGCGCTGATCGAGGAGCTCGGCCTGTCCGACGATGTCGTCCAGCCCAACCCGGCCGGCGCGTGGGTGCGCTACGGGTCGCGCACCGTGCCGCTGCCCAAGGCCGGGCTGCTCGGCATCCCTAGCTCGCCTCTCGCCAGCGACGTCGTCGCCGCGATCGGCTGGGGCGGCGCGCTCCGCGCATACCTCGACCGGCTGATGCCGGTGCTCACCATCGGCAAGGAGAAGCGCCTCGGCACGCTCGTGCGCAAGCGCATGGGCGCGAAGGTGCTCGACCGCCTCGTCGCCCCGGTGGCGACCGGCGTGTACTCGGCCCGGCCGGACGACCTCGACGTGGATGTGGTCGCTCCCGGACTCAACAACGCCCTCACCCGGCTCGGCTCTCTCTCCGGAGCGGTCGGTGAGCTGCGCGCGAACGCGAAGGCGGGCAGCGCCGTCGGCGGCATCGACGGCGGGATGTGGCGCCTTCCCGCCGCGCTGGCCTCCGCCATCGCGGAGCACGGCGGCGTGCTGCGGACAGGAGCGCAGGTGGTCTCCGTCGAGCCGTGGGTGGCCCCGGACCCGGAGTCCGCGGAGACGGACGAGACGACCCGGCAGGGCGCAGACCCGGCCCAGACCGACGCTGCCGCCGAAGCAGCCGACGCCCTCCCCGCTCGCTGGACCGTCCGCCTCGCCGACGGCGAGGAGCTGCCGGCCGACGCGGTGATCCTCGCGACCCCGGCGCCCGCGGCCCTCGCCCTGCTGGCGACGGCGTCGCCCGAGCTTGCGCGGCTCTCCGAGCTCGACTGGCCGTCCGCATCCAGTGTCGAACTGGTGACGCTCGTCCTCACCGACCAACGCCTCTCCTCCGCCCCGCGCGGCACGGGAGTCCTCGTCTCCGACGCCGAGCGCTCCGACGTGTCCGCGAAGGCCATGACGCACTCGACGGCGAAGTGGGCCTGGCTCGCCGAAGCGGTCGGCGCAGGACGGCACGTCGTGCGCCTCTCCTACGGGCGGGCGGGCACGTCGTCGGAGACCGCTGGACTCGACGACGCGGCTTTGCGCGCGCTCGCCGTGTCCGACGCATCCACTCTGCTGGACATTCCGCTCACGGAATCCGAGGTCGCCGCCTTCGCCCGCACCCGCTGGACGAACGCGCTCCCGTACGCCGCCCTCGGCGAGGGCG
The DNA here is from genome assembly GCF_051161895.1 of Leifsonia araucanica. Lineage (NCBI taxonomy): Bacteria > Bacillati > Actinomycetota > Actinomycetes > Micrococcales > Microbacteriaceae > Leifsonia > Leifsonia araucanica. The sequence goes on from NZ_JBMBTW010000002.1 coordinate 2,995,940, forward strand.
CGCGCATCGCAGCGGTCCGCGAAGCCGCGGATGCCGTCGAGGGGCTGGAGGTGACCGGCTCGTGGCTGACCGGCACCGGGCTCGCCTCCGTGGTCCCGGATGCGCGCCATTCGGCCGAGCGCGCCAGGGGGCTACGCTGGAAGGCACTGACCGAGAACCTTTGACGAACGGGGTGCGCAATGCGCGGAAAGCTTCTCTTCATCGCGGGCGCTGGCGTGGGCTACGTCCTCGGCACGCGTGCCGGACGTAAGCGCTACGAGCAGATCAAGGCGGCCGCCGCCAAGGTCTGGGAGTCCGACGGCATCCAGAAGCAGGTGCACGCGGTCGAGGATTTCGTGGCCGCGAAGGCCGGTGAGGTTCCCGGCGCGGTGATCGACAGCGCGAAGAAGCTCATCGTGCAGGCCAACCAGCGCCGCCAGGAGTCGAAAGCGCCCGTTCCCGCACCGGCCGCGGAGGCCGCACTGAAGGCGGCGGACGGCTCAGCACCGGATACCGATCGGGTTTGAGCGAAGCAGGAGTACGGTGACCGATATGACTGACGACGAACGCGCACGCTCGCGATCGCTGTTCGCGCTGATCGCCGACCTCCCGCGGCTGCTCATCGAGCTGCTGAAGGCCGAACTCGCCCATCTGAAGGCGGAGTTCGCCGAGAAGGCGAAATATGCCGGTGTCGGCATAGGCCTGATGGTCGTGGCGGCCGGGTTCGGCTTCTTCGCACTCGGCACCCTCGTGGCCGCCGCCGTCCTGGGCCTGGCCGTCGTGCTGCCCGGCTGGCTGGCCGCTCTGATCGTGTTCGTGGCGCTGCTGCTGCTGGCGGGCATCCTGGTGCTGATCGGGGTGCAGTCGTTCAAGAAGATGAACGGTGTCGCTCCGAGCCAGACGATCGACAGCATCAAGGAGGACACCGAGGCGTTCAAGGGGATGGGCAAGTATGACAACTGACACCAGCGACGTGCAGCGGGCCCGCAACGAACTCGCGGCCACCCTCGACGCGATCGAATACAAGCTCAACGTCCCCAAGCGCACGGCCGAGCGCATCGAGCGGCTGCGCACGGACAACCCCCTCGCGCTGGTCGGCATCGCCGTGGCCGCCGCAGCGGCGGTCGCAGGGGTGGTCTGGCTGATCGTCCGCTCCGTCACGAAGTGACGCGACGAGGCGCATCCGGCTCCCGCAGGGGCGTTCCGGCTCTCACAGGGCTGTTTTGGCTCTCACAGGTTTGGGAGGGAGACTGTGAGGTATGACTAACCCGGCTGCCGCACCGGCAGATTCGAGCACCCCCAACGAAACACCGGCAACACACGAAGACGCTGACGCCGTCACCCCCAGCGGCTACACGCTCTGGGCCGTCCTGCGTCGCGACCCGTCCCGCCCGGACGACCTCGACGGCACAGACGTGCCCCGGGCGGTCCGAGAGCTCGAGGGCGTGATCGCCGACCTCGAACTGCAGAACGTGACCACCCGCGGTCTCTACGACGTCTCCGGCCTCCGCGCCGACGCCGATGTCATGATCTGGATCCACGGCCCGGAGGCGCACACCCTGCAGTGGGCGCTCCGCCAGCTGCGCCGCACGCAGCTCCTCAAAGCCCTCCTCCCCACCTGGAACGCCATGGGCGTGCACCGGGATGCGGAGTTCAACAAGTCGCACGTCCCCGGCTTCCTCCGCGGCAAGGAGCCGAAGGAGTGGCTGACGGTCTACCCGTTCGTGCGCAGCTACGAGTGGTACCTGCTGCCCGACGAGGAGCGCGGCCGGATGCTCTCCGAGCACGGACGCAAGGGTGCGGCGTTCCGCTCCGTCCTCGCCAACACCGTGGCGTCGTTCGCCCTCGGAGACTACGAGTGGATCCTGCCGCTCGAGTCCGACGAGCTGACCGACCTCGTCGACCTCATGCGCGACCTGCGCCAGACGGATGCGCGCCTGCACGTCCGCGAAGAGGTCCCGTTCTTCACCGGCCGCCGCGTGCAGCCCGCCGAACTCGTGGAGGTGCTCCAGTGACCGACGTCGACACCACCTCCCGCGTCCTCGGTGCGACGCCGGCAGCGGCCTCCGGCCCCGAGCACGTGACCGAGCCCGTCGCATACGACGCGATCCTGCTCGCCGGCTTCGGCGGCCCGGAGGGACAGGACGACGTCATCCCGTTCCTCCGCAACGTCACGCGTGGCCGCGGCATCCCGGAGGAGCGCCTCGAAGAGGTCGCCCACCACTACCGCCACTTCGGCGGCGTGAGCCCGATCAATGACCAGAACCGCGAACTCAAGGCGGCGCTGGAAGCCGAGCTGGCATCCCGCGGCATCGACCTGCCCGTGCTGTGGGGCAACCGCAACTGGGACCCGTACCTCAAGGACGCCCTCACCGAGGCGAACGAGCGCGGGCTGACGAAGATCATCGCCATCGCCACCAGCGCGTACTCGTCGTATTCGAGCTGCCGCCAGTACCGCGAGGACTTCGCGATGGCGCTCGAGGAGACCGGCCTCGAAGGCGTCATCGAGATCGACAAGGTGCGCCAGTTCTTCGACCACCCCGGTTTCGTCGAGCCGTTCATCGAGGGCGTGCGCAACGGCCTGGCCGAGATCGAGCAGAAGGTGCCGGGCATCGACCCGGCCACCGAGGTGGAGATCCTGTTCTCGACCCACTCCATCCCCTCGGTGGATGCGGCCAAGTCCGGCCCTGCCTCCCGCGGGTTCGGCGAGGGCGGCGCGTACGCGGCGCAGCACCTGGCCGTGGCGGAGGTCGTCGCCCAGGCGGCGACCGACGGCGTGGTGAAGTGGCAGCTGGTCTACCAGTCGCGCTCCGGCCCTCCGTCGATGCCGTGGCTGGAGCCGGACATCAACGACGCCATCGCCGAACTCCCGGCCAAGGGCATCCGTGCGGTCATCATCGTGCCCCTCGGGTTCGTCAGCGACCACATGGAGGTCCTCTGGGACCTCGACAACGAGGCGATGGAGTCCAGCGAGGAGAACGGCCTCGTCGCCGTCCGCGTCCCGACCCCCGGCACCCATCACACGTACGTCTCCGGTCTCGTCGACCTGGTGCTCGAACGCCGGGACGGCGTGCCCGTCGACCAGCGTCCGGCCATGACCTCGATCGGTCCCTGGTACGACGTCTGCCGTCCAGGGTGCTGCGAGAACGCCAGGCTCGGCTTCAAGCCGGCCGCCGCGGGGCTCGCGCCGTGACCGGCACGGTGAGCCGCGCATCCGGAGCTGTCGAGCGGCGTGACGGTGTGCTCCGCGTCGGCACCCGCGGCAGCGCTCTCGCCGTGGCGCAGACCACGGTCGTCGCGAACGCCATCGCCAAGGCGACCGGCCGCGACGTGGAGTTGATCACTGTGACCACCCACGGAGACACCTCCAGGGACTCGCTCTCGGAGCTGGGCGGCACCGGCGTGTTCGCCAGTGCACTCCGGGATGCGCTGCTCGCCGACGAGTGCGACCTCATCGTCCACTCGCTCAAAGACCTCCCGACCTCGCCCGTCGCCGGCCTCGTCATCGGCGCTGTGCCCAAGCGGGCAGACGCGCGCGACACCCTGTGCGCCCGCGACGGCCTCACGCTCGAGACGCTTCCCGACGGCGCCCGCGTCGGCACGGGTTCGCCGCGCCGCGTCGCCCAGTTGAAGGCCAGGCGCCCGGACCTCGACGTCGTGGACATCCGCGGCAACGTCGACACCAGGCTGGGCCGCGTCGCCGACGGTGACCTCGACGCCGTCGTGCTCGCCGCCGCCGGTCTCGCCCGGCTCGGCCGCTCCGAGGCCGTCACCGACTTCTTCGCACTGTCGACCGTTCCGACGGCGCCCGGACAGGGCGCTCTCGCCATCGAGGTCCGCGCGGGAGACGAGAAGGCCCAGGGCCCGATCGCCAAGGCCCTCTCCGCCGTCGACCACGTCACGACGCGCGCCTGCGTGACCGCGGAGCGACACGTCCTCGCCGGACTCGAGGCAGGATGCGCCGCACCGATCGGCGCGACCGCTATCGTGGACGACGGATTGCTCTTCCTCACCGCCACGGTCTACCGGCCGGACGGCTCGGAGCAGCTGACCGCATCCCATGCCGCCACCCCGGAATCGATGAGCGCACGCCACCTCGACGAGGCGGCACGCGACGTCGGCCAACGGGTGGTGGACGAACTGCTCGGCGCGGGGGCCGCCGACCTTGCACCGCTCGGGAGCACGCGATGACCACCCCTTCCGCTTCACCCAAACCGCTCGCCGGCTGGCGCGTCCTCGTGCCGCGCGGCGGGCCGTGGGGTGACTCGGTGGCCGCTGATCTGCGGTCCAAGGGTGCGTCCCCGATCGTCGCGGCCATGATCAACTTCGCGCCGACCGCCGATGCGCCCGCTCTCGAAGCGGCGCTCGCCCGGCTGGCGGCCGGCGAGTTCGACTGGATGACGGTCACCAGCGCCACGACGGTGGATGTGCTCAGCGCGCAGCGCGCCGTCGTCCCGCCGTCGACCAGGGTCGCCGCCGTCGGAGAGACCACGGCGGCCGCTCTCGCCGCCGCCGGCTACAAGGTCGACCTCGTCCCCTCCGAGGACAACTCGGCCCGCGGTCTGCTCGAGGAGTGGGAGGCTGCCACCGCCGGCATCGTCCCGCTCCGCGTGCTGACGCTGCGCTCCGAGATCGCGAAGCCGCTCCTCACCGAGGGTCTGAAGCGCATCGGGCACGATGTCGAATCCGTGGTCGCATACCGAACCATCGGCGTCCCGGTGCCGGAGAACGTGGTGCGGGATGTGGCCGACGGGCTCGTGCAGGCCATCCTCGTCACCTCCGGGTCGGTCGCAGAGCAGGTGCAGCAGCAGCTCGGCCCCATCCCCGAATCGACCCTGGTGGCCGCGATCGGCCCGCAGACCGCCCGCGACGCCCGCGCCTTCGGCCTCCGCGTCGACGTGATCGCCGCCGAGCGCACTGCCACCTCCCTCATCGAGTCCCTCGTCGACGCCGCCCACGCCTCCGAATAACTTCTGCGCTCTGGCACGCCCTCCGAAAGCTGGGAGGGGGCTCAGACGCGGGCGCGTAGGCTTGTGACGTGAGTGACGTGACGCATCCAGTTGTCCGGCCACGACGCCTCCGGCAGTCTCCTGCCCTGCGCCGTCTGACCTCCGAGACCCGGCTCCATCCCGGCGAACTCATCCTTCCGATGTTCGTACGCGAGGGGATCGGCGAGGCTCTGCCCATCCAGTCGATGCCCGGCGTCGTGCAGCACAGCATCGACTCCCTCAAGCGTGCAGCCGCCGAGGCGGCCGAGGCAGGCGTCGGCGGCGTGATGCTCTTCGGAGTGCCGGAGACGAGGGATGCGACCGGCTCGGCCGCGACCGACCCGAACGGCATCCTCAACGTCGCCACCACCGCGCTGGCTGCCGAGGTGGGAGACGCACTGGTCGTGCAGACCGACCTCTGCCTCGACGAGTTCACCGACCATGGCCACTGCGGCGTCCTGGATGCACAGGGCCGCGTCGACAACGACGCCACCCTCCTCCGCTACCGCGACATGGCCGTCGCGCAGGCCGACGCCGGCTCGCAGCTGCTCGGCCTCAGCGGCATGATGGACGGCCAGGTCGCCGCCGTGCGCGACGCGCTCGACGGGGCGGGGCACACCGACACCGTCATCCTCGCCTACGCGGCCAAGTACGCCTCCGCCTTCTACGGCCCGTTCCGCGAGGCCGTCGACTCCCAGCTGTCCGGCGACCGCCGCGCATACCAGCAGGACCCGGCCAACCGCCGCGAGGGCCTGCGCGAGGCGCGCCTCGACCTGGAGGAGGGCGCGGACATCCTGATGGTGAAGCCGGCTCTCAGCTACCTCGACGTCCTGAGCGACGTCGCCGCGATCAGCGACGTCCCCGTGTGGGCGTACCAGGTGTCCGGCGAGTACGCGATGGTCGAGGCCGCCGCGGCGAACGGCTGGGTCGACCGCCGCCGCATCGTCGAGGAGACGCTGATCGGCGCCCGCCGGGCCGGAGCAGATGCCGTCATGACCTACTGGGCCACCGAGGTCGCGAGGTGGCTGCGATGAGCGACCTGGATGCTCTGGCGGACGGCGCAGCCATCGGCGACGTGAACCTGGCGCAGTTCGAGCGCGCCCAGCGGGTGATCCCCGGCGGCGTGAACTCGCCGGTGCGTGCCTTCCGCTCTGTCGGCGGCACTCCGCGGTTCATGGTGTCGGCGAGCGGTCCGTACATCACGGATGCGGAGGGCCGCGAGTACGTGGACCTCGTCGCGTCGTGGGGTCCCGCGATCCTGGGGCACGCGCATCCCGAGGTGGTCGCCGCTGTGCAGGCCGCCGCTGCGCGTGGGCTGTCGTTCGGTGCATCCACTCCGGCGGAGACCGAGCTGGCGGAGGCGGTGCTCGCCCGCGTGCCGTTCGTGGAGAAGCTGCGGCTCGTCTCGACCGGCACGGAAGCGACCATGACCGCCATCCGGCTCGCCCGCGGCTTCACCGGCCGCCCGCTGCTGATCAAGTTCGCCGGGCACTACCACGGCCACTCGGACAGCCTGCTCGCCGAGGCCGGCTCCGGCCTGGCGACCCTGGCGCTGCCCGGCTCGGCCGGTGTCACCGAGGCGACGGCGGCTCAGACGCTCGTGTTGCCGTACAACGACCTGGATGCCGTCCGCGCCGTCTTCGAGACGCACGGCCCGGACATCGCCGCCGTCATCACGGAGGCCGCCGCGGCCAACATGGGCGTCGTGCCGCCGGACGCAGGCTTCAACGCAGCACTCGCCGACATCGCCCACGAGTTCGGTGCGCTGCTGATCCTGGATGAGGTGCTCACCGGCTTCCGCGTGAGCGACGCCGGATTCTGGGGACTGGACCGCGGGTACACGCCCGACCTGGTCACGTTCGGCAAGGTCATCGGCGGCGGGATGCCGCTGGCGGCTCTCGGCGGCCGCGCGGAGCTGATGGACTTCCTCGCGCCGACCGGCCCGGTCTATCAGGCGGGAACGCTGTCGGGGAACCCGGTCGCGGTCGCCGCCGGGCTCACCACGCTGGCGCTCGCCGACGAGGCGGTCTACGACCGGCTCGACCGCGTGGCGGACACGGTGTCGTCCGCGGTGTCCGACGCGCTGAGCACGGCGGGCGTCGCCCACCGGGTGCAGCGGGCGGGCAACCTGTTCAGCTTCGTCTTCGGCGACTTCGCCGAGGCGCCGCGGACTTACGCCGAGGTGCAGCGCCAGGAGGCGTTCCGCTACCGCGACTTCTTCCACGCGATGCTCGACGCCGGCGTCTCCCTGCCGCCAAGCGTTTTCGAGGCCTGGTTCGTCACGGCCGCGCACGACGACGCGGCCGTCGACCGCATCCTCGCCGCGCTCCCGCGCGCCGCGGCTGCCGCCGCCTCCGCCCGCCCCGCCTGACCGCGCCAGCACACCTGGCGAGATGCCAGTAACTGTCGCGAAACGCCCGGGATGCGCGACAGTTACTGGAGTCTCGGCGCCAGGAACCGGCGCACGGGAGCCGCGACGGCATCCGGGGCGAAGCTGTGGGTCTGGTCTTCGACCACCTCGAAGGCCGCGCCGGGGATCGCCGCGGCGAGTTCGCGCGCGCCGTACTGCAGGAACGCCGGGCTCGCCCCGCCCGCCAGCGTCAGCACCGGGATGCGCACCCGCTGCACGACATCGTCGGGCACCGCACTGTCTCCCATCGCCGCGTCGTCGTACGCCAGCGTGGGGGCGATGGCCTCCATGCCCGGCCACGCGGGGGAGTGGCGCATCCCGTCGATCGCCTGTTCCGGCATCCCGACCCTGGCGAGGAACAACGCGACGGCGTCGCCGCCGCGCCCGTCCGCCAGAGTTGCGGCGAGGTCGGCGGTGTACTGCCTGGCACCGTCGAGCGCCGCATCCGGCATCAGCGGAGGCTCGTAGAGGACGACGGCCGAGATCCGCTCCGGACCGAGTGCGGCAGCCGCCCGCAGCAGCAGCATCGCGCCGGACGACATTCCGAACGCGACCGCGGGGGCTCCGACGGCCTCGATCAGCGCGTCGATGTCCTCGATCTCCCTGTCCACCGAGAACGGCAGCGTGTCCCCGCTCCCGCCGCGCCCGCGCCTGTCGTACGCGACGGTCGTGAACGCATCGGAGAGCTCGGGGGCGAGCTGGCTCGCCGAGCCTCCCCTGGATGACATCGCGCCCTCGACCAGGATCAGTGTCGGCCCGTTGCCGACGGCCTCGTAGCCGATGGTGGTGCCATCGGCGGAACTCGCAGTGCTCATGTGCCTTCCCTCCGCATCGCTTCCTCGCAACCGGCCATCACACGTCCGCGTCGGCCGCCGCCCTCTGCACAGACTCCACGAAGGAGTATGTCGCCTCGTTCGGCCAGCCGTCCGCATCCACCAGGGCGAACACGTCGAATGTCAGCTGGCCGCCGCCGCCCGCCGGTCGCCGCAGCGTGCGCGGCGGGGCGTCGGAGGCCGCGCGGACCGTGACGGTCTGCGGGGGAGCATCCCGTCGCAGCAGCCGGGCGCGGAAGGTGGTCGTGCGGGTCACACGACCACCATCTCACATGCCTCGCCGCCGTGCGCGGCCGGAGTTACGCCTGCCCGTGCGACGCGCGGGAGCGGCGGGACAGCGAGTCGATGATGACCGCGAGCAGCAGCACGGCGCCGGTGATCATGAAGCGGATCGACGAGTCGAGGTTGAGCAGCGTCAGGCCGCTGGAGATCGACTGGATGACCAGGATGCCCAGCAGGGCCGACCAGGCGCTTCCGCGTCCGCCGAAGAGGCTCGTTCCACCGATGACGGCGGCGGCGATCGCGTTCAGGTTGGTGTCCGTCCCGCCGCTGGCCGCGCTCACCGATGCGAGTCTGGCCGCAGCGAGCAGGCCGCCGACCGCCGCGAACGTCGAACACAGGATGAACACCGAGATGTAGACCCGGTTGACCTTGATACCGGCGCGACGCGCGGCCTCGACGGAGCCGCCGACGGCGAACACCGACCGGCCCCAGCGGGTGCGGGTGAGGAAGAAGTTCATCACGACGACCAGGATCACGAACAGCAGGAACATCGCGCCCGTGCCGCGGTCGGTCGAGAGGTACCAGACGCTCACCCCGAGGGCCAGCAGCAGGAGCACCGACTTCACCAGCATCACCGTCATCGACCCCTGCGAGAGGCCGGCCTTGCGGCGGCGCTCCGACCGGCGCCAGTCGGAGAGGAACATCGCGACCGCGGCGATCACGGCCAGCGCGTACGCTGCCCACGGCGGGAGGAAGGTCTGCTGCGCGAACTGCACGATCCACGAGTCGAACGGGATGTTGATCGAGCTGTTCGGGCCGAGCACCCACAGCTGCAGCCCGAGGAAGCCGAGCAGGCCGGCGAGGGTGATGACGAAGGACGGCACCCCGAACCGGGTGAACAGCAACCCGTACAGGTAGCCGACGGCGACACCGGCGATGATCGCGGCGATCACCGCGACGATGAGCGGCCAGTGCAGTTGTGTGAGGCCGACGCCCATGATCGCGGCGGCCAGACCGCTGACCGACCCGACCGACAGGTCGATCTGGCCGAGCAGCAGCACGAGCACGATGCCGATCGAGATCGTACCGACCGCGGCGCACTGCAGCGTGAGGTTGACGAGGTTGTTCGCGGACAGGAAGTTCGGGTTGAGGATCTGGAACACGGCCCAGATCACCACGAGGCCGACCACGACGGGCAGCGAGCCCAGGTCGCCACCGCGCACGCGCATCCCGAACGACTTGACGGCGCCGCTGAGCCCTTCGGAGCGGATCAGGCGTTCGTCCTGGAGGTCGGCGGCGACCTCCGCGGGCGTCTCGGTCTTGGTCATGCGTCCGCACTCCGTTCGGTGAGCTGCTCTACTTCTTCGCTGAGGCGCTCGGCCCTGCGCGTGACGACGTTGTCGGTCGCGCCGGTGATGGCCGAGATGATCTCCTCGTAGCTGACGTCCGGCACGCGGAAGGTGCCGTTGTTGCGGCCGAGTCGCAGCACGGCGACGCGGTCGGCGACGGCCTGCACGTCGGCCATGTTGTGGCTGATGAGCACCACGCCGAGGCCGCGCTCGCGCAGGCGCTCGATCAGGTTGAGCACCTCGGCGGTCTGCGCGACGCCGAGGGCGGCGGTCGGCTCGTCGAGGATGACGACGCGCGGCTCGCCGATCAGCGAGCGGGCGATGGCCACGGTCTGGCGCTGGCCTCCGGAGAGCGACGCCACGGCGATCCGCACCGACGGGATGCGCGCGGAGAGCTGACGGAGCAGGCTCCACGACCGCTTCTCCATCTCCTCCTCGTCGAGCGTTCCCCTGGCGATCTCGCGTCCGAGGAAGAGGTTGGAGACCACATCCAGGTTGTCGCAGAGCGCGAGGTCCTGGAACACGGTCGCGATGCCGAGCTCGCGGGACGCGGACGGCGACGGGATGCTCACCCTGTCGCCGTCGAACGTCACCGTTCCCGCGTCCTGCGGGTGGACGCCCGCCAGGATCTTGACGAGGGTCGACTTGCCTGCGCCGTTGTCGCCGACGATGGCGACGACCTCTCCCGGGTAGACATCGAGGTCGATGTCGGTGAGGGCCTGGACAGCGCCGAAGCCCTTCGAGATCCCTCGGAGGGAGAGGACGGGCTGGCGCGTCGACCGTTCGGGTTCTGCGACGGCGGATTCCATCGTCACGGTGTTCTCCTTTGGACTGAAAGGGCGGAGCGGGTGGTGCTCGGTGCTGGCAATGCGGGTATTGCGCGGTTCCAGGGTAGGCCGGAATCGGCCCGGCCGGGGGTGCGCTTCCGCATCCCCGGCCGGGTCTTCGATGGCTACTTGACGCCGTACTTGTCGCAGTCGGCCTTGTAGTCTGCGGTGCAGATCTTGGCGGCGGAGTCGGAACCGTAGAACTCGTCCTTGACGACCGTGCTCTCGATGTTGTCCGTCGTCACAGCGACCGGGGTCAGCAGGAACGACTGGATGGCAGCGCCACCCGCCGTGTTGACCGTCGTGTCACCCTTCGGCTTCTTGCCGTTGGCCAGGTCGACGGCAAGTTCTGCCGCCTTCTCCGCCTCGGGCTTGAGCGCCTTGTAGACCGTCATGTACTGGTCGCCGGCGAGGATGCGCTGGATGCCCGCGAGCTCGGCGTCCTGTCCGGTGACCGGCGGGATCGGGCTGACGTTGGCGGCCTTCAGCGAGGCGATCGCGCCACCGCCGGTTCCGTCGTTCGCCGCGTAGATGCCCTTGATCTGGCTACCGAACTGCGTGATCTGGCCTGCCACCCAGTCCTGGGCCTTCGCGGGGTCCCATCCTGGTGTGTCGAACTCGGCGAGCACCTTGTATCCGCTCGAGTCGATCACGCTGTGCGCGCCCTTCTTGAACAGGGTCGCGTTGTTGTCCGTCGGCGAGCCGTTGACCATCAGGATGCCGGCGCCGGAGGCGACGTTGTCCTTCTTGAGCTTGTCGACGAGCGCCGTGGCCTGCAGCTGCCCGACCTTCTCGTTGTCGAACGAGATGTAGTAGTTGCTGTCCGGGCTGTTGATCAGGCGGTCGTAGGAGATGACCGGGACGTTCTTGGCTTTGGCCTCTCCGACGATGGATGCGGCGGCCTCGCCGTCGAACGGGTCGAGGACCAGGACCTTGACGCCCTGGGTCAGCATCGACTCCGCCTGCTGCTGCTGCTTGCTGGCGTCGCCGTCTGCGTTCGAGTAGAGGACCTTGCAGTCGGGGCAGAGGTCTTTGATCTTGGCTTCGAAGAACGGCTTGTCCGCCGATTCGTACCTGGCGGTGACGGAGTCGGGGAGGAGGAGGCCGATCTGGGCTTTGCTGGCTCCGGCGGTGGAGCTGGATCCGCTCCCTGAGCCGTTGGAACAGGCTGTGAGTGTTGCGGCTGTGAGCAGGATCGCGGCCGACGCGATGACCGCTCTCGTGGTGGCGATCTTCATTGAAAAACCTCCGATTCGAGACCGCCATCGTTGGCGGCTGCGTTGAGTGTTGCAGGTGGTGGGGTTGTCGTCAAGAGTTGAAGCCAACGGATTCGATAACGAATAGACACGCATTCAGGGGGTGCGGCGGGGCGGGTGGTGCGCGCCGGGTCAGGAGGGGGAGTCGGTCGGCGTGATGTTCACGCAGTCCACGGCATATGCGACCGCGCCGAGCGTCGCCGCGCGCGTCCCGAGCTGCCCCTGGACGATGTCGGGCATGAGGTCTTCGTTGACGATGATCGACCGCTCCACAGCGTGCCGCATCGGCCCGAGCAGCAGCTCGCCCGCCCTGGCCAGCTCGCCGCCGACGACCACTCGCTCCGGATCGATCAGGTTGCACAGGTTGGCCGTCGCGATACCGATGTGCTTGCCCGCGTCGGCGATGGCCCTGATGCACCGTGCATCCCCTGCCATCGCCTGGATGACCACATCGCCCAGTTTGAGGCTGCCCAGGTGGTCGCGCAGCTCGTCGAGGATCGCCGGACCGCCCGCGATGGCTTCGAGGCAGCCGCGGTTGCCGCACCGGCAGAGCGGGCCGTTCTCCCGGATGGTGGTGTGCCCGAACTCCCCGGCGACGCCGTGGAACCCGCGATAGACCTGCCCGTTGAGGATGAGCCCTGCGCCGATCCCGTCCCCGAGTTCGAGCGTGATCGTGTTGCGTTTGCCGCGCCCCGCGCCGAGCCTGGACTCCGCCAGCGCGGTGAGATTCGCGGCGTTGTCGATGAACACCGGGCGCTTCAGCCTGCGCTCCATCACCTCGGCGACGTCCACGCCGTCCCAGCCGCGCATGATGCCGCTGCGGGCGATGGTGCCGCTCGCCCTGTCCAGCGGGGCGGGGAGCGCGATGCCGACGGCGAGCACCTCGTCGCGGCCCGCATCCACGGATTCGAGCATGTCGGTGAGCAGCAGCGAGACCTTGTCGAGCTCGTTGTCCGCCCGGTGGTCTTTGGCGAGCGGCATGTGGTTCTCGGCGACCACCGTGTGCGCGACGTCCGCGAGCGCGATCCGCATGTGCCTGGTGGAGAAGTGCACGCCGACCACGAGCCCGAGCGCGTGCGCCAGCGTGACGTGCTGGGCGCGCCTGCCGCTCCGGATGCTCTGAGCGGTATGCAGGACCCCGGAGGTCGACAGCTCCTTCACGATGTTGGACACCGTGGCGGGGGAGAGGCCGGTGGCGCCGGCGAGCTCGACCTGCGTCAGCCCGCCGTGCTTCTTGATGGCGTCGACAATCCGCGCCCGGTTGGCTTCACGAAGTGAAGTCTGCGAACCCGGGGTTCGCCGCTGCGTTGCCACGATCAGCAGGATACATGCCCCGCGGTCGAGGGGGTGGGGAGTGTGGGAAACCGTCGGCCGAAGGGTTATCTCTTTGTGAGGAACGGACCCGCACGACGCCGCGCTCGCTGGCAGGATAGAAGCATGGCCGACATGCACGTTCACCCGGACCGACTTGAGATCCACCTCACGCCGGCGGAGAAGGTGCTCGCTCTGAAGCGCGACGACCTCATCGTGCCGAGGGAGAGCATCCGGTCCGTGGCGATCACCGAGGACCCGTGGATCTGGATCCGCGGCATCCGCGCGCCAGGAGCCGCCGTGCCGTTGACGCTCTCCGTCGGAACCTGGAAGTTCCACGGCGGCAAAGACTTCCTGCTCATCAAGGGCAAGCAGCGCGCGGCCGTGGTGATCGACCTGGAGGGTGAGGAGTACTCGCGCATCATCGTCTCGACGCCGCACGCGACCAAGCTCATCGAGGCGCTCCGGGTGGATGCGGCCGGCACCCCGGCGCAGGGCGAGACCTCGCTGTAGCGGACGCCGCCACCCAGCCGCCGCCCGCTCGTCAGCCGAGGACCAGCAGCACCAGTCCCACCAGCGGCAGCGCGCCCTGCAGCAGCGTGGCGCGCAGGAACGCCCGGCCCGTCGTGATCAGCACCACCGCCGCGAGCACCATGCACACGGCGGAGAAGAACACGATCCCGAACCCCACATCCCGGAGCGTCGTCCAGTAGAGCACCAGCCCGACCGCCGCGCCCCCGGCGAGGAACAGGTTGTAGAACCCCTGGTTGTACGCCATCGCCCTGATCGTGTCCGCGTCGCGCTGGCTGGCGACCCCGAACCTGCGCCACACGCCGGGTGACGACCAGAACACGCTCTCCATCGCGAAGAACGCCAGGTGCACGACGGCGGCCGCGGCGATCAGGATGGAACCGATGATGGCCATGCGTGTGAGCATACGCTGGGCACTATGCACACTGTGGAGACTTCGTGCGTGATCGCCGGGGGCGGTCCCGCCGGCATGATGCTCGGCCTGATCCTGGCGAGGGCGGGGCTGGACGTGGTGGTGCTGGAGAAGCACGCCGACTTCTTCCGCGACTTCCGCGGCGACACCATCCACCCGTCCACCATCACCGTGCTCGGCGAGCTCGGGCTGCGCGACCGGTTCCTCGGGATGCCGCACACGAGCATCCGGACACTGGATGCGGTGGTCAACGGCACCAGGCTGCACCCGATCGACTTCGGGATGCTCCCACCGCCCGACGATTTCCTGGTCATGGCGCCGCAGTGGGATTTCCTTTCCTTCCTTGCGCAGGAGGCTGCGGCGTTCCCTGGCTTCCACCTGCTGATGGAGACCGACGCCGTCGGGCTCATCCAGGAGGGCGGTGCGGTGCGCGGCGTGACGGCGCACGGGCCGGACGGGGAGCTGGAGGTGCGCGCATCCCTGACGGTCGCTGCCGACGGGCGCGATTCGACGCTCCGGGATGCTGCCGGCCTGCGCCCTCGCCGGTTCGGCGTCCCGATCGACGTGCTCTGGTTCCGCGTTCCCAAGCCCGACCGCGTGCCGCCGAGCACGCTCGCTTACGTCGACCAGCACTCGATGGTGATCACGATCGACCGCGGTGACTACTTCCAGACCGGGGTGATCATCGAGAAGGGCGGCTTCGACACCCTGCGCGCGGCCGGGCTGCCGCACTTCCACCGGATGCTCGGCGAGGTCGCACCCGTGCTGGCGCCGGTGGTGGACGCGATCGCCTCCTGGGACGACGTCAAGCTCCTCTCGGTCCAGATCAACCGTCTCGACCGCTGGTTCCGCTCCGGTTTCCTCGCGATCGGCGACGCCGCCCACGCGATGTCGCCCGCGTTCGGCGTCGGCGTCAATTACGCGGTGCAGGATGCGGTTGCGACGGCCAACGCGGTCGCCGCCCCGCTGCGTTCCGGCCCGGTCGACCTCCGGGTGCTGGAGGCGGTGCAGCACCGCCGCCTGCCTCCCGTCGCCAGGATGCAGGGCCTCCAGCTCGCGGCGCACGAGTTCATCGCGCGCCCGGGAGGCGCCGCCCGACTGCCCAACCCGCTGCCCGCTCCGCTCCGGGCGCTCCTCACCGCTGCCATGCCGGTGGCGCGCCGTGCGTCAGCGCGGATCGTCGGCCGCGGCTTCCTCCCGGAGCACATCGCGCCCGAGCTGCGCTGACGGCCGCTGACGGCTTGGCTCTGCTGTCAGGACAGCAGCATGAGGATGAATCCGATCAACGGAAGGATCCCCTGGATGAGCGCCGGCCGGACGTACCCGCGCCCGGTGGTGATGAGCACGACGGACGCGGCGAACATGCTCGCGGTGCTGAACAGGATCAGCGCGAGCCCGGCATCGTGCATCCCGACCCCGAACAGGATGAGCCCGACGATCGCCCCGATGGCGAGGAACAGGTTGTAGAACCCCTGGTTGTACGCCATCGGCCGCGTGGTGTCCGCGGCCTCCTGCGACGCCACCCCGAACCGCTTCCACACCGCCGGCCGCGTCCAGCCGACGCTCTCCATGACGAAGATGGCGATGTGCAGGGCTGCGGCAAGGGTGACGACCACGGTCGCGAGGACGATCATGCGGTCAGCATACGGCGACACGCCGCCCGCGGGCGGCAGGCGCGCACGGTCAGGCGCGCACCTCCACCACCGTCCGCCCGCGCAGCTTCCCGGCCAGCAGTTCCTCCGCAGCCGCGATCGTCTCGGCCAGCGGGATGAACGCCGTCATCGCCGCAAGCGATTCAGTGTCCAGGTCGACCGCCAGCCGCCGCCACGCCGTCTCGCGCAGCGCGATGGGCGCCTCGACCGAGTTGATCCCGGCCAGGGTGACCCCGCGCAGGATGAACGGCATCACCGTCGCGGGCAGATCCGGACCTTGCGCCAGCCCGCACGCAGCCACCGTCCCGCCGTACGTCGTCTGCGCGAGCGCGTTCGCGAGCGTGTGGCTGCCGACGGCGTCCACCACCCCCGCCCAGCGCTGACGCTGCAGCGGCTTGCCGGGATCGCTGAGTTCCGCCCGGTCGATGATCGCCGTCGCGCCGAGGTCGGTCAGGTAGTCCGCCTGCTCCTCCGGCCGCCCCGTGGATGCGGTAACCGGGTAACCCAGTTTCGCCAACACCGCCACGGCCACCGACCCGACACCCCCTGCCGCTCCCGTCACAAGCACGCTCGACCCGGCATCCGCGACCACCTGTGGATCCAGCCCGTTCCGTTCCAGCGCGAGCACCGACAGCATCGCGGTGAATCCCGCGGTCCCGACCGCCGCCGCCTGCGCACTGCTCAGCACCTCCGGCACCCGCACCAGCGCATCCCCGCGCACGCGGGCCCGTTCCGCCAGCCCGCCGTGATGCGACTCGCCGATCCCGTCGCCGTTCAGCACCACCCGGTCCCCGGGAACCCATCGCACGTCTGCGGACTCCTCGACCACGCCCACCAGGTCGATCCCCGGAATCAGCGGCGACGTCCGCGCCACCCCCGGCCGCCCGGCGATGGCGAGCGCATCCTTGAAGTTGAGGTCGGAGTACTCGACGGCAATGGTCACATCCCCTGGCATCAGGAACGCATCCGTCACCCGCCGCACCTCGGCGGTATGCGCCACGATCCGCCCCGCCTCAGCCTCCTGCTCGATCACGATGGCCCGAAAGTCAGTCATGGCTTTCACCATACGCCGACCCGTGGATGCGCCACCCGGCCCGGCGCCGCCTGGACCGCCGCGCCTCGCCAGCTCACCACCGCGCCCGCCACTGCCGCCGCCGTGCCCCACATCACGCCTAGTTCAACACCCGCACCCCACTCGGCAGCACCCCGCCCGCGTACAGCGCGCGCGCCGCATCCTGCAGCGCGGTCAATGCCAGCCGTTGCGTCCACGGACCGTACGACACCCGCGCCACCCCGAGCTCCTCCAGCCGCGCTGGCGCCACGGACCCCCGCACTCCGATCACGCTGAGTTTCCGCATCCCGAGCCCTCCCACGAGCAGTTCGATCACCGTCTCGTCGAGCAGCCCGGGCACGAACACGCAGGTCGCCCCTTCGTCGAGGAACGCCCGCCCGCGCTGGACCGCCTCGCGCGCCTTCTCCTCGGTGGGCCGCTGGTCGTCATGCAGGAACACGTCGGTGCGCGCGTTGAGTGCGAACGGCACTCCTTCCGCCTCCGCCCCGGCGATGGCGGCCCGCACGGCGGCGACCGCCTCCTCGAACGAGCGCGTCCCGTCTTCGAGGTTCGCTCCGACCGCCCCGACGCCGATCGCGCGCCGGATCGTCTCGCCCGGGTCGCCGTATCCCGCTTCGAGGTCGGCGCTGACTGGCAGATCAGTCGCATCCACAATCCGCCCGATGGCCGCGAGCATCAGGTCGAGCGGGATGCGCTCGCCGTCCTCGTAGCCGTGGGATGCGGCGATCGAGTGGCTCGCCGTCGCGATGGCGCGGGTGTCGGGGAGTGCGGCGATCGCGCGCGTGCTGATCGCATCCCACACGTTCACCACCTGAAGCAGCTCGGGGGCGTCGTGCAGGCGGCGCAGCTCGGCGCCGAGTTCGTTGTTCGCGTTCACGAAGTCACCATACGACCCCGCGCCGGGCGGCTCTAGGATGAGCGCATGGCCGAGACGGCGGTGACCAAGACCCGGTCGGCGACTGGCCGGCGCCGGTCGACCAACGTCGTCGTCGACAACCTCTTCTTCGTCTTCGGCGGCGCCGCCGTGGTTTGGCTGGCTTGGATCGTCCTCACCGAGAGTTTTTCGTGGGGCTGGTTCCTCGTCGCGTTCTTCGTGCTGTTCTGGGTGGTGGTCGCCTATCTGGTCCTGCCGCGCCTGCACCGCATCCTGACCTCGATCTACGTCCCGGACTACTTCATCGGCAGGGCCCGCACCAGCGACGGCCTGCTCGGCGACCCGATCAACCTGGCGGTCCTCGGCACCGAGGCCCAGCTGGACAAGGCGATGACGGAGGCCGGCTGGACCAGGGCGGACGACGTGACGTTGCGCACCAGCTGGCGGATCGTCGCATCCACTCTGTTGCGCCGCAGCTACGACGAGGCCCCCGTGAGCCCGCTGTTCTTGTTCGGCCATCAGCAGGATGTCGCCTACCAGCAGGAGGTCCGCGGCAACCCGTCGAAGCGCCACCATGTGCGCTTCTGGCGGTGCCCGGAGGGCTGGCTCCTCCCCGGCGGTCACAACGCGGACTGGCTGGCGGCCGGCACGTTCGACCGTTCCGTCGGCTTCTCGCTGTTCACGTTGCAGATCACCCACAAGATCGACGCGAACACCGACGTCGAGCGCGACCACATCGTCTCCACCCTGATGGATGCGCGGATCGGCGTCGGCGTCGAGGTCATCGAGGACTTCTCCACCGGCTATCACTCCCGCAACGGCGGCGGCGACAGTATCGAGACCGACGGCAACCTCCCCGTGATCGACGTGCGCGCCGTTCCGGTGGATGCGGCTGCGATCGCGGTCGCGGATCAGGCGGATGCGAGACGCGCGGCGAGGGCGGAGGACCGGCCGATCCCCACGTCACTCGGCTTCCTGTTGATGCTGCTGCGAACGGTCGCGGGTGCGGTCTTCGTCGCGCTGACCGTGATCGACTGGCGCCAGTTCGTCCAGGCCCAGATGGACGACCCGGCCGCGGCGCTCACCGCTGACGAGAAGCCGATCGTGCAGCTCGTCCTCGTCGTGGTGATGGCCCTGTTCACGGTCGGCCTGCTCTTCTACCTGCTGCTGGCGATCCTGGTCTTCCGTGGCAGCAACTGGGCCCGCATCGCCTCGATGTCCTACAGTTCGCTGCTCATCATCATCTCCGCCATCGACTTCTTCAACGGCGGCCCCCAGGTCACCCTCCACAACAACGTCCTCGGCCTCCCGCTCGACATCCTGGTCGTCCTGGCCCTCTCCTCCCAGCGCTCCCGCCTCTGGGCCCGCCGCCCGCGTCCGCGCGGGTCGCGGCAGGCGATCGCGGCGTCTACGGGCGCGAGCTAGTCGCTGCGTCGAGCTTCCGCAGAAGTCACGCGAGGTCGCGCGGATGCGGTCGTTCCGTCCGCCGACTTCGGCGAACCGCGATGGAGCAGAAGACGGCCAGGCCCACAGCCAGGGAGACGCCGGCAGCAACGGCGATCGTGAAGTTGCCGTTCACCCACATCATGGCAACGAATAATGCGACAGCCACGCTGAGCCCAAGCGACGATGCCAGTATGTTTCGCTTCAGTGTGTACATTTATCCAGCTTAGCCCTGGCCTTCGACCGGGTTCTGCAAACCTCCGGTGGTGGCACACCGCAGCCAAGCCCCTACCCTTACATAAGCCCCTTCCGCGGCCCCGACGACTTCAACGCGGACTCCTCCGCATCCAGGAACGCCAGCACCGAACGCACCGCCAGCTCCTGATACCGCCCCTCGGCCCGCGCATCCAGCACCGCCTTCCGCTCGGCCTTGATCATCGACCGCCGCAGCTTCTGGTATTCCACCGGTACGTTCTCGTCTTCGTTCGGTGACGGGTTCTCGAGCGCGTCGGAGAGGAAGACCGCGTTGATCCGCAGCCGTTCCAGCACCCGTTCGTCTTCGTCGCCCGTCACCTGGGAGTCGAGATGCTCCAGCCCGGCCGTCTGGGCCTCGGCGAGCAGCCGCTGCATCTCGCTCGCCTCCTGGGCGAAGTCGGGCGGCGGGAGTTTCAGCCGGCGGATGACCCAGGGGAGCGCGAGCCCTTCGAGCAGCGTTCCGACGACCACGACGAACGCGAGGAACTGCAGGAACTCCTTGTGCGGTGTCGCGTCCGGCAGCAGGAACACGGCGGCGAGCGTCACCACCCCGCGGATGCCGGCGAACGACACCGCGATCCCCGTCGGCCAGTTCCACCCGCGCTCGCGCAGCCGTTTCGGCCCGTGGCGGTAGAGCGTCGTGGTCAGCACCATCCAGACGAACCGGGCCGCCGAGATCGCGAGCAGCACCACGATGCTGATCACCACCGTCTGGCCGACCGTGATCCCCGACCGGAACGCGCCGCTCAGGATGCTGGACAGTTCCAGCCCGATGAACAGGAACACCGCGTTCTCGAGCAGGAACTGGATCGTGCGCCAGTTGATCGATTCCGCGATGCGCGCCTCCGCCGTCTGGATGGTCGGCGACCGGTAGCCGAGGTACAGCCCGGACACGACCACCGCCAGGATGCCGGACCCGTGCAGGAACTGCGCCGGGATGAACGCCAGGTACGGAGTGATCAACCCCAGCGAGGTGTCCAGCACCGGAGCCCGCAGCTGCTTCCGGATGATCGCGAGCACCCAGCCGACCCCGAGCCCGACCGCCACTCCGACCACCACCGCAAGCGCGAAGTCTCCCGCGATCGCCCACGGGTTCACCACGCTCACGATCGCGGCGATGGTCGCGTTCAGCGCCACCAGGGCTGTCGCGTCGTTGAGCAGGCTCTCGCCTTCGAGCACAGTCACGAGTCGGCGGGGGAGGTGCAATCGCCCGGCGATCGCCGTCACCGCCACCGTGTCCGTCGGCGCCACCACCGCCCCGAACGCGAACGCGGCCGCCAGCGTGAGCGACGGCACCACCCACCAGGTGGCGAACCCCACCACGATCACGGTGAACACCACCAGCCCCACCGAGAGCAGCAGGATGCCGTCTCGCCTGGCCCGCACATCCACGAAGGACGTCTGGATGGACGCGGCGAACAGCAGCGGCGGAAGCAGCCCGAACAGCACGAGCTCCGGCTCGAGCTCGATATGCGGGACCCCGGGGATGAACGACACCACCGCCCCCACGACCACCAGCACCACCGGCGCCGACCACCCGACACGGCGCGACAAACCCGTGACGGTGACCGTGACGAGAACGAACGACACGATCCAGACAATGGTTGCGACCGGATCCATGCTGTTCATGATGGCCGCAACGCGCGCAGGGTGCCAATGGTTCCCGGGAGGCTGTGGAGAACTCGTCCGCTAGGAGCGAAGTGCAGGGATCGGGCCTCCGTGGGCCGCGCAGAACACCGCGTCCTCCGCCTCGCACACCACCAGCTGCTCGCGGCACGACGCGTCCGCGCAGTTCCGCATCCGCTCGGTCTCGCCGTCGCACACGACGCAGCGCCCGATCACGGCCGTGTGGTCGCTGAACCGGACGGACTGCCGCTGGTCGAACACGTACAGCGAGCCCTCCCACAGTCCGTCGTCGCCGAACGTCTCGCCGTAGCGCACGACACCGCCGTCGAGCTGGTACACCTCGCCGAAGCCGCGCGACCGCATCAGTCCGGACAGCACCTCGCAGCGCACCCCGCCTGTGCAGTAGGTCACGACCGGCTTGCCCTTGAGGTGGTCGTACTTCCCGCTGTCCAGCTCGGCGACGAACTCCCGCGTCGTGGACACATCCGGCACCACGGCGTCCTTGAAGCGCCCGATCTCGGCCTCGAAGCGGTTGCGGCCGTCGAAGAACACCACGTCGTCCCGTGCCTCCACCAGCGCGTGCAGCCCGGCGGGGTCGAGCCGCTCGCCTCCACCGACGACGCCGGATCCGTCCACGACCAGCTCGGCAGGCGCCCCGAAACTCACGATCTCGTCGCGCACCTTTACCGACAGCCGTGGGAAGTCGAGGCTCATCCCGTCGTCGTCGAACCCGGTCCCTTCGCTCCACTTCACGTCGAGGTCCTTGAACGCCGGGTAGTCCTTCGTCTTGCGCAGGTACTTCTTCAATGCGCCGAGCTCACCGCCGAGCGTCCCGTTCATCCCGTCGCCCGACAGCAGGATGCGTCCGCGCAGGCCGAGCGATTCGCAGAGGTCGCGCTGCCACAGCCGCACGGCGTCCGGGTCGGCGAGCGGCGTGAAGACGTAGTAGAGGAGGACTTTCGGCACGGGCACCGCACCATGCTAGGCCGCCCCGGCTGTGCGCTCTCTCAGCGACCCCGGCGCCGTTACCCAGGCGCTCGGTTTCCTTTCATTCACCAACATCGGCGATGCTTGTGGGGTGAGCACCCTGGTCATCATCCCGACCTACGACGAGCGGGAGAATGTCGAATCGATCGTCGGACGCGTCCGCGCGGCCACCCCCGACGTGGATGTGCTCGTGGTCGACGACAACTCCCCGGACGGAACGGGGGCGCTCGCCGACGCGCTCGCCGCGGCCGACCAGCGCATCCACGTGATGCACCGCGCCGGAAAAGAGGGCCTCGGCGCCGCATACCGCGACGGGATGCGCTGGGCTCTGGATGCGGGATACGACCGCATCGTCGAGATGGATGCGGACGGCTCGCACCGCCCGG
The DNA here is from genome assembly GCF_051161895.1 of Leifsonia araucanica. Lineage (NCBI taxonomy): Bacteria > Bacillati > Actinomycetota > Actinomycetes > Micrococcales > Microbacteriaceae > Leifsonia > Leifsonia araucanica. The sequence continues at coordinate 3,018,353 of NZ_JBMBTW010000002.1, forward strand.
AGGAACTGCACCGCCTGCTGGCTGCGCTCCGCGAGCCGGGCACGAGGGAGACCGGCGCACCCGCAGCGTCCACCAACGCACCCACCAACACGCCCGTCCCCACCCCCGGCGCCGACGTCGTCCTCGGTTCCCGCTGGGTCCCCGGCGGTGGCGTCGTCAACTGGCCGGCCCGTCGCCGCCTCCTCTCCCGCGGCGGCAGCGCGTACTCGCGCATCGCCCTCGGCATCCCGGCCAAAGACGTCACGGGCGGCTACCGCGCCTTCACCGCCGAGGCGCTCCGTAGCATCCACTTCGCCGATGTGGAGAGCCAGGGGTATTGCTTCCAGATCGACATGCTCCGCCGCGCATACCGCGCTGGCCTCTCGGTCGCCGAGGTGCCGATCACGTTCGTGGAGCGTGAGCACGGCGCGTCCAAGATGAGCGGCGGCATCGTCCGCGAGGCCATGTGGCGCGTGACCGTCTGGGGTGTCTCCGGCCTCCCGCAGCGGTTCCGCCGCACCAGGGTTCCTGTTCCGGTCAAGACGCACGTCGGCTGACGGGTCTACCGTTTACTTCATGACCGTCAAAGATCCTCTGGAGCGTTTCGGCGCCGTCCCTCAGTTCACCGTCACCAGCGACGACGTCGCAGACGGCCGTCCGCTCGCGCAGGCGCAGTGGGGCGCAGGCGGTGGCGGCGGCGACATCTCGCCGCAGCTGTCCTGGTCCGGCTTCCCCGCGGAGACGAAGAGCTTCGCCGTCACCATCCACGACCCGGATGCGCCGACCGGCTCCGGCTTCTGGCACTGGGCCGTCTTCAATATCCCGGCTGACGTCACCTCGCTCGACGCGAACGCGGGCGCTGAGGGCGGCGCCAACCTCCCGCAGGGCGCGGCGATGCTCTCGAACGAGCTGCGCTCGAGGAGCTTCACCGGCGCGGGCCCGCCTCCCGGAACCGGCACGCACCACTACAACCTGATCGTGCACGCCCTCGACGTCGACCACCTCGACCTCGACCCGGAGTCGACCCCTGCCGTCCTCGGCTTCAACGCGCACTTCCACACGTTGGCCCGCGCCGTCGTCACCCCGATCGCGACCGCGGGAGACATCTAGCACGACGCGGCAGGGCAGAACGCTGCCAGCACCCTCAGTGCTTGTTCCCCGTCAGCGCCAGCACCCCGCCGAGCCCGATCATCATCACGCCCCCGGCGGCACCCAGCCGCTCGACGCGTTTCGGCGACCGCCCGAACCAGTTTCGGGCGGTCCCTGCCGCGAGCGCCCACACGCTGTCGCAGGCCAGGGCGAGCACCAGGAACACCGTCCCCAGCTCGAACATCTGCAGCGGGATGCTCCCCGCCCGGTAGTCGACGAACTGCGGGAGCACCGCCACGAAGAACACCAGCGTCTTCGGGTTGGTCAGCCCGACCACGAACCCTTCCGACAGGATGCGCACCCGCGAGCGCGCGGGCGGCGTCGCCTCGTGCGTCACCGCCGTGTGCCTCCGGTGCCTGATCGCCTGAATACCGAGATACACGAGGTACGTCGCTCCCGCGAACTTGATGATCGTGAACACCACCACGGATTGCGCGACGACCGCCCCGATCCCGAGGGAGACGGCGATCACCAGGGGCAGCATCCCGAGCGCGTTGCCGAGCACGCTCAGCAGGCCGCCGACCCGTCCGAGCGACAGCGACCGGCCGATCACGAAGAGCACGCTCGGGCCCGGGATCACGATCAGGGCGATGGATGCGATCGCGAACGCCAGCAGCGATGGGCCAGGAACCATGCGCACAGCGTAGCCGCCCCGAGGTAGGTTCGATACGTGAAGCTCCACAACGTTCGTGTGCACAGAAGCGAAGAGAATCTCGCCCGTCAGGATCAGCTCGCGTGGCAGATCGCCGAGGTCGCGGCCGACCCCGTCGAGGTCACGTCGGAGGTGACCGAGATGGTGATCAACCGCGTCATCGACAACGCCGCCGTCGCGGCAGCGTCTCTCACCAGGCGCCCGGTGGTGTCCGCGCGGTCGCAGGCTCTTGCGCATCCACTGCCGACGGCGCAGTTGGAGGAGCTGACTGACGAACGCCGGCAGGACGGCTCGACCGTGTTCGGCGAGCCGGCTGCCACCCGCGTCAGCCCGGAGTGGGCCGCGTGGGCGAACGGGGTCGCCGTGCGCGAGCTCGACTACCACGACACCTTCCTGGCCGCCGAGTACTCGCATCCCGGCGACAACATCCCGCCGATCACCGCCGTCGCCCAGCACGCCGGTCGTGCGTTCGGCCTGTCCGGGCGCGACCTGGTCCGCGGCATCGCCACCGGGTACGAGATCCAGATCGACCTCGCGAAGGCGATCAGCCTGCATGCGCACAAGATCGACCACGTCGCCCACCTCGGCCCGTCCGCCGCTGCCGGCATCGGCACGCTTCTCGGCCTGCCGCAGGAGGTCATCTTCCAGGCCATCGGCCAGGCGCTGCACACCACCACCGCCACGCGGCAGTCGCGCAAGGGGGAGATCTCCAGCTGGAAGGCGCACGCACCGGCCTTCGCGGGCAAGATGGCCGTCGAGGCGATCGACAGGGCGATGCGCGGCGAGACCAGCCCCACCCCGATCTACGAGGGCGAGGACGGCGTGATCGCCTGGCTGCTCGACGGGCCGGATGCGCGTTACGAGGTTCCGCTGCCCGAGCGCGGCGAGGCCAAGCGCGCCATCCTCGACTCGTACACCAAGGAGCACTCGGCCGAGTACCAGGCGCAGGCCTGGATCGACCTCGCCCGCAAGCTGCACCGCGAGCATCCGGAGGCCGCAGACCCGTCGCGGGTGGAGAGCATCGTCATCCACACCTCGCACCACACGCATTTCGTGATCGGCTCCGGCGCGAACGACCCGCAGAAGTACGACCCCACCGCCTCGCGCGAGACGCTGGACCACTCCATCCCGTACATCTTCACCGTCGCCCTGCAGGACGGCGGCTGGCATCACGTCGACTCCTACCTGCCTTCGCGCGCCCAGCGTCCGGAGACGGTGGAGTTGTGGGGCAAGGTCACCACCACGGAAGACCCGGAGTGGACGCGCCGCTACCACTCCATCGACGCCGCCGAGAAGGCGTTCGGAGGCCGGGTGGAGATCCGCCTGGCCGACGGCAGCGTCATCACCGACGAGATCGCCGTCGCGGACGCGCATCCACTGGGCGCACGCCCGTTCGAGCGCGCCGACTACATCGCCAAGTTCCGGATGCTCGCCGCCGACGTTCTCGAGGAGGCCGAGATCGAGCGCTTCCTCGGCGTCGCAGAACGTCTCCCGTCTCTCACCGCCGACGAGCTCGGCGGCCTCACCATCACGGCCAAGCCGGGCCTGCTCGCGAGCATCCCCGCCCCGAAGGGACTCTTCTGATGCTGTACTCCTCCGTCCCGGCGCATGAGAAGCGCGCCGCTTTCCGCGCCAGGCTCGCGTCCGGCGAACTGGTCAGGATGCCCGGCGCGTTCAACCCGCTCAGCGCCCGGCTGATCGAGCGCAAGGGCTTCGAGGGCGTCTACATCTCCGGCGCGGTGCTCAGCGCGGAGCTCGGCCTGCCGGACATCGGCCTCACAACGCTCACCGAGGTGGCGGGTCGTTCCGCCCAGATCGCCAGGATGACCGACCTCCCCGCGCTGGTCGACGCCGACACCGGCTTCGGCGAGCCGATGAACGTCGCGCGCACGGTGCAGACCCTCGAGGACGCCGGTGTCGCCGGGCTGCACATCGAGGATCAGGTGAACCCCAAGCGCTGCGGCCACCTCGACGGCAAGCAGGTCGTCGACGAGAACACCGCGCTCAAGCGCATCCGGGCGGCCGCCGACGCCCGCCGCGACCCCAACCTCCTCATCATGGCGCGCACCGACATCCGCGCCGTCGACGGGCTGGATGCGGCGATCGACCGTGCGAAGGCCCTCGTGGATGCGGGTGCAGACGCGATCTTCCCCGAGGCGATGCGCGACCTCGGCGAGTTCGAGGCCGTCCGCAACGCCATCGACGTTCCGATGCTCGCGAACATGACCGAGTTCGGCAAGAGCGACCTGTTCACGGTCGACCAGCTGCGCGACGTCGGCGTGAACATCGTGATCTGGCCGGTCTCGTTGCTCCGTCTGGCGATGGGCGCAGCAGAGCGCGGCCTCGACCAGCTGCTCGACACCGGCACGCTGGAGCCCAAACTCGGCGAAATGCAGCATCGCGCCGACCTCTACGAACTGATTGACTACGAGGGCTACAACGCGTTCGACACGTCCGTGTTCAATTTCGAGGTCAAGCGCTAAAAGCGCCGGACCCGCCGCAGCGAAGGAGCAGCAATGACCGACCCCGAGATCCACAAGGGCCTCGCCGGTGTCGTGGTCGACACCACCGCCATTTCGAGCGTCAACCCCGAGACGAATTCGCTGCTCTACCGGGGATATCCCGTGCAGGAGCTCGCCGCGAACTGCTCGTTCGAGGAGGTCGCCTTCCTGCTCTGGCACGGCGAACTGCCGACGGATGCCGAGCTGGCCGAGTTCGCGACGCTCGAACGCTCGCTGCGTGCACTGGACGAGCGCACCAAGCGCGCCATCGACGACATCCCGGTCGCTGCCCACCCGATGGATGTGGTGCGCACGGCGGTCAGCCACCTCGGCAGCCTCGACGACACCCTCGGCCAGACGGACGGCATCCTCGACCCCGACCTGAACCTCGGCCGCGCCGTCTACCTGCTGGCGCAGCTGCCGACCATCGTCGCGTACGACCAGCGCCGCCGCCGCGGCCTCGAACCGGTCGAGCCGCGCGACGACCTCGACTATTCGAGCAACTTCCTCTGGATGACGTTCGGCGAGGTGCCGGACGACGTGGTGGTGGATGCGTTCCGCGTCTCGCTGGTGCTGTACGCCGAGCACTCGTTCAACGCGTCGACGTTCACCGCCCGCGTTGTCGCCTCCACGCTCTCCGACGTGTACTCGGCGGTCACCGCGGCGGTCGGCGCCCTCAAGGGCCCGTTGCACGGTGGAGCGAACGAGGCCGTCATGCACGCCTTCGACGAGATCGAGGTCGCGGAGCGCGCCGAGGCGTGGCTCGACGAGTCGCTCGCCGCCAAGCGCAAGATCATGGGCTTCGGGCACCGGGTGTACAAGAACGGGGACTCCCGCGTTCCCACCATGAAGGCCGCGCTGGAGAAGCTGGCGGAGCATTACGACCGCGCAGACATGCTCGACCTCTACAACGCCCTCGAGAAGGCGATGAACGACCGCAAGAACATCAAGCCGAACCTCGATTACCCGTCCGGCCCGGCCTACAACCTGATGGGCTTCGACACCGCCACGTTCACGCCGCTCTTCGCGGCCGCCCGCGTCACCGGCTGGACGGCGCACGTCTTCGAGCAGTACGCCTCCAACTCGCTCATCCGCCCGCTCTCCCTCTACAACGGGGCCGAGGAGCGCCACCTCCCGAACGGCTAGCTCTCCGTTCACGCGGAGAATCCAGCCCCCAAGCCCGGATTCTCCGCTCAAGCGGACTTCCGCGCGGCGTGTCCGCCCACCTCTCCGCAGTTACGCGCGCCCGCTTAGCGCCACAGCAGCAGCGCTTCGCCCTGCCCGCCGCCTCCGCACAGCGCCACGGCCGCCTTGCCGCTGCCGCGCCGTGCCAGTTCGTGCGCCGCCGTCCCGGCCAGCCGGGCTCCGGATGCGCCGATCGGGTGCCCGAGGGCGATCGCGCCGCCGTGGATGTTGACGCGTTCCGCATCCAGTGCCAGATCGGTCATCGACTGCAGCGCCACGGCGGCGAATGCCTCGTTGATCTCCACGAAGTCCAGGTCTCCGACGCTCCATCCCGCGCGCCCGAGCGCCGCCGAGATGGCGTTCGACGGCTGCGAGTGCAGCGAGTTGTCCGGCCCGGCGACCTGCCCGGACGCCCCGACCACCGCGAGCCACTCCAGCCCGAGCCGTTCCGCGTTCTCGCGGCTGGTCAGCACCAGTGCCGCCGCCCCGTCGCTCAGCGGCGAGGAGTTCCCGGCGGTCAGCGTCCCGCCGTCCGCGAAGCTCGGCCGCAACCCGGCGAGGGTCTCGGCGGTCGAATCCGGGCGGACTCCCTCGTCCGCGCTGACGACGACGGGGTCGCCCTTCCGCTGCGGGATGCTCACCGGCGCGATCTCGTCCGCGAACACTCCGGATGCTGCCGCAGCCCCCGCGCGCTGGTGGGAGGCCGCCGCGAACGCATCCTGAGCCTCCCTGGTCAGCCCGAGCTGGGACGTGTACCCCTCCGTGGATGCGCCCATCGAGATCCCGTCGAACGCATCGGTCAGCCCGTCGTGCGCAGCGGAGTCGAGCGCGTCGATCGACCCGTATGTCCAGCCCTTCCTGGATCCGGGGAGCACGTGAGGAGCGTTGGTCATCGACTCCTGCCCTCCGGCCACCACCACGGTCGCCTCACCGGCGCGGATCAGCCGCGCGGCGTCGATCACCGCCGCAAGCCCGGAGAGGCACACTTTGTTGATCGTGACCGCCGGCACGTTCCAGCCGATCCCGGCGGCGATGGCGGTCTGCCTCGCCGGGTTCTGGCCGGCGCCCGCCTGCAGCACCTGCCCGAACATCACAGCGTCCACAGCGTCGGCGCCGACGCCGGACTGCTCGATCGCCTTCCTCAGCGCGACCGCCCCCAGCTGCACGGCGGTCTGCGAGGCCAGAGCCCCGAGGATCTTGCCCTGCGGTGTGCGGGCTGCTGACAGGATGACGACGTCCTGAGGACTGGTCATGGCGACTCCTTCGTTGCCTTCGTTGCCGTGGTGCGGCTTGTCTGCTCTGGTTCGGCTTGTGGCCGGGCTCCCTCCCATTCTCACACCGGCGCGCCGACGCGTGCGCGGCGCTTCATCCACATCCTGCGGTTATCCACAGATTTCGGATCGCTGGCTTCCGATACCGTCGGCGCTTCTAGCTTGGGCTCATGTCCGACCAGGAAGAAGAGGAGCCATTAGCGAATGTTCCCCACCACGACAGACCACGCGAACGGATGCGGCGCATCGGCGTCGGGTCCCTCACCGACGACGAAGTGCTCGCCCTGGTGCTCGGCTCCGGCCAGTCCGGGAGGAGCGTTCTCGGGCTCTCCCGCTCGATCCTGGGGCGCACCGGAGGGTTCCCCGGCCTCGCCACGATGGACTTCGCCCGTCTCGAGAACCTCCCGGGCGTCGGCCCGGCAACAGCGGGGAGGCTCGTCGCCATCACCGAGATCTGGCGGAGGGCCGGCGCTTCGTCGTCCTGGACCAGGCTGGTCGACCACGAGGCCGTCGCTCGCATCGTCCGGCCCGAGCTGTTGCACAGGGACGGCGAGCGGTTCGTCGTGGTGGTCGCCGACCGGGCCTCTCGCCCGCTCGAGCTCGTGCTGGTGCGCGACGGCGGGGTCGACGACGTGTCCGTCCAGCCGGCAGACGTGCTGCAGGCCGTTCTCACCCGAGGAGGCAGGTCGTTCGCCGTCGCCCACAACCATCCGGGCGGCACGCTCGACCCGAGCGTCGCCGACCTCATGCTCACGCGCCGCCTCGATCAGGCGGCAGCGACCATCGGCTTGCGTTTCCTCGGGCACATCCTCGTCGCCGGCGACCAGTGGATGGCCATGCCGGCGGCGAACGCTACGGCAGCAGGCGCGTCGGGCCGCGGAAGAGGTAGGTCGTCTCGCGCAGGTTCGACAGGTGAAGCATGAGCATCAGCACGCGGGCCAGGCCCATGCCGAATCCGCCGTGCGGGGGAACGCCGTACCGGAAGAAGTCGAGGTAGAAGCCGAGCTCCTCCGGGTCGAGCCCCTTGTCGCGCGCCTGCTCCTCGAGCACCTCGATGCGGTGCTCGCGCTGTGCGCCCGTCGAGATCTCCACACCGTTGAAGATGAGGTCGTAGCTGTTCGTCAGCGTCACATCGTCCGCGTGGCGCATGTGGTAGAACGGCCGGATGCTCGAGGCGTAGTCCGTCAGGAACACGAACTCGTGTCCGTAGGTCTCCTTCACGTACGCCGAGATCTGGCGCTCGCCCTCCGGGTCCATGTCGTCGTCGTGACGGGGCACCTCGTAGCCGCGCTCGGCGACGATCCGCTTCGCCTCCGCCAACGGGATGCGCGGGAACGGCGTGCTGGGAACCGTCACCTCCACGTCGAACAGCTCCTTGATCTGCTCGCCGTGCTTCTCCTTCACCGCCGTGAATCCGGCCACGATGAGGTTCTCGTGCAGCTGCATCACGTCTTCGTGGCTGTCGATCCAGCTCACCTCGGCGTCCACGCTGGTGAACTCCGTGGCGTGGCGGCTGGTGAAGCTGGGGTCGGCACGGAACGCCGGGCCGATCTCGAACACCTTGCCGAAGCCGGCGGACTGCGCCATCTGCTTGAAGAACTGCGGGCTCTGCGAGAGGTAGGCCGTGGTGTCGAAGTACTCGACCTCGAAGAGCTCTGCGCGCGATTCGCTCGGGCTGGCCATGAGCTTCGGGGTGTGGATCTCGACGAAGTCGTTGTTCACCCAGTACTCGCGCAGCGCGTGCTCGAACGTGGTCTGGATGCGGAAGATCAGGTTGTTCTTCGGCTCGCGCAGGTCGAGGAAGCGCCAGTCCATGCGCTTGTCGATGCCGCTGTCCGCGGCGATTGGGGTCTCGGGAATGGCCGCCGTCTCGACCTCGAGGGTCGACAGCTTGATCTCGATGCCGCCGAGCTTCACGCGCTCGTCGTGCTTGAGCTCGCCGGTGGCGCGCACGAACGAGCCCTGAGACAGGCCGGAGATCGTGGTGGCCGGCTCGTCGGCGATCACCGCGCCATCCGCATCGACGTTGCGCGGGTTCACGAGCTGAACGGCGCCGGTCTCGTCGCGGAGCACGACGAACTGCACCTTCTTCTGGTCGCGAACGGTCTCCACCCAGCCGGCTACGCTCACGGGGCCGTCGGGGGAGGCGGCAAGGTCCTTGATCAATACTCGTGCGGTCACGAGCCACAAGCCTACCGTCCGCCACTACAGCCCGGGCGGCCTGTCCGAAAGCCTCCCGTGCCAGCGCTCAGTGAATTCAAGGGAAACGCCTCCGTAGACTGGTCGCGTGGTAGCAAGCCAGGTTCACCTCGTCCGTCACGGAGAGGTGTTCAACCCCGACGGCATCCTGTACGGCAGGCTGCCGGGCTTCGGCCTCTCCAAACTCGGTCACCGGATGGCCGCTGCGGCAGCGGACGAACTCCTCGGGCGCGAACGCCCGATCTCCGCGCTTCTGGCGTCCCCTCTGCAGCGCACGCGCGAGTCCGCGGCGCCGATCGCAGCAGCCTTCGCTCTGGATGTGCAGATCGAGGAACGCATCATCGAGCCGACCAACCACTTCGAGGGCACCGTGATGTCCCGGGCGCTCAAGAAGCCCGTCAACTGGCCGTTCCTCATCAACCCGGCGCGTCCGAGCTGGGGCGAGGCGTACTCGCACATCGAGAAGCGGATGCTCGCGGCGATCGACGACGCGTTCGACTCCGTCGAGTCCGGAGACGTGATCCTGGTCAGCCACCAACTGCCCATCTGGGTCACCCATCTGTCCGTCGCGGGAGCCCGCTTCTGGCACGACCCGCGCAAGCGCCGCTGCGCTCTGTCCAGCATCACGACGTTCGAGCGCACCCTGGTCGAGCCGGCAACCGAGGCCACCAGCGGAGCCACCTCCGCGCCCACCCCCGGGGCCGACGCGGCGACCACCCCGGACCCCTCCATCGAGGTCGAGGCCGGCACGCAGCCTCCCTCTTCCGAGCATCCCGAGAACGGAGCGCCCGTCGTGCGCATCATCGAGGTCGGCTACGTCGAACCCGCTGCCGAACTGAACGCAGCAGCCACCGATGTGGGGGCCGTGTGAACCGCCGCTCCCGTTTCCTGGTCCCGCTCGCGGCCGTCGCCGCGTCCGCAGCACTCGTCCTCAGTGGATGCACGTCCTCCGACGGCCTCGCCAGCCAGTACCGCGCCGGCACCGGCCAGAACTACATCGCGGGCGACGGCACCGTCACCGAGTTCGCAGCGGGCAGCCGCGGTGCGGCCGTCGACTTCAACGGGAAACTCGCGGACGGCACCCCCGTCTCGTCGAAGGACTACGCGGGCGACGTGCTCGTCGTCAACTTCTGGTACGCGGGATGCCCGCCGTGCCGCGTCGAAGCCCCCTTCCTCGAATCGCTCTACCAGAAGTACAAGGGTGACGGCGTCGACTTCCTCGGCGTGAACCTCTACGACACCGAGAGCACCGCTGCCAGTTTCGAGAAGGACAAGGGCGTCACATACCCGTCGGTCCTCGACCGGGATACCGGCTCCGTCCTCCTCGCGTTCAGCAAGACCGTGCCGCCGAAGGCGACGCCCACGACTCTGGTGATCGACAAGAAGGGACGCGTCGCAGCGCGCATCCTGGGTGCGCTCCCCGACGCGAGCACCCTCAACTCGCTCATCTCCGACGCCGTCGCCGAGACCAACTGACGTGGGCGGAGTCGGAGAGATCGTCTTCAGCGGCCAGCTGCTCCTGGCGCTGCCCGTCGCCGTCCTCGCCGGTCTCGTCTCGTTCGCGTCTCCGTGCGTGCTCCCGCTGGTCCCCGGCTACCTCGCATACGTCGGCGGGTTCACCGACTTGGGCGCCAAGCGCGACCGCTCGCGGCTGCTCACCGGCGTCGCCCTGTTCATCCTGGGCTTCGCCATCGTCTTCATCGCATACGGTGCGGCGTTCGGCGCGCTCGGGCTCTGGCTCGTCCGCTGGCAGGAAGTCGTCATCCGGATCCTCGGGGTCCTGGTCATCGCGATGGGCCTCGTCTTCATCGGCCAGTTCTCCTTCCTGCAGCGCACCATCAAGCCCACCTGGCGCCCGGCGACCGGCCTCATCGGCGCCCCGCTGCTCGGGATCGTCTTCGGCCTCGGCTGGACGCCGTGCATCGGCCCGACCCTCGCGGCCATCAGCGCGCTCAGCGTCGGCAGCGGGTCGCCGTGGCGCGGAGCGCTGCTCGGCCTCTTCTACTGCATCGGCCTCGGCATCCCGTTCCTCCTCGTCGCCCTCGGCTTCGACTGGGTGGCAGGGTCCGTCGCCTTCCTCAAGCGGCACATCCGTGCCATCAACATCATCGGCGGCGTTCTGCTCGTCATCATCGGCATCCTCATGGCGTCCGGCATCTGGAGCCAGCTCATGTCCCAATTCCTGGCGGTGATTCAAGGTTTTGAGCCGGCCCTCTGACCACATCGACTCCGCGCCCCCGCGCCATCAGCCGGAGGTCGAGCAACCCAAGCTCGGCTTCGTCGGCTGGCTGCGCTGGTTCTGGCGGCAGCTCACGAGCATGCGCACGGCGCTCTTCCTGCTGCTCCTGCTCGCGATCGCGGCGGTGCCAGGTTCGCTCGTCCCGCAGCGCAGCTCCGACCCGAACGGTGTGACGAAGTACTTCACCGATCACCCGGACATCGCGCCGTTCCTCGACAAGCTGCAGGCCTTCGACGTCTACACCTCCGTCTGGTTCTCGGCGATCTACCTCCTGCTGTTCGCCTCCCTCATCGGCTGCATCATCCCGCGCACCAAGCACCACTTCACGGCGCTGCGCGCGAAGCCGCCGAAGACGCCCGTGCGCCTCACGCGCATGGCGGGCTTCCAGGCGCGCATCCTCCCCGCCGAACTGCGCGAGGGCGGCCCTGAGCCGATCGCCGCTGCGCGCGACCTCCTGCGCAAGTCCGGCTACCGCGTCGCCATGTACCAGGATGCGCGGTCCACGTCGGTCTCGGCCGAGCGCGGATACCTGCGCGAGACAGGCAACCTCGTCTTCCACACGGCGCTCGTCGGCGTGCTCCTCGCGATCGGTCTCGGCGGCGGCTTCGGCTTCACCGGCCAGAAGGTCGTCGTCGAGGGCCAGAGCTTCGTCAACAGCCTGCCGTCGTACAACTCGTTCAACCCCGGCCGCTTCTTCAGCGACTCGTCTCTGCAGCCGTTCTCCATCAAGGTCGACAAGCTCGTCGTCGACTACGAGACCAAGAACGTCAACGCCCTCGGCCAGCCGCTCGACTACACCGCCCACGTGACCACAACCGGCCCAGGCGACACCTCGAGCACGACCACGATCAAGGTGAACGAGCCTCTCGCCATCGGCGGCACGAACGTCTATCTCCTCGGCAACGGCTACGCGCCGACCATCACGGTGCGCGACCCGAGCGGCAAGGTCGCCTTCACCGACACCATCCCGTTCCTGCCCCAGGATGCGCGGCTCACCTCCCTCGGCTTCGTGAAAGTCCCCGACGGTCTCAAGGAGCAGCTCGGGATGATCGGTTTCTTCTACCCGACGGTCGGCGACAGCGACACGGCCAAGGGCGCGCTCACCTCGACCTTCCCCGGCCTCAGGGATCCGCTGCTCAGCCTGAACGTCTACGCCGGCGACCTCGGCGTCGACAGCGGAGTGCCGCAGTCCGTCTACAGCCTCAACACCGACTCGCTCAAGCAGCTGGCCGGCCCGCCGACGAAGACCGAGGCGCTGAAGATCCGGCCGGGCGAGACGGTCGACCTGCCGAACGGCCTCGGCACGGTGACGCTCGACAACGTGAAGCGCTACGCATCCCTGGATGTGCACCACGACCCCGCGCAGGGCTGGGTCCTCACGTTCGCCGTCCTGATCTTCGCCGGTCTGCTCGTGGCCCTGTTCGTCCCGCGCCGCCGGCTGTGGGTGAAAGCCATCGAGAACCCGGATGGTTCGCTCACGCTCGAGTACGCCGGTCTGGCCAGAGGCGAGGACCCGAACCTCGCCGCCGCCGTCCAATCCATCGCCGACGATCACGCCGACGCCCTCACCCGCCCCCGAAACACTTAGGCTTGCATTGTGACCGAAACCCTGGCTCAGCTATCGACCGTGTTCATTTACGCGGCCATGGGAATCTACGCGGCCGCGTTCATCGCGTTCGCACTCGACCTCTCGCGGCGAGGAGCACGAGCGACCGCCGTTGAGGCCGCCGCCGTGCCGAGCGCGGTCGCCCGTCGAACCGAGGTCGCACAGCCCGCGCGCTCCACCACGGCGACCATCACCGCCGAAGGCTCAGGCGGCGCAAACGGACGAGCGGGCACATCGACCCTGGGCAGGATCTCCGCGAAGATCAGCAACAGGGTCGAGGACGACCTGCTCTACGGGTCGGAGTCGTCGACGTCGATCCGGTGGGCGTTCGTGCTCACCATCATCGGTTTCGCCTTGCACCTGGTGGCGACCGTTCTCCGCGGCATCGCCGCCGACCGGGTGCCGTGGGCCAACATGTGGGAGTTCTCGATGACGGGGACCCTCGTCATCGTCGGAGTGTTCCTGGCGGTCAACCTCAAGTGGGACATCAAGTACCTGGGCACCTTCGTCATGGGTCTCGTGCTCGTGCTGCAGGGCATCGCTCTCTTGCGGTACTACGTCCCGGTCGTCCCGCTGCAGCCGGCGCTCCAGTCGTACTGGCTGGTGATCCACATCATCGTGGCCGTGCTCGGCACGGCGTTCTTCGCCCTGGGCTTCGCGTTGTCCGGTCTGCAACTGCTGCAGGTCAGGCGGGAACGGCAGGTCGCAGAATCCCAGCCGCAGCAGTTCAAGTTCCTGGCGACTCTTCCCACATCGACAGCACTCGAGAACCTCGCATACCGGGTGAACATCGTCGGGTTCATCGCCTGGACCTTCACCCTCATCGCCGGAGCCATCTGGGCCGAGAAGGCGTGGGGCCGTTACTGGGGCTGGGACACCAAGGAAGTCTGGACCTTCATCATCTGGGTGATCTATGCCGGCTACATCCACGCGCGCGCCACTCGTGGCTGGCGCGGTTCGCGGTCGGCCTGGCTCGCCATCATCGGCTTTGCCGCCGTCCTGTTCAACTTCGGTATCGTCAACGTCTTCTTCAAGGGACTCCACGCGTACTCAGGGCTGTAGGCCCCAGCGCACTTCTCTGCACCGCGGTCGATTCCCGCTCGAACGCAGACAACCGGCCGATCGGCTGGCGCACCCCGGTGCCCCAGCTGGTCGGCCGTTTCGCATTCCCAAGCGCGACACGCCCGAGTTGCAGGCGCGATTTGCGAGGCCGTCACGAGGTCCGTAAAGTACTTACTTGTCACCCCAAAGGTGCGGGAGAGCGGAACCGCTCCCCGGCCTCAAGCGGGACCAACTCCTAAAACTTAGCAGTCGCTTGAACTTGTTCAAGCATGCCTGTTCGGCTTAGGATGGTAACCCCTCACTCTTCGAGCTGGTTTTGTTGCTCGGCTCGTGTGATTCGGTTGCACCTTCGTGGTGCGCTGAGGATCGCGAAACGGCCGAGTTGACATTCAGATTGAAAGTGGTAAGGTTGACAGGTTGCCCCATTTTGACCGTGTGATGCGGGATGGTGGGAGCGTCCGATCCTTGAGAACTCAACAGCGTGCACAATGTCAAATGCCAAAAACCTCGTGTTTAGCTTCGGCTAGGCAAGAGATTCCTTTGGATTAGATACAGAATGTCAGTAGATATTCGAAACTAGTCAGATCAACTCGCGGGGAGAACAGACCTTTTTCCGGTCCGCTTCTCGCACAATGTTTCCCGGTCGCTTGCGATTGTGGAGCTAAACATTTACGGAGAGTTTGATCCTGGCTCAGGACGAACGCTGGCGGCGTGCTTAACACATGCAAGTCGAACGATGAACCTGGAGCTTGCTCTGGGGGATTAGTGGCGAACGGGTGAGTAACACGTGAGTAACCTGCCCTTGACTCTGGGATAACCTCCGGAAACGGAAGCTAATACCGGATATGACGTACGGAGGCATCTCCTGTGCGTGGAAAGAATTTCGGTCAAGGATGGACTCGCGGCCTATCAGGTAGTTGGTGAGGTAACGGCTCACCAAGCCTACGACGGGTAGCCGGCCTGAGAGGGTGACCGGCCACACTGGGACTGAGACACGGCCCAGACTCCTACGGGAGGCAGCAGTGGGGAATATTGCACAATGGGCGCAAGCCTGATGCAGCAACGCCGCGTGAGGGACGACGGCCTTCGGGTTGTAAACCTCTTTTAGTAGGGAAGAAGCGAAAGTGACGGTACCTGCAGAAAAAGCACCGGCTAACTACGTGCCAGCAGCCGCGGTAATACGTAGGGTGCAAGCGTTGTCCGGAATTATTGGGCGTAAAGAGCTCGTAGGCGGTTTGTCGCGTCTGCTGTGAAAACCCGAGGCTCAACCTCGGGCCTGCAGTGGGTACGGGCAGACTAGAGTGCGGTAGGGGAGAATGGAATTCCTGGTGTAGCGGTGGAATGCGCAGATATCAGGAGGAACACCGATGGCGAAGGCAGTTCTCTGGGCCGTAACTGACGCTGAGGAGCGAAAGCGTGGGGAGCGAACAGGATTAGATACCCTGGTAGTCCACGCCGTAAACGTTGGGCGCTAGATGTGGGGACCATTCCACGGTTTCCGTGTCGCAGCTAACGCATTAAGCGCCCCGCCTGGGGAGTACGGCCGCAAGGCTAAAACTCAAAGGAATTGACGGGGGCCCGCACAAGCGGCGGAGCATGCGGATTAATTCGATGCAACGCGAAGAACCTTACCAAGGCTTGACATATACGAGAACGGGCCAGAAATGGTCAACTCTTTGGACACTCGTAAACAGGTGGTGCATGGTTGTCGTCAGCTCGTGTCGTGAGATGTTGGGTTAAGTCCCGCAACGAGCGCAACCCTCGTTCTATGTTGCCAGCACGTAATGGTGGGAACTCATAGGAGACTGCCGGGGTCAACTCGGAGGAAGGTGGGGATGACGTCAAATCATCATGCCCCTTATGTCTTGGGCTTCACGCATGCTACAATGGCCGGTACAAAGGGCTGCAATACCGTAAGGTGGAGCGAATCCCAAAAAGCCGGTCTCAGTTCGGATTGAGGTCTGCAACTCGACCTCATGAAGTCGGAGTCGCTAGTAATCGCAGATCAGCAACGCTGCGGTGAATACGTTCCCGGGCCTTGTACACACCGCCCGTCAAGTCATGAAAGTCGGTAACACCCGAAGCCGGTGGCCTAACCCTTGTGGAAGGAGCCGTCGAAGGTGGGATCGGTGATTAGGACTAAGTCGTAACAAGGTAGCCGTACCGGAAGGTGCGGCTGGATCACCTCCTTTCTAAGGAGCATCTGGCATCCCGGTGTTGAAAGACGCTGGTGGTGTCCAGGCGCCAGATCGAGACGAATGTTCTCGCTGGTAGCTCATGGGTGGAACATTGACATTGGTGCGGAGCTGATCGGCTCGGACTCAGTACGCTTCCTTCGGGGAGTTGGAACGGTTCGGACCTGGATGTTCCGCATATGCACGCTGTTGGGTCCTGAGGGACCGGGCCTCATCCCGTCAGGGGGTGGGAAACGAACCTCTGGACCTTTTCTTGTTGGCCATGATGTGGCTGGCGGAAAGGGTACCGCCCGTACTTTGAGAACTACACAGTGGACGCGAGCATCTTAGATTCGAGACTTTCGAGTCTCGGATCACAAGATCAAATCGACACTCTTTTGGAGTGTTGGTAGATCATTGGTCAATCTGCTCACCTTTTGGTGGGCCGATCGATTCATAAACTCATGTGATTTCAAGTTTCTAAGAGCAAACGGTGGATGCCTTGGCATCTGGAGCCGAAGAAGGACGTAGTAATCTGCGATAAGCCTCGGGGAGTTGATAAACGAACTTTGATCCGAGGATTTCCGAATGGGGAAACCCCGCTGGGCCCGTAAGGTGACCCAGTGACTCCCGCCTGAATATATAGGGCGGGTAGAGGGAACGTGGGGAAGTGAAACATCTCAGTACCCACAGGAAGAGAAAGCAAAAGCGATTCCGTTAGTAGTGGCGAGCGAAACCGGATCAGGCTAAACCGATCATGTGTGATAGCCGGCAGGCGTTGCATGGTCGGGGTTGTGGGACTTTTCTGCTGCTTCTGCCGAACAGCGAACGTTACAGAGGAATATAGGCGAATGGTTTTGAAAGGCCAGTCATAGAGGGTGCCAACCCCGTAGCCGAAATGTTCTGATGGCGTGAAGAGTATCCCAAGTAGCACGGGGCCCGAGAAATCCCGTGTGAATCTGTCAGGACCACCTGATAAGCCTAAATACTCCCAGATGACCGATAGCGGACAAGTACCGTGAGGGAAAGGTGAAAAGTACCCCGGGAGGGGAGTGAAATAGTACCTGAAACCGTTTGCTTACAAACCGTTGGAGCCTCCTTGTAGGGGTGACAGCGTGCCTTTTGAAGAATGAGCCTGCGAGTTAGCGATATGTGGCGAGGTTAACCCGTGAGGGGTAGCCGTAGCGAAAGCGAGTCTGAATAGGGCGATTCAGTCGCATGTCCTAGACCCGAAGCGAAGTGATCTATCCATGGCCAGGTTGAAGCGACGGTAAGACGTCGTGGAGGACCGAACCCACTTAGGTTGAAAACTGAGGGGATGAGCTGTGGATAGGGGTGAAAGGCCAATCAAACTTCGTGATAGCTGGTTCTCTCCGAAATGCATTTAGGTGCAGCGTTGCGTGTTTCTTGCCGGAGGTAGAGCTACTGGATGGCCGATGGGCCCCAAAAGGTTACTGACGTCAGCCAAACTCCGAATGCCGGTAAGTGAGAGCGCAGCAGTGAGACGGTGGGGGATAAGCTTCATCGTCGAGAGGGAAACAACCCAGACCACCAACTAAGGTCCCTAAGCGCGTGCTAAGTGGGAAAGGATGTGGAGTTGCACAGACAACCAGGAGGTTGGCTTAGAAGCAGCCACCCTTGAAAGAGTGCGTAATAGCTCACTGGTCAAGTGATTCCGCGCCGACAATGTAACGGGGCTCAAGCACGCCACCGAAGTTGTGGCATTGACATTAGTGGTAGGCCTTCGTGGTCCAGCCGTGTTGATGGGTAGGAGAGCGTCGTGTGGCGAGTGAAGCGGCGGTGTGAACCAGCCGTGGACGCTACACGAGTGAGAATGCAGGCATGAGTAGCGAAAGACGGGTGAGAAACCCGTCCTCCGAAAGACCAAGGGTTCCAGGGCCAGGCTAATCCGCCCTGGGTAAGTCGGGACCTAAGGCGAGGCCGACAGGCGTAGTCGATGGACAACGGGTTGATATTCCCGTACCGGCGAAGAACCGCCCAAGCTAATCCAGTAATGCTAAGTGTCTGAATCCCCTTGATCGAGGCCTTCGGGTTGAGACGAGTGGGCCTAGCACACGACCCTATGCTGGTGCGGCTAGCGTATTAACAGGTGTGACGCAGGAAGGTAGCCGAGCCGGGCGATGGTTGTCCCGGTCTAAGTGTGTAACCCGAGAGATAGGCAAATCCGTCTCTCATATAGGGCCAGGCACGATGGGTAGTCTTAAGTGACGAAATCGGTGATCCTATGCTGCCAAGAAAAGCATCGACGCGAGGTTCCAGCCGCCCGTACCCCAAACCGACTCAGGTGGTCAGGTAGAGAATACCAAGGAGATCGAGAGAATCGTGGTTAAGGAACTCGGCAAAATGCCCCCGTAACTTCGGGAGAAGGGGGGCCTGAGGCGTGAACGGACTTGCTCCGGGAGCGTTTGACGGCCGCAGAGACCAGTGGGAAGCGACTGTTTACTAAAAACACAGGTCCGTGCTAAGTCGCAAGACGATGTATACGGACTGACGCCTGCCCGGTGCTGGAAGGTTAAGAGGAACGGTTAGCCGTAAGGCGAAGCTGAGAATTTAAGCCCCAGTAAACGGCGGTGGTAACTATAACCATCCTAAGGTAGCGAAATTCCTTGTCGGGTAAGTTCCGACCTGCACGAATGGCGTAACGACTTCCCAGCTGTCTCAACCGCGAACTCGGCGAAATTGCACTACGAGTAAAGATGCTCGTTACGCGCAGCAGGACGGAAAGACCCCGTGACCTTTACTACAGCTTGGTATTGGTGTTCGGTGTGGCTTGTGTAGGATAGGTGGGAGACTGTGAAGCGGGCACGCTAGTGTTCGTGGAGTCATTGTTGAAATACCACTCTGGTCACTCTGGATATCTAACTTCGAACCGTAATCCGGTTCAGGGACAGTGCCTGGTGGGTAGTTTAACTGGGGCGGTTGCCTCCCAAAAAGTAACGGAGGCGCCCAAAGGTTCCCTCAACCTGGTTGGCAATCAGGTGTCGAGTGTAAGTGCACAAGGGAGCTTGACTGTGAGACTGACAAGTCGAGCAGGGACGAAAGTCGGGACTAGTGATCCGGCAGTGGCTTGTGGAAGCGCTGTCGCTCAACGGATAAAAGGTACCTCGGGGATAACAGGCTGATCTTGCCCAAGAGTCCATATCGACGGCATGGTTTGGCACCTCGATGTCGGCTCGTCGCATCCTGGGGCTGGAGTAGGTCCCAAGGGTTGGGCTGTTCGCCCATTAAAGCGGTACGCGAGCTGGGTTTAGAACGTCGTGAGACAGTTCGGTCCCTATCCGCTGCGCGCGTAGGAAATTTGAAAGGATCTGACCCTAGTACGAGAGGACCGGGTTGGACGAACCTCTGGTGTGTCAGTTGTTCCGCCAGGAGCACCGCTGATTAGCTACGTTCGGGATGGATAACCGCTGAAAGCATCTAAGCGGGAAGCCGGCCTTGAGATGAGATTTCCATGCCTTCGGGCGAGAGGCTCCCAGCTAGACTACTGGGTTGATAGGCCGGATGTGGAAGTGGGGACTAAAGACCCATGGAGCTGACCGGTACTAATAAGCCGATAACTTGACAATCACTACTCACACACATGTTGTAAGGCTGGTGTGTGAGGCCTGAAGAATGCTTGCGTCCACTATGTGGTTCTCGATGTACGGTCGAGAACCGAACCAATCAGCTGATTGGTCCGTTCACTTTGATACATCAATAGTGTTTCGGCGGCCATAGCGAGAGGGAAACGCCCGGTCACATTCCGAACCCGGAAGCTAAGACTCTCTGCGCCGATGGTACTGCAGGGGGGACCCTGTGGGAGAGTAGGACACCGCCGGACTCCTTTTAGAAAGAGCCACCCCACACCGGGTGGCTCTTTCGCATTTAACACCACCACAACACCACACAGACCACACCACCAACGACATAGGCTGGGCGACAGGCCCGCCACCCAACAGGAGAAGTCGTGAGCGATACACCGGCAGACGACCAGCGAGACGCGCGCAGCGCCGACAATCGGGGCGGCGCATCCGGTGCACGCTCCGGTGGTGACCGAGGGAACGCACCGCGCAGATCCGACAGCGGATCGGGTCGCCCGTACCAGGGCGGGCGCGGCGGCAACCCGCGCGCCGGCCAGCGCTCCGACGGCGGCTATCGCGGTGACCGCGCACCCCGAGAGGGCGGCCGCGACGGTCAGCGCTCGGGTGGGTACCGCAATGATCGTGCGCCGCGGGATGGTGAGCGTTCCGGTGGGTACCGCAATGATCGTGCGCCGCGCGACGGCGAGCGTTCCGGCGGCTATTCTGCCTCGCGGGACGGCGGTCAGCGCGACGGCTACCGCGGCAACCGCGACTCGGCGCCGCGCGACGGGTATCGCGGCAGGAGTGGCGACGCGAGCGACGGCGGGCGCAGCGGCGACCGGGCCCCGCGTCAGGGTGCACCACGCGACGGATACCGCAGCGACCGCGCCCCCCGGGAGGGTGGATACCGCGCGGGCGGCGGCCGGGACGGCGAGCGTTCGGGTGGCTACCGCGGGAACGGCAGTGCTGCCGGCGCTCCGCGCAGCGGGGGGTCACGGGACGGATATCGAAGTGACCGTGCGCCGCGTGATGGAGAGAAGCGGGACGGATACCGGAGTGACCGGGGTGCGCGTGATGGTGCTCCGCGCGATGGCTACCGCAACGATCGGCGCCCCAGCGACGGTGCTCCGCGTGACGGGTATCGCAGTGATCGTGGACCGCGTGAGGGTGCTCCGCGCGATGGCTACCGCAACGACCGCGCGCCGCGTGAGGGCGCTCCTCGCGATGGCTACCGCAGTGAGCGGGCGCCGCGTGAGGGTGCTCCCCGTGAGGGCTACCGCAGTGACCGCGCACCCCGTGAGGGTGCTCCGCGTGATGGGTACCGCGGTGGGCGCGACGGGCAGCGCGGCCGGGCTCCGGCGGGTAGCCGTGGGGGCGCATCCCGTGGCTACGACCGCGATGGCGGCGGACGCGGAGCTGGACGCGACGGCGGCGGACACGGCGACAAGCTGTGGACCAGGGACGGCCGGCCGGCGCGCGGCGACCGCGATGCGCGCGACTATGAGCGCGAGCTCACCGAAGAAGAGCGCATGGCGCGGGAACTGCGATCGGTTCGTCCGCGCCATGACGACCCGGAGATCCCGGAGAGCGTGCAGGCGCGCGACCTCGACAAGGGTGCCCGCGTCGAACTGAAGACCCTGAGCAAGGACAACGCCGACTGGGTTGCGCGTCACTTGGTGATGGCCGCGCAGCTGATCGAAGAAGACCCGGAGCTCGCACACCGGCACGCGCTTTCGGCCGCTCGGCGGGCGGGTCGTATCGCCGTCGTGCGGGAGACGCTCGCGATCACCGCGTACGCGACGGGCGACTTCGCACTCGCGCTGCGGGAACTGCGCACGTACCGCCGGATCTCCGGATCCAACGAGCAGCTGCCGCTGATGGTGGACAGCGAGCGTGGCGTCGGACGCCCTGATCGCGCGCTTGAGCTGGGTCGGTCTGTCGACCGTTCCACGCTGCCGAACGACGTGCAGGTGTCCCTGGCGATTGCGATGTCCGGCGCCCGCCTCGACCTCGAGCAGCCGGATGCTGCGCTGGCCGAGCTCGAGATTCCGCAGCTCGACCCCAACCGGGCGTACAGCTGGAGTCCGGACCTGTTCCACGCGTACGCGGACGTGCTCGGCGAAGTCGGACGCACCGAGGAATCCGAGGCCTGGCGCGAACGTGCGACCCGTGCCGAGGAGGCGATCGGCGAGGCGCTCTCGATGGACGAGCACGAGACCGTCGACGTCGTCGAGGAAGAGTACGAGTTCGAATTCGACATCGACGGTGAGGACAGCATCGCCATCGGTGACGCCGGCACGTTCGACGACGATGCGGATGTGGTCATCGAGATCGAGGACGACGTCGAGCTCGACGAGGCGGACGACGAGGACCTGGACGAGGACCTGGACGACGAGTCGGACAACGACTATGACGACTCCGACGACGACGAAGATGACGAAGACGACGACTCTGATGACGACGACGACGACGCAGACGACGAAGACGACGACTCCGATGACGACTCTGATGAGGACGAGGACGACTCCGACGACGAGGCCGACGACAACGGCGCGGACGAAGACGACTCGACCGACGCCACGCCCGTGAGCGCCGGCGACGATGACCGCGACGACACGGAGGATGACGCGACCGATGGCCCTGTTTCGACGGAGCGCTAAGACCGTGACGCCGCTCGACGGAGTCGATCTGGTGCTGGCCGACCTCGACGGGGTCGTCTACAAGGGCGCCGACGCGATCCCGCACGCCGTGGAGAGCCTCAACCAGGCCGCCGAAACCGTGCGAGTCGGTTACATCACGAACAACGCATCCCGGACCGACGCGTCCGTCGCGGGACACCTCACCGACCTCGGCCTGACGGTGGCCCCGAGCGATGTGGTGACCTCGCCGCAGGCCGCCGTGCGATTGCTGGCCCAGCATGTTCCTGCCGGCGCGACCATCCTGGTCATCGGCGGGGACGGGCTGGTCGACGAGGTGCAGAAGGGCGGGTTCTCCGTGACCCGTTCCGCCGACGACGACCCGGCCGCCGTGATCCAGGGCTTCGCGCCGGAGATCGGCTGGACCCAGCTCGCTGAGGCCGCCTTCGCGCTGCAGGGCCGGACGGACGAGGAGCGGCCGTGGGTCGCGACGAACACCGACTGGACCATCCCGGTCGCGCGCGGCATCGCCCCGGGCAACGGGACGCTCGTGTCCGCTGTGCACACGGCCGCCGGCCGCCTGCCGATCGTGGCGGGCAAGCCGGAGGTGGCGATCTTCGAGGAGGCCGTCACGCGGTTCGGTTCGTCGAAAGCGCTGTTCATCGGCGATCGGCTGGATACCGACATCCTGGGCGCGAATCGTGCGGGGATCGACTCCGTGCTCGTTCTGACCGGGGTGGATCGGGCCAAGCAGCTGATCGCTGCGGATGCGAACTCGCGGCCGACCTACATTCTCGCCGACCTGCGCGGGCTGAGCGAACCGTATCCGGTCACCGAGTTCAGCAAGGACGGTCGGACGGCAACGGTCGGCGACGCCTCGGTGGCGATCGAAGGCAACGACGTGCGCATCCTGAGCGAGGGCGGCGACGAGCTGAACCTGCTGCGGGCCGCGTGCGCGGTGATCTGGGGTTCTGGGCGGGCGATCTACGGACTCGAAGTCCCGGAGAAGCTGTACAGCTGAGCGGTCAGAGCGCTGCGGTGCGCTCGACCAGGCGGTAGCAGCGGCGAACGCGGTCGAGCCACCAGTCGCGGCGGTCGTCGTCGGCCGCGAGGGCGTCGAGTCGCGCGCTGGACACCGACGGACGGACGACGGGGATGCTGCCGTCGACCGGGAGGAGCGGCTCGTCCGTCACGTCCTCGACGAACATCGCGGCCGTGCCGAGCCCGCAGTCGAAGTCGAGGCGCGGAACGGCCGCGGCGAGGTGGGCGCCCATCGCAACGCCGACCGACGTGTCGATCGCGCTCGAGACGACGATCGGCAGACCGGCCTCCGCGACGATGCGCAGGGCGGAGTGGATGCCGCCGAGCGGCTGCGCTTTGACGATCAGGAGGTCCGCTGCGCCGGCGCGCGCGACCGCGAGCGGGTCGGACGCCTTGCGCACGCTCTCGTCGGCGGCGATCGGAACATCCATGTAT
This sequence comes from Leifsonia araucanica, assembly GCF_051161895.1. Taxonomy (NCBI): domain Bacteria; kingdom Bacillati; phylum Actinomycetota; class Actinomycetes; order Micrococcales; family Microbacteriaceae; genus Leifsonia; species Leifsonia araucanica. The sequence continues at coordinate 3,042,063 of NZ_JBMBTW010000002.1, forward strand.
TTCGTCCGGCGGCGGATCTCGGCGAGCTCGTCGACGGTCGCGCAGGGCTGCTCGACGTACTCGAGGTCGAACGGCGCGAGCGCGTGGATGGCGTGCTCGGCCTCGTCGACGTTCCACAGGGTGTTCGCGTCGATCCGGATGCGCCCCTCCGGCCCCAGAAGGTCGCGGACCGCGCGGACGCGGGCGACGTCGTCGGCGAGGGTCTGGCCGGGCTCGGCCACCTTGACCTTGGCCGTGCGCGCGCCGGGATAGCGGGCGAGGATGCCCGCCACGGAATCCGCGGCGACAGCCGGGATGGTCGCGTTGACCGGGATGCGGTCGCGGAGCAGAGGCGGGGCGGGGTGCCAGCCGAAATCGATCGCGGCGTGCAGCCAGTGCGCGGCCTCCGCGTCGTCGTACTCGACGAACGGGGAGAACTCGGTCCAGCCCTCTGGGCCCTCGAACAGCACCGCCTCGCGAACCGCGATGCCGCGGAACTTCGCCGTCATCGGCAACGCGACGACGCGTGCAGTTTTCAACAGGTCGGCGAGCTCGGGCAACATTCCACAAGTCTGGCACGACCGGTCCGCGGCGGGATGGCGAACCGTAGGCTGGGTTCATGGCAAAAGCAGTCTCAGAGATCTTCGACCAGAGCGCGTGGAACGAGGTCGCCGGCTTCGAGGAGCTGACCGACATCACGTATCACCACGATGTCGCCGGACGGGTGGCGCGAGTGGCGTTCAACCGGCCAGAAGTGCGCAATGCGTTCCGACCGCACACGGTCGACGAGCTCTACGCCGCGCTGGAGGATGCGCGCACGAATCCGCGCATCGGAGTGGTGCTTCTCACCGGAAACGGGCCGAGTCCGAAAGACGGAGGGTGGGCGTTCTGCTCGGGAGGCGATCAGCGCATCCGGGGGCGAGACGGCTACAAGTATGCGGACGGGGAGACGGCGACGGGCATCGACGCTGCGCGCAGTGGGCGGCTGCACATCCTCGAGGTCCAGAGGCTCATCCGGTTCATGCCGAAGGTGGTGATCGCGGTGGTTCCCGGGTGGGCGGCCGGAGGCGGGCACTCGCTGCACGTGGTCTGCGACCTCACGATCGCGAGCGCCGAGCACGGACGGTTCAAGCAGACGGATGCGGATGTGGGTTCGTTCGACGCCGGATACGGCAGCGCGTACTTCGCCAGGCAGATCGGGCAGAAGAACGCGCGCGAGGTGTTCTTCCTCGCCAGGGAGTACTCGTCGCAGCGTGCGTACGAGATGGGCGCGGTCAACGCGGTCGTGCCGCACGCGGAACTCGAGACGACCGCTCTGGAGTGGGCGAACGAGATCCTGACCAAGTCGCCGACGGCGATCCGGATGCTGAAATTCGCGTTCAACGCTGTGGACGACGGACTCGTGGGACAGCAGGTGTTCGCCGGAGAGGCCACGCGGCTGGCATACGGAACCGACGAGGCCGTCGAGGGGCGCGACTCGTTCCTGGAGAAGCGGGAGCCGGACTGGTCGCCGTTCCCGTGGCAGTTCTGAGCGCGGCAGCGTGAGCGTGGTGAGCAAGCGGAGGACGCGGTGACCAGGGCGCTGAGGGTGGTGGACTCGGCGCGAGTGGATGAGGTGTTCGAGGCGCTGCGGGATGCGCTCGGCGGCGGAGGGCCGGCGGTGGTGCCGCGGGAAGGCGGTGGTGGTCGTCGCGTCGGTGGGCGAGTCGACAGTGGGCGAGTCGACGGTGGGCGGTTCGATGGTGGACGGCTCGACGATGGGCGGGTCGATCGGGTGTGGCCGGGCGAGAGTGAGCGGGTGGGGCAGAACGTCGCGCTCGTGATCGAGACCTCCGGGTCGACGGGAGTGCCGAAGCGGGTAGCGCTGTCCGCGGATGCGCTGCTGGCCAGTGCGGCGGCCTCGGCGGGCGCGATGGGCGGGCAGGGACAGTGGATGCTCGCCCTGCCGGCGCACTACGTTGCGGGAGCGCAGGTGCTGGTGCGGTCGATTGCGGCCGAGACGGAGCCGGTGCTCTATAGCGATGGCCACTTCGACCCCGGGCGGTTCGCCGAGGTGGCGCGAGACCTCATCCACGACCTGCGGTTCGTCTCGCTCGTGCCGGTGCAGCTGGCGCGGCTGGTCGCGGCGACGGAGGCCGGCGACAGGGTGGTGGCGGACGCTCTGCGGCGATTCGACGGGATCCTCGTGGGCGGCCAGGCGCTGACCACGGAGCTGCGCGAGCGCGCGCTGGACGCGGGGGCGCGCATCCTGAGCACCTACGGGTCGAGTGAGACGGCGGGCGGGTGCGTGTACGACGGGCGTCCGATCGGCACGACCACAGTGCGGGCGGTGGACGGGTTGCTGGAGATCGCGGGGCCGGTGCTCGCGGAAGGGTACCTCGGCGATCCGGACAGGACGGCGGCCGCGTTCCATGAGGCGGACGGGCAGAAGTGGTATCGCACGGGAGACCTCGGCGCGGTGGACGACGGGCTCGTGACGGTGTTCGGGCGTGCGGACAACGTGATCATCTCCGGTGGGGAGAAGGTGCTGCTCGACGCCGTCGAGGGGGCGGTTCGGGCTCTGGACGGGTTCGGCGGCGCGGTCGTCGTGGCTGCGGACGATGCCGAGTGGGGTCAGGTGCCGGTCGTGGTCGTCGAGAGTGGCGGGGCTGCGGCCGCCACCGCGCTCGCCGCAGTGCGCGCGCATGTGGCGGAGCAGCTCGGGCGGGCGGCGGCGCCGGCGGAGGTCGTTGAGGTGGATGTGCTGCCGCACCTCAGCAGCGGCAAGCCGGACCGGGTGGCTGCGCGGCGGATCGCGGAGAGCGCGCGGGGCGAGCGGGCGAGGCGAGGGTGAGCGGGCGAGGCGCGGCAAGGCGCGCGCGATGCGACGAGGGACGTTAGCGGACGAAACGGCATAGCGGTTGTTGTTACGATTCGCTCTGTGATGAGTCAGAACAAGCCACGGATGCAACGGATGACGCCCGCTCAGCGCGGCAACGGCGGCAAGAGCGGCCGGCCGGGGGCGGCGAAGGTCAAGGTCAAGCCCGCGACCGCATCCGACTGGATCGCCGGGGCGCGCCTGCGCACGCTTCCGCTGGCCATCGCGCCCGTCATCATCGGTGTCGGGGCCGCCAAGGTCGCTGACGGAGCGGGCATCTGGCATCCGGTTCGTGCGCTTCTCTGCCTCGCGGTCGCGGTGTTCCTGCAGATCGGTGTCAACTACGCGAACGACTACTCCGACGGCATCCGAGGCACGGACCAGTTCCGGGTGGGGCCGAGCCGGCTGACCGGTTCTGGACGGGCGGCGCCCAAGCGGGTGCTCACCGTCGCGCTCGTCTTCTTCGCGCTCGGGGCGGTCGCCGGGCTGGCGCTCGTGCTGCTGACCCAGCACTGGTGGGTCATCCTCGTGGGCGCGGCCGCCATCGTCGCGGCGTGGTTCTACACCGGAGGAAAGCGGCCGTACGGCTACTTCGGCCTCGGTGAAGTGTTCGTCTTCGTGTTCTTCGGGCTCGTCGCGACGGCGGGGACCACCTATATGCTGTCCGGCGTCGTCAATCAGGAAGCCTGGTTCGGCGCGGTCATCGCGGGGCTCATCGCGTGCGCCGTGTTGATGGTGAACAACATCCGGGACATCGGGCCGGACAAGCAGGCGGGCAAGCGAACGCTCGCCGTGCTGCTCGGCAACGTCGCATCCCGGATCGTCTTCTGCGTGTTCCTGCTGGTGCCGTTCGGCATCCTCGCGGTGCTCGCGTTGCTGTACCCGTTCGCCTGGTTCGGGATGTTCGCCCTGCTGGCCGCGCTGCCCGCGTGTGCGATCACACTGTTCGCGAAGACTCCGCGGGAGCTGGTCACCGCGCTGCAGCTCACCAGCTTCACCGGGCTGCTGGTCGCGCTGGCGCTCGGGGCGGCGTACGCGTTCTAGCGCAGGCGCAGGGATTCCTGCAGACGCAGACGCAGGCGCACGCATTGTTCCAGGCGCGGCCGCGCCTGGACGGGGCTGATCAGGCGGACTTGTCCGGGTGGTCGACGGCGTCGACGACCGCGTCTTCCGCATCGTCGTCGACCGTGGTGGCCGGCTTGTCGCGGTGGCGGGCGGCGTAGAGGTCGCTCGAGACCGCGTTGCGCGGCTTGCTCAGGAAGATGTACGACAGGCAGAGCCCGATGAGGGCTGCCGCGATGACCGCGATCCACCATTCGATGCGCAGCACCAGCAGGATCGCGAGCGGGATCGCGAACAACAGCAGTCTGAGCACCGTATAGGTGACCCACGAGGGAATGCGTTTCACCCTCCCAGCTTAGAGACACTCTCTGAGAGTTACGATTGACACATGGTTCGCCTCTGGATAGTCCTCGGCGTCGCTGCCGCGGTTTTCTACATCTATTCCGTGGCAGACTGCGCCCTGTTCGACCGTTCGCGAGTGCGCGGCCTTCCCAAGCCCGTCTGGCTTCTCGTCATCATCCTGTTCCCGGTCATCGGCGGGGTGCTCTGGTTCCTCATCGGACGCGGTCGACGCAAGAGCGGCATCGGACGCCGCACCGTCGCACCGGACGACGACCCCGAATTCCTCAAGCGCCTCCGCGTCGACCACGACCAGGAGGAGCGCATCCGGCAGCTGGAGAAGGAACTCGCCGAACTCGATGACAACGGACCAGACAACGACCAAACCGGCCGCCGGGATGGGTGAACCCCTCACCAGACCCGCACGCACGGGAAACCCCGCCACCGACTACTCCATCGCACTCCTCACCGGACTCGTCCGCGCCGGCGTCCGCGACCTGATCGTCAGCCCGGGCTCGCGCTCGCAGGCCCTCGCGCTCGTCGCCGCCGAACTCGAACGCTCCGGCTCCGCCCGGCTCCATGTGCGCATCGACGAGCGCGTGTCCGGATTCCTGGCGCTCGGCCTCGCACGTGAAGGCGGGGCACCCGCCGTCGTCATCACCACCAGCGGCACCGCAACGGCCAACCTGCATCCGGCCGTTCTCGAAGCGCACGAATCCGGCATCCCGATGATCGTGCTCACCGCCGACCGGCCGGACGAACTGCGCGGGATCCGCGCCAACCAGACCACCCAGCAGAACGGCCTTTACGACGTGGCCGTGCGCTCCACGCGCGACATCCCCGCGCCGGACGGCGCAGCCGGCGAACTCGACGCCGCCGCCGCGATCGCGCTCGCCGCCGTGCGCGAGGCGGTCGGTGCCGACAGCGGAGACCCCGGTCCGGTGCACCTCAACGTCGCGTTCCGCGAGCCACTGTCGGTGGCGGTCCCCGAGCTGGGGCGGATCGAGACCGGCGAGCATCCCGCACCAGCAGGGCCGGATGCGCTCGGCCGCGAGACCATCGAGCTCGCCGACGGGCCCCGCACCGTCGTGATCGCGGGAGCGGACGCCGGACCCGACGCGGAGGAGTTCGCCCGCGCATCCGGAGCACCACTGCTCGCAGAGGTATCGAGCGGGTCGCGGTTCGGGCCGAACCTCGTCGTCGCATACCGGGAGCTGCTGCACGAGGACACGTTCGGTGGGCGCGTCGAGCGCGCTGTCGTCTTCGGGCATCCGACGCTCAGCCGCGAGGTTCCCGCCCTGCTCACCCGCGCCGACGTCGAGGTGATCGTCGTGGCACCCCGCGGGAAGCAGGCGTACAACCCCGGCCATCGGGCGCGGATCGTCGGGCGCGTGCTGCCGGCAGCATCCATCGATCTGCGGTCGCCGGAGGTGCGCGCCTGGGTGGGCAGCTGGGTGTTCGGCAGTCGGCGGCTCATCGAGGCGGCGGAGCAGGCGGCCGACCCGGCCGCGACGGCACCCGACGTCGACAAGGCGCGCTCATACGACCGCGCCGACGCGCTCGCCTTCGCGAAAGCGGAACTCGCTGCGGTGCGCGCACCCATCACGCGGCCGCTGCTGGCCGAGGCGCTGTGGCGCTACACCTGGCCGCACGACCGGCTGCTGTTCGGCGCATCCCGGTTGGTGCGGGATGCGGACCGTATCGTTCCGGGAAAGAAGCTGCGGGTGCACGCCAACCGCGGACTCGCTGGGATCGACGGCACCGTCGCCACGGCTATCGGCATCGCCCTGGAAAGCCAGGCGGCCGCAGAAGCGACAGGAGCGCCCACGGGGGTGACCCGCGTGCTGCTCGGTGACATCACCCTGCTGCACGACGTCGGCTCGCTGCTGTTCGGCGAAGGCGAGCGGCGACCGCACCTGCAGGTGATCGTCGGCAACGACGGCGGCGGGACCATCTTCGACGGTCTCGAGGTGGCGTCGAGCGCCCCCGCGAACGCGTTCGACCGCGTGCTGTACACGCCGCAGAAGATCGACCTGGCACTGCTGGCGCAGGCGTACGGGTGGGCGTACAGCGTCGTGCGGACGAAGGGCGAACTCGACCAGGCGCTGTCCGCGCCGCCCGCCGGCGTGAGCATCGTCGAGGTGCCGCTGGGGCGGTGACGTGGGGCGCGGGCGGGGTTCGGGCCGCTCGATCCGGTAGCGACCGCGCGCCGTCGCGACGGAATGCACAACCCACCGCCGCGCCACGTGCCCGCGTTTTGGAGGCCGTCGACAACGAAAGTGAGCGGGCGTTGGCGCTTGGCTAGCATCGTCGGGTGCACATGATCTTTCGGACGATGCTTCATGCTCTGATCTCGCGGTTCGGCGCCCGGCTGGGGCACTGGGATGTTGCCCGCACCCGGTTCCGTGTGCTGCCGACCGACCTCGACATTCTGAAGCACATGAACAACGGTGTGTATCTGTCGATCGCGGACATCGGGCGGTTCGACCTGCTGACGCGGAGCGGGGTGTGGGCGATCTTCAAAGAGCGCGGCTGGTATCCGGTGGTCGCGTCGGAGACCATCTCGTTCCGGAAGTCGCTGGAACTGTGGCAGCCGTTCGTGGTGGAGTCGCGCATCCTGGGCTTCGACGAGCGGGCCGTGTATGTGGAGCAGCGGTTCACGGTGAACGGCGAGATCTACACGCAGGCGTTCATCCGGGGGCGGTTTCTGAAGCGCAGCGGCGGGATCGTGACCAACGACGAGCTGCTGGATGCGGTGGGCGTCGCACCCTCCGACGTGTCTGTGCCGGAGTGGCTGGTGCAGTGGGGCGCGGATGCGGCGCTCCCGTCGACCAAGGCCGAAGCGCCGAGCGTCTGGGCCGAGTGAGCCTGGCGGGCCAGGCGGAAGCCGGGCGGCCCGAGCGGCCCATGCGGGGCCATGCGGCCCGTTCGCGCTAGGGGCGCCGAACGAGTCCGAACCTGTTCACGCGGCGGTACGGCGTGTCGCGTGAACAGGTTCGGACTCGATTATCAGGGGGTCGGGGTGGAGGCCGGAGCCGGGGTGGGGCCGAAGGCGAAGACGCCGCGAGGATCCCAGGTGGCGCGGGCGGCGGCGAGGCGGTCGAAGATCGCCGGGGGCCAGGTGTGCTCGAACGCCACCTCGTCGCTGAGTCCGGCGGACCAGTTCACGTTGGTGATCGTGGAGACGTGACCGGCGAGGGCGGCCGTCACGGCTGCGGCGCGGGCGGGCGCGAGCTCGGCGAAGGTGGCCGGGTTCGCCGCGAGGGTCGACACCGTGTACCTGCTGTCCCGGCCGCCGACGGCTGAGCCGCCCGGCACATCCCGAGCCGTCGCTCCGCCGAGCTGGCGGATCTCGAGCGCGAGGAACGGCGAGTCCGTTCCGGGGCCGGCCGCCGCCATCAGGGCGTCCGCCGCATCCCGGTCGAACGTGTCAAGCATCAGGCCGCGGATCCAGCTCGGCGCACCCTGCTCCGGATCGTTGTGGATCGTGGCGACCGCGGTGGTGGGCATCTCGGCGACGACGTCGAGGTAGACCGGGGCGGCGGCACGCATCGGGGCGAACAGCTTCTCGCCCTCCGCGGCGTCGCCGGGGTACGCGAAGCGCACGCTGAGCACGGAGCGGCCGCGGAGTGGGGGAGGAGGGCCCTCCATGTCCGGGATCTGCAGGAAGACCACCGAGGTGGTCGCCTCCTCGGACAGCTCGGATGACCAGTCCACCCAGGCCTGGAACGCCGGGACGATGGCGTCGCCCTCGAAGAAGACGCTGCCGCCGTACAGGGTGCGCAGCGGAACCAGTTCGAGCGTCATCTCGGTGACGACGCCGAGGCCGCCCTTGCCGCCGCGGAGGGCCCAGAACAGCTCCGGGTTGGTCTCCGCGTCGGCGACGACCGTCTCTCCGTCGGCCGTGACCACGCGGAAGCCGCGCACCCAGTCCGAGGTGAAGCCGTGGCTCCTGGCGAGCGGACCGACGCCGCCGCCGAGCGTGTATCCGACGGCGCCGACGCTGGTGGACGAACCGGTGACCGGCGCGAGTCCGTGCTCCGCCGTCGCCACGATCACCGGCGCCCAGCGCACGCCGGCGCCGAGGACCGCGAGCCGCGCATCCGGATCGATGGCGATGGTGTCGAGCGCGCGCGTGGAGATGATCATGCCGCCGACGATCGGGGTCTCCGAGCCGTGGCCGGTTGCCTGCAGCCGCACCGGGATGCCGGCGTCGCGCGCGAAGCGGACGGCCTCGGCGACGTCGTTCTCGTCGGTGACGGCGACCACGATGTCCGGATCGTGGACGACCACCGGGTTGAAGCACGCGACCTCGGCCGCGAGCCCCTCTTCTCCCCGGAGGTAGACAGTTCCTGCGATGGCGCCGCGGAGTGCCGCGACGGCATCGTCGTTGAATTCGATTCCCATGACGTGAATGTATGGGAGACCGCCGACAGAAGGAATCACAGCCGATATCGTCAGCGGGCTGACGTAGCATTCCCTGCATGAGCACCGCCATTCCGACAGCGCCGGCCGCCGCAGGTGGCGCTGTCGAGACGGTGTACCGTCCAGCGTCGCCGGTGGATGTGCGGAGCACGCTCTCCGTGCTCGGCCGCGGCCCGCACGACCCGACGACCAGGTGGGATGCTGGAGGCGTGTGGCGCACATTCCGCACACCGGCGGGGGCGGCGACCGTGCGCATCCGGTATCCGGAGGCGGACGGGAGCGTGCGCGCGACGGCGTGGGGGCCGGGTGCCGAGTGGGCGATCCACGCTGTGCCCGCGCTGCTCGGCCGCGACGACGACTGGGACGGCCTGGACGTAAGCGGCACGCCTCTGCTGCACGACAGCCGGCGACGCAATTCCGGGATGCGGCTGTCCAGCACCAACCGGCTGATCGAAGCGCTGCTGCCCGCCATCATCGAACAGCGCGTGACCAGCCTGGAGGCGTACCGCTCGTGGGCGAGGCTGCTCCGGTGGTTCGGCGAGGTCGCGCCTGGACCGGCACCCGACGGGATGCGCGTCGTTCCGACTGTGATCCAGTGGCGGGGCATCCCGTCGTGGGACTGGCACCGCGCCGGAGTCGACCCCGGCAGGGCTCGCACGGCGCAGGCGGCGCTCGCCGTCGCCGCATCCCTCGAACGCGCTGTCGAGCGGGCCGAGACGCGGGATGCGGCCGCCCGCGCTCTGCAGACCATCCCGGGCATTGGCCCGTGGACGGCGGCGGAGACACTGCAGCGGGCGACGGGCGACCCGGACATCGTCAGCGTCGGCGACTACCACCTCGCGCACTACGTCGGCGAGGCGCTCACCGGGCAGCGCGTCGACGACGACGGGATGCTCGAACTGCTCGCCCCGTGGGCGGGACACCGGCAGAGGGTCATCCGGCTGATCCTGGCCAGCGGGCACAGGTTCGAGCGGCGTGGCCCGCGGATCACGCTGCAGGACCACCGCTGGCATTGAGCAGGACTGCGTTAGCCGTCCGTGCCGTTCGCCCTGTCCACCGCGTGCAGGGTCGCGTGCTCGGCCTTGATGTCGTGGTCGAGCTCCCTGCACAGGTTCTCGTAGTGCTCCAGCATCGCCGGGTCGTAGTCGTTCCAGTCCGGCATCGGCTTGCCGGTGCGGGCCGCGAGCAGGCGGTCCAGGTAGTAGTCCCAGCTCACGCCGATGTCTGCCTCTTCCCTCAACGACCGGAGGCGCTGGCCGAGGGTGACGGTCGTGTGGCCGCTGGCCTCGGTGAGGTGCACGTACACCCGCCGCGACGTGTTCGAGGGCCCGATGTCTGCGGCGAAACGGTGCGGGGCGTCGCATTCCAGGATGGTGACGTTCTCCCAGTCGGCGTCGTCACCCGCCGCGTTCATCCGGAACCGGGCTGCGCCGGTGGACGGTGTTCCGGTGAGTTGCCCGATCCACTCGCTGAGGCGCGGAGACCGGGAGAAATACGACCAGACATCCTCGATCGGCGCCTTGAAGATCCTGTCCAGGACCACGTAGACCCCGTCGTCTTTGCGAACGAGTCGACCCGTTGGTTGCGGCATCATGGTGCACCTCCCGCTGAATCCTCACACTAGTCACGTTGTGCCGTTTCCGGCAGTGCGTGCGGTGTGAGTCCTCACACGTCGGGGCGCGCTGGCGCGGCGGGTGTCAGCCTTCGAGCACCGCCATCGCAGCGTTGTGCCCGCCGAGCCCGCTGACCGCTCCGCCTCGCCGCGCACCCGAGCCGCACATCAGGATGCGCGGATGCCTGGTCGCAACGCCCCACCGGCGAGCGGGAGTGTCGAGCGGGTCGTCGTCCTCGGCGAACGGCCAGGACAGCGGGCCGTGGAAGATGTTGCCGCCCGGGATGTTGAGGGCGTGCTCGATGTCGCGCGTGGTCTTCGTCTCGATGCACGGGTTGCCGTCGGCATCGGTGCGCAGCAGGGTCTCGATGGGCTCGGCCAGGACGGAGTTGAGCGAGGCGACCACCGCATCCTGAAGCCGCTGCCTGGTGGCGTCGTTGTTGTCGTCGGTGAGCCAGCGGTCCGGCGTGTGCAGGCCGAAGACCGTGATCGTCTGGGCTCCGGATGCGGCCAGCTCTGGATCCAGGATGCTCGGATCGGTGAGCGAATGGCAGTAGATCTCGCACGGGATGAGGTCGGGCATGACGCCGCGGACCGCCCCGGCGAACGCCTCCTCCAGCTGCGTGTACGTCTCGTTGATGTGGAAGGTGCCGCCGAACGCCGCAGCGGGATCGACGGCCTCGTCGCGGAGGCGGGGGAGACGGGAGAGGAGGAGGTTGACCTTCACCTGGGCGCCCTCAGCGCGGGGGCGGGGTGGGGTGGTGTCGGTGTCGGTGTCGGTTTTGGTTTCGGTGTCGGCTTCGCCTTCGCTCAGGAGCGCGTCCAGCACATCCGGGGCGACGTTGACGAGCACGTGCCGCCCCACCACGCGGCGCTCGTGGCCGTGGCGGTCGTAGCGGACGGCGCCGTCGGGGCTGATCGACGTGACCTCGGCGTCGGTCACGATGCGGGCGCCCGCCTCGCGTGCCGCCCTGGCCAGCTCGCCGGTGACCGTGCCCATGCCGCCGACCGGCACATCCCACTGCCCGGTGCCCTGGCCGATGACGTGATAGAGGAAGCAGCGGTTCTGCGCGAGCGACGGGTCGCTCACGCTCGCGAACGTTCCGATCAGCGCATCCGTCGCCACGACACCGCGGACGAGGTCGTTGGAGATCCTGGACTCGATGAGTTCGCCGATCGGGCGCTCGAAGATGCTCTGCCACAGCTCGTCGTCGCCGACCAGAGCCTTCGCCTCGCTGCGAGTGAGGAGCGGTTCGGTGACCGTTGGCCAGAGGGACTGCGCGAGGGCACCGGTGGTCTCGTAGAACTCGGAGAAGGCGGCGGCGTCGTCGGCCGCGCCGATGTGGGCGAACGAGGCGGCGGTCGCGTCGGCGTCCGTGTTGTCGATGAGAAGTGCTGCCCCGGACTCGTCGCCGGGGACGGGCGTATAGGAGGAGTACCGGCGGCGCGCCAACCGGATGCGCAGCCCCAGGTCGTCGATGATGCGCTGCGGCAACAGGCTGACCAGGTACGAGTACCGCGACAACCAGGCGTCGACGCCGGAGAACGCCTGGGCACTGACCGCCGCGCCGCCCACTGCTTCGAGACGTTCCAGAAGGATGATGCTCTTGCCTGCTCGTGCGAGATAGGCGGCGGCGGTGAGCCCGTTGTGGCCACCGCCGACGATCACGACATCGTGCGTCGGCGCCTGCTCTGGCGCAGTGGTGGGGGAGGAAGTGGCGGTCATGCGTCTGAGCCTATTCGGCCGGCCGATCCGGCTTCAACGCGGGGTGCTGTTGTGTCAGGACGGCACGGCGCGGGCGAGGGCGTCGCGGCACGCGACCACGCCTGGCCGCTCGGCCGACGAGCGCCTGGCCGAGGTGAAGACGGTGCGGCGCGGAGAGCCGGGAAGGTCGATCAGGCGGACACTCGGGGCGTCGCCCGCCCACACCAGATCCGGGAGGATGCCGACCGCGTTCCCGGAACGGATCAGGCGGATGTGCGCGATGAGGTCGGCCGTCTCGTAGCGGACATCCGGCTCGAAACCGGCGGCGCGGCACAACTGCACCGCCCACGTGCGCGCGGCCGTGCCCTGCGGCTCCATCACCCAGGGGAGGGAGGCGGCGCCCGCCAGGCTCGCGGTGGCGACCCGCGCATCCGGGTCGGCGCTGCTCGCCAGGTGGATGGCGTCCGTCGCGAGCTCGACGCGGTCGAGGTCGGCGCGGAGACCACGGGTGCTGCCTGGATACTGCTCGGCGATGACGAGGTCGAAGTCGCGGGCGGAGACCTCGAAGAGGCCCTGCTCCGGCTCGCGCTCGGTGACCTCGACCCGGAGTTCCGGGTATTCGGCGGCCAGTGTGGAGAGGGCGTGCGGGAGGATGGCGTGCGCCGCGGACTGGAAGACGGCGACGCGCACGACCCCAGCCACCGTGGTGAGGGACGCGGTGAGTTCGGCCTCCGCGCGGTCGAGCAGGTCGAGGATCTCCGCGGTGTGCCGCACCAGGATCTCCGCCTGGGCGGTGAGTTGGACGCGGCGGCCGGCCTTCACCAGGAGGGTGACGCCGGACTCCTTCTCCAGGGCGGAGAGCTGCTGGGAGACAGAGGACGGGGAGTAGGAAAGGGCCTCGGCGACGCCGGTGACGGTGCCGCGCACCTTGAGCTCCTGTAGGAGGCGGAGTTTGCGCACGTCGAGCATCCGGTGCCTTCATTCGGTTCAGTCGAACGATATCGTTCGAAAACATTCGCTTTTCCTGATGATACTTGGGCCGCACACTGTTTCCACAGGGGTCACTTGTGCACAGATTTCACGGGCCTCAGCGATCACCCGAGCAGCGAGGAATACAGTCGTGGACATGGTCAATCACACGGATGGCAACGAGACGCGCCCGTCGCAGATCGCGGGAGACGCGGTGGAGCTCGTGCGCACCTGGCTCGCCCAGAGCACCGCGACGGTCGACGGCGCCACGCCGAAGCAAGACCCGGCGGCTGAGCGTCTCGCCGGTGTGCTGAAAGACCCGCACGGGCTCGATTTCGCCGTGGGATTCGTGGACGGGGTCGCCCGGCCGCAAGACCTGTTCGTCGCCGGGTACAACCTGCAGAAGGTCGCCAAGAACATCCCGTCGTTCCTGCCCTGGTACATGCGGTTCGCCATCTGGCTCGGCGGCGTGTTCGGCCCAGTGCTGCCGTGGATCGTCATCCCGATCGCACGCCGGGTGCTCCGCGGGATGGTCGGTCACCTCGTCGTGGACGCGACGCCGGAGAAGCTCGGCCCCGCCATCGCGCACCTGCGCAACCCAGGCGACCCGAACGGTCACGGTGCCCGGCTCAACCTCAACCTGCTCGGCGAGGCCGTGCTCGGCGAGAAGGAGGCCGCGCGGCGACTGGAGGGCACGCGTGCGCTGCTCGCCCGCGACGATGTCGACTACGTCTCGATCAAGGTGTCGTCGATCGCGTCCCAGCTGTCGATGTGGTCGTTCGACGAGACGGTCGAGCGCGTCGTCGAGCGGCTCACGCCGCTGTACCAGCTGGCCGCGTCGTCGCCCACGCCGAAGTTCATCAACCTCGACATGGAGGAGTACCGCGACCTCAACCTGACGATGGCGGTCTTCACGGGCATCCTGAGCAAGCCGGAGTTCGTGAAGCTCGAAGCGGGCATCGTGCTGCAGGCCTACCTGCCGGATGCTCTGGATGCGCTGCAGACGCTCACCGAGTGGTCGAGCCAGCGCCGCGTTGTCGGCGGAGCGCCCATCAAGGTCCGCGTGGTCAAGGGTGCCAACCTGGCCATGGAGCGCGTGGATGCCGCCATCCACGACTGGCCGCTGGCCACCTACGGCAGCAAGCAGGCAACGGACACCAACTACAAGCGGGTGCTCGACTGGGCGCTCACGCCGGAGCACACGGATGCGGTGAAGATCGGGGTCGCCGGTCACAACCTCTTCGATGTCGCATACGCGTGGCTGCTCGCCTCCCGCCGCGGGGTCACCGACGGCATCGACTTCGAGATGCTGCTCGGCATGGCCACCGCCCAGGCCGAGGCGGTCAAGAAGACCGTCGGCAGCTTGCTCCTTTACACGCCGGTCGTGAACCCGAGCGAGTTCGACGTGGCCATCTCCTACCTGATCCGGCGGCTCGAAGAGAACGCGAGCCAGGAGAACTTCATGTCCGCGGTGTTCGAACTGGACTCCGATGCGGGTCTGTTCGAGCGGGAGAAGCAGCGCTTCCTCGCGTCGATCGCCGATCTCGAAGCCGACCAGCAGCCGTGGGGAGTGGCCCCGCTGCCGAACCGTCAGCAGGACCGCTCGCGCGAATGGGACCAGGCGAGCGCGGACGAGTTCACGCGCCCGGCGGCGCCCGAGCCTGTCGCCGGCAGCGACGAGGGGCTGACGAGCGTGGTGCTCGGGCTGCGTCGCGGGTCGAGCGGGGGCGGGATCGTCGCCGGCGAGCCCGTGACCGTCGAGGTGACCCGCGGGTTCCACAATGCGCCGGACACCGACCCGTCGCTGGCCGCGAACCGGTCGTGGGGCCGGAAGATCCTGGCCAGGTCTGCCACCTCGTCGCTCGGCGTCGACACCATCGCGGCGGCAGCAGTCACCGACGCCGCCCAGCTGGAGACGCTCATCCAGACCGTCCGGATCAACGGAGAGGCCTGGGGCGCGCGCAGCGGCTTCGACCGCGCCGCGGTGCTCGACCGAGCGGGGATCGCCCTCGCGGCCAACCGCGACAGGCTCATCGAGGTCATGGCTGCCGAGACGGGCAAGACCATCGCCGAGGCCGATCCGGAGGTGAGCGAGGCCATCGACTTCGCCCACTACTACGCCAGCAGGGCGCGAGAACTGGATGCCGTCCAGGGGGCGCGCTTCGTGCCGGCGAAGCTCACGGTGGTCACCCCGCCGTGGAACTTCCCCGTCGCCATCCCCGCCGGTTCCGTCCTGTCGGCGCTCGCCGCGGGAAGCGGCGTCATCATCAAGCCGGCTCCCCAGGCCAAGCGCTCGGGAGCCGTCATGGTCGAAGCGCTCTGGGAGGCGGGCATCCCGCGCGAACTGCTGGCGCTCGCCGACGTGGCCGAGAACGACCTGGGCCAGTCGCTCATCTCCGACCCGCGCGTGGATCGGGTGATCCTCACGGGTGCGTACGAGACGGCCAAGCTGTTCCGGTCGTGGCGGCCCGACTTGCCGCTGCTCGCTGAGACGAGCGGCAAGAACGCGATCATCGTCACGCCGAGCGCCGACTACGACCTCGCCGTCGCGGACATTGTGAAGAGCGCGTTCGGGCACGCCGGCCAGAAGTGCTCGGCGGCCAGCCTGGTCATCCTGGTCGGGTCCGTCGCGAACTCCGACCGGTTCCGTCACCAGCTGATCGACGCGACGACGAGCATGCGCGTCGGCTACCCGCAAGACCCGACGAGCCAGATGGGTCCGCTGATCGAGCCGGCCTCCGGCAAGCTGCTGCACGCGCTCACCACGCTCGGCGCATCCGAGGAATGGCTGGTGAAGCCGAAACAGCTGGACGAGACAGGGAAGCTGTGGTCGCCGGGCATCCGGGCCGGGGTGCAGCCGGGGTCGTACTTCCACCTGACCGAGTTCTTCGGTCCAGTGCTCGGGATCATGACCGCGAAGAACCTCGACGAGGCCATCCGCTACCAGAACGCCATCGAATACGGGCTCACGGCGGGGCTGCACTCGCTCGACTCCGACGAGCTCACCGTCTGGCTCGACACGGTCGAAGCGGGAAACCTCTACGTCAACCGTGGGATCACCGGCGCCATCGTGCAGCGGCAGCCGTTCGGCGGGTGGAAGCGCTCGTCGGTGGGTGCAGGCACGAAGGCGGGCGGACCGAACTACCTGATCGGGCTCGGGTCGTGGGTGCCGGACGCCGGCAACTCCAGTGCCAGCCTCCACCTGCGCGGGCTGGACAAGCGCGTGTCCGACCTCATCGAGTCCGGGCAGTCGTCGATGGACTACGCGGCGTTCGACGTGGTGCGGCGGTCGGCACTCAGCGACGCCATCGCGGCGGCGACGGAGTACCACACGGTCAAAGACGTGTCGGACATCAGGGTGGAGCGCAACCTGTTCCGCTACCGTCCCGTGCCGGTGACCATCCGTCTCTCGGAAGGCTCGGGGCTGCCCGAGCTGCTGCGGGTGATGGCGGCAGGAACGGTCGCCAACTCCCCGTTCACGGTGAGCACGGCTGTGAAGCTGCCGCGGGCGATGCATCAGTTGCTGCGCGAGCGCGAGCTCGAGGTGGTCGTGGAGTCGGACGCCCACTGGCTGTCGCGCATCCGCTCGCACGCGACGTGGCCGCACCGCATCCGGCTGATCGGGGGCGACGCATCCGCCCTGGCCGCCGCGCTCGGCGGAAGTCCGGATGTGGCCGTCTACGCCAACGAGGTCACGCCGTCCGGACGCATCGAGGTGCTGCCGTTCCTGCACGAGCAGGCCATCTCGATCACCAACCACCGGTTCGGAAACCCCACGCAGCTTTCCGAAACAGTCATCTGACAGGAGGCAGGCGCGCGTAGCCTGACACCATGACGACACCTACGCTCCCGCTCAACTCCGGAACCACCATCCCGCAGGTCGGTCTCGGCACGTGGCCCCTCGACGACCAGGAGGTCGAACGCACGATCATCGAGGCGGCGGCCATCGGATACCGTCACATCGACACGGCGGTGAAGTACGGCAACGAGGTCGGCGTGGGGCTCGGCGTGAAGCACAGCGGCGTCGAGAGGGACGAGCTTTTCGTGACGACGAAGCTCGACGGCACCTACCAGGGCGACGATCGCGCGCTCGACGGGCTCGACGCCTCCCTCGCCCGGCTCGGGCTCGACTACGTGGACCTGCTGCTCATCCACTGGCCGCTGCCCGCCCGGGATGAGTACGTGTCGACCTGGGAGACGTTCATCCGGCTGCAGGAAGCGGGCAAGGCGCGCGCGATCGGCGTCTCCAACTTCAAGCCGGCGCACATCGACAGGCTGATCGCGGAGACGGGTGTCGTGCCCGCCGTGAACCAGATCCAGCTCAGCCCGGCCATCCAGCGGCGCGAGCAGCGGGCGTACGACAGCGAGCACGGCATCGTCACCGAATCGTGGAGTCCGCTCGGCGCGGGAGGCGACCTCCTGCGCTCGCCGGTGCTCGCCGAGATCGCCGAGAAGCACGACAGGACGCCGGGACAAGTGGTGCTGCGCTGGCACATCCAGAACGGGCTCGTCGTGATCCCGAAATCCAGCAACGCACAGCGCCTCGCCGAGAACTTCGACGTGTTCGGGTTCGAACTGGACGCCGCCGACCTGGCCGGGATCGACACGCTCGACGAGGGTCCGGATGCGGGAGTGGACTCGGACCGCAGCGGGCACTGAGGTCAGGGGCGCGCGTCGAGGGCAGCCCGGCGCGCGTCGAGGCGTGGCTCCCGAGCGCGTGCCGAGGGTCAGCCGGGCGCGGGCCGAGGTCGACGGGCGAGCCCTTCGGTCAGGGGCGCAGGCGTGACTCGAGGGCCGCTCGGGCGAGGGTGAGGGCTTCGTCCGCGGTGAGGCCCAGGTCGGCGGCGCGGTCGGCGAAGGCAGCTGCCGCGGTGGCGGCCTCGCGCTGGGTGGCGTCGGCGGCGGCGACGAACGTTCCTGCGCGGCCGCGGGTCTCCAGGACGCCGACGTGCTCCAGTTCGCGGTAGGCGCGGGCGATGGTGTTCGGGGCGAGGCCGAGGGAGTCCGCCAGCGCCCGGACCGGAGGGAGACGGGTGCCGACGGGGGCGTCGCCGGTGCTGACGGCGGCGAGGATGTGGGCCTTCAGCTGCTCGAACGGCGGGGTCGTCGCCGAGGCGTCGATGGGGGCGGACAGGAAGTCAGGGGCGCCGTTCGTGCCGGAGGATTCGCTCACAACTGTTCCGCCTTCACTGTTCCGCCTTCGCCGGTGAGGGTGCGCCGACGAGTGGGAGCACCACGGTGACGACGAGTCCGCCGCCTTCGGCGTTCGCCAGTACGACGCTACCGCCCGCCGAGCCCGCCAGCGCGCCGACGATCGCGAGACCGAGCCCGCCGCCCGAGTGAGCGGTGCGGGCGCCGTCGGCCCGGGTGAAGCGGTCGAGAGCGACCGGGATGAAGTCCGCGGGCATCCCGGGGCCGGTGTCGCGGACCGTGAGGATGACCTCGGCATCGGTGGCCGTCAGTTCGGCGGTGACCGTCGCATCCCGGGGGGTGAGAGCGTCGGGGGTGGTGGGGTCGGGTGGGGTGGTGGCGCCTGTCTCGGGTTCCGTCGCCGCGTCGGCCGCCGCGTCACCCGCGCGCGCTGGCGCGTCACCCGCACCCCCACTCGCGCCCGCGATCGCGGTGATCGCGTTGCCGATCAGGTTGTCCAGGATGCGGCCGAAGTCGGTGGGGGAGAGGCCGACCAGGCCGTCGCCCGGTGGGGTCTTGCGCGGGTTGTAGTCGAAGTCGATCGAGATCGGCGGGGTGTTCTCTTCCGGGCTCGCGGCCAGGAGGCGGGCGCGGTCGATGGCGTCGGCCAGTTCGTCCGTGAGGGTGCGCCAGTCGGTGCGGCCGCTCGCCGGTCCCGCCTCGATGCGGGACAGTTCGAGCAGGTTGTTCGCCAGCTGGCCGAGGCGGAGGGCGGTGCTGCGGGAGGAGCGGATGTCCGCGAGCAGGGCCTCCGCGTCTCCGGCATCCAGCTCCGCCAGTTCCAGCTGGCCGCGGAGGACAGCAAGTGGCGTTCGCAGCTCGTGGCTGGCGTCGGACACCATCTGGCGTTCGCGTTCCGCCGACGCGCGCAGCCTGCGGATGAGTTCGTTGAGCGTCCCGGCGAGTTCGGCCAGCTCGTCGCGGGCGGGGTTCACCGTCAGCAGGCCCGTCGACTGCACATCGGCGATGCGTTCCGCCTGCTCCCGCATCCGGCTCACCGGGCGCAGAGCTGCACGTGTCAGCAGCCAGGATGCCGCGCCGAAGCCGATCACCAGCAGCACGGCGCCGATCGCGAGGGCGCCGGTGAGCCTGTCCAGGATGAGGTCGGTGGTCTCGTTGTTGCGGGCGGCGACCACGTGCATCACGCCGTTCCTGGTGGAGACCGCGCGCACCAGCACCAGATACTGGTCGTCGCCGACTTTGACGCTCGTCGCCTGCTCGCCCAGCCGCAGCAGCCCGCCGATGTCGGCCTCCAGCGAGCCGGGGAGAGTGGATGCGAGCACCGCGCCCGACGCGTCGACGATCGCGAGCTCCTGGCCGCCTCCCGGCAGATCGAACGGGCCGGACGGGTTGTTGCCGAGAGCCGCGGCGGGCGCGGCGACGTCGTTGTCGAGGAGGGTGACCGTGGCGTTGTGCAGGATGGAGGCGACGCCGAAGCGCACCACCTCGACAGCGACCAGGCCGAACAGGGTCGCCACGATGAGACTGCCGATGGTGATGCGGGCAGTGATCGAGAGGCGTCTGAGACGGTTCATGGGCTGGTCACGCGCGATCCGCGCATCCGGAGCCGAAGCCGGAACCCGGAACAGCGCCGACCGCCGCGCGCGTCACGGGGTCGGGACCTCGGCGTTCTTGGCGTCCAGCCGGTATCCGCGGCCGCGCTCGGTGACGATGGCGAGCCCGGCGCCGGCGAGTTCCAGCTTCTTGCGCAGGTAGGACACGTACTGGTCGATGACGTTCGTGCCGATGTTCTCCGTGGTGCCCCACACCGTCTCGAGGATGTCGGAGCGGGCGAGCGTCTTGTCCGGGTTCGTGGCGAACAGGCGCAGCAGCGTGAACTCGCGGCGGCTGAGCGGCATCTCGTGGCCGGACACCAGGGCGCGGTGCTCGTGGGAGTCGATGGTGAGGCGTCCGACCGTCACCTGGGGGCGCATCCCGGACGGCTCGCGGCGCAGCAGGGCGCGCACCCGCGCGGCGAGCTCGGCGAACGCGAACGGCTTGGTGAGGTAGTCGTCCGCTCCCGAATCCAGGCCGTGAACGCGGTCCTCGATGGCGTCTCGTGCGGTGAGCAGCAGGATCGGCATCGGGTTGGCGGCCTCGCGGATGTGGCGGCACAGCTCGAAGCCGCTCATCCCGGGCAGCATCACGTCGATCGCGGCGGCGGAATAGCCTTCGGCGCGCAGGGCGATGAGCGCGTCGACACCGTTCGTGACCAGGGTCACGTCGTAGCCTTCGGCCGTGAGACCGCGTTCGACGAGGCCTCCCATGTCGGGATCGTCTTCGACAACGAGCAGCTTCATGCCAACATCGTGCCACCGATTCCCGTGGTCGTGCTCCGATGGCGGCGGATCGGGTGTGGCGTTTCCTGTAGGTTCTCGCAGGTCGTCACGGAAATCCGGATGCGCATCAGCGCTCGACGACGGCGCGCAGCCCTTCCAGGGTGGAGGCCCAGTTGGTGCTCATGCGGTCGGCTTCCGCGCGGTCGGCGCATCCACTCTGGGTGATGGTGACGCGGGTGTCGTCGCCGTCGGAGCCCAGGGTGTACGCGACGTCCTGATAGCTCTCCGGCACGTCCGGCTTGCCGCTGAGCGGACTGTAATAGCTGCTCACCAGGCGTTCGCCCGGCACGAATTCCAGGATGGTGCCGTGATCCTCGTATGGTTTCCCTTCCCACTCCCCGCGGTAGACGATGGGGCTGCCGACCGTCCACTCGGACTCGACGCGCGTGCCGTAGAGGTACTGCGCGATGAGGTCGGGGTCGGTGATGGCGTGCCAGACCGCGTCCCGGTCGGCGTGGATGAGGATGGTGGCCTCTGCTGTCTCGCTCATCTCACCATCGTGCGCTTCGAGGGCGCGGATGGCTTGAAGAAATGCGACGCGTGCCGGTCAGGCGTTGCCGCGGCTGATCAGGCGCGAGAGCACGATCGCGGAGCGCGTATGGTCCACGTTCGGTGCCAGCCGCACCTTCTCGAGCGCCGCCTCCAGGCTTGGGATGTCCCGCGACCGGATGTGCACGATGGCGTCCGCGCTGCCCGTGACGGTTCCCGCATCCACCACCTCCGGCACGGCGGACAGGATGCGCAGCAGCTCGTCGGGCGCGACCGTCCCCCGGCAGAACAGCTCGACGTACGCCTCGGTGCTCATCCCGTCGATCGCCGGGTCGACCTGGATGGTGAACCCGCGGATGACGCCGTCGGCGACCAGGCGGTCGACCCTGCGCTTCACCGCGGACGCGGACAGCCCGACCACGGAGCCGATATCTCCGTATCCGGCGCGGGCATTCTGGCGGAGCAGGTCGAGGATGCTGCGATCAAGGTTGTCCACGAGCGCTAGCATACGGTGGATCGTTGCGTGAGCGCCTGGTGTTACGCGGAATCGTTGCGCGGGCTGTATAACGATCTGCTCTCGCCGCACAGGCACGCAAATATTCTGCGCGGCGAGGCCGGATCCTGGCGATTACGTGCGCCCGGACGCATCCATTCGCCGACAATCGTGTGTGACACTATCCCCATGTCGATCACCCACGAAGACGCTGAGCCGCGGACGGACCGGCCGGCGCGCATTCCGACGCGGCGGTCGGTGCTGATGTGCCGTCCCGAGCATTTCGTGGTCGTCTACCGGATCAACCCGTGGATGGACCCCGCCCTGCCGACCGATACGTCGCTGGCCGTGCAGCAGTGGGATGTGCTCTACCGCACCTACGTCGAGCTCGGCTACGACGTGCAGCTGATCGAGCCCATCGAAGGGCTGCCGGACATGGTCTACGCGGCCAATGGCGGGTTCGTGGTCGACAACGTGGCGTACGGCGCGAGCTTCACATACCCGGAGCGGCAGCCGGAAGGCCCGGCATACATGGATTGGTTCCGCAGCCACGGGTTCGAGGTCGCTGAGCCGCGCAGCGTCAACGAAGGCGAAGGCGACTTCCTCCTCGTCGGGGACACGATCCTCGCGGGCACCGGCTTCCGCAGCACCGACGCCAGCCACGGTGAGCTCGCCGAGCTGTACGGGCGTGAGGTGGTCTCGCTGCGGCTGATCGACCCGAACTTCTACCACCTGGACACGGCGCTCTCCGTGCTCGACGGCACGCCGGGGCAGGAGCACATCGCCTACCTGCCGTCCGCGTTCGACGACGCCAGCAGGGCCGTCATCGCCGAGCGCTTCCCCGACGCGATCGTCGTCAACGACGAGGACGCCGCCGTGCTCGGACTCAACTCGTTCTCCGACGGATACAACGTGGTGATCGCATCCAGGGCCGTCGACTTCGAGCGGCAGTTGCGCGAGCACGGATACAACCCGATCGGCGTCGACCTCTCCGAGCTGCTGCTCGGCGGCGGCGGCGTCAAATGCTGCACCCTCGAACTGCGACGCTGAAAGGACAGCGCATGAACGACACAGACACGGTCGCCCCCGCGGGCACAACCGACGCTGACACGGTCGCCGGCGCGGGCACCGTCGCCCACCGCATCCACCCGAGCACCGTCGCCCCGACCGAACGCCAGGCCGAGGCGATCGAGCGGGAAGAGGAGCACACGGCGCACAACTACCATCCACTGCCCGTCGTGGTCGCGGAGGGGGACGGCGCCTGGGTCACGGACGTGGACGGCCGGCGCTACCTGGACTGCCTCGCCGCATATTCTGCCGTGAACTTCGGCCACTCCAACCCCGTGCTGCTGGATGCGGCGCGGGCCCAGCTCGACCGCATCACGCTGACGAGCCGCGCGTTCCACAACGACCAGCTCGGCCCGTTCGTGGAGGCGCTCGCCGCGCTCGCGGGCAAAGACATGGTGCTGCCGATGAACACGGGAGCCGAGGCCGTCGAGTCCGGCATCAAGGTGGCGCGCGCGTGGGGGTACCGCGTGAAGGGTGTGCAGGACGGGCGGGCGAACATCATCGTGATGGCCGGCAACTTCCACGGGCGCACGACCACGATCATCAGCTTCTCCGACGATCCGGATGCGCGTGACGGGTTCGGCCCGTACACGCCAGGATTCCGCACAGTGCCGTACGGCGACGCCGCCGCGGTCGCGGAGGCCATCGACGACGACACCGTCGCCGTGCTCGTCGAACCGATCCAGGGCGAGGCCGGCATCGTCGTGCCGCCCGCCTCCTTCCTTCCCGAACTGCGCGCGCTCTGCGACGAAAGACGCGTGCTCCTGATCGCGGACGAGATCCAGTCCGGCCTCGGCCGCACAGGTGCGACGTTCGCGTGCGACCTGGTGGGAGTGGTACCCGACCTCTACCTCCTGGGCAAGGCGCTCGGCGGCGGTATCGTGCCGGTCTCCGCTGTCGTCGGCAACCGTGATGTGCTCGGGGTGCTGAACCCCGGGGAGCACGGGTCGACGTTCGGTGGGAACCCGCTCGCTGCCGCCGTCGGGCGGGCCGTGGTCGGGATGCTCGCGACCGGCGAGCCGCAGGAGCGCGCCGCGCTGCTCGGCAGGCGCCTGCACGCCGGGCTCTCGCGGCTGGTCGGGCACGGCGTGCTCGCGGTGCGCGGTGCTGGGTTGTGGGCCGGGATCGACATCGATCCGGCGCTCGCGACGGGCAGGGAGGTCTGCGAACTGCTGATGGAGCGCGGGCTGCTGGCGAAGGACACGCACGGGTCGACCATCCGGTTGGCGCCCCCGATCGTGGTGGATCCCGCCGACCTGGACTGGGCGGTCGACCAGCTCGAGGCGGTGCTGCAGGAGTTGTCCACCCGCTGACAGCCTCCGCCTGTGAGCGGAGGAGTTATCCACAGCTTCAGCTTTTTCGTCGCGCAGTGTGCTCCCGAGTGGAAGCATGGGCGCCATGAGTGATCCGAGCACACAGGCGACGGCCCCTGAACGGCCAGGCGGCGGCAAGACGTTCTTCGGGCAACCCCGCTCGCTCGCGAACATCTTCGGCGTCGAGATGTGGGAGCGCTTCTCGTTCTACGGGATGCAGGGCATCCTCCTCATCTACCTCTATCACTCCGTCGCCGACGGCGGCCTCGGCATCGACCAGGCCACGGCCGCCGGCATCGTCGGCGCGTACGGAGGCGCGGTGTACCTCTCGACGATCCTCGGCGCGTGGCTCGCCGACCGGATGTTCGGGTCGGAACGCGTGCTGTTCTGGAGCGCCGTGGTCATCATGGCCGGGCACATCTCGCTCGCCCTGCTGCCCGGGGTGTCCGGCGTGATCGTGGGTCTCCTGCTGGTGGCGCTCGGCAGTGGCGGGCTGAAGGCGAACGCCACCCGCATCGTCGGCACGCTCTACTCGGAGCACGACTCTCGCAGGGACGCCGGGTTCTCGATCTTCTATCTCGGCATCAACCTCGGCGCGTTCTTCGGGCCGCTCCTCACCGGGCTGCTGCAGACCGAGCTGGGCTTCCACTGGGGCTTCGGGCTGGCGGCGGTCGGCATGGCGATCGGGCTCATCCAGTACTCCTTCGGGCGCAAGCGGCTGCCGGAGGAGGCGCACGACGTGCCCAACCCGCTGCCGGCATCCCGTCGCCCGCTCGTAATCGGGATCGCGGTGGCCGGGGTGATCGTGGTGGTCGCGCTGGTGCTCCTCGGCGTGATCACGGCGCAGAACCTGGCGCTCATCGTGATTGGGGTGGTGATCGTCGCCGCCATCGCGTACTTCACGCTGCTGCTCACGTCGAAGCTGGTGAACGCGGAGGAGCGCAGCAGGATCGTGGCGTTCATCCCGCTGTTCATCACGAACGCGGCGTTCTGGTCTCTGTACCAGCAACAGTTCACGGTGATCACGATCTACTCGGACAAGCGTCTCGACCGCAACCTGTTCGGCTGGGACTTCCCGGTCTCCTGGGTGCAGTCGATCAACCCGATCTTCGTCATCGTCCTGTCCGGTGTCTTCGCGGCGATCTGGACGAAGTGGGGAGACAAGCAGCCGTCCACGCCGCTCAAGTTCGCTGCGGGCACGGTGGTGATGGGGCTGGCGTTCTGGCTGTTCCTGTTCTGGGCGGGGGGCGGAGAGAACAGCACGCCGCTGCTGGCCGTGGTGGGCATCCTGCTCGTGTTCACGGTCGCGGAGCTGCTGATCTCGCCGGTCGGGCTGTCCGCCTCCACGAAGCTCGCGCCGCACGCGTTCGGTGCGCAGATGGTGGCGCTCTACTTCCTGTCCGTCGCGCTCGGCACCGCGATGGCCGGTCAGCTCGCGAAGCTGTACTCGCCGGCGACGGAGGGCGTCTACTTCGGGATCATCGGTGCGGTGGCCATCGCGATCGGCGTGGTGCTGGCCGTGATGAGCCCGTGGGTGCTGAAGATGATGCGCGGCGTGCGGTGAGGCAGCACCGCCCGCGTGTGTCTAGATGTCGAAGTCCAGTTCAACACCTTCAGACATCGCGTGACTTTGGCAGGCCAAGACGATGTTCTGCTCAATCTGTTCTGGGTCTAGCCCATCTGCTCGATTCATGACGACGTCTCCCGCCACCACGCGGCACTGACAAGCCGAGCAGATTCCAGACCGGCACGAGAACGGCGCAGCAATCCCTTGCTCCAACATGGACTCGAGAAGCACTGCCTCATTATTCCAGGCCCAGGTGTGCGTCTCGCCAAACAGTTGAACCTTGGCCTTAACCACTCGAGGCAAAGAATCGCTGATCGGGTCGGTACCGCTAAGGAAATCTTCCCTATGGATTTGGTGCTGCTCATACCCGCTGTCTACAGCAAGTTCCGCACACGCGTTCATCAGCGATGTAGAGCCACACAGATACAGTTCTCGTCCGGCCCCTCCAACGAGAAAGGCTCGGAGTTGTTCGACGGGGATTCGTCCGCGGCGGTGACTGTTCCACACGGTAGACGTCAACCGGTGCTCATATTCGAGGGCCAACGCCTCAATATCTTCTGCGAATGGAGCGTCGTCCATTCGGCTCAAGTAGAGGAGATTGACCTTTCCTGTCCCCGCTGCCAGGGCGGACTTGAGTATCGACACGATCGGACCGATGCCCGACCCCGATGCCACGAGAGTCAAGTCCAGGGTGAGGTCGCCCGGAGTGAATACGCCGGTCGGTCCATCAGCGTCGATGTACATCCCTGGCGAGAGCTCATCGTGGATCCACGTCGAAGCCCGTCCCCCGAGTACTCGCTGAACGGTTACATGCAGGTCGTCATCGATATGTGGGCTGCTCGAGAGGGAGTAGTTGCGTGGAACCAGCCCTGCCTTGCCGGGTATCCATAACGTCAGGAATTGTCCCGGCAGATACTCGATCGGTTCGCCTCCTCCGGCGTGTTCGAACACGACGGTGAGCGACATGTCTCCCGCTGGGCGGGTCTGTTTCACCCTTAACTGGCGCTGTTTCAACGGAACGTCACCGGGCCGCACACGTCATCAGTAATGCGTGGTGACGGCCGCGCGCCCACCTTCTGGATAAATCAAATAGGTGCAGGGGACGTCGTCGGCCGTCGACTGATGTACGGTGTTCGCCGGCAGTTCGATACGCGTTCCCGCAACAGCACGCTGAGACACGACTTCACCCTCAGAGGTTCGCCATGACAGCAGCATCGAACCAGAGAGCACGATAAGACGTTCGTGAAGGTCGTGGCTATGCCAGCTGTGAACCTTGCCTGGCTGATCTCTCTGGTACTCGATGCCACCTTGCTCGGGCGCGTACTTCTCTAGGGCATCGGCGACGCCGAGAACTGGTTCGTCGACTATCGAGGGAGCGTTCATTTGTTGGATCCTTTCACCCGCGGAGATTTCTGATCGAAGCTAAAAGTGGGCGACCGGACACTTGCCCGGCATCTGAGAGGCGTCGCCGTCGTCGAGATAGTACTGTTGCCACTCGCGATTCTTTGGATCGCCGAACGAGCCCAAGAGCGCGGTGACCGGAGCGTCATCGTAGGCGGCCAGCCGCTGTCTGATGATTTCCCGCGCGGAGTCCCCACGCGGCGTGCCTTCCCTGAGATCGTCAAACACAAACCTCGGCTGGAAGGTCACCGCGACGCGCTCGAAGGAACGGCTGCGCCGCCGATCGTGAATATCTGTGTTTACGACCACGAACATCGCCTGCCCGTTGAAACTGAACTCGAAGCTCGAATCGTTGGTAGCCCTGCTAACTCCATCGGGCCATGACGACGTGTCGAGTTCGGACACCCTTTTCAGCAGGTTCCAGAAATAGTCGAAGTACGCGTCATGAGTCTTGGCTTCCGCCCACGTCTCAAAGAAGCAGACAAGCGATGTCCGGCGGCCGAGCGACTCTGCGATCGACGTGAACTCCTCCAACGCCGCAGCCAGCGACTCCGCCGGATCACCGTCAGCCCCGACAAACGCGTAACGAAGTGCGTTTCGAACGACCGCCTCGATTCCGAAGATGCACGGAAAGTCGTTCGTAGACGCGTCCATTCGGGAGTGAAAACTCTCGACGGCTTCCCGCTGCCAGTTCGCGTGAATCGCGTGCGAATCCTTCGGAGCTGTGAGCAGTGTCGTGGGCATTGATCTCTCTTCCGCTAGTGCTGGATGGTTGTTCCCCAAGGGGGTGCTGAATAGAAGAGCCTGCCCAGCATCTGGGCCGCGCGACAAGCGTCGGCTTCGGCGTCGGACGCCATCCCCGGAGACTATCTTGACATCTGAAATCAAGAGTTATCAACATAGCTAAATTAAATGCGTAGCAAAATATCAAAAGTAGCGGTAGTTTGGTTGCGATCTGAAAGACTCTTCGCCAAAAACAAGCGTGACGCCGGGGGTTCCTCATCTGGGACCGTCGTCAGCACGTCACGAGGTCGCCGCTTGTGGGCGAGCCAAAAAGGGGAAATGTAACCATGCCTCATGCACGACCACGGCTCGCTGTGATCGGACAGGTTCCGAAGGAGTTCCGGGAATACGCACTGGACGAAGCAAGCAAGGTCGCGAGGCTGGTCCTGGTTACCAACCTCCCGGCGGACTGGCACCGCACTTATTGCGAAGAAGTCCTAGAAATCGACCTCGACGCTCCAGACGCCCGATCGAAGATAGCCAGACACCTCTCCGACGCTGTGGATGGTGTCTACACGCTGGACGAGCGTTACGTCGAGTTGACTGCCCATCTGGTCGATGACCTGGGACTGCCCGGCGCCGGCCGGAACTCGATTTCCCGGTTCAAAGACAAAGCAGCATTGCGAGAAATGACGCACCGTCGCGACTACTCGCTCGAGTTTGGAGTGGCGTACACGGTTGAGCAAGCTCTGGATGTGGCTTCTGAGATCGGATACCCAGTAGTCCTGAAACCGCGAGCGCTCGGTGGGAGTATCGGGGTGGTCCGCGTTGAGGATGATGACCAGTTGCGGCGGGCCTTCCACGTTGCTCATCGAGCGAAGGTTGGAACCATCGCTTCTGCATATCAGGGCGTTCTCGTCGAGGAATTTGCTGTTGGACCAGGAATCAGCGTCAATTCGTATGTCCACGAGGGCAACACGACGATGTGCTTCGTCTCGGATCGTCTTGTGGGACTTGAACCGTATTTCGAAGAGCTGGGCCATAACGTCGGCCCGATCACAGACGATATCAGTGACAAAATCGGGGGAATCGTCGAAGATATCCATTGTCTCAGCGAGTTCGACGGCGGCGTTTCCAACATTGAGTTTGTGCTCACGGACGCCGGCCCGAAGCTCATCGAGGTCAATGCGCGACTCAGCGGCGACCTGATTCCTTACCTCGGACTCCGCGCGACCCAGATCAACCTGGCAAGAACCGCTGCCCACCTCGCGCTGGGCCTGGCTCCCGACGAGATCAGGTCGACAGCTGGGGCGGCCGCCATCCGGTTCATCTATCCACAACGGCGCATCGTCTTCGACGGGATCGAGTGGCCACCGCTCGATCGGCATACGGAGGATTTCGACATCCTCATTTCTGAGATTGCCGACAAGGGCACCTCAATTGCCCCACCGCCAGAGGAGTTCATGGCTCGCCTCGCCTACGCGATTGTTGTTGGGAAGGACAAGGACGAAGTCGTATCGGCGGTAGACTGGATTGTAGAGAACGTAATCGTTCGAGAGCCCGGTGAATAGGTTCGGGCGCTTCGGCGCAGCAGGCATAAACCAATGGCGATCCGTTCCGCGGCCCCTGTGGTCGATCGGAATCGCCACCCTCATCAGCAGATCGGGCGGCTTTCTAGCCCTATTCGGCTCGATCTATCTTGCAGCGATTGACCTGAGCTCTCAGGAGATCGTCGTCACCCTCGGCGCTGCTGGTGTTCTGGGCGTTGCGGGTGTGACCTTCAGCGGATTTCTTGTCGACCGCTTCTCACCCAAACGAGTCCTCGTCGGCACGTCACTACTGAACGCTTGCCTACTCGTCGCCCTGGCGCTGGTTCCAAACCACTGGGTCTCGATGGTCGCCGTCGTTATTGCCAGCGTCCTGACCCAAGTCTTTCTTCCGATCGCCTCGACAATCGTGGCATCGATCAGTGATTCCGGTAACCGGATCCCATATTTTGCGGCTTTCCGGATCTTTGTGAATCTCGGATCGCTCGTAAGCCCGGTGATAGCGGCGGCGCTCGGAAGTAAGCATTGGATGTACCTGTTCTTGTTCAGCGCCGCGGTGAACATCGTCAGCGCTGTGGTCATCGCTGTCTCGCCGGACGGGTCCCGGCGTAAGCCTGAGCCTCCCTCGAAAGCGGCGACAACAAGCAGCCCCTCAATGCCCGCTCCCGATCTGCTCCGGCTGCTGCTCCTCTTCGGGCTGTTCGCGATCATCGCGGCCGTCTACGCGCAGAGCAGGTCAACCATCCCGCTTCAAGTAACTCGGGATCAACCCCTCACCTTCTATAGTGCTTTGCTTGTCATGAACGCCCTTATGGGCCTTCTTGTCGAACTGCCGCTAAGTACGGCAATCCGCAAAGTCCCTTGGAGATATTCCCTTGGTGCTGGCGCGGTCCTGATGACTGTTGGCCTTGCTGTGACGGGTATTACCGCGTCGATTGCTCCACTGGCGATCGCGGGCTTCGCCGTGTTCACGTTCGGCGAAATGATCTTCGCACCAGTAGTTAGTGCAGCGGTTGCGAGCATTGCGCCGCCGACGAAAGTGGCACGCTATCAGGGCTATTTGAGCTCCGCTCAGTCGCTGGGATTCTCGCTCGGCCCCGCCATCGGAGTTGCCTACTTCCTTCAGATCGGGTCCGCGTTCTGGTATTACCTCGGAGGGATCGGCTGCTTGGCTGCGCTGGCCGTTGTCATCGTTGCGCGATGGATCCACAGTGATGCGGTGGCTGCCGAGTCGACCACACCCGAAGTCGAGGCGTCCGCCCCCGCCGTCGAGGGGAACTGTTCCATGGCCCGGAGTCAATCCGCAGGAATGGCGCGGGTCGGTTTGGGCCACGCCAACGCAGAAGAGAGGATCACAATGAAAACGGTGTTGGTCGTGGACCCAGTGAGCACTGGTGCGCTCTACTCGCCCCTCCTCGCTGCACGAGGAGCCGAGGTGTACGAGGTTGTCACGAGCCGGAGCCGGGGCTATCACCTCGGTGAGAAGCCTCCGACGACGGTCTCAAGGCTTTCATACGACAAGGATTTCGGGACAGACAGCGCCGCGCTGGCGCGTTTCTGCCGAGAAAACGAGATCGAGACCGTTATTGCCGGTACTGAACCGGGCGTCCCCCTTGTCGAAGAAGTCCGCGCATTGCTCGATGCGAAATGGTCTAACGATAAATCCACGGCTCGCGCTCGTTTTGACAAGGGAGAGATGCTCGAGGCCTTGGCCAAGAACGCCGTGGATTCTTTGGAATTCGTGGCGATCGAATCAGACGCTCAGGCGCGCCAACACTTCGCGAATTTCGACTTCGAGAATAGGAGTGTCGTTGTGAAACCCGCGGAGAGCGCAGGGTCCGTGGACGTCGTTCACGTAACTTCCGCGTCGGAGGCAAACTCGGTCGTCCAGGGGTTACTCGGAAAGGCAGGTCTGTTCGGCGAGCGCGTCCAGCGGCTCGTTGCGCAAGAGTACTTCGCAGGGGCCGAGTTTGTCGTCGACACGTTCTCCAGCGCTGGCGAGCACGCTGTGACCAATATTTGCCAGTATGAAAAGACGAGGTCCGCGACCGGGCACTTCGTCTACAACGGCCTGACGTGGCTGGACCAAACCCATCCTGACGCCAGCCGGCTCACTGAATACGCCCTACAGGTGCTGGACGCGCTGGGCGTTCGGAACGGCGCCAGTCACCTTGAGATCATGGCCGACGAGAGCCGAACCGTCCTGATAGATTTCGGGTCTCGCGCTCACGGGGCTGCCCATCCGATGAAGACGTTCCAGCTCACGGGAGACTCGCACCTCCATCGAGAGGTGGATTACATCGCCACCGGCCACAATCGCACTGCCGGATTCAGCCTTCGGAAGCGTGGGAAGATCCTCTTCTTCTCGCGAGACAAGCATTCAGTAATGATCGCTGCCAGTCCTTTGGACGCGTTCGCCAACATTGATGGAATCGAGTCCATCTCAATCGAAGTAAAGACGGGCGCGGTCGTCCCTCCAACGACGAATCTTCTCGAGGGATTGGACCTCGGCATGTGCTACATCATCGGAGATGACGAGGACAAACTGATGGCTTCGCAGGCAGACGCGCGCGCAGCCTTTGATTCCCTCTTTGCTGACGCGACTTAGAATCCCACTCTCGCGTCGCTCGCTGCCGCAGCAATGCGTTGCTTCCCGCTTCCTTCAGTAGTCCTGCGGTCGATAAAACCCGTGGGTGCTGAAGATGATGCGCGGCGTGCGGTGAGGCAGCAGACTGGTCGCATGGCCGAGTTGCTCGAACTGTGCAGGGTGGAGAAGCTGATCCCGGATTCGGGGAGCATCGGGGTGACCGCGATCGACAAGCGGCCGGTCGCCGGTCCGCTGCGGGTGCGACCGTACGGGCTCTATGGTGACGTGCAGGCCGACCGCAAGCATCACGGCGGCCTCAGCAAGGCGCTGTACGCGTATGCGCAGGAGGACGCGGAGTACTGGGCGGATGCGCTCGGGCGCGACATCCCCGCCGGACTGTTCGGCGAGAACCTGCGAACGGCGGGACTCGACGTCAACGGCGCAGAGATCGGCGAGCGGTGGCGGGTCGGCGAGGAGCTGGTGGTCGAGGTGACCTGTCCGCGGGAGCCGTGCGCGACGTTCCAGCGGCGCATGGGGGAGCGGCAGTGGGTCAAGCGCTTCACCGAGGTGGGGCTGCCCGGCGCATACCTGGGCATCGTCAAGTCCGGGAGCATCGGCGCGGGCGACAGTATCGAGGTCGTGTCGCGGCCGGGACACGGAGTGACCGTCGCCTCCTGGTTCACCTCCCCCGACGCCGACCAGGTGGATGCGCTCGAAGCGGCAGCGCGCGCGGGGAGCGTGACGCTCGTGCCCGAGATGGTGGTGGCGATGCGGAAGATCGCGGCACGGGTGAGCGCGTGAGCGACGAGGGAGAGGCGGCCGAGGTGATCGAGGTGCCACAGGCGGCAGGGGCGACCGGAGTGACTGAGATTGTCGAGGCGTGGGCGAGTGAGTCGACGCTGCTGGCGTTCGACGGGCGCATCCTGGAGGTGTTCGGCTTCCCGGACGTTCAGAGGATACACATCGCGTTCCGTCCGACGATCACGGTCGGCAAGAAGATGGTGTCCATCGCACCGACCCAGGGCGGCAAGCTCAGCTTCTTCTACGATGCGGCGCGCGCCGACGAGATCGCCGCCTTCGCGGTGCACGTGCACGCGGCGCACGCAGCGCACGCGTGATCGGCATGGGCTGACGGCGCTCAGGCTCGCGGCGCGTACTCCGCCGCGAGCAGCCCCAGGATGACCTCGTCGATGAACTCGCCGAGCACCCACGCCGACGCGCGGGTCGTTCCCTCGCGGACGTAGCCGTTGCTCTCCGCCGCGCGGAGCATGGCCGTGTTGTCCGCCAGCGTCTCGATCTGCAGCCGGTGCAGTCCGCGTACCACGAAACCGTAGTGGGTGAGCACCGCCACCACGTCCGTGCCGTAACCGTGTCCGCGCGCCGCCGGGATCAGGCCAAGCCCGATGTGGGCGAACCGGCTGTGCGTGTCGATGCCCCACAGGGTGGCGGCGCCGATCAGCGTCCCTCCAGCCAGCTCGACGATCGAGAACCGGACCACGTCGTCTTCCGCCCGGCCCACCGACAGCCGCGGGTCGTCCGACCCGGGGGAGATCGGGCGCCACGGGCCGCCCTCCGCGCGGGAGCCGACGACGACGTCGTCCCACATCTCCTTCAGCAGGATCGGGATGTCCTCTTCGTGCCGGGCCCTCAGTCCCACCGTGCTGCCAGTAAGCATGGGTCATTCCTAGCTGATCGTCCCGCGCGGCGGCAACCATCAGTGGATGCGGTCAAGCCGCCCCCGATTCAGTCGTACCATTGCTGAATGGAACTCCGGCAGCTCGAGCACTTCGTCACGGTGGCGGAGGAGCGACACTTCACCCGCGCGGCGGAACTGCTGCAGATCTCGCAGTCCGGACTGTCCGCATCCATCCGGTCGCTCGAGCAGGAACTCGGCACCTCCCTCTTCATCCGCAGCACGCGCCGGGTCGAACTGACCACTGCAGGACAGGCGCTGCTCGCCGACTCGGTGCGCACGCTCGCCAGCGCGGCAGCGGCCCGCAACGCCGTCGCCGCCGTGCGCGGGCTGGTGCGCGGCCGCCTCACCATCGGAGCCGAGCCGTGCCTCGGCTCCGTCGACCTCCCCGCCGAGCTCGCGTCGTTCCGCACGGCCAACCCCGGCGTGGAGGTGCGGCTGCGCTACTCCGGCTCCGTCGAGCTGGTGGATGCGGTCGCCGGGGGACGCGTCGACGTCGCCCTGGTCGTCGACACCGGCCACACGCCCGCCGGTGTGCAGCTGCGACAGCTGAGCACGCAGGAGATGCTGGTGCTCTGCCACCCCGACCACCGGTTCGCGGCCGAGTCGAGCATCCCGTTGGAGAGCCTGCGCGGAGAGGCGCTGATCGGTTTCCAGGAAGGCTGGGGTGCGCAGGCGCTCGCGCGGCGGGCGTTCGCTGCTGCCGGATTCGACTATCGGGCGGCGATGGAGGTCAACGACGTGCATCCGCTGCTCGACCTGGTCGGCTACAACCTCGGCGTCGCGATCGTGCCGGCGAGTTTCGCCCGCAAGCGCCCGGACCAGCTGAAGGCGGTCGGGCTGCGCGGCGACGTGCCGGCCTGGAACGTCGCGGTGGCGGTGGCCGAAGAGCCCAGCCCGGCAGCCGGCGCGTTCCTGCGGCAGTTGCAGCCCGTCGGCGCGGCCGCCTAGCCGTCGTCGCGCCCGCACACTCGGCCGTTTCGGGACGCGTGTTCCGGCCGTAACAAACCTTTTACATGCCCGGCCTGGAAATAACTTGCAGACCGTTCCGCATTCATGGAGACTATTTCCATCACGTTCGGGCATTCGCCCACACCAATGGTTTCGAAGAGGAGACAGCACCATGAAGAAGCGCTATCTCTCCATCGCCGTCCTCGCCATCGCTGCGCTCGGGCTCACCGCCTGCTCCAGCGGGACGAGCGGCGATGGAGGAAAGGTCGACGCGAAGGGCGAGAAGCTCAGCGTGTGGATCATGCAGGGCACCAACCCGGACTCGACGGCCTTCTTCAAGAAGGTCGGGGACGAGTTCACCAAGGAGACCGGGGCCAAGCTCGATGTGCAGTTCGTGCAGTGGGCGGACGCACACGACCGGTTCGTGACCTCCATCGCCGGAAACACCACTCCGGATGTGGCGGAGACCGGCACCACCTGGACCGCCGAGTTCGCCGACGCAGGAGCGCTCGCCCCGATCGGCGACTACGTCAAGAAGGCCGACCTCGACAGCGACCTGGTGAAGGGCCTCAAGGAGTCCGGCACCTACGACGGCGAGCTCTACGGGATGCCGTGGTACGCCGGTGTCCGCTCGCTGGTCTACCGCGCAGACGTGTTCCAGGAGCTCGGCCTGAAGGCGCCGACCACCTGGGACGACATCGTCGCCGCCGGAGAGAAGATCAAGGCGGCCAAGCCGGACATGATCCCGTTCGCTGTCCCCGGCACCGCCGAGTTCGGCGTGTACCCGTGGGTGTGGGGCGCAGGCGGAGAGGTCGCGACGAAGAGCGGCAAGACCTGGAAGTCCGGGCTCGACAGTGCGAAGTCGCGTGAGG
The DNA here is from genome assembly GCF_051161895.1 of Leifsonia araucanica. Lineage (NCBI taxonomy): Bacteria > Bacillati > Actinomycetota > Actinomycetes > Micrococcales > Microbacteriaceae > Leifsonia > Leifsonia araucanica. Next base: position 3,077,244 of record NZ_JBMBTW010000002.1, read on the forward strand.
GCATCCAGTTCTACACCGACCTCGCCACCAAGCACGGCTTCTCCACGGCAGGCGCCACCACCTGGAAGGAGACCGACGTGCTCGACAACTTCAACCAGGGCAAGGTCGCGATGGCCATCCAGGGTTCGTGGACCCCGGCGACCATCGTGCAGAAAGCGCCGGACCTGAAGGGCAAGATCGCCGCGACGCCCATCCCGGGCAAAGACGGCGGGATCAGCCCGTCCGTGCTCGGCGGATCGCACCTCAGCATCTTCAACACGGCGAAGAACAAAGACCTCGCCTGGTCGTTCGTGAAGCTGATGACCACCGGCACGTTCGCCACGGAGTGGGCATCGCAGACCGGATACTTCTCCGGCCTTAACTCGCTGGCCAAGGACGCCATGAAGTCCGACGACCCGCTGGTCAAGCCGTTCGCGACGCAGCTGGTCGACGGAGGGGCGTCCGTTCCGGTCACGCCGAACTTCGGCGCGGTGCAGGCGAAGCAGACCACCAACTCGATGATCCAGTCCATCCTCTCGGGGCAGAAGTCGGTCGATCAGGCCACGACGGATGCCGCCAAGGAGATGACCCAGATCCTGAACGGCAAGTAGTCCGATGACCGTTGACGTTCGTCCTCAGCCGCCGGCCGTGCACCGCACGGGCCCGGCCGGCGGCGAGGCGCCGCGGCGCCGCAAGCGCTCGTTCCTCGTGGCGGGTCGTCCGTGGCTGCTGCTGGCGCCCGCGCTGGTGGTGCTCGCCGCGCTGCTGCTCTGGCCGCTGATCCGCGTCGTGATCTTCTCGCTGCAGGACTACGGGCTGCGCGAGATCGTCAGCGGCAAGACGAACTTCATCGGGCTCGCCAACTACGCCGAGATCTTCGGCAACTCCACGCTGTGGAGCGTGGCGCTGCCCAACACGGTGGTGTTCGCCATCCTGTCCGTCTCGGGCACGGTCATCCTCGGCACGCTCGTCGCGCTGCTGATGGCCTCGCTCGGGCCGGTCTGGCGCACCATCGTGGGCAGCGCCATCATGGTCGCCTGGGCGATGCCGGCAGTGACGGGGACCTACGTCTGGATCTGGATCTTCGACGCGGACAACGGCATCGTCAACCAGACGCTCAAGGGCCTCGGGCTCATGCACGAGTCGTTCAACTGGTTCACCAACCCGGTGAGCTTCTACGGCATCGTGCTGCTCAACATCATCCACCACGGGTTCCCGTTCGTGGCGATCACGGTGCTCGCCGGACTCCTCGGGGTTCCGAAGGAGATGCTCGAAGCGGCGGAGATGGATGGGGCAGGCTCTGTCCGCCGGTTCTTCAGCATCATCGTGCCGTCGCTCAAGCAGGTGTTTGCCGTGGTCATCATCCTGTCGACGATCTGGGACTTCAAAGTCTTCGCGCAGGTGTACCTGATGCCGGGAGGCTCCGGTTCCAACCGGCAGGTCCTCAACCTCGGCGTCTGGTCGTACGTCGAGTCGTTCGGCCAGAACAGGTACGGCTTCGGCTCGGCCATCGCCGTGCTGCTGACCCTGGTCCTGCTCGTCATCACGATCGTGTACGTCCGCACCATGCTGAAGGAGGAGAAGCTGTGACCAGGTCCGTGCGCGGAAACGTCGGCAAGGCCATCGCGGTCGCCGCCCTCCTCCTCTTCACCCTGTTCCCCGTCTACTGGATGATCTCCAGCGCCTTCGACAAGAAGGCGTCGAGCGGCGGCCAGTCGCTGGTGCCCAAGGAGTTCACCCTCGACAACTTCACCTACGTGCTCACCCAGGGCGGGTTCGACGTCTTCCTCCGCAATTCGGCCATCGTGGCCGTGGCGGTCGTCGTGCTGTCCGCAGCCGTCGCGTTGCTCGCCTCCGTGGCCGTCGCCCGGTTCAAGTTCAAGTTCCGCACGGCGATCCTGTTCATGGTGCTGACCGTGCAGATGGTGCCCCTGGAGGCGCTGGTCATCCCGCTGTTCGTGCAGGTGCGCGACCTCGGGCTGCTCAACCAGCTCCTCGGCATCGTGATCGTCTACGTGGCGCTGTCCCTCCCGTTCGGCATCTGGATGCTCCGCGGCTTCGTCGCCGCCGTCCCGATCGAACTGGAAGAGGCCGCATACCTCGACGGCGCCAGCTGGTGGCGGATGTTCCGTTCCGTGCTGTTCCCCCTGGTGATGCCCGGCCTGGTGGCGACGAGCGTGTTCTCGTTCATCACCGCCTGGAACGAGTTCATCTTCGCGATGACGCTGCTCGGAGGAGCGAGCGACCAGTACACCGTCGCCATCGGCCTCAAGCAGTTCTTCGGCGAGCACACCAACGAGTGGGGCTACGTGATGGCGGCGTCGACCATCATCACGATCCCGGTGATGATCTTCTTCATCCTGGTGCAGCGCAAACTGTCCAGCGGTCTCGTGGCGGGAGCCGTCAAGGGATGAACCACAGCACCGACCCCACGGTGCGCGCATTGGTCGCCGGCGTGCTCTGGCCCGGATTCCTCGGGACCACGGCGCCGGACTGGCTGCTGCGCGAACTCGACGCAGGACTCGCGGGCGCCGTCTACTTCGGGCACAACATCGACGCGACCGACCCTGCGCAGCTTCCCGCGCTCTCCCGGCAACTGTCGGATGCGCGCGCCGGGGTGCTCCTCGGCGTGGACGAGGAGGGCGGAACGGTCACCCGCCTCGAAGCCGCGCACGGGTCGACGCTGCCGGGTGCCGCGCAGCTCGGCCGGGTGGACGACACGGAGGTGACCCGCGCCGTGGGTGCTGAACTCGCGGCCCGGGTGCGCGCATCCGGTGCCAACGTGGTGCTCGCGCCGGTCGCGGACGTGAACACGAACCCGCGGAACCCGGTCATCGGCGTCCGCTCGTTCGGTGCGACGCCCGGGCTGGTGTCCCGGCACGTCGCCGCGTCGGTGTCCGGGATCCAGAGCGGCGGTGTCGCCGCCTGCGTGAAGCACTTCCCCGGTCACGGCGACACGTCGGTGGACTCGCACCACGGGCTGCCGAGGGTCGAACTCGACCTCGCGGTGGTCGAGGCGAAGCACCTTCCGCCGTTCCAGGCGGCGATCGATGCAGGGGTCGCCGCGGTGATGACGTCGCACGTGGTGCTTCCCGCGTACGGAGAGCTGCCCGCCACCCTCAACCCGCGCATCCTGGGCTCGCTGCGGGAGCGCGGCTTCCGCGGTGCGATCGTGACGGACGCCCTCGACATGGCGGCGATCAGGGCCGAGTACGGCGCCGGCCGCGGAGCGGTGCTGGCCATCGCGGCGGGGGCCGACCTGCTGTGCATCGGCAACCCGTCCCACCTGGGGCCGAAGCGGGGCGCGACGGACGACGTCGACGATTACACCGAGGTGCGGGATGCGCTGCTCGCCGCCCTCGACGACGGCACGCTGTCCATCTCGGCGCTGGAACGCGCATCCCGTGCGGTTGCCGACCTGTCGGAGTGGGTGGCGGCGGCGCAGGTGGTGCCCCAGGCGGCGGCTCAGGCCGTGGGCTTCGACGGCGCGCGGGTGGTCCGCGAGGCGATTACGGTCAGCGGAGACGTGGGCGTGGCCGGGCGCGAGCTGGCCGTCCTCGATCTCCGGGACAGGGCGAGCATCGCGGTCGCATCGACCGCCGACCCCTTCACGGCCGCGCTCACGGCGCGCGCCGACTGCGTGCGCGTGGGAGCGGGTCCGCTGAATGGACGCGACGTCGTGGCCGTGCTGTCCGACGCCCTTGCCGAGATCCCGGCCGAACGGACCATCGTCGCGCTCGTCGACGCCGTACAGCCGGGGTCGCCGCAGCGTAGGGCGCTCGGGATGCTCGCGGCCGCACGCCCGGGCAGCGTGGTCGTGAACGCGGGACTGCCCGCGGCCGAGCCGTCTGTGCTCCCGACCGTCGACGCATACGGCGTGAGCCGCCTGACGGCCGACGTCGTCGCCGGGGTGCTCACCGGAACCACCGAAGGGGTGCGCGCATGAGGATCCTCTCGCTGCAATCCGGCACGAGCGCGGACGGGATCGACGTGGCCGTGGCCGAGGTCGACGCGCTCGACGACTCGGATGCGCCCGTCGTCGCCCTGCGACCGCTGCTCGCCCGCACGGTGCCGTGGTCGGCCGCGTTGCACGCGCGGCTGCTCGCCGCGGTCGCGGGGGAGAGCATGACGCCCGCGGAGTTCTGTGAGCTCGACACCCTCGCCGGTCAGGAGTTCGCCGCCGTCGCTGCCCGGGCGGCAGCAGACCTTCCCGGTGGCGTCGACCTGGCGGTCTCGCACGGCCAGACCCTGTACCACTGGGTGGCGGACGGGCACGCCCGCGGCACCCTGCAGATCGGCGAGGCGTCGTGGATCGCCGAGGCGCTGGACCGGCCCGTGCTCTCCAACGTGCGATCGGCCGACATCGCTGCGGGAGGAGAGGGCGCCCCGCTGATGGGGCTGTTCGACCGCGCCTGGCTCTCCGGAGCTGCGGAGGCCGAGGACCGCCCGATCGCGACCGTCAACCTCGGAGGCATCGCCAACGTCCAGGTGGTCTCGCCGCCGAGCATCGACGGCGCAGGAGGCGGCCTGGTCGCCTTCGACAGCGGGCCGGCGAACGCGCTCATCGACGCCGCCGTCGCCCGTGCGACGGACGGACGCGAGAGCAGGGACACCGACGGGATGCTCGCGAGCGCCGGCAGGGTCGACGACCGTGTCCTCGCGGAGTTGCTCGCGCATCCCTACTTCATCGCTGCGCCCCCGAAGAGCACCGGCCGCGAGACGTTCCACCTCGGCGTCGTGGACGCCGCGGTCGCAGCGGCGGGGACGCATCCCTCGCTGCCCGATCTGGTGGCTACCCTCACGGCCCTCACCGCGCGCACCGTCGCCGACGCCGTCCGCTCTGCCACGCCGGTCGTGCCGTCGCGCGTCATCGTCTCCGGCGGCGGGGTGCACAACCCGGCCATGCTGCGGGCGCTGACCGCTGTGCTCGCGCTGCACGGCATCGCCGTCTCGACGAGCGACGAGTGGGGGATCGCGGCCGACGACAAGGAGTCGCTGCTGTTCGCCCTCGTCGGCTTCCTCAGCTGGCACGGCATCCCGGCCGCACTGCCCGGAACGCCCGCGGGCCGCGCACGCGTCCTCGGCCAGTTCACCATCACACCAGGCACCACCCTCGGCCGCCGCTTGACCGGCATCGCCGGACTCCGGCTGGCCGGCGACCTCATGAAAGCTGCAACACCATGAACGCTCCCCCCGTCCTCGCCGTCGACCTCGGCAAGACGAGCTGCCGCGTGCGCCTCAGCGTCGACGGCTCCGTGATCGCGGAAGCCGCAGCGCACGGGGCACCTGGCCTCGCGGAGGAGGACGGCGCGACGCGGTCGTTCACCGCCGTCGTGGATGCGGTCGGCCTGCTCTCCACAGCGCCGCCCGCCGGATGCGCGGTCGGCGTCGGCGCCGCGGGCAGTGAGGCGGCGCCGGCCGCAGCCCACGCTCTCATCGGCCTCCTTCGCGAGCGGTTCAACGGACCCGTCGCGGTCATCAACGACGCGCTCGCTGCACACGCCGGTGCGTTCGAGGGTGCGCCGGGCACGATGCTCATCGCGGGGACAGGCGCTGTCGTCTTCGCCGTGGACGAGGCCGGAGCGGTCCGGCAGGTGGACGGCTGGGGGCCCTGGCTCGGCGACGAGGGCAGCGGGCAGTGGCTCGGGCGCCACGGCCTGGTCGCCGCCCTTCGCGCGCACGACGACCGCGGGCCGCACACGGCGCTGCTCGCCGACGCCGCTGCGCTCACCGGCACCGGTGCGCTCACCGGCGCCGCTGCACCCACCGACGCGGCCGCTGCGCTCACCGCGGGGGCAGCATCCGGTGGCGGGGTCGCGTCCCTGCCGCACTGGGTCTCCGAATCCGGGACCCCCGCCCGTCAACTCGGGAGGTTCGCGCCGACCGTGATCGAACGCGCGTCGGAGGGCGACGCGGTCGCTGTCGAGCTCGTGGAGCGCGCCGCAGCGCACCTCGCCGACTCCTGCGCCGCCGCCGGGCAGCCGATCGTCTGCGTGGCCGGCGGCCTCGTCTCCCACCCGTTCTTCGCGGACAGAGTCTCTGCCGCACTGCACGCGCACGGACTGCGCGAGACCGTCCAGAAGGGCGACCCGCTCGCCGGGGCGGCACTGATCGCTGTCGAGCGATCGCTGCCGTACGAAGAAAGGATCATCCGTGGCTGAGCCGCAGACCATCGCAGACCTCCGGGAGACCCTCGGAACGCTCGCCACCGAATCCGTCGCGGACAGCTACCGCGACCTCGACCTGATGACGGTCGCCCAGCTGGTCGATGCCATGAACGCCAGCAACGCCGAGGTGCCTGCCGCCGTCGCCCGCCAGAGCGCCAGCATCGCCGCAGCGACCGAGGGCGTCGCAGAGCGGATGCGCCGTGGCGGCCGGCTGATCTACGTGGGCGCAGGAACCGCGGGACGCATGGGCATCCTCGACGCCAGCGAGATCCCGCCGACCTTCGGCACCGTCCCCGAGCTCGTCGTCGGCGTCATCGCGGGAGGCGAGCAGGCCATCCACACCGCCGTCGAGAACGCGGAGGACGACGAGGAGGCAGGGGCCGCAGCGCTCGCCGCGCTTCGTCTCGGGCCGCTGGATGCTGTCGTCGGCATCTCCGCATCCGGCCGCACCCCGTACGTGCTCGGCGCCATCGAGCACGCGAAGCAGGTGGGCGCGTTCACCGTCGGCCTGGCCTGCAACGCCGGCTCCGCCCTCGGCAGCGCGGCGGAGGTGGGCATCGAGGTGGTCGTCGGCCCGGAGATCCTCACCGGCTCCACCCGGCTCAAGTCCGGGACGGCGCAGAAGCTCGTCCTCAACATGATCAGCACCATCGCGATGGTGCAGCTCGGCAAGGTGCACGGCAACCTGATGGTGGACCTGCGCGCGACCAACGCCAAGCTCCGCGCGCGCTCCGAACGGACCGTTATGCTGGCCACGGGCGTCGACGCTGACACGGCGGCAGCCGCCCTCGACGCGACCGGCGGCTGGATTAAGGCGGCGATCCTCATGAGCGAGACCTCCATCGACGCCGCCACGGCCACGCGGCTGCTCACCGAGCACGGCGGACGGCTCCGCGACGCCCTCGCGGCGGCCCCGGACGGGAACGGGCGGCAGCATGTCGGTTGACGTTCTTGCCGCCGTCCGGCAGGCGCTACCGCAGCTCAGCGCAGCCGAGGCGAGGGTCGCCAAGGTCGTCATGGACGACCCGGCGCGCGTCGTCGATCTGACGATCACCGAGCTGGCGGCCGTCTGCGACGCATCCCAGGCCACCATCGCCCGCTTCTGCCAGGGCCTCGGCTTCACCGGATACCGGGAGTTCCGGCTCGCCGTGGCCTCCGCGACGAGCCGCGAGCAGGTCACCAGGGAGCGGTTCGACCTGACGGAGAGCGAGATCGACCCCAACGACACCGTGCAGGAGGTCGTGGCGAAGATCGCGTACCAGGAGACGCTGGCGATCGAGGCCACCGCGAAAGAGCTCGACGTCGAGACGCTCGACAAGGTCGTTGCCGCGATCGTCGCCGCCCCGCGCGTCGACCTCTACGGTGCAGGGTCGAGCAGCCTCACCGCGCAGGACCTGCAGCAGAAGCTCTCCCGGATCGGCATCACGGCGTTCTGCTCCGTCGATCCGCACCTCGCCCTCGCGTCCGCCGCCCTGCAGAAGCCGGGCAACGTCGCCGTCGGCATCTCGCACTCCGGGCTCACGCTCGAGACGAACCACGCGCTCGCGGTCGCCCGCGCCGCGGGAGCCACGACCGTGGCGATCACCAACTTCCCCGACTCCCGCATCGCGGCGGAGAGCGACTACGTGCTGACCACCCAGGCGCGCGAGAGCCTCTACCGCTCCGGGGCGATGTCGAGCCGCATCGCTCAGCTCGCGCTGGTCGACTTCCTGTTCGTGCGCGTGGCGCAGCAGCTCTACGACCAGATGACGGAATCGCTCCGCCTGACCTACGAGGCGGTGAGCAGCCAGCGCCTCGCTCCGGAGCGGCACCGCTCCGGGAACGGCCACGGCGGCGCGCACGACACCGGGAACGATGCCGGCGCGCACGACACGGCGCACGGCGCCGCCCACGACGCCGCCTCCGGCCATCACGACGAGGAGCACGCGGAGTGAACGCCGCGGAACGGCTCCTGCCGCGTCCGCGCCGGATCACCGAGCTCGACGGCGAGTTCGTCCTCGACGAGGCGACCCGCATCCTCTCCGACGCGTCGACCGCCGGGCCCGGCGCGCTCCTGCAGGCGGTGCTGCGCGCCTCCACGGGGCTGCCGCTCGGCGACGCGACCGGCGCGGGCGACCGTGTGATCGCCCTCTCCGTCGATCCGTCGATGGCCGACGAGGCCTACCTGCTCTCGGTGACGCCGGGCGGTGTCCGGATCGTCGGCGGCAGCGCATCCGGGGTCGGCAACGGCATGCAGTCGTTCCTGCAGTTGCTGCCCCCGCAGGTGTACCGCCGAGCCACCGTGCACGGGATGCGCTGGGCGGCCCCCGCCTGCGAGGTCGCCGACGAGCCCGCCTTCTGGTGGCGGGGCGTGATGCTCGACGTGGCCAGGCACTTCCTGCCGCTGCACGACGTGCTGCGGTTCGTGGACCTGATGGCGATGCACCGGCTCAACGTGCTGCACCTGCACCTCACCGACGATCAGGGCTGGCGCGTCCAGATCCTGCGGTATCCGCGGCTCACCGAGGTGGGGGCGTGGCGGCGCGAATCGCAGGTCGGCTACGGGGTGGATGCGCCCGGCGACGGCCGACCGCACGGCGGCTACTACACGCAGGACGATCTGCGTGAGCTCGTCGCATACGCTGCGGCACGCGGCATCACCGTGGTGCCGGAGATCGAGTCGCCCGGGCACGTGCAGGCCGCCATCGCCGCCTACCCGGAACTCGGCGTCACGGACACGCAGCTCGAGGTCGGAACGCGCTGGGGGATCATCCCGAACGTGCTCAACGCCGAGGAGGGCACGGTCGAGTTCTTCACGAATGTGCTGGACGAGGTGCTCGACGTGTTCCCGTCCGAGTTCATCGGCGTCGGCGGAGACGAGTGCGTGAAAGACCAGTGGCGGGCCGACCCGCGCACGCAGGAGCGGATGCGCGAGCTGGGCGTCGCCACGGAGGACGAGCTGCAGAGCTGGTTCATCCGGCGGCTCGATGCACACCTCACGGCGCGCGGCCGGCGGCTGTTCGGGTGGGACGAGATCCTGGAGGGCGGCCTCGCCTCCGGGGCGACCGTCGCGTCCTGGCGCGGGTCGACGGGAGCGGTCGCCGCCGCGCGGGCCGGGCACGACGTCGTGCTGTGCCCGGACGAGACGGTGTACCTCAACTACCGGCAGTCCGAGCATCCGGACGAGCCCATCCCGTTGGTGGTCGTGATCACCGTGCGGGATGTGTACGAGTTCGACCCGGTGCCCGCCGGCCTGACCGAGGCGGAGCGCGAGCACGTGCTCGGCGGGCAGGCCAACCTGTGGACCGAGTACATCGACTCCCCGCGCACGCTCGACTACTTCGCGTTCCCGCGGCTCTGTGCGCTCGCCGAAGCGCTGTGGACCGCGGGTGAACGCGAGTACGACGCCTTTGCGGCCCGACTGGATGCGCACCTCGCCCGGCTCGACGCGCTCGGCGTCGAATACCGGCACGCCGACGGCCCTCTGCCGTGGCAGACCCGTCCCGGCATCCCCGGCCGCATCGACACGCGCGCGGCCCGCGCCGCCACCGTCGCGGCCCTCACCGCCAACATCGCCCCCTGATCGGCCGGCCCCAAAAGATCGAGTCCGAAGCTGTTCACGCGACACGCCGGTGTCGACCGTGAACAACTTCGGACTCGATTAGCGGGGGAGCGGGACAGGCGGGGTCAGGCGGCGTCGAGCGCGGCCAACTCCTCGGGGGTGAGCGTCAGGTCGGCCGCGGTGGCCGAGTCACGGATCGACTCCGGGCGTGATGCTCCGGGGATCGGGATGACGTGCGGGCTCTTGGCGAGGTGCCAGGCGAGCGCGACGACCTGCGGGCTGACGCCGCGCGCATCCGCGACCTGCTGGAACGGTGCGAACCGGTCGCCGAGCGCCGCGGCCGACGTGATGCCGCCCAGCGGGCTCCACGGCAGGAACGCGATGCCGAGTTCGTCGGCCAGCTCCAGCTCGGGCTCGCTCGACCGGAAGGCCGGCGAGAACTGGTTCTGCACCGACGCGAGACGGCCGCCGAGGATCTCCTGCGCCTGACGGATCTGCTCGGGGTTCGCGTTCGAGATCCCGGCGAGACGGATCACGCCGTCGTCGAGCAGATCGCGGATCGCGCCGACCGAATCCTCGTACGGCACCTCGGGGTCCGGACGGTGGAACTGGTACAGCCCGATCGCGTCGCCGCCGAGCCGCGCGAGCGACGCCTTCGCGGCCTCCTTGATGTACTCGGGGCGGCCGTCGACGTACCAGCTGCCGTCGCCGGGACGGAGGTGGCCGCCCTTGGTGGCGATCAGAACAGTGGATGCGTCCCCGCCCCAGCTGCGCACGGCGCCGGCGATCAGCGACTCGTTGTGACCGACCTCGTCGGCGTGCAGATGGTATGCGTCCGCCGTGTCGATGAAGGTGACGCCCGCGTCGAGTGCCGCGTGGATGGTGGCGATGGAGCGCTCGTCGTCCGGGCGGCCCTCGATCGACATGGGCATGCCGCCCAGGCCGATCGCGCTCACCTCGACGTCGGCGATTCTGCGTGTTCTCACCAGGCGTAGTCCTCCGGTGCTGTCTTGTGGCCAGGGAAGATCTCGTCCAGGCGCGCGAGTGCGGCCTCGTCGAGGGTGACGTCGACGGCACGGACCGCCGCATCCAGTTGCTCCATCGTGCGCGGCCCGATGATCGGCGCCGTCACGGCCGGCTGCGCGAGCAGCCAGGCGAGCGCGATGTCTCCCGGCTCGTGGCCGAGCTCGTCGGCGAACGCCTCATACGCCTCCACAGCATCCCGGTGCTTCTCGAGGGTCTCCGCGGCGCGCCCTTCCAGGCGGCGCTTGCCCTCGTTCTGCTTGCGCACGACACCGCCGAGCAGACCGCCGTGCAGCGGGGACCAGGCGATGACGCCCACGCCGTTCGCCTGCGCGGCCGGCAGCACTTCGAGCTCCACCTGACGGGTCAGGAGGTTGTAGATCGACTGCTCGCTGACCAGACCGGTGTAGTTGCGCTTGCGGGCCTCCGCCTGCGCGGTGGCGATGTGCCAGCCGGCGAAGTTGCTCGAACCGGCGTACAGGATCTTGCCCTGCGCGACGGCGACCTCCATCGCCTGCCAGATCTCGTCCCACGGGGTGTCCCTGTCGACGTGGTGGAACTGGTAGATGTCGATGTAGTCGGTCTTCAGCCTGCTGAGGCTGGCGTCGAGCGCGCGCCGGATGTTCAGCGCGGAGAGCTTGCCGTCGTTGGGCCAGTCGCCCATGTCGCCGTAGAGCTTGGTGGCGAGCACTGTGCGCTCGCGGCGGCCGTCACCCTTCGCGAACCAGTCGCCGATGATCGACTCCGTCGCGCCCTTGCCGCGGTGCTGCCCGTAGACGTTGGCCGTGTCGAAATAGTTGATGCCGTACCCGTGCGCCGCATCCATGATGGCGAACGAGTCGTCCTCGCTGGTCTGCGGACCGAAGTTCATCGTGCCGAGTGCGAGTCGAGAGACTTTCAGGCCGGACCGGCCCAGATGTGTGTACTCCATACCGTCAGCATCCGCCCGCACGAGTCAGCTGTCCAACAGGAGATGTGGATGGCATTGTGCAGGGTGACAACTGAATGGATGCGCCTCCCGGGCGACGGTGCAAAGCTGAGCGCATGCAGCTCCTCACCGACGGCGTCTACCGCCTGCAGAAGGCCACCGGCGCCAACGCGTACCTCGTCGACACCGGAGACGCCGCTGTCGTCATCGACACCGGGACCCCGGGCGGTGCGGCGAAACTGGCCGCCGAGCTCCGGGAGGCGCGCGGCCTGCCGCCGGTGACGGACATCGTCCTCACGCACTACGACCCCGACCACGCCGGATCGGCCGCCGCGCTGCAGCGCGAGACGGGCGCCCGGGTCTGGATCGGCCGCGCCGACGCCGCCGTGCTGCGCGGAGAGACGCCGCCGTCGACCGGCTTCCGGAGGTTCCTCGGCCGCGTCTACCCGAAGACCGAGGTGCCGGCCGACCTGCACGAACTCCCGGATGCTGCCGAGACGGAGATCCTGCCCGGCCTCGTCGCCATCCCCGCTCCCGGGCACACCGACGGCCACATCGTCGTGGAGTGGCGCGGCGTGATTTTCGCCGGGGACGCCGTGCGCGTCTCGAAGGGCAGGCTCGTGCAGATGCCGCGGCTGCTGATCAGCGACAAAGCGCAAGCGCTGGCGACGACCGAACTGATCGCATCCCGTCGCCCGCGGCTGGTGTGCCCGGGGCACGGTGCCCCGGGGCGGTTGGGCTAAAAGCTGAGCGCCGCTCGCGCCTGAGCGCCGCGCGTCATTCCCTCGTCGTGATGGCGAACGGGGAGCTCTCCAGGTCCGTGAAGTTCCCGACCGACGCGCGGAGCCGGCAGTCCGATGTCACCGAGAGCGCCGTGACGGTGCGACCGTCGGACGAGACGGCGACAGCACCGGAGCACCCGTCCGCGAAGCGCACCGTGTCGAGCGGGCCGGCGACGTCGGTGAGCATCTGGGACGGAGGTCCCGTCGATGGACTGCGGAACAGCGGGTTCACTTCGTCAGGACCGCTCGGCCAGACCGGAAGCAGGGTGACGGGAAGGGGCGTCTGACTCACGGTCCGCGGCGGCACGGAGACGCTGATGTTCAGCAGACGCTGCACGGGGTACGCGGTGGAAACGCTTGCACTGTCGGTCATGGCGTCGGTGGTCATCGACGCGGCCATCGCCAGCCACGCGTTGAGCTCGGCGCCGTCCGCGACGGACGCGATGAACGTGCCCGTCGCGGTGACCCGTCCGTTCTGGGGCACCGTCAGGCCGTCGAGTTTCCAGCCGCACTCGGCCGTGATGCCGGTCGTGGATGCCTGGTGCTTGGTGCCATCGGCGCCCTTCCACGCGACGGCGGGGCAGGCGGAGCGGTCGCCGACCGAGGGGACCGCCTGGAAGAACGACCCGGAGAGCGGAGCCTTCTGCGCCGTGTACGTGACGGTGAGGGAGACGCGGCGGGTGTCAGGGTCGAACTCCGCGGAGCGCGACACGGTCAGCCCTGTCGGGAGAGGCTGGTCTTGCTGTGAGGCCTGGAGCTTCTGAGCGGACGATGCCTCCGGCTTCCCCGTTCCGCCTCCGAATGCGACGGCCAGCCACACGCCGAAGCCCGCAAGCACCACGATGCCAGCGGTGCCGAGTGTGATCGTCTTCGTCGTCATCCATGCGGGGCGCCCCGTCGGCTTCTGCGGCGCAGGGGCAGCCGGGACGGAGAGGGGGGCGCTGCGGCGCATCGGGCGCAGCATCGTCTGACCGCCGGAGTCGCCGAGGTCGGGGGACTCGGCGGCGAGCGGAGAAACATCGTCGGGCAGGTCAGGAGCGCTGGATATCAGGTCACCACGCAGCATCGTCGCCGGTCGCTCGATCTCGACGAACGTCTCCGTCTCCGGAAGCGCTTCGAGTGCTGGCAGGGTGCTGAAGCGCGTGGCCAGCTGTGCGAGCAGTGCGGCGGCGTCGGCCGCCGACGGGCGCCGCCGCGGGTCCTTCGCCAGCAGGCTGTCCAGCGCCTCCCACAGCGGATCCGGCAGGTCCAGCCGGGGCGGCAGGGATGTGACATGGCGGTACGCGACGGAGAAGTCGGTGCCGGGGCCGGCGAAGGGAGTGCGCCCCGCCAGCAACTCGTAGAGCATCACCCCGGCCGAATAGACATCCGCTGCCGGCGTCGTCTGCCCGTGACTGATCAGCTCCGGCGCCATGTACAGCGGGGTTCCGAGGAGCCCCGTCGTCTCCCGGTTCCGCTCGCTGACCACCGACGCGATACCGAAATCCGTGACGCGGACCGTGCGGCGCTGCCCGGGCTGCCACGCCTCGGTCAGCAGGACGTTGTCCGGCTTGATGTCGCGGTGCGTGACGCGCTGTGCGTGCGCGACCGAGAGGGCGTGGAAGACCTGCGAGCAGAGCGCGAGCGCGTCGCTCGCCGCCAGAGGCCCGTTATCTGCGAGGAGGTCACGCAGCGACCCTCCGGAGAGGTACTCCATGACGATCGCGAGAGTGGAACCCTCGACCACGAGGTCGCGCACGTCCACGATGTGCTCGTGACGCAGTCCGAGCAACACGGATCGTTCACGCACGAAACGCTCGACCAGAGCCGGGTCGTTCGCATGCTCCGGCTTGAGGATCTTCGCGGCGACGCCGACCCCTCCGGCGACGGGTTCGGCGATCCAGACGTCCCCGGCGGCGCCGGAGCCGATGCGTTCGACCAGTCGATACGATGCGCCGAGGGCGTCGCCGGGCTGCGGCAGCGACATCAGGTCGTCCTCTCATCCACGCCGTACTCCAGATCCCCTCGACTCAGCACGGAGAGCCTCCAGGCGTCAGCGGTCGTGACGAGGACCACTGATCAGCCTGAAGGCTCTCCTCGGCGGACGGAACGAACGGTGTCGTCCGTATCGCGCCTGTGGCAGCTACGCGCCGCCGCCCGCGGTGAAGATGTTCTGCGAGATCTGCTCGAGCTGCGAACGAAGTTCCTCGAGCTCGGTCTTCACCTTGTCGAGAGCAGTCTTCGTCTCCGGCCAGACGGAGCCGCGGAACTGGGTGGCGAGAGGGCCGTCCCACACATTCGGGTCGGACAGGACCTTGCCCTGTGCGTCGAGCTGGCTGATCTGGTCGGTGAAACCACCGTTGAGGATCGACTGAACCTGGCGGATCGCCGCCTTGGCCTCCTCGGTTGAGAGCACACGCGACATAAGCGAAACCTCCATGGATTGAGCGAAGGACCCGGGGCTCCGGGCCTGCCCATCACACTATGGGACAGGTGTAAGAAATACCAAATGTATAGCAAACTATGTAAATATAGATTTCTCCACCATCCTGCACCCGAACGAGGAAACACAGATGACGAACGTCGCACGAAGCGCGCGGGCACAGCGCCGAGCAGGGGCGATGCGCCGGATCTGCGCCATCGCCCTCGTCGGTGTCCTGGCCGCCACGACCGGCTGCACGATGCTCAGCGAGGAGGAGGCGCAGGCCACGCGGGTGCTCCAGTCCGTGCGCGTCGAGCTCGCTCCGAGCGGCAAGATCCAGGCCGTCAACGGCACAGCGTTTTTCGTGGACGACGGCACGGGTGCTGCGTCGAGCACGACGACGGAGTACAGCGTCGCCGACGCCGTGGACACGCTTCCCGTGCGGGTGACCACGCGGTACCGCACGGCTGACGGCACCGGCGCCGACCTGGCTGACATCGCCGGATACAGCGGGCGCGTCGACATCGAGCTGACGCTCGAGAACCTGCTGGTGGCGTCGGAGAACGTCACGTACGACGTCGTCGGGGAATCCAGGACGACGCCGGCGCTCGTTGGCACTCCGCTGAGCATCGCCGCTTCGACGGTGATCCCCGAGACCTCCCCAGGACACATCGTGTTCGACGCAGAGTCGGAGCGGCGCACCAACGGTGTCGTCAGTGCGTCGGGAGACAACGGGAGCGTCATCCAGTGGGGTGCGCTTCTTGCGCCGCCGCAGTCCGCAGCCACCGCGACGTTCCGGCTCGTTGCCGACGTGAAGGATTTCGAGGTGCCGTCCTTCGACATCGCCGTGCAAGCGGGCATCCACGCCGATCTCAGCTTCACCGGCGCGATGGCGTCCGCGTTCGACAGCAGGCCGGACTCCGAGCTCGCGGCCCAGCAGCAGACGATCAGTCTCGTCGCCGACGTGAACGATGTCCTCACTCGGGCCGGAGGAACGATCACCGAGGTGCGCAAGAACCTCAACGACACGTCCGGCAGGCTCGGAGTCAGGGCGTCGCAGGGCCTGACCACGAGTTCGAAGCAGCTGACGGCGGAGATGAGCGCGCTGTCCGGTCAGGTCACATCGCTCGAGAGCTCTCTGAACAGCTCGCTCACCGGAACCTCGTCCGCGATGTCGGCCGAGCTCTCTCGCATCGTGCACTCGATGGCGTCCCTGTTCGGAAACACGGCGGCAGACGCGCCGACGCTGATCGACGGCACCGGATGCGCTGCGACGATGCTCCAGGATGACGGCGACGGCACCGTCTTCTCGATGTTCCTGTACCTCTCGGGCCTGCTCGGCGGGTACGCCGATGCGTCGGAGGGATGCCGGGATGATATCCTCGCCGAGGTCAGCAGCGTGATCGGCCCGGAAGTGCCGGACGGGACGGCCTGCGCCGCTTCCGCACGAACGTCGGCCACCTGTTCGCTCTTCCAGAGCACGGAGACCGTGCTGGCGAGCCTCGTGGCCCTCGTCGACAGCGGGCAGCTGCTCGTCAGCAGCCTGGAGACGCCGACCATCGCCGATGGGCGTCTGGCTCACCAGGAACTGACCAGCCTTCTCGGCCAGATCGAGGAGTCGGCCCGCGAAGTGAACAGCCATGCGAGCGATCAGCGGTTCTGGAAGCAGCTGCTCGATTCGGTCACGTCCGCGCGAGCATCCGCAGACACGCTCGGCGCGCTGCGTGACGATCTCATCGGCATCAGAGACGGCCTGATCGGCGACGACAGCGTGCAGTCTCAGCAGGAGCTCATCGCGAGCATGCTCTGCACGCTGATCGAAGACGGAGACGTCACAGATCCCAAAAAAGCGGAGGCCATCCGGGCGCAGCTGGACGACAGAAAGTGCGACGGAACTCGCCAGGCGGTGGCGGACAGGCCACAGAACGGCACCTCCGTGAGCCGGCTGGCGACGATCGCCGCCGCGGTCGACACGGCGGCCGCGGCCGTGGATGTCGAGTCGCCGACCTCGTCCGTCTCGAAGCTCGCGACCGCGCTCACCAGCCTCCACACCACGATCAGCGCGACGCTCGACAGCATCAAGGACCAATCGTCGCTTCAGCCGGGCAAAGAGCTCGAGCGGTTCATCAGCGAGGCCATCGCGGCCAGTGAGATCGTCGGTCAGAAGCTGGACACGGCTCAGGCCGAGCACGACGCGCTGGCCGCGGACATCCAGGATGCCTTCCACACAGCGGCGACGGATACCGAGAAGGCCGTCACGGAGGATTCCGAGGACCGGATCGCGAAGCTGAACGCCCGGCGCACGCTCACCCATGACGAGCTCTCCACGTCGTACCAGGCCCTGATCGACGGCCTCCGGTCGTCGGCAGCGTCGTCGCTGGTGAACGGACGCGATCTCGTCGACGATCGAAAGGCCCGGCTCGACACGAGTATGGCGCAGGCCACACAGGCCCTCGATGAGCGCACCACCAGCGCGCTCGAGAGCATCGAGCTCAGCACATCCAGGTCCGTCCGCGATATCGAGGCTGCGTCTGCGCTGCTCACCGACAGCTTGAACAAGGTGCTGCTCGATCTGGGCGACCCCACCGTGCGCGGCTCGGGCATTCTCGGGGCGATGTCGTCGAGCGCTGCACTCTCCGACACGGCCGACTACCAGCTCGCCCAGGCTTCTCAGCACGCTTCGGGCTATGCGAATGTGCGAGAGCACGATGTGGCATCGATCCTGTTGCGCATCGCTCAGTTCCGGTCGGCCGTTGGCAAGACGACGTCGTTGCCCGCATTCAAGCTCGATGTGCCGGAGGGTACGACATCGCAGACGATCTACTCGTTCGCGCTCGCGAGCGGAAAGAGCGGAAAGAAGTGAGCGAGGAGACGGTTCCCGAGACGGCGGAGCCCTCGGTGCACTCTGAGTCCTCGGGGTGCTCGGCGCGCTCGGTGCGCTCGGGGCGCCGCCGGTTGCTCGCGCTTGCCGGCGCTGGTGCCGGCACGGTGGTGATGGCCGGCGTGGTGACCATCGTGGTCCTGTTGGCCGGCTCCAAGCCCGTGCCCGATCCGGTTGCCGCGACGGTCCCGGTGGCGCTCTCGCAGCTGAAAGCACCCGACGGAATGGCGATCGGGGTGATCGTCACGCTGGGTCAGGGGAGGGTCGAAGGGTCCGAATGGGGGCCGGCTTCGCACGGTGCGGTCGTTGCTCAACACCGGATCGCGCGGGGCGGATCGAAGGTCACCCTGCTCGTCGAAGACGATCGTGGCTCCGCGAAAGGCGGCGCGGAGGCCGTCGCCCGGCTCGCCGCGAAGGGAGTGTCCGGAATCGTCGTCGCGTCCTCCGGGCCCCACGTCGCCGCTGCTGCTTCGGCCGCGAGCGAGGCGGGCATCCCACTGGTCCTGCCATACGCCTCGATACCCGCCGACGCCGGACGGCTCGACGGTGTGTGGTCGATGGCCCCCGGAACCGGTCAGCTCGGTTCGGCGATGAAGCGTGCGCTTGCCGCGTACGATCATCCGCTACTACTCGACCTCGGTGGTGAGAGCCAGGGCGCCGTGGTGGTCGCCGACGCGCTCCGCGCCGACGGCCGTGACCTCGGTGAGTTCGCGGACGACGTTGCGCGACGAGCCGGCGCGGACCGGGCAGCCCACGGAGCGTACGCGGGCGGAGAGCGCGAAGGCGACGCTCCGGCGGAGGACACAGACGGTGCGTCGCGCGTCGACGCGCTCGTCATCGACGGTCATCCGCAGGCGATGGCCGACCTGGTCGCCGCGCTCGAGTTCAGGAAGGTGTCCGTCCCGATCGTCCTGGGTCCCTCAGCGGTGAGCCCGGTGTTCACGCAGACGCTCGGCGAACGCGGCGGCGCCGTGTCGTCCGCCCTTCGAACGGTCGGGAGCGGCGCGGAGGACACCGTCGCACTCGGCCGGAACGCGAGCGGCCGGGCCATGTCCGCGTACCTGCAGGCGCTCAGGCAGCTCGCAGACGATGCGAAGGCGACCAACCTGAGTGCGGATGCTCCGTTCGCCGACGTCGCGTCGTGGGCGGATGTCCGCAGCCACGACGCCGTCATCGCTCTCGTCTCCGCTGCCTCGAAGGGTGGGGGAGCGAAGCCGGAGAACGTGCGACGTGGCCTCGCCGACCTGAAGCTCACGGCCGCCGACGGAGTCGCGGGAGCCGACCTGGACTTCGCCGACGCTCAGGTCGTGTCGCAGAAGACCAGGGTGCTGCACGCGACGAGTCAGCAGCTCGGCCTCCGCCCGCACAACCCGGAGAGTCTCACCCTGAGCTGGTTCTCCGAGCCGGCCGGCGAGTGAGCAGTCCGACGCAGCAGAACGACCGACCAGGAGGGGTGCCCGGATGCGGGTTGTGATTGATCTCGACGGCTCTCGCGAACGGATCGACGTGGAGGCCTGGCAGCCGCAGTCGACGCTCGCGCAGCTCATCGCGTCCGCGAGCGGCCTGCGTCTGAACGCGGACGAGCAAGTGTTCCTCGATGGTGCGCCGGTGGCGGCGACGACCGAGCTGAAGGCCCTGACCATTCTCGAGGGGTCGAGGATTTCGCGGACCGCACCGGAACCGGTGCGCGGCATCGGCGAATGGAGCATCGCGGTCTCCGGAGGCGCCGGCGCCGGGCAGGTCGTCGCCGTTCCGAGACACCGAGCCATGGTGCTCGGCCGCGCACCCGGTGCCGATGTGGTGCTCCCGACGGAGAGTGCATCCTGGAATCACTGCACGGTGGAGCTCGTCGACGATGGGGTCCGCATCAGGGACGCCGGCTCCACGAACGGCACCATCGTCAACGGCGAGCCGGCGGGCGACGATGGCGTGCTGCTGACCGGGCCGGCCACCGTCATCGTCGGAGGTGCGGTCCTCGCGGTTCGGCCGGACCTGATCGAGCCGACCGCTCCCGCCCCGGGATCGTTGCAGAACCTCACCCTGGCTGCGACCGCGCCGTTCAACCGGCCGCCGAGACTCGGTCAGGCCGAAGCGGGCGAGCCGGTGCTTCCCCCCTCGCCGAAAGACGTCCCTCCCGCGTCGAAGTTCAACCTCATCGCGGTGCTCGCCCCGCTCGTGATGGCCGGCGTCCTCGTGGCCGTCCTCGGAGACATGCGCTTCGCGATGTTCGCCCTCCTGAGCCCGGTCATGGCGATCGGGATGTACTTCGAGCAGCGTCGGCGCCGCGCGAAGAACCTTCAGGAGGAGGACGCCCGCTTCACTGCGGCACTGGCCGACCTCCAGAACGAGATCGTCGAAGCGGCACGGATCGAGACGCTTCGACGGCAGGATGCGGTTCCCGATCCGTCGATCGTCCTCCGCCGCCCTGCGCTCCCGTCGACGCATCTCTGGCACAGGCGGGCGGATCAGGCCGACTTCCTTGCGCTGCACATCGGCAGCGGCGATGTGCCGTGGAAACCGGACCTGGATCTGCGCGGCGTCTTTCGCCTGGACGACCGCGTGAAGGAGGTGCTCGCTCAGGGGAGGCTGTCATCGGCGCCGGTCATCGCGGACATCAGCGGGGCAGGCGTCATCGGGATCGTGGGCGACCGCGACGGGTGCCTCGCGCTCGCACGGAGCCTGGTCGTGCAGGCGGCCGTCCACTGCGGTCCGGCCGACCTCACCATCAGCGTGTTCTGCGACGAAGGCCGGGAAAGCGAATGGGAGTGGGCGTCGTGGCTGCCGCAGACACGGCAGGCGGGAACCAGCGACGGCGCACGATGGATGTCGAACCAGCGCGAACAGAGCGCGACGATGCTCCGCGGCCTGCTGGACGGGATCGAAGGGCTCCCGACTCCTGCCATGCTCACGGTGATCGACTCCAACGTTCTCACGGAGGGCAGGGATGCTCCCGCTCGCGACCTTCTCGGCTACGGGCGAATCACGCCGGGTTCTGCGGCGGCGTCGCAGGCTGCGTCGCGCAGCGCATCCGGGATCGTCATCGCCGGGACGGTCGATCAGCTCCCCGCATCCTGCACCACCGTCGTCGAGGTCGGGCCGGACGCCGCGTGCGTCGTGCAGCACGCCGACGACGCGGGCCGCATCGATCAGGTCATCCTCGCCGGGGTGACCATCGAGGATGCGGAGACCTGTGCTCGCACCCTTGCGCACTTCGAGGACCCCGAGCTCGTGGTGCCTGGCGCATCCCTGCCGTCCCTCGTGCGGCTGCCCGAGCTGCTCGACATCGAGACCATGAACGCCGATACGGTGCGCGAACTGTGGGCCACGTCGTCGGGCATCTCGACGCCGGTCGGCCTCGGCGAGGCTGGACCGCTCAGCCTCGATATCGTCAAGGACGGACCACACGGTCTGGTCGGTGGAACGACGGGCTCGGGAAAATCCGAGTTCCTTCGTTCCCTCGTCGCCGGTTTGGCCGCGCGCAACGACCCGACGCAGGTGAACTTCATCCTGATCGACTTCAAGGGCGGCGCCGCGTTCAAAGCGTGCGAGCGCCTCCCGCACACGATCGGCACGATCAGCAACCTCGACGAGCAGCTCGCAGACCGCGCGCTCCGGTCGCTCGAAGCCGAGATGGAACGGCGGCAGCGCCTGTTCGCTCAAGCGGGAGAGGACGTCGACAATCTGCCCGCCTACCTGGCGACGAAGCCGGCGGAACCGCTCCCGCGCCTCCTGCTCGTGATCGACGAATTCGCGATGCTCGCCAAGGACTTCCCCGATGTGCTCGCATCCCTCGTGAGCATCGGGGCCGTCGGCCGCACGCTGGGCGTGCACATGATCCTCGCAACCCAGCGTCCGGCCGGCGTGGTCAACGACGACATCCTCGCCAACACCAACCTGCGTGTTGCGCTGCGGGTGCAGAGCCGCGACGACTCGTCGAACGTCATCGGTGTGCCGTCGGCGTCGAGCATCGGGCGGGCACAGATGGGCCGCGCGTACGTGAAGCTGGGCCAGGACGACATCACGCCCGTCCAGACGGCGCTCGTCACCGGCCGGGCGCAGAAGGCGCTCGCCGAAGAGGTGCAGTTTCGTCGGGTCGGGCTCTTCGGGGTCCCGATCGACCGACCGGAGCCGGCGACCTCGACGCCGACGGATGCGAACGACCTCGATCTCCTCATCGACGCCGTCGTCGCTGCGAACGATGCCGCGGGCTACCCGCCGCCGCGCCAGGTCTGGCCGGAGGCGCTCGGCGAACGGGTAACGCTGAGCGGGTATGCGGAGTCGTCTGCTGCTCAGGGGCAGCCGGTGTCCGGGGAGGCGATTCCGGCCGTCGGCGGCGCGGAGGGCTCCGTCGTCCTGGTCGGGCTCGCCGACGAGCCGGCCATGCAGCGGCAGAGCCCGGCCGGCTGGGACCTCGCCGAGGGGAACCTGCTGCTCATGGGCATCCCGGGCAGCGGGACGACCACCACACTCGCGAGCCTCGCACTCGCGCTCGCGCAGACGCACGCACCCGATGAACTCGACCTGCTCTGCCTGGACATGAGATCGCGCGGGCTGGCCCCGCTCGCCGACCTGCCGCACACGGTCGCATACGTCGGAGCCGGCCAGGGGGCGAAAGAGCAGCAGGTCCGCTTCCTGCGCTTTCTGCAGACCGAACTGCAACGCCGCCGGGAGAGCAGCAGCCCGCAGCGGCCGGCCGTCGTCCTGATCGACGGCCTCGCGACTCTCCGAGACGAATTCCAGGACTATGAGGGACAGCTGCTGCTCGACGCCCTGTACCGCGCGTACGCGGACGGCCCGAGTGTCGGACTCCACTTCGCCGTCGCGACAACCCGTGCCAAAGCCGTTCCATCGGCGATGGATGAGGTCACCACGCAGCGCTGGGTGTACCGGCTCGCAGACGCATATGACTACTCGTCGCTCGGAGTCAAAGGAAAGGACGTGCCGGCGTCCGTTCCCGGCCGCTGCGTGGACATCCTCTCCCTGCGCCAGATGCACATCGCCACGCCCGATCACGGCCTCGACGCCGCCGTGGCGGAAAACGCCGAGCGCTGGTCGGGGGCGCAGCAGAAGCCGGAGGCGATCGGTGTGCTGCCCGAGCTGGTGCAGAGCCGCGACATCGCCGGGCAGGCGGATTTCACCGCAGAGCCGTACCGGCTTCCCGTCGGCATCCGGGAGGACACGCTCGCCCCGGCGCTTCTCGAGGTCTACGAAGGGGAGCACATCCTGATCGCCGGACCGGCACGATCGGGCAAGTCGACGCTCCTGCTCGGGATCACCGCGATTTTGCGGGCATTGCCGGACGGGCAGCGCCCGGCGGTGTGGGCGGTTCACGACCGCCGTTCCCCGCTCGCGGACGAAGAATTCGACCGTGTGGCGCGCGACGTGGACGAGCTGCCCGCCCTTCTGGCTTCTGTGCCTGAGCAGACCGGGCAGGTCGTGCTGATCATCGACGACGCGGAACGGGTCGAGGACCCCGACCAGTCGATCGCGGCTCTGGTCAACAATCCGCCGCGAGGTCTCCTGATCATCGCAGCGGGCCGGGCCACCGACCTGCGAACCACATACAGCCACTGGACCAAGAACGTGCGCAAAGCCCGGTGCGGCGTGCTGCTGCAGCCGGACACCGATTACGACGGCGAGCTGTTCAGCACGAAGCTGCCGAAGAACGCGCCTGTCGCGATCACTCCCGGTCGCGGATACGCCTGTGTCGGAGGGGCGACCGCGCTTGTTCACGCGGTGAGCCGATAACGCGAAAGGACCATCAGACGATGACGATTGCATTCAACGAGGGAGACGCCACCCTCCTGATCGGCGCTGCGAAGAGGGCTTCCAACGAACTTCGCGACCAGGGCATTGGGCGTCGACGGGCAGCGGAGACGGCCGCGGAGCACTTCACCGGAGCGTATGCACGGCTCTTCGAGGCCGCCTGCGACGCCGAATCGGAGGACCGCGTCAGGCTCGCCGGAGTGCTCGACGACCTGGCCGGCCACGTGCACGACGCGATCGGCGCGGCACAGAAGGAGGAGCAGAGGATCGCGGACCTTGCGGCGTGGAAAGCTCGCGAGGTCGTCCGCGAACGACAGCGCGCGGCCGCGGCAGCGATGCCGACCCCCTTCCCCGACTTCTTCGACCCGAAACCCTCCGAGACTCCGTATGCTGCGCCGACCGTCTCCGCGGCCTTCGCCGCGAGAGACCGAACGCGCACATCGAGCGGAGGCACAAGCGGGGGAAGCTCCGCCGACCCTGCCGCTCTGATGATCTTCGTGGGCCAGGCGAACGCATCCAATACACGGATGGAGGGAGAGCTGACCTCACTCCGGAACTCGTGGAGCCGCTTCACGTCCACCTGTTCGTGGGTGAAGCTCGGCACGGTGAGCTTCCTCGGCGGGTTCAAGAGGCTGCTCGCCGAGAACAGGGCGGACAGCGACTGGATCGAACGCGTCGCTGCTGCATTCGAGCTGGCGGGCAGCGGACGGGCCGCGAGCGCGCCGGGAACCGGCATGCTCTCGGACGCGGCTCTCGGGCTGGCCACCGGCGCGCTGAAGCGTTACCGCGGATCGCTGGTGCTTCCGGGTAAGAACGCCGCGCAGATACTAGACCTGCTGGATGGCTCCCCGGGGCCTGGGTGGGTAAAGGTGCTCCACAAGGGCAAGGTGTATTGGCGGTCCTCTAGCAGCGGCTTCATGGTGCCGGACGGATTCCAGAAACCGCAGGCGATGCCAGGCGGTAAGCCGGAAGGCTGGTACCACAAGCCTGTGTTCTCGGGATCGCCGAGCGTCGGGACTCCACCGACGTGGGCGCGCGTCGGCGGTCGCGCGCTCGGCGTCGCCGGCATCGGGCTGACCCTGTGGGGCACGTATGCGGACAGCTACAACGAAACGCTCCTTCGGCATCCCCAATGGACGGATGCCCAGCGCCAGAATCAAGCCTTTTCGGACACCGTCACCGTCGGATCTGCGTCTGTCGTCGGTGGGGCGGCGGGCGCGATGGCGGGTGCGGCGGTCGGCGCTGCGATCGGAAGCATCTTCCCCGGTCCAGGAACGATCATCGGGGGGATCGTGGGTGGCATCATCGGCGGCGTAGCCGCAGGCGAGGCGGCGGGGGCCGGAGCGAAGGCAAGTCATGGCCTCGGCGGCGCCGACGAAACGGTCGTCGCCCCCGGCGTGCACGGCTCCCGGCCGGTGGGCGCGGGTGTGTCGTGACGGGTCTGCTGCCCATCTTCGCGATCGGCTTGGTCGCTGCGGGCATCCTCTCGTACACCGGGCGCTGGAAGACCTGGGCCTATCGGGCCGGATTCGCCCACTGCGGTGGGTTCGCCGCCCTGTTCATCGGGATCGCGTTGATGAATTTGCAGATCATGAGCATCGCTTCGACCTGGACGGTGTTCAGCGAAAGGTTCGTGTTCTTCGCGTGGGGAGCATTCAACATCGCCGCCGTCCTGGGGTTTTGGTGGATGCCCGCGTTCATGCTCCCGGCCTGGTTCCGTGACGGCCGTGACCTGCGGCGCCGAGCGGAGCGCGCAGCCCGGCTCTCCCGCCGAGCGGCACGGCGCACGGGAGAACGCACGACATCGACAAGGAAAGGCGGACATCGCATGGGGCAGGTCAGGAGCGAGGATGAGGTCCTCATTCGCGAGGTGAAGACACCGCACATCGTCGTGCAGTATCCCGATTTTCTGCGGACGGAAGACCACGACGGCGCGGAGCTGGTGCTCGTCGCGGACGAGCCGGGGCTGGTGTTCCGTCCGAACATCGTCGTCACGGCCGTGCCGAGCGATCGGCCGCTCACCGAAGCGTCCGTCGGCGCCATCGTCGGCGCGGGGGAGCAGCATCCCGGGGCGTACGTGATCGCCGTGGACCTCTTTTTCGGTTCCGTCGGCTTTGTCGACGGTGTGCCGAGCGGGCGGGTGATCACCTTCACCTACCCGGGAGCACACCTCGACGTCATCGTGAAGAAGTGGGTCTTCGCCACCGGGGAGCACCACGTGCACCTTGCGGCGTCCTATCTGCCGTCGCAGGCGATTGTGGCGGAGGAGACGTTCGGCTGGATCGCGCGCTGGGTGCGGCTCACAGCGGACAGTGACGCGATCCGGCGGGCGGCGTGCGCCAGTGGGGACGTTCGGCTGGACGAGGAGCACACGGCGCGCGCCGATTTCGCGGTGGAAGACCTCTCGTTCGTCGAGAACCCACCGTGCGCGAACACCGGTGCGATTCGCGCAACCGATCTGCCGTCTGCTCTCGCGGCGTTCGGGATCACCGCCGAACAGCCGAAAGTCCTGACGATTCACACGCGGCGCGGCTCCGCGCGGGGGATGTACACGACGGTGTCAGGAGGCGCCGAGCTTGTCGTCGTCCGGTCGGCCGGAGCGTCAGCCGAGTCCGCCCATCCGACCGAGGTGAACGTCTACGCGATGAGTGCGGAGAGGGTGGCAACGGATGTGGTCGCGTGGGTGGGTCTCTCGCCCGAGTTCGGTTACGGTGACGCGTGGACGATTCCCGAGGGGGAGTACGCCCGCCAGTTCGAGGATGACCCCGGCGATGGGTCGTGGATCGAGTTCCGGATGTCGTCCGGAGAGGACTGGTGGGTCGTCGTGCGCATTCCGGGGCGGGGCTGGTTCTCAGCGGCAGCGCCGACCGACGGCATCGTGACCATGCAGCCGTTCCCGCCAGTGCTGATCTTCGACAGCGTCCTCCGTCAGCTCGACCGGAGGCTGGCAGGCGACCGTGCTTAGCGGCTGAGCGCCGCCTCCAGCTCCGGGTCGGTCGGCTCCACCAGGTGGGAGCCGTCGGGGAAGACGATGACCGGGATGTTCGTGCGGCCGCTGATCGAGAGCGCCACGTCGGCCTGCTCCGGGGTGGCGACCAGGTCGACGTAGTCGTAGTCGGCGCCGAGACGGTCGAGGAGGGCCTTCGAGCGGATGCAGTCGCGGCACCAGTCGGCGCCGAACATGGTCACTTTTTCGTAGGTTTCAGCGGAAGTCATTCATCGAGCCTAAGCGCTTCCGGCTGGGAGCCGTCCACGAGGCGGGTCGCGCGCATCCGGCCGGACTCGATGAGGGCGGCGTTGGCGTCGTCGACCTCGCGGGCCCACGCCTCCGCCGCCTCCGGGGTGCGGCCGTGGCGGGTGTGCCTGTCGATCAGCCTCGCGAGGCGCACGTCCTCCGGCGTCGACACGAACCAGCTCTCCGCCAGCAGGCTCGGGATGCGCGACCACGGCTCGGCGTCGGCCAGCAGGTAGTTGCCCTCCACCACCACCAGCCGCGTCTCCGGCTCGATGGCGATGGAGGCGGCGACCGGCTCGTCCACGGTGCGCTCGAACGCCGGCACGTAGACGGTGTGCGTCTGCTCGGCGGCGACCCGGTGGAGGATGGCGACGAAACCCCAGGCGTCGAACGTGTCGATCGCGCCCTTGCGGTCGTGGCGGCCCAGCGCATCCAGTGTCGTGTTGGCCAGGTGGAAGCCGTCCATCGGGAGGTGCGCGGCGAGCAGGCGGCCGCCCGCGCGCTCGTTCACCCGCTCGACGATGGCGCGGGCCAGCGTCGTCTTGCCGGAGCCGGGGCTGCCGGCGATCCCGAGCAGCACACGCTCGCCCTGCGCTGCCAGCAGCAGCTCCTCCGCCCGTGCTGCCCCGGCTTCGCGCATCCCCTCATTCTCCGGCATCGAGGCCAGGGTGCGGTGCGCGGTGCGCGAGCGCGTGCGTGCACGTCAGGAGTACTCGGGCGGAGCGGTGCGGTAGCGCCAGGCGAGCTCGTTGTCTCGGGCGAAACGGGAGAGCGTGTGCGCGGGCGGGAGCAGGTCTCCGGTGAAGGCTTCCAGCGAGGCGAGGAGCGCGTCGGCGGTGGCGGGGGTCGGATCGGCGAGCACGGCCGTGAGCAGGGCGTCGAAACCGTCGGGCTTGCTGTCCAGCCCGGCGACGAGCTTCGTCAGGTATTTGGGGCCGGGGAATGCGACGCGGTTGGCCGCGAGCAGCGCCCGCGCGGCCGAGGTGACGAGGTGCACGGACGCGTGCCGCAGCAGCAGCTGGTCGCCGCTCGCGGCCGCCTGCTGCAGGAAGTACCCTCCGTACAGCCTGGCCTGCGCGAGGAACGACGCCACCTTGGCGTCCCACTCGGCCTCAGGGAGGGACGACGGGTGGATGCGGGCGATGCGTGCATCCAGGTCGTCGACGCGGCTGAAGACGACCCGGGATGCGGCGAAGGAGTCGCGCACCGGGTCGTCGCCGCGGTCGGCGGCATCGTCGAGGTAGGACAGGGTGGCGAGCTTG
This sequence comes from Leifsonia araucanica, assembly GCF_051161895.1. Classification (NCBI taxonomy): domain Bacteria; kingdom Bacillati; phylum Actinomycetota; class Actinomycetes; order Micrococcales; family Microbacteriaceae; genus Leifsonia; species Leifsonia araucanica. Next base: position 3,105,209 of record NZ_JBMBTW010000002.1, read on the forward strand.
ACGTCGAAGTAGCCGCCGTCGTAGCCGATGTCGTGGTCCTCGGTGTACATCAGGAGGTCGGCGGCGTCGGCGTCCGCCCAGCGCTCCTCGGTCACGACGAGGTAGAGGTCGACGTCCGAGTCGACGCGCTCCGTGCCGCGCGCGACGGAGCCCGTGAGGATGACGGCGACGGTGTCCGGCCGTGCCGTCTCGCGGGCGAGGTAGCGTTCGATGGCCTGGTCATGGTGCGGCAACGGTGGGTCTCCATTCGGGGTGAATCGCTTCAATGCGCGGGAGACGGTGGTGGCGCCCGCGTGGCGACGGCAGGGGTCAGTCCGAGCTGCTCGCCCGGACGACCAGCTCCGGCTGGTACAGGATCTGACGGGGTTCGAGGTCGGGGTCGTCCGCCTCTTGGAGCAGGATGTCGACGGCGGTCTCGCCGATGAGGCGGCTCGGCTGACGGATCGAGGTGAGCGGGACCACCGATGCGCTCGCGAACAGGATGTCGTCGTAGCCGACCAGCGCGATCTCATCCGGGATGGCGATCTTGCCCTGCATGAACAGGGCCTGCAGCAGCCCGATCGCGAGGAGGTCGTTCGCGGCGAAGACGGCGTCCGGGCGCTCGGCGGGGGAGCGGTCCACGATGGCGTCGCCCGCCCGGCGGCCCTCCTGCACGGTCAGCGCGGGGAGCGTGATCGCCTCGATGGTGACACCCGGATGCGCGGCGACGGCCTGCCGCGCGCCCTGCAGACGGTCGCTCACCTGCCGGATCTCGAGCGGGCCCCCGACGAACGCGATCCGCCGCCTGCCCGTGTCGATCAGGTGCTGGGCGGCCAGCGCTCCGCCGGCGATGTCGTCCACGGAGACCGAGCTGATCGACACGTCCTTGCTCACCCGGTCGACGAGCACAGACGGGATGCCGCGGTCGCGCATCCGGCGTAGCCTGGGCGCCACGTTGCCCACCGGGGAGATGAGAACGCCGCGGACGCGCAGCTCCTCGAACAGGGTGAGGTAGCCGGACTCGCGTTCCTTCTTCTCGTCGCTGTTGCCGGCGATGACCGAGTATCCGGCCAGGGCCGCACCGTCTTCTGCGGCGGTGGTCAGCTCGGTGAAGAACGGGTTGCTGCCGCTCAGGGTGATCAGGCCGAGCGCGTTGCTGTGGCCGACGCGGAGCTGCCTGGCCGCCTCGTTGCGCACGTACGACAATTTCTCCATCGCCAGGGTGACCCGCTCCACCGTCTCCGGGGAGACGATCTCCGGCCGGTTCAGCACGTTCGAGACGGTGCCGATGGAGACGCGGGCCAGTGCGGCCACATCCTTCACGCTCGCCGATGCCATGATCGCCCTCCCGATCGCAGTTTAGGACATTGAATCGTTAACACGCGTCGCCCCTGCGACGAATCGCTGGCGGCGCGGGCTGCCGATGGGTTGAACGATAGTCCTTCCCCGCATCCCGAGTGAATTGCCGGGAAGGACAACAAAAAACGGCTCGTTACTGAATCGTTACAATCGCGTGTTGACGTCCCTCCACCCGCCCCCTATCTTCAAATGAAGCGTTTCAATGCGAACCCAGCGCGCACTCTGGGACCTGCAGCGCCAATACAAGGAGGTATTCATGTTCTCTCGAAGGACGGCAGCTCGCGTTGCCGCCACAGTCGCCAGCACAGCCGTGCTGGCCGCCACTCTCGTCGCCTGCTCATCGAGCGGCGGCGGCGGATCGTCCATCACCCTCATGGCCGGCGGAAACGACCCAGCTGCGACCAAGTTCGCCAAGTCGATCGCCGACGGATTCATGAAGGAGAACCCGTCGATCAAGGTCAAGGTGAACACGCGCCCAGGCGGCACGGACGGCGACAACCTGATCAAGACCAGGCTCTCCACCCGCACGATGGACGACGTCTTCCTCTACAACTCCGGATCGCTGTTCCAGGCGCTCAACCCGGACACGCAGCTTCAGCCCCTCACCGACGAGGCATGGGTGAAGGAACTGACCCCCGACTTCAAGAAGACCGTCAGCACGTCGAAGGCGACGTACGGCGCACCGTGGGGCACGACCTTCAACGGCGGCATCATGTACAACAAGAAGGTCTACGAGAAGCTCGGGCTGACCGTGCCGAAGACCTGGGCCGAGTTCATCAGCAACAGCGAGAAGATCAAGGCGGCGGGCATCATCCCGGTGCTCCAGTCGTACGGGGACACCTGGACCAGCCAGCTCTTCGTCCTCGCCGACTTCGCCAACGTCAGCAAGCAGGATCCCGAGTGGGCGACGAAGTACACCGAGAACAAGGCCAAGTACGTCAACCCGCCCGCGCTCGCCGGCTTCACGCACACGCAGGAGGTCTTCGACAAGGGTCTGATGAACAAGGACTACGCGTCCTTGACCAACGTGAACGCGCTCAAGCTGCTCGCCACCGGCGAGGCTGCGCAGTACCCGATGATCACCGCGGTGATCAGCAACGTGGTGCAGAGCAACCCCGACCAGGTCAACGACATCGGCTACTTCGCGATGCCCGCCGACTCCGGCGAAGGCCAGGCGACGGTCTGGGAGGCGAACGGCGCGTACATCCCGAAGTCGACGACGGGCGACAAGCTGACGGCCGCCAAGAAGCTGGTGGCGTTCATCAACTCGCCGAAGGGCTGTGACGTGCAGAACTCGGCCGGTGTCCCCGCCGGGCCGTTCGCGATCAGCAGCTGCAAGCTCCCGGATGACGCTCCCGCCCTCGTCGCGGACGAGTTGAAGTACCAGGAGGCCAAGCAGACCGGGCTGGCGCTCGAGTTCCTCTCCCCGATCAAGGGACCGAACCTCGAGAAGATCCTCATCCAGGTCGGCTCCGGCATCACGGATGCCAAGGCGGGCGCTGCGCTCTACGACAACGATGTGAAGGCGCAGGCGCAGCAGCTCGGCCTCAAGGGCTGGTAACCCGGGACGACGCAGCACTGCGTAGCACTGCGGGGCCGATGGCCACGGCCGTCGGCCCCGCACAGCACCACAGCACCATCGCACTGAACTCGACGAGGAGTAAAACATGTCGACGGCCAACCCAGCGACCGCCATCCAAGCGGCCGACATCATCGCGGACATCACGCCGCCACCGAAGAAGCGGCGACCGATCAAGTCGTACTACCCGACCTGGTTCTTCATCCCGGCGGTCGCGCTCTACGTCGTGTTCTTCGCCATCCCGACGTTCTCGTCGTTCTACTTCTCGCTGACCCGCTGGTCGCTGTTCGACTCGCAGTTCATCGGCTTCGACAACTTCGTCCAGTTCTTCCGCGACCCTCAGCTCTACACGAGCTTCATCCACACCCTGATCTACGCGGTGATCACGTCGGGTGCGAAGGTCATCATCGGCTTCTTCCTCGCGATCCTGCTCACCGGGCCGATCGTCGGCCGCGGCTACCTCAGGGCCGTCGTCTTCTTCCCCGTGCTGCTCTCCACCATCGGCGTCGGCATCATGTGGAAGTCGCTGCTCGACCCCTTCCACGGGATGGTCAACGCCGTCCTCGGATTCTTCGGGCTCCCGCAGCCCGGCTGGTTCACCGACCCGAACCTCGCGCTCTACTCCATCGCCGGCGTCGACATCTGGAAGGGTGTCGGCATCGCGACCCTGATCTTCATGGCGGGCATCGTCGCCATCCCGAACGAGTACTTCGAGGCGGCAAAGATCGACGGGGCGAGCTCCTGGAAGATCCTGCGCCAGATCACGATGCCTCTGACCCGCGGCGCGACGGCGACCGTCATCATCCTGTCGCTGATCGGCGGCCTGCGGTCGTTCGACATCATCTGGGCCACCACGGGAGGCGGGCCGGGCTTCACCAGCGACGTGATCGCCTCCGTGATCTACAAGCAGTACCAGGCGGGCTTCTACGGTCTGTCGACCGCCGGCAACGTCGTCCTGTTCCTCGTCGTCACGGTGATCATGGTGCCGCTCTCGTACTTCCTCAACAGAAAGCAGGTGGAGCTGTGAGCCGCGAGCGTACAAGGGCCTGGATCGTCGGCATCATCGCGATCGTCGTCTCCGTCGTCGTCTTCCTCGTCCCCTTCGTCTTCGTGCTGCTGCAGGCGGCGAAGTCCCCTGCTGAGGCATCGAACCTCGCGTTCTCCTGGCCGAAGGAGTTCCTGTTCTTCCAGAACTTCTGGGAGACGCTGAACTCCAACGACGGCGTCATCTGGCGCGCCATCATCAACAGCGCGATCCTCACCATCGGCGCTGTCGCGATCATGGTGGTGCTGTCGGCGATGGCCGGGTACGTGCTCGCCCGCAAGAAGAGCAAGTGGGGCCCCGTCGTCAACTTCTTCGTGCTCGCCGGGCTGATCGTGCCTCCCGCCGTCGTCCCGACCATCTGGGTGCTGCAGGGGCTGCAGCTGTTCGGCACGATGCCCGGGATGATCCTGGTCGAGGCGACCTTCGGGCTCTCGTTCTGCATCCTGCTGTTCCGGGCGTTCGTCGGGAACATTCCGAGGGAGCTGGACGAGGCGGCGGTGCTCGACGGCTCCGGCCCCATCCGGCTCTTCTTCCGGGTGGTGCTCCCGCTGCTGCGCCCGGTCGTGGTGACCGTGATCGTCGTGCAGTCGGTGTTCGTCTTCAACGACTTCGCCGGACCGCTCTACTTCCTCCCCGGCGACCAGAACGTGACAGTGCAGCTCGCGCTGTACACCTTCTCCGGCCAGAACCTGAGCTTCTACAACCTGCTCTTCATGGCCATTTTCCTCATCACCATCCCTCCGCTCATCGCATACATCTTCTTCAACAGGCAGATCGTCGCCGGCATCACCAGCGGCGCCGTCAAGGGCTGACATCACCGTGACCACGAACGAGAACACTGGAGTGACATCAATGAACTGGCAAGCTCGCATGATCGCCGCGGACGACGACTTCGACGGGGCACCGCTGCTCCGCCGCGAGTTCGGCATCGACGGCGGCCACGGCGCCGTGACCAACGCGACCCTCACCCTGAGCGCGCTCGGCGTGGTGGAGGCGTGGCTGAACGGCCGCCCCGTCTCCGACGACCTGCTGACTCCCGGATGGAGCAGCTACGAGTGGCGCCTGCGCTATGCGGAGTACGACGTGACGGATCTGCTGGCCGGCGACGCGGGGAGTGCGGAGGGCGCGGAGGGTGGTGTCGGCGTGCTCGGCATCGCCCTCGGAAACGGCTGGTACCGCGGCAGGCTCGGCTGGACGGGACGCTCCGGCTTCTACGGCTCGGAGCTCGGCGCGTTCGCGCAGCTGGAGGTCACCTTCGCCGACGGCTCGACCCAGACGGTCGTGACGGACGCCGACGGTGGATGGACCGCCGGGCCGAGCCCGGTGCTCGCGAACGACCTCTACGACGGAGAGACCATCGACGCCCGCCGCAGGGACGACTCCTGGCTCTCCGCCGGATTCGCGGGCGACGGCTGGGTGGGCGTTCACGCTCTGGACTTCGACACCGCCATCCTGACCCCGTACGTCGGGCCGCGCGTCCACCGCTGGAACGAGCTGCCGGTCGTGGAGATCAGCACATCGCCCTCCGGCAAGACGCTCGTGGACTTCGGGCAGAACCTCGTCGGCTGGGTGCGCGTCTCGGTCCGGGGCGACGAGGGCGCCGAGGTCACCATCCGGCACGCGGAGGTGCTCGAGCACGGCGAGCTGGGCACCCGGCCGCTGCGCTCCGCCCTCGCCACCGACCGCTACATCCTGAGCGGCGGCGACGACGTGTTCGAACCCACGTTCACCTTCCACGGCTTCCGCTACGCCGAGGTCTCCGGATGGCCGGGCGAGCTGACGGCGGATGACCTGACCGCCGTCGCCATCGGCTCCGACCTGGAGCGCATCGGCACCTTCCGCAGCTCCGATCCGATGCTGAACCAGTTCCACGAGAACGTGGTCTGGGGCATGCGCGGCAACTTCGTCGACGTGCCGACAGACTGCCCGCAGCGCGACGAGCGCCTCGGCTGGACGGGCGACATCGCCGCGTTCGCGCCGACGGCAGCCTTCCTCTTCGACGTCGACTCCTTCCTCTCGGACTGGCTGATCGACCTCGACGCGGAGCAGCGGCACCACGACGGCATCGTCGGGTTCGTCATCCCGGATGTGCTGAAGTACACCGACGGCGAGATCCCGACCGAGTTCGGCCCTGCGGACTCCACGGCGATCTGGAGCGACGCGGCCGTCTGGGTGCCCTGGACGCTCTACCAGGCATACGGCGACCAGGATGTGCTCGGCCGCCAGTTCGACTCGATGGCCAGTCACGTGCGCCGCGTGAAGTCGCTCCTGTCTCCCGCAGGGGTCTGGGACGGCAACTTCCAGTTCGGCGACTGGCTCGACCCGGATGCTCCGCCGGAGGACCCCGCGAAGGCCAAGGCGGACAAGGGCGTGGTGGCCACCGCGTGCGCGTACCACTCTGCACGGATCGTCGCAGAGACGGCGGCGCTGCTCGGCCGCACGGAGGAGCAGGCGGAGTTCGAGCGGATCGCGACCGGCCTGCGCGAGGCGTTCAACCGTGAATACGTGAACGACGGCGTCGTGAAGAGCGACTGCACCACGGTGTACGCGCTGGCCATCGTGTTCGGACTGCTCGACGCCGCCGACGAGGCCGCCGCCGGCGCCCGGCTCGCCGAGCTCAGCGCAGAGGCCGGCTACCGCATCTCCACCGGGTTCGCCGGAACACCGTTCATCACCGACGCGCTCACGAAGACCGGGCACCTGGATGCGGCGTACCGGCTCCTGCTCGAACGCGAGTGCCCGTCGTGGCTCTACCCGGTGACGATGGGCGCGACCACGATCTGGGAGCGCTGGGACTCGATGCTGCCGGACGGCACTATCAACCCGGGCGAGATGACGTCGTTCAACCACTACGCGCTCGGCGCGGTCGCCGACTGGATGCACAGGGTCGTCGGCGGTCTCGCCCCGCTCGCCCCCGGATACGCGAAGGTGCTCGTCGCCCCGCAGCCCGGAGGCGGCATCACCGAGGCGGAGACGACGCTCGACACCCCGCACGGCCGCGTCGCCGTGCACTGGACCGTCGACGGCGACGAGCTCACCGTCGACGCCGAACTCCCCGCCGGAGTGGACGGCGTGCTCCGTCTGCCCGGCCAGGACGACCGGCAGCTCAGCGGAGGCCCCGTCTCCGTGACCGTCCCCTTCGCTGCTCCCGCGCTCGCCGCAGCCACCGCTTCAGAGAAATGACCAGGCACCATGACTGACCTCACCGCCATCGCAGCGGACCTCGCCGACCAGGCGATCGAGCTCCCATCCTGGGCGTTCGGCAACTCGGGCACCCGGTTCAAGGTGTTCGGATCGCCAGGCACCCCGCGTGACCCGTTCGAGAAGATCTCGGACGCCGCGCAGGTGCACAAGCACACCGGGCTCGCCCCGAAGGTGGCGCTGCACATCCCGTGGGATGTGGTCGATTCGTACTCCGACCTGCGCAAGCACGCGGAGGACAACGGGGTGTCGCTCGGCACGGTGAACTCGAACACGTTCCAGGACGACGCGTACAAGCTTGGCTCGGTGACCCACAGCGATCCGGCGATCAGGCAGAAGGCGATCGACCACCACTTCCGCTGCATCGACGTGATGGACCAGACCGGCAGCCGCGATCTGAAGATCTGGCTCGCGGACGGCACGAACTATCCGGGCCAGGACGACATCCGGGCCAGGCAGGACCGTCTCGCCGAGTCGCTGGCCGCGATCTACGCGCGGCTCGGCGACGACCAGAGGCTCGTGCTCGAGTACAAGTTCTTCGAGCCGGCGTTCTATCACACCGACGTTCCGGACTGGGGGACCAGCTACGCGCACACCGTCGCGCTCGGCGACAAGGCGTACGTCTGCCTGGACACCGGGCACCACGCGCCCGGCACGAACATCGAGTTCATCGTTGCGCAGCTGCTGCGGCTCGGGAAGCTTGGCTCGTTCGACTTCAACTCGCGGTTCTACGCCGACGATGACCTGATCGTGGGCGCTGCCGACCCGTTCCAGCTGTTCCGCATCATCGCCGAGGTGGTGCGCGGCGGTGGGCTCAACAACCCGGATGTGGCGTTCATGCTCGACCAGTGCCACAACATCGAGAAGAAGATCCCCGGTCAGATCCGGTCGGTGCTCAACGTGCAGGAGATGACCGCCCGCGCGCTGCTGATCGACAGGGAGGCGCTCTCCGCCGCCCAGGCCGCCGGCGACGTGCTCGGCGCCAACGGCATCCTGATGGACGCGTTCTACACGGATGTGCGCCCGGCGCTCGCCGAGTGGCGCGAGTCCCGCGGGCTCCCGGCCGATCCGATGAAGGCGTATGCGGCATCCGGATACCAGGAGCGGATCGAGGCGGACAGGGTCGGCGGCGTGCAGGCGGGATGGGGCGCCTGATGGCCGCCGAAGCGGCGGAGGCGCTGATCGCCCGGTCCAACCGCCTCGGCGCCGATCCGCGCAACACCAACTACGCGGGCGGCAACACGTCGGCGAAGGGCACGGACACGGATCCCGTCACGGGCGAACCGGTCGAGCTGCTCTGGGTGAAAGGCTCGGGAGGAGACCTGGGCACACTGACCGAGGCGGGGCTGGCCGTGCTGCGGCTCGACCGGCTGCGCGCGCTGGTGGGCGTGTACCCCGGTGTCGAGCGCGAGGACGAGATGGTCGCCGCGTTCGACTACACGCTCCACGGAAAAGGCGGCGCAGCGCCGTCGATCGACACGGCCATGCACGGGCTGGTGGATGCCGCGCACGTCGACCACCTGCATCCCGATTCCGGGATCGCGTTCGCGACGGCCGCCGACGGTGAGCGGCTGACCGCTGAGGCGTTCGGAGGACGGGTGCTGTGGGTGCCGTGGCGGCGTCCCGGCTTCCAGCTCGGGCTCGACATCGCGGAGCTGAAGGCAGCGCATCCGGAGGCGATCGGCTGCATCCTGGGCGGTCACGGCATCACCGCGTGGGGCGCGACCTCGGAGGAGGCGGAGGCGAACTCGCTGTGGATCATCGAGACGGCCGCCGCGTACATCGCGGAGCACGGGAGGGACGAGCCGTTCGGAACCGTCCTGGACGGTTGCAGCGCACTGCCGGAGGCGGAGCGCCGCGCGAAAGCGGCGGCGCTCGCCCCGCACCTGCGGGCGCTGGCGTCGACGGACAGGGTGCAGGTCGGGCACTTCACCGACTCGGAGACGGTGCTCGACTTCCTGGCGCGCTCCGAGCATCCACGGCTGGCGGCGCTCGGCACCTCCTGCCCTGACCACTTCCTGCGCACGAAGGTGAAGCCGCTGGTGCTCGACCTGCCCGCCGACGCGTCCGTGGAGGACTCGGTGGCGCGGCTGGAAGAACTGCACGAGGCGTACCGGGCCGACTACCAGGCCTACTACGACCGCCACGCCACCGCCGAGTCGCCCGCGATCCGGGGCGCTGACCCGGCGATCGTGCTCATCCCCGGCGTCGGGATGTTCAGCTACGGCGTGAACAAGCAGACGGCGCGGGTGGCCGGCGAGTTCTACGTGAACGCCATCAACGTGATGCGCGGAGCGGAGGCGCTGTCGACCTACGCGCCGATCGACGAAGCCGAGAAGTTCCGCATCGAATACTGGGCGCTGGAGGAGGCGAAGCTGGCGCGGATGCCGAAGCCGAAACCGCTGGCCGGGCGGATCGCGCTCGTGACGGGTGCGGCATCCGGCATCGGCAAGGCCATCGCCACCCGGCTCGCGGCGGAGGGTGCGTGCGTCGTCATCGCCGACCTCGACCTCGCGAAGGCGCAGGATGCCGCCGCGTCGATCGGCGGGACGGATGTGGCCGTCGGGGTGCAGGCGGACGTCACGGACGAGCGCGCGGTGCAGGCAGCAGTGGATGCGTCCCTGCTGGCGTTCGGCGGGCTCGACCTGGTGGTCAACAACGCCGGGCTGTCGCTGTCGAAGTCGCTGCTGGAAACCACCGTGGCCGACTGGGAGCTGCAGCACGACGTGATGGCGAAGGGCTCCTTCCTGGTGTCCCGCGCCGCCGCGCGGGTGCTGATCGACCAGAAGCTCGGCGGGGACATCGTGTACATCTCGTCCAAGAACTCGATCTTCGCGGGACCGAACAACATCGCGTACTCGGCGACGAAGGCCGACCAGGCGCACCAGGTGCGGCTGCTCGCGGCCGAGCTCGGCGAGTACGGGGTGCGCGTCAACGGGATCAACCCGGACGGCGTCGTGCGCGGCTCCGGGATCTTCGCGGGCGGCTGGGGCGCCAAACGCGCCGCGGTGTACGGGGTTCCGGAGGAGGAGCTGGGGCAGTACTACGCGCAGCGCACCCTGCTCAAGCGGGAGGTGCTGCCGGAGCACGTCGCGAACGCGGTGTTCGTGCTGTGCTCGTCCGACCTCGATCACACGACGGGACTGCACATCCCGGTGGACGCCGGCGTGGCGGCGGCGTTCCTGCGATGACTGGCACGGGGACCGTCGCGGCCGTCGACCTCGGCGCGACCAGCGGGCGGGTCATGATCGGGAGGGTCGGGCAGGACACGCTCGACCTGACCGAGGCCGCACGGTTCCCGAACACGCCCGTCAGCATCTGGGAGGGCGACAGGGCGGCGCTGCACTGGAACGTCCCCGAGCTGTACCGCAACGTGATCGGCGGGCTGCGGGATGCGCTGCACGCCGAGCCGGGCATCGTCAGTGTGGGGGTGGATGCGTGGGCCGTCGACTACGGACTGCTGCGCGGCGGAGCGCTGCAGGGCATCCCGTACCACTACCGCGACGAGCGGACGGCGGCGGGGGTGGCAGCAGTGCACGCGCGCGTGCCCTCCGACGAGCTGTACCGGCAGAACGGGCTGCAGTACCTGCCGTTCAACACGCTGTACCAGCTGGCAGTCGACCGCGCGGACGGGCGGCTCGACGGCGTCGACACGATGCTGCTCATCCCGGACCTGATCGCGTACTGGCTGAGCGGAGAACGCGTCGCCGAGCGCACGAATGCGTCGACGACCGGGTTGCTCGGGCCGGACGGGGAGTGGAACGCGGCGCTGATCGAGACGCTGGGGCTTCCGCGGGGAGTGTTCCGGCCGGTGGTGGATGCGGGGACCGTGCTGGGTCCGCTGCTGCCGAGTGTGCGGGGCGAGGTGCGCATCCCGGATGGTGGTGGTGGTCGTGGCCGCCCGGTGGTGACCGCGGTCGGCTCGCACGACACGGCGTCTGCGGTGGTGGCGGTTCCGATGCGGAGCGCGAACGCGGCGTACATCTCCTGCGGGACGTGGGGGCTCGTGGGCGTGGAGCTGGAGCATCCGGTGCTGACTGCTGCTGCGCGCGACGCCAACTTCACCAACGAGGGTGGGGTGGATGGGCGCGTCAGGTTCCTGCACAACGTGATGGGGCTGTGGTTGCTGAGCGAGAGCATCCGGAGCTGGCGCGACGCCGGGCTGGACGTGGACCTGGTGGAGCTGCTGGAGCGTGCCGAGGCGTTGGGTGCCGGGATGCCGGTGCCGGTCTTCGACGCGAACGACCCACGGTTCCTGGCGCCGGGGGACCTGCCGGCGCGGATCGCGGAATGGTGCGCGGAGCACGGCGTGGCGGCACCGGCCGGGCCGGTCGAATACGTGCGGAGCATCGTGGAGAGCCTGGCCGAGGCGTTCGCGGCGGCCGTGCGGTCGGCCGCCGACCTGTCCGGTCGTCCGGTCGACGTGGTGCACATCGTGGGCGGAGGGGCGCGGAACCGGCTGCTCTGCCAGCTGGTCGCCGACCGCTGCGGCGTGCCGGTGCTCGCCGGTCCGGTCGAGGCGACCGCCATCGGCAACGTGCTGGTCCAGGCCCGGGCGCACGGCCTGGTCAGCGGCTCGCTGGAGGCGCTGCGCGCCCTCGTGCTGCGCACGCACGCCCCCGTCGAGTACGCGCCTGCCTTCGCGAGACACCACTAACTGTCGCGAAACGCCCGGGATGCGCGACATTTGCTGGCATCTCGCGGCGGGCGCCGGGGGTCAGGATGCGCGGGCGGCGGTGGCCTCGGTGTCGGCGAGGTCCTCGCGGGCGACCTCGCGGGGCGAGAGGGTGAAGCGCGGGCGCCAGGCCGCGAAGCGGAGCCGCAGGTGGCGGTACTTGACCAGGTAGAACACGCCGACGATCGCCGCCGCGAAACCGGATGCTGCACCGACGCCCATCGCCCAGCGCGGGCCGAGCGTGTCGGCCACCCAGCCGACGATCGGGGCGCCGACCGGGGTGCCGCCCATGAAGATCGCCATGTAGATCGCCATCACGCGGCCGCGGAGTTTCGGGTCCGTGGTCATCTGCACCACGCCGTTGGCGGTGGTCATCAGGGTCTGCGAGGAGACGCCGATGACGATGAGCGCCACGGCGAACAGCCAGAAGTCGGGCATCACGGCGGCGAGGGCGCAGCCGAAGCCGAAGAACGCTGCCCCGGCGAAGAGCAGGGCGACGCGGGGACGCTCGCGGCGGGCGGAGAGCAGCGCACCCACCACGGAGCCGATCGCCATGATCGACGACAGCAGGCCGTACTCGCCCGCCCCGGCGTGGAACACCGACACCGACATCGTCGAGATGAAGATCGGGAAGTTGAGGCCGAAGGTGCCGATCAGGAACACCATCACCAGGATCACCATGATGTCCGGGCGGCGGCGCACGTACCGGAAGCCCTCGACCAGGCCGCCGCGCTGCTTCTTCGCACGCTCGGACCGGTACAGCTTCTCCACCCGCAGGAATTTCAGCGACAGCAGCACGGCTCCGAACGTCGCCGCGTTGATGAGGAACACCCATCCGGCGCCGACCACCGCGACCAGCAGGCCGGCGACGGCCGGACCGAGCAGCCGCGCCATGTTGAACGACGCGGAGTTGAGGGCCACCGCATTGGACAGGTTCGGCCCTGCCACGAGTTCGGACACGAACGTCTGCCTGGCCGGAGCATCGAAGGCGGCGACGCAGCCGAGCAGCAGCGCGAAGACGTAGACGTGCCACAGCTGCACCACCCCGGTCACGGTCAGGATGCCCAGCCCGAGGCCGAGCGTGCCCATCATCCCCTGGGTGGCCATGAGCAGCTTGCGGCGATCGAGGTGGTCTGCCGCCCATCCCGTGACGGGCAGGAGAAGCAGCTGCGGCCCGAACTGCAGCGCCATGACGAAGCCGACGGCGGCCGCGTTGTTGTGGGTGAGCTGGGTGAGGACGATCCAGTCCTGGGCCGTGCGCTGCATCCAGGTGCCGACGTTGGAGACGATCGCGCCGCCGGCCCAGATGCGATAGTTCACTCCGGAGAGCGAACGGAACATCGCACTCACGAATCGGCCAGCTCACGCAGGATGGCTGCGGCGTCCGCCAGTGTCGCGCGCTGCTCCGGCGTGAGGGTGCGGAGTCGCTTGTGCAGCCACGCATCCCGCCGCCGCCTGGTCTCCGCCACGAGGGCGAGGCCCTGCTCCGTGGGCACGACGACCACCTTGCGGCCGTCGTCGGCATCCGGGGTGCGGCGCACGTAGCCCGCCTCTTCGAGGCAGTTGATGGTGCGGTTCATCGACGGCGGCTTGACCCGCTCGTGGTCGCTGAGCTGCCCGATCGTGCCCGAACCTTCGCGCACCAGGAACGCGAGCGCCGAGGTCTGCGTGTCGCTCAGCTCGTCGTCCGCCTTCTCCGCGCGCAGCCGACGGGACAGGCGCGCCACCGCGATGCGGACGGCGGTGCTGAGGTCGTGGGTGGAGAGTCGCTGAGCCATACATCGTTAGCCTAACAAATTAGTCTTGCTAAATAAATCCCGTTCGCCTGCGGCGTGCGCCAGAATGGCGACGTGCCCACCTACGACGACGCCGCCGGCATCCCGATCACCTACGACGTGTATCCGGTCGATTCCCCCCGCGCGGTGGTCCAGGTCGCCCACGGTGTCGGCGAGCACGCCGGTCGATACCGGGAGCTCGCCGCGCACCTCAACGCCGACGGGTACACCGTCTACGCCGACGACCACCGCGGCCACGGCCGCACCGGCATGGCCCAGTGGAACGACCCGGAGAAGCTCGGGCACCTGGGGGTCGGCGGTCTGCGGGCCGCCGTGGATGCGCTGCACGCCTTCTCCGGGATCATCCGCGACCAGAACCCGGACCTCCCACTCGTGTTCTTCGGCCACAGCTGGGGCTCGCTGATGGGCCAGATGATCCTCAACAAACACAGCAGCGACTACGACGCCGCCGTGCTCTCCGGCACCGCATACCGGGTGCTCGGCTCGATGAACAGCGGCGACCTGAACAAGCGGCACGCCCACCTCGGCACCACCGGCGTCGAGTGGCTGAGCCGTGACCCCGCGGTCGCCCAGGCCTTCGTCGACGACCCACTGACCACGTCCGTCCCGCTGGCCAAGCTGTTCGGCCTGCTCGACGCCTCCCGGCTGCTCGGCCGCCCGGCCCGGTCTTTCCCGCGCGACCTGCCGCTGCTCATCCAGGTGGGTGGAGACGACCCGCTCGGCGGCGAGGCGAGCGCCCGCAGACTCGAGCAGGCATACCGGAAGCGGTCGGGGCTCACCGACGTGACCACCATCGTCTACCCGGGCGCCCGGCACGAGATCTACAACGAGACGAACAAGGCGGAGGTCATGGCCGACCTGACCGCCTGGCTGGATGCCCGCATCCCGTCCCGGGTGTAGCCGCTCGCTCGGCGCTGCGGCGATCTAGGCTGTAGTCATGCACGGTGAATACAAGGTTCCTGGTGGCAAGCTCGTCGTCGTCGACCTGGAGGTGATCGACGGCAAACTCGCGAACTTCCGCCTGGCCGGCGACTTCTTCCTCGAACCGGACACCGCGCTGGAGGCGATCGACAACGCGGTGAACGGCCTCCCCGCCGAGGCGGACGCCGCGACCATCGCCGCCGCCGTCCGCGGTGCGCTGCCCGAGGGCGCCACGCTGCTCGGGTTCTCGCCGGAGGGTGTCGCCGTCGCCGTGCGCCGTTCGCTCGCCCGCGCGACCAGCTGGCGAGACTACGACTGGCAGATCGTGCACTCCAAGGCCGTGCCTCCCGTGATGCAGATGGCGCTCGACGAGGTTCTCGCCACCGAGGTGGGGGAGGGCCGCCGCGGTCCGACCCTCCGTATCTGGGAGTGGGACGAGCCCGCCGTGGTCATCGGCAGCTTCCAGTCGGTCAAGAACGAAGTGGATGCGGAGAACGCCGAGAAGTACGGCTTCGACGTGGTGCGCCGCATCTCCGGCGGGGGCGCGATGTTCATGGAGGCCGGCTCGGTGGTCACCTATTCGATCTACGCGCCCGCCGACCTGGTGCAGGGGATGAGCTTCGCCGACAGCTACGCGTTCCTCGACGAGTGGGCGATCGTCGCCCTCAAGTCGCTCGGCATCGACGCGTTCTACCAGCCGCTGAACGACATCACGAGCCCGAAGGGCAAGATCGGCGGGGCGGCGCAGAAGCGTCTCGGCTCCGGCGCCGTGCTGCACCACGTGACCATGAGCTACGACATGGACGGCCAGAAGATGACCGAGGTGCTGCGCATCGGCCGCGAGAAGATCAGCGACAAGGGCATCACCAGCGCCGCGAAGCGCGTCGACCCCCTGCGCAGCCAGACCGGCATGACCCGCGCCGAGATCATCGAGCGCATGAAGCAGACCTTCACGCAGCTCTACGGCGCCACCCCCGGCGACATCACTCCGGAGGAGTACGCCGCCGCCGAGAAGCTGGTCGCCGAGAAGTTCGGCACCCCGGAGTGGCTGTACCGCGTGCCGTAGCCCTCTCGCGCCCCGTGCATCCATCGAGCCCAGGCTTTTTCGTCGTCGTCTTGCGAGGAAAAACCCTGGGCTCGATTGCGTTCGGAGCGGCGCTCTTGTTAGGTTAGGCAAAGCTTAGTTAGCTAAGCCTTACCTAACCACACCATTCAGAGTCCAGCGGGTCGGCGGTGTGCCGACCCGCTCACAGGAGCGCCATGAGATCGATGAGTTCCCCGCCCACAGCCGCCACGGCACCGGCCAGAGCACGCGGCACGCGTCTGCTCGCCGCCCTGGTCGCGACCGCCCTGGCGACGCTCGGCGTCACCGCCGTCGCCACCCCGGCCCACGCGGCTGGGCCGGCGGTCTCCGCCCAGCAGGTCCCGGCAGCGGGCGGCACGATCACGCTCAGCGGCAGCGGCTTCACCCCGAGCACGCAGGGCATCTACCTGGGCGTCGGCCCGGCCGGACTGCCCGGCTTCTACCTCGGAGCGAGCAGCCTGCTCAGCAGTGAGACGGTCTGGATCGCGCCGGGCAACGTCGACGGCACCAGCCCGTCCGGCCGCACGGCGCCGATGAACGCGGACGGCACGTTCTCCGTCACGGTCACCGTCCCCGCCGCCAGCGCATCCGTCCCGGCGTACGCGGTCTACACCTCCAAGGGCCACGGCCAGGGGATGAGCGACACCAGCCAGAACTCGATCACCCCGCTGGTCTACGCTCCCGCCCCGCCCGCCTCCACCACGCTCGCGCTGGCATCGAGCGCCGCCAGCGTCACGGACGGCTCGCCCGTGACCGTCACGGCGACGGTCAGCCCGGCCGCCGCGGGCCTCGTCACCTTCACCGATGGTGCGACGACGCTGGGGACGGCGACCGTCTCCGGCGCCACCGCGGCTCTCACGACGAGCGGCCTCGCGGTCGGCTCGCACGCGATCGCCGCGTCGTTCGCCCCGTCCGACGCCACCGCCTTCGCCGCATCCACCGCCTCGGCCGTGAGCGTGACGGTCACCGCCGTCGGCGCGCCCGCCCCCGCATCCGTCACCGTCGCCCCGGCCACCGGGCTCGACCCCGCCGGCGCATCCATCACCGTCACGGGCGCGGGCTTCGCCGCGACCGGCGGAGCCGTGCCTGGTGTCTACGTCGGCGTCGGACCCAAGTCGGCCGCGAACGAGCCGGCCTGGAACCTCACCGCCTCGCTCTTCCAGGGCGTCGCGTGGGTGCGCACGATCGGAGCGGACGGCGCGTTCACCACCACACTGAGCGGGATCGCGCAGGACTTCACCTCGAACGGCCGCCAGGTCGATTGCTCCACCGAGGAGTGCGGCGTGTACACCTTCGCCGCGCACGGCTCGGCCGACCGCAGCCAGGACACGTACACGCCGATCGCGTTCGCCGTCCCCGCCGTGACGCCTGTCGCCACCACCCTCAGCCTCACCACCTCTTCGGTCAGCTCGGCCGCGGGCGCCGGTGTGGATGTGACCGTCACCGTCTCGCCGAAGGCCGAAGGCACCGTGAGCATCCTCGACGGAGGCACCGTGGTCGCGCGCAACCTCGTGCTCCGCGACGGCCAGGCCACCACCCGCATCTCCACCCTTCCCCAGGGCGAGCGCACGCTGTCGGCCACGTTCACCCCGGCCGACCCCTCCGCATTCGCCGGCTCGACGGCCGCTCCGGTCTCGCACACCGTCACGGCGCCGCCGGTGGTCACCCCGCCCGTCGACCCTGCCGTCCCCGCTGTCGTGACCGCACCCACCGCGGTCGCAGAGCCGGTCTGCGTCGCCCGCTCGATCGACGACGCGACCATGAGCTGGGGCCTCAAGTCGAGCTTCCGCACCTACATCTCCGGCGGAATCGCGAACGGATCGTGGACCCTCTCCG
The DNA here is from genome assembly GCF_051161895.1 of Leifsonia araucanica. Classification (NCBI taxonomy): domain Bacteria; kingdom Bacillati; phylum Actinomycetota; class Actinomycetes; order Micrococcales; family Microbacteriaceae; genus Leifsonia; species Leifsonia araucanica. The sequence goes on from NZ_JBMBTW010000002.1 coordinate 3,122,684, forward strand.
GCGTGACGTACGCCGACGGCCGGTTCGGCTGGTCGAACGGCTCCGGCAGCTACAACACCGAGGACGAGAAGGGCATCGCGCGCTTCCCCGGCAGCGTCTCGTTCTCCGGTCACGGCGGCGTCCTCAGCCTCGTGCTCTCCAACATCGCCCTCCGCGTGACGGGGCCGGACTCGGCCACCATCGTCGCCGACGTGCACTCGACCGACATGGGAGGCGCCGCCAGCGACCATTCCGGGATCGCGTTCGCCTCCGTCGCGCTGAACGGAGGAGCATCCGGCTCCCGGGTGACCGCGACGGACGCTCCCGTCACGCTCACCGCGGCAGGCGCATCCGCGTTCGCCGGGTTCTACGAGGCTGGCACCGCGCTCGACCCCGTCTCGTTCAGCCTGCCGCTCGGCGCATCCGTCGCCTGCGACAGCGCGACAGCGTCCAGCCTCGCCACCACCGGCGGAGGAGATGCCGGCGGCTGGCCGCTGCTCGGCGGCCTGATGGTCCTGGTCGGGATCGCGGCGGTCGTCGCCGTGCGGCGCCGCGCATCCACCCAGGCGGTGGCGCAGGCGTGACCTCCAGCACCGAAGCACCCGTGGGCGGGGCCGTCGGCTCCGCCCACGGGCGTCGGCGGCCGTCGCGGTCCGCCCGCCTCCTGCGGCTGGCCGCCGTCGTCTCCGTGGTCGCGACGCTCTCGGGATGCGGCGCGACGGCGGCGACGTCGGCGACATCACCAGCGCCGAGCACCACGGCCACGGCACGGGATGCGCGGAGCGGCCTCGCCGACCCGCGCACCATCACCGGCCCGTCGACCGCCGCGCCCGTCGCCGACGTCGTGCCGATCACCACCGCGCCGAAGCCGACGCTGCCCGTGACGGTCGACGACGCCTCCGGCACCAGGGTCACGGTCGCAGACACCAGCCGCATCCTGGCCCTGGACGTCTACGGCACCCTCGCAGAGACGGTCGTGGGCCTGGGGCTCGGCGATGCGCTCGTCGGCCGGGGAGCCTCGAACACGCTCGGGGTGATGTCGAAACTGCCGCTGGTGACCCAGAACGGGCACGAGCTCAACGGCGAGGCGATCCTCGCGCTGCACCCGACGCTGGTGCTCACGGACACGACGCTCGGGCCGCGCGACGTGCAGGACCAGCTCCGCGCATCCGGGGTCACCGTCGTGTTCTTCGACGCGGAACGCAGCATCGGCGCCATCGGCTCGCAGATCGAGACGGTCGCTCACGCTGTCGGGCTCGACGCGGACGGCAAGCGGCTCGCCGCTCGCGTGGCGGGCGACCTCGCGGCGGCCAAGAAGACCATCGCGGAGATGGCGCCGACCGGCGACGACCGGCTGCGTGCGGCCATGCTCTACGTGCGCGGCCGCGCTGGAGTGTTCTTCCTGTTCGGGAAGGGGATGGGCGCCGACGACCTGATCGGAGCTCTCGGCGCCGTCGACGTGGCGACCGAGGCGGGCATCACGGGCGCGAAGCCCGCCAACAGCGAGGCGCTGCTGGCGACGAACCCGGATGTGTTCCTCATGATGACGGACGGCCTCGCCTCCACGGGCGGCGTCGACGGTCTGCTGCAGCGGCCGGGCGTCGCGGACACGGCGGCCGGACAGCACCGCAGGATCGTGGACATGAACGACGGGCAGCTGCTGTCGTTCGGCCCGACGACGCCCGCGGTGCTGCTGTCGCTCGCCGACGCGCTGTACCGGCCGGGGGCCGGCAGGTGACGAGTGTCGAGGCCGCCACCCACCCCCGGCAGCGGCAGCGCGCTGAGCAGGGCCAGCGTCTCAGCGCCGTCACCCGCGCGCGCCGCCGCCGCGTCCCCGTGCTCGTCGCCCTCGTGGTGCTGCTCGCCGCCGCCGTGCTGCTCTCGTCCGCCGTCGGCCAGTTCGCGCTCTCTCCCGCCGAGATCGTCGCATCCATCGGCCGCCGCATCGGCATCGGACCTGCGGCGAGCGGGGCGGCGACCTACGCGGACGGCGCACTGTGGAACATCCGGTTCCCGCGGGTGGCGCTCGGGATCGTCGTCGGTGCTGCGCTCGGCGTGGCCGGCGCGCTGATGCAGGGCGTCTTCGCCAACCCGCTGGCCGAGCCGGCCGTCGTCGGGGTCTCCGCCGGCTGCGCCGTCGGAGCCTGCGCCGTGATCGTCTTGGACCTGCAGCAGCTCGGCCCGGCGAGCATCCCGCTCGCCGCCTTCATCATGGGCGTGCTGACCACCGTGCTCGTCTACCTGCTCTCCCGCGCCCGAGGCCGCACCCAGGTGCTGATGCTCGTGCTCACCGGCATCGCGATCAATGCCGTGGCGAACGCGATCATCGCCTTCCTGGTCTTCCAGGCGGACACCGCCAGCCGCGAGCAGATCATGTTCTGGCAGCTCGGTTCTCTCAACGGAGCCACCTGGGCGGCCGTCGCCGTCACCGCGCCCCTGCTGGTCGTCGGGGTGGGCTGCGCGTGGCTGCTGGCCAGGCGACTGGATGCGCTCGCGCTCGGCGAACGCAGCGCCAGGCACCTCGGCGTCCCGGTGGAGCGGGTGCGGCTGGTGGCGATCCTCCTGGTGGCGCTGCTCACCGCCGTCGCCGTGTCATTCGCGGGGATCATCGCGTTCGTCGGCCTGATCATCCCGCACCTGCTGCGGCTGCTGATCGGCCCTGCGCACGCCGCACTCATCCCGGCCAGCGCCCTCGGCGGCGCCCTGCTGATCAGCGCGGCCGACCTCGCCGCACGCACGGTCGTGCCGTTCGCCGACCTGCCGATCGGGATGTTCACGGCCCTCGTCGGCGGCCCGGTCTTCTTTGTGCTGCTCCGGCGCACCATCGCCGCCAAGGAGGGAGCAGCGTGAGCGCCGACCTGCGCGGCGTCAGCCTCACCGTGGACGGCAGGGCGCTGCTGTCCGACGTGGATCTCGCGGTGCGCCCCGGCGAACTCGTCGCCCTCATCGGCCCGAACGGCGCAGGCAAGTCGACGGCGCTCTCCGTGCTGGCGGGCGACGTGACGCCGGACGCCGGAACGGCGACCATCGACGGACGGCCGCTGGCGCGCATCCGGGTGCAGGAGCTCGGCCGCCTGCGCAGCGTGCTGCTGCAGCAGAAGGGGGTGTCGTTCTCCTACCCGGTGCGCGAGGTCGTCGCAATGGGGCGGATGCCGTGGTCACGTCTCCCGTCGGACGGCGCAGACGCCACCGACGACGAGATCGTCGCCGCCGCGCTCGCCAGCACAGACACGGCCCACCTCGCCGACCGGGATGTGACCACCCTCTCCGGCGGAGAACTCGCCCGCGTCTCCCTCGCCAGGGTGCTCGCCCAGCGCTGCCGCGTCGTGCTCCTCGACGAACCGACGGACGCGCTCGACATCGGCCACCAGGAGCAGGTGCTCGCGCTCGCCGCCGGCCTGGCGGCGGACGGCGCCGCCGTGCTCGCCGTGCTGCACGACCTGAACCTCGCCGCGGCGTACGCGGACAGGGTCGTGCTGCTCGCCGACGGCCGTGTGGTCGCGGACGGAGCCCCGCGCGACGTCCTCACCGGCGAGCGGCTGAGCGCTGTCTACGGGCACCCGGTCGAGACCGTCGACCACCCGGTGACCGGCGCGCTGCTCGTGCTGCCGGTGCGCGCATCCACTGCTGTTCGCCCCCGGATGGGGGACATTCTCAGTGCTTTCGGGTAGCCTGACCGGCGTGAACTGGTGGATCGTCGGCGCGGTGGTGGCCGCAGTGGTGCTCGTTGTCGTGGCGTCGAGGCTCGGCTGGATCGACTTCTCCGACAAGACGAAGACGTCGGGAGGGTCGTCGAGCAGCATCGTCGGCATCGGCGACGAGGTGTTCGCGCCGACCCGTCACGAGGCTCAGGTCGAGCTCGACCGGCAGTCCATGCTCCCCGCTCCCGCCCCGCTGCCCGGCGACGGGGACAAGGGCATCTGGGAGGGCGGCACGATCCGGATCGATGTGCCGTCTAGCGCGACTGCAGGTCCTGATACCCGGGATGCTCCCTGAGCCAGTGCCGCACGTACGGGCACGTCGCGACCACGCGCAGGTCGGTGTTCGCGCGCACGTCGTCGAGCGCTTCCTGCACCAGCGTCGACGCCATCCCCTTCTCCCGCTTCTCCTCGTCGATCACGGTGTGCGTGAACACGATCGCGTCGTCGCGCAGGTCGTACTCGGCGACGCCGATCTGCTCTCCGTCCTTGACGAGCACGTAACGGGAGGACTCCGGCTGCTTCACCACGGTGAGACTCATCCCGCCAGGCTAACCCCGACGGGCGACGCGGCGGCGACCCGGCGCACACACTGCGAGAATGGTGGAATGCAGGACGACGCCACCGCGGATGCGGCCCTCCCTCCCGTGGCCTGGCATCCGGATGCGCCGAGCACCGTCGTGCACGCCGACAACCTCGACATCGTGGCCGCCCTGCCGGACGAGTCGTTCACCCTCATCTACCTCGACCCGCCGTTCAACACCGGCCGGTCGCAGACCAGGCGGAGCACCACGTCGGTGCGGTCGGCGGGCGGCGCGGGCAGCGTCACCGGGTTCAAAGGGCGCAGCTACGAGCGCATCAAAGGCGACCTGCTGCGCTACGACGACCGTTTCGACGACTACTGGTCGTTCCTCGAGCCGCGCCTGATCGAGGCGTGGCGCATCCTCGCCGACCACGGCACGCTCTACCTGCACCTCGACTACCGCGAAGCCCACTACGCCAAGGTGTTGCTGGATGCGCTGTTCGGCCGCGAATCGTTCCTCAACGAGATCGTCTGGGCCTACGACTACGGCGCGAAGTCGAAGAACAAGTGGCCGACCAAGCACGACACGATCCTGGTCTACGTGAAGAACCCCGCAGGCTACTTCTTCGACTCGTCGGCGGTCGACAGGGAGCCGTACATGGCGCCCGGCCTGGTGACGGCGGAGAAGGCGGAGCTGGGCAAGCTGCCGACGGACGTGTGGTGGCACACCATCGTCTCGCCGACCGGCCGCGAGAAGACCGGGTACCCCACCCAGAAGCCGGAAGGCATCCTCCGCCGCATCGTGCAGGCGTCGAGCCGCGAAGGCGACTGGGTGCTCGACTTCTTCGCGGGAAGTGGGACGACCGGAGCGGTTGCCGCCGCCCTCGGCCGACGGTTCCTGCTGGTCGACAGCAACCCGGACGCGATCGGCGTGATGCGGGCGCGGTTCGCCGCCGCGGAGCCCGCCGTGCGGTTCGTGGAGGGGTAGCGGGCGCGCATCCACTGTCCGTCGACGGATTCCTGACGCGATTCCCGACACGATTCCAGACACCCCGGAGCACCCGCCCGGAGAACACCAAGAACGGTATGGGAGGCTGGGGCACTATGCGAACCGCGCTCCGCCCTCTGCCCTTCGTCTGGGGTGCGCTGGGCACGGCCGTGGTGTTCGCCCTCATCTACCTGGTGTTCGTGCAGAGCTACATGGGCCAGGTCATCGACGAACGCGCCTTCGCGGGGGCCGACGCGTGGAAGGGCGACCTGATCGAGTTCGCCCACACCTTCCTCAACGCGCTGCCGGCCGCCTCGGTCATCCTGGGCTGTATCGCCGCCCTCGCGATCGTGGCGTTCCGCCGCAACTGGGCGGTCTTCTTCGTGGCCGTCGCAGCAGCGGCACTCGCCAACGGCAGCACCCAGCTGCTCAAATACACGGTGCTCAGCCGCCCGTCGAAAGGCGTGGACGTCGGCCTCGCCAACTCCCTGCCGTCCGGGCACACCACCGTCGCTGCGTCGGCGGCGCTCGTCGTCTTCCTCGTCGCATCCCCGCGCTTCCGTCCGCTGGCCGCGGTGATCGGCTCGATCTTCACGATCGCGGCAGGCGCATCCACGCTGGTGGAGCAGTGGCACCGGCCGAGCGACGTGGTCGCCGGGATGCTCGTGGTGGCATTCTGGGGCTGCATCGCCGGCCTGCTCTACTCCTGGCTGCGCGTGCCCACCGCCCAACGCCCGGTGCGCACGAAACTGTGGGCCCTGCTCTGGATCGCGGTGGTCTGCGCCGTCGGAGCGGTCGCGGCGCTGCTGGTGACGTACTTCTCCGCGCAGGACGGGGCGAGCCAGCATTTGTTCGTGGCGTACGCCGGGGGTGTTGCGGCGATCGTGGCGACGGGGTTCGTGCTCGCGGTGCTGGGGAACCGGGTGTTCCGGGCGCTGGGGTAGCGCGGGGACCGGCCGCCTCACCACTACGAGCTCTGCCGCACCACCAGCTCCGTGGGCAGCAGCGTCACCCTGTCCACCGGTTCGCCTTCGATACGGCGCACCAGCACCTCCGCCATCGTCTCGCCGAGCCCGACAGACGGCTGGTGCACGGTGGTCAGGGGCGGCGTCGCCGTGAGGCCGAAGTAGTCGTCGTCGTAGCCGACGACCGCGATGTCGCCCGGGATGCTCAGGCCGGACTCCAGGATCGCCGAGTATGCGCCGGCCGCCATCTGGTCGTTGGCGGCGAACAGGCCGTCGATCGGCACGCCGCGGGCGAGGAGGCGGCGCATCGCTTCCATGCCGGACATGGGGGAGAAGTCGCCGTACTCGACCAGGGACGTGTCGAGGCCGTGCGCATCCATCGCCCTGTGCCAGCCGGTGAAGCGGTCGAGGCCGGCGGGCATGTCCTGGGGGCCCGTGATGAGGGCGATGTTGCGGCGGCCGCGCTCGATCAGGTGCTCGGTCGCGCCCGCCGCTCCCGCGACGTTGTCGACGTCGACGAAGGAGGCGTTGTGCTCGGTCTCGCTCACCGGGCGGCCGCCGTAGACGATCGGCAGTGTCGAGCCGAGTTGCGCGTACGAGTGGTCGCCGGAGTGGTGGGAGACGACGAGGGCGCCGTCGACGTTGCCGCCCATCAGGTACCGCCTGGTCTTGTCGGGGTTCAGCTCCGACGAGATCACCATGTTGAGCGTGTACTCCGTGTCGGCCAGGTGCAGGGCGACGCCCTGGACGATGGATGCGAAGAACGGGTCGGCGAAGACCTTCGCCGTCGACTCCGGCACGACCAGGGCGATCACCTGCGTGCGACGGGATGCGAGGGAGCGGGCGGCGCGGTTCGGCACGTAGTTGAGGTCGGCGATGGCCTTGGTGACCGCCTCCGTCACCTCGGGTGTGACCTTCGTGGAACCGTTCACGACGCGGGACACGGTGGCGCGCGAGACTCCCGCACGCGCCGCCACCGCTTCGAGGGTGGGAACGGCGCGACCGTCCACCTGCTCCGACGTCATCGGGTCACCTTTCTACCGCAAGACCCATGCTAGAGCCGACGGGCTCGGCGGAGCGGCTGGGCGTGGCGGCCGTGCTCCGTGCCTCCGCGATCAGCCGGGCGAACGCGTGACCGGACTCCTTCACGGTACGCCCCTGCGTCTCGTAGTCCACCCGCACGATCCCGAAGCGCTTCTCGTATCCCCAGGCCCACTCGAAGTTGTCGAGGAACGACCACACGAAGTAGCCGCGCACGTCGGCACCCTCCGCGATGGCGGAGCGGACGGCATCCACGTGAGCGAGGATGTACGCCTCGCGTTCCGTGTCGTGGATGCGTCCGTCGTCAGCGACCGTGTCGTTGTACGCCGCGCCGTTCTCGGTGATGTAGAGCGGCGGAAGGGCCGGGTACTCCTGGCCGAGCCGGACGAGCAGGGTGCGCAGCCCGTCCGGGTTGACCTCCCAGCCCATCGCCGTCTGCGGCAGGTGGCGCGACGGGAACGTCACGTACTCGCTGCCGACGAACGGCGACGACTTCGGCCGGTCCGTCGGCGTGAGGCCGGGGACCGCATCCGCCGGCAGTGGATGCCCGGAGACGTTGTCGTCGTGGTAGTGGTTCACGCCGAGGAAGTCGATCGGCTGCGCGATGGTGGCGAGGTCGCCGTCGTGCACCAGCTCCTCGAAACGGTGCTCGCGGAGGTCGTCGAGCACGTCGTCCGGGTAGCTGCCGAGGAGCAGCGGCTCGAGGAACATCCTGTTCCACAGGCCGTCGATCCTGCGGGCGGCCTCGCGGTCCGTCGGGTCGGACGGGTCGTTCGGCACGGCGTTGGTGAGGTTGAGCGTGATGCCGACGCGCAGCGCGGCGGCGGAGGCGGCGGCGGAGGAGGCTGTGCCGGGCGCGCCCGCCGCATCCCGCAGCGTCTGCACCGCGAGCCCGTGTGCGAGGTGCTGGTGGTGCAGCGCCGCCAGTGCCGCGCGCGGCTCCCGACGACCGGGAGCGTGCTCACCGGCCGCGTACGCGATCAGCGACGAGCACAGCGGCTCGTTGAACGTGGTCCAGTGGCTCACCCGGTCGCCGAGAGCGTCGTAGACCGCCCCAGCATAGTCACGGAAACGGTACGCCGTGTCGCGGTTCGCCCAGCCGCCCGCGTCTTCGAGCGTCTGCGGCAGATCCCAGTGGTAGAGCGTGAGCCACGGCAGGATGTCCGCATCCAGCAGCTCGTCGACCAGGCGACTGTAGAAGTCGAGCCCCGCGCGATTCACGAAGCGGTCGCCCGGCTTCACGCGCGCCCACGAGATCGAGAACCGGTACGACTGCAGGCCGAGCTGCTTCATCAGCGCGACGTCGGCCGGCATCCGGTGGTAGTGGTCGACGGCGACCTCGGGGGTGTCCCCGCCGGCGACGGCATCCGGGATGCGCGCGAAGTGGTCCCAGATGGAGTCCTCTTTGCCGTCCTCGTGCGCTGCGCCCTCGATCTGGGCAGCGGCGGTCGCCGACCCCCACAGAAAACCAGCAGGCCAGTCGGTGGTCTGGAAGGTCATTCTTAGCCTTTCACCGCGCCGGCCATGATGCCGGAGACCAGCTGCTTGCCGGCGAGCACGAAGAGGATGAGCAGGGGGATGGTGGCCATGACGGCGCCGGCGAGCACGATCGAGTAGTCGACGTACTTGGCCGACTGCAGCTGGCTCAGCGCGACCTGCAGGGTCGGGTTCTGCGGCACGACGAGCAGCGGCCACAGGTAGTCCGTCCACGCGGTCATGAAGGTGAACAGGCCGAGGATCGCCATCGCGGGACGCGCGGCGGGGACGCCGACGTGCCAGAACGTGCGGATCATGTTGGCGCCGTCGACGCGTGCGGCCTCGATCAGCTCCTCCGGGATCACGTCCACCAGGTACTGACGCATGAAGAACACGCCGAACGCGGTCACCAGGGTCGGGATGATGACCGCGCCCAGGGTGCCCGTCCAGCCGAACTGCTTCATCACCATGAACAGCGGGATGATGCCCAGCTGGGTCGGCACGGCGAGGGTCGCGATGACGAACACCATCAGCCCCTCGCGACCGCGGAACTTCAGCTTCGCGAACGCGTAGCCGGCGAGCGTCGAGAACCCGACCACCGAGATGGTGATGATGCTCGCGACGATGAGCGAGTTGCCGAGAGCCAGCCAGAACGGCACGGTGTCGAGCACCTGTGCGACGTTGGTCCAGAACTGTCCGCCGGGAAGCAGAGGAGGGTATGTGGAGGTGAGCACGCTGCTCGGGCTCGACCCGGCGACGACGGACCACCACAGCGGGTAGACGCCGCCGATGAACACGACGATCAGCAGGCCGTAGGTGAGAAAACCGGGGCGGCGGTCGATGCCGAGCGCGCGGCGCTTCGGCGCCCGGCCCTTCTGCGTGCCGGCCTTCGGCGCTGCCGCCCGGGGCGAGCGCTGCTCTGCCTGGCCGTTGCGGTCGACGGTGGCGGTCATGATCTCTTCTCCTCGCTTGCGGCGACCAGGGCGAGGTCGCCCTCGGTGGCCGTGTCGTCACTGTTCCCACTGCCCGCGTCACCCGCCCCCGCCGTGGCGCGTGAAGCCGCCAGCCGACGTGCGGTGCGTTTGGCGCCCATCCGGGCCTCTGTGGATGCGATGCGCCGGGAAATGAGGAAGTTCAGCACCCCGAACGCGACGATGATGATGAACAGCAGCCAGGCGATGGCCGATGCCTTGCCGAAGTTCTGGCGGTTGAACGCCATGTCCCACAGGTAGAGGACGGTGGTCTGGTACTGCCGCTGCGGTCCGCCCGGCACGGCGCTGGACGGGTTGAACAGCTTCGGTTCCGTGAAGATCTGCAGGCCGCCGATGGTGGCCGTGACGATGACGAAGATCATCGTGGGCCGGATGCTCGGCAGGGTGATCGAGAAGAAGCGGCGGAACGCGCCCGCGCCGTCGAGCGCGGCCGACTCGTGGATGTCGCGCGGCACGGCCTGCATTGCGGCGAGCAGGATCAGCGCGTTGTAGCCGGTCCAGCGCCAGTTGACCATGGATGCGATGGCGACGTGCGCGGGGAACGTCTCGGTCTTCCAGTTGATCGGGGAGAGGTGCACGGACTGCAGCAGGTTGTTGATCAGGCCGTACTTCTCGTCGAAGGCGCTGGAGAAGATGAGGGTGACAGCGACGGGCGTGACGACGTACGGGATGAGGACGCTCATCCGCCAGAACGTCTTGGCCCGGATGTTCTGGTCCAGGATCGCGGCGATCAGCACGGCGCCGATCAGCTGCGGGATCGCGGACAGCAGGAAGATGCTGAGGGTGTTGAACAGCGAGTTCCAGAAGAACGGGTCGCTCAGCTCGGCGACGTAGTTGCCGAGGCCGACCCACTCGCCGGGGCCGGTGAGGAGGTTCCACTTGTTCAGCGACACGACGAACGTGTAGACGAGCGGGAACAGTCCGACCAGGCCGAACAGCACGAAGAACGGTGCGATGTAGAAGTAGGGGGACGCCTTGACGTCGAAGCGGCTCAGCTTCTGACGCGGGGTCAGGGCGCGGCGCGCATCCCGATCCTGCTTGCGGCGGTCGCTGCGGTCGGTGCGGTCTGTGCGGTCGGCGGCGCCTGTGCCATCGGCGTCGGCCGCGGTGGGCGGTGTTGTCACGGAGGTCATGCGCTGGTTCTCCCCAGGGTGCGGGCCCCCGCCGCCTGCGCGGCGGGGGCCCGGTCGGTGCTGGATGCTACTTGCTGACGACCAGCTGGTTGAGCAGCTTCATCGCGTTGGCCCAGGCCTGGTCGCCGTTCGCCTTGCCGGAGTCGAGCTCCTGCACGGACGGGCCGAAGACCTGGGACTGGATGACCGAGTCGTCCGGTCCCTTGTACTGGGCGACGACGCCCTTCGCACGCTCGGCGAGGATCTGACCGATCGGAGCGTTGTTGAAGAACTTCGTCAGGTCGCTCTCGCCGGTCACGCCGGAGTCGGACTGCGCTGCGGTCACGGACGGGAAGGTGCCCGCGGCCTGGAAGGTGGCGACCTGCGACTTGGCGGTGGTCAGCCAGGCGGCGAGGTCAGCGGCCTCCTTCGGGTGCTTCGACTGCTTCGGGACGGTCAGGAACGATCCACCCCAGTTGGCTGCGCCGCCGGGGAAGACGTTGGCGAAGTCCCAACCGGTCGCTGCGTCGCCGCCGCCGGCCTTGACCTGGCCCTGCACGACGCCGAGCATCCAGCCCGGGCAGACGAACGTGGCGAACGAGCCGTCGGTGAACGCCTTGCCCTTGCCCCAGTCCCACTGGGTCTGGTTGGAGGAGAGGCCGGCAGCCGCTCCACCGGCGAGCTGGCTCCACAGGCCCTTGAGCGTGGAGTTGTCCTCGATGTTGAGCTTGCCGTCCTTGGTGTAGTAGCCCTCCGGCTGCTGGTTCACCATGGCGTTCCAGAGGAAGCCGGACTGGTCGTAGAACGGCTTCCCGCTGGCGGCCTTGTACTGCTGGCCGACCTTGAAGTAGTCCTCCCAGGTGGCGTTGTCCCCGCCGAACAGCTTGGCGACGGAGTCGCGGTCGCTCGGCAGACCGGCGGCGGCGAAGAGCTTGCTGTTGTAGCAGAGGCCCTCCGGCCCGATGTCGGTGCCGTAGCCGATGATGCGGCCGTCCTTGTCGGTGGCCTGCTTGAGCTTCCAGTCGACCCAGCGGTCCTTGATCTTGTCGGCTCCGTAGTCCTTCAGGTCGTTGAAGTCCGTGGAGACCTGCATGACCTTGCTGAGCCAGCCTTCTTCGACGGCCTGGACGTCGGGGAGGCCGCTTCCGGCCGCTTCCTTGGTCTGCCAGTCGGTCAGGGCGTTGTCACCGGTGTCGATGTTCGTCGCCTTGATCTTGATGTTCGGGTGCTCCTTCTCGTATTGCGAGTAGAGCTTGTCGAATCCCATCGTGCCGAACGTGGTGACGGTCAACGTGATCGGGTTCGAGCTGCTGCCGCTGTCTCCACCGCTGGATGAACATCCTGCGGCGAGGAGGGCGAAGGATGCGGCGCCTGCAACGGCGGCGACAACCTTGGTGCGTCGTGAGAACTTCACGGTCACTCCCTTGTGTGCGTGGTCTGGTGGTGGGGCGCTGAGAGCGCTCTCAACCACTGGTGTGAGAGCGCTCTCACGCGTTGCCACAGAGAATATGCAGGCATTGCGGGCGGTGTCAAGCGCGAGCGTGGTCGCGCTCTCATCGGCACCAATCCGCGGATGTGGCATTCTGTCGCTCGCGCTGTGGGCGATTCTGCGTCTTGCCCAACAATTCCGGGGGTTCGGGACGCGCGGACGGCCGTCGTGAGGCTGTCATGGCGACTCTGCGCGGTCGTCGCGTCGTGACCGAATCGTTACCGTCGCGGGGCGCGGTTCGGGGCTCGCGCACCCACAACGCACAGCGGCCGCCGCCCGCGAGGGCGACGGCCGCTGGATGCGCTTGAACCTACTCCGCAGCCGGCTTCGGGCGCTGGGCGCGCAGGGAGGCCGTGTCGGCTCCCGGCTCGATCAGTGCGCCGAAGTCGTCGGCAGCGCGGTGGGCGAGGATGCCTGTGTCGTACTCCTCGTCGCTCTCCGCAGCCACGGTGCCGGCGAGCACACGCTCGCGGTCGGCTGCCGCATCCGCTGCGTCCGCCGCGTCGTCCGCCGCCTCCTGGAGGGCCGACTTGGCCCGGAGCGGCGGCGTCTTGAAGAACCAGGTGAGCACGAACGCGATCAGGACCACGATCAGCGCCACCCAGTAGACCTCGATGGCCGACTGGTTGAAGCCGACCAGGAACGGCTTGGAGAGCCGCTTGTCGGCGCCGTTGAGGAACGACGTGTCGTCGAGGCTGGCGCCACCGGCGGAGTCGGACTTCTTCAGCTGGGTCTGCAGCGTGGGCACCGCCTTCTCGACCACCTGCGAACGCTGGTCGGCGTTCGAGAAGTCGATCGGAGCAGCGGGCACCTTGGTGGCCGCGATGTCGGCGGGGACGCCCTGGGCGACCAGCTGTGCGACGGCCGCGTCGTGCGCGCCCTTCTGCGCGTTCGCCTCGAGCGGGGTCACGATCTTGTTGTAGATCGTGTCCATGATCTGCTTGTTCTCCGGCGCGCTCGCCACGGACGGCGTGAGTGCCGCATCCAGAGCATTGGTCAGCGTCGGCTTGTCGCTCAGCGAGGTCTGGATGTTGCCGGGCATCACCGTGAACAGCAGCGACAGCAGCACGGCCGTGCCCAGCGTTCCACCGATCTGGCGGAAGAACGTGGATGCGCTGGTCGCCACGCCCATGTCCTTCAGCCCCACCGAGTTCTGGCTGGCGATGGTGAGCGTCTGCATGAGCTGGCCGAGGCCGAGACCGATGAGCAGCATGGCGCCGGCGATGAACCAGTACGAGCTGTCGAACTTGAGGAACGTCAGGTAGAAGAACCCACCGGACAGCAGCGCCGTGCCGATGATCGGGAATTGCCGGTAGTGGCCGGTGCGCGAGATGATCTGGCCGGAGGCGATCGAGGAGATCATGAGGCCGAGGATCATCGGGAGCATCTGCAGGCCGGACTCCGTCGGCGTCGCGCCGAGCACGAGCTGCAGGTAGAGCGGCAGGGTCAGCATGGCGCCGAACATCCCGAAGCCGACGAACACACCGATGATGGTGGCCATCGAGAAGGTGGAGGAACGGAACAGCTTGAGCGGGATGAGCGCGTCGTCCTTCATCGCCATCTCGACCAGGATGAAGGCGACGATGCCGATGGCGCCGACCACGTAGCAGGCGATCGCCCCTGCGCTGTCCCAGCCCCAGTCGCGTCCCTCTTCCGCCACGAGCAGCAGCGGCACCAGGGCGACGACGACCGCCGTCGCACCCCACCAGTCGATGCGGGCGGAACCGCGTTCTCGCTTCGGCAGGTGCAGGAACCGCATCACGATGAAGAGCGCGATGACACCGATCGGCACGTTGATGAGGAACACCCAGCGCCATCCGGCGATCCACAGGATCTCGTTGGCGCCGGCGAACAGGCCGCCGACCAGCGGGCCGATGAGGCTCGAGATGCCGAAGACCGCGAGGAAGTATCCCTGGTACTTGGCGCGCTCGCGCGGGGCGAGCATGTCGCCCATGATGGCGAGCGGCATGGACATCAGGCCGCCGGCGCCGAGGCCCTGGATGGCGCGGAACACCGCGAGCTCGATCATCGAGGTCGAGAACGTGGCGGCGATCGAGCCGACCACGAAGATGACGATCGCGAGGATGAACAGCGGGCGGCGGCCGAAGATGTCGGACAGCTTGCCGTAGATCGGCGTGGAGATCGTGGAGACGATCAGATAGGCGGTGGTGACCCACGCCTGCTGGCTCAGACCGTGCAGATCGTCACCGATGGTGCGGATGGCGGTACCGACGACGGTCTGGTCGAGGGCGGACAGGAACATACCGGCCATGAGGCCGAAAATGACGAACAGGATCTGACGGTGCGTCATGATCGCGTTCCTCGGTGCGGCGGGTGCCGCGGATGCTTGGCTTGACATGAATCTCCGAGTCGAGAGTCTGAATGGGGACGCCCGAGCCACGGGAGTCACACCGGTGTGGGGCACAAAAAAATTTGCGGAGAGTGCAAAGTTACACCCAGTGCGACTGTTTCAGCAACGTGAAGTAGTTGTCATGTGTAAACGTTCGCCACAAGCGAACGCGCATCCCGGATTCCGCGCATTCATGCGGATGTATGGATCGAATCCACGCGAACCACACCCCCCGCACAGGTGCCACCGAAAAAGCAGGCGTACCGTGAAAGAAGACCCGAATCCGACGCCCCCCCATTCGACATTCGATCTGAAGGTCCCATGTTCCGCCAGTCCCGTACGACCCCTTCGCGCCGCCTCATCGTGGCAGCAGGCTTCGCCGCAGCCACCGCGCTCATCCTCACCGGATGCGCGGGCGAACCGTCGCCCATCACCAAGGCCGTCGCCGGCGCATCCCCGTCGTCGGAGAGCACGAGCATCTCCACGATCCGCCCGGCAGCAGGCAGCGTCTCCGGTGCAGGGACGGTCACCATCTCCGGCAACAACCTCGACGACGTGAAGAGCGTGCAGATCGGCGGCCAGCAGGCCACGGTCACGCACACCAGCGACAACAAGGTCGTCGCGGTCGTCCCTCCCGCCGCCAACTACCAGGCCGGCGCCGTGGACGTGGCCCTCACCGGCAAGAACGGCAAGGCCATCGCCAGCAGCGACAAGGCATACGACTACAAGGTCGCGACGCCGGTGGACAAGCAGCTCGCATACGCGATGACCTACTGGAAGAACTACAACACCGCGGAGTGGGGCGACCTCAACCCGGTGGGTGGCGACTGCGCCAACTTCGTCAGCCAGTCGCTCATCGCCCGCGGCTGGCAGATGAACGCCGACTGGTACAACAAGGACGCCGCGGCCGACTGGAGCCCCGCCTGGGGCTACGTGCCGTCGATGGATGCGTACTTCCAGGCGAACGCCGCGGCCCTCGGCCTCACGGAGTACCCGCTCGACCAGCGCGACAACATCAAGGTCGGCGACATCGTGATGTTCGACTGGAACGACAACGACTCCCTCGACCACGTGCAGATCGTCTCCTCCGTGCAGAAGGTCGACGGCAAGGTCGTCATCAAGATGGTCGGCCACAACGAGGACACCGACTACCGCGACCTCGACACGACGATCACGGTCGACCACCCCGGCGCCATCGGCCACTTCTGGAGCCTCTCCAAGTAGCCTGCACGCCCGCCGCGACGCGGCTGGGAGTACCGAACGCGTGACTATGCATCGAGATATGCTCATCGCGTGAACATGGGGGAGCTTCGACCGCGTCGTGCCCGCGCGACGGCGGCCGCGCTTCTCGGCGGTGCGCTGATCGTCGTCGCGGCACTCAGTGGATGCGCGACGGGCGGGGCGACGGCGGCCGACCACCCACGGCGTTCCGGCACACCGCACTCGAAGCCGTCTCGCCCGACGGGGGACCCGTCCGTGTCGTCGCGCCCCACGCCGACGGTCACGCCCACGCCGACGGCGGTCGGCTTCGACAAGGCGGCGCAGTCCATCGACGATCCGGCGAGCACCTGGGTCGTGGCGAACAAGCCGCGGGGGTTGAAGCCGCCGGAGTACGTCCCGGGCGATCTGGTCTACCCGGACGTGACGTACGTGAACCGCCAGCCGATGCGGCAGGAGGTGGCGACGGCGCTGGTCGCGATGTTCGCCGCAGGCAAGGCGGAGGCCGGCCTCGAGTTCTCGGTGCAGAGCGCATACCGGTCGTACGAGTCGCAGGTGCGGGTCTACAACGACGACGTGGCACGCAACGGCCAGGCGTACGCGGACACCGACACGGCCAGGCCTGGGCACAGCGAGCACCAGACCGGGCTCGCCGTCGACATCAGCGCCGTCCCGGCGAAGTGTTCCCTCGCCGCCTGCTTCGCGCAGACGCCGCAGGGGGAGTGGCTGGCGGCGAACGCGTGGCGGTTCGGCTTCCTTCTGCGGTATCCGGCCGACAAGGTGCCGGTCACCGGGTTCACGTTCGAGCCGTGGCACTTCCGCTACATCGGTGCGCCGCTGGCGGCCCAGCTGCACGCGACCGGCGTGACGACGCTGGAGGAGTTCTTCGGAGTGCCGGGCGGTACGACGTACTAGTGAGTCGTTCCGCCGGCGCGTTTCTCTGCCGTCGGCGGTGAGCCGACGCACGAATTTCTTCGAGCGTGGCGTCATCGAGGCGCGCATTCTGCGTCTCTCTTCGTGACGGCGGCAGCCCCCTGCTGCCCCGTTACCGAACCCCCGACTCGATGAAGGCACCCGATGACTATCGCCGACGACGAAGCCCCTTATGTGCTCGGCCAGCAGCGCATGACGCTCGCTGAACTCCGGGCAGAGCTCGAGAGGGTGCCGGCCGGCACGCCCTCGCACTCCGCCCCGTTCTGGCGTTCGCCGGTGGTGGTGATCGGCGCAGCCGCCGTGATCTCGGTCGGCGCCCTCGTCGCCATGTGGGCGGCCCTCGTCGCCACGTCGGTGTGACCGTGCCGGCCATCGACCACCCGCTGATCGGGGAACTGATCCGCTGGTCCAGGGACGGCAACGTGCTCGTCGGACTCGCGGGCGGCTACGACGACGACAGAGACAGCATCCTGCTGTTCACCGACGCGCTGCGCGAGGTGAGCATCCTGGTCCCCGCTGTGGAGTGCCGGCGGATGCGCGGCGCCGACCGTTCTTTCGACGCCGAGCGGACGCAGGGCGAACGCGACGCGTACCATCGCGGGCTGCTGGATGCGCGGACCGCGGTCACGCAGGTCGCCGCGGACCTGGCGATGTCGGGCGACGTGCAGCGCTGCTCCGGTGTCGCGCGGGCGTTCGAGGCGGTGGAGGAGCTGGTCCAGGGCCACGGCGATTAGCCCGGCGCAGGGCCTGAGAGAAATATCTGAGAATTCCCCAGCAGTCGCGTCATGTTCCGCGTGCTGGGGACTCTCTCTCGGTTAAGACCAGGTGTCCTCCCGAAGGGGCATCCGGTCGGTCGTCACCTGTTCCCGGAGGTCGAAACATGCCGAAAGCGCTCTTCAGCGCCCGACGAGCCCTCTCTACCCGTTCTGACGGCGAACTCGTCGAGCTGAGCCGTTCTGGCAATCGCGACGCGTATGCCGAGCTGTGGCGACGCCACGCGTCGGCGGGCCTCGCGGTCGCGCGCTCGCACAGCCCGACACTCGACGCGGACGATCTCGTCTCCGAGTCCTTCGCCCGCATCTTCAAGACGATCGCGGCGGGCGGCGGCCCGACGTCGGGCTTCCGGCCGTACCTGTTCACGACGATCAGGAATACGGCAGCAGGATGGGGACGCGCACGCCGCGAGGTGGCGGTCGACGACGCCGACCTCATCGAGGACCCCCGCTTCAGCGAGGAAGCCCAACTGGATGCGCTCAACGGCACGCTCGCGATGTCCGCGTTCCGCACGCTCTCCCCGGAGTGGCAGGAGGTGCTCTGGTACACCGAGGTCGAGGGGCTGGCGCCCCGAGAACTCGCCCCGCTCCTCGGCCTCAGCGCGAACTCGGCCGCAGCACTCGCGTACCGCGCCCGCGAGGGCCTCCGCCAGGCCTGGATCCAGGCCCACCTCGCATCGGTCCCCGCCGACTCCGAGTGCCGCTGGACCATCGACCACCTCGGCGCATACCTCCGCGGCAAGGCGCAGAAGCGCACGCGCACCCGCGTCGACGCCCACCTGGAGACGTGCGCCGAATGCAGCCTCGCCGCAAGCGAGGCCACAGACGCCAGCCGCCAGGTCGGCCTCATCCTCCTGCCCCTGACCGCCGGGATCGGCGGGGCCATCGCGTACACGGCGTGGCTCTCGACGGGCGGCGGCGTCGGTGCCGCGTCGGCGGCGACGGCGGGGACGCTGGGGGGTGCCAGTAGTGCTGGTAGCGCAAACACCGCCGGCACCGCCGGCGCAGCCAGCGCGGGGACCGCATCCGGTCTTCCCGTGCTCGTCGGAGCGGGCCTCGTGCTCTGTGCGGTGGCGGTGGCAGGCTTCGCGCTCTCGTCGACGATCGCCTCGACGCCGAGCGACCAGGACGTCGCGGCGGCGTCCGGTCCCTCCCAGCCCGCTGTGCCGCCCGCGACGGCGACGGTGGCCGCGCCACCCCCGCGTCCGGTCGTGCCTGCGCCCACGGTTGCACCCGTCGAGCCGCCCGCGGTGGACCCGGCGGCCACGCCAGGTGTCGCAGCGTCAACGCCGCAGGCCGGGGGACAGCCGCGCCCCGCGACCGTTCCGACCGCGCCCGCAAAGCCGAAGCCGACCCCCACGCCCACCCCGACGACCTCGCCGACGACGCCTGCCACTCCCGTGCCGGATGCGCCGGTGATCCTGTCACCGTCCCCCAGCGCTCCGGTGCTCACCGACGCCGACGTCATCACGGTCTCGGGCACCGCCCTTCCCGGCTCATCGGTGACCGCCGCCGTCGACCGCAGCGTCTTCTCCACCTTCCCGGCGGATGCCACGGGTTCGTGGACGATCCGTATTCCTCTCGCGGCATACGCCGATGGGCGGCACGCTCTGACCTTCGTGCAGAAGGCAGCGCAGGGCACGTCGGCCGCCTCGTCGTTGGACGTCACGATCGACCGGACCCCCGCTGCGCCGGTCGTCATCGCCGTGGACACGGCGGACGGACGGTACTTCCCCATCCTCAGCGGCACGGCCCAACCGGGAGCAACGGTGGCGATCTCCGGGCCGGGTGGGGTGGGTCCGGTCAGCGTCGCCGCCGATGCGACCGGCGCGTGGACATCGCCACCGGTGACCGGTCTCGCCGCAGGCACGAGCACCCTCACGGTCACGCAGACGGACCAGGCCCGTCGACAGTCCGCATCGTCGACGGTCGATGTGCAGCTGGTCGCGCCCGCGCTCTCGATCGATTGGTCCTGGTGGCCCGACCACGGTCCTGCCGTCACGGCCACCGCGACCGGCATCCCCGGCGCCGACGTCGAACTGCGCGTGTGGGGCAGCATCGGCTGGACCACCGCCGCGCTCGATGCCGACGGTCGCTGGTCGGATCGGCACCTGTGGCTGCCGCTGCACGGCTACTTCCTCGGAGAGGTGAGGTACGCGGGCGACGGACGCGTCGGACCGGCGGCGGAGGCCCACGCGGCCGACTGACCGGCAGCCGCCGCAACGAGCAACGCTGGCCAGAGAGCAGCGCCACCCAGCGCACCCGTCCGCACCTTGCGCCGCGGCACCAGTCGTGGCGGGACCCGGTGATTCACTTCACCCTCCGCACCAGGAGCGCCGCGTATTGGTCGCGCCACCACGCGGCGCGGGACGGCTGGGATGGGAACCAGCCGCCCCGCGGCTCAGGGCCTCAGCGGCGGGTGGCCGAGCGGCGGACGCGACGGAGCACGAGCATCCCGAGTCCGGCGGCGACCGCCATTGCTGCCGTGATCCCGAGCATCCCGGCCCCGGTCGTGTCGCTTCCGGTGTGCGCGAGGGTGCCGCTCGGGGATGAGGGGCTCCCGGCCACAGGCGCCGCGCCTGACGCCGGGGACGCCGGGGTTGTCGGCGGCACGACCGCCGTCGGCGTCGGCGTGGGTGTCGGAGTCGAGGTCGGCGGCACGGCGGCGTAGTCGTTTGTGATCGTCACGGGGATCGTCGTCGGGGAGTCCTGGGTCACCGCGATGTCGCCCGTGGGGGCGTATGCGACCGAGGTGGCGCCGCGGCTGTCCGTCTCAGTGACCGTGCACTGCGCGCCCACCGGGATGCCGGGGAACGTCTTCGTCTGGCCGGCGGCGATCCCGGCGGTCGCCGGGTATCCGCTGACGGGGGAGCCGCCGGACGTGCAGGTCACCGTCACAGGGAAGGTGCCGGAGGGTGCGACGCCGTCGCCGGTGACCTGCTTGGTGACCGCGATGCTGCGGAGGGTGATCCCGGATGCTGCGCCGCCCGCTGTGACGTAGTCGACCGACGCCTGCGCGTCGCCGAGGCTGCGGCCGCTTGCGGTGTTCGCGAAGACCGTGCCGTCGGGGATGCCGGCCGGGACGTCGAGCCGGTAGTAGATGGAGTAGACGCTGGCCGGGTCCGGCTGGTGCACGGTGAGGGCGAACGACGCGGCTGCGGGCGTGAACGAGAAGGTGCCTGCGCCGGTACCTTCAGTGAGCTTGGTCGCCGATGCGCCCCAGTCGCCGTTGTTCCAGCCGGCGATCGGCACCCGGTACACCTCGAGCGAGCCGGGGTGCAGCGTGAGGCGACTGTCGTAGGTGTCCGTCAGCTCGACCTCCGATCCTCCGGTCGCGAGGAGGGCGCCCGGCACGCTGACGTTCCAGCCGAGCGTGCCGTCGGCGTTCTGCCAGCCGCCCTTCGTCAGCGTCGTCGGCGCAGGCCAGCCGCCGCCCCCGGTGCCCGGCTGGATGCCGCCGCCCGGCAGCGGGACCGTGATCGTCGCCGTCGATCCTGCGCTGAACAGCACGTCGCCCGTCGCGGCCGACGCAGCGGTCGCGTAGAAGTAGAGCGAACCAGCGATGCCGGAGTGGGTGGCGGCGTACGGGCCGACGGTGCAGGTGACGCTCGTCGAGACGACCGCGCAGCTGCCGACGTCCGCGCCGGTCGAGTCCCGCAGTTCGAACTGCGACGAATAGCCGCTCACCGGCGATGGGAACGAGAGAGTGAAGGTGTCGCCCGGCTGCGCGCCGGACGGCAACGCCCACTGAGCGTCGACGCGGAACCGCTGACCCACGGTCAACGGGGTGTCCGGATGCGCGGGATCCGGCGCCTGGATGGTCACGGCGGTGACCGCATCCACCGGCGCGGCCGACGCGGCCTGAGCGGGTGCGAGCGCGAGCGCCGTCGCACCGAGGGCGGCGACGGCGGCGACGGCCGCGAGCGCCGCGGAGGCATGAGCAAAGGAAACGCGCGACCGTCGGTTCGCGCGCTGGAACAGCAAGGGAAGCATTTCGGGACTCCAACTCGGGTACGAGAGCCCTGGAGAACGCGGCTCTCGACCTCAGTGAGTTGAAGAATCGTCAATTATGACGGGCCGCCGCCAGCAGGGCGGCGGCCCGGAAACACAATCCGGCGAAGGAGTCCCGCCGCTACGCCCCCGCCAGCGCGTCGCCGACGATCCGCTTCGCCTCCTCCTGCACCTCGCGCAGGTTGTCGGAACCGGCGAACGACTCGGCGTAGATCTTGTAGACGTTCTCGGTGCCGCTCGGCCGGGCGGCGAACCAGGCCGTCGCCGTCTCGACCTTGACCCCGCCGAGGGCCGCGTCGTTGCCGGGGGCGCGGCTGAGCTTGGCCGTGATCGGCTCTCCCGCCAGCTCGGTGGCGGTGATCGCTTCGCCGTCGAGCTTGGAGAGGGCGGATTTCTCGGCGGGGCTGGCCGGAGCATCCACTCGTTCGTAGACGGGGTCGCCGAACTTCTCGGTGAGTTCCGCATAGAGCTGGGAGGGGGTCTTGCCGGTCACCGCGCGGATCTCGCTGGCGAGCAGCGCCAAGAGGATGCCGTCTTTGTCCGTGGTCCAGACCGAGCCATCGAAGCGGAGGAAGCTCGCTCCCGCGCTCTCCTCACCACCGAAGCCGACCGAGCCGTCGATGAGCCCGGGCACGAACCACTTGAAGCCCACCGGCACCTCCCACAGCCGGCGGCCGAGCGAATCTGCCACCTTGTCGATGATCGAGGAGGAGACGAGGGTCTTGCCGACCGCTGCGTCTTTCCGCCACTCGGTGCGCGTGCGATAGAGGTAGTCGATGGCCACCGCGAGGTAGTGGTTGGGGTTCATCAGGCCGCCGTCCGGCGTGACGATGCCGTGCCGGTCGGCGTCGGCGTCGTTGCCGGTGAGGATGTCGTAGTCGTCTTTGTGCGCGAGCACCGACGCCATCGCCGACGGGCTGGACGGGTCCATCCTGATCTTGGAGTCCCAGTCGAGCGTCATGAAGCTCCAGGTGGGGTCGACTGTGGGGTTCACGACCGTGAGGTCGAGGCCGTACCGCTCCGCGATGGCTGCCCAGTAGTTGACGCTCGCTCCGCCGAGCGGGTCTGCGCCAATGTGGATGCCGCTGTCGCGGATGGCCTTCACGTCGATGATGTTCTCGAGGTCGTCGACGTACGTTCCGCGGAAGTCGTACGTCTCCACCGCGCTCGGCTCGCTCATCCGGACGCCGCGGAGGTCGTCGGCGATCAGCTCGTTGGCGCGGTTGGCGATCCAGCTCGTGGCGTCTGTGTCTGCCGGGCCGCCGTGCGGCGGGTTGTACTTGAAACCGCCGTCGGCCGGCGGGTTGTGGCTCGGGGTGACCACGATGCCGTCTGCCTGGTCGTCGTGACCGGCGCGGTTGTAGCGCAGGATCGCGTGCGACAGGGCGGGCGTGGGCACCCAGTCGTCGAACTCGTCGACCAGCACGCGCACCTCGTTGCCGACCAGGACTGCGAGAGCGGTGGTCATCGCGTACTCGCTCAGCGCGTGCGTGTCCGCGCCGAGGAACAGCGGCCCGGTGATGCCCTGCGATGCCCGGTACTCCACGATCGCCTGTGTAGTGGCGGCGATGTGGTTCTCGTTGAACGCCGTGTTCAGCGAACTGCCGCGGTGACCGGACGTGCCGAACACCACCCTCTGCTCCGGGATGCTCACATCCGGCTTGAGGTCGTAGTAGGCGCGTCGCAGAGCGTCGATGTCGACCAGGTCGGAGGCTTGGGCTGGGGTGCCGGCTCGTTCGTTCATGGCTCCATACTTCCACTCGGGCTGCGCCGCGCCAGAGGGTTACGTCAGGTTGTGGAGAACTTCATCCTGTGCAGAGGCGGTTGGCTAAGCTGATCGCCATGCCTGAAGCCGTCGAGCCCACCGCCGAACTGCCCGCGTCCGTCGACGAGGTCTACAGCTTCCTCGGCCCGTCCGGCACGTTCACCGAGGCGGCGCTCGCGCAGGTCCCCGAAGCGCGCGGCAAGCACTGGCGCTCGGTCAACAACGTGGGGGAGGCGCTCGCCGACGTGGTCTCCGGCCGCAGCGTCGCAGCGATGATCGCGATCGAGAACTCGATCGAGGGCGGCGTCTCCGTCGCTCAGGATGCGCTGGCCACCGTGCCCGGCCTCCGCATCGTCGGCGAGTACCTCGTCCCGGTCAACTTCGTGCTCGTGGCCCGCCCGGGCACGACGCTCGCCGACGTGAAGACGATCAACGCGCATCCCGTTGCGTACGCGCAGTGCCACCTGTGGCTCGACGAGCACCTGCCTGAGCACGGTCACCTGCCGGCGTCCAGCAACGTGGCCGCGGCCGCTTCGCTCTTCGAGGGCAGCACGGCGGACGCGGCCATCGCGCCCCCCGGCATCGTCGACCACCACGACGTCGAGGTGCTCGCCGCGAACATCGGCGACAATCCGAACGCGGTCACCCGCTTCGTCCTCGTCAGCACGGAGCGCAGCGTCCCGGCCCCGACCGGCGCGGACAAGACCAGCCTGATCGCCGAGCTCCCCGACGACCGCCCGGGCTCCCTGCTCGACCTGCTCGAACAGTTCTCCACGAGGGGCATCAACCTGAGCCTGATCGAGTCGCGGCCGATCGGCGACGCCCTCGGCCGCTACCGCTTCGTGATCGACGCCGACGGCCACATCCACGACGAGCGGGTGGCGGATGCGCTGCTCGGCCTGCGCAGGTTCAGCCCGGCCGTGATCTTCCTCGGCTCGTACCCGCGCGCGGACAAGGTCTCCGTCGACTACGACCGCCGATACCGCGACGAGGTGTTCACCGAGGCGCGCGACTGGCTGGCGTCCCTCACGGCGCCCAGGGACACCGACGCCGGCGCCGGCGCGGGCCACCAGGGGTAGGCTGCGAGCCAGAACCGTTCCGAGTCCCGAGCGAGGAGCACACGATGGCCGTGGACGAAGCGAACCGCGAGACCGCCGACCGCGGCGATTTCGATCCGCGCTACGACCCGGCCTTCCAGCGCGGGTACCAGCCCAAGCCGGGGGAGCGACCCGCCACCAGGATGCGGGATGCGGCTGCGACCGCAGCGTTCCAGCGCCCCGCACCGCGGGCGGTCGACCCGGTGGAGCGGGCGGATCGGGCCGAGCGGGTGGAACGAGTGGATGCGTCGGCGGACGCTGAGTACGACGTCGTGGAGGCGGAAGCGGTGCCCTACGCGCCCCCGACCGGCGCGGCCCCCGCTCCGGCAACGGCCCCCGCCCTCACCGCCGCCCCCGCCCTCGCGCATCCCGCCAGCGGCGGAATCCTCGCCACGGTCGACTTCTCGCCCCGCCGCAACCGGGCCGTCCTCACCCTCTGGCTGGTCGGCGGCGGCCTGGTGGCGCTCGGCATCCTGCTCTACGTGATGTCGGTCTTCACCTCGTACACCAACCCCACGTCGGGCGCCGACGTCACCGGCCTCGTCTTCAGTCAGCTGGGCTGGATGCTCGCCGGCCCGCTGATCACGGTCGGTCTCGCGACCCTCGTTCTGTTGCTCGCGCTGACCCTGCTCTCCGCGCGGCCTGCGCTTGAGCCTGTCGCTGAGGCGACGCACGGACCGGAACAGTCGGACTGATCGGCTCGAGTCGCCTCCTCGTGAGGCGGCCCCCGCGTCCCTTATAGATGCAATAACAACATTGCAGCGGACGCGGGCAGACCGTACCTTCTTTGAAACGCCAGGTTCCAGATACAAGATGTATCATCTGGCGTTTGGATTCAAAGGAGTTCCGATGTCAATCACTCTCGACCGCCAGCAGGTCTCCCTCTCCAGAACGCGAGAGGCGGTCTTCGAACTGGCCTCGCGCGTTGCGACGAGCGATCCGCTGGGCGCGCTGGTGTCGCGGCGGGCAGCGCTCGCTGAACGGCGCGCCGGTGGCGTAGCGAACGGGGTGGCGCCGGTCGTGGCGTTCATCGTCCTTGTCGCCGTGCTCGCGTTGCTCGCTGCTGCCATCAGCATCGCCGTTCTCATCTTCTGCTCGCAGAAGGGCATGAATTTCGAGTGGTACGTCCACACCAGCTGGTTCGAAGTGAAGGTCGCCTGCAAGAAATGACAGTTCTCGGTGATCAGCTGAGGTCCGCGCCGTCGTCCACCAAGCGCGGCGCCCTCGTGGCTGGTGCGATCGGTCTGGTGACCGGACTCGTCGTGGGTGCCGTGGGTACCGCGATCGCGGTCGGCTGGGCGATCTTCAACGCAGTCGACTCCCAGGCGTCGGCACACGTGCCGCTGGTTATCGACGTCGCCGTGGTCGACGGCACCGTGCGCGCAGAGTCGGGGGACGGTCTCGTCGTTCCCGCGTTGGTGTGTGCCGTGGTGGGGGCATCGATCGGTGTCGCGATCTGGGCACTTCGACGTCGTCGATGATGGCTCAGCCGTGATGGCTCAGCCGCGGGCGTTCCGGCTCGCGGTCAGTGCGTCGTGGCGGTTCAGTCTGCTCTGCCTGACGACGCTGGCCATCGTGGGCGGACCGGGCATCGTGCTCCTCGGCGCGATGTTCGGACCGCCCGTGGCGTACAGCGGTTTCGCGTCGATCGTGCTCTTTCCTCTGTCGATCCTCGTGCACGAGTACGGTCATGCGCTTCCCGCCATACGTTCGATCAGGCTGCTGCACTCGCGAAGCGTGACCGACCGCGTCGAAGCGCACGGCGACTGGTTCTCCGCCGAGATCCGGCGACCGCGTTTCGCCCCGCGCAGGGATGCGCTCATCACGATGTGCGGGCCGGCGGCCGGAGCATCCGTCGGCGTGATCGTCATTGGAATCGCCTTGCTCTGCATCGAGGAGCCGAGCCCGCTTGTCCTGCTCTTCTCTGTCCCCTTTGTCAGCCACCTTGCGGCGCTCACCCCATTCAGCAAGGACGGGCGTGCCCTTCTGGACGCGTTCCAACGGAAGGAAAACACATGAGCAACCATCCGGGCCTGATCGTCCGTGACCTGGTCGTGGGCTACGGCCGTCGACCGGCCGTGCTGAACGGCATCGATGCAGACATCGAGCCGGGCACGATGGTGTCCATGCTCGGGCCGAACGGTTCGGGCAAATCGACCCTCCTGCACGCGCTCCTCGGCCTCATTCCCGTGCGACAGGGAAGCGTGCGGCTGCGAGGTGAGCCGCTCACAGCGATCCAGCGCACGCACGTCGGCTTCTGTGCAGACGATCTTCCGCTGCCGAGCCTGCTCACCGGCCGCGAGTTCCTGCGCTTCTCGGCCGTTGCGCGCGAGGTCGAACTCTCCGACGGCGATGTGGCGAACCTGTTCGAAGCAACGAACATGGCCGGTTCGGAGACCCGGATGATCCGCGAGTACAGCCACGGGATGAAGCGCAAGCTGATGCTGCTCGCCAACATCCTGCACTCACCGAGTCTCCTGATCCTCGACGAACCATTCCGGGGCCTCGACCCGGAAGCGCAGGTGGTGATGCGCACCGTCCTGAACGCGGCCGCCGAGCGGGGAAGCATCGTTCTCATTTCGACGCACGACCTTGCGGTCGCGGCGCGGATCAGCGACAACGTTCTGGTTCTCGACCGAGGACGTATCCGGTTCCTGGGCGCGTTCAGCGAGAGCGCGACAGGTTCTGCCGACCTCGCCGACACCTTCGCGGGCATCGTCAATTCGGACGACCGGCACGCGATGAGATCCGAGCAGCTGTTCAGCACCCTCGACGGCATCCGGACGCGCCGATGAGCGTTCTCCCGATCCTTGCTCGCGCGCACGTCGCGTCGACGCGCAATCACCTCACGGCCCAACTCGGCGGCGTCGTTCAGCGCAACGTCGTCCTGGCGGCGGGCGCGATCCTGCTCCTCGCCTACAACTCCGGGGTGTACGTGTGGAGTTCCAGCCTCCTGGGCGGCCTGATCGACGATCCGGCGGCGGCAGCGACCATTGTGCCGGTGCTGCCGATCATCCTCACGCTGCCCGCGTACGGCCTTGCTTTGATCCTCACGATGCTCCTGCCCGTCGAGTCCCCGCTCGCCTTGCAGGCGAGGCTGCTGGGTGCCTCACGCTGGTACTGCGCGGTGTCCGAGTTCCTCCCCATCGCCGTCGCCGTCGCCGTCGCCGCCGCCCTCGGGCTGGGCGGGTCATTCGTGTTCCTGGCCGGCATCAGCGCGGTTCCCGTCGCGACGTTCCTCTCGCTCATGCTTCTCGCTGTCGCCTTCGGCTTCCTGTGCCAGGTCGTCACCCTCGCTGTCGAGCGCGTTCTCGGGCTTCTCCGGGTGCCGCCGCGCGAGCGACGGTTGTGGGGAGTCATCGTCGCAGCGCTCGGGATGTCCTTCGTCGCTGTCGACCTCGTCCGATGGGCGGCCGACGGCGGTCGTCCCCGCGGGTTCTCCCTGGTGGCGTCCATCACCGGCTGGTGGGGTGGGATGCTGCCTCAGAGCTGGCTCGCCGTGCTGGCCCTGGCGGGGCTGTCCACACTACTGCTGGTGCTCGGGGCCGCTCTGAGCTCGTCGGACCCGGCGGGAGGCTATTTGCGTGCGGGCACCGTCGCCGTGCGGGTTCCGGCACTGCGTTCGTTCGGCGGCCAGCTCGTCGCCACGGAGCTGGCGACGTGGATGCGCGACTCCACATCGCGTGTCTCGTTCGGCGCCATGATCGCCATCGATGCCGGGCTGGTCGTCGCAGCGCGGAGTCACATGCTCGATCCGGGCATCGTGCTCCTGTTCCTCGTCCTGGTCTCTGCGACCGGGGGAGAACTAATCATCGGGCGCTCACGCGACATCAACTGGACGCTGCGTGCGATCGGGATGCGCGACGCGTCCGTCCTCTGGTTGCGCGTCGGTGTCGTCGGTGTCGCGTTGACCGCCGTCTTCACGGCGGCCATGTTCGCCACCGGGCTCATCGGCAACGATCCGATGCGCATCGCGGAGGCGTACTCGCTGTTCTTCGCGATCTTCGCCATCGCCACGCTGGCCGGCGCGGTGATCCCGTTCGACGAGCGGGCGGCGCTCGGGATGTTCGCGACCTCCGCACTCTCGATCGTTCTGGAGATCGTCGTCATCGTCATGGTCACCACGATTCTGCAACTCACCGGATTCGCGCTCGTCGCTGCGGATCTGACTGTGGCGGCCGTGTGCGGGGCGGTGACCTGGGTGGCGTTCGTGCGCAGTAGATCGGCGGGTCCGTAAGGGTCCGGGACAGTTCCCCGAGGAGGTGTGCACCCCCGATGTGAACCCTCAGGCGGGCACCCGCACCGGCACCCGCACGCGCAGCGCCCCAGGGTCGACCGTGAGCCCCACCGCGACCACGTCGCCGAAGCCGTCCCCGTCGAGCTCGAACGGCTCCGGCCGCTCGACCGTCAGCCGCACGGACTCGCCGCGCAGGTAGGTCAGCTCGGTGCGGATCGCCCTGTCGGTGAACCGGATGATCTTCCTGCCGACGGCGCTGCGGCGCAGCACGCGGTTCTCCCAGGTGACCTTGCGCCAGATCAGCAGCCAGCCGAACAGCGAGCGGGGCTGCAGCACCGCGATGTCGAGCGCGCCGTCGTCGACCGACGCATCCGGGATCAGCTCGATGTTCCCGGGCAGGCTGCCGCAGTTGGCGACGAGGATCGTGCTCACCTGCGCCGTGCGGGTCGTCCCGGCGTCGAGCGTGTATCGCACGCGCACCTTCTGCGCCCTCGGGAGGGCGCGGAAGCCCGCATCCACGTATGCCAGCCAGCCGAGGCGGCGTTTCAGCCGGGGGCGGGTGTTGGCGATCATGGTGGCGTCGATGCCGAGGCCGGCCATGACCAGGAAGGCGTGCTCGTGGATGCCGCCGTCCTTCGCCGTGATGGATGCGATGCCCAGGTCGATCTGCCGCGTCGCCCCGCCGAAGGCGACCGCGCACGCGTCGTCGAGCCGGGCGAACGGCACGCCGACGTTGCGGGCGAGCAGGTTTCCCGTGCCGGAGGGGACGATGGCGAGGTCCGCATCCCTGTCTCGGAGGGCTTCTGCGACGGCGCGCACCGTCCCGTCTCCGCCCGCGGCCAGGACGAGCGTCGCTCCTGCGGCCAGCGCATCCCGGGTCTGCTGCTGACCGGCTCCGCCCGCGCCCGTGCCGTCGTCGGCTGTCGTCTCGAACCAGAGGATGTCCTGCACCCCTGCGCTCGCCGCCGCCGTCTCGACCGCCGCCTTCAGCCGCGTGATGTCGACTTTGATCGGGTTGTAGACGACGGCGGCCGTCGTCGCCGCCCCCGCTCGCCGATCGTTCACGAAGCTCACGCTACCTGTTTCCACAGGGAACGCCCGGACCGGGCGCTGTCGCCTCGATAAGCTGAACCCGTGATCGATCCAGTTCTTCTCCGTGAGCACCCCGACGTCATCAAGCGTTCGCAGGAGGCCAGGGGCGACTCCGTCGAGGTCGTCGACGAGGCGCTGCAGGCCGACAAGGAGCGTCGCGCGGCCATCTCCGCCTTCGAGGAGCTGCGCGCGGAGCAGAACGCTTTCGGCAAGAAGGTGGCCGCTGCTCCCAAGGAGGAGAAGAAGGAACTGGTCGCGCAGGCGCAGAGCCTCGCCGGCAGGGTCAAGGAGGCGCAGGCCGCGGCGAACGACGCCGAGAAGCGCTTCGACGATGTGCTCCGCCGCATCGGCAACCCGATCGTCGACGGCGTCCCGTCCGGTGGGGAGGACGACTACGTGCTCGTCAAGACCGTCGGAGAGAAGCCGACGTTCGACTTTGAGCCGCGCGACCACCTGGAACTCGGCGAACTCCTCGGCGCCATCGACATGGCCCGCGGCGCGAAGGTGTCCGGCGCACGATTCACCTACCTGCGCGGCATCGGTGCGCGCCTCGAACTCGCCATCATGAACATGGCGCTCGACAAGGCGCTCGCGGCCGGGTTCATCCCGATGATCACCCCGACGCTGGTCAAGCCGGAGATCATGCAGGGCACCGGCTTCCTCGGCGCTCACGCGGACGAGATCTACTACCTGCCGGCCGACGACCTCTACCTCACCGGCACCAGCGAGGTCGCGCTGGCCGGATACCACTCCGACGAGATCCTGGATGTGACGGAGCCGCTGCGCTACGCCGGATGGTCCACCTGCTACCGCCGCGAGGCGGGCTCGGCGGGCAAGGACACCCGCGGCATCATCCGGGTGCACCAGTTCAACAAGCTGGAGATGTTCGTCTACACGCTCCCCGAGGAGGCGGAGGCGGAGCACGCGCGCCTGCTGCAGTACCAGGAGGAGATGCTGCAGGCCCTCGGCCTCAGCTACCGCGTGATCGACACGGCCGCGGGCGACCTGGGTTCGAGCGCTGCCCGCAAGTACGACGTCGAGGCGTGGGTGCCCACTCAGGATGCGTACCGCGAGCTGACCTCCACCTCCAACTGCACCACGTTCCAGGCCCGTCGCCTCGACATCCGCTACCGCACGGAGAGCGGCAAGACCACGCCGGTCGCCACGCTGAACGGCACGCTGGCGACCACGCGCTGGATCGTCGCCATCCTCGAGACGCACCAGCAGGAGGACGGCTCGGTGATCGTGCCCGAGGCGCTCCGCCCGTACCTGGGCGGCCTCGAGGTCCTGGAACCGATCGCCCGGTGAGCGCCGCTGACACCGCCACCGGCCGCCACGACGACGGCCGTCTGCTGATCGCGCTCGACGTCGACGGAACGCTGATCCACGAGGACGAGACGATCGGCGCCGCCGTCCTGGATGCTGTGGCCCGCGTCCGCGACGCCGGTCACGAGGTCATGCTCGCCACCGGCCGCAGCTGGGAGACCGCGAGGGGCATCCACCAGAAGTTCGGCCTGACCAGCGAATACGTGGTCTGCGCGAACGGCGCGCTCACGATGAAGCGCGACGAAACCCACGAAGACGGTTACCGCCGCGAGTTCGTGGAGGTGTTCGACCCGACCGAGGTGCTCGAGACCATCCGGCCGTATCTGCCGAGCGGCAGCTTCATGGTCGAGGACGCTGCCGGGTTCCGCCGGTACACCGAGGGCATGACCGACTGGGAGCTGGTGAACGCGGTGCAGGTCTCCTTCGAGGAGCTGACCGAGCATCCCGCCACCCGCGTCGTCGTCGTCTCTCCGCAGCACGACGAGGACGAGTTCCTCGACATCGTGGAGCGGATGGGGTTGCACAAGGTCAGCTACGCCATCGGCTGGACGGCATGGCTCGACATCGCGCCGGACGGCGTCAACAAGGCGACGGCGCTGGAGCGCGTTCGGCAGCAGCTGGGCATCCCGCGGGCGCGGGTGGTGGCGGTCGGCGACGGCAGGAACGACATCGACATGCTCACCTGGGCGGCGGACGAGGGGCTCGGCGTGGCCATGGGCCAGGCGCCGGACGAGGTCAAAGCGGTGGCCAACCGGGTCACCGAGCCGGTCGTCGAGGACGGCCTGGCGCGCGTGCTCGACAGCCTCTGATCAGCATTTCCGGCGTGGCTGTCCAGAAGTTTGCCAGGGTGATCTGCAACTCTGGAGGGTAGTGCTCACCGGCTTTTCGGTGCGCGAATCCCCGAAAACCCGGAAGGAAGTGAATGAGCGAGTTGCCCACCCGCGCCCAGGCGCGTGCGAAAGAAGTATCGGCCGGTCCGAGCATCGCACGCCACGGTCGGCTCAAGCAGCGCCACCCGTTCCGCTTCCTCCTCGGGATGCTCGCAGCCGTGCTCGCCGTCGTCGGCGTGAGCACCGCATCCGTCGCCGCATACGCGGTGTGGGATGTTGCGAGCGGCCTCAAGCAGTCGGTCAAGCTGGTCGACGCGAAGGGCAAGGAGGTCGTGCCGCAGGTCGGTGCGATGAACGGCGCGTTCAACGTGCTCCTCGCGGGTAGCGACAGCGGTGGCGGCAACGCAGCATACGGCGACCGCGGCGAGGTCCTCAACGACGTGACGATGCTGTTGCACGTCTCGGCGGACCACAAGACAGCGACGGTCATCAGCTTCCCGCGCGACATGTACGTCTCCATCCCGTCCTGCCCGGACCCCAAGGGCGGCAGCTTCGACGCGATGAGCAGGCAGAAGATCAACAACACCCTCAGCTACGGCGGCCTCGCCTGCACCGTGCTCACCGTGCAGAAGCTGACCGGCCTCGACATCCCGTACGCGGGCGTCATCGAGTTCGACGGCGTGATCGAGATGTCCAACGCGGTCGGCGGCGTGCCCGTCTGTGTCGCCGGCGACATCAACGACCCGTACACGGGCCTGGATGTGAAGGCCGGCCAGAACACGCTCGAGGGCTCCCAGGCCCTCGCGTTCCTCCGCACCCGCCACGGTGTCGGTGACGGCTCCGACCTCGGCCGCATCAGCAACCAGCAGGTCTTCCTCTCGTCGCTCGTGCGCACCATCAAGAGCTCGGACACCCTCTCCAACCCGGTGAAGGTCTACGGCCTGGCGAAGGCGGCGACCACCAACATCGAGCTCTCGGAGAGCCTCAACAACGTGACCACCATCGCCTCGATGGCGGCGGCGCTGAAGAACATCGACCTCAACCAGATGGTGTTCGTTCAGTACCCGAATCACTACGACGGCGACGGCGTCTCCCCGACCACCGACGCGGCGGATGCGCTGCTCACCGCCCTGAAGAACGACCAGCCGATCACACTCACGGGCGACACGGGCGTCGGCTCCGAGGCCGACCCGAACGCCCCGGCGACGGGCACCCCGGCCGGTGGAACCGCCGCAACGCCTCCGCCGGCGACGGGCACGCCGACCGCTCCGACCAGCGATGCCCCGACGCAGCCGTCCTCCGGCGCCGTCGACCTGCCGTCGGACGTCCACGGCCAGACGGCGAACCAGTACACCTGCTCCAAGCCCTTCACCGACTGAGAGCGGCAACCGGTTCCGATAGAATCGGGCGACGCCGGTTCACCCCGGCGCCAGGAGGGCTGTCCGAGCGGCCGATGGAGCCAGTCTTGAAAACTGGTGGGCAGAAATGTCTCGTGGGTTCGAATCCCACGCCCTCCGCCAGAGCCTTTTCTCGTGCGCGCCAGGGTCGAACCCGGTTCACGATACGTTGACGGTGGGCGCCACCACCCCGAGTAGCGCGCGGTCGAACCGGAGTGTGTCGCTCGCAGGGGCCCCCGGTTCCGTGTCGGCGAGGCCGAAGGGTCCGCGCAGATTCCAGAGGGCCCACCCGATCCCGTGCCGTTCGAGCACCCGGAACGCCGATCCGAGCCAGGCCGCCCGCACTGCCGCGGGGGCGGTCGCGTATGCACCCATCTCGCCCACGTGCACCGCCCCTCCCGCCTCCACGAGGTCGAACCAGGGCTGCAGGATGCGCTCCAGGGCCGCCTCGTCCCAGGTCGCCACCGTCTCGCCCGGCAGCGGAATGTAGCCGTCGCGCAGCGCGCCCGCGAGGCCCGTCTGCAGCGGCCAGGCCGGCTCCGCCGTGGTCGGCGCGACCCAGGGTGCCCGGTGGTGCGTCAGTTCGAACGGCTTGTAGAGGTGCACCGACGAGATGACGCGGGGGTGCAACGCCCATTCGGATGGCGGCGGGCGGAGGCCGGCATCCCAGCCTTCGAGCACGACGGTCCGCTCCGGGCTCACCCGCCAGATCGCCTCTGCTGTGCGCCCGAACACCGTGCCGAACACGGCATCGTCGGTCTCTGGCGGCTCGTTGAGCAGGTCGAAACTCAGTTCCTCCGCTGGGATGTGCGCGTAGCGCCGGGATAGCTCGACCCAGAAGCCGCGGAACAGCTCCTGGCAGTCCGGGTCGGTGAACAGGTCGCCCGGCTCGGGCGTATCGAAATGCGAGCGCGAGTTGATGCAGTAGCCGGGCGCGCGATGCAGATTCAGGCTGATGTGGATGCCGGAGGCGCGGCCGAGCTCGATCGCCCGGTCGATCAGCACGAGCCGACTCTGGTCGAGAGTGCGCGCGTACGGCCCCACGCCGAACCACAGGTACGACAGCGGGATGCGGGCGTACGTCAGCCCGAGGTCCGCGAGCGCCGCGACATCCGCTTCCTGGATGCCCTGACCGAGACGGAGCGGGAACTGCTCGGCCCAGCGCACGCTGGTCGAGAACAGCTCGATGAGGTTGACACCCCGCCACGCGACCGTCGAGCGCTGGACGTTCACGGCGCGTACAGGCCGCCGTCGAGTCCGCGCACCCCCGCGGCCCACTCGTCGTGGCCGGACAGCCCGGCGGGGTAGCGCGCCGCCTCCCGCTCGTCCAGGTCGATGCCCCAGCCGGGCGCCTCGTTCGGTGTGAGCCAGCCGTCGACGATGCGCAGCGTGCCGGGGAAGACCGCGTGGGTGGCGTCGTTGTAGACGTGGCCCTCCTGGATGCCGAAGGCGCTGGTGGTCACGTCGACGGCCACGTTGGCCGCCGCTCCCACAGGGGAGGTGTCGCCCGGAGCGTGCCAGGCGGTCCGCACCCCGAAGAACTCGGCGAGTGTGGCCAGTTTCTTCGCCGGGGTGAGGCCGCCGATCGCGGAGATGTGGGCGCGGATGAAGTCGACGCCGCCTCCGCTGATCAGTCTCGCCGCGTCGGTCAGCGACGTGGCGAGCTCGCCGACCGCGATCGGCACCGGCGACTGTGAGCGCACCTCGGGGAGGCGGTCCCAGTGTTCGGGGGCGATCACGTCCTCCAGGAAGAACAGCCGGTACGGCTCGAGAGAGCGGGCGAGGGCGACCGCCTGCTTGGGCGCGAGGCGCGAGTGCACATCGTGCAGCAGCTCCACGCCGTCGCCCAGCCGCTCCCTGGCCTGCTCGAACAGCCGCGGCAGGCCGGCCAGGTACTCGCCGACGTTCCAGCCGCGCGGGTACGGGGCGCCGGCGCGCGGCACACCGTCGACCACAGGCGCGCCGTATGTGCCGATGCCGGTCTGCCCGGACTGCAGCCGCACATGGCGCCAGCCCTGCGCGACGAACTCCTCCGCCTGGTCCAGCGTGCTCCGGATGTCGCGGCCGCCCGCATGGATGTACGTGTCAGCCGCCGCGCGCACCTTGCCGCCGAGCAGCTCGTGCACCGGGAGCCCTGCCCGCTTTCCGGCGATGTCCCAGAGCGCCATGTCCAGGCCGGAGAGCGCGTTGTTCTCGACCGGCCCCTCGCGCCAGTACCCGGAGTACCTGGCCAGCCGGGTCAGGTCGCCGAGGTCGCCGGGGTACCGGCCGACGACGAGCGGCGCGAGGTGCCGCTCGACGAAGGCGACCACCGCGTGCCAGCGTTGGGTGAAGGTGGCGCAGCCCAGGCCGTAGAGCCCGTCGATGTCGGTGTCGACCCGCACGACGACCAGCGGAGTGCCTTCGGGGGCAGTCACGATCGCGCGGATGCCGGTGATCCGCACTCCCTCGCGGGCCGGCCACGGCTGGTCGAAGGTGCGGAACGGGGCGGTGTCAAGCACGGAGGGCTCCCAACTCGAGTTCGTCGTCGGCCAGGTCGGGCCGGTGGATGGAGTGCTGCGGTTCGAACCCGAGCAGATCCCGGGCTGCGGTCAGATCGACCAGCGGTCCGC
Source organism: Leifsonia araucanica (assembly GCF_051161895.1). NCBI lineage: Bacteria > Bacillati > Actinomycetota > Actinomycetes > Micrococcales > Microbacteriaceae > Leifsonia > Leifsonia araucanica. The sequence goes on from NZ_JBMBTW010000002.1 coordinate 3,158,588, forward strand.
GCTCGCCGAGCGGGCCGCGGACGGGGACGGCCGGCGCGTATGTGCCCAGCAGTTCTGCGGCCGGGCGGTCGATCAGCAGATCGCCGGCGCTCAGGCCCACGACGTGCGCTCCGGTCAGAGGCGCCGTCAGGGCCAGCTCGACGGCGCGCACACCGTCCCGGATGTCCAGGTACGCCCAGCCCTCACGCGCCATCGCCGACGGATCCTTCTCCGCATCCTCGGCGCTGCGCAGAAGGGTGTCCCTGTCCTTCACGAGCGGGAAGCGCAGGGCGACCGTGCTGATCCCCCAGCGCCGCCACGCCATCCGGGCACTCGCCTCGTCGGCCTGCTTGGACAGCGAGTAGCCGTCCGCGATGTCGGCGGGGATGTCCTCGTCGAGCGGGTAGTACGCGGGCATGGTGTCGTTCGGGTTCATCGGCACGCCGAACGCGTTGATGCTGCTGGCGATCACGGCCCGCCGCACGCCGGCCTCTCCGGCCTGTGCAAGCACGGTGAAGGTCGCGACCACGTTGGTCCCGAACACCACGGCCGGAGTGCCGAGCGATGGATGCGGGATGGCGGCCAGGTGGACCACCGCGTCTGCGCCCTCCAGTGCACGCGCGACCACGCGGTCGTCGCGCGCATCGCCGACGATCACGCGGTCCGCGGGGCTCTCGGCGGCGAAGTCGAGCGAGAGCGCCGTCACCGCGATCCCGAGCCCGAGGAGGCGTTCGGTGGTCGCGCGTCCGATCGACCCGTCCGCTCCGGTGACGAGGACGCGCCGGGGCAGCCCGCCGTTCGCGCCGCTCATCCCTTCACCCCGCCCGACATGCCGACGCCGCGCAGGAACGAGCGCTGGAAGACGATGAACAGCACCACCGGGATCAGCAGCGCCAGGAACAGCCCCGCCATCTGGATGTTCAGCTCGCTGCGCGCCGCCAGCTTCGGCAGCGCGACCGAGACCGGCTGCAGGGCGGGGTCGGGGAGCACGAGCAGCGGCCACAGGTAGTCCTTCCAGGAGGCGATGACGGCGAGGAGCGCGACCACGCCGAGGATCGGCCGCGAGAGCGGAAGCACCACGGTCGTGAACACGCGCACGTGGCCGGCCCCGTCGATCCGTGCCGCCTCGAAATATTCGCGCGGAATCGAGTCGAAGAAGCGTTTGATGACCAGCACGTTGAAGGCGCTCGCGGCGGCAGGCAGCCAGACCGCCCAGTATGTGTTGGTGAGGTTCGCGCCGATGACCGGCAGCTTGAGAACGGTCAGGTAGAGCGGGACGAGCGAGACGATGCTCGGGATGAAGAGCGTCGCGAGGATCGCGCCGGACAGGATCGGCCCCCACTTCGGCCGGAGCACGCTGAGCACGTACGCGCCGGTCGTGCAGACGAAGAGGTTGGCGATCATCGCGCCGAGGGCGAGGATCGCGGTGTTGCCGAGGTAGTAGCCGATGTGGCCCTGATCCCAGGCGGTCGCGAGGTTCTGCCACTGCACCACGCCGGAGGGGAACAGCGCGAGCGGTTCGCGCAGCGTGTCCTGGGTGGGCGAGATCGCCGCCTTCAGCAGCCACAGCAGTGGGCCGAGACCAGCGATGACCAGTCCGATCAGGATGAGGACCTGCACGATCGTCAGCGGCACCCGCACCCGCAGACGCTTGCGGTCGCTGAACGAGATGACGCTCCGTTCGTCGCCGTCCGCGCTGCGGCGGCGCGCACGCCGCCGCCGGGCGAGCGGGGCGTCGAGCCGCGCCTGCTCGTCGCTCTCGAGGAGTGAACTGCTCATCAGTCGGTGCTCCATTTCCGCGTCGCCAGCTGGTAGACGGCCGACAGGACGCAGAGCCCCGCGGCCAGCAGCACGCTCAACGCCGTCGCCGCGCCGTAGTCGCCGTTGACGAACGCGTAGTTGTAGATGAGGAGGAGGATCGTCGTGGTGGCGCCCTGCGGGCCGCCGCCCGTGAAGAGGTACGGCTCGGTGAAGAGCTGCATGGTGCCGATGATCTGTAGCAGCAGCATGACGAGGATGATCCCCCGGATCTGCGGCAGGGTGATGTGCCAGACGCGCGACCAGATGCTCGCGCCGTCCAGCTCGGCGGCCTCGTAGAGCTCGGCGCGCACCGAGGTGAGCGCGGCGAGGTAGATGATGACCGCTGTGCCGGACGCTGCCCAGGTCGCCTCGAGCACGATCGAGGGCATGGCGGTGGCCGTCGAGTCGAGCCAGGGCTGGGGCGGGATGCCGACCGCGCCGAGGATCTCGTTGAACAGACCGTCGGGCGACGAGTCGTAGAACACCTTCCACAGCAGGATGGAGACGACCGGCGGCACGATGACCGGAAGGTACGCGAGCGTGGTGTAGATCCACGACCGGCCCTTGAGCTCCGCCATGAAGATGGCGAGGAAGATCGGCAGCGGGAAACCGAAGACGATCGCCAGCACCGTGAAGTAGAGGGTGTTCAGCGTCGCCTGCCCGAGCTGCGGGTCCGCGAGCACGTAGGTGAAGTTGCTGATCCCGACCCACTGGGCCGGGTCGACGAGGTTCGTCTTCTGGAGGCTCATCAGCAGTCCGCTGAGGATCGGCCCCCACGAGAAGTAGAGGAAGATGACGACGATCGGCACGGCGAACAGCACGACGACCAGGCCGCCCTGGCGGTACCACGTGACGAACCGGTTCCGCCGGCGCGGTCCAGAGCGCTCCGTCGCGCGGGGCGCGGCTTTCGGGATGGTCGGGGCTTGCTCCCGGATGACCATGGTGACTCCTTCGGGATGTGCGGCCCGGCGCGCACCGCCTGGTGCGCGCCGGGCCGTGGGCGTCAGCGTCCGAGCTTCGCCTGGACGGCGCCGGCCGCTTTGGAGAGCAGTCCGTCGATGTCGGCATTCTGGTCGGTCAGCACGGCCTGGACCACCGGGTCGAGGGCGGCGTACACCTCCTGAGCGTGTGACGCGGGCTCGGGGATGATCTTCTGATCGGCCGCGACCTTCACGTACGGCGCGAAGTTGTCCACCTGCACGTTGACGTACGGCTTGATCCAGTCGTTGTATTTGGCCTGCTGGTCGGCGCTCAGGACGGGCAGCCCCGGCACGCCGACCGGCTGGTTGTCGGCTGCGCTGGCTTTCGCCGTGGCCGTGGCCTTGTCCTTGTCCTGGTACTTGGCCAGGTAGTAGAACTCGATCCACTTGATCGCCGCTTGCTTCTGCTCGTCGGTCGCCTTCGGGCTGACGACTTGGACCGATCCGCCGGAGAGCGTGCCGTGCTCGCCGCCGTTCTGGGGCAGGCCGCCGACGGCGAAGTTCTTCGGGTCCATGCCGTTGGTGACCACGGACGCGGAGTACTGGTCGGGCGCCGACATGAACATGCCGATCTTGCCCGCGGCGAACTGCTGCGCCATCGCGTCGAGGTCGATGAGCGTCGTGCTGGGCATCGAGCCGTCGGTCCAGCGCATCTGCTGCAGGGCCTTCAGCGCATCCTTCGATGGCGTGCCGTCGAAGGTGACCTTGGTGCCGTCGGCGTTCTCGACACTGCCGCCGAACGCGTAGGTCTGGGTGGTGAACATCCAGCCGCCCTGACCCTTGGTGGTCAGCTGGGCGTATCCGGCGGCGCCGGTCTTCTCGGTGATCTGCTTGGCGTCGGCCCGGACCTCGTCCCAGGTCGTCGGAGGGCTGTCCGGGTCGAGCCCGGCCTTGGTGAACAGGTCGCGGTTGTAGACGAGGCCGACGGAGTATGCGGAGGTCGGGACGCCGTAGGTGTGCCCGCTGCTGTCCTGTGCCACCTTGAGCACGGTCGGGTTGAGCTGGTCGATCAGCTTGCTGCTCTTCAACACGTCGGTCAGGTCGGCGACCTGTTTGCGAGCGACGAGCCCCTGGGGCTCGGTGAACGGGACGCTGAGGACGTCTGGCATGTTGCCGCCGGCGACGAGCGCCTGGAACGTGGTGGCGTCCCAGGCGGTCTCCATCGGTTTGAGCGTGATCGTCGGGTTGGCCTTCTCGAAGGCCGTGACCTGGCTGTCGTAGAAGGCGCGATTGTCCTTGTCCGACGCGGCCGGGCGGTCGCCGATCCTGATGGTCACCTTGCCGTCGCCGCCGTCGGATGAGGGCGAGCTCGAGCATCCGACCAGTGCGGCGAGCACAGCGATGCCGGTCGCAGCAGCGACGACGGCCTTACGCGATGGTTTCATCTTTGAAACTCCTTGGTTGCTGCGGCGCGGAGGGCCGCGGTTCTCCGGGTTGGAATGGATAGCGCAAATGCTTTCGCACACGCAGTCTGCCTCACCGACCCGCCAGAAGCAAGCGATTCCGGAATCTGCGCAATCGATTGCGCGAAATCTGGATCGAAACGTTCATCCGCGGGTGAGTGGCGCGCGCAAGGGTTTTCATTCTGCGATCGACGGGCGCGGGCTTCCGTCACGGCTGGCGGGCGCGAATCGGCGGTCGAGCGAAATCGCTTACACTCGGAGGACGCCGGGGCGTCTCCCCACTAACGTAAGGTGAGCGCCATTCCCGAGGAGGACGGATGACGAAGCGGGCCAGCATGAGCGACGTCGCGCGCGCGGCGGGCGTCTCGCTCACCACTGCGTCGCGGGCGCTCGGCGGGGTCGGCCGGGTCTCGGCCGAGACCCGCGCGAAGGTCATCGAGACGGCGGAGCGACTGCAGTTCCAGCCGGACATGATCGCCCGCTCCTTCGTCACCGGCCGCAGCTTCATCGTCGGCGTGCTGGCAGAGGCGGCCCAGGGGCGCTTCAGCATGCCGCTCATCGTCGGCGCAACCGACCTGCTCGGACGCGAGAACATCGCAGCCGTCACCCTCGACGCGCGGGGCACTCCGCGGCGGCTGAACGACTACCTCAAGCGGCTGCGCTCGCGCCGCATCGACGGCATCCTCGTGGTCGGCGACGACCCCAACCGTGCGAGCCTGGTGCTCTCGGAGGACTTCGCGGTACCGGTCGTCTTCGCCTCGTCGTCGGCCACCCCGGAGACCGACTACGTCGTGGCACCCGACAACCGCGCCGCCGGCCGCATCGCCGCCGAGCACCTGATCGGCCTCGGCCGCCGGAACATCGCCCACGTGACCGCCGCCGTCCACGAGCCGGCGGTCGACGCGCGCGCCTCCGGATTCGCCGACGCGATGGAGGCGGCCGGCATGAAGACCGCCCTCGGCGGTCCCCTGTACGGCAGCTACCTCCAGCGCTGGGGTACCGACGCGGCCGAGCGCATCCTGGCCGGCGGCGAACCCGTCGACGCCATCTTCGCGGCCAACGACGAGATCGCCATCGGGCTCTTCGCCGAGTTCCACAAGCACGGCATCCGGGTTCCTGACGACATCGCGATCGTCGGCTACGACAACCGCCTCGCCGGCGTCCGCCGGCCAGACGACCCGTTGACCAGCTTCGACCCGCAGCTGCTCACCGTCGGCGAGCGCGCCGCGAAGCGCTTGCTCGCGGCGATCGCCGGCGAGAGTGAGCCGGGGATCGAGTACGTCGAGCCGAGGTTCATCGTCGGACGTTCGACGGTCGGTCCGACGCTCGAGCCATACGACCTGCTCTGACGCGACCTGCTCTGACGCGACCTGCTCTGAGGCGCGATCCCGGGCTCAGGCCGCCGCCCACGTGAAGGTCTCCCAGCCCTGAAGGCGAGGCGCGTTCGCCAGGACAGGCGTGTCCGTCGTGTCCTGGCGGGCGCTCGCGAACTGGCCGTCGGCATACGACACCAGGCCGACCCCGCCCCCGCCGAGCGGCACCCAGCGGAACGACTCCCAGTCGGCGACAGCGGTGACCGCCGCGGTGAGCGGCGAGCCCGCCGTCGCCTGCCACGCGCTGACGTACTTGCCGTTCGCCTGCGCCTGCAGCGCGACGAGGCCGTTGCCCGCATCCACGACGGTGAACCGCTCCCAGGTGTCGACGGCCGGGGCCACGGCTTGCAGCGGGGCGGTGCCGTCATCCTGCTTCCTGGCGCTGACGAACAGTCCGTTCGACGATTTCAGCGAGATCGTGGCGCCGACCGGCGCGGGGTTCGCGACGGCGTCCGGATGGGCGAACACGTCGTCCTGGTACGCGCTGTACGGCGGGTCGAGCGGGGTGCCGTCGCCCTCGGTCAGTCCCCACGCCGCACCCTGGTCGAGGCTGAAGTACATCGCCGACTGGAGCCCGACCGTGGTGCGGGCGGCGCGGAACTCCGCGAGCTGCGCCGGGATGTATGACCCGCGGTGCGTCAGGTCGTCGTTCTCGTTCGAGTTCCACTCGGTCACCATGAAGGGCCGGCCGTAGCGTGCCTTGGCGTAAATCGGGAGATTGAACGATGGGCCGGCCCCGTCCGTCCCGATCCGGAAGAGATCGCCGTCGACCTGGTAGTTGTGCCAGGTCGTGATGTCCCAGCGCACCTGCGGATGGCCACCCGACCCGTCCGGCTGCATGCCGTCCCAGAGGGCGTCGGCCGCTGCGATGTCAGACCGGCAGAAGTTGATGCCGCACTGTGCAGACGGCTGCACCTGCTTGATCCCGTCGATCAGGCCGAGCATGAAGCCGCGCATGACCGGCCAGGTGGCGTTGTTCCAGTCGATCGCCTTCGTGCCCGCGTCGTTGATGTGGTCGGCGGCGACGAGGTTCGGGTCGCGGGTGAGCTCGTTGCCGCATTCGTACATGGTGATGCCGAGCGGCGCGAGGGCCGTGGCCACCCGCACCGCGATGTCCTTGGCGGCGGCCCTGGCTTGCGCCTCCGAGCTGTACAGCAGGTTGTGGTTTCCGTCCTGCAACCCGGCGTCGATCACCGGGAACACCGTCTTGCCCGCCCCGGTGACCGCTTGCGCGATGGTCCTGGCGCGGGCGATGGTGTCGTCGCCGCCCCCGGTGTTGATGCGCAGCACCGTGGCGCCGACGGCACCCATGGCGGCGACGACCGCGGTGGGGGACAGCGCCGTGTCGTAGTGGGTGTTGACGCCGTACATCATGCCGGCGGGAGCCACCAGAGGGATGCGCGGATCGGTGACCTTCAGCCACACGTCGTTCAGGCAGACGTACCACTGCCCGGACGTGTTGGTGCAGTAGACCATCCCGCCGTACCAGAGCAGCACAGCCACGTTGTATGTGTTGCCGACGGTCGCGCCGTTGCGGTAGATCACTCCGCCGGAGACCGTCCAGACGGCGCCTCCGTTGTCGGTGATCGACGTGGCGGACGGGATGGTGGTGCCATCCGGCGACGCATTGGGCGAGTCGCCCATCGGGCGGATACCGAGCGGAGAGGCCGAGGCGCGGACCGGCGGTCCTCCGGCCGCGAGGGCGAGCGAGGCGGTGGCCGCCGCAGCGGCCACCGTGCCAAGGAAGATCCGTCGCGGGATGGGCGCGGGCTCGTTCATGTTCGTGACTCCCGAGTTCGTCACGGCGCACACACGTCGTCGTGAGGCTGGTTGCAAACGCGCAATCGTTTGCACAGCCCATGATGGGACACGACCGCTCTCAGCGCAAGGCCTGCTCCGCAACGGACGCCGGCGGCAGATTCGGCGATTGACACCCGCGCTCCCCGGGCCTAATCTGACCGAGCCGCGCGATTCCGCGCGAAACCGATCCCATTTCGAACGACGGAGTTCACAGGTGAAGATTCGATCGTTATCCGTCGCGACCGCGCTGGTCATGCTTGGCGTCGTCGCGATCCCGACATCAGCGCAAGCAATTGCGCATTCCACGAGTCGCGGAGGAAGCAGCTCCGCCGGCTCCGTGCCGGCCGGCTGCCCGGCCGCGACCCCCAACCCCACGTCCGACAACGTGACCGACTACCAGCTCGATTCCAACGTCGTCGGGGCGGGACGCTGGTCGTACGAGTCGATCGACGGTGACGCTGTCAGCCTCCTGAGCAAGGGCGGAAGCGGTGCGTTCGCCGCCGACGAATGGGCGGCGGACACCAGCAAGCCCGAGCACGCCTGGTTCGTCAAGGCCGACGGCTCGATCGGCACCGACTGGCGTCCGATCGCCGAGACCTACACGGTTCCGGAGGTCGCAGACGGCAAGAACGTCCACATCTCCGGGAGCTTCACGTCGCCCGGCGGGCGTTTCCGCGTGCTGCTCTCGCACGACGGTCAGAGCGACACGATCGGCAGCCCGAGCGCCTTCACGGAGCTCTACACATACACCGGGACGTCGACCACGTTCGACCTGAACGTCACGGCGGCCACAGGCGACGACATCCTGTTCGTCGACGACGGTGTAGCGACCTGGTGGGTGGCCGGCCAGCTGAAGGCCACGGTCACCCCGCAGCTGTCGACCCCGCCGGCCGTGGTCACCGCGAAGCCAGGGCCCGGCGCCATCGACGCCGGCGACGCTGTCAGACTGTCCAGCGCGACCGACGGCGCATGCATCGCGTACACGACCGACGGCTCCGACCCGACCACCTCGACCACTGCCAAGACGTATACGAAGCCGGTCGTGATCGCGGCCGACACCGACATCAAGGCGGTGGCGATCTCGAAGACGGGCGCACCGAGCGCGGTCTCCGACCTGCCGTTCGTGCTGAATGAGCCGTTCCGCGCCTTCGCCGGCATCAACCAGGCCGGCACCACGGGCCTCACCGCCGGTGTGCAGTGGTCGCGGCAGGACTTCGACTGGGGAACGGTCGAGCCGGCGAAGGGGCAGATCGACCAGGCGGCCCTCGCCGAGTACGTGCGCCAGTTCCGCGAGGCGAAGGCGCACGGTGAGACGATCCTCCCCGTGCTCGCCTACACGGCGGGCTGGGCGGCCAACCGCACGGGCTATACGTACGACTTCCACGGGACCACCTACGTCTACGGCCCCGTGCTCTCGGAGCAGAACGGCAACTTCACCCGCCAGCTCACCACCAAGGACGCCTCGGGCACGGTCCTCGAGACAAAGAATGTGCAGACGAACATCGGGCGCACACCGCCGCAGGACCCGGCCGACTTCGCGCACTTCGTGAAGCTCGCGGTCGACACGCTGAAGCCGCTCGGGATCACCTACTTCCAGGTGTGGAACGAGGCGTACCCGGGCTCCGGCTTCTGGGAGGGCGGCATGGACCAGTACATGCAGGACATCCAGCTCCCGGCGGCCAAGGTCATCCACGCGGCCGGCGCCAAGCTCGTCTACGGCGGCTGGATCTGCGGGGCTCCGCTCAGCGAGTACATCGCCCTTCTCGACAAGTGGAACGCGTGGAAGACGGTCGACGTCTACGACATGCACTACATGCCGATCGGCACCATGCAGACGATCTACGCGGCGGCCCAGAAGCGCGGCATCAAGAACCCGTCGGTGTGGCAGACCGAGATCGGTTTCACGACCGAGGACAAGTTCATCGCCGACATCTACCCGCGCGTGTTCCAGTGGGCGCTATCGAAGGGGACGAAGAACATCGATCAGACCAAGCTGATCTACTTCGCCGACTGGTCGCCGAACGACCCGGCCGCCTTCGGGTACAACCGCACCATCCGCAGCGGGTCCGGCCTGAGCACCAAGGGCAAGACGCTGGTCACGTTGGCGAACCTGCTCCGCGGCACGAAGGCCGAGGTTTACGACGACTTCACCACGTCGCCCGGGCTCAAGCCCGAGCTGAACGAGGCGCTCTCGACGGCCAACGGGTTCCGGCTCGACGGCGACCGGGTGGTCCTGGCGATCGATCTCAAGCGTCAGAACCAGGCCGACATCTTCGAGGACCAGGCGACGGGGGACACCATCCACCTGAACTTCGGGAACCCGACGATGACGGTGACGCTGCGGAACGTGCACGACGTGAAGTCCCTCAACCGCGTCGACCTGTTCGGCAACACCACGCCGCTGACCTGGAAGAGCACCGGCAGGAACACCATCCAGGTGCAGGTCCCGATCATCGACGCCGACCCCACGGTGCACGATCTCAACCAGACCGAGAACGAGGACGTGTTCTACCTCTCCCTGCAGCAGGGCTGAGCAATATGACAGGGGGGCCGTCGTCCGGATCGGGCGGCGGCCCCTCGCCACGACGGCATCCGCCCGGAAGGAACCGGAGCACGGCATGAAGCATCTCATCGTCGAGACCGACGTGTTCAGCGACGTCGACGACATCGGCGCCCTCGCCATCGCGCATGCCCTCGCAGACGAGGGCCGGTGCGAGATCCTCGCGATCGGCGTCAACACGCCCAGTATCTACGGCGTGCCGGCCGTGCGCGCCGTCAACGGATTCTTCGGACGACCCCGCATCCCGGTCGGCCGCTTCGCGACTCAGGACGAGTCCGTCTCCGAGCCCGACTATGCCAAGTTCATCGCCGAACACTACGCGGTTCCCGCGGCCGAGCGCGACGAGCTCGCCGTGACGCTCCACCGCCGCGCCCTCGCCGAGGCTGCTCCGGGATCTGTCACCGTCATATCGCTCGGCTTCTTCGGCAACCTCCGCGATCTCATCGAGTCCCCGGCTGATGAGGTCTCCGAGCTGGGCGGCAGAGCGCTGATCGCCCGGGCGGTCTCCCGCCTGATCGTCATGGGCGGCCGCTACCCCGAGGGCCACGAGTTCAACATGGCGCGCGATCCGGTCGCAGCGGCGTCCGTGCTCTCGCTGTGGCCGACGCCGATGGATTTCGTCGGCTGGGAGACGGGCTTCGAGGTCGTCACCGGCGCGGACCTGTCTCGGAGCAGCGAGCGCAACCTCGTCGGCGCCGCCTACCGGAGATACTCCGGTGAGGGCGCCGGCCGCGAAAGCTGGGATCTCATCGCGATGCACTACGGCATCGTCGCCGACCCGAGCTTGTATACGCCGTCGCCGCACGGGACGGTCGTCGTGGCGGAGGACGGGACGACCCGCTTCGTCGCGCGCACTGGCGGCAGCCACCGCTACATCTCACTCGCCGTCGAACCGGCGATGGTCGCCCATGCCCTCGATACCCTGCTCGAGCGGTCAGTCCGCATCCAAGCCCGCCGATGACGAGTGACCGCCGTGTTCGCCGCCCGGGACACCGACGTGGCGAAGATGCAGCCCGTGGGTTCATCACTGCACGCTGCAGGAGTACGGTGCAGGTGATGATGGATATGCAGACGATGGTCCGGACGACCGTAGCGATCAATGGAACCGGCTACTTCCTGGCGCAGGGCCAGGATATTGAGGGTCTGCAGAACCGGATAGAGGCGGCCAGTGCCTCGTCGGGACGGTTTGTGAGCTTCACCGTGGTCGGCAATCGAGCGGTGAGTGTGCTCATCACCCCGCGGAGCCAGGTGGTGATCTCCGTCGAGACGGTCCAGTTCGACCCGCGGGACACGGGAGACGACGAAGAGCCGTTCGGCGGCCTCTTCGACTTCTGATCCGTGCGGGCGGTCGTCTGACCGTTCCTGGGAGTTGCTCTCCTTTGCTAGGCGACCAGAGCGTTACATGATAGACATCAGTCAGTAGAGGCAGACCGGGCGGTATCGCATTCTGTTCATAACCCTTTCCCAACTGAGGGATTGCGTGTGACTATGCATCGTTCTCGTCGTATTCGTTCCGGTTTGATCGTGCTCTCGATCGCGGCCGGCGGCTGTCTGGCTCTCGTCGCCGGAGGCGCGGCCCAGGCCGCGACCACCATCAACGGCCCCATCGATCTGGGGAACGCCACGTCGTTCGGCGTTCTCGGCGGGAGCGCGGTGACCAACACCGGCCCCTCCGTGATCAACGCGGATGTCGGCGTCAGCCCCGGCACGTCGGTCACCGGTTTCACCGGGCCTCCCGCGGGCAGCTTCACGGGCACCCTGCACCAGACGGACGCGTTCGCGGGTCAGGCGCAGGCAGACCTGACGACAGCATTCAATTCGGCGGCCGGTCTGACGCCGACCACGTCGGGGCTCGGCGATCTGACGGGCAAGTCGCTCACACCGGGCGTCTACTCGGGCGGTGCGCTGTCACTCACCGGCAACCTCACCCTTGCTGGGAGCGCGAACTCGGTCTGGGTGTTCCAGGCGGCAAGCACCCTGATCACCGGGTCCGCGAGCACGATCACGCTCACCGGCGGAGCCTCGTCGTGCAACGTGTTCTGGCAGGTGGGAAGCTCCGCAACGCTCGGCAGCTCGTCTCTCTTCGTCGGAACGATCATGGCCGACCAGTCGATCACAGCGACCACCGGCGCCGCCGTCAGCGGACGCCTGCTCGCTCGGACCGCGGCCGTCACCCTCGACGACAACACGGTCACGCTGCCCAGTGGATGCGCGGCTCCCGCCGCACCCGTCGTCACCGGCAGCCCGGCGATCACCTCGGGCACACCGACGGACGGGGTCGTGGGAACGCCGTACTCGTTCGACGTGACCGCATCCGGAACGCCGGCAGCCACCTTCGCCGCGACCGCAGGCACCCTTCCGGCCGGGCTTCAGCTGAACACGGCGACCGGTGAGATCTCCGGCACCCCGACAGGCGCGGGCAGCAGCACGTACACGATCACGGCGACGAACGGGGTCGCGCCCGATGTGTCGGCCATCTACACGACGACGATCACCCCTGCGGCCGTCGTGGGAACGCCAGGAACGCCAGGAACGCCGGGAACGCCGTCAACGCCAGTGACCCCGCAGGATGTTGCGGCTCCGACGACCGGCGCGGGCGAACTCGCGAACACCGGCTCCAACGCGGACGGTGTCTGGTGGATCGGCGGTGCGGCCCTGGTCGTGTTCGGCACCCTCCTCACGCTCGTCCTGTCCCGTCGCCGCGGCGCCCATCGTCAGTAGCCGTTTCGCCGATCCGGGCGGGTGCGAGAGGATCGTTGGATGATCCGCGTAGTGCTCTTCGACCTCGACGGCGTGATTCGGCACTTCGACCCGGCGCACGCCGCAGACATCGAACAGAGACACGGGCTGGAGGCGGGAACGCTCGAAGGCATCGCGTTCGCGCAGCCACTGATCGACGACGTCACGACCGGTCGAATCAGCAGAGCCGACTGGATGCGTCGGCTCGGCGCCCTGGTCGGCAGCGCGGCGGCCGCGGGGGAATGGGGTTCTCAATCGCCGGTCGTCGATGAGGAACTTCTGCAGCTTTCCGACGAGATCCGCGCCGTGGGGCTGAGGACGGCCGTGCTCACGAACGGGACGGACACCATCCACGCCGAGATCGCCGCGATGGGTATCGGCAACAGGTTCGATGCCGTCTTCAACTCGGCCGATATCGGGTACGTGAAGCCCGACGTCCGTGCCTTCGGGCACGTCCTCGACGCCCTCGGGGTCGAGGCGGAGGACGTGTTCTTCACCGACGACTCCGCCTCGAAACTGGTGGGCGCAGACACTCTTTCGATACGAACCCACCTCTTCGAGGGCGTGGCCGGCCTCCGTCGTCAGCTCATCCAGGCAGGCGTCGCCGTCACCGAGCCCGAGCGCGTTCGCCGATAGTCACGCAGCACCGTCGGCCGCACGCGTCAGGAACGCCAGGATCCTCACCGCGGCTTCGCGCGGCTCGCGGATCATCGTCTCGTGCCGGTGACCGGGCACCTCCAGGTACTGAGCGCCCGGGATGGTCTCCGCCACCTCCGTGCACCAGGGCCGCGGGCAGACCCGGTCGTCGGCTCCGCGCAGCACGAGCGTCGGCACCGCGACCCGCGGGTAGGCGCGTTCCGGACGGTGCACCAGCATGGCGTGCAGCTTGCGCCGGAGGTTCGGGCCGGCGCGCAGGTATTCGCGGCCGCCGCGGTAGAGGACGAGCGGCTTCTCCGGGGCGAGGTCACGCAGCAGCCGCCAGAGCTGGGGCGCCAGCCGGCGCGCGCTCGGGTCCACCGTCGGCGCGACCAGCACCAGTCGCTCGACGAGTGCGGGATGCCGCACGGTCAGTTCCGTGGCGATCTGCGTGCCCATCGAATGGCCGATCACCACGACGGGGCCGTGGTCGCGCGAGCGGAGGTAGGCGGCGAGGAGATCGGCCGTCCGCTCCATCGTCAGGGTGCGCGGGGGCTCGGGGGCGTCCCCGTATCCGGGCTGGTCGATGGCGACGACGCGGCCGTGGGTGGCGAGGATGTCGACGAGTCCGTCGAAGACTTTGCGCCCCATCCCGATCCCGTGGATGAGCAGGAAGACCGGGCGCCCGTCGCCGCGTTCCTCGGCGATCAGCGTCGCACCGGCGTGAGTGAACTCGACGATGACGGGAGCTGGCTCTGACACGGTACGACGATAGCGCGGCGGCTGCGATCGGGCGGAAACACCCGCGAAACGTCGTCCATCTACGCTTGCGCCATGTCCTCGTCGAATACGAGCGGGTCTGGGGAGTGGCGGCGATTCACCGATGGTTCGATCGAGCGGGAGATGCTCGTCGCACTCAGTCACCGCGTCGGTGCGGCCTTGCGCCCGCGGTCGCTCACCCTGGCGGGCGGCACGAGGGTCGAAGTCGAGGGGATGGATCCGGCCGGCACCGTCGTGGTGCAGCTCGTGGCGAACCAGGGCGCGTACAAGCCGTCGTATCGCAACAAGGTGATGGCCGACATGTTCAAGCTCCTCTGGCTGCGGTCGAGCGTTCCCGAGGTGGAGCGCGCCGTGCTCGTGGTCACCGCGCTGACCGCCCAGGCGCTGAACGGCTGGGTGGCCGTCGCTGCCGCCGACCTCGGCGTCGAGGTCTACGTGTTCGACGGCCGTGAGGTGGCCTCGCTGCCCCGCCAGAGTTAACGTGCGCGCAATCTTGCGGTGCTGCTGCACGAAACACGGCCTGAATAGGTTGGGGTCATAACAAGCGGACTCCGCGTGGCAGACATCGAACTCGCTACGCACGCTCTCCGCCATCTGGGAACGGGCATGTGTGTCCGTACACGGTATGGAGGGTGCGAATGGTTACACCAGCGGTAGAGCTGAGTTCCGTCGGCAAGGTCTACGGATACGGCCCGTCGGCGATGATCGCGCTGAACGACGTTCAGCTGTCCATCGAACCGGGGAAGTTCGTCAGCCTGATCGGGCCGAGTGGATGCGGCAAGTCGACGCTCCTCCGGATCGTGGCCGGCCTCGAGACCGCCGATCGCGGAGACGTGCGGGTGCACGACGTGACGCCCGCGGAGGCCGGAGCGGCGAAACTGATCGGGCTGGTTCCGCAGACCCCGGCACTCCTGCCGTGGCTGTCCGTGCTCAAGAACGTGACACTGCCGCGGAAGATCAACCCGGGCGCTGCCAAGCGGCGGGAGCGCATCGGCGACCTGGCCACCCGCCAGGAGGGCAGCGGCGCCCCCGACATGCTCGAACTGCTCGACCGCGCCGGACTCGCCGAGGCCGCCGACAAGCTCCCCGCCCAGCTCTCCGGCGGGATGCAGCAGCGAGTCGCCATCGTGCGGGCGTTCGGGCTGCAACCGGATGTGCTGCTGATGGACGAGCCGTTCTCCGCGCTCGACGAGTTCACGCGTGAGAGCTTGCAGGACCAGCTGCTCGACCTGTGGGACGAGCTGAAGACGACCGTGGTGTTCGTGACCCACTCCGTCTCCGAAGCCGTGCGCATGTCGGACACCGTCGTCGTCATGGCGCCGCGACCGGGGCGCATCGTCGACGTGATCGACATCGACCTGCCCCGCCCGCGCAACCAGAAACTGTTCGAAGAGCGCCGGTTCCACGAATACGAAGACCTGATCAGAGATCGCCTGCACACCGCGTGGCGATCGACGGATGCGGCGTGAGGGAGATCGAGATGACTGTCGCAACGAATCGGGTCCCCGTGTCGCAGCACGTCGAGGCCGAGCCGCCTGCCGAGCTCTCGCGGTTCAGTCTGAAGCATCCCCGGTCGCGGATCGCGTGGATCCGGCCGGCCGTCTGGCTGCCGCTGGTGGTGATGCTCGCGGTCCTCGCCGTCCTCTGGCAGTGGGGCGCAGCATCCATGCCGTACCTGCTGCCGCCGCTGCAGGCCATCGGCGACTCGCTGGCGGGCAACCTCGGCTACTACCTCGGCAACGCGCTGATCACGCTGGGGGAGGCGACCGCCGGGCTGGCCATCGGCTTCGTCGCCGCCTTCGTGGTCGCCGTGCTCATCAGTGAGCTGCCGGTGGCGCGGAGAGCCATCATGCCGATCGCCGTCGTGCTCAACGTCACGCCGCTGGTCGCCATCGCTCCTGCGCTGGTCGTCGCGTTCGGCTTCGGGCCGCTGCCGAAACTGATCATTACGGCCCTGATCTGTTTCTTCCCGATCCTGATCAACACCGCGGTGGGCCTCCGGTCCGTGCCGCAGCAGGTGATGCAGGTGTACAAGACGATGAACGCCTCCCGGCTGGAGATGCTCGTGCACCTGCGGGTGCCCAACGCGTTGCCGTACATCTTCGCCGCGCTGCGCATCGTCTTCCCGCTCTCGATCATCGGCGCCGTCGTGGCCGAGCTCTCCGCATCCGGTTCGACGGGCGGACTCGGAACCGTCATCAGCGTCGCGTCGTCGATGAACCAGCTCGCCGTCGTCTACTCCTCGATCTTCGTCCTCGCCGTCATGGGCGTCCTTCTGCTCGCACTCATCACGCTGATCGAGCGGCGCGTCCTGCACTGGCACGAGAGCTCGACGGACTAGCCGACCGCCGCTCACCGACCACCTCACGCTGCCGCTCCCGCGGCAACGGCGGTCGTCCCGTGTCTCCACCCACCCACAGCACCCCCTGCACCACCCCTGCACCACCCATCCCCGAAGGAGTGACCCATGCAGCACCGCTTCATCAAGACCGGTCTCGCGACCGTCGCCGCTGTCGTCCTGACGCTCGGCGTCGCCGCGTGCAGCTCCGGCGCCCCGGCAGATTCCGCATCGGCCGGGAGCGCGATCTCCGCCGACCGCTGCGCGAAGAACAAGGCAGCCGGAACGATCAACTACCTCTCCGGATACCAGTTCCAGTCGTCGGCGTCGATCCTCGAATACATCGCCGCGAGCAAGCTCGGCTACTTCTCCGACCTGTGCCTGGATGTGCAGCTCAAGCCGGGCAGCGGCGACACCGCTCAGAACACCAAGCTCCTCGCGAGCGGCCAGGCGACGGTGTCCGCCATCTCCCAGCAGGACCTCATCCAGGCCAGGGCGAACGGCATCGACATCGAGGGCATCTCCTCCTATTCGAACGCTGGGCTCGACATCCTGATGACGAACCCCGGCATCACCGACCTCACGCAGCTCGACGGTCAGGTCGTCGGCCACAAGGGCTACGTGCCCGCCTCCGTCGAAGCGATGATGGTGAAGGCCGGTGTCGACTGGAACTCGCTGAAGCTGGTCAAGGAGGGCTACGACCCGTCGGTGCTTCCTCGCAAGCAGGACGGCCTCGCCGCCCTCACCGGATTCATCTCGAACGAGCCCAACCAGCTCAAAGCGGCCGGAGACAAAGTCACCGTCTGGCAGCCGGTGAAGTACGGCATCCCGAGCTCGCTCGGTGCGATGGCGGTGAACCCGGCGTTCGCCAAGGCCCATCCGACCGCGGTGCAGGACGTCCTCCGGGCCGCGCTGCACGCCTACGAGTACTGCACGGCCAATGACGCGAACATCGAGAAATGCGTCGGCTTCGCGGCCGACCTGTCCGGCGGAGCGACGTACGACAAGAAGCTCAACGCCACCATCTGGAAGACCGAGACCCAGGTCGTCGCCGACAACCCCACTCCCGGCCAGCCGCTCGGCGGGATGGATGCGGAGAACATCACGAAGCTCGTCGACATGCTGCACCAGTTCGAGATCGTGCCCGCCGGCGTGACCGGGACGGAAGCCGCCGACTGGTTCGACGACTCGTACATCAAGGCCATCTACAAGGGCGACGCCCTCATCTGGCCCGCGCCGTAGCCCGGACAGCACCGACCCCGGGGCGGGGAAACGCCTCCCCGCCCCGGGTACCACCAGCCTCAGCACCAGCACGGAATCGCACTGAAAGGCCCGCAGAATGTCAGCGAAAGACTATGGAATCTTCCTCCCCATCGGGAACGGGGGATGGATGCTCTCGACCACCGCCCCGCATCCGGAAGCCTCATACGCCTGGAACAAGCGAGCCGCGCTGCACGCCGAGAACATCGGACTCGACTTCATCATGTCGATGGCCAAGTGGCGCGGATTCGGTGGCACCACCGACCACTGGGGCCGCTCTCTCGAATCGATGACGATGATGTCGGCGCTCGCCGAAGCGACCGATCGCGTCAAGATCTGGGCGACGATGCACGCCAACGTGCACAACCCCGCCGTCGCGGCGAAGATGTACGCCACCCTGCAGGACGTCTCCGGCGGTCGCGCAGGCATGAACATCGTGAACGGCGCGTACGCGGGCGAGTTCGAGCAGTTCGGCATCTGGGACGAGACGCTCAGTCACGCCGACCGGTACGCGATGACCGAGCTGTGGACCGAAGCGGTCACCCGGCTCTGGAGCGAGGACTCCGTGACCATGCACACCCCGTACTTCGACCTGGTCGACTGCGAATCGCGGCCGCACCCCTCGTCGCAGCCCACCATCATCAGCGCGGGGAAGTCGGAGGCCGCGCGGGCGTTCCAGGCCCGCTTCGCCGACGGCGCATTCCTCGCGGGCGACAGCCTGGAGGAGATGACGGAACTCTCCGCAGACGTTCACGCCCGTGCAGCAGCCAACGGCCGGACCTGCAAGACGTACTCGATGCTCACCGTCGTGCAGGACGAGACGGATGCGCTCGCCGACAAGAAGGTGAAGGAGTGGGGAGCAGGGGTCGACCGCGAAGCGCTGGCCAACATGCGCGCATCCTGGGGTGTGCCGGAGGACCAGGCGCGGGCCTGGGCATCCGGCGCTGTCGGCGAGGCCGCGTTCCAGACGGCGTACGTCGCCGGGTCCGCTCAGACCGTGACGGAGCACATCCAGTACATCGTCGGCGAGGCGGACCTCGACGGGCTGATGCTGATCTTCCCCGAATACGACCAGGACATGGTGCTGTTCGGTGAGACCGTCCTCCCCGCTCTGCGCGCGCACGACGAGGCGGGCACCCGATGAGCGCCCTCCGCGACGCGCAGTTCGGGCAGCTCACCGCATCCGGAAGCAGCCCGGCGCTGGTCGTCGTCGACGTGCAGCGCGACTTCGGCGACCCGGCGGCGCTCGGGGCGTACGGCCTGACCGACGAGGTCGTCGCCGTGCTCGACGCCACCGTCACCCGCATCGCGGCGCTGGTCGACAGTGCCAGGGAGCTCGGCGTGCCGGTGGTCTGGGTGGAGCTCGGCAGCGATCCGGCCCGGCCGTGGAAGTCCAGCAACTGGTTGCGCGACGGCGACTACGACGCGCCGATGGGCGAGACGGAGCCGTGCATCGTCGGGACGGCAGGCGCCGAGTGGTACCGGATGGAGCCCGCCGCCGACGAGCTCCGGGTGGTCAAACGCGGATACAGCGGCTTCCTCGGAACGGACCTCGACGAGCGGCTGAGGGCGAACGGCTACGACTGGCTCACCATCGTCGGGCTCACCAGCGAGTGCTGCGTCGACGCCACCGCACAGGATGCGATGCAGCTCGACTGGCCCGTGGTGGTGCCGAGGGACGCGACAGCGGCGTACGACCTGGCGGTCCACGAGGCCGCGCTCGTGCAGCTGGAACTCAACGTCGCCGTGATCTCGGACGTGGACGAGGTCGTCGGCCTCTGGAAGAAGGCGACATCGTGAGCGGAATGCACATCGCGTACGACCTCTCCTTCACGCACACCGAGGGCCGCTGGACGCAACCGGGGTCGTGGGTCGGCCAGCAGTTCCCCGACGTGCGCATGTACATGGAGGTGGCCCGCACCGCGGAGCGCGCGGGGGTCGACATGCTCTTCTTCGGCGACGGTTCTGGAATCCCCAGCACGTGGCGAGGCAGCATCGACCCTGCCGTGGAGTGGGGCATCCAGTGGCCGCGCCAGGACATGTCGCCGATCATCGCCGCCATGTCGACGGTGACGGAGAACATCGGGTTCGGGCTCACGTACTCGTCGACGTTCATGCACCCGTTCTACGTCGCCCGCCTGCTCAACTCGCTCGATCATGTGACCGGCGGCCGGATCGCGTTCAACGTCGTAGCGTCGAGCCGCGGGGCGGATGCGGCCAACTACGGATACGCGCAGCTGATCGACCACGACCTGCGCTACGAGCGCATGGAGGAGTTCATCGGCGTCTGCCGTGCCCTGTGGGACTCGGTGGCCCCGGATGCGATCATCCGCGACAGGGCGACCGGCCGGTTCGCCGACCCGTCGAAGGTGCGGGCGATCGACCACGACGGGCAGTTCTTCACCGTCAAGGGACCGCTGGCCTCCGTGCCGAGCCCGCAGGTGCATCCGGTGATCGTGCAGGCGGGTAACTCCCCGCGGGGGATCGCCGGCTCCGCGTCGTTCGCCGACCTGATCTTCGGCTTCGGCGGCAACCTCGCCGGGCAGCAGCGCCATCGCCGGATGCTCGACGAAGCCCTCGTGGCCGAAGGGCGCGACCCCGCGCACATCGGCATCCTCTGGGCGACCCAGGTGATCGTCGGGCTCACCGCGCAGGAGGCGCAGACCCGCCGCGACGCCGTCGTGGACTTCTGGACGGACGAGGCGGTCGGCACCATGCTGTCGCACAACGCCGGCTACGACTTCTCCACGCTGCCGGCATCGTTCCGGCTCGGCGAGCTGCGGGACGAGATCGTCGCCGCCAACGCCAGCCCGGCCGGATTCGTCGGGGCACTGGTCGCGGAGTTCGGCGACGAGCACACGATGTCGAGGACGGAGTTCTTCGAGCACGGCTGGGAGGCGGCGACCGGCCTGGACCACACGATCGTCGGCGACGCGGCGACGGTGGCCGATGCGCTCGAGGAGAACTTCGCGCTGACCGGTTCGCGCGGCGGGTACATGCTGTCGAGCCCGCTCTCCATGCCATCCGGCCTCGCCGAGCTGAGCGAGTCGCTGGTGCCGGAGCTGCGGCGTCGGGGCGCACTCGCCCCGCGTTATCCGGGTGCGACGCTGCGCGAGAACCTGGCGGTGTGACGTGAACGGCGTCGTGCGACAGGGGACACGCGACTGGCTCGCGCTCGGCAGCCTGTGCCTCGGGTTCTTCATGCTGCTCCTCGACAGCACGATCACGTCGGTGGCCCTGCCGGCGATGATGACCGGGCTGGGCGCGACGCAGACCCTCGCGATCTGGGTCAACAGCGGATACCTCATCGCATACGCGGTGCCGCTGCTGATCGCGGGCAGGCTGGGCGACCGGTTCGGGCACCGGCGCGTGTATCTCGTGGGGCTGGCAGCGTTCACGATCGGATCCCTGCTGTGCGCCGTCGCCCCGTCGGTCGGCTGGCTCATCGGCTGGCGCGTCGCACAGGGTGTCGGGGCGGCGCTGATGACCCCGCAGTGCCTCACGATCATCCGGTCGCTGTTCACCGCGCCGCGACTCGCGGTCGCGCTCGGGATCTGGGGAGCGGTCGGCGGGGCGGCGACGGTCGCGGGTCCTCTCGTCGGCGGGCTGCTGGTCGGGACTGCAGGGTGGCCGGCGATCTTCGCGGTCAACATCCCGATCGGGGTGATCACAGCGGTCGCGGTGCTGCTCTGGGTGCCCGTCTCCGAGCGCCGGTCGGCGCGCATCCCGCTGTGGGCGATGGTCGGCAACGCGCTGGGTCTCTTCGCGCTGGTGCTCGGGATCCAGGGCACGGTCGCGTCGTCGGCGTCCGTGGCGGGCGTTCCGCGCTGGGCTCTTGTCGTGTCTGGTGCCCTGGTGGTCGCTGCGGTCATCTGGCTGCAGCGCCGAGCGGCCGACCGCGCGCTCCTTCCCCTCTCGCTGTTCCGCAGCCGGGGGTTCGTGACCGCGTCGTGGGGAGCGGCGGCTGCCGCATTCTGCGTCGGCTCCGCGCCCATCCCGCTCATGCTCGCCCTGCAGGACGACCGAGGGCTGGCTGTGCTGACCGCGTCGCTCGTGCTGGTGCCGATGGGGGTCGTCTGCCTCGTCGCCGCGCCGATCTCGGCCGCGATGAACAACTCGGTCGGGCCGCGGGTGGTCGCGATCATCGGAGCCGTGGCGCTCGTCGTCTCGATCGGCGGCACGGCTGCGCTCATCGCGGTGGCGGCTCCGCTCTGGACGATCTCGGTCGCGTTCGCGCTGTTCGGGATCGCCAACTCGTTCATCTGGTCGCCGTTCTCGATCGCGACGGTGACCTCGGTCGACCGGTCGTCGGTCGGAGCGGCATCCGGCACCTTCAACTCGCTGAAACAGCTCGGCGCCGTCCTCGGCAGCGCGGTCACCGCTGTGGTGCTCGCAGCCGCCGGCAACGCCGTCGCGCTCGGCGTGCTCGCCGCCGTGGGGGTGCTGAGCGTCGTGGCGGCGTCGCTGCTGCGGCTCACGCCGCCGAGCGCCGAAGTGAACGGCCTCCTCGTGGGCGTCGTGGTGCCCGGTGAGGGCGCTGGGCACGGACTCGGTTACCCGACGGCGAACCTGGCGGTCGAGCATCCGGTCGCTGCGCCTGCCGATGGGGTCTACTTCGGCGGGTTCCGTGCGGATTCGTGGCCGGCCCCACTGCCTGCGCTCGTCTCGATCGGGACGAACGACACCTTCCCCGGTCGCGCGCACACGATCGAAGTGCACGTCCTCGACTTCGACGGCGACCTGTACGGACTGCGCGCAGAGGTGAGCACCGACCGGCTCATCCGCGCCCAGCGGACGTTCGCCAACGCCGACGAGCTGATCGACGCGATGCGCGAGGACGAGCGCGGCGCCCGGTCGCTGCTCGCCGAAAGCCGGCACAGAGAGACAGAAATCCAGCACCGAGTAGAACGGACGAAGGTCTGATGGTCACAGCAGCAGTCATCGTTGGCAACCCGAAACCCCATTCCCGCACCCGTGACGCCGCCGAGCGCCTCGCCGCAGCCCTCGGGGCCACGTCGACGACCGTGGAGGTGTCCGAGTTGGGGGCCGGCCTGCTCGGGTTCGGCGACCCGCTGGTCGCCGACGCGGTGGCGCACGTGCAGCGCGCAGACATCGTCATCGCCGCTTCGCCCACGTTCAAAGGCACGTACACCGGCCTGCTCAAGCTCTTCCTCGACCAGTTCGCGACGGGAACCGGCCTGGCCGGTCAGGTCGCGGTGCCGGTGATGCTCGGCGCCGGCCCCGCTCACGCGCTCGCGCCGGAGCTGAGCCTCAAGCCGGTGCTCGTGGAGCTCGGGGCGATCTGCCCGGCCCAGGGCCTCTACCAACTCGATTCGCGCTACGCGGACGAGGGCTCGCTCGACACGTGGGTCGCCGCGTGGGCACCTGCCATCCTCGGTTTCGTTCGAGAGAAGTGATCGCCATGACCATGATGTACGACTTCACCACCGACCCGGAAGAGATGCGCGCGGCCTTCTCCGGCTTCCCCTCCGGGGTCGCCGCCCTCGCCGCGTCGATCGACGGGGAGGCGGTGGTGATGATCGCGTCGTCCTTCTCGGTCGGAGTGTCCTACGAGCCGCCGATGGTGTCGTTCGCTGCGCAGCGCAGCTCGACCACCTGGCCGCAGCTCGCGGCGGCGCCGGTGATCGGAGTGTCCATCCTCGGAGAGGGTCACGCCGAGAAGACCAGCCAGCTCGCCTCCCGCGACAAGAGGAACAGGCTCCTCGGCGTGCGCAAGGCCGAGGTCGGCTCCGGCGCGATCTTCCTGGAAGGCTCGCCCACCTGGCTGGAGTGCGTGGTGGAGCACAGCTATCCGGCCGGCGACCACGACATCATCGTGCTCCGCGTCCTCGCGATGATGAGCGACGAGCTCCCGACGCCGATCGTGTGGCACCAGCGTCGGGTGAAGATCCTGCAGGGGTAGGTCCGGACGAGAGCCGTCCGCCCACGCGCGTGCGCAGTCAGGGCTCGGCTCCCGTGCACGATTTGTTCAAGAGGCGCACCCCCGCCCGCTTCTATGGTCGAGCCATGTCCGATCTCGGAGTGCTCGGTGCCACGCTCGACGGGGAACTGCTGACCCCGGGCGTCGCCGGATACGACGACGTTCGGCTGCCGCGCAACGTCGCCTTCGCCGATGTGCGGCCCCGCGCGATCGTGCTGTGCCGCTCCGAACGGGATGCGGTCGCCGCTGTCCGGTACGCCGCCCGCTCGGGCCTTCGCCTGGCCCCGCGCGGCGGAGGACATTGCTTCGCCGGGCGGTCGAGCACGGATGGCATGGTGCTCGACCTCTCCGCACTGTCGGGGATCGACGTACGGAGCGACGGGACGGCGCCGATCGGCGCCGGCGCCCGTCTCGGGCAGGTGTACCGGGCGCTCTCCGCGCACGGTCACACGCTTCCCGGCGGCTGCGGCGCCGGTGTCGGGATCGCCGGTCTCACGCTCGGCGGCGGGATCGGGTTGCTCGGCCGCTCGGCCGGGCTCACCTCCGACCGGCTGGTCGGCGCGCGCGTGGTGCTCGCCGACGGCGCCGTGGTCGATTGCGACGCCGAACGCGAACCCGACCTGTTCTGGGCGCTGCGCGGCGCCGGAGGCGGGCAGTTCGGGGTGGTGACCTCGTTCCGGTTCGCGACCATCGCCGAACCGGACACCGTGCGGGTGGATGCACGCCCGCACGTCCTCGATCTCGATGCGGCCGCCGGGCTGATCGGGGCGTGGCAGCGGTGGGCTCCCGGTGCTCCGGATGCGCTCACCGTCTGCCTCACGGTCGAGGGCGCATCCGGCGGGCCAGGCGTTCTGGTGAGCCTATCCGGCGCATCCACTCTCCCGGTGGCGCACACCCGCGAGCTGCTGGACGCGTTCGCCGCGACGGTGCCGGTGCCGATCGAGCTGCGGCTGAGCGGGCCGATGCCGTTCTCCACTCTCAAAGACACGCTCGCCGACGACGCGCGCGCAGCGGACGGACAGCCGCTGCGCATCCGGTCGGAGTTCTTCGACGGGGAGCTGGGCGAAGGGACGGTCGTCCGGCTCATCACGGCGCTCACCGCCACCGCCACAGCCACCAGCACCGCGGAGCGGGGAGGCGGCACGCGCCGGCTGACGTTCACCCCGATGGGCGGCGGATACGACCGTGTCGCCGAGCACGAGACGGCGTTCGCGCACCGTGGCCAGCGCTTCCTCCTCGAGCACGCCGCCGCGCCGGGAGACGACTGGGTCGACGTGTCGTGGACGACAGCGCATCCGGATGCGTCCGGCCGGGTCTACCCGAACTTCCCGGATGCCGCCCTGATCGATCCCGTCGCGGCGTATCACGCGGGCAACGCCGCGCGTCTTTCCGAGGTGAAGCGGCACTACGACCCGCACGGCTTCTTCCGCTTCCCGCAAGCGATCGAGCCGGGCACCACGAAACACGACACGAAAGAGGTTCGACCATGAGCAAAGTCATCTGCGGCCTGTCCGTCTCCGTCGACGGGTACATCACCGGGCGCGATCCCGGTCCCGGCCGCGGGCTCGGAGACGGCGGAGCGCTCTTCGACTGGTACGGCAGCGGCGAGGTGCAGAGCAGGGTGTTCGACGGGTTCCGGCTGACAGAGCCGAGCGCTCGCGTCTTCGACGAGCTCGCCTCCCGGGTGGGCGCAACCCTCGCCGGTCACACCACGTACACGGATTCCAACGACTTCGCGGGAGGGGCACCGCACCCCACCGCCCCTCTCGTGGTGCTCAGCCACGCCGCGTTCCCGCCGGAGAACGAGCGCCAGACCGTCGTGAGCACTGGGATCGTAGATGCGGTCGCCGCGGCCAAACGCGCGGCCGCCGGTAAGGACGTCGGCCTGATGGGCGGGGTGCTCGTGACCGAGGCCCTCGCGGCGGGGCTGGTGGACGAGCTGATTCTGCACCAGGTGCCCATCCTGCTCGGGGCAGGCCGTCGCTTCTTCCACGAACTGCCCGGCCACATCCGGCTGCGCATCCTGGAGGTCGTGTCCGCGCCGGACGTCACCCACCTGCACTTCGAGGTCGAGCGATGATCCTGGTCACCGGAGGGCTCGGCATGATCGGGGCGCACACCGCCGCCGCCCTCGCCGACAGCGGGGAGGAGGTGGTGGTGACCGCGCATCGCTCCACGCGCATCCCGTCGTTCCTCGCTGGGCGCGTGCAGGTGGAGACGATCGACGTCA
This sequence comes from Leifsonia araucanica, assembly GCF_051161895.1. NCBI lineage: Bacteria > Bacillati > Actinomycetota > Actinomycetes > Micrococcales > Microbacteriaceae > Leifsonia > Leifsonia araucanica. The sequence goes on from NZ_JBMBTW010000002.1 coordinate 3,184,407, forward strand.
CAGACAGGGACGCGGTTCTGGCTCTGGGGGAGCGGTACGACATCCGGGACATCGTGCACCTCGCCGGGAGCATCCCGGACGGCGACCCTCTCGCATTCTTCCGGCATGACATGGCCGGGCTGCTCACCATGCTGGAGGCGGCGCAGGCGTGGTCGGTGCGCCGGTTCGCGGTCGCGAGCAGCATCGGGGTCTACACCGGGCGCCCGGAGATCCCGTGGGACGAGGAACTGGCGCTCCCGCTCGCGGACATGCCGCACGCGATCGTCGCGTTCAAGAAGGCGGTCGAGCCGCTCACCCTGTTCGCCCTCGCCGAGACCGGTGTGCAGCCCGTGCTGCTGCGCATCGGCGGCACCTGGGGGCCGCTGATGGATCCGGAGTCGCCGTTCAACATCATCCCGCCCTACGTGGGAGCGCTCCGCAGGGGAGAGCAACCGCCTCCGCTGTACGCCGACGACGGCGGCGACTGGGGATACGCGCCGGACAGCGGAAGGGCGATCGCGCTGCTGGTGACCGCCGCCACGCTCGGGCACACGGCGTACAACGTGTCGAGCGGTACGCGCTACACCAACCGGGAACTGGCCGAAGCGCTCGCTGCCGCGCTGCCGGGCACCAGGGTCGACCTGCTGGACGGGCGTTCCTTCGGCGCGGGCGACGATCCGTACCTCGACATCCGGCGGCTCACGGCCGCCACCGGGTTCGCGCCGCGGTTCGACCTGCGGGCGGCGGTGGCCGATTACGTCGCCTGGCGCGCGGGCAACGACCGTTAGTATTCGCGGGTGGGGAGGTGCCACGGATGACGGAGTCGTACATCGAGCGGCGGCCATCCCCTGCGCTCGCGCACGTGATCCGGACCGTGTGGGTGCACCGCACCGGCGACGCTCCGTACGTGCAGCGGCATCTGCCGACCGGGGGTGTCGAGCTGCACATCCCGATCGGTGGCGCGCCGACCATGATCGGGCCGCTCACAGCGCACAGCATCGAGTGCATCCCGCCGCACACGACCATCGTGGGGGTGCGGTTCTTCCCCGGTGCCCCGCCGCCGCTGCCCGTGGTGCTGGACGAGCTGGTGGACACGCGGATCGTTCTGCGCGACGCCTGGGGCGGCCTGGCCGACCGGCTCTCCGACCGGATGGCGGAGGCGGGGGATGTGCGCCGAGCGGTCGCCGTGCTCGAAGAGACGCTCCTCCACGAGTTCCGGAGGGCGGAGCGCGGCGGCGACCGCCAGGTGCGGGAGGCGGTGGCGGTGCTGATGCCCTGGCATCCCGTCGGGATCGGGGACGTCGCCGAACACGTCGCGCTCTCCGAGAGCCAGCTGCGCCGCCGCTCCCTGCAGGTGGTGGGCCTCAGCCCGAAGGTGCTGCAGCGAACGCTGCGGTTCCAGGGCTTCCTCGCGCTGGCGCAGGCCGGGATCGCCCCGAGCGGCAGGCGCGGAGACGACGGCATCGCGGGGCTGGCGGTCGACGCCGGATACGCCGACCAGGCCCACCTCAACCGCGAGTGCCTGCGGCTGACCGGCCTGACGCCGCGGCAGCTGCTGCACGGAGACGTGGAGCGGTGCGCGTGCGGGCACGATCACGCGGCGTCGTATCTGCCGTTCCTCGCGACCCGCACGGCGCGTCCGCTCACACCACCGGGCTGAGCTCCGCCAACCGGCCGTCGGTCATCTCCAGCACCCGATCGCAGTAGTCGAGGACGTCGCGGTCGTGGGTGACCATGACGACGGCGACTCCGGATGCGTGGGCTCGCTCGGCCAGGAGGCTCACCACCTCGTGGCTGCGCGCGCGGTCGAGCGCTGCCGTCGGCTCGTCGACGAGGAGGAGGGACGGGTTGTTCACCAGGGCGCGGGCGATGCCGACGCGCTGGCGTTCGCCGCCGGAGAGCTGGCCGGGACGGTTGCCCGCGCGGTGGCTCATGCCGACCGCGTCGAGGAGGGCTGCGGGGTCCGCGTCGCGGTTGCCTGCGAGGCGGGCGGTGAGTCGCAGCTGGTCGGCGGCCGTCAGGGCGGGCAGGAGGTTCCCGGACTGGAAGACGAAGCCGATCGTCGACAGGCGGAAGCGTGCCGCCGCGCCCGTGCTGAGCGAGGTGATGTCCGTGCCGTGGATGCGCACCGTTCCGCTGTCCGGCCGGCCGAGCGCTCCCGCGATCGCGAGAAGGGACGACTTGCCGGAGCCGGATGGGCCGACGACGGCGACGAACTCGCCGGGCTGGACCGTGAGCGAGACGTCGTCGAGGGCGGTGACGCGGGCGTCTCCGTCGCCGAGTTCGAGGCGGGCTCCGACGATCTCGAGTGCTGGGGTGGTGGTGTTTCCGGTCATCGTTGTCCTCCGAGAGCGGTGATGGGGTCGACTCGGGAGATGCGGAGGACGGCGATCCCGGCTCCGATGATCCCGAGGACGATGGTGAGAAGGGAGGCGATGGCGATCGGGCCGGCCTCCAGGTCGAACGGCATGGCGTCCGGCATGAGCGCGCCCATCCCGACACCCGCTGCCACGCCGAGGGCGGTGAAGCCGACGAGCAGGATCGTTCCCTGTGCGAGGCTGTCGCGCAGCAGGTAGCCGGTGGATGCGCCGACCGCCCGCAGCACGGCGATCTCGTGGGTCCGCTGGATGGTCCACACCGTGAAGAACGCTCCGACCACGAGGGCGCAGATGGCGTAGAGGAACACCTGGATCATGGTCAGCGTCATCGTCTCGGCCTCGTAGCCGGGGGAGGCGTTGAACGCGGCGGTGCGCGTCATCGTCATGGTGCCCGCCGTCTTGTCGATCCCGGCGAAGTCGGGGGTGATGCCGTCTTTCGCCTTGATGGCGACGACGCTCGAATAGTCGTATGCGGCCTGGTCGATCGCGGCCTGGGTCGGCGCACCGGCCGGGGCCGTGTTCGAGGCGATCAGCTGCCAGGTTCCGATGGGGAGGTATGCAACGTCCACGTGGCCGAAGGTCGCCTGGCCTTCGGTGAAGCCGACGACGGTCAGCTCCACGTTCGAGCGGTCCAGCTTCACCGTGCTGCCGAGTTTCAGCCCGGCGTCCTTCGCGGTCTCGGACACGACGATTCCCGCCGGGCCGGAGAGCCGGGTTCCGCTGGAGACGGCGGGGTCGAGGAAGCCGCCAGGCTCGACGCCGAACAGGGTGAGGTCCACCTGCTTGTCTGAGTCGGTGACGCCGTTGACGATGCTGACGCCCATCGGCTCCGCCTCAGCGACGCCGTCGGCATCCTGCCAGGAGTTCAGCTGCTTCTTGTCGACGAGCGACCGGCTGAAGGCGTTGTCGGTGATGGTGCCTTTGTCGAAGGCGAACGCGGTGGCCGGCATGGATTTCAGGCCGGAGACACCGTCGTTGACGAGGCCGGAGGAGAGGCCGGAGAGCAGCACCACGAGCACGGCGATCAGTGCGATCACGATGCCCATCAGGGTGAAGCGGCCTCGAGCGAACCGCAGTTCGCGCAGAGCGAGGAACATGACACATCCTTGGAGAGGGCGAGGGGTACCGACAGTATGTCGGTAAAGATACCGACAGTCTGTCACTAAACCTCGCTGATCTCAAATCGACGCGTCTGCAGGCAGTCCCTTCGCGAGGAGGTCGGCGATCATGGCGGTCGCAGCATCCGGGTCGACGCCGTGGGTGACGAGCTGCACGCCGGCGTTCAGGAGGCCCTGGATGAGGGTCGCGTGCGCATCCGGGTCGGGCACACCCGTCTCGCGGAGAAGGGTGTTGATGGGTCGCAGCAGCGTGGTGTGCAGGGCCATGATGTCGTCGTACTTGGTGGGCGAGATGTCCGCCTGCTGCAGGATGGACGCGATGGAGTGCTTTCCGTCCGCCGTCATGCGCATGGTCGCCTCGACGTACGCGCGCATCCGGTCGGACTCCGGAACGCCGGCCAGCGCTTCGTCGATCTCCTCCGCCCAGCGATCGAATGCCGCGATGGCGACGGCGGCCAGGATGTCGTCGCGGGAGCCGAAGTACTCGTAGAAGCTCGACCGCGCGAGTCCGGCGCGTTCGGCGATCGACCGCGGGGTGACCCCGGCGAGTCCGACGTCGACGAGGAGGTGTTCTGTCGCCGTCAGGAGGGCTGCGCGCTTCGCGACGCGATGCTCGGCGACGGTGGGGGCGGTGATCTTCGGCATCCGCTCATTATGCCTCCGTTGTCCAGGCGACCTTCTGGCCTGGGAGCATCGCCGGAGCGCGGAGCGGACCTCAGCGCGCCGCGCGACGCCTCGGCGCAGCGGAGCGGGGCGGGGCGGAGCGCATGTGGTCGCGGACCGTGCCCAGGATGCGGGCGAGCGCTTCGACGTCGGCCCGGGCGAGGGGCTCGTAGAGCAGCTCGTCGAGCACGGCGATGTGGCCGGGGAAGACGCGGGAGAGGACGTCGCGCCCGGCGTCGGTGATCGTGACGGTGGTGCTGCGTTCGTCGTCGGCCGACGGTGCGCGCGTCACCAGTCCGCGCTCGTCGAGCACCTGCGCCTGGTAGGTGAGGCCGCTGCGGCTGTAGACGACGCCGTCGGCGAGGTCGGTCATCCGGTGGCTGCCCGTCGGGGAGTCGCCGAGGCGTGCGAGCAGCTGGAACTGCACGTAGCTGAGGTCGCCGGCTTCGCGCAGCTGCTGTTCGACCGCGTGGCGGAGCAGGCTGCTCACTTCGATGAGCGCGAAGTAGGCGCCCAGCTCGGTCTGGTCGAGGGAGCGGGGCGATTCGGACATGCGGCAACTGTAACAGTTGCTACGAAGTCAAAGTAGTTGCTACGAACTCGAAGCAGTGCTATCGTCCCTCATGTGCTTCGGATTCGAAGCAACCAACGAGAGGGCGATCACCATGAAGGCAGTGCGTTTCCACGAGTTCGGCGGACCGGATGTGCTCCGCTATGAAGAGGCGGAGCGGCCCGTCGCCGGAGAGGGCCAGGTGCTCATCCGGGTGGCCGGCTCCGCGGTCAACCCCGCGGATAGCGGCATCCGGAGCGGCACGCTGCCCTTCCCGGTGACGCTGCCGCACGTCCCCGGCTACGACGTCTCAGGGACGGTCGAGGAGCTGGGCGGCGGAGTCACCGGTTTCCGGCTCGGCGACGCGGTCGTCGGGTTCCTCCCGATGGGGGAGGACGGCTCCGCGGCCGAGTACGTCGCGGCGCCGGCGGCCGTGCTCGCTGCGGCTCCCTCGCGGATCCCGCTTCCGGATGCGGCAGCACTGCCGTCGGTGGCGCTCACGGCCTGGCAGGCCCTGTTCGACCTCGCCGGCCTCCAGGGCGGTCAGCGCCTGTTGATCGTCGGAGCCGGGGGAGCGGTCGGCGGGTACGCCATCCAGCTCGCGAAGCGGGCGGAGGTGCACGTGATCGCCACGGCCAGCCCGCGCAGCAGGGCGAGTGTGCTGGCGGCCGGAGCGGACGAGGTGATCGATCACACCGTATCCGGGGTCGTCGAGTCGGTCCGCGAGCCGGTCGACGTGCTGCTGAACCTCGCGCCGATCAGCGAGGAGGAGTTCGAAGCGCTCGTTCCCCTGGTGCGCGACGGCGGCATCGTTGTCGCGACGACCGCGTGGATGACCACGCCGGGCGACGACAGCCGGGGTGTCCGCACGGCCGGAGTCTTCGTCGAAGCCAGCGCGGACCAGCTGGCGCAGCTGGTGGCACTCGTCGACAGCGGAGAGCTGACCGTCGAGGTCGCCAGGCGTGTTCCGTTGAGCGAGCTGCCGGAAGTCGCGACCGGGGAGCTTCGCGGGAAAGTCGTCGTGGTTCCGCAGTGACGGGAGAACGGGTCGTCAGCGGCGGGACGGCGACGCCAGCCGCCGCGCCGCCTCGACCACGAAGCGGCGGCGTGCCGCGCGCTCATCCTGGTCGTCCGGGCCTGCGCCGGTGATCATCTCGGCCAGCTGAGGCACCGTCTGCCACCACGCCGCCAGCGCGATCAGGGAGAAGACGAGGTGAGCGGGATCGATCGCCGGGTCGATCAAGCCGTCACGCTGGGCGGCGGCGAAGCGAGCCACCTTCTCGCGGTAGTGCTCCGTGCGCACCTCGGCGTGGGCGGGCGGACCGGCCTGCAGGCCCTCCCACTGCAGCAGACGGCCCAGTTCCGGATGCGCCGAGTGGTAGTCGAAGGTCGCACCGGCGAACTCACCGATGTCGTCCAGCCCGGCCCCGGTGAGGGTGACGGCGGCGGACAGGCGCTCCAGCTCGGTGGTCAGCACCAGGTTCCAGAGGGCCTCCTTGTCGCCGAAGTAGCGGTAGAGCCTCTCCTTGTTGACACCGGACCGGGAGGCGATGGCGGCGACGGTGGTGCCCTCGAAACCGTGTTCGGCGAACTCGACGAGAGCGGCGTCGCGGAGTCGGCGCTGCGTGCCGTCGGTGTCCCATGCCATCCTCACAGAATACCAACTCATGGGTTGGAGATGAGCCGAATGGGGTTAGAATCCAACCACACCGTTGGAGTTGGAAGGGAAGCACCATGACAGACATCGACCGTCTCCCCGACGCGATCAGGCCGCCGGAACCCGGCCTGATTGCGCTCGTCACCGGAGCGAACAGCGGCATCGGACGAGAAACAGCGCGACACCTGATCGGTCTCGGCGTGACCGTCTGGGTCGGAGCACGCGACCTCGGCAAAGGGCAGACGGCCGCCGCCGAACTGGGCCCGTCCGCGCACGCCGTGCAGCTGGATGTGACAGACCCGTCATCGGTCGAGGCGGCCGTGCGCCAGGTCGGGTCAGTGGACATCCTGGTCAACAACGCGGGCGTGAACCCCGGCGGAGAGGACATCGACGGCACCAGCATCGAGCAGTTCCGCGTCGCGTACGAGACCAACGTGTTCGGCCTCATCGGCGTCACGCAGGCGTTCCTCCCCGCATTGCGGAGGTCGGAGCACCCGCGCATCGTCAACGTGTCCAGCGGAACGGGATCGCTCACCTGGAACAGCGGCCAGAACCCCCAGTTCGACTGGGAACGGGTCAAAGGCGGCGGGATCGCGTACCGGAGCTCGAAGACGGCCGTCAACGCCGTCACGCTGCTCATGGCTCAGGCGCTCGGCGAGAACGTCAAGGTCAACGCCCTCGCGCCCGGGCTGCGCCGCACCAATCTCGTCGCCGGGATGTCGGTCGGCGGCGACCCGGCGGAGGCTGCCGCGGGAGCCGTGCGGCTCGCACTTCTCCCGGACGACGGCCCGACGGGAGCGCTCTGGTCCTGGGACGGCACCCGCGCGCCCTGGTAGCCGACGGCCCCGGCCGGCACGGCCCCGGCCGGCACAGCCCCGTCAGACCGGGGGCACCGCCGACAACCGTGTCGCGACCGCGGCAGCGAACCCGGATGCGACCATCGCCACCTCGAAGCCGGCCACGGCCTCCAGGTGCCTGGCCATGCGCAGCGGGCCGACATCGACGGGGGCCGTGCCCAGCTCGCGGGCGAGTGCGATGACGAGGGCGGCGGCCTCTGCGTCGTCGGACGCGATGAACGTCTGCGGCGGCTCTGCACCCACGGGGGACGGGAGGGCGAGGAGTTCGGCGTACACGGTGTTGAACGCCTTGACTACGCGTGCGCCGGGAGCGGCGTCGGCGATCCGCTCCGCGAGGGACGGGCCGCCGGCGTGGCGGCTCTCCCAGTGCGGGGGATCGAGCGGGTTGCCGAGGTCGATCAGCACCGCGCCGTCGAGCACCTCGCCGAGCCCGGCGACCACGTCGATCGCCACGGGATCGTGCACGGCCACGATGACCACCTCGCAGGCGGCAGCGTCCCGGTATCCGGTGCCGTGCGCATCCCCGCCGATGTCACGTGCGACGGCCGCGGCGCGCTGCTCGTCCCTGCTGCCGATCACGGCGGTGTGCCCTGCCCGCACGAGGCGGGCGCCGACGGCTCTGGTCATCGGGCCGGTGCCGAGGAGTCCGACGCGCATCCCGGTCACTCCTCGTCCGCGATGACGATCTGCACGCCGGCAGCGCGCAGGCGTTCCAGCTCGGCGGGGTCGGCCGAGCTGTCGGTGATGAGCAGCTCCATCTCGGCGGCGTCGGCGATCTGGGCGAGCGCGACGGTGCCGATCTTCGACCCGTCGGCGACGACGACCGTGCGCTGGGCCTTCGCGACCATCGCGCGGTTGGTCCGAGCCTCCGTCTCGTCGTGCGTGGTGACGCCGGCGGAGGCGCTGACGCCGTCCGCGCCGAGGATGGCGGTGCCGACGTTGACGGCGTTGAAGGTGCTCTCGGCAAGGGCTCCGACGAGTTCGAGGGACTCGGGGCGCAGGAATCCGCCGGTCATGGCGAGCCGCACGCCCGCGTAGCCGGAGAGCAGGTTCGCGATGGTGAGCGAGTTGGTCACCACGGTGATGTCCCGGTGGTTGGCGAGGGCCCTGGCGACGCTTGCCGTCGTGGTGCCGCCGCCCAGCGCGACCACGTGACGCTCGGACGGGAGGCGCCGCAGCATCGCGCGGGCGATGGCGCGCTTCGCCTCCTGGAACCGGGTGTCCCGCAGCACGACGGGGAGTTCCCTGCGGCGCTCCAGCGCTGACGCTCCTCCGTGGGTGCGCAGCAGGAGGTTCTGGTCGGCGAGGTCGGAGAGGTCCCTGCGGGCGGTGGCCGCGGAGATCCCGAGCGTGTCGGAGAGTTCGGTCAGGCCGATGGTGCCGTGCTCGGTGACCAGATCCAGGATGGCCACCAGCCGTTCGGCGCGCCGTCCCGTGGTGACGCGGGCGATCAGTGACTCGGTGGTCGGAGGGAGCATGGTCGCCCCTTTCAGCGTCGGCGGTGAAACGATCACTCGTTCTGAGCACTTTATTCGCGATTCGCTCATTCTGTTGCGCAGAGTTGACACAGTACCGCAGGATCGCTCCATGCCACAGATTGTCTTCCTCGGCGCAGGTAGCGTCGTCTTCACCCGCCAGCTGCTCGCCGACCTGTACCGGTTCGACGACCTCCCGACCCTGCGCATCGTGCTCCACGACATCGACGAGGAACGCCTCGAAGTCGCCCGCGGCACCGCAGAGCAGGTCGCGGCCCGCTTCGGCCGCGAGACGGAGATCGTCGCGACGCTGGACCGCCGTGCGGCGCTGGCCGGCGCGGATTTCGTGATCAACATGATCCAGGTGGGCGGCATCGCGGCCACCCGCGTCGATCTCGAAGTCCCCGCGGCGGCCGGACTCCTGCAGACGATCGGCGACACCACCGGCGTCGGCGGGGTCTTCCGTGGCCTGCGCACGTTCCCCGTGCTCTCCGGCATCGCCGCCGACATGACGGAACTGTGCCCGGACGCCTGGTTCCTCAACTACACCAACCCGATGGCCATGAACGTCTGGTGGATGTCCGTGGTCGCGCCCGGCATCAAGACCGTCGGCCTCTGCCACAGCGTCTACTGGACGGTCCACGACCTCTGCGAACTCATCGGCGTGCCGATGGAGGGCACCCACTACCGCGCGGCCGGCGTGAACCACCAGGCCTGGCTCGTCGAGTGGTCGCGCGACGGGGAAGACCTCTACCCGCTGCTGCGGGCGGCGATCGAGAAGGACCCGGAGCTGCTGCGCCGCGTGCGCGTCGAGATCTTCCGCCGCATCGGCTTCTACCCGACGGAGACCAGCGAGCACTCGTCCGAGTACCTCGACTGGTTCCTGCGGTCGCCGGAGCAGATCGAGCGCTTCCGCCTGCGCCCGCTCGAGTACATCGGCATCTCCGAGGAGAACGTCGCGGAGTTTGAACACGCCAAGGCGGCGCTGGCCGTCGGAGACGACCTGGAACTCGAGGAGGGCGCTGCGGAGTACGCGCCGCAGGTCATCCACTCGATCCTCACGGGCACCGAGCGCATCATCCACGCGAACGTCGTGAACCGAGGCCTCATCGACAACCTGCCGGAAGGCGCGGTGGTCGAGGTGCCGAGCCGCGTGGATGCCGACGGCGTGCATCCCCTGCCGTTCGGCGCCATCCCGGTGCAGGGTGCAGCGCTCAACCGCACGTACCTCTCTGTCGCCGAACTGGCGATCGAGGCGGCGAAGACCGGCGACCCCGAGCTGGTCCGCCGTGCCGTGCTGACCGACCCGAACGCGTCGTCGTCGCTGACACCGGAGCAGATCTGGGAGCTCTGCGACGAGCTCACCGCGCGCCACGCATCCTTCCTCCCTGTCGCTCTCGGCGGCACATTGGAAACCTCCCTGTAACAAACAATCACAACGAGTGAGCGATATGCGCATTGTGATTGTCAATCGCTCACTTGCCATCAAGGATGAAGCCAGCGCGCACCGTCGCGCAGCACCACCCATGACCCACAGGAGCAACTCGTGTCACTGACGTCCGTCGAAATCGCCAGCCAGCCGGCCATCTGGCGGGAGGCCATCGAGAGCAGGTCCGCCATCGCGGACGAGCTGCTCGCCCTGCCGGGCTCGCGGGTCCTCGTGCTCGGCTGCGGCACCAGCGCCTTCCTCGCGGAGTCGTACGCCGCTCTGCGCGAGCGCGCAGGGCTCGGTGTGACGGACGCCGCGTACGCGTCGGAGCCGTGGCCGTGGCGCGACTACGACGCGGTCGTGCTGCTCAGCCGCTCGGGCACGACCACCGAGGTGATCGAGGCGCTCGACATCATCCCGGAGGGCGTGCGCACCATCGCCGTGACCGGCGTCGCGGACTCGCCCCTCGCGGCCAGGGTCGACGACGTGCTACTGCTCGACTTCGCCGACGAGAAGTCGGTCGTGCAGACGCGCTTCCCCACCACCTTCCTCTTGCTCGCGCGGCACGCGCTCGGCGAGGACGTGTCCGGCCTGCCGGACGAGGTGGATGCGCGCCTCGCCGCCCCGCTCGGCATCGAGACCGGCGCCCTCTCCCACTTCGTCTACCTCGGCAGCGGCTGGACGTACGGGCTCGCCCAGGAGGCAGCGCTGAAGATCAGGGAGGCCGCGCAGGCCTGGTCGGAGTCGTACCCGGCGCTCGACTACCGGCACGGACCGCTCGCGGTGGCCGACGAGCGCTCGATCGTCTGGATCCTCGGGGATGCGGAGCCGAGCCTGGTGGCCGACATCGAGCGCACCGGCGCCCTGGTCCGCACGTCCACCGGCGACCCGCTCGTCGAGCTCGCAGACGCACAGCGCCTCGCCGTCGCGATCGCCGAGCAGCGCGGACTCGACCCGGACAACCCGCGCCTCCTGACGCGCTCCATCGTGCTGGGCTGACAGAGCGTCCCCAGACCCGAACATCCCGAACAGCAGAACTCGAGAAGAGGAACCGACGATGATTGCTCCACTCACGAAGCGGATACTCCGCACCACCGGCATCCTGGCGGCCGCGGCAGTGGTGACCGCTCTGGCCGGATGCAGTGGCTCGCAGGGAGCGACCACTCTCGACACCAAGGCCAAGGTGACCATCCAGGTGTGGTCGGGTCAGTCCGACGCCGCGGAGAAGATCGTCGAGTCGCTGGCGAAGGAGTTCGAGAAGCTCCACCCGAACGTCAACGTGGACCTCTCGCCCGGCGCGTCGTCGACCGACCAGCTGCTGCAGAAGCTGTCCGCCGGATTCGCGGGCGACCAGTATCCGGACATGTCGTACGCGTTCGGCTCGTGGGCCGGCCAGCTCGAATCGTCTGGGCGCACGCTCGACATCTCCGCCGATGTGAAGAAGCCGGACGTGAAGTGGGACGAGTTCACCGAGGCCGCCCGGGGCACGGCGCAGCCCAGCGGCAAGAAGGTCATCGGGTTCCCCGCGGTCGTCGACAACATCGGGCTGCTCTACAACAAGACCCTGTTCGACAAAGCGGGGATGGCCTATCCGACCAAGGACTGGACCTGGGACGACTTCCGCGCCGCGGCGAAGAAGCTCACCGACCCCGCGAACCACGTCTACGGCTACGGATACTCCGTCTCCGGCAGCGAGGAGACGACCTGGCAGTTCTGGCCGCACCTGTGGCAGAACGGCGGCAGCATCCTGAACGACGCGGGCACGAAATCGGAGTTCGCGTCGGCGGCCGGTGTCGACGCTCTCACCTTCCTGCAGTCGATGGCCGTCGACGACAAGAGCGTCTACCTCGACCAGACGGACACCAAGTTCGGCCAGCTCTTCACGAGCGACCGCATCGGGATGATCACCTCCGGCCCGTGGCAGCTCTCCGACCTGAAGACCGGAGGCACCAAGTACGGCGTGGTGCAGCTGCCGGGCACGGACGGCGACCACCAGACGGTGTCCGGCCCTGACATCTGGGCACTGTTCGACCACAAGGACAAGAACCGCGCATACTGGGCGACCCAGTTCGCGCAGTGGCTCACCTCCGCCGAGCAGGACGAGCGCTTCAACGTGGCCCTCGGCAACCTGCCGCTCCGCTCCTCCGAGGCCGACTCGGACGCCGTGAAGAAGGAAGCGGCCGCCTTCCCCGGCTACGAGGTCTTCGTCGCCAACTCGGCGAACGTGAAGAACACGCGCCCCACCTCCACGGGCTACGCGGCGCTCTCCGTGGCCATCGGCAAGTCGATCTCGAGCGTGCTGCAGGGCGACGGCGAACCCAAGAGCGCCCTCGAACGGGCTGCGAAGACCGCCGACCAGGCGCTGAACAAGAAGTAGCGGGGTCTCGTTCATGACAGACAGCACCGCACGAACGCTCGGCCGGCCGGGCGCGTCCTCCGACGCGACCCGGCCGCGCCGGGCCAAGCGCCCTGGATTCACCGCCTCGCTGACCGGCTGGGGGTTCGTCGCCCCCGCGACGATCATCATCCTCGGCCTCTCGATCTTCCCGGCGCTGTGGGCGTTCGTCCTGTCCTTCCAGAGCTGGGACGGCTTCAGCGAGGCCACCTGGGTCGGCGGCGAGAACTACGCGAACCTGGTGACGGACGCCGACTTCGGCAACTCCGTCCTCAACACGCTCGGCTTCACGCTGCTGTTCGTGCCGGCCTCGGTGCTGCTCGGCCTGTTCCTCGCCGTCGCGCTCAACCGCCGAATCCGGTGGATGGGGTTCTACCGCACCGCGATCTTCGTCCCGTTCGTCGCATCGGCGGCGTCCACCGGCATCCTCTCCACCTACCTGTTCAGCCCGCAGTTCGGACTGGTCAACAACATCCTGAGGGTGCTGCACCTGCCGCAGCAGGGCTGGCTCGACGACCCGCACCAGGCGATGCTCGTGATCGCGATCATGTCGCTCTGGGGCTCCGCGGCGTTCACCACCGTGATCTACCTGGCCGCGCTGCAGGATGTGCCTGCCGACCTCATCGAGGCGGCGCGCATCGACGGCGCGAACCCGTGGCAGACGTTCTGGCGCATCGTCTGGCCGCAGCTGGCCCCCGTGACGGTGTTCGTCTGCATCTGGCAGACCATCCAGGCCATCCAGCTGTTCGACCTGGTGTACACCACCACGCGCGGCGGGCCGCTGGATGCGACGAGGACGATCGTCTACTTCCTCTACGACAAGGCGTTCCACGCCCTGCAGTTCGGCTACGGCTCGGCCGCCGCGTACGTGCTGTTCGCGGCCACCCTGCTCATCACGATCGGCGTCGTGATCTTCCAGCGGCGCCGCGGTTCGGAGGCGTTCTGATGGCGACGATTCTCGACGAGGTCTCCCAGGCCTCCGACCAGGTGGCGAGGGACACCACGCGCGGCGCAGGCAAGCGCACGAAGATGAGCGGGTGGCACTTCGTGCTGTTCCCGATCGCGATCCTGTTCCTGGTGCCGTTCCTGCAGATGGCGCTCGCGTCGTTCTCCCCGGCCAAGGAGCTGGTGGCGTTCCCTCCGCCGTTCGTGCCGTCGCACTTCACCATCGACGGCTACGTGAAGCTGTTCGGCCAGACGGACATCCTGCTCTGGCTCGGCAACACCGTGATCGTGTCCGCGACCGCGATCGTCTCCAACATCGTGCTCTGCTCGCTGGCGGGATACGGCTTCGCCCGGCTGAAGTTCGCCGGGCGCAACTTCGGCTTCCTGATGATCCTCGCGACCATCATGATCCCGACACAGCTGCTGATGATCCCCACGTACATCCTGTTCGCCAAGCTCGGGCTCCTGAACGGGCTCGGCGCGGCGATCGTGCCGTGGCTGGCGACCGCGTTCGGGATCTTCCTGATGCGGCAGTTCTTCCTCAGCCTGCCCGCGGAGCTGGAGGAGGCGGGAGCCATCGACGGCTGCAACCGCTGGCAGATCTTCTTCAGGATCGTGCTGCCGCTCGCCCGTCCAGCGCTCGCCACGCTCGCGATCTTCACCCTGCTGGGCGCCTGGAACGACCTGGTCTGGCCGCTCATCGCGATCAACAACCAGTCGTCGTTCACCCTGCAGCTGGGCATCGCGAACTTCCAGGGAGCACACCAGACGGACTGGAGCCTGATCATGGCGGGCAACGTGATCGCCACGCTGCCGCTGATCCTGTTCTTCCTGTTCGCGCAGCGGCAGTTCATCGCGACCATGACGTTCTCCGGGCTGAAAGGGTGAGCGCCGGGTATCCACCGGTCGATGTGCTCGTGGTGGGGGACGCCAACCCCGACCTGCTGCTCACCGGCGACACCGTCCCCCGCTTCGGCCAGGCGGAGCAGCTGCTCGACTCCGCCGACCTGCTGCTCGGCGGCAGCGCGGCGATCGTGGCCTGCGGGCTGGCGAGACTCGGGATGCGCACGGCGCTCGCCGCGGTGGTCGGCGACGACCAGTTCGGCGCGTTCGTGCGCGACCGGCTGCGCGAGGCCGGCGTGGACGACACGGCTGTCGCGACGGATCCCGCCGTGCCGACCGGGCTGTCCGTCGTGCTCTCCGAGCCGGGCGACCGGGCGATCCTGACGCTGCCAGGCACCATCCCGTCGCTCACTCCGGAGGCGGTCCTCGCCGCGGTCGCCACGCTGCGCCCGCGCCACGTGCACATCGCGTCGTACTTCCTGCAGCCGGGCCTCGCCGCCCAGCTGCCTGCCCTGCTCGACGACCTCGCGGCGCAGGGCATCACGGCCAGCATCGACACGAACTGGGACCCGGCGGAGGACTGGAACGGCCTCGCGGACGTGCTCAGCCGCGTCGCAGTGTTCCTGCCCAACCGAGAGGAGGCGCTCGCGATCGGCTCGGCCGTGCTCGGGCATCCGGTCACCGACCTGGGCGTCGCGGCCTCCGGGCTGTCCGCGCTCGGCTGCCGGGTGGTGGTGAAGGCCGGAGCGGACGGCGGGATCGCGTTCGACGACGGCGAGGAGTCCGCGACCGCTCCCGGACTCGTGGTGGAGGTCTCCGACACGACGGGGGCGGGCGACAGCTTCGACGCCGGCTACCTCGCGGCCATGCTCACTGGCGTTGCGACCGAGGAGGAGCGACTGCGCTGGGCCGCTGCCGCCGGATCGCTGTCCGTGCGCGGGCGCGGAGGGACGGGCGCGCAGGCGACAGCCGCTGAACTACGGGCGGCGCTCGGCTGAGAGACCCCCACCGCTATGCTCTGGCCATGCGCGCTGAGGATTGGGTGGGGGAGCTGCAGGAACTCGGGAAGCCGGAATGGCCCCGATACCTCGAGGAGCATTCGGGTCTTCCCGGTCCCCGCGCCAACCTTCCGCTGGCGGATGCGGTGGCGAAGGTCGCCGACCGGGAGGCGGTGGAGGTGCTCCTCGCGTCCGGCGGCGAGTATCCGGTGATGTGCGCGGCCGCCGCGCTGGGAGCGCGGGCAGACGACCCGGCCGACGAGAAGGCGGCGCGCGAGCTGGCGGCGGACGAGCGGTGGCGGGTGCGCGAGGGGGTCGCGATCGGCCTGCAGCACCTGGGCGACCGGGCGCTGCCGGAGCTGATCGCGATCGTGCGGCGGTGGGTGGAGGACGGCGACCCGCTGGTGCAGCGCGCAGCGGTCGCCGCGCTGTGTGAGCCGAGGCTGTTGCGCGCACCGGAGGCTGCGGCCGCCGCCGTCGACGCCTGCCGCACCGCTACGGCCCGCCTCGCCTCCTTGCCGGACGACCGCCGCAAGCAACCGGATGCGCGGACCCTGCGACAGGCGCTCGGCTACTGCTGGAGCGTCGCGGTCGCCGCTGACCCCGGTGCGGGCATCCCCGCCTTCCTCGCCCTGGACACTGCACACCCGGACATCGCGTGGATCGCGGCGGAGAACCGGAAGTAGAAGCGGCTCGCGTCTGTGCTATCGGACGCTTCGACCGGTCACTGACCGCGGCCGCGCACCAACGCCTCCGCGCCGCTCTCGAACCAGGCGCCAGCCGCCGGGCCGCCGTTGCACTGGCCGTCGCTCGTGCCCGGATGTTTCACCCAGAGCAGGGCGTCGAGCTTGGACGTCGGGGATTGCGTGATCTGCGGGTTCTGGCCGAGGGCTGCGCCCGGAGGGTTGCACCAGCCGCCCGTCCAGCCGTTGCCGTTCCGGGAGACGTCGATGACGAAGTGCTTCCAGCCGACCCTCGACGACAGTTTGCCCGCATACGTGCGCTCGGACTGCGTCGTGTCGAAATTGGAGACGTTCGTGAAGAAGCCGGTCGCCCGCGCGATGCCGGCCGAGGTGAGGTATCCCGCCTGCACATCCGGGGTCAGCCAGCGGGCGTTTCCGCCGTCCAAGTAGGTGCTCAGCCCGGCGGCGGCCAGAATCCCGACAGCCGAACGGATGAGGGGCAGCCTCACGTCGGCGACCCCGGCGCATTTCGCGCTCGGCAGCATGGAGAGTGAGTCCGGCTCGATCAGGACGACCGCCCTGCTTCCGCTGAGCGCTGCCGCAACCCGGCGGTTCCAGTCGAGATAGGTTGCAGGCGTGAGGCCACCTGCGGAGTAGCCCCCGCAGTCGCGGTCGGGCACGGCGTACGTGACGAACACCGGGGTCGCCCCCTGCGCGGCTGCGGCCTTCAGATGCCGCTGGATCACGGTGTCCAGCATGGCCGGGCTGTACCACTCACCCAGCCAGACGGCCGTCGGCTGGCTCGCGATCTGCTCGATCATGGCGGCGGTGGCGGTATCGCCGGATGCGGTCAACCGATCGGCCACCCGGCGGGCGTCGCTGTACGGGTCGAGGTAGAGCCGCTTCCCGAACGCAGCGGCTGCGGCGGACGGGGAGGGAGACGGCGTCGGCGCAGCGGTGGGAGACGGAGAGGCCGATGCCGCCGACGCCGTGGCCGCGCGGGGCGCCGACGGTGTCGCGAGTGTCGTCGCCAGCGCGGCCGCAGCGACGACGGCTCCGAGGAGGATCCCGATCGCTGTGCGCATACCGGGAACTATCGGCCGCATCCCGCGACCGGTCACACTTTTCCGCTGACGGGCCAGGATCGGTCACCGCGCCCGGCGGCGACGGACGAGGCCGAACACGATCAGGGCCAGCCCCACGACCAGCAGGATCGGGCCGACGGTTCCCCAGAGTGGCGACCCGCTCATCGCCGAACCGCGCAGCACGTTGAGCCCCTGCAGTGTCCACACCAGTCCGACGATGCCCAGGATCGCGCCGGGCACGACGAACGGCCAACTGCGTTTCATGAGGCAACTGTAGACCGGGCGAGACCGTGTGTCAGCGGTCTCGCCCGCTACGCCGGCCCGCTCAGCCGCCGAGCGCGCCCAGCACATCCAGTTCCGCCAGGCGGGCGGGGTCGGCCAGCACGTCGAGGCCGACGATGCGGTCCCCGACGATGTCGAACGCCATGATCGAGGCGACCACGCCGTTCAGCACGGCGGCGACGCCCGGGCGGCCGCCGATCACGATCGGCGTGGAGTGCGCGGCGAGGCGGCCGGAGAGCACGGCCTGCTCCGCGATGGACTGCGCGCCCTCGACGAGCTGCGTGCTGGTTCCGTAGTCGGCGCGGAGCACCGCTCCCGTGTCGAGCAGGGAGAGCAGCGCGGTGAGGTCGCCGGTGCTGGCGGCCGTGAGCCACGCATCCACCACCTGCCGCGTACGCCCGCGTTCCGGATGCGCAGGCTCCTCCGCACCGCGCACCCGGCGCCGTGCCCGGGAGGCGAGCTGTCTCGCGGCGGCGGGCGTCTTGTCGAGCACCGTCGCGATCTCGTCGAACGACTGGCCGAAGACGTCGTGCAGCACCAGGGCGATGCGCTCGGCGGGCGACAGCGTTTCCAGCAGGACCAGCAGTGCGGTGCTTATGCGGTCGCTCTCCTCCGCCAGCTCCGCGGGGTCGAGCTCGACGGCGACGGGCTCGTCCCGCCACGGTTCGACCTGCCAGGAGCGTTCGCGCAGGCGGCGCGGGGCGCGCAGCATGTCGAGGCTCACCCGGGAGACCACCGTGGTCAGCCAAGCATCCAGATTGTCGATGCCTGCGACGTCCGCGCGTGCGAGTCTGAGCCAGGTCTCCTGCACGGCATCGTCGGCGTCTGCGTCGGAGCCGAGCAGGCGGATAGCGATGGCCTTCAGCCGCCGCCGCTCCGTCTCGAATCGCCTCGCCAGGAATTTCTGGTCGGTCATGTCACATCTCCTCGGTCGTGATCGTCGGTATGTCGACGAGGGATCGCCCTCGGATGTGACATGAAAGGCAGACAACCATGAATGCTCCCCTGCTCGTGACGGGCGGCACCGGCACCATCGGCAGCCGCGTCGTCCCCCTGCTCAACGCCGCCGGACACGGGGTGCGGGTGCTCTCCCGCCACCCGCGCACCGGCGAGCCAGGAGTCCAGCATGTCGAAGCGGACACCGTCGGCGGCGCCGGACTCGCCGCGGCGTTCGACGGCGTCGAGGTGGTGCTGCACCTCGCCGGAGGGGCGAAGGGCGACGACGTCGCAGCGCGCAACGTGGCGGCCGCGGCCCGGGATGCGGGAGTGCGGCACCTGCTCCTCATTTCGGTGGTCGGCGCCGACCGGATGCCGATCGGATACTTCCGCGCCAAGGCGGAAGCCGAGCGGATCATCGCCGGCTCCGGCGTGCCGTGGACGGTGCTGCGCGCGGCGCAGCTGCACGACTTCGTGCTGCCCGTGGTGCGCGGGATGGCGAAGCTGCCGCTGCTCCCTTCCCCCGGCGGCCTGCGGTTCGAGCCGGTCGACGTCGACGCGGTCGCCGGCCGCCTCGCCGAACTCGCGCTCGCAGAGCCTGCCGGACGCGTCGCCGACATCGTGGGACCGGAGGTGCTCGACATCCGGCAGCTGGCGGAGGCGTACACCGCGGCGAACGGCCGGAAGACCCGGGCGCGCCTGCCCATCCGCATCCCCGGGGCGGTCGGTCGCGCATACCGGGCAGGCGAGAACCTGGCGGGCGACGGCGCGCTGCGCGGAGGGCGCACCTGGCGCGATTACCTGGAAGAGCTCGCCGCGACGGCCGCGCCGGTGCCATCATGACCACATGCCCGGATACGTCGCACTGCTCCGCGGGATCAACGTCGGCGGCACGAACCCGGTCGCGATGGATGCGCTCGCCGCGAGCTTCCGCGAGGCCGGATACGAGGACGTGCGCACGCACATCCAGAGCGGCAACGTGCTGTTCTCGACCGACGTGAGCGCCGCGTCTGGTGGGCCTGCCATCGAGGCGGCGCTGGAGTCGATGCTGCAGGAGCGGTTCGGCGCGGACATCCCCGTGATCGTCCGGTCGAGGGACGAACTGGCCGCGATCGTCGCCGATGCCCCTCCCGGTCACGGCTCCGCCGACCTGCGCAGCGACGTCTACTTCCTCAAGCATCCACTGACCGCCGACGAGGTGATGGCGGAGCTTCCCGAACTGCGGGAGGGCGTCGACATCATGACGCCCGGCTCCGGCGTCCTCTACTTCTCGCGCGTCAAGGCGCAGGCGACCAAGACCCGCGTCCAGCGGCTCCTGGCCATGCCGGTGTTCAAGCGGATGACCGTGCGCACCTGGGGCACGACCACCCGTCTGCTCACCCTGCTGGACGCCCCGTCTTCCTGATCGACGCTTACCGTCTCACGCGCGGGACTCCTGCACGTCGCGCGCTTTGAGGGAGGTGTACCGCGTCACCGGATGCGTGCCGAGCACCACCTTTCCTCTCGCGTGCAGGTGCTGCAGATCTGCGTATGCGTCCGCGATGGCCTCCAGCGGATAGAACCCGGAGATGAGGAGGGTGAAGGCGCGGTCGGCCGCGTACTGCGCGAGCCGCTGCAGCTGGCGGGTGCCGTGCTCGACCGCCTCCTGGTCGTCGCCGAGCAGCCGCAGCTCGGTGTCGCGCCGGTCGTCGCTCGACCGGTAGCGCGCGGCAGGGACGCCGAGGAGGTTCGCGAGGTCGCGGCCGTCCTGACCGAAGTTGTCGACGAAGCAGGTGACCTGCGCTCCGCGCGCCGCCTCGTGGATGCGGTCCTGGATGTCTGGTCCGTACCGCACCGGTGTGATGCCGAGCTGACGGAGGTAGTCGAAGTTCCGGTCACCGCAGGTCCCGATGACGCGCGCGCCCGCATGTTTGGCGAGCTGGGCTTCCACGCTCCCGACCGCTCCGGCCGCCGCCGAGATGACGATCACGTCCCCGGGCCCGACGCGGAGTTCGTCCAAGGTGTCCAGCGCCGTCGCGCCGGACAGGTACAGCCCGCCGGCCGCCTCCCAGCCGACGCCCTTCGGCTTGGGGACCAGGGCTGCGACCGGAACGACCAGGTAGGTGGCGTGCGCTCCCGTCCGTACGTGCCCGATCACTTCGGACCCGACGGGGAACCCGGCGGTGTCCGGTCCGGCCTCCACCACGATCCCGGCGAAGTCGCTCCCCGATTTCCGCGGGAACGGCTCGTCCCACTCGGTCTCCGTGCCGCTCCGGATGAAGCCGTCGATGTGGCTGATGCCGGATGCGATGACTTCGACCATCACCTCCCCGGCTCCGGGCGGCGAGAGGGGGCGCCTCCGCAGCTGCAGCTCGCTCGCATCGCCGTTGCGGTCGTACTCCACGACCAGCGCTTCCGTATGCTTCTTCGACATGATCGCCTCGCTAGATCGGCTTTTAACTAGCTTAGCTAGATAACTCCCCGATGGCGAGAGGAGATTGCAGGAGCGGGCGCGCGCCGAGCCGGTCAGCCCAGCCGGAACGTCGCCCGCGGGATGTCGTCCACCAGCCGGTGCGCGATGGCGAATGCGTCCTCCTCGCTGAGCTGGTGCGTGACCACGAGCGAGGACAGGAACGACGCATCCACTCGGCGGGACATGTCGTGCCTGGCCGGGATGGAGCAGAACGCGCGGGTGTCGTCGATGAAGCCGCTGGTCTTGGTGAACCCGGCGCTGTCCGTGATGGCCTGGCGGTAGCGGAGGATGGCGGCAGGGGTGTCGAGGAACCACCACGGAGCGCCGGCGTAGACGGTCGGGTAGAACCCGGCGAGCGGCGCGATCTCGCGGGAGAACGTCGTCTCGTCCACCGTGAACAGCACGATCCGGAACGTCGAGCTGGTGCCGAAGTCGCGCAGGATCGGGGTGAGAGGAGCCGTGAAGCCACCGACGGCCGGCAGGTCGTGGCCGGTGTCCGGCCCGTACGCGTCGAACGTCGGGCGGTGGTGGTTGCGGATCACGCCGGGGTGCAGCTGCATCACCAGGCCGTCCTCCGCGGCCATCTCGGCCAGGCGGTAGAGCATGTTCCTGCGGTAGGCGACGGCCTCCGCGGCGGTCAGGCTGCCGTCGAGCGCCGCCCGGTGGATGCGCGACGCCTCCGCCTCGGAGAGCGGCTCGCTGCCAGCGTCGATCACGCCCGTGTCGGTCGCGGTGCCGCCGGCGGCGATGAACGCCTGGCGGCGGGCGCGCAGCGCGGCGAGGAGGCCGGGGTATGTGGAGGTGTCGATGTCTGCGCGGGCGGCCAGCGCATCCAGTCGTCCGCGCCAGGTCGGCTCGTCCGGGTGCATGTAGCGGTCGGCGCGGAAGGTGGGGACCACGCGGCCGGTGAAGGTCGGGTCGTCGCGGAGGCGCTGGTGCGCTGCCAGGTCGTCCGCCGGGTCGTCCGTGGTCGCCAGCACCGAGATACGGAACCGGTCGAACAGTGCGCGGGGGCGGAACTCCGGGCGCGTCAGGGTCTCGGCGAGCTGGTCGTAGAGTGCGTCGGCGGTGGCGGCCGATGGATGCTCGGTGAGGCCGAACACGTCGCTGAACTCCGACTCGAACCAGAACCGAACGGGCGTGCCGAGGAACGCATCCCAGTTCTCGCAGAGCCTCCGCCAGATCTCCCGGCCGGATGCGGTGGGGGCCGCTCCGTTGCGGGAGAGCCCGAGGTCGTCGAGGGGGACGCCGACGGCGTGCAGCATCCTGGTCACGTAGTGGTCGGGCGTGATCAGCAGCGCCGACGGGTCGCCGAACGGGGTGTCGTCGGCGAGCATCGCGGCGGGGACGTGACCGTGCGGGGAGACGATGGGCGCATCCGCGACGGCGGCGTGCAGGCGTCGTGCCAGGTCGCGCTCGGCAGGATCGGCCGGGAACAGGCGGTCTGGATGGGGGGCGAGCGTCGTCATCGGCGTCCTTTCGGTTCCCGCGCAGGTCCGGTGGACGACCGCACGGTGAGGTGGGTGGGCAGCGTCGCTCCCTGGCGCATCCCGATCGTGCTCTGGTCGTCGAGACGGGCGAGCAGCATCGACACGGCCGTGCGGCCGGCCTGCTCGATGGGTGCGGTGAGGGTGGTGAGCGGCGGGTTGCAGAAGTCGGCGCCGAAGATGTCGTCGCAGCCGACGATGCTGACGTCGCCGGGGACGTCGACGCCGCGCTCGCGGAACCGGGCGAGCATCCCGATGGCGAGGAGGTCGTTGAAGGCGATGCACGCGGTGACGCCGGCGTGCAGCACGGCGTCCGCCGCCGCTGCTCCCGCGTACTGCCGGGGCGAGAACGGTCCGAGCCTGGTGGCCGTGACGCCGTAGCGTTCGGCGGCGCGCACCATCGCCCGCCAGCGGCCTTCGTTCGACCAGGAGGTCTCCGGGCCGGAGGCGTAGCAGAGCTGCGTGTGCCCGAGCGAGACGAGGTGGCCGACGGCCTGCTCGATGCCGCTCGGCGTGTCGATGAAGATGTGCGGGACGCCCCGCGTCTGCCGGTTGATCGCGACCAGCGGGATGTCGTTGGCCAGCACCGTGAGCCGGCGGTCGGTGAGCCGGGAGGCGGCGAGGATGGCGCCGTCGAACGAGCGGCGGAGCTTGTGCAGCATCCCGTCCTCGAGCTCGTCGGACTCCTCGGTGTCCACCAGGATCTGCGTGTATCCGGCGGCCTTCAGCTGCTGCTGCGTTCCGCGGATGATGCCGAAGTAGAACGGGTTGGTCACATCCGAGACGAGCACGGCGATGGCCCTGGTCTTGCCGCTGGTGAGCGCTCTGGCCTGCGAGTTCGGCACGTAGTTGAGCGCGCGCGCCGCCTCCTCGATGCGCTCGCGCGTCGCAGCGTTCACGCGGCCGGGATTGGAGAGCGCGCGGGAGACCGTCGAGGTGGCAACGCCACTGACGGCGGCCACGTCTGCGAGGGTGGCTGGGCGATCCGACCCCGCTCCGGCGAGAGGTTGCATGACGATATCTCAGCACACGATGGCAATTTTTGGCAATCGGTTGCAGCAACATTGCCGTGGTGCTTAGAGTCCTCAGCAACCATCCTCCGTGCACCAGCAGAGGGTGCTGACAACTCACGTCCCTGTCTCAAAGGAGAGTCACGAATGAGATCTCGCATCGCGCTCGGCGCGGTCGCCGGGCTGGCCGTCATCGGCCTGGCCCTGAGCGGCTGCTCCTCGTCGGGGAGCACCAACTCCTCCACCTCCGGGAAGATCGACGGCAAGGGAAAGACCCTCGACGTCATGATCGCAGCCAACGGGCTGTACCCCACCGAACAGCAGCAGTGGTTCAAAGACGTCTCCTCCCAGTTCGAGAAGGAGACGGGAGCGACGGTCAAGTTCGAGACGTTCGCCTCCGCGAACGACGAGCTGACCAAGATCCAGACCTCCGTGCTGAGCGGGCAGGGTCCTGACGTCTACAGCCTCGGCACCACGTTCACCCCCACCGCATACTCCACCGGCGCCTTCGTCAAGCTGAGCGACGCCGACTGGGCCAAGGTCGGCGGTCGTGACCGCTTCGTGCCGGCGACCCTCGGAATCTCCGGGCCGGACAAGAAGAACGAGGTGGGCATCCCGTTCGCGAGCCGCCCGTTCGTGATGGCGTACAACAAGGACCTCCTCAAGGCGGCGGGCATCGACAAGCCGGCCGACACCTGGGACGGCCTCGCCGAGCAGGCGAAGAAGCTCACCAGCGGCGACGTGCACGGTATGGCCATCGGATACGCGGACGGGTTCGACCCGTGGAAGTTCGTCTGGGCGATGTCGATGCAGCAGGGCAACACCATCCTGGATCTGAAGAGCAAGAAGGCCACGATCGACGACGCCGCCGTCAAGAAGGCGTACGAGACGTACTTCGGCTGGATGACGGACGACAAGGTCGTCGACCCCGCCGCGATCGGCTGGAAGAACGCCAACGCCGTCGCCGCCTTCGCGGACGGCAAGGCCGCGTTCCTTCCGATGGTCTCGTCGTCGTCGCAGGTCTCGCTCGACAAGTCCGGCGTCGCAGGCAAGTACGGCTACGCCGTGATGCCGACCATCCCGCCGGGAGCCACCAAGCTGCCGAGCGACGGCAAGGCCGCCGCGACGATCATCTCCGGCGACAACATGGTCGTGGCGAAGTACTCGAAGAACCAGGATCTCGCCTTCGCCCTGGTCAAGATGCTCACGAGCGCCGACAACCAGGTGAAGTACACCAAGACGTTCGGAGACCTGCCGACCAACGCAGACGCCGCCAAGCAGATCGAAGACGGCAACGCGCTGATCGCCCCCATCCTGGAGGCCGGCACCAAGGCGTACGGCACCCCGTTCAGCGGCGCGTGGGGCGACACCCAGCTCGCGCTGACGAACGTGGTGGTGCAGTCCATCCCGTCGCTGTCGAGCGGTTCCGTCTCGTCCTCCGACCTCGACGCCAAGCTCAAGACGGCGCAGGACGCCGCGCAGAGCTCGCTGAACAAGGCCAAGTAGCCGGGACCGATCATGTCCAACTCCACCCTGGCCGCGCCGGAAGGCGCGACCGGCCACGAGAGCGGTTCGCCCGCGGGGTCCACCCCCGCGGGCGGCCGCCCCGGCCGAACCGAGAGCCCCCGCCGCAAGCGCAAGTACGAGCGCAACCGGCCGCTCTGGATGCTGCTGCCCGGCGGCATCCTCATGCTCATCATCATCGTGGTGCCGCTGATCGTGGCCGCGGTGATGTCCTCCCTCGACCTCGACCAGTACACGCTGCAGAGCTGGCTGCAGGCGCCGTTCATCGGCCTGCAGAACTACGTCGAGGCGATCACATCGTCGTCGCTGCTGCGCTCCATCGGCATCAGCGTCTCGTTCGCGCTGATCGCGGCCGTCGTCACCATGCCGATCGGCCTCGCGGCCGCCCTGGCGACGCAGAACAAGTTCCGCGGCCGCGCGCTGGTCCGCTCGCTCTTCCTCATCCCGTACGTGCTGCCCGCGTTCGTGGTCGGCACACTCTGGCGCACCATGCTGCAGCCGGGCGGCGTCGTCGACTCCGTTCTCGGCGGGATGGGCATCCACACCGGGCTGTTCCTCAACGGCCCTCTCAGCTACTGGTCGCTGATCGTCGTGCAGATCTGGACGTCGTGGCCGTTCTTCTACCTGCTCGTGCTCGCCGGTCTGCAATCCGTGGACCACGAGGTGCACGAGGCGGCAGCGATCGACGGCGCGACCTGGTGGATCAAGCTGCGCTCGGTGATCCTGCCGTACCTGCGCGGTCCGATCCTGCTGGCGCTGATCATCGCGTTCCTGCACAACATCAACGCGTTCACGCTGCCGTTCGTGCTGTTCGGCGTCCCCGCCCCTCAGGACGTGGACGTGCTGCCGGTGCTCACATACGTCACCAGCTTCCAGAGCTTCCGCTTCGGCCTGAGCGCCGCCATGGCGATCTGCTCGCTCGTGCTCATCGCGATCCCGCTGTTCATCTACCTGCGGGCCGTGAAACTCGACTCTGGGGAAGAGGAACAACGATGACCGCCGTCAAGCCGTCCTCGGCCGACATCACCCGCCTGCTCCCTCGGCCGCTGCTCGTCGTGGTGATCACGGTGCTGCTGGTGATCGTGCTCGGTCCCGTGCTCTACATGCTGTTCGCGTCGGTCAACTCCGACGTCTCGGTCGCCGGGGGAGCGTTCTTCCCGACCGAGCTGCACCTCGACAACTACCTCAAGGTGTGGTCGACGGTGGATCTGGGCACCGGGCTGATGAACAGCGTGATCGTCTGCGTGGCTGTCGCCATCGTCTGCGCGTTCCTCGCCGTCGCGACGGCGTATGTGCTGGTCCGCTACGACTTCCGCGGGCGCCTGACCTTCCTGCGCGGGCTCCTCGGCCTGCAGTCGATCCCCGGAACGCTGATGCTGCTCCCGGTGTTCGTGCTGTTCTCGTCGACCGCCAGCCTGCTCGGCGTGCAGATCATCGGGACGCGCTGGGCGGTGTTCATCACCTACCTGACGTTCGCGCTCCCGTTCTCCACCTGGGTCATGGTCACCTACCTGCGTGGCCTGCCCAAGGCGCTGGAGGAGGCGGCGCGCATCGACGGGGCGTCGTCGTGGCGCATCCTGACCCGCATCGTGGTGCCGCTCAGCTGGCCGGGCATCGTCGTCTCCGGCATCTTCGCGTTCCTGCTCGGCTGGAACGACGTGCTGTTCGCATCCGTGCTGACCAACCCGGAGACCCGCACCGCCGCTGTGGCGCTGCAGGTTTTCGGGGCGACGCAAGAGGGTGGCGCGGTCCCGCTCTACGGGCAGATGATGGCGGCGTCCCTCATCTGCGCCGTGCCGGTGGTCGTGCTGTACCTCGTGTTCCAGCGCTACCTCGTCGGTGGCCTGACCTCTGGAGGAGTGAAGTGAGCCAGAACGCTCAGAATTCGGTGAGCTGGGCCCTGTCGGGCTTCGGCGACGAGATCGACCAGGACCCTGTCGTGCAGGTTGCGGTGCTGCAGGCACTCGGCGCGAACCACATCGAGGTGCGCAGCGCCTGGGGCGTGAACATCGTGGACCTCGACGCCGAGCAGCTCGATCGCCTGGCCGGCGTCTTCGCCGAGCGGGGGATGGGCGTCTCGGCCATCGCATCCCCGATCGGCAAAGTGGATGTGTCCCTCCCCGTTGAGCACGAGGTCGAACGCCTCGGCCGCGCCATCGCAGCAGCGCACCGCCTCGGCACGCGCTACATCCGGCTGTTCTCCTTCTATTACGGCGACGGCGTCGCCGTCGAGAGCATCCGCGACGACGTGATGCTCCGGATGCGCGCCCTCGCGGACGCGGCGGAAGCCGCGGACGTCGTGCTGCTGCACGAGAACGAGAAGGACATCTACGGAGACACCCCGGAGCGCTGCCTCGACATCGTCGAGACGGTCGCATCGCCGAACCTCCGGCTCGCCTGGGACAGCGCGAACTTCGTGCAGGTCGGCGTCGCGCATCCGTTCGACGACGGATACGCCATGCTCCGGCCGCACCTCGAGTACCTGCAGGTGAAGGACGCGCTCAGCGCCACCGGAGACGTGACCCCCGCCGGGGAGGGCGATGGCCAGCTCCTCGCCACCCTCACCGCCCTGCGCGACGACGGGTACACCGGCTTCGCCTCGCTCGAACCCCACCTCGCCGACGTGAACAACATGGGCGGCTTCTCCGGACCGGAGGCGTTCGGCCGCGCCGGCCGCGCGTTCCGCCGCCTCACCGACCAGATTGGAGTGCAGCTCGTATGAGCGCTCGCCTGAACGTGGCCATCGTCGGCTGCGGCATCATCGGACTCAACCACGCCAGGGCCATCGCCCGGCACCCCGACCTCGCGATCACCGCCCTGGTGGATGCGGTCCCCGCCGCCGCGAGTGCGCTCGCCGACCAGATCGTGTCCGAGTTCGGCGTGCAGCGGCCTGCCGAGTTCGAGACCCTGCCCGCCGCCGTGGCGGGAGCACCGGTCGACATCGTCGTGATCTGCACCCCCAGCGGACTGCACGTGCAGCTCGCGGAGGAGGCGCTCGCCGCGGGCAAGCACGTCGTGATCGAGAAGCCGCTGGACGTGTCGATGGCGCGGGCCAGGCGCATCCTGGAGCTGTCGCGAGAGGCGGAGCGGAACGGCCTGGTGGTCTCGGTGATCAGCCAGCACCGCTTCGATCCGGCTTCCGTGGTGGTCGCCGACGCCGCCCACAGCGGCGCGTTCGGCCGGGTGACCAGCGGCATCGCGTCCGTGGCTTGGTGGCGCAGTCAGGACTACTACGACTCCGGCCAGTGGCGGGGCACCTGGGAGCTCGACGGCGGAGGTGCGGTGATGAATCAGGGCGTCCACACCGTCGACCTGCTGGTCTGGTTCCTCGGCCGTCCTGTCGAGATCGTCGCCCAGACGGCGCTGCTCGCCCACGAGCGCGTCGAGGTGGAGGACATCGCCGTCGCGACGGTGCGGTTCGAGTCCGGCGCGCTCGCCGTCGTGCACGCGACCACCGCCGCGTATCCGGGCGGTTCCGTGCGTCTTCAGGTGCTCGGCGACCGCGGGTCGGCGATCATCGAGGACGACCAGCTGGAGTACTTCGGCACCGCGGACCCCGCGGCGTTCGACCCGACAGGGGCGAGCGTCGTGAACAGGGCGGCGGAGCTCGTCGACGCGAGCGAGGTGCGCGGCGGCGAACGCGGCGCAGACCGTTTCATCGTCGGCCACCTGCGCCAGTACGAGGACGTGGTGGATGCGATCCAGCAGCACCGCGCGCCGGGCGTCACCGTCGAGGACGCGTTCGTGTCGCTCGCTGTCGTGCGTGCCATCTACCTGTCGGCCACCCTCGGCCGTCCCATCGCGTTCGACGAGGTGCTCTCCGGGGCGCTCGACGACATCACCGTCACGACAGGAGCCTGAGCCATGAAGTTCTCGGTGTTCACCGCATCCACCCCGGACTGGACCCCCGCCGAGGCGGCGGAGACGCTCGCCGCCCAGGGCTGGGACGGGATCGAGTGGCGCGTCATCGACCAGGACGACGCGACCCCCGCCGGCTTCTGGGCGGGCAACCGCTCCACCTGGCCGCTCACCGGCCTGGAGGAGTCCGTGCCGGAGATCGCGCGGCTCACGGCGGAGGCCGGACTCGAGTTCTCCGGCATCGGCGGCTACGCCCGCTGCGACGACCACGCGAACGTCGACAGGATGCTCGCAGCCACCGCAGCGCTCGGCGCTCGGCAGGTGCGCGTCACCATGCCGCGCACGGACTCCGGAGACTACCGGGAACTGTTCGCCTCCGCCCGTCGCGACGTCGAGCGGGCGGCAGCCCGGGCGGGTGAGCTGGGCGTGAAGGCCCTGGTCGAGTTGCACCACGAGACCATCACCGCGTCGGCGTCGGCCGCGTTCCGGCTGATCGACGGCATCGACCCGGAGACCGTCGGCGTGATCCACGACCTCGGCAACCTGATCATCGAGGGCCAGGAGGCGACTCTGTCCGCCTTCCAGCTGCTCGGCCCGTACCTCGCGCACGTGCACGTCAAGAACGCGGCGTGGCTGCCGGGCGAGCCGGAGGCGGACGGCACCGTGCGCTGGCACCACGAGTGGGCGCCGCTGCGTACAGGCACCGGCGACGTGGAGGCGTACTTCACCGCACTGCACGCGTACGGCTATGACGGCTGGGTCACCGTGGAGGACTTCTCCACCGAGCTGCCCCTCGCGGAGCGCACGCGCGACAACCTCGCCTACCTGCGCGAGGTCGAATCCCGCACCCGCTCCCTGGCGTCGGCGACCGCATGACGCCGCCGCCGCGCTCAGCGCGTCACCCCGTCCGCATCGTGCACCTCGGCCTCGGCGCGTTCCACCGGGCGCACCAGGCCTGGTACACCCAGCGTGCGAACGAGCGCAGCGGGCAGGGCGGGAACGGCGCGCAGGGCGACGGCTGGGGGATCGCGGCCTTCACCGGCCGCAGCCCGGAGGCGGCGCGCGTGCTGGCGACCCAGGATGCGGTCTACACACTGATCGAGCGCGGCCCCGCCTCCGACACCGCGACCATCGTGGATGCGCTGAGCACCGTCGCAGACGGCGGTGACACCGAGCGCTGGCGCGCAGCCGTCGCCGACCCGGCCGTCGCGGTGATCACCCTGACGGTCACCGAGGCCGGCTACCGTCCGTCGGCGGAGGTACTCGACGCCGACCGGGCGTCGCTGGTGGCGGGGGAGGGCGCATCCACTGCCCCCGGCCGCCTGGTCGACGGCTTGCGGGCGCGCCGAGCGGCTGGCGTCGCCGGGCTCGCCGTGGTCAGCTGCGACAACCTGCCGGGCAACGGGGAGGTGGCCCGGGATGCCGTGCTCGGCCTCGCCAGCAAGGTCGATGCAGGTCTCGCCGACTGGATCGCGTCCGAGGTCTCGTTCGTCTCGTCGATGGTGGACAGGATCACCCCGGCGACCACCGAGGCCGACCGCGAGGCCGCCGCCGTCCTCACCGGGTACGACGACGCGGCCCCCGTGGTCACCGAGCCGTTCAGCGAGTGGGTGCTGAGCGGCGCCTTCCCCGCCGGACGTCCCGACTGGGAGGCCGTCGGCGCGCAGTTCGTCGACGACATCGAGCCGTACGAGCGCCGCAAGCTCTGGCTGCTCAACGCCGGGCACTCGCTGCTCGCATACCGCGGCCTGCTCCGCGGCCACCAGACCATCGCGGAGGCGATGGCCGACGACGACATCGCCGCCGATCTCGAACAGCTCTGGGCGGAAGCGCGCACCGAGCTGCCGTTCGACGACGAGACGCTGGATGCGGCGACCGCCGCCCTCCGCGACCGTTTCGGCAACGCGCGCATCGAGCACACGCTCGCGCAGATCGCGTCGGACGGCTCGCAGAAGCTCGGCCCGCGCATCCTGGATACGCTGCGGTCGAGGCTGGCGGCGGGACGCGCGCCGGGCGAGGCGCAGGCCACCGCACTCGCCGCCTGGGCGCTGCACCTGCTCGGCCCCGACGTGCGCGACCCGGGAGCCGCCGCCCTCGCGGAGACCCTGCGCGCTACTCCGGACGACGATGCGGCGCTCGCCACCGGCGTCCTCACCGCACTCGCACCCGACCTGGCGCGCGAGAGCGCCGTGACCGACCTCATCC
The DNA here is from genome assembly GCF_051161895.1 of Leifsonia araucanica. Classification (NCBI taxonomy): domain Bacteria; kingdom Bacillati; phylum Actinomycetota; class Actinomycetes; order Micrococcales; family Microbacteriaceae; genus Leifsonia; species Leifsonia araucanica. Next base: position 3,215,216 of record NZ_JBMBTW010000002.1, read on the forward strand.
AGAACCGGATCGCACAGCTGCGCGCCGGAGCCATCACCGAACCACCGCTACCGACAGGAGCACACTGACATGCGAATCACCTCCGCCGAGGTCCTCGTCTCGAGCCCCGGCCGCAACTTCGTCACCCTCAGGATCACGACGGAGGACGGCATCACCGGCCTCGGCGACGCGACCCTGAACGGCCGCGAGCTCGCGGTCGCCGCCTACCTGAGCGAGCACGTCGTGCCGCTGCTGATCGGGCGGGACGCGCAGCAGATCGAGGACACCTGGCAGTACCTCTACCGCGGCGCGTACTGGCGCAGGGGCCCGGTGACGATGGCGTCCATCGCCGCCGTGGACACCGCGCTCTGGGACATCAAGGCCAAGGTCGCCGGGATGCCGCTGTACCAGTTGCTCGGCGGGCGCAGCCGCGAGGGTCTGCTCGTCTACGGTCACGCGTCCGGTGCCGAGTTGCCCGAACTGTTCGACTCGATCACCGAGCACCTGGAGGAGGGCTACCGCGCAGTGCGCGTGCAGACGGGCATCCCGGGCCTGCCGTCGGTGTACGGGGTGGCGTCGAGCAAGAACGCCGCGGCCGGTGCCGGCTCCGGTTCGGACGCGCGCTACGACTACGAGCCGGCCCGCCGCAGCGCGGTGCCCGTAGAGGAGTCGTGGGACACCCGCGCATACCTGCGCCACGCTCCGACGGTGTTCGAGGCGGTGCGCAACGAGTTCGGCGCCGAGCTGCCGCTGCTGCACGACGCGCACCACCGGCTCACGCCCATCCAGGCGGCCAAGCTCGGCAAATCCCTCGAACCCTACGACCTGTTCTGGCTCGAAGACGTGACCCCCGCCGAAAACCAGGCGGCGCTCCGCCGGGTGCGCGAGCACACCACGACGCCGCTGGCGATCGGCGAGGTGTTCAACACGATCTGGGACTACCGCGAGCTGTTCGAGGAGCAGTTGATCGACTACGTGCGCTCTCCTGTCACGCACGCCGGCGGCATCACGGGCCTGCGCCGCATCTTCGATTACGCTTCGGTGTATCAGATCAAGTCCGGCGTCCACGGACCCACCGACGTCTCACCCGTCGGTCTCGCGGCCGCCATCCACCTCGGCATCGCCATCCCCAACTTCGGGATCCAGGAGTACATGCAGCACAGTCCGACCACCCACGAGGTCTTCCGCACCACGTACACCTTCGAGGACGGGATGCTGAAGCCCAGCGACGCCCCCGGCATCGGTGTCGACTACGACGAGATCGTCGCGCAGTCGTTCCCGTACGAGGCCGCATACCTCCCGGTCAACCGTCTCCTCGACGGTTCGATGCACGACTGGTGAGCGGCTCACTGGGAGAGCACCCGCGCGTCGTCGTGATGGGGGTGTCCGGCTCCGGCAAGAGCACGATCGGCGCCCTCATCGCCGCCGACCTCGGCCTCCCCTTCCTCGACGGCGACGCGCTGCACCCGATCGAGAACGTGCGCAAAATGGCCGGGGGCACCCCCCTCGACGACGCCGACCGAGCCCCCTGGCTGCGCGCGGTCGGCCGTGCCCTTGCGGACGCCCCCGACGGCCTGGTGATCGCCTGCTCAGCGTTGAAGCGCGCATACCGCGACCTCATCGCCTCCGAAGCCCCCGGCGCGGTCTTCGTGCATCTGGCCGGCACGCGCGACGTCTTGGCCGCCCGCATGGAAGGCCGCACGGACCACTTCATGCCGACCACGCTGCTCGACTCGCAACTGGCGACGCTGCAACCGCTCGAGGCGGACGAGCGCGGGGTGACGGTGGATGTGGCGGCGCCGGTGGATGCGGTGGTGCGGGAGAGTGTGGCGGCGGTGCGGGGGCTGGTCTGACCGATCGAGTTCACCCGCCCATAGGCTTGCCCCGTGGACTGGTCACTGGTGCTCGATCTGCTCGGCACGTTCTTCTTCGCGATCTCCGGCTGCCTGCTGGCGGCGCGGCGCGGCTTCGACATCGTCGGCTCGCTGTTGCTCGGATCGCTGACGGGGCTCGGTGGAGGCGTCGTCCGTGACGTGATCCTCGGGGTCCCTCCGGTAGCGTTCGCGCAGCCGTTGCACCTCGTGCCGCCTGTCGCGGCGGCGGTGCTCGTCTATTTCCTCTCCGGAAGCGTCGAACGCATGCCCAGGACGCTGCTCGTGTTCGACGCGGGCGGTCTCGCCCTGTTCTGCACCACGGGCACCGTCACCGCGCTGAACGCCGGGCTGAACCCGGTGGCGGCGGCGCTGCTGGGCGTGACCACCGGCGTCGGCGGCGGCCTGCTGCGCGACGTGGTCGCCAACCGCGACCCGCAGCTGTTCAACCCCAACGACCTCTACGCCGTCCCCGCGATGCTCGGCGCCGCCGCGATCACGGTGCTGTGGTCGTACGGGCTGTACGGCGCGCTGACCGAGCTGCTCGTCGCGGTGCTGGTGTTCGTGTTCCGGCTGTTGTCGCTGCGTTACAAGTGGCGGGTGCCGCACGCTTCCCGCACCGGGGACGCCGCCGCGTACTGACGCGCACATCCGGACTCTGACGGCGCATCCATAGGACTCGGCGGTAGCATACGAGCCGTGCGGCCGACGGGCCGCAGAGCGGAGCCGCGAGCATGACGAACACCGACGCACACGTCCCGGCGGGATGGTACCCGGACCCGAGCGGCGCCCAGCAGCTGCGCTGGTGGGACGGAACGCAGTGGACGGCGCACTACGCGCCGCTGGCGGGCGCGGCGCAGGCGCAGCAGCAGCAGCCGGTGCAGCCGGTGCAGCAGCAGTCGGTCTACGCCCAGCAGCCCGCATACGCGCAGCAGCCCGCCTACCCCCAGCAGCCCGCATACGGTCAGACCTACGCCCCGGTCCGCCCGCGCCTGGCCGACGGCGCGCGCATCTACAACGTCTACATCTGGCTGGTCGTCGCGCTCCCGTTCGTGAGCCTCGTCCTCCTGCCGTTCTACCAGCCCCATTTCGACGTCGTCGCCACCGAGCACGGCTACACCAGCTACGGCAACCCGTTCGGGATGTTCGGCCCGATGTATTTCGCGATCGTCGGCGTCGGCTTCCTCGCATACGCCCTCAGCGTCGTCTTCTCCTGGCTCGACTACCGGGAACTCGAACGCATCGGCGTCGTCCGCCCGTTTCACTGGGCCTGGACCTTCCTCAGCGCCCTCGTCTACGTGATTGGCCGCAGCGTCATCGTCCGCCGCGTCGCCCCCGGCCGAGGCCTCGCCCCGATCTGGGTCACCATCGGCCTCTACGTCCTCTCCCTCATCGTCACCATCGCCTGGACCGTCTCCTTCGTCTCCACGATGGTCCACGACCTGCCGATGCGGAACCTCGGCGCCTGACCCCGGATGCGCCCCGCATCCTGAGAGACCGGTGTCCGACCCCGCCTGAATCGTCCGTTATGATGGCTGTCGTGCGTCCGTTCACGGTCGCTCAGGAGACGTCGCATAGTTCGGCCTAGTGCACCACCCTGCTAAGGTGGAGTGCCCTTTACAGGGCACCGTGGGTTCAAATCCCACCGTCTCCGCACTGAGGGGCTATCTAAGGTGGCCTGGTTGTCGATCTAAGATCTGCTGGAAAAAGAAGCGGCTCCGCTGATGCGGAGCCGTTTTTGTTGTTGGTTGCTCCTTGGAGGGCTCGCATCTTGCCTTCCGTTGAACTAGATGCGGCGGTTCGGAGCAGCTGTGTTGAGTTTTGGGCAGGCTGGCGCCGGCTGTGTCCGATCGGGCTGGTTTCGACGTCTTCTGGGCGCGCCGATTAGCGCTCACGCGTTGCGAGCGAATTGAAGAAGCGGGTCTGCCTGTCGGCTTATGTCCTCATTTGGATGATCTCGAGCGGTTCGTCCCGTCCAGTGACGGCGATTCTGTCCCCTTGACCACCCGCGTCATGTCGATCGGCTGGGTCGGTGGAAGTTCCAGCGCTGCCGAGTCGATCATTCGACCTGCGAACATGTGGTGCCCTTCTGTCTCCTCAGTGCCACACTGTTGTGCAGCCGTTCCCGTTGTTGAACTCCTTCGGGTCGGTAGGTGCCCGCCGCCGCCTACCCCCAGGCGCCGGGCGGCGGGCACCGTCCTCAGTCCGCGCTGATATGCCCCTTGCCATGCGCGCGGGGACCAGCGGTGGACGCGAGGGAAGCGCGCGTCGATCGGGATTGAATGAGGGGGTCACCCTCGCTCGATGCCGCCATACTCTGTTGATGCCGTGCCATCTCAGTTCCCTGACCCGACGAGGAAGCGGCCGATCTGGGTCTCGCCGTCGCTCGTGTAGACCGGAAGCCATTGCCCGTTCGGATAGTTCCTCAGGCGCTCCCGTTGTTGTTTCAGTGCTTGAGCTGGTGACGTCGGTTCCGGACCGCCATTTTCTGCGCGGGTGAGGTCCCGGCTGAACACGTAGCCGTTCACCGGTTTCCCGCTCGCGTCTTCGCCCTGGACTTCGATGAGGTCGGGCGCGATCGGGCTGGATCCTTGCGCACCGTAGGTTTGTCCGTTGGCGTTCTTCGGCCAGTTGGGGACCGGCGCGTACGAGGGCGATGCGCTCGGAGCCGTGCCTGGAAGCGCAGTCCATCCGGGAAGGCCGATGACGACCGCCGAAGCAGCGACGCTGAGCGCCGCGCCAGCGGCGACAGCGCCGCCGAGTATCCAACGCTGCCGGTGGACCCGGCGAACTTGTGCAGGATCGGTGTCGAAACGGACCTTGGCGGTCAGGGCTGCTTCGAGAGCTGCGCTGCGTTTCGGATCGAAGATGACGGTCATTGCATGCTCCTGATCTCTTCGGTTGACAGATCGATCGAGACGATTTCCGCCAGGCGGCTCCGGGCTCGAGAGAGCCGGGATTTCACAGTGCCGGTCGGCACGCGAAGAAGGTTGGCGACCTGTTGGGTGCTCAGCTCTTCCAGGACGCACAGGCTCAAGATCTCGCGATCACGGTCGTTGAGTCGTTCGAACGACTCCCGGACCCTAGCAGCGATGTCGTCGTGTTGGAGGCGATCCAAGACGTCGCTGCTGTGGTCAGCGATCTGCTCCGGTGCGGGTATCTTGGCAAGGAGCGCCTGGTGCCGTCGGAACGCTCGCACGTTGTTTCGTGCCAGGTTCGACGCGGTGACAAGCAGCCACGGGAGGATGGATGAGTCGTCCGAACTGATGCGGTTTCGCTTGCGCCAGACCTCGGCGAACGTCAGGGCGACAAGGTCCTCCGCGTCAGAGGGAGTGCTCGCCAACCTCAAAGTGTGTCGAAACACCCGATCCCGGTGACGGCGGAAGAGCCGGGCGAACGCATCGCCGTCACCGGCACTGGCCTGCCTGAGCAGGTCGAGGTCGGTCGGTTCGGTGTTCATACCCTGTAATGTCCAGCAGTTCGGTGTCGGTTCCAAGCACAGCAGAAGGGGCACGCTACCGAAGACTCGGCTGCGTGCCCCTCTTTCGTCGCTCGCTACTTCTGGGCCACGGCCCCGGAGGTAGCCTTGACGACGAACTCTCCGATCACGGTGCTGCCGTCCGATGTGTAAACGGAAAGGGTCTGATCCTTCCCCTGAATGGAGGCTTGCCAGGCCAAGGCCTCAGCAGGGCTGGCGAATCCAGTTCCCTCCGCTTTGTGTAGGTCCGACTTGAGGACATACCCCTCGAGCCCGTTCGTGGCGACCACGAGAATGAGGTCGGGCTCGTTCGTCGGAGACGTCGCGCTCATCGCCGACCCGAAAGTCAAGCCGCGAGCGTTGGCTTTGAATTTCGGCTCTGCCTTTGGCGTTGTCGGTGTGCCATCGGCTGCGACCAGGCCATGAGGTGCCGGCACGGCAGGAATTCCGTCCGCGAACGCGGCACCAGTGGCGAGGCCCACCGTCGCGAATGCGGCGGCCCCAAGGACGACGAGAGTGGACTTGATCTTCTTCATAGTGTTCGTTTCCTCTCGGGCTTAGGAGCTCTGCTGCGGGCTCTGGAAGGTGTACGTGGTGGCGTATCCGCTGCCGGTGTACGTTGACGAGACGCCGTAGCTGTACCAGTTCCCTGCGCCGCCTCGAGTGCATGAGGTGCCCGACCAGTAGGCGCCAGCACCGAGCGTGACGCTGCTGAAGCTGTTCGAGCCTTCACAGCTCAGGGCGCCGCCTCCGGTGAACAGCCGTCCGCGAGAGCCGACCCAGCCCGACGCGACCGCTGTCGTGCGCGGGCCGGTATACGTGTACGCCAGCGCAGACCCTGCAGAGGTGCGCACGCTTGCGTAATTCTGGTAGCCAACGCCGTTGGTCGTGAACGTCCCAGTCGCACTGTTCGCCGTACCAGCGTTGGCGGCGCTCGGGACGAAGCCGAACAGGAACGCAGCGACGAACGCCGCTGCAAATGCGGCGATGATTCTTGGTCGCGAAAGGCCCGTGGCTCGGGTACTGCCGACAGTTGATGAACTCATTTAAACCCCCATTGGTCATGGAGGAACCCCCTGTTCCCCCGATGGACATGCTTTCGGCCGCGTCACTTCGCCGACAAGTGGGCATTTTGGGGGACACGTGGGAGAGGCCGGGGTACATCATCCAGCAGACGCGGGCCTCGGTCGTTCGCCGACTCCGTTGTCGAACCAGCCTAGAGATGCGCGCCCCGTTGACGAATTTCAGCACCAGGCGCTTACCACTGCGCGGTGAACAACCGTCGAGAAAGTCAACTGCCGGTCAGGTGGGCGAAGATCGATTCCAGAGCCCGCCGCTCGGTCACTGGATCGGTTGCTGAAGGACGAAACTCCTTCGCGTCGTCAGGATCGTCGTCGAGTGCGTCTGCGACTGGAAGGTGGTCGATCGTTTCTCTCACCCTGGAGACCATCTCCTCAGGCGCTTCAACCCCCCACTCTTCGGCAGCGGTTAGACAAGTCTCCAGCTCGTCCACATCGCGGAAATACTCAGGCTGATTCAGTTCTTCGAGTAACCAAGCTCGGCACTCCGTCTGAATCCAATCGACCATGTCGGGAGGGAACCCCTCCGGGGCCACGATGCGCAGAAATTGAAGCTGTTCATACGCATAGGAATGATTTGAAAGGCGAAGTCCGTCGCGCACGGACGTGACCACGCTGATCGGGACGTCATAGCCTGCCTGTTTCAGCTGCTCGATCAGCTGAACCGGTGGTCCAGCGCTCGAGATCCGTGCGGCCCAGCTCGCTGAAGCGACGGTCAACGCTTCGGCGAACCAAGCGGACGAGTCTGCTTTGGCGTGGTGACTCTCGATTACGCGATAGGCAAAGCTCAATCGCTCTGCTGTGGCGTCACCCTTCCGCCATTTCACTGGGTGCTCGCCGTTGTTGACGTACACGTCGTGCCATTCAGGGTTCCCGCTGCGCCACGATCGCCGCATCGCACCCGAAATTCGGTCGACCGCGTCCGGTGAAGAAGGCGTCAGACCGGGGTGGACGACGCGCTCCCACAACCAAGGGAGCTGCTCGAAGAACGCCACGCCGTCGATGAGGGAAAGCGCGTGGTCGAAGTTCTCGCTCAGCCACGATGCGGCAAAATCCTCGATCGACGGGTTCGCGAGAACTATGAACGTCTCGTTTGACTCTTCGTGGCTACGGGTAAACGAATCCTCGAGGATTCTGAGCGCTTGCCTGAAGGACTGGTGCGTTTCTGGTTTACCGCGACTTTCGCCGTCAGTCAGGAACGCATGCCGGAGGTCACTCTCCGTAACTTGGCTTGGCATCGTGGCAACGATCAGCAGTAGTCGGCGGCAGCTCTCGTCCAGCTGACGGTCGAACGCGAACCGCCACACCTGATCGAGGTGGTCAAGGATGTCGACTACGAAACCTACGTAGTCGCGAAGCTCGGTGTCCCCGAGTTGTCGTGAAGCAAGTCCGGTCACATATTCGATGAGTCGCGGGTTGTAGTTTGTGTGATCGACAATCCTTAAGTAGGCACGATCCGTCGCTAGTTGGGTTCTCGCCGCCAGCGTCACCTGTGACGAGTTCCATATGTGATTGTAGAGAATACGTGCCCGGTCGATTCGCGAATAGCTGCTCACTTCGAGCAGGTAACGGCTGAGATGGATCCCCTGACGTGCGAGCTCTTCATACCATGACGTCGCCTGCTGCAGAATGTGCTCCCGCGTCGTCAGCACGAACAGGTGCTTGTCGCTTGCGACGATCCTGTTCATGAACGCGGAGAGTCGTTTGTCCTCGTTCTTCGCCAAACGATCTTGCAGGAAGGTGCTCCCCAGGAAATCGTCATAGTAGAAGACTTGGCGTTCTCGATCGTTGACCACAGCGAACGCTTCCTCGGCGTCCGAGGAGATCTCAACCGGTGTCATACCTTCTGTGACGGCGTCCGCAACCAAGAGTCGGGCGAGGGTGGACTTTCCTATCCCCGGAGGTCCGGAGATCACGAGGACCTTCTCCTGAAGGAGACGGGTTTTCGCGTCGGGGTACGCGTCGCTCGGAACATATCTGCTAATCGCCGCGTCGATCTGAGACTTCAGCAGCCGACTTCGGTCCCAAATGGCGCCGTTAATGCGTTCGTCGAGTTGGCCGGCGCTGGACAGCCACAATTTCACATGCGCCCGTTCCACATGCCCGTTTCGGGTGAAGTACCCCTCAAGGTCTTCCGCGCCGAGGACGTCATCTGGTGACGTGATGTAGGGGCTCAGATCTTTGAGCAGCTTCTGTTTCCGGTCCGCGGTCAATTCCTGAGTTGTGACGAACCTGTAGCTGGCAGGTTGCGGGTCGAGTCTGGCGAGTTTTGACTTCTCATTTCGCGCTGACGAACGAAGCTGCGCGAAGTGCTGCCCACCATGTGTTTGCACTGCACCACATGGACTTCCCCTCCGGCGATCCGACGAAGGTCAACGCCAAGGTCCGCACCGCGCGCGAATGGCTCGTATCGCAGCGACTCGTCAGCACCAAGAAGATCAGCGACTAGAAGTTCAAAGTCATGATCCGAAAGCGACCGATAATTCCTCACCATCACAGATTGGCAGAAGCCGCCGCCGAGCGTGCGAGCGCCGGCTCGGTTCGAGTCTTCCGCCAGAACGAGAGAGCGTCGCACAGCTCGTCCGCACGCTTAGACCACTGGTTCGGGACGCCCACCTCGTGAGCGATCATATATGGGCCGTGAAACCTGGTTGCGTTGGAAGCCTTCGTGCACGAAATTGCGGACGTCTTGACCGGCATCGATACCGGTGGCGATCTCGAGAACACTTACGTGCACCATGGCCGAGCGACCGGGCCGAACCCAAGCACGGCGACGCCGACAATCGAGGAGTAAAAAGCCCCCTGCACTTCTGGTGAGCGTGCTGACGTCTGTGGGGATCGTGGCGAGGGATGCGTTGAGGGTTGATTAACTCGCCGTTCGCAGGGGACTATCCTTCGGCACCCAGGGGATTCTCGAAATAGACGCCCGCGCAAGCGCTGGCGTCTGGGGCACTTTAGATAGCCCCCACTGAGGGCTCTCAGGGTTTGCCCATTCTCGAGTTTGCGAGCATTCGCGGCGGCTTGGACTCAGTGCCGACGCGGTCAGCGACGTCGCATTGACCAACGCGGCTGATTCGAACGGGTTCGTACGCCCTACCGTGACGCTGGCCGTCCAAGCGCCAGAATCTCGCGTCCAGCTATCCTTCCTCATCATGCGTGATCGCGGTGCCACAGCTCTGACGGTGCCGCAGCAAGACACCGAACGGGTCGTAAAGGCCATTCAGAGGGCCGTCGGCTGACCGGGTCGCAGATTCTCTGGCGTCCATCCGCGCCGATCACCCCAGCCTAAAGACCCCACCCGCGCCGGAGGTTCACAAAGATCGCCCGCAGCGCCGTGCCGGGCGCCGCGTCCTGCGCCGCGATATCCGGGCTCTCGAGGATGAATCGCGCCAGTGCCCGGACGGTGCCCGCGGCCGGCTTCTGCTCCTTCGCGAGCGCGGCGGCCAGGACGTCCTCGCAGTCCGTCCACTTCTGACGCGCGTATGCGCGCAGCTGCGGGGTGGAAAGGATGAGGTCCAGGATCTCGTCGCGTGTGCCGCCGTCCGTGGTGAAGGGCAGCCGGGAGACCATGAACGCCTCCACCGCATCCAGCACATCGGCCTGATCGCTGCGCTCGTCGATGGCCCGTGCCAGTTCCGATGGCCGGTCCTCGTCGCGGTCGAAGACGAGCGCGACCTTCCCGCCCGGGTAGTAGGTGAAGAGCGTCGTCAGGGCGACGTCTGCTTCGTCGGCTATTTCGGCGACGGTGACGGCGTCGAAGCCGCGGTCGAGAAAGAGGCGCGTCGCTGTCTTCTGCAGCGTTCGCCTGGTGCGTTCCCGCTTGCGCTCTCGCAGTCCTCCGGTGGTTTCCACGCGCTCAGTCTATCGCGAACATGTATTCGCTACTTACTCGTAGTCAGTACATTTCTGTAGTCACTACAGATTTTGATGTATGGTGGACACCGAACATCCACGACGAAGGACTCCCATGACCAAGACCGCAATCATCAATGCCCGCGTATTCGACGGTGACGCCGTCCTCGACGACACCGTGGTGGTGATCGAGGGAGCCGACATCGTCGCGGTCGGCGGGGCGGTGCCCGACGATGCGGAGATCGTCGACGCATCCGGTGCGACCCTTCTGCCCGGGCTCATCGATTCGCACGTGCACACCTCGATCGAGGGGCTCGAGCTCGCTCTGACGTTCGGGGTCACGACCGAGTTGGAGATGCAGGGCATGTTCACGAGGAGCAAGCGCGGGCAGGTGGCGGAGAACGACCGGATCGCCGACGTGCGCTCAGCAGGGTTCGGGATCACCCCTCCCGGTGGACACCCGAGCGAGCTCATGGGTGGCGACCACGACGACCACGACGGTGACGCGGACGGCGACGCTGAGACAGCCCCCTGGGAGGACGCCGACGACGCCGGAAACGCGGATCAGTGGAAGGACATCGTGATGCCGTTCTCGACCACCGCCGAGGAGGCCGTCTCGTTCATCCCCCGGCTGGCCGAGACCGGCTCTGACTACATCAAGTTCATGATCGACGACGGGACCGTCGAAGGCGCGCCCGGCCTGCCCGTCCTCAGCGGCGACGTGGTGAAGGCCGGCGTCGCGGAGGCCCACCGGCTGCACCTCCTCACCGTCGCTCACGCCCTCACCGTCGACGCGACCATGACCGCCGTGGATGCGGGAATCGACGGCCTGGCGCACCTGTTCATGGACCGCCCCCACACCGGCCAGGTCATCGACCGGATCGCCGCATCCGGAGCGTTCGTCGTCCCCTGCGTCGTCCTGAACGCTTCGATGATGGGGATCACCGCGGCCGACTTCGCCGAGGATCCCCGCGTGAGCGCACGCCTCGACGAGTCCTGGATGGCGACCATGCGAAGCAGCTACAACCGCTACCCACAGGGGCGTCTGGATGACGTGCTCGCGTCCGTGCGAGCGCTGCACGCTGCCGGCGTGGACATCCTGGTGGGCACGGACGTGTCGTTCCCGCTCCCCGTTCTCGGCGGCATGGCGCACGGTGCCAGCGTCCACCACGAACTCCAGCTCCTCGTCCGTGCGGGCCTCAGCCCGGTGGATGCGCTGCGGGCGGCGACCGCCACCCCGGCCCGCAGATTCAACCTCACCGACCGCGGGAGGATCGCGACGGGCCTCCGGGCCGACCTGCTCCTCGTCGACGGCGACCCGACGACGAGCATCGGCGACACGCTCAACACGCGTCAGGTCTGGAGGCGCGGCAGTGCACTGATCCGGATGTGACCGAGCGCACCCCCGGGCTCCGCACCGTCACGACCCCGCGCGAGACCACCCCGGGCCCGTCCGCTCGCCGACCGAAGCGCCGTCGCCCTGCGCCACCGCGCCCGGGTTCCGGATGCCGACCGCCGATGCCACCGCACCGGCGCCCATCGCCACCGCCGCCGCGATGACCAGCTGGTGGAAGCTGTCGACGTCGATCACGGCGGAGCCGGTGAGGGAGCCTGCGAGGGCGACGGCGACGAGGCCGGCCACGCGGGAGACCGCGTTGTTGATCGCGGAGGCGATGCCGGAGCGGGAGGCGTCGACCGCGCCGAGGATGGTCGCCGTGAGGGGTGCGACGGTCACCGCCATGCCGAGGCCGAAGACCGCGACGGCGGGGAGCACCTCGGTGAGGTAGTCGGCGTGCTCTCCGATCCGCGTCATCAGGGCGAACCCGAGGCCGGCGGTCAGCGGTCCGGCCGTCATCATCAGGCGCGGCCCCACCCGTGAGCTGAGCCTTCCGAAGTATGCCGACAGCGCGATCAGCACGACGCTCGACGGGATGATCGCGAAGCCGGCCATCGTGGCCGAGTATCCGGCACCCTGCTGCAGGAAGACGGCCAGCGCGAAGGTTCCGACCGCCAGGCCGCCGTAGACGAACAGCGTGGAGATGTTGCCCACCGTGAAGTTGCGGGCGCGGAAGATGCTCAGCGGGAGCATCGGGTGAGGGGTCCTGCGCTCCCACAGGATGAACGCGGCGACGCACACCAGCCCGACGACCAGCGGGACCGCGATGATCGGCGAACCCCAGCCGTAACGGGACTGCTCGATCAGCGCGAACACCGGCAGGCCCAGGCCGGCGATTCCGAGGCCGGCCCCGACCAGGTCGACATGCGTGTCGGCCGGGGCGGGCGCATCCCGGTGCAGCGAGCGGGTGCCGAACAGCGCGAACACGATGGGAAGCACATTGATGGCGAAGACCCAGCGCCACGACAGCGCGTCGACCAGCACGCCTCCGAGCACAGGACCCGCGACGCTGGCGACGCTCGTGAATGCGGTCCACGTACCGATCGCCCTGGCCTGGCCACCCCCGGAGAAGGCGTCCAGGATGAGGGCGAGGGAACTCGGCACGAGGAGCGCGCCCGCGACCCCCTGCACGCCGCGCGCCACGATCAGCAGTTCGATCGTGGGAGCGAGCGCGCAGGCGACCGACGCGATGCCGAAACCGAACAGTCCCCAGACCAGCACGCGCCTGCGGCCGAAGGCGTCGGACAGCGACCCGGCGAGGAGGATCACCGACCCCAGGGTGAGCAGGTACGCATCCACCACCCACTGCTGCGAGGCGAGGCCGCCGCCGAGTTCGCGGCTGATGGCGGGCAGTGCCACGTTCACCACGCTGCCGTCGAGGAACGCGATGAAGCTCGCGAGCACCGCGACAGTGAGCACGGCGCGTTGGTGGGCGGTGGTCCATCTGGTCATGCGGTTGGTCATGTGAACTATGACCGAGCACCCCCGTCCGCTGTGACCGGACCTGGTCGGCAGAGCCGATTGTCACAAACCCGCACCCCGCCCGGTCTCCCTGGTGAAGGAGTTCTGTGCCCGGCGTTCCCGCCGAGCGCTCGACGGGCCAGAATCGGAAGACGGGACGGGGAACGGATGAACGGCAGAACACACGCAGCCGACGAGTCGCTGGAGATCTTCAGCCGCGAACGGCGGCGGGTCTTCGGCACCGCATACCGGATGCTCGGGTCGGTCTCCGACGCCGAGGACATCGTCCAGGACACCTGGCTGCGCTGGCAGGCCGTCGACCCCGCCGAGGTCGACCAGCCCGGGGCGTTCCTGACCACCATCGCCACCCGGCTGTCGATCAACGTGCTGCAGTCCGCCCGCTCGCGGCGGGAGACGTACATCGGGCCGTGGCTGCCGGAGCCGGTGAACACCGAGGCCGACCCGTCGCTCGGGGCGGAGAACGCGGAAGCGCTCGAGTTCGCCTGCCTGCTGCTCCTGGAGGCGCTGTCGCCGACCGAGCGGGCGGCATACGTGCTGCGGGAGGCGCTCGACTACCCGTACGAGCGCATCGCCGAGGTCATCGACTCGTCTCCTGCGAACGCCAGGCAGCTGGTGAGCCGCGCCCGCAAGCATTTGGCGTCCGGTCGCGGCGAGACGGTTCCCGCCAGCGAGTCGCGGCGACTGCTGGAGGCGTTCCTCAGTGCCGCGCGCACCGGGGACGTCGAGCAGCTCGAGCAACTGTTCGCCTCCGACATCGTCAGCTACACCGACGGCAACGGCGTGAAGCAGGCCGCCCGCATCCCGGTGGTGGGGCGCTCACGCGTGGCGAAGTTCGTCTCCGCGTTCTCCAGCCACTTCTGGACGGGCAAGCGCATCGGCTGGACCACGCTCAACGGCCAGCCGGCGGTGACCGTCTCCGAGGACGGCGCGATCACCACCGTGCTCACCCTGACCGCGTCGCGCGAGGGCATCCTGCAGTTGCTCTGGGTGATGAGCCCGGACAAGCTGCGCCACGTCGCTCCGGTGGGGGCATGACGGGCGGCCCGTCCGGATCCTGGCAGCACGTCCCCACCCGGTCGGCGGCGCGAGTGTACGCCCGGTCGATCGGCGCGATACTGGCGATCCAGGATGCGTGCACGTCCGGTGAGATCGCCGGGCTGGCCCCGCTGCTGCACGAGGACGCCCACCTGATCGTCGACACGGGCGGCAGGGTCGCCGCGCCGGAGTCAGCCTGCGGGCGCACCCACGCTCTGCACGCCCTTGCCCTGATCCTGGATGCGCGGGGGGTGGCGACCACGACCGTCCACTCCATCAACGGCTCGGCCGGGCTCGCCCTGCGCGACGCAGGCGATCGGGTGATCGGGATCGTCAGTGTCGCCGTCCACCGGCGCATCGTGCACCGGATCTGGGTCGTGCTCAACCCGGACAAGCTGCGGCACTGGAACTGAGCATGGCGATTCGTCCGCATGAGCCTGCGGAGGGGTAACGTGGCGACAATGCAGCCTCACCGTCATCCTGGTGGCCGCCGCGGGTCGCTGATGGTCGTCGCGGTGGCAGCGCTGGGGGTCGTGTTCGGCGATATCGGGACGAGCCCGCTCTACGCCCTGAAGACGGTCTTCCTGCTCGACGGCGGGGCCGTGCGCGCCAACGAGGGCGACGTGTTCGGCGTCATCTCGCTGATGTTCTGGAGCATCACCATCATCGTGTCGATCAAGTATCTCGGCATCCTGATGCGCGCAGACAACGACGGCGAGGGCGGGGTGATGGCCCTGGCCGCGCTGGCGCAGCGACTGTATGCGAAGCGTGCGGGCAAGGCGGGCATCCTGCTCGTGATCGGCATCGTCGGGGTCTCGCTGTTCTACGGAGACTCGATCATCACCCCCGCGATCAGCGTCCTCTCCGCCGTCGAAGGTCTGCACGTCACGGTGCCGGCGATCTCGCACCTGGTCATCCCGATCGCCGCGGTGATCCTGGTCGGCCTGTTCCTCGTGCAGCGCTACGGTACCGGAAGGGTCGGCGTGCTGTTCGGCCCGATCATGGTGCTGTGGTTCGTGGTGCTCGCCGCGGCGGGTCTCGGTATGGTGATTCAGTTCCCGTCGGTGCTGCTCGGCCTGTCGCCCAGCTACGCGGTGGTCTTCATCTTCTCCCACCCTGCAATCTCGTTCATCGCGCTCGGTGCCGTGGTCCTCGTGATCACCGGCGCCGAGGCGCTCTACGCCGACATGGGCCACTTCGGGCGCTCGCCGATCCGGAGGGCCTGGTTCTTCCTGGTCTTCCCCGCTCTCACCATCAACTACCTCGGGCAGGCCGCGCTGGTGCTGCACGATCCGGCGGCGAAGGCCAACCCGTTCTTCCTGCTGATCCCGGATTGGGGGAGGCTGCCGGTGGTCATCCTCGCGACCGCCGCGACCGTGATCGCCAGCCAGGCCGTCATCTCCGGGGCGTTCTCGCTGTCCCGGCAGGCCGTGCAGCTCGGGCTGCTTCCGCCGCTCACCGTGCGGCAGACCTCCCGCCGCGAGGGCGGCCAGGTCTACCTGCCCGCCATCAACGCCCTGCTGCTGATCGGGGTGCTGGCGGTGATGCTCGCGTTCGGGTCGTCCGACCGGCTGTCCACCGCATACGGGATCTCCGTCACCGGCGCCCTCGTGGTCGACACGCTGCTGCTCGTGCTGGTCGCCCGGCCGCTGTGGGGCTGGGGGCCGTGGAAGATGGCGGCGGCAGCCATCGTGTTCGGCGGGCTCGAGCTGGCGTTCCTCGCCGGCAACCTCTCGAAGATCGTCAACGGCGGCTGGGTGCCGCTCCTCATCGCCGGCGCGGTCATCCTGGTGATGACGACCTGGCGCCGCGGCAGGCTGCTTGTGCAGGAGGACCGGAAGAAGAAGGAGGGTTCGCTCCAGCAGTTCATCGAGGACATCCGCGCGAAGAACCTTCCGCGCGTCCCCGGCATCGCGGTGTTCCCGCACCCGAACAAGGACAGTACGCCGCTCGCCCTCCGCGCGAACGTCGAACACAACCACGTGCTGCACGAGTCCGTCATCATCGTCTCGATGAGCACGGCGTCCGTGCCGCACGTGCCGCCGCTGGAGGCGTTCACCTACGACGAGCTCGGATACACCGACGACGGCATCGAGCACCTGACGATCCGGTTCGGCTTCTCGGACAAGCCGGACATCCCGCGCGCGCTCCGCGCCGCCTGCTACGCGGGCGTGCTCCCGCTCGACGCCAGAGACTTCAAGGAAGCCTCGTACTTCATCTCCCGCGGGGCGATCCGCACCACCAAGAAGACCGGGATGGTGCGCTGGCGCCGGTCGCTGTTCGTCGCGCTCGCGCACAACGCCGCCGACCCCGCCGCGCGGTTCGGGCTGCCTGCATTGCGCACGGTGACGATGGGCAGTGACGTCGAGATCTGACGCCGACCACTCCGGACGCGGGACCGAGCGTCAGGGGACGTACGTCGCCAGCGGCTGCAGGGCGGGCTGCGACGCGGGATCCGCGACCGCGGCCGCTCCCACCGCACACGCCGTGCTGAGGGCGTCGGCGGGGCTGAAGCCCTCGCGCAGGGCGATGGTCAGTGCCGCGCAGAACGCATCGCCAGCTCCGACCGTGTTCACCGGCGTCGTCGCGACGGCGGGAACGGAGGCGACCGTCTCGCCGCGCTCCAGCAGGGCTGCGCCCTTCGCGCCGTACGTCACGGCGACGAGCGGGGCGTCGCGGAGCTCGGGCATCAGGGCGTACTCGGTCTCGTTGACGATGAACAGGTCGACGCGGTCGAGCACGGTGCGGGGGAGCGGCCGCGCCGGCGCGGCGTTGAGAGCCAGGTAGCCGGGGGCCGTCTCGGCCAGGCGCGTCACCAGTTCCATCGAGATCTCCAGCTGGGCGAGCACCGTCTCGTCCGCCCCGAATTCGACGCCGTCGATGTCGACGAGCGCGTTGGCGCCCTCGCACACCGCGATCTGGTTCTCGCCGTCGGCGTCCACCACGATCAGCGCCGTGCCCGTCGCCTCGCTCACGGCGGCGACGTGCGCGGTGTCGACGCCCGCGTCGGTGAGCGCTGAGCGCATCCACTGGCCGTCGGCGTCGTCGCCCACCGCACCGACCATGCGCACCTGGGCGCCGAGGCGTGCGGCCGCTGCCGCCTGGTTGGCGCCCTTGCCTCCGGCGTCGCGGCGCAGGCGGCCGCCCCCGATGGTCTCGCCCGGCTCGGGAAGGCGGTCGACGATGGCCGTGAGGTCGACGTTGACGCTGCCGACGACGGTGAGTTTCTGCACGCTGAAGGTTCTCTCTGCTACGAGGACGGGCGGGGGAGGAAACGACGGAGCCGGTGGGCGGATGCGCCGGTCAGGACTGGGACGCCTGCACGATGGAGAGGTGGCCGACGCGCGTCGACACGATGCACTTGGCGAGGTAGATCGGCGTTCCGTCGAGCTCGGCGGTCTGCGTGAGGATGAGCACGGGATCGTTGGCTCCCAGGTCGAGGAGCTTCGCACGGGATGCGCCGGCCACGTTGACCGCGATCTGGCAGACGCCGGAGCCGAACACCGGCCCGACGCGCTCGATCATCCCGGCGAGGAGGGTCGCCTTCGCCTCGGCCGCGGCTTCCAGGTGCTCGGCGATGGCCGGGCTGACATCGCTCAGATACCGGCCGGCGGGGAAATGCTCCTGCACGATGGCGACCGGCTCGCCGTCCTGCTCGATCACGCTCTCGCGGAACCAGGTGTTCGCCGCGAGGTCGAGTGCCAGCTTGTTGGAGATGAAGTCGGTGGTGGGCTGCATGGTGAACTCCACCGGCCGCACCGTGAGGGCGCGGTCGCCGTCGGAGAGCGCCTGCTCGAACGGCCGCAGCTCCTCCAGGCCGACCCTCGGGATGCTCGTGGCGACGAAGCGGCCGACGCCGCGCTTCGTGACGATCAGCCCGTCCTCTTCCAGCAGCATCAGCGCCTCGCGCACGACGGTGCGACTGACGCCGAGGGATGCGCCGAGCTCGGTCTCGCGGGGGAGGGCGGACCCGAGCGGGAAGACGTGACCGCGGATGCCCTCCGCGATGCGCGAGTACACGGCGACGCGCAGCGGCTGACCGACCGTGGCGGTGAGATCGCGTTCCAGGAACTGGTCAACGGTCATGGTCATCGCGTGCGCTCCTTCGCTCGGGGTGCCCCAATTCAACCACGAAAAAGAATTGTGTGCACATGTCGTACCAGAGAGGTATAACATCGTACCCACCGCATCCCGTGCGGTCGTAAACCCCGAACCCAGACAAAGGAGTCGCCCGTGAGTTCCCCCACGCTCGACAGCGCCGCCACGGCCGCTGCCCACCCCTCCTCGCCGCCGTTGCGCGGCGGCAAGGCGGTCGCGCTCGTCGCCACCCTGATCCTCGGCGTGCTGTCGTTCCAGCTCAACGCCAGCATGATCACCCCGGCGCTGCCCGACATCGCCCGCGACCTGCACGAGGACGTCGGCGCCGTTTCCCAGGTGTCTTCGCTGTTCTTCCTCGCCGGTGCGATCGGGGGCGTCGTGCTGTCGCGGTGGAGCGACTTCATCGGCCGCAAGCAGGCCCTGCTGCTCGTGCTCGTGGTGCTGGCGGCCGGGACGCTGCTCTGCATGTTCGCGCCGAGCCTGCCCGTGCTGCTCATCGGGCGTGCTCTGCAGGGGGCGTCGAGCGCGGCGTTCCAGCTGTCGTACGTGATCCTGAGCGAACGGATGAGCGCGAAGGTGTTCGGCACGACGCTCGGGATCATCACGGCGGTCAACGGCGGCGTCGGCGGAGTGGACGGCTACTTCGGCGGTCTGCTGGCCGACACCTTCGGCTTCCGCTCGATCTTCGTGGTGATCTTCCTGGTCGGCCTCGTCGCCCTCGTCTGCGTGCTCATCGTCGTCCCGAAGACGTCCAAGCCGGTCTCCGCCGGCCGGATGGACTGGTGGGGCGCCGCCGTGCTCTCGATCGCACTGATCTGCGTCACGTTCTTCGTCTCGCAGGGGTCGTCCGCCGGCTGGACCGCACCGATCACCCTGGTCTACCTGGCCGGGACGATCGCGTCGCTTGTGGCCTTCTGGTTCGTCGAGAAGACCCGCAGCACCCCGCTGATCGCCGTCGAGCACCTGCGCTCGCGGCAGGTCTGGCCCGTGATCGCCACGACCATCCTGACCCTGTCCGGCGTGTTCGCGGTGATCAACTTCACGGTGGTGCTGCTCAGCCAGGACTCGAAGGTGGGCTTCGGGCTCGACGCGGCGACCTCCGCCCTGCTCTTCCTCGCGCCGCCGGCGCTGATCGGCGTGTTCGCTGCGCCGCTGTCCGGCTGGCTGGCCGGTCGGCAGGGCTGGATCCGCATCCTGCGGATCGGGATGGTGCTCTGCATCGCCGCGCTCGTCGTCATCAGTCTCCTTCCGCAGAACCAGGGCGTCGTCATCGCGATGATCGCGCTGCTCGGCCTCACGTACAACGGTCTCGTGCTCACCACGATGAACGGCCTGGGAGTGCTGCTCTCGCCGCCGGACGCGCCGGCGGCACTGCCCGGCCTGAACGGTGCAGGGTTCGGCATCGGCGCCAGCCTCGGCATCGGGATCGTCGCGCCGTTCGTCGCCCAGGGCACGCTCGCCGGCTACGGCATCGCGCTCTGGATCTCGGTCGGCATCACCGTCCTCGCCCTCATCGCTAGCCTGTTCATCGCGCCGCGAGCAGGCCAGCAGATCTGACGCACCACCCCGGCGGGGCATCCGGCCACCGGATGCCCCGCATCACGACCAGAAACACGGAGCACCACGCATGACATCCACCACCCCTTCCCCCTCCCCCTCCTCCGACGCCGGGCGCCGCCCCGTCTACTTCGACTGCGACACCGGCATCGACGACTCGCTCGCCCTCGCATACCTGCTCGCGTCGCCCGAAATCGACCTCGTCGGCATCGGCACGGTCAGCGGCAACGTGAGCGCAGCGCAGGCGGCGGAGAACACGCTGCGCATCCTGGCGCTCGCCGGCCGGCACGACATCCCGGTGGCCGTCGGAGCGCACGACGCCCTGAACAGGGCGTTCAACGGCGGCGCGCCGCACGTGCACGGCGCGAACGGCATCGGCGACGTCGAGCTGCCGGAGTCCGGCCTCACGGCGATCGACGAGGACGCCGCCCAGCTGCTCCTCCGTCTCTCGCACGAGTACGCCGGCGCCCTCGAGGTGATCACGGTCGGACCGACCACCAACATTGCGCTCGCCCTGCGCATCGACCCCAGCCTGCCGTCGCGGGTCGCCGTGGTGACGGCGATGGGAGGCGCAGCGTACGCATCCGGGAACGTCACCCCGGTGGCGGAGGCCAACATCTGGAACGACCCGGAGGCGGCGGCCGAACTGCTCGCCGCGCCGTGGCCGGTGGTGCTCGTGCCGCTCGACGTCACCGTCGAGAACACGCTGGAGGAGTCGCACCGCCAGCAGCTCCTCGCCTCCGACGTGCCGCTCGCCCGCGCGATCGGCGAGATGCTCGACTTCTACTTCGAGTTCTACGTCGAGCTCTACGGCCGCCGCAGCAGCGCCCTGCACGACCCGCTCGCCGCCGCCATCGCGGTCGGCGGCATCGTCGCCACCAACGCTCCTCTGGTGGACGTGGTGGTGGATGCGACCAGCGGTCCAGGCCGCGGCCAGACCATCTGCGACCTCCGCGGACAGCGCCTCGGCCCCGTCGACCAGCCGGGAGCGCACGTGCGCGTCGTACTCGGCACCGACCGGCAGCTGGACGCGCACCTGGTGGAGCGGCTCACCGCATCCCGGGTCGGCGTCGCGGACCCGACGCTCGCCGGGTAGCGGGGAGCAGAACTCCTGCTAGACGCCGGGCGGCGATCGCAATACCCTCGCAGCAAGCGCTGAATCAGCGCGAGCGGGCAGCAGGGAGGCGCCGCGTGACGGATCATTCCCAGCAGGCGGACGGCAAGCGGCGGCGGTGGTGGCCGTTCCACCGCCGCGCCGCGCGGCAGCAGACGCAGCCGCCCGCCGACGCAGACGCAGACGCCGGGGCAGGGGCGACCGGTCAGGGCGGCGGCCGCGGGGTGCGCATCCTGCTCGGTTTCGCCAGCGCCGTGGTCGCCGCCTTCGGGATGCACGCGATCGGCAGCATCCTCGCCCCCGCCCTGCTCGCGCTCGTGCTCACGATCTGCGCGCAACCGGTGCGGGTGTGGCTGACCAGGCACGGCACACCGGCCGGCATCGCGACGGGTGCGGTCGCGCTGACCACCTTCGCGCTGCTGGCCGCGTTCGCCGGGCTGCTGATCTTCGCGATGGCGGACTTCGTCGGGATGCTGCCCCAGTATCAGGCGGAACTGCAGGCGTTCGGCGCTCAGGTCGGGGCGTGGCTGAACAGCATCGGGATCGGGCCCGAGGACGTGAAGGCGGTCACCGGCGGCTTCGACCCGTCCAAGTTCCTCAACTTCTTCACCAGTCTGCTCGGCGGCGCGTTCGGCCTGCTGTCGTTCGGCGTGATCGTGCTGACCATGCTCATCCTGATGCCGGCGGACGCCGCGTACACGCCGACGCTGTTGCGGCAGCTGAAGCCGACCAAGCCGAACCTCGTCTACGCCATCTCGGCGTTCGCGACGAACGTGCGCAGGTACATGGTCGTCACCACGGGGCTCGGTATCGTGCAGGGCGTCATCAACGGTCTGGCGCTGTGGCTGCTCGGCGTGCCCGCCGCGCTGCTCTGGGCGATCCTCGCGTTCCTGTGCAGCTTCATCCCGAACGTCGGCTACTTCATCGCCATCGTGCCTCCTCTGGTGTTCGGCTACCTCACCGGCGGGTGGGAGACGGTGATCGCGATCATCGTGATCTACGGGCTCATCAACGCCGTCGTGCAGTCGGTCGTGCAGCCGAAGGTGGTCGGCAACGCCGTGGCGCTGAGCCAGACGCTCACCTTCTTCTCCGTGCTGTTCTGGGCACTCGTGCTCGGAGCGATCGGCGCCATCCTGGCCGTTCCGCTGACGCTGCTCGTCCGCGCCTTGCTGGTCGACGCCGACCCGCGCGCCCGCGTCTGGCGCGCGGCCATCGGCGACCTGAGCGAGACCCGCGCGATCATGCGCGCGGAGGCGAAAGACAGGAAGGACGCCAAGCGCGCAGGGGGCGTCCCGGATGCGGAGGAGCCGCCCGCCTGACGCGTTGCTCTTCGAGGTGCTCCCGATCGCGTGGAACTGTCACAACGGTTCCCGCTGCCCGGTCAGAGCTGGTGAAACCATCCAGCGAAAGGAATGCCATGAAGATCGTGGTCATCGGCGGTACAGGACTCATCGGAGGGCCGCTCGTCGACCTGCTGCGGCAGGCGGGGCACGAGGTGGTCGCCGCGTCGCCGTCGACGGGCGTGAACAGCGTCACCGGCGAGGGGCTCTCCGACGCGCTCTCCGGAGCGGACGTCGTCCTCGACATCCCCAACTCGCCGTCGTTCGCCGACGACGACGTGCTCGACTTCTTCCAGCGGTCCACCACCAACCTGGTCGAAGCGCAGAAGGCAGCGGGGGTCGGGCACCACGTCGTGCTGTCCATCGTCGGCGCCGACCGGATGCACGACATCGGCTACATGCGAGCCAAGGTCGCGCAGGAGAACATCGTCACGGCCAGCGGTGTGCCGTACAGCTTCGTGCGCGCCACACAGTTCTTCGAGTTCATCCCGCGGCTCGCGGAAGGCGCGGCGGACGGGGACACCATCCGCCTCTCGCCCGTGATGATGCAGCCCATCGCCGCCGCCGACGTGTCCGCGGCGCTCGCCGACATCGCCACCCAGCCGCCGACCAACGGCATCGCCGAACTCGCCGGACCGGAACAGCTCCGCCTCGCCGACCTCGGCCGCCGCGTGCTCGAAGCGCGCGGCGACACCCGCACCGTGGTGGCCGACCCGGATGCTGGGTATTACGGCGGGGTGGTCAGCGACACGTCCCTGGTGCCGGGGAACGACCCGGCCATCACAGCGCTGCGGATCGGGCCGACCCGCTTCGAGGAGTGGCTGGGCGCTGCCGGGGGGAACTGAGCGTCGCGCGCACGGAACCCTCGCCCATCCCGGTGGGCGGGGGTTCTTCGTGTGCCCCGACCTGTCACATTCGCGCCCTCCCGGCTGTCTTATCTAGTGAGACAGGAGAACATCGTGCGAAGGATTCTTGTGGTGGGTGGCGGCTATGCCGGGTTCTACACGGCCTGGAAGCTGGAGGGGATGCTGCGGAGGGACGAGGCGGAGATCACCATCGTCGACCCGCGGCCGTACATGACGTATCAGCCGTTCCTCCCGGAGGTGGCGGCCGGGTCGATCGAGGCGAGGCACGCGGCCGTCTCGTTGCGCGGGCACCTGCGGAGGACCAGCGTGATCCCCGCGACGGTGACCTCGATCGACCACTCGACGAAGACCGTCACCGTCGCTCCGGTCGACGGGCCCGAGTTCACGGTCGGCTACGACATCATCGTCGTGACCGCGGGTGCCGTGACCCGCACCTTCCCCATCCCCGGGCTCTCCGAGCACGCGATCGGCATGAAGCACGTGGAGGAGGCCGTCGCGATCCGCGACCGCCTGCTCACCGCGTTCGACCGCGCCTCGGTGCTGCCGGAGGGCGCTGAGCGCACGAAGCTGCTGACGGTGGCCGTCGTCGGCGGCGGGTTCTCCGGTGTCGAAGGGTTCGGCGAGCTGCTGTCCTTGGCGACCGCCCTGCTGAAGTCGTACCCAGAGCTGCGCTTCTCCGACCTCGCCTTCCATCTCGTGGAAGCGAGCGGGCGCATCCTGCCCGAAGTGACGGAGAAGCCGGGCAGGTGGGTGGTGCGTCACCTCGAAGAGCGCGGTGCGCTGGTGCACCTGGGCAGCCAGCTGCTGTCGGCGGAGGACGGACACGTCGTGCTGTCGACCGGTGAGGAGTTCGACGCGCACCTGATCGTCTGGACCGCCGGCAACGCCGCAAACCCCGTTGTCGCGAAGCACACCGACCTCCCGGTCAACGCCAGAGGCTCGGTGATCGTGCGAGCCGACCTGCGCGTCGGCACCGACGAGGAGCCTGTGCAGGATGCGTGGGCGGCTGGAGACGACGCAGCGGTCCCGGACCTCGCATCCACCGTCCCAGGCGCCACGACCGTCCCGAACGCCCAGCACGCCGTGCGGCAGGGCAAACGCCTGGCGAAGAACATCGCGGCGACCCTGCGCGGCGAGCAGCCGAAACCGTACCTGCACCGCAGCCTCGGGGTCGTGGCGACGCTCGGCCTGGGGCGCGGCATCTTCCAGTACCGCGGCATCGTCATCACCGGGCTGCTCGCCTGGGTGATGCACCGCGGGTACCACGTGCTGGCGATCCCGACGTGGGAGCGCAAGATCCGGGTGTTCCTGGTGTGGGTGACGGCGGTGCCGTTCGGGCGCGACATCGTCTCGCTGCTGTCCGTGCAGCACCCACGGGATGCGTTCCTCCACGGCGGTCAGCCGCTCGCGGCGGCCGCGTCAGGAGCCTCCGATGCCCGTTGACCGGCGCCCGCGCAGGCGCTCCATCACCGACAGGGCCGCGACCGGGATCGCCAAGCGGACGGCGCTCGGGCGACGGCTCACCGCGCTCGCCGCCGAGCTCCGGCAGCGGCACATCACGCTGCACTGGACGAACATGTTCGGCGTCGTCTCGCTGGCGTGCGTGGTGGTCGTGTTCGTCAGCGGCGTCTTCCTGATGTTCTTCTACGCGCCGTCCAGCACGCAGGTCGTCTACGGCGGTGCGTACGCCCCGCTCGGTGGGGCGACCATGTCGAAGGCGATGCGGTCGACACTCGCCATCTCGTTCGAGGTGCCGGGCGGCCTGCTGATGCGGCAGGTGCACCACTGGGCGGCGCTGCTGCTGCCCGCCGCGCTCATCCTGCAGCTGCTGACCACGTTCTTCACCGGAGCGTTCCGCCGGCCGCGCCGCCTCAGCTGGGTGCTGCTGTTCCTTCTCCTGATCGTGGCGCTGGCCGGAGGGTGGAGCGGGTACGCGCTGCCGGACGACATGCTCTCCGGCACCGGCCTGCGCATCGTCGAGGGCATCGTGCTCGGGATCCCGGTGGTCGGGACGTGGGCGTCCGCTCTGCTGTTCGGCGGCGAGTTCCCCGGGCAGATCATCGAGCATCTGTACCCCGTCCACGTGCTCATCGTCCCGGCGGCACTCGTCGGGCTGCTGGTCTGGCGCATCCGGATCGCGTACGTGGAGCGGCCGCCGCAGTTCGCCAGGGAGGGTGCGACGGAACGCGCCGTCGTCGGCGTCCCCGTGCTGCCGAACGCGGCCGTGCGCACCGGAGGGCTGTTCGCGATCGTGACCGGGCTCCTGTTCCTGGTCGCTGCGACGGTGACCGTCAGCCCGATCTGGCTGTACGGCCCGTCGTCGGGCGGCGACGCATCGGCGGGCAGCCAGCCCGACTGGTACACCGGGTTCCTCGACGGGGCGCTGCGGCTCGTGCCTCCCGGCTGGGAGTTCGTCTGGCTCGGCCGCACCTGGACGCTCGCGATCCTCGTGCCGCTGGCCGTCGTCGGGGCGTACCTCGCCGCTGTGCTGCTCTACCCGTTCGTGGAGGAGTGGATCACCGGCGACGCCCGCGAGCATCACATCCTGGATCGTCCGCGCAACACCCCGGCACGCACCGGCATCGGGGTGGCGGGGATCGTCTTCTACGGCGCGCTGTGGGGTGCTGGCAGCGCCGACCTGGTCGCGACGCATTTCCAGCTCGGCATCGAGACGGTGGTGCACGTCTACCAGGCGGCGGTCGTCGTCGGCCCGCTCGTCGCGTTCGCCGTCACCCGCCGGGTCTGCCTCGCGCTGCGGACGAAGGACGGCGAACTGCTGCTGCAAGGCTTCGAGACCGGACGGATCGTGCGCCTTCCGGGCGGCGAGTACGTCGAGGTGCACCAGCAGCTCGACGAGCACGAACGCTGGAGGCTCACGAACACCAGCGACGGCGAACCGTATCAGGCACGGCCGGACGCGCGCGGGCATCTCGGGATGGTCAGCAGGGTGCGGGCGGGTGTCTCCCGGTTCTTCTTCGAAGACAGGGTCAGCCCGGTCGCTCGGAGCGTCGAGCCTCCGCAGCCGGTCACACGTGGTGACCGCGCCGCAGAGCCTGCGGGTGCAGGCGCACCCAGATCACGCTGATCAGCGCCCCGGCGAAGTCGACGGTCATGGCGGCCGTCGTCTCACCGCCGGCGCTGAGCAGCAGCCCGGCCTGACCGTTCACCGGCCGCTCCACCACCTCCAGCTCCGGCTTCCTCGCCATGCTGTGCAGCAGCAGCGAGACGGCGTCGAAGGTGCCGTTCACCATCCGCAGCGCTGGATGCTCGTCGTCGCCGGAATCGACCACGACGGCCACATCCGGGGCGAGCATCGACTCCAGCCGGTCGGCGTCGCCGGATACGGCCGCCAGCCGCAGCTCGCGAACGGCGCGGTGGTGCAGGGGGCGGGGGAGGAACGCGGAGATGTTCATACCCTTAAGACCGCCGGGGCGTGCGGAATGTGACCACCCGTCCTGCAATACATCGAGCGACGGATGCTGCGGCGACCACCGGATGACGCGGCGGCACACAGCGCATCCGTAGCGTCGGAGCATGCTCTCCGTCACGACAGCTTCACCGTCCGGCGCCGTCGCCGCGGCCGTCCCGTTCGCCACGCTCACCGTCGACCACGACGCCATCGCCCACAACGTCCGCGTGCTGCGCGCGGTCGCCGGGGTGCCCGTGCTCGCCGTCGTGAAGGCGGACGGCTTCGGGCTCGGGATGGCCACCGTCGCGCGTACAGCGTTACGTGCTGGAGCGTCCGCGCTCGGCGTCGCGACGGTCGACGAGGCGCTGCAGTTGCGCTCGGCCGGGATCTCCGCGCGCCTGCTCGCCTGGCTCGCCGACCCGCTCACCGACCTCGCTTCCGCGATCCGGCTGGGGGTCGAGCTGGGGGTGCCGAGCGAGCGGATGCTCGACGCCGTCGCCGCGCACGCGAGGGCCATCGGCGTCACGGCGCGCGTGCACCTCGAAGTCGACACCGGACTGTCGCGGGGCGGTGCGGAGCCGGCGGACTGGGCGCGCCTGTGCGGTGCGGCGGCCGAACTGGAACGGTTCGGCACGGTGCGGGTGGTGGGGGTGTGGTCGCACCTCGCCAGGGCGAACGAGCCGCATCCATCGGCCACGGCCGTCGCGGTCGACGCCTTCCGCGAGGCCGTGGAGGTGGCCGTCGTCGCCGGTCTCACCCCCGACGTGCTGCACCTGGCCAGTTCGGGGGCGGCGCTCGCGCATCCCGCGACCCGGTTCTCGCTGGTGCGCTGCGGACAGGCGCTGTTCGGCGTGCAGCCGGTGGACGGGCGCGTCTACGACCTGCGGCCGGTCGTCCGGCTGACCTCCCGCATCGTGCAGCTGCGGAGGGTGCCACCCGGCACGCCCGTCTCGTATGGCGGCGAATACCGCACGCCGGCGGAGACGGTGCTGGCGCTCGTGCCGCTCGGCTACGCCGACGGCATCCCGCGCGCGGCCGGCGACCGGGCGGAGGTGAGCATCCTGGGTCGCCGCTGCCGGGTGGTCGGCCGGGTCTCGATGGACCAGCTGATCGTGGATGCGTCCCCGGTGGGCGCCGAGGTGCGCGAGGGGGACGAGGTGGTCGTCCTCGGCGAGCCGGAGGCGGGGGAGCCCGGGCTGGCCGAGTGGGGGCAGTGGGCCGGCACCATCCCGCAAGAGGTGATGACCGGCTTCGGCGGGCGCATCCACCGGGTGCACCGTGGGGCGGCACGCGTTGCTTAGGGCGCACACGACGATCGCGGTGCTGTACGGCGGCGCCAACTCCGAGCACGAGGTGTCTGTGCGATCGGCTAGGGATGCGGTGGCCGCGTTGCGCGGGCTGGGGTTCGTGGTGCGGCCGGTCGGCATCGACCGCGCCGGGGTGTGGCACGCCGCGGAGGTGGATGCGCTGGGCGCGGTGGCCGCGCCGGGGCAGCCGCGCGGCGTCCGCCCCGAGCTGTGGCGCGGCGTCGACCTCGTCTTCCCGCTGCTGCACGGCCGCTACGGAGAGGACGGGACGGTGCAGGGCGCGATCGAGCTCGCGGGGCTGCCGTACGTCGGGTCCGGCGTGCTGGCCAGCGCGCTCGCGATGGACAAGGCCATGACCTGGCGGGTCGCGTCCGCCGCCGGGGTGCCGATGGTCGAGACGCGCGTGGTCGACGCGGTGCGGACGCTACCGGATGCGGTGCGCGGCCTGCCGTTGCCGCTGTTCGTGAAGCCGAACAGGGCAGGGTCGAGCGTCGGCGCATCCCTCGTCTCCGAGCTGGATGCTCTCGCCCCCGCCGTGCGGACTGCACTCGCCCACGACACGCTCGCGCTGGTGCAGCCCGCCGTGCGCGCGGACGAGGTGAGCATCGGCGTCTACCGGACGCCAGGCGGCGCGACCCGCACCACCGGTCCGTCGCGGGTGACGGTCGCCGGCGACGGGGCGTTCTTCGACTACGACAGCAAGTACAGCGGACGCGGCCCGGCCATCGAGGTTCCCGGCCGCGTCGATCCGGCGCTCATCCCGCGACTGCAGCAGCTCGCCGTGGAGGCGTTCCAGGCGATCGGCGCAGACGGCCTCGCCCGCGTCGACTTCTTCGTGCAGCAGGACGGCACGGTGCTGCTCAACGAGGTCAACACGATGCCGGGGCTCACCGCGCGCTCGCACTTCCCGCGGCTCTGTGCGGAGGCGGGTCTGAGCTACCCGGATCTGCTCGGCACGCTGGTGGAGCGGGCGGTCGAGCTCGGGCCCCGCTGACGGGCGCCGCTGACGGCCCGGCGGGACCACAATGGGGGCATGCAGCAACGCATCGGCTGGCTGACCACCGGCGACGGCGCCCGGATGGCGTTCGCCACGGTCGGCGACGGCCGCCCGCTGCTGTATGTCTCCGGCTGGCTCAGCCACCTCGAACGCGGCTGGGAGCTGCCGGAGGAGCGCGCCTTCTACGAAGGACTGGCCGATGGCTGCACGCTCGTCCGCTACGACCGGCCGGGCACCGGGCTGTCTGCGCCGTCCGGACGCCCGCCCTCGCTGCAGCAGGAGCTCGCCCAGCTGGATGCGCTCGCCGCCACCCTCGGACCGCAGCCGTTCGACCTGATGGGCGCGTCGATGGGCGCGCCCGTCGCCGCGGCGTGGGCGGCCGCGCATCCGGAGTCCGTGCGGCGGCTCGTGCTCTACGGCGGCTGGGTCTCCGGCGCCACCATCGCGACCCCGGAGGTGCGCGACAGCGTGCTCGCGCTGGTCGAGTCGCACTGGGGGCTCGGCTCCGACGTGCTCACCGACATCTTCGCTCCGGATGCGCCGGCCGGTTCCCGTGCGGCGTTCGCGCGCTACCAGCGGGCGGCGTCGACCGCATCCACGGCCCGGTCGTTGCTCGAACTGAGCTACGCGCTCGACATCGGCGACGTGGTCGGACGGGTGCAGGCGCCCACCCTGGTGGTGCACAGGGAGCACGACAGGGCCGCGCCCGTCGCGCAGGCGGTAGCGCTCGCCGACGGCATCCCTGGCGCGCAGCTCGTGGTGCTGCCCGGCCGGTCCCACCTGCCGTGGGCGGGGGACACGCACGCGCTCGTGGCGACGATCCGCCGATTCATCGGCCTGCGAGCATCCCGCACCGCGGCAGGACGGCTGACGCCCAGGCAGGACGAGGTGGCGGCGCTGGTCAGCGCCGGACGCACCAACCGCGAGATCGCCGCCAGCCTCGGCATCGACGAACGCTCGGCGGAAGGCCACGTCGAGCGCATCCGGGTGCGCCTCGGCTTCCGGTCGCGTGCCCAGATCGCCGCGTGGTACGCCGCCCGCCACGAGCAGGCAGGGCCGGGCGAACTGAGGTAGTTCCACGCCTGACCGCGGGGCGGCGGCGGCGCACGCTGGAGCCATGACAGACAGCGACACGACAGCCCCGGCACCGACCCCGGCCCCGACCCCTGCACCGGCCGACTTCGACCTGCACCCGGGACGCGGCCGGTTCAACGCCGCGTTCTTCCACGCGATGGGCCCGACCCTGGAACGCAGCCTCCGGCACCAGAAGCAGCGCGTCTTCGCCGACCTTCCTCCCGTGGTGGTCGAACTCGGCACCGGCGTCGGCGCCAACCTCGGCTACCTCCCGCCCGGCGCGACCCTCATCGCCATCGAACCCAACCGCTACATGCACCCGGCGCTGCGGGATGCGGCCGGTCGCTACGACGTGCGCCTCGACCTGCGCGAACGCACGGCGGAACAGACCGGCCTCCCCGACGACAGCGCGGACACCGTCATCTCCTCCCTCGTGCTCTGCACCGTGCACGACCCGGCGGCCGTGCTCGCGGAGGTCAGGCGCATCCTGCGACCGGGCGGCACCTTCCGTTTCGTGGAGCACGTGGCGGCGGACGACGGCACACCCACCCGAGCTGCCCAGCGGCTGTTCCGCCGGCCGTGGGCGTGGACGTTCGAAGGATGCTCGTGCGAGCGCGAACTCGAACACGCGGTGCGTGCGGCCGGCTTCGAAAGCGTGGAGGTGGAGCGGTATCGGGTGCACACGCCACTGCTGCCGTTCAACACGCAGATCGCGGGGGTGGCGGTGGCCTAGGCGGTGGCCTAACCCGCCCGCCCGGCCTCGCGTAGCATCCGGAACCAGTCTGTGCGCTCCAGCATCGCGAGCACCGCTGGCGCGAACCCGGTCAGGGCGAGGGTGATGCCGCGACCGGTGAGTTCGCGGTCGAGGTCGCGGAGGCCTTCGATCACCGTCACGGACACGTCTTGCATCACCGAGCAGTCGACGGTGACGCGGCGGGTGCCCGGGGTGGCGTCGACGGCCTCCAGCACCGCCTGCTCCGTCGCCAGCATGCTCGCCGTGTACAGCGGCGCGAGCAGGGTCACGACAAGCTCGCCGCCACCACCTTCACCACCGCCACCGTCACCACCCGCCACCCGGATGCGCGGCTTGTTCAGCGCGGACAGCAGCAGGATCAGGGTCAGCACCACTCCCACCAGCACCGCCTGCAGCAGCCCGGCGGTCAGGCCGACCGCCATCGTCACGATCGCGACGGCGAAGTCGCGGCGGCTGATCCGCCAGAGGCGGCGGAGGGAGGAGATGTCGATCAGCCCGAACACCGCGACGAAGACCAGGGCGGCGAGCGTGGCCTGGGGGAGGAGGCTCACCACCGGTCCGAGCCACAGCCCGACCAGCACGGCCAGGCCCGCCGTGACCAGGGCGCTCAGCTGGGAGCGGGCGCCCGCATCCCGGTTGACCGCGCTCTGCGAGAAGCCGCCCGCCGCCGGGAGGGTCTGGAAAATGCCGCCGACCAGGTTGGCCGCCGCGTCAGCGAGGAGTTCCTGGTTGTTGTCGATCGTCCGGTCGCCGGTGCCGCGGAGGCCGCGGGCGACCGCCGTCGTCTCGAGGAAGGCCATCACCGCGATGGCGAACGCGCCGGGCAGGAGGGCGACGATGTGCTCGAACGAGGGGAAGGCCGGCAGCGGGAAACCGCCGGGCACCGGGGCGATGCGGTCGACGCCGGCCTCCGGCAGACCCGCGAACGCGCTGAGCAGGATGCCCGCCGCCACCACGATCAGCGGGCCGGGCACGCGCGGGGCGAAGCGCTTGAGCAGGAACAGCACAGCGACGGAGCCGACGGACAGCAGCACCGTGGCGAGGTTGGCGTGCGGCACAGCCTCCACCACGGTGACGAACGAGCGGATGAAGCCGCTGCCCGTCGTCGTCTGGGAGACCCCGAGCAGCTTGGGCAGCTGGCCGAGCGCCACCGTCGCACCCACGCCCACCTGGATGCCGAGCAGCGTCGGCTTGTTGATGATCTCCACGAGCGATCCGAGCCGCAGCAGCCGGGCGACGGCGAGGATCGCGCCGACCAGCAGCGTCAGCGTGACCAGGTCGCGCGGGATGTCGTCCGAGCCGGAGACGACCCCGGCCGACACGAACGTGGTGGCGGTGAGCGTGGCGATCGTGGAGGTGGTCGACACGCTCATCGCACGGGAGCCGCCGAGCAGCGCGTAGACGATCATCGGCACGATGCAGGTGTACAGTCCGGCCTGCACGGGGAGGTTCGCGATGGTGGCGTACGCCATCGCCTGCGGCACGACCACCGCTCCCGCCGAGAGGCCGGCGAGCACGTCGCGGCCGATCCACGACCGGTGGTAGCCGGACAGGGTCGGCAGCAGCCAGGGATTCCGCGGAGGTCTCTGCGTGCCGTTCTGCGTCGTCATGGCGACCGGCTAGAAGCTTCCGATGCCTTTGCCGATCACCGAGACGCCGATGACGAGCAGCAGGACGGCCATCACGGTCGCGTTGTTGTGGACCAGCCAGCCGCGCAGTGCGTCGAGCGGGCCGCGCATCCGGTCGGCGGCGACGAGGTAGGCGATGACGGGAGCGGCGACCGAGATGACGGCGATCACCGTGAAGACCGCGATGGCGAGGATCTCCGAACCGACGGACAGACCGGCGGAACCGATGACGATGCCCGCGCTCGCCGCGAGCAGCAGGTTCTTGGGGTTGACGGCGGCGAGGACGAAGCCGAGCAGGAGACCGCGGCCGGTGGTCATCGAGTCGATGGCGCTCATCCACTTCGGCAGGGCAGGCTCCTCTCCGTGCTTCGGCCGCGACCGCCCCTGCCGCACCGCCAGCAGGAGCAGCAGGACACCCAGGATGAGCTGGATGGTCCCGGCGATCGGCTTCGACGCATCCGGGTCGTTCTCCGGCAGCACGGCGGCGAGCAGGGTGAAGACGGTCACGGCGACGATCACGCCGACGAGCCAGCCGAGGAGGAAGCCGACGCCCGTGCTCCTCGCCCGTGGCGACAGCAGCATGAGGATCGCCGCGATGATCGGGATGGGGCTGATGGCGACACCGATCGCCAGCGGGAGGATCGCTCCGATCACTTGAGGCATGGTGGTCTCCTTCGTCTCTCAGGCTCCGGCACGGCTGGTGCTCCCCGGCGGTCGGGGGTCGGTCAGCCGGGCGAGCGCATCCCGGTTCGTGTCGTAGACGGTGACGCCGTCGAGCAGGCCGAGGTGCTGCATCCGGTCGCGGAGGCCGGGGCGCATCCTGCTCAGTCCGAGGTCGACGTGGCGGTCGGTGAGCCACTCGTGCACGCTGCGGAAGCCCTCTGCGCCGGTCACGTCCACGTCCGTGACCGCCTCCAGGTCGAGCACGACGTGCCGGACGCCGTCGGCGGAGGTCACCGCGCGCTGCACCGCCTGCCCGAAGGTGACGCTGTTCGCGAAGAAGAGCGGGGCGGCGAGCCGTACGACGACGACGCCCGGCGCGGTCGGCTCGCCGGGTTGTGCGGTGTCGAGGAGGGAACTCTGCGGGTCCCCGTCGGCTGCGAGCGTGTCGATGGCCGGGTTCGCCGCCCGCCGCGTCACGTTGATGACGGCGAGCACGAACGCCACGACGATGCCGGCGATGGATCCGACGAACAGCGTCACCAGGAAGCACACGGCGCCGATGGCGAACTCGAACCTGTCCTGGCGCCACAGGGCGGCGAAGTCGGCGATCCCGAGCAGCGGCACCACGGCGACGGCGACGATCGCGCCGATGGCGGGCGACGGGATGTGCTCGAGCAGCGCCGTGCCGAAGATCAGCAGCGCGAGCGTGCCGATGGCGGTGACGATGGTCGGCAGCTGCGTCCGCGATCCCGCCTGGTCCATCGCGGCCGTGCGCGACGTGGACGACCCGACCGTGAAGCCGCCGGACACCCCGGCCGCGAGGTTGGCAGCGCCGAAGGCGAGCAGCTCCCTGTTCGGCTTCGTCGGGTATCCGCGCTTCTCCCCGTACGAGCGGGAGACCAGCAGTCCCTCGCCCATCGACACGATCGTCAGCGCGATGGCCGACGGGATGAGCGCCAGCCACATCGACCAGTCGATCACCGGCCAGGTCAGTTTCGGCGGCCCGGCTTCGACGGCGCCGAGCACGGAGACGCCCGCCTTCTCCGCACCGCTCAGGACCACCACGATGGTCGCCACCACGAGCACCACCAGCGCCCACGGCACCGCGCGCGCCAGCACCCGGCCGACCAGCAGGATGATCAGCGCGCCCACCGAGATGAGCAGCGACCACACGTTGAGGTGGCCGAGGCCGGTGAACAGCCCGGTCAGTTTGTCGGTGAACTCGCCGCCGGAGTCGATCTTGACCCCCAGCATCTTGGCGACCTGCGACACCAGGATGTCGAGGGCCAGGCCGCCGACGAAGCCGATCAGGATGGGCTTGGACAGGAAATTCGCGAGGAACCCGAGCTTGAAGAACGAGCAGAGCAGGAACAGGACGCCGCAGATCAGCGCCTGCGCGAGCGCGAGCGTGATGTAGTCGGCGCTGCCCGCGACAGCGAGACCGCCGAGCGACGATGCGACGAGGGCAGCGGCAGCCGCATCCGGAGACGCCACCAGCTGGCGGGACGAGACAAGCAGCGCCCACACGATCCCCGGGAGCACCAGCGCGTACAGGCCGGCCGTCGGCGGCAGGCCGGCGATCTGCGCGTATCCGATGTTCAACGGGACGGCGATGGCCAGCAGGGTGACGCCCGACACGATCTCGCGCACCGCGTTCCGGCCGGTGAGGCCGGCGAGCGGGCGTACTGACATGTCGATCCCCTCCGATTGCCTCGGCACCGCGACTGTGAGGGAAGGCTAGTCAGTGCCGGGGCCCGCGTCTAGGGGGACACGTGGGCTCTAGACGAGACGGAGCGTCGCGGGTTACGTTCGAGTCGGAATCGTCTGAACGACAGCGTCGGATGCGCATTTCCCGACGCCGAGGGCGCACATAGTCGTGCGCCGCCTGTGTGGTGATGGGGTACGCAGAGACGTGGGGAACCGGCTGTGACGCGAGAATTCCAAGGCAAGATCGAACTCGATGTGCGGGACTCGGAGGCGGACTGGGAAGCCTTCCTCCCGCCGAAAGCTCCCGAGGGGGCGCCGAACGTCCTCCTCGTGCTGTTCGACGACACGGGTCAGGCGGCGTGGTCGCCGTACGGCGGGCGTATCCAGATGCCGACGATGGACAGGCTGGCGGCCGGGGGGCTCACCTACAGCCAGTGGCACACGACGGCGCTCTGCTCTCCCACGCGCTCGACGCTGCTGACCGGTCGCAACCACCACGCCAACGGGTTCGCGACCATCTCGGAGTCGAGCACCGGGTTCCCCGGGTACAACTCGCACATCCCCCCGGCGAACGCGACGATGGCGAACGTGCTGCGGGACGCCGGCTGGGCCACGTTCTGGGTCGGGAAGAACCACAACGTGCCGATCGACGAGTGGACGGCGGGGGCGTCGAAGAAGAACTGGCCGCTCGCGCAAGGCTTCGACCGCTTCTACGGTTTCATCGGCGGCGAGACGAACAACTGGTTCCCGTCGCTCGCGGAGGACAACCACTACATCGACCAGCCGTACCTCCCCGAGCAGGGGTACCACCTGTCCAAAGACCTCGCTGACCAGGCGCTGAAGATGCTGCGGGATGTGAAGCAGACAGAGCCGGACAAGCCCTGGTACATGTGGTTCTGCCCGGGAGCCAACCACGCGCCGCACCACGCCCCGCAGGAGTACATCGACAAGTACAAGGGCGCGTTCGACGACGGCTACGAGGCGTACCGCGAGTGGGTGCTGCCGCGGATGATCGAGCGCGGGCTGCTGCCGGAGGGCACGGAGCTGACCGCCATCAACCCGATGCCGCCGGGGACGTTCACCCAGACCGACGCCGTGCGCCCGTGGGCGGAGCTCACCGACGAGGAGAAGGCGATGTTCTCCCGGATGGCCGAGGTCTACGCCGGGTTCTCCGAGTACACGGACGCCCAGGTCGGCCGCATCGTCGACTACCTGGAGGAGTCCGGCCAGCTCGACAACACGCTCATCATCTACTGCGCGGACAACGGCGCATCCGGTGAGGGCAGCCCTAACGGCTCCGTGAACGAAGGCAAGGTGTTCGGAGGGTACCCGGACGACGAGAAGCAGAACCTGTCGATGGTGGACGAGCTCGGCTCGCCGAACACGTACAACCACTACCCGACGGGATGGGCGGTCGCGTTCTCCACCCCGTACCGGATGTTCAAGCGGTACACGTACCAGGGCGGCGTCTGCGACCCGCTGGTGATCCACTGGCCGGCGGGCATCCGGAGTGCGGGGGAGGTGCGCAACCAGTACCACCACTCCACCGACATCGTCGCGACCATCCTGGATGTCTGCGGCGTGGAGATGCCGGACACGTACGCCGGCGTGGAGCAGCGCCCGCTGGACGGCGTTCCGATGACGTACACCTTCGACGCCGACCCGGACGGGCCGACCACGAAGGAGACGCAGTACTACGAGATGCTCGGCAGCCGGGGCATCTGGCACAACGGCTGGAAGGCCGTCGCCGAGCACGGGCCGGTGAGCGGCATGAGCGGTTTCGCAAACGACACCTGGCAGCTCTTCCACACCGACGTCGACCGGTCGGAGGCGCACGACCTCGCCGCCGACGACCCGGCCAGGCTGGAGAAGCTGAAGGCGCTCTGGCTGGAGGAGGCGAAGCGCAACCTCGTGTTGCCGCTGAACGATCTGCAGATCATCGGCAACCCGAAAGACTACGAGACGTTCCTCGGCATGGAGTTCAAGGTGCCAGTGCCGCCGAGCGGGCAGTACACCTACTACCCGGGCACGTCCGAGGTCCCCGAACGGTCGGCGGCGAACACCCACGGCGTCTCCTTCAAGGTGCTCGCCGAGCTCGACCTGACGGCCGACAGCCAGGGCGTCGTCTTCGCGCACGGCTCCCGGTTCGGCGGCCACGCCCTGTTCATCAAGGACGGGCAGGTGAACTACGTGTACAACTTCCTCGGCATCCCGCCGGAAGACGTCATCTCGACACCCGTCCCCGGCCCGGGCAAGCACATCATCGGCGTGGAGTTCACCAAGGAGAGGATGGGCGAATACCGGGAAGGCATCGGCCCGCTGTCGCTCTACATCGACGACCAGAAGGTCGGCGAGAAAGAGATCCGCACGGTCCTCGGCCACTTCTCGCTCTGCGGAGAGGGCCTCTGCATCGGCTACGACAGCGGGGATGCGGTGTCCAGCCAGTACACCGGCTCCCGGTTCGAATTCGAAGGAGGCACCATCGTCAAGGTGGTGTTCGACATCGCCGACGACGCATACGTGGATGTGGAGGCGCACTACGCGGCGGCGATGGCGCGGGACTGAGGCGCTTCAAGGTCAATGCGGTGCTGACCGACTCATAGATGCGCATGCGGTGACGAAGGAGCAGTTCGACGTGTTCGTCTACGCAAGCGGGTTCGTCACGATGGTGCAGCGCACGCTCGACGCTACTGGCTTCGCCAGCGCAGAATCGATCGACGCGCTCGCGGAGCGGCATCCGGTGGCCCGGGTGAGTTTCGAGCACGCGTCCGCGCACTCTTCCCGGGTCGGTCGCCGCCTGCCGACCGAGGTCGAGGAGTACGCGGGCGCGGCGGCCTCGGCGGCGCGCGATTCGGCTGGGGCGACCGCGAGCGAGGGGACGACCCGCGGATGCTGCCATCCCCATCGACGCAGGCTCCCGCCCCAGCATCCTCGCCGCTCATGGCCGGGCTCCCTCATCCGGCGCTAGGTGCTCAAAGCGGCTCCCCCTACCTGGGTTGCGCGCGGGCAGATCTACGCGGTGGGAGCCTCGCCGATGGTATCCGCGTCAATCCTCGTCGACCTCCGGCCCCCAGAGCTTCGGGTCGCTCCACTTCGGGAACGGGATGTAGACGCCGGGGACGGAAGTCTCGTCCGGGGGAAAGAACTGGCCTTTGGGGATGCGATAGTCGATGCTGCTGGAGAGTTCGTCCTGGTCGCCCCAGAACATGTTGCTGACAACTTTGAAGTTGTAGTGACCGTTCCCGCGCACCTCGTAGGTCAGGCGATAGCCGTCCTCCGTGTCCGCACGAACCCGGTGACGATCCGGGCCAGTGCCGAGGTCGTCCTCGATCCAGAGCAACTCAGCCGCCCACCCCTTCGACTGGAAATAGTCATAGACCGGCTCCGCATCTGCCCGATCACCGACTGCCCCCGCTAGGAAGATCGCACGCGTCATTCGGATGTAGTACGCGTTCCGGGCGGTGGCCCCGGGGAGCGGATCGGAAGCGGTCGGGCCGGACGTGGGCCCGCCAACACCGCCGATAAGCCAGCGCCACGGTTGGGTGCTGACCTGCTCTTGCGCTTCGGTCATG
Organism: Leifsonia araucanica; assembly: GCF_051161895.1. Classification (NCBI taxonomy): domain Bacteria; kingdom Bacillati; phylum Actinomycetota; class Actinomycetes; order Micrococcales; family Microbacteriaceae; genus Leifsonia; species Leifsonia araucanica. The sequence goes on from NZ_JBMBTW010000002.1 coordinate 3,253,474, forward strand.
AGTTCTTTCATACGTTCGTAGCGTTCGCGGTAGAGCTCGAACCGTTGCTCCGGGGTGCGTCGCTCCACCTCGCCCCGGGTCATCCCTCCCGCGTCCCGCACCGTCGAGGTCATCATCGCTCCCATTTCCGCGCACCCGCTTAAGCCGAGTGTCAGAGACAGCGCTACGAGGCCGGAAATCCACCTCAGCCGCCGCGCGCGGGCAGATCTACGCGATGGGAGCTTCACCGTAGTATCCGCGTCAATCCTCATCGACCTCCGGCCCCCAGACTTTCGGGTCGCTCCACTTCGGGAACGGCACGTATACGCCGGGGAGGGAGGTCTCGTCTGGGGGGAAGAACTGGTCTTCCGGGATGCGGTAAGCAATGTCGCTGGAGAGTTCGTCCTGGTCGCCCCAGAACATGTCGCTCCTGACGTCCAGGTTGTACTGGCCGTTCTCCTGCACTTCGTAGATCAGGCGGTAGCCGTCGTCGGTGATCGCGCGGACGTCGTACCTGTCGAACCCGAGTTTCAGGTCGTCCTCGATCCAGATGAGCTCGGCTGCCCATCCTTTCGATTCGAAGTAGTCGTAGACCGGCTCGGCATCGGCCCGATCACCGACCGCCCCAGGGGGGAAGATCGCACGCGACATTCGGATGTAGTACGCGTTTTGTCCAGTGGCCCCGGGGAGCGGGTCGGAAGCGGTCGGGCCAGATGCTGGCCCGCCGACACCACCGACGAGCCAGCGCCACGGATCGGTGCTGACCTGTTCCTGCGCTTCGGTCATCAGCTCTTTCATGCGCTCGTAGCGTTCACCGTAGAGGTCGAAGCGTTGCTCTGGGGTGAGCCGTTCCACCTCGCCCCGGGTCATTCCTGCCGCATCCTGCACCGTCGACGTCATCATCGCTCCCATTTCTGCGCACCCGCTGATACTCACTGCCAACACTGTCATCACTACGCCCGCTATCCACCGCCACCGGGTGAAAACGTGTCCGCCGCCGCCTGTCATTTCGCTCCGGTCGCGAGCATCCTTGACATCTGATCTTGCGCGGTCGCGTCGGGCGAGAGGTAGCCGACAGTGCCTGCCCACATATTCGAGAGCGACCAGGTGTCTTCTTCTTGATACATGTCGTGCATGGTGGTCCGTTTCAGCTTCTTCCCGTCCGCGCTGACCGAGTCCTCTGCGCTGAACTTCTTCACGCCCGCGATGTCGCGGGGGTCGAGGCTTTTGCCGCCGTGCTGGCCGAGCTTCGCGATGCCGTCGCCCTTCGCGTGGGTGGCCAGCACATCCTTGGCGTGAAGTTGGTCGGTGGTGGTGCCGTTCTTCACCCCCGCCGAACCGTAGGTGGCCAGAACGTCGATGTCGAAGTCGAGGTGTTTGAGTGCTTCGACGGCGACGGTCGATCCGTAGGAGTGTGCGTACACGTTGAACTGCTCGATCGGAACTCCGCTTTGGTGTCGGCTGGCGTGTATGCCGTTGAGGAAGTCCGTCAACTGCCGCCCCCCGGACTCTGCCCGGTCCATGCCGTGCACCTCGTCCACGGTCGTCGGCGACCGGTACCCGATCCAGTTCACCACCGCGAACGACTCGAACGGGTTTTTTCTGCTGGCACGCTCGTAAAGCAGCGCGGCGGCATCGTTCCCGTATTCCATGTCGCCGACATTCGAGTTCATCCCCGACACATTCACCCCGACATGGGATGCCGTGTCCAGGTCGCCGAACGAGACAGCCGCCACCAACGCGCCGTCGTGTGCACCGAGGCCGATCAACTGCACCACCGGATTGCCCGGGAGGTTCTTCGCGTCCTTCGCCGCTTTCTTGAGCGCGTCGTCGATTGCGTGCAGCTGGTCGGTGAACTGCTGAATGTCCAGATCCTCGGTCCTCCGGATCGGCGAACCGTACAACGGGTACTTCCACGGGTCGGCGAAGCCCATCATGCGGTACGCGTCCTCCGGGTGCTTCAGCGCGTACTTCAGGAACTCGCGCGACGCCGCATCCTGCGCTGCCGCCGGCAGCCCCGGCAGACTTGACAGGCGAAGCAGCGTCTCCGGCGGCAGCAACCGGATCTCGTCGACGTCGAGGCCAAGGGAGTTCCAGTACGCGGCCGCCTCGGCCGGGGACAGGTTCCCGTTGAGGAAGTTCTGGAACGCCGTCCCCTTCGCCACGTCCAGGACCGTTGACCGGGCCGCCTTGTTCAACACCGTGTGCGACAGCGTGCCACCGCCGGCTTTCTCGAATTGGGCGGCGACCCGCTCGATCCAGGTCGCGTCCGCGTGGTTCTCCGCCAGCATCCGCTCGAACCCGCCCGTGAACGTCACCGTGCCCACCCGCACCCACGAACATCCAGCAGCGAACCCGGCCCACGCGTTCCTGACCGCCGCCACCTCCGACTCCAACACCGCGTTCAACGCCCGCGACCGGGTCACGAACCCCCGCAACGCCACCGGATCCGCCGACGTCTTCCCCTTCGCCGACCCGTCCGCGGTCCGGCGGCGCTCCCTGGACGCGAACGCCGCAGACACCGTCGGCGGCGCCACCGCCACAGCAGACGGCTCCGGATCGGTCAGCCCACTGTCCGCATGGACAAGCCCGGTGGGATCCGCCGCCCGATCCCTGACCCGCTGATCCTCCCGCACCCGCCACTGCGCGACCGCAGTCAACCGGTCCTTCTCCCGCTGCGCCAGAACCTTCGCCTCCGCCAGCCCAGCCGCCAACTCCTCCAACACCACAGCCAACCGGATCCGGTCCTCGGACTCCGCCCCGCACGCCTGCTCGAACAACCGCCCGAACGCGCCGGAGAAGTCCGCCGCAGCACCCTCCGCGCTACTACGCCGCTCCCCAGCCTGATCCCGCAACCGTTGCGCACCCGACGACGCCACCCGGATCAGAGAGTCGGCAGCACCATCGTCGAACACCACCCGCATACCTGTGTGCACCGCCCCGCATCCGTCGCGGGTGCACGCGACCCCTCGAACCGGGGCGGCGCGGAATCCCACATCCGCAGCCCACGCTAATGCGAAAGATGTGGTATATCAAATGGATGGCAAGCTTGGTTGCGCGTCTCCCTACCGGTCCAGCAGCCCCCTCCTGAAGCCCTCCGCCACCGCCGCGGCCCTGTCGCCGACGCCGAGTTTGGCGTAGATGCTGAGCAGGTGGGTCTTTACGGTCGCCTCGCTCAGGTGAAGGCGTGCTCCGGCCTCGCGGTTGGTGGCGCCGTCGGCGACGAGGGCGAGCACCTGCAGTTCCCGGGGGCTGAGCAGGCTGGCCTCCGGCGTGCGGACCCTGTCGACGAGGCGGGAGGCGACGGACGGCGCGAGGGCAGAGTGGCCGTTCGCGGCGGCGTGCACGGCGCGGACGAGTTCGTCGCGGGGGACGTCTTTGAGGAGGTAGCCGGTGGCTCCCGCCTCGATGGCGGGGAGGACGTCGGCGTCGGAGTCGTAGGTGGTGAGCACGACGATACGGCTGCGCACCCCGAGGCGGAGGAGTTCGCGGATCGCCGCGACCCCGTCCATCCCTGGCATGCGCAGGTCCATGAGCACCACATCCGGTTGCAGGGCTCCCGCGAGGCGCACGGCTTCCGCGCCGTCCGACGCCTCGCCGACGACCTCGATCCCGGCGTCGGAGGAGACCATGCCCACGATGCCGTCGCGCACCACGGGATGGTCGTCGACGACGAGGAGGCGCACCGGGCGCATCGGGCTCACCGGGCTCTCCGGGCTCACCGAGCTCATCCGGGGACCTCCGCCCGGACGGAGGTGCCGCGGCCGGGGCAGGACTCGATCTCGAGTTTGCCGGCGAGCGCTGTGATGCGCTCGCGCATCGCGATGAGACCGTAACCGCCGCCGGCGTCCTCGCCGGTGGGAGGGGTTCCAGCCTCGAAGCCGCGCCCGTCGTCGCGCACCTCCAGGCGCGCTCCCCGCTGGTCGTGCCGCAGGGTGAGCGCGACCCGGTGCGCATCCGCGTGCCGCTCGACGTTGGCGAGCGCCTCCTGGGCCGTCCGCAGCAGCGCGACCTCCGCCTCCACCGGCAGCGTCCTGGCGGAACCGGTCGTCGTCACGTCGATCGGGATGCCCGTGCGTGCCGACCAGCGCCGAGCCGTCTCGCGGATCGCCTCGGGCAGCCCAGCGGTGTCGAGGGCGGCGGGGCGGAGTGCCTGCACTGAGCGTCGCGCCTCCGCCAGGCCGTCGCGGGCGAGGGCGAGGGCGGCATCCGTGTGCCGCTCGCGCGCACCGTCGTCGGCCGCGTGCTCCGCGGCCTGCAACTGGGTGACGATCCCGGCGAAACCCTGGGCGAGCGTGTCGTGGATCTCGCGCGCCAGGCGGCCACGCTCCGCCTCGGTCGCGGTGATCTCCAGCTGCCGCTGCGACAGCCGCAGACCCCAGGACAGCCCGCACATCGCCACGACATTGAGCGCGACCACGAGCACCCGGCCGATCGTCCCGGCCACTCCGTGGCTGAAGCTCGACGCCTGGGCGAGCCCGGCGACGACGGCGGTCGCGCCGACCGCCACGAGTTCCCACGGCCACGGCACCAGCGAGTACGCGATCGAGAACGTGGCGATCGTCAGGAAGGCGAACCAGCCCTGGTACAGCACCAGCACGAGGTTCAGCAGGATCAGCGCAGGCATCAGCACGGCGATGGATGCGGTGCCACCCCTCCACGGGAACGGCAGGTCTCGCAGCACCAGCACGAGCAGCCCGTACGCGAGGCAGAGCAGCAGCTCGGGCACCAGGTGCGCCGGGTCGCCCCACTGCATTCCGAGTGCGAAGGCGACGAGCATCCCGAGCACCACGTACGGCGCGACCGCGAGCACGGTCCGCCAGCGCGGATCGATCATAGCCAGACCCTACGCGCCCTTGGGGTACAGCCGGCGCAGGCTCGGACGGTTGAGCAGGATCGCTGCGGGCAGCATGAGCAGCCCGCACAGTGCCTGCTCGATCCGCACCCATCCGGGCAGGAACCCGGGGATCGCCACGATGACGATGACCGCGGCCACCACCACCGCGCTGATGATCCGGATGCGCACGAACGCCCCACGCGACCCGCGGGCGGCGCTCCGGGCGATCAGGAGCATGACGACCGCGCTGGCGAGCACCAGCGAGCAGCGCACCCAGATGGCGGTGGCGACGTCGGCGCCGGTCGCGCTCTGCACGATCAGGACGGCGATCATCGCGAGGCTGACCGCGGCGAACGTCGCCAGCAGCACGAGGACGGGACGGAGGGCAATGGAAGGAGTGAGCGTGTTCGTCATGTCCCCAGCGTCGCGATCCGGCGCGCGCCGGGCATCCACCGGTCGGCCAGAGCTCGTCACCGATCGGTGGGTGTCCGCCGGGATATCGGATGCCGGACACCGCATGCCCGACTCCGGATGCTGGATGCGGCTCCCCGACCCGTGCTAGGTTGCCGATGAGGCACCGCAGCGATTCCGGCCTTACCCGCTCGCCGGAACGCCAGCCGCTGCCTCGTCTGGGAAACACCAACCTCCGAGAGTTGACACGTGACCTTCAGCGCGCCCGATCCGCGGCGCTCGTTCCAGGACGGGCGCGACCCATCGCCGGAAGAGACGTCGGACCCCGACGACATCCGGCTGCACGTCGACCGGACGATGCGGCCGAAACTGATCGCGCTCATCGCCGCAGGGGCGTACCCGGCGGCGTCCGAGCTGGTCCGTGAGAACTGGTTCGATCTGCTGATGAGCGTCGACGAGGAGCTCGGCGGCATCATCGACCGTATCCCGGCGTCGGTGCTGAGGGAGTGGCCGCTGCTGATGATGCTGGCCGGGATCATCTACAACGTGGTCCCGCATCGCAGGGTGAGGGGTCTTCGGTACTTCGCCGCCGCCGCCAGGGCGGCCCGCGCATCCCGTCGCGACGTCGACCAGGTGGACCGCGCGCTGATCCTCGCCAGCGAGAGCGCCGCATACCGCTTGATCGGCCGGCCGACTCTGGGCATCGGTCCCGCGCGGGCGGCCGTTGCAGCACTCGACGGGCTCCCGGAGTCGGAGCGCCGGTCGGTGCAGGCTCTCAGCAGGGTCTACGCCCACGTCGGCACGACGCAGTACTACGCCGGTCAGGTGGACGAGGCGCTGGAGACCTTCGAGAAGGGTCTCGCCGAGTCGCCGGACACGGGGTATTCGCCCGGGTTCGGCAACCTCGCGATGCTGGCCGGTATCCGTGCTCTGCAGGGCGACCTGCTCGAGTCGGAGGCGTACATCGACCTCGCCAGGACCGGCGAATGGACCGACATGCAGCGGTCCTGGTATCCGGGGACCTTCTACCGGATCGCCGAGGCGACGGTCGCCCTCGAACGGTTCGACGCAGCGACGGCGCGCGAGCAGCTGGGCGCGATGGTGCACGACCGGCGCACGATCGAACACTGGATCGCCATCGCCATCACCGAGGCGATGACCGAACTCGTCGCCGGCCGCGCCGCCGTGGCTCTCGCGGAGCTCGACGGCTTCGCCGGGATGCGCGCAGCGGAGGGCCGTTCGTCGTCCGCCAGGTCCGCCCTCGCGCCGACGCGCGCCCTCCTGCAGCTCGCCCTCGGCAACCCGGATGCGGCGGATGTGATCCTCCGCCGCGATCTGAGTGCCGGTGTCGAACGCCACATCGGCCGTGCACGGGTGGAACTCGCGCTCGGTCGTCACGGAGCAGCGCTCCAGGAACTCCGCCACGTGGCGGGCGCGACGCCCACCCCGCGCCTCTCTGCCGCCGCAACCACGCTCGAAGCGGCAGCGCTGCTGCGGTTCTCCGAGAGGATGCGCGCCCGCGCGGTCGTCGAGCAGCTCGGTGCGCTGCTCGACAGAACGGGTCAGCGGCTCGTGGTCGCCCTGCTTCCCCCGCGCGACGTCGAGCGTCTCGTCGCCGCTCTCGGCGATGCCGGCTTCGGGCACCTGTTCGACGGGATGCCGTTCCGCTCCCTGCTGCCCGAGATCGACAGGGAGAGCGTGCTGAGCGAACGTGAGCTGGCCGTCCTCCGCGCGCTGGTCGATACGCCGACGATCTCCGTCATCGCCGCGCAGCTCGTCGTCTCGACGAACACCGTGAAGACGCAGCTCCGCAGCATCTACCGCAAGCTCGGGGTCTCCAGCCGCGACGAGGCGATCGCCATCGCGCTGGAGCGCCACCTCGTCGTGCCCAGGGAGGAGGATTGACGCCGTCGACGCGCATCCTGCTGGTGCTGGCCTCGCTGGGCGCACTCACCGCCCTCGTGCTGCTGGCCCTCATCCCGGTCGGGGGACCGCTCGCCGCGTTCTCGCCGCCGCTCTACGCCCTGGTGGTCGCCGTCAACAGCGTGCTGCCGTTCCTGGCCAGGCGGATGCTCGGCTTCCCGTTCGCTGCGACGTTCGTGTCGTTCTTCGCCGGGCTTCTCACCGGCGCCTTCAGCTCCATCGGCTTCCTGGTGCTCGTCCCGCTGGTGGCAGGAAGCCTGACCTTCGACCTCGTCGTCAGCCTCCTGAACCGGATCCGGCGTGACCGCCGACCGGGCGAGTGGCGGTGGGCGGTCGCGGCGGCGGCATCCGGTGTCGTGCTGTTCCTCGTGTCGCTCCCGGTCTTCTCGCCGGGCGACCTGATCCCGTCCATCCTCGTCGTCACGCTGGTGGCGAGGGTCGCCGGGCAGCTGGCCGCGTCGCTGCTCTCGCGCGTGCTGGCCGCGCGGCTCGCGCGCGCCGGCATCTCGGCCTGACACGCGTTCGCACCTCCTTCGGGGGTGGACGGGCGGGACGTTCGGGCGCTGCGCGCTCGCGCAAGGTGATCGCGGGGTGAAAACCGTCCCGCACGGTGGCGGCGGTTGATATTCCTGAGGTTGGCTCGGCCTCCGATGCCGACGATCTCGCCCGACATCGTCGGCGCCGCGCCCATCCCTTCTGTGTTCTTGGGGGACACGCTTGCTCACGCGCCTTCGCTCCATCCTGTCCACCCGTCTGTCCGCTCGCGCGGCAGGACGGCACGCCGCACGTCGGACCCTTCGCGCTCCGGCGTCCGTCGCGGTCGGTATCGTCATCGCCCTCGTCGGGGCCGTCGCCATCGGCGCGCCGGCGGCCAACGCCGACGACCTCGGATCGGGCGTGCTCAACCTGTCGAAGACGTCCACGGTGGCCGACGCCGACCAGGGCACGCAGTTCATCTACACGCTCAACTTCGGCTGCTCGTCGACCACGACCGGATGCGTGGACGCCACGATCACCGACCCGGTCCCCGCACCGCTGACCGTCGTCGGCACCCCCACCGTCGTCGGCGGAGGCGCGGTCGTCACCGTCACGGGCAGCACGGTGAAGGCCGTCTTCAACGACCCCGTCCCCAACACCACTCCGGCGAGCACCGGACTGGCGGCGGGCGCGACGGGCACCGTGCAGATCCAGGTGAAGGTGCCGGACGCGCTGGCCAAGTCGTTCGACGGACAGGTCCTGACCAACACTGCAGGCTTCACCGCGTCCAACGCGACGACGGTGAACGCATCCACTCCTGTCACTCTGCACGTGCCCGACGTGATCGGGGCGACCGCGTCGAAGACCTGGACACCGTCGTCCACCCAGTACACGCCCGGCGAGCAGTCGACCGCGACCATCACCGCCGTCAACGCCTCCAACATCGGCGCGACCACCATGACCATCGCCGAGCCGGCCGACCCGACGGCCGTCGGCGGCGTCTTCGACTTCTACGACCTCGCCGGATTCGGAGCCGTGGACTTCCCCGACGGCGCCGACCGGGTGCAGGTCGTGGCGATCACGGCCGGCGGAACGGTGCCAGGTCCTGTCGGCACGACCGCTGTCCTTCCCTCGTCCGTGAAGGCGGGAGACGTGGTCGGCTTGAAGCTCGTGTTCAGTTCGAGCAGCGGCTCGGCGATCACGCCGGCCGCCTCCGGTTCCGTCGACGTCACGTTCGCGCAGCGGGCGGCGAACCGGAGGGACGCCTCCCCGCTCGTGACGGGCGGCACACGCGTCAATGGGGTCACCGCGAGTGTCAGCACCGGCGGAGGCGACGCGACCTCCTCGGTCGCCACGGCCTCCCAGGTGGTGGCGCCGCTGACCGTCAGCGTCTCCGCCGACAAGAGCTTCAGCATCCAGCAGCTGCCCGCCGGTCAGTCCACCACCGCCACGCTGACAGCCAAGAACACCTCGACCGGACGCCTGAGCTCACTGTCGGTTCAGGAGCCGGGAAGCGGGACGTTCTTCTCGAACACGATCGTGTTCGGCGGCTTCGGCTCCGGCGCTGCGTGGCCGGAGGGCGCGACGGCCGCTGTCGTGAAGTGGTCGGTCAACACCGGCACGGCCCCTGCCGACTCGTCGTTCACGGAAGCGTCCGGCCTGCCAGCGCCACCGACGCTGTCCGGTGGGCAGTACATCACGGCGTTCACGGTGACATACACCGGCTCCATCGCGACCGGCGCGACCGCGAAACTCCCCGTCACGGTTAACACCACGACGGCGGCCGGGCCGGCCGGTTCCGGATTCACGACATACCCGAACGCTGCGACCGTGACAGGAAGCAACGCGGCGGGCAGCGCGAGCGACGCGGCCTCCGCCAACCTCGACGTGTACTTCCCCGAGGTCGACCTCGCGCTCGACAAGACCATCACCCCCGCGACGGTCATCCCCGGCGGCGCCAGCCTGGTGCAGCTCTCCGCGCAGACTCCTGCCGGCACGAGTTCGGTGCGCCCGACCTCGATCGTCGTCACCGAACCGCAGGACACCGCGTCCGCCCCGTATTGGAACGCGTTCGACGCCACGGCCATCGCCCCGACCTCCGTGCCGGAGGGCTCGACGCTGACGGTCGAGTACACGACCGACGGAACGACCTGGAAGACCCTCGACTCCGTCGACGCCACCTCCAGCGCGAAGACGTACTCCGCCGTGCTCGACGACGAACTCCCGAACGGGACCACGCACACCGACGTGCGCGGCCTCCGGTTCACCTTCGCCGACGCCGACGGCTTCGGCCAGGCCACCAACGTGCGCCCCGCCATCGTGTTCGTCGCCCGCGGAACGCTGCGCGACAACTCCGGGTCGACGAACCCCGGTGCATACCCGGCCACCACACCGTACGAGAACTGTGCGCTGAGCACGGCGAGCGGCACCGTCAACGGCGGCACCGCCATCACCAGCCGTCCCGCCGTCGACTGCGCCACCGCGAACGTGCAGGCGACCGCCGGCGGCCCTGGCCCGCTGATCGCGAGCAAGTCGTGGGACGGCACCAAGGTCCTGCAGGCCCAGTCCGGCACCACCACCGGCGTCACCCTCGGCTGGGGCACCCAGACGACGGGCGTCCAGTCGATGACGATCCAGGACTCCGCGACGCCCTCCCCGGTGTCCGGCAGCGTCTTCCAGGCGTTCGACCTGGTGAGGATCGACGCCATCACCCCCACGTCGACCGGCGGCGCGACGTTCGACCCGCTGATCCGCTACGACAAGGTCTCGAAGGTCGAACTGTTCGACGGCTCCAGCTGGAACGACATCACGGCCAAGGCCTGCCCGTCGGCGAGCAGCTGCGACGGCACCTTCCCCGGATACACCCTGAGCACGGCCGAGCGCGCGAGCACCCAGGGTGTGCGGCTGACCGTGATCGAGAGCCCGAACCGCGCAGCGGCCATCGCGTCCACCGGCGACCCGACAGCACCGAGCGTCGGAAGCGGCGTCGCCAGCGCGTCGGCCGGTGCGTTCCCCGGTGCCAGCACCTCGGCGCGCACGATGCACCTGGACCTCCGCATCCGGAACACGGTGCGCGGAGGGGCGGCGACCGACTGGGTCACCGGCACCCGTGAGTACAACATGGCCGGCTCGCCCGGCGCGGTCGACAACAGCGTGCTCGTCGGTGGCATCCCATTCACCGGGGCGCCGTTCCAGCGCACCGCGGACGACCACGTGACGATCATCGACCCGACCTTCACCACCAAGGTGACCAAGACGGCCAACCCGACCACGCTCGTGATCCCGCAGCTGGATGTGCCCGCCGCGTCGTACCCGTCGACCACGTACACGACCACCATCGCGAACTCCTCGACGAGCAACACCTGGCAGCTCAGGATCAGCGACCCGGTTGACTGCACGAACGCCGCCACCACCGCTCCGTGCGTCTTCGGACCGTACGATCCAGCGGCGAACCCGTTCGACAAGCTGGCCCTGACCAAGATCGCCGTCGACCTGAGCGCCGCCGCCGGCGTGCAGACGTCGCAGAGCGTCGTATCGCTGCTGCACCGCGCCTCCGACGGCACGCTCAGCACCGACACGAAGACCGTCGCGCAGGCCACCGCGCTCACCGCCGCACAACTCGCCGATGTGGTGGGCGTGAGCGTGCTGCTCCGCGGCACGAACGCGCAGGGCACGGACGGCAGCGGCGCCACCATCGCCCCGGGACAGAAGGCCACCGTCACCCTGACCGGTCAGCTGCTCCCGGCCAGCCGCGCTGCCGGCACCGCCCCTGCCGCCGGGATGTTCAACAACACCGTGTTCGGCACGCTGCACGACGACGTCTACCCGGCGGTCGTGGCCGCTGACACGCAGTCGGCCGGAGTGACGCTCGCCAACGGCAACCTCCAGGTCACGACGGCGAAGACCTTCAACCCGGCGAGCACCCTGCAGGCCAGCCCGGTCAACCCGATCCAGGTCAACCTGCGCGCTCGGTCGACGGGGACCCTCTCGCCGAAGTCGGTCACGATCGAGGACTCTGCTCCGACCTTCTGGAACGCGTTCACATTCAGCAGCTTCAGCATCCTGGCCGTTCCCACCGGCGCCGACCGGGTGACAGTGGATGCGCAGACCGGCCAGGGGTCGACGGCCACCTGGCACGCGGGCACCGCATCCACTGTCGGCAGCGCCGCACTCCCGTCCGGGGTGTCAGCGGCGGACGTGACAGGCGTGCGCTTCACCTTCACCAGAGCGGACGGCGCCAGCTTCGCCGCCAGCAACAACGTCGACAACCTCCGGGTGAACGTCAGCCTGCGCTCCGCGCTGCGCGACGGCTCCGGGCCGGTCACCTCCACGGTCTCGCCGGCCCCGATGCCGGGTGAGACCGCGGCAGGCACGGTCACGAACACGGTGTTCGCCGACGCGGCGTACAACGACGTCCACGCCACCAGGGCGCAGGCGACGGCCACCTTCACGGTGAGCCCGGGTACCGCAGCGATCGCCGTGGAGAAGACCAGCCCCGGCCAGGCGGCAGCGGGCAAGGAGGTCAACTGGACGCTGCGGTTCAAGAACACCGGCACCGGCCTCCTCCCCGATCCCGTCGTCGTCGACACGCTTCCCGCGGACGGCTCGTTGCTGTTCGTCCCGACCAACGTGCCGATCTACTCGACGTCGACGGGCGGAAAACTGCCGACCGACCCCGCAACAGTGACGCGTGCCTTCGACCCGGCAACGGGAACCATCCGGTTCACCTGGCCGGCCGGTTCGCAGCTCGCTCCGGGGGAGACGTACAGCATCACCATCGCGCTGCAGATCAAGCCGGGGCTCGCCCCGGCCAGCTCCGCCGTCAACACGTTCGGCGTCAGCACCGGGCGTACGCTCACCGCACCCGCGTGCACCGCGCTCAACCCCGGAAACGGTCGTGGTGCGTCGTTCGCTGCCAACACCTGCTCGACCACGAACGTCGTGACCACTCTCTCGCAGGGCTCGTTCACCGCATCCAAGGGCGTCGCCTCCGACAGCGGCATCGCCCAGAACGTCAACAACGCGGCGATCCCGTGCACGGCGGACACGGACGGCTTCTATCGCTACCCGTGCGCGGCGGTCAGCGCCGTCGGCGACACCGACCACTGGAAACTCGAGATGGTCAACGGCGGCAACGTCGCTGCGAAGAACCTGACGGCGGTGGATGTGTTCCCGTACCCCGGTGACGTCGGCGTCGTCGACCCGTCCCCGCGCGGCTCCGTGTTCACTCCGCGGTTCAACGGCGACGTCGCGTTCCAGGCGACCGGCGGCACTGCGGGAGCCAGGATGGACTGGTTCGTCACCACAGCGGCCCAGCCGTGCGCCAAGGAGATCTCGCCGGGTGCCGGCGCCTGCCCGGCGGGCGCGTGGCTGCCGTCTTCGGCGGTCGGCTCCTCCGTCGACGCGGCGGATGTGACCGGCATCAAGATGGTGTTCGACTTCAGCGGCGCCCCTGGCGCGGTGCTTCCTGCGGGGGCGGGCGTGAAGGTCACGTACTCGACGACCAACATCCCGACCACCGCATCCGGTGACCACCGGGCCCCGGTGAGCACTCCTGTCGCCGGTGTGCGGGCCTGGAACTCGTTCGGCTTCTACCCGACGTACGCGACGGGAACGCAGCCCGCCGGACCGCAGGAGCCGATCAAGGCGGGCGTCATCCTGACCGGCGGCCCCCTGCAGATCACCAAGTCGGTCACCGGGGCAGCCGCGGCGTACGCCCCGACGAGCTTCGACGCCGACGTGGCCTGCACGGTCGCCGGCGCGAACGTGGACCTCGGCGCGGCGAAGACGGTGACGCTCAGCGACGCGAACGCGTACACCGCGCGCATCGACGGCATCCCGGTCGGCGCATCCTGTGCGGTGACCGAGCATGGCGCTCCCGGATCGTACGGGGAGTCGACCCGCACGGTGACACCGTCGGCCGTGACCATCGCGGCGGCAGCGGACGCGAGCCAGCCGGTGCCGGCCGGGCAGTCGGTGACGATCGTCAATGACTACGCGACCACGCAGCTGACCGTCACCAAGAAGGTCGACACCGCGGCGACGGGCGCCTCGTTCGGGCCATTCGTCTTCGCACTGACCTGCACGAGCGCGCTCGGCGCGGCGATCCCGCTGGCCGCCGGAGACGAGGCGTTCACCCTCGCCGACGGCGCATCCCGCACCATCGCCGACCTCCCGATCGGCGCGAAGTGCGCTATCACGGAGACCGACAGCGACGGCGCGGCGACGAGCCCCAACCACGTCGGCATCGCGTTCGACGGCGCCGCGGAGACGGCGGGCGACACCGCGACCGTCACCCTGGCGGGAGCCGTGGGCGGCGACACCGTGCTGGTGACCAACCACTACGCTGCGGGAACGCTGGCCGTCACCAAGACGGTCGACGGGGATGCGGCGGTCGGCTACGGCGACGGACCGTTCACCATCCACGTGCAGTGCGTCTACGACGGCGCGCAGACGCTCTTCGACGGAGACCTCTCCATCCTCGGCGGGCAGACGCTGCCCGTGCCGGGCGTGTTCCCCGCGGGCACGGAGTGCTCCGTGGTCGAGACCGTGGACGGTGGCGCGACGGCGAGCACGGTCGACACCCCGACCGTCGTGATCCCCGGCGCGGCGGACGGCACGGTGCCGGTCGTCACCGTCAACGTGACCAACACGTTCTCCGCCGGTGCCGTCACCGTCATCAAGAAGCGGACAGGCGACGGGGCGGCGACGTACGGCGACGGACCGTTCACCGCTCAGCTCACCTGCACCTGGGTGAAGGACGGCGTGACCTCCACCATTCCGCTTCCCGCCGGAGGAAAGGTCGTGCTCGACAAGGCCAACGGATACACGGCGACCGTCACCGGGCTGATCCAGGGCGCGCACTGCGACACCGTGGAGTCGGCGACGGGCGGCGCGTCCTCCGTCACCGTCGCACCGGCAGCGGGCGTCACCGTGCCGGCGGGCGCCCCTGCGGAGGTGACCATCACCAACACCTTCGACACCGGCTCCCTCGTCATCGACAAGAAGCGGATCGGTGACGGCGTCAAGCAGTTCGGCGACGGACCGTTCACCGTCGAGGTGACCTGCACGTACCGGGTCGACGGGGTCACCACACCGATCGACCTCGGCGCGCGCTCGAAAGTGGTGCTCGACGCGGCCAATGGATACACGGCGACCATCGACGACCTCATCGCCGGGGCATCCTGCTCCATCGAGGAGACGGACGCCGGGCTCGCCACGTCCACGACGCTCGATCCGGCGGACGGCATCGTGACCATCGCCGACGGCGCTGCGGTGACCGTGACGGTCACCAACCGCTTCGACGTCGGTCACCTGAGCATCCAGAAGAGCGCGAACCGGCCGACGGCCACGGTCGGCGACACCATCGTCTATACGATCGTCGTCACCAACGACGGTCAGCTCGACGCGAAGGACGTCGCCGTGACCGACACGATGCCGAAGGGCTTGAGCGTCGTCTCGACCTCCCCGGCGGCGACGGCGAAGGACGGCACACTCGTCTGGACGATCCCCGCGATCGCTCGCGGCGCGTCCGCGACGGTCACGGTGACCGCGAAGCTGATCGCGCCGGTGACCACCACGAACCGCGCCAGTGTCGAGACGCCGACCGGCCCGTGGGACCCGTCTAGCGCATCCGGCACCTGTGGCGCCGCGGGAGTGGCCTGTGCGACGGTGACCGACCCTCCAGCGGCATCGACCGGCTCGGGCACCGGATCCGGCCTCGCGGCCACCGGTTCCGACCTGCTGGCTCCGCTGTGGCTGGCGCTGCTCGCACTGACCGGAGGGGCACTGCTGGTGACCGCAGGACGGCTGAGCAGGAAGCTGCGCCCGCGGAAGCGCTGAGGTCGCTGACGTGAGGGATGCGGGGGTTGCCGTACCGGCCACCCCCGCATCCGGCGTCACCCCTCCAGCTGCGGGTCGGTCTTGAAGCCGACCAGCTTGTGCGTCCCGTCGCAGTACGGCTTGATGGTCGACACCCCGCAGCGGCACAGCGCCACCGTGCGCCGATGCTGCGGGATGGGCTCGCCGTCGGAGCCGAGGATCGTCACCTCGCCGCGCACGAGCAGCGGGCCGTCCGTGCAGGCGACGATGGTCGGCTGACGCTCTGCGGCGGTCACGCGAGCACCGGCTCCCTGTCTCGCAGCGAGCTGCGGCCCGCCTGCCAGCACTCGATCATGTGCGCGCCGACCAGGCCGTCGACGTAGAGGCACGCGCGTGCGCCGAAGACGATGTCCGGCAGCAGCTCCGGATGCTCCTCCGCGAGCCCGCCGGCGAGGTCGCGCCCCGCGATCTGCTCGTGCACGGCGTCCGCCTCGACGTGCTCGTCGAAGTAGTCGGTGACGTCGTCGCCGAAGCCCAGGCGGCGGAAGCCGTTGCCGTACATCCTGTTGGGGATGGAGGACGTCATCTCGAACGCGGCCAGGTGCCCGGCGATGGCGCCGCGGAGGCGACGGTTGATGCCGAACATCGACATCATGGTGAACGAGGCGAGCGTCACGGCCGGAACGCTGTCGATGTATGCGCCGTATGTGTCGTCCAGGCCGACGCCGCGGACCGTCTTGGCGAAGATGGCGTAGTGCATCCGGTCGGGGTCGCCTCCGCCGTATTCGTCGGCCTGCACCTCGACCAGTGCGGCCTTCGCCCGTCCGGTGAGGCGGGGGATCGCCCAGGAGTGCGGGTCCGCCTCCTTGAGCGTGTAGATGGAGCGCTGCATGACGAACTCGATCGCCTGCTCCTTCGTGGCCTTCTTCGCCAGGTAGCGGGAGAGGCTGGGTCCGGAGTCCTCGCCGGTGACGGCGAACAGGTACGACGCGACGGCCTCCGCGTCTGCGGCGGGAAGCTCGCCGAGGTCGATGCGTTCGCGCAGCTGCCGCTCGAACAGGTCCTCGATGGAGGTGCGCATGGTCACCTGGGTGGGGTGCCACTCCCAGCGGTCGTCGGTGTCGACGACGCCGCCGTAGGAGAGGCCGTAGCTGAGCAGCAGGGTGAGCTGGAGGTCGTCGTCGGTGAGGAGGTCCGGCTCGCCCGCGAGTGCTTCGGTGGCGAGGTCGAGCGCGCGCGTCATCGCGGCGGAGTCGCGGTCCGCCGGCTCGGAGAGCGCGGCGAGCAGCTGCGCGCTGACGGGTCCGCGCGGGGTTATCGGTGCAGTCATGCTCCGACCGTGACCCCAACCCCGGATGCAGTCAACCGGGTTGTGATCCGCCGGTTTCACTGCATCCCGTGGTCAGCGCGCGGGAGCGGCCGGCAGCATCCCGGTCAGCGCGCGGCAGCGGCAGGCAGCGCGCCGGTCAGCAGGTGCGACACCCGCTCGAGCGCGCCGGGCACCAGCTTGTAGTACGCCCAGGTGCCGCGCTTGGAGCGCGTGAGGTATCCGGCGTCCATCAGGATCTTGAGATGGTGGGACACCGTCGGCTGACTGAGCCCGATCGGGTCGGTCAGGTCGCAGACGCAGGCCTCCTCTCCCGCGGAGGCGGCGACGATCGAGATGAGCCGCAGCCGGGTCGGGTCTGCCAGCGCCTTGAACGCGACGGCCATCGACTCGGCCTCCTGCACGCTGAGGGTCTCCGTGGTGATGGGGGTGCAGCAGGAGCCCGCGACCGTGAGCGGCAGCAGTTCGACGTTCGTCATGGATGCCACTCTAAACCGAATATTGACAAACGTCGATGGAAGGGCGGAGACTCTCAACATCGACAAACGTCGATGGATGGAGAAGCGCATGACCCTCATCGACCTGACGGCCCCCGTGCTGCGCAGCGACCGCCTCGCCGGCCTGCCCGTCGCCATTGTGGGCGCCGGCCCCATCGGCCTCGCCGCCGCCGCCAACCTGGTGGAGCGTGGCATCGACTTCGTCGTCTACGAGGCGGGCGACTCCGTGGCGAGCAGCGTGGAGCAGTGTGGTCACATCCGGTTCTTCTCCCCGTGGCGTCACGCCATCGACCCTGCCTCCCGGCTGCTGCTCGAGGCGACGGGATGGACGGCGCCGGACCAGAAGACACTGCCGACGGGCGCCGAGCTCGTCTCGGACTACCTGCTCCCGCTCTCCGAGCTGCCCGCCATCGCATCCCGGCTCCGCACCGGCGTCACGGTCACCGCGGTCAGCCGCGACGGCATGGACCGCACGCGCAGCGCCGGCAGGGCGGACACCCCGTTCCTGCTCCGCGTCACCGACGCATCCGATGCAGTGGATGAGGTTCCCGCCCGGGCGGTGATCGACGCCTCCGGGAAGTACCGCAGCCCGAACAGCCTCGCGTCGAGCGGGCTCGAACCGCTCGGCATCTCCGAGGTGGCCGACCGGGTGACGCACGCGCTGCCCGACGTCCTCGGGCGGGAGCGCGCCCGGTTCGCGGGCAGGCGCACCACGGTGGTCGGGGCGGGGCGGGGCGGGGCACTCGGCCGCGAACACACTCATCGACCTCGCGGCCCTCGCCAGGGAGGAGCCGGGAACCCGCATCACCTGGCTGATCCGCAACGCGGGAGCCGCGCGGGTCACGACAGCTCCTGGCGACGAGCTCGTCGCCCGCGCCGCGCTCGGCGGCAGGGTCGAAAGGCTGGTGGCCGCCGGTGTCATCGAGCAGCTCGACCGCTTCGAGATCGCGCGCCTGGCGCCCGCCGGCGACGGAGTCCGCCTCATCGGCCGTCGCGCGGGGGAACCGGCCGAGCACGACACGGACACGGTCGTGAACGCGACAGGGTTCCGCCCGGACCTCGACATGCTGCGCGAGGTGCGCCTCGACCTCGACGACGTGGTGCAGGCGCCCAGGCGGCTCGCGCCGCTGATCGACCCCAACCTGCACAGCTGCGGAACGGTCGCGCCCCACGGCTTCGCCGAACTGCAGCAGCCGGAGCCGAACTTCTTCCTCGCCGGCATGAAGTCGTACGGCCGCGCCCCGACGTTCCTGCTGGCCACCGGCTACGAGCAGGTGCGGTCGATTACCGCGTGGATCGCCGGGGACGTCGCCGCAGCGGCGAACGTGGAGCTGACGCTGCCGTCCACGGGGGTGTGCTCCACGAGTGCCTCGGCTGGCGCATCCGGTGCTGCCGCCGCATCCGGTGCTGCCGCCGGCTCGTGCTGCGGCTGACGCCGCCGTTCACCGCCGCCGCGTAGACTCCGCTCCCGACCCGGAAGGAACCCCATGTCCGACAAGCCCACCGTGCTCTTCGTCTGCGTCCACAACGCGGGCCGCTCCCAGATGGCCGCCGGCTTCATGCGGGAACTGTCCGGCGGTGCGGTCGACGTGCTCTCCGCAGGCTCGGAGCCCAAGGCCGACCTGAACCCGGTGGCCGTGCAGGTGATGGCGGAGGAGGGGATCGACATCGCCAACCAGGTGCCGAAGATCCTCACCACGGATGCGGTGGCGGACTCCGACGTGGTGATCACGATGGGCTGCGGAGACACCTGCCCGATCTTCCCCGGCAAGCGCTACGAGGACTGGGAGCTCACCGACCCCGCCGGGCGCCCCGCCGACGAGGTGCGCCCGATCAGGGACGAGATCAAGCAGCGGGTGCAGAGCCTTCTCGCGGAGATCCTGCCTCAGGCGGCGTCCGGCGGGAACTCCGCAGGGTAAGGCTCTGCGAAGTCGGCCGAGCGGCTGACGGGCGCCCAGGCGAGGTCGTCGGCGAGCAGGCGACGGTCCTGGGCGACGCTCATCTCGGTGGCGTTCACGCCGAGCGGGAGGTGCTCGGGGATGCTGCTGCGCTTGGCCACGGCCACCAGGATCCCTGCGGCGCGTACCGGGTCGCCTGCCGGGCCGTCCGTGCTCTGGCGCATCTGCTTGTTCATCGCGCCGACCGTCTGCTCGTACTGCTCCGGTACATCGCGGACCTCCATCGACGAGCCGGCCCAGTCCGTTGCGAAGCCACTCGGCTCCACGACGAGCACCTTCACGCCGAAGGGTGCCGTCTCCACGCGGAGCACGCGGCTGAAGCCGTCGATGGCGAACTTCGCCGCCTGGTACGACGCGATTCCGGGGGAGCCGCCGACGCGGCCGCCGACCGACGAGAACTGGATGACCAGACCGCCGCCCTGCGCCCGCAGCAGCGGGATCGCCGCCTTGGAGACGTTGTACACGCCCCAGAAGTTGGTCTCGAACTGGGTGCGGAAGTCGTCGTCGTCCGTCGACTCGATCGGCGACACGTTCGCGTAGCCGGCGTTGTTGACGATGACGTCGACCGAGCCGAACCTGTCGCGGGCGGCGCCGAGCGCATCCCGGGCCTGGGCGGGGTCTGTGACATCGAGCTGCAGCGGGAGGATGCGGTCGCCGTACGAGGCGACGAGGTCGTCGAGCTGTTCGGGGCGGCGGGCCGTGGCCGCGACGCTGTCGCCCGCCTCGAGGGCGGCGACGGTGAGTGCGCGGCCGAAGCCGCGGGAGGAGCCGGTGATGAACCATGTCTGTGTCATGCGGTTAATAAAACACTGTTTCTTTAACTAATGCAACCTTGTTGCGCTAAACTCGTCCCGTGACGCCGACCGAGCAAGCAGACACCGCGTTCCAGCGCGCCCGTTCCCCCGAGGCGAAGGCCGCCAGAGAGCAGGCGATCCTGGATGCGGCACGCGCGCTCGCCGCCCGCCGCGGCATCCGCGAGGTCACCCTCACCGACATCGCCGACGAGGTCGGGATGCACAAATCGGCCATGCTGCGCTACTTCGAGACCCGCGAGGAGATCTTCCTGCGCCTCACCGCCGACGGCTGGCGCGAGTGGACCCCGGTGGTCTGCGCACGCATCCTGGCCGCATCGGCGGCGTCCGGCGTCGCCGCCGCCTTCGCCGCGACCCTCGCCGAGCGCGGCACCTTCTGCGACCTGCTCGCCCAGGCCCCCATGAACCTGGAACGCAACGTGTCCGTCGACGCCGTCCGCGCCTTCAAGCTCACGACGGCCGCCTCCCTCGACCAGCTCGTCGACGCGGCGACCGCGACGCTTCCCGGCCTCACCCGCCCGGCCGCCGTCGACCTCGTCGCCACCGCGACGTCGCTCGCCGGAACGTTCTGGCAGATCTCCACGCCGCCCCCGCCGATCGCCGAGCTCTACCGCTCCGACCCGCGCCTCGGACACGCGCTGATCGACCTCGAACCGCGCCTCCGCCGCATCCTGACGGCGTACCTGGATGGTGCGGTGAAGGCGTAGCGTAGACATCACGGGGGTCGGATGGGCGTAGGGGCCAGCCACGAAATCCCGCAGAACGACGACGCACTGCGCATCGGCACACAAAGATGAAGTCATGGGAACGCCATACACAGCAATTCCGTCTCTCCGAGACCTCGTGCTCGAGGAAAGTTACGTACTCGACTTCGCGCTTCATCCCGGATGGCTGCGGTTCGACATGCAATTCGTGTTGACGGAAGGTCATCCCGAATACCGCGACCCGCTTCCCGACGAGCAATTCTGCTATCGCTCGGGAACGCTGCTTTTTCCCGCCGTTTCGAGGGTGAGTTGGGAGAGCGCTGGAATTCGTCCAGCCATCAATCCTGACGGCAGCCTGGATTGGGACAATATCGACGCGATGACTTATGACGGGTCGATGTACGCGCTCGAAGGAAGCTGGGGCCGAATGTAAGTCGTTTCGTCCACGCCAGAAGCGCGACTGATGAATCCGTAAGCACACCGGGTGAGGTTGCGTTGTAGCGCAACCCGCCGTCACGCCGCCGTCACGCCGCCCGCACGCCCCGCGGACTCCGCAGGGCGACGGTGGTCGTGATCGCGAGCACCACCACGCCGATCGCCTCCACGATCACGGTCTCCGGCACCAACGTGAAGTTCCAGGACTCGGTGATGCCGAACAGGCCGACGGTGAGCGCCAGAAGCAGGGAGGCCAGGCTCGCGATGACGAACAGCAGGCTCAGCACCGTCGCGATGGCGAGGAACCGGCCACGGAGGGCGAGCATCCCGATGGCCAGCACGATGCCCGCGATGCCGTTGAGCACGAAGAGCACGCCGAGCAGGCCGCCGACGCCGTCGAAGAGAAGGAAGATGTGGATTCCGGCGATCACGAGGAGCACGATCGCGCTGATGATGCGAAGGACCCTGAGGGCCGAGCCGCTGTCGTTCATGGGTGTACCTGCTTCCGGGAGATCGGGCGGATGGGGACCACAGGGAGAACACGAGATGGATGCGCGGGAGGTTCACGAGGGCGCCGACGGGCCGGTCGGTGTCAGTTTCCGTATGCCGAGAGGAAACGGTCGCGGAACGCATCCATCCGCCACACCGGCGCCGTGGGTGATGGCAGCATCCCGGGTTGCCAGCCCCAGGAGGAGATGCGCTGCATCACCGCCGGGTCTTTGGCGATGATGCTGATCGGCACATCGTGGGTCGCGTCCGCGCCGCTGACCACGCGCGCAGGCTGGTGGTCGCCGAGCACGACGAGCACCAGGTTCGGGTCGTCGAACGTGGTGAGGAACGAGAACAGGGAGCCCATCGTGTACTGGATCGACTGCCCGTAGAGCTGCTGGACGTGAGCGGGGTCCTGCCAGACGACGCTCGGCGGAAGTCCCTGCTCCGGCTGCCCGTCGAAGATCGAGCCGTCTCCGACCGCCGACCAGGGCACGGGATGCGGCAGCGGCGTCCACGGGGTGTGCGACGAGACGAAGTCGATCTCGGCCATCAGCGGTGCGTGCGGCTTCGCGAGCTCGTGCTGTTGGAAGGAGGAGAGCGTGTACTGGTCCGGCACTCTGGCATAGCTGAATTTCGGGCCGCGGTAGCCGACATTCTTCGCGTTGAGCTGGCTGTCGAAGTGGTAGAACGAGCGCCCGACCGGCCACGGTTTGGTGTCGGACGGCACGTCGCTGATGGTCCGCCAGCCCGCACGCCGGAAGGCGTCGCTGAGGGTGAGCCGCTGGCCGGAGGTGACCTGGTCGTACTTCTGCTGCGAGTCGATCCAGAGGCCGGTCTGCAGGGTCGAGTGCGCGAGCCAGCTGACGCCACCGAAGGTCGGAGAGGTGAGGAAGGCGCTGCGCTCGGAGTATCCGTGGGCGGCGAGCTGCGCGTCCCCGTCGCGGAGCACAGCATCCACGCCGGGGGAGAACGACGAGCCCTGCACGGCGGTCTGGCCGTAGCTCTCGACGAACGCGACGATGACGTCTTTGCCCTTCAGCCCGGTGAGGAGGTCGGTCGGGGGCAGCTGCGCGTACGGGTCATCGGCTCCTTCTCGGTCGAATGCGGCCTGATCGCGGGCGGCCGCGACGGCCTGGTCGGCCTTCGCCGCGGTGACGGTGACGGCGTCCGCGGCGGCCACCGGCTCGCCGGGCACGAGCTGCACCCCGACGATGGCGAGGGCGAGCCAGCCAGCGGTGACCGCCGATGCGCCGATCATGGTGGGTGCCCTGCGGTGGCCGAGGACGGCGGCCAGGTGCAGCAGGGAGGCGGCGACCGCGGCGGTCGCGCCGACCACGGCCACGGCGAGCAGCACCAGGATGAGCACGGCGAGCACCGGGCCGGTGGAGTCGCTGACCACGCCGTAGCCGTCGGCGAGCTCCGGCCAGCCGGTCAGCACGTCGAAGGTGCGCCCGACGGTCTCGGTGAACGCGCGGTCGAGCGCTGCGCCCAGGGTGGCGAGCACGATGAGCACCGCGAACAGGATCGCGACGACGCGGCGCGCGGCGGCCCACGGCAGGAATACGAGCAGCACGAGCGCGACGACCGCGTCGAGCGGGACGCGCAGGAGGGCGAGCGTCGACCAGGATGCGACGATGCCGGGCGCGAGGGAGGCGACGAACAGGGTGACCGCGGAGAGGACGGTCGCGGTGGCGGCACGGAGTCGTGGGCGGCGAGGGCCGCGGGGGCCAGAAGGGCGGGGGCGGGACGCCATCAGAGCCGCCTCGCCGCCACGCTGGCCGCCATTCCCGTCCCCGCCGCGCCCACACCCTCCGCGAACCGCCCGGACAGCGCATACCGCAGCAGCACCACATCCCCGATCGTGCGCGCCTCGGCCAGCGTCGCCCTCCGCTCGCCCGTCCACGGGAACAGCGCGTCGCCCACGAACCGTGGAGCCCTCCTGTCCCCGACGAACACCGGCGCGACCGCCAGCTGCAGTTCGTCCACGATGTCGTCGGCGAGGAACTGGGTCAGCGTCGTCCCTCCGCCCTCCACCATGAGTCGCCGCACGCCGCGGTCGCCGAGGTCGGAGAGCAGGTCGGCCATCCGCACGTCGTCCCCGAGCTGCACCACCGTCGCCGTGCCGCCCAGCCGCCTCCGGATGCGCCGCTCCGCGCCGCGGGGACAGTAGACGAGCTTCTCGGTGTCGTCTTCGGCGAAGAACGCCGACCGGGGGTCGAGGTCGCCCGAGGCGGTCACGGTCACCTTCCAGGGCGAGCGCCCGCGTCCCGTCTCCGCGCGGCGGCCCTGCCGTTCCTCGCTGTGCACGAGAAGGCGCGGGTTGTCGAGCCGGATCGTGCGCGCGCCGACCATGATCGCGTCGCTCGCCGCCCTGACCTCATCGACCCTGTCGAAGTCCGCCGGGTTCGAGAGCGCCAGCCTCGGCGGGCGTGCCGTGTCCAGGTAGCCGTCGAGTGAGACGGCGCAGCTGATGGTCACGTACGGGGAGTCGGCCATGATGGCTCCTTCTGTGGACGGTGGATGCGAGTGCCGCCGCGATCACTCCCGGCAGGAGGGACACGATGGCGAGCACGCCGAACAGGGTGGCGGCGGAGATGCCGGCCGCGGTGCCGAAGCCCGCCACGGCGAACGCCCACCCGGCCGCTCCCTCGCGGGGACCCCATCCACCGACGTTGATCGGGAGGGATGCGGCGAGCAGCACGACCACGGCGATGGTGAGCATCCGGAGCGGAGGCACGCTCGCGCCGACCGCCGCCGTGGCGATGGCGAACGTGGCCAGGTGGCAGGCGACGACGACGATGGATGCGCCCACCACGCGCACAGCGACCGTCGCGGACCCGAGGCCCAGCCGCACCGCAGCCGCCTCGCGCCGGAGCACGGTGCGCACCCGCACGCTCGCCAGGGCGGCGACGGCCACCACCGCGACGACGAGCACGACGCCCGCACCGGCGACGGGCAGGAGTACGCCGCCGAACCCGGCGCCGGCGACCGCCAGGACGATCACGGTGAGCACGAGCTGCACCAGCTGTCCGACCGTGCGCTCCACTGCGACGGCTCGCGCGGCCATCGCGAGGCTCTGTGCGCTGCGGCCGTGGTCGACGGCGCGGTGCACGTCGCCCACCACGCCGCCGGGCAGCACGCTGTTGATGAACTGTGACCGGTAGTACATCCCGACCGCGCGGGGCCAGGGCATCCCGACGCCCAGTCGTCCGGCGATCACGTTCCACCGCCAGGCGGCGGCTGCCGTCGCGGTGGCGGTGAGCAGGATCGACGCGCCGATCACCGGCGGGTCGATGCTCTGCAGCCCGTGCAGGAACGGGCCGGTGCCGACGTGCAGCGCGACCGCCACGAGGATGCCCCCGCCGACGATCACCCGGGCGGCGACGCCGAACCGGCTGGACCGCACGATCGCACGCATCAGCGCGGCCAGGCCAGCACGTCGAGGTGGTAGACCACGGCGGAGAGCTCCCCGCGGTCGAGCTGGCGGCCGCGCAGCTCCCGGTAGCCGCCGAGCGTTTCGACCAGTTCGGGCTCCTGTTCCTCGGCGGCGCCCAGCCAGCCGTCGAACCACTCGCGCAGCAGGCGCGGTTCGTGGTCGTCGAGATGCCAGCTGGTGCGGGCTTGGCGCACCCGCCACCCCGCCTGCTCGAACAGCCCGCGCACGATCGGTCCGGCATACCGCCCGAGCAGCCGCCGACCTCCGACCTCCCGCCGCTGGTGCGCGTTGAACGCGTCGCCGACGGCCTTGTCGCGCGCATCCCACGGCTGCAGCTCGACCTCGCCCGTCACGCTCAGCGAGAGGAAGGCGGGGGCGCCCGCCAGCACGCACGCGTCTACGATGGCGTGCGCCTCGGCCGCGGTGAGCACGTCGAGCAGCGCGGACGCCGTGACCAGGGATGCTCCGCCCAGGTCGGCGGCGGTGAGCCGGTCGAGTTCGCCGACGGAGGTGCGGAGCGCGACGGGCGCGCCGTCGGTATCGAGCGGACGCGGCCCGTCGAAGGCCCGGGCGGTGAGCGCTTCATTCCAGTCGTGCAGCACCCAGGTCTGCGGCCCGGGCAGCAGGGGAGCGAGCCAGCGCATCATCGAGCCCGTCCCGCTGCCGAGATCGTGCACGGTGAGGTGGCCGTGCGGCAGCAGCGGAGGGATGCGCGCCGCGAGGTCGCCGGAGCGCGCCGCGGCGTCCTCGGCCTCGCGGAGCGCCAGCCAGTCGCTGCTGACCTCGAGGATGTCGCTCACGATCGCGCCGCCGTTTCCGCTCTCGCCGCATCCGGCACCCGGGCGAGCGCAGCGGCGACCACCTGCGCGGTCGACGCCCACGTCGTGGAGGCGCCCCGCGCATCCATCGCCGCCGCGCGCAGCTGGCGCCGCCGGGCCGGGTCCTTCCACCACTGCCGCAGCGCGACGCGCAGCGCCCACGGGTCGTCGGGCGGCACGATCATCGCCGCCCTCCCGTCGCCGACCGCCTCCGCGATGCCGCCGACGCCCGTGGCGAGCACCGGGATGCCGCGCGCGATGGCTTCGGCGGCGACCATCCCGTAGCTCTCGACGCGCGACGGCACGACGACGAGGTCGGCCTGCCCGTACGCCTCGTCGAGCGCGCTGCCGGCGAGCACCCCGGTGAACGTGACCCGCTCTGCGATCCCGGACGCTGCTGCGCGCGCGGTGAGCGCCGCAGCGAACTCCGGTGTCGTCGCCAGCGAGCCGACGAACGTGCACGACCATTCGTCGATGTCCGCCAGCCCGGAGAGCGCCGACACCAGCAGGTCCTGTCCTTTGTGCGGCGCGACGGCGGCCACGCAGAGCAGGCGACCACCGGACGCGGACGGTTCGGACGGCGGCGCCGCATCCACCCCCGGATGCGCGACCACGATGCTGCGCGGGTCTGCGGCATCGCGCGCGATCAGCTCGGAGCGCGTCCAGGCGCTGGTGGCGACGATCAGCTCCGCAGAGCGTAGGGCGTCGCGTTCGCGGTCGTCCTGCTCGGGCGCGACCATGTGCGCCAGCACGACGACGTGGAGGCGTCCGGACTGGTCGGCCACCGCATCCGGGTGCTGCGCGACGAGCAGGCCGTCGATGAGGACGAGCGCACCGTGGGGCAGCCCGCTCAGGATGCTCCCTGCGTGCCCTCCGCCGTCGGCGACCGTGAGCATCCGGAGGTCGCAGCCGTCGGCCAGCAGCCCGTCGCGGAGGTGCAGGTCGTAGACATTTCCGCCGCTCACCCGTGCTGGGTCGTTCACTGCCTCTGGCACGAGGAAGAACACCGGCCGCCCGTTCACAGCGACCTCGAGTAGCTCGCCCACGCGATGTGCGACTCGTGCATGGTGACGGAGATCGTGGTGACGCTGTTTCCGCCGAGCTCGCCCTCCGCCACCCGTGCAGCGAGCCGGTCGGCCACCACCCGGCAGAGCACTTCGGTGGTCGTGTTGATCCCCGCGAACGCGGGATCGTCGTCCAGGTTGCGGTAGGTCAGCGCTCCGGTGATCTCCGCGAGGGTAGCGCCGGCCCGGCCGATGTCGATCACGACACCGTCCGCCTCCACGTCGTCTGCGCCGAAGGTGGCATCGACGATGAAGGTGGCGCCGTGCAGTCGCTGGGCGGGGCCGAAGAGGTCGCCGCTGAAGCTGTGGGCGATCATCAGGTGGTCGCGCACCGTCACGGTGTATGGCATCAGGCATCCGTCCAATCGATCGTGTGGCAGAGGTCGGCCGTGCGGCCGTCGGCGAGCGCTGCCATCACCCGCGGCAGGTCGCGCCACGACGATTCGCCGGTCAGCAGCGCGTCGAACGCCGGGTCGCGCAGCAGGTCGACGGCGAGCGCGAGGCGATCGCGGGTGGTGCGGCTGCCCCGCCGCCGCGGGGGTACGGAGCCCACCTGGCTGGCCCGGATGGTGAGGCGCCTGGCGTGGAAGTCGGTCCCGAGTGGCAGACTGACGGGCCGGTCCCCGTACCAGCTGGCCTCGATCACCTCGCCCTCGGTGACGACGGTCTCGAGCGCGAGCCGCAGGCCGGCCTCCGCGCCGCTCGCGTTGACGACGATGTCCCTGTCGCGCGGAGCATCCTTCGGCAGGGCGAACCCGACCCCGAGCTGTGCGGCGATGTCGCGCTTCGCCGGGTCGGCGTCCACCAGCACCACTTCCACGCCCGGGATCCCGGCCGCGAGTCGGGCGACGCTGCACCCGATCATCCCAGCACCGACCACTGTGAGCCGGTCGCCCAGCAGCGGGGCAGCATCCCACAGCACGGTGACGGCCGTCTCGACCGCGCCCGCCAGCACCGCCCGCCTGGCCGGCACGGCATCCGGGACGGGCACGACAGCATCCACGGGGACGACGAACGCCGACTGGTGCGGGAACAGCGTGAAGACGGTGCGCCCGCGCAGCGCCGACGGTCCGTCCTCGACGACGCCGACGTTGAGGTAGCCGTACTTCACCGGCCACGGGAAGTCGCCCTCCTGGAACGGGGCGCGCATCCTGTCGTGCTCGCTCTGCGGCACGCGCCCGCCGAGCACGGTCATCTCCGTGCCCCTGCTGACGCCGGTGTGGAGCGTGCGCACGAGCACCTCGCCGTCGCCGGGCGTCGTCAGCGGGCCCGAGCGCAACGATCCGGTGCCGGGACCGTCGATCCAGAATGCGGTTGCCTCCACCACGTCCCTCCTCGGTGAACCATCGGTGCGCGCGTCGCGTGTTAACGGACAGGTGCCATACACGGGAGACACGAGGCGCACGTGAAAAGGGTTCAACTCGCAGCAGCAGGATGGGCGATCGGCGGCGCGCTACTGGTGGCGGCCGTCTACGCGGCATCACCCCCGCCCCCGGCCGGATGGGCTGCCGCCGCCGTCTACCTGGCCGTCGCGCACGCCCTCCTCGCCACCGGTCTGCGGCGTCGAGGCGCCACCCGCTTCGGCCAGGCCAACGTGGTCACCTCGCTCCGCTCCTCTCTGGTCGGCGCGATCACCGGCCTGGTCGTCGCATCCTTCACCGCCCCCATCCCGGTCTGGATGCTTGTGGCCCTGATCGTCCCTGCCCTCGCCCTCGACGCCGTCGACGGCTGGGTCGCCCGCCGCACAGGATCGGCCAGCGACCTCGGCGCGCGCTACGACATGGAGGTGGACGCGTTCCTCCTGCTCGTCCTGAGCGCATACGTCGCCGCCGACCTGGGCCTCTGGGTGCTCGCGATCGGCGCGCTGCGCTACCTGTTCGTGATGGTCGGCTGGGCGCTGCCGTGGTTCCGCGCCCAACTGCCGTACCGCTACTGGCGCAAAGTGGCGACGGCGGTGGCCGGCATCGCGCTGGCGTTGGCTGTGGCCGGGACCGCGCCGGGGGTGGAGCTGGGGGCCGTGGGTGTGGCGGGGGTTGTGGTGGCGCTGGGGCTGCTGGTGGAGTCGTTCGGGCGGGATGTGGTGTGGTTGGTGGTGCGGCGGGGTGCTGGGGTGCGGGGAGTATCTGTCCCTAGGGCGACACGAAGGAGCAACACGACCTCTTGACGCGGGCGACAAATATGATCAGCAGCGTCCGCTGCACATCCACGGCGAAAACAGGCGAGGTCGAATGGTCACAGCCCCGGCAGGCGTATCGAGGGTGCTCGTCGACAGACTCGCCCAGATTCCCGGATTTCGGCGTCGCGTTGCGGGGATCCTGACTTGGCACTCTGCCGATCCGGTCATCGGCTGGGTGGGTCTGAATGTGTCCCGTCCCGCGGGAAGCCCGACCGTCGCCCTGAATCCGGTGATCGGTATCAGGGACGATCGCATCGAAGACCGTGTCGCCGAACTGGGCGGCCGGAAGCGTCATGCCTACGTGCCGCCCACCGTGAGCCGGTCGCTCGGCTATCTGAGTCCGGAAGCTACGTACGTGCCGCACTATTTCTCTATCCCGGCGAGCGCAGAGCAGATCGACTACTTCATCGACGCCGTTGAGGCGAACGCGGTGCCGTTCTTCGTAGCGCACTGCAATCGCGCGAGCGTGCGAGAACTGCTGGACGCACGAATGGTCCCCTATGACGTATTCGCCTTCGAGCGCCTGCTCGCCCTCGCCGTCGAGGAGTCGGATGTGTGCTCCGCCGAGAAGATCGTCAGCGAGTGGAAGCCGAGCCTCCACGGGAGAAGCGACCCAGCTGCGATGGGGGCTCACGCTTACATTGCGGCGGTGTCGTCGGCGCTCGGGATCACGGTTTAGGGCGGTGAAAGTGCTCCTGAGCTTCGGAGCCACGTTCGGCCTCACCGGGGCATACACTTTCGTCCTGCCTGAGTGGAGGATGCAATGAGCGATCGTGCGCGCAATCGTCTCGCGGCACTCCTGCGTACATTCGAGCGCGTCATCCTCGGCGTTGCCCTCGTTCTCGGGCTCGCCGCTCTTATCGTTCCCGGCCTCCGATCGCCACTTCTCGCGCTTGTGTGCGCGCTGACAGCCTTCGCGCTCTGGATGGTGCAGGGGGTCATCATCCTGAGGATCTGGGGTAGGCGATCCCTGATCGGCGGACGCGGCGCGACGTCAATCGGCAGAATGGTCCGCGCGTACAGCAGCTCGGTGAAGGGATGGCCTCTCGCGGGCGGGATCGCCATTCTCGCGCTCGGGATCGTCTTCTTCGCGCTCGATGTCTGGTACCGACGGAACGTCGGCGGTCAGGTCACCGGATGGAGTGGATACGCGGTTGCGATGTGGATCTCTGTTCTTGGCCTCATCTATTGCTCCGCCTGCATTTCGGTCGGGGAGTCTTCACCTCGCACGGGGCCGGATCTGAACCGCTCACCAATCAGCACCATTCGCAGGAGGAGGTGACGGCGTTGACGGGGATCACGTTGGCGCTCGCCGAGGCGGGGACGGCGCCGCTCCCTGGGTGCGTGAATTCGTGATAGCCCTCCCTGAACGGCGACTGATGTTTCCATTCGAGCGGGGCGGATGGGAGGTGCGGACGACGGGAGGCTTAGCCTTCGTCATTGTTTCGGAATCGGTTGAGCTCATAGGGGGCCCCTACGTCTTCACCACCCTGGTGCAGCTCGCAACCTCTCGCGAGTTGATGCCCGTTGCGCGCATTCCAGTTCACCTCGCACCGAGGGTGTTCTCCTCGCAGAAGGGTCCGTATGAGTTGCCCGCCAAAGCGTCGCGACCGGTCACCGTCAGTAACCCGATCCCGACCTGATGCGTCACGTTGACGAACGGGGCTGCCTGGAGGTCACGGCCGACAAGTTCCGTTCGTTCGGACGATGGACCGAGGTTTCCTTCCGCGTGGAGGAGAAAGGGCAACACTGATACGAACTGGTGATGTACGTGCGATCCAAATGGTTCGAGTCTGCCGAACTCGTCAACCGCTGAAGAGAGGCAGCGCCACTAGGCGCGTCAGAGCCCCAGACCACCGGCGTGGTCACGCCGCTGACCCAGTCCCGGCGCAGGATCGCGTATGCCACCGCATCAAGCGGCGGCTCGTTCGCGGTGGTCCAGCCGTCTCGGTAGTGGGCCTCTTTGACGTATCCGGCGGCCTCGAACGTCTTGCGCATCGCGACGTTGTCGATGCGCGTGTTGCCTTCGATCCGCAAAATCTCCGGGTGCCTCTCGAAGATGGCGTTCGTGCCCTCCCGGAGCGCAGCCGTTCCGATTCCGCGGCCACGGTGGGCCTCCGAGAGGCGCAGGTCGATCATCGGCCCGCCGTCTGCCACCTCCTGGAACACGATGAGACCGACGCGATCGTCGGGCCTGGTCGTGATCCAGAAGGCTTCGTTGTCTGGCGCAGCGTAGTCACCCCTGTCGATCCGCGCCTCGGCCTGCGCGCGGGTGAGCCGTTCGACGGCGTGGAACGGGAAACGGTTCGCCGACAGGAAGGAAGCCAGCTCGTCGCGGTCCGCGGCGACGTCGAGCGGCGTGAGCGTAAGATCCACGTTTCGGAGCGTAGCCCATGCCCCGGACCGGGCCGTCGGTCAGTTCCGCTCGCTCTGCGTGAGCGAGCCGGGATGCGTGTCTGGCGCGCTGTCCCGCTCGTCCGCAGGCTCAGCCACAACCTCAACCTCCCCTTTCTCCGACCGCACGAACCCGATCCCCACCAGGATCAGCGCCCCGCCGACGAACTGCAGCAGCCCCAGGTTCTCGCCGAGCAGCAGCCACGCGTAGAAGGTCGCCGCCACCACTTCGAGCAGTCCCGTGAACGACGCCAGCCGCGAACCGAGCATCTCCGTGGCGGTGATGCTCGCCGCGTATGCGATGGCGGTCGCGAACACCCCGATCACCAGGATCGGCACCCACCACGGCGTCTGGCCGCCGAACAGGTTCACCGGCGCGAAGCTGACCTGGAACGGCACGAGTCCCGTCGCTCCCACCAGCGCAAGGGCCACGCCGCCGACCAGCAGCCCGGACGACGCCAGCGCCACCGGGGGCAGCCCGTCGCTTGGCCGCGCCGCGATCAGGTAGAACGCCGCGCAGCCGACCATTGCCGCGATGGCCAGGGTGAGCCCAAGCGGGTCGATGCCGCCGGAGCCGTCCGGGGAGACCACCATGACGAGGCCGCTGACCGCGACCACAGAACCGATGATCACCACCGCCTTCGGTGGGCGCCGGGTGCGCGCCCAGGCGATCGCGACCAGCAGCAGCGGTGCGATGTACTCGATCAGGATGGCCGTGCTGACCGGGATGCGCTGGATGGCGGCGAAGTAGAGCAGTTGCGTCGCCGCCACGCCGACCAGCCCCATCCCGAGCACGCGCCAGCGTCCGCGCCACAGCGCCGACCAGCGGCCGCGCAGCAGCAGGATCGCGACGGGGGCGAGCACGATGCCGCCGGTGAAGGCCCGCACGGTGACGGCGGCGGCGGGGCTCCAGCCGGACTCGAGCAGCGGTTTCACGAAGGCGCCGGACAGACCGAAGGTGGCCGCGGAGATGACGGCGATGAGAAGTCCGAGGGAGGTCTGGCTGCGCTTCATGGCGAATCCTGGTCAGGGTCAAGGTGGATGATGGTCCTGACGCTAGTCTTGTCACGGATAAGGAGTCAACTTGCATTTTGCCCCTGACACCGAGGACGCTCTGGTCTTCGCCGTCGCCCTCTGCAACACCGTGCCCAGCGCATCCAGAAGCGGAGAGGACGAGCTCGCGACCGCCGACCAGGTGGCCGACTTCGTGATCGGCCAGCAGTACTCCGGACGCATCGACCGCGACGCCACCGAACTGGGCGAGGTGCACGAGACCCGCGAGCGACTGCGCCGCACCTGGTCCCTCTCCCGCGACGACGCGGCCGTCGAGGTCAACGCCATGCTCGCCGACGCCAACGCCCGCCCGTACCTGATGCGTCACGACGGCTTCGACTGGCACCTGCACGCGACAGCCCAGGATGCGCCCCTCGCCGAACGCATCCGGGTGGAGGTCGCCCTCGCCCTGGTCGACGTCATCCGCTCCGGCGAGACCGGGCGCCTCCGCGTCTGCGCCGCCGACGACTGCACCGGCCTGCTCCTCGACCTGTCCCGCAACGGCTCCAAGCGGTTCTGCAGCGTGCGCTGTGGCAACCGGATGAACATGGTCGCGTTCCGCCGGCGGCAAGGGGAGTAGCGCCTGCCGCTACGACGTAGGCAGCCCCAGCTCCTGACGCCAGTGCGCCAGGAACTCCGCCCCGGCGTCGTCGTGGATCGCGTCGCCGATCGTGATCACCTCGTACGGCTTCTCCAGGATGCCGTCGCTCGGCCGCACATCCACGTGGGCGACGTCGAAGCCGGCGCTGTGGACGTAGTCGGCCATCTTGTAGTCGCTGCGGGAGTCGCCGATGGAGCGCCAGCGGCGGGGGAGCGGGCCGAGTTTGGCGAAGTAGTCGAGGGCGCGCTGGGCGCCGCGGTCCTTGTCGAGCAGCACCGATTCGATGTCGGTGGAGATGATCGTCTGGTCGATGCGGAACGGCAGCTCGCCGTTCGCATCCGGTGCCGTGCGGTCGCCGTAGCGCAGTCCCACACCCTGCGCCGTCAGCAGCGAGAAGGCGTCGTCCTGGAAACGCGCCTGCGCCGCGGCGTACGCGTCAGCGTCCACGTCGGTGCGCTGCTCGACGGAGATCATCGCGCGCTTGGTCTCGTCGAAGAACATCGTGTCCGCGTAGCGCTCGCGCACCAGGTTCCGGATGCCGTCGACCGCCTCCGGTGCGAACGCCACCGTCTCGTCGACGGTCACCTCGCCCATCCCATCCCCGGTGATCGGCGCCCAGGCTCCGCCCTTCTCGAACACGCCGAACATCCGGGCGCCGTGCTCGTCGAGTGCGTCGCGCAGGCCGGCGTCGCACAGCGGGGTGACCACCTGGTTGCGGATGAAGTCGCCCGAGCGGCCGGTGATGAACGCGATCGGCACGCCTGCCGCCGTCATCGCGACCAGGTCGGTGACGATGCTCCGGATGTTGATGGTCCGGGTGATCGGGCTGGCGATGGGGCCGTCGACGTCGAAGAGGAGTCCGAGATTGTGCACAGTCCATTGTCGCCGAACGGCGGGGCGGGTCAGTGCTTCAGGTCGTTGCGCAGCCCGTCCAGGATGTGGTCGAGCGACGCCCGCTTCTGCGCGGTGTCGACAACACTGGACGGGATGGTCACCTCCAGGCCGGAGCCGTAGGTCGCCTTCATCCGGAACTTGCCCGGCCACTCGGTGTACGAGGCGGGTTCGAACGCCGGGATGCCGCCGCTGATGTCGAGACGCACGAGGTCGCCCCTCCGCTGCAGCTTGGTCGACACCGACGCCTCGCCGACAGCGCCACCGCGGGCCTCGCCGATGGCGATCGTCTCCGGCGTGAACGCTCCGACCCGGAACGTGAAGCCCAGCTCCGACTGTTCGAGGGCGGCGCCGAGGTAGACGATCGGGTCGTCGCCGATGGCGAGAGTGAGGCCGGTGAGGAGCCGGCCGTACCAGTTCGGACGGGCCGCGAGCATCGCATCCAGCCCGGTCTCCGAAGAGATGAGGCGATGCAACGTGTCTCGTGTCTCCTCGAGTGTCGCCATGCCGGTCCTCCCACTTTCCTCCTGCGCGCGTGCGCGCGGCACTCGCAAGGGTACGCCTCTCTTCGCCTACTGCAGAGCCGAGGTGAGCCGGGCTGCGTTGTCCGCGATGCGGCCGAGCACCGGGCGGGCGCGCCACTCCGTCAGGGACAGCTCGCTGCTCTGCGCCCGGTAGTGGTCCTCGACGGCGCGCAGCCTGTCGACCGCCTCCCGGCCGTGCACCAGCACGGACACCTCCATGTTGAGGCTGAACGACCGGATGTCCATGTTGCTCGACCCGATGATGGCCACGTCGTCGTCGATCGAGAAGTGCTTGGAGTGCAGCACCGTCGGCGACCGGTACAGGTAGACGCGCACGCCGGAGCGCAGCAGCGCCTCGTAGTAGGAACGCTGTGCGTGGTAGACGAGGGCCTGGTCGCCCACCTCGGACGCGAACAGCTCCACCTCCACGCCCCGGGCCGCCGCCGTGGCGAGCGCGAGCATGATCGACTCCTCCGGCACGAAGTACGGGCTGGTGATGCTGATGCGCCGCTCCGCCTTGTGCAGCAGGGCCGCGAACAGTTTCAGGTTGTTCTCCGCGTCGAAGCTGGGCCCGCTCGGCAGCACCTGCACGTCGAAACGCCGGCCGTCCGCCGCTGCGCCGAGCGTCACCGGCGTCTCGTCGATCGGCAGCAGCTCCCTGCTCTCACTGAACCAGTCGGTGACGAACACCGCGTCTAGCTCCCGCACGGCCGGACCTTCGATCCTGACCATCAGCTCCAGCCAGTGCAGCCCGCGGGAGAGGTTCTTCCGCTTGTTGTACGAGGCGTCGACGAGGTTCTGCGACCCGGTGAAGCCGACCAGCCCGTCCACCACGACCAGCTTGCGGTGGTTGCGCAGATCGGGGCGCTGCCACTGGCCGCGCAGAGGGCGGAGGGGGAGCATCCCGTGCCAGTGGATGCGGTGCGCGGCCAGGAACCGCATGGTCGCCTTCCTGCCGGGGTTCATGAACCCGGCGAGGTGGTCGGAGAGCACGCGCACGTCGACGCCGCGCTCGGCAGCGCGGGCGAGCGCGTCGAAGAACGGCCGGGTGGTGTCGTCGAGCACGAGGATGTAGAACTCGACGTGCACGAACCGCTGCGCCCTGTCGATTTCGGCGATCATGGCGTCGAACGATCCGATGTAGTCCTCGATGAGGTCGACGGTGTTGCCTCCGACCATCGGCAGGGCGCCGAGCCGCTCCGTCATGGCGACGATGCCGGGAAGCCAGTCCGGCCACTCGTCGCGGTGACCGACCGCAGCCAGACTGGGGACGCGCTCGCGCATCCGAGCGGTGACGAACGCCTGGTCCGCCCTGCGCCGGGGAGGAAGCGTGGTGCGCCCGACCAGCAGGAACGCGACCAGCGCGAGCACGGGCAGGAACACGACCGCGAGCAGCCAGGCGATGGCGGCGGACGGCCGCCGGTTCGCGGACACCACCACGGCGGCGAGGATCACCAGCACGCCGTGCGCGATCAGCAGCAGGATCGCCAGCACCTCGCCGTCCATCATGCGGCGTCGGTGAGGGAGGAGCTGGGGATCACAGCACGGAGCCTAGCGCCCGTCGATCCCCACGACTGGGGTGATGCGATGGTCGGTGGCCGTCGATAGCGTGTGGCGTACCCGAACCGAGTCATCGCGACTCGCCTCCACCCGAAGGAAAGCTGTGAGACGCTCGATCCTCGCGGCGGCCGTGCTGGCCGTCGTCGCCTCCGTCTGCGGTTCCGTCGTCGTCGCTCTGCCGGCGACCGCCGCGTCCGCC
The DNA here is from genome assembly GCF_051161895.1 of Leifsonia araucanica. Lineage (NCBI taxonomy): Bacteria > Bacillati > Actinomycetota > Actinomycetes > Micrococcales > Microbacteriaceae > Leifsonia > Leifsonia araucanica. The sequence goes on from NZ_JBMBTW010000002.1 coordinate 3,289,863, forward strand.
ACCGGCAGTGCCGTGCTCGCCGGCCTGCCGGTCGCCGCGCCCGTGCAGACCACCACGTACAACCGGAGCCTGTTCCCCACCTGGGTCGACGCCGACCACGACGGCTGCGACACGCGCTCCGAAGTGCTGCAGGCGCAGACCACGGTCGCCGTCACGTTCACGACGGCCACCGGATGCACGGTCGCCACTGGCAGCTGGAACTCCTGGTACGACGCCCAGACCTGGACGCTCGCCTCCGATGTCGACATCGACCACCTGGTCCCGCTGAAAGAAGCGTGGATCTCCGGCGCCTGGGCGTGGACGACCGCGCAGCGGCAGGACTACGCCAACGATCTGAGCATCCCGTACGCGCTGCAGGCGGTCACGGACAACGTCAACCAGTCGAAGAGCGACAAGGACCCGGCGGCGTGGATGCCACCCGTGGCTGGCGTCGCCTGCCAGTACGCGCAGGACTGGGTGCTGGTGAAGTACAAGTGGGGTCTGGCGATCGACCCCGCCGAGCAGGCGAAGCTGGCCTCGATCTTCACGACAGGTGGATGCGGTGCGCAGCCGCTCACCCTGCCCGCCACGGCGACCACGTCCAGCGGTGCGGGCGTGCAGCGCATCGCGGGCTCCGACCGGTTCGGCACCTCCGTCGCGATCTCGCAGAGCGGGTTCCCGACCGGCGCAGGGGTCGCATACCTCGCCACGGGCACGAACTACGCGGACGCCCTCTCCGCTGCTCCGGCCGCTGCCGCGCAGGGCGGTCCGCTGCTGCTGACCACGCCGGGCGGCCTCCCCGCCTCGGTGGCCTCCGAACTCGCCCGACTGAAGCCGGCGCGCATCGTGATCGTCGGCGGGACCTCCGTGGTCTCTTCGGCGGTCGAGCGGCAGGCGCACAGCTACGCGCCGCAGGTGGACAGGATCGCGGGAGACGACCGGTTCGCCACCTCGCGGGCGGTCAGCGCCGCGGCGTTCCCGAGCGCGGCGACCGCCTTCATCGCGACCGGCCGCAACTTCCCCGACGCGCTCTCCGCTGCAGCAGCGGCAGGCGCATCCGGATCGCCGGTGGTGCTCGTCGACGGCGCTGCCGGGGCGGCCGACGGAGCGACCGTCTCGCTGCTGCGCGGGATGCACGTGACCTCCATCGTCCTCGCGGGCGGCACGAGCGCGGTGAGCGGAGGGATCGCGTCGTCGCTCGGCTCGGTGGGGTCGGTGACCAGGCTGTCCGGCGGCGACCGCTACGAGACCTCGAACGCGATCAACCAGGCGCGGTTCCCGTCCGCATCCCGGGTGTACTTCGCGACGGGAACGAACTTCGCCGACGCGCTCGCCGGTGCAGCGCTGGCCGGGCGCGACGGCTCCCCGCTGTTCGTGGTGCCGTCCGGATGCCTTCCGCCGAGCACGGCCGCGACGATCGCGACATACGGAGCGGTCGGCCGGGTGCTGCTCGGCGGACCGAACGCACTGAGCAACGCGGTCGGCGCAGGAACCGTCTGCGCGCCGCCGCCCCCGCCTCCCGCGCCGCCGGCGCCTCCCGTGCCGCCTGCGCCTCCTGCGCCTCCCGCCGGAGCCACCGCCCTGTGCAATGACGGCACGTACTCCTACGCCGCGCATCACCAGGGAGCGTGCTCGCATCACGGTGGCGTCGCCATCTTCTACAAGTAGGAATTCCCCGGCCCCGGTGACGTTGTACGCGGCATGACCAACGTAGGAATCATCGGGGCCGGGCACATCGGCACCGCACTTGCACGCACGTTCATCGAGCACGGGTACACCGTCACCATCGCGAACTCGCGCGGGCCGGAGACGCTCGCAGAGCTCGTCGCCGACCTCGGCCCGTCAGCCACGGCTGCGACCGCCGCAGAGGCCGGTGCCGCCGGGGACTTCGTGGTGGTGACCGTGCCGCTCAAGGCTCTCGCGGACATCCCGGTCGAGCCGCTTGCGGGCAAGATCGTCATCGACACGAACAACTACTACTTCGAGCGTGACGGCCACATCCCGGCCCTCGACGACGGCACGGCCACCGTGTCCGGGCTGCTGCAGGAGCACCTGCCGGAGTCCAGGGTCGCCAAGGGGTTCAACCACATCGGCGCTCGCGACATCCAGGGCAGCGGCTCGCCCGCCGGCACCCCGAACCGTCGCGCCCTCGCCACCGCGAGCGACTTCGACGACGCGGCCGCCCTCGTCACCTCGATCTACGACGAGTTCGGCTACGACACCGTCAACGTCGGACCGCTGTCGGAGAGCTGGCGCGTCGAGCGCGACCGCCCCGCGTACGTCGTCCGCCAGAACCGCGAGGAGCTCGAAGCCAACCTCGCCAAGGCTCCGCGCACCATCTGATCGCCGACGCCCGCACGCCGACTCTCACGGGGTGACGATGGCGAAGTCCGGATCTCCTGTCGACAGGACGGCGAGGAGGGCAGGCAGCGTCCCGGCGTCGCCGCTCACGGTGACGCCGGGGGAGGCGCTGTCCCCTCCGAGCAACCCGATCAGCCGCGCCTTCGTGACGGTGAGCGTCGTGGGGGCGGTGCCGTCCGCCGGTCGCTTCCGGTAGACGAGCACGCCGTTCTTGAGCGTCACGCGGTAGGTGGCGTCGAGGTCGGTGAACGTGATGTCGAACGCCAGGTCCAGATCCCAGGCCTTCGGGCCGTCGACGGAGAGCGCGATCGAGTCGAGCAGCTGCTCGGCGGTGAGCTGGGCCACGATCGCGGGCGCCGACGTCTCCGTCGGCGTGCCGAAGGCGCCCTCGCGCAGCTCCGTCGCCCCGGACAGGAAGAAGTTGCGCCAGGTGCCGTTCTCCGCGCCGTACGCCAGCTGTTCCAGCGTGTCGGCGTAGAGGGCGCGCGCCGCGGCGTGCTCGGCGTCCGTGAACACGGCGTGGTCGAGCAGGGTCGCCGCCCAGCGGAAGTCGCCGGAGTCGAACGCCTCCTGCGCGAGCGTGACCACCCTGTCGACGCCGCCCAGCGCATCCACGTAGCGTTTCGCCTGCTCGACAGGGGGATGCGGCCACAGCCTCGCGGGGTTGCCGTCGAACCAGCCCATGTATCGCTGGTAGATCGCCTTCACGTTGTGGCTGACCGAGCCGTAGTAGCCGTGCGTGTTCCACGCCTTCTCGAGCGCAGGCGGCAACTGGATCGTCTCGGCGATCTCCGCCCCGGTGTATCCGTGGTTGATCATCCGGAGCGTCTGATCGTGCAGGTAGGCGTAGAGGTCGCGCTGGGTGGAAAGGAACCGGATCACGTTCTCCGTGCCCCAGGTGGGCCAGTGGTGGGAGGCGAACGCCACGTCGGTGCGGTCTCCGAACGTGTCGACGGCCTCCGTGAGGTATTCGGACCAGACGTGCGGGTCGCGCACCAGAGCTCCGCGCAGCGTCAGCAGGTTGTGCAGGTTGTGGGTGGCGTTCTCGGCCATGCAGAGCGCCCGGCGCTGCGGGAAGTAGAAGTGCATCTCCGACGGTGCCTCGGTGCCGGGCGCCATCTGGAACTCGATCTCGACCCCGTCGACCGTGTGCTTCTCCCCGGTCTCCGTGATGAACAGCGTCGGCACGATCATCCCGACCTCACCAGAGGAGGTGGTCTGCCCGAGCCCGGCCCCCACCTGTCCGAGCGGGCCGCGGGCGAGGACAGCGCCGTACATGTACCCCGCCCTGCGGCTCATCGCCGTTCCGGCGTAGACGTTCTCCGCGACGGCGTGCTCCACGAACCCTTCCGGGGCGATCACCTGGATGCGCCCGGCCTCCACATCCTCCACCGACGCCACCCCGAACACCCCGCCGAAGTGGTCGACATGGCTGTGCGAGAAGATGACGGCGACGACGGGGCGGTCTCCGCGATTCGCCCGGTACAGGCCGAGGGCGGCAGCGGCGGTCTCGGTGGAGATGAGCGGGTCGATCACGATCACGCCGGTGTCGCCCTCCACGAACGTGATGTTCGACAGGTCGAGCCCGCGCACCTGGTAGATGCCGTCCGTCACCTCGTAGAGGCCCTGGCGGGCGACGAGCTGCGACTGCCGCCACAGGCTCGGGTTGACGCTGGTGGGCGCGTCGCCGGCGAGGAAGGAGTAGCTGTCGTTGTCCCACACCACCCGCCCGTCCTGCGCTTTCACCACCCCGGGTTCGAGGGCGGCGACGAAACCGCGGTCGGCGTCCGCGAAGTCGTCCGTATCGTCGAACGGCAGTGAGTCGAGCAGGTCGCGATGTGCGGCTTCGACGGTCGGTGTCGGCGGCTTCTGGTCCATCTCCGGTCCCCTTCGCTCGCGGTCCCACCCGACGGCGGGCCATCACGCCCGACTATCCTCCGGGTCATCGGAGGCTGTCTAGTACTGAGATTCGACCCTTGCCTACTGAGATTCGACCCTTGCCGCGGGTGCACCCGCGGTCATACCCTGACCACGTGACCTCGGCGCCCGATGGTGTTGCAACGTCGCTCGACGGACGACAGTTCCGGTTCAGGACCCCCGTCGAGACGCCGTTCGTGCCCGGCGGGTTCGTGACGTTGCGCGACGGAGGCGCCGCGGGCGGCGCGGCAGAGGCCCGCGAACAGCTCGGGCAGGTCGACGACCTCGACTTCGACGGCGACGACACGCTCGCGGGCACTGGCAAGCTGCTGGGGGAGCGCAGAGCGGACGGCAGCCTCGACACCGGGGCGACGCATCCCTTCGCCTGGGCGGCCGTGGATGCGGCGGACGACGAGGCGGTCGAGCTCGTCTTCCGCGCGGCGAGGGCCACCCTCGACGTCGGATCGCTGATCGGCGTCGACAACGTGCGGGCCAGGCTGCTCACCCACCGGTTCAACCGCCACACCTTCTGGTGCGGGCAGAGCGGGTCGGGCAAGACGTACGCGCTCGGCGTGCTGCTCGAACAGCTGCTCGTCGACACCGAGCTGCCGATGGTGATCTTCGACCCGAACGGCGACTTCGTGCGGCTTCGCGAGCTGCGCACCGTCGTCGACACGGAGGCGGAGCGCACGCTCGCCGGGAAGGACATCCGGGTGCTGCGGCCCGGCGACAGCGAGAACCCGCTGCTCGCGCGGTTCATCGACTTCCCGATGCGGTCGAAGGCGGCCGTGCTGCGCCTCGACCCGATCGAGGACAGGGCGGAGTACAACGCACTCGTCCACCTCGACGTGCGCGAGGAGGCCAGGCGGCCGGAGGGCATCGTCCCCGCGCTCCTCGCCTCGGGGGACCCGGCGGCGGAGGCTCTCGGCCGCCGCATCGAGAACCTGCGCCTGATCGACTGGGAGGTCTGGGCGGAGGGGCGGGATTCGGTCACCGACATCCTCGACACCCGGCCGGATGCGACCGTGCTCGACCTGGGCGGGTTCGCGTACCCGGACGAGCACCTGGTGGTCGCGCTCGCCGTGCTCGACGACCTCTGGGCCAAACGGGAGTCGCGGCGGCCGCTCCTCATCGTCATCGACGAGGCGCACAACCTCTGCTCGCCGGACGACGACCGGCCGCTGCAGCGCGCGGTGCGCGAACGGATCATCCAGATCGCGGCGGAGGGACGCAAATTCGGCCTGTGGCTGCTGCTGTCGACGCAGCGGCCGTCGAAGGTGCACCCGAACATCGTCTCCCAGTGCGACAACCTCGCCCTGATGCGGATGAGCTCACCGCTCGACCTGGAGGAGCTCGGCACGATCTTCGGCTTCGCGCCGCCGTCGCTGCTCGCGCACGCGCCCAGCTTCCGGCAGGGCGAGGCGCTGCTGGCCGGGGGATTCGCGCCGGCGCCGATGCTCGTGAAGGTGCGGGACAGGCTCACGGAGGAGGGCGGCGCCGACGTGCGCGTGCCCCTGCGGAATCCGGCCGGCTAGGGTCGGGGAACCGTGACGACCCAGGAAGTGACCGCCGAGGCGCCGGCGCGGGGCGCGCATCCACTGTCCCGTGTGCTGCGGAGGCCGGTGGGCAGCGTCGAGTCCGTCGAGTCGTCTGCGCTTCTCATCGGGGCCGCGGTCTTCGTCGTCGGCGGAATCGTCGCGCTGTTCGTGTTCTGGGACAGGGACCTGCCCATCTCCGGCCGCGGCTCGATCGGCGAGTTCGCCGCGATCGGCGGCGCCGTGACCGCCGCCGTGGTGTTCGCGCTCGGGCGCATCCTGATCGACGTGGTTCCGCACCGGGATGCGGGAGCGCGCCCACCGCTGCGCCTGGCCGTGTTCGACGTGGTGGCGCTCGCCGTGGCGGTCGGGCTGATCGCGCTGCTCGCCTGGACGGCCATCTCGGACGTGGTGGAGCGCAGCTTCCAGGGCGCCGTGGTGTTCACACTGCCGGGCGCTGTGCTGGCCGGGGTCTCGCTGGCCCTCACCGCCTACGTCGTGTTCCTGACCGCCGTGCAGCTGACGTCGATGCTGCTCTCGCTCGTGCTCGCGGTCTTCCTGGTGGTCGGCGTGTTCACGAGCATGCTGAGTTCGTCCGACCCGCTCTGGTGGCAGAAGAACCTGTCGGCGCTCGGGATGACGGACGACCTCTCCGCCTTCGCGTTCAACCTGACGCTGATCGTGGCCGGAGCGATCGTCGTGATCATCGCGCGGGTGGCGACGGCGGGCATCCCGACCCCGGATGACGCGAGTCGCAGGGGCCGCGACCTCGTGCGGTGGGCGTTCGTGCTGATCGGAGTGTTCCTCGGGTGCGTCGGCGTGTTTCCCGTCGACCGGTTCTTCGTGCTGCACAACACCGTCGCATCCGGAATGGCCGTCGTGTTCGCCGCCCTCGTGATCGGGTTGCGCTGGTGGGTGCCCGCGATGCCGCGCGTGTTCCTGCTGCTCGGCTACGTGTACGTGGGCGTGGTGGTGGTGCTCGCCGTGTTCTTCGCCGTCGGCTACTACAACCTCACCGCGGTCGAGCTCGTGGCGGCCATCCTCATCTTCAGCTGGATCATCCTGTTCCTGCGGAACACCGCCGCGAGATACCCGTAACTGTCGCGTATCCCGGGCGTTTTGCGACAGTTGCCGGCATCTCGCGAAAACCGAGGCTGGGGATTTGCCCGGGTCGCGCCGGGCTCCCAGGGAGTGCGGGATATGGTGGGGCCATCCGGGCGAGCAGCCCACCCCCATATTGGCTGGGAAGTCGATCCAACCGAACGGCCCGCATATGGTTTCGCTCGCCCCTACCGCCGCACCCCGGGCATCCACGCTCGGCCCGATTCGCCGCACCGGCCCCCGCATCGAAGCGGCGCCCCCGGTCACCCAGAGCTTCAAGATCCTGCTGAACACCGTCCGCGACCAGGGCCTGCTGCGCAGGGCGAAGCTGTTCTACGCTCTCGTCGCCGGCGCTCTCGTCCTCGCCCTCGGCGGAGCGGTCGCCGGGATGATCCTGCTCGGAGACAGCTGGTTCCAGCTGCTCATCGCGGCAGCCCTCGGCCTGATCTTCACGCAGTTCGCGTTCCTCGCCCACGAGGCGTCGCACCGTCAGATCGCCGCATCCGGCCCCACGAACGACCGCCTCGGCAGGATGCTCGCCACCCTGGTCGTCGGCATCAGCTACTCGTGGTGGATGACGAAGCACACCCGTCACCACGCCAACCCCAACACCATCGGCAAAGACCCGGACATCGAGGTCGACACCATCTCGTTCGTCGAGGAGGACGCCGCGAAGCGCACCGGGTTCCTCGCCTTCATCACCAGGAAGCAGGGCTACCTGTTCTTCCCGCTGCTGCTGCTCGAGGGCTTCAACCTGCACGGCCGCTCGTTCGGCACCCTGTTCCAGCGCGGCAAGGTGGATGGGCGCGGCAAGGAGTTCGCGTTCCTCGCGATCCGTTTCAGCCTCTACTTCGGCGCCATCTTCTGGCTGCTGCCGCTCGGGATGGCGTTCGCCTTCATCGGCGTGCAGCTCGCCGTCTTCGGCCTGTACATGGGTGCGAGCTTCGCCCCGAACCACAAGGGCATGCCGCTGATCGCCCCGGGCGTGAAGGTCGACTTCCTCAGCCGCCAGGTGCTCACCTCCCGCAACGTGGTCGGCTTCGGCATGACCGGTCTGCTGGGCGGCCTGAACTACCAGGTCGAGCACCACCTGTTCCCGAGCATGGCCAGGCCGCACCTGCGCAAGGCCGCCGCCATCGTGCGCGAGCACTGCCAGACCGAGAACATCCCGTACACCGAGACCTCGCTGATGAACTCGTACGGCATCGTCATCGAATACCTCAACCGCGTCGGCCTGTCCGCGCGCGACCCGTTCGACTGCCCCGCCGCCGCCTCGATGCGCTGACGCCGCTGTGCGCTGACGCGGCCGTGCGCTGACGCCCTCGCGGCTGTCCCCCGAAGAGTGGACATGCGCTCTGCACAGAGCGGTCTACCGTATGGAGTGATCGCCGGATGGCAGGCCGGACCGTATTCGGGACGGACGGCAGAACTGCACTCCCGGTTTGTGGCGGCGGCGCGAGCTTTCGGGTAGCGAGCGCCGCCGCCGATCTCGTCCCCGGATGCGGCTACGCCCCGAGCGCCCGCACCTCGACCGGCGCGAAGCGCGCTTCGACGAACCGCGCCGCCAGCTCGACCGCCCTGTCGATGCCGTAGACGTCGACCAGGTAGTAGCCGCCGACGAACTCCTTGCTCTCGGTGAACGGCCCGTCGGTGACGTGCACGCCGTGAGCGTCGGTCCTCACGACCCGCGCGTCCGTCACGCTGAGCTCTTGGGTATCGACCAGCTCGCCGCTCGCCGTCAGCTCGCGCTGGAGCTCCTGGTGCGCCCGCTCGAACTCGTCTTTCAGGTCTGCCTCCATCCTGGTCACGAACTCGTCGGTGTTGTAGATCGTCAGCAGATACTTCATCGTCGTCTCCTTATCGGCTCTGTCTCCTTCACGTCGAACGGGGTGCGGCCGATTCGACATCTGGTGAGCGGTCCTTCCCAGAATGTACGCACGCTCAGGCGCGCGGCCCATCGATTCCGCGGATCCCGGTGACCTTTCCGCGAGCCTTTGCTACCCTCGAACGGGTATGCAGTCCGCATCCACCAGCCCCCGCAGTCATGGCCGCCGCTCGGCGGAACGCCGTGCTGCCCTGCGCACACCGGGGCCGAGGGTGCCCGTGCACCACAGGATCGGCGTGACGCTCGCCGTCCTGGCGCTCATCACCGGCTTCTCGATCGTGCCGACGGATGCCGCCCTCGCGGCGACTCTGGCTGCCCCGGTCAGCACCGTCGCCCCCGGCACGGATGCGCCGGATCACACCCCCGCGCAGCGCATCGACGTGGATGCGACCATCGCCGCTCCGGTCGTCGCCCGCGACCAGCTCTCCGCGACCGACGGCGTGCAGACCCTCAGCAACAACGGCACGAACGCCGACTGGGCGAAGCTCGTCCTGATGTTCGGCGGGTGGCCGCAGACCGACGCGAACGTGCAGGTGATGCTGCGCTGGATGCGCCAGGAGAACGGTCCTCCCGACTGGTGGAACCGCAACAACCCGCTGAACAACGGCTACGGCTCCGGCGGAGGGGCTGGTCTCGGCAGCTATCCGGACCTCACCACCGCCGCAGAGTACGCGGCGAAGAACCTGCAGCGCGGTTACCCGGGCATCGTCGCGGGCCTCACGGCCGGCACCTCCGCCGACGCGACCGCAGCGGCCATCTGGGCGTCTCCGTGGGCCACCAGCCACTACGGCAACGGCTCCCACTGGAGCACCGCCCCCGTGCAGCTGGTCAAGGCGCCCGCCTCCGCCTGGGGCAACTGACCCCGGGCCCTGACCCCCGGTCCGCCTCGCCTATTTGGCGGCGAGCCACTCCCGGAGACGGGGGAGCGGCCAGGTGGTGACGATGCGGTCGGCGGGGACGCCGTTGGCGGCGGCGCGGGCTGCTCCGTACGCCAGGAAGTCGAGCTGGCCGGGAGCGTGGGCGTCGGTGTCGATGCTGAACACGCATCCGGCCGCCAGGGCCAGCTGGATGAGGTCGTCTGGCGGGTCCTGCCGTTCCGGCCGCGAGTTGATCTCCACCGCGACGTCGTTCTCCGCGCACGCGGCGAACACCCGCTCCGCGTCGAACTCCGACGGCGGCCGCGTGCCGCGCGAGCCGGAGACCAGCCGCCCCGTGCAGTGCCCGAGCACGTTGGTGTGCGGGTCGCGGATGCCGCCGAGCATCCTGGCGGTCATCGTCGCCCTGTCCGAGCGCAGCTTGGAGTGCACGCTCGCGACGACCACGTCGAGCCTGCCGAGCAGCTCGGGCGTCTGATCGAGCTCTCCGCTCTCCAGGATGTCCACCTCGATCCCGGTGAGCAGCTGCACGCTCCCGGTGTCGAGCGCCGCGATCACGTCGAGCTGTTCGGCGAGACGTTCGGCACTCAGCCCGTTGGCGACGGTGAGGGTGGGCGAGTGGTCGGTGATCGCCTGGTACTCGCGGCCGAGCGTCGCGGCCGCCGCGGCCATCGCCTCGATCGGCGTCGTGCCGTCCGACCACTCGGTGTGCGCGTGCAGGTCTCCGCGCAGCGCCGCCCGCAGCTCGTCGCCGCCCTCGGCCAGTGGATGCGCGTTCTTCTCGCGCAGATCGGCCAGGTAGTCCGGCACCTGTCCGTCCACCGCCTGCGAGATCACCTGGAAGGTGCGGTCGCCGATGCCCTTCGTGCGCTTCAGCCGCCCGTCCGCCACGCGGTCCCGCAGCTCGTCGGCGCTGAGCGGGGCGATGGTGCCCGCCGCCCTCCGGAAGGCCTGCACCTTGAACGTGGGGGCGAGTTCCCGTTCTAGCCAGAAGGCGATCTCGTTCAGGGCGTCGACAGCATCCATGGAGACCATCATGCTCCCGTTCGGCGCTGACGCAGCAGGACGACGACGACCGCGCCGATGATCGCGAGGACGGCGGTCCCGACGAACAGCAGGGAGAAGCCGTCGGAGACCGCGGTGGCCGCAGGGTCGCCGGCGCTGAGTCCCGCCGTGGTGCGGGCGGCCGCCACGCTGCCGAGGACCGCCAGACCAAGCGCCCCTCCGATCTGCTGGCTGGTGTTGACGAGCCCGCTCGCGAGTCCGGAGTCCTGGGCGGTTGCGCCGTCGACCGCGAGCTGCGTGGCCGTGATGAAGCCTGCTCCCAGCCCGGCGCCGATCAGGATGCTCGGGCCGAGGAGCCCGCCCACGAACGAGGCGTGCGGTCCTGCTGCGGCGAGCCAGAGCATCCCGCCGGCGAAGACCACGAGGGCGGCCACGAGGGTCGGCCGCAGTCCGAGCTTGGCGATCAGGGCCGGCACGACGGCGGCGATCACAACGAGCGACCCGGCGAGGGGGAGCTGGCTGATCCCCGCGGTGAGGGCGTCGTAGCCGAGCACCTCCTGCAGGTAGACGGAGAGGGCGAAGAAGAGCGCTGTCGTCGCGCCGCCGGCGAGGAGCATGACGACGTTGCCGGTGGCTGCGTCCCTGTTGCGGAAGAACGCGAACGGCACCAGCGGATGTGCAGCGCGCCGTTCGACCAGCACGAACGCGGCCAGGAGGGCGAGCGCGGCGGCCGATGTGCCGAGGGTGACCGGGTTCGCCCAGCCGAGCTGACCGGCGAAGCTGAGTGCGGCGACGAGCGCGGTGAGCCCTGCGGTGATCGTGGCCGCCCCCGCGATGTCCATGCGCTGGCGGTCACCGGCAGGATCGCGACCGACCAGGAACGGGATGGCGACGAGCACCACGACGCCCACCGGCACGTTCACGAAGAACACGGCCTGCCAGCCGAGCAGCGCGGTGAGCACGCCGCCGAGGAGCACGCCGGCGGCGCTCCCGATCCCGGCGACGGCGCCCCAGACGCCGAGGGCCTTCGCGCGGTCCCGTCCGGTGACGAACAGCTGGGTGACCAGCGCGAGGGAGGCCGGTGCGAGCAGTGCGGCGGATGCGCCCTGGACGGCGCGGGCCGCCAGCAGCATCCCGCCGTTCACCGAGAGCCCGGCGATGGCGGACGCGACCACGAAGCCGGCGACGCCGATCAGGAAGACGCGGCGGTGGCCGTAGCGGTCGGCGAGTCGCCCACCGAGCAGGAGGAGTCCGCCGAAGGGCAGCACGTATGCGGTGATGACCCACGCGAGCGCGGCGGTGTCGAGGTGGAGCTGCGTGCCCAGTGCCGGGAGGGCGATGTTCACGATGGAGGCGTCGAGCACGACGAGGAACTGGGCGAGGGCGAGCACGCCGAGCGCCCACCAGCGATGCGCGCTGCGGGTGGCGGCCGGGGCGCCGACAGTGGTGGATTCGAGGGACATGAGCGATTCCTTCCGATAGTGAGTGACTGATCAGTCACTCTTCTGGGTGTGAAAAACGGATGGTGCGATGAGAAGTGTGAGAAGAAGGGGAGCGGGGAAGGGGCGGCTACGGGTGCCGGATGCCTGCGGTGAGGATGCGGGCCCAGTCGGACGAGTCGCTCTCGATCCCGGCGGTCACGATGAGGTGGCACAGCTGCCCGAAGGCGATGAAGCGCTGCACCTCGTCGTCCGTCGCGCCGGAGCGCGTCTTGGTGAAGCGGGTGATCCTGGCCATGCCCCGCCGCAGGGCCGCGCCGATCTCCGGCTCTGCTGCTGCCGACTGGGCGTGAACCTGGAGCATGAGCAGCGAGCGGTCCGCGATGAGCTCCGCGTACGCGTCGCCCATTGTGTAGAGGATGTCGGAGGGCGACTGGCTCGCGCTCGCCGCCGCGCCCGTGTCGAGGGCGTCCTCGATGCGGTCGAAGCAGCGATCCAGGGCGGCCACGAACAGCTTCTCCTTGCCGGGGAACAGCTTGAACACGTATGCGGGGGAGATCCGGGCATGCTCGGCGACCGCCGAGATCGGGGTGCCGAGGTAGCCGGACGCCCCGAACACGTCGATGGCGCTGGCGATCACGGTCTCGCGCCGTTCTTCGGCGGTCGAGAGGGTGGAGCGCGAGGAGGAGGACATGTGAGTGACTGTACACTCACTCCTTGCGCGCGGTCAAGCGTTACGTCCCCTTACGCCGCGCAGCGCCCGGCCGCGGCCCCCGCCGCTAGCGTCGGAGGGTGAGCTCCACCATCGAGAACCTCGGCCGCGAGACCCGCCTCTATCCGCCGACCGACGCGTTCGCGGCGCAGGCGAACGTGGGGGCGGATGCGTTCGACGACGCCAGCGACCCCGTCGCGTTCTGGGAGCGTCAGGCCGCGCGGCTGGACTGGGCGGAGCCGTGGCACACCGCTCACACCTGGGAGCCCGCGACCGCCGGCACGGACGGCGAGCTGAGCATCCCGCGCGCCGAGTGGTTCGCGGGCGGCCGGCTGAACGCCGCCGTCAACTGCGTCGACCGGCACGTGGACGCCGGCAACGGGGACAGGGTCGCCATCCACTTCGTCGGGGAGCCGGGCGACACGGAGACCATCACATACGCCGAGCTGCAGCGCCGGGTCGCGAAGGCGGCCAACGCGCTCACGGCCCTCGGCATCGGGCAGGGCGACCGGGTGGTCGTCTACCTGCCGGTGATCCCGGAGACCATCGTCATCACGCTCGCCATCGCGCGCGTCGGCGCCATCCACTCCCTCGTGTTCGGCGGGTTCTCGGCGGAGGCGCTGCGCTTCCGGGTGGAGGACACCGGTGCGAAGCTGCTCGTCACCTCCGACGGCCAGTTCCGCCGAGGCACCGCGGTTCCGGTGAAGGCCAACGCCGACGCGGCCGTCGCGGGGGCCAACGCCGTCGAGCACGTGCTCGTGGTGCGCCGCACCGGCGACCTGACCCCGGACATCCCGTGGCAGGAGGGCCGCGATGTCTGGTGGCACGAGATCGTGGATGCGGCGCCGGAGACCCACGAGCCGGAGTTCTTCGACGCGGAGACGCCGCTGTTCATCATCTACACCTCCGGCACGACCGGCACGCCGAAGGGCGTCGTGCACACGACGGGCGGCTACCTCACCCAGGCGTCGTGGAGCCACTGGGCGCTGTTCGACGCCAAGGAGTCCGACGTGTACTGGTGCACGGCCGACCTCGCCTGGGTGACGGCGCACACCTACGTGCTCTACGGTCCGTTCTCCAACGGAGCCACCTCCGTCATCTACGAGGGGACGCCGAACACCCCGCATCCCGGGCGGCACTTCGAGATCATCGAGCGCTACGGGGTCACCACGTATTACACGGCGCCGACGCTCATCCGGACGTTCATGACCTGGTTCCCCGATGGACTGGGCGACGGCTGGGAGCTGTCGAGCATCCGGCTGCTCGGCACGGTCGGCGAGGCCATCAACCCCGAGGCGTGGGTGTGGTTCAGGGAGCAGCTCGGTGCGGGAAGCGCTCCCGTGGTCGACACCTGGTGGCAGTCGGAGTCCGGCTCCGCCATCGTCGCGCCGCTGCCCGGCGTGACCGCGCTTAAACCCGGATCGGCGACCACGGCCGTGCCCGGCGTGACGGTGCGTGTCGTGGACGAGAACGGCGTGGACGTCCCGCGCGGCTCCGGCGGCTCCATCGTGATCGACGGCACCTGGCCGTCGATGGCGCGCACGGTGTGGGGCAACCCGGAGCGCTACCGGGACTCGTACTGGGCCACGTTCGCCGAGCACGGCTACTTCCTCGCCGGTGACGGCGCCGCCGTGGACGAGGACGGCTACATCTGGCTGCTCGGCCGCCTGGACGACGTCATCAACGTGTCAGGGCACCGCCTGTCGACGATCGAGATCGAGTCGGCGCTGGTCGCGCATCCCCAGGTCGGAGAGGCCGCCGTCGTCGGCGTCGACGACGCGACCACCGGCCAGGCCGTCGCCGCGTTCGTCGTGCCGAGCGGCCAGGCGTCCACCGAGCAGCCGCCCAGCGGGCAGGTGCTGCGCGATCAGGTGACGCGGGAGATCGGCGCCATCGCGAAGCCGCGTCACATCGTCATCGTCCCCGACCTCCCCAAGACCCGCTCGGGCAAGATCATGCGCAGGCTCCTCGTCGACCTCTTCGACGGACGCCCTCTCGGTGACACCACGTCCCTCCAGGACGAGACCGTGCCCCACACCATCCGCGGCCTGCTCCAGAACCGGGTCTGAAGCTAGTCGCGCGAAACCCCAGCGGAGGCGTGAACACCGTCGGACTCGATGACCGCGTCGCGGAATGCGGCGGTGAGCGTTGCGAACGGCGGCCGGGCGAGGGGGTCGCGCGCGGTCATGGCCGTCAGCAGCGCCGTCCACTGGCCGGGCAGGTCGCTCGGGATGGGCGGGTCGGTCCGCAGCCGCGCCAGGGCGGACTCCACGGCGGAGCCGGGGAAGGTGACCGTGCGCGTGAAGCACTCCAGCAGCACGAGGCCGAGCGAGTACACGTCGCTGGCCGGGGTGGCGTGCTCGCGCGACGCCTGCTCCGGACTCAGGTAGGCGGCCGTGCCGGTCGTCGTGCCGTTCTCGTCCGGCTCCGGCCCGACGATCCCGCTGGCGATGCCGAAGTCGGTGATGCGCGCCCGTGCGCGGAACGTCGTGGTGCCGTAGGACACCAGCATGATGTTCGACGGCTTGATGTCGCGGTGCACCACCCCGTTGGCGTGCACGTATTCGAGCGCCTCTGACACGTCGTAGGCGATCTCGGCGATCTCCCGCTCGGCGAGGGTGCGCTCCACGATCGCGGTCTGCAGGTCGGTCCCCGACACCAGCTCCATCACCAGGAACGGCCGGGGGTCGTCGAGCGCCGAGTAGTCGACGCCGGCGTCGATCAGGGACACGATGCCGTGGTGGCTGAGCCGCGCGAGCGCCGCCTGCTCCCTGCGGTACTGCAGCATCTCCTCCTCGCCGCCGGAGCGGTAGACCTTGATGGCGACCTCGCGGTCGAGGAGCTCGTCCGTCGCGCGGAACACCCGTGCCTCCCCGCCCCTGCCGATGAGGGTGTGCGGCCGGTACCGGCCGAGGAGGGCGGGCACTTCGTGCTCGGACATCAGCCAGCCCGCGAACGCAGCAGCGCGAACGAGGTCTCGCCCACAATCAGGGACTCCGGATGCTCGACCGCGAGCTCGAGGTCGCTCGACAACTCCAGCTCCCATGCCCCTCCGTCGGTCTCCGGGAGTGCGAAGTCGACGCCGTTCTCCGACGCGTTGAGCAGCAGCAGGAAGCTGTCCGACCCGGCGTGGCGCAGCTCGAACGCGATCGACTTGGCGTCCGCGTCCTCCCAGTCCTCGTCCGAGAACGGCTCGCCGTCGGCACGCACGATGTGCACCGTGTCCGTCGCGCCCGTCTCCGGCGCCTGCCGGTACCAGTCAGGACGCAGAGCCGGCTCCGCCCTGCGCAACCGGATGAGCGCGGTGGTGAAGTCGCGCAGCTCGGTGTCCGCGTCCTCCCAGTGGAACCAGGAGATCTCGTTGTCCTGGCAGTACGCGTTGTTGTTGCCCTGCTGGGTGCGCCCCAGCTCGTCGCCCCCGAGGACCATCGGCACGCCGGCGGAGAGCAGAACGGTGGCGAGGAAGTTCTTCCGCTGGCGTGTGCGCCTGGCGGTGATCTCCGGGTCGTCCGTCGGGCCTTCCACACCGTTGTTGCATGAGCGGTTGTCGGATTCGCCGTCGGCGTTGTCCTCGCCGTTCGCCTCGTTGTGCTTCTCGTCGTAGCTGGTGAGGTCGGCGAGGGTGAAGCCGTCGTGGGCGGTGACGAAGTTGACGCTGGACAGCGGGGAGCGGCGGGAGTCCTCGTAGACGTCCGGGCTGCCGAGCACGCGCTGCGAGAGCGTCGCGAGCATCCCGTCCGTGCCGCGCCAGTAATCGCGCACGTCGTCGCGGAACTTCCCGTTCCACTCCGACCAGCCGGCGGGGAACCCGCCCACCTGGTAGCCGGCGGTGTCCCACGGCTCCGCGATCAGCTTGACCGTCGCGAGGGTGGGGTCCTGCTGCACGAGGGTGAGGAACGCGCTGTGCAGGCTGGCGTCTCCACCCTGCCGGGTGAGGGTGGTCGCGAGGTCGAAGCGGAACCCGTCGACGTGCATCTCGGTGACCCAGTAGCGCAGCGAGTCCATGATCAGCTGCAGCGCGGCGGGGTGGCTGACGTTCACGCTGTTGCCGGTGCCCGTCGTGTCGAAGTAGTGCGCAGCGTCGTCTTCGACGAGCCGGTAATACGCGGGGTTGTCGATGCCTTTGAAGCTGAGGGTCGGGCCGAGGTCGTTGCCCTCGGCGGTGTGGTTGTAGACCACATCGAGGATCACTTCGAGGCCGGCAGCGTGCAGCGCCTTGACCATGCCCTTGAACTCGTCCACCTGCTGGCCGGCGTCGCCGGAGGCGGCGTACTCGCCGTGCGGGGCGAAGAACCCGATCGTGTTGTATCCCCAGTAGTTGCGCAGCCCCTTCTCCTGGAGGTGCGCATCCTGCAGGAACTGATGCACGGGCATCAGCTCGACGGCGGTGACGCCGAGCGAGGTCAGCTTGTCGATGGCGGCGGGATGCGCCAGCCCGGCGTACGTGCCGCGCGCGTCCTCCGGCACCTCGTCGAGCAGCTTGGTGAAGCCCTTCACGTGCGTCTCGTAGACGACCGTCTCGGAGAGCGGGGTCGCCGGCGGCCGGTCGTCTCCCCAGTCGAACGAGTTCGGGTCGATGACGACGGACAGGGCGACGTGCCCCGCTCCGTCGGTCTCGTCGAGCTGGTCCGGGTCGTCCAGGCTGTGCCCGAACACCGCCTGACCGGTGTCGAACGCGCCGGTGACCGCGCGGGCGTGCGGGTCGAGCAGCACCTTCTTGTCGTTGAAGCGGAGCCCGTTCTCCGGGTCCCACGGGCCGGAGACCCGCAGCCCGTACTTCGTGCCCGGCGTGAGCCCCGGCACGATGCCGTGGAAGACGTGCGCCGTGCGCTTGGTCAGCTCGGTCCTGGTCTCCGTGCCGTCGTCGGCGAAGACGCAGACGTACACGGCGTCTGCGTGCTCGCTGTAGACCGCCACGTTGGCGCCGCCATCGACCAGGGTGACCCCCAGCGGATACCGACGGGATGCCTGCTCGGTCATGCGCGTCCCGCTCGATATTCCGTTGTGTTCATGCCAGCCTCGCCTCGTGGTGAATCGTTAGATTATCTAGACATCGTCGCCTGCCGCCACCCGTTGACAGGCGCGGGGGCGTCCGCTAGCCCGCGGGCGCGACCCGCACAGCGTCGCCGAACCGGAGCAGCGCATCCGGGGTCGAGCCCGTACTTTCCGGCAGGCGGTCGCCGCGCAGGTTCACCAGCACGCGCATCCTGCCTCTGGTGAACGAGAACACGTCGCCGTCTGCGACGATGTCCGTCGCCCGCGCATCGGCGGGGACGGTGCGGCGCAGCGCGATGAGGTCGCGGTAGAACGCGAGCAGCCGCGCGTGCTCCTGCTGCTCCGGCTCGGACCAGTCGAGATGCGAACGCTCGAACGTCTCCGGATCCTGCGGGTCGGGGACCACGTCGGGATCCCAGCCCATCTTCGCGAACTCGGCGATCCGGCCGCGGACTGTCGCCTCGCCGAGCTCCTTCTCCGGGTGCGAGGTGAAGAACTGCCACGGTGTCGTCGCGCCCCACTCCTCACCCATGAACAGCATGGGCGTGAACGGCCCGAGCAGCGTGAGCGTCGCGGCGGCCGCCAGCTGCTCCTGGGTGAGCGTGGCGGTGAGCCGGTCGCCGACCGCCCTGTTTCCGATCTGGTCGTGATCCTGGCTGAACGCGACGAGCCTGGTGTGCGGGATGTCCGCATCCAGTGGCCGTCCGTGATGGCGTTCCCGGAAGCTCGACCAGGTGCCGTCGTGGAAGAAGCCGCGGTCGAACACCTTCGCCAGCGACGCCACTCCCGCGAAGTCGGCGTAGTACCCGGTGGTCTCGCCGGTGAGGTTCGCGTGGATGGCGTGGTGCACGTCGTCGTCCCATTGGGCGCCGATGCCGTAGCCGGTGCGCGCGCGGTCACGGATGATGCGTGGGTCGTTGAGGTCGCTCTCGGCGATCAGCGTGAGCGGGCGGCCGAGCTCGGCGCTCGCCTCGTCCACCCTGGTCGCCAGCTCCTCCAGGATGTGCACGGCGCGTTCGTCGTGCAGGGCGTGGACAGCATCCAGTCGCAACCCGTCGACGTGCAGCTCGCGCAGCCAGTACAGGGCGTTGTCGACGATGTACTGCCGCACCTCGTCGGACTGCGGCCCGTCGAGGTTGACCGACGCTCCCCAGGTGCTGTGGCCGTCGCCCAGATACGGGCCGTAGACCGGCAGGTAGTTGCCGCTCGGGCCGAGATGGTTGTAGACCACGTCCTGGATCACCGCGAGGCCGCGGGCGTGGCAGGCGTCGACGAACCGCTGGTATGCGGCTGGGCCGCCGTACGGCTCGTGCACGGCGTACCAGAGCACGCCGTCGTAGCCCCAGCCGTGCTCGCCGTTGAACGCGTTGACCGGCAGCAGCTCGACCGCATCCACCCCCAGCTCGACGAGGTGGTCGAGCCGGGCGACGGCGGAGTCGAGCGTTCCGGTGGGGGTGAAGGTGCCGATGTGCAGTTCGTAGATCACGGCGCCGGTCAGCCCCCTGCCGCGCCATGCTCCGTCCACCCACTCGTGCGCGGACGGGTCGAACTCGCGGCTCAGCTCGTGCACGCCGTGCGGCTGCCGCAGCGACCGGGGGTCGGGATGCGGCCCGTCTCCGTCGACCACGAAGCCGTAGTCGAGCGGGGCGTCGCCCGGCAGCGGCGCGTCGAGCTGCCACCAGCCGCCGTCCGTGCGCGTCAGGGCGTGCTCCGCGCCGCTGTCTCCGCCGCCGACCACCAGGGAGACGGTGGATGCGCCGGGCGCCCACACCGGGAACCGCCGGTTCACAGCGCCACCAGCAGCGCGACCGGGTAGCGCTCGAAGATCGTGGCCAGCGGGGTGACCCCCGTGTGCTCCGCGCCGGTCAGTTCGTCGCGCATCCGTTGTCCTCCGAGGTCGATGGTCGTGTCTCCCCAGCCTCCAGCGGCGGAGAGGCCGATGGGGAGCCTGGTTGCGAGCGCGATGGCGCCGCCGCGGTCGAAGCCGACGAGGTGGTCGGCCTGAGCGCCCTCCGCGAGCACCGGCCGATACGTCGTGAACAGGTCAGGCCCGTCGCGGCGCAGGCGCAGAGCGCGCGAGGTGACGAGCACCTTCGCAGCCCCGGAGGAGTCGATCTCCGGCAGCCAGCCGTCGTCGATCCTGGCGAGCAGCGCATCCGCCACCTCGAAGCCGACCGGGCGCCGGTTGTCCGGGTCGACCAGCGACTGCTCCCAGCGCTCGCTGCCCTGGTAGACGTCCGGCATCCCGGGGGAGAGCAGCTGCAGCAGCTTGGCGCCGAGGCCGTTGGATGCTCCCGCCGCGTCGATGCGCGCGACGATCGCCTCGATCTCTCCGCGCACGATGTCGTCGTCGTATGCCGCGTCGACCAGGCCGAGCAGGCGCTCCTCGAACTCTGCGTCCCCGTCCGTCCACGACGTGCGCGTCCCAGCCTCGCGGGCGGCCTTGAGCGCGTATTCGCGCAACCGCTCACGCGAGATCGGCCACGCGCCGACCGCGGCCTGCCACAGTCCGTCCTCCAGCGACGGGTCGCCGATGGATGCGCGGGCGCCCACCTCCCGCAGGAACCGCGCCCACGCCTCCGGCACCTCCGCCAGGGCGGAGACGCGGGCGCGGGTGTCCTCCCCGCGCTTGGTGTCGTGCGTGCTCAGCGTGGTCAGCGACTCGGGCAGACGGGCCTGCCGGTCGGCCTGTCGCTCGTGGAACGTGGCGACGGGCACCGCGAACTCTGCAGGCTCCGCCCCCACCTCGGTGAGCGTGATGAGCCGCGTGTACCGGTAGAAGGCGTTGTCCTCGACGCCCTTGGCCATGATCATCCCGCTGGTCTGCTGGAACCGGACGGCTGCGGGGTCGGCAGGGTCGGACAGGCGCTCGGAGACGCGGCCGATGGCGTCGGCGATGTCCGGCCGGGAGGCCAGCGCGGCATCCCGTGCGGTGTGGAGGTGTTCGAGACCGAACGGAAGGTAGCTGCGGTAGACGGGGAAGCAGGCGGCGAGCTCGGCGATGGCGTCGACCGTGTCCTCCCCGGCATCTCCGCCGTCCAGCTGGCGGGCGATCCTGCGCACCTCCGAGTTCAGGATGCCGTCGGCCACGGCGCGCTTGCGGTCGTGCACGAGCGTCGCCCAGTCCGTCTCCGCGTCGCCCGCGAGCTCGGTGAGTTCCTGCTCGCCCGCCTGGTCGACGAAGACGCGGTCGATCAGCGCCAGCGCGTCGTACCCCGTCGTGCCGCTGACCGGCCAGTCCGGGATGCGCTCGTCGCCCTCGATGATCTTCTCCACCCACACCGGCTTGCCGTCGGCGAGCGCGCCGAGGCGCTCCAGGTAGCCTCCGGGGTCGGCGAGGCCGTCCGGGTGGTCGACCCTGAGCCCGTCGACGAGGCCGTCGCGCATCCACCTGCCGATCTCGACGTGGGAGTCGTCGAAGACCTTCTCGTCCTCCACCCGGATGCCCGCGAGCGTGTTCACCGCGAAGAACCGGCGGTAGTTGAGGTCGTGGTCTGCGCGCCGCCAGGAGACCAGCTCGTAGTGCTGGCGGTCGTGCACCTCGGCGGGGCTCCCGCCCTCCGTGCCCGGCGCGATGGGGAAGCGGTGCTCGTAGTAGCGCAGCTCGCCGTCGACGAGCTGCAGCTCTGCGGTGTCGTCGTCGCTTCCCAGCACCGGGATGCGCACCCGCCCTCCTCCTGCCGCCCAGTCGATGTCGAAGTGGCCGGCGTACGCGGAGTCCTGGCCGTGCGTGAGCAGATCCCACCACCACGCGTTCAGGCGCGGCGTCGCGATGCCGACGTGGTTGGGCACGATGTCGACGAGCACCCGCAGTCCGCGGCGGTGGGCGGCGTCGGAGAACGCGCGCAGCGCATCCTCTCCTCCGCGGGCCGGGTCGACGCGGGAGTGGTCGATCACGTCGTAGCCGTGCGCGGATCCCGGCTCCGCCTCCAGGAGAGGGGAGAGGTACACCCAGCCCACGCCGAGCCTCCGCAGATAGCCGAGGAGTTGCGCCGCATCGCGCACGGTGAATTCGGGGGTGATCTGGATTCGATAGCTGCTGGTGCTCACGTTTGTCATCCTCTTCGTGTCCGCCCCCGCTGGGAAGGCCCGCATTCTCCGAAGTTCCTGGCAAGGGGGTAGAAGCGACGGGCGGGGAGTGGGAGCGTCGTTCACAGGTCGGCGGGACAGCCGACGCGAATGCGTGAGAAAGGGAGGATCGTCATGGGACTCGACGACAAGATCCACAACGCTGCTGAGAACGCAGGGGGCAAGGCCAAGGAAGCGGCTGGCAAGGTCACCGACAACGAGCGCCTCGAAGCTGAGGGCAAGGCGGACCAGACCAAGGCCGACCTGAAGAACGCCGGCGAGAAGGTCAAGGACGCGTTCAAGGAGTAGTCCAGGAACGACGAGAAACGGCCGTACCCCGGAATGGGGTGCGGCCGTTTCTCGGTGCACAGACTCTTCACCGCGCGTTCATCTGGTGTTCACCGCTTCGCGGGAGTAAATTCCGGAGAATGGGCGACCGTGTGGAGCGCGCCAAGGCCTGGCGCGGAGTGGGTATCGGGCTGTCGTTCGCCGTTCTGACGGCGATCGCGACCGGTGCGCTCGCCGTGGCCATCCCGACGCAGGGCGAGAATCCGCGGGCCTGGGGAGTGATCGTGTGCGGTGTTCTCACCGTCGCGATCTGCGTGCAGCTGGCCCTCCGGAACTGGCGCAGGATCCGTCATTACCGGGGCGACGACCTCCCGCTGGCGAGGGCTGGAGCGAAAAACCGTACGACCGGTTAATGCTAGTATTTTGGGCACGAGGCGCCGGTGTTGGTCGACGCCGTCACGGGGGTTATGGCGCACCCGCCGGCGCCTCTTCTCCGCTGCGCCCCCTCGTCACGGCAGCAGGATGACCTTCCCGCCGGGGTGACCGGACTCCACCAGCCGCTGCGCCTCCGCCGCCTCGGCCAGCGGGAACGTCCGCGCGATCTCGACCACGACCTCGCCGCGTGCGATCAGGTCGAGCGCAACTCCGTACGCCTCCTCCCGCCACGCCTGCTCCTGCGGCGTGAGGGGAACGGGACTGCCACCCGCCCACGCCTGGATGCCCCACTCCGCGGCGCGTGCGCCCATCACGATGGTGCCGATCCGCGAGCGGTCGTCGACCAGTTCGAAGGACGCCTCCAGCGCTTCGTCGGTGCCCACCGCATCCAGGATGCGGTCGTAGCCCTGCGGGGCAGCGGTGCGCAGGCGATCGACCAGCCCCGGCCCGTATTCCACCGGGATCGCACCGAGCGCGCGAAGGGCGTCGTGGTTGCCCGCGCTCGCCGTGGCCACCACGGTCGCGCCGTCACGTGTCGCGAACTGGATCGCCGCGCGTCCCACGCTGCCGGAGCCTCCGTGGATGAGCAGCGTCATCCCCTTCCCAACGCCCAGCGAACGCAGCGCCTGGTACGCGGTGCTCACCGGAACCCCGATCGCGGCGG
Organism: Leifsonia araucanica; assembly: GCF_051161895.1. Classification (NCBI taxonomy): domain Bacteria; kingdom Bacillati; phylum Actinomycetota; class Actinomycetes; order Micrococcales; family Microbacteriaceae; genus Leifsonia; species Leifsonia araucanica. The sequence goes on from NZ_JBMBTW010000002.1 coordinate 3,313,122, forward strand.
CCTGCTCCCAGGTCACCGCTCCCGGCTTCCGCACCAGCTGGGCCGTGGATGCGGTGAGCTGGCTCGCGTACGCACCGTGCGCCCCGCGCACCACCACCTCGTCGCCCACCGCCCAGTCCGCGACGCCGTCGCCGACCGCGGACACGACCCCGGCAGCGTCGGAACCGAGCCCGCGCGCCCCGGTGATCGGACCGCTCGGCCGCAGCGCAGACCGGATCTTCCCGTCGATCGGGTTCACTCCCGCCGCCCGCACGTCCACCACCACGCCGCCCGCCGGCGCCGTCAGCGGCGGAACTTCCACCAGCTCGAGCACCTCCGGCCCACCGAACCGCTCATACTGCACCCGCTGCCCCATCACCGCTCCTCTCGCCGCGTCCCCAACCCCACCCCGAAACTATCGAGTCCGGACTTATGTACGCGACACGCCGGGGTCGGGCGTGCATAAGTCCGGACTCGATTTTCAGGGGGAGGTGAGCGCGGGCTCGCGGCGGGCGAACGCGGCGCGGTAGCGCGTCGGCGCGACGCCGACCTCCGCGTCGAAGTGGTGGCGCAGCAGGGTCGCGCTGGCGAACCCGCACTGGCGAGCCACCTCATCCACCGGCAGGTCGGTCGTCTCCAGCAGCAGCCGAGCGTGCAGGATGCGCTGCGTGGTCAGCCACTGCATCGGCGACACCCCGGTCTCCGCGACGAAACGGCGGGAGAAGCTGCGGGTCGACATGTGCACGCGGTCGGCGAGCGCGCTGACCGTGTGGTTCTCGTCGAGGTTCTCCGTGAGGTGGGCGAGCAGTTCGGTGAAGGTGTCGTCGGCGCAGTCCGGCACCGGCCGTTCGATGTACTGCCGCTGGCCGCCGTCGCGCTGCGGAGGGACGACCATGTTGCGTGCGATGGAGTTGGCCGTCGCACTGCCGAGCTCCCTGCGCACCAGGTGCAGGCTCGCATCCACCCCGGCGGAGGTGCCGGCGCTCGTGATCAGGTTGCCGTCGTCGACGAACAGCACATCGGCGTCGACATCTGCGGCGGGGAAGCGCCGGGCGAGCGCGTCGGCGTAGCGCCAGTGCGTCGTGACCTTGCGGCCGTCGAGCAGCCCAGCCGCGCCGAGGATGAACGCGCCGGAGCACACGCTGAGCAGGATCGCGCCGCGGTCGGCCGCGCGGCGCAGGGCGTCGATCAGCTCGGGCGGGTACTCGTCCCTGATGCGCGCGGCCGGCACGGCGATCAGGTCGGCGTCGTCCATCGCCTCCAGCCCGTACGGCGCGATGATCGGCGCTCCTGTCGGGTTCGGGATGGGGACGCCGGGCTCGATCGCGCACACCCGGAAGTCGAACGGCTCGATGCCGGCGTAGCTGCGGTCGAGGCCGAAGACCTCGCAGACGACGCCGAATTCGAACATGGCGAAGTCGTCGATGAGCGGCACTGCGACAGAGCGGATCATGCCCGTCAGCATACTGGCCGAATCTTTGCGAAGGAAGACCCAAAGCCATCTCGTGGCCGAATGTTTTCTTCCGTAACGTTCATGTCATGGCACAGGGAATCTTCGTACAGGGTATGGAACACGGCTGGATCGGCCACGCGACCGGCGCCGAGAGCGCGGTCGACCGCATCCCGCGTCGTCGGCGGTTCGTGTTGAGCGAGTGGCTTCCGGCAGCACTGCAGGCGCGCGGGATGCGCGTCGACCGCGAGACGGAGCGGGCGTACGCCGACCTCAGCGCGGCGCGCGACGCCCGCGAGTCCGGCCGCTGACCGCTCCGCCGTCGCAGAACACCGGCCGTAAAGCGGTCTAGACGGGCCGAACCTCCCGCGCTACTCTCAGCGCATACCCAGGCCCGCCTCGGCCGGGGTCACGGAGGGTGGGGAATCATGTGGGATAACTTCTGGAACATCATCTGGCTCTTCTTCTGGAGCTTCGCGTTCATCGCGTACCTGTTCGCGCTGTTCTCGATCGTGGGCGACCTGTTCCGCGACCACAAGCTCAACGGCTGGTGGAAGGCGCTGTGGATCATCTTCCTGATCTTCGTGCCGTTCCTCACCGCGCTGGTCTACCTGATCGCACGCGGGCCGGGCATGGCGGAGCGCAGCCAGAAGGAAGCGCGTCAGGTGCAGAGCGCGACCGACCAGTACATCCGGACCGTCGCGAGCACGAGCCCGGCCGACGAGATCGCCAAGGCCAAGCAGCTCCTCGACCAGGGTGTCATCACCCAGGAGGAGTTCGCGCACCTGAAGGCCCGCGCCCTCGCGCACGACGGAGGGGCCGCCGGTGGGGCGCATGCAGCGCCACCTGCGCCGGCGCCTGCCGCCGCAGCGCCCGCCGCGCCGACCGCGCCGACGCCGCCCGCACCGCCTGCTCCGCCCGCTGCCTGACGCAGCCCTGACGCGGCGAGCGCCCCAGAAGAAGGGGTCCGTGTTGACCGACCGGTATGCAAAGAGGTTTGCTTAAGGGGTCGGCTGGCGCAGACGCTGGGATCCAGGGGCCCTTTCGACCGCGCCGGCTACTTACCCGCTGCGTGTGTGGGAGGGAGCGTTCTCTCCCACACGCGCCGGGCGGGGTTCCCGGCCGCCGCGGTCACTCCGGCATTGTCACGACGACCTTGCGGCCGCGCTGTGCCCGGTCTGCCGCGCGGTGCGCATCCCGGATGCGTTCGAACGGCACCGCATCCACGGCGGGGGCGGTCAGTTCGCCGGCGGCGAGCATCCCGAGCAGTGCCGTGAGGTCGCGGCGGTAGTCGTTGCGTCTCGTCGCGACCAGCCCCGGCACCGAGCACACCCGCTGCCGCTGTGCCCCGAAGCGGTGTGCTGCAGCGGTGAGCGAGCCGCGCAGCGAGTCGCCGCGCTCGTGTCCTCTGCGCCCGACGAACGCGGTGTGCACCCAGGTGCCGCGGGGCGAGAGTGCGGTCAGCACCTCCGGTGACCCGGTGTGGTCGATGGCGGCGTCGGCCCCGCCGTCCGTCGCGTTCTTGACGCGCGCCGCCCAGAGCGGGTCGGTGTAGTCCACGAACGTCACGCCCAGTGCCTCCGCCGCTTCCCTCGACCGGGTGGATGCGCTGCCGAACACCGTCAGCCCCTCGCGCGTTGCCAGCTGCGCGGCATACGAACCGACCGGGCCGGTGACGCCCTGGACGAGAACGCTGCCGCCCGCATCCACCTCCGCCAGCCGGAGGGCGTGGGATGCGGTCACCAGGTCGAGCGGCGCCGTCGCGGCGACCGCGGAGTCGAGTCCGTCCGGAACGGGGGCGAGGAGCGAGGCGGGGATGACCAGCCGGGTGGCGTGCGCGCCCATCCCGGGGAGCACCCCGGCGACGCGTGCTCCGGCGCGCAGCCCGAGCACCGCAGAGACGGCCGACTCGGTCTCGAGCACGCCGACGAAGTCGTATCCGGGGACGAACCCGGGGAACGGGTGGAAGACGTAACCGCCGCGGCGCGCGAGCACGTCCGTCGATCCGACGGACGCGTGGGTGACCCGCACGACCACCTCTGTGCCGCGCGGTGCGCGCACCTCCTCGTCGACGAGCTGGACGACGTCGGCGTCGCCGAACGCGGTGATCCGCGCCGCTGTGCGCTCCGGCACGGCTCAGCCAGCCCTGCGGGCGAGCAGCCCCGACCGCTCCTGGTGCGCCTCGAACCAGTCGGCGACGTACCAGCACATCGGGACGATCCGCAGCTCGGTGTTCGCCTCGATGTCGTTCACGGCGTATTCGACCAGCTGCGCCGCATACCCTTTCCCGCGTTTCGCGGGGGTGGTGAACGCCCTCGTCAGCGAGATCGAACCGCCCAGGATGCTGTAATCCAGCACGCCGACCAGCTCGCCGTCGATGTGCATGGCGTACCGTTTCGCATCCGTTTCATTGCTGAACTCCGTGGCCATGCGCCCATCGTACGTCCGTCGCGCACGAACGGAACCCGAGGTAGGCTGGCGCCGTGGGAACCCGACCCGCACCCGATCGGGCTTCCGCGCGCTTTCCGCGTTCGAGCCACAGCAGGCCAGGCCGCAGGCGACATCCGTCGCGTGTGCACCGAAGACTCTGGAGCTGTTGTGACGTTCGATTCCCCGTCGCCCCTCTCGCCCGCCCATGAGGCGCTGCTCGCGCAGGTGCCGATCCGCGACAGGGCGGTGATCGAGACCGAGACGCTCGGCTACGAGCACGAGGGGGTGGCCCTCGAGGGCTACCTGGCAAGGGATGCGCAGGCCGACGAGCGCCGCCCGGCCGTCCTCCTGCTGCACGACTGGCACGGCGTCGGCGACACGGTCAAAATGCGCGCCCAGATGCTCGCCCGCCTCGGCTACGTGGCGTTCGCGGCCGACCTCTACGGCGTCGGCGTGCGACCGCAGGGCGACGCGGCGCCCGCGGAGGCGGCGAAGTACTACAACGACCTGGCGCTGCTGCGCACCAGGGTCGCCGCTGGCTTCACCGTGCTGCAGCAGCATCCCACCGTCGACCCGGCCAGGCTCGCGGTCATCGGGTACTGCTTCGGCGGTACGGCGGCGATCGAGTTCGCGCGCACGGGGGCGCCCGCCCGCGGTGTCGTGTCGTTCCACGGCGGGCTGATCGCGCACGAGCCGTCCGACGCCGCGGCGATCGCCGCATCCCTCCTGGTGCTGACCGGCGGCGACGACCCCGTGGTGCCCCCGGATGCGGTGGTCGCGTTCGAGAACGAGCTGCGCACCGCCCCGCACGTCGACTGGCAGGTGACCACATACTCCGGTGCGCCGCACGCGTTCACGATCCCCGGAACGGACAGGTACCGCCCGACGGCGGACGCGCGCAGCTGGCGCGCGATGGTCTGCTTCCTCGACGAGGTGTTCGCCTGAGCGGTACCCTCGCCAGATGGATCACCCGGAACTCTTCGAAGACGGCGACCCGTTCGTCGAACGGATGCGCGCCATCTGCCTCCGCTTCCCCGACGCCGTCGAGGTCCAGACCTGGGGACGCCCCACCTTCCGCGCAGGCAAGAAAGTCTTCGCCCTCGCCGGAAGCGGCCTCGCGCGCCCGTACTCCCTGGTCTTCAAGCCGGACCCGGATGAGGCGAAAGCCTTCCACGAGGACCCCCGCTTCTTCGTGCCCAAATACTGGGGAGCATCCGGCTGGCTGGGCATCGACATCGACCAGGCCGCCGACGACGCCACCTGGAAAGAGGTCGCCGAACTGATCGAAACCTCCTACCGCCAGGTTGCGTTGAAGCGCCAATTGGCGGTACTCGACGGTGTCATGTAAGCTCTAATCCGGCCCGCGAGCAGCAATGTTCGAAGGCATTGCGCCCGTAGCTCAACGGATAGAGCATCTGACTACGGATCAGAAGGTTGGGGGTTCGAATCCCTCCGGGCGCACACTGGTTGAGACAGTAGACACGGCCCCCGCTTCGGCGGGGGTTTTGTCGTTGGTGGGGGTGTGCGATCTGCCAGGCTGGACTCCGACGTCCCCCACCGAGGAGCTCCCGATGCCGCGCATCACATCCCCGCAGGCCAAAGCGACGTTCGTCGTCCTGGGGTGGACAGCTTCAGGCGTCGCCGCCCTGTTCGGGGCGCTGGCGCTCAGCGTGACGGGCGGCGTCATTCTGTACTGCGCGACTCTCGGCGCCGTCATCGTGTTCGGGGCGCGGGTGTTCCGGGGTGAGGAGGAGGACGCGGTGGCGCCGCGACCCCTCTGGCGCATGACCGCGAAGCCGACCGCGGGATTCCTGTTGGCCGGGTTCTTCGCCTTCCAGGCCGTATCGGCCGGCGTCAACGCGGCGACCGCCGACGCGTACGCGCCGCTGTATGTCGTGGCCATCGCCTTCTCGCTGGCGGTCGCGGGCGCGTACCTGAACTCGTCGCTGCGGCTGCGGCGCGGGTAGCGCGCAGCGCCGCACCCACACGCTTCAACGCGACGGCTTGACGCGTGGACAACTATGTACATAGACTCGCTCATGTTCATAGTTGTCCACGTACAAGGAAGTACCCGAATCAATGAAGATTGCCGTTGTCGGTAGCTACGGAGCCGGCCTCACCGTGCGTGTTCCCTTGGCGCCCGAAGCCGGTGAGACCGTGTCGGGAGGCACGTTCGACAGTGGGCCTGGCGGCAAGGGGTCGAACCAGGCCGTCGCCGCCGCGCGGCTCGGCGCGGACGTCTCCCTGCTCACCGCCGTCGGAGATGACGACTTCGGGCGTGCGGCGCGCGAGCTGTGGCGGGCGGAGGGTGTCGACGCATCCAAGGTCGTGACCGGCGCTGGCGCGACGATGGTCGGCTTCATCCTGGTCGAACCGTCCGGGGAGAACCGCATCGCGATCGCGCCCGGTGCACTGGATGAGCTGGGCGAGGCCGCCGTCGAGACGTTCCGCGACGAGATCGCCGCGGCCGACATCCTGGTCGTCTCGATGGAGATCCCGATGGATGCGGTCGTCGCCGCCCTGCGGATCGCCAGAGAGGAAGGCACCCGCACCCTGCTCAACCCCGCGCCCGCGAAGGCACTGCCGGACGACGCCTGGGCGCTCATCGACATCATCACCCCCAACCAGACCGAGGCGCCCGTGCTCCTCGGGCTCGGACCGGATCATGGACGCAGCGAGCGGGAACTGGTCGAGGCGCTCCGCGAACGGCTCGACGGCGGGGTCATCCTGACCCGCGGGTCCGATGGCGCCCTGCTCAGCGACAGCGACAGCGACGCCGACGCCGACAACCCTGCAGACACCATCGTGGCCATCCCGCCCGCCGTCCCCGTGCGCGTCGTGGACACCACCGGGGCAGGCGACTCCTTCACCGCGGCCCTCGCCGTCGCGATCGCCGAGGGCAAGACACTCGCAGACGCCGCAGCGTTCGCCGCCCTCGCCGGCGCCCACACGGTGTCGATCCCCGGGGTCATCCCCGCCCTTCCCACCCGCGCTCAGCTCACCCAGACGAATGGACCGACTCGATGACCGCCACCACCTCAGCGCCGCAACGGAGCGCGATCGACTTCCGCAAGATCCTGCACGCCCGTGAGGCCGGAGTGTTCGCAGCGCTGGTGCTGCTCTTCGTCCTCGGGACCGTGCTCTCTCCGAGCTTCCTGCAGGGCGGGAACCTGCTGTCCGTCGGGCAGCAGGTCTCGCAGATCGGGATCATGGCCGTCGGGGCGACGTTCGTCATCGTCAACGGTGAAATCGACCTCTCCGTCGGCTCGATCTACGCCCTCTCCGCGATCAGCACCGGCATGGCCATCGCCGCCGGGGTGGCCTGGCCGCTCGCGATCGTCATCGGCCTGCTCGTCGGTGTGGTCGCCGGTCTCCTCAACGGACTCGCGGTTGTGCTGCTCGGCGTCCCGTCGTTCATCGTGACGCTCGGAAGCCTCAGCGTCTTCCGCGGCGTCGCCCTGCTCATCTCCGACGGCGCCCCCATCTCGCTCAGCGCGTCGAACTCCGGTGTCGCCGAATTCAACCTGCTCGGTCAGGGCAGGCTGTTCGGCGTCATCCCGATGCAGTTGCTGTTCTTCATCGTGATCGTCGCGCTCGGGGTCGTGCTCCTCTCCCGCTCGCGGCTGGGATTCAACACGTACGCGGTGGGCGGAAACAAAGAAGCAGCGCGCCTGGTGGGCATCAATGTCTCCGGCGTGAAGGTCGCGGCGTTCGTGCTCTCCGGATTCACCGCGGCCGTCGCCGGAGTGCTCGGCCTCTCGTTCCTGTCCTACGTGCAGGGCGTCACGGGCAGCGGACTCGAGCTCACCGTCATCTCGGCCGTCATCATCGGCGGGGCCGCCCTGTTCGGAGGCTCGGGCACCATGTGGGGCACCGTCATCGGCGTGGTCTTCATCGGAGTACTTCAGAACATCCTGAACATCAACGGCATCTCGTCGTTCTGGCAGACCGTCGTCACTGGTCTCGTCATCGTCGCCGCGGTCGCGGCGGACACCTGGCAGCGCAAACGCAAAACCCGCGCGTGACACCCGGATGCGCCGACGCAGACGCATCCGGATCAGCACCATCCAGCAGCACGTCATCACACACGAAGGAGTATTGATGTCATTCCGCACCATTTCGCGCCGCGTCCTCGCGGCGGGAGCCATGACAGCCGCCCTGGCCATCGCCATCACCGGCTGCGGCGCGATCACCAACGCAACAGCAGACTCGACCTCCGGAGGCGGTTTCCAGCTCGCCGACTACATCCAGAAGCGCGTGGATGGAGGAGAGAAGCTGCGCATCAAGCTCAGCTACCACGACCCGTCGCTCGCCTTCGCCACGCCGATCGGCCAGGGGATGGAACGGGCGGGCTCCGAGCTCGGCGCAGACGTCCAGCTCATCGGCCCGACCGGCGGCGACGCTGCGAAGCAGGTCGCTGAGCTGCAGACGCTCATCCAGCAGAAGTCGGTCGACGGTCTGGCCGTCTCGTCCGCCAGCTCGGACGCGCTCAAGCCGGTGATCGCCGAGGCGTACAACGCGGGCATCCCGATCATCTCGTTCAACACCGACAACCCGGACTCCAAGCAGATGGGCTTCGTCGGCCAGGACCTGAAGGCGTCGGGGAAGTCCGAGGCGGAGGAGCTGCGCAAGGCGCTCGGCGACACCGCCACGGGCAAGGTCGTCGTCTTCTCGCTCGACACCGGGGCCGGCTGGTCGAACGACCGGTTCGGCGGGTTCAAGGAGGGGATGAGCGGCTCCACGCTGGAGGTCGTCGGCCCGGTGAACGTCGGTAACGAGCCGAACGCCGCGTACAACGTGGTCGACTCGACCATGTCCGGCCAGTCCGGGGTCGTGGCCATCGCCGGCCTCGACTGCTGCAGCACCACCGCCTCCGCCAAGTGGGTGCAGCAGTCCGGCAACGCGGGAAAGATCACCACGGTCGGATTCGACCTCCTTCCGCAGACCGCCGAGTTCATCAAGGACGGCGTGATGACGTTCACCATCAGCCAGAACCCGTCCGAGCAGGGATACCAGGCGGTGAAGGTGCTCGTCGACTTCCTGAAGAAGGGCACCAAGATCTCCGGCGTCGACACCGGCGCGCAGATCATCACCAAGGACAACCTGTCCGAAGCAACGGTGGAGGGCTAGGCCATGACGTTCCCGTCGTCCGGCGACGGTGCGGCCGTGAAGCCGCGCCCCGCCATCCGCATCACCGGGCTCAGCCGCCGGTTCGGCCCGGTGCGCGCGCTGGAGGATGTGACCTTCGAGGTGCCGGAAGGCGAGGTGACGGCCCTGCTCGGTGAGAACGGCGCAGGCAAGTCGACACTGCTGAAGGTCCTCGCGGGGCTGCAGCCGCCGAGCGACGGGACCGTCACCGTCGGCGACGCCCCGGTGACGCGCTACGACCCCCACACCATGCTCACCGAACACGGCGTCGCCATCGTGCCGCAGGAGTTGTCGCTCCTGCCGGAGCGCACCGTGGCCGAGAACATCCTGGTCGGCGTGGAGCCCGGCAGCCGCTGGTTCCCCTCCCGACGCAGGATGACCGCCCGCGCCACCGAACTGCTCGCCCAGCTCGACCTCAGGCTCGACCCGGCAGCGCCGGTCGGAACGCTCGACCTCGCGACGCAGCAGCTGATCGTGGTGGCGCGTTCGATCGCCCGCGGCTGCCGCATCCTGATCCTGGACGAACCCACCTCGGTGCTGACGCCCGCGGAGTCGGAGCGCTTATTCGCGCTCATGGCGACGCTCAAAGCGCAGGGCACCACCATCGTCTACGTCTCGCACAGGATGCCGGAGGTGTTCCGGCTCGCCGACCAGATCGAGGTGCTGCGCGACGGCAGGCACGTGGCATCCTGGCGCCGGTCGGAGACCACGCCGGAACAGGCCGTCGCCGCGATGGTCGGCCGGGAGCTCGGCAACCTCAGCAGGCGTGCGGACACGACGGACGCGTCGGCCTGGCGGGATGCGCCCCCAGTGCTCGCCGTGACCGGGCTCGCCGGCCGTGCCCATCAGGACGTGACGTTCGAGGTGCGCCCGGGCGAGATCCTCGGTTTCGCCGGACTTCCGGACAGCGGCCGCGTCGAGATGCTGCGCAACCTGTTCGGAGCGGACAGGGGAACGGGCGGAAGCGTCGACCTGCTCGGCTCGCAGTATCAGCAGCGATCGCCCGCCGAGTCTGTCCGGCGCAAGCTGGCGTTCGTGCCGGGTGAGCGCAGGGCGCAAGGGCTGCTGAGCACGATGAGCGTCGGCGAGAACATCGGCGTGCTCGAGGTGCGCAGGCTCACCAGGTTCGGGCTCGTGCGCCGCCGCCAGTTCGACCGGGACGCCGCGGCCCTCTCTGCAGCGATGACGGTGAAGACCGCGTCGCTCGACACCCCGATCGTGAACCTCTCCGGAGGCAACCAGCAGAAGGCGATGCTCGGCCGCTGGATGGCCATCCAGCCCGACGTCCTCGTTCTCGACGAACCGACGCGAGGGGTGGATGTCGGTGCTCGCGCCGAGATCTACGAGCAGCTGTACGCCCTCACCGCCCGCGGGGTCGCGATCGTTTGCTCGTCGTCCGACCTGCCGGAGCTCCTGACGATCACCGACAGGATCGCCGTCATGGCAGAGGGCCGCATCGTCGCCGTGCTCGACTCGGTGGACGCCACTGAGGAGTCGATCATGTCCGCCGCCACCGGCGCGAACGCGTCGGCCTCCTCCGCCGCATGACCACCAGGGAAAGGACCCGACCATGAAGAAGCACGGCATCCTGAACGCCGAACTGAGCGGCGCACTCGCGACGCTCGGCCACACCGATCTGATCCTCGTCGTCGACGCCGGTTTCCCCATCCCGCGCGACGCCCACCGCATCGACCTCGCGCTGGCGGAGAACCTGCCCGACCTGCGCACCGTGCTCGGCCTCATCGCCGGCGAACTGGTGGTCGAGGGCGTCGTCCGGGCGGACGACGTCGTCAGCAACAACCCCAGGCTCGACGAATGGCTGCAGTCCACCTTCGCCGACGCCGAGTTCAGCACGCGCACCCACGCCGAGATGCTGAGCGATGTCGCAGCCCAGGCGAAGGTCATCGTGCGAACCGGCGCCTTCGAGCCGTGGGGCAACATCGGCCTCGTGTGCGGCGTCGACGTTCCGCGCTGGTTCGGCGGCGACGGCGTGATCGCGCCCGACTACTACGCAGACCGGCTCTGACCCGGTCGCGCATTCCCAGACCTGCACCACACCACAAGCACCGCGACCGCGGTGCCCGCGAAAGGAAACAGAAACCGTGACTGACACTTCGACCACCGAGCTGACTCTGGCTCCGGCGCAACTCGCACCGTACATCCAGCACACCAAGATCGAGGTCGGCCTCACCCGCGACGAGATCGTCGCCCACGCCAAGGAGACGGTCGAGCACGGCTTCAACGCCGCGATGGTGCCCGCATCCTGGGTCGACGTGGTCGCCGCAGAACTCGCCGGCACGGGCGTCGGCATCGCGACGGCGCTCGACTTCCCGACCGTCGGCGTGACCACGAGCGCGGGCAAGGCCGCCGAGGCCGAGTCCATCGCCAAGCTCGGCGCCACCCAGCTGGACATCGGTGTGCAGATCGGCTGGCTGAAGAGCGGGATGTACGACGCGTTCCGCGACGACATCGCCGGTGTCGTGCAGGCGGCGGGCATCCCGGTCAAGGTCATGCTCGAGCTCCCGTTGCTCACCCCGGACGAGCGTCGCGCGGCCGTCGAACTGTCGATGGATGCTGGCGTCGCCTTCCTGAAGAACGCGTCGAGCGGGCAGATCGAGACGGCCAGCCCGGAGAGCGTCCGCTACCTGGTCGACCTGGCTCGTCCCGGCGTGCTGGTGAAGGCGTCCGGCTCGATCAAGAGCTACCCGCAGGCGCTCGGCCTGCTGCGCGCGGGAGCCAGCCTGCTCGGGACGAGCGCCGGCCTGTCGATCATCACCGACTCCGGCGACGAGAACACGACCAGCTACTGACGAGCGCCGCCGTCCCGACTGCCGTAGTGTCGGGACGGCGGGTGCCAGTGAAAGAGGGGGAAAGTGACCGACGACCTCGACAGAGACGCACCCGTCGCACTGCACAGCCAGATCTCCGAGCGCATCCGGACCAGGATCGCCGCCGGTGAGTGGCCGGCGCATTACCGGCTGAAGAGCGAACCGGAGTTGGCGCACGACCTCGGCGTGAGCAGGGGGACGCTGCGCAGGGCCCTCACCACCCTGATCGAGGAGGGGTTGCTCCGGCAGGTCAGGGGCAAGGGAACGTTCGTCACGTCGACGACGATCGAGCCGGCCATCGCGCAGAAGCTCAGCACGCTGTCGGAGGATTTCGCCAACCAGGGGATCGTGACCGAGACGGACGTGATCGAGTGCCGCCTGATCGAGCCGCCCCGGCCGGTCGCCGCGCTGCTCGACGTGTCGCCAGGAGCCAGGGTGCTCAAGCTGGTCCGCTTGCGCAGCACGGACCGCGGCCCGGTCGCCCTGCTGGTGAACTACGTCCGCGCCGACCTCGCGCCCGGGATCGAGAAGACCGACTTCCGCACCACCAGCCTCTTCGGGACGCTCGAGGGCGCCTACCACCTGAAGATCGGCAGCGCTCGCCGCACCTTCTCCGCGGAGGCGGCATCCGGCGATGCCGCCTCCGCCCTCGAACTGCCGATCGGCGCACCCGTCCAATACCTGCAGCAGGTCACCTACCTGGCCGACGACCGTCCGGTCGAGTACTCCGACGTGTGGATCCACAGCGAGAAGCTGCGGGTCACCTCACTGCTCTCTCGGCGCTGAGCCCGGCGGGAGGCTACCGCCCGCCCACCGCATACCGGCCCGCAAGCACCCCGAACGCCTCCCGCAGCTCCGCCGGCTGCACGTCCTCCATCGCCGCGTCGAAGCGCCCCAGTGACGCCGCCAGTGCCACCCACGACCACGAGCCGACGTGGATGCGGCAGCGCCCGTCCCCGAGGTCGTCCACGACCGCGTCGCCCGCGAAGGGCAGCACAGCGGAGGCCGGCAGGTGCAGGATCGCGCTGCCGTGGCAGGGCCAGTCGCCCGCGCCTGCCGAGCCCTTGAAGCGGGCGGACACGAATGCGCGCACGTCGCCTCCCGGCACCGGGCGCGGTTCGAAGCGGCGGCCGTTCGGGGTGCGGGGGCGCATCCGGTCGACGCGGAAGGTGCGCCAGTCGTCGCGATCGAGGTCCCAGCCGAACAGGTACCAGCGTTCGGCGGCAACAACCAAGTGGTGCGGTTCGACCCGGCGGGGAGGGCGGTCGTCGTGGTCCCCGTAGTCGAAACGGAGGGTCTCCCGCCCGCGCACCGCGGCGGACACCGAGAGCAGGACAACCGGATCCACCGGCTGCACCGCCGTGTTCCGGCCGTCCGGGATGGTGGTGAACGTGAGCGCATCCAGTCGGTGGCGCAGACGGGACGGCATCACCTGGCGCACCGTGGTGAGCGCGCGCACCGCCGCCTCCTCCACCCCGGCCCCTCTGACCGCGGCGGCCTGGAGGGCGACCGCGAGGGCGACGGCCTGGTCGTCGTCGAAGAGGAGCGGGGGAAGCTCGGCGCCCGCATCCAGCCGGTAACCGCCGTCCGGGCCTTTCGTCGCCTGGATGCGGTAGCCCATCCCGCGCAGCCGGTCGATGTCGCGGCGTACGGTGCGGTGGCTGATGTCCAGGCGTTCGGCGAGCAGGCCGCCCGGCCAGTCCCTCCGCGCCTGCAGCAGGGAGAGCAGCACGAGCAGCCGGGAGGTGGTCGACGTCATGCTGCCAGCGTAGATCGGGTAGAGGACCGAAGCTGTCCTCTACTGCTGTGAGAGTGGGCGTCGACCGTCCGGAACGTCCGGGCGGAACGTCAGCGAGGAGCAGACAATGTCCGTCACCACCACACCCCACCTCAACTTCCGCGGCGACGCCAGGGCGGCGCTGGAGTTCTACCACTCCGTCTTCGGCGGGCAGCTCGTCGTCGTCACGAACGCCGACGCCCACGCCGCGGAGACCCCGGACGAGGCCGGCCAGGTGAAGTTCGGCCAGGTCATCGGCGCGAACGGGTTCCAGGTCATGGCATACGACGTGCCGGCCAGCGTCGGCTACGACCAGGGAGACACGGCGTTCTTCGTCTCGGTGCGCGGCGAGACCGCCGACGAGATCGCCGAGCTCTGGGGAAGGCTGGCCGAGGGCTCCACCATCATCGAAGACCTCGGGCCGTCCGCGTTCTCGCCCGCATACGGGATGCTCGCCGACCGCTTCGGCGTCGTCTGGGTGCTCGACGTGGCGGTGGCGTGGGACGCGGCGTGAGCCTCAGCCCGCGGGCGTGACTGCGGGCCGACCGCGGCGGTGCGGGGCGGGGATCCGGCGGTCACTCCGCCGTGCTCGGCCCCACCGCCGCGGTCCCCGCGCCCGCGGTCCCCGCGTCTCCCGCCGCATCCCCCTTGAGCTCGATCAGCAGCGTGTGCGTCGGTGTCGTGCCCACGTTCTCGCCCGAGTGCCGCTGCGCGGGCAGCCACACGGCTTCGCCGGCATCGAGGTGCACCGTGCGTTCCTTGTCCGGTGTGCGCAGGTGCCGATCGAATTCGCTCAGCGCCACGAGCACGCTGTTCGGATGGTCGTGTTCGTTCGTGCGGAGGCCGGGCGCATCCAGGTATTCGAGCACGCGCACGTACTCGTTCTCCCAGAGCAGGTGATAGTTGTCCGGATCGGTGTCGAGCGGGTCGTCGGTGACCATGCGGCGACCATACGCCCACCCGCGCTGCCGCCGCTACTACGAACGAAACACCAGTAACTGTCGCGAAACGCCCGGGATGCGCCGCAGCTGCTGGTAGCTCGCGGACACTTGCATAACGCGCCTGCCTACTGTATACAGAATACAGACCAGGAGCGGCCCCGTACCCGTGGCCCCCGAATTGCAAGAGACACTTCAAGGAATGAGGTAGGCATGTCTCGCGTCGACTCGAAGATGAGAAGGCTGGTGGCTGTGGGGGCGGCCGTCGCGCTGGCACTCAGCATGGCCGCGTGTTCAGGATCGGGATCGGGGGGTTCCGGCTCCAAGACGGTCGTCTGGTCCACCTGGGGCACTCCGGAGGAGATCGCCCGCTACAAGGACTTCGACAACCAGTTCATGAAAGAGCACCCCGACATCAAGGTGGTGCTGCAGCCGGTCGCCGACTACGGCGACTACCACACTAAGCTCCTCGCCCAGCTCGCGTCCGGCACAGCACCGGATGTGTTCTACATCGGCGACGACAAGATCGGCCAGTTCGTCAACTCGAAGGCGCTGCTGCCTCTCACCGACCTGATGAACTCCAGCGCGAGCAAGACTAAGCCGGAGGACTTCGCGCAGGGCCTGTTCGGCGCCACCAAGAAGGGCGACCAGATCTACGCGGCGCCCAACGACTCCAACCCGGATGCGCTCTGGTACGACAGGGTCGCGCTGAAGAAGGCCGGCGTCACCGATGACCCGGCCACCCTCGCCTCCGAGGGCAAGTGGACCACAGAGGCCTACCTCGACATGAACGAGAAGCTCAAGAAGGCCGGGCTCACCGGATCCATGTTCTGGAACTACTGGTCCACCCATTACAGCTGGATCTCGGCGCAGGGCGGCAAGGCGTTCGACGAGTCGGGGAAGTTCGTCGCCAACACCGACCAGACCAGCGTCAAGGCGATGGACGTGCTGGCCAAGAACTTCCAGAACGGCACGTTCGTCGTCGCGGACACCCTCCCGCAGGGTGCAGGAGCCGACAGCGTGTTCGTCACCCACAAGGCGGGCTTCTTCGTGCAGGGCCGCTACACGATCGGTACCGTGAAGTCGGCGGGCGACCCGGAGAACTACGACGTCGCGCCGTGGCCGACCCCGGACGGCAAAGCCGCGCCGACCGGCACGGCCGTGAGCTACCTCGCCATCAACGCCAAGACCAAGAACAAGGCCGCAGCGTTCGAGTTCTGGACCAACTACCTGTCGGCAGCCGGCCAGACCGAGCGGCTGAAGGGCGGAGGCAACGCCGTTCCGTCGATCAAGGGCGCGGACAAGGTCGTCCTCGACGGATACCCGGAGCACGCCCAGACGCTGCTCGACATGCGTGACATCGGGTTCGAGGACTACGCGACGGAAGCATCCGTCCCCGGCCTCTCCAGCGACATCAGCGACAAGATGCTCGCGCTCTACGAGGGCAAGGCGTCCACCAAGGCGACCCTCGACGATGTCGCGAAGATGATCGAAGACAAAACGGGCAAGTAGGGATCGACGCGTGAGTGCAATCCGAGGGTCGCTGACCGAAGCCCCCGACCAGGCGGCGACGGCGAAACCCGCAGGCACCGCGCCGGGCGGACTCCGAGGGGAGTCCGCCTGGCGGCGGCGCGACCGGCGCTGGGGCTATGTGTTCGTCGGCCCGCAGCTGATCGGCATGGCACTGTTCGTCGTGCTGCCGTTCGCGGCGAGCCTGGTGCTCGCCTTCGCCCAGTGGGACGGTCTCAACGACCTCAGCTGGGTGGGCTTCGACAACTTCCGCAACCAGCTCGCCGACCCGCTGTTCGGCAGGGCCATCCTCAACACCCTGCTGATCGCCGTGATCACGGTCCCCGTCGGCCTCGGCCTCGCCGTCGTGATCGCGGTGGCGCTGGAGAAGCTGAAGACGAAGACGCTGTACCTGATCCTGTTCTTCGCGCCCGTGGTCACCTCGTCGGTGGCAGTTGCGATGATCTGGCAGCAGCTGTTCCGCAAAGACGGCGTGATCAGCGGCTTCATCGCCAGCGTCTTCCACGTGCCAGCCCCGGACTGGCTGGGCGACCCGCACCTCGCGCTCATCGCGGTCTGCATCGTCTCCATCTGGTCGTCGCTCGGCCTCAACGTGATCATCTTCCTGGCCGGCCTGCAGAACATCTCTCCCGCCGTGATCGAGGCGGCGCGCATCGACGGGGCGGGGGCGCTGACGCTGTTCTTCCGCATCCGGATGCCGTTGCTGTCGCCGATCATGTTCTTCTCGTCGGTGATCGCGTTCATCAGTTCGCTGCAGACGTTCGACACCGTGTTCATCCTCACGGCGAACGCCGGCCCGGACAACGCGACCCGCACGATCGTCTACCACATCTACGATCTCGGCTTCGGGAAGTTCCAGTTCGGTCCGGCCAGCGCTGCGTCGGTGATCCTGCTGCTGATCACGCTCGTCATCACGGGCATCCAGTTCACGGCGCAGAAGAAGTTCGTCCACTACGAGGATGGTGCAGCATGACCACCGCCGTCAGAACCGCAGACGAGCGCGGCGGGGCAGCCGCATCCGGTGCAGTCCGCGCATCCGGTGCGCCAGGTGCACCAGGGGCACCCCGCGAGGGCCGCGCAGGCTCCCGCGTCCGCAAGACGCTCCTCCATGTGGTGCTCGCCATCGGCGGCATCGCGATGGTGTTCCCGTTCATCTGGATGCTCATCACCTCGTTCAAGACGCTGCCCCAGCTCCTGAACGACCCGCTCAGCTTCCTCCCCACCCCGTTCACGTTCCAGAACTACGTGGATGCGTGGAACGACGCCCCGTTCGCGCAGGCGTATTTCAACAGCATCTACATCGCCGTGCTGGTCGTCATCGGCACGCTCATCACCGCGGCCATGGCCGGGTACGCGTTCGCCCGCATCCGGTTCCGCGGCAGCCGCGTGCTGTTCGTGGTGTTCCTGGCGACGCAGATGATCCCGATGCAGGTCACGCTCATCCCGTTCTACTTCCTGATGGCGAAGCTGGGCTGGGTGGACTCGCACCTGTCGCTGATCATCCCCGCCGCCCTGGCGAACCCGTTCGCGGTGTTCCTGATGCGCCAGTTCGTGCTGTCGCTGCCGAAGGAGCTGGAGGAGGCCGCGCTGGTCGACGGCGCAGGACGGTGGCGCATCTTCTGGAGCATCATCCTCCCGAACCTGCGCCCGGGCCTCGGGGCGCTCGCCATCATCGTGGCGCTCAGCACCTGGAACAACTTCCTGCTTCCCCTGGTGCTGCTGAACAGTCAGGATCTCTTCACGGTCCCGCTGTTGCTGCAGAGCTTCCGCGGGCAGTTCGGCTCGATCAACTACGGGCTCATCATGGCGGCGTCGGCCGTGGCGACCATCCCGATGCTGATCGCGTTCGTCATCGGCCAGCGTCGCATCCTGAACAGCATGGCGGCGTCCGGGCTGGGCGGCCGATGAACGCGGCGGCGACGACGCGGGATGCGCGGGGCGCGGCGGCACAGGATGCGGCGGCGCTGGATGCTGCTGCACAGGATGCGGCCGACCGTGCCGCTCGGTTCCTCGACCTGGAGAACGCGCCGTTCACGCTGCCGGGGTCGCGCATCCTGGTGCGGCGGACGGACGGCCGCGTGACTGTGCGGCTGGCCGAGTACGAGCGCAGGCTCGACGACTGCGTCGTGGTGCGGGCGCTGCGGGTGTTCGGTGCGGACGGGCGCGTCGCGGAGATCGCGGACGTGCGCCCGGAGAGCATCGCGTTCGACGGGGGAGCGACCCTGACCTTCGACGGCCAGCGGGCGCTGAGCCTCGGCGGCGGCTCGCGGTGGACGGTCGAGCTGACCGTGCCGGGCGCGCTCGACACGACGCACGCGGGTGGCGCATCCGGTGCGTGGGCGCCCGGCTTGCCATCAGCGGCCGAGGCGTCGTGGCTGGCGACCGGCGCGGACGACCTGCTGGTGCGGGAGGTGGGCGGGGACACCGTCGTGCGGCTCTCGTTCCCCGGCGGAGACGGCGCGCAACTGCGGATCGCACTGGGCGCATCCACGGCGGAGAACGCGGAGGCTTCGCACGCTTCGGGTACCCCGCACGCCTCCGCCCTCGCAGCCACCACATCCGTCTGGGCGGACTGGTTCGCCCGCACACCGCGGGTGCGTTCCGACCTCGCCGACCTCACGGCGTTCTGCTGGTGGGTGCTCGGCGCCAACATCGTCACCCTGCCCGGTCGCGGCGACGCGCGCGCCGTCGTCCCGTCGAAGATCGGCTACGTCGGCCTCTGGCAGTGGGACGCGTACTTCATCGCGGCCGGCCTCCGCCACGGCGCCCCGGAGCTCGCACGCGAGCAGCTCGCGCTCGCGTTCGGCTTCCCGACACCGGACGGCCAGCTGCCCGACGTCGTTCACGACGACGGCGTGCTGGCGTCGAGCGACGACCTCCCGCCCGGCGACAGGGACACGCTGCGTCGCGCAGGCTCCTCCATCGCCGACCCGTCGGCGCCGATCCCGCTCACCAAGCCGCCGCTCGCCGCCTGGGCGCTGCGCTCGCTCGAAGGCCTGGTCGACGACCCCGCCTGGTTCGACGAGGCGTGGCAGACGGTCGCGCACAGCCAGGAGTGGTGGTTCGCGCACTCCGACCTCGACGGAGACGGGATGCCCGAGTACGGCCACCCGTACTCCTCCGGCCTCGACGACAGCCCGGTGTTCGACGGCGAGCTTCCCGTCGCCTCGCCGGATCTCGCGGCGTACCTGATCCTGCAGGACGACCTGCTCGCATCCCGGGCCAGGTCGGTGGGGGACACTGCGGCCGCCGAGCGCCACGCCGCACGAGCCGAGCGCACCCTCGCGCTGCTCGAGGCGATGTGGGACGACGCCGCCGGGTTCTTCCGTTCCCGCGGAGCAGGCACGCCGCTCGCCGCGGAGACCGCCGTCAGCCTGCTCCCGCTGCTCACCGGCCGCCTTCCCGGCCGCATCGTGTCCAGGATGCTCGAAGCCCTCGACGACCCGGCCCGGTTCGCGACGCCGTGGGCGATCCCCACGGTCGCTGCCCGGGATGCCGACTTCTCCGCAGAGCGGATGTGGCGCGGCCCCGTGTGGGTCAACATCAACGCCCTCATCGCCGAGGGGCTGGCCGTCTCCGGCCACGCGGACCGCTCCCGCGAGCTGATCGAGGCGACCCTGCGCCTCGTGCAGCACGCCGGCGGGCCGCACGAGTACTTCAACCCGCTCACCGGCAGGAAGGCCAGGACGGCGACGACGTCGTTCGGCTGGTCGGCCGCGCTGTGCGTCGACCTCGCCGTGCGCGCTTCGGGCTGAGGTCCGGAGACCGTGGGGCGGCGGGATCGTTTGCCGTCCCTCTCTGTATACAATATTCACGTTTGACAAAGGAGTCACCATGAAACGCCTCAGAACGCTCGTCCCGCTCGCCGCCGCCGCGCTCGTCCTGAGCGGGTGCGCGATGGCGGGGACCGCCTCCGGACCCGCCGCGACGCTCGACCCGGACGCGAAGGTGTCCGGCAGCATCACGGTCTGGTCGTGGGATGCGGCAGCCGTCTCCCTCAAGCGCCTCGCGGGGGAGTACGAGAAGGAGCACTCCGGCACCAGCATCAAAGTCGTCGACATCGGCTACGACAATGCGTACGACAAGCTCTCCGTCGGTCTCCAGGCAGGCACGGGCCTGCCGGACCTGGTCACGATCGAGACCGACCACACGCCCGGCTACCTGAGCCAGTTCCCCGCAGGCTTCACCGACCTGACCCCGATCATCGGCGACAAGAAGGCCGACTTCGACCCGTCCAAGTGGGCGGCCTCCGTCGACGCATCCGGCGCGGTCAAAGCCGTGCCGTGGGACTCGGGAACGGTCGGGCTGTTCTACCGCTCCGACTACCTCGACGCCGCGGGAGTCGACCCGGCGAGCCTGACCACCTGGGATGCGCTTGTCACCGCGGGGGAGAAGATCAAGGCGAAGACCGGCCACACGCTCCTCACCGCCGACATCTCCTCCGGCGGTCTGTTCCAGATGCTCCTGCAGCAGCAGGGCCAGGGCCTCTTCGACGACTCGGGCGACATCGCCGTCTCATCCCCGCAGGCCGTGAAGGCGCTCACCCTGCTCAAGGAGCTCAACGACAAGGGGCTTCTCAAGAACGTCACCGGCTGGGATGCGCGGGTCACCAGCGCGAAGAACGGCGACTCCGCCGTCACCCCGGAGGCGGTCTGGTGGATCGCGACCCTCACCGGCGAGGCGCAGGAGCTGAGCGGGAAGTACGGCGTGACCGAACTGCCCGCCTTCGGCACCGACGGCGCCCGCACCTCCAACAGCGGAGGCTCGGCGCTCGCCGTCCCCGCCCAGGCGAAGAACCCGCAGCTGGCCGCGTCGTTCGCCGCGTTCGCACTCGCAGACACCGCCAGCCAGGTGTCGATGATGAAGAAGGACGGCCTGTTCCCCTCCTACCTGCCCGCGCTGAAAGACCCGCTGTTCCAGCAGTCGGACCCGTACTTCGGTGGCCAGAAGGTCTACCGCCTGTTCGCCGAGCAGACCGCGAAGATCCCGGCGATCAGCTACACCGCCGACAACGCGAAAGCGGGCGACATCGTCGCGAACGCCGTGGTCTCCTCCGTCATCAACGGAGCGGACCCCGCCACAGCGCTGAAGGATGCGGCGAAGCAGATCGCGACGGCCACCGGCCGCACGATCGCGGGCTGAGCATGGTCACCGTCGATTCCGTGACCGCGGATCGCACGGCGACACCGGCAGGGACCACCCGGTCGCTGGGGCGCAGGCTCCAGCGACCGGGGGCCTGGTTCGCCCTGCCCGCCGCCGCGCTGTTCGCGATCTTCTTCGCGTATCCACTGGTCGTCTCGCTGTGGCAGAGCTTCTTCAGCACCAGGGGAGGAGTATCCAGGTGGGTAGGGCTTGACCAGTACGCGCGGCTGTTCGACGACCCGCTCGTGCTCACCAGCCTGAGCAACGCCGGGCTGATCCTCGTGGTGCAGGTGCCGATCATGATCGGCGTCGCGCTGGTGCTCGCGTACACGCTCAACCAGACCTGGCTGCGGTTCCGCACCGGCTTCCGGCTGATCTACTTTCTTCCCGCCGTGACGACGCTCGTCGCATACTCCGTGGTGTTCCGGGTGATGCTCGCGACGGACGGCGGGGCCGTGAACCAGCTCATCGGGCTGTTCGGGATCGCTCCGGTCGACTGGCTGAACGATGAGCTGTGGGCACGGGTGGCGCTGATCGCATCCATCACCTGGCGGTGGACCGGGTACAACATGGTCATCCTGCTCGCCGGCCTGCAGAGCATCCCCGCCGAGCAGTACGAGGCGGCACGGGTCGACGGGGCCGGGCGCTGGGCGACCTTCTCGAAGGTGATCGTTCCGCAGTTGCGGCCGGCCATCGTGTTCACCACGATCACCTCCACCATCGGCGCGCTGCAGCTGTTCGACGAGAACGTGATCCTCACCGGGGGAGGCCCGAACAACGCGACGCTGACGCCGGTGCTCTACCTCTACAAGGTCGGGTTCCAGCAGTTCGACCCCGGATACGCGTCCGCCATCGCCTGGCTGCTCGTGCTGCTCACCGGAATCATCTCGATCGTCCAGTTCCGTCTTCTGAGGGAGAAGAAATGATCCGCGCCCTGCGGCACACACCGGTCTACGTCCTGCTCGCAGCAGGGGCCGTTCTCAGCGTCGTCCCGTTCCTGTGGATGGTCGTGGCGTCGACCCACACGACGTCGTCGCTGTTCGCCACGCCGCTGCCGGTGCTGCCCGGCGGCGAACTGCTCGCCAACCTGGCCAGGCTGCAGGCCGAGACCAACTTCGGCCTCGTGCTCGCCAACAGCCTCGGGATCGCCGTGGTCTACACGGTGTTCAGCTCGGCGGTGAGTGTGATGGCCGGGTACGGCCTGGCCAAGTTCCGGTTCCGTGGCCGCGGTGTCCTGATGGGCGTGGTGCTCGTGACCATGATGATCCCGATGCAGGTGCTGCTGGTGCCGCTCTTCCAGATGATGGCGAGCATCGGCTGGATCGACACGTACCAGGCCATCGTCGTGCCGTTCCTCGCCAACGCGTTCGGCATCTTCCTGATGCGGCAGGCGTTCCTCGACTTCCCCGACACGATCATCGAGGCGGCCCGCATCGACGGCGCCGGCGAGCTGCGCACCTTCTACCGGGTGGTGCTTCCCATCGCCAGACCGCAGCTCGCCGCCCTGGTGATCTACACGTTCGTGAGCCAGTGGAACGCGTTCATCTGGCCGCTGCTGATGCTCAACACCGAGGACAAGTACACGGTCCCGGTGGCCCTCAACACGATGATCGGCCTGTCCAGGGTGGACTACTCCGGCCTGATGCTCGGCTCGCTACTGGCCACCATCCCGCTGCTGATCGTGTTCCTGCTGTTCCAGCGTCAGTTCGTCGCCGGGTTGCTCGGCGGAGCGGTGAAGGGGTGAGGGGAGACGCCGCGAAGACGCGACGGCGGTCAGCCCAGGCGCTCCCACGAGATCCCCGCGTCCGCGAGCAGACGGCGCATCCCATTGGTCCAGTTGGCCGCCAGCGCCTCTTTCGCCGCCGGAAGGTCGCCGTCGACCAGGTGGCGTGCGATGTCCGCATGCTCGATCGCGCTGCGTTCGACCATCACGTCGTCGGACACCAGCAGCGACTCGTAGCGGTGGATGGCGCGGCGCACGCCGGCGATCTCGTCGAGCAGTCGCTGGTTGGGGCAGGCGCTCAGCATCAGGTTGTGCCACTCGTCGTCGCGGCGGTTGACCAGCGCGTGCTGGGCGACGTCGTCGTTGAACTCGGCGGCGAGGGCGGCGAGCTGTGTGCCGATTCCGGCCAGCTCGTCGGCCGGGCTGAGGTCGAGCGCGAGGCTCTCCAGCGCCACGATGATGGGGCACAGTTCTTCGAACTCCCGGGCGCTCAGCGGCACGAACCGGAAGCCTTTGCCGTTCTCCGACTCGATCTGCCCTTCGCTTTCGAGCGCGATCAGGGCCTCCCGCAGCGGCGTGCGCGACACGCCGAGCTCGGCGGCGAGCTGCACCTCGTTGATGCTCTCGCCGGGGCGCACGTCGCCGGCGCGCATTCTCGCGATGAGTTCTTCGCGCACCTGGGACCGCAGGTTCTTGCGCTCGATCACTGTGACCTCCTGGTCGGTTCGTGCGTGGCCTCCCGGCCGGCCGGCGTCGCCAGCTTAGGGCTTGACCCACCGCGGGAATCGCTTTAGCGTTACTGTATACAGAATACAGTCGACGGTTGCCTGGTGTAAAGCACCACGCCGTCGCCACGCCCAGCACCACCCCAGAACAGCCCCAGCACAGCCGCAAGGAGACCAGTGACGACCACCTCGCCGCGGACCATCCGCCTCGACGCCCTCGCATACGGCGGCGACTACAACCCCGACCAGTGGCCGGAGAGCGCCTGGGCAGAGGATGCACGCCTCATGGTCGAGGCCGGGGTCAACCTGGTCACCCTTCCCGTCTTCTCCTGGCCGCTGCTCGAACCCCGTCAGGGCGAGTACGACTTCGCCGGCCTCGACCGCGTGATCGACCTGCTCTGGGAGCACGGCATCAGCATCGACCTGGCCACCGCGACCGCCACGCCTCCCGCCTGGCTGGTCCGCGAGCATCCGGAGGTGCTGCCCTGGAACGCCGACGGCGTCCGGCTCGAGTTCGGCTCGCGGCAGACGTACTGCCCCAGCTCACCGGTGTTCCGGGATGCGGCCCTCCGCCTCACGCGCACCCTCGCCGAACGCTACGGCGAGCATCCGGCACTCGCGCTCTGGCACGTGTCGAACGAGTACGGCGACCACGTCTCCCGCTGCTGGTGCCCGGAGTCTGCCCGCCACTTCCGCCGCTGGCTGCGGGACCGCTACGAGACGATCGACGGCCTCAACGCGGCCTGGGGCACCAGCTGCTGGGGGCAGCACTACCTCGACTTCGACCAGATCGAGCCGCCGCGCACGGCCACCGGCCCGATCAACCCTGCCCAGCTCCTCGACTTCGAGCGCTTCTCCTCCGACGCGCTGCTCGAACTCTTCCAGTCCGAGATCGACGTACTGCGCGAGGTCACCCCCGACATCGCGGTCACCACCAACTTCATGAGCCTGTTCCGCGAGCTCGACTACTGGGACTTCGCCGACGCTGAGGACATCGTCACCGACGATGCGTACCCCGACCCCGCCGATCCGGATGCGCACATCGGCGCCGCCCTCAACTACGGCCTCATGCGTTCCCTCAAAGACGGCCGCCCGTGGCTTCTGCTCGAACAGGCGCCGAGCGCGGTGAGCTGGCGCGAGGTCAACGTGCCGAAGGCGCCGGGTCAGATGCGCGTCGGCAGCATGCAGGCGCTCGCCCACGGCTCGGACGGCGTGCTGTTCTTCCAGTGGCGGCAGGCCAAGTTCGGTCCGGAGAAGTTCCACTCCGCGATGCTCGGGCACCGCGGAGAGCGCAGCCGCACCTTCCAGGAGACCAAGGCGCTCGGGGCCGAACTGAAGAAGCTCGCGCCGATCAAGGGCACCCGCGTGCGCGCATCCGTCGCCCTCGTCGCGGACTGGGACTCCTGGTGGGGCGTCAGCGAACCGGAGTCCCTGCCGTCCGTGCGCCTCGACTGGCTGAAGGAGGCGCGGGCCTACCACGCCGCCGCGTACGCGCTCGGCCAGCCGGTGGATGTCGCCCGCGCCGCCGGTCCGTACGGAGAGCACCGCGTGCTGCTCGTCCCCAACCTCTACGCAACCACCCCCGAGCAGGCGGATGCGCTCTCGGCGTTCGTCGCGGAGGGAGGCCAGCTGGTCGTCGGACCGTTCTCCGGCGTCGTCGACCACAGCGAGCAGGTGCACGACGGAGGCGCCCCCGGCCCGCTGCGCGACCTGCTGGGCGTCGAGGTGGACGAGTGGTGGCCGCTGGCGGACGGGCAGACGGCGTCCGTCGCGTTCGGAGGCGAGCGCCACGGCGTCCGCGTCTGGAGCGAGTGGATCGAGGCGGCGGACGGCACGGAGGTGCTCGCCCACTACAGCGACGGCGACCTCGCCGGGCGTCCGGCCGTCACGCGCCGCGCATCCGGTGCCGGCGCCGCCTGGTACCTGAGCGCCGGTCTCGACAGCGACGGGATGCGCGCCGTGCTCTCCGAGGTGTTCGCCGCCGCCGGCGTGCCCGTCCCCGCCTCCGCCGAGCGCGACACCGACCTCGAAGTCGTCACCCGCACCGACGGCGAGACCGACTACACGTTCGTCCTCAACCACGGGCGCCGCACGCTCACGGCCCCGCGCATCCCGGGCGGCCGCGACCTGCTCACCGACGCCGACGCCGACGCCGCCCCCGGCCTCCCCCTCGGGCCGTTCGGCGTCGCCGTCATCGCCCACCCCGCCCCCCAAGCCATCGAGTCCGAAGTTATTCACGCGACACGCCGGGATCACCCGTGAACAACTTCGGACTCGATCCTTTCCCCGACCACCAGACCACCGACCGCGAGGCCACCATGACCCAACCATTCGTCCACCCGTACGTGCCGAACACGGCGCCGGCATCCCGTCAGGCGATGCTCGACGCCGTCGGCGCGGAGTCCGTCGAGGAGTTCTACGCCGACGTGCCAGCCGACCTGCGCCTGGCCAGCCCGCTCGACCTGCCGGAGCCGCTCGTCGCCGAGCAGGACCTGGTGCGCCACGTCGGTGGCCTGCTGCGCCGGAACCGCGCGGTGGAGCCCGGCCGGCTGTTCCTCGGTGCCGGCACGTACCAGCACGCCGTGCCCGCCGTGGTGGACGAGGTCATCAACCGCAGCGAGTTCCTCACCGCGTACGCCGGAGAGCCGTACGAGGACCACGGCCGGTTCCAGGCGCTGTTCCAGTACCAGTCGCTGATGGGCGAGCTGCTCAACCAGGATGTGGTCAACGTGCCGACGTACGACGGCTTCCAGGCCGCGGCGACGTCCCTCGCGATGGCGGGCCGCATCACCGGCCGCCGCACCGTCCTGCTGGTGAGCGACGCGCATCCGGACAAGCTGTCCAAGGTGCGCGACTACATCGCGCCCACCATCGACCTCGTCCTGGTGCCGACCGTCGACGGCGTCGCCGACGTCGCCGCGGCCACCCGGATGCTCGACGACGCGACGGCAGCGATCTGGATCGAGACCCCGAGCTGCACCGGAGCACTCGAGACCGCCGTCGCCGAACTCTCCGACGCCGCCCACGCGGTCGGAGCCGTCGTCATCGTCGGCACCGACCCGATCGGTCTCGGCATCCTCACCCCGCCCGCCGACCAGGGCGCGGACATCGTCCACGGC
Source organism: Leifsonia araucanica (assembly GCF_051161895.1). Taxonomy (NCBI): domain Bacteria; kingdom Bacillati; phylum Actinomycetota; class Actinomycetes; order Micrococcales; family Microbacteriaceae; genus Leifsonia; species Leifsonia araucanica. The sequence goes on from NZ_JBMBTW010000002.1 coordinate 3,339,911, forward strand.
GACATCCAGTCCCTCGGGCTGCACCCCTGGTTCGGCGGAGCGCACGCCGGTTTCATCGCCGTGCACGACGACCCCCGCTTCGTGATGGAGATGCCGTCGCGCCTGTTCGGCCTCGCCTCCACCGACGTGCCGGGCGAGTACGGCTTCGGCGACGTCGCATACGACCGCACCTCCTTCGCCCTCCGCGAGGAAGGGAAGGAGTGGGTCGGCACCGCCGCAGCGCTCTGGGGCATCGCGGCGGGCGTCTACCTCTCCCTGATGGGCCCGCAGGGCATGGCGGAGGTCGGAGAGACCGTCCTCGCCCGCACGGCGTACGCCTCCCGCGCCCTCGCCGCCCTTCCCGGCGTCGCGCTCGCCGACGGGGCGACGCACTTCCGCGAGTTCGTCATCGACCTCCGGGATGCGGCGCTCACCGCACCGGAACTGGTCGCCGCCGGCCGCGCATCCGGTTTCGAGCCCGGCCACGCCATCGACGAGACGCACGTCCTGGTGTGCGTCACAGAGCAGAACACCCAGTCAGACATCGACGACCTCGCCGCCGTGCTCTCCGACGCCCTCGGCGCGGGTGCAGCGGCTGGCGCACAGAAGAAGGAGCAGAGCGCATGAGCCTCCCCATCGCCCCCAAACCGCCCGTGCGGCGTTTCCACCAGGCGCGCTGGGACGAGCCCGTCGTGTTCGAACTGCACACGCCGGGCGAGCGCGGAGTGCTCGTCTCCCGCCCGGAGGCCGGCGTGCGCGAGGCCGTCGGCGACGTCGTGGCGGCGCTTCCCGCATCCCTCCGGCGCAGTGCACCGCCCGCGCTGCCGGAGATCGGGCAGATGCGGGTGCTCAAGCACTACCTGCGCCTCAGCCAGGAGAACCTCGGCGCCGACCTCAACGTCGACGTCGGCCAGGGCACCTGCACCATGAAGTACGCGCCGAAGGTCAACGAGGCGATCATCCGGACCCCCGACCTCACCGAGCTGCACCCGCTGCAGGATCCGGCGAGCGCGCAGGGCATCCTCGAGATCGTCTGGCGCACCGAGCGGATGCTCGCCGAGATCTCCGGCATGAGCCGCGTCTCCCTGCAGACCAGCGGAGGATCGGAGGCGATCTGGGCCAACATCTCGATGATCCGCGCCTACCACGCCTCCCGCGGCGAGGCCGAGAAGCGGGATGAGGTCATCACCACGATCTTCTCCCACCCGTCCAACGCGGCGGCGGCCAAGGCGGCCGGATACCGGGTCATCACCATCCATCCGGATGCGGACGGCTACCCCGACATCGACGCCCTCCGCTCCGCGCTCTCACCGCGCACCGCGGCGATCATGGTCACCAACCCGGAGGACACGGGCATCTACAACCCGCGCATCCGGGAGTGGGTGGAGCTCGCGCACGGTGTCGGCGCGCTCGCCTCGTACGACCAGGCCAACGCCAACGGCATCCTCGGCATCACCCGCGCGCGCGACGCCGGATTCGACGTGTGCCACTTCAACCTGCACAAGACGTTCGGGACGCCGCACGGCTGCGGCGGTCCCGGCTCGGGGGCGAACGCCGTGTCCGAGGCGCTTGCGCCGTTCCTGCCCGGCCCGGTGGTCGAGCGGGTCGGCGACCGCTACGTCCTGGATGCCGACCGGCGCCAGTCGATCGGCTCTGTCGCCCCGTTCTACGGCGTCATCCCGAACATCGTGCGCACGTACGCCTGGATCAGCGCGCTCGGCGCGGAGGGCCTGCGCGCCGTGGCAGAGACGGCGGTGCTGAACAACAACTACCTGATGAAGCGCATCCTCGCGATCCCCGGGGCCAGCGCGCCGTACGCGACCGGCCGCCGCCGCATCGAGCAGGTGCGGTACTCCTGGCAGGAGCTGTTCGAGGAGACGGGCATCAGCTCGGAGGAGATCGGCGTCCGAGCCTCCGACTTCGGCATGCACTACTGGACCAGCCACCACCCGTACATCGTTCCGCAGCCGTTCACGCTCGAACCGACGGAGTCGTACTCGATGGCCGAACTGGACGAGTACGCCAACGTGCTCGCCGAGGTCGCCCGCGAGGCCCGCGAGACGCCGGAGGTGGTGCGCACGGCGCCGCACAACCAGACCGTGCACCACACGCACCACGACGACCTGGACGACCCGGATCGCTGGGCGGTGACCTGGCGGGCGTACCAGCGGAAGTACGCCGGGGCGGGAGAGGGTGCGTTCGCGCCGTTCTCCGCTCCGTCGCCCGAGGCGGCTGGCGCTGGCGCTGGCGCTGCCGCTGGCGCTGCCGCTGGCGCTGGCGCTGCGTCGGCCTCCTCCTCCGACGAGGCCGCTGCGTAAATGTCCTCCCTCCGTCAGCTCCGCCCGGCGCTCGGGGTGATCGTGAACCCCGTCGCCGGGATCGGGGGACCGGCCGGCCTCGTCGGCAGCGACGGCGAGGCCGTGCAGCGTGAGGCCGCCGCGCGCGGCTCGCACGCCCGTGCCGCCGAGCGCGCTGCCGCGGCCCTCGCGGTGCTGGCGGGCGCGCATCCCGGGCTGGAGGTGCTGACAGCGTCCGGGCCGCTCGGCGAGGATGCGGTGCGCGCCGCCGGTCTCCTCCCGCGCGTCGTCTACGCTCCGGACGCGCAGCGCGGCCAAACGGGCGACGGCCTCGTGGGCGACGGCCTAGCGGGCGACGGCACCACGGGCGACGACACCGCGCGTGCCGTCGCGGCCTTCGTGGCCGATGGCGCCACCCTGGTGCTGTTCGCGGGCGGAGACGGCACGGCACGGGATGCGGCACGAGGCGCCCCGGCGCACACCGCGCTGCTCGGCATCCCGGCCGGCGTCAAGATGTATTCCGGCTGCTTCGCCGTCGCTCCCGCCGCAGCGGGCGCGATCGCTGCGGAGTGGCTGACCGCCGGCGGCCTGCCGACGCGCGAGGCGGAAGTCCTCGACCTCGACGAGGAGCTGCTGCGCGCCGGCCGGCCGGATCCTCGCCTGTTCGCGCTCGTCCGCGTCCCCGTCGCCCGCGAGCGCACCCAGGCACGCAAAGCGCCCACCCCCACCAGCGAGGCCGACGCCGTCCGCCGGGCAGCGGCGGGCGCCGTCGCCGCCATGCGGCCGGGCGTGCGCTACCTGCTCGGGCCCGGAGGAACGCTCGCCGCGGTGTCGCGCGAACTGGGCGTGCCGGCCACCCCGCTCGGCGTCGACATCGTGCAGGACGGGATGCTCGTGGCACGCGACGTGTCGGAGCAGCAGGCCATCGCATCCATTGCAGGACACCCCGCGCAGGCCGTCGTGACCGTGATCGGCGGCCAGGGCTTCCTGCTCGGGCGCGGCAATCAGCAGCTCTCGCCCGCCGTGCTCGACGCCATCGGCGCCGACCCTCTGCTCGCCGACCCCCTGATGGTTGTCGCGACAGAACAGAAACTCATCGACCTCGCCGGACGACCCCTCCTGGTCGACACCGGCGACACCAGCCTCGACGCACGTCTCGCCGGTCACCTCCGGGTGATCACCGGTCCGTCGTCGTCGAGCATCTACCCTGTCAGTGCCGCCAGTGCGGCCACCACCGAAGGAGCGCACACATGCGTCTAGCCGACAAGTCCGCCATCGTCACCGGAGGAGCCGGCGGCATCGGCCGCGCCACCTCCCTCGCCTTCGCGGCGGAGGGCGCGCGCGTCGCCGTCGTGGATGTCGCGCCCGGCGCGGCGGAGAAGGTCGCGGAGGAGATCCGCGCGGCGGGCGGAACCGCCATCGCCCTCACAGCAGACGTGTCGAACGAGACGGACATCGAGCGGGTCGTCGCGGACACCGTCACCGCGTTCGGCGGCGTCGACGTCGTCTTCAACAACGCGGGCATCATCCGCCGCACCACAGCGGTCGAGACCACGGCGGACGAGTGGGACCGCGTCTTCGGCGTCAACGTCAAAGGCATCTTCCTGATGTGCAAGCACGTCGTGCCCGTCATGGCGGCCAACGGCGGAGGATCCATCGTCAACACCGGCTCCGGCTGGGGGCTCAAGGGAGGAGCGCAGGCCATCTCGTACTGCGCATCCAAGGGTGCGGTCGTCAACATGACCCGCGCGCTCGCCATCGACCACGGCCCGCAGGGCATCCGCGTCAACTCGGTGAACCCAGGAGACGTCAACACCGGGATGCTCCGCGACGAGGCCCGCCAGCTCGGCCAGGAGGCCGGCTCGTTCCTCGCGGAAGCCGCCGACCGCCCGCTGCAGCGCATGGGGGAGCCGCAGGAGATCGCCGCCGCCGTCGTCTGGCTCGCCTCCGACGAGTCCTCGTACGTGACCGGTTCCGCGCTCGTCGTCGACGGTGGAGGCATCGCCTAGCGACGCCTCCGTTCGCGTGCAATAGGAGCGGGAAAAATGCGACGCCGCAAATTTCAGGTGCGGTGTCACGAATGTCGGAGGCTTCTGTCACAATCTTCAGGTACCGAAAGCCACCCCTGGGGGAATCCTTGATCCTGCTCCGTCTTACCCTGCGTCACGCGCGCCCATATGTGTGGGGGATCGTGGGGGTCGTGGTCCTGCAACTGCTGTCCACGATCGCCGCGCTCTACCTGCCCAGTCTCAACGCCCAGATCGTCGACAAGGGCGTCGTCACCGGAGACACCGACTTCATCTGGAACACCGGCATGACGATGCTCGTCGTCTGCCTCGCGCAGGTGCTGACCGCCGTCGGCGGCATCTATTTCGGTGCGAAGGTGTCGATGGCGGTCGGCCGCGACCTGCGTCGTGAGGTCTACCGCAAGGTCGATTCCCTCGACGCCCTCGACGTCGGCCGCTGGGGCACGGCGACGCTCATCACCCGCAACACGAACGACGTGCAGCAGGTGCAGATGCTCGTGCTGATGACGCTCAACTTCATGGTGTCGACGCCGATCATGTGCATCGGTGGCATCATCATGGCCCTGCGCGAAGACATCGGGCTGTCCTGGCTGGTCTGGGTGTCCGTCCCGGTCCTGTTCGTCGTGGTGGGCATCCTGGTCGTGCTCCTGCTTCCGCTGTTCCGCGAGATGCAGGAGCGCATCGACAAGGTCAACGGCGTGCTGCGCGAGCAGATCGTCGGCATCCGCGTCATCCGGGCGTTCGTCCGCGAGCCGTTCGAATCGGAGCGCTACGCGGAGGCCAACCTGGCACTCACCAAGGTGTCGGTGCGGGTCGGCAACATCTTCGTCCTGATGTTCCCCGTCATCATGGTCATCCTGCACCTCGCCACGGCCGCCGTCCTCTGGTTCGGCGGACAGCGCGTGGATGCCGGTCAGATGCAGGTGGGATCGCTCACCGCGTTCCTGCAATACCTGCTGATGATCCTCACCGCGGTCATGATGGGCGTCTTCATGGTGATGATGATCCCGCGCGCCGTCGTCTGCGCCGGGCGCATCGACGAGGTGCTGTCGACCGAGGCGTCCGACGCCGGGCGAGCAGGGGATGCGCCGCTGCCGTCCTCCGGCAGGGTCGAGTTCCGGGGTGTCACATTCGGCTACCCCGGTGCGGAGAAGCCGGTGCTGAGCGACATCGACTTCGTCGCCGAGCAGGGCAAGATGACGGCCATCGTCGGATCGACCGGCGCAGGCAAGACCACGCTGGTCAACCTCGTGCCCAACCTCTACACGGCGCAGCAGGGCACCGTCACCATCGGAGGGGTGCGGGTCGACTCGCTCACCAGGGCGCAGCTCGCCGGCGTGCTCGGGCTCGTCCCGCAGCGTCCGTACCTCTTCTCCGGCACGATCGCATCGAACCTCCGGTTCGGCCGGCCCGACGCCACGGACGAGGAGCTGTGGGAGGCGCTCCGCGTCGCCCAGGCCGAAGACTTCGTGCTGGCCAAGGAGGGCGGGCTCGACGCGCGCATCTCCCAGGGCGGCACCAACGTCTCCGGCGGTCAGCGCCAGCGACTCTGCATCGCCAGGGCGCTGGTCTCGCAGCCGCAGGTGTACCTCTTCGACGACTCGTTCTCGGCCCTCGACGTCGCGACGGACGCCCGCCTTCGCGCGGCCCTCGCCGACGCGACGAGAGACGCAGCGGTGATCGTGGTCGCACAGCGTGTGTCGACCATCCGGGAGGCGGACACCATTATCGTCCTCGACGACGGCCGCATCGTCGGCCGAGGAACCCATGACGAACTCCTCGAGACGAGCGAGACCTACCGCGAGATCGTCGAATCGCAGCTGAGCCTGGAGGTGGCCTGAGATGGCACGCAAGCGTGCGGACGACGTCCTCGAACGCGACGACGTCACGGCCCCCGAGGTCGAAGACTACGAGTTCACCCCCACCGAGGCGGACGGCGACATGTTCGGCGGAGCCCCGGCCAAGAAGGCGCAGAACTTCTGGCCGTCTCTGCGCCGGCTGCTCGGCCTGCTCCGTCCGGAGCGCGTGCAGTTCTCGTTCGTGGTCGGGCTCGTCGTCATCTCGGTGATCCTCACGGTCATCGCCCCCAAGATCCTCGGCTCGGCGATGGATGTGATCTACCGCGGCGTGATCGGCAAGGGGCTCCCCGCAGGCCAGTCGCTCGACCAGCAGATCGAGCAGGCGCGCGCGGCAGGCAACGACCAGTTCGCCGACATGCTCGCCAAGACCCAACCCATCCCGGGCGTCGGCATCGACTTCGTCGAGCTGAGCCGTCTCATCTTCATCGTGCTCGCCATCTACCTGGTGGCCTCGTTCCTGATGTGGGCGCAGGGCTACGTGCTCAACGCCCTCGTCATGCGCGTCGTCTACCGTCTGCGTGCCGACGTCGAGACCAAGCTCAACAGGCTGCCGCTCAGCTACTTCGACACCCGCCAGCGCGGTGACCTGATGTCGCGCGTCACGAACGACGTCGACAACATCCAGGCCGCCCTGCAGCAGGCGTTCTCGCAGCTGGTCCAGTCGGTGCTCACCGTGCTCGGCATCACGATCATGATGTTCATCGTCTCGTGGCAGCTCGCCCTCATCGCCCTGATCGCGCTGCCGCTGTCCGGCATCATCGCCGGGGTGATCGGCTCACGCTCGCAGAAGCTGTTCGCGGCGCAGTGGAAGAACACCGGCTCGCTCAACGGTCACATCGAGGAGTCGTACTCCGGGCTCGAATTGGTCCGCGCCTTCGGCCGCGACGAGGTCATGCTGGCCGAGTTCGACGAGCGCAACGAGAAGCTCTACCGGGCATCCTTCGGCGCGCAGTTCGTGTCCGGCACGATCATGCCGGCGATGACGTTCGTGTCCTACCTGTCCTACGTGCTGATCGCCGTCGTCGGCGGCCTCCGCGTCGCGACGGGGCAGATGACGCTCGGAGACGCGACGGCGTTCATCCAGTACTCGCGCGAGTTCACGCAGCCGATCACCCAGGTGGCCGGCATCGCGAACATGCTGCAGTCCGGTGTCGCCTCCGCAGAGCGCACGTTCGAGTTCCTCGACGCCGACGAGCAAGACCCGGACGACGTGAAGGCGGAGCTCCCGGAGCGCACGGACGGTCACGTCGAGTTCGAGAACGTCTCGTTCAGCTACTCGCCGGCCACGCCGCTCATCGAAGATCTCTCGTTCTCGGTCGAGCCGGGGCACACGGTCGCGATCGTCGGCCCGACCGGCGCGGGCAAGACCACCCTGGTCAACCTCGTGATGCGCTTCTACGAGCTGAACTCCGGCCGCATCCTGCTCGACGGCATCGACATCACCGAACTAGCGAGGGCCGAACTGCGCGAGCAGGTCGGCATGGTGCTGCAGGACGCCTGGCTGTTCGGCGGCACGATCCGCGAAAACATCCGCTACGGCCGCCTCGATGCCACCGACGAGGAGGTGGTCGACGCGGCGAAGGCCACGATGGTCGATCGGTTCGTGCGTCAGCTGCCGGACGGCTACGACACGGTCCTCGACGCGGACGGCGGAAGCGTCTCGGCCGGTGAGCGCCAGCTCATCACCATCGCGCGCGCGTTCATCGCCAACCCGTCCCTGCTCATCCTCGACGAGGCCACCTCCTCCGTCGACACCCGCACCGAGCTGCTGGTGCAGCAGGCGATGGCGGCCCTCCGCACCGACCGCACCTCGTTCGTGATCGCCCACCGCCTGTCCACGATCCGGGATGCGCACACCATCCTGGTCATGGAGAACGGCGCCATCGTGGAGCAGGGCGACCACGAAACCCTCCTCGGCCGCCGCGGCGCGTACTACGACCTCTACATGACGCAGTTCCGTGGCGAAGACGCGGAGGCGGAGGCCGAACTCCTCGAAGCGGCCGCCGTGCCGCCCGGCGTCGAGTCGGGTGCGTTCGGTGGGGCGGGTGCGGCTGAGTCGGCTGAGTCTGTGTCCGTTGAGGCTGTGTCCGATCCGGCAGGGGACGGCAGCACGCCCGCGAGCTAAGCTGTGTGCGTCCGGGGCCGTGGGTGCCCCGGGCGCACAAAGGGGGATGCCGTGAATCCGATCGTTCCGCTCTGGGCGCCGTACTACGGTGCACCGTTGGGTGCCGCATTCGTGCGGTTCTGGAAGAAGTACGCCCGCTTCGACGGCCGGGCCAGCCGCAGCGAATACTGGTGGTGGTTTTTCGTCAACGCGATCGTCGGCCTGGTGCTGTACATCCTCTTGCTGGTCCTCGGCCTCTCCGGCGCCACCACCGACGACAGCGGCCGCTCGGTTCCAGGCCCCGGCTTCGCCGTCGGCATCGTCCTGCTCGTTCTCTGGGGTCTGGCCACTATCGTCCCGGGCATCGCGCTGACCGCGCGCCGCCTCCACGATGTGAACCTGAGCGGCTGGCTGATCCTCCTCGTCCTCATCCCGAGCCTCGGCGGCATCGCCATCTTCGTGATGACCCTCCTCCCACCGAACCCGGCAGGTGCCCGCTTCGACCGCCCGGACTCCGAGGTCCCCGGCTACGTCCCCGTCGTCCCCGGCGCCGCCCTCCCTCCCCGCGACTACGGCTGGCCCGCGTCCCCGCTTCCCTACGCGAGCCCCGCGGGCGGCCAGCCCCTCTACGCCTCCCCGCAGCCCGCCGCGCCGCCGTCCGCGCCGTCGGCACCATCGTCGCCGCCTTCACCGTCGGCGCCCCAGCCGCCGCTCGCTCCACCGACGCAGCCGTCCGCCCCGTTAGTCCCGCCGACGCAGCCGTCCGCACCGCCGACTCCTCCGACGCAGCCCCTGGCTCCGCCCACGCAGCCCCCCGTTCCGCCGACTCAGCCGCCGGCTCCGCCAGCACCACCCGCTCCACCCGCCCCCTGACCGCGGGCGTTGCACCGCCGCCACCCGCTCCGCCCGCACCCTGACCGCGGGCGGTGCGCCGCCGCCACCCGCATCCATCACCCACATCCAGCCCCCACATCCACCACCCACGCAGAACGGCCCCCGATGCCGGAGCATCGGGGGCCGTTCGTCGCGCGGGGCGTTCGCGTCGTTACGCGAGCGCGCCGATCGCGAAGCTGACTGCGCCCTGGTCGTCCACCTGGGCGTCGAGGATCTTGTCGTCGAGGGCGACCGCGGCGCCCTCTTCGAGGAACAGGCGTGCGCCGCCGGACTCGACCACCTGGTCGGCGGGCTCCGGTGCGGGGGTGACCGCCGCCGCGAACGACGTGTTCTGGGGGTTGTTGCTGCTGATGCGCAGTCCGGCCTCGTCCTGCGGGGCCTGCTCGGTGAGCGTCTTGACGATCGTGCTGGCGTTCTCTGTCAGGGTGAGCATGTTGCTCTCCTTTCCGTTTGTTTCCAGGAGTCGCCTACGCTCCCGCACCCGCCGCAACCCTGCAAGGGGAATCGCCGTCATTGCCAGGGAACACTCACCTGCAGCCCCCTCTAGGCTCGACGAATGGACTCTCTCATACCGGTCATCTGGTTGTGGCTCGCCATCATGACGGGCGGACTCGCGCAGGCCAAGGGCCGTTCCGGCTGGACCTGGTTCGTGCTCGGCCTCATCCTCGGCCCGATCGCCGCGACCTGGCTGGTCGCCTGGAAACAGTTCCAGCCGACCACGCCCGCCGCTCCTGCGAGCCCCGCACCGCCGTCACCGACCCCCGAGGCCGACCCCTCCTAGCCGTCGCGCAGCAAAGCCGCACCAGCCATCAAGCCGCCACGACCGCCACGAATTCGCGGTTGAACGCGGGCAGGTCGTCGGGTTTCCGCGACGACACGAGCACGAATGGCCCCTCGTCCAGCACGACCTCCTCGTCCACCCAGCGGGCTCCGGCGTTGCGGTAGTCCGTCTGCAGGCTCGGCCAGCTGGTCAGTGTGCGATCGGCGACCACCCCTGCTTCGATCAGCACCCACCCACCGTGGCAGATCACGCCGATCGGTTTGCCGGCCGCAGCGAACGCCGAGACCAGGGCCACCGCATCCGGTTGCGTGCGCACGAAGTCGCCGTTCGCCACCCCGCCGGGGAGCATCAGCGCGTCGTAGTCGTCGGCCGTCGCGTCGGCCAGGGTCACGTCGACCGGGAACGTGTCGGCGGGCGTCAGGTGGTTGAACGCCTGCACTTCTCCCGCCTTCTCCGAGACCAGGACCGGCGTTCCGCCTGCGTCGGCGACCGCTTTCCACGGCTCCACGAGCTCTGCCTGTTCGATGCCTTCCTCCGCCACCAGGAACGCGACCTTCTTGCCGTTGAGTGCCATTTTCTCTCCTTCTCTCCCATCCACCTGTACGCCTGTGACGCGGCAGAATGAACCCATGACGCACATCCCGGAGCTTCTTCTCAACGACGGCAACCGCATCCCGCAACTGGGGTTCGGCGTGTACAAGATCCCGGATGCCGAGACCCCGGATGCGGTGCTCACCGCCATCGACGCCGGCTATCGGCACATCGACACGGCCGCGTTCTACGAGAACGAGCGCGGGGTGGGCGAGGGCATCCGCCAGAGCGGCCTCGACCGCGACGAAGTGTTCGTGACCACCAAAGTGTGGTGGGACCAGAACGGCTACGACAGCACCCTCCGGTCGTTCGACCGCAGCCTCGAACGGCTCGGCTTCGACAGCGTCGACCTGTTCCTCATCCACTGGCCCGCGCCGAAGCACGACAAGTACGTCGACACCTGGCGTGCGCTCGAGACGATCCGGGATGAGGGGCGAGCCAGGTCGATCGGCGTCGCCAACTTCCACATCCATCACCTGGAACGGCTGGCTCGGGAGACGGACGCGGTGCCCGCCGTCAACCAGGTGGAGCTGCACCCGTGGCTGCCGCAGGCGGAGGTGCGCGCGTACGGCGCGGAGCACGGCATCGTCACCGAGGCGTGGTCGCCGCTCGCCCGCGGCCGCATCCTCGGGAACGAACCGCTCGCGCGCATCGCGGCGAAGCACGGCGTGACGCCGGCGCAGGTCGTGATCCGCTGGCAGCTTCAGCTCGGCAACGTCGTCATCCCGAAATCGGTCACCCCCGACCGCATCCGCCAGAACCTCGACGTCTTCTCGTTCGAGCTCGACGCCGACGACCTCGCCACCATCGCCACCCTCGAGTCCGGCGAGCGCACCGGCCGCGACCCCGACGACCTCGGCTGACGCCCGCCCCGCCCGGCCCCCAAACAATCGAGTCCGAAGTTATTCACGCGACACGCCGGGCGGGGGCGTGAACAACTCCGGACTCGATTGCTGCGCTACTCGCCGGTCGGGTGCGCGCCGACCGCGTCGACGAGCCAGGCATAGGCGAACGCCCGCTCCCGCCAGGCCGAATACCGGCCGGAGACCCCGCCGTGCCCGGCGGCCATCTCGATCTTCAGCAGCGCGTCGGCTCCCACCTCGCGCAGTCGCGCCACCCATTTCGCGGGTTCCACGTACAGCACGCGCGTGTCGTTGAGGCTGGTCACGGCCAGGATGCGCGGGTAGTGGGTGTCGTGCACGTTCTCGACCGGGGAGTACGACTTCATGTACGCGTACACCTCCTCGTCGTGCAGCGGGTCGCCCCACTCGTCCCACTCGATCACCGTCAGCGGCAGCGACGGGTCCAGGATGCTCGTGAGCGGGTCGACGAACGGCACCTCCGCCAGGATCCCCGAGAAGTATTTCGGCGCCAGGTTCGCGACCGCGCCCATCAGCAGGCCGCCCGCGCTGCCGCCCTGCGCCGCGAGCCGGTCCGGAGCCGTCCATCCGGTGTCGATGAGGTGCCTGGCGCTGTCGACGAAGTCGGTGAACGTGTTCTTCTTGTGCAGCTTCTTGCCGTGCTCGTACCAGAGCCGACCGAGCTCGCCGCCGCCACGCACGTGCGCGATGGCGAACACGATGCCGCGGTCGAGCAGGCTGAGCCGGGGGATGCCGAACGACGGGTCCATGCTCGCCTCGTACGACCCGTACCCGTAGAGCACGAGCGGCGCAGGCTCGCCCGGTGTGACCAGGTCGCGCCGGTACACCAGCGAGATCGGGATGCGCGTGCCGTCCTTCGCGGTCGCCCACTCGCGCTTCTGGGCGAACAGCGCAGGGTCGAACTCTCCGAGCACGGCCTGCTGTTTGCGCATCCGGAGTTCGCGGGTGCGCACGTCGTAGTCGTACACGGTGGAGGGGGTGACGAAGCTGCCGTAGCCGAGGCGCAGGGTCGGCTGGGTCCATTCGGGGTTGCCGCCGGCGCCGACGGTGAAGAGTTCTTCGTCGAAGTGCAGCTCGTGCAGGGTGTCGTCGGCGGAGCCTCCGTCTTCCGGCACGCAGGCCACGGCCACGCGGGTGAGCCCCTCCCTGCGGTATTCGACGGCGACGAAGTCGCGGAACGCATCCACCCCTTCGAGCCGGACGTCGGGGTTGTGGGGGAGCAGCACGCGCCTGGCGCCCTGCGGGTCGTCGGCGGCCACGCTCACCAGCTCGAAGTTGACGGCGTCGTCGTTGTGCACGATCAGCAGCCGGTCGCGCCCGCCGACCACGGCGTGCTCGACGTCGTACTCGACGCCCTCCTTGCGCGGCCAGACAACGGCGAACTCGCCGGTCGGGTCGCTCGACCGCAGCAGCCACGCCTCGCTCGTGATGTTCGACCCGGCCTCGATGACCAGGAAGTCGCGGCTGCGGGTGAGCCCGACGCCGATCCAGTAGCGCTCGTCCGGCTCGTGGAACACCTGCACGTCGGTGCGCGGTGCGGCGTCGCCGTCGCTGACCGCGCCGTCGTTGTCGCCGGTCGCCGGCCCGTCCCCGACCCTGTGTCGCCACACCGTGTCCGGGCGCCAGGCGTCGTCGACGGTCGTGTAGAAGATGTACTCGCCGCTCTGATCGAACAGTGCACCGGACGCGGTGTCTTCGATCTCGTCGGGGAACTCCACCCCGTCGTCCACCAGCGACCGCACCCGGATCGTGTACCGCTCGTCGCCTTCGGTGTCGACCGCCCACAGCAGCCGCGTGCCGTCGGCGCTCACGTCGAAGCTGCCGAGCGCATAGAACTCGTGCCCCTCCGCCTCGGCGTTGTCGTCGAGCAGGATCTGCTCGCCGGGCAGCCCGTTGCGCTGCGCGTCCTCGTCGAGCGCCGGCGGCTCCCAGTCGTCAGCGCCGGCGATGGGTGCGCGGCAGTGGATGCCGTACTGCTTCCCCTCGACCGTCCGCGTGTAGTACCACCAGTCGCCTTCGCGGGTGGGGACGCTCAGATCGGTCTCGCGGGTGCGCCCTTTGATCTCTTCGAAGATCTGCTCGCGCAGCAGCGCCAGGTTCTCGGTGCGGGCGTTGGTGTACGCGTTCTCCTCGTGCAGGTGGGCGACGACGGCCGGGTCGTCCTTGTCGCGCAGCCACTCGTACTGGTCGACGTACACGTCCCCGTGATGGATGCGTTCTGTCGGCTTCTTCGGCGTGATCGGCGGCGTGAGCATTCCATCAGGCTACCGTCCGCCATCCCGCCCGCGCCCGCCGAGCTCGGCCCCGAGCGCCAGCAGAGCCGAGTGGATGCGCGCGAAGTCGGCCGGCGCCGCGAGGCTCTTTCGCGCTTCCCCGACCGCGCGCCGGTGCCGCGCGGCGGCGGGGTCGGCCGCGGCACCTGCGCCTGCCGCGTCGCCCGCACCACCGGTGCCAGCCGCGCCACCTGTGCCATCACGATCAGCGACGCCACCTGCGCCACCACGATCACCGACGCCACCTGCGCCACCTGCGCCACCTGCGCCGCCTGCGCCGCCTGCGCCACCACGATCGCCCCCGCCACCCGCACTGCCGTCCGCGAGCCGCGCATCCACTGCGGGCCCCAGCGCGAGCGCCGCCTCGATGCAGTCGATCGCCCGGATCGTCCTCCGCCCGACCACGACGCGCCGCGCCCGGTGCGCAGGCGCCAGCTGCTCGACGCGGGCCAGGGATGCGCGGAACGCCCCGACCCGCTCGTCCCGCGGCGCAGCGGGGTCGGCCGGGGCGAGCACCGCACCGAGCGCCACCAGCATCTCCGACAGTCGCTTGCGCACCACATCGTCGGAGCGGACGGGCAGCACGAACCACGCCGCCGCGATCCCGATCACGGCACCGGTCACGATCGCGAGCACCCGCTCGCCGAGCACCGCCCAGAGCGACGCCCCCGTCGGAGCGACGCCGAGCAGTCCCTGGAGCAGCGCGACGGCGAGCGTCACGGCCAGCGCCCAGAACGCGTAACTGTATCCGCGCAGCCAGGTGCCGACGAACAGGGCGGCGAAGATGACGACGACCGCGAGCATCCCGGTCGGCTCCGCCACGAACGTGAACGCCACGGCGACGATCGTGCCGCCGAGCGCCCCCGCCACCCGCAGCGCGCTCTTGTGCACCACATCCCCGCGCCCCCGGTTGCCGGAATTGACGATGAACGCGGTCAGCACGGTCCACATCGCATGGTCGGGGAACAGCAGCCACCCAGCGACGAACGCCGCGGCGAGGGCCGCCGCCATCTGCAGCGCCATGCGGGTGCTCGCCGGGAGGCGGCGGGGTGCAGGGGCGGCAGCGGCGGCCGCCCCAGTGCCCTCGCCTGCGCTGGCGCCCTCGCCCGGCCGAGCATCCGCGCCCGCCCCAGCAACCTCACCCACAACCGCAACCCCCGCCAGCACCCCGACCTCCCTGGCGACCGCCACCCACGCAACAGCCACCACGGACGCGCCGACCAGCAGCACCAGATCCAGCCACCACCGCCCGGTCTGCGCCCCCGCGCCCGGGGCGACCAGGATGGCCGTGAACGGCAGCGTGACCAACGCCCCCAGCCGCGCGATCCTCCCGCCGAACCGCCGCATCCAGATCGGCACGCTCATCCCGGCCACGAACGCGACCGCGCCGACCACCGGCGCCACGACGAGCAGCCACCCGACCCCCGCCGCCACCAGCCCGATCACGGGAAGCAGCGCCGCCGACCGCGCGAACTCACCTCGCGACGCGAACGTCCTCCGCGACAGCGTCAGCGCCACCACGGTCGCAAGCACAGCGGTGCCGTACCCTCCACCGACCGCGACCGCGATCCACCACATGGTCGCGCACGCTCCCGCGGCGGCCGCGACGGAGATCAGGGCGGAGAGCCCAGCGCGGGCCACGGGATGCATGGGTGCATTTTCTCACCCGCCCGGCGTTCCGCCACGACCCGCCCCGGCCCGCCACACCCCACCGGCTACTCTGAACAGATGAGCGAGAAATGGTGGCAGTCCGCCGTCGTCTACCAGGTGTATCCCCGGAGTTTCGCGGACAGCAACGGTGACGGCATCGGCGATCTGCGCGGTGTCATCGACCATCTCGACCACCTGGATGCGCTCGGCGTCGATGTGGTCTGGCTCTCGCCGATCTATGCGTCGCCGCACGACGACAACGGCTACGACATCAGCGACTATCGCGCCATTGATCCCGCGTTCGGCACCTTCGACGACTTCGACGAGCTGTTGCAGGAGTTGCACGCGCGCGGCATGAAGCTCGTGATGGATCTGGTCGTCAATCACACCTCCGACGAGCACGCGTGGTTCGTCGAGTCGTCCGCAGGGCCGGACAGCCCGAAGCGCGACTGGTACTGGTGGCGGCCGCCGCGCGACGGCAAGGCGCCGGGCGAGAGCGGTGCGGAGCCGAACAACTGGGGGTCGTTCTTCTCCGGGTCGGCCTGGCAGCTCGATCCGGCGAGCGGCGAGTACTACCTGCACCTGTTCTCCCGCAAGCAGCCCGACCTCAACTGGGAGAACCCGGAGGTGCGGGATGCGGTCTACGAGATGATGAACTGGTGGCTCGACCGCGGCGTCGACGGGTTCCGGATGGACGTCATCAACCTCATCTCGAAGGTGCAAGACCTGCCGGACGGCGTCGTTCCTCCCGGTGCGCTCTATGGGGACGGTTACCCGTTCTACGGGCAGGGGCCGCGCATCCACGAGTTCCTGCACGAGATGCACGAGCGTGTTTTCGCGGGTCGCGACGACCGGTATCTCACGGTGGGGGAGATGCCCGGCGTCACCGTCGACCAGGCTCAGCTGTTCACCGATCCGGCGCGCGGCGAGCTGGACATGGTGTTCCAGTTCGAGCACGTAGACCTCGATCATGGGCCCGGCGGCAAGTGGGATCACCGCCCGGCGTCGGTGCTCGACCTCAAGCGGTCGTTCGCGAAGTGGCAGGACGGCCTCGCCGAGCGCGGCTGGAACAGTCTGTACTGGAACAACCACGACCAGCCCCGCGTGGTCAGCCGGTTCGGCGACGACGGAGATGCGCGCATCCCGTCGGCGAAGGCGCTCGCCACCGTGCTGCACCTGCAGCGGGGCACGCCGTACGTCTACCAGGGCGAGGAGCTCGGGATGACGAACGTGCCGTTCCGCGGCATCGAGGACTTCCGTGACATCGAGACCCTCAACCACTACGCGGAGGCCGTCGACGTGCTCGGCGCCCCCGCCGAGGAGGTGCTGGCCGCGCTGCACACCACGAGCAGGGACAACGCCCGCACCCCGGTGCAGTGGTCGGATGCGCCGAACGCCGGGTTCACGACGGGCACGCCGTGGATTCCGGTGAACCCGAACTTCCGCGAGGTCAACGCGGCGGCGGAACGGCGCGACCCGGACTCGGTGTTCGCGTACTACCGCAGCCTCATCGACCTGCGGCATCACGACGAGCGCGTCTCCAGCGGGACCCTCGAGATGGTGCTCCCCGAGCATCCCCAGGTGTTCGCGTACACGAGGACGCTGGGCCGGCGCCACCTGCTCGTGCTCGTCAACCTCACCGGAGAGCAGGCGGACTACGAGCTTCCGGATGCGGAGGCCTGGGCGGGTGCGCCGACCGTGCTGAGCAACCTCCCGGATGTGCGGGGCGGGGTCACCGGGACGCTCGCGCCCTGGCAGGCGCTCGTGCTCTCCCGCGACGACACCTGAGCTGAAAAGACGGGCACCGCTTGCCACCAGCGGCCGGCGGGTGTCTGATGAGCCCCAGGAAAGCTCTGCGGGGCAGAGCCGGGGAGGCGGTCATGGGCAGCTACGTCGCACGGGCCGAAGTGGATGTGCGCGCGCCGCGTTCGACGGTGTGGCGGGTGCTCACGTCCAACGGTGCGCATCCGGAGATCATGTTCGGCGCCGACGTGCAGTCGGACTGGGGCATCGGGAGTCGCATCGTCTGGCGCGGCGAGTGGAACGGGAAGACGTTCGAGGATCACGGGCGCGTGATCGAACTGCAGGAGCCGAGCAGGATCGTGCTCACGCACTTCAGCCCGCTGAGCGGGTTGGACGACGTCCCGGAGAACTACCACTCGTTGCGGTTCGAACTGGATGAGACGCCGACCGGCACCCACGTCACGCTTGACCAGGACAACAACCCGACGGCGGAGGCGGCCGAGCACTCCCGGGAGAACTGGACGACGATGCTCGCCGGCGTGAAGACCGTCGCGGAGCGCGCAGCCGCTACGCCGTGATCGCCTCGTTCAGGTAGGCGCCGATGAACACGTCGAACGCGGACACCGTCTTCTCCTTGTCGCCGGTGAGCAGATAGCCGAAGTGGAGCCCGGCCGCGGTGTCGGCGAGCCAGTGGGCGAGCACGGCGGCACGTCCCTTCTCCACGCCGTTGCTCGTGAGCCAGCGCTGCACGACGGTGAGCCACTCGGTGAACGAGGTGGTGACGCGTTTGCCGATGTCCGGGTCGATCGGTTCGAGCGCTCCGGCCTCGAACTGCAGGCGGAGTCCGGTGCGGTTGCCATCGCGAAGTGAGTGCCGGAACGCCTCGCTGTACCAGTCGGCGAACTGCTCACGGTCGAAACCGGCGATGTCGACCCCGACGGCAGGCTCGGACTGCTGGCGCACACCCTCCTCGAGGATGGCGTCGATCATGCCCTGACGAGACCCGAAATGGTAGACGAAGGAGTACGTACTGACCCCGAGGGAGCTCGCCAGACTGCGGAAGGTCATCCGCGACAGAGGCTCGGTCGCAACATGTTCCATGATGCGGCCCAAAAGCTCTGGCTTTCGACTGGGGTCTGGTGTACGTCCCACGCGATAACCATAAGCGAGCCGCCACGCGCGAAGGAAGGCAAATCAGGGTATAAAAACCGGAATCCCGATATCGCTTTCGGGCCGCGTCAGCCGCGTCCTGGGGGGTTGCCGCCGCCGTTGCCCGGACCGCCGTTGCCCGGACCGCCGCCGTTGCCCTGGCCGCCGTTCCCTCCACCCGCCGGGGGAGCGGGAGCGGTCGGTGCGGTCGGCGTCGGCGGCTTCGGCGCAGGCGGAGCCTTCGTGAACTTCGCGTCGGGGCCGGGGAACGCCGTTCCGCCGTAGACCGCGTTGAGCGCGGCCAGGATCGGCTTGGCGATGGCGAACTTCACGTTGCCGCCTCCGATGCCGTTGAACGACTGGCTGCGCAGCGCGACCGCGCCCTCCACGTTGCCGACCCAGGTGGCCTGGGCGACCTTGGTGGTGGAGGTGACGAGCCAGTTCTCCAGCGAGTCGTCCGTCGTGCCGGTCTTGCCGAAGATCGGGATGCCGTCGTTCGGGTTGGCCGAGGTGGCCGTTCCTCCGCGGAGCACGCCCTGCAGTGCGAAGATCGCAGCGGCGGCGACGCCGGGATCGATCGGCGTGGTCGAGCACTGCGTCTTCGGAACGGCGTGCTCCGTGCCGTCCGCGTTCAGGATCTTGTCGATGGCGATCGGGCTGCAGGCGACGCCGTTGTTGGCGATGCCCGCGTACGCGGTGGCCATCGTGATCGGGGCGATGTAGTTGGTGCCGAGCACCGAGGAGGGGTTGGCCATGAAGCGGTTGGCCTCTTCGTCCGCACCGTGGACGAGCAGATCCTGCGCACGCTGCTTGATGCCGCACAGGTCGAGCTTGGTGGCCATCTGGGCGAAGATCGTGTTGATCGACTGCGCCGTGGCGTTCATCACGGTGGTGCTGCTGACCGATTCGCCCTCGTCGTTCGACACCGGCCACGGCGCTCCGCCGATGTCCTGACACGGGTCGCTGGAGTGGAACGACGACTGCGGGAACAGGTGCTGCGTGCCGTTGACGGACTCGTACAGCGAGTGACCCTCCTGCAGCCATTCGAGGAGGTCGAACGCCTTGTACGCCGAACCGGTCTGGAATCCTTCCGACCCGCCATCCACGTAGTCGGTGTTGTAGTTGACGGCCGTGGTCGCCGGAGCAGGGGCCGCTGTGTTGTCGTACGGCCGGTTCTGCACCATCGTCACGACGCGTCCCGTTCCCACTTCCACCGACACGTTGGAAGAGCCGAGGTCGAGGTACGGGCTCGCGGGCGGGATGTACGCGGCGATGGATGCCTGGGCCGCCCCCTGCAGGTCGAGGTTGAGGGTGGTGTAGATCTTCAGGCCGCCGCGGTTGAGGAAGCCGGAGCGGTCGTCGCTCGTCTTGCCGAAGATCGCGTTGTTCTCGATCTGGCGCTCGACGTAGTCGCAGAAGAATGCCGCGTTGAACTGCTGGGCCGTCATGCAGCCGTTCTGCACCGGAGTGATCTTGGGCTCGACCTTGGTCGCCTTCGCCGCGTCGTGCTCCGCCGTGGTGATCTTGCCGTTGGCGAGCATCCGGTCGAGCACGTAGTTGCGGCGGTCGAGCGTCTCCTTGTATCCGTCGGCCGCGCCGTTCTCCTTGCTGTTCGGCTTGTCGATGCGCAGGTTGTCCGGGTTGTTCAGGATGGCGATGAGCGTAGCGGCCTGCTGCAGGTTGAGAGCTTTCGCAGAGACGCCGAAGTAGTATTCGGCCGCCTGCTGCACGCCGTATGTGCGACCGCCGAACAGAGCGATGTTCAGGTAGCTCTGCAGGATCTGGTTCTTCGTGTATTCCTTTTCGAGGCCGATCGCGTATCGCATCTCCTTGAGCTTGCGGACCGGGTCGACCTCTGTGGCGTCGTTGTAGCAGGACTCGTATGCCGTGAGCTGCTTCTTCTGCACGGCGGCCGTGGCCGTCACATCCGGCTGCTTGTTCTCGCAGCGCTGCACCAGGATGTTCTTGACGTACTGCTGCGTGATCGACGATCCGCCCTGCACGTCTTTGTGGAGGGCCGTGAGCATCGCGCCGCGGATCGTGCCCGTGACGTCGACGCCGCCGTGCTCGTAGAACCGCGGGTCCTCCGTGGCGATGGCGGCGTCTTTGAGGTTCTGCGAGATGTCGTCCCAGCCGACTTCCACGCGGTTCTGCGAATAGAAGGTCGCGATGGGCACGTCTTTGCCCCCGGACTTCGCGTACATCGTCGATGCCTGCGCGAGCGGCTCGACCTTGATGTACTCCGGGAGGCCGTCGAAGACGCCGATGGTCGAGTCGGCTGCCGACCCGGTCAGTGCAACGGCCGGCGTGACGGCAGCGGCGCCGAGCACACCCGCGACGGCGCTGAGCGCCACGAACCCCAGGAGCGCGGGCGCCCATCCCCATTTGCTGCGACCCGAAGATTTCATGGCGTCATGATACGCGGCGAGGTTGGCGGTTTCACCGGGACACCCGTCAGGTTGGGGAGAAGCACGGGATGTGGATGGACCGTGTTACTCGTCCCGGAGCTTGTCGCACAGCTCGGCCAGACGGTCGAGCTCAGCGGGGTCGAGCCGTCCGCCGACGCGTTCGGTGATCGTCCGCATGTGCTCGACGGCGACCCGCCGGAACATCTCGAAGCCGGAGTCCGTCATCCGGATCACCGTGCCGCGGGCATCCGACGGCTCCGGGCATTTCGCGACGAGTCCGCGGGCGACCAGCCGGTCGACCAGCCTGCTCACGCTGGGCTGGGTGAGCAGCACGTGCTTGTTGAGGTCGCGCAGACGGAGCGAGCGGTCGGGCTGCCTGGACAGGTTGAACAGCACGTCGTATTCGTTGAACGAGATGTCCCTGGTCGGGAACTCGGCGGCGAGGGTGCGCATCACGGCGACCTGGGCACGGAACAGCGACTCCCACGCCGACACGGCGTTGACGCGCGCAGACGCGCGCCGCGCGTCGCCCGTCCGCTCGCCGGTTCCGGCGTGCGTGCCGGTTCGCTCGCCGGTGCTCGCTTGCGCCTCTGTACGCATGATGCTGCTGCCTCCTCGGGTGGGACGAATGCTCGATGCATTCGCATCCTTCCACCAACCGGTGACAGTTCCATCCGTGCCAGCACGGGATCCTGGATGTAGCGGGACCGGCGTTAACAGATTGAGGGCCGGCCGCAGAGGCTAGCGGCCGGCCCTCTCCCTTGCACCAAGAGTGTCCTGCAATCACATTCCGCGTTGGCTGCCACAGCAAACAACTAACGCTCTTGAACTATATAACGAAGAGGTAACGGGATCTAGTTATCTGTTCGTTATTTTTGCTGCGAGTTTTCTATGTGCGCTTTCGAGCCGGCTCAGCGTCCTCGTTCAAGTGGTCGAGGGTCTCGGTGAGTCGCCCGAGGAAAGCGCTGACGACGCGCGCCTGGTCTTCGTCGAGGGATGCGGCGACGGCTAGCAGCCTGTCGTGCATCTGCCCGAGCGTCTCCCTGACCTCTTCGTCCGCGCCCGGGGTGGCGGTGATGACGATGCTTCGCCGGTCGTTCGGGTGCGGCGCCCGCTGGATGTGCCCGGATGCGCCGAGCCGGTCGAGCATGATCGTGATCGACGACGACTTCATGCCGAGCAGTGCCGCGAGGTCGGCGGGCGTGGCCAGCCGGCCCTCTTCTTCGGCGCGGAGCAGGAAACGCAGCGCACGCAGATCGGCCTCGCCCATCTTCATGGACTCGCGGGTGCGTCGGCGCATCGCCTGTTCGACGGCGTGGTAGGTGCGCAGCGAGCGGAGGACGCGCACCGTGCTGGCAGGCGCCGTTTCAAACCAAGGGTGTTCGGGCATACGGTCGCCAGTTTACCCGGCGTGTCGCGAGGTCAGTGCTTCGCCCTGTCGGCGGTCCTGTCGCCCGCTCTGTCCGTGGCGGGACGTGCGCTGTCGATGTGGTCGACGGCGTCGCGCAGGCGGTCGATGAAGTCCACGATCGTGTCCGCATCCTCGTCGGAGAGGGAGGCGGCGACCTCGACCAACTCTTGGCGGATGTCGCCGAGGATGGCCTTGTGCAGCTCGTCCGTCGGAACGGTGGGCACGATGATGAGCGCGCGCCTGTCGAACGGGCTCGGCTCGCGCCGGACGTGCCCGGCCTTCTCGAGCCTGTCCAGGAGGATCGTGATGGAGGAGCTCTGCACGCCGAGGTAGTCGGCGAGCTCCTTCGGCCCGACGTTGACGCCGCGCTCGTTCGCGCGGAGGAGGTAGCGGAGTGCCGAGATATCGTTCTCGCTCATCCGCATCGCCTGCTCCGAGCGTCGCTGCATGGCCGCGTCAGCGGCTCCGTACGCTCGCATGGCTTCGAGGACGGCCACGGCTCTCTCCCGCTCCGCCTCCGGTCCGTACCAGTAATGAGGCGTCGAACCCTGTTTGTTCGTCGTCATGCACTAGATGATAGACCAACTACAAGCTAGTCAATCTAGCGATGCCCGCTAGACTGCCACCGGCGTGGCCATCGCCGACGCGTTCGTCAGCGTGGCCGCGGGGGTGCGCTGCCTGCGCTTGGACAGCGAGGTGACCTCGACGGGCTCCGGAGGAACGACGACTCCGGCCGACCTGCTGGCCATCTCCATCATCAGTTCGAGCCAGGCGTCGTTGAGGCGGTCGGCCGAGTCCCGGCTGAACTCGTAGCGCAGCGGGATGGCGTTGTCGATCCAGACCGAGTGCCTGCCCGGCGTCGAATGCTCCGTGGTCCAGCTCAGCAGGAAGGGCTCCCTGCGCCGCAGTTTGACCGTGATAACCGCTTGGATATGGGCGAGGACCCGATCCTCGAACTCGAATCCTTCGCCGTCGTACACCAGCACACCCATGACACGCTCCCCATCTCGTCGTGCGCCCATCATGGCGACAACACGAGGATAGCGTATTACTAGATCGTCTAGCTACGCATGTTCGGGAATATTCATTGCTGTAGCTAGTAGCGTATCCGGAGCCGTGAATCAACCCCCTGGCCAAATTTGTCTCAGCGTCGGACTATCTAGAGAATCTAGTTATCCATCACCGAGAAGCTCGAAAGGGCACACCATGACGATCGCGACAGACGCACCGGCGCCGATGACGGCACTCTCTCTGGACGCAGCAGACGCCGCAGGCGCCACCCAGCCGGCGGGAGGCACGGAGTGCGTGACCTGGCGCATCCCCACGGCGGGACTCTGGGTCGCCGAGACTCCCTCCGCCTACCTCGGGATGGTCGACCACAGCCGCGACGGGTTCGTCGCCACCAGCAGCACGGGCCGCGACCTGGGCGTCTTCGCCACCCTCGCCGACGCTCAGCTCGCGGTCTACCGCACCTGGTCGACGCCGGATGCTGCACCGCGCGCCGGCTGGACGTTCCGCGGCACGGCCGCCCACTAGCTCTACGACCTCCCACCGTCCCCAACTAGAAGGAATCACCTCGAAATGCTCGCCCTCATCATCGTCCTGCTCGTCGTCTGGGCCATCCTGGCCGTCCTCGGCTTCGCCATCAAGGGGCTCCTCTGGCTGGCGATCCTCGGTCTCGTCTTCTTCGTGATCACCGCGATCGTCGGGTTCATCCGACGCAACAGCAGGGCCTGAGCGCACCCTACGAACAGAGCGGGCCTCCCCGGCGACCACGGTCGCGGGGGAGGCCCGCTCTTCGTGTTCCGGGCATGCTGGACAGAGCACTCGAAAGCGAATACTCTAAACAAAGTATTCGGAGGTGAACATGTCCAAACGCGCGATCTCGAACCCGCTGGCCCTCGCGGTGCTGTCCTGCCTGTGGGAGCGGCCGATGTACCCGTACGAGATGACCACGTCCATGCGCGAGCGCGGCAAGGAAGACAGCATCCGCCTCAACTTCGGATCCCTCTACGCGGTCATCAAGTCGCTGGAGAAGCACGGCTTCATCGTCGCCACCCAGACCGAGCGGGAGGGCAACCGCCCGGAGCGCGTGGTCTACGAGATCACGGACGCGGGCCGCCGCGAGGCCGACGAGTGGCTGAGCGAGCTCATCGACACCCCCGTCAAGGAGTACCCGGCCATCGAGACCGGCCTCTCCCTCCTCCCGATGCTCCCGCCGCAGACCGCGCTCGAACTCCTGGAGAAGCGGGTGGAGCGGCTCGACGACGAGATCGCCTCCCGGCACCGCCAGCTCGACGAGATCGGCGACAGTCTCCCCGAGCTGTTCATGGTCGAATTCCACTACCGCCAGGCGGTGCTGGATGCGGAGCGCGGGTACATCGCGGGGCTCGCATCGCGCATCCGGGACGGGTCGATCGGCGGCCTGCAGATGTGGGAGGGGCTGCACGCGCTCCTCCGCGAAGGACTCAGCATGGCCGATATCCAGCAGAGGGTGTCGGCGGGCGACTTCGGGCAGGAGGTGGCCGACCTGCTGGGCTAGAAAACGAACCGATGGCCGGAGAGCGGCAACTCTCCGGCCATCCAAACCCCAGTCGTTCCGTGAGGAACCTGCGTCAACAGTCACCGAGGGTCCATTTCCAATGGTATCGCGCGGGTCTCTCACGAACGGCTTCACTCGAAAGGAAGCCATCGTGACAACCGAATATCCGTCGGCGCTCATCGCCGACGATCTCAGAAAGTCCTACCCGGCAGGCAGAGGCAAGCCGCCCGTGCGCGCCGTCGACGGCCTCAGCTTCACCGCTGAGACCGGCACCGTCTTCGGGCTGCTCGGCCCGAACGGCGCAGGCAAGTCCACCACCATCAAGATCCTCTCGACGCTCGCGCGCGCGGACTCCGGTCGCGCGATCGTCGCGGGCATCGATGTGGCCAGGCATCCGGGCAGGGTGCGCCGTTCGATCGGGTTCGTGGCGCAGAAGTCCGTCGCGGACCCGACGGACACCGGCGCGGAGAACCTGGTGCTCGCCGGCAGGCTGCAGGGCCTGTCCGGTCGGGATGCGCGCGCACGGGCCGCAGAGCTGCTCGGCCGGTTCGGTCTGGCGGAGCACGCCACCCGCCAGGTGAAGACGTACTCGGGCGGCATGTCCCGCAAGCTCGACGTCGCCATCGGTCTGATGCACCGTCCGGCGGTGCTGTTCCTGGACGAGCCGACCACCGGCCTCGACCCGGAGGCGCGGGCGGAACTGTGGGCGGAGATCGAGCGGATGACCGCGGTCGAGAACATGACCGTGCTGCTCACCACGCACTACCTGGAGGAGGCGGACAGGCTCGCCAAACGGCTCGCCATCGTCGACAGGGGAACGGTCGTGACGGCCGGGACGCCGGAGGAGCTGAAGAACGACCTCCGCGGCGACGCCGTGATCGTCGAGCTCACTGCAGACGGCGACCCGTTCGCCGCCCTGACCGCCCTCGGACGAGTGGATGCGCTGAGCGAGGTCGGCGGCGACGGCCGCACCCTGCGCGCCCGCGCAGACAGCGGCGCCGCCACGCTTCCGCTCGCGCTCGCAGCGCTCGAGGCGGCAGGCGTCGCCGTCGCGTCCGCGACCGTCGCACGGCCGAGCCTCGACGACGTCTACCTGCGGCACACCGGCCGCACCCTCACGAAAGCTCAGGAAACCGCTCAGGACTCAGCACTGGAGAACGCATCATGACCGCCATCGCCCCCACCCGCATCCACTCGGAGCGCACGGCGTCCGGGCCGTCGTTCTTCACCCACACCGCCGTGCTGACCGCACGCTTGCTGCGCGCAGCCTGGCGGATGCCGGTGTTCCTCGTGATGAACCTGGTGCAGCCGATCATCTGGCTGCTGCTGTTCGGGCAGCTGTTCAAGGCTGTCGTGCAGATCCCGGGCTTCGGCAACGGGCAGAGCTATCTGGAGTTCCTGACCCCCGGGATCGTGATGATGATGGCGCTGTTCGGCAGCGCGTGGTCGGGCACGGTCTACATCCAGGACATGCAGCGCGGGGTGATGGACAGGTTCCTCACGTCGCCGACCAGCCGCCCGGCGATGATCGTGTCCACCCTCGTCTACCAGTCGATCCTGGCCGTGGTGCAGTCGCTCGTGGTGCTCGGGATCGCGTTCTGGGCCGGGGCACGGTTCGAGGGCGGTTTCACCGGGATCGTGCTGCTGCTGCTCGCGGTGGTGCTGCTGACGGCGGTGTTCTGCTCGCTCTCGAACGCGGTCGCCCTGCTGGCGAAGGAGCAGACGGCGCTGATCGGCATCTCACAGCTGATCACGCTGCCTCTGATGTTCCTCAGCTCCGCGATCATGAACACGAAGCTCTCCCCGGAGTGGGTGCAGAACGTCGCGGCGTACAACCCGTTCGAGTGGGCGGTGATCGTCGGCCGTCAGGCGCTCTCCGCGCATCCCGACTGGGCGTCGCTCTGGCTGCACGTCGGCCTGCTCGCCGCGCTCACCGTCGTGATGGCCGCTCTCGCCACCTCGGCCTTCCGCGCCTACCAGCGCTCCGCCTGACCCGAACAATCGAGTCCGAAGTTATTCACGCGCCACGCCGAGTGGCACCGTGAACAACTTCGGACTCGATGGCGTGGCGGCTTAGAACAGGTCGGGGGAGGGGGCGGACGCGTGCCGGATGGACACGTCGGCGTGGCGGTCGAAGCGGTAGCCGACGCCACGGACGGTGCGGACGATGTCCTCGTACCGTCCGAGCTTCGAGCGCAGGCGGCGCACGTGGACATCGATGGTGCGCTCGTTCGGCACCTCGTCGTCCGCGGAGCCCCACAGCGACGAGATCAGCTCGGCGCGCTCGATGGTGCGGCCCTCGCGCAGCACCAGGTACTGCAGGAGCTCGAACTCCTTGTAGGTGAGCGCGGCGGTCTGGTTGTCGAGGAGGAGGCGCTTACGCGAGATGTCGACGACGACGCCACCGGATGCGCGGTCCTCGTCCTCGTCCGGCGTCACCTGGTGGCGGTGCTTGGCGATGGCGGAGGGGTCCTGCAGGGCGAGGCGGACGACATCCACGTCGCGTCCACCGGCTCCTTCTGGAGCGAGTGCGACGGCGGCGTACGTCTCGGCGGACGGTGCGATCTCGGCGGTGAGGCGCTTCAGGGCTTCGACGATGCGGCCGAGGTCGGTGCCGGCTGCAGCGGCCTTGGCCTCGTCGATGCCGACGTAGAGGACGAATCCGCGGGCCTCGGTGCCGTTCGGCACGGCGCGGATCTGGGTGGCGGGGACGGCGGGGGCGGCGGCCGGCGTCGGAACCGCTGCTGCGGGAGCCGGGGCTGCTGCGAGGTGACGGCTGGGGGAGTACGCGGTGTCGATGGTTGCCAGAGACATGGGATGGGTCCTTTGCGATGATGCGGTGAATCCCCTGCCGGATACGGCGTCCCCGGTGGCGTCGAAACGTTCGACGTGTACAGGTAGGTGGCGGGGTGCGAGGATTCGCGAGTGTGTGTTGGGCCTGAGAGCGGCCGGTGTGCGGATGCGTGAGTGTGGCGCATCCGGGGAGCTGGTAGCCCTGTCCCGACTCAGTGGGTCGGCGGGCGGCTGGCTCGGCGAAGGGTCGTCAGATTAGCGACACATTCGGCAACACATGACCGAGTCGCGGCCGGGCATCATCATGCCGGCATCCCCAGGGGCCTCGAAGGAGGTCAGGGTACGCGAGTTGTCAGTCATGCATTGAAGTAAAGCGTCCCGTGACGGCCCGTGTCAAATCATTACGGAATGTTGCGACGTCTCTGTCGCATTCGTGGCTGCCGTCAGCAGGGGTGGACGGGTCAGACCGTGCCGTAGAGGCGGTCACCGGCGTCGCCGAGGCCGGGCACGATGTAGCCGTTCTCGTTGAGGCGCTCGTCGAGGGCGCCGAGCACGATGGTCACGTCGCGGCCCTCCGTCGCCTTCTCCAGGGCGGCGATGCCCTCCGGGGCGGCGAGGATGCAGATGGCGGTGACGTCGACAGCTCCGCGCTTGAAGAGGAACTCGATGGCGGCGCCGAGCGAGCCTCCCGTTGCGAGCATCGGGTCGAGCACGAAGCACTGGCGGTCGGAGAGATCGTCCGGCAGGCGCTCCGCGTACGTGGTCGGCTCGAACGTCACCTCGTTGCGCGCCATGCCGAGGAAGCCGACCTCGGCGGTCGGCATCAGGCGGACCATGCCCTCGAGCATCCCGAGCCCTGCGCGCAGGATGGGGACGACGAGCGGACGCGGCTCGCTGAGGGTGACGCCCGTGGTGGTGGTGACCGGCGTCTCGATCTCGACCGGCTCGACCTTGACGGCGCGGGTCGCTTCGTACGCGAGCAGTGTCACGAGTTCCTCGGTGAGCGCGCGGAACACCGGAGACGGGGTGTGCTTGTTGCGCAACACCGTCAGCTTGTGGGTGATGAGGGGGTGGTCGGCAACGTGCACTCGCATAGGCTCAAGGCTAACCGACGTTTCCCCCGTGAGGAGCCCGCGTGAGTCTGGCCGTCCCCGACGACTACGAGCAGTGGATGCGCCGCGCCATCGCCGACGCGCGGCTCGCCTTCGACACCGGCGACGTCCCGGTCGCCGCTCTGGTCGTCGACGAGAACGGTGAGGTCATCGGGACCGGCCGCAACGAGCGCGAGCTGCACAACGACCCGACCGCCCACGCGGAGGTGCTCGCGCTGCGCGAGGCAGCAGCATCCAGGGACGACTGGCACCTGGAGGGATGCACGCTCGTCGTCACCCTCGAACCGTGCGTGATGTGCGCGGGCGCCGTGCTGGCCGCCCGGGTGCCGCGCGTGGTGTTCGGCGCCTGGGATGAGAAGGCGGGTGCGGCGGGGTCGGTGTACGACGTGCTGCGCGACCGCCGGCTGAACCACCGGGTCGAGGTGTACGCGGGCGTGCTGGCCGAGGACTGCGCCGACCTGCTGCTGGACTTCTTCCGCGCGAAGCGCTGAGGGGGCGGCGGCGTGCGCGGCGCCGAAGCGGGCGCGGGCGCGCTACGGCAGCTGCGCCAGCCACTCCGAGAACGCTGCGCGGGATGCGGCCTGCATCGCCGCCGAGTACTGCTCGCGGTCGCGGCGCATGGCGTCGGGGTCGATCGCATGCTCGTCCAGCTCGTTGTACCCGTCGGACACCCAGCGCTCGTGCATCTCGTCGGTGACCTCCGGGTGGAACTGCACGGCGAGGGCGAAGTCCCCGATCGCGAACGCCTCGTTGGAGTAGTCGCTCGAGGATGCGAGCAGCGTCGCGCGCTCCGGCAGGTCGAACGTGTCGCCGTGCCACTCCACGACGGGGACGCCGTCGAAGTGCCTGATCGGCGACTCCGCTCCCGCCGCCGTCGGCTCGACCCTGCGGAAGCCGATCTGCATCGTGCCGCCCTTGTAGACGCGCTCGCCGAGGGCGCCGGCCATCAGCTGCGCGCCGAGGCACACCCCGAGCGTCGGGAGTTCGGTGTCGAGTCTCTGCCTGATGAGGGCCTGCTCGTGCGCCAGGTGCGGGAACTCGCGCGTCTGGTATGCACCCATCTCGCCGCCGAGGATGACGAGGAGGTCGGCCGTCTCCGCATCCACTGCCGTCAGGTCCTCGGTCGTCGCGTCGACCACGCTGACCTCGTAGCCGTGCTCGGCCAGGACCGGCCCGATGTTGCCGAGGTGGATGGTGGGGTCGTGCTGCAGCACGACGGCGCGGCGGGTCACTCGAGGCCCTTGATGACGATGGCGTCCGTGGCCGGGTGCTTCTCGTTGGGGTCGATCCACACATCCGGTTCGATGTAGATGACGCGCGCGGACGGCACGGCGGCACGGATGCGGCGCTCGACGCTGTCGATGGCGGCGGCGACCTCGGAGAGCCTGCGCTCGCCGTAGATCGCGAGCTTCACGCCCACCAGCAGCTCGTCCGGTCCGAGGTACAGCGTCTTCATGTGGATGATGCGCTCGGCCTCGTCGCCGTCGAGAATCGCCTTCTCGATGGCCGCGACGTCTTCGTCGCTCGCGCCCTCGCCCACCAGCAGGCTCTTCGTCTCCATGCCCAGGATGACGGCGACGGTGATCAGCAGCGCGCCGATGAGGAGCGTGCCGATCGCATCCCACACCCCGTTGTGCGTGATGATCGTGAGGCCGACGCCCAGCAGCGCGAACACCAGACCGGTGAGCGCCGCGACGTCTTCGAGCAGCACGACCGGCAGCTCGGGGGCCTTGGCGCGGCGGATGAACTGCGGCCACGACATGCTCTTCTTGTGCGGGCGGGACTCGTGCACCGCCGTGCGGAGCGAGAACGACTCCAGGCCGATCGCGATGACCAGCACCAGCAGCGGCAGCCACCAGTTCTCGAGGGGATGCGGGTGCGTCAGCTTCTCGATGCCCTCGTACAGGGAGAACACGCCACCGACGGAGAACAGGATGATCGAGACGACGAACGCGTAGACGTAGCGCTCGCGGCCGTAGCCGAAGGGATGCTCCTTGTCCGCCTTCTTCTTCGCCTGGCGTCCGCCGAGCAGCAGGAGCAGCTGATTACCGGAGTCCGCTACCGAGTGGACGCCCTCCGCGAGCATCGACGACGAGCCGGAGAAGGCCCACGCGATGAACTTCGTGATGGCGATCCCGAGGTTGGCGGCGAAGGCCGCGACGATTGCCCTGGTTCCACCCGATGCGCTCATGGCAACATCCTAGGATGGCGAGCATGACCGACACGCAGAACGTCACGCTCCCGACGATCGCCATGCTCGGAGCAGGCTCCATGGGCCGCGCCATCCTCAGCGGCCTCCTCGCGCCCGGTGTCACCGTCCAGGGCGGCATCCGGGTGACCAACCGCTCGGCGGCGCGCGCCGCGGAACTCTCCGGCACAGCAGGGGTGACCGCGTACGCCACCGAGACCAAGGCCGACGCGAACCGCCTCGCCGTGGACGGCGCCGAGATCGTCATCGTGGCCGTGAAACCGGCGATGGTGCCGGACCTGCTGCGCGAGATCGGCGCATCCCTCACCCCCGGCGCCGTGGTCGTGAGCGTCGCGGCCGGCGTGACGACGGCGACGTTCGAGTCGCTGCTGCCGCAGACCGTGACCGTGGTGCGGTCGATGCCGAACACGCCGGCGGTGGTCGGCAAGGCGGTCACCGGCATCAGCGGAGGCAACCGCACGCGTCCGGACGACCTCGCGCTGGTGCGCACGCTGTTCGAGACAGTGGGCGAAGTGGTCGAGGTCCCCGAATCCCAGCTGGATGCGCTCGGCACCATCTCCGGCTCCGGCCCCGCATACGTGTTCTTCCTGATCGAGCAGCTGACCGCCGCCGCCGTCGCCAAAGGCTTCACGCCGGAGCAGGCGGCGACCCTGGTCAACGGCACCTTCCTCGGCGCCTCCGAGCTCCTCGTCTCCTCGGGCGAGGACCCCGCAGAGCTCCGCCGCCGCGTCACGAGCCCCGGCGGCACCACGGAGCGCGCCATCGCCGTTCTCGCCGACGCCGACCTCGCCTCCCTCTTCACCCGCGCCACCGACGCCGCCCTCGCCCGCTCCCGCGAGCTCGCCGCCTCCTAGCCGGCCGCGGCGCATCATTCCTGATCGAACCCTGAGGTGTTGAGGCCCGCCGCCGCAACGGCGGCAGCCGTGGCCTGGATGAAGTCGTACGCGATCCCTGCGCCGTCGGACGCTCGGGCGACCGCCCACACTCGGCGCTTCATGCCGGGGAGGGGGGTGGCGGCGAGTCGGGTCATGTCGAGTGAGCGGAGCGCTGTCCCTGGCATGGTGACCACGCCCAGTCCCGCGGCGACGAAGGATGCCTGGACGTTGATGTCCTCTGTGCGCAGCGAGACCCTGGGCTGGAAGCCGGCGGCGAGGCAGACGGCTTCGATGCCGGCCTGGCAGCGCTCGCATCCGGCGATCCAGCTGGAGTCGCGATGGTTGGCGACGCGGTCGTCCGGGGTGGTGCTCAGCAGGTAGATCGGGTCGTCGTAGAGCTTGACCGCGGCGAACTCGTCACCG
Source organism: Leifsonia araucanica (assembly GCF_051161895.1). Lineage (NCBI taxonomy): Bacteria > Bacillati > Actinomycetota > Actinomycetes > Micrococcales > Microbacteriaceae > Leifsonia > Leifsonia araucanica. The sequence continues at coordinate 3,371,912 of NZ_JBMBTW010000002.1, forward strand.
ACGGGCGCGTCATCCGGGCGGTGCATCACCGCGACGTCCACCTCGTTCCGGCGCAGGAGCGCCATCGAGTCGATGGGGTCGCTCTCCTGCAGCTCCAGGGCGATGTCGTCGTAGTCGTCTTGCAGGCGACGGAGCGCAGGGGGCACGAGTTCGAGAAGCGCAGACTGGAACGCGGCGATGCGAAGTCTGCTGCGGAGCTGGCGGCTGAGCGCGGTGACCTCGGACTGGGTTTCGTCCAGTCGTCGCAGGATCTCGCGGGCGCGGGATGCGAGGAGCTGCCCTTCCGGGGTGAGCACGATTCCGCGGCCACGGCGCACGGTGAGTGCTGCGCCGACGTGCTCCTGCAGTCGGGCCAGATGGTGGCTGACCGAGGCCTGGGCGTAGTGAAGTTCTTCCGCGGCCGCGGTGAGGGATCCGGTGCGCGCGATGGCGTCGATGACGCGGAGCTGGTTGATCTCCATTCATCGACCATACCGATGAATACCGGTAAATCATTGCCTTGATCGATTTTATGGATGCGGCGAGCATTGAAGCATGACCAGATCGAGCGAGGCAGGCGCCGGCTACGGCCGGCTGTTCCTCGACCGCGAGTTCCGTGCCCTGTGGGCCGGAAGCGCACTGGGGACGGCATCGACCTCGATGGCCGGGCTGGCTCTCGGTCTTCTCGTGCACGCCGAAACCGGTTCCGCGTTCCTGACCGCGCTGGTCGTGTTCGGTCCCTCGCTCGCGCAGCTGTTCGGGGCGAGCGCGCTCATGTCGGCCGTCGACACGGTGCCACCCCGGATGCTGCTTGCGGCGTCTGGGGCGGCGCTGGCGATCGCGTTCACTGCGCAGGCAGCGTTCGATCTGGCACCGGCCGGGCGACTCGCGATCGTGGTGTGCACCTCGGTGGTCCTGTCTCTCGCCAGCGGCGCCCGCTGGGGGCTGCTGGCCGACGTCGTGCCGGCGAACCGTTACGCGCTCGCCCGTTCGGCGATGAACGTCTCGGTCGGCGTGATGCAAGTGGTCGGCTTCGCTCTCGGCGGTGTTCTGTCGGTTCTGTGGGCTCCAACCGCGATCTTCTGGATCGCGACGGGCTGCTCCGCGGTGGCCGCGCTGGTGAGCTGGTTCGGGATCGGGTCGCACGCGCCGCGACGTTCCGGACGGCCCGGTTTCCGGGCGACGTGGGCGGCCAACACGCTGCTCCTGCGTCAGCCGTCCACCCGGTGGCTTCTGATCGCGCTCTGTGTCCCGAACGGCCTGGTGGCCGGATGCGAGGCCCTCTTCGTCTCGTACGCGCCGTCAGCAGCGGCTTCGTTTTTCGTGGCCGGCGCCGCAGGAATGCTCGCCGGGGACGTGCTCATGGGCCGGGTGCTGACCGAGCGCTCACGAAGGGTCGGCACCGAGTGGTTGCGGCTGCTGCTTCCGGTTCCGTTCCTGGTCTTCGTCCTCCAGCCGCCGATCCCTGTCGCGGCCGTGATGGTTGGGATCGGATCGATCGGGTACGCCGCCTCGCTCGGCCAGCAAGAGCTCCTCGTCGCGGTGACTCCGCGTGAGCTCACCGGCCAAGTCTTGGGAGCAGAGTCATCCGCCCGGGTCGCCTTCCAAGGCGTCGCCGCAGCCGTGGCGGGTGGCCTTGCCGAGATCGTGCAGACCGGGCTGGCGATCGGTCTGCTCAGTCTCACCTCGATCGCGGTCTCGGTGATGCTCATCCCGGGCCTTGGCCGGGCCGTCCACTCAGGGCCGGTCGGCCAGCCTCTCCTCCATCAATGAAAGGACAACAGCAATGCGAAAACTGATCGCCCAGCAATGGGTCACGCTCGACAACATCGTCGCCGAAGAGGACGGGGGCCTCGGCTTCGTCTCCGGCGAACCCTTCGACGACGGCACAAGGACCCCGTTCCAGGACAGCGCCATGAACCTCATCGAGTCCGTCGACACGATGATCCTCGGCGCCACGACGTACACGCAGTCCACGGGATGGGCCACCGCCGACGACCAGGGCGAGTACGGCCGCAAGCTCAACGAGCTCGCCAAGTTCGTCGCCTCCAGCACGCTCGACGACGCCCCGTGGGGAGACTTCCCTGCGGCGACGGTGGTCGCCGACCCGGCGGCGACCATCCGGCGGCTCAGAGAGCACGACGGCAAGAACCTCTGGCTGTGGGGGAGCCTGACGCTCATGCAATCCCTTTTCGACGAAGGCCTCATCGACGAAGTCCGGCTGCTGGTCTGCCCGACGACACGCGGCGCCGGACGCCGTTTCTTCCAGGACCGCCAGGATCTGTCCCTGATCGAGGCGACCGGCTTCGAGAACGGGGTCGTCCTTCTCCGCTACGAGGTGAACAGTAAATGACCATCAGACTCGACAACGTCGGCATCGCCGTCCGCGACATCGAGGAAGCGATCTCCTTCTTCACCGACCTCGGCCTCTCGATTCTGGGGCGCGACACGGTCAGCGGCGAATGGGCCGACACCGCCGTCGGACTCGACGGCAACCACGCCAAGATCGCCGTGCTCCAGACACCGGACGGCCACGGCCGGCTCGAGTTCTTCGAGTACATCCACCCGGATGCCATCGAGACCACACCGACCCTCCCGAACGAGATCGGAATGCACCGCGTCGCATTCACCGTCGACGACATCGACGCCGCGCTCGCGATCGCCGCGCAGTACGGGTACCACCCGCTTCGGGGTGTGGCAACCTACGGTGACTTCTACAAGCTCACCTACCTGCGCGGCCCCAGCGACATCCTCGTGATGTTCGCCCAGGAACTCACGCCCGCCCGAACCTGACAACGCCGCATGCCCGGATCGTGCCGCGGGGCGGGCGCGGCAGGCAGGCGGCGCCGGTCAGGAGTCGAGGGCGGCGAAGCGCTCGATGTCGGAGGAGGAGCCGGAAACGATGATGAGGTCGTGGTTGGAGACCACGGTGTCCGCCGTCGCGTAGGTGAACGGCTTGCCGGGGCTCTTCACACCGACGACGGTGATGTGGTACTTCGTGCGCACGCCGGACTCGGTGAGGTTGATGCCGCGGATGGGCTTCGGCGGGTACATCTTGACCAGGGCGAAGTCGTCGTCGAATTCGATGAAGTCGAGCATCCGGCCGGAGACCAGGTGGGCGACGCGCTCGCCGGCCTCCGCCTCCGGGTAGATGACGTGGTTGGCGCCGATGCGTTCCAGGATCTTGCCGTGCGACTGCGAGATGGCTTTGGCCCAGATCTGCGGCACCTTGAGGTCGACCAGGTTGGCGGTGATGAGCACGCTCGCCTCGATGGACGAGCCGACAGCGACGACGGCGATGGAGAAGTCCTCCGCCCCGATCTGGCGCAGCGTCTCGATCGAGCGGGCGTCGGCCTGCACCGTGTGCGTCACCCTGTCCGCCCACTTCTGCACCAGCCCGGCGTCCGTGTCGATGGCGAGCACCTCGCGGTCCAGCCGGTCGAGCTCTCCCGCCGTCGCTGCGCCGAAGCGGCCGAGCCCGATCACCAGGACGGGAGCGTTGTGCTTGATCCGGTCAACCAACGAGCGGCCTCTCCTCAGGGTTCTGGTACAGCTGCTTGCGCTGGCTCTGGGCGAGCGCCGCGGCGAGTGTCACTGTACCAACGCGCCCGCAGAACATCGTGGCCGCCATCACGTACACCCCCGCATCCGGCAGCTTCTCCGTCAGGCCGGTCGACAGGCCGCAGGTGGCGAACGCGGAGATCACGTCGAACAGCACGTGGTCGAGCGGCGCCTTGGTGATCTGCAGGATCAGGATGCTCGACACCGCCACGATCGTCGCACCCCACAGCGCCACCGCCACCGAGAGCCGCAGCACGTCGATCGGGATGCGGCGACGGAACGCATCCATCGACTCCACCCCGCGCGCCTCCGCGAACGCCGCGAGGAACAGCACGGCGAGCGTCGTCACCTTGATGCCGCCGGCCGTGGATGCGGACCCGCCGCCGATGAACATCAGCATGTCGGTCACCAGCAGGCTCGATCCGTGCAGGTCGTCGATCGGCACCGTGGAGAACCCGCCCGACCTGGCCATCGTCGACAGGAACAGCGACTGGAAGACGGTGTGGCCGGCATCCAGGTGGCCGAACGTCTTCGGGTTGTCCGCCTCGAGGACGATGTAGAGCACGGCGCCGGCGACCAGCAGAATCACCGAGGTCACCAGGGTCAGCTTCACGTGGATGGACCAGCGACGGCGACGCTTGCGCAGGTTCGTCGCGATGGCGAGGATCACCGGGAAGCCGATCGCCCCGAGGAAGACGCCGATCATCAGCGCGCCGAGGAACCAGAAGTCCTCGGCGAACGGGGCGAGACCTTCCGCGTTCGGCGTGAATCCGGTGTTCGTGAACGCCATCGCCGCGTAGTAGATGCTCTCCCAGAGCGCTGTGCCGAACGGGATCCCGGCGATCAGCATCCTGGGCAGCAGCAGCAACCCGACGACGCCCTCGATCACCACCATGCTGAGGGCCACCGTGATGAGCAGCTTGCCCACCTCGCCCAGCCGCACGGCCTGTCCTTCTGCCACCGGGCCGGCGTGGATGCGCAGCGGGTTGCTGTCGCTCGCGGCCATCAGCTTGGCGCGCAGCCCCAGCTTGCGCGAGACCACCAGGCCCAGGATGCTCGCCATCGTCAGCACGCCGACCGCGCCGATCTGCACGCCGAAGAACACCAGTAGGTGGCCGAAGACGCTCCAGTGCGTCGCCATGTCCACGGTGGAGAGTCCGGTCACGCAGATGACGCTGACCGCGGTGAAGAGCGCGTCGGCGAGCGGGGTGGTCGACCGGGCTGTGGTGGCGATCGGCAGCGAGAAGAGCAGCGTGAAGACCAGGATCAGCAGGGTGAAGACGAGGATCGCGAACCGCGAAGGGCTCCTGCTCGCGAAACCGTTGATGCCGTCGCGCATCCGACCGGCCGGCGTCAGGCTCATCCGCCCGGACGTCTGTGTCGCTCGCATGACCGTTCCTCCCGCCGACAGCTTGGGACATGGTACTCCGCTGGGCGAGTGACTAGCCTGGGGTGATGGCCGACATCTTTGACGTGATCGCGGATGCGACGCGGCGCGACATCCTGCGAGTGCTTCTCGACCGCCATGCCGACGATGTCCATTCCTCCGGAGAGATATCGGTCTCCGAGATCGTGTCGACACTGGAATTGAGCCAGCCGACGGTCTCCAAGCACCTCAAGGTGCTGCGCGAGGCCGGGCTCGTCTCGGTGCGCGAGGAGGGTCAGCACCGTTACTACCGGCTGGATGCTGCGCCCCTGGAGGCCGTCGAGGACTGGGTCATTCCCTTCACGGCATCCGATGTCGACCTCGCGGCGATCGAAGACCAGCTGGCCGACGAGACGCGTGAGTTCGCGAGCACGGTTGGCAAGGTGCTCGCCGACACCGGCCACCGGGTGACCACCGCCGTGGAGCGCGTGACGCCCCGCAAATGGCGTCGCGACTGACCGCTGCACGACCTCCACTTGTCTGCGAGCCCCGGCGGGTTCTAGAGTTCGTGTCACCACTCGTGTCACACGAGTACCATGACAGCAGAAGAAGGACTTGGCAGATGGCACGCGATCTCTCGGATGTGCGCTTCCTGACGGTCGCCGAGGTGGCCGACATGATGCGCGTCTCCCGCATGACCGTGTACCGCCTCGTGCACTCGGGGGAACTCCCCGCCATCCGTTTCGGGCGCTCCTTCCGGGTGCCGGAATCGGCCGTAACACAGGCTCTTGAGAATCACGTCGCCGACACAGCGTGACGTCGGGTAGACTGTTGGCTTGTGTCGCCGCGCATTCCGCGGCCAGCCCCCTAACTTTGTGAGGTCTACGTGGGTTCCGTTATCAAAAAGCGTCGCAAGCGTATGGCGAAGAAGAAGCACCGCAAGCTTCTTCGCAAGACGCGCCACCAGCGTCGCAACAAGAAGTAGACCTCGGTCTGCAGCTCAGGCGTCGGCCCCTCGGGACCGACGCTTTTTGCTGCCCGCAGCCGGATAGGCTGGATGCGTGTCCAGCGTCTCCCTCACCCTGATCGGCAAGCCGGGGTGCCATCTCTGCGATGACGCCCGTGAGGTGATCGGCGCCGTGATCGGCGACCTGCCTCCCGGAGCGCCGACCGTCGTGGTGGACGAGCGGAACATCCTGGAGGAGCCCGAGCTGCACGCGCAGTACGTCGAGGACATCCCGGTGGTGCTCGTCGATGGCAGGGTCCACACCTATTGGCGCGTTGATCCTGCGCGTCTCCGCACCGCACTCCTGGAGGTCCGATGACCATTCGCCATGTCGTCTCGTGGAAGCTCGCCACCTCGGATGATTCCGAGCGCGCGGAGCAGGCCGCGGCCGTAAAGGCCGGCCTGGAGTCGCTGCCCGTGACCATTCCGGAGATCCTCGCGCTGGAGGTCGGGGTGAACGCGCTGAGCGCCGACAACTTCGACCTCGTGCTGATCAGCGACTTCGCCGACGAGGATGCACTGCAGCGCTACGTCGACCACCCGGATCACCAGAGGGTCGCCGCGTACATCCGGTCGGTGGTCGGCGGTCGTTCCGCCGTCGACTTCCTCGTCTGACCTCTGGCCTCGGCCGAAACGCAATCGAGTCCGGACTTATGCACGGCCGACACGGCGTGTCGCGTGCATAAGTCCGGACTCGATTATGTGGAGCGGGAGTTAGACGATGGGGGTGTCGTCGATCTCGGCGTCGGTGCGGCGGTAGTCCGCGATGAACTGGGCGTGCGACGGGGCGTACAGGGCCTTGACCAGGTCGCCGGCCTTCTCGCCGTCGCGCTCCTTCGCCGCCGCCGCGATCTCCGCGATGCGCGCGGGGAGGTCGTCGGTGTCGAACGGGCGCTGCCAGACGCTGATGTAGCGCAGCAGCTGCGGGCTGAGGCCCTCGCTCACGCTCACCAGGACATCGTTGCCGGTGTTCCGCTCGAATTCGAGGAAGAACTCGTTGAGCGTGTGGCCGAGCGCGGGGAGGTCGCCGGACTTGGCGAGCTTCTTCGCCTCCTTGGCCAGCTTGTCGAGCCGGGAGGCCGCCGCGTTGTCGAGCGCGGGGACCGCGCTGCGCGCCGCACGCTCGTGCAGGAGCCCGGAGATGTAGACGGCCTCGTCGATCGCGCGCATGTCGATCGGCGCGACGCGGGTGTACCGGTTCGGGGCCATCTCGACGAGGCCGATCTCGGCGAGTTTCATCAGCGCTTCGCGGATCGGGGTGCGGGAGACGCCGAGCCAGGCGGTCAGCTTCTCGTCGAGGAGGGTCTCACCCGGTTCGAGCGTGCCGTCGAGGATGCCGTCGTAGAGACGGTTGTACACGACATCGCGGAGGAGCTGACGCTCGACCGGCGCGGTGTCTTTGACGGGGAGCGGCATCAGTTCTCCTTCTTCTCGAGCGCGGCGAACTCGTCGACGAGCTGAGCGAGTGCTTTGGACCAGTAGCCGTCCACGGCGGTGGCCGCCTTGTCGGCGTTGCCCGCGACGGACGCCTCCACGATGGTGGTGAGGTACGGCAGGCTCGCCTCGAACGCGCTGGTGCTCGGGGCCGCGATGAGCGCCCGGCGGATCTCGGGAAGGTGGCGGTTGAGCAGGCGGGCGACGGTCTTGTTGTCGAGCCTGCGCACGTAGACGTTGATGAAGTCGTCGGCGAACGACTTGTCGCGGATGAGCGCTCCGAGGTCGTCTCCGCTGGTGGCCCTGGCGGCGAAGTCGCGCAGCGTGGCCTTGTCGTCGTCGGTGAGGAGAGCGGTGGAGTCGCGCACCACGCCGTGGAGGAGCGTGCCGACGGTCTCGATGAGCCCGCGCAGACGGACGGCGTCGATCGGGGTGACGCGCGTGCGCTTCTGCGGCATGATCTCGACGAGGCCCATGGACGCGAGCTGGTTCAGCGCCTCGCGCACAGGGGTGCGGGACACCCCGACCCACTTCTCGATCTCAGCGTCGTAGAGCTGCTCGCCGGGGGTGAGATCGCCGTCGACGATCGCGTCGAGCAGGCGAAGGAAGACTTCGTCTCTGATGAGCCGTCGTGGGCTGACGGTCTCGGTAATGGGTACAGGCATACATGAATATTACATCCGCCGAGTTCGAATTCAAGCCATTGGGAGCACGAAAGTCGCGGATGTGGGATCGGAGCGTCTGGGATGCAGATCACTGTGGTGATGGATGCGGGAGCGTCATCCTGTGAAGTCTCCCATGTCAAATATGAGTATAGCTTATCGGGCGCGAACGCACGACGGGCGCGGTGCCCAGACTCGCTGGAGCACCGCGCCCGAAGAGACTCGGAACGTGCCGATCAGAACTTGTTGCCGAGCGCCTTCGCTTTGAGCGCGTCGAACTCTCCGGCGCTGATGACGCCCTGGTCGAGCAGTTGCTTGGCCTTGGCGATGTCGTCGGCGGGGGAGGCGGAGGCGACCTGCCGGATGTAGTCGTCCGCCTGCGACTGAGCCTGCTGCACATCCCGTGCCTGGCGCTCCGCCATGCCGCGGCCGCGTGCGATCAGGTAGACGAGCGCCGTGAGGAAGGGAAGGAAGATGAGGAAGATGACCCAGAGCGCCTTCCACCAGCCGTTCAGCGTGCGGTCGCGGAACAGGTCTCCGATGATCGCGAACAGTGCGAACAGGTATGCGATGAACGCGAAGGCCCAGAAGATGAGCCAAATGACGTTCCAGAAGTTGTTCCACATGGTCTGACTGCCCTTCCGACGAGCCGCCCGATGCGGCATCTGAGCACACGCTAGTGCTCGCGTCGGGCACGGCGCTAGCAAAATCGGTCCAATGCATACATTGCAGAAACCGCCTGTCGGAGGCAGCGGGTTAGGCTGACGCCATGCTGCCGCAGATCCCACCGCGCACGTGGCGCGGCAGGAGCGCTGCTGCGACAGCGCTGTTCGTGCTCTGGTTCGTGGTCGGGGTGCCGATCGCCCTGCTGGCCGGGCTCGTGCTGCTGGTGCTCGGCGTGGCGGTCGCCGTGATCGCGCTGGTCGTCTGGCTGCTCTGGGCGGGGATCGCCTGGGTGTGGTTCGCGATCGTGCGGGCGCAGCGCATCCCGTACCCGTTCCGGCTGCTGCCGCCGGAGAGCCGCCGGTCGCGTCGGCTGGCGGGCAGCTCGCTCTACCTGCAACTCGCTCCGCGGCTCGTCGGCGGCGTCGCTCGTCTCGCCGGGGTGCTGTTCGGACCCCTGCTGCTGGCGACGAGCATCGCCGGGCTGTTCTCCGCTCGCTGGCGTGCCCGCCCGTATCTCGCGGTCTTCACGCTTCCCGCCGTGCTCCGCAAGGTGGTGAACCTGGGACGCAGACGCGGGCTGCTGCGCGACGGCCACGACGCGGACATCCTCCGTTACGACGCCTTCCTCTCCGGGGCGTTCCCGCACATCCTGGACTTCCTCGACTGGTGGCGCGACCCGCAGGCGCCCCGGGAGTACACGCCGTCTCCCGGGCTGGTGGATGTGCCAGCGGGGCTCCTCGGCCTCGACCTCGAGCCGTATCCCGACCCGCTCGGTTATCCGGGACTGGCCGCCGGAGCGCTCCGCCGTCACAGCATCCGGAGTCTGCGCGAGGTGTTCCTCAGCCAGCGCGAGATCGACGACCTGTGCGACCCCGACCTCGACGACCGGGCAGACGTCGGCCTCATCCGCGTGGCGAGCCGGGTGGATGCGCACGGGCTGCGGCACTGGATCGTCCAGTTCCCGAGCACCAAGTCCTGGCACCCGCGCTCAGGCGCCGCCCCCAACGACCTCACGGCCGACCTCGTGATCGGCGCAGAGCAGGAGCCGACCGCCACCCGCGCCGCCATCGCGACGATGCGGGATGCGGGCATCCGGCCGGGCGAGCCCGTGCTGCTCGCGGGCTTCAGCCTCGGCGGCATGGTGGCGGCGCAGGTGGCCGACCGGGCGACCCGCGCCGGTCTCACCGTCGCGCATCTCGTGGTGGGGGGCACCCCGCTCGGGCGGGTGCGCATCCCGGACGGTGTGCGGGTGCTCGCGCTCGAGCACGTGCTCGACATCGTCCCGCGCATCGACGGCAGGGAGAACCCGGTGCGCCCGCCGCTCTCCGCGCAGGGGACGGACGGCTTCGTCACGGTGAAGGCCGGCCCGCTGCTCCCCGTCGGCTTCCGGCTCGGCGCGCTGCACCAGTCGACGGCGTACGCGGACACGGCGAAGGCCATCGAGGAGCAGCCACCGGATGCGCTCGTCGCGTCCATGCTCGACGAGCTCGCGGTGTACTTCGGCCAGGGCCAGACCGTCGTCGACCACGCCATGCTGCGGACGGGCGGCCTCGGCCCGCAGCCGTCCGTGCCGTTCTACCTGCACAGCACGGTGCAGGAGGGGATCACGCGCGGGACGCTCCGCCAGACGCTCCGGCGCATCCCTGACGTGATCGCTGTCGATGTCTACCAGTCGAGGGCCGGGTTCGCCACGACCATCCTCTGGAACGCCGACGTGCTCGTGCGCAGCTTGAAGCCGTGGTTCACCACGGTGGAGCGGTTCGCCGTCTACCGCGGCCTGCTGTCGCTCCTGAAGCGCCGCCGAGCGGTCGGCATCCACTTCAGGCTGCAGGCGAAGGAGACGCCGGGGGTCACCTGGGAGGCGACGGTGCAGCGGATGGCGGACGGGCAGTGGAGGGAGATCCTCGACGTGTCGTTCGACGACGCTCCCGCGGAGGCGGAGTTCGACGATGCGTTCCCCGGCGGAGCCGAGCCGACGGTCGTGTTCTACCCTCCGTCGGCGTTCGATCCCGTCGTGGACGCATCCCGTCGCTGACCTGGCCGCCGCTGACCTGGACGTACTATGGAGCCCACGCGAACGAGGAGGTCACCGTGGGACGTGAAGGTTACTGGACGACCGACCCGACGGATGCCTTGCGCGTCGGCCCCGGTTTCCGGCTGGACGCCCAGGATGCGGCGGCGAAGCCCGGGTTCGACGGACACAAGTCCGACGGGGAGGCAGCGCTCGCCGAGGGGGCCGGGATCCTCGCCGACCTCCAGGAGCGGCTGTACGCGGCGGGCACCGTGGGTGACAAGCGCAGCCTGCTGCTCGTTCTGCAGGCGATGGATACGGCGGGCAAGGGCGGCATCGTCTCCCACGTCGTCGGGGCGGTCAACCCCGGCGGGGTGCGGTACGCCGGGTTCAAGAAGCCGACGCCGGAGGAGCTGGCGCACGACTTCCTCTGGCGCGTGGATCGCGAGGTGCCGTCCGCGGGCCAGCTCGGGGTCTTCGACCGCTCGCACTACGAGGACGTGCTGATCGGGCGGGTGCGGCAGCTGGCCCCCGCCGACGAGATCGAGCGGCGTTACGGCGCGATCAACGGCTTCGAGGAGGAGCTGCGGGAGAGCGGCACCACGATCGTGAAGGTGATGCTGCACCTCAGCAAGGACGAGCAGCGCGCCCGCCTGGCCGACCGGCTGGAGCGGCCGGAGAAGCACTGGAAGTACAACCCGGGCGACGTGGACGAGCGGCAACTCTGGGACGAGTATCAGGCGGCGTACCAGGTGGTCTTCGACCGCACCTCGACGGAGGGCGCTCCGTGGTACGTGGTTCCCGCCGACCGCAAATGGTATGCCCGGCTGGCGGTGCAGCACCTGCTCATCGATGCCCTGGAAGGCATGAACCTCGACTGGCCAGCGCCCGAATACGACGTGGAGGAGGAGAAGAGGAGGCTTGCGGCGTCCTGACGCCGATCAGCCGAACGCTTCGACCACCGGGCGGAACTTCATCGTCGTCTCGACCAGCTCCCGCTCCGGGACGGAGTCCGCGACGATGCCGGCGCCGGCATATGCCGTGATGTCGCCGGACTCGGAGACCTGAGCGCAGCGCAACGCGATGGCCCACTCGCCGTCTCCGTCTCCGCCGACCCAGCCGACGGGGCCGGCGTACCGGCCGCGGTCGAACGGTTCGAGTTCGTGGATGACGGCCATCGCATCCCGGGTCGGGGTGCCGGCGACGGCGGCGGTCGGGTGCAGGGCGTCGACCAGGTCGAGCGAACTCGACCCGTCGCTCAGGGTGCCCTGCACGTCGGTCGCGAGATGCCAGAGGTTCGGCAGCTTCAGCGTGAACGGCAGGTCGCTCGCCGCGAGATCCGCGCTGTGCTCACGCAGGGCGTCGACGACGCTCGAGACCGCGTACCGGTGCTCGTCTTGGTCTTTGGTGCTGCTGGCCAGGGTGACGGCGGCGTCGTGGTCGCTGACGCTGTCGGCCCCGCGGGAGATGGTGCCGGCGAGCACGCGAGCGCTGACCGTGCCGTGGTCGACGCGCACCAGGGTCTCCGGGGAGGAGCCGACCAGTCCGTCGACGGCGAACGTCCAGCACTCGGGGTAGCCGAGCGCCAGCTCGACCAGCGCGCGACGCACGTCGGACTCGTGCGGGAGGTGGCCGGTGAGGTCGCGGGCAAGAACGACCTTGCGCAGGTCGCCGTGCCGAATGCGGTCGACGGCCGCCTGCACGGCGGCGCGGTAGCCCTCCTTGCCGAGCGAACCGGGAAGCAGGGTGAGACGGTACTCGTCGCCGAACGGCGTCGGGCGGGGGAGGCGCGACGCGGCTGCGCCAGCACCCGGTGCGCCGGTGCCGGTGCCGTCACCGTCTGCGTCGTCTGCCGGGCGGATGCGCGTGATCCAGCTGCGCCCATCGCGGCGGCCGATCACGAATTCGGGCACGATCAGCACACTCGGCGCTGTGCTGTCGTCGGCGAACGCGAACGTGCCGAATGCGACCAGCCCGGTGCCCGGCTTGCCGACGGCGTCGGTGACGGACGCCTGCGAGACGACCTCTCTCCACGCGGCGGCGGCAGCGCGCATCCGGTCGTTGCCGGAGAATTCGAGCCGCAGCGCCTCGCCGATGCCCGCCATTCCTTCTCCCTTGCGGAGCCACAGCAGCGGGTGCCTGGCGTCGAGGAAAGGGATGAGCTGACGAACGTCGTCGATGGGGGTGGTCTCGACCAGGAGTGCCGTTGCGCTCGATGTCCGGGGCGTGGTCGCTGTTGCTGTCACCCGATCAGCCTACGCCCGGGATGCTGGGCGCCGGATGCGCGCGGGCTGGGGGTTGTCGGGGGCTGTGGGGAGGTGTGCTGGGGGTTGCGGGTCGCCGTGGCTGTGGGCAGCGTGGCATCCGTAACCGGGGCTGCGGCATCCGTGGCTGGGGCCGCAGCGGCCTCACAGGGAGCTGGAATGCATGGCGCAGCGGTGCCGCCTAAGCTAGGGGGGTGAGTAAGGCCGACCTCAGCAAGCAGCCCGCCCAGGTCGCCGCCATGTTCGATCAGGTGTCGACGCACTACGACAGGACCAACAACGTCCTCTCGATGGGCAACGCGGCACTCTGGCGTGTGGCGACGACCAAAGCCGTCGGCCCGCGCGCCGGCGAGACAATCCTCGATGTCGCGGCGGGCACTGGCACGTCCAGCGCGTCCCTCGCGAAGAACGGTGCGACGGTCGTCGCCGCCGACTTCTCCGAAGGGATGATCAAGGTCGGACGACGCCGCCAGGCGGACAACCCGTTCGTCCGCTTCGTCCAGGCCGACGCCACCCAGCTTCCGTTCGACGACGACGAGTTCGACGCCGTCACCATCTCCTTCGGCCTCCGCAACATCGTCGACCCGAAGAAGGCGCTCGCCGAGTTCTACCGCGTGACCAAGCCGGGCGGACGCGTCGTGATCTGCGAGTTCTCCCAGCCGCCGGCATCCATCGTGCGCACCGGATACTCCGCATACCTGCGGTTCGGGATGCCCGTGCTGGCCAAGCTGGCGAGCTCCAACCCCGCCGCATACGAATACCTGATGGACTCCATCGAGGCATGGCCGTCCCAGCCCGTGCTCGCCGACTGGCTGCGCGAGGCCGGGTTCGAGCACGTCGCGTACCGCAACCTGACCGCCGGGATCGTCGCCCTGCACCGTGGCTACAAGCCGCGGGATGCGGGCGGTGCGCGCGCGGCGAAGGTCGCCGCCCCCGCGGAGCAGGCTGTGACCGCCGAGAAGCCCGTAGCTGAGAAGGTTGCAGCGGAGAAGCCCGCGACCGCCACGCCTGCGACGTCGAAGCCTGCCGCCGCGAAGCCCGCAACCGCGAAAGCCGCAACCGCGAAGCCCGCAACCACGAAAGCCGCAACCGCGAAAGCCGCGACCGCGAAGCCTGCGGCAGCGAAGCCCGCAACCGCGAAACCCGCAACCGCGAAGCCTGCGACCGCGAAACCCGCAGCGGCGAAGCCCACGGCCGCAAAGCCCGCCGGCAAGCCCGCGGCCGCGAAGCCCACCACCACCAAACCAGCCGCCGCGAAGCCCAGCACTACCAAGCCGGCAACCGCCAAGCCCAGCGCCACAAAGCCCGCGCCCGCGAAGCCGGCCACCACCAAGCCCACCACCACCAAGCCCGCTGGCTCCGACCGAGCGACGGGCACCACGGGGGCGTCGGCTTCCGGCGTCCCACCCGAGGGGGAGTAGTGCCACCAAGCGTCCCCGCTGTGCGGCGTACCGCGTCGCTGTCCAGCCAGATCGGTCTGACCGAGCGGATTTTCGCATCGGGTCAGGACAGGGAGCTCGCCGCCGCCGTCGATGCGGGGCTCGCGCTCGTGGAGGAGGGCCTGCACGCAGAAATGCGGTTCGCGGACAACCTCGCCGACGTCACCGCACGCTACCTGCTCGAGGCCGGCGGCAAGCGGGTGCGCCCCATGCTGACGTTGCTCACCGCGCAGCTCGGGCGGGGGAACACCCCCGAGGTGCTGCAGGCGGCGGAGGCCGTGGAGATCACGCACCTCGCATCCCTCTATCACGACGACGTCATGGACGACTCGCAGATGCGGCGCGGGGTTCCGAGCGCGCAGTTCGTGTGGGGGAACTCCGTCGCCGTGCTCACCGGAGACCTGCTGTTCGCCCGCGCGAGCAAGATGGTGTCTTCGCTGGGCGAGCGCGCCATCCAGTTGCAGGCCGACACCTTCGAGCGGCTGTGCCTCGGGCAGCTGCACGAAACCATCGGACCCCAGGACGGCGAAGATCCCGTCGAGCACTACATCCGCGTGCTCGAAGACAAGACCGGCTCGCTGATCGCCGTCGCGGCGCAGATGGGCGTGGTGTTCGCGAAGGCTCCGGAAGAGTACGAGCAGCCGGTCGTGACGTTCGGCGAGAAGATCGGCGTCGCCTTCCAGATCATCGACGACGTGATCGACCTGTCGTCGAAGGGCGTCAAGGAGACAGGGAAGACGCCGGGCAACGACCTCCGCGCCGGTGTCGCCACCCTTCCCGTGCTGCGGCTGCGCGAGCTCGCCGAGACCGACCAGGGTGCGCGCGAGCTGCTCGATCGGCTCGAACGCGATGTGATCGGCACCGCGGAGGAGGGCGAGATCACCCCGGAGGCGACGGCCGCCATCGCGGCGCTCCGCGACCACGAAGTGACCGCCCACACCCTGCAGGAAGCCCACCGCTGGGCCCGCGAGGCCGTCGAAGCGCTCGAGCCGCTGCCGACCGGCCCCGTCAAGAAGGCGCTGATCCGCTTCGCGGACACCATCGTCGAACGTTCCAGCTGAGCAAGAAAGACACAACGAATGACCAAATTGCGACTGGCCATCGTCGGTGCAGGCCCCGCCGGCATTTACGCCGCGGACATCCTCCTCAAGGCGGAGCGCGCCTTCGACGTCTCCATCGACCTGTTCGAACAGCTTCCCGCCCCATACGGCCTCGTGCGTTACGGGGTCGCCCCCGACCACCCGCGCATCAAGGGCATCATCACGGCTCTGCGTGAGGTGCTCGACCGCGGGGACATCCGCATCTTCGGCAACGTCACGTATGGCGAGGACATCACCCTCGACGACCTCAAGCGCCACTACAACGCTGTGATCTTCGCCACCGGGGCCGTGCACGACGCCGAGCTGGACATCCCCGGCATCGAACTGCAGGGCTCGTACGGCGCCGCCGACTTCGTCAGCTGGTTCGACGGGCACCCGGATGTGCCGCGCACCTGGCCGCTGGAGGCCGAGTCCGTCGCCGTCATCGGCAACGGAAACGTCGCCCTCGACGTCTCGCGCATCCTGGCCAAGCACGCCGACGACCTGCTGCCCACCGAGATCCCGGACAACGTCTACGAGATCCTCAAGAACTCTCCCGTCACCGACGTGCACGTCTTCGGTCGCCGCGGGCCGGCCCAGGTGAAGTTCACCCCGCTGGAGCTCCGCGAGCTCGGCGAACTGCGCGACGTCGACATGATCCTCTACGACGAGGACTTCGACTACGACGAGCAGTCGAAGGCCGCCATCACGAGCAACAAGCAGGTCATGGTGATCGACCGCGTGCTGCAGCAGTGGCGTCAGCGCGAGGTGGGGAACGCATCCCGTCGCCTGCACCTGCACTTCTACGCCAAGCCGCTCGAGGTCGTCGACGACGGGAACGGTCACGTGGCCGCGTTCCGGTACGAGCGCACCGAGTCGGACGGCGAGGGCGGCGTGCGCGGGACCGGCGAGATCCGCGAGGTGCCCATCCAGGCCATCTACCGCGCTGTCGGCTACTTCGGGTCGCCGCTTCCCGGCATCCCGTTCGACAAGAAGCACGGCGTGATTCCGAACCACGAAGGCCAGGTGCTGCGCAAGGGCGACAACGAGCGCATGTACGGCGTGTACGCCACCGGGTGGATCAAGCGTGGACCGGTGGGTCTCATCGGCCACACCAAGTCGGACGCCATGGAAACGATCAAGCATGTGATCAATGATCAAGGGAACTGGTGGTCGCCCACCGACCCCTCCGAGGAATCTGTGGAGAACCTGCTGCGCGAGCGGGGTGTGGAGTACACGAACCTCGACGGCTGGCACAATCTCGACACGCACGAGCAGGCACTCGGCGCCGAACGGGGCCGCGCCCGCGTCAAGGTCGTCCCGCGCGACGAGATGGTCAGGGTGTCGAACGCCACCCCTGTCGAGGCGTCCACCGAGAGCTGACGGTCGCGCGAACCCGCCGCGCCTGCCACGCTGGGGTCATGACGCGCGCACAGGAGTGGTCGCCGGATGTGCTGGGGGAGCCGTTCGAGCAGCTCACGCTGCCGCTGAAACCGGATGCGGAGGGCGAGGTCGTCGCGACCCTCGTCCGCTATGCGCCCCCACCGCACCTGGCCGACCTGCGCCTGCTCCGCGCCGTCGCGGCCGACGCAGACGTGCTCTACGTGCACGGCTGGTCCGACTACTTCTTCCAGAAGGAGCTGGCCCGGTTCTGGCACGAGAACGGCGCGCGCTTCTTCGCCATCGACCTGCGCAAGTACGGCCGCAGCCTGCGCCCGTGGCAGACGCCAGGGTTCGTCGACGACCTCGCGACGTACGACGAGGAACTGGATGCGGCCATCTCGGTCATCCGGGAGAGTGCGCAGAAGGACCGCAAACTCATCCTGCTCGGCCACTCGACGGGCGGCCTCACGCTCAGCCTCTGGGCCGACCGCCATCCCGGAAAAGCGGATGCGCTGGTGCTGAACAGTCCCTGGCTCGAGTTCCAGGCGCACTCGGCGGGGCGGGCCGCGTTGGCTCCGCTGATCGGCCTGCAGGCGCGCGTCGACCCGAAAGCCCCGCTGCCGAACGTCGACCTCGGCTTCTACACCAGGACGGTGTCGTCGACGATGGAGGGCGAGTGGGACTACAACCTCGACTGGCGGCCCGTCCGCGGTTTCGCGGTGCTACCGGCGTGGTTGACGGCGGTGATGGCGGGGCATGCGCGCGTGGCGGCCGGTCTGCACATCGACGTCCCGGTGCTGACGATGGTGTCTGCGCGGTCGACGATCCTCCCGCGGTGGACGCCGGACATGATGAGCTCGGACATCGTTCTCGTCGTGGATGAGATCGCTCAGCGGGCGCTGAAGCTGGCGCCGTCGGTCACGGTCTCGCGCATCGACGGGGCGATCCACGACATCTTCCTGTCGCGCCAGCCGGTGCGCCAGGCGGCGTACGCCGAAGTGCGGCGGTGGCTGCGCGGCTACCTGCGCTGAGCGCGGGGTGCTGCGGATGCGCGGGATGCGCGGCCTCCGCGTCTCCGGCGGCCGCGCATCCCGGATCGTCTAGCGGAAGTTGACGAACTGCAGCGCGACGTCGAGGTCGGCGCCCTTGAGCAGGTTCATGGTGGCCTGCAGGTCGTCACGGCTCTTCGACGTGACGCGGAGTTCGTCGCCCTGGATCTGCGACTTCACGCTCTTCGGCGCTTCGTCGCGGATGAGCTTGTTGATCTTCTTCGCCGCATCCTGCTCGATGCCGTTCTTGATGCCGGCCTCGATGCGGAACTCCTTGCCGGACGGGTACGGCTCACCGGTGTCGAGCGAGCGCAGCGAGATGCCCCGCTTGATGAGCTTCGACTCGAACACCTCGAGGACTGCTTTGACGCGCTCCTCGGTGTTGGCCTTCATCAGAACCTTTTCGCCGCTCCACTCGATGGATGCGCCGACATTCTTGAAGTCGTAACGCTGCTCCACCTCTTTGCGAGCCTGGTTGAGGGCGTTGTCGGCCTCCATCTTGTCGACCTTGCTGACCACGTCGAACGATGAGTCTGCCATTCGTCGCCACCTTCCTGAGAGAACTACGGGTGCCGTGCGGCACCAGACAATTCAAACAGGGTCGGGCGGGAAACGGTTAACCTTGGCGTCGGCGTCCGGTGCGTACCGCGAAGGCATCCAGGGAGTCGAGTACATCCTGGTTGACCCAGACGCGATTCCGCTGTTTCGAGTTTCCCGGGGCGAGGACCCCGCGTTTCACCAGTTCGTCGAAACCGTTGCTCACGGACGGCTTGCTCAGACCGGTGACCGCGACCGCGGTCGGGGAGTTGAGCACCGGGTACTCGATGGTCAGCCTGGCGAGTGTGCGCGCGGCAGCGTCGGCACGGAGACCGGCCAGCTTCTCGTCCCACGCCTCCTGAAATTCGGCGATGTCGCGTGCCAGGAGTTTCGCGTTCTGGAGTGCGACCAGGGACGCCTCGGCGAAGACCTGGACGATCGGGCCCGGGTCGCCGCTGCGGTATGCGGTGAGCGCGTCGAAGTACGACTCGACGTCGGTCAGCAGCCCCGCGGACACGGGAACGGTCAGGTTCCGCAAGACACCGCCGTGCCGCAGCATCGCGTGCAGCAGTGCCCGCCCAGTGCGCCCGTTGCCGTCGGGGAACGGGTGGATGGTCTCGAACTGTGCGTGAGCGATGGCCGCGTGAGCGAGCACAGGGAGGTCGGCCCGGACCGCGAACCTGACCAGGTCGTCCATCGCGGCGTCGACGCGGTCGTGGTGGGGAGGAACGAAGCTGGCGGAGTGGGGGAGCCGCCCACCGATCCACACCTGCTCGCGACGGTATTGACCGGCCAGGTCGGGGTGCGAGTCGCGGAGCAGCGCGTCCTGCATGGCGATGATCGACGCGTTCGAGATATCGTCGGCCAGTGCGAGAGCCGCCTCCATCGCCCGGACGTTGCTGACGATGAGCGGGGCGTTGCCGTCTGAGCGCTCGCCGATCGCCGCCTCGGCGATCGCGCGCGGACCGGACGTCAACTGCTCGATCTGCGAGCTCGACGCCGACTCCGTCCGCAGCAGCACGGAGGAGAACGGAGCGGGGAAGTCGCCCATGTGCGCGTCGAAGCGCACCAGTTCGGCTGTCGCGTCGTCGATGTCGGCGAGGATCTCCGGTGCGAGGTCGAACGCTGCTTCGGCGATTTCGGGGACGACCGCAGCCCGATATGGACGGCGGCGTTCGAGGTTGAGTCGACGCGACGACATCTGCGCCTCGTCGGGCGCGGGAAGCGTGCGCTCCTCGAACGTCACAGCGGTGCTCACCCTTACCTCCGACCCTGTCGTTAGTAAAGTTTAGCGGATAAGCTTTACTAAGAACAGGTGCGCAGTAAAGGTTGCGGCTGCTACGCCGTCTGCTGCAGTTCGGCCAGGTAGGTCACGTGGCAGCCGTCGCCGCTGCACTCCACGCACACTGTGATCTCTTCATCGTGCTGGAACGGGTCGGCGCCGGTTCCGTCGCACCGTTCGCAAATCTCCAACGTTCTCATGCCGACGATTCTGCGCCGCACCACCGACATTGCGGGCAGTGGATGCGGGGTGTCGCGGATCGGCCGACGCCGCCGAAGACTTCTCCTCCTGCGGTCGAACGGGAGGTGGTACGACGGTCCGACGACACGCCGCCGCGCGGTTCCTAGGCTCGGAGTCATGCGACTCACCTACGACCCGGAGCTCGACGTCGCGCACTTCCGCCTCGACGTCCCGACCGATCCGTCCCTGCCCGACCGTTCGGCCGTCCCGGATGCTCCTGCCGCGGGCGCTCACATCGATGCCGAGTTCGACGCGGCGGGGTTCCTCGTCGGGTTCGAGGTGCTCGGGGCGCACCTTGTGCTGCGCCCGGACGTGCTCGCAGCCGCGGAGCGGTCGAGCCGCGCGTAGCGCCGAGCGCAGGGCGCCAAGCGCGTAGCGCCAAACGACGAGCACTAGCGCGCCCCCGCACCACCCGCATCCACCGGTCGCACCAGCGGCAGGAAGATGGTGTCCACGATCTCCTCGATCGTCTCCGCCGGCACCGGCCGCAGGGTCATGATGGCGTCGTGCCGGAAGAGGTCGAACGGCAACGTCGCGATGCGCGGGGTGAGGCGTGCAGGGTCGATCTCTCCGCGGTCGATGCCGCGCTGGATGACGGTGTCCACTCTGGTCGTCCTTCCGCCGATGAGCACGTCGCGGAGGTCGGAGAGGCTCGTTCCCGTCTCGGCGAAGTAGCCGCCGAGGTGGACGCTCATGGCGGCGGCGAAGCCGATCCTGGTCTCGTTGGCCGTGGTGAGGAGGGCGATCAGGTCGCCGCGGAGGCTGCCCGTGTCCGGCGTCGCCGGCTGGTCGCGCAACCCTGCACGTGCGACGGCCGCCCTGACCAGTTCCTGCCTGGTCGGCCAGCGACGGTAGACGACCGGGCGGCTGGTCTCGGCGCGCGCCGCGACCGCGTCGATGGTGAAGGCGGCATAGCCGTGCTCGACGAGCTGGTCCCAGGCTGCATCGAGGATCGCGTTCTCCAGCTCGGCCCCTCGGCGTCGCCGGGCGGGTGCGTCCGCCTCCGCGGTCGGCTGCTCAACAAGATCCATTTGCGTATCTTATCGCGTCGACCTATGATCTCGATAAGATACAGTCGCGTACCTTAAGGAGACATGGTGACCGAGAAGTCCAAGCTCGACCCCGGGGTCGTTCGCATCGCCGTCGTCGTGATCATCGGCGCGCTCGCCGTGATCTTCGACACGACCATCGTGAGCGTGGCCCTGCACACGCTCGCCACCGACCTGCACACCTCGGTCGACACCATCCAGTGGGTCAGCACCGGGTATCTGCTGGCGCTCGGCGTGACCATCCCGATCGTCGGCTGGGCGCAGCAACGGATCGGCGGCAAGCGGCTCTGGATCATCGCCCTCGCGATCTTCCTGCTCGGCTCCGTGCTCTGCAGCCTGGCGTGGGATGCGCCCAGCCTCATCGCCTTCCGCGTCGTTCAGGGCATCGGCGGCGGCATCATGCTCCCGCTCATGTCCACCCTCGTGATGCAGGCGGCGCACGGCCAGAACCTCGGCCGCATCATGTCCGCGGTGAGCCTCCCCGCCGTGCTCGGCCCCATCCTCGGCCCGGTGCTCGGCGGCCTCATCCTCAGCTACCTCGATTGGCGCTGGCTGTTCTGGGTCAACGTCCCGTTCTGCGTCGTCGGCATCGTGCTCGCCATCCGGATGCTGCCCCGCGACACCCTCGGCGCCCGGCCGAGACTGGACTGGGTGGGGCTGGTACTACTGTCGCCGGCGGTGGTCGGCCTGCTCTACGGTCTGTCCAATGTGAGCAAGGACGGCGGCTTCGGCCGCGGCGACGTGCTCGTGCCCCTCATCGCCGGAGCCCTGCTGCTCGCGGCCTTCGTGCTCTGGGCGCTGCGGCGCGGGGAGGGAGGGCTCGTCGACGTGCGGCTGTTCCGGCACCGCCCCGTGGCCTCCGCCTCCACGCTGCTCTTCCTGTCCGGCGCTTCGCTCTACGGGGCGATGCTGCTCCTTCCCCTCTACTTCCAGGAGGTCAGGGGAGCGGACGCGCTCGGAGCTGGACTGCTGCTGGTGCCGCAGGGCATCGGCACCCTGCTCAGCCGCACGACGGCCGGACGGCTCACCGACCGCCTCGGCGCACGCTGGGTGTCGATGGCGGGCTTCGCGATCGTCGGCATCGCGACCGTGCCGTTCGCCTTCACCACCCCCACCACGAACGAGTGGATGCTCATGGCCGCCCTCTTCGTGCGCGGTTTCGGTCTCGGAGCCGTCACCATCCCGTTGATGGCGGTCGCGTTCATCGGGCTGGAACGCAGCGAGGTGCCGCACGCGAGCATCCTGACCAGGATCACCTCGCAGCTCGGCGGTTCGTTCGGCGTCGCGCTCCTGGCCGTGATCCTGCAGGGTGCAGCGGTGGGCGCCACGTCGCTGGACGGAATCGCGGACGCGTTCGACCAGGCGTTCTGGTGGGCGGTCGGGTTCACCGTGCTGGCGATCGGGCTGTCCGCTCTGCTGCCGGGACGCCCGGCCGCGCAACCCGCCGCAGCAGCGCCGGAGCAGACGGCGCCGCTCGCTCCGGCGCAGGCCGCGGCATCCGGAGATATCCCCCTCCGGTAGGGGTGCCGGGGTACCCCCGGGTGACGCGCTACGGCACCCCGTCTCCCTAACGTCGGATACGGGCGGAAACCTCCGCCCGTATCCGAGGGGAGCACGGGATGGACGCACTGAACGAACTGATCGCGCAGGCGGTGTCGTCGCCGTGGATCTACCTGCTGGTCGCCGCAGTCGTCTTCGTGGACGCGTTCTTCCCTCCCGTGCCGAGCGAGTCGGTGGTGATCGCGGCAGCGGCGGCGAGCATCACGCTCGGCCAGCCGAACATCGCCATCATCATCGCCTGCGCCGCCATCGGCGCGATCGTCGGCGACAACGTCACCTTCGCGATCGGTCGCGGCGTCGGGCTCACCCGGTTCCGCTGGATGCGGAGGCCCAGGATGCAGGCGGCCCTCGGTTGGGCCCGCGACGGCCTCGATCGCCGTGCCGCCGTGCTGCTGCTGACCGCGCGCTACATCCCGGTCGGACGGGTCGCCGTGAACCTCGTCGCGGGAGCATCCGGGTTCTCGCGCCGCCGGTTCTTCGGGCTGTCGGTCCTCGCCGGTCTGTCCTGGGCGGCGTACAGCGTTACGGTGGGACTGCTCGCCGGGCACTGGCTGCACGGCAACCCGCTGCTCGGGATGCTCGCGGGCATCGCGATGGGACTCCTGACCGGTGTGCTGCTCGACGCGGGGATGCGGTTCGCAGCCCGGCGCCGCGCGAAGCGTGCTGCGGCGGCCGCGCCCGCCGCGGTGCTGGATGAGGTCGAGGCCGCGGAGACGCGGCCGGATGGAGTGCTGGTGTGCGCGGACGGACCAAGGAGATGACGATGACGGCCGAACACCCACCGCTGCGCACCAGGCTCGACGGGATGCTCGTCCTCCTCTGGGGGATCGGCTCGACCGCCGCCGTGGCGATCCTGGCGCTGACCTCGTCGCTCGGCTCGACGCTGTACGGCATCCCGGTGGTCATCGCTCTCGGCCTCGGTGTCGCTCAGGCGGCGTCGATCGTGCTGGCGATCGTCTCGCCGCGCCTTGCCGTCGTGATCTCGGTGGTGACTCTGGTGGCCGCCGGATTCGCGTCCGTGCCGGACGGCGCGAGCCCGTGGCCCGTCGCGGTGCCGACGATCGTCGCCAGCGCGCTGGTGCTGGTGATCGCGACGCTGCGCTCCGACTGGCGCGTCGGCCTGGTCGGCTGGGCGGGCGGCGCCCTCGGCAGCATCCTTGTCGCCCTGGTCGCAGCCCGGCCGCCCGCGACCTCCGGCGCGATCACCGCCGACCTCATCGTCTTCTGGTCGATCACCGCCGCCGCGATGCTGGGCGCCACGTTGGTCACCAACTGGCAGGATGTGCGCCGCCAGCTGCTCAGGGAGCAGCAGATCTCCGCTTCCGAGCTGACCCGCCGCGAGATCGCGGAGGAACGCACCCGCATCGCCAGGGAACTGCACGACGTGGTCGCCCACGGCATGTCGGCCATCCAGGTGCAGGCGTCGAGTGCCAGGTATCGCATCCCGTCGCTGAGCGAGGAGGCGGCCGAGGAGTTCGACGACCTCGCCGCCACCGCGCGTGCGGCGATGGGCGAGATGCGCACGCTGCTCGGAGTGCTCCGCAGCGAGGACACGGTGGTGGAGACGGCGCCGCAGCCTGGGGTGGGCGAGATCGCCGGGCTGGTGGCGCGCGCATCCCGAGCAGGCGGGGCCGTGCGCCTGGACGACCGGGTGGCCGCACAGGACGTCGCCGCCCTCGACCCCGCCGTGTCGCTGACGGTGTACCGCATCGTGCAGGAGGCCCTCAGCAACGTGGCCAGGCACGCGACGGGCGCAGCGACGGTCGTGACGCTCGACCGCAGTGGGGACGCCCTCGACGTGTCTGTGCGCAACGAGCGCGCGCCGGGGCGACCGGCCTCCGCACCGGCTCCGGACACCGGAGGACACGGCATCCGCGGGATGCGCGAGCGCGCCGCCCTGCTGGGTGGCAGTCTGGAGGCGGAGCGCACGGACGACGGCGGTTTCGTCGTCCGTGCGCGCATCCCCGTCGTGTCGAGAGGAACAGTATGACCATCACCGTACTCATCGCCGACGATCAGGCGATGGTGCGGGCAGGGTTCGCCGCCATCCTCGACGCCCAGGACGACATCACGGTGGTCGGTCAGGCGGCGGACGGCGAGGAGGCGGTCACGCTCGCCAGGCGGCTGAAGCCCGACCTCGTACTCATGGACGTCAGGATGTCGGGGATGAACGGCATCGACGCCACTCGCGAGCTCATCCACCCGACGGGCAGAGGCGAACCGCACCAGCCGCTCGTGCTCGTCCTGACCACGTTCGACGCCGACGACTACGTACACGAGGCCCTCTCGGCCGGCGCCAGCGGCTTCCTCCTGAAGGACGCGACCCCCGGCGACCTGGTGCAGGCGGTCCGCATCGTGGCGGCAGGGGATGCGCTGCTCGCCCCGCGCGTGACCAAACGGCTCCTGGAACGCTTCGCCGCCCAACGCCCGGCCGGAAGCAGGCACGCGCTGCAACTCGCCGACCTCACCGAGCGGGAGCGCGAGATCCTGGTGCTGATCGGACGAGGCAAGTCCAACGGCGAGATCGCCGCGGACCTGTTCATCGCGGAGCAGACGGTGAAGACGCACGTGAGCCGCATCTTCAGCAAGCTCGGGCTGCGCGACCGCGTGCACGCGGTGATCCTGGCGTTCGACGCCGGGCTGGTGGAACCGGCGCCGTAGCGGCGGCGGACCCTACCGGCTGACGCCTGCCGCGTGACCCGTACCGCGGTAGGGGTCAGGGTTGGCTCCCCGGGCGGACGACCGTCGGTCGAGCCCGCTGAGAACCTTCCGGAGACGGCCCACAGGGGGCCGGACGGAAGGGGAAACCTATGTCGGTCTCGTTCGCACCGGAGGCGGTGCGGGATGCCGCAAGTGGCACAGCGCGGAGTCGGGCGGGTGCGTCCGCGGGTGGCCGTGCGGGTGCTCGTGATGCTGCGGTCGACCTCGCCAGGGCCGCCTGCCTCGTGGTCGTGGTCCTGCTGCACGCGCTGATGGTCGGCGTGAGCGTGCACGACGGCGCACCCGTGCTCGAGAACGCTCTCGACGGCTGGGCAGGCCTCCCCGCGCTCACCTGGCTGGCGCAGGTCATGCCCCTCTTCTTCGTGCTCGGCGGGTTCTCCAGCTTCCTGCACTGGTCCGGGATGCGCGCCGGCGGCACCACGCCCGCCGCCTACCTCGCCGGCCGGATGCGCCGCCTCCTTCTCCCCGCAGCCGCCGCCATCGCCGCCTCGGCCGTGGTCCTGGCGGTGCTGACGCTGTGCGGTGTTCCGCCGGAGCTGGTCGCCGTCGCCGGGTTCCGGCTGAGCCAGCCGCTCTGGTTCCTCGGCGTGTACGTGCTGTGCACGGCGGCGGTGCCCGCGCTCGTCGCCGCGCACAGGCGGTTCCCCGTTGCGACGGTGGCCGTGCTGGCGGCGCTGGCGGTCGGTGTCGACGTCGTCCGCGCATCCACCGGGGTCACGGCTGTCGGCTTCGCGAACCTCCTCTTCGTCTGGCTGCTGGTGCAGCAGCTGGGATTCTGGCTCGCGGACGGCACCCTCTCCAGGCTGCAGCGCCGCACGCTCGTCGCGCTCGCCGCAGGGGCGACGGCCACGCTGTTCCTGCTCGCGGCGACCGGGGTGTACTCCTTCGACCTGCTCGCCAACCTCAACCCGCCCACGTTCGCCCTGGTGCTGCTCGGGATCGCCCAGCTGGCACTGTTCTCCCTGGCAAGGCCCGCCCTGCGCAGGCTCGCGGGCAACCGGATGCTCTCCGCCGTCGTGCAGGCCGTCAACGCCCGCGCGATGACGATCTACTCCTGGCACATGCTCGCGCTGATCGCGCTCGCCGGGCTGCTCCTGCTGTCCGGGGTCTCGCTGCCGCAGCCGCTGACGCCGGACTGGTGGGCGACGCGCGGGATGTGGCTGGCGGCGGTGGGCGTCGCGGTGGCCGCGCTGGTCGCGGTGGCCGGGCGCGCGGAGGCGGGGCGCGGTGGGGCGCGGCGTGGAACGGCCGGGCGCGCGACGGCTGATGGTGGCGGCGCGGAACGTGCGGCGGTGCGGCCGGGGGTCGGCGCGCATCCCGGGCTGGTGGCGCTGTCTGTGGCGTGCGGTTCAGGCGGGGTGCTCGTGATCCTGCTGGCCGGGGCGATGGTGGCAGGCTGGGTCACCGGATGCGCGCTCGTGGTCGGCGCGCTCGCGTTGGCGCGTGCGGCGGCGGCGCCCGGGTCGCGGATTCTGCCGTGAGCAGAATCGTGCGGAGGTGCGGGCGCGTCGGCGGGTGCGCGCCTAGGCTGGCGGACACGTCGACGGACGAGGAGGGGACATGCTGCTCAGACATGCGATCGGGGCCGTGCTCCGGCGGCTGAGGCTGGAACGCGGTGAGACGCTGCGTCAGCTGTCCGAGACGGCCAGCGTCTCCATCCCGTACCTGTCGGAGATCGAGCGCGGTCGCAAGGAGGCCTCCTCCGAGATCCTCGCCACGCTGTGCCGTGTCTTCGACATCAGCGAGGGCGAACTGCTCACCAGGGTCGCCGCCGAGTTCGCCACCGCCGACCTCGTCAGCCTTCGCCCCGTCGAGACCCGTACGGCAGCGCCGGTCCGCGAACTCGCTCCCGCGGGAAGCGGCAGCAGCAGCGCGGGCGCCTTCGGGCCCGGCATCTCCGTCGACCTCCGCCTCGCCGACCTGCTCGACGCGCAGCCCGCCGACCTCCGCATCGCCGAGCCCCCGCAGGACGGACCCGCCAGCGCGGTGCTGCTGGCCGCCTGACGCACCCCGCATACGCCGCGCATCCCGCGCATCCCGCGCATCCCGTGCATCCACCGGTCGGTGCTGCGCCACTGTCTCGTCCTCCACCTCGACGTGCAGCACGGTTCAGCCTTTCGGCAGCGCGCGGGTCGACCCGACGACGTGGTCGACGAACCCGTAGGCGAGCGCTTCGTCGGCTGTGAACCAGCGGTCCCGGTCGCCGTCTTCGAGGATCTGCTCGATCGGCTTGCCGGTCTGGACGCTCGTGAGTTCGGCCATGCGCTTCTTGAAGTACAGGATCTGCTTCGCCTGGGTCTGGATGTCCGCCGACGTCCCCCCGAAACCACCGTGGGGCTGGTGCATCACCACGCTCGCGTTCGGCAGCGCATATCGTTTGCCCTCCGCGCCGGAGGACAGCAGGAACTGCCCGGCTGACGCGGCGAAGCCCAGCGCGACCGTCGCGACGTCGGCCTGCACGAAGTTCATGGTGTCGTAGATCGCGAACGCCGCGGTGATCGAGCCGCCCGGCGAGTTGATGTAGAGGTAGATGTCCCGCTCCGGCTCGATCGAGTTGAGGATCAGGAGCTGGGCGCAGATCTCGTTGGCCGAGTCGTCGGTGACCTCGCTGCCGAGGAAGACGATCCGCTCTTCGAGAAGACGTTTGAAGATCAGTTGGTCCGGTGTGTTGTCCGTCATGGTGCTCATGCGCCCATCCTGCGAAGGGATGGCCACCGAGCGCGAGCGTTTCTGCCCGGCGCGAATCTGCCGACGGCAGAGGCGGGCGCCGACCCTGCCACGCCCGGGAACCGGCTGGGCGTGCGCTGATTTCGTCTGCGGGCGTTGGAACAGTATTCTTGTCGAGCGCCTTCGATCACGAGAACACTGGTGGTCGGGAGCGCCAACGGCGAGTTACCCAAGCGGCCAAAGGGATCTGACTGTAAATCAGCCGGCGTAGCCTTCGGGGGTTCGAATCCCTCACTCGCCACATCGCTTGAAAGCCCCGGTCTGTGTGACCGGGGCTTTTCTGTGCGACCGGGGCTTTCGCATCGCCGACCGACCGGACGCCTCCACGTCTGTCAGGCTGTCCTCATGCCTTCCAACGCCGAACTCCGGGATATCGCACTCACCGTCGCGCGTCGCGCTGCCGACCTCGCCCAGCTGCGGCGGTCGGAGGGGGTGGAGATCGCCGCATCCAAGTCGTCGCTGACCGACATCGTGACGCGTGCCGACCGTGAGGTGGAGCGTCTGGTGCGTGAGGCGATCGCCGCGTCTCGGCCGCGGGACGGGTTCCTCGGGGAGGAATCGGGCGGCGGTGAAGGGACGAGCGGGCTGACCTGGGTGGTCGACCCCATCGACGGGACCGTCAACTACTTCTACGGCATCCCCGCCTATGCCGTGAGCATCGCCGTGGTCGAGGGCGACGCGGACCCGCAGACCTGGACCACCCTCGCGGGCGCTGTGGTCAACCCGGTCAGCGGCGAGGCGTTCACGGCGGCGGCGGGCGGGGGAGCGCGGCTGAACGGCAAGGAGCTGCACGTCAACGGGGACGTTCCGCTCGAGCTGGCACTGGTCGGCACGGGGTTCGGCTACGACGCCACGATCAGGGAGCGCCAGGCGGCGTTCGTCGCGCAACTGATCGGCAAGGTGCGGGATGTTCGGCGCATCGGCACCGCATCCCTCGACCTCTGCAATGTGGCGTCCGGGCGGCTGGATGCGTACTTCGAGCGTGGCCTGAATCCCTGGGACCACGCGGCGGGGGCGCTCATCGCGCGGGAGGCGGGGGCGGTCGTCGGCGGGCTCGGCGACCTGCAGGCCGGAGCGGAGTTGCTGGTGGCCGCACCGCCTGCGCTGTACGAGAAGCTCAATCCGCTCGTGCAGGAGTACTACTCGGCCTGGCGCTGAAATACCCATGTGTTCGCATCATTTTTGCTGAATGGCTTGGGAAGTCGGTTACGCATTCGTTACATTGGGAGGGTTGTCTTGCCGCCGCGCAAGAGTAATCCCCTGTGAACGTCTGAGAAAGATCGAAAGCCGACCATACCGTTGACTCCCGACCGCCTGAACTCCCCGGTGCCCGAGCGCCCGGTCGACGTGTCGGCGACTCCGGATGCGGTCCCGCTCATCCGGCGCGCGTTGCGCGAGCGCGAGCGGATGCTGGAAGCCGGACGACGTGGGGCGGCGGGGCCGACGCGTAGTGCGGCTCCGGCGGGCAGCGCTGCGCGCACCTCTCCCACGTCCCGCTCCCGCAAGGGCCTCAGCGCCGTCGCCCTGACCTTTGCCGTCGCGATCGGCGTGGCCACGTCCGTCCCTGCGATGGCGCTGCTCACCGAGGAGGACGTGCGCGCCCAGGCCATCCAGGCGCAGCAGCTCGCTCCCGCCACCCCGTCGGACGGGGTGCAGGGGTTCGCGGCTCCCGCCCAGCAGGGCGTCGCATCCATCGTCCGGGACGGCATGCAGGTGAGTTCGCGCGAGAAGGTCGCCGGGCTGCGTTCCATGCGGATCGCGGACACGTTCACCAACAACCCGGCGGGGGCCGTGCAGTGGCCGTTCCCGCTCGGGGTGCCGATCTCCGACTGGTTCGGGCCGCGGGCGGCACCGACCGAGGGTGCATCCACGAACCACATGGGCATCGACTTCACGCCGGGGTCCGGGGTGCCCATCCAGATCATGGCCGACGGCGTCGTGCGCGAGGTGGTCACCGGCGACAACGGTGGATGCGGCGTCAACGTGACGATCGACCACATGATCGGCGGGCAACTGGTGAGCAGCAAGTACTGCCACATGCAGTCCGGGTCGGTGCGCGTGAGCGTCGGTCAGCAGGTGAAGGTGGCGGAGACCGTCGGTCTCGTCGGCAACACCGGTGTCTCCACCGGCGCGCACCTGCACTTCGAGATCCTGCTCGACGGCACCCGGCAGGTCGACCCGTACGCCTGGCTCACCGCCAACGCCTCCTAACGGCGAGATGCCAGTAACTGTCGCGAAACGCCCGGGAGGCGGCGCAGTTACTGGCATCTCGGGGTAACTACGCGCGCAACCAGACCGTGGTGTCCTGCGGGAGCGTGCGGTCGCTGAGCGGGGCGCTCGCGAGGAGCACCTCACCGTCGGGGAGCGCCACCGGCGCGGAGCCAACGTTGGCCACCACGAACACATTCCCGGAACGGAATGCGAGCACATCCTCGCCCAGGTCGGCCCACTCGAGCGTGCCGAAGGCGAGGTCGTGCTCCCGGCGCGCCGCGAGCGCATCCTGGTACATCGTCAGCGTCGAGCCGGCGACGCCCTCCTGGGTGTCTCGCGTGTACGACGCCCAGGATGCGGGCTGCGGCAGCCAGCTGGCCGCGCCGGGCCCGAAGCCGTAGGACGGCTCCGTGCCCTCCCACGGCAGAGGCACGCGGCAGCCGTCGCGGCCGTACCGCTCTCCGTTGGTGCGGAACCACGTCGGGTCCTGGCGTGCGGAGTCCGGCAAGTCGATCGCCTCGGGAAGGCCGAGCTCCTCGCCCTGGTACAGGTACGCCGAGCCGGGGAGCGCCAGCATCAGCGCGGTCGCAGCACGGGCGCGGCGCAGCGCGAACGCCGTGTCCGGGATGCCCGTGGACTTCGGCCCGATGCCGTGGCCCTGCAGGTTCTCGCCCTCCAGAGCGAGGCGGGTGGCGTGGCGGACCACGTCGTGGTTGGACAGCACCCAGGTGCTCGGCGCGCCGACGCTCGCGAAGACGGAGATCGAGCGGTCGATCACCGTGCGCAGCGCCGCCGCGTCCCACGGGGTCTCCAGGTAGCCGAAATTGAAGGTCTGCTGCATCTCGTCCGGGCGCACCCAGCGGGCCAGCTTCTCCAGCGGCTCGACCCAGGCCTCGCCACAGAGCACGCGGTCGCCCTCGTACTCCTCGAGGACCTTGTGCCAGTCGCGGTAGATAGCGTGCACCCCGTCCTGAGCGAAGTACGGGGGAGTGGGCGGCTCGCTGGACGCGTGAGCGCCGATCTCGGGTTCGAGGGCGACACCGCCCATGCTGCCGGCGTTCGCGGGAGGCGTGTAGTCGGGGAGGCCGGCCTCCTTGACCATGCCGTGCGCCACATCCACGCGGAAGCCGTCGACGCCGCGGTCGAGCCAGAACCGCAGGATGCCGCGGAACTGCTCCCACACCCACGGGTTCTCCCAGTCGAGGTCGGGCTGGGACTTGTCGAACAGGTGCAGGTACCACTGGCCGGGGGTGCCGTCCGGCTCGGTGATGCGCGTCCAGGCCGGGCCGCCGAAGATCGACTCCCAGTTGTTCGGCGGGAGGTCGCCGTTCTGGCCCTTGCCGTCGCGGAACATGTACCGCGCGCGCTCCTCGCTGCCGGGGGCGGAGGCCAGCGCGGCCTGGAACCAGGCGTGCGCGCTGGAGCTGTGGTTGGGGACGATGTCGATGATGACCCGCAGGCCGAGGCTGTGCGCGCGCTCGAGCATCGTGTCGAAGTCGGCGAGCGTGCCGAACAGCGGGTCGACGTCGCAGTAGTCAGCGACGTCGTATCCGCCGTCGTTCTGCGGCGAGGTGAAGAACGGGGACAGCCAGACCGCATCCACGCCGAGACTGCGGAGCGCGGGGAGGCGGTGCGTGATGCCGGGCAGGTCGCCCATGCCGTCGCCGTTCGCGTCGGCGAACGAGCGCGGGTACACCTGGTAGATGACGGCGGAGCGCCACCACTCCCTGCCGGGGCTGCTCGGCGCGAGGGCGGTGCCGGATGCGGCGCCCGTGGATGCTGCTGGGGTGGATGTGCGCTGCTCGCGCGACGATGCTGGGGACGTGATGACGATCACCTGTCTCGGAAGGGGGATGGGGTGGTTTCGGGCGATGGCGGCGCTGGGGACGGGCCGATCGACAGGGCGGTTCCGCTCAGTGTGCGGGCGGGACGGCCGTGCTGCTTCTGACGATCAACTCGTATGGGACCGGAATCGTGGCGGCATCGTCGGCGCTCACGGACATGGTAGCCGCCTCCGCCTTTGTGGACGATGAGGGCTGCGGTGAAGGCTGAAGCGACCGCATCAGCAGCTCCACCGCCTGCTCGCCCTGGCGGTCGGGGAACTGCGCGACCGTGCTGAGGCCGAAGAAGTCGGACAGGTCGTGGTCGTCGATGCCGATCACCGACACGTCGCCCGGCACGGTGAGCCCCAGGTCGCGGGCCGCGAGGATGCTGCCGATGGCCATCTCGTCGGACGCGGCGAAGATCGCCGTCGGCCGGTCGTGCGGGGCTCCGAGCAGCTGCTTCGCCGCCCCGTATCCGCCCGCGATGGTGAAGTCGGCCTTGCGGTAGAGGGCGTCCTCGGCCGGGATGCCCGCCGAGGCGAGAGCCCGCTCGTAGCCGAGCCTCCGGTTGGTCGGGATGTGGAAGTCGAGGTCGAACTCGTGGCTGCCGCCGATGTGGCCGATCCGGCGGTGGCCGAGCGCGATCAGGTGCGCCGTGGCGAGCTCCGCGACGGCGACGTCGTCGATCGTGAGCGACGGCACCCCGCGCAGCGGCCCTCCGACGCCGACGAGCGGCTTGCCGATGCGCAGCAGGCGGCCCACCTCGTCGTCGGTGAGTTCGAGGGAGACGGCGATGACCGCATCCACGCGTTGCCGCAGCAGATGGTTCTCGAACACCGTGCGCCGCTCGTCGCCGCTGCCGCTCAGGTTGTAGAGCGTGAGGTCGTATCCGCGGCGCAGCAGCGCGCGTTCCGCACCCTCGATGACCGAGCAGAAGAACCACCGGTTGAGGTGTGGCACCACGGCGCCGACGTTCTTGGTGCGACCGGATGCGAGGCTCGACGCGTACGAGGAGACCACGTAGCCCAGCGTGGATGCGGCCTCAGCCACCCGCGCCCGCGTCCCCTCCGAGACGTGCGCGTTCCCGCTGAGCGCCCGGGAGACGGTCGCGGTGGAGACTCCGGCGAGACGCGCGACGTCTTCGATGCCCGCCATGTTCTCCTCGCCTTCGGTCGCTGATGATCCTAGCGGCGCCCGGGACCGGGTGTGCGAGGATCGTGCAAGCGTTTCCATGATCGAGCGATCCTATGCGCGCAGCATTGCCCGCGCAAACTCGGGAGACCCGTAACATCCACGTATTCTCTGCGCTTGCAAACGACGCAGAAGTCCGGTATCAATGAAAACGCTTGCAGCATTCCAACGAAAGGCACACCAATGACGGTGAAACCCCGCACCCTTCTGACCGCAGGCGCGGTCGCCATCACGGCGGCGCTCGCGCTCGCCGGATGCTCGGGAGGAGCCGGCTCCTCCTCGACGTCCGGCTCTGAGAGCAAGACCCCGTTGACCGTCTGGGTCGACGCAGACCGGGCCAAGGTGATGAAGGACGCAGCAGCTTCCTTCACCAAGGAGACCGGCGTGAAGGTCACCCTCGTGCAGAAGGACTTCGCCAAGATCCAGGACCAGTTCGTCGCCCAGGTCCCCACCGGCAAGGGCCCGGACATCACCATCGGCGCGAACGACTGGACGGGCAACTTCGTCACCAACGGCGTCGTCCAGCCCATCGAGCTCGGCGACAAGGCCGCCGGCTTCGAGAAGGTCGCCGTCAGCGCGATGACCTACGAGGGCAAGACGTACGGACTGCCGTACTCGATCGAGAACATCGCGATCCTGCGCAACACCGCGCTGGCCCCTGAGCCGGCGTCGTCGTATGCCGACATGGTCTCCAAGGGCTTCGTGGTGCAGGTCGGGCCGCAGTCCGACCCGTACCACCTGTACCCGTTCCAGGCGTCGTTCGGCGCCCCCGTCTTCGGCACGGCCGCCGACGGCAGCTACGACCCGAAGAAGCTCACCATCGGTGGAGCATCCGGTGATGCCTTCGCCGCCTGGCTCGCCGAGCAGGGCAAGGCCGGGGTGCTCAGCACCTCGGTGACCGGCGACATCGCCAAGGAGAAGTTCAACTCCGGCAAGGCGCCGTTCTTCCTCACCGGTCCGTGGAACGTCGCTGACGCGGAGAAGGCCGGCATCAAGCTGGCCGTCGACCCCATCCCGTCGGTCGGGAGCGCGCCCTCCGCACCGTTCGTGGGCGTGCAGGGCTTCTTCGTCAGCTCCAAGACGAAGAACAAGCTCGCCGCCAACGACTTCCTCACCAACTACATCGGCACCGAGAAGGTGCAGACCGCGCTCTACAAGGTGGGCGCTCGCCCGCCGGCGCTGACCGCGGCGTTCGACAAGGCGGCCAGCGACCCCATCATCGAGGGCTTCGGCAAGGTCGGCGCCTCCGGAGAGCCGATGCCGAACATCCCGGCGATGGGCAAGGTGTGGCAGTTCTGGGGCGTGACCCAGGCCGCCATCATCGACGGCAAGGGCGACCCGGCTGCGCTCTGGCAGAAGATGACCACCGACATCCAGACGGCGATCGCCCAGTAACCGGATGCGCGTCCCGGCCGGTCGGCAGACCGGCCGGGACGCCGCCGTGGTCGAGGAGGGCCGCGCGATGACGACAACCCAGCGAACTGCACCGGACAGCGACGAGCGGTCGCGTCCGGACGGCGGAGACGACCCCACTCCCCGCTCGAAGCGCTCCCTGCGCGCTGCGCGGGTCGCGGAGGAGGCGTCGGTCGGCGTGAAGACGCTGATCCTGAAGATCCTGCTGCTCGGCATCGTGGACGCGACCAGCCTCTACGCGCTGTTCGTCCTCTTCGCCAACAAGAGCTGGCTGCCGTTCGGCATCGTGCTCGCGGTGACGCTCGTCGTCAACTGGATCTACTTCGGCAAGCGCAAGCTTCCGGCGAAATACCTCACCCCCGGCGTGATCTTCCTGCTCGTGTTCCAGGTGTTCGTGATCGGTTACTCCGGCTACATCGCGTTCACCAACTACGGCACAGGGCACAACAGCACCAAGGAGGACGCGGTCACCGCCCTCCTGCAGTCCGCGCAGGCCAGGGTTCCTGACTCGCCGACCTACCGCCTGAGCGTCGTCGAGCGCGCGGGGCAGCTCGGCTTCCTCGTGACGGACCCGGACGGCTCCGTCGAGGTCGGCACGGCGGATAGCCCGCTCGAGAAGGTGTCCGGCGCGACGCTCGACGAGGAGGGGACGGCGGTGGCCGCTCCCGGCTACCGCACCCTGAACTTCGCGCAGGTGATCGACAAGCAGGACGAGATCGCGAAGCTGAGCGTCGCCGTCAGCAGCGACCCCAACGACGGAGCGCTGCGCACGTCGGACGGCAGCAGCGCCTACCTCTACCGGTCGACGCTGAGCTACGACGCCGCGGCGGGGACCATGACGGATAGCAAGACCGGCACCGTCTACTCGGACACCGGGCAGGGTGCCTTCACGGCGCCGAACGGCAAGCAGCTGATGCCCGGCTGGCAGATCACGGTCGGCTTCGACAATTTCGTGCGCGCATTCACCACCGAGTCCATCCGCGGACCGCTCCTCGGAGTGACCCTGTGGACGTTCGCGTTCGCCATCCTCTCCGTCGCGACCACGTTCGTGCTCGGCCTGTTCCTCGCGATCGTCTTCAACGACATGCGGATGCGCGGCCGCAAGTTCTACCGGATCGCCATGATCCTGCCGTACGCGTTCCCCGCCTTCCTCTCCGCCCTGGTCTGGGCCGGGATGCTCAACCCGCAGTTCGGGTTCGTCAACCAGGTGCTGTTCGGCGGGGCGGAGATCCCGTGGCTGACGAACGAGTGGCTGGCGAAGGCGAGCATCCTGTTCGTGAACCTGTGGATGGGCTTCCCGTACATGTTCCTGGTCTGCACGGGTGCGCTGCAGTCGATCCCCGACGAGTTCCAGGAGGCGGCACGCGTCGACGGCGCGAGCGCCTGGGCGTCGTTCCGGCTGATCAAGTTCCCGCTGCTGCTCGTCTCGCTCGCGCCGCTGCTGATCAGCTCGTTCGCGTTCAACTTCAACAATTTCAACCTGATCTACATGCTGACCAACGGCGGACCGCAGGATGCGAGCGCCGGCATCAACGTCGGGGCGACGGACATCCTCATCTCGATGGTCTACAAGGTCGCCTTCGTCGGTGCCAACCGCGACTACGGCCTCGCCAGCGCGCTGTCGATCATCATCTTCATCGTGGTGGCCGTCATCTCCGCGATCAGTTTCCGCCAGACTAAAGCCCTCGAGGAGCTGACCTGATGACCGCACCAGCACTGACAGCATCCCGTCGGCCGACGTTCGGGAAATGGTTCCGCGCCACAGGGTGGCGGCACGTGGTCGGCGTGGTCATGGTGATCTTCTCCGCGTTCCCGCTGGTCTACGTGCTCTCCGCATCCCTGCGTCCCGGCGGCACGCTGATGACCGCGAACGCTCCGTTCTCGGTGATCGACCCGGCCAACTACGTCACGCTGTTCCAGTTGCCGCAGCAGCCGTACGCCGCGTGGTTCGGCAACACTCTCGTCATCGGCATCGCGACCTCCGTCGGCTCCGTGTTCCTCGGGGCGCTCGCCGCGTACTCCTTCTCCCGGATGCGGTTCCGCGGCCGGCGCATCGGCCTGCTGACGCTGCTCCTCGTGCAGATGTTCCCGCAGCTGCTCGCGATGGTCGCGATCTTCCTGCTGCTCGACGGCATCGGCAACGTGTTCCCCGCGCTCGGCCTGGACAGCCAGCTCGGCCTCATCATGGTCTACCTCGGCGGAGCGCTCGGGGTGAACACCTACCTGATGTACGGGTTCTTCAACACGGTGCCCACCTCCATCGACGAGGCGGCCAAGCTCGACGGCGCTGGGCACGCACGCATCTTCTTCACGATCATCCTGCGACTGGTGGCGCCCATCCTGGCCGTGGTGGCGCTGCTGTCGTTCCTCGGCACGACCAACGAGTTCGTCATCGCGAGCACCGTGCTGATCACGCCGGAGAAGCAGACGCTGGCGGTCGGGCTGTTCCAGTTCGTGTCGCAGCAGTTCTCCGAGAACTACGGTATCTTCGCTGCTGGCGCGGTCCTCGCCGCGCTTCCGGTGATGGCGCTCTTCCTCTTCCTGCAGAAATACATCGTCGGCGGACTCACGGCCGGGAGCGTCAAATGACCACCTCGTTCCACCTGCCCCACCACGACGGCTCGCCGCTCCACGTGTCGACCCAGGAGCCGTCGCTCGGCGACCACGTGCAGGTGCGCCTCCGTATCCCGCACAGCTGGGGAGCAGTGGATGCGGTGCGCACCCGCTCCAACCCCGACCACGAGCCGCGGTTCTCCGACGCACAGCTCGTCGCGTCCGCGGACGGCTGGGACTGGTGGGAGGCTCCGGTCATCGTCGAGAACCCGGTGCACGGCTACCGGTTCCTCATCTCCCGCGCGGACGGCGGCAAGGTGTGGGTGAACGCCACCGGCGTGCACGACATCGAGACGCTCGACTCCGAGGACTTCAAGCTCGTCGCGTTCTCCGCCCCGCCGGCGTGGGTCAAAGAGACCGTGCTCTACCAGGTGTTCCCCGACCGCTTCGCGCGCTCGGCCGCCGCGGACTCCCGGCCCGCGCCGGCCTGGGCCATCCCCGCGGCCTGGTCCGACCCCGTGGACGACGTGCCGCCCGGCCGGTCGCAGCAGTTCTACGGCGGCGACCTCGACGGCGTGATCGAGCACCTCGACCACCTGGAACGCCTCGGCATCACCACCATCTACCTCACGCCGGTCTTCCCGGGAAGCTCGAACCACCGCTACGACGCCTCCAGTTTCGCGATGGTCGACCCGCTGCTCGGCGGCAACGAGGCGCTCGCGCGTCTGACCGCCGCCGCCCACGAGCGCGGCCTGCGCGTGATCGGCGACCTCACCTCCAACCACTGCGGCGTCGGCCACGAGTGGTTCACGGCCGCGTACGGCAACCCGGATGCGCCGGAGAGCGAGTTCTTCCTCTGGCTGAACGAGGAGCACACGCAGTACGTCTCCTGGCTCGGCGTCCCCAGCCTGCCCAAGCTGAACTGGAACTCGAACGAGCTGCGCCGACGCTTCATCGAGGGACCGGACTCGGTGGTCGGCCGCTGGCTGCAGGAGCCGTACGGCCTCGACGGCTGGCGCATCGACGTCGCCAACATGACGGGACGGTACGGGGACCAGGACCTCAACGAGTCCGTGCGCCGGATGATCCGCGCCACGATGCTCGCCGTCAACCCGGACACGATCCTGCTGGGCGAGTCGACCAACGACGCGTCGAGCGACTTCCAGGGCGACGCCTGGCACGGCGCCATGACGTACGCGAACTTCACCAGGCCGGTCTGGGGCTGGCTGTCGGAGGAGGGCAGCGCATCCAGTTATTTCGGGCTGCCGTTCGGCACCATCCCGACGTACACGGGCGGGCAGGTGTTCGCTGCACACCGCCAGTTCACGGCCGGGTTCCCGTGGCGCACCAGGCTCGGGACGATGAACGCGCTCGACACCCACGACACCCCGCGCTTCCTGACCAACGCCCGGCCTGGCACCGTCCCCGTCGCGCTCGGCCTCTCGGTGACGCTGCCCGGCATCCCCGTGGTGTTCGCCGGCGACGAGTTCGGGCTGACCGGGATCGACGGCGAGGCATCGCGGACGCCGCTGCCGTGGGGAACGGAGCACACCACCGCCGCAGCCTCCGTCGACCTCTACGCGACGCTCATCGGCCTGCGGCGCGCGCACCCGGCGCTCAACAGCGGCGGGATGCGGTGGCTGCACGTCGGAGACGACGCTCTCGCCTTCGTGCGCGAGGCGGAGGACGAGTCGGTGCTGGTGCTGGCAGCGCGGGCCGATGTGTCGTTCACGGTGGATGCTGCCGCTCTCGGTGGAGTGGACGCCGCGACGCCGCTGGTCGGGGATGCGATCGTCTCCGGCGGAGAGGACGGCATCCGGTTCACCTCCAGCGGCCCGGCGTTCACGGCGTGGGCGCTGCCAGGGATCGGCGCGCTCTAGACCGCCCAGTGCGACGGGGCGACGAGCCCTGCGGGGAGCAGCGTGCGCGCATCCCCTTTCGCCGCGTTGACCTGCACCTGGGTGACGTAGATCGCCGTGCGCAGGTCGGCGCCGCGGAGGTTCGCATCCCGGAGGTCGGCGCCGATCAGCTCGGCGTACGACAGGTCGGACCCGCTCAGGTCGGCGGCGATCAGGAGGGCGCCGCGGAGTTCGGCGCCGCGCAGGTCGCGTCCGGCGAGGTCCGCCCCGACAAGGTCGGCGCCGGGGGCGAGGCGCTGATCGGGCGGTGCAGCGGCGACGTTCGCCTCGCGGGTGAGGCGGCTCGCGGCCCGCAGCAGTTCGGCGACGGGTGCCCGCAGGTCGTCCACCTCGACGCTCAGGATGCGGTGGGCGGGAGAGTCGGCGACCAGCGCGACCTCGGTGCGTGCCGCATCCAGTCGCTGTCGCAGCGGAGCCGCCGCCGGCATCAGGATGGCCTCGTCGAGGTACCAGAGCAGCTCGTGCAGCTGGCGCATGATCGGGAAAACGGCGAACATCTCGCCGCGGAGCTCGGGGCGCTCGCGCCAGTCGCCTCCGCCGAAGGTGTGCTGGGTGACCTGCTGGCCGGCCCCGAAGCAGTCGAAGACCGTGCATCCGGAGAAGCCCCGCTCGCGCAGCTCCGGGTGGATGCGGCAACGGTGGCCGTCGTCGAGATTGACGCACGGTTCGCCTGCCGCCTTGTCGAACGCGAACTCGGAGGAGCGGGCGAACGCGAGGGCGACGCAGCAGAGGCCGACGCACCGCGCGCAATCCGCGGTCAGGTCGGCGCGATCGGGGCGCGCGGAGATCTGCATCCCTCCACAGTAGGCATCCGCCGTAACTTCTCCACATCTTCAGACGATCCCGGAATAGCCGTCAGCACTCCGCGTTAGCGTGAGAGCACCGTCAATCGACGCCATCGAAGGAGAAATACGAATGACAGCACCACGTCGCACCATCGGATCGTCCGACCTCTCGGTCTTCCCCCTCTCGCTCGGGGGCAACGTCTTCGGATGGACGGCCGATCGGGACACGTCGTTCGCCGTCCTCGACGGCTACGTGGCTGCGGGTGGCAACTTCGTCGACACGGCGGACGGATACTCGGCGTGGGTGCCCGGCAACACCGGAGGGGACAGCGAGCGCATCCTGGGCCAGTGGTTCCAGGCGCGCGGCAACCGCGACGACGTGGTGCTCGCCACCAAGGTCAGCCAGCACCCCGACTTCAAGGGTCTCGCGGGCGACAACATCCTGCGCGCGGCGGACGCATCGCTCGAACGCCTCGGCTCCGACCACATCGACCTCTACTACGCGCACTTCGACGACGAGACGGTTCCGCTGGAGGAGACCGTCGCCGCGCTGTCGAGCCTGGTCGACGCCGGCAAAGTGCGCTACATCGGCATCTCCAACTACTCCCCGGAGCGCATCGAGGAGTGGTTCAGGATCACCGAGGCGGAGGGCCTGCACCGCGCGGTCGCCCTGCAGCCGCACTACAACCTGGTCGAGCGCGACTTCGAGCAGAAGTACCGCGCGCTGGCCGAGCGCGAGAACCTCGGCGTCGTTCCCTACTTCGCGCTCGCCGCCGGCTTCCTCACCGGCAAGTACCGCGACGGCGTCACGGTCGACAGCGCCCGCGCCGCCGGGGCGTCGAAGTACCTCGACGACCGCGGCCGCGCCGTCCTCGATGCCCTCGACAGCGTGGCGGCCGCCCACGACGTGTCCGTCGCATCCGTCGCCCTCGCCTGGCTGGCGGCACAGCCCACCGTCGTCGCCCCGATCGCGAGCGCGCGCACCCTCGACCAGCTCCCCGACCTCCTCGCGTCGGTGACGCTCGACCTCACCGACGACGAACTGGATGCGCTGTCCGGCGCCTCCGAGGAGCGCGACGCGGCCTGACCCACGGCATCCGGCTCGGGATGGTCGCCACTCCGGGCCGGGGGCGTGCG
The DNA here is from genome assembly GCF_051161895.1 of Leifsonia araucanica. Classification (NCBI taxonomy): domain Bacteria; kingdom Bacillati; phylum Actinomycetota; class Actinomycetes; order Micrococcales; family Microbacteriaceae; genus Leifsonia; species Leifsonia araucanica. Next base: position 3,412,959 of record NZ_JBMBTW010000002.1, read on the forward strand.
CGTGTACAAACCACCCTCGCGCAGATGGTATCCTCGTACGGTTGCCAAAAACGCGAAGCGGAAGCTGCGCAGGCTTCGCCCCCTTAGCTCATTGGTAGAGCACTTCCTTGGTAAGGAAGAGGTAGTGGGTCCGATTCCCACAGGGGGCTCCCTCCTCCCGGCACGACAGCGGGAGGCAGCGGCGGGGTAGCTCAGGTGGTTAGAGCACACGGCTCATAATCGTGGTGTCGCGGGTTCGAGTCCCGCTCCCGCTACTGGCCCCGAGATCTCGCCATCTCGGGGCTTTTTTTGTGCCCGCCGGGTCGCATCCCCGTGGGTCTGGGGTCTCCCCCTACCGATTCGTCGCCCTCCCGGGGAGTATGGGTGGATCGGCTTGCGCACCTTCTCGGGCGTCGACGCTGTGAGCATCCGGCGGTGAAGGAGGGGTCGGGAGACCATGACGAATGAAGACCCGTCCGTGATACAGCCGGATGTTCAGGTGCGAGGCGCCCGCGAGCACAACCTGCAGAACGTGGACCTCACCGTCCCGCGCGATGCGATGGTCGTGTTCACCGGGGTGTCCGGGTCGGGGAAGTCGTCCCTGGCCTTCGGGACGCTTTTCGCGGAGTCGCAGCGCAGGTACCTGGAGTCCGTCGCCCCGTACGCCCGGCGTCTGATCGACCAGGCCGGTGTCCCGGACGTCGACTCGATCACCGGAATGCCGCCGGCGGTGGCGCTCCAGCAGCAACGCGGTGGGCGCAGCCCGCGCTCGACGGTGGGCAGCATCACGACGCTGTCCAGTCTCGTGCGGATGCTGTACTCGCGTGCGGGGGAGTACCCGGACGGTCAGTCGATGCTCTACGCGGAGGACTTCTCGGCCAACACCGTGCAGGGCGCCTGCCCGGAATGCCACGGCATCGGCCGGGTGTACGCCGTCACAGAGCAGCAGATGGTCCCCGACCCATCGCTCACGATCCGGGAGCGGGCGATCGCGTCCTGGCCGACGGCGTGGCACGGGCAGAACCAGCGGGACATCCTGGTGTCCCTGGGCTACGACGTCGACACGCCCTGGCGCGACCTTCCGCGCGAGGATCGCGACTGGATCCTCTTCACCGAGGAACGCCCGACCGCCCCGGTCTACGCGGGGTTCACTCCCGAGCAGACGCGGAGGGCGATTTCCGCAGGGATGGAGCCGAGCTATCAGGGGACCTTCGTGGGCGCCCGCCGCTACGTGCTCGACACGTTCGCCACGACCAAGAGCGCGTCGATGAAGAGGCGGGTCGCGGAATATCTCACCTCCGCCGTGTGCCCGGTGTGTCACGGCAAGCGGCTCAAGCCGGAGGCGCTCTCCGTGACGTTTGAAGGACTCGACATCGCCGAGTTCTCCCGGCTTCCGCTGCGCGAGCTCTCCGTACGGCTCGCAGACCTGGTGCGGAACCCGAACCAGGCGGTGGAGAAGGGCGCGGCGGCTGCCCGCCTCGCCGCCGAGCTGCTGGAGCGCCTGCGCCCGATCATCGACCTCGGGCTGGGGTACCTGTCGTTGCACCGCACGACGCCGACCCTGTCCGGAGGGGAGCTGCAACGACTGCGGCTCGCCACCCAGCTGAGCTCTGAGCTGTTCGGGGTCGTATATGTGCTCGACGAACCGTCGGCCGGCCTCCACCCGCAGGATGTGAACGCCCTCCTGGGCATCCTCGAGGGGCTCAAGAAACGAGGCAACAGCCTGTTCGTCGTCGAACACTCCGTCGACGTGATGCGGCACGCGGATTGGCTGGTCGACATCGGTCCGGGAGCGGGCGAAAGGGGCGGTCGCGTCCTCTACAGCGGAGCACCGGATGGGCTGGCGGACGTCGATGAGTCGGTGACCAGGGACTATCTGTTCGGCCGGCGCGGGCTCGCTCCACGGACTCCGCGCGAGACGACAGGGTGGCTGACGCTGGAGCAGATCACCCGCAACAACCTGCGCGACGTGTCGGTCTCGATCCCACTCGGGGCGTTCACTGCGGTGACGGGAGTGTCCGGGTCGGGAAAGTCCAGCCTGGTCAGCCAGGTGCTGCCCGCGCTGCTCGGGGACCACCTCGGCCGCCCGGTCGACCTGGCCGACAGTGCTCCGGAATCCGACGACCTCCTGCTCGCGGACGGCCCTGAGCTGCTCGAAGGCACGGTGTCCGGCGACCTTCGTGGCGTCCGCCGGGTGGTCAACATCGACCAGAAGCCCATCGGCCGCACCCCGCGCTCCAACGTCGCGACATACACGGGCCTGTTCGACCATGTCCGGCGTCGTTTCGCCGAGACCCCGGAGGCGCGCACGCGAGGCTACCGGCCCGGCCGGTTCTCCTTCAACGTGGCCGGGGGCCGCTGTCCGACCTGCGAAGGCGAGGGTGCAGTGATGGTCGAGCTGCTGTTCCTGCCATCGGTGTACACGGTCTGCCCCGAATGCCACGGCGCCCGGTACAACGACGACACGCTCGAGATCACCTGGCGTGACCGGAACATCGCCGAGATCCTCGCGCTGTCGGTGGAGCAGGCCCATGACTTCTTCGGCGGCGAGAACGAGATCATGCGCTCACTGACGGCGCTCATGGATGTCGGACTCGGCTACCTGAGGCTGGGGCAACCGGCGACCGAACTGTCCGGTGGAGAGGCGCAACGGGTGAAGCTCGCCTCCGAGCTGCAGCGTGCCCAGCGCGCAGACACCCTGTACGTGCTCGACGAACCGACCTCCGGCCTCCACTGCGCAGACGCCGACCGCCTGATCGAACACCTGCAGAGCCTGGTCGACGCGGGAAACACGGTGGTCGTGGTCGAACTCGACATGCGCGTCGTTGCCACCGCCGACTACGTCGTCGACCTCGGCCCCGGCGCCGGCGAGCTCGGCGGGACGGTCGTCGCCGTTGGGACACCCCAGGAGGTCGCCGGTGCGGCCGCCAGCGCTTCTGCCCCGTACCTGGCGGCGGCCCTCGCTTGACGCACCGGTCTCTACCGCACCACCGCAGACGCGCGGTATAAACGGCACATGGCGAAACGTGCCGTCCAAGACCGACGCGACGAGGACGTGTCGTACCCGCGGCTGTCGACGACCGACCGTGGCGGCAGGATCACCCAGCTCCCGCCCGGCCGCATGCCGGGCCGCTTCGACGGCGTGATGGCCGCCCAGTCCATAGCAGCAGTGCTCTTCTGGGCCGCCAGTACCGGGATGCTCGCGGCCGCCCTGTTCGAGCAGCCCGGTTCCGCGCTCGGCCACGCGCTCGATCAGCCTGTCCCCGTCGTGGCCGCGCTGGTGATCGCGGTCCTCGCCCTGTACGCCACGGTCGCTCTCCGCCATAGGATCGCCGAGGCGTTCGGGCAGTCGCGGGTGGCGTCGATCACCGGTGGCACGGCTTTCTGGGGTGGACTGACGCTCGGGATCGGCGGCTGGAGCATCGTCACATACGCGGTGCACCCGACACCTCCGTTCGACCTCACGGCGGTGGTGGCATCGCCGACCATCCCGCGCGAGCTGGGCGTGCTCGCGGCTGCCGCGTCCGGGATCACCCTGCTCGTCTTCGTCGTCCGGCTCGCCCCGGCGTTCGCGCACGCCCGCTCCCGTCAGTCCACCATCGCGCGCCTCCGCGCAGACGGTACCCGCCGCGTCGGCACGCTCTCCGAGCGCCGCTTCCGCAACCTCTGGGTCTCCGATCAGCCGATCTTCGACGGCACGGTGACTTTCCCCTCCGGCACCGGGACCGCATCCGTACCCGTGCGCATGACGACGATCGCATCCCGCGTCCCGGTGGTCGGCTCCCAGTTGGTGGTGATCACCGACCAGACGGGCGCGATCATCGTCGAACTGGACCCGGCCGCGCCCACCGAGTTCGAACCGGATGCGCTGTTCGCGGCCCCGGAGGGCTGATCACCGACGCGTGAGAATCGGCCCCGGAGACTCCGCCGCATCCGCCGTCAGCACCTGCAGCACCGCGAGCAGGGTCGCACGCTGGTCCTCGTCGAGCGGTGCGAAGAGCTCGTCGAGCACCCCGGAGGCCACACGGTAGCCGTCCGCCAGCGCCGCGTGGCCCGCGTCGGTCAGGGCGTGCTCGATGCGGCGGCCCCGGCCCGCCGAGCGGGAGATGAGGCCGCGGGCGACGAGGCGGGTCGCCAGGGTGCCGAACGACTGGTCGCTCTGGAAGGTCGCTACTGCCAGGTCGTGCCCGGAGGCGTGGGGCATGCGCTCGATGGCGCGCAGCGCGTCCCACTGCACGAGGCTGATGCCGACGTCATGCAGGGCGGCGTCCATCGTGCGGTGGTTGCGGTACTGCGCGCGCTTGATCGTCTGGCCGAGCACTTCCAGGTTCGTCGTCACAGTGCTAGCGTATCAACATCCGTAAATAAACATGTTGATTTAGGAGCATGATGACCATGTCCCCGTTCGAAGACCTCCCGCTCAGCCAGGCCGGCGACCCCGCGTCGCACACGGCGCTCGTGCTCCACGGCGGGGGCGGACCGCAGACCGTCGCTCCGATCGTCGGGCACCTCGCGTCGACGATGCACGCTGTCGCCCCGACGCACCCGGGGTGGGAGGGGACGCCGCTCCCCGCATCCATCGCCTCGGTCGCCGACCTCGCCTCCGACTACCTCGGGCGCCTGCTCGCCGGCGGTGAGCGGGACGTCGTGCTGGTCGGGTCGTCCATCGGCGGCTGGCTCGCCCTCGAGATGGCGGTGCAGGCCGCAGCGGACGAGCGGTACGCCGGCCTGATCGGCGCCGTGGTCGATATCGACGGTGTCGGGGCGGTGGTCGACGGCGAGCCGGTCGCGGACTTCTTCGCCCTCGACGCCCGCGGTCTCGCCGAGCTCGCCTGGCACGATCCGGACCGCGGCTACCGGGACCCCGCGCTGGCGACAGACGCGCAGCGCGCCGTGCAGCAGTCCAACGGTCGAACGATGGCCGCCATCGCGGGCGCCGGGATGAGCGACCCTGCCCTGCTCGGCCGGCTCGGTGGCATCCGGGTGCCCACCCTGATGGTGTGGGGCGAGAGTGACCGGATCGTCACCCCGGCATACGGACGGGCGGTCGCCGACGCGATTCCCGGTGCGCAGTTCGCCGAGATCTCGGCAGCAGGGCACCTTCCCCACCTGGAAGCGCCGGAGGAGACCTGGGCGGCGATCGACCCGTTCCTCGCGCGGTCCTGACGCTCCCGCCCCGACTCAGCAGCTGCGGTACACGTACCCGTCGTCGTCCGGGGTGACGAGCGAATGGTCTCGCAGAATCATGGTCTGCGGTCGCTCCGAACTCGAGCACGCGCGACCGAACGCATCCTCGCCGAGCTCGTCGGTGTATTCGATGTCCAGCACCACGGAGTAGACGTCGGTGTACGCGTCGCACTCGGAGAACTGGAAGCACGACTCTGTCACCGCGAAGTCGTAGCCGGCGGCTTTCAGCTCGGTCGACCGATCTGCCGTGTTCTTCTGCGCGATCGCCAGGCCGGCGTCGTGGGCGATCCGGGCGTAGTCGGCGGCGAGAGCGAGGTTGTCCTTGACCGAAAGGGCGCCGTCGGAGCGCGTGTACGAGTCGAGGTTGTCGATCTCGACAGCGGAGAAGCCGCTGTCCGCGCACCCGCGGATCCACGTCCCGACGATTGCGGCCAGCGACTCTCGTTTGTCCTCTGTCGAGGTGTCGAAGATGTACTCGTCCGGCCATCCTTCGTCGACAAGCGGACCATCCGGTGTCTGCACGACCAGCTCGGGATGCTCGGCCGCGAATGCTTTCGACGCGTCCGGCTGGGTCTGGAACCCGTTGACGTAGCAGATGTCGTAGCCGGCACCCGACGGTTCGGACGTGCGGTCGCGCTCGACGACGGTCACTCCCTCTGGTGGCGTGTACGCACCGCCCAGCTGGTAGTCGAACCGGGCGCCGGCCGCGGGCAGTGCAACGGCCGGATGCGCAGGGGCTGGATGCGCTGAGGTCGCTGCTTCGCCCGCACCGGGCGCAGCGCAGCCGGCGAGGACGAGCACCGCGGCGGCGAGGAGGAACGCGGGCACGATACGAAAGGTCACTCGTTCTCCAGATCGGTGGCGATGGGGAGAATCACGATACAGGGCGCCGCCGGGCATCTCGGGCATCTCGGGCATCTCGGGCATCTCGGGCATCTCGGGTAGCGTGGAGGTGTCCGTGCGCCGCGACCCGGCGGCGCTCGTCTCGCGGGGGAGAATCTGGTGAAGACACGTCGTCGGTCCGTTTATGTTGTGTGCGTGCTGGCGGTGGGGGCGTCGCTCCTCGCCGGATGTTCTGCGACGGGGCGCACAGCGGGAACGGACCCAGGCGCAAGCACAGGCCCGAGCGCGGGTGCGACCGCCGCCTCGGAGCGCACGTACTCCGCCCGCGATCTCGCGAACATCCTGGACAGGGCGGGCACCTCGCTCGGCGTCGACGGCACCCTGGTCACCGACAGCGAGCTGAAGGACGCCGCCGCGAAGGTGGGCGGGCCCGCCGGACTCGCCCAGCTGCTCGGCGGGTCGAACGTCACATACTCTCCGCGCGCGTGCGGTGACCTGCTGGCGACGGCGATGCAGGGCGGTGTGCCCCAGGATGCGATCGCCGCGCAGTTCCGCACCTCCACGGGCGCGGTGACGGCCGCATCCTTCGCCGGCAAACCGCTGACCTCCGCGCAGAAGGCGTCGTGGACCACCACCGTCGACAGCGTGCTCGACCAGTGCGGCACGGTGTCGCTGTCGTTCGAGGTCGCGGGCAAGTCGGTCTCTGCGAAGGTCACGACGGCGAAGGCCACCGCCACGACCACCGCGGATACCACCGTCGGACTGCGCCAGACGATGTCCATCGAGGCCGCAGGGCAGAACCTGTCCGCGGTGAGCACCGTCGTCCAGGCCGTGTGGGGCAACCTGCTGATCTCGGCCACCACGATCGCGACAGACCAGACGACCGACGCCCAAGCACAGGCCAAGACGGTGACAGCGGGAGCCGCCGTGGATGCGGTCGTGGCGGCCGCGAAGCGCTGATCCCGGCCGCCGGCAATCCAGGGTGACAGGTGCGCATCCGGCGGCGCGCATCTAGTGTCGTCTCTGTCGACCATGCACCACCACACGAGAACGAGGAACGCTATGAGCTATGCCGTGACCAATCCCGCCACCGGTGAGACGGTCAAGACCTACGACACGATCAGCGATGCCGACCTGCAGGCGGCCATCGCGGCGGCCGACAACGCATACCGCACCTGGGCCAAGAGCACGACCGTCGAGGACAGGGCTGTCCTCGTGCGTCGCGTCGGTGAGCTTCACGTCGAGCGCAGGCAGGAACTCGCCGAGATCATCGTGCGCGAGATGGGTAAGCCGATCGAGCAGGCGCTGGGCGAGGTCGACTTCGCCGGCGCCATCTACGAGTACTACGCCGACCACGCCGCCGAGTTCCTGAAGGACGAGCCGATCACGCTGCTCGACGGGGACGGCTCCGCGGTCATCCGCCGCTCCGGTCTCGGCGTGCTGCTCGGGATCATGCCGTGGAACTTCCCGTACTACCAGGTGGCCCGGTTCGCCGCGCCCAACCTGATCATCGGCAACACCATCCTGCTGAAGCACGCGGAGCAGTGCCCGGAGTCGGCCGCAGCGATCGAGCGGATGATGCTCGACGCCGGCTTCCCCGAGGGCGCGTACGTGAACATCTACGCCGGTCACGACCAGATCGAGCAGGTCATCGCCGACCCGCGCGTCCAGGGCGTCTCCCTCACCGGTTCGGAGCGCGCAGGCGCGAAGGTCGCCGAGATCGCCGGACGCAACCTGAAGAAGGTCGTGCTGGAGCTGGGCGGCTCCGACCCGTTCATCCTGCTGTCCACCGACGACCTGGATGCGACCGTGCAGAACGCCGTCGACGCGCGGCTGGACAACAGCGGCCAGTCCTGCAACGCCGCCAAGCGGTTCGTCGTGGCCGACGAGCTGTACGACGCGTTCCTCACCAAGTTCACCGAGAAGCTCGCCGAGGTCGAGGCCACCGACCCGACCAGCGACGACTCGGCGCTCGGGCCGCTCTCGTCGCTCCGCGCGGCGGAGAACCTCGACGAGCAGGTCAAGCGGGCCGTCGAGAACGGCGCGACCCTGGTGCGCGGTGGAGGCCGCAACGGCGCCTTCTTCGAGACCACGGTCCTCACCGACGTGTCCGAGGACAACCCGGCATCGAAGGAGGAGTTCTTCGGACCGGTCGCGCAGGTGTTCCGCGCGAAGGACGAGGAGGACGCCGTGCGCATCGCCAACGACACCCCGTTCGGGCTCGGCTCCTACCTGTACACGACCGACCCCGCCCAGGCGGACAGGGTGGCCGACCGCATCGAGGCCGGGATGGTGTTCGTGAACGTCGTCCTCGCCGACGGCGCCGAGCTGCCGTTCGGCGGCGTCAAGCGCTCCGGCTCCGGCCGTGAGCTCGGCCGGTTCGGCGCTGACGAGTTCGTCAACAAGAAGCTCATCCGCATCGGCGGCTGAGTCCACGAACGTCGCGGCGCTCATCCATCGGCCAGGCCAGTGGATGGGCGCCGCGCCCGGTGAACGAGAGACACACCATGAGCAGCATCGAACGCGACGTCGTGATCGTCGGAGCAGGAGCATCCGGGCTGACGGCGGCCACCGAACTGAGGAAGGCCGGGCTCAGCGTCGCGGTCCTCGAAGCGCGCGACCGTGTCGGCGGACGGCTGTGGACGGACGACGTCGACGGCGCCACCCTCGAGATCGGCGGCCAGTGGGTCTCACCCGACCAGGATGCGCTGATCGACACCCTGGACGAGCTCGGCCTCGAGACGTATGAGCGCTACCGCGACGGCACCAACATCTACATCAGCCCCACCGGGGAGCGCCGTACCTTCGACGGCGAGATCTTCCCCGTGCCCCCGAAGACCGAGCACGAGATCGTCAGCCTGATCGACAAGCTTGACGCGCTGGTGGCGGAGATCGACCCAGACCGGCCCTGGGAGCACCCGCAGGCGGAGGAGCTGGACGAGATCTCGTTCCGCCGCTGGCTGGAGACCCAGACCGACGACGAGGAGGCCCGCCTCAACATCGGCATGTTCATCGCGGGCGCCATGCTCACCAAGCCCGCCCACGCGTTCTCCGCGCTGCAGGCGCTGCTGATGGCCGCCTCCGCCGGCAGCTTCTCGCACCTGGTCGACGCCGACTTCATCCTGGACAAGCGGGTGAAGGGCGGCTTGCAGCAGGTGCCGCTGCTGCTCGCGGAGCGCCTTGGAGACGACCTGCACCTGAACGCGCCCGTGCGCACGATGCGCTGGGACGAGAAGGGCGTGACCGCCATCGCGGACGGCGTCGAGGTGAAGGCGCGGTTCGCGATCCTCGCCCTTCCGCCCGTGCTGATCAGCCGCATCTCCTACGAGCCCCCGCTGCCGCGCCTCCAGCAGCAGCTGCACCAGCACCTCTCGATGGGCTTCGTCATCAAGGTGCACGCGGTCTACGAGACGCCGTTCTGGCGCGAGGACGGATACTCGGGCACCGCGTTCAGCCCGTACGAGCTCGTGCACGAGGCGTACGACAACTGCTACGACGGCGACCAGCGCGGCACCCTCGTCGGCTTCGTGTCCGACGAGGCGGCGGATGCGGTGTTCCGCCTGTCTCCGGAGGAGCGGAAGGCGCGCATCCTGGAGTCGCTGTCGCACTACTACGGCCCGAAGGCGCTCGACACGGTGGTCTACTACGAGAGCGACTGGGGCAGCGAGGAGTGGACGAGGGGCGCGTACGCCGCGAGCTTCGACATGGGCGGGCTGGCGCGCTACGGCGCCGATCTGCGCACGCCGGTCGGGCCCATCCACTTCTCCTGCAGCGACATGGCAGGCAAGGGATACCAGCACGTCGACGGCGCGATCCGGGTGGGTCGGGAGACCGCGGCGGCCATCGTCGCGCGCGCGTAGCCCGGCTCGCGCAGCCCGGCCCTGCTAGCGGGCCGGCTGCTGCTGCGTGATGCAGTGGATGCCGCCGCCGCGGGCGAACAGCGGGCGCGCATCCACGGTCACCACGCGACGGCCGGGGTATGCGTCGGCGAGGATGCCGGCCGCCTCCTCGTCGTTGTCGTCGCCGAAGTTGCACGCGATCACGCCGTCGTTGACGAGCAGGTGGTTGATGTAGCTGTAGTCGGTCCAGCCGTCGTCGTCGCGGAGGGTCGCGGGGGCCGGCACCTCGACGATCTCGAACGGCCTGCCCGCCGCATCCCGTGCCGCCTCCAGGGTCTCCCGGATCTCGCGCGTCACAGCGTGGTCGGGATGCTCGCTGTCGCGCTGGGTGTGCAGCAGCACGACGCCCGGCCGGGCGAACGCCGCGACGATGTCCACGTGACCGCGGGTGCCGAAGCGCTCGGAGTCGCGGGTGAGGCCGCGCGGCAGCCAGACGGTGGTGGTCGCGCCGATGGTGCGCGCGAACTCCGCCTCGACCTCCGCGCGGGTGATGCCGGGGTTGCGTCCGGGATCGAGCTGGACGGTCTCGGTGGCGAGCACGGTTCCCTCGCCGTCGACGTGGATGCCGCCGCCCTCGTTCACCAGGGCGCTCGACACGATGGATGCTCCGGCCAGTGACCCGACCACGCCGCCGATGCGCGCATCCAGGTCCCACTGCGCCCAGTCCTGGGCGCCCCAGCCGTTGAACACCCAGTCGACGGCGCCGAGCTCTCCGTCGTCGCCGAACACGAACGTCGGGCCCATGTCGCGCATCCACGCGTCGTTGAGCGGCGCCTCGTGCAGCTCGATGCCCGCGGACAGGTAGCGCGGGGCGATGGCGCGGTCGCGCGGGTCGATCACGACGGACACCGGCTCGAACTCGGCGACGGCATTCGCGACGGCCGCCCAGCTGCTGCGCGCCTCCTCGGCGTCCTCGGCCGTGTCGCCGAGCGTGTATCCCGAGGTCGGGAAGGCGAGCCAGGTGCGTTCGTGCCGCGCGCCCTCGTGCGGCATCCGCCAGGTCATCGGGCGGTCTCCGCGGCCTCGGTCGCGGAGCCGGTGCCGTCGGTGCCGAGCACACCGTACGTGTCCGGGCGGCGGGTCGACAGGAACGGGAAGAGCTCCAGCCAGTCGGAACGCTGCGGCAGGTCGAGGTCGGCCACGAGCACGGCCTTCTCGTCCCGCGGGGCCTCGGCGAGGATGCGGCCGTACGGGTCGCTCACGAACGACGAGCCGTAGAAGGTGTTGCCCGGCGTGCCGTCCGGGCGCGTCTCCGAGCCCGTCCGGTTCGGGACGACCATGAAGGTGCCGTTGGCGATGCCGTTCCCGACGATCACCTGGCGCCACAGCGGCTGCGTGTCGAACTCGGGATGGTCGGGCTCCGACCCGATGGCCGTCGGATACACGAGCACGTCCGCTCCCTGCAGGCTGTACGCGCGTGCGACCTCGGGGAACCACTCGTCCCAGCAGGTCGGCAGCCCGAGCTTGGCCGGGATGCCCGGGATGCTGTGCACGGGATACGGCGTCTCTGCCGGTCCGGCGCGGAAGTACTTGTCCTCGTAGTATCCGGCGGTGACCGGGATGTGCAGCTTGTGGGTCTTCGCCACGATCTCACCGGTCGGAGCGACGACGATGGCGGTGTTGAGGCCGCGTCCGTCGTCGTCGCCGGTGCGCTCGTAGAGGGACGCGTGCACGAAGACGTCGTTCGCCGCGGCGGCCGCTGCCGCCCACGCGCGAGTCGGACCGGTCTCGAGGTCTTCGGCGAGCACGTCCGCCCGGCCGTCCGGCAGGGTGTCCGCCGGGTAGCGGGAGAGCGTCAGCTCGGGGAGGAAGACGATCTGCGCTCCCTCCGCGGCCGCGAGGGCGACGGCCTCGTCCAGCTCGGCGGCGAGGGCGGCGATGTCCGGCTGCCAGGCGTGCTGGACGACGCCGATGCGCAGGGGAGCGGGGTCGTCGCGGCTGCCTGCGACGCGGGCGAGGGAGGTGGGCGGGGTCGTCGCGCGGACGAGTGCGAAAGTCATCTGGGCCATCCCGATCGAGGAACGTGCTAAAACGAATAGTGTTCGTTTATTATGCACAGGAGACGTCACCGACGGAAGAGGGGGAGCAGAGATGCCACGGCCGTCATCGCCCATCCTGAGCCCCGACCGTATCGCGGACGCCGCCATCGAGCTCGTCGATGCCGGCAAGCCGTTCGGTGTGAACGCGCTCGCCCGGCAGCTCGGCGTCACGCCGTCGTCGCTCTACAACCACGTGGACGGGCGGGATGCGATCGTCGAGCTGATGCGCGGGCGGCTGGCGGAGCGCGCCGCCATCGTGGTGCCGGACGGCCTGGCCTGGGATGCGGTGGTGGAGTACGTGGTGCGGGAGCAGCGCGCGATGTTCTCTGCGCATCCACTGGTGCTGCCGCTGCTCGTCGGCAAGCCGGTCACGGACGCGACCGTGCTCGGCTACTACGAAGCGCTCGCCGAGGCGCTGCTCGACGCCGGGTTCCCCGAGGGCGACGTGCTGGTGATCGTGGCGATCCTGGATGCGTTCGCACTCGGCTCGGGGCTCGACCTGTCCGCCCCTCCGCAGGTGTGGCGGGCGCGGCAGGGAACGGCCCTCGCCCGCCTCGTCGAGAACGGCGAGCCGGGCGACGTGCGGGCCGACCGCGCCTTCGACCTCGGGGTCGAACTCCTGCTCGGATCGTTGCGCGCGCGTCTGGCAGAGCGCGACGACTCCGGGCATTGATGACCTGAAACGCCTTTATAGCGCGGGAATCGTCGTAAAATTTGGCATCCGGCATGTAGGATGGACGAAACGAGACCGTGAGTCATCCGGCCCTCGAACGGACGGATCGCCTGAACGGGTACAGGTCCCGTCCGGAATGCGCGAGCGTCCTAGCGCGCCGCGTCGGTGCCCCCAGCTGTTTCGGGTTCAGCTGGGGGCATCCCTTTGTCTGCGTCAGGTCCCGCGTCAGATCCCGCGGATGGTCCAGCCGGCGGTCGTGGAGGCGCCCGGGGCGAGGACGACGAGGTCGGTGCCGGAGTTGAAGGCGTCCGGCGGGCAGGTCATCGGCTCGACGGCGAGGCCGATGCGGTTCGTCGCCTCGTCGTCCGTGTCTGCCGTGTGCACCTGCACCCATGGGCAGGCGTCGTCCCAGCTCATCGCGACGCCGCTTCCGTCGGCGGCGCGCAGCCACACCGTGGCCGTGTCCGTCTCGTCGCGCTGCAGCCCGGTGAAGGCGTGGTCGATGAAGGTGTCGCCGATCGGCCGCGGCTCGCGGAAGTCGAACACGCCGTCTCCCTCTGCCGCCACGTCGGCGAGGCCGACCGGGATCAGGCGATTCTCCGTGACCGTGAGGACGGTGGCTGCGGGAAGGGTCAGCGTCCAGTCGTCGACGCGTCCGTCGCCCGCCACCAGGTATGGATGCGGTCCGGTGCCCCACGGGGCGTCGTCGTGTCCGGTGTTCGTCGCGGTGACCGACGTGTGCAGGCCGTCCTCGTCGAGCTCGAACGCCACGACGACGTCGACGCGGTGCGGGTAGCCCGCCTGTGCCTCGATGGTGGCGGTGAACGTGACGCTGCTCGCGGAGCGGTCGACGGCGGCGAAGTCGAGCCAGGTCGCGAGGCCGTGCAGGGCGTGCCCGCGGTTCGGCTCCGTGAGCGGCAGCTGCTGCTCGACCCCGGCGAACGTGTACTTCCCGTCGACCACGCGATTCGGCCACGGCGCGAGGGTCGCCCCACGGTATGCCGGGCGCACCTCATCCGCGTCGAAGGGGACGACGAGCGGGCGCCCCTTGTACTCGAGCGTGCGCAGCGATGCGCCGACGGAGGCGATCGTGGCGTGGTAGTCGCCGGCGGTCAGGCCGAAATGCGTTCCGGAGAGGGGAGTAGTCATCCGTCCATTCTGTTGTACAGGGGCGCGCCGCGTACACCCGTGGGGGCGGGTGGGTCGTAGCGATTGGGTTGTACATCGGTATATATGAAATATATACATCTACAATGTGGTAATAATGCCCCATGAACGTGAAACATTCTTCGCGGCTAGGGCCGCGAAAGAAGCCGATGGCCTGGGCGGCCCTCGCGCTGACAGCGCTGCTCGCCGCCTCCCTCCCCGCCCTCCCGGCCGCGGCGTCGTCGGCCGCCATGGCTGCCACCGTCGTGGCCATCGACGAAGAGGTGAAGTCCGGCGGGCAGGCGGTCTATCGGGTCGCCTACCAGTGCTCCAATCTGACCTTCGACAACTGCGTCGCGCCGACCATCACGGTCCCGACGCCCGAGGGAACCGGTCCGGATGGTCAGCCTGCGGCCTTCGCGGGGGAACCGGTCGTCCACGGCGGCGCCGGCATCCTCTCCTCGACGGGAACGCCGCTCGTGATCGCGCTGAGCGACCTTACGCCGGGCGAATCCGGCGAGTTCACGCTGTCCTGGCAGGTGCCCAACTTCGTGACGCTGCCAGGAACGGCCTTCCCCGTCACGGTCGAACTCGGCTATGACGACGCCTCCGCGCCCGGTGGAAGGGCAGCGATGAAGATCTCCACGCCGTCGCCCGTCGTCGTCGAGTCGAGCTCGGCTCTGACCGCGGTCAAGCAGATGGCCAGCCCGGTGCGAGAGACGCTGGTCCGGCCCGACGAGCCGGTGACCTACCGCATTTACGGCTGCAACCCGAACATCGCATTCCTCGGCAGCCTCGACTACACGGACCTGGTGCTCGTCGACACGCTTCCGAAGGGGGGCGACGTTCGTCTCCGCCAGCGATGGCGGTGTCTACGACGCTGCGGCGGAGACGGTCACCTGGACGACGCCGTCCCCGGATCGCAACGATTGCACCAGCCCGTCGCAGGTTCACGAAGTGACGGTCGTCTATTCGAACGAGAAGTTCATTGCGTCCATCCCCTCCGGCCAGTCGGTCAACTCCTTCCAGAACAGGGTCGACGGCACCGCCATCGCGCTGGACGGCAAGAAGCTCACGGCGTCCGACCAGCGCAACCACACGTTCATCTCGCCGAACGCGGAGAGGCAGACCAACTACCTCTCCAACAAGACCGCGTCGAACAACAACTACGTGCACGTCGACACCACCAGCGAGTACCAGTGGGGGCTGCTGTCCCACTGGCACGGAGGCATCCCCGGGTACGAGTCCGGCGATCTCCGCACGGCAGCCGTGATCGATCGACTGCCCTGCCTCGTCAACGGCAAGGCGGTCTCGCTGCCCATGCCGACCACGGATCCCTTGAGCATGTCCTTCCCCGGCACGATCGGTGTCCCGTCCGACCAGTGCGCAAACCCTGCGTTCAGCACGGAGCAGTTCCGCTTCGATGAGACGACGGTGAACCACCTCGTGCAGGTCGAGGTCGTCACCTGGAACGGCGTCATCCCGCAGACGCACCGTTACGTCAAGCCGGCCGACAAGGTCGAGCCGTTCCGCCTCAACGTCCATCGCCCCGCCACGGCGGCGTACGAGGAGACCCTCGGACTTCCGGCGAGCGAGATCGTCACGGACATCCGGATCGTCAGCATCGCCGAAGACAACGTTCCGGATTGGTGGGCGGTGCGCGGTGTGAGCACGCAGGCGTTCGCCCAGTCCGGGCTGCTCACGATGGCGAACAGCTATGTTCCGTTCTACGGGCCGCAGTTCGCGCCGGACAGCAGTGCGACCGCCGGTATCGCCGGCGCGGCAAGCCAGCGCACGGCCGTGGAGCTCTTCGCGACGCCGCAGCCGGACCCGCAGGTCGTGAAGACCGCCACCTCCGATGTCGACGCCCTGCGCCCCGGCCTCTCCGCCTCGTGGAAGCTCACCATCGCCAACGGCGCGAACGGCAAGGTTCCGCTGCGGCCGATGCTGGTCGACGTGCTGCCCATCGGACTCGAGCCGGTCCTCTCGTCGATCTCGTGGAGCAACCTGGATGCGATCGGGCAGCCGACGCTCACGCAAGGCACGATCGAGATCGACGGCAAGGCGCACAAGACGCTGACCTGGACCTGGCCGTTCGGGACCGAACTCGGGACGGACGACCCGCGTCCCACCGTGGTCTTCGACACCGACGTCACCCTCGACGCCACCGAAGGCTCGCACGCGAGCCCGGACTCTCAGCGCGCCGTGCTGTTCGACATGAATCACACGCTGTCGAGTGCGGGCACCGGTGAGGCGACCGACGTCGATGACCTCAACGGCAACGGCAACACCACGGAACGTGTCTCCGAGAGCACGGTCGGCTGGACGGTCATCGCGAGCTCGGGGGCGGCGATCGAGAAGTCCGTCAAGGGAGCCCTCGACGCCGACTGGACCCGCGACGGTCTGACGAACGCGACGTTCGACGGGAACGGAACGCAGGTCGACTACCGGCTGGCCGTGACCGACCCGAACAACACCGCGCTCAAGGACCTCGTGATCTACGACCTGCTGCCGCACGTGGGCGACACCGCGATCAGCGGAGTGCTGGAAGGCGTAGAGCGCGGGAGCGCGTGGGACGTGACGTTCGACTCGATCCTGTCGAAGCCGGCCGGCGTGACCATCGAGTACTCGACGTCGTACAACCCGTGCCGTCCAGAACTGTTCGACCGTCCATCCGGCCAGGCGCTGCCTGCCGGCTGTGACGCCGACTGGTCGCCGACGCTCCCCGCGGACCCCGCGAGCGTCACCGCGCTCAGGATCGTCTTCGCCGAGCTGGCGCCGACGCTCGAGCCGGAGTACATCGAGTACCGCACCACCGCACCGGCGCTGAGCGGAGCGGACGACCTCGCGGTCACCGATCCGGCAGCGGTCGCCAACAACAACGTCGCCTGGCAGACCTCGCGCGTCACCAATGCGGGTTCCGCCGCTGCGATGCTCGCGTCCGAGGCGCCGGTCGTCGGCGCCCGGCGCGTCGCCGGTCAGCTCGGTGACCGCGTCTGGCTCGACGCCGATCGCAACGGTGTGCAGGATGCTGGTGAGGTCGGCGTCCCCGGCATCACGCTCGAACTCCGCGACGAGAACGGCCAGCCGGTCACCGGAGCGGACGGCGAACCGGTGCGCACCACCACCGACAAGAACGGCGAGTACGTGTTCACCGTGCCGCTCGGCAGGTGGAGCGTCGCGATCGTCGGGCTGCCGGCCGAGTACGAGCTCACCGCGCACCACGCAGGCACCGACACGGGCGTCGACTCCGATTTCACGGGCGTCGGCGTCGCCACCGCACCGGTGACCATCGCCGACCCTGTCAGGAACGGTGAAGGGGCGAACATCGTCACGACGCTCGATGCCGGGCTCGTCCGCGCCGGAGTCACCATCACCAAGGACGACGGTCTGACCGTCGTTCATCCTGGTGAGTCGATCACCTACACGATCACCGTGACCAACACGGCGGCGCAGGCCGTCGCGAAAGCCGTGGCCGTCGCCGACGCGCTGCCCGCGGAGCTGGACTTCGTCGGCGCCACGGAGAGCGGCGCGTTCGACGAGGACGACCGGGTGATCACCTGGGCGCTGGGCGACCTCGCACCGGGCGAGACGCGCATCCTCGAGGTGACGGCGACCGTCTGGGAAGACATCTCCCCGGACACGGAGATCGCGAACGTGGCGACCATCACCGGCACCTTCGACTGCGTCACGGCCTGCGCGGCCAGCGACGTCGACAGGACGCCGCCGAGCGTGAGCATCGTGAAGGACGACAACCGCACCACGGTCGGCAATGGGGAGACCCTCCGCTACGACCTGTTCGTCGAGAACGGTTCGTCGTCGGCCACCGCCACCGGCGTGACCGTGGTCGACACGCTTCCAGAGCACCTGGAGTTCGTCGACGCGTCGGACGACGGCGTGTACGACGAGGGTGCCAGGACCGTCACCTGGACCCTGGGCGACCTGGCGCCGGGCAGCGGACGGGTGGTGCAGGTCCACGCGACCGTCGCCGCCACGACGCCGGCCGGATCGACGATCACCAACACCGCGACCGTCGAGGCCACTGAGGGCTGCATCGTCGACGACGAGTGCCGCACCGAGGACGTCGACCACACGCCGGACGTCTCGATCGCGAAGGACGACAACGAAGAGGTCGTGGCGATCGGCCAGGACCTCACGTACGACCTGACCGTGACCAACGGTGCGGCCTGGGATGCGCCGCTCACCGTCGTCACGGACGTGCTGCCGGACACTGTCGAGTTCGTCTCGGCGACCGACGACGGTGCGTACGACGAGGAGACCAGGACGATCACCTGGGAGCTCGGAACCCTCGATGCCGGCAGCGAGCGGGTCGTCAGCGTGACGGCGCGAGTTGTGGACGGCCTGCAGGACGGGGACACGATCGTCAACACGGCGACCGTGACCACGGAGTACGGATGCGCCGACGACGCTCGGTGCAGCTCGACGGACACGGACACGGTCGAGGTCCTGGAGCCGGCGCAGCCGACGGAGACGACACCTCCGACCGCGCAGCCGACGGAGACGACACCTCCGACCGCGCAGCCGCCGGTGACGACACCTCCGGCTACGCAGCCGCCGGCGAACCCGACGGAGACGCCTGCCGTCAATGGTGGTGGATCGTCGAACGGCAGCCGGGATGGGTCGACCACGGCCGGGCAGAAGGACGGGCTGGCGAACACCGGTTCGACCGTGGCCACGCTGGCGGGATGGATCGGCGGGCTGCTCCTGCTCGCGGGTGCCGTGCTGCTGCTGATCCGTCGCAGGAAGGCATACGGAACGCGCTGATCCCGCGACGCCGAGCATGACCCTGAGCGGGGTGGACATTGAGCCGTCCACCCCGCTCAGTCGTGCGTCCGGAGGGCCGGTGAGGCTGGTCAGGCTGGTCAGGCGTGCGCGGCGCGGAGGGCGGCGTAGAGGTCGGCGCGGGCGGCGAAGCTGCCGAGGTCGACGCCGAGGATGCGCTCTGCCTCCGCGACGCGCGTGCGGAGGGTGTGCCTGTGCATCCCGAGCTCGCGGGCGGCCACGTCGTAGACGCCGTTGTGGTCCAGCCAGACGAGGAGCACGCGGGGGAGGTCGGCGTCGGCCGAGCCGAGCGGGGCGATGGCCGCCGTGGCGACCGCGCGGGCGTCCGGGGTGTCCAGCAGGGCGAGCATCCCGCCGCCGGCGATGTCGTCGAAGCCGCGGAGGGGCCGGTCGGCGTCCGCCCGGTCGCGCGCGGCGGAGGCCTGCGCGAGCGCCGACGCCAGCTCGGTGAGCGGTCCGGCCGCCGAGATGCCGCCGCGGAGGTCGAAACGGGCGGCGAGCTCCGGGAGGCCGGACGGGGCGGCGTCCTCCTCGAGCACGACTAGGTCGTGCCCGTCGCGGGCGAAGAACAGTCCGGGCCGCGACTCGAGGACGTCGGCGGCGGACGCGATGGCCGTGCCGCCGAGCACGGCCACGCGCACGGGGCCGGAGGGGAGCGCGCCGAGCACCGGCTCCGCCACCGTCTCCGCGAGCGCCCTGTCCCCCGCGAGCAGCGCCCGCCACACCGCGGTGCGCAGGCGGGTCCGCGCCGCATCCGTCGCCCTACTCTGTTCGAGAGCGAGACCGGCCAGTGCAACGACGCCGGTGACCACCTGCTGCGCGGCCTGGTCGAGCCCGGCGGAGCCGACGGCGAGCACCCCGCGCAGCCGCCCGGCGGCGCCGAGGGTCTGCAGGGCGAACGTCGCGCTCGCGCTCGCGCCGTCGTCGGCGTCGTCGTCTCCCGCCCCCGCGCCACCACCTGCGCCACCGCCCGCCGTCCCTGCCGCGCGGCGGCGCGCCCGCAGCAGCGGCTCGGCCGCCGCCGTGATCGCCGCGCGATCCTGCGCGGACACCCCGCCGGGCGGGTACGCCCTGTCCAGTTCGCCGTCGGCACCGACGAGGGCGACGGGGCGGTCGATCTGCCTGGCGAGTTCCGCGAGCACCGCGCCGAGCGCATCCGGTCGGAGCGCCGCGAGAGAGATGGCCCGGGATGTGCGGAGCGCCCAGGTGTTGCGGGCGTAGGTGTCCGCCGCCACCCGCTCGGCGACGAACCGCGCTATGGCGATGAAGGGCGTGCGGTACGGCACCTCGAACAGCGGCAGGCCGTGGCGGGTGCAGGCGTCGACCAGGGCGTCCGGCGTCCCGGCGCGCACCACCTCCGTGCCGAAGCCGAGGCCGGCGATGCCGTGCGCGACCAGGCGGGACACGTACGGCTCGACGTCGTCCGGCGCCCCCGTGATCAGGAGCACCTGGCCGGGAGCGAGGAACGGCGTCGGGTCTTCGAGGTCGGAGCTGTGCGCCCAGTGGATGCGCGCATCCAGCTCGGCGGTCCCGCTCGGTGTGAGCAGCCGCAGCCCGAGATCCTGCCGGGCGAGCAGCTGGGCGACGGTGGCGGGCACGAACGACTCCGATCCGCCAGTCTGTACAAAACCGGCGAGGCGATTGTACAACGTGGCTGATGGCCTGCGTCGGGCGCGTCCTTACGATTCCAGCATGAGCATCGTCGAGACCCCTTCCGCCGTCCTCGGCGGGCCATCGCTCCCTCAGGAGCGCAGGCTCGTCACGTCCATCCCCGGTCCGGAGTCGCGCAAGCGCGCCGAGCGCAAAGCCCAGGCCGTCGCGGCGGGTGTCGGCACCACGCTGCCGGTGTACACGGTCGCCGCCGGCGGAGGTGTGCTCGTCGACGTCGACGGGAACTCGCTGATCGACTTCGGCTCGGGCATCGCCGTGACCGGCGTCGGCAACTCGGCGCCGCGCGTCGTGGAGGCCGTCACCGCGCAGGTCGCCCAGTTCACCCACACCTGCTTCACCATCACCCCGTACGACTCGTACGTCGAGGTGGCAGAGGCGCTCAACCGGCTGACGCCCGGCGACCATGCCAAGCGCAGCGCCCTGTTCAACTCCGGCGCCGAAGCCGTGGAGAACGCGGTCAAGATCGCCAGGCACTACACCGGCAAGCAGGCCGTCGTCGCGTTCGACCACGCGTATCACGGCCGCACCAACCTCACGATGGGGCTGACCGCCAAGAACCAGCCGTACAAGAACGGCTTCGGTCCGTTCGCGCCCGAAATCTACCGCGCTCCGCTCAGCTACCCGCTGCGCGACGGCGGCCTGACCGGGGCGGAGGCCGCGAAGCGTGCCATCACCATGATCGAGAAGCAGGTGGGCGCCTCCAACCTCGCCGCCATCATCATCGAGCCGATCCAGGGCGAGGGCGGCTTCATCGTGCCCGCGGACGGCTTCCTCCCCGCGCTCGCGGAGTGGGCTGCCGCGAACGGCGTGGTCTTCATCGCCGACGAGGTGCAGACCGGGTTCGCCCGCACGGGCACGATGTTCGCCTCCGAGCAGTTCGGCATCGTGCCCGACCTGATCGTCACCGCCAAGGGCATTGCGGGCGGCCTTCCGCTGTCCGCCGTGACCGGCCGCGCCGAGATCATGGACGCCCCGCACGTCGGCGGCCTCGGCGGAACGTACGGAGGCAACCCGCTCGCCTGCGTCGCGGCGCTCGCCGCGATCGAGACGTACGAGACGGAAGACCTCGCCGGGCGCGCCCGTGAGATCGGCGCCATCCTGTTCGAGAAGCTCGGCGCGCTGCGCGACGCCGACCAGCGCGTCGCAGAGGTGCGCGGTCTCGGCGCGATGGTCGCCATCGAGCTGGTCGACGAGAACGGCGAACCGGATGCGGCACTCACCTCCGCCGTCGCGGCCGCGGTCCACGCTGCGGGCGTCGTGCTGCTCACCTGCGGGACCTACGGGAACGTCATCCGGTTCCTTCCGCCGCTGAGCATCCCGGACCACCTCCTCATCGAAGGACTCGACATCGTCGCGGAAGCATTGGAGAACGCATGAGCATCGCAGAGCAGACCACAGCATCCACCCTGTCCGAGTGGGAGAGCGACCTGCTCTCGCGCGTGCCGGACG
This sequence comes from Leifsonia araucanica, assembly GCF_051161895.1. Classification (NCBI taxonomy): domain Bacteria; kingdom Bacillati; phylum Actinomycetota; class Actinomycetes; order Micrococcales; family Microbacteriaceae; genus Leifsonia; species Leifsonia araucanica. The sequence goes on from NZ_JBMBTW010000002.1 coordinate 3,434,648, forward strand.
GCCTGTACATCGACGGGCGCTGGGAGCAGGGGACGCGCGACCCCATCGAGGTCAGCGACCCGGCCACCGGACGTGTGATCAAGCGCATTGCGAACGCGACGCCGGAGGACGGCATCCGGGCACTGGATGCGGCGGACGCGGCCGCGGAGGCGTGGGCGGCGACCCCGCCCCGCACCCGCGCAGAGATTCTCCGGAAGGCGTTCGACCTCCTGCAGGAGCGTCGAGACGACTTCGCCCTGCTGATGACGCTCGAGATGGGCAAGCCGCTGGCGGAGGCCAACGGGGAGGTCACGTACGGCGGTGAGTTCCTGCGCTGGTTCAGCGAGGAGGCCGTGCGCATCGGCGGTCGCTACGGGCAGAACCCGGAGGGCACGGGCACGATGGTCGTCTCGCAGCGCCCGGTCGGGCCGTGCTTCCTGATCACGCCGTGGAACTTCCCGCTGGCGATGGCCACCCGCAAGATCGCGCCTGCGCTGGCCGCGGGATGCACGGTCGTGGTCAAGCCGGCGGAACTCACCCCGCTGACCACCCTGTTCTTCGCGCAGCTGCTCGAAGACGCCGGCGTGCCGGCCGGTGTCGTGAACGTGGTGCAGACGAGCACGTCGAGCACGGTGTCCGGTCCGATCATCGCCGACCCGCGCCTCCGGAAGCTGTCGTTCACCGGCTCGACCCCGGTCGGCCAGCGGCTGATCGCGCAGGCGGCGCAGAACGTGCTGCGCACCTCGATGGAGCTGGGCGGCAACGCGCCGTTCGTCGTGTTCGACGACGCCGACGTCGACAAGGCCGTGGAGGGCGCGATGCTCGCGAAGTTCCGCAACATCGGCCAGGCCTGCACCGCCGCCAACCGGTTCATCGTGCACGAGTCCGTCGCCGACGAGTTCGCGCAGAAGGTCACCGCCAAGGTGAACGCCCTGCGGCTCGGCCGGGGCACGGAGGACGGCGTGACCATCGGGCCGCTCATCGACGCCAAGGCCGTCGCATCCATGCAGGAGCTGGTGGGGGATGCGGTCTCCCGCGGCGCCCGCGTGCTCACCGGAGGAAACGCGCCGGAGGGCGACGGGCACTTCTTCGAGCCGACGGTGATCACCGACGTGCAGCCGGGCAGCACCATCCTGAGCGAGGAGATCTTCGGGCCGGTGCTCGCGATCACCACGTTCGCCACGGAGGAGGAGGGCGTCGCCCGCGCAAACGAGACCGAGTACGGTCTGGTCGGCTACGTCTTCACCGAGGACCTGGCGCGCGGTCAGCGCATGATCGACGCGATCGCCACCGGCATGATGGGACTCAACACGGGCCTCGTCTCCAACGCGGCGGCCCCGTTCGGCGGCATCAAGCAGTCCGGCCTCGGCCGCGAGGGCGGCGCGGAGGGCATCCACGAGTACCTCTCCACGAAGTACACCCTCATCCCGGCCAGCTAGACGCAAACGAGTCCGGACTTATGCACGGTCACGCTCGGCGTGTCGCGTGCATAAGTCCGGACTCGATTGTTGTGGAGGGGTGGGGTCAGAGGGCGTTGGCGCGCGCGACGGAGCCGAGCCAGGCCAGCGACGGCTTGGGGGTGCGGACGAAGGTCTCGCGGTCGACGGCGATCAGGCCGAAGGTCGGCCGGAAGCCGCTCGCCCACTCGTAGTTGTCGAGGGCGCTCCAGTGCAGGTAGCCCTCCAGCTGGATGCCGTCCTCGATGGTGGCGTGCAGCTCCCGCAGCGCGGCGTCCGTGTACGCGATCCTGCGCTCGTCGTCGCTGGTCGCGATCCCGTTCTCGGTGATCATCACCGGGACGCCGCCGGACAGCTCCCACGCGCTCCGCACACCCTCTGCGGCGGCGGGCGGGTAGAACTCCCAGCCGGTCAGTGTGGTCTCGACGTCGTCGGCCACCGGCAGCGGCCCGCTCGGGCCGATGAACGTGCGCGTGTACGCCTGCACGCCGACGAAGTCGTCGCCGGCCGACTGCTCCAGGTACCAGTCGTCGCGCGGGTAGCCGTACTCGCGCAGCATCTCCTCCGAGCCGGGCTCTCCGTTGGAGCGGAACGCCTGCGTCGCGATGGTCCAGCCCGACTTCAGCCCGGAAACCTGCGACAGCACCTCCCTGGAGCGTTTGTGCGAGGCGAGCAGCGCATCCGCGACCCCGAGGTCCGGGTTCGGCAGGCCGTACGCGACCAGGTTGGCCGCGTCCTCTCCGCCCGCGAGCATCGCAGCGATGTTCGGCTCGTTGATGGTGCAGACGTAGTCGACGCCGTCGGAGACGATGGGGAGCGCGAGCTCGGTGTACCTGGCGAACAGGTCCGCCGCATCCGGCGCCCGCCAGAAGCCGTCGCGGTCGAACCAGCGCGGCACGGTGAAGTGCATGAGCGTCACCACCGGCTTCAGGCCGAACTCGTGGGCGGTGTCCACCATGCGGCGGTAGTGGTCGATCTCCGCGCGGGAGACGAAGCCGCGCTCGGGTTCGATGCGCGCCCACTCGACGCTGAACCGGTAGGTGTTCAGTCCGGCGTCCGCCAGCAGCTTCATGTCTTCGCGGTAGCGGTGGTAGCTGTCCATCGCGTCTCCCGACGGTTCCACGATGGTCGTGCCCGGTGTGTGCTCGAGCACCCACCAATTGCTGTTGATGTTGTTGCCTTCGATCTGGTGCGCAGCGGTCGCAGCGCCCCAGAGGAATCCGTCGGGGAAGGTGAGCACAGTTCTCCTGTTTCAGTGGATGGTCGAGAGGAAAGCGTCCAGCGCGGAGACGGTGGCCTCCGGCGCTTCGAGCTGGGGGGAGTGGTGGCCGCCGGGGATCACGGCGTAGCTCGCACCGAGCCGTTCCGCCATGTGCTGCTGCATCGGGATGGGCCACGCGTCGTCGAACTCGCCGTGGGCGACGAGGACGGGGACTCCGGATGCGCGCAGCGCGTCCGTCGTGTCGCGGTCTGCGCGCAGGATCTCGGCCCCGGCGAGCAGGTTCTCGCTCGACGTGCGCTCCGCACGCAGGCGGAGGAAGGCCTCGTCGGCGGTGAGGGCGGAGTCCGGCTGCCCGACGGTGTGCGGGTTGTCGCGGTTCCACATCCCGATCGAGCCGGAGGCGGTGACCGTGTCCGTCGTCTCCTGGTGGCGGCCGGGCCAGCCGGTGGGGCCGGAGCAGAGCATGGTGTACGAGGCGAACGCCTCCGGTGCGGCGATGACCGCCTCGCGCCCGACGACGCCGCCGAGGCTGTGGCCGATCAGGTGGACGGGGCGGCCGTCGGCGATCAGGCGCGCCACCTCGACGGTGTCGGCGGCGAGGGCGTCGAGCCGGTAGCTGTCGACGCCGGAGGGGGCGGCGGAGTCCGCCTGGCCGCGCTGGCTGTACGCCCAGACGTCCCAGCCCTCCGCGGCGAGCAGGGGGAGGAAGGTGCGGAAGTCCTCTTTCGACCCCGTGAAGCCGGGGACGAAGAGCACCGTGCCCCGCGCATCCCGTGCCGGAGCGTGCAGCGCCGTGAGCGTGCCGACCGCGGCGGGGATGCCGACCACCTCGACGCCGTCCGGGATGGGCAGCGCACCGAACGCGGGGATCGGCGAGAACCGGGCGGCGGTCATGCGAGCGCCTCCCTGGCGCGGGCCGGGTTCGGGACGGCGTCGAGCAGCTCGACCGTGTACGGATCGGACGGGTGCCGCAGTACGTCCGCCGTCCTGCCCCGCTCGACGACGCGACCCGAGTTGAGCACCATGATGTCGTCGGTGACGAGCCGTGCGGAGAGCAGGTCGTGCGTGATGTAGAGCAGCGAGACGCCCCACCGCTCCCTGAGGTCTTCGAGCAGGGCGAGCACTCCGGCGCGCAGCGTCACGTCCAGCATGGAGACGGGCTCGTCGGCGATCAGCACCTGCGGGTCGCTGGCCAGGGCGCGCGCGATGACGACGCGCTGCCGCTGCCCGCCCGAGAGCTGGTGCGGCAGCTTGGAGGCGAACTGCTCGACCGGCGTGAGGCCGACCGTCTCGAGCAGTTCGAGCACGCGGGCGCGGGCGGCAGAGCCGTGCAGACCGGTGAAGTTGACCACCGGACGCGTCAGGGCGTACTCGACGGTGTGCAGCGGGTTGAGGGCCGCGTACGGATCCTGGAACACCATCTGCACGTTCTTGTGCAGGTCGCGCACGCCGCGGCGGCCGAGCTTCGCCACATCCGCGTCACCGAAGGTGACGGTGCCGGAGGTCGGCTTCTCGACGCCGGTGAGCAGCTTGGCGATGGTCGACTTGCCGGAGCCGGATGCGCCGACGAGCGCGAGCGACTGGCCCGGTTCGAGCGTGAACGAGACGTTGTCTACCGCGGTCACCTCGCTCTCGCCGCGGCGGGGAGCCGGGTACACCTTGGAGACGCCGTCGACCACGATGGCGGCCTGCGCTGCACGGCCGTCGCGCTCGCGCACCGCCGTGGTCGCGCCTGCGCCGGATGCGCCAGCACCCTCGCGCCTCGCGGGGAACCCCGGCAGCTCCACCACCTCGGCCCGCGGGTCGGCGTAGTGGCTCAGCAGCATCCGCGTGTACTCGTGCTGCGGCGCTTCGAGGATCTGTCTGCTCGACGCGTCCTCCACGATGCGTCCGTCGTGCATCACGAGCACGCGCTGCGTCGCTTCGAGCACGACGCCCAGGTCGTGGCTGATCAGGATGGCGGTGAAGCCCTCCGACTGCTGCAGTTCGGTGATCGTGTCCATGATCGCGTGCTGCACGAGCACGTCGAGCGCGGTGGTCGGCTCGTCGAACACCATCAGGCGGGGTTCGAGCGACAGGGCGAGCGCGATCGAGACGCGCTGGCGCATCCCGCCGGAGAGTTCGCCGGGGAAACGGGCGAGCACCTGCTCGGTGAGCCCGACCTTGCCGACGAGTTCGCGCATCCGGTTGTCCCAGCGCTCCTTCGGCACGTGGCCGTGGGCGCGGAAGATGTCGGCGAAGTGCTTGCGGATCGTGCGGACCGGGTTGAGGGCGTTCATGCCGGACTGCAGCACCATCGCGAAACCGCCCTGGCGCTGACGGCGCAGCTGCTCGGCGTCGAGCTCCCGGATGTCCTGCCCGCCGAACAGGATCTCACCGCCGTTCGTGCGCGCCGGCGGCTTCTGCAGCCGGGTGAGCGCGAAGCCCAGCGTCGACTTGCCGGAGCCGGACTCGCCGACCAGGCCGATGAACTCGCCGGCACCGACGGTGAACGAGACGTGGTCGACCGCCTGCACGGGCGTCTGCCCGGCCGACTCGTAGATGACGGAGAGGTCGCGGACCTCGAGAAGTTCGCTCATCGTGCGCTCTTTTCTTTCGCGGGGCGGCCTTCGCGGAGGCGCGGATTGCTGATGGCGTCGACGCCGAAGTTGATGAGCGTGAGGCTCATCGCGAGCAGCGCGATGCAGAGACCGGGGGCGAACAGCAGGATCCACTGGCCGGTGAGGAGGGCGTTGGAGTTCTGCGCCCAGTAGAGGATGGTGCCCCAGCTGACGATCGAGGAGTCTCCGAGTCCGAGGAACTCCAGACCGGCCTCCGCCAAGATCGCCGCCGTCGCCGCTCCGAAGAAGCTGCCGGTGATGAGCGAGGTCATGTTGGGCAGGATCTCGTTGAACACGATCCGGAACGGCCGGTCGCCGGAGAACCGGGCGGCGGTGACGAAGTCGCGCGACCGCAGGGACTGCGTCTGGCTGCGCAGCACGCGGGCGCCCCACGCCCATCCGGTGATCACGATCACCGTCACGATCATGAACAGGCCGCCGTTCTGCAGGTATGCGGCGATCACGATCATCAGCGGAAGGCCGGGGATCACGAGGAAGAGGTTGACGAAGAAGTTGACCACCTCGGCGCCGAAGCCCCGGATGTAGCCCCAGCTGAGTCCGATCAGCACGGCGACGACCGTGGAGAGGAAGCCGGCGATGAACCCGACGGCCACGCTCACCCGAGCGCCGTAGATGAGCTGGCTGAGCACGTCCTCTCCGGCGGCGGTGGTGCCGAACCAGTGCTCGGGGCTCGAGTCCGCGTTGCGGGGGAAGCCGTCCTGCGTCGCGCCGTACGGTGCGAGCAGCGGGGCGAAGATCGCGACGAGCACGAAGAACGCCAGGATGATGAGGCCGAGCCTGGACTTCCAGTTCGACCAGAGCGTCGACGCCGCCCGCCCGATGAATGCGAGCCTGTGCGGCGGCTTCGACCCTCCGGATGCGGAGGCCGCGTCCGTGGTGATGGACTTGAAACTCTGTGTCGTGGTCATCGGCGGGTCCTTGGGTCGAGTACGCCGTACAGAATGTCGACGAGGAAGTTGGCGACGAGAACGCTGACGGTGATGAGGAGGAACAGCGCCTGCATGAGCGGGTAGTCCTGGCCGATCACCGCGTTGAACAGCAGGAAGCCGATACCCGGGTATCCGAACACCTGCTCCACCAGGATGGAGCCGCCGACCACGCCGCCGAGGGCCAGCCCGAACCCGGTGAGGTTCGGCAGGATCGCGTTGCGGGCCGCGTACTTCATGGCGACCGTGCGGCCCTTGAGACCGTTGGCCTCCGCGAACGTCACGTAGTCGTCGCCGAGGGTGTTGATCATGGCGTTGCGCATCCCGAGGATCCAGCCGCCGATCGAGGTGATCAGGATGGTGATCGCGGGAAGCACGGCGTGGTACGCGACATCGACGATGAAGTCCCAGCTCCACGCCGGCGTCGCCGTCGGGCCGAACGCCCCGGAGGTGGGGAACCAGTGCAGCACGTAGCCGAGGAAGAACAGCAGGAGCAGCGCCGTCCAGAAGTACGGGAACGTGCTGGCGAACGTGCCGGTCAGGGTCGGCAGCGAATCGAGCCAGGTGTTGCGGCGCCAGGCGGCGAGCACGCCGAGCAAGGTGCCGAGCACGAAGGCGACGATGGTCACGATGCCGAGCAGCACGATCGTGTACGGAAACGCCTGGCCGACCAGCTCGGACACGCTCTGCGGATAGAACGTGTACGAGACGCCGAAGTCGAACGTGACCACCTGGTGCAGGTAGCTCACGTACTGGTCCCAGAGGTTGCCGCCCGGGACGCCGAGCTGGGCTTCGATGGCCGCGCGGGTGGCGGCGGTGACAGGGCCGTTCTGCGAGAGCTTCGCGATGGCGGCGTCGGTGGGGGAGCCGGGCATGAGCCTCGGCAGGATGAAGTTCAGCGTGACCGCCGCCCACAGGGTGAGGACGAACAGGCCGAGCTTGCGGAGCGCGTACGCCATCGGCCTACTCACCGTCCTTCCGGAGCTTCAGATGGGTGAACACGAGCAGCGGGGTCTGGTCGTAGGTCTGCGGCGGTGCGTACGGGTTCTTCGCATCCGGCCAGCCGGTGAACTTGGCGTCGTTGTACAGCCCCCAGAGGCCGCCGTAGTAGAGGCCGATCACGGGCAGCTGGTCGTAGACGACGCGCTGCAGTTCGTGGCTGAGCTGCAGGCGGGCGGTCTCGTCGGTGGTGACCTTGTACTCCTGGAGCAGCTGGTCGGTCGCCGGGTTGCTGTATCGGCCGTAGTTGCTGGCGGTCGCCTTGCCCATCGGGGTGGCGAACTCGCTGGAGAGCAGGCCGTTGAACGCCTGGAAGATGATGCCACCACCCATGCCGCCCATCGCGACCTGGAAGTCGCCGTTCTGGATGGCCTGCTGATATCCCGGCGGCTGCGGCTGCTTGATCGAGACGTCGATGCCGATGGCACCGAGCTCCTTGCGGACCTCCTGCACGGCACGCAGCCAGTCGGAGTATCCGTTCGCGGTGGTGATGGAGAACGAGAACTGCTTGCCGGTCGCATCCACCAGCTTGTCGCCCTGCTTGGTGTATCCGGCCTTCGCGAACGCCTCCAGCGCCGCCTGGGTGTTCTGGGAGATGATCCCCTGGTCCGGGATGCTCGGGTCGAGTTCCGCCTGCTGGTTGGGCAGCATGAGCCCGGTCTGTCCCGCCGCCTTCATGTAGCCCTCGGTGGCGGAGTCCGCGATCTTGTCCCTGTCGAGGGCGAGCGCGATGCCGCGGCGCACATCCAGGTTGTCGAACGGCTTCACCGTGAGGTTGGGCATCAGGCTGATGACGCCGCCCGGCGGGAACCAGTACTTGTTGTTCTTGTTGGCGGACACCCAGGTGCCCTGCACGTCGCTCATGAAGGCGTACGCCCAGTCGAAGCCCTTGGTGGCGATGTCGAGCTCGCTGGTGGCGGAGGGGAGCACGAGGTGCTTCACCTCGACCTTGTCCGCCTGCCAGTACGACTCGTTCTTGTCCATCGTGTACTGCTGCGAGGAGAAGTTGCCGAGCGTGTACGGGCCGGTGCCGACCGGGTTCGGGTCGCGCCAGGTGTCCGGGTTCTTGACGTCCTTCCAGATGTGCTGGGGCACGATGAGCGTCTGGGAGATGATGTCGGATGCCGGGGCGTCCGCCTCCTTGAGGTGCACGATCAGGTGGTCGCCCTTCACCTCCAGGCTCTTGATGTGCTGCCAGGCGCCCTTGAGGTCGAGCGTCGGGAACTTCTTGATGAGGTCGAGGGTGAACTTCACATCCTGGACGGTGAACGGTGTGCCGTCCGACCAGGTCGCACCGCTCCGGATGGTGTAGTCGATCGTCTGCGGGTCGGGGAGCTCGATCTTCGAGGCCAGCCAGGGCGTGCCTTTGCCGTCGAGCACGTTGATGACCACGAGGGGCTCGTAGATGTAGCTCGACGCCGCCCGCTTGTTGACGAGGTACGGGTTGAAGTTGCGCTCCATCATCGGAGTGCCTTTGTCTGCGGCCAGCAGCATGGTGTCCGCCGGGATCGACGGGTCCTGCTGGCTCTGGATCTTGATGCTGCAGCCCGAGAGGGCCAGCGCGGCCGCGGCCAGCGTCGCGAGCATCGCGAGTCCCCGGCGCCGGGCGCCGGTGTGTTTCGTGTGCGTCATTGCCACCATCCTTGTTGGTACGCCGACCACTGTAAGCGCATACATTAACTTTTGCAAGATGCCCCCGAATGGGGGTCCGCACAATGGAGGACAGACCGCTATAGTCGGGGTACGTCATCGGCTTCCCGAAAAGCCGGTGGAGTCCTCTCGGCACCGTCGAGAGCGTTTACCCGCTTCGTCTGTTCGATGCGGTGCATGGGGGAACGTGCTAGGGAAGCGCCTCCGTGACCCATCAATCGGCGTGAATTCGATGGAAAGTACCCGAACTTCCATGTCCACAATCTCTGACACCCCTATGCCCGCACCCCTCCTGTCCGTGGTCGACGACGTCGCCCCCGGCCGGTGGATCGCCATCTCATCGCTCGACGCCTCCCGCGGCGCCGGGCTCGCGAGCGGCGTCTCGATCGAACGGCTGACGGCCGCACTGTTCCCCGTCCTCCCGATCAGCGCCGCGACGGCCACGCCGCTCGTCGGCTGGCTCGCCGACCCGAGCGACGACGCCAGCGTCGACGCGTTCTACACGGTGCAGGGCACCGCGCGCGACGCCGAACGGCGCTCGTTCGAGATGCTCAGCCTCGCCGCCCTGCCCGAGGACGTCTGGCACGCCGTGGATGCGGTCATCACCGTCGACGCGCAGGAAGACTTCGTCTTCTTCGTCTGCGTCGGCGGCCGCACCCCGCACACCGTCACCGACCTCCTCCTCGAAAGCGTCGTCCTCGCCGCCTGACCCTGTCTCGGGCCCCCACACAATCGAGTCCGAAGTTGTTCACGCCTCCGCCCGGCGTGTCGCGTGAATAACTTCGGACTCGATTGTTTGGGGACGGGAGGGGCGCGTCAGGCGGGCTCGGAGCTCTCGCGGAGGTAGACCTCGACGGGGAGACGGACGGAGCCCGCAGGGCGCGTGGGGTCGGCGAGTCGCCGCACCAGGAGCTGCACGGCCGCGCGGCCGAGCAGCTCCATCGGCTGCTTCACCGTGGTGAGGCGCGGCGTGGAGAGCCGGCCGGCGTCGATGCCGTCGAAACCGGTCACGATGAGGTCGGCCGGCACCTCCACGCCGCCGATGCGCGCAGCGTCGATGACGCCGAGCGCCATCTGGTCGTTGGCGCACACCACAGCGCGCGGCAGCGTGCCGGAGGCGAGCAGTTCGCGGCCGACCCTGCGGCCGCCGTCGCGGGTGAAGTCGCCGCGGAGCAGCGGGGCGTCCGGCACGGGCATCCCGCGCTCAGCGAGGGCCGACCGGTAGCCGTCCCAACGTTCTGCGTCGTCCGGCGAGTCGATGCTTCCCGCGACGTACACGAGATCGTGCACGCCGAGGTCGTCGACGAGGTGGCCGACGAGGGCGCGCATCCCCTCGCTGTTGCTGACGGAGACGTGGTCGAACGTGTCGCCGCCGCGGGCCCCCGCCATCACGACGACCGGGATGCGCCTCGCCAGCTGGGTCAGCTCGTCCTCGCTCGCGCTCCCCGCCAGCACCACCAGCCCGTCGACCCGGCCGGCCATCTCCCTGACCGTCTCGGCCGACGTGGTGCCGCGGCCGACGCCGACGAGCAGCACGAAGCCGTTGCGCCACGCCTCCAGCTCGCTCCCGCGGAGCACTTCGTCGAAGTACAGGTTCAGCGGCCTGGTGTCCGCGACGCCGCCGACATCCCGGATGATCGTGGTGCGGCTGGCGTCGTCGTCCTCGCCGTCGATGGGCACGTCGGAGATGTCGTCCATCGCGTCGAGGCCGGGGAAGAACAGGCCGAGCACGCCCGTCTTGCGGGCGGCGAGACCGCGGGCCGCTCCGCTCGGGACGTAGCCGAGCGCATCCACGGAGGCCTGCACGCGTTCGCGCGTCTCCTGCTTCACGGTGTCCGGGCGGCTGAACACGCGCGACACCGTCGCGATGGACACACCGGCGTGCGTCGCAACATCGTAGACGGTCGGATTCCGGCCCATGTATGCGCTTCCTCACTGCTTCGAGCACCCCCACTATACGCAGGAGCATCCGCACGCGCCGGGTTCGTGGGAGGCTGGCTGCATGGACGAATCGATCGAGGTAGTGGTGGTGCGCGTCTTCACGGACGATCGTGGCGCGAACGGCAACGAGCTGGGCATCGTGCGCAGTTCGACGGCGACGGCCGGGCGGGAGCAGGCGATCGCCTCTGCGCTCGGTTTCAGCGAGACGGTGTTCCTGGATGCGCTGAGCGAGGACGGCGAACTCGGGCGCGTCGCGACCATCCGCATCTTCACCCCGGCCGCCGAGCTGCCGTTCGCCGGTCACCCGAGCGTGGGCACCGCCTGGTGGCTCTCCGAGCAAGGCACGCCGATCACGATGCTGCGTGAGCCCGCCGGGATCGTGGATGTGACGTACGGCTCGGAGGACGAGCCCACCTGGATCACGGCGGAGGCGGAGTGGGCGCCGACGTTCGAGTGGCTGCCGCTGGAGTCCCCGGCCGATGTGGATGCGCTCGACGCGTACGCGTTCACCGAGGGCAAGCACTACGCGTACGCCTGGATCGACGAGTCGGTCGCCCACCTGCGCTCGCGCATGTTCGCCCCGGCGATGGGCATCATCGAGGACGAGGCCACCGGCGCCGCTGCCATCGCACTGACCGCGCGGCTCGGCCGCGACCTGCACATCAGCCAGGGCGAGGGCTCCGAGCTGGTCACCGCCATCGAGGGCGACGACCGCATCGGCGTCGGCGGACGCACGGTGTACGACCGCACGATCACCGCGACGCTGTGACGGCGGAGGTTTCGGCGGTGCGCGTGATCGAGCATCCGGTCGGCGAGCCGGGCGACGGCCCGTACGGCGTCGCCGTCACGCGCGACGGTGGTGTGTGGTTCACGCTCGTGCACGGCGGCAGGGTGGGGAGGCTGTCCCCGGACGGCACGGTCGCGTACCTGTCGCTCGGCGACGGGTCGCAGCCGTCGCTGCTGGCCGCCGCCACCGAGTCGACGGTGTGGGCGACCGACAGCACGGGCAACCGCCTGGTGCACCTCGGGGTGCGGGATGCGCGGGTCGAGCTGATCGGCGAGGTCGCCGTCCCCACGCCGGATGCTCAGCCGTTCGGCGTGGTCGCGCTCGACGACGGCACGGCCTGGTTCACCGAGCTGGGGGCTGACGCCCTCGGCCGCATCGACATCCTCGGCAGGGTGGAGGAGTTCCCGGTGGGGCGGGAAGGCTCGTTCGTGTCGATGATCGCGACGACGGGGGACAGCCTCTGGTTCACCCTCAACGCCGCCGGGCTGGTCGGCCACGTGCGCGGAGGGGATGCGGCGATCGCGTTCACCGAGCTGCCGGGTGACCCGTCCGGTCCCGTCGGGATCGCGGTCGCCTCGGACGGCGGCGTGTGGGTGGCGCTGATCCTCGGGGACGCGCTGGCGCGCATCCATCGGGGCGACCTAAGCACGGTGCAGCTGAAGCAGGGCGCGAAGCCGCACGCGGTGGCCGCGGACGGCGACGGCGGCGTGTGGGCGACGCTCTGGGGAGCGAACCAGCTCGCGCACGTCACGGCAGCGGGCGCCCTGACGCTGCACGACCTGCCGACCGCGGACTCCGAGCCGCACGGCCTGGCCGTCGCGGCGGACGGCACGGTGTGGGTCGCGCTCGAATCCGGGGCGCTCGCCGAGGTCGTTCCCTCCTAGTCGCACCGGTCGCAGACGGGAACGGCCCCGGACCGCCGTGGAGGCGATCCGGGGCCGTTCCGGTGGATGCGCTGGAGGCGCTGGAGGCGCTGGAGGCGCTGGAGGCGCTGGAGGCGCTGGACTAGCCGGCGACGCCGACGTACTCCGCGGACTCGTCCGGGGTCGTGCCGCCGTTCTCCAGGTTGGCGCGGAGGGCGGCGCCGAGCGTCGCATCCACGTTGGTCCAGTACTGGATGGCGCGCTCGCGGATCTCGGCGCTCTTCACGCCGCCGACCGCTCCCGTGATGGTTTCGAGGAAGCGCTCCTTGGCCGCGGCGTCGTAGACATCGCGGTAGAGCGTTCCCGCTTGGCCGAAGTCGGAGTCCTCGGCGTGCAGGGTCGCCGCCGCACGCACCAGGGCGCCGTCCGACTCCCACGAACCCTCACCGGCGCGGTCCGCGTCGGCGACGGGTCCGCCCTTCGAGTTGGGCGCGTACACCGGGGCGGTCGCGGCCTTGAAGCCGTGACGGCCCGCGCCGTCCTGCGAGTAGTTGTGCACGGGGGCGACCGGGGCGTTGACCGGCAGCTCGTTGTAGTTGGTGCCGACCCGGTATCGCTGGGCGTCCGGGTAGGAGAACACGCGAGCCATCAGCATCTTGTCCGGGCTGATGTCGATGCCGGGGACCGTGTTGGCCGGCGAGAACGCCGCCTGCTCGATCTGGGCGAAGAAGTTCTCCGGGTTCTTGTTGAGCGTGTGAACGCCCACCTCGATCAGTGGGTAGTCGCTGTGCGGCCACACCTTGGTGAGGTCGAACGGGTTGAACCGATAGGTCTTCGCGTCCTCGAACGGCATGACCTGCACGGACACCTTCCACGCGGGGAACTCGCCGCGCTCGATCGCCTCGTAGAGGTCGCGGCGGTAGTAGTCGGCGTCCGCACCGGCGATGGCCTCCGCCTCCGCACCGTGCATCTCCTCGTTGCCCTGCATGGCGTGGAAGTGGTACTTGACCCAGAAGCGCTCACCGGCCGCGTTGATCCACTGGTAGGTGTGCGAGCCGTAGCCGGGCATGTGCCGCCACGAGCGCGGGATGCCGCGGTCGCCCATCAGGTAGGTCACCTGGTGCGCGGACTCGGGGGAGAGGGTCCAGAAGTCCCACTGCATGTCAGCATCCCGCAGCCCGGAGCCCGGCAGGCGCTTCTGCGAGTGGATGAAGTCGGGGAACTTGATGCCGTCGCGGATGAAGAACACGGGGGTGTTGTTGCCGACGATGTCGTAGTTGCCCTCGGAGGTGTAGAACTTCACCGAGAAGCCGCGGACGTCGCGCCAGGTGTCCGGGGAGCCCTGCTCGCCGGCGACCGACGAGAACCGCTGCACGGTCTCCGTGGTGGTGCCCGGCTGGAACACGGCGGCCTTGGTGTACTGCGAGACGTTCCCGGTGACCACGAAGGTGCCGAACGCTCCGCCGCCCTTGGCGTGGACGATGCGCTCCGGGATGCGCTCCCGGTTGAACTGCGCGAGCTTCTCCACCAGGTAGCGGTCGTGCAGCGCGGTGACGCCGTTCTCTCCTGCGGTCAGCGAGTGTGCGTCGCTGCCGACCGGGGTACCGGTCTGGGTGGTCGTGTAGTTCTCCGACATGCAATCTCCTTCGTCACTCGACGCGCGACGGGGCTTTCGCCGCGCGCTCCTGGCAGGACGGGCACAGCCCCCAGAACGTCACCTCGGCCGTGCTCACCGCGAAGCCGGACGCATCCGACGGGGTGAGGCACGGCGCGTGGCCGACGACGCAGTCCACATCGGCGACGGCTCCGCACGAAGTGCAGACGACGTGATGGTGGTTGTCGCCGATGCGCCGCTCGTACAGCGCCGGCGAGCCGGCGGGCTCGATGCGCCGCACGAGTCCGGCTTCGGTCAGGTCGCCCAAAACGTTGTGCACGTTCTGGATCGACGTCCCCGGCAGCACGTCGAGCACACTGCGGAAGACCGTATCGGCGTTCGCGTGGGGGTGAGTGGCAAGGGTCCCGAGAACCGCGACGCGGCCCGCCGTGACCCGGAGCCCGGAGGCGCGCAGTGCGCTCTCGAGCTGTGCCGTGTCCATGCGAACGAGCCTAGCGGGTTAATTTGAATGATTCAAAGAAATGCTGGCATACATTCGGTGAACACCAGGTCGTCCCTCCCGGGCCGACCGCTCAGTGCCGCACGTTGCGGGACTGCAGCCTGGTCTCCTCCAGGTCGAGCATCGACTCTGCCTCTTCCAGGATGCGCGAGGGGTATGCGCCGCGCGTCCGCTCTTCGAGGAGCCTGTCGCGTTCCGCGTTGACAACGGCGAGGCGCAGGGTGCGGTAGAGCTGGTGCGGGCGGCTGTCTGCCGGGACGTCGTTGATCAGGATGCGCTCCCAGGCCGACTCCGCCCGGAGGTAGGAGGACTGGCGCACGCGTTCGACCACCTCGGGGTCGATCGGGTCTGCGACGCCGGCGGCGCCCTCTGGGTCGTCGAGCACCGCGAGGCCGTCGTTGCTGAGGTCGTCGAGCAGGCGGGCGAGTTGCTGGCGGTCCGACTTGGTGTCGATGCCCTCGATCTTGAGCAGGCGGATCAGCCAGGGCAGCGTCCCGCCCTGCACCACGAGGCTGACCACCGCGACCGTGAACGCGATCAGGATGAGCTGGGGCCGGTACGGGATGCTGCCGTCGTCCGGCAGGGACTGGGCGGCGGCCAGGGTGACCACTCCGCGCATCCCGGACCAGCCGAGCACGACACCGCCGCGCCAGTCGATGTCTTCCTGCCTGAGCTGTTCCAGGTCGGCGCGGCGTCGCGCGTACCGGGCTTCGAGGCGCTGCTTGCGGAAGGCCTCGCGCCTGGTGCGCACCGGATGGTCGCGGAAGTAACTGATCATCAGCCACTCCCGGAAGGTGGCGTTCTCCGCCAGCCGTGCGCGTTGCCGGAGCGCGAGCACGAGGGGACCGATCAGGATGTACCGGATGATCACGAGGGCGAGCGTGGCGAGCAGGCCGATGCCCACCGCATCCCAGACACTGAGGATCTCGGGGTGCTCGACGTCGGCGACGAGGGTGCGGATCTCGAGGCCGATGAGCAGGAAGACGCCGTTCTCCAGCAGGAACTGGATGGTGCGCCAGTTGATGCGGTCGGTGATCCTGGCCTGGGCGGTGAAGTGCTTCGGCGCGGAGTGGCCGGTGTACAGGCCGGCGATCACCACGGCGAGCACGCCGGAGCCGTGCGCGGCCTCCGTGGGCATGAACGCCGCGAACGGCACGGCGATCGACAGCGCGGTGTCGAGCACGGGGTCGTTCAGCTTGGAGCGCACCCAGACCGAGACGATGCCGGCCACCAGGCCGATCACCAGGGCGACCACCACGGCGTAGAAGAAGTCGAAGACGCCGGCCCAGGGGGTCGCCAGTGCGCCGACGGCCGCGGCGATGGCGGTGCGCAGCAGCACCAGGGCTGTCGCGTCGTTGACCAGTCCCTCGCCTTCGAGCACGGTGAGGAGGCGCGGAGGGAGCCCGAGCTTGCGTCCGATCGAGGTCGCGGCCACCGCATCCGGAGGGCTGATGATCGCACCGAGCGCCACGGCGGCGGCGAGGTTGAGGTCGGGCAGCATCGTGTAGAGGAGGAAGCCGGAGGCGAACGCCGTGATGATCACCAGGATCACGGAGAGCCCGGCGATCGGCGCGAGGTTGCGCCGGAAATCGGTGAGCGGCACGCTGATCGCCGCCGCGTAGAGGATGGGCGGAAGCAGTCCGTCGAGGATGATCTCGTGCGGGACCTCGATCTCCGGCACCCCGGGCAGGTAGGAGAGCCCGACACCCACCAGGACCAGGATGATCGGCGCGGCGACGCCGAGCTTCCTCGCGAACGCGGCGACCCCGACGATCACTGAGATGGCAATGACCGCGTAGAAGCCGAGTTCCATATATCCAATCCTAGAGGGTCACCTCAGCGGCCGACGGCCCGCAGAGGGGGTCAGCGGGGTCGGAGACCGTCCATCGCGATGGCGATCACGCGGTCGCGCTGCTCGTCGTCGTCGAACGCGACGCTCGCGATCCC
Organism: Leifsonia araucanica; assembly: GCF_051161895.1. Lineage (NCBI taxonomy): Bacteria > Bacillati > Actinomycetota > Actinomycetes > Micrococcales > Microbacteriaceae > Leifsonia > Leifsonia araucanica. The sequence goes on from NZ_JBMBTW010000002.1 coordinate 3,451,154, forward strand.
GGAGAGCATGCGGACCACATCCTGGATCTGCGCGTCGTCGCGCATCTCGCCGGCCTGCTTGGCGCGTTCGAGGAGCGGCTCGCCGGCGTCGTACAGGGACGTGCGGCAGGTGAGCAGCACGGGGGAGTCCTTGTTCAGGCCGTCGACCAGGGCCTTCTTGGTACCGATGTAGCTGACGAACCTGCGCACCCAGGTCTCGACGGCCGCCCACGGTTCGAGGGAGGTGGTGGCCTCCGCTGCGGCGACGACCGCATCCACTTCGTCGACGTAGACGGCCTCGACGAGGGCGTCGCGGGTGGGGAAGTTGCGGTAGAGGGTGCCGATGCCGACCCCGGCCCTGCGCGCGATGTCTTCGAGGGATGCGCTGGTGCCATTGGCCGCGAACGCCTCACGCGCGGCGGCGAGCAGCGCGTCGAAGTTGCGGCGCGCGTCGGCCCTGAGCGGGCGGTTCGACACGGCGGTCGGGGTGGTGCTGGCCAATTTCTCCTCCGGGAGGGTTGCAAAGTGGAGGGGCCCTCCGCTAATGTCGTTAAAGCGGAGGTTGCCTCCGATCGGAGCCAGCCTCCATTCTAGCCGAAATCTCGGCACATCCCTCGAGAACGGAAGAACTCAATGTCTCGAACCCGCCCCAGCCTCACTTTCGCCGTCCTGGCGCTGAGCGCAGGCTCCTTCGCCACTCTGCAATCCCTCGTCGTCCCCGTGCTGCCCGTCATCCAGACCGACCTCGGCACCACCACCTCCGGCGTCACCTGGACGATGACCGCCTGGCTCATCTCGGCCGCCGTCGCCACCCCGCTGCTCGGCCGGGTGGGAGACATGGTCGGCAAGCGCCGCATCCTCGTCCTCGCCCTCCTGGCCGTCGCGCTCGGAAGCGTGGTCGCCGCCGTCGCGCCGACCATCGGCGTGCTGATCGGCGCCCGCATCATCCAGGGCCTCGGCGGCGCCATGTTCCCGCTCGCCTTCGGCATCATCCGCGACGAGTTCCCCGCACACCGGCTGCCGTCCGCCATCGGCGCGATCGCCTCCATCATCGCCATCGGCAGCGGGCTCGGCACCGTCCTCGCCGGGCCGCTCGCCGACGTCCTGAGCTGGCGCGGGCTGTTCCTGGTCCCCGCGGTGTTCACCGTCACGGGCGCCGTGCTCGCCATGCTGTTCATCCCCGAATCGCCCACCCGCGCAGCGGGAGGGGTCAACCCGTGGTCGGCCGTGCTGCTGTCCGGCTGGCTCGTCGCCCTCCTGCTCCCGCTCAGCATGGGAGCGCAGTGGGGCTGGGGATCGCCGGCCGTGATCGGCCTGCTCGTGCTCGCCGCCGTGCTGCTCGCCGCCTGGATCCTCGTGGAGCTGCGCTCCCGCACGCCGCTGGTCGACATGCGCCTGATGCGCGAGCACGGGGTGTGGACGATGAACGCGGCAGCCGTCTTCGTCGGTGCATCGATGTTCGCGGTGTTCGCCTTCTTCCCGCGCTTCGTGCAGACGCCGGTCTCGACCGGGTACGGGCTCGGCGCATCCGTCGCCGAATCCGGGATGCTCATGCTCCCGATGCTCGTCACGATGGCGATCACCGGGTTCCTCAGCGGACCGCTCGCCCGGTGGGTGGGCTTCCGCGCCCAGATCGTGATCGCCGCCGGGCTGATGGCCGTGGCCGCGGTGTCGCTCGGCCTATTCCACAGCAGCCTGGCCGAGGTGGCGGTCGCATCCGGAGTGTTCGGCATCGGCCTCGGGCTCGTCTACGCGGCGATCACCAGCGTGGTCGTGCAGAGCGTCCCTGCGACCCAGACCGGGGTGGCCAGCGGGATGAACGCCAACCTGCGCACGGTCGGCTCCGCCATCGGCGCTGCTGTGATGACCGCGCTGGTCACCGGGTCGACGGCGGCGGACGGACTGCCGACCGAGGCCGGGTACAGCGACGGCTTCGTCGTGGCCGGGCTGCTGTCCGCCGGGGCGCTCGTGGTGACCGTGGTGGCGATCGTGCTGATGCGGGCATCGCGGATCGCGGCGACGGCTGACGATCACGCGGCGGTTCCCGTGCCGATCGCCGCGGAGCAGGCGCAGGACGCACCGAAGCCGGAGCAGGAGCTCGTCCCGGCGGCCTGACGCCGGTCGCGCATCCGGTGCCACACTGGATGCAGCGATAGAGGGGGTTCCGATGGGCATCTTCCGCCGGGGCCGCCGGGTGGACATGCGGCCGTTCGATGCGGCAGCCATCGAATCGCCGCGGCCCACCACCCTGGAGCACGCGCTCGAGGAGGGGCTGCTCATCGCCGACTACGCGGTGCGCATGGCCGTCCGCAACCGGATGATGACCGAACTCCTCACCACCGACCGCGCCTTCGACGCCGAGCACTACCGCGAGGTCGCAGCGGAGGCCGTGCTGCGGCTGGCGGAGGAGGCGGACGCCTCCGAGGCCAGGATCGTGCGCGAGCAGGCGTGGGCGGAGGTGCAGGACGGCCGTGCGGAGCACACCCACGACTACCGCACGGCGGACTCGCTCAACCTCCGCAGGCGCGAGGCCCTCGCGAAGGCGACGGCGCGGGCCCTCCGCTCACGCGCAGCGGACCCCGACTACCTCGCAGACATCGTCGAGCACTCCCGCCAGGACGCCTGGCGGGAGTTGTCGTCCGTGGTGGAGGAGACGGTGCGCGTGCAGTCGGTCGGCGGCGACGAGCGTGGGCGGCAGCAGCGGATGGATGCGCTGCGCTCCGACATCGAGGCGCTGCGGAAGTCGCGCACGGCGCGCAAGCGGCGCCGGCCGGCCCACGGCTAGCTCGCCGGATTTCCCTCGTCGTCCACCACGCTCGTCGTGATGCGTCGCGCGGCGATCTCGACGTGGTCGGCCATCGCCTGGGCTGCACGGTCGGTGTCGCCGCTCGCCAGCGCATCCACGAGGGCGTCGTGCGAGCGGGCGTGGGCCACGAGCTCGTCGGGGGCGAGGCTGGCGTTCGCCGCGCGGAGGAACCCGTTGATCCTGCTGCGGAGCTGGGAGGCGATGGTGAGGAGCGTGCGGTTGTCCGCCATCTCCCAGAGCGTCTCGTGGAAGCGGCGGTCGAGGGCGAACATCGTGTCGATGTTCTTGCGCTCCGCGGCGGCGACCATCGAGTCGACGACCTTGCGGAGCTGCGCTTCCGTCTTCGGGGTCCAGGTCTGCTGCACGCGCTGGGCGACGTACTGTTCGAGCACGATGCGGAGGCTGGAGATCTCGGCGAGCTCCTTGTCGGTGAGCAGCGCGACGCGGGCTCCCCGGCGGGGCGTCCGTTCGATCAGTCCCTCCTCGGCGAGCTTCGCGAGGGCTTCCCTGACCGGGATGTGGCTGACGCCGAGCCGGTCGGCCAGTTTGCGTTCGACCAGTCTCTCGCCGGGTTCGAACGTGCCGTTCTGAATGGCCTCGCGCAGTTCGTCGGCCACCTTCGCCGAGATGTTCCTGTCGGAAACGCTCCCGAGTGTCATCGTTCTCCTCCGTTGGCGGACGCCGGCCGACGGCCTGTTCCTGCGAACCACCGTGATTATGCTTTGCTACAAGCTATAGGACGCGAGGATGGATTCGCGCCATCTCTCTCTGCGCCTTCTCAATGTTTCGAGCGGGTAAATCTTGCTTCCCGATCTTTTCATTTGCTACATGCTATAGCAATAATGCTATCGTGGGAGCGTTCGACGGCGAACCCTCCCGGGCACAGCCGCAGCGATGAAGAGAAGGCCTAGGAGCGATGGAAAACACCCCAGAGAGCACACGACCGGTGCGCATCGCACTGATCGGCGCCGGCAACAGGGGGCAGTCGTACACGCGCTGGATCCACGCCAACCCCGAGAGGGCGCAGCTCGTCGCCGTCGCAGACCCGCGGGCGTTCCAGCGCGAGCTCGTCTCGCACGGGGACGAGGGCATCCGGCAGTTCGACGACTGGCGTGAGCTGCTCGCCCTGCCGGAGCGGATCGCGGACGCGGTCATCATCGCCACCCAGGACAGGCAGCACGTCGAACCGGCCATCGCCTGCGCCGAGCGCGGTTACGCGATCCTGATGGAGAAGCCGCTCGCCCCCACCGAGGAGGAGAGCAGGCGCATCGTCGATGCCGTCGAGGCGAGCGGAGTGCTGTTCGGCGTCTGCCACGTGATGCGGTACATGCCGTACACCGATCTGGTGAAGAGCATCGTGGACACCGGGGTGCTCGGGGACATCATCAACGTGCAGCACCTCGAGCCCGTCGGCTGGTGGCACATGGCCCACTCGTACGTGCGCGGACCGTGGCGCAGGGAGGACCTGGCGGCCCCGATGCTGCTGGCGAAGTCCAGCCACGACCTCGACTGGATCAGGTACGTCACGGGCAAGCGCATCGCCGGCGTCGCGAGCTTCGGCTCCCGCCACCACTTCCGGCACGAGAACCGTCCGGCGGAAGCGGCGGACCGCTGCCTCGACTGCCCGCTCCAGAACAGCTGCCCGTACGCGGCGCAGAAGCTCTACCTTCCGGTCGTGCGCGACGAGGGAGCGGTCTGGCCGGTCACCGTCATCACCGACGACGCGACGGAGGCCGGAGTGATCGAGGCACTCAGGACCGGTCCGTACGGCGTCTGCGTCTACGCCGCGGACAACACGGTCGTCGACAACCAGGTCGTCGCCCTGCAGTTCGAGGACGGCACAGCCGGCACCTTCGTCATGACCGCGTTCAGCGAGCAGGAGCACAGGAGGACCCAGCTCTTCGGCTCGCACGGGATGCTCGACGGCGACGGGGAGCGGGTCACCGTCACAGACTTCCGCACCGGAGAGTCCGTCGTCTACGAGACGGCGCCGACGGGTGCGGCCAACGCCGGGGGAGACCACGGCGGAGGAGACGGCGGCGTCATGAACGCCTTCGTCGCAGCGGTCGCCACCGGCGACCCGTCGTACATCCGGTCAGGACCGCGCGAGTCGCTCGACAGCCATCTCGCCGTCTTCGCCGCAGAGCGGTCACGGCACCACGGCACCGTGGAGTCCGTTCCCCGAGCCTGACAGCGTTCCACCCCACCCGAGCGACATCCGTGTCGCGCCACCGAGAAGGAGCAGCATGCGGTACAAGAAAATGATCACGGCGACCGCCGTGGCAGCGACGGCAGCGATCGCTCTGGCGGGCTGCAGTGGAGGGTCCGGCGAGTCCGACACCTCCAAGAAGACCGTCACGATGTGGATCTACCCGGTCATCGCCGACGAGAAGGCGCACAAGACCTTCTGGGACTCGACGATCAAGGCGTTCGAGGCCGAGCACAAGAACATCACCGTCAAGTACGAGATCTACCCCTGGGCCAACCGCGACGAGTCACTGGCGACGGCGATCGCGGCAGGCAAGGGGCCCGACCTGGTGTACCTCATCCCGGACCAGCTCTCCACGTACCAGAAGTCGATCGAGCCGATGGACGCGTACCTTCCCTCCGCACAGAAGAAGGACATCCTCGACAACGTCACGAAGTCGATCACCATCGACGGCAAGCTGATGGGGGCGCCGATCCTCACCAGTGCCAACGCGCTGATGTGCGACGCCAAGGCGTTCGACGCCGCAGGCATCACGGAGTACCCCAAGACCTGGGACGACCTCGAAGCCCTCGCCCCGAAGTTCAAGGAGAAGGGCATCTACGTCACCAACTACTTCGGCTCGCCGGATGTGACCCTCAACATGACCTTCTACCCGCTGCTCTGGCAGGCGGAAGGCTCCGTCTACAACAAGGACGGAAGCAAGGTCGCCTTCGACAGCGCGGCGGGAGAGAAGGCGCTCAGACTGATCTCCGGCTTCGCCAAGGACGGCTACATCGAGAAGGACCTCATCTCCACGATGCCGAGCCTCGAGCAGACCGCGCTGGCGAGCAACAAGGTCGCGTGCACCTGGCAGTCCGGCCCGGCGGACGTCACCTCGTTCTGGGGTGAGGACGCGATCAAGATCCTCCCGCCGCTCACAGACAAGGAGTCGGTCTCGTATGGCACCGTCGGCTCGCTGGCGATGCTGAAGGGCGCGACGTCGAAGGATGCGGCCGGCGAGTTCGCCGCGTACGCGACCGACGCGGAGAACTCCAAGAAGTTCGACCTGGCGTCCAACTTCTTCTCCCCGCTGAAGTCCACCGGCGAGCTCTACGCGGACGACCCCATCCAGAGCGCCATCGAGAAGACCATCCCGACCAGCAGGGTCGGCGAACTGCAGCCGAGTGCTCGCGCGGTGATGGGTGTTCTCGCACCGGAGATCCAGGCGGCGCTGCTCGGCACCAAGACGCCGAAGCAGGCGCTGAAGGATGCGGCAGCCGCCGCCCAGCCGCTCATCAAGTAACAAGCCCTTTGCTCGGGGCGGGGAGCGATCCCCGCCCCGAGAAGGAGGAGGAATCCCCGTGACAACGACCAGACCGGCCCCGGCGGCGTCCAGACCGCCGGAGCAGCGCGAGCAGCGTGAGCAGCGCAGAGACGCCGGGCGACCGCCCGGCCTGACCAAGCGCATCCTGGCCAGGCGTGAGGCCCGCATCGGTCTCTTCTTCGTGCTTCCCGCGTTCCTGCTGTTCCTGGCGTTCCGCTTCGGACCGGCGCTGGCCGGCGTCGGCCTGAGCTTCTTCGACTACGACATCTCCGGAGAACTCGACTGGAAGGGCGTCGGCAACTTCCAGCGGATGTTCGCCGACCCGGTGTTCTGGCAGGCGCTGCGGGTCACGCTGATCTACTCCGTGCTGGCCGTGCCGATCTCGGTGGCCCTGTCGATCGCGATGGCGCTCGGTGTTCGCAGGGCGTTCCGCGGCTCGCGGATCTTCCGCTCGGTCTTCTTCCTCCCGGTGATCACCTCGCTGGTGCTCGCGGGAGCCATCTTCAAGTGGATCTTCTCCAGCGACGGCCCGTGGTCGACGCTGATGACGCCGCTCGGTCTGGGCGGCTCGTGGCTGAACTCGACCGTCCTGGTCATCCCCGCGCTGGTGATCGTGGGCGTGTGGTCCCGGTTCGGCTACGGGATGCTCATCGTCATCGCCGCGCTCCAGGACGTGCCGAGAGAGCTGGAGGAGGCGGCGCTGATGGACGGGGCGAGCGCGTGGGCGCGGTTCAGGTTCATCGTGCTCCCGTACCTCAAGCCCACCGTGTTCTTCCTCGCCGTCATCGAGACGACGGCGTCGTTCCAGGTGTTCGACCTGGTCTACGTGATGACCCAGGGCGGCCCGGCGCACGGCAGCTACTCACTCGTCTACATGCTCTACGACCAGGGCTTCAAGTACACCGACTACGGGTACGCCGCCGCCATCGGCGTCGCCCTGTTCGTCATGACACTCGTCGTCGCGCTCATCCAGCGCCGCGTGATCGGGAGGCAGAAATGACCGCCGCGACCCAGCGCATCCCGCGCACCAGGCGTGCGTACCGGGCGCTCGAGCCGAGCAGGATGGGCCTCGTCGTCCGCTACATCTGGCTGACGATCGCCGCCGTCGTGTGCTTCTTCCCGTTCTACGCGATGGTGATCCTCAGCCTGAAGCCCGGCCTCGCCGTCGACTTCCCCGCGAGCCTGATGCCGTGGAACCTGTCGACCGCGTCGTACGAGCAGGTGCTCGGCGGGCAGAACATCCTGGTCTGGGTGGGCAACACGCTGATCTACGCCCTGGTCAGCGTCGTCGCCGTGCTGCTGCTGTCCGCGATGGCGGGCTACGCGTTCGCGAAGAAGCGGTTCAGAGGCAAGGAGACGATGTTCTGGTCCTTCCTCGCCATGGTGATGGTGCCGTTCCACGTGACCCTCATCCCCACGTTCATCGTGCTGGCGAAGCTCGGCGGCGTGGACACGTACTGGGGCCTGATCCTGCCGACGCTCGCGAACGCGCAGGCGGTGTTCCTGATGCGCCAGTTCATCCAGGGCCTCCCGGACGAGCTGTTCGAGGCGGCGAGGATCGACGGCGCAGGCGAGTTCCGGATCTTCCTCACCATCGTGCTCCCGCTCTGCAAGCCCGTGCTCGCCACCCTCGGCGTCTTCATCTTCCTCTGGCACTGGAACGACTTCCTCTGGCCGCTGATCATGGCCAAGAGCTCCGACATGTGGACGCTCACCGTCGGCGTCGCGTCGCTGCAGCAGCAGAACGTCCCGCTCAGCGTGATGCTCGCCGGCTCGGTCGTCGCGCTCGTCCCCATCTTCTTCGCCTATGCCGTGGCTCAGCGCTACGTGCAGGAAGGCGTCACATCGGCGGGCATCAAGGGATGACCGGCCGTCCAGCAGGAAAGGCAGCCATGTTCACCTCAGAGATCGAGCTCGAAGACGCCCTCGCCACCCCGCGCCCCGAGCTGGTCGCCGACCTGGCGGAGTCGTCCGGCGACATCGTCATCCTCGGCGCAGGCGGCAAGATGGGCCCCAGCCTGTCCAGGCTCGCCCGCAACGCCCTCGACCAGGCCGGCCGCTCGTCCGACACCGTCTACGCCGTCTCCCGGTTCTCGAACCAGGAGGCGCGCAGCGGCCTGGAGGAGAAGGGGGTGACGACGGTGCCGTTCGACCTGCTCTCCGACGACGACTTCGCCGCGCTGCCGGATGCGCAGAACGTGGTGTTCATGGTCGGCGCGAAGTTCGGGGCGGCGACCAACGCATCCTGGGCGTGGGAGGTCAACGCCGCGCTTCCCGACCGGGTGGCCAGGCGGTACAGGGACAGCGCGATCACCGCGATGTCCACCGGCAACGTCTATCCGTTCGTGTCGCCGGCGAGCGGAGGGTCGGTCGAGACCGATACGCCAGCTCCCGTCGGCGAGTACGCCATGTCGTGCCTCGGCAGGGAGCGCGTGTTCGAGTTCGCCGCGCTCACCCGCGCGACGCCGGTCTCCGTCGTGCGGCTCAACTACGCCATCGACCTCCGCTACGGGGTGCTGGCGGACATCGCGTCGACCGTGCTCGCCGGAGAGCCGGTGTCGCTGACGACGGGAACGGCGAACGTGGTGTGGCAGGGCTACGCCAACGAGGTGGTCCTCCGGTCGATGCGGCACGCGAGCGAGTCGGTCTTCACCGTCAACCTGACCGGGCCGGAGCAGCTCTCCGTGCGGGCGGTCGCGCAGCGCTTCGGCGAGCTGTTCGACCGCGAGGTGCAGTTCGACGGCACGGAGGCGCCGACAGCGCTGCTCAACAACGCCGGCAGGTGCTTCGAGCTGTTCGGCTACCCGTCCGTTCCGGCCGGCACACTCGTCGAGTGGCAGGCTGACTGGCTCTCCCGCGGGCTCCCCACCTCCGGCAAACCCACCAAGTGGGCCGTCAGGGACGGGAGGTTCTGACGTGCAGGGCACACCGCTCACCGCTCCCGCCCTCCCGGAGGAGATCGCGGCGCTACTCGCGCGCGGCACGGTCGTCCCCGCGCATCCACTGGCTCTGGATGCGCACCGCAGGCTCGACGAGCGCCGCCAGCGCGCGCTCACCCGCTACTACCTCGCTGCCGGAGCAGGCGGCATCGCCATCGCCGTGCACACGACCCAGTTCGAGATCCACGAACCGGAGCGCGGACTGCTCGAACCGGTGCTCGCTCTCACCGCCGACGTGCTCGACAGGGAGGCGGACCGCCCGCTGGTCAGGATCGCCGGAGTGGTCGGGGACGCCGCCCAGGCGGTGCGCGAAGCACAGCTGGCCGCCGGGCTCGGCTACCACGCCGTGCTGCTCAGCCCCCGGGTCGCCGGGGCGGACGAGGACGCGCTGATCGAACGCGCGCGCGCCGTGGGCGAGGTGCTGCCGGTGGTCGGCTTCTACCTGCAGGAGGCCATCGGTGGGCCGGTCCTGTCCCGCTCGTTCTGGCGGAGGTTCGCCGATCTGCCGTCGGTGGTGGCCGTCAAAGCCGCTCCGTTCGACCGCTACCGCACCGCCGAACTCGTGCGCGGTGTGTCGGAGTCCGACCGTGCGGACGCCGTGAGCCTCTACACCGGCAACGACGACGCGATCGTCGCCGACCTCACCGCCGTCCACCACGTCGAGACGCCGTCCGGGATGCGCGAGGCGCGCTTCGTCGGAGGGCTGCTCGGGCAGTGGGCGGTCGGCACGCGTGCGGCGACGCAGGTGCTGGCGCTCGCCCACCGGGCGGCGGACGGCGACCGCGAGGCCGGAGCGGAGCTCAGCGGCCTGGCTGCCGACCTCACCGACCTCAACTCCGCCGTTTTCGACCCGGCCAACGGGTTCGCCGGAGTGATCGCCGGGGTGCACGAGATGCTGCGCCAGCAGGGGCTGCTCGACGGCATCTGGTGCCTCGACGAGCACGAGACGCTGTCGCCGGGGCAGGCGGAGGAGATCGAACGGGTGCGGCGGCAGTACCCGCACCTCAACGACGACGCGTTCATCGCGGAGCACCGCGACGAGTGGCTGCGCTGATGACCGCATCCCCGTCCGTCATCGTGGCCGTGCCCTCCGGGCTCCGCGCCGAGTTCCTCACGAAGGACGACCTCGCACTGCTCGGTGCGGCCGCGGCAGGTCTGGCCGGCGACGGTCTCGCGGTCGCCGAGTCCGTCGAGGCCGCCGCAGGCCGGTTCGACCTGGCCGCCGTGCAGGTGGTCGTCATCGCCTGGGGCGCACCGCGCTTCGACGACGGACTGCTCGACCGCCTGCCGTCGCTGCGGCTGATCGCGCACACCGGGGCGAGCGTGAAGCCGTTCGTGTCCGAGGCGTGCTTCGAGCGCGGCGTGGCCGTGACGCAGGCCGGCGCGGGCATGGCCAGGTCGGTCGCGGAGGTCTCGCTGGCGTTCACGCTCGCGCTGCTGCATCGCATCCCGCGGTTCGATCACGCGCTGCACGCCGGCGCGGAGTGGGCGGACGCCGAGGACGCGCCGGCCAGGCACGAGCTGCTGGATGCGCCGATCGGCGTGGTGGGGGCATCGCGCACCGGGCGTGCCTACCTCGGGATGCTGCGGGCGCTCGGCGCACGCGTGCTGCTGGCCGACCCCACGATCGACGACGCCGAGGCGGAGGCGCTCGGCGCGACCCTCGTTCCGCTGTCCACGCTGCTCGCGGAGAGCAGGATCGTCGCGCTGCACGCCCCGTCGCTCCCGGAGACCAGGGGGATGATCGGCGCGACGGAGCTCGCGACGATGCCGGATGGCGCAGCACTGGTCAACACGGCCAGGTCGTGGCTGGTCGACGAGGACGCCATGATCGCCGAACTGCGCTCCGGCAGGATCGACGCGGCCCTCGACGTGTTCGACGACGAGCCGCTGCCCGTCGGCCACGAACTGCGAACGCTTCCGAACGTGCTGCTCGTACCGCACAAGGCGGCGGGGACAGTCGAAGGGCGGCTGCGGCAGGGACGGATCGTGGTCGACGAGGTCGGCCGCTTCTGCGCGGGGGAGAGCCTGCTGCACGCGGTCTCCGCCGCCGACCTGGAACGGATGGCGTGAGCGTGCGCGTGGCGTTCGCCGGGGTCGCGCACTCGCATGCCTTCACGGATGCGGCGAACCTCACCGCCCTGGGCGCCGAGTTCGCCGGGGTCTGGGACGCGGACGACGCCGACCGGCTCTCCGCCTTCGCCGAGCGCTTCCGCGCGCCCGTCGTCGCCGACCTCGACGCGCTGCTCTCCCTCCGCCCTGACGTGGTCGTCGCGACCCCGCGCACCGCCCGCGCGGCGGACGTGGCGACCGCCTGCGCGGCCGCCGGGGTGCCGGTCTTCCTGAACAAGACCATCGCGACCTCGGCGGCCGGCCTTCGCAGGTTCGACGACTTGGGAGACGCCGCGCGCTGGGCCAGCTCGTCCGTGCTCCGGTTCGCGCCGGAGGCCGTCGCGTTCGCCGACCGGATGCGCGCGGAGCGCCCGCTGTCCATCCAGGTCGCCGCGCAGCACGACATCGGCGGGTTCCTGACACCGGAGCGTCGCTGGCAGGACGAGCAGGACGGCGCGGGCGGCACCCTGCTCAACATCGGCATCCACGCGTTCGAACTGCTCGACCTGGTGACCGGCGGCGACGGCATCGAGATCGTGGGCGGCACGGCGGAGCGCGGGGCGCTCGACACACGCTCCGAGTCGGCCGGGCTGGTCTGGGCGCGCACGTCGGGCGGTGTGCCGGTGACCGTCTCCGTGAGCGGTGTGCCGGGCCCGGACGAGTACAGCGTGCGGATCGTGGCGGAGAGCGGTGTGCACACGCTCGCGCTCGGCGAGGCGTCCGACCTCGGGTACGCGGCGCTCGCCGAGGCAGTGGTCCGGTTCGCGGCGGGCGCGGATGCGCCGGTCGGCCGGGAGCGCACGCTCGCCGTGTACCGCACCGCTCTCCAGGCGGCCGCCGTCGCGCGCGGCGCGCTGCCGGAGACCGTGGGAGCGCCGGCATGACGGGCACGGTGACGCTGCGGACAGCATCCACGTCGGACGACACGGCGATCGCTGCACTCTGGGCGGAGGCCTTCGCGGAGCCGGGGATGCTCGCCCAGTGGGAGCTCGATCCGAACAGGCACGCCTCCACCATCGTCGCCGAGGACGGCAGCGGGGTGATCGGGAGCGTGTATCTGCTCGATCACGGCCTGCGTGGCGCGGGCGGAAGGATCGCGCGCGTGCTCGGGCTCGCGAACGTCGCCGTCGCCACGCGGGCACGCGGCAGGGGCGTCGCGCGGATGCTGACCGACGAGGCCGTGGCGTACGGCAGGCGCACCGGCTACGACTGGGCGCTCCTCTTCACCGGGACACCGCACGTCTATCGGGGGGCCGGATTCGTGGTCTTCCAGCAGCGCAGGCGCCGGATCGGGTCGCTCGCGTCCCGTGACGGCGACGCTGGGCGCCAGGGCAGGATCAGCAGGCGGCCCATCTCCGACATCGCGCCGGACCGCCTCTCCGCCCTGCACGACGCGGCGACGGCGGCGCTGCCGCTCAGCGCGGTGCGCGACGAACTCGGCTGGCGGCGCGCATACGGCTGGTATGCGGGCGCCGACGTCTACCTCGCGACCGGACGCGACGCCAGGGAGGCGGCGTACGCGATCGTCCGCACGGCGGGCACACAGCACGGGGGCGCCGACGCTGCCGTGCTCGAAGCGGGCGGCAGCGTCGAGGCGCTCTCCGCGATCGGCCGCACGGTGCGCTCCGATCTCGCAGCGGCCGGGGTCGTCACGACTGTCGAATTCGACCTGCCGGGCGGCCAGCCGTTCGACGCCTTCGTGGATGCGGTCAGCGGCGACGCCGCCTGGCAGCCGGACGGGACCGGCATGATCCACCCGCTCGACGGGACGCTCGCCGACGCGCTCGCGACAGCCGAGCATCCATCGGCCCACCACTGGACGGGAGACTACCTGTGACAGCACTCGGAGCACGGCAGGCTGTGCCGCACACGGACGCCGCCATCGGCATCGCCCGGCGCGACATCACGCCCCCGGCCGGGATCAGGGCGAAGAACTGGGGACCGGCGGACTGGGAGCGCTCGGAGGGAGCGCACCGTCCGATGACGCTGACGGCGCTCGCCGTGGGCGGCGCAGAGCCCGTGCTGCTGATCGCGGTCGACGGGACGTGGTGGCGCAGGGTCGACGACGAATGGTCGGTGCGCTCGCGGGTGCTCGACGCGCTGGGCCTCCGCGACGACCAGCTGATGATCGCCCTGTCGCACACACACGCCGGTCCGGTGCTCTGCTCCGCAGACGCCGACCTCGACGGAGGCGACCTCATCCCCGGCTACCTGGACAGGCTCGCCGAGGCCGCCACGGATGCGGGCCGGGAGGCGCTGCAGTCCGTGGAGCCCGCCAGCATCGACTGGACCAGCGGACGGTGCTCGCTCGCGGCCGACCGCGAACTCGACCTCGACGGACGCGCGCTCGTCGGGTTCAACCCCGACGCGGAGACCGCTGACGACACGGTGCTGGTGGGCAGGGTCAGCGCGGCGGACGGCACGGCGCTCGCGACCATCGTCAACTACGCCTGCCACCCGACCACGCTGGCCTGGCAGAACAGGCTGGTGTCTCCGGACTACGTCGGCGCGATGCGCGAACTGGTCGAAGAGCAGACAGGCGCGGCGTGCCTCTTCCTGCAGGGCGCATCCGGCGAGCTGGCCCCGCGCGAGCAGTACACGGGAGACCTCGGCGTCGCCGACCGGCACGGCAGGGCGCTCGGGCACGCGGTGCTCTCCGCTCTCGACCTCCTCCCTGCGCCTGGGCACGAACTCGAACTGTCCGCGGTGGTCGAGTCCGGCGCCCCGCTCGCGATGTGGACAGAGACCAGGCAGACGCAGAGCGACGCTATCGCGACCAGCAGGGATGCGGTGCTCCTCGACCTCGCGCCCCTCCCCACCATCGAGGAGCTGGAAGAGCGGTGGGCGGACATCGACCCGCGCAGCAGGGCCGAACGTCTCGGCAGGGCGCGCAACCTGCGCGACGGGTATGTCACGGGCGACCGGGTCGAGCATCCGGTGTGGACGTGGCTGCTCGGAGACGCTGTGGTCGTCGCGCATCCCGGAGAGGCGTACTCGCGGCTGCAGCGCACGCTTCGCTCCGCGTTCCCCGGCCGCCCCGTCGTCGTGATGAACCTCACCAACGGGCCGGGCTTCGTCTACCTCCCCACCCGCGACGCGTACGAGCGCGGCGCGTACCAGGCCTGGCAGACCCCGCTCGCCCCCGGCTCCCTCGACAGGCTCGAGGACGCAGCCGTGTCCGCCATCCGCACGATCATCGAGGAGCAGCAATGACAGCGTCACCCGTTCCACCTCGCACCCCCGCAAGCACGCGCCGCGGGCTGATCGTCGGTCTGAGCGCGGCTGCGCTCGGCGGCGTCGGCGTGCTCAACGCCGCCGCTCCGGCGGAGGCGACCGCGCCGCAGAAGCCGGGAGCGTCCGGGGAGGTGCAGCAGGCCAGGACGGTCGCCGATCTCGGCAGGATCCAGGCGAAGGACGGCCAGCTCGCCATCGCGGCCGGATACCGCACGCCCGGCGACGCAGGACGCCTGATCTACCGGGGCGCCAGCGCGAAGGGCTCGAAGGTCAACGGCGGCACCGTCGTCCCCGGCAAGAACGGGACCGTCTGGGTGCTGCAGCACGACGGCACCCTCGACTTCCGCGTCTTCGGCATCGGCGGGCCGGGCCGGGCGGCGGACGACGCGCTCGACGCGATGGTCGGCGACCCCACCGTCGAGCGGATCGAGGCGCACACCGACCTCAACTTCGTACGGCGCCACGTCTTCACCCGCTCCCGCATCGAACTCGACTTCGGCGGCCATCTCATCACCACGGAGGGCATCGCGGCGAACAGCCACGACAACCCGTTCGGTGCCGTCCTCTTCTTCACGGGAACGCCGGAGGGTGCTGCCGTGCAGTACGCGCTGGCGGAGGCGTGGCCGGAGCTGACAGACGCGGTCTCCGTGCCGGACGCCTCGGCGTTCCCCGTCGACAGCTGGTGGGCGGTGCAGTGCGCACCCGTCGCGGGCGGAGGAGGGGACGAGCGGGAGCTGCAGCGCTTCGTCCGCGTGACGCAGCAGCTCGACGCCACGCACATCCGGGTCGACTACCTGAACGGCTGGCCGCTCGAAGCCGGCCGCAGCCTCAGCTGGCGCAAGGTCGCGCCGGTGGAGCGCGTGCGGGTGCGCAACATGCGCTTCGTGGGGTCGGGGCCGTACACCGGGCCGACCGACGGCTCGCTCCCCGACGCCCGCGAACTCACCGGATCGCACCCGACGGCCTTCGAGTACGCCGTGCACTGCGACGTGTCCGACATCCACGCGACGCATACCTGGTGGCCGGTGGTGATGCGCCGCTGGAACACCCACTTCGTCACGGAACGCTGCTCGATCGAGAACCCGCCGACCGTCTTCTACGGCGGCGCCGGCTACCTCACCCAGCAGATCTACTGCCTCTACGGGCACGTCCGCGACTGCACGTCCTCGAACGCCAGGCACCTCAACGACCTCACCGCGAGCGCATACTGCATGGTGGAGAACTGCCACGGCGACGGCGACGACCAGGGCGGCAACCCGTTCACCACGCACGGCCAGTACGAGCACGACCTCACGTTCATCGGATGCTCGGGGCTGATGGACATCGCCAACTCCGGCGCGCAATGGGGCACGTCGGCGAAACGCATCACGGTGCGCGACCATGTCTGCTCCTGGTTCGTCGCCGGTACCAAGATCACCGACCTGACCCTCGAGAACGTGCGGGTCATCGGGCGGTCGACCTTCGACCCCCAGGCGACGCTCACGATCAACGCGGACGGCGCCCAGCTGCGCGGATGCACGGCAGGGCTGTTCGCTGTCGGCCAGCGCAGCGCGCGCTCCACCCGCCCGACGGTGATCGAGGACTGCACGTTCTCGCTGCCGAAGGGGCAGGTGCTGGTGCAGACGCCCGTGACGGCGACCGTCTCGTTCGTGCGCTGCCGCATCGACGGTATCGACGGCACCGTCGCCAGGGGGAGTGGGGCCGTCCGCTTCCACGACTGCGACCTGAGCGGCCCGGCGAAGGGCGACCCGTTCCAGCTCGCGGGAGCGGAGGTGACCGTGCGCGGAGGGACGCTCACCGGGGTCGCGCTGGTCGCGACGGCGGCGAAGGATCAGGTCGTCACCGTCGATGGCGCCCGGCTGAGCACAGACCGCACCGGCGGTGCGACGCTGAGCAGGGCGGCGGGGGCCGGCGTGGTCACCTGGCGGATCGACGGCGTGACCTCCTCAGCGCCGACGGGCACCCCGCACCTCGCGATCGAGTCCGGCATCAACCACGCCAGAATCGTCGGCTCCCAGTTCGGCGGGGGACGCATCCAGTTGCCGGACGCCGGCTTCGCAGCACCATCCACCCTGCTCTACGACGCGGCGATCGAGCGTGCCGTGGAGCGAACCGTTCCCGAACAGACGAAACGCATCATCGTCGGCGACAGCATCGTCGTCGACTGACACGAAAAGGAATCCACGGATGAACAGTGTTCAGGGCACCACCACCGATGCAGCATCCACCGCGGGCGCGCCGGCGTCCGGCACGAGACGCGGCCTGATCGTCGGCCTCGGCGCCGTCGTGCTCGGCGGCGCGACCGCGATCGGCGCGGCCACCCCGGCCGACGCGGCCGTCGTGGCGAAGAGCAGCAGCTCCGGCTCGATCCGCCAGGCGCGGCTCGTGCGCGACCTCGCCGGCGTCAAGGCGTCCGACGGCGAGCTGATCGCGGTCGCCGGGTACAGCGTGCCGGGTGACGCGGGCGATCTCGTCTACCGCGGAGCGTCGCGCTTCGACGGCAAGCCGAACGGCGGCACCGTCATCGCGGGCAAGAACGGCACGGTCTGGCTGCTGCAGCACTCCGGCACCGTCGACTTCCGGCAGTTCGGCGTCTTCGGGCCGGACAAACCGGCCGACGACGCTCTGGATGCGATGGTCGGCGACCCGGCCGTCTCGCGCATCGAGGCGCACACCGACCTGAACTTCGTGCGCAGGCACACCTTCACGCGCTCCGGCCTCGAACTCGACTTCGGCGATCATCTGATGACCACGGAGGGCATCGCCGCCAACACGTACGACAACCCGTTCGGCGCCGTGATGTTCTTCTCCGGGACGGTGACCAAGGACGTCCAGGTGGCCACTCTCACCGAGGCCGTGCCCGATCTCGGCGACATCTTCCCGGTCGCCGACGCCAGCTGGTTCGCCGTGGACTCCTGGTACGCCGCCGACGTGAACGCGCTCAGCGGGCGCTGGGAGAAGGAGCTGCAGAAGCTCGTCCAGGTGACCCAGATCGTCGATCAGACCCACATCCGGGTGAACTACAAGAACGGCTGGCCGCTCGCTGAGGGACGCACCATCACCTGGACCCGCGTCGAGCCCGTGCAGAACATCCGGATCAGCAACCTCGTCTTCCGGGGCAAAGGCACCGACCAGTACACCGGCTCGCACCCGATCGCGTTCGAGTACGCGGTGCGCTGCGACGTGGAGAGGGTGGTCGGCTCCCTCACCTTCTGGCCGCTGATCATGCGGCGCTGGAACACCTTCTACTCGACCATCGAGTGCACCCTCTCGAACCCCACATCCGTGACGTACGGCGGGGCGGGCTACCTGACCCAGCAGATCTACTGCCTCTACGGCTACGTCGCCAACTGCCACACCTCCAACGCCAGGCACCTCAACGACTTCACCGCGAGCGCGTACTCGATGGTCGAGAACTGCCACGGCGACGGAGACGACCAGGGCCCGTTCGTCACGCACGGCCAGTACGAGCACGACCTCACGTACACCGGCAACTCGGGGCTGATGACGTTCGCCAACTCGGGAGCGGCCTGGGGCTCGGCGGCCAAGCGCATCACGGTGCGCAAGCACGTCTGCTCCTGGTTCGTCGCGAGGGTCCGCATCACCGACCTCACCCTCGAAGACGTCAAGGTCATCGGGAAGCCGTCGCTCGCGGGATCCGGGATGCTCTGGATCAACGCAGACGGCGCCCAGCTCACCGGATGCACGGCGGACAGCACGCTGGTGATCACGCAGTCGTCGTCCGCGTCGTCGCGGCCCACCGTGATCCGGGACTCCTGGTTCCGGTTCGCGGCGCCGGGCAATCTCACCGATGCCAGCGTGAAGGCTCCCGTCCTGTTCGACGCGACGACGCTCGAGAACGTGGGCGGCGTGAAGATCCTCGGCGCGGGCGACGTCACCTTCCGCGACAGCAGGCTCGGCGCGGCGGCCGGTGCCGACGCCCTGCAGACCTCCTCTGCGAACACCCGTTTCGAGGGCACCGTGCTCGACGGAGTCTCCGTGCTCGCCGCCGGGACGGCCGCCCAGACCGTCGAGGTCGTCGGCGGGAGCCGCGTGTCCGGTGCGGGAGGGACGGGCATCGGCCGCGGCGGCAGCGCAGCGGTCACCGTGCTCTTCGCCGACAGCACCTTCGCCCGCTCGGACAACGGGGGCGCCCACGTGTCGCTGACCGGAGGGACGAACCACTACCGCGCATCCGGTTGCCGCTTCGACGGTGGCAAGCTCGAGTTGTCCGCCGCGGGCTTCGGGTCGGGATCGACCCTGCTGCACACGGCGAACGTCGAGACATCGGTGAAGCGCGTCGGCTTCCCCGACGACTCGGACCGGGTCATCACCGCGGGCAACATCTCCGTCTGACCGGCACCGGCTCCAGCACGGCACGCACCAGCACATCAGCTCCACCAGAAAGGATCACCATGACCGCAACCCCCGCATCCACCCCCGTCGCCGTCGTCACCGGAGGGGCGGCCGGGATCGGCTGGGAGATCGGCCGCCGCCTGGCAGCGGACGGATACACGGTGGTCGCCGCCGACCTGGTGCCCGGCTTCACCGAGTCTGCACCGGTCGACGGGATCGTGCACCGCAGGCTCGACGTGACCGACCCGGAGGACGTCGCAGCGGTCTTCGACGGGATCGCAGCCGAGTTCGGCAGGATCGACGTGGTCGTGAACAACGCGGGCATCCAGCGTCACCGTGCGATCGAAGACCTGGCCTGGGACGAGTGGCGCGCGGTGGTCGACGTGAACCTGCACGGCGTCTTCCTCAGCCTGCAGGCGGCCGGACGGCACATGCTCGCGGCGGGAGGCGGACGCATCGTCAACATCTCCTCGATCTCGTCGCGCGGCTCGGCCGGGCGCGCGCCGTACGCGGCGACGAAGGCGGCGGTGATCGGCCTCACGGCCACGGCGGGCGCCGAGTGGGCGGCGCGGGGAGTCCGGGTGAACGCGGTGGCGCCCGGCTACGTGGACACCGGCGTCTTCCGCCAGGGGGTCGCGGCAGGCACCCTGAACGAGCAGACGATCCTCGCGCGCATCCCGGCCGGTCGTCTCGCCCAGGCAGAGGAGATCGCGGCGGCGGTGTCGTTCCTCGTCTCCGATCAGGCGTCGTACATGAACGGCCAGACCATGTACGTGGACGGCGGCTTCATGGTCGACTACGGGGTGCCGCTGGCCTCGGTGCCGAAGCCGTGAGCGCCGTCGTCTCCTCCGCACCGGATGCGGTGGTGCGCGACCTCCGCACCTCCACCGTCTCCCTCCCGCTCGCCCGGCCTCTGCAGCTCGGCGCGATGACCGTCACCCGGCGCGAGTACGCCGCCGTGCGGGTCTCCGACGGCGATGGCAGCACCGGGATCGCGTACGGGCTCACCCGCGAGGCCCCGATGGCCGAGCTGGTCGAGCGGCTGATCGCGCCGCACGTGGTCGGCGGAGAGCTGGATGTGCCGGCGCTCTGGGAGCGCGCACTGCGGGGGAGCGCCATCGTGGGGCGCGTCGGACTCGTGCGCCGGGCGATCGGCCTCGTGGACATCGCGCTCTGGGATCTGCTCGGACGCCGCAGCGGACGCCCGGTCTGGCAACTCGTCGGCGCAGACGACAGCCCGCGCCAGGCGATGCTGGTCGCCGCGTACCCGACACCGGGGCGCACCGTGAACGACCTCGTGGACGAGGTCGTCTCGCAGGCCGCCGACGGCTGGCCGCTCGTCAAGCTGTCGCGCTCGCCGGACACGGCGCTGATGCGCGAGCTGCTCTCCACGCTGCGCAGGGAACTGCCGGCGACCACGGGCATCGTCGTGGACGTCGGCTTCGGCTGGCCGGACGCCGACACGGCCATCGCCGAGGTCGCCGAATGGGGCGACCCGGAACTCGCCTGGCTGGAAGACCCCCTGCTGCCGGAGGACGTGACCGGATGCGCGCGCCTGCGCAGCGCGACCGGCCTCCGCGTCGGAGTCGGTGACGAGGTCAC
This sequence comes from Leifsonia araucanica, assembly GCF_051161895.1. Taxonomy (NCBI): domain Bacteria; kingdom Bacillati; phylum Actinomycetota; class Actinomycetes; order Micrococcales; family Microbacteriaceae; genus Leifsonia; species Leifsonia araucanica. Next base: position 3,471,694 of record NZ_JBMBTW010000002.1, read on the forward strand.
GGACCCCGGCGTCCTCAAAGCTCTCGCCGATGGCGGCGCCATCGACCTGGCGCGGCTCGACGTCGTCGCCATCGGCGGGATCACCCCTGCGCTCGAGTTCGCCGTGTGGGCGGAAGACAGGGGGCTCCCGGTGTCCTGTCACATCAGCCCGGAGACGAGCGTGCACCTCGGCCACGGCGTCGGCGTCGAGACGTTCGGGCGCGGGCCCGGCGGCAACCCGTACGACCCGTCGCCCCAGCTGGTGGTCGGCGGTCCGGTCTTCGAGGACGGCACGGCACGGCCGACGGCGGAGCCCGGCCTCGGGTTCTCCTTCGCGCCGGGTACCTTCGACTTCGGGAGGAACGCATGAATCGCAGCGTCGTCGTCACCGGGAGCGGCAAAGGCATCGGCCGAGGGATCGCGGGACGGCTCACCGCGGACGGCTGGACCGTCGTGGGGGTCGAGCGGAGCGCATCCCGGTCGGTGGAGGACGGCGTCTGCGCGGCCGTCGTCATCGGCGACAGCGCGGACAGGGCCACCCACCTGCGCGCGGCCGACGAAGCGCGAGCTCTCGCGCCGCTCGGCGGCTGGGTCAACAACGCCGGGATCACCCGCCGCACCCCGCTGCACGACCTGGACGAGGCCGCCGTGCGCGAGCTCGTCGACATCAACGGCCTCGGCTACCTGTGGGGATGCTCGGCCGCGGTCTCCGCATTCGTCGACCAGGGCACGCCGGGCGCCATCGTCAACGTCGGCTCCATCCACGGCCGCGCGAGCTTCGTCGACCACGCGGCATACGAGTTCACCAAGGGCGGCATCGACGCCCTGACCCGCAGCGTCGCCGTGACCTACGGGCCGTACGGGATCCGTGCGAACACCGTCGCCCCCGGCGGTGTGCGCACGCCCCACCTGGATGCGCAGATCGCCGCGGCCGCCGACCCGGCCGCCGAGGAGCGCGCCCTCGCGGACGGCCCGCCGATGCGCAGGATCGCCACCGTCGAGGAGGTCGCGGCGCTCGCCGCGTTCCTGCTCGGAGACGAGGCGTCGTATCTGAGCGGCCAGTCGATCGCGGTGGACGGCGCCTGGACGGCGGCGTTCGGCGCACCGCAGGCCGACGCCGCCATCGCGGAACGGTTCGGGCTCAGGCCTTGAGCATGGAGGCGCGGCGGATCAGGCCGCCGTGCACGTCGAATGTCGCGATGGTCTCCGTGGAGACGCCGTCGTTGACAACGTTCTCCCTGGCCACCACCCAGCGGTCGCCGAACAGGGCGGTCGCGTCGATGCTGCAGCTCAGCAGCGGGTTGTCGAGGCGTCCGGCGTAGAACGCGCGGATGGCCTCCCTGCCCACCAGCGGCGCGTCGGCGACGCCGGTCACCACCGCATCGTCGGCGTACGTGGCGACGAAGGCCTCGAGGTCGTGCGCGTTGAACGCATCCACCTGTGCTGTCACGGTCTGAAGCGCGGCGAGTGCCGTCATCCGGTGTCTCCTTCTGTGTGCGGGTCGCGCGGTCGTCGGCTGTCGGTCAGTCGATGCGGACGCCGCCGTTGACGTCGTAGGTCGCGCCGGTCACGAAGCCCGCCTTCGGGGATGCGAGGGTGCCGATGATCCAGGCCACGTCGTCCGGCGCGCCGAAGCGACCGAGCGGGATGGAGGATTCGAGCGCGTCGTGCCCGTCGTCCGAGAGCTGGTCGGTGATCGCGCTCGTCACGGGTCCGGGGGTCACGGCGTTGACGCGGATGCCCTCGGCGGAAAGGTGCCTGGCGAAGCTGCGCGTGATCGCCAGGATGGCGCCCTTGCTCGCCGCGTAGTGCATCCCGGTCTGCAGCGCGCCGACCTGGCCGGCGATGGAGGAGAGGTTGATGACGGAGCGGTCGCCCTCGGCCGCGCGCAGCAGGGGGAGGGCAGCCCTGGTGAGCAGGAAGGTGCCTCGGCCGTTGGTCTCCATGACCGCATCCCACTCGTCGATGTCGATGTCGTCGAAGTGGCGGTACGGGCAGACGCCTCCGTTGTTGACGAGGACGTGCAGGTCTCCCCACGCCTCCGCGACCTCCGCCACGAGCGCGTCGATGGATGCGGGGGAGCGGAGGTCGAGCCTGTTGACGCGCACCTCCGGTGCGCCCGCCGCGGTGCAGAGCTCGGCGACGCGGAGCGCTGCCGCCTCTCCCGAGGTGTACGTGAGCCAGACGGCGTTGCCGTCCGTGGCGAGTTGCACGGCGGTCGCCGCGCCGATTCCGGAGCTGGCCCCTGTGACGAGTGAACGGCGAGGATTCATACCCAGAACGCTATAGCATTTCGTCCGGATCTGCCGCGAAGAGCGTGGGGATGTGGCGATAAAACGCTAGATGCTATAGCGTTTTGACATGACTTCCGACCTTGTCGTGATCACCGACTACGACCTGCCGGGCAGCGCTGCGGACGACACGCTGCGCGCCGCGGGCCTGACAGCGCGCCGGGCGGCCTCCGCCTCCGCCGACGACATCGTCGCCGCGGCGGAGGACGCATCCGCCCTGATCGTGCAGTGGGCGCCGATCACCGCCGACCTGCTCGACCGCCTCCCCTCCGTGCGCTTCATCAGCAGGCTGGGCATCGGCTACGACATGATCGACGTCGCAGCGGCGAGCGAGCGCGGCGTGCTCGTCGCCAACACCCCGGCGTACTGCATCGACGAGGTCGCGACGCACACCATCGCCATGATCCTCACGCTCGGCCGCGGCCTGGTCGGCTACGACCGCGCCGTGCGCAACGGCGAATGGTCGGCCGTCGCCGCATCCCCGATGGCCATGCGCCCGTCGGCGACCACCGTCGCCGTGGTCGGCTACGGCCGCATCGGCTCCCTCGTCGCCCTCCGCTGCCGGGCGCTCGGCTTCCGGGTGATCGTGGCGGACCCGGTCGTCCCTGCCGCGCGCATCCTGGCGGACGGCCTGGAGCCCGTCACCCTCGCCGACGCCGTCGCCCAGGCCGACGTGCTCACGCTGCACGCCCCGCTCACCGCCGCGACGCACCACCTCATCGGCCAGACGGCGCTCTCGTCGATGAAGCAGGGAAGCGTCATCGTCAACACCTGCCGCGGCCCGCTCATCGACGAGGAGGCCCTGGCCGACGCGCTCGAAGCCGGCAGGCTCGCCGGGGCGGCCATCGACGTCTTCGCGACAGAACCGCTCCCGTCCAGCAGCAGGCTCAGGATGCTCGACAACGTCCTGCTCACCCCGCACGCCGCCTGGTACTCTCCTCAGGCGCTCGCCGACCTGCCGGTGCACGCAGCGAACAACATCATCGACCACTGGGCAGGCCGTCCCGTGCCCGCCGTCGTGAACGCGGCGGCCGCGCAGCCGGTGCGCTGAACGCCCGCCAGACCCGCTCGAACGAGGAGACAACCGGATGCGCTTCCTGCGACTCGGAGACCACGGCGCCGAACGCCCCCACCTGCGCGACACGGACGGCACCGTGTACGACCTGAGCGGAGTGACAGACGACGTCGACCCTGCGTTCTTCGCCGCGGACGGCGTCGCCCGCGCCCGCGCCGCGCTGCAGGCCGGGGAGCTCCCCGTCGCGACCGGCTGGCAGGATCTCCGCGTCGGCGCGCCCGTCGCCCGCCCGGCGGCGATCGTCTGCATCGGCCAGAACTACGCGGCGCACGCCGCAGAGTCCGGGGCCGAGCCGCCCGAGCATCCCATCGTCTTCTTCAAGCACCCCAACACGCTCGTCGGCCCCGACGACGACGTGCTGCTGCCGCCGGGCGCCCAGCGCGCGGACTGGGAGGTGGAGCTCGCCGTCGTCATCGGCCGCAGGGCGCGCTACCTCTCCTCTCCCGCCGATGCGCTCGACCACATCGCCGGCTTCGCCGTCTCCAACGACGTGTCAGAGCGCGAATACCAGCTCGACGTCTCCGGCGGCCAGTGGTCCAAAGGCAAGTCGAGCGAGACGTTCAACCCGTTCGGCCCGGAACTGGTCACCCCGGACGAGGTCGACCACCGCGCACTCCGCCTCCGCTCCTCGGTGAACGGATCGCCCAGGCAGGACTCGACGACGGCCGACATGATCTTCGGCGTCGAGCACCTGATCTGGCACCTCAGCCAGTTCATGGTCCTCGACCCGGGCGACATCATCAACACGGGAACGCCGCAGGGCGTCGCGCTCTCCGGACGCTTCCCGTACCTCGCAGACGAGGACACGATGGAGCTGACGATCGACGGGCTCGGAACGCAGCGCCAGCGGGTGCGCAGGGTGGTGCTCGCCGACTAGGTCTGCTCCGGGACACACAATAGAGGCATGACCTTCCACGCCTCCGACCGGGTGGTGCCCGTCACGGTGAACCGCATCGAGATCACGGCGCACGTCCCGTTCGAGACGCTGCGCCGCGCGTTCGAGGCCGAGGTGCCGCTCGTCGACGCAGCCCGGTTCGAGCAGCTCGTCGCATCCGGGGCGGAATGGAAACGGTTCGCGCAGGAGGCGGAAGGCTCGGGCATCCACCGGTTCGTCGCGTTCTGGCGCAACTACCCGACGCCGATCATGCGCGTGGGCGGTGCGGACATCCCGAGTGCCGTCTACCTGATCGGCGACTACATCACGGCATCCAGAGTCTTCCGGCACGACCCGGCCGCGATGCTCTACACGCCGACCAGACTCGAACTGCACGCCGGCCGCGACGGAGGAACCATCCTCACCGTCGACCAGCCCAGCTCCCAGCTGATCAGCCTCGGCAACAACAAGATCACCCAGGCGGGCTTCGAACTGGACAGGATGCTCGGCGACCTGCTCGAAGAGCTGGGCCTGCCGCGGCCGGAGGCGCTGCGGCGGTAGGGCTCGCTGCACGGGCCGTGGTGGCGAGCCCGGACGGCGCCCGACCAGGCAGTCGGGCGAAGACTGCTTGACAGACGTTTGGTACCAAATGAAAATAGTATGGTACCGAACAGACGGGAGCAGGCATGTCACACGAACGCATCGCGCTCATCACCGGCGCCAATCAGGGCGTCGGATTCCAGGTTGCGAAAGAACTGGTCGCCGCGGGCGTCACGGTCCTGCTGGGGTCGCGGGACCTCGCGCGCGGGCAGGCCGCTGCCGCTCAGATCGGCGACGGCGCGATCCCCGTCCAGATCGACGTGACCGACACCGACTCCATCGCGGCGGCGGCGCGCCGGGTCGACGACGAGTTCGGGAGGCTGGACCTGCTCGTCAACAACGCCGGGATCTCCCGCGCCGTCCAGACCGAAGGCGACTTCCTAGCGGACTACGAGACCAGGAACAGGGCGAGCACCGCATCGCTGGCAGAGATCAGGACGGTGTGGGAGACCAACGTCTTCGGCACGCTCGCCGTGTATCAGGCCATGCTGCCGCTCCTGCGGAAGTCGCAGGATGCACGCATCGTGAACGTCTCGAGCGGCGTAGGGTCACTGACCGCGAACGCCGATCCCTCCTACCCGTATCACTCGATGTTCGGCCCGGTCTATCCCGCATCGAAGGCAGCAGAGAACGCGATCACGCTGGCGATGATGGTCGAGCTCGAGTCCACCGACATCAAGATCAACCTCGTCTCGCCGGCCTTCACGGCGACCAATCTCAACGGGTTCGCGGGCACGGAATCGCTCGAAGACGGCTCGCGCGAGGTGGTCCGCGTGTGCCTGCTCGGTCCTGACGGGCCGAGCGGCACATTCACCCGCTGGGAGAACACGCCCATCCCCTGGTGAATACTGGGCCCATGACGGATACCGGGGAGCCGACGCTCGGCTCGTGGGCCAAACGCTACTACTACGCCAACCGGGCGGCAGTAGACGCGGTACTGCGCACTCACGGGATCGGCTCCACCCAGTGGGCGGTGCTCTACGAACTCGCCGGCAACGGCACCATGGCTCAGAGCGAACTCGGCCGCGCCCTGCACCTGGAGCGCGCGAGCCTCAGCGGAATCGTCACAACGCTCGTCCGCAAGGGTCTCGTCGAGCGGTCCCCTTCCCCACATGACCAGCGCCAGAGACTCCTCACCATGACCGCCGCAGGGCACGACCTGTGGAACGCCGTGCCCGACCCGTTCGCCGACGTCCGCGCCGTCGCCCTCGACGGCATCGACCCCGCGGAGATCGCCACGGCGATCCGCGTCCTGCGCCAGGCGACCACCACCCTCGACAACCACGCGTTCTGACCGGACTCCGTCGCCCGTTTCGATGGTGTCGAGGCCGCCCAGGATGAGCAGGCCTCGAAGCGGTAGCCCCTACCCCTCCGCCAGCACCCCCGCATCCGGCGCCGCCACCGGCACCAGCCGCCGCAACTGGGTCACGTGCTTCGGACTCAGTTCGTCCAGGCTCGCCACTTCGAGGAGCTGCATCGTGCGCACGATCTGGTCGCGCAGGATCTCGATGGTGCGGTCGACGCCGGCGCGGCCTCCGGCCATCAGGCCGTAGAGGTATGCGCGGCCGATGAGGGTGAACTTCGCGCCGAGCGCGTAGGCCGCCACAATGTCTGCGCCGTTCATGATGCCGGTGTCGATCGCGATCTCGGTGTCTGCTCCGACCTCGCGCACCACCTGGGGGAGCAGGTGGAATGGGATGGGCGCTCGGTCGAGCTGGCGGCCTCCGTGGTTGGAGAGCACGATGCCGTCGACGCCGAGGTCGACCAGGCGGCGGGAGTCTTCGACGTTCTGGACGCCCTTGATGACAATTTTGCCCGGGAACAGGTCGCGGATGATCGCGAGGTCGTCGAAGCTGATCGAGGGGTCCATCGCCGCGTTGAGGAGGTCGCCGACCGTGCCGCCCGTCGCGGAGAGCGACGCGAATTCGAGTTTCGGCGTCGTGAGGAAGTCGTACCACCACCAGGGGCGCGGGATCGCGTTGACGATCGTGCCCAGCGTCAGCTGCGGCGGGATGGAGAAGCCGTTGCGCTTGTCGCGGAGGCGGGCGCCGGCAACCGGGGTGTCGACGGTGAAGAACAGGGTGTCGAAATTATTCGCGGCCGCACGGCGGACGAGTTCGTAGGAGATCTCGCGGTCGCGCATCACGTACAGCTGGAACCAGTTGCGGCCGTGCGGGTTGGCGGCCTTCACATCCTCGATCGAGGTGGTGCCCAGCGTCGACAGCGTGAACGGGATCCCGGCGGCGGCAGCTGCTCCCGCCCCGGCCGTCTCGCCCTCCGTCTGCATCAGCCGGGTGAAGCCGGTCGGCGCGATGCCGAACGGCAGCGCCGACGGGCCGCCCCAGATCGTGCACGACGTGTCGACCGTCGACACGTCGCGGAGGATCGACGGGTGGAACTCGATGTCCTCGAACGCCTGGCGCGCGCGGGCGAGCGAGAGCTCCCCTTCCGCAGCGCCCTCGGTGTAGTCGAACGCGGCCTTAGGTGTGCGGCGCTTGGCGATCGTGCGCAGATCGCCGATGGTGAGCGCGCCCTGCAGGCGGCGCTTCTTCGCGTCGAGTTCCGGCTTCTTGAACTTCATGAGCTCCAGAAGCTCGGCGGGCTTGGGGACCTGGCGAGTGACCATGATGCCGCCTAACGGGGTTCGTGGTGGACGGGAACGGGGAGAACGGGGGAGGCGTCGCGGTAGTAACCGCTGATGTGGTCGTGGATCCTGGACTGCGCACCGGCCCTGTCTCCGGAGGTGATCGCCTCCACGATCGCGCGGTGCTCGCCGCGCAGCCGGGCGGCCATCGCCTCCCAGTCCTGGATGCGGCCGAGCCCGGAGACGACGTAGCTCTCGATGGAGGTGCGCAGCCCGGCCATCATCGCGGCGACCACGGAGTTTCCGGATGCGTCGGCGAGCGCCAGGTGGAACTGCGCGTCGAGCGCGAGGAACTCCTCGGGCGTGAGCGTCGGGTCGTCCATCGCATCCAGCAACTGCTCTGCGTCGTCGAGCCGGATGCCGGACGGTCGCTCGGCGAGGTCGACCGCCACGGCCGTCTCTAGCAGGAGACGGGTGCGCACCACGTCGGCGACGGGGAAGTTGCTCGCGGCGACCTGCAGCCGCATGAGGGCCTGCATCCCGCCGACCGGGCGCGCGACGATGATCGCGCCGGAGCTCGGGCCGGAGCCGGTCTGGGTGCGGACCAGTCCCATCGCTTCGAGGACGCGGATCGCCTCGCGCACGCTCGACCTGGCCACGCCCAACTCGGCCGCGAGGGTGCGCTCGGGCGGGAGGTGGTCGCCGACGCGCAGCTCGCCGTCGACGAGCCGCGCTTCGATGGAGGCGAGCACGCCCTCCCAGGCGCGGGGCTCGGTGGTCATCGCGCTCTCCCTCGTGTGGTCAGACCATGTGGTCCGTCCACACTAGCGACGAGCCGCCCGGATGTCCAGGCGGCCCGTCGCGGTCAGGCGGTCACGCGGTCACGCGGTCACGCGGTCACCGCCGCGCCCTCCTCCGCCACCGCAGCGCTCGCCGCGGCCACCGCATCCTGTGACGGCGCGGAGGCCAGCGCCTTCCGCGACCCGAGGAACAGCACGGCGCCGAGCGCGAACGTGAGCAGTTCGGTCGCCGTCATCGCCCAGATCACGCCGTTCAGCCCGAAGACCGCATTGCCGACCAGCACCACCGGGATGAACAGGATGCCCTGCGACACGGCCATGATCGTCGCGTTCCTGATCTGCTCCGTCGCCTGGAACACTGCGATCACCAGACCGGTGAACCCGTTGAACAGGGTGGAGATGAGCATGGCGGTGAGGATGAGCGTGCCGTCGGCGATCACGGACGGGTCCGCGCTGAACAGCGCGAACACCTGGTCGCGGAACAGGAACACGATGGACGAGAACACAAGCGTGATCCCGGCGATGGCGACGGCGCTGCCGACGATCGCGCCGCGCAGCCTGGCGTGGTTGCGGGCGCCGTACGCGTAGGCGAACAGCGGGATGGCTCCCATGAACACGCCCATGCAGATCATCTCCGGCAGCTGCACGATGCGGAGGGCGACGCCCATCGCCGCCAGCAATGCGTCTCCGTATGCGATGGCGATCCAGTTCATGACGAGGGTCGTCACGATGAGGAACGACGACATCAGGAGCTCGGAGGCTCCGACGCCGAACACGGTCTTCAGCATCTCCGGGTCCGCCCGGAAGTGGCGAGGGGCCAGCGAGACCGCGCTGCTCTTCTTCGTCAGCCACCAGATGTAGTAGCCGACGGTCACCACGTTGGACAGCCCGAGCGCGATGCCGGCGCCGAGCACGCCCCAGCCGAGCACGAGGATGAACAGCACGTCCAGCACCAGGTTGGCGACAGTGGATGCGATGAGCCCGGTCATCGAGGCGACGGCCGCGCCCTCCGCGCGCACCAGCTGTTCGAGCGCGAACGCGGCGACCAGCACCGGCGCGAAGCCGAACATCGCCCCGATGTAGAGCGCCGTCGGTTCGAGGGATGCCCCGCTGGCGCCGACCGCCGTGGCGAGCGGCACGGCGAAGATCACGCCGAGCACGCCGATGACGACGCCGGCCGCCAGCGCACCCCACAGGGTGAACGACGACACCTGCTTGATCCTGGTGGCCGCACCGGCGGCGGACGCTTGGTCCGCATCCGGGTCGTCCTGCATCCCGAGCAGCCGCGAGACGAAGGTGCCGCCGCCGACGCCGAAGACGCCGCCGATCGCCATCACGAGGGCGAACACCGGGAGGGAGAAGGTGAGGGCGGCGAGCAGCGGTGTGGAGTGCAGTGCGCCGATGAAGCCGGCGTTGATGATGTTGTAGACGACGCCGACGGAGAAGCCGGCGACCATGGGCACGCAGAGGTGCACCAGGGAGCGCCAGATGGGCGCAGAGGCGAGGTAGGTACGGTTCGAGGACATGACGGAACCTCCGTTCCGGGTAACGGCTTTTTTCGGTGGGTGTGAGGGTGGGGGAGGGTGCGCGCTACGAGTCGAGCGTGTCCGTGACGCGTCGGAGGAGCGCGATGAGGCGATCCTGTTCCTCGGTGTCGAGAACGGAGAAGGTGCGTTCCTGCTCGGCGGCGAGGTCGTTCTGGAACCCAGCGACGACCTCTGCTCCCTCCGGGGTGACGCTGATGAGCTTCACCCGCGAGTCGTCCGGGGACGGCGTGCGCGTGATGTAGCCGCGTTCTTCCAGTCCCTGCAGGAGGCTGGCGACACTGGCCGGGGTGGTGCCGGACATCTCGGAGAGTTCCCGGGCGATCACGCCGTTCTCCTGATGCTCTTCGATGTATCCGAGCGTGAACGCCTGCGACCTGCTCAGGCCGCTGGTGCGCACCCAGGCGTCCGCCGTCGCTCGCTGGGCGAACGAGAGCGTGCGGATGAGGGCGGTCAGCTGTTCCGATCGGGATGACATAGTTAGAAACCTAATAGTTAGAAATCAAACTGTCAAGCAACGGATGAGCAGCCCGTCGCGATCAAGATGGTGCCCCGGTCCCACACCGCCTCCGCGGCGCTGGCACCGCCGCCCGATTCGCCGGAGACGCCCGGCCCGTAGCGTCGAAGCATGAGCGACAACACCCGTCCGACCACCGAGTCCGCCGCCCAGAATCCCCCGCCGAGGAAGCGGGGACGGAAGTTCCTTCGCGTCACCATCGTGACGATCGTCAGCATCGTGTCCATAGTGGTGATCGCCCTCGCGACCACCACGACGATCAACGCCATCGCCACCGCCTCCGAGGCGAAAGAGATCAGGAAGTACGGCCGGCTGGTCGACGTCGACGGCAAGAAGATGAACGTCGACATCCAGGGCGCGGGCGCCCAGACCATCGTGCTGCTGCCCGGCTTCGGCACCGGCTCCCCGGTCATCGACTTCGCGCCGCTCGTCGACAAGCTGAAGGCGAACTACCGCACCGTCGTCGTCGAGCCGTTCGGATACGGTCTGAGCGACGAGACCGACCGGCCGCGCACCAACGCGAACATCGCCAGGGAGGTGCACAGTGCCCTGCAGGCGCTGCACATCGACCGGTACGTCCTGGGCGGCCACTCCATCGCCGGGATATACGGACTCCAGTACGTGAACACCTATCGCGACGAGGTGACCGCCTTCGTCGGCATCGACACCAGCGTGCCCACCCAGCCGGGCATCGACGAGGAGCTCAACGTCGCGGGGCTCCGCACCCTCAAGACCCTCGGTCTCGTCCGGGTCCTGACCGCGCTGGGCGACGACCCGTACACCGGGCTCCCGTACACCGACGCGCAGAAGTACCAGTCGAAGATCATCTCCCTCCGCAACGGGTTCACCGACACGTACGCCGACGAAATGGAGCGCTTCGGCTCCAACTTCCACGACGCCCAGAAGCTGGCCTTCCCGAAAGACCTCCCACTCCTGCTGTTCGTGCAGTCGGACAACACCGACGTCGAGGGCTGGATGACGCTGCACAAGGAGCAGGCGGCCAGCGTCGAGCGCAGCGAACTCATCCCGCTCGACGCCGACCACTACCTGCACCACACGAAGTCGGCGGAGATCGCATCGGCGATGAACGCCTTCCTGACGGCCGGCTGACGCGCATCCGGCGACCTCGTGGCAGGATGCTTGCGATAGGCATCCACATCGCCAGGAGGTCGCCATGCCGTCCAGCAACCACCGCGTCGCCGTCCTCGTCCTCGACGGAGCGAAACCCCTCGACGTCGGTATCCCGGCCCAGGTGTTCTCGCACCGGCCGAGCATGCCGTACGAGGTGCGCGTCTGCGGGGCGGCGCCGGGGCTCGTGACCGGCGGGGACGGCCTCTCGTACCACGTGGCAGACGGCCTCGACGCCCTCGCGGAGGCGGACACGGTGTTCGTCCCCGGATACCGGGAGCCGGCGACCACGGAGCCGTCCGCAGCGGTCGTGGCGGCGCTCCGGGCCGCCAACGAGCGCGGGGCGCGCCTCGCCGCGATCTCGACGGGAGCGTTCGCGCTCGCCGCAGCCGGGCTCCTCGACGGCAAGCGCGCCACCACGCACTGGCACTACACGAGGGCGCTCGCCGCCAGGTACCCGCTCGTGCAGGTGGACGAGAACGTGCTGTTCGTCGACGAGGGCGACGTGCTCACCTCGGCGGGCGCGGCGTCCGGGATCGACTTGAGCCTGCACCTGGTGCGGCGCGACCACGGCGTCGGCCTGTCCAACCACGTCGCGCGCCGGCTGGTCGCCGCCCCGTATCGCAGCGGCGGGCAGGCGCAGTACGTGCCGCGCAGTGTTCCCGAGCCGCTCGGCGACCTGTTCGCGACGACCAGGGCGTGGGCGCTGGAGCACCTGGCCGAGCCGCTGACACTGGATGCGCTCGCCCGCAACGCCCGCGTGTCCCCGCGCACGTTCTCCCGCCGCTTCGTGGAGGACACCGGGTACACCCCGATGCAGTGGGTGCTCCGGGCGCGCGTCGACCTGGCCCGCGAGCTGCTCGAACGCAGCGACCTCGGCGTCGAGCAGATCGCCGACAGCGTCGGCCTCGGCAGCGGAGCGAACCTGCGGCTGCACTTCCAGCGCATCCTGGGCACGTCGCCGACGGAGTACCGGCACACGTTCTCCGCCTAGGCGAGATCCTTGCGCACGCTGTCTTTCGAGCCACTGTCGCATCCCGTCGCGGCGATCGAGCATGGAAGGCGGAACGAAAGGAACCCCTCCCCATGACCCGCATCGCCATCAACGGCTTCGGCCGCATCGGACGCAACACTCTCCGCGCACTGCTGGAGCGCGGCAGCGACCTGGAGGTCGTCGCCGTCAACGATCTGACCGCTCCGGAGACGCTCGCCCACCTGCTGAAGTACGACAGCACCCTCGGCCGTCTGGGCCGCACCGTCGAGGTGGACGGGACGGACCTCGTGGTCGACGGCCGCCGCATCCGGGTGCTGGCCGAGCGCGAGCCCGCCGATCTGCCCTGGGCGGAGCTGGGCGTGGAGCTCGTGCTCGAATCGACCGGGCGCTTCACGTCTGCGGACGCCGCGCGCGCCCACCTGCGCGCCGGTGCCAAGCGCGTCCTGGTCAGCGCACCCTCCGACGGCGCGGACGTCACCCTCGCCTACGGCGTCAACACCGACGCGTACGACCCGGAGAAGCACGTCATCGTCTCCAACGCCTCCTGCACGACCAACGCGCTCGCGCCGCTCGCCTCCGTCCTGGACGACCTGGCCGGCATCGAGCACGGCTTCATGACCACGGTCCACGCGTACACCCAGGAGCAGAACCTGCAGGACGGGCCGCACCGCGACCTCCGCAGGGCGCGCGCGGCCGGCGTCAACATCGTGCCGACCACCACGGGCGCGGCGAAAGCGATCGGCCTGGTGCTTCCGAATCTCGACGGCAAGCTTTCCGGGGACTCCATCCGCGTGCCCGTCCCCGTCGGCTCGATCGTGGAACTGAACACCACCGTCTCGCGCGAGGTGACGCTCGACGAGGTGCTCGCCGCCTACCGCGACGCGGCGGACGGACCGCTGAACGGCGTGCTCGAGTACGCGGACGAGCCGCTGGTCTCCTCCGACATCACGGGCCAGCCCGCCTCCTCGATCTTCGACTCCGCGCTCACCAGGGTGAGCGGAAAGCACGTGAAGGTGGTCGCCTGGTACGACAACGAGTGGGGTTTCTCGAACCGGGTGGTGGACACGCTGGAGCTGCTCGCAGCGTGAGCGCCGCATCCTGAGTCGCCGCATCCCGTCGCGCACGGAACGGCCGAGCCCGCAACCGGTGGTGCCCGGCCGTTCCCGCGCGTAGAACGCAGGTATGAAAGCACTCACCTGGCAAGCGAACAAGCGCGTCGACGTGGTCGACGTGCCCGACCCGCGGATCGAGCAGCCCACCGACGTCGTCATCCGCATCACCTCGACGGCCATCTGCGGCTCCGACCTGCACCTGTACGACGTGCTCGGCCCGTTCCTCTCCAAGGGGGATGTGCTCGGTCACGAGCCGATGGGCATCGTGGAGGAGGTCGGTCCGGCCGTCCGGTCGCTCAGCGTCGGCGACCGTGTCGTCATCCCGTTCGTGATCGCGTGCGGCGACTGCTACATGTGCAGGCTCGGGCTGACGACGCAGTGCGAGACCACCCAGAACCGCGAGCATGGCACCGGGGCGTCCCTCTACGGCTACACCGAGCTGTACGGCTCGGTCCCCGGCGGCCAGGCGGAGCGCCTGCGCGTGCCGATGGCCGACTTCAACGCCCTCCGCGTCGGCAGCGAACTGCCGGACGACCGCTACCTCTTCCTCAGCGACATCCTGCCGACCGCCTGGCAGGGGGTGCAGTACGCGAACGTTCCGGAGGGCGGGACGCTCGGCGTGATCGGGCTCGGCCCCGTCGGCCAGTTCGCCAGCCGCATCGGCACGCACCTCGGCTACCAGGTGGTCGCCGTCGACCCTGTGCCGGAGCGCAGGGCGATGGCCGAACGCCACGGCATCGACACCTTCGACCTCAGCGACGACGCGGCGGCCTGGCTCCGCGAGGCGACGGACGGCCGCGGGCCGGACGCCGTGGTCGACGCGGTCGGGATGGAGGCGCACGGCAACACGGTGGCCGGTGTCGCCCAGTCCGCCGTCGGCCTGCTGCCGGACCCGGTGGCCAAGAAGCTGTTGACGACCGTCGGCGTCGATCGCCTCTCTGCGATGATGCTCGCCTTCGACGCGGTGCGCCGCGGTGGCACCGTCTCCCTCAGCGGCGTCTACGCGGGCGTTGCAGACCCTGTGCCGTTCATGAATCTGTTCGACAAGCAGATCGCCATCCGGATGGGCCAGTGCAACGTGCACGCCTGGCGCGACGACATCCTCCCCCTGGTCGAGGATCCAGCAGACCCGCTCGGCACGGAAGACCTCGTCACCCACCGCGTCGGCCTGGAGGAGGCGCCGAGGATGTACGACCTGTTCCGCGACAAGGAGGACGGCTGCATCAAGGTGGTGCTCACGCCCTGAGGTCAGCGCTCGGCCTCGGGAGTCACCCGCCCGAGCGCCGCGACCTCGCGGACGGCGGCCGCGACTGCAGCGTGGTCCTTCCGCAGGATCGCCCCGTGGTTGCTCCGCACCTTGGCGCTGATCGCGATGTTGGGGTTTCTGGCCACCACCTCGGCGAGGCCGGCGCGGATCACCTCCTGCTCGTCGCCGCGGCTGCCGAGGGAGGTGCCAGAGGCGACCACGTGCCGGGTGGGCACCACGATCCCGTCGAGCACCGGGCCGAGTTCGCCGGTGCTGCCGAGCCTGCCGAGTTCGATGTTGCTCTCCGCCTGCTGGGCCGCGCTCATCCTGGGTGTGAGTCCGGTCGGGCGGAGGAGCGGGGTGAACCAGCCCATCCGGCGGAACAGGGTCCGGATGCGCTCCTCCATCGCGTCGTCGAGCCAGTCGTACGGCTGTGCGCCGTCGACCAGCACCGCGCCGATGGTCCTGGTGGGATTGCGGTTGGCCCAGTGCGCTGCGACGTACGCGCCGTACGACCAGCCCACCAGGATCGCGCGGTCGACGCCGCGTGCCGCGAGCACGGCGTCGACGTCGCGCACGGCCGCCTCGAACGAGTAGTCCGACGACGTGCCGGACTTCCTGCCGCGGGCGCGCTCGTCGTAGGTGATGTGCCGCCACGACGGGCCGAGGTCGGCGATCACGCGCCGCCAGTATCCCTGCGTGGCGAACTGGCCGTTGAGGTACACGATCGGCGTTCCCTGGCCACCGGTGTCGGTGACCGCGAGAGCCGTGTCGTCGACCGGCACCATGCCGGTCCATGCGGTGCTGTTCGTCATGGTCGTCTCCTCGTGTTTCGTGCCTCGTCCGGATGCGTGTCAGACGCTGTGCGCGTCGATGTCTCCGGATGCGGTGGTCGCGGTGATCAGCACCACCGGCTCGCCCGCGGCGTTCGTGAGCGTGTTGGTGATGCGGCCGGACGACGTGCCGGCGTCGAGCCCGGCCGCGATGCCCGCCGGCACTCCGACCGACAGGTCGCCGAACCGCGTGCTGACGACCACGGCGCCCTGCAGCGCTTCGCCGATCCGCACGGTGCCGCGGGCGGTCGCGACCTCGCCGGGGCCGGTGAGGCGGCCGATGGCGACGTCGCCGTCCAAGGCCGAGACGCGCACGGTGGCCGCTTCGTCGACCTTGACAGGGCCGGTGGACCTGTCGACGACGACCTCGCCGAAGCTGCCGGCTCCGCGCAACTCGGCGCTGCCGGTCGCCCGGATGCTCGATCCTGCCGGAAGCTGCACCGTCACCTCGACGGCACCGCTCGGGCCGAACAGTGCGTTGTCCTGCGGGGTGGCCACCCGCAGGACGCCGTTCTCGAACGCGACGGTCGTGCGCTCCGCGGCTTTCACGTCGCGGGACTTCGCCGCATCCACAGGGCGGACCTCGACGCGGGTGTCTGCGCGCTCCGCCGCGACGAAGCGAAGGTGCGCGGCGGGCACGTCGACGAGGGTGTCGATGGGAGAGGGGGTGGTGAAGGTCTGCATGGTGCTCAACTCCTGATGGCTAGATGGTGCTGGTGGATGTTTCCGATGCGCGAAACGCTACGTTGCGTTCATTAATCATGCAACAGTGATGTTGCAATAGATAAGAAAAAACCCTGGTTAAAGGGGCTATATCGTTGCACTCGATCAGAAAGTAACGCAAAACCACGTTGCACTGAAACCTCGGTGAACGCTACGCTGACCCCGACGATGAGAGGGAGGTCCGGATGGCGGCAGGCAGGCTCACGAGACAGGAGCGGCAGCAGATCGCCCTCGGGCTGGCCGACGATCTGCCGTACGCCGAGATCGCGCGCCGCATCGACCGGCCGACCTCCACCGTCACCCGCGAGGTGATGCGCAACGGCGGCCCCACCGCCTACCGGGCAGACCTCGCCCAGCGTGCGACGGAGCAACGCGCGCACAAACGCCGCGGCGCCGGCACCGACGCCGGCCAGACCGCGCAGCGCTCACCGCGCTCCGACGGACGGGACTCCCCGGCCATCCGGGAGTACGAGGACGCCTTCACGACGCTGTTCATGCAGTCCGGACTTCCGCGCGTGGCCGCCGGCGTCCTCACCAGCCTCTACACGACGGACGCGGGAAGCCTCACCGCGGCCGAGCTGGTCAGGCGTCTCGAGGTGAGCCCGGCATCCATCTCCAAAGCCATCGCGTTGCTGGAGGGTCAGGGCCTCGTCATCCGGGAACGGGGAGACGGCCGCAGGGAGCGCTACATCGCCGATGGCGACGTCTGGTACCAGTCGATGATCGCCGCCGCTCGCTCCAACGCGCAGATCGCCGAGACCGCGAGGGAGGGCGTCCGCCTTCTCGGCGCAGCCACGCCCGCCGGAACACGGCTCGAGAACATGGCGCGCTTCATGGACTTCGTCGGCGACAGCATCGCCCGCGCCGCCGAGCAGGCCCGCGGTCTCCTCGGTGCCAGCGGGGACGGGGATGCGCAGGGTCGCTCGGACGCGTAGCTCCGAAGAGGAACCTGGCCGCCACCGCCGATGACTTCGGTGGCGGCCAGGAGCTAGGCGCCCGCGAGGGGGATGAACACCCGCATGGTGCTCGGGCCGCGGTTGGCCCACTGGAAATAGGGGCGCAGTTCGACCACGGCTGCCGTGCGCGGGTCCGCGTGCGGCGCGGTCCCGTACGGCCAGCCGCCGGAGGCGGACGAGACGAGGTCGACGGGAGCCGCCGCCCCGGCGGGCGTCGCGGTGGGCGCGGTGTCGGAGCGGAGGCGCACCGCATCCACGTGGTCGCCGTCCGGGAGGTCGGTCGACTCGACGCAGAGCACGAGCGGGCCGCGCTCGACGGCCGCCGTGCCGCGCAGCGCGTCGATCCGCGGGTCAGGGTAGGTGAGGCGCGGCGTCATGGGGAAGTCGAGGAGCAGCGGCACTGCCGGATCGAAGACCCGGCGCACCCGCACGTAGCCGTCCTTCGGCAGCACCGGCTCGCCTCCCAGCGAGACGTCGGCGCCGGACGCCCACGACGGGATCCGCACGCTCAGCTCGATCCCCTCGGCAGCGTCCACGGTCACGGAGACCCGGCCGTCGAACGGGTAGCCGGGTGCGCGCACCTGGATGCGCACGGGCGACCCGGCGACGGACGTCTCGATGTCGATGTCGCCGAACTGGTGGAGCTGCACGCCGTCCGCCGACGCCGTTGCCACGTACGACGCGACGCTCGCCAGCGTGCGCGCAACGTTCGTCGGGCAGCACGAGACCTCGAACCACGGCGCGCGCAGGCTCGCCTCCGCGCGCTCGCTGAGCTGGTCCTCCGCAGGGACGGACCCGAGCTCGCGCTGATGCAGCGTGTTCGCGTAGTAGAACGCCCTGCCGTCCTCCCGTGGCGAGACGAGCACCGCGTTGAGCAGGGTACGCTCGATGACGTCCGCGTACGCAGCATCCCCGCTCTGCAGGAGCAGCCGCCAGCTGAGCATGACCGACCCGATCGCGGCGCAGGTCTCCGCGTACGCCCGATCCGGCGGCAGCTCGAAGTCGCTGCCGAACTCCTCGTTCTGGTGGTGCGAGCCGACGCCGCCGGTGAGGTAGGTCCTGCTCGCCACCGTGTGCGCCCACTGCCGCTTCACGGCGGCGAGCAGCGCGTCGTCGCCGAACTCGACCGCCACATCCACCGCCCCGGCCGCGAGGTACTCCGCGCGCACAGCGTGACCGCGCAGGGTGTCGGCGTCCCGCACCGGAACGTCGTCGAGGAAGTACTCGCTCGACTGGAAGAGCGTGGTCTTCAGGCGCTTGCGGCCCCTGCGCTCGATGAAGATGCGGGCGAGGTCGAGATAGCGCGGCTCGGAGAGCGCCCTGCCGAGTTCGGCGAGGGCGGGCTCGATCTCCGGATGCCCGCAGATCGCATCCCGGCCGTCCGGCCCGAACTCGCGGTAGACGTGGTCGGCGAGGCGGCGGGCGACGTCCACGATCAGGTCGTCGTGCCCGGTGCGCACGCGGGCGACCGCCGCCTGGAACAGGTGGCCGAAGCAGTACAGCTCGTGCCCCCATTCCAGGTCGGAGAACCGCGGGCGCTGCCCCTCCCTGCCGAACGAGGTGTGGAGGTAGCCGTCCGGCTCCTGCGCCGCCGCGACGCGTTCCACCAGCGAGCGGTACGTCTCCGCCAGTGCGGGATCCTGGGTGCGGCCGAGCTCCCACGCCATCGCCTCGAGCAGTTTGTAGACCTCGGAGTCCACGAACTCGATGCCGTCGTGGTGCTCGGCGACGGAGCCGTCCGCCGCCCTGTCGAAGTTCCCGATCCAGCCGATGCGCTCCATCCAGGTGAGGCAGTGGTCGATGACGGCCGAGGCGTTCAGCTCCTGCTTCTCCGCCCAGAATCCGCCGACGAAGCGCACCTCGTCCTGGCCGAGCGGCCGCAGAGCCGACCGGGACGGGCTGACCGGACCGCCGGTCCTGGTCGCGTCGAGAGTGTCGGTCATCGTTCTCCTAGAGAGTGGACGCGGCGGGCCGCGTCGAGCGTGAGGGTGAGGAAGCAGCTGGCCGTCCAGGTGTATGCGCGGTCGCGCAGACCGGCGCCGGTCACGGCGTCGAAGTTCTCGGCGAAGCCCGACCGTTCGCAGGCCGCGCGGAACCGGAGGCTCACCTGGTCGGCGAGGTCGGTGTGGCCCGCGCGCCGCAGACCGTCCTCGATGAGGAAGGTGGACGGCGCCCAGATCGGACCTCGCCAGTATCCGTCGCTCTCGTAGAGCGGCGACGTGACGGGCTCGGTGGCCGGGCCCCACTCGGTGAGGTGCGCCGCGATCGTCCCGGCCAGGGTGGAGGCGACCTCCGCGGGAAGGCGTTCGCCGAGCACGATGGGGAGCGCGTTGAGCAGGCTGGTCGCCGGTGCCGGTTCGCCGCTCAGCGCATCCAGGGCGAGGAAGCCGTCTCCGGTCCAGAGCCGGTCGAACAGGGCGGCCTCGATCGTCGCCGCCTCCGCCTCCCACTCGGGTTCGCTCAGCCCCAGCATCGCCGCAAGCTCCTGGAGTTCGTGCAGCTGCAGGAGCAGGAAGGCGGAGAGGTCGGGCGAGACGATCACCCGCGACCGGTCGAACGTCGTGGAGTTGTCCCAGCCGCTGTCGTTCCCGTGCTGGTAGTAGGGCAGTGGATGCGCGGGGGCGCGGCGGAAGTCCAGCCAGAAGCGCGTCCAGGCGGCCAGCCGCCGGTACACCTCGTGCAGTTCCGCGGCGGTGAACGGCCGGGACGACCGCGCGCGCAGCTGGGCGAACGCCCAGCCGTGGATCGGCGGCTTGACGAAGTTGTAGAGCACCTCGGAGTGCGTCAGCGAGTCCGGCAGGGCGCCGGACGCGTCCTGGTGGTCGAAGGGGAGGAGGAACTGGGCGAGCGCAGCATCCGGGTCGGCCTCCGCGAGCGCGATGGCGTTGAAGCAGTGGTCCCAGCTCCAGACCTTGTCCATCCAGTGCTTGGACATCAGGACGGCTTCCCGCCCGACGAACCCGGATGGCGCGACGGTGGCGGACCACATCACGTACGCGGCCTTGCGGACGGCGGCGTCGAGTTCGCCGTCGGCGCTCCCGGTGCCCCCGGCCAGGCGGCTCGCGTAGTCCTCGAACGCACGGGCCTGACTGGCGACGATGTCGTCGAAGTCGGCTGCGCCGTCGTAGGCGGCAGCCGCCGTGTCCAGCTCCTCGACCGCCAGCTCCCACGCCACGCCGGAATCGAGCGTGACCGACCGCTCTGCTCCTCCCACCGTTCCGGCGCCGACCACCGTCGCCTCGCCGGAGAGCACCGTGAACCGGTACCGCCGTCCGGACTCGTAGCTGGTGAGCACCACGGCGCCGTCCAGCGGATCGCGGAAGAGGTAGGCGCCGGTGAACGGGGTCAGCTCGCCGGACGCGACGAACCGCATCCCGAGACCGGTGCCCCGGAAGCGGATGGTGCTGCGCCCGTCGAAGACGGCATCGACGCGCCCGCCCTCCGCGACCCAGGAGAGGACCTCCGGCGCCATGACCAGACGCGGAGACAGGAGGGCGCCGCCCGCCTCGGGCATCAGGCGCAGGATGGGGTGCATCCCGGTCTGGTGCGTCACCAGGTGCACGTCCTCGGCGCGCTCGTGCAGGCCGACGATGCGGGAGAGGTCGATCCACGCGCCGCGCGTCGAGAAGGGGACCTCGTCGATGTCGAGGGGCGTCATCGCCTCAGTCCTTCACCGCGCCGGCGGTCACACCGGCGGCGACGTACTTCTGGGCGATCACGAGCAGCACGGCGGCCGGGATGGATGCGACGACCGCGGTCGCCATGATCGCGTTCCACTCCTGGTTGTTGTTGCCGATGTACTTGTAGATGCCGAGCGTGATCGTCTGCATCGTGCCGCCGCTGTTGAGCGTCGACGAGAAGATGAAGTCCGACCACGCCCACAGGAACGCGAACAGCGACACCGTGACCACGGAGTTGCGGCTCACCGGCAGCACGATGGAGCGGAAGGTCCGCCAGCTCCCTGCGCCGTCGATCTTGGCGGCGCTCATCAGCTCGTCGGGGATGCCGGACATGAACGCGGTGAAGATCAGCACGCCGAACGGCACGGCGAGGGTGGAGTCGGCGATGATCAGCCCCCAGAGCGTGTTGAGGATCCCGAGGTTGAGGTAGATGGCGTAGAAGCCCATCGCCATGATGATGCCGGGGATCATCTGCGCGATCAGCAGCACGAAGTTGAGCACTCCGCGGCCTCGCGGACGCAGCTTCGCGAGCGAGTACGCCGCGGGCGCCGAGATGGCGACGGTCAGGATCACCGTGCCGAGGCCGACGAGCAGGCTCGTGCCGAGGTAGGGGAGCTGCTGACTGATCACCGCCTGGTAGCCCTCGAACGTCGCGTGGATCGGGAACAGGTTCGGCGGGCTCTTCCGCATCTCGGTGGTGGGCGTGAGCGAGACGTTGATCATCCAGTAGACGGGGAAGAGCATGATCAGGGTCAGCACGACCCCGACGATCGTCTTCCACCATGGTCGCTTCCCGTTCATGCTGCGTCCTGCTTTCGCTGCGTGCGGATGTAGATGAGCCCGAAGATCAGTGCGATGACGATCAGGACGTTGCCGACGGCCGCCGCCGGGCTGAAGTCGGGCAGCGTGGATGCGAAGCCCAGCTGGTACGACCAGGTCGCGAACGTCGTCGACGACGTGCCCGGACCGCCGCGGGTCATGATCCAGATGATGTCGAACACCTTGAGGGTGTAGATCAGGCCGAGCAGGATCGTGATGGCCGACACCGGCTTCAGCAGCGGGAAGGTGACCCGCCAGAACTTCTGCCACCCGTTCGCGCCGTCGAGGGATGCGGCCTCGTAGAGGTCGGTCGGGATGTTCTGCAGGCCCGAGTAGATGATCACCAGGTTGAACGGGATGCCGATCCAGATGTTCGCGATGATCACGCTGGTGAGGGCCCAGTCCGGCGACGTCAGCCAGTTGACTCCGGAGAGCCCGAAGGCGTTGAGGGTGGCGTTCACCACGCCGGAGTCGCTGTTGAGCATCCAGGACCAGGTGGAGGCCGAGACGATCAGCGGGAGCAGCCACGGCACCAGGAACAGGGCGCGCAGCGTGGCCGACAGACGGAAGTTCTGGTAGAAGAACACCGCCAGCGCCATCCCGATCGTGAACTGGAAGACGATCGAGACGATGGTGAAGAGGGCGGTGTGCAGGAACGCCGGCCCGAAGGTCGGATCCTGGAACACCTTGACGTAGTTGTCGAACCCGACGAACGGAGCGCCGCCCTGGACGAAGGACCGGACGGTGTAGTCGCGGACGCTGAGCTCGATGTTGCGGTAGAGGGGGTAGGCGTAGAACACCGCCAGGTAGATCACTACCGGGGCGAGGAACGCCCAGGCGGCCCACTGCGTGGAGCGCCGGGAGCGCCGTCGAGACCGGGGTGGGGTGGCGACGGGCGCCACCCCACCGTGGTCTCCGACAGAACCGGGCGGCACTGTCTGGGTGGTTGTCATCGGTTGTACCTCAGGTGCGTTTCGGTTCGGATTACTTGGTGGCTGCCGCTGCGGCGGACTGGGCTGCCTTGAGTGCGGCCTCCGGAGTCTGGGCGCCGCTCAGCGCGTTCTGCACCGCACCCCAGAGCTGCTGGGAGATCTTCGGGTACTTGGTGCCGAGGTTGTCGCTGGTGCGACCCTTGGCGGCCGCGACCGCGTCGACCCACGGCTGCAGTTCCGGGTTGGCCGCGACCTGCTCCTTCTGCGCTGCCGAGGTCGGAGCGATGTAGGAGAGGGTCGTGTCCGTCTTGACGAAGTTCTTCGTGCTCGTCAGGCAGTCCGCGATCTTCTTGGAGGTGGCGTACCGGGCGGTGTCCTTCTGGACGGGGAGCGTCATGAACTCACCGCCGGTCGGTGCGGCCGCCGCGCCTCCGTCGATGCCGGGGACCGTGAGGATGCCGTAGTCGATACCGGCCTTCTTCACGTTGCCCAGCTGCCAGGTGCCGTTCTCGCCGAACGCGAAGTCACCGGTGGCGAACTCCTGCCAGCTGGTGGTCTGCGTGTTGTTGATGACCGAGTTGGGCGCGTAGCCCTTCTTGACCCAGTCCGTCCAGAGCGTGAGGGCCTGGACAGCCTTGTCGGAGTCGAGCTTCTTCAGGTCGGCGCCGGAACCCCAGAACCACGGCAGGAACTGGAAGCTGCCCTCCTCCGTGCCGATGGCCGAGAAGGTGATGCCCTTCTTGCCGGCGGCCGTGACCTTCGCGAGAGCGTCGGTGAGGCTGTTCCAGTCCTTGACGGTGCTGATGTCGACCCCCGCGGTCTTCAGCACCGCCTTGTTGTAGTAGAGGGCGAGGGTGTTCGCGCCGATCGGCACGCCGTACGTCTTCCCGTCCACGACGCCTGCGGCCAGGATGTTCTTCTGGATGTCGGACGTGTCCAGCTTGTTCTCGCCGGTGTCGGTCAGGATGCCGGCGTCGGCCAGGGTCGAGACGACGGGGTTGTCGACGAGCAGGAGGTCGGGGGAGTTGCCCTGCTGCCCGGCGAGCAGCGCCTTGTTGGTGAGGTCGCTGGTGTCGTATCCGGTGCGCTTGATCGTCACTCCGGCGTCGGTGCCGCACTGCTCGACGAGCTTGGTCCAGTCGGCCGAAGCGTCGAACTGCGGGTACGGGTCCCAGAACGTGTATGTCCCTCCGGCGCTGCTGCTCGAGCCGGAGCCCGAGCCGGAGCAGGCGGCCACGCCCGCGACGATCGCGGCGGCGACGACCGCAGCGCCGACGAGCCGGCTGGTCTTCTTGGTGATCACAGTATTCCTCCTTGAATCATGCATTTGCGGGTGGCCGACCGGGCTGCGCGAGACCGTCATCGGGTGCTCCCACGGTCGGTGATCTCCGGCGCGACGAATCTCGTCACCGCCGGTCCGGCGAGATCGGGGGAGGTGATCCGCCGGACGAGCTGCCGGACCGCTGAACGGCCCAGCTGATCGGGGGAGCTCTCGACCGCCGTGTACGGCAGCGAGAACGCCCTTCCGAAGTCTTGTGCGTACAGGCTGACGACCGAGAGGTCGTCCGGGACGCTGACGCCGCGCGCGGTGAGCACGGACGGGAGTGCGGCGATCGTGGCGTCGTTGTGGACGATCATCGCGGTGGCTGAGGGGCGCGCATCCAGGATCGCGTTGATGCTCCGGCCGATCTCCGGCTGCCTGGCCTCTCCGTAGTACGAGTGCATCTGCAGCCCGTATCGGGCGGCGCGCTCCTGGGCGGCGTCCCGGAATCGCCAGCCGTATGCGCCGCCGCGCTCGAAGACGTGGGTGGGAGGGGAGACGACGATGATCTCGCGGTGGCCGCGCGCGTGCAGGTGGTCGACCAGCATCCTGGCCGACTCGCCGAAGTCCAGGTCGAAGACGTCGAGCCCTTCCGTGCGCTTCGGGAGGCCGACCAGCGCGCCGGGCTGGCTCGCCTCGCGGAGCGTCTGGAGCCGCGGGTCGTCGTGGACGACGTCGAGGAGCACGACGCCGTCGACCATCCCGGAGCTGGTGACCCGGCGCAGGGCGGCGACGCTGTCCAGCTCGGTGACCAGCAGGATGTCGTAGCCCAACTCTCTGGCGGTGTCGGAGACGGGGAGGATGTACTCCAGCATCGCCGGGGCGAACTCGTCGGCGTGGAACTGGGTGAGCAGGCCGATGACCATCGTCTGAGAGGTGGCGAGGGCGCGTGCCCCGGCGTTGACGATGAAACCGAGGGCGTTGATGGCGTCGTCGATGCGCTGCCTGGTCTTCGGCGAGATCGAGCGCTTGCCGGACAGTGCGTAGGAGACGGTGCTCGTGGAGACCCCGGCGGCCCTGGCCACGTCGGTGATCGTGACAGCCATCGTTCGCCTCCTTCGCTTCATCGAGAAGTGGGTTCGTTCCGGGATGTGTCGAACCGCTTCGACGAAGATAACTCACAACGACGAGACGCACAAGTCGAACCGCTTCGATTCTGCGAAA
The DNA here is from genome assembly GCF_051161895.1 of Leifsonia araucanica. NCBI lineage: Bacteria > Bacillati > Actinomycetota > Actinomycetes > Micrococcales > Microbacteriaceae > Leifsonia > Leifsonia araucanica. The sequence goes on from NZ_JBMBTW010000002.1 coordinate 3,496,866, forward strand.
AAGAGGTGCCCCGCGCCCCTCGGAGGCCTGGATCGAGGGGAGAGCGGCCCGATTCCGGGCTGATCACCGCGCTTTGTGAACCGGTTCGACTCGCAACGGCCGAGGCCACGGGATGCGCGTCAGGACAGCGCGCGTGTGCTCCCACGGTCGACGAATCCCGGCTCGATCAGCCGCACCTGCGGCTTCTCGGCCCGCTCAGGGTCGGCGATGCGCTCGATCAGCCGGGACACGGCCCACTCGCCCAGCGCTTCCGGCCGGGTGTCCACGGCGGTATACGGCAGCGAGAAGGCCGTGCCGAACTCCGCGGAGAACATCCCGACCACCGAGAGGTCGTCCGGCACCGTGAGGCCGCGGGCGTGCAGCAGCGACGGGAGCGCCGCGATCGTGGCGTCGTTGTGGACGATGAGGGCCGTCGCGTCGGTGTACGTGTCCAGCGCCGCGTGCATCGCCTCGCTGAGGGCGGGCTGCCTGGACTCGCCCTCGAGGATGTGCAGCTGGATGCCGTGGCGGGCTGCCCGTTCGGCCGCCGCATCCCGGAACCGCCAGGCGTACGACCCTCCGCGCTCGAACACGTGCCTGGGCGGCGTGACGAGCAGGATCGCGCGGTGCCCGAGGGCGGCGAGATGGTCGACGGCGCTGCGCGCAGCCTCCCCGAAGTCGAGGTCGACCGCGTCGAACCCGTCCGCGTTCTTCGCGTAGCCGATCAGGGCGGCCGGCTGCCTGGTCTGCCGGAGCGGGTCCAGCCGGGGGTCGTCGTACGTGACGTCGAGCAGCACGACGCCGTCGACCATCGCCGACGACGTGGTGCGCCTGATCGCCGCATCCACGTCGGGGTCGGTGACCATCAGCAGGTCGAAGCCGTGCGTCCGCGCCGTGGTCGAGACCGGGAGCACGTACTGCAGCATCGCCGGGGCGAACTCGTCCTCCTGGAACTGCAGGAACATCCCGAGCACGTTCGTCTGCGAGAGGGCGAGCGCCCGGGCCCCGGCGTTCGGGGTGAAGTCGAGCTCGACGATCGCCCGCTGGATGCGCTTCCGCGTCTCCTCGGAGATGGCGCGCTTGCCGGACAGCGCGTAGGAGACGGTGCTCGGCGTGACGCCTGCCACGCGCGCCACATCCCGGATCGTCGCCGCCATGCGCCCTCCCACTGTGTGACCTCAATCTTCACACAGCGGCCGCCTCAGTCGACAGCGGGCCCGGCGGAGACCGTGATCGCTTCGCGCAGGGCGGCGACCGCTGCCCCGCGCGCCCAGTCGGTGAAGGTGTGGCGCTGCACGACCAGGCGGCAGTTGGCCGCGGCGCCGAATGCGTGCGCGAGGAACTCTTCGCGGAAGCGACGCTCGTAGAGGTCGTAGTCCATGACCCCTTCTCCGGCGATCACGACGACCTCCGGCCCGAAGAGGTTCACGGTGGCCGCGAGGGCGGCGCCGATCGCCGTCCCTGCCCGCTCGAAGGCGTCGACCGCGCTGGGGTCGCCCTCGTGGGCGAGGCGGATCGCGTCGTCCAGGGTCAGCTCCGGCTCGTTGCGCGCGCTGCGCACGGCGTCCCGGATGGCGTTGGAGGACGCGACCGCTTCGACGCACCCTCGCCGGCCGCACACGCAGAGGGCATCCGACGACGCGAGGGGAAGGTGCCCGATCTCGCCCGCGACGCCGTGCGAGCCGACCACGACGTCGCCGTTCACGTAGATCCCGCATCCGATGCCGGCGCCGATCGTGACGATCGCGAACGAGTTCGCATCCCTGCCGACGCCGAACCAGTGCTCCGCCTTCGCGAGGGCACGCACGTCGTTCTCCACGGTGACGGGGAGCCCGAGCCTGGACGCGAGCTCGGTGCCGAGAGGGACGTGATTCCAGTTCAGCAGGGGTGAGTGCCTGACCGTCCCCGTCTCGGTGTCGATGTCGCCGGAGACCGAGACGCCGACCCCGCTGAGATGCTCGGCGTCGCTGCCGAGCTGCTCGATGAGGGACGACACCGAGCTCACGATCGCCGCGATGGCCGTCTCCGGGTCGTGGCTCTTCAGCCGTCGGCGCGTCGAGCCGACGACGTCGTTGCCGAGGTTGACGGTCACCGCGAAGATCTCCCCGGCGTTGACCTTGACGCCGATGGCGATCATCGAGCGCGGGACCACGCTCAGCGGGCGCACCGGCCGGCCGGGGAACGAGTGCTCGGCGTGTTCGCCGACGGTCACATAGCCGCTCTCGATGAGCGGGCTGACCGTCTTGGTCACCTTGGCTTGCGAGAGCCCGGTGAGCCGGCCGATGTCGAGCCGGCTGACCGGCCCGTGCGTGATGATCCTGGTGAAGATCTCGGCGGACTTCGCCGTGCCGAGAGACGGCCGGCGGCCGACGCTGGAGGGCATGACGATGTTGTCTGGCACACACCGAGGCTAACGCACCTGAACGATTTTGTTGCCGCCGTGTGTTAATCGATGAACATCCATGCCGCCCAGGATGCGCCGAACCGGCCAGTGCCCGGCCCGTGCGGCGAGCATCCGGAATAGATTATTGACAACGGCAAAAAAATAGGTTTTGCTGTACACGGATCCGAGCCGGCCGACCCGTCGGCAGGCACAACAGACCTATTGGAGTCTTCGATGACGAAGGTGAGAAACACCCGGGCGTGCGCCGCCGAACATCGCCGGCATCGCGAGCAGGAGAGGCGCCTCTCGTGACGGCCGCCCCGCCCGCGACGAGTGTGCGGCCCGCCTCGACGGCTCAGAAGCCGCCGTCGCCGGCGACGCCGCCCCGGAAAGTCGCATCCCGACGCAGAACCCTCGGGCAGCGCTGGCGGATCTCCCTGAGGAGGCACTGGCAGCTCTACCTTCTGACGGTGCTTCCCCTCGCGTACTTCATCATCTTCAAGTACGTGCCGATCTCCAACGCGATCATCGCCTTCAAGAACTACAGCCCCGTGCTCGGGGTCTGGGGAAGCCCGTGGGTCGGCTGGACGAACTTCCAGCTCATGCTGCAGAACCCGCAGTTCCCCACGCTGCTCACGAACACCCTCGCCCTCTCCGGCTACGCGGTGCTGGCCAGCTTCCCCATCCCGATCATCCTGGCGCTCGCGCTCAACGAGGTGCGGCACCGCTGGTTCCAGAAGACCGTGCAGCTGGTCACATACGCCCCGTACTTCATCTCGACGGTCGTCGTGGTCTCGATGATGATCCTGATCATGGCCCCGAGGCTCGGGATCCTGAGCGAGGTGTTCGGATTCTTCGGCATTCCGTCGCCCGACTTCCTCGGCGACCCCGACTACTTCCGGCACGTGTACGTGTGGTCGGACGTCTGGCAGACGGCCGGCTACTCCGCGGTCATCTACATGGCGGCGCTGTCGGGGATCGACCCGTCGCTCTACGAGGCGGCCAAGGTGGATGGCGCATCCAGGCTCCGGAAGATCTGGCACGTGGACATCCCCGGCATCATGCCGACCGCGATGATCGTGCTGATCCTGAGCGTCGGCAACATCATGTCGATCGGGTTCGAGAAGGCCTTCCTCCTGCAGAACCCGCTGAACCTCGGCCAGTCCGAGATCATCGCGACCTACGTGTACAAGCTGGGCATCCTCAACGCCGACTTCGGTACGGCGACCGCCGTCGGCCTCTTCAACTCGGTCGTCAACCTCGTGCTGCTCCTTGTCGTCAACTGGGTGGCACGTCGAGTGAGTGGGAGTGGACTGTGGTGACCATCGACCGTGTGACAGAACGCCGGAAGCCGGCAGGCACGACGCGCATCCCGAAGCCGCGCCGCATCAGGGAGTCGGCATCCGACCGCGCTCTGCTCGTGGTGATCTACCTCGGCCTGATCCTGGCGGCCCTGGTCGTGGTGCTCCCGCTGCTGTTCATCCTCGCCAGCTCGTTCTCCTCGCCGCACGCGGTCACGGCAGGCCAGGTGTTCCTCTGGCCGGTGGACTTCACGCTGAAGGGCTACCAGACCGTGCTCGCAGACCCGCAGGTGCTGCTGGGCTACGCGAACTCCCTCTTCTATATGGTCGCGGGCACCCTGATCAGCACGACGCTGACCGTCTGCATCGCCTGGCCGCTCTCCCGCCCCACCTTCATGGGCCGCAACGTGATCATGTCCATCCTGCTGTTCACCATGCTGTTCAGCGGCGGCCTGATCCCGACGTACATGGTGGTGCAGAACCTCGGGCTGCTCGACACCCGCTGGGCGCTGCTGCTCCCGCAGGCCGTCGCCGTCTGGCAGGTGATCATCGCGCGGACGTTCTTCCGCTCGGCGATCCCCGAGGAGCTGGTCGAAGCGGCCGAACTCGACGGCGCGAGCGAGTGGCGCTTCCTCTGGACGATGGTGCTTCCACTCTCCAAGCCGCTGATCGCGGTCATCGCCCTCATGTACGCGATCGGGCAGTGGAACGGCTACTTCGACGCCCTGCTCTACCTGAAGAGCTCCGATCTGTTCCCGCTCCAGCTCGTGCTGCGCAACATCCTGGTGCTCAACGCCACGAACGGGGGGACGAACGACCTCGCCGCCCAGGCGCAGAACCAGGATCTGGTCAACCTGCTCAAGTACGCGCTCATCGTCATCACGAGCGTTCCGGTGCTGATCATCTACCCGTTCGTCGCCCGCTACTTCAACAAAGGGGTGCTCATCGGCTCGGTCAAGGGCTGACCAGGCCGATCCGCCGCCCCGCTCTCTCCCCACCGCAACACCGCACGTCCCGTCACGCAACTCAGGTTCCAAAGGAGGAACGAACGATGATGTCCACCACAGGCAGTCGCGCCGGCCGGCGCAGACTCTCGGTAGCACTCACGGCCGCTGCCAGCGGCGTCGCACTGCTCGCACTCGCGGGCTGCACCCCCAGCTCGGCGTCCGCCGGCGACGACAAGATCGGCGGGACGGCGCACCTGAGCGTCTTCGCGCAGCAAGGCGCGGGGCAGGATCTCGCCACGAACGCCTTCACCAAGGAGGTCGCGAAGAAGTTCAACATCGACTTCACCTGGCAGACCACCACACAGGACTCGTCGGTCGCCCCGGAGAAGCGGCAGATCCTGATGGCGAGCGGCGACTACCCCGACGCCTTCCTCCTCATCCCGTGGGTGGACCAGTTCAACCAGGTCGACGTCGAGAAGCTCGCCCAGCAGGGTGTCGCCGTGCCGCTCAACGACCTCATCAAGCAGTACGCGCCCGACATCCAGAAGGTGCTGGACAGCAACGCGGACTACAAGGCGATGGCGACGTCTCCCGACGGCAAGATCTACGGCCTGCCGCAGCTGGCCGAGACCCAGCACATCCAGTACCCGTCGAAGCTGTGGATCAACACCGACTGGCTGAAGAAGCTGAACCTCTCGATGCCGAAGACCACGGAGGACATGAAGAAGGTCCTCGAAGCGTTCAAGGACGGCGATCCGAACGGCAACGGCGCGAAGGACGAGATCCCGCTCAGCGGCGACTCGCACGACACGCTGATCCCGTACTTCATGAACGCGTTCATCTACGACCCGCAGAACCCGGACAAGGGAATCCAGTCCACCACGGTGCTCAACAAGGGCAAGGTCGACATCCAGGCGAACAAGGACGGATGGCGCGATGGCCTGAAGTACATCAGGTCGCTGTGGCAGGCCGGTCTCATCGACAAGGGGGCGTTCACGCAGAACCCCGCAGCGCTCGCCCAGGAGGGCAACAACGCCGGACCGGTCGTACTGGGCAGCGCCAGCGCCCTTCACCCGTACATCTTCGTGAGCCCTGGTGCGAAGGACGGCAGGGACAAGCAGTACGACGCCGTGCCGCCGCTGACCGGGCCGGATGGCGCAGACTATGCGACATACGCCTTCGGCAGCACGCCCGGTGCGACGTTCCTGCTGACCAACAAGGCCTCGAAGAACGACCAGGTCGCCGCCATCAAGCTGGTGAACTACCTGTTCACCGAGAAGGGCCAGCTCGACGGCAACTTCGGTCCGGAGGGGAAGGGCTGGGCGAAGGCCGCCGCGAGCGACAAGGCGCTCGATCCGTCGGAGAAGCCGGCGTTCACCAACCTGCAGCTGTCCCAGGATGCGGCGAACGCCGTGCAGTGGGGCGCCCTGTCGACCTACAACCAGAACGCGGCGTTCCGCGGATCGCAGGCCGTGCCGACGGACATCTACGACACCTCGGGCTACGAGCGTCGCCTGTTCGATGCGACCCAGCTGTACAAGGGGCACGAGGACACGAGCCAGGTCTATCCCACCTGGCGGGTGTGGCCCGACCCGGCCAAGGCGACCCAGATCGCGACACAGCAGACCAACATCGACAACTACGTGACCCAGAACGCTCTCGCCTTCATCACGGGCTCGAAGAACATCGACACGGACTGGGACTCGTACGTGAAGGGCTTCGACGGCCTCGGGCTGAAGGACTACCTGAGCAGCCTGCAGACGGCGTACGACAAGTCCAAGAAGTAGTCAGCGCGACGGCGGGCGGGCACCTCGACGGGTGCCCGCCCGCCGGCGTCTCCGGATGCGTTCGGCCGGTCGGCCGGTCGGTCAGTCAGCCGGCCAGGGACCGGATGGCTGTCGCGGCGGCGCCCCTGGCCCAGTCCTCGAAGGTGTGCGGCCGGACGACGATGCGGCAGAGACCCGCCGAGGAGAAGACGTGCTCGTCGTAGGTCTGGCGCAGCGACGCCTCGAACAGGTCGAAGTGGGCCACCCCCTCCCCGCCGATGATGACGAGTTCGGGGCCGACCAGGTTCACCAGGCTGGCGATGGCCGCGCCGATGACGCTTCCCGCCTCGGCGAAGGCCCGCTCGGCCGCCTGGTCGCCCGCGCGGGCGAGAGCCACCGCATCCTGGATGGTCACAGCACGTCCGTGCGCGGACGAGACGGCAGCCTCGATCGCGCTGGTCGCTGCGACCGCCTCCACGCAGCCGCGGCGCCCGCACGCGCAGACGCGGTCGGGGGACGTGAGCGGCAGGTGCCCGATCTCACCGGCGACGCCGTACGCGCCCTCGACCACGTCGCCGTTCAGGTGGAGGCCGCTGCCGATGCCCCGTCCGATGGTGACGATCGCGAACGACCGCGTGCCGAGGCCGACGCCGAACCAGTGCTCCCCGACGGTGAGGGCGCTCACGTCGTTCTGGACGACGACGTCGACGGACAGGCGCTCCCGCAGCATCGCGCCGAACGGGACGGCCCGCCAGCCCATCAGCGTGGAGTCGCGCACCACACCGGTCGTCCTGTCGACGTCGCCGGACACCGCGACGCCCACCCGGGCCAGCCGGGACGCCAGTGCGCCGAGCCTCTTCTGCAGGCGATCGCACAGGTCGGCGACGGCGTCGGCGACTGCGGCAGGGTCGTGCGCGGCGAGCGGCAGGCGTTCGGAGGCGATGACCCGGGTGGTGAGGTCGGTGGCGACGCCGACGAGCTCGTCGACGTTCACCTTCACGCCGAGCGTCACGACCGCATCCGGCACGATCGCGACCGGGCTGACCGGACGGCCGGGCAACCCCGTCAGCTGCGGGTCGAGTGCGTCGCTGACGATCCCGGCGGCCACGAGAGGCGTGACCGCCTTCGTCACCGCGGCCTGGGACAGCCCCGTGAGCCTGGCGACCTCGATCCGGCTGATGGGGGAGCGGGTGAGGACGGCGGTGAAGACGCGCGTGGCCGCATCCGACGACGAACCGAGCAGCGCGACGCGTCTGCGCGTCTCGTCGTCCGTGGATTCGTGCACGCCTACCTCTGTCGTCGACCGGTCTCCATCTCCAAGCGTACGGGGAACTCGTCCACGGGATGCTGAACGGTGTGCTCCCCGCGGGCAGGAATCTGAACGTCGCGGTCGGTGGTCCCGTACCGGATGCGCACCGTCACCGGCTCCGACCGGGGGTTGCGCAGCACGGCGGTCACGAGGCGGCCGTCCGACCACTCCAGGTCGGCCGTGAGCCCGCCGCGGACGCCCAGGCCGGTGGCCCAGCCGTCCGTCCACGCCGTTGGCAGGGCGGGAAGCAGGTGCACGACGCCCGCGTGGGACTGCAGCAGCAGCTCCGCGATGGCAGCGGGGAAGCCGAGATTGCCGTCGATCTGGAACGGCGGATGCGTGCTGAACAGGTTCGGCAGGAGACCGCCCCACTCCGAGCCGTCGACCGGCCCGTGCCTGAGCGCATCGCCGTCGTACCGCGTGAGCGCCTGCTGCAGGAGTTCGTGCGCCGTCTCGCCGTCGCCCAGGCGGGCGCGGAGCGCGATCTTCCAGGCCCACGACCATCCCATCGCGCCGTCACCGCGGGCGTCGAGGAAGCGTCGCGCCGCGTCGGCGAGCGCCGGGGTGTTGTCGGGGGTGATCAGCTCGAGCGGGTAGAGGGCGACGAGCGCTGACAGGTGGCGGTGGGCGGGCTCGTGCTCTTCGACCTCCTCCGACCATTCGAGCAGTCGTCCGTCGCTGCCGATGCCGGGCTCGGGGATGACCGCGAGAGCCGCCTCGATCTCCGGGCGCAGCCGGTCGGTCAGTCCGAGCGTGTCCAGCGCGCGCAGTGAGCGCTGCAGGAGGGAGCGGATCAGTTCCGTGTCCATCGTCGCCGTGAGCCCGAGCGCGCGCGGCATGCCGTCGGCGTCCCGATACGAGTTCTCCGGAGAGGTGGAGGGGGCCAGGTACCCGACGCCGTCCGCATCCACCTGGAGCCAGTCGAGGCAGAATTCGGTCGCGCCCCGCATGAGCGGCCAGATCCGTTCGCGCAGGAGATCGTCGTCCGCGGTGAACTCGTAGATGTCCCAGAGCGAGTGGGTGAGCCAGACCCCGCCCATCATCCAGATCGCCCAGCTGGGAGCGCCGTGGCCCATCCCGACGGGGAGGCTCCAGCCCCAGAGGTCGCTGTTGTGGTGGGCCACCCAGCCGCGGCAGCCGTACAGCTCGCGCGCGACGTCGCGCCCGGTGAGCGCCAGCCGCTCGACGAGGGAGATCAGCGGTTCGGCGCAGGCCGTCACCGCGAGCGGTCCCGCTGCCCAGTAGTTCATCTGGGTGTTGATGTTGATCGTGTAGTTGGACGACCACGCCGGGCGCAGTTCGCCGTTCCAGATGCCTTGCAGGTTCGCGGCTGGTCCGCCAGCGCGCGACGACGACGTGAGGAGGTACCGGCCGTACTCGGCCGCGACGGTCGCCCTCAGCCGGTCGTCGCCCAGCAGGACGTCGGTGTCCACGTCCCAGAGTCCTTCGCGTCGTCCGCCGATCGCGAACCGCGCCGCCGCCGGATGACGGGGTTCGTCATCCGCGGCCGGGGCGCGACCGCCGGCGATGGCGCCGGTGGCTCTGTCCCGTGCGCGGTCCCGGATCGTCTCGGTGGAGACGGTCCGCCACTCGTCGTCCGCGCCGGCCCACCATGACTCAGCGCGGGTGGAGGACGAGAGGGCGATCAGCAGCGTGCGGGCGCCACGGACGACGAGACCGGGGTCCCCGTGCTCCGTCGTGCCGTCGCTCCACACGGAGACGGCCGCGGCGGCGAAGCCGTCGTAGCCTCCGTCCCCCTGCTCCGCGTAGCGCAGGGGAGGGTGGACGGACTGCTCGTGGAGCGGCGCACCGTCGATGGGGACCGCGACGTCGATGGTCAGCGTCTCGCCGGAGGACGTGCGCCCCAGCTCGCGCAGCGGCGTGGTGAGGGTCAGGCGCACCTCGGGGAGCGGCTCCGTTGCGGTGATCGACACCAGCAGTGTCCGGGCATCCACGCGGGAGACGCGCTCGACGCGGGCGCCTCCGACCTGCAGCGTCTCCGTGACGAGCCGCCGGTCGAGGTCCAGGATCCTTGCGGGCTCGCCCTCGACCTGCTGCGCGCCGGGGAGCTCGACGCCGAGATCGACGAACGGGAGGAACTCCTGGCTGTAGCGGCCCTCGAAGGTGAGCAGCAGCTCCTCCGCCCTGTCCAGGTCGCCGGCCGCCAGCGCGGCGCGCACCTCGGTCAGACGTTCCGGTCCTGCTCCCTGGGCGACCAGGCGGCGGAGTTCGTCCGCCGACGTCTCGGGGGTGCCGGACCAGACGGTCGCGTCGTTGACCTGGTAGCGGCCGCCTGCGCCGCCGAAGACCATCGCGCCGAGGAAGCCGTCTCCGAGGGGGAGTGCCTCCTCCCAGCGGGTCGCGGGGGCGTGCCAAGCGAGCCGGAGCGTCTGCTCGGGCGTCGCGTCGGAGATCGTCATCGGTCGTCCTTCCGGGGGTTGCACTCGAAACACTAAGCGTGGTTAATTTACATTGTCAAGTAACCTCCATTCGCTAGGAGCTCCTCATGCTCGACGGCTACGGCGCCGTTCTTGCCCTGCGTGCAGCAGGCACATCCATCGTGATCGACACGGCAGGACGCGTGCCGCGCGTCCTGCACTGGGGAGCCGACCTCGGCCCGCTCAGCGACGCGGAAGCTGCGGCCCTCCGGGAGACCGGCGGCCCCGCCGTGCTCAACAACGCGCCGGACATCCCCCGGGCGTTCAGCCTCTGGCCCACCGAGTTCGAGGGATGGGCGGGCACACCTGCGCAGGAGGGCCACGCCGCAGGGACCGCCACCACGCCGCGACCGCGCACCGTCGCTGCGCGCTCCGAACACGATGGTGACGACAGCGGCGGCAGCATCGAGATCGAGCTGGAGGATGCGGTCACCGGGCTGCGGTCGACCATGACCATCCGTCTCGACCGCTTCGGGGTGCTCTCCATCGATGTCTCCGTCGTGCGCGATGTCGCGCTGGACGCGGCCGGCACCGACGTCCCGTACACGCTCGACGCCCTTCGCGTCCTGCTCCCCGTGCCCGATCGGGCCGTGGAGATGCTCGACTTCACCGGCAAATGGTGTCGTGAGCGGGCGCCGCAGCGCGGTGAGCTCTCCTTCGGCAGCCATGTCCGCCGCGCCCGCCGCGGCAAGCCGGGGCACGACGCCCCCTTCCTCGTCGTCGCGGGAACGGAGGACCTCGGCTTCGGCCGTGGGGAGGCGTGGGCCACGCATCTCGCCTGGAGCGGCGACGCCGAGTACGTCGTCGAGCGGCTCACCGAGGGGGCGGGCGCCTTCTCGTCGGTCATCGGCGTCGGGGAAGGCCTCCGGCCCGGCGAGATCGCGCTCGCCGCCGGTGACAGGTACGTGGCGCCCACGGTGCTGTTCGTCTGGTCCGGTGCTGGACTGGACGGCATCGCCGACCGCCTGCACCGGCGGCTGCGGGCGCGCCCGTCGCACCCGCGCTCGCCGCGTCCTCTGACCCTCAACTCGTGGGAGGCCGTCTACTTCGACCACGACCTGGAGCGGCTCACCGCCCTGGTGGATCGCGCATCCCGAGTGGGTGTCGAACGCTTCGTGCTCGACGACGGCTGGTTCCACGACCGGCGCGACGCGAACGCCGGCCTCGGAGACTGGGTGGTCGACCGGACCGTCTGGCCCGACGGGCTCGGCCCGCTCGTGGAGCACGTCAGGGAACGCGGAATGCAGTTCGGGATCTGGTTCGAGCCGGAGATGGTGAACCTCGACTCCGATCTCGCGCGCGCGCATCCCGAGTGGGTGCTCGGGCCGCGCGAACTCGGTGCGGCCGCTCGCGACCAGTACGTGCTCGATCTCACGCGCCCGGAGGCGTACGAGCACGTGCTCGGCCAGATCAGCGCCATCGTGGACGAGTACGCGGTCGACTACATCAAGTGGGACCACAATCGGGACCTCTCCGAGGCGGTGAGCGGCTACGCGGGCATCGACCGCCCCGCCGTGCACGACCAGACCATCGCCCTCTACCGGATGCTGGACACGCTGCGTGCGCGCCACCCGCACCTCGAGATCGAGACCTGCTCGGGAGGCGGCGGTCGCGTCGACCTCGGCATCCTGCAGCGGACCGACAGGGTCTGGGCGTCCGACTGCAACGATCCCGTCGAGCGGCTGCAGATCGAGCGGTGGACCAGGATGCTCGTCCCGCCGGAGCTCATCGGCTCCCACCTCGGCGCCGAGAGGTCGCACACGACCACCCGCCGCACGGACCTGTCCTTCCGGCTGATCGTGGCGCTCACGGCCCACGCCGGCATCGAATGGGATCTGCAGGAGGCGGACGACGATGAGCTGGCGGTCATCGCTCAGTGGGGCGCCGTCTACCGCGAACTGCGCGGTCTCATCCATTCCGGCCGGATCGTCAACGCCGACGTCGCCGACGACGCGACGGTGTTCACCGGGATCGTCGCCGACGACGGCTCGCGCGCCGTGTACACCTGGGCGCGGCTCGCCACCTCGGCTCCCGGGCAGTCCGGCCGCGTGCGCTTCCCCGGCCTCGACCCGGACGCACGGTACAGCGTGCGCATCCGCGACGAGTTCGGTCCGGCCAGCCGCCACCAGAGCGCCGACCCGTCCTGGATCACCGCCGCTCTCGACCAGGCGGGCACCACCCTCCCCGGATCGGTGCTCGCCGTCGCCGGCGTCCCGCTCCCCACCCTCAACCCCCAGCAGGCGATGTTCTTCGACCTCGTCAGGATCCCCTGACGCCGGACGCAGGCCAGGCACGCCACCCAGACGGCCCACCGCACCGATCGCTCCTCCCGCACCGACGCGTCAGGGGCTCTTCAGAGAGGAAGAACGCATGACTCGCAGAACACGCATGCGACGGGGCCTGCCGGCTCTCGTCGCCGCGGTCGCGGCGCTGGGACTGGTGGCGGCTGCCGCCGTCCCGGCTTCCGCGACGCCGGATCCGACCACGACGCCGACGCCGAGCGCCACGGCCACGCCTCAAGCCACGGCGACGCCGCAAGCCACGGCCACGCCGGAAGCCACTGCGACGCCGCAGTCCACCGCTACGGCGACGCCCACGGCCACGCCGAAAGCATCCACTGCTGCCGTGCCGTCGCCCGTCCCGCCGGCCGCATCCACCGCCGACCCGTGGGCGCTCAAGCCGTACCTGGGCTGGAGCAGCTACAGCATGCAGGTCTACAGCGGGAACGGGAAGTGGATCACCGCAGACCAGCTGATCGCCCAGTCCGACGCGATGAAGGCCAAGCTCGGCAAGGCCGGCTACGACCGCATCAACGTCGACGCAGGCTGGAGCGACGGCGTCGACGCCAACGGCAGGCCGACTCCAAGCGTCGCCCTGTACCCGCAGGGGCTCAAGAAGGTCATCGACCACGTGCACGCCAACGGTCAGAAGTTCGGCGTCTACCTGATCCCCGGCATCTCGTCGGAGGTTGCAGACAAGGCGTACCCGATCGCGAACGCACCGGGCTGCACCACGCACGACATCATGAAGCAGCCTCCGCAGCAGGCCGACTACTGGAAGATCGGCTACCGCATCGACTTCTCGAACCCGTGCGCGCAGAAGTACGTCGACTCGATCGCGGACGAACTGGCCGACCTCGGCGTCAACTTCGTCAAGTTCGACAGTGTCACCCCCGGTTCGGGCATCAGCGACGGATCGGTGGATGCGCGCGACGATGTCGCCGCGTGGTCGTCTGCCCTCAAGAAGCACGGCATCTGGTTCGAGCTCTCCTGGGCGCTCGACATCAACTACGCCGACTACTGGAAGCAGTACGCGAACGGCTGGCGCGTCGACTGGGACGTCGAGTGCTACTGCGGCGGCGAAGCCCTCACCCAGTGGGACAACATCAACAGGCTCTTCCCTCGGGCCGCTGACTGGTGGAGGCACGCCGGTCCCGGCGGATGGAACGACTTCGACTCCCTCGACGTCGGAAACGGGAAGATGGACGGCCTGACCCCGGATGAGCGGCGCACGGCGACCACGCTGTGGGCGATCTCTGCGGCGCCGATGTACACCGGCAACGACCTCACGAAGCTCGACACGCTCGGCCTCGAACTGCTCACCAACAAGGAGGTCAGCGCCGTCGACCAGGCCGGCGTCCCCGCCCGTCCGGTGTCCACGACCGCGAAGCAGCAGGTTTGGTACGCCCTGAACGCCGACGGCAGCTACACGGTCGCGCTGTTCAACCTCGGGCGTTCCGAGTCGGACGTGACAGCGAACTGGTCCGACATCGGGCTGAAGGGCCCTGCCACCGTCCGTGACCTGTGGTCGCACAAGAACCTGGGCCGCGTGAAAGACGCGTTCGTGGCCTCCGACGTGCCCATCCACGGTGTGCGGCTGCTCAGGGTGACGCCGGACAGGGATGCGACGGTGACGGTCAACGACGACGCGCTCGGGATGAAGTACGGCGGAACCTGGACCCGCAACGGCGGGGCGGAGGTCGCCTCGATCACCCAGGCGCTGACGGTGAACGTGACGGACACGGGCACCCCTGCGCCGTCCACGTCCACGGGGCCGACGCGCACCACGAGCATCAACGACACCGACCCCGGCATCGCGTATTCGGGTCAGTGGGGGTACAGCTCCGGCCGCAACTTCGGCGACTACCAGGACGATGTGCACTACGCCGAGCATCCGGGCACCGACTCGTTCTCGTACACCTTTACAGGCACCGGCATCTCCTACCTGACCGAGCTGGACTCGTCGGAGGGCGACGCGGACGTGTACATCGACGGGTCGCTGGTGAAGACGATCAGCGCATCCAGCGCCCCGTCCGCTCCGCATGTGCCGCAGCAGACGGTGTTCACGGCGACCGACCTCACCAACGGGCAGCACACCCTGCGCGTGGTGATGAAGTCCGGCCAGTTCATGCTCATCGACCGGCTCGACGTGCTGCAGCCGAACCTGATCGACCCGTCATCGGTGTCGTTCGACACCAAGGCTCCGGCCGCCGCCTCGTTCTCCGTTCTCCGCGACCCCGGCGAGTTCACCGGCATCACGGCGAACGGGAAGACGCTCGCACAGGGCTCCGACTACACCGTGTCCGGCTCGACCATCACGCTCAGCACCGCGTACCTCGCGACGCTGCCGGTCGGCGCCGCAACGCTGAACGTCGGCTTCCGTGGGGACTACCTGGACGATGTCCACTCGACGAAGGACACGGGCGCCTCGGTCTCGTACGCCTTCTCGGGAACAGGCGTCGACTGGCTGGCCCCCACCGGCCCCGACCAGGGCGTGGTCGACGTGTACATCGACGGCAAGCTGGTCAAGCGCGTCGACACGCACAGCGACACCCGCCGCACCCAGCAGAAGGTGTTCAGCACGTCCGGCCTCCGGAACGGCAAGCACACCATCATGCTGGTCAAGGAGTCTGGCGATCTGATGCGCACCGACGCCGTGCGATACACCGTCCGCTGATCCGCGGGGTGGGCCGGGCGCGCCGCCCGGCCCACCCCATCCCTTCCTTTCGTAATTCCTCAGGAGCGATGCGATGACGATCACCCACCCCGGCACCGAGTTCCCCGCGCTCCTCGGCCGCGAGCCGCTGCCGACACCGGACGACTACGAGGACTTCTGGGCGGAGGCCCTGGACGAGGCCCGCAGGCACCCTCTCGACCTCCGGCGCGAGCGCGTCGACACCGGCCTGTCCGCGATCGACGTCTTCGACGTGTCGTTCGCCGGGTGGGAGGGGAGGCGGCTGCACGGCTGGCTGCGCATCCCGCACCACCGCAGCGGTGCCGTGCCCGCCGTGGTGCACGCCAACGGCTATGGCGCGGGGCGGCTGTCGCCGATCGACGACCTCACCTGGGCGGCCGCCGGGTTCGCCCAGCTGCTCGTCGGCACCCACGGGCAGGAAGGAGGGAGCACCGGCCACCTCCTCCAAGGCATCGACGACCCGCGGCGCTCCTATTACCGCGGCGTCTTCGTCGACGCGGCGCGTGCCGTGGATGCGCTGCGCTCCCTCGACGAGATGGACGCGACCAGGGTCGCGGCGATCGGCAACAGCCAGGGCGGCGGCATCGCCCTGGGCGTCGGCGCACTCGTCCCCGACCTCGTGGCTGTACTCGCCCAGGCTCCCTTCCTGACCGACGCGCCGGACGGCATCCGGCTGGCGGCGAACGGCCCGTGGCTGGAGCTCCGCGACTACCTGACCGCGCATCCCGACCGCGCCACCGCGGTCGCGCGAACGCTCGCATACGTGGACGGCGTCACCTCCGCCAGACACGCCGTCGCCCCCGGCTGGATCAGCGACGGCCTGGCCGACGACATCTGCCCGCCGGAGACCGCCCGCGCGGCGGCGGCCGCGTACGCCGCCCCCGTGATCTTCCGCGAGTGGCCGGGAGCAGGCCACGAGGCAGGCGGCGCGGGCGACCGGCAGGACGCCATCGGCGTGTTGCGGGAGCGGTTCGGTCTCGGTCTGCGAGACGGAAATGTCGGTGGTTCCGCGTAAATTCAAGGAAGAGCCAAAAAAGTTCGAAAACACTACATGTAGTGGAATGACAATCGTGTCATTCGGGTTATATAGTGGGTGAACACCGCAAGATGCGGAGCACAACGAGACTTCTAGGGGAGGCCATCATGGACTACGAAAGCGACAGTGTTGGCGGCTACTCGGTTCCCGTCGACCCCATGGATCTGCTGCAGTGCGACAGCTGCCAGTAGGCAGCAGCACCAGCACGAGAACCCCGACGGCTTCGGCCGCCGGGGTTCTTCTTTGTCTGCGCGGCGTTATCTGTGCGGCTTTGTCTGCGCCGTTCTTCCCGCGCGGCGGGGGCCGCGCGCCGCTTCCGTAGAATGGGCGGGTGGCAGTGAACCCAGAGTTGCAGGGGCGGACGTTCGCCCCGACCAGTCCTTATCTTGTCGGGCGCGAGAAGATCCGCGAGTTCGCGCGGGCCGTCCTCGCCACCAACCCGATCAACGTCGACGTGGAGGCCGCACGCGCCGCCGGTCACGCCGACCTGGTCGCGCCGCCGACGTTCCCGGTGGTCGTGCAGGAGCAGACCCTCGCCCAGCTGCTGGCCGAGCCGGATGCCGGCATCGACTTCAGCAGGGTCGTCCACGGGGACCAGCGGTTCAGCTACACGCGCGCGGTCGTCGCCGGTGACGAGCTCACCGCGACGCTGACGGTCACGAGCGTCAAGTCGCTCGGCGCGCACTCGATGGTCACGGCGGAGTCCGTCATCGTCGACGCGTCCGGCGAGCACGTCGTCACCGCCGTATCCACCCTGGTCGTTCGAGGAGACGAGTGATGCCCGAGTTCGACACCCTCTCCGTCGGTGACGTCGTCGCCGAGCAGAGCTACCACCTGACGCGCGACAACCTCGTGCGCTACGCAGGCGCGTCCGGCGACTTCAACCCCATCCACTACCGCGACGACATCGCCACCTCGGTGGGCCTTCCTGGCGTCATCGCGCACGGGATGCTCACCATGGGCCTCGCGGTGCAGCCCGTCGTCGACTGGGCGGGCGACCCCGCCAGCGTCGCCGACTACCAGGTGCGGTTCACTCGCCCCGTGGTCGTCGACCCTGCCGACGGCGCCGACGTCTCGGTCGTGGCCAAAGTGGGACAGCTGGATGCGGAGTCGCGGGCCGCCCGCATCGACCTCACCGTGACCTTCGACGGCAGCACCGTGCTCGGCAAGGCGCAGGTCCGCGTCTCGTTCGCCTGATGTCAGACCAGACCCCCGCCCTCTCCACGCTCACCACCCTGCAGGTGGGAGGCGTGCCGGAACGCCTGCTCGAACCGTCCACCCGCGACGAGCTGGTCGCGACCGCGCTCGACGTGTGGCGTGACGGCGACGAGTGGGCGCTCCTCGGCGGCGGCTCCAACACGGTCGCGAGCGACGACGGGTTCGACGGGACGATCATCCACGTCGTCACCCGCGGCATCGACCGCCTCGAGGCCCGGGCCGGACGCATCCGGTTGCGGGTGCAGGCGGGGGAGCCGTGGGATGCGCTGGTCGCCCACACGGTCAGGAACGGGTGGTCGGGCATCGAAGCCCTCTCCGGCATCCCCGGGTCGACGGGAGCAGCGCCCGTGCAGAACATCGGCGCGTACGGCCAGGAGCTGGAGTCTGCGCTCGTCGGCATCGAGTTCCTCGACGCGAGCACCGGAGAGCTGCGCACCATGACCAGCTCCGACCTCCGCCTCGGCTACCGCACCTCCGTGCTGAAGCAGGGGATGCGCGGGGTGGTGCTGTCCGTGGACCTCGAGCTGGAGGACGGCAACCAGCCTGGCGGCTTCGGAGCGCCGATGAGCGCCCCGATCGCCTACGCGCAGCTGGCGGACACTCTCGGCGTCGCCCTCGGCTCCCGAGTGCCGGTCGCCGAACTGCGCCGCGCCGTTCTCGCCCTGCGCGCATCCAAGGGCATGGTGCTCGACCCGGCCGACCAGGACTCGGTCAGCGCCGGCTCGTTCTTCACCAACCCGATCGTCTCCGAGAACTTCGCCCGCTCGCTTCCGGCCACGGCACCGCGCTGGCCGGTGACGCCTCCGGAGCCGGACCGCGTGCTCGGCCTGGCAGCGCCCGACCAGGAGGGCGGCGGCGTGTGGCCCGGCGACATCCCGGGCCTGGCAGGTGGACCGTACGTGGTGAAGCTGAGCGCCGCGTGGCTGATCGAACAGTCCGGCATCCGCCGCGGCTTCTCGCTCCCCGGCTCCCGGGCGGCGATCTCCGACAAGCACACCCTGGCGATCACCAACCGCGGGGGAGCGACGGCCGCCGACGTGACCCAGCTGGCGTCGTACGTCCAGGCCCGCGTGCAGTCCGAGTTCGGCGTCATCCTGCATCCGGAGCCCGTGCTGCTCGGCGTCTCGCTCTGATGCCGGCGACGGCGGCGACCGGCTTCCCGCTTCATCAGCGCGACGGCGCTCGCGTTCAGCAGGAGACTTCGTAAGACACGCCGCAGCGAACTCCGTTCGAACGGAGAAACGATCCCGAATTGACTCACTTCTCCGGCGATGCGGTGTGCAGGACCGGAGTACCGCGCATCACGCGCGCAGCGCGGCCGCGAACGGCAGCACGGCAGACGCGCCAGCCTGTCGCAGCGTGCGCCCCGCCACCGTGATCGTCCAGCGGCTGTCGACCAGGTCGTCCACGAGCAGCACCGGCACGCCCTGGGGCAGGTCCAACGCGTCGGCGGAGAAGCGGTTCCAGACCGACGACAGACGGAACGCGCTGTTTCCTCCGGCCTCGCCGGACGGACCGCCGTCGACCAGGTCGAGCGTGCCGGCGAACGGGAGCCGCCCGGCGTCGGCGAAGCCACGCGCCAGCGTCTGCACGAACTGCGGGCGGCGGCGTGACGGCATCGCCACCACTGCAGCCGGGCGCTCCGCCCAGTTCCAGTCGGCGAGCACCCGGATGCACGCCGCCAGCAGTGCGGGAGGGCACGGCTGGTCGACGGCTCCCGGCCCGAGCAGTTCGCGCAATGGGCCGCCCCAGCCGAGGTCGGTGAGCCTGGCGAGCGCCCTCCCCGGCTCCAGCTGCTCGTCCTGGCCGATCTTGCCCTTCACCGGCACGCCCAGCCGGTCAGCGCCCGTCGGCCACAGCTTGCGCGGTTCGATCTCGACCCCGACCCTGTCGAGAGCGGACGCCACCGACGAGCTCGCCGAGTCGTCGATCGCGGCCGGATACCAGGCGCCCGCGCAGTTGTCGCAGCGACCGCAGGGCTGAGCATCCGGGTCGTCGAGCGCGCGCTGGAGGAACATCATGCGGCACTCGCCGGTGGACTCGTAGTCGAGCATCGACTGCTGCTCCGCGGTGCGCGCGGCGGCGATCCGCTCGTAGCGCTCCCGGTCGTACGTCCACGGCGTGCCCGTGCTGATCCAGCCCTTCGCGACGCGCTTGACGGCCCCATCCACGTCGAGCACCTTGAGGAGCAGTTCGAGCGTGGACGGCTTGAGGTCCACCTGGCTCTCCAGCGCGCGAGTCGACTGCGGCTCGGAGTGCAGCGCGCCGAGCACCGCGTCCGCCTTCGCCTCCGACGGCATGGATGCGGTGGCGAAGTAGTCCCAGATCGCCCTGTCCTCCTGCCCGGGCAGCAGCAGTACGTCGGCGTTCTCGGTGGCACGCCCGGCGCGGCCGACCTGCTGGTAGTAGGCGACCGGCGACGACGGGGCGCCGAGGTGCACGACGAAGCCGAGGTCGGGTTTGTCGAACCCCATGCCGAGTGCGCTCGTGGCGACCAGCGCCTTCACCTCGTTGCGCTTCAGCCGCCCTTCCAGGTCTTCGCGCTCCGCCGTATCCGTCTGGCCCGTGTACGCATATGTCTCGTGCCCGGCCTGCCGCAGCAGGCGAGCGGTGTCCTCCGCAGCGGACACCGTGAGGGCGTAGACGATGCCGCTGCCTGGCAGCCGTTCCAGGTTGCTGACCAGCCACGCGAGCCGGGCGCCGGCATCCGGCAGCGTGAGCACGCCGAGGCGCAGCGAGCGCCTGGCCAGCGGCCCGCGGATGGTGAGCACGTCTTCGTGACTGCCCGTTCCCATCTGCTCCGCCACGTCGGCCACCACGCGTTCGTTGGCGGTGGCCGTGGTGGCGAGCACGGGCACGCCGTCCGGCATCGTGGCGATGAGGTCGCGCAGCCGCCGGTAGTCCGGCCGGAAGTCGTGGCCCCAGTCGGAGATGCAGTGGGCCTCGTCGATCACCAGCAGGCCACTGCGGGCGATGAGGTCTGGCAGGAACTCGTCGCGGAACTGCGGGTTGTTGAGCCGCTCGGGGGAGACGAGCAGCGCATCCACTGTGTCGTCGCGGAGGCGCTGAGAGACGTCGTCCCACTCGTGGCGGTTGGCGGAGTTGAGGGTCACAGCCCTCACCCCTGCCCGTTCGGCCGCCGCCACCTGATCGCGCATGAGGGCGAGCAGCGGGGACACCAGGATGGTGGGGCCGGCGCCCCGGGAGCGCAGCACCATCGTGGCGACGAAGTACACCGCCGACTTGCCCCAGCCCGTCCGTTGCACCACCAGGGCACGCCTGCGGTCATCGACGAGCGCGGAGATCGCCTCGAACTGCCCGTCGTGGAAGTCGGCCTGCGGATCGCCGACCAGGGCGCGGAGGGTGTCGACGGCCTGATCTCGTGTGGTGCTGGTGGTGCTCATGGACTCATCGTTCCAGAGAGCACCGACGCCGAGGCCCACGGGGCGCAGATCGGTGGAGAACTCGCGGGTGTGGAAAACGCGCGCGTCGCGCCCGTCAGGCGCCGTCCTTCCTGATCCAGCGGAACGTCAGCCGGCACGCCAGCAGCCCGGCGACCAGCCAGACCAGCAGCACGACGGCCATCCACCCCAGCTGCCAGCTGCCGCTCGGCTCCTGCGACTCGAACGATGCGGGCAGGAACACACTGCGCATCCCTTGCGCGATCCACTTCAGCGGAAAGATGCTCGCGATGTTGCGCAGCCACTCCGGCAGCAGGTTGAACGCCAGGTACACGCCGGAGATGAACTGCAGCACGAGCACGATCGGGATGATCACAGCCGTCGCGCTCTTGCCGGTTCGCGGCACGGCGGACAGCGCGATCCCGAGCACGGCCGACGTCACGATGCCCAGCGCGTAGATCCACGCGAACCGCAGCCACAGCTCCGGCTCCGTCGGCAGTTCGACGCCGAACAGCACCCTCGCCATCACCAGCAGCAGCGCGATCTGCAGGATGCTCGTGACGATCACCTGTCCCATCTTCCCGATGAAGTACGAGACGACGGGCAGCGGAGTGCCGCCGAGGCGTTTCAGGGTGCCGTCGCTCTTCTCCACGGCGATGTCGACGGCGAGGTTCTGCACGCCGCTCAGCAGGATGCCCGCCGCGATCATGCCGGGCAGGTAGTAGGCGGCCTGGCTGATGCCGCCAGAGCCGTCCGGAGCCTCGCCCACCTTGCCGAGGCCCTGGAATGCGACGGAGAAGATCCCGAGCATGACCACGGGGAAGAGGAAGGTGAAGAAGATGGTGTCGGCCTGGCGGAAATAGGTGAGCACCTCGTACCGGATGCGGACGACGCCGAGCGGAAGCGTCCTCATGCGGCAGACTCCGACCCGGTAGAAGCCGGCCCAGCAGCACTGGACGCCGCAGACTCCGCCGCCTGCACCAACCCCAGATACACGTCCTCCAGGCTCGGCCGGATCACCTCGAGGTCCCTCGGCTCGCCCCCAACCTCGGCGGTCAGCCGGGCGACCACCGCCGCCGGCGCGTCCGTGCGTTCTTCGCGCAGCCGCCCGTCCGCATCCCGCCACCGCACGATCGGGATGCGCGCCGCCGCGTCTCCTATGGAGCCGACCGCCCCGATGTCGATCAGTTCGCCGCGCGCGATCACCGCGACCCTGTCGCTCAGCTGCGCGGCTTCGTCGAGGTAGTGGGTGGTGAGCAGGATCGTCGTCCCTTCGCGTTTGAGGTCGCGGATCAGCTGCCAGAACTCGCGCCGCGCCTCCGGGTCGAACCCCGTGGTCGGCTCGTCCAGGAACAGCAGCTCCGGCCGCCCGATCACGCCGAGCGCCACATCCAGTCGTCGTCGCTGACCGCCCGACAGGTTCCGGATGCGCACCTTCGCCTTCTCCGCGAGCCCGACAGCCGCGATCAGCTCGTCCACATCCCGCCTGGCCGGGTAGAAGCGGGAGAAGTGCGCCACCTGCTCGCGCACCGTCACATCGGCGGCCTCCCCGCCGGACTGCAGGACGATCCCGAGTCGCGCCTTCCACTCCGACCCTCCGCGGTGCGGGTCGACGCCGAGCACGCTCACGTCGCCCGAGCTGCGATCCCGGTAGCCCTCGAGGATTTCGATGGTGGTGCTCTTGCCCGCCCCATTGGGACCGAGGAGGGCGAAGGTCTCGCCCTGCTCGATGTCGAAGCTGACCCCGCGGACGGCCTCGAACGGACCGTACGACTTCCGCAGGTCACGGACGACGACGGCTGGACCTCCGAGGGGACGAGCGCTCATCCACCCATCATGCCCGGCGGCGGCGCTGAGCGCTCCTCACTCCGCCGAGAACGGCGAGCACCACGATGATCCCGCCGGCGACCGCGAGGCCGAGAGCCCACGCGCTCGCCGGGGTGAGTGACGCGAACCACGCCTGCGCGGCGATCAGCCGGTCGCGGGCAGAGAGCACGGCGAGGGTGCCGACGGCGAACGCGATGAGGATGATGCCCCAGACCACTCCGCCCCAGCGTATCTGTGCAGAGCCACGGGATGCGGGGGGCTGCTGCTGCGCGCCCCACCCCGGTTCCTGGCCGAAGACGACCGTCGGGGTGCTGTCCGCATTGGTGCCTGCTGTGTTGCCTGCCGGTGTGTTGCCGGTCTCGTTCATCGTGCGACCTCCTCGGTGTTCTGCTGGACGACCACCTGGTCGAACTGCTGGACGCGGACGATCGCGTCCGCCTTCTTCGACGGCCCGACCATCAGGTCCACGGTGCAGAGACGGTCGTCGTCAGACGTCGTGCAGGTGTGCTCGGTGCGGCCTCCGTCGGCGTCGCCCACCGAGATCCCCTGGCCGCGGGTGGTCGCGACGATCGAGACCGTCTTGTCCGCACCGAGGAGGAGGGTGGTGGTGCCCCCGCCCTTGACGAAGTCGACCACCGGAGTTCCGCGATGGGATTCGAGAGCATCCTCGAAGACGATCGTCGTGTCACCGAACGGCTGAGCGTACTGAGCGTTCCCCGTCGGTCGCAGCCAGGCTCCGTCGAAGACGATCTGACCGCTGCGCGGCACCCACGCCGTCACCAGCGTCACCACGGCGAGCAGGATGCCGAGGAAGATCAGGAACCCGCTCCGCCTCCTGGCCAACCCGGCGATCAGTGTCGCGACGCCGAAGACCAGCGTGGCAGCGGCAAGGGCGGCGGTCACGCCGTAACCGGTCAAGCCGGTGGTGGGCTCCCAGATGGCGGACACGATGGCGGCGGCCACGAGGGCGAGGCCGATCGTCGCCCAGCCGAACGCAGCGCCGATCCGTGGGTTCGCGGCCCGGTACGCCCTGCGCTGCGCGGCCGCCTCCGCGGTCGCGACCGACGCCTGGGCGCGCATCTCCGCGGCGCGCTGCCGCTTCACGGCGCGCATGTCCTCGTCGAGTCTGGCCTTCCACTGCGCGTGCTCGGCCTGCCAGCTGGCGTGCCTGGTGCGCCAGCCGTCCACGTCCTCCTGCGAGGCGCCGACGGTCGGTGCGGGCGGCTCGGTCGGCTCGGCGGTGACGTCGAGCAAGGGCTTGGTCGCCGAGGCGTCGGTCTCTGTGGCGTCGGCCGCGGAGTCGAGCGGAACGGTGTCCGCCGCATCCGGTGTACCCGCCGCATCCGGTGCCGACGTGGTGGTGGAAGCGGCCCCCGCCGCGTCCGCCGACGTCTCCGGCCCCGTGGCGGTGCCTGCCGCATCGGCGGTCCACACGCCCGGCCCGGGCGCCCCCGCCGCACCGGCCACGCCACCGGCAACGCCGCCAGCAGCCGCAGCCCCCGGCGACGCCCCCGCGCCCGCACCGCTCCCGGCCCCCGTGCCGGTCCCGCGGTTGGCGCTCCACGCATCCCGCCCCCAGTTGCCGCGCACCGCCCAGACGATCAGCCCGGCGATCAACGCGAGCACGATCAGCGTCCAGACCACCCGCCCGATCACGTCGCCGACCGACGGCGACCCCCAGAACCCGCCGTCCGCCCACCAGATCCCCGGCGCCCACGGCAGCAGGGACAGCAGCGCGAGCACCCCGATGCCGACGATCGCCGGCTGGAAGTCGCCGTCGAACAGCCGCTGCAGGTGGATGCGGTTCTCCCTGTCCGGCAGGAGCGCCCACGCCGCTGCATAGATCAGCAGCATCGGCGCGCCGAGGATCGCGGCGACGACGACGATGCCGCGCACGATCAGCGGGTCGATGCCGATGCGGTTGGCGACGCCGGCGCAGACGCCGCCGAGCCAGCCTTCCGTGCGCACGATGCCGAGGCCGCGCATCCAGGTGAAGAACGTGGTCCCGCGTCCGGAGAGGCCGCTGGTCGGTCCGCCGTACGGCGCACCGGGCGTGCCGGGCGGGGGAGGTGTGGTCGAGTCATGCTGTGACATGCTTCGATCCTGGCGTCGGCGGCGGGCTCGCCGGTATCGGGTATCACCCTGAGTCATCCCTGATTCGTCGCGGCCGGGGTGTCGGGGATGAGCCGAGTCTGCTTGGATTTCACCGTGACCGACACGTTCGCGCCTCGAAGCGCGCCAGCACGCCCTCCGCGGGTTCCGTTGGCGCGCCCGCGGACCTGCGAGCTGAGCGGGGTGAGCGTCGCGCTCGCCGATCACCTCGGCTGGTCGGTCACGATGGTGCGCTGGCTGTTCGTGGCCCTCGCGCTGATCGGCGGCGCCGGCGTCCTCCTCTATCTGTGGCTGTGGGCGCTCACGCCGCTGCGCCCGGCGACCGTGGCCGACCCGCAGGAACGCGTGGTGCGCCGCATCCCCGTCGCGTGGCTGCTGCTCGGGATGTCCGGGGTCGCCGGCATCTCGGCCGTCGCCCTGGCCTCGGCGGGCTCCTCCCCGTTCGGCCTGCTCGCGGCGATCGGCGCGAGCATCCTGCTGGCGGTCGCCTGTGTCGCCTGGGACCAGCTGGTCGACGTCGGCGACGTCGCCCGCACGCCGGCCACCTCCCGCGCGCTGCGCATCGCGGCCGGTGCCTTCCTCGTGGTGATCGCCATCGCGCTGAGCTCGCTGGTCGACCAGGCGGGCACGGGCTGGCTGTGGCTCGGGATCATCGCCTCCACGTTCGCGGGCGCCGCCGTGCTCGTCGGCCCGTGGGCGCTGCGGCTGTGGCGCGAGCTGATCGCCGAGCGCACGGCGCGGATCAAGCAGGAGCAGCGTGCGGAGATCGCCGCGCACCTGCACGACTCCGTGCTGCAGACCCTCGCGCTCATCCAGAACAGGGCGGGAGCGTCGAGCGAGGTCGCCAGGATCGCCCGCGCCCAGGAGCGCGAACTGCGCGAGTGGCTCTATGCGGACGCCGCGGACGACCGGGATGCGCAGGTGCGCGACCTCGCCTCCGAGCTGCGGGCCACCGCTGCCGCCCTGGAGGTCGACCATCCGGTGCACATCGACGTCGTCGCCGTCGGTGAGCCCGTCGAGCACGCCCCGAACGAGCTCGCCGCCGCTGCCAGAGAGGCCATGCTCAATGCGGCCAGGCACGCGGGCGGCGACGTGTCCGTCTACGTGGAGAGCCGGGCAGGAGGCGTGGACGTGTTCATCAGGGATCGCGGCCCCGGGTTCGACGTGGATGCGCTGCCGGAGGGCAGGCTCGGCGTCCGCGAGTCCATCATCGGCCGGATGCGCAGGGCGGGCGGGCACGCGACCGTCACCTCCCGGGCCACCGGCACCGAAGTCCAGCTGAGCATCGAGTACGCGAACGAGGCACCATGACAGACCACACCGACCAGCCGGCATCCGCCGCCCCGAACCCGATCACCGTGGTGATCGTCGACGACCACTCGATCTTCCGCTCCGGCCTGCGCGCCGACCTCGACGACCGCCTCTCCGTGGTCGGCGAGGCGGCCGACGTGGATGCGGCGGTCGCCACGATCCTGGCCACGCGCCCCTCCGTCGTCCTCCTCGACGTGCACCTGCCGGGCGGAGCGGGTGGCGGGGGAGCAGAGGTGGTGCGCAGGACCATCGCGGAGTGCCCGGACACCCGGTTCCTCGCGCTGAGCGTGTCCGACGCCGCGGAGGACGTGGTCGGCGTCATCAGGGCCGGTGCGCGCGGCTATCTCACCAAGGGAAGCTCGGGCGGCCAGGTGAGCGATGCTGTCGTCGGCGTCGCCGGCGGGGACGCGGTGTTCTCGCCCAGGCTGGCCGGCTTCGTCCTCGACGCGTTCGGCGCGGCGGCGGGGGAGCAGGCGGAGTCGACGGACGAGCTCGACAGGCTCTCCGCCCGCGAGCGCGAGGTGATGCGGCTGATCGCCCGTGGCTACTCCTATAAGGAGGTCGCGGCCGACCTGTTCATCTCGATCAAGACCGTCGAGACGCACGTCTCCGCCGTGCTGCGCAAGCTGCAGCTGTCGTCCCGCCACGAGCTCACGGCCTGGGCGCTGGAGCGCAAGCTCCTCTAGCCTCCTCTAGCGCGAGACTCCACCAACTGTCGCGAATCGCCCGGGATCCGCGACAGTTACCGGCATCTCACGCATCCGGAGCGGCGAACAGGCGCTGGAGGCGGCGCACGCCTTCGAGCAGTTCGTCGTCGCCGAGCGCGTACGAGAGCCGCAGGTAGCCGGACGGCCCGAACGCCTCTCCGGGAACCGTCGCGACCTCCGCCTGGTCCAGGATGAGGTCGGCCAGCTCCAGCGACGTTGTCGGCGTCACGCCGCCCCAGGTCTTGCCGAGCAGGCCGGACACATCCGGATAGACGTAGAACGCGCCCTGCGGCGTCGGGGTGAGGATGCCGTCGATGGCGTTCAGTTCGGACACGATCGTGCGCCGCCGCCTGTCGAACGCGAGCCGCATCTGCTCCTCGGGCTCCTGCGTGCCGGTGAGGGCTTCGAGCGCGGCCCGCTGCGAGATGTTGGACACGTTGGACGACAGGTGCGACTGCAGGTTGGCCGCCGCGGCGATGATGTCGGAGGGGCCGACCATCCAGCCCACCCGCCAGCCGGTCATCGCGTACGTCTTGGCGACGCCGTTGACCAGGATGGTGCGGTCGGCCAGAGCGGGGACGGCGTCCACGATCGAGACGGCCTTCACGCCGTCGTAGGTGAGGTTCTGGTAGATCTCGTCCGCGATCACGTAGAGGCCGTGCTCGTCCGCCCAGCGGCCGATCTCCTCGACCTGCTCCGGCGGGTAGACGGCGCCGGTCGGGTTCGACGGGGAGACGAACAGCAGCACCTTCGTGCGCTCGGTGCGTGCGGCTTCGAGCTGGTCGACGGTCACCAGGTAGCCCTGGTCCGCCCCGGCGAACACGTCCACCTGCACTCCGCCGGCCAGCTTGATCGCCTCGGGGTACGTGGTCCAGTACGGGGTGGGGACGAGCACCTCGTCTCCCGGATCGAGCAGGGTCGCGAACGCCTGGTAGACCGCCTGCTTGCCTCCGTTGGTGACCACGACACCGGATGCGGGCACATCCAACCCGGAGTCCCTGCGCGTCTTCTGCGCGATCGCCTCGCGCAGCTCGGGGAGCCCGGCGGCCGGGGTGTACCGGTAGTTGCGCGGGTCCTCGACGGCGGAGATGGCGGCGTCCACGATGTTCTGCGGGGTCACGAAGTCCGGCTCGCCCGCCGCGTAGCTGATCACGGGCCTGCCCTGCGCTTTGAGGGCCTTGGCCTTCCCATCCACTTTGAGGGTGGCTGACTCGGCGATTGATGCGATGCGTGTCGAAATGCGCTGCTGTGCGGTCACGGGGCCCAACTTTACAGTCCGCTCCGGGTCACATACACTTGGTCGCGGTAGTTGAAATCTGCCAAGCTTTTTTGCGCCCTTTTTCGATTGAGGTCCGCCGGCGGAACTGCCTCGCTCGCAGAGAAATCTCCGAGTGTGATCGGCTAGCCTGGTCGGGAAGGTGTGCGCGGGAACGCTCAGCGATTTCGCTTTCATAGGGCGGTGGCTCAATTGGTAGAGCAGCGGTCTCCAAAACCGCAGGTTGCAGGTTCGAGTCCTGTCCGCCCTGCAAGTCGTCACTTCAGGTGACGACCCACGAAAGGTGTAACAAGGTGGCCCGAAAAGTTATCGACGAGCCGAGCGAGGAAATCGTCGCCAACGCGAAGAAGGACCGCGCCGCAAAGCGTGGACCCTTCGCACGGATCGCTCTGTTCATCCGCCAGGTCATCGGCGAACTGAAGAAGGTCGTCACCCCGACGCGCAAAGAACTGTTCAGCTACACCGGAGTTGTTCTCGTCTTCGTGGTGATCATGATGGCGCTCGTGTCCCTGCTCGACTGGGTCTTCGGGCTCGGCGTCGTCTGGGTCTTCGGAAACCCGTCCTGACCCAACGCCCGTGTCACGGCCCCAGCAGAGGGCGGATCGACCGGCTACCGACAGAAATGGAATGAATTCAGTGTCTGAGACAAATCGCGACGACGTGGACTGGGCGACCGCAGCCGAGCAGTCCTCCGAAGACGATGAGGCGCAGACCGGCAACGTTCTGGCCCGCGACGAGGAATCCGTCGACGCCGCAGAGCACGAAGCTCTGCACGTGGTCGCAGAAGACGGAACCGAGATCGACCTGGACGCCGTCCTCGACGCGATGGCGGAAGCCGTCGACCCCGAGGCGGACCGCGCCGTCGACGAGGCCCTCGAGGTCGACGACGAGCAGGAGGCGGAAGCCGCTCTCGAAGCCGTCGAAGACGAGGACGAGGCAGCGACCGACCCCTACGAGGAGTTCCGCGCCGAGCTGCGCAGCAAGATCGGCAAGTGGTACGTCATCCACTCGTACGCCGGGTTCGAGCGCCGTGTGAAGTCGAACATCGAGAACCGCATGGTCTCCATGAACATGGAGGACTTCATCTTCGAGGTCCAGGTTCCGATGGAAGACGTCGTCGAGATCAAGAACGGCCAGCGCAAGATGGTCAACCGCGTGCGCATCCCGGGCTACGTGCTCGTGCGCATGGACCTCAACGAGGACAGCTGGTCCGTCGTCCGGCACACGCCGGGCGTCACCGGCTTCGTCGGCAACGCGCACAACCCCACCCCGCTGCGCTTCGAAGAGGCCTTCTCGATGCTGAAGAGCCTCGTGCAGGTCGAAGCGGCTCCGGCCAAGGGTGCTGCGAAGGGCCAGAAGGCCGCGCAGCGCGTCATCCCCGCCGAGGTCGACTTCGAGATCGGCGAGACCATCACGATCAAGGAAGGCTCGTTCGCGGGCCTGCCGGGTTCGATCAGCGAGATCAAGCCGGAGAGCGGCAAGCTCACCGTCCTCGTCTCCCTGTTCGAGCGTGAGACCCCGGTCGAGCTCAGCTTCGACCAGGTCACCAAGCTCTAACGGAATAAGAGCGACCCACCCTCAGTTTTCTCAATCACCGGATCTCGGACAGGCCGAGAAACCGGGAGAGCCGTTCGGGATGAGATCCCGGATGCTCGAATACACAAAGAAGGAAGAAACATGGCACCGAAGAAAAAGGTCACTGGTCTGATCAAGCTTCAGATCAACGCCGGCGCCGCCAACCCCGCCCCGCCGATCGGTCCGGCGCTGGGTCAGCACGGCGTCAACATCATGGAGTTCTGCAAGGCGTACAACGCGGCGACCGAGTCGCAGCGCGGCAACGTCATCCCGGTGGAGATCACCGTCTACGAGGACCGTTCGTTCACGTTCGTCCTCAAGACGCCGCCGGCTGCCGAGCTCATCAAGAAGGCCGCAGGCGTCCCCAAGGGCTCCGGCGTCCCGCACACCACCAAGGTCGGCAAGCTGACCCAGGAGCAGGTGCGCGCGATCGCCGAGCAGAAGATGGTCGACCTGAACGCGAACGACATCGACGCAGCGTCGAAGATCATCGCAGGCACCGCCCGTTCGATGGGCATCACGGTCGAGGCGTAAGCCCTCGTCCTTCACAGACACATCCGTGGCAGAGCCGGCCAGGCTCGCACCACATTCTCGACAGGAGAAACCACATGGCACAGAAGTCAAAGGCCTACCGGGCCGCGGCCGAGAAGATCGAGGCCGGAAAGTTCTACACCCCCACTGAGGCTGTCACGCTCGCTCGCGAGACCGGCTCCAGCAACTTCAACTCGACCGTCGAGGTCGCGCTGAAGCTCGGCGTCGACCCCCGCAAGGCGGACCAGATGGTCCGCGGTACCGTCATTCTTCCTCACGGTACCGGCAAGACGGCTCGCGTCGTCGTGTTCGCGACGGGCCCGGCCGCTGAGGCCGCCATCGCAGCAGGCGCAGACGAGGTCGGCGGCGCCGAGCTCATCGAGAAGGTCGCCGGCGGATACACCGACTTCGACTCGGCTGTCTCCACCCCGGAGCTCATGGGCCAGGTCGGCCGTCTCGGCAAGGTGCTCGGCCCGCGTGGTCTGATGCCGAACCCGAAGACCGGCACCGTGACGCCGGATGTGGCCAAGGCCGTCTCCGACATCAAGGGTGGAAAGATCGAGTTCCGCGTCGACAAGCACGCCAACGTGCACTTCGTCGTCGGCAAGGCGGCCTTCACTGCCGAGCAGCTCGACGAGAACATCAAGGCCGCTCTCGAAGAGGTCATGCGTCTCAAGCCGTCCTCCTCGAAGGGCCGTTACGTTCAGAAGGGCGCCGTGTCGACCACGTTCGGCCCCGGCATCCCGCTGGACGTCAACGCCATCTAGGCAGCGACTGAATCGTTCGATCAGGCCGTCTCCGGTTTCCGGAGGCGGCCTGATCGTCGTTTACGCGCGATCGTATTTCATCCGTGTAAAACTTTGCAACAGAACTGTCTACCCCTCTTGTGGCGGTAGAACTCATGGGTCTACTCTCGCGATTGGCGCGCGCCGCGCGCCGCTCACTGTCGAGTAAGGATCAACTTCATGACAACTCGCACCACCAGACGAGTCCTCCACAAAAGGGCCGTCGGAATCATCGCCACCGCGGCCGCCGCGGTGGCGTTGTCGATGGCGGGGACCGGAGCAGCGAATGCGGCCGACAGGGTCACTTTCGCCGACTCCGTACCGAGCTGGGCGACTGCAGCCAACGATGCAGGAGCCGCCCCGACGGACCAGACAGTGCAGGGCGAGATCTACCTCCCCCTGCGCGACCAGCGAGGCGCCGAGGCGCTCGCGAAGGCCGTCTCGAATCCGGTCAACCTGGGCTTCCGCAAGGCGCTCAGCCCGAGCCAGTGGATCAACCGGTTCTCGCCGACCCAGGCGGACACGGATGCTGTCGTCAGCTTCCTGAAGACGGCCGGCCTGTCGATCACCGCCGTTCCCGCCAGCCGCCAGTACGTGGTCTTCCGCGGCACGCCGGACCAGCTCGGTTCGATCTTCGGCACGTCGCTGCACTCGTTCGACTACGCGGGCAAGAAGCTCGTCGCGCCGACCAGTGCACCGTCGCTGCCCGCTGCGGTCGGCACCAAGGTGTCCGGTATCAGCATTGAGCAGTCGCGCACGCTGACCAAGCCGGACTCGATCAAGCAGGGCGACCTCGGCGCATCCGGCACTCCGCAGCTGAGCCGCAAGGCGGCAGCCGCCCCCGTCGTGGTGACCCCGTGCTCGCACTACACCGGTGAGCACGTCGTGACCGTTCCGCCGAGCTACAACGGCCAGACGCAGTACAGCACGTACAACTGCGGATACACTCCGGCGCAGCTGCGTTCGGCATACGGCCTCGACTCGCTGAGCAAGCGCGGCGTGAACGGTTCGGGACAGACTGTCGCCATCATCGACGCGTACGCGAGCCCGTCCATCGTGAAGGACGTCAACTCGTACTCGCAGCAGTACGGCGAGCCCGGCCTCACCAACTCGAACTACCAGCAACTGGTGCCGAAGCCGAGCGAGTTCACCGACCAGGAGCTGTGCCAGCAGCCGAGCGGATGGCAGGGCGAGCAGACGCTCGACGTCGAGTCCGTCCACGGCATCGCACCGGGCGCGCGCATCCTGTACGTGGGTGGCACGGACTGCAGTGGTGGCCTCGACGTCGCCATGTCGAAGATCCTCGACAACAAGCTCGCCACGATCGTGAGCAACAGCTACGGCAACGTGGGTGAGGCTGTCCCCGCCGACGTGATCCAGGGCGAGGTCAACCTGCAGCTGCAGGCGGCGGGCGAGGGCATCGGCCTGTACTTCTCGAGCGGTGACAACGGCGACGAGGTCGCGAACCTCGGATACGCGTCGCCCGACTTCCCCGCATCCTCCCCGTGGGTGACCTCGGTGGGCGGGACGAGCCTCGGCATCGACAAGAACGGCAAGATCGCGTACGAGACCGGCTGGGGTGACACCGTCGACCAGATCGTCAAGAACGCGGACGGTTCGCTCGCATACGCGCAGCCCCTCCCTGGCACCCGGTTCGTCGGCGGTGCCGGCGGTGGCGTGAGCGCCGTGTTCGCGCAGCCCGACTACCAGAAGAACGCCGTGCCCGCCGCCCTGGCGAACGGGCACCGCGTCTCCCCGGATGTCGCTGCCCTCGCCGACCCGTACACCGGGTTCTCGATCGGCATCCGTCCGATCATCGACGACACGACCCTCGAGACGGGCGACTACGTGAACGAGACATACGGCGGAACCTCGCTGGCGTCTCCGATCGTGGCGGCTCAGATCGCGATCGTCCAGCAGGCGACGCACACGTCGATCGGGTTCGCGAACCCGACGCTGTACGGCATCAAGCGCATCCTGCCGAACGCGTTCCGCGACGTCGTGCCGCAGAACCCGACGCAGGCCGTTGCGTACACCAGCGCCACCAGCGGCAACAGCTACCTGGTGTCCTTCGATCAGGACACCACACTGAAGACCGCGAAGGGCTACGACGACGTCACCGGCCTCGGCGGTGTGACGTTCAACCTGCTGTCCCTCGTCGCGGCAGGGCGCCACTAGCGCCCGCACCGCACGGAACGGCCGGTCGCCCCTTCTGGGGTGGCCGGCCGTTTCAGTAGAGTGGGGCGGGTGACCGTCACCATCCGCTCCGCAGAGGCACGGGATGCACGGGGCCTCGCCTCCGTCGCCGCCGTGACCTTCCCGCTCGCCTGCCCTCCGCACACCACCGAGGAGGCGAAGGCGGCCTTCGTCGCCTCAATGCTCTCCGAGGAGAAGTTCACGGAGTACCTCGCCGACGAGGCGCGTGTGCTGCTGGTGGCCGAGGAGGAGGACGCGGACGGCGTCGTCGAGGCCATCGGATACACGATGGTGAACCTGGGGGAGCCGACGGACTCCGACGTGAGCGCGGCCATCCGCATCCGGCCGTCCAGTGAGCTGAGCAAGTGCTACGTGCTGCCCGGCCACCACGGCGCAGGGGTGGCCGGTGGGCTCATGGAAGCGAGCCTCGCGGCGGCGGAGCAGGCCGGTGCATCCGGGATGTGGCTGGGCGTCAACGAGGAGAACGCGCGGGCGCAGAAGTTCTACGCCAAGCACGGGTTCGAGCGGGTCGGCTCCAAGCAGTTCCTGGTGGGCGACCGGCTGGAGGACGACTGGGTGATGGAGCGGCCGCTCTAGCAGGCCGCTCTAGCAGGCCGGTTCGTCAGCCCTCGGCCACCTTGACCACGATCTTGCCGCGGGTGTGGCCGGATTCGATCGCTCGGTGGGCGTCGGCGATCTGGTCGAGCGCGAAGATCTTGTCGACGTGCACGCGGACGTTTCCCGACTCGAGCAGGCGGGCGATGACGGCGAGGGTGTTGCCGTCGGGTGCGACCTTGTAGTCGGTGCCCCTCACCCCGGCCGCCGCCGCCTCCTCTTCGAAGGTCGGCCAGCTGCCGGTGGGCGCGTTGACGATGAGGCCGCCACGGCGCAGGACCGCCAGCGAGCGGCTGCCGGTGTCGTCGTGCACGTTCCCGACCAGGTCGATGACCACATCCATCTCGCCGGCGACGTCCTCGAACCGGGTGGTCTCGTAGTCGATGACGGAGGACGCCCCGAGCGAGCGCAGCCACGACGCGTTCGCACCGGATGCGGTGGCCGTGACCTGCGCGCCGAAGTACGAGGCGAACTGCACGGCGAAGTGACCGACGCCCCCGCTGCCCGCGTGGATGAGCATCCGCTGGCCCTCGTGCGCCTTCGCCACCTCGACCACCATGCCCCACGCCGTGAGCGCGGCCAGCGGTGCGCCGGCCGCCTCGATGTGCGACAGTGTGGACGGCTTGCGGACGACGCTGAGGCTCGGCACCGACACGTACTCCGCGTATGTCCCACCGAACCGGGGGACCATCACCATCCCGAACACCTCGTCGCCGGGCTTGATGGGATGCGCGCGATACGGCGACTCGACGACCACACCGCTGAAGTCGTGTCCGAGCACGGCGGGCAGGTCCCGGATGGCGCCGTACACGCCGCGGCCCGCCCTGGTCTTGGCGTCGATCGGGTTCACGCTCGCGGCGACGACCTTGACCAGGAACTCCGCGTTCACCCTGTCGGGCGTCGCGGTCTCGCCGATCCGCAGCTCGTCGGCGTCGCCGGGCCTGGCGAGCAGCGCGGCCCGCATCGTCTTCTGCATTCGTCGTCCCCTCATCGGCTGCTCTTCAGTCAAGCCCGTCAATGATTCGCGGGTGTTTCGGCGGCGTCACCACGTATGAACAGTGCGTTTCGGATACCCCCAGGACGTTTCCAGGCGGGGTCTGGTTAGGATGCTCCTCGTGAGCAGACTGCTGCGTGTCGTGCGCCAACCCTTCGCGGCACCGCTGCTCGCGCGCGGCTGGCAGCGAGCGGTGCCCGTGCTGCTCGCGCTCGGCACCATCGCGGTGCTCGGCGGGCTCACCATCATCTGGGCGGCGCGGCTCACCGTGCCGTACCCGGTCTACGTCAGCGAGCTGGGCGCTCAGGGCGCGCCGACCGCTCAGCCGTTCGCCGTCGCCCTGCTGTGCATCGCGGCCGGCGGCTTCTCGATCGCACTGGCGAGCGGGCACATCCGGTCGTCGGTGCGGCTGCTGAACCGGTGGGCGCCCGCCGTGACGCTCGGGTTCGCCGCGATCTGCTTCGTCGTGGCGTCGCAGATCACCTGCACGGCTGCGTGCCCAGTGCCGCTTGCCGATCCGCGGTCGACGGTGCAGGACCTCGTGCACACGGTGACGGCGGTGCTGGGTTTCGGGGCCGCCTGCTACGCGATGCTGCAGGTGGCGTTCGCCTCCACGGTGCCCAGGGTGGCGCGGTTCTCGCTGGTGAGCTGCTGCGCGGTGGCGGGCATCACCATCGTGGGCGGACTGCTCGCGATCGTGCACGTCGCCACGGACGTCGGGGCGTGGCTGGAGCTGATCGGGACGACGGTGGCCATCGCCTGGCTGGCGATCTACTCGCTGACGCTGGTGCGCGTTCCGGTGCTGGCGGAGTAGGTAGGCCGAGGGGCTGGGCGGCTCGTGCGGGCTGAGCGGCCGGGCGCTAGGAAAGCTGCGACGGCTGCGGGCTGGTCGCGCGGCGCAGGGCGTCGATGAGGTCGCCAGCGAGTGCGACGAGCTTCCTGATCTCGGCGTCGTCGCGGTCCACCCACCGGCATTCCGGTTCTTCGTGCAGCGGGACGAACCCGGAGTGCTGCTCCCAGACGAAGAGGGTGCGCTCCGCGCCGAGCACGAACTGCTGCCACCAGATCTGCCGCAGGTAGTTGCGCGGGATGCTCCGGAACGGCTTGTTCGTCGTCTTGATCTCCGCGAGCTCGATGGTGCCGCTGGCCCGCACGGTCAGCCCATCCGGGGTCGCCAGGAAGCGGGGCTCTCGCTCGGAGTGGTAGAGCGCATCCGACGGGTGGATGCCGTGGGTGGCCGCCACCCAGGCGGCGATCTCGGGCTCGCGGGTGCGGCCGTGCTGCGTGTAGATGTTGCCCGAGAATCCGGTGCCGTGCAGCTTGTCGTACGCCGCGGACTGCACCGAGCGCGGCGTGGACAGCTTCGCCACGTCGGTCGCGGTGATGCCGCGGCTGCGGGCGCGCAGCCAGGCGACCCTGTCGCTGGAGTGGGCGACGACCCTGCTGAGGTGCCCGCGGTACACGCGGTCAGCATCCGGTGCTTCGAGCTGGAACTCGAGCTCCGCCTGCACAGCCTCCGCCTGCACGACCTCGGCCGGCCGCAGGTCGACGAGAGAGGCTGGACGGGTCAGGACAGGATCGAGCACCCGTCCATTCTCTCTCGCATCACGCCCCCGCGCTCGACCCCACGCCAGCGACGCCGAGCTGGCGGCGCGCCTCGTCGATGGTCTCCACGGTCTGCACGGCCTCGACCAGTGGATGCAGGGGAGAGTCGGTCAGCCCCTCCGTCACGTAGCGGGCGAGCGCGGCTGCCTCGTACGACATGCCCTGCCTGCCCGGCCGTCCGTACGGGTCGTCCCAGCTGAGCACGTCGCCGCCCTGCACGAAGCGCAGGCCGCTCGCCGACCAGAACGGGCTGCCGGTCTCGACGCGCGCCTCCGACCCGCAGATCGTCGCGAGCGACGGGGTCGCCGCGCGCAGGCCGGTGCTGAGGAGTGCCTGCGCGCCGGTCACCGACGACAGGATGAGCGACGCCTGCTCGTCGACGCCGGTGGAGGCGAGCGTGCCGGCCGCGATGATCCCGGCCGGACGGCCGATCGCGAACGACGCCCAGGAGACCACGTACACGCCGAGGTCGAGGAGCGCCCCGCCGCCGAGCGCCGGGTCGAAGAGCCTGCTGGCCGGGTCGAAGCGCGCGCTGCCGCCGAAGTCGGCGGTCACCACGCGCACGTCACCGAGCGCGCCGTCGTCGAGCAGCTGCCGGATGATGTCGGTCTGCGGCAGGTAGCGCGTCCACATCGCCTCCATCGCGAATACGCCCGACGCCTTCGCCGCCCGCTCGATGCGCCGGGCGTCCTCCGCGTCGGCCGCGAGCGGCTTCTCGACCAGGACGCTCTTGCCCGCCGCGATGGCCAGCAGGGCGTGCTCGGCGTGCTGGGTGTGTGGCGACGCGACGTAGACCACATCCACGTCGGGGTCTGCGACCAGCTCCGCGTACGAGCCGTACGAGCGCTCCACGCCGTGCGCCGCGGCGAACGCGGCGGCGCGCTCCGCCGACCGCGACCCCGCCGCGACCACGCGCTGCCGCGTGTGCGCGTGCAGCGCATCCGTGAAGTCGGCGGCGATCCCGCCCGGCGCGAGCACACCCCAGCGCAGCGGAGGTGCGTCAGCCGGGTCCGGATGGCGCGGGTCGGGAAGCGAGCGGAGTCGGGTGGTCATGGGACCAGTCTGCCGCCTGTTGCCGAGATACCAGTAACTGTCGCGAAACGCCCGGGATGCGCGACAGTTACCGGTATCTCGATCGGGCGCCTAGCGCGGCCAGGCCCCCGCATCCGGGTTGGACACCTCGGGCGCTCGCCGCGCGCCCGCCACGGGGGCGGCCCAGCGCACCCCGTTCGCGAGCACCTTCCGCACCTGCGGGTGGAAGTAGACCGGGTACTCCTGGTCGCCGGGGCTGAAGTAGAAGATCTTGCCGCGGCCGCGGGTGAAGGTGACGCCGGAGCGGAAGACCTCTCCGCCGGTGAACGAGCTGATGAACACCAGGTCGTCCGGGGTGGGGATGTCGAAGAACTCGCCGTACATCTCCTGCGCCTCGATCACGATCGGCTGCTCGACGCCCTCGGCGATGGGATGCGTCGGGTTCACGTTCCAGACCAGCTCGCGCTCGCCGCCCTCCGGGTTGCGCCAGGCAAGCGAACACGTCGTGCCGAGCATCCGGATGAAGATCTTCGAGAAGTGGCCGGAGTGCAGCACGATCAGCCCCATGCCGCCGAGGACGTGGCTGCGGACGCGCTCCACGACCTCGTCCGAGACCTGGTCGTGGGCGATGTGGCCCCACCAGAGCAGCACGTCGGTGTCGGCCAGCACTTCCTCGGTGAGGCCGTGCTCCTCGTCGGCGAGCGTCGCGGTGCGGACGCTGACGTCGCTGCCGAGCAGGTCGCTCAGGCCGTCGGCGATGGCGCCGTGGATGCCCGTGGGGTAGATGGCGGCGATGTCCGGCTGGGTGGCCTCGTGGACCCCCTCGTTCCAGACGGTGACGCGCAGTGCCGACATGGTCATGCTCCCTTCGTGGCCGGCTCGAGCACGACCTCTGCGTTGCGGCGGGCCGACTCGTACGCCGCGTCGATGACGCGGGCGCGGTCGAGGGCGCGCGAGCCGTCGTACTCTGCCCAGTGCGCGGTGTCCGCGACGTGCTCGAGGAACGTCTCGACGACGGCCAGGTGGCCGCGGCCCGGGTCGGCGGCGACGCTCACGTCGGAGGTCGCCTCTCCCTCGCCGGTGAAGATGGTCAGCTCGCCCGCCGGCGCGTAGTCGACGACGCGCAGGTCGGCGCCGCCCTCCGTGCCGTAGAGGGTGATGCCGAACTCGTCGCCCGCGGGACGGTATGCCGCCCAGCTCGTCTCGAGCACGATCGAGCCGCCGCCTTCGAGGCGCAGCAGCAGGCTGGCCAGGTCCTCGACCTCGTATGCCGAGCCGACGTCCTGCTTGTTGCCCGCAGCACCGCCGCGGCCGCGGGTGCCGAGCTCGGAGTGGGTGACGGCCGACACCGCGGTGACCCGCGGCTCGCCGAACAGGTGCAGTGCGTAGTCGAGCACGTGCACGCCGATGTCGATCAGCGGTCCACCTCCCGCCATCTCGCGGTTGGTGAACCAGCTGCCGAGCGCGGGGATGCCCGCCCTGCGCAGCCAGATCGCGCGTGCGTGGTACGGGCGGCCGATCTGTCCGGCGTCGATCGCGGCCTTGAGCGCCTCGATGTCGCCGCGGCGGCGGTGGTTGAACGCGACCTCGAGCACGCGGTTCGCGGCGTGGGCGGCATCCACCATCGCCTGCGCTTCGTCGGCCGTCCTGGCGATCGGCTTCTCGCTGAGAACGTGGATGCCCGCTTCGAGCGCCCCGACCGCGATGGGCGCGTGCAGGAAGGTCGGCACGGCAACGCTGACGACGTCGATGCCGCCGTCCTCGACCAGCTCGTGCCAGTCGCGGTAGAGGCGGGTGACGCCGTACTTCTCGCCCAGCTCGGCGCGCGGGCCGTCCTCCATGCCGGCGATGGCGACGAGCTCGACGCCGGGGAGGGTGGCGTACGCCTCCATGTGCTGCTGGCCGGCCCAGCCGAGTCCGATGACCGCGGCCTTGATGGTCGCGCCTGTACCGCCGGTGGTGGCGCCGGTGTTCGTCGCAGTGCTCACGACTGTCCTTCCGATTCGTGTGTTGTGGGTGGTTTTGTGGTGGACGGCGGGTGGGTCGAAACGATTCGATCCCGCCGGGGTGGATGCGGACGGTGGATGCGGGTGGCGGCCGGACGCCGCGGGGCTCAGTGGCCCAGGGGTCTCGCGTACCTGTCGTAGTTCTCGACGGGATCGAGCGCGTGCTGGATGACCATGATCGCCGCCCCGATCACGCCGCCGGTCTCCCCGGAGCGCGACTGCGTGATGGTGAGGTATTGCGTCGCCAGCGGGGTGGACCGCTGATAGACGACCTCGCGGATCCCGGCGAGCAGCTGCTCGCCGACCCGGGAGAGGCTGCCGCCCACGATGACGAGCGACGGGTTGAGGAGGTTCACCGAGGTCGCGATGACCTCGCCGAGGTCTCGACCGGCCTGGCGGATCGTCTGCTGCACCGTCACGTTGCCCGTGCGGGCGAGCTCGACCACGTCGTCGCTGGTGCGCGCCGGGATGCCGAGCGCCGTCAGTGTGCGCGCGATGGCCGGACCGGATGCGAGGGCCTCGAGGTCCGCATCCTGAGCGCCGTGGCTGGGGGTGTCTGCGCCGAACGGCACGCGCACGTGGCCGAGGTCTCCTGCGGATCCCTG
Organism: Leifsonia araucanica; assembly: GCF_051161895.1. NCBI lineage: Bacteria > Bacillati > Actinomycetota > Actinomycetes > Micrococcales > Microbacteriaceae > Leifsonia > Leifsonia araucanica. The sequence continues at coordinate 3,536,795 of NZ_JBMBTW010000002.1, forward strand.
CGCACCGCGCTGCAGCCGGCGGCCGTTGATGATGCCGGCGCCGATGCCGGTCGCCACCTTGACGAAGAGAAGGTCGGACTGCTCCGGCCAGACGAGGGCGTGCTCGCCGAGGGCGAGCAGGTTCACGTCGTTGTCGACGAGCACGGGCACGTCGAAGGTGCGGCTGACGTATCCGGGGATGTCGAAGCGGTCCCAGCCCGGCATGATGGGCGGGTTCACCGGCTGGCCGGTCGAGTGCTCGACGGGGCCGGGGACGCCGATCCCGATGCCGATGAGGTCGCTGAGCGGTCGGCCGGAGGCGGCGAACAGCTCGTGGGCAACGCCGAGCGCCCAGTCCAGGATCGGCTCCGGACCGTCGGTGATCAGGATGCGCTTCGACTCGCTGGTCAGGATGTTGCCTGCCAGGTCGGCGAGCGCGACCACACCGTGGGTGGCGCCGAGGTCGACGGCGATGACGATGCGCGACTCCGGGTTGAACCGCACCCTGGCGGGAGGACGGCCGCCGGTCGAGACGTCGTCTCCGGCCGGCGCGACGAGTCCGGATGCGGTCAGGCTGTCGATCCGCACCGCGATGGTCGAGCGTGCGAGCCCGGTCAGCTCGGCCAGCTGCGCGCGCGTGCGGGGGACGCCGTCGCGCAGGATCGCCAGCAGGCCGGCGGCGTCCGGGGCGACGAGCGGCTGCTCACGCACGCTGTCGGTCATGAGGCTTATTGAACCACACCGTCCCCGGACGGAACAAAGTCTGTTTTCCTTCATGTGACTTTTGATTGACATTCGGCAGAAGTCTCGTTTGAATGGGAACGTCGCCATCAGGCGCGCCCTCAATTCACTCGACGAGGAGAAACGTGTCGAAGTCCAACCTGTCCGTGCAGCTCTACACCGTTCGGGAGCTCCTGACCGACGACACCGTCGGCACCCTCAAGCGCATCGCAGACCTCGGGTTCACCCAGGTCGAGCCGTTCGCCTTCCTCTCCTTCGGAGACGACCTCCGCCGTGGTCTCGAGGAGGCCGGCCTGTCGGCGCCCACCACCCACCAGGGCTTCATCGGCGGCGACCTGGAGCCCGTGTTCGAGGCCGCCAAGGCGCTCGGCATCGAGACCGTGATCGACCCGTACGTGGCTCCCGAGCGCTGGCAGACGGCGGAGAGCGTCGACGAGATCGCCGCCCAGCTCAACGAGGCGGCAGAGGTCGCCGCCCGCTACGGCGTCCGCGTCGGCTATCACAACCACGCGCACGAGCTCGAGAGCACCATCGACGGCGTCACGGCCCTCGAATACTTCGCGGGCAAGCTCGCCCCCGAGGTCGTCCTCGAGGTCGACACGTACTGGGTGGCCGTCGGCGGGCACGACCCCGTCGAGCTGCTCGGCAAGCTCGGAGACCGCGTCGTCGCTCTGCACATCAAGGACGGTCCGGGCACCACGGAGACCAAGGACCAGGTGGCCGTCGGCCAGGGCTCGCTGCCGATCGAGCAGATCATCGCCGCAGCTCCCGCCGCCCTCCGCGTGATCGAGCTGGACGACTCCCGCGGCGACCGTTTCGAAGCCGTCGCAGACAGCTTCGCGTTCCTCACCTCGAAGGGTCTCGCATGAGCGCGGGGAAGGTCGGCGTCGGCGTGATCGGCGCCGGTGTGATCAGCACCGAATACCTCACCAACCTCACCAGCTTCCCCGACCTGGATGTGCGCTTCGTCGCCGACATCGACGAGGCGCGGGCCAAGGCGCAGGCCGAGAAGTTCGGCATCGCCGGCTCCGGCTCCGTCGCCGACCTGCTCGCCGACGACGACATCGAGATCGTCGTCAACCTCACGCTGCCCAAGGTGCACGTCGAGGTGGCGCTGCAGATCCTGGATGCCGGCAAGCACGTCTGGAGCGAGAAGCCGTTCGCGCTCGACCGCGTCAGCGGCACCGCGCTGTTGGCCGCCGCGCACGAGAAGGGGCTGCGCGTCGCGACGGCGCCGGACACCTTCCTCGGCGCGGGCATCCAGTCGGCCCGCCGCCTGGTGGAGAACGGCACGATCGGGGCGCCGCTCACCGCGCTGACCCTGATGCAGAGCCCCGGCCCTGAGTCGTGGCACCCGAACCCGGACTTCCTGTTCCAGGAGGGCGCCGGCCCGCTGTTCGACATCGGCCCGTACTACCTCACCGCCCTGGTTCAGCTCTTCGGTCCCGTCGCGCGCGTGAGCGCCGTCGCGTCGAAGGCCAAGGAGTCCCGCGTGATCGGGTCCGGACCGCGCGCCGGCGAGGAGTTCGCAGTCACCGTTCCCACGCACGTCAGCGCCCTCTACGAGTTCGAGAGCGGCCAGACGGCGCAGAGCATCTTCAGCTTCGACTCCAAGCTCGGCCGCACGCAGTTCGAGGTCGCCGGGGTCGAGGGCACGCTCGTCGTCCCCGACCCGAACACGTTCCAGGGCGACCTGATCGTCCACGGCGCCGACGGCATCGAGACGCTGCCGGCCACGGGTTCGACCTCGAGCAGGGGAACGGGCGTCGTCGAGCTGGCCCGCGCGATCCGCGCGGGGGTGCCGGAGCGCGCATCCGGAGAGCAGGCGTACCACGTGCTAGACGTCATGGTCTCGACCATCGAGGCCGGCCTGGCCGGAGCGCCGGTCGACGTGCAGAGCACCGTGCAGGTCGCCCCCGCGCTGCCGGAGGACTGGGACCCGCGCGCTGCCACCCTCGGTCAGGCGGCTGAATGACGGACACGGCGGCAGGGCCGCGGCCGAAGGTCGCGATCGTCGGCGGCGGGTTCATGGCGGAGGTCCACTCCCGCGCCGCCCGCAACGCGCGAGCGGAGCTGGCGGGCATCGTGTCGTCGACGCCGCAGAAGTCGGCGGCAGCGGCTGAGACGCTCGGCATCGAGCGCGCATACGACTCGCTCGACCAGGTGCTCGCCGACGACACCATCGACGTGGTGCACGTCTGCACGCCCAACGCGCTGCACGCCGAGCAGGCGGCGGCCGTGCTCGCGGCGGGCAAGCACGTGGTCTGCGAGAAGCCGCTCACCACGACGGTTCCGGATGCGGAGGCGCTCGTCGCCGCCGTCGGCGACCGCACCGCGACGGTGCCGTTCGCGTACCGGTTCCACCCGATGGTGCGCGAGGCGCGCGACCGGTTCGCTTCCGGCGCCGCCGGCCGTGTGCTCACCGTGAACGCGTCGTACCTGCAGGACTGGCTGCTCGGCGCCGACGACGACAACTGGCGCGTCGACTCGGCGGCGGGCGGGCGTTCCCGCGCCTTCGCCGACATCGGCTCGCACCTGGTCGACCTCGTCGAGTTCGTCAGCGGAGACAGGGTCTCCAGGGTGTCCGCCACGAAGAAGACCTTCTTCACCGAACGCGCGTCGCACTCGTCGATCACCACCGAGGATGCGGTGGCCGTCGTCATCGAGACGCGGTCCGGCGGCCTCGGCACGCTGCTGGTGTCGCAGGTGGCGCCGGGCAGGAAGAACAGGCTCCTCCTCGAGATCGCGGGCAGCGCGGAGAGCGTCGCCTTCGATCAGGAGCAGCCGGAGACGCTGTGGATCGGCAAGCGGAAGGGCAGCATGCTCGTCCCGCGCGACGCCGATCAGCTGAGCGCAGACGCCGCGCGGCTGTGTGTCGTGCCGTCCGGGCATCCCCAGGGATACCAGGATGCGTTCAACGCGTTCGTCGCGGACACGTACGCGGCCATCGGTGGGGCGGACCCCGACGGCCTGCCGCGGTTCGCCGACGGGCTGAGGGCCGTGCGGGTCACGGAGGCGGTGCTCGACTCCGCGGAGTCCGGCACCTGGATCGAGATGGGAACAGAAGAATGACAGACAGCGCGAACGCCGGCGAGTACGCCAGCACGCATCCGGTGACGCTGTTCACCGGCCAGTGGGCCGACCTCACCCTCGAAGAGGTCGCCAGGTACGCGAGCGAGTGGGGATACGACGGGCTCGAGATCGCCTGCTCCGGTGAGCACCTCGACGTGTGGCGTGCGGCGGAGGACGACGACTACCTGCAGGGCAGGCTCGACATCCTGAACAAGTACGGCCTCAAGGTCTGGGCCATCTCCAACCACCTCAAGGGCCAGGCGGTCTGCGACGACCCGATCGACTTCCGCCACCAGGCGATCGTCGGCTCCAAGGTGTGGGGCGACGGCGACCCCGAGGGCGTCCGCCAGCGTGCAGCTGAGGAGCTGAAGCTCACCGCCAAGGTCGCGCGCAGGCTCGGCGTCGACACGGTCGTCGGGTTCACCGGATCCAAGATCTGGCCGTACGTCGCCCAGTTCCCGCCGGTGCCCGCCGCGGTGATCGACGCCGGGTACCAGGACTTCGCCGACCGGTGGAACCCCATCCTGGATGTGTTCGACGGAGAGGGCGTGCGCTTCGCCCACGAGGTGCACCCGTCCGAGATCGCCTACGACTACTGGTCGAGCGTCCGCTCGCTGGAGGCCATCGAGCACCGTGAGGCGTTCGGCTTCAACTGGGACCCGAGCCACATGATGTGGCAGGACATCGACCCGGTCGGCTTCATCGTCGACTTCAAGGACCGCATCTACCACGTGGACTGCAAGGACACGCGGCTGCGTCCGAAGAACGGTCGCGCCGGCGTGCTCGGCTCCCACCTGCCGTGGGGAGACCCGCGCCGCGGCTGGGACTTCGTCTCCACCGGCCACGGGGACGTGCCGTGGGAGGACTCCTTCCGCGCGCTCACCTCCATCGGATACACCGGACCCATCTCGATCGAGTGGGAGGACGCGGGGATGGACAGGCTGCACGGCGCGAAGGAGGCCGTCGGCTACATCCGTTCCCTGCTCTGGAAGCAGCCGACCGCGTCGTTCGACGCCGCGTTCAGCAACCAGGACTGACCCCGTCTCAGCTCCATCCCACCGGCCGTCGGCGCGCAAGCGTCGGCGGCCGGTGCTTGGATGGGGTCATGGTCGACAGCCGAGGAAACGCCAGAACCCCCATGACCGAGACCACGGTCAGAGGAGAGGACTGGTACGGCCGCGACCTCGACGGCGCGGAGTTCGAGCGGGTGGAGTTCATCGACGTGGACATGACGGAGCTGACCAGCTCCGGCGCGGTATTCACCGAGTGCACCTTCCTCAACGTCAAGTTCAACGTGAGCAGCCACACCGAGTCCGCGTTCGTGAACTGCACCTTCACGCGCTGCAACTTCTTCGACACCACCTTCACCAGGTGCAAGCTCACCGGCAGCCAGTTCGACGGCTGCGAGTTCGGCATCCTGAAGGTGGACGGCGGCAACTGGTCGTTCGTCAGCCTCCAGAAGGCCGAGCTGCGCGGTGCGGACTTCACCGGTGTGCGCCTGCGCGAGGCCGACCTCGGCTACGCCCGCTGCGTGGACGCCACCTTCGCGGGCTGCGACCTCTCCGCCGCGTGGTCGGAGGGAGCCGACTTCAGCGGCGCGACGCTGCGGGGGAGCGACCTCACCGGCCTCGACCCGCGCACCACGACTCTCCGCGGCGCGATCGTGGACGACCGCCAGGCCGTCGCCCTCGTGGAAGCGCTCGGCCTGGTGGTCCTGCCGTCCTGATCGTCAGGCGACCTCTTTCACCTGCCCGTGCTTGATGTGCAGCCGGCGCTGCGCCCGCTTGGCCACCGCAGAGTCGTGGGTGACGATCACCAGCGTCAGGCCGCGGTCGCGCCAGAGCCCTTCGAGGAGGTCCATGATCTCGTCGCGGGTCTCCTCGTCCAGGTTGCCCGTCGGCTCGTCGGCGAGGAGAACCCCGGGGTTCTTCACCAGGGCGCGCGCGATGGCGACGCGCTGCTGCTGACCGCCGGACAGCTCGGACGGCAGGTGGCTGCCGCGGTCGGCGAGCCCCACCGACGCGAGGGCCTCTGCGGCCCGGCGCTTCCGCTCCTCCCCGCTCACCTTGAGGGGAGCGAGCGCGGTCTCCACATTCTCCTGCGCCGTCAGCGTCGGGATGAGGTTGAAGCCCTGGAAGACGAACCCGATCTCCGTGGCACGGATGGCGGTGAGCTTGCCGTCGCCGAGACCGGACAGGCTCGCCTTCTCCAGCTCGACCGATCCGGTGGTCGGCCGGTCGAGGGCGCCGAGCATCTGCAGCAGGGTCGACTTGCCCCCGCCGGTCGGTCCCTGGATCGCGACGAGCTGCCCATCCGGGATGTGCAGGGTCACGTCGTTGAGGGCGACCACCTCGCGCTTGGACTGCGAGTACTTCTTGGTGACGTTCGTGAGTGTGTACACGTTCTCTCCTCTGGATGGCTCAGGCGACGGAGCGGAGGGCGGCCGCTGGACGGAGACGGGATGCGCGCCAGCCGCCGATGGCTCCGGCGAGCAGGCCGCCGATGACGGCGAGGCCCACGGCGATGACGATCACCCAGACGGTGACCGGGGCGTGCAGGGCGATGTCTGTCGTCGCGTTGGCTGCGGCCGTGCGGGCGCCGGCGAAAGCGCCGCCTCCGCCGAAGCCGCCCCCGCCGAAGCCGCTCCCCGTGCCACCGGTCCTCGCGCCTCCGCCGGTCCGGGCGGCCGCCTCGACGGCGGTGCTGCCGACCCGGCCGGACAGGGTGGGCGAGACGATGTTGACGATGAGCACGCCGATCAGCCCGACGGCCACGCCGATCACACCGCCGATCAGGCCCTGCACCACGGACTCGCCCGCCACCTGGCCGACGATGCGGCCGTTGGACCAGCCGATGGCCTTGAGGGTGCCGAACTCACGGGTGCGGCGCGTGACGCCGGAGATCGTGAAGAGGATCGCGATGAGGAAGGCAGCGGCGAGCACGATGATCGACAGCCAGGTTCCGAGGTTGGCGATCAGGTCGCCCGCTGTTCCGAGCGAGCCGGAGACACTGGATGCGAGATCGGCCTGGGTGCTGACGGTCGCCTTCGGGAGCGCCGTCGTCAGGTCCGTCTTGATCTGGCCGATGTCGCTGGCCGACGACGCCGTCACGTAGACGGAGCTGATCTTGCCGGTCTGGCCGGACAGCTTCTGGGCGACGTCGAGCGGGATGTATGCGTTGGCCGCCGTGGTCGAGTCGCTGCCCGTGGCGGCGACGATGCCGACGACCTTGAAGTCCGTGCCGCCGATGGTCACGGTGTCTCCGACCGCCTTGCTGCCGGTTTTGGCGTACGCCTGGTCGAGCACGACCACGTCCTTGCCGGTGTCGGACGCCGTGAACGCGCGCCCGCTGGACAGCGTCACCGAGGAGAGCGGGCCGACCGACTTGCCTGCCGGGTCGAGTCCGAGCACGGAGAAGGAGTCGACGCTGAACGAGCTTCCGCCCGCTCCGTCTGCGCCGCCGGTCGGTGCGGGACTCGGAACGGCCGCTCCTCCGCCTGTGCCGCCGGCCTGCCGCTCCTCGCGCAGCTGCTGGAAGTTGGGGAGCGTGCCGGAGAAGCTCGTGTTGGTGAGCGAGAGCACAGCCGCAGCGGCCGAGACGTTCTGGACCTTCTTGACCGTCGTCAGCGTTGTCGCATCCATCACCGTCGCGCCGCGGGTGGGTTCGAGACGGGAGGTGTTCACCGTGCGGCCTGCTCCGGTGTCCGTTCCCGCGCCCGCGCCGAAGTCGAACCGCGGACCTCCACCCTCGGCCTGGCCGGTGGTGGCGCTCTGCGCGGTGGCCGGCTCGCTGACAGTGATGTCCGTGCCCACGCCGTAGACCGACTGGAGCACGCTCGCCTGCGCGGCCTTCACCCCGGCCGAGACGGAGTTGACGATGATGACGAGCGCGATCGCGAGGGCCATGCCGACCGCGATGATCACTGTCTGTTTGCGGCGATTGATGAGCTCGCGCCGCAGATAAGTCCCGAACATTGTGCTTCCGTCTCTCTCGGGTTGGTCAAGGGGGCGATCTGGACGTTAGGAGCGCGGATTAGGGCACGGCTATGGCATGGCTATGGTTTGGCTGTGGGCCACTGCAGCCCCTCACAGATTTCCCATAGCTTTCGCATAGCCGACATCAAGTGCGCTCCTCATAATGGGAAAGGTGACCATGAACTCGCGTGCCGCCTCCGGCACCACCAGCCAGCCAAGAAGCCTCCTGCGCCGCGCGGACGGCAGCGCGATCCGCGTGCTCGTCGTCGACGACGAGGCCACGCTGACGGACTTGCTCTCGATGGCCCTGCACTACGAGGACTGGGACGTGAAGACCGCATCCAACGGCCAGCAGGCGCTGCAGCTCTCGCGCGAATTCAAGCCGGACGTCGTCGTGCTCGACATCATGCTCCCCGACATCGACGGGCTGCAGGTGCTGTCCAGGATGCGCGCGGACGGCAACGAGGCCCCCGTCCTCTTCCTCACGGCGAAGGACTCGCTGGACGACCGCATCGCCGGGCTCACCGCCGGGGGAGACGACTACGTCACCAAGCCGTTCAGCCTCGAAGAGCTGGTCGCCCGCCTGCGCGGCCTGCTGCGCCGCTCGCGCGCCGCCGTCGCCGACGAGAACGACCCCGTGCTGATCGTCGGCGACCTCGTCCTCGACGAGGACAGCTACGAGGTGCACCGCGACGGCCAGCAGATCCAGCTGACCGCCACCGAGTTCGAGCTGCTGCGGTTCCTGATGCGCAACCCGCGTCGTGTGCTCAGCAAGACCCAGATCCTGGACCGCGTGTGGAGTTACGACTTCGGCGGCTCGTCCAGCGTTGTCGAGCTCTACATCTCCTACCTGCGCAAGAAGATCGACTCCGGTAGGGCGCCGATGATCCACACGGTGCGCGGCGCCGGCTACATGGTCAAGGCGGCGCAATGACGTCAGCCCGCGCGACGGGCACACCGACAGAGTCAGGCGGGCGGTCGCTCTTCTCGCGCATCCGGCCGTTCCGTTCCTGGACCATCCGCAGCCGCGTCGTCCTCGTGGTCGTCGCGATGCTCGCGGTGCTCGGCGCGGTGATCGGCACGATCAGCGTCGTCGCTCTGCAGAGCTACCTGATGACCAGGCTCGACGGGCAGCTGACGAGCGCGGTCGCGCGCGGCCAGAGCGCGGCGGACCGGGCGTACGGCCCGGCCCCGACCGGCCCGGACGCGACGCGGATCGTGAACACCCCCGGCCAGCCGGTCGGGACGTTCGGCGTGGTGCGCAGCGGCAGCATGCTGCTCTACCCGGCCATCCTCGGCACCCGCCCTTCCGGATCGTCGACCGATCCGGCAGCGCCGCAGGTGGTCACCATCGCGACGAGGGACCTCATCTCCATGCCGGCGGACGGCAAGCCGCGCACGGTGGACCTCGGCTCGTCGCTCGGCGAGTACCGGGTGGCCGGCGCCGAGCTCATCAACGGCGACAGCGTCATCATCGGCCTCCCGCTCAGCGAGGTGAACGCCACCGTCTCCCAGCTCACGCTGGTGATCGCGCTGGTCACGCTCGCCGGGCTGATCTTCGCGTTCCTGATCGCGAGCTTCGTCGTGCGGCTGGCGATGCGCCCGCTCGCGCGGGTGGCGGGCACCGCCCAGCAGGTGGCGGAGATGCCCCTCGACCGCGGCGACGTCGCCCTCTCCGTGCGCGTCCCGGAGGCGGACACCGACCCGCACACCGAGGTCGGCACCGTGGGATCCGCCCTCAACCGGATGCTCGGCCACGTCGCCTCCGCGCTGACCGCCCGCCAGGCGAGCGAGCAGAAGGTGCGGCAGTTCGTCGCGGACGCCAGCCACGAGCTGCGCACGCCGCTCGCCTCCATCCGGGGCTACGCGGAGCTGACCAGGCGCTCGCCGCACGAGCTGCCCGCCGACGTCACTCGCTCGCTCGGCCGGATCGAGTCGGAGGCCACCAGGATGACCTCCCTGGTCGAGGACCTGCTGCTGCTCGCCAGGCTCGACGAGGGCCGCGAGCTCGACCGCGATCCGGTGGACCTCTCCATGCTGCTGATCGACGCGCTGAGCGACGCGCACGCCGCAGGGCCGGACCACACCTGGTCGATCGTCCTGCCGGAGGAGCCCGTCGAAGTGATCGGCGACCAGCCGCGCCTGCACCAGGTGGTCACGAACCTGCTGGCGAACGCGCGCGTCCACACGCCGGAGGGGACGAAGGTGGTCGCCGAGCTCGCCGTCGACGAGGCGGCAGACCGCGCCATCATCTCCATCACGGACGACGGCCCCGGCATCCCGGACGAACTGCGGTCGACCCTGTTCGAGCGGTTCGCCCGCGGAGACAGCTCCCGCAACCGTGCCACGGGCTCCACCGGTCTCGGCCTCGCCATCGTGAGCGCGGTGGTGGATGCGCACGGCGGCGAACTGGCCGTGCGCAGCGAGCCGGGAGAGACCGTCTTCTCCGTCTCGCTGCCGCTCGCGCATCCGGACGGCGAGGAGACACCGTGACCCCGGGCATCCTGGCCACCGCCACCTACGGCCGGGTGGATGCGCCACCGCTGCTGTTCATCCGCGCCCTCCCCGCCGAGGTGGACAACCCGCGCGGTGTCGACCGCATCATGGAGCGCCTGATCCTGCGCGGCCCTGCCGGCGTCAGCCGCGTCCACGCCGTCGGACGACCCGCGTATCTGCCCACCGACTTCGACATGCCGGAGATCGCCGACATCTACGCCCGCTATCTGCGCGAGCACTTCGACCGACCCGTCGCGCTGATGGGCCTGTCGACGGGAGCGAGCGTCGCGCTGCAGCTCGCCGCCGATCACCCGACGCTCGTGAAATCGCTCGTCGTCGCCGCAGGTTCCGGACGGCTCAGCGCGCGCGGCAGGGCCATCCAGCGCCGCTACGTCTCGCTGCTCACGGCCGCCGACCGGCGTGCGTACGCCGAGCTGGCCAGCGCCACCATGAACTCGAAGCACTTCGACGGAGTGGTCAGACTCGCCAGCAGGATCGCTCCCAAACCGGACGACCCGGAGAGCCTGATCGCCCTCGTCCGCGCCGAAGACCGCTACGACATGCTCGGACGGGCGCACCGCATCACCGCTCCCACGCTCATCCTCTCCGGTGAGCGCGACGTGTTCTACCCGCCGACGCTCGGACGGGAGACCGCGGAACGCATCCGGCGCGCCAGCCAGATCGTCTACCGCGGCCGTGCGCACGGCGGGGTGCCGCTGCACCCGCACTTCGCGCGGGACATCGCCGGATTCCTCAGCGCGCACGCGTGAGCGGCGGCTTCGCCGGCCGGATTTGCGCGAGCACCGCGCATCCCGTACTCTGTACGAAGCCAAAGACCGCTGGTTGTCGTGCTCGCACGACGAGAAGTTCCACTCAGGTGGGCGCCCGCGCAGGTGTATGAAGCAGTTCTCGCAGGTTCTCCTGCGTCGCCAGCTCCGTGCCTCTGCGCCGGAGCTTTTTTCATGCCGGCGGTCTGGGCGCACATCGCTCCCGCGGTGTGCGACGTAGATATAGAGGAGTAGGCCATGGCGAACAAGGAAGCCACGGTTGCCGAACTCGAGAACCTGTTCACGAGCTCGACCGCCGTTCTGCTGACCGAGTACCGCGGTCTCACTGTTGCTCAGCTCAAGACGCTGCGCAAGTCCATCAGTGAGCACGCGACGTACGCCGTGGTGAAGAACACGCTGACCAAGATCGCTGCCAACAAGGCCGGGATCTCGTCGTTCGATGAGGAGCTCGTTGGCCCCTCCGCGATCGCTTTCGTCCACGGTGACCCTGTCGCCGTCGCGAAGTCGCTGCGTGACTTCACCAAGGCAAACCCTCTCCTGGTGGTCAAGGGCGGTTACTTCGACGGTAACCCGCTGACCGCAGAAGAGGTAGGCAAGCTCGCCGACCTCGAGTCCCGTGAGGTTCTGCTGGCCAAGCTGGCCGGCGCCTTCAAGGCCTCGCTGTTCGGAGCCGCATATCTGTTCAACGCACCGCTGTCGCAGGCCGTTCGCACGGTCGACGCGCTGCGTGAGAAGCAGGAGTCCGCTGCGTAATCCATCCCCCGGGATGCGTTACCAGCGGTGAGTACACGAGAAAAATCTAAGGAGAAAATCATGGCAAAGCTGTCGACTGACGAGCTGCTCGAGGCGTTCAAGGAGCTCACCCTGATCGAGCTCAGCGAGTTCGTGAAGAAGTTCGAGGAGACCTTCGAGGTCACCGCCGCCGCCCCCGTCGCCGTTGCTGCGGCCGGTGCAGGCGCTGCCGCTCCCGCGGAAGAGGTCGAGGAGAAGGACTCCTTCGACGTCGTCCTCGAGGCTGCCGGTGACAAGAAGATCCAGGTCATCAAGGAGGTGCGCGCCCTCACCAGCCTCGGCCTCGGTGAGGCGAAGGCCCTCGTTGACGGCGCTCCGAGCACCGTGCTCGAAGGCGCCAACAAGGAGACCGCAGACAAGGCAAAGGCACAGCTCGAAGAGGCTGGCGCCACCATCACCCTCAAGTAGTCGGCGCCCCATCGGGGCTCTTTCTACCGCAGGCTGACTGCCGTAACGCGACGCGGACTCCTCGCAAGACGAGTATCCGCGTTGTGAAGGGCGTCGCCCCCGCAACGGGGCGACGCCCTTCGTGCGTTTAACGACGCCGATCGACGTGGATGCTCGACCACCCACCGCGTCCGATCGCGCCTGCTTGCGTGCATCGGTGTGCAAGGACGCACAACCGTAAGGAAGAACCACGATGAACCGATCCAGGTGGCGTGCATACGCCGCATACTGGCGCGACCTGACCGTCGCAACCCTGTCGGGTGAGACCAGGGAGAGTTCAGCTCACCCGCCGGATCTCTACCGCAGCACCGCTCTGTACGAGCGGTTCCTGCGGTAGCCCCCGACCCCATGAGAACGCCCCCGGTTACTGTGTCCATCGCAGGTGGCCGGGGGCGTTTCCCTTTTCCCGGTAGACCTTCTCTCTAGACTGCTGGCATGACCGAGCATCCGGATGTGATCGCCACCAGAAACGCGTACGACACGGTCGCCGTCGACTACGCGGCGCTGCTGCGGGACGAGCTGGCGGGGAAGACGCTCGACCGGGCGATGCTGGCCGCATTCGCGGAGCACGTCCTGGCGGACGGCGGGGGAGAGGTGGCCGACCTGGGCTGCGGTCCCGGACGGGTGACGGTGCACCTCGCCGGGCTCGGGCTCGACGCGTTCGGCATCGACCTGTCTCCGGCGATGGTCGAGGTCGCCAGGGAGAGCTATCCGGAGCTGCTGTTCGAGGTGGGCACGATGGCGGCGCTCGACCTCCCGGATGCTGCGCTCGCCGGCGCGGTCGCCTGGTATTCGATCATCCACACGCCGCCCGAGCGGCAGCACATCCTGTTCGCGGAGTTCGCCAGAGTGGTGCGGCCCGGCGGGTGGCTACTGCTGGCGTTCCAGGTGGGCGACGATGTCGTCGCCCTGCGCCATGCGTACGGCCACGACCTGGAACTGGATGCGTACCGCCAGTCGCCCGACCGCATCCGGAGCCTGCTGACCGACGCGGGCTTCACCGAGCACACCCGCCTCGTGCGCGCCCCCGAGCATCCCGAGAAGGTGCCCCAGGCCTACCTGCTGGCCCGCCGCTGACGACGAGACACCAGTAACTGCTGCGCATCCCGGGCGTTTCGCGACAGTTACTGGTATCTCGGCGGCTCTGCGGTGGGGATGGGGCCGGTGGGGGTGAGGTCGGTGGAGGGAAGCGCGCGGGCGGCCCTGGCCGCGGCGACGAGGGCGACGCGGCGGCGCACGCCGAACCAGCCGAGGACGAGGGCGGGGATGACGACTACCACCGCCGTGCCGAAGGTGAACGTGCCGGTGGGGTAGTCGAGCAGGATGAGGACGGCGACCGTTCCGAGGAAGCCGAGCGTGAGGTACGCCGTGAACGGCGCTCCCGGCAGCCGGAACGACGGGCGCCGGACGAGGCCGCCGATGGAGAGCCTGCGCAGCCGGATCTGGCACAGCACGATCACGCCCCAGGCGGTGAGGGTGCCGAGCGCCGTGAGGTTGATGCCGATCTCGAACGCGTCCTCGGGGACGACGGCGTTGAGCCCCACGCCGAGCAGCGCCATCGCGCCGGTGATCAGGATGCCGCCGTACGGCACCCCGTGCCTGCTCAGTTTCGTGGTGGAGACCGGGGCGGTGCCGCGGAGCGCGAGCGACCGCGCGATGCGTCCGGTGGAGTAGAGGCCGGCGTTGAGCGACGAGAGCGCAGCGGTCAGGACGACCATGTTCATCACGACGTCCGCCCCCTCGACCCCGATGGAGGCGAAGAACGTGACGAACGGGCTCGTGCCCTTCTCGAACGCCGTGTACGGCAGGAGCAGCGACAGCAGGGTGATCGAGCCGACGTAGAACAGGGCGATGCGCAGGATGACCGAGTTGATGGCGCGGGGCATCGTCTTCTGCGGGTCGGGGGTCTCTCCCGCCGCCATGCCGACGAGTTCGATCGCCCCGTAGGCGAAGACGACGCCCTGGATGACGAGGACCGCGGGGAGCACGCCGTTCGGGAAGAACCCCCCGCTCTCGGCGAAGAGCGCGAAGCCGGGGGTGCGCCCGTCGATGGGGGTGCCGAAGACGACGAAGAGGATGCCGATGACCAGGAACGAGACGAGGGCGGCCACCTTGATGATGGAGAACCAGAACTCGAGCTCGCCGAACACCTTCACGGACAGCAGGTTGAGCAGCAGCACCACGACCAGGGCGGCGAGGGCGAAGATCCACTGCGGCACGACGGCGAAGAACTCCACGTACGTGCCGAAGAACGAGAGGTAGAGCGCGATGGCTGTGATGTCGACGATGGCGATCATCGCCCAGTAGATCCAGTACGACCATCCGGCAACGAAGGCGAGCTTCTCCCCGAAGAACTCCCTGGCGTACGAGACGAACGAGCCGGAGTCCGGCCGGTGCAGCACCAGTTCGCCGAGCGCACGCAGGATGAAGAACGCGAACAGGCCGCAGATCGCGTAGACGATGAGCAGGCTCGGCCCGGCGGAGGCCAGGCGTCCGCCTGCGCCGAGGAAGAGGCCGGTGCCGATGGCCCCGCCCACCGCGATCATCTGGATGTGTCGGCGCTTGAGGCCCTTCTCGTACGAGCCTGCGTCGTCCTGGGCGGCGAGCAGTTCGGCGGTCTCGTGCGGGGTGCGTCGGGTGCTGGGCATCTGAACATTAAACACGACACTAAAACCTAGCCATTTGAAATACTGAAACGAAATCAGTTGATTTATATAGCGTGGCTATATATAATCGAAGCATGACACACAGCACCCCCAGTGATCTCCGGGAGACCCTCGGCGATCTCGTCGTCGCGAGTCACCGGCTGACACGCCTCGCCGCCCGCGTCACGGGCAACACCGAGTCGCCCGCCACCTGGCGCACGCTCAGCGTCCTGCAGTCCTCCGGCGCCATGCGCCTCGGCGAGCTCGCCGCGCACAGCAGAGTCTCGCAGCCCACCATGACCAAGCTCGTCCGCAATCTGGTCGAGGCGGAGTGGGTCAAGCGCATCGCAGACACCGACGACGCCCGCGCCTGGCAGATCGCCGTCACGCCGAAGGGCGAGAAGGCGCTGCAGAACTGGCGCGACGAACTCTCCGGCGCCCTCGTGCCGATGTTCGACGACCTCACGGACGACGAGCTGGCCGCCCTGCGCGCCACCGTGCGCATCATCGGATCGCGCGTCGGCCTCGCCGCACCGGCCGAGGCGCTCGCCACCGCCCCGTAACGCATCCCTCGCCGCCGTCGGCACCGTCCGCATACCCGGCACCGTCACCACTTCACGCTTCCCCACCGACCAATCGGAGCCCATCACCTCTATGTCCCACGACAAACCAAGCAACCTCCTCAAGCAGCCGAGTGCCGTCTGGGCCGTCGCCTTCGCGTCGGTCATCGCCTTCATGGGCATCGGCCTCGTCGACCCGATCCTCCCCGCCATCGCCAAGAGCCTGGAGGCCACCCCGACGGAGACGGAGATGCTGTTCACCAGCTACCTCCTGATCACCGGGATCGCGATGTTCTTCAGCAGCTGGATCTCCAGCAGGATCGGCGCCAAGAAGACGCTGCTGATCGGCCTGGCGCTCATCGTGCTGTTCGCGCTCGCCGCCGGTCTCTCGCAGAACGTCGAGTCGATCATCGGCTTCCGCGCAGGATGGGGGCTCGGCAACGCGCTCTTCATCTCCACCGCCCTCGCCACCATCGTGGGAGCGGCGGCCGGAGGCACGTCGTCGGCGATCATCCTGTACGAGGCGGCTCTCGGTCTCGGCATCGCGATCGGTCCGCTGCTCGGCGGCCTGCTCGGAAGCTGGAGCTGGCGCGGACCGTTCTTCGGCACGGCGACGCTGATGGCGGTCGGCTTCATCGCCATCGTCCTGATGCTGAAGAAGTCGCCGGAGAAACCGCAGCCCACCAGCATCTCCGCGCCGTTCAAGGCGCTCGCCAAGCCGGCGCTCGGCTTCCTCGCCGCTGCCGCCCTGTTCTACAACATCGGCTTCTTCGTGCTGCTCGCGTACACGCCGTTCGCCCTGGTGCCGCTCGGGATGGGCAGCGCGATCTCGCTGGGACTGGTCTTCTTCGGCTGGGGCGTCGCCCTCGCGATCACCTCGGTCTGGGGCGCACCGCTGCTGACCAGCAGGCTGCCGCGCACCAGGGTGCTCTGGATCGTGATGCCGCTGCTCGCCATCGACCTGGCCGTCGCCGGGCTCCTGATCGGCTCGCTCGTCGGACTGATCGTCTGCGTGATCGTCGGCGGTCTGCTGCTCGGCGTGCTGAACACGGTGCTCACCGAGTGCGTGATGGAGGCGACGGACCTGCCGCGCTCCGTCGCATCCAGTGCGTACTCCGGTGTGCGCTTCCTCGGCGGCGCCATCGCCCCGCCGGCGGCGACCCTCCTGGCCGACACGATCTCGCCGGCCACCCCGTTCTTCGCCGGTGCCGTCTCCGTGCTCGTCGCGGTGATCCTGGTGGTGGTCGGCCACCGTCACCTCAAGCGCGTCGACGGCGTCGAGGAGACGACGATCGAAGAGGCGGAGGCCGTCTCGATCGGAGACGCCGCGTAGCGGGAACGCCCGCGAATTCGAAGAGCCGCCCTGTTCCTAGGCAGGGCGGCTCTTCCCGTTCCCGAGTTAGGAGCTCGAGAACAGGCGACATCGACAGCAGTTGATCGCGCCTACCCGAAAGGCACGATCAGCCGGACGTTCGCTCGGCTATTCTTTCAGATCGCTCAGCCCGCGACCTACTACGTTGTAACGCCGCGCGTGTCGGGGGTGCGCCCTCAGCGCGGCGGGGAGGTGGAACCGCGCAGCTTCAGCGTCGCGGTCGACCGCACGGACCGGCTGCGCGGCTGACCGCCCGCCAGCTCGTCCAGCAGGATGCGCGCGGCGACGGAACCCTGGTCGAACGGGTCCTGCGCCATCGTCGTCAGCTGGAACGACGCGGCGAAATCGTGGTCGTCGATCCCGATCACGGACAGGTCGCCCGGTACGGACAGGCCGTGGTCCGCCGCGGCGAGCATGGCTCCCATCGCCATCTCGTCCGAACCGGCGAAGACCGCCGTCGGCCGGGGGCCCGGCCGGTCGAGCAGGGCGTTCATCGCCGAGCGCCCGAGCGGGAGGGAGAACCCGCCCGGGATGACCCACTCCGGGCGCACGGGGAGGCCCGCATCCCGCATCGCCTGCTGGAAACCGTGCAGGCGGCCGATCGGGACCTGCCTGTTCAGGCCCTCCTCGTCCTCGCCGCCGATGTGCGCGATGTCGGTGTGACCGAGCCCGATCAGGTGCTCCGTCGCGGTGCGCGCCGTCGCGCGCTCGTCGATTCCGACGCTGCGCAGGCCCTTCACCGGGCCGCCGACGACGATGGTCGGATGGCCGAGCGAGGCGAGCTGGTGGCGCTCATCCGGCGTGAAGTCAAGGCAGAGGGCGAGCAGAGCATCCGTCCTCTTGCGCAGGATGCTGCGGTGGAAGACCCGCTCCCTGTCGCCGCGGTGGCCGCCCAGGTTGAACAGGATCATGTCGTAGCTGGCGGAGCGCAGCTCGGCGTCCACGCCCTCCAGCACGGAGGTGTAGAACCAGCGGCTCACGGACGGCACGACGACGCCCATCGCCAGCGTGCGCCCGCTCGCCAGCCCGGAAGCGCTCGACGACGCGACGTAGCCCAGCTCGTCCGCTGCCCTCCGCACCGCGGCACGCGTCTTGTCCGACACGTTCGGCAGCCCCCGGAGCGCGCGCGAAACCGTCGCGGTCGAGACGCCCGTCGCGCGCGCGACCTCGTCGATCCCTGCCATGCCGTTCCCCGTCGGTCAGGAGCCCTGGTGGGGCTGAGTGACGCGCTCCCCGTCCTCCGCCGGCAGGCGCGAGGCGACGATGCGCCGCCGCGCCTGCCAGAGGAGCACGAGGATGAGGACGAGAGCCAGCAGCGTCAGCGCCCAGCCGAGGGCGTCGACACCGGTCAGCTCGCAGACGATCGTGACGATCAGGAACGCGAACGCGAAGAACCCGGCGATGCCGATACCGACATCGACCAGTTCGAGCGAATCGTCCCAGCGCATGTGATCAGCCTTTCACACCACCGGCGGTGAGCCCGGCGACGATACGGCGCTGGAAGATCAGCACCAGGATGACCAGAGGGACCGTCACGATCGTTCCGGCCGCCATGACGGCGGTGTACGGCTCCTGGTGCGGCTGGCTGCCGGCGAAGGAGGCGATGGCGACGGTGACGGGCTGCGTGGCGTCACTCGACAGCTGGCTGGAGATCAGGTACTCGTTCCACGAGGAGATGAACGCCAGGATCGCTGTCGTGAAGACGGCGGGAGCCGCCAGCGGGAGGATGATCTTCCGGAAGGCCTGAGCCTGCGTGCACCCGTCGATCCTCGCCGCCTCCTCGAGGTCCCACGGCATCTCGCGGAAGAACGAGGTGAGCGTGTAGACCGTGAGCGGCAGCACGAACGAGATGCTCGGGATGATTAGAGCCTGGTACGTGCCCATCCAGCCGATGTTCGTGAACAGCTGGAACAGCGGCGTGATGAGCGCGACGCCCGGGAACATGGATGCGCCGAGGATGAGCCCGAGCACGATGCCCTTGAACTTGAAGTCCAGGCGGGCGAGTGCGTACGCGGCGAACGTTCCGACCAGCAGGGCGATGATCGTGACGCAGGCTCCGATGAACAGCGAGTTCAGGAGCGCCTGGCCGAGATGGTTGCCGAGCTTGGTGGAGAACGCCGTCGCGTAGTTGTCCCAGGTGAAGTGGGTGAACCACGGCGTGGTGTCGAACGTGTATCCGACATCGCGGAACGAGGTCACGACCATCCAGTAGAACGGGAGGAGGCACCACAGCACGATGATGATCGCGCTGACGCCGGTGCGGATGCCCGCGTTGCGCTGGCGCGACTTCGCCTTGGACCTCTGCTTGGTGCGGGGGAGTGCTTTCGCCTCCGCTGTGGCCGCTGCCGGCCCTGCGACGGTGGTCATCACTTCGCTCCCTTCTGCTGGGCTTCCTGCGTTCTGACCACGTTGGTCCCGAGGAACCTGACGAAGATGAACGCGACGAGGAAGATGAGGATGAACGTGATCGTCGACAGGGCGGAGGCGCTGTTGAAGCCCTGCCTGATCTGATCGACCACGAGGATCGAGAGGGTGGTCGTGGCATTACCGGTGCCACCACCTCCGCCGGTGAGGATCGCTGGCAGGTCGTAGATGCGGAGGGCGTCGAGCACGCGGAACAGCACGGCCACGAGGAGCGCGGGCTTCACCAGCGGCATCGTGACACGCCAGAACCGCTGCCAGGTGGTGGCGCCGTCGACCTTGGCGGCCTCGTACACCTCCTCCGGGATGATCTGCAGTCCGGCCAGGATGAGCAGCGCCATGAACGGCGTGGTCTTCCAGGTGTCGGCGATGATCACCGCGAACCGGGATGCCCATTCGTCGCTCGTCCAGAGGATGTGCGCTCCGAGCACGGCGTTGGCGATTCCGGCGACCGAGAAGATGAAGTACCAGAGCTTCGCGGTGACGGCGGTGGGGATGGCCCACGGCACCAGGATGGCGGCACGGACGAGGCCGCGGCCGCGGAACGTGCGGTTCATGATGAAGGCGAACCACATCCCGAGCACCGTCTCCAGGACCACCGTGGTGACGGTGAAGAAGAAGGTGACGAAGACGGCGTTCCAGAACTGCGATCCCAGGTTGCCCGGCGGGCAGGTGATGGTCTCGCCGTTCGGGCCTGCGCACTGCTGGAACAGCCAGTGCGCGTAGTTCTGGAAGCCGGCGAAGCCGCCCTGGACGAACAGGCCGGTCGCCGGGTCGAGTCCGGCGTCCTTCTGGAACGACATGATGATCGCGCTGACCACCGGGTAGCCGATGACGATCGCGAGCAGGACGAGGGTGGGGAGGATGAGGTAGAGCGCCCAGCGACTCTGCTGACGGCGGTTCTTCTTCACCCCAGCGCGCACTTGCGGCGACTTGGGGCTGCGGGTTCCTGGCGGGGCGACGACGTTCGACGTTGACATGTGAGGCCTCCGAGACGATTTCAGGGGAAGAGGGACCGGGCGGCGGGAGAGTTCCCGCCGCCCGGTGGCCGCATCCGGTCGGTTATCCGGCGCTCGCGGTCTTGATGGCCGCAGCCATGTCCTTCAGCGCCTGGTCGACCGACTTGTCACCCTTCAGCGCTGCGTAGGAGTTGTCCTGCACCGCCTTGGTGATGGCCGGGTAGAACGGCGAGACGGGACGCGGGACCGCGTTCTCGATCGACGTCTTCAGGGTCGACAGGTACGGCAGCTGGGTGTTCAGGCCGGCGTCGTCGTACAGCGACGACAGCACGGGTGCCAGCGAGCCCTGGGTCACGAAGAACTTCTGGGTCTCTTCGCTCTGCAGGAACTTCAGGAACGAGAACGCCGTCGCCTTGTGCTTCGAGTAGACGCTGATCGCCGCGTTGTGGCCGCCCAGGCTGGACACGCCGGGCTTGTCGGCGGTGACGCCGGGAAGCGGAGCGATGCCGAAGGTGTCCTTCACGGTCGAGCTTCCGTCGGTCTTGGCCAGGTTGTAGACGTACGGCCAGTTGCGCAGGAAGAGGAGCTTGCCTGCCTCGAACGCCTGGCGTCCCTGCTCCTCCTGGTACGTGATGGCCTCTGCCGGGATCTGCCCGTTCTTGAAGCCGTCCGTCAGCCGGGTGAGACCGGCGTTGGCTTCGGAGCTGTCCACGGTGACCGTCTTGCCGTCGTCGCCGACGATGGTGCCGCCGTTGGTGTTGATGGCTTCAGCCACGTTCACCGTGAGGCCCTCGTACTTGGCGAACTGACCGGCGTAGCAGCCGATGCCCTTCGCCTTGGCGATGTCGCAGTCCTTGAGCATCTCGTCCCAGGTCTTCGGCGGGGTCGGCACGAGGTCCTTGCGATAGTAGAGGATGCCACCGTCCGAGGTCTGCGGCGCCGCGTACTGCGTGCCGTTGTACGTGCCGGACTTGACGGTCGGGGCCAGGAGCGCCGAGTTGTCCATCTTGAGGTCGCCGGTCAGCGGCTGCAGCCAGCCCTTGGCCGCGAACTCTCCTGTCCAGACCACGTCGACATCGACCACGTCGTATCCGGAGTCCTTGGCCTGGAAGTGCTGGACCAGGTCGTCGTGCTGCTGGTCTGCCTGGTCGGACTGCTCCTTGAAGGTGACCTTCTCGTCCGGGTGGGCTGCGTTCCACTTGTCGACGAGGGGGCGGACGACGTTGGAGTTGTCCTTGCCCTGAACGTAGGTGATCGGGCCTTTCCCTGTCAGGTTGGCGCTGGCGTCTCCGCCCCCGCTGCCCCCTGAACCACCACCGGTGCATCCCGCCAGCGCGAGGCCGACGACGGCCACTCCGGCGATCACCGAGAGACGTGCTGCTTTCATTTCACTCCTCGTTGAGCTCTTGGTGCGGACGCGGGCGCGCCCGAGACGGACGCTACCCCCGTCGTGGGGTGGAATGCAAGCGTTTACGTCAAGCGCTTGCATCACGGTTGGGTCACGCCGGGGCTACGCTGAAACCATGAGCGGGATGCGCGGCATGGCCGGCGGTGGAGGCGGCGGTCGTGGCCGGGTCAGCGGCGGCGACGCCGAGGCGCAGCGGGCTCTGAACGCGACGGCCCCGAAGATCCCGAACCTGTTCCGCCGCATCACGACGCTGTTCGCGCCACACCGCACGGCGATCATCGTCACGATGGTGCTCGTGCTCATCGGAGCAGCGCTATCGGTCGTTCCTCCTCTTCTCACTCAGAGGGCGTTCGACGAGGGCCTGTTCCCGAAGAGCGGGAAGCCCGACATGGAGGCGCTGATCACGATCGTCGTCGTGATGATCGTGGTGTTCGTCGGCTCGGCGCTGCTCGGCGTCTGGCAGACGTACCTGACCGCCTCGGTGGGCAACAAGGTGATGGGGGCGCTCCGCGTCCGGCTGTTCTCCCACCTCCAGTCGATGGAGCTCAGCTTCTTCACGAAGACCAAGACGGGCATCATCCAGTCGCGGCTGCAGAACGACGTGGGCGGGGTGGCGAACGTCCTCACCAACACCATGTCGAGCATCCTGGGCAACACGGTCACGGTGATCGCGGCGTTCGTGGCGATGATCCTGCTCAACTGGCAGCTGACCATCGTGGCCGTCATCCTGATGCCGATCCTGGTGATCGCGCAGCGCAGGGTCGGCCAGGTGCGCGCGCGGATCGCGACCAAGACGCAGGAGTCGCTGTCGGACATGACGGCGATCACGCAGGAGACCCTGAGCGTGTCCGGCATCCTGCTGTCGAAGAGCTTCAACAGGCAGGCGGCGGAGGTCGGCAGGTACTCCGACGAGAACGCCAACCAGATCCGCCTGCAGGTGTCGCAGTCGATGAGCGGCCAGTGGTTCTTCGCGATGGTGAACATCTTCCTGTCGTCCATCCCCGCCATCGTCTACCTGGTCTCCGGCTGGCTGGTGCTGGGCGGCGCGACCGACATCACGGCCGGGACGATCGTGGCGTTCACCACGGTGCAGGCCAGGCTGCTCTTCCCCCTGCTCGCGCTGATGAGGGTCGCGCTCGACCTCCAGACCTCCGGGGCCCTGTTCGCCCGCATCTTCGAGTACCTCGATCTGAAGCCCGCCATCGCCGACCAGCCGGATGCGGTCCCCGTCGACCCGGCGCGCGACCTCGGCCGCATCGAGTTCGACCACGTCGTGTTCCGCTATCCGGATGCGCGCGACGGAGAGCGGAACACCCTCGACGACGTGTCGTTCGTGATCAGGCCCGGCGAGTTCGCGGCGTTCGTCGGCCCGTCCGGCGCGGGCAAGACCACCGTCTCGTACCTCATCCCGCGCTTCTACGACGCGACGAGCGGGCGCATCCTGTTCGGCGACACGGACATCCGGTCGCTGCAGCAGGACTCTCTGGTGTCGCACATCGGCGTCGTCAGCCAGGAGACCTACCTCTTCCACGCCACCATCGGGGAGAACCTGCGATACGCCCGCCCGGATGCGACGCAGGAGGAGATCGAGGAGGCGACGAGGAAGGCGAACATCCACGACACCATCGCCGGATTCCCCGACGGCTACGACACGGTGGTCGGCGAGCGCGGCTACCGGCTGTCCGGCGGGGAGAAGCAGCGCATCGCCATCGCGCGGGTGCTGCTGAAGGACCCGGAGGTGCTGATCCTCGACGAGGCGACCAGCGCCCTCGACTCCATCTCGGAGCGCGTGGTGCAGCAGGCGCTGGACACCGCATCCCGGGGCAGGACCACCATCGCCATCGCCCACCGGTTGTCGACCATCGTCGCTGCCGACGTCATCTTCGTGATCGACCACGGCCGGCTGGTCGAGCGCGGCACG
Source organism: Leifsonia araucanica (assembly GCF_051161895.1). Lineage (NCBI taxonomy): Bacteria > Bacillati > Actinomycetota > Actinomycetes > Micrococcales > Microbacteriaceae > Leifsonia > Leifsonia araucanica. The sequence continues at coordinate 3,560,370 of NZ_JBMBTW010000002.1, forward strand.
CACCGGGAGCTGCTGGAGCAGGGCGGCGTATACGCCAGGCTCTACCGCGAGCAGACGGAGGGCGCGCTGCTCGACGACTGACGCCTTCTCGCCACCACGCCGCCACCCTTCACGCCGCCAGTGTTAGGCTGTGCTAACAATCGGGTTAGGGGCGTGGGATGGCGGAGGCCGTGGAGACGACGGAGTCGCGTCCGGCGCGCGCCCGGCGTTCATTCGCCCGGCGCCCATCGTCCCGGCTGTTCCTGCTGCTCGGACCCGCGTTCGTCGCAGCCATCGCGTACGTCGACCCCGGCAACGTCGCCGCCAACCTCACCGCGGGAGCGCAGTACGGCTACCTCCTGGTCTGGGTGCTCGTCGCGGCGAACGTGATCGCCGTGTTCGTGCAGTACCAGTCGGCGAAGCTCGGCATCGTGACCGGCCGCAGCCTGCCCGAACTGCTCGGCTCCCGGCTCGGCACCGGCGGGCGGCGCGCCTTCTGGGTGCAGGCGGAGCTGGTCGCGGCGGCGACCGACCTGGCGGAGGTGATCGGCGGAGCCATCGCGCTCAACCTGCTGTTCGGGCTGCCGCTCCCGCTCGGCGGCCTGGTGGTCGGCGTGGTCGCCATCGGCATCCTCGCCGTGCAGTCGCGCCGAGGCCAGCGCCCGTTCGAGGCGGTCATCCTGGGACTCCTCGGCGTGATCTCCGTCGGCTTCCTCGCCGGGCTGTTCGTGAGCCCGGTGGACTGGGGTGCTGCGGCGGGCGGCCTGGTGCCGCGCTTCGACGGGGCTCCGACGGTGCTGCTGGCGGCGAGCATGCTCGGAGCGACCGTCATGCCGCACGCGATCTACCTGCACTCCGCACTCGCCAGGGACAGGCACGGCCACGCCTCGACCCCGGATGCGCGACGCACCCTCCTCCGCGCGACCCGCGTCGATGTGGTCGCGGCCCTCGTGCTCGCCGGCGCCGTCAACATCGCGATGCTCCTGCTCGCCGCGGCCTCCCTCGGCGGGGCGGACGGAACGGACACGATCGAGGGGGCGCACGCGGCCATCACGGCGGCGCTCGGACCGGTGGTGGGGATCGCGTTCGCGGTCGGGCTGCTGGCGTCCGGGCTCGCATCCACGTCGGTGGGGAGCTACGCGGGGGCGACGATCATGGCGGGGCTGCTGACGGTGCGCATCCCGTTGCTGACGCGGCGCATCGTCACGCTCATCCCGGCCATCGTGATCCTGGCGCTCGGCGTCGAGCCGACCTGGGCGCTCGTGATCAGCCAGGTGTTCCTGAGCCTCGGCATCCCGTTCGCGATGATCCCGCTGCTGCGGCTGACCGCGTCGAAGGACGTGATGGGCGACCGCGCGGACAGCGTGTGGATGCGCGTGGCCGGGATCGGGATCGCGGCGCTCGTCGTCGTGCTCAACGTCGCGCTGGTGGTGCTGACGGTGGCGCAGTGGGTCGGCTGATGCCGCCCGGCCGCTGAATCAGGCCGCTGAGTCAGGCTTCTGTCACCCACACCGCGCCGGCGGCCGTCTCGCCCAGCACGACCTCCGCGCCTGCCAGCCGCACGGTGATGTCCCCGGCGAACTGGCGGTGCTCGTCGACGCTCAGCTCGGCGTCCGGCACGATGCCGCGGTCGGCCAGGTAGCGGAGGATCGCCGGGTCCGCGTCCGAGATGCGCGACACCGTCAGGGGGACGCCGGTGTGCGCGGCGAGCATGGGCGTCGCGTCCGGTCTGTGCGCGATGCCGTCCGCGCTCGGGATGGGGTCGCCGTGCGGATCGCGGGACGGGTAGCCGAGCCTGCGGTCGATGCGCTCGACCAGCTCGTCGGAGACGGCGTGCTCCAGCACCTCCGCCTCGTCGTGCACCTCGTCCCAGCCGTAGCCGAGCTCCTCCACCAGGAACGTCTCGATGAGCCGGTGCCTGCGCACCATCGCGACCGCGTGGCGGCGGCCCGCGTCCGTCAGCTCGATGCCGCCGTAGGGCTCGTGCACGAGCATCCCCTGGTCGGCGAGACGGCGGATGCCGTCGGAGATGGTGGCGGCGCGGACGCCGAGGCGTTCGGCGAGCTGCTTGACCGTGATGGGCGTCTCCGCCCATTCGGTCGCGGACCAGATGACTTTGAGGTAATCCTGGGCCACGGTCGAGAGGTCGGACACTGGCATGTCGTAATTCTACGGGCGGTGCGCACGCGGCACTGTTACGGTTGGTCGCGTGAATTACGCAGAGACCATCATCGACTTGGTCGGCGACACTCCGCTCGTGAAGCTCAACAGGCTGACCGACGGAATCGCGGCGACGGTGCTCGTCAAACTCGAGTACCTGAACCCCGGAGGTTCGTCGAAGGACCGCATTGCAACCCGCATCATCGACGCTGCGGAGAAAGAGGGGCTCCTGAAGCCCGGCGGGACGATTGTCGAACCGACGAGCGGCAACACCGGCGTCGGGCTCGCGCTCGTCGCCCAGCAGCGCGGATACAAGTGCGTCTTCGTGCTGCCGGACAAGGTGGGGGAGGACAAGCGCAACGTCCTCACCGCATACGGAGCGGAGATCGTGGTCACGCCGACCTCGGTGGCGCCGGAGCATCCCGACTCCTACTACAGCGTCTCCGACCGGCTGGCGGCCGAGATCCCCGGGGCGTTCAAGCCCAACCAGTACTTCAACCCGAACGGGCCGCGCAGCCACTACGAGACCACCGGGCCGGAGATCTGGCGCGACACCGACCAGAAGGTGACCCACGTGGTCATCGGCGTCGGCACCGGCGGCACGATCAGCGGCACGGGGAAGTTTCTCAAGGAGGCGTCCGACGGCGCCGTGCGCGTGATCGGCGCAGACCCGGAGGGCTCGGTCTACTCCGGCGGCACCGGACGCCCGTACCTCGTCGAGGGTGTCGGAGAGGACTTCTGGCCGGGCGCATACGACCCGACCGTGGTGGACGAGGTCATCGCGATCTCCGATGCGGAGTCGTTCCACGTCACCCGGCGGCTCGCCCGCGAGGAGGGCATCCTGGTCGGCGGTTCGAGCGGCATGGCCGTCGCAGCGGCGCTCAAGGCCGCGAAAGACCTGTCGGCGGACGACATCGTCGTGGTCATCCTCCCGGACGGCGGACGCGGCTACCTCGCCAAGATCTTCAACGACAAGTGGATGCGGTCCTACGGCTTCAGCGACGTCCCGGACGAGGCGACGGTGCACGACGTCATCAAGACGAAGAGCGGCGCACTGCCCGACCTGGTGCACACGCACCCCTCGGAGACCGTGCGCGACGCCATCCAGATCATGAACACGTACGGCGTCTCGCAGTTGCCGGTCCTCACGGCGGAGCCGCCCGTGGTGATGGGCGAGGTGGCGGGAGCACTCGACGAGACCTCGCTGGTCGACGCCGTGTTCAGCGGTCGCGCCCAGATGACCGACGACGTCGGCGCGCACATCGGCGCTCCGTTCCAGCTGATCGGCATCAACGAGCCGGTCAGCGCGGCGCGCGCGGCCCTCGCCACCGCGAACGCCCTCCTGGTCACGGAAGACGGCAAACCCGTCGCCGTGCTCACCAGGCAGGACCTCCTCAACTTCCTCAGCGAATGACAACCGACTCCAGAAAGACAGCAGACAGACCCATGAAGTTCGCAACCAACGCCATCCACGTCGGCCAGGAGTTCGACCCGACGACGGGCGCGATCATCCCGCCGATCTACCAGACGTCGACGTTCGTCCAGGACGGTGTCGGCGGCCTGCGCGGCGGCTACGAGTACAGCAGGGGCGGCAACCCGACGCGCACCTCGCTGGAGACGCTGCTCGCCGCGCTGGAGGGTGGAGTGAGCGCGCTGTCGTTCGCGTCCGGACTCGCGGCGGAGGACGCGCTGCTGCGCGCCGTCTTGAAGCCGGGCGACCACGTCGTGCTCGGCAACGACGTCTACGGGGGAACCCACCGGCTGATCAACCGCATCCACGGTGCGTGGGACATCCGCAACACCACGGTCGACCTCACCGACCTGGATGCGGTCCGCACCGCGCTGCAGGCCGACGGCACGAAGGTGCTCTGGATCGAGACGCCGAGCAACCCGCTGATGAAGGTGAGCGACATCGCCGCCCTGGCCGAGCTCGGCCACGCGGTCGGAGCGCTCGTGGTCGTGGACAACACGTTCGCGTCCCCTGCGCTGCAGCAGCCGCTGTCGCTCGGGGCCGACGTGGTCGCGCACTCGACCACCAAGTACCTCGGCGGCCACTCCGACGTGCTCGGCGGGGCGCTCGTCTTCGCCGACGAGGAGCTCGCGGGCCGGGTGCAGTTCATCCAGTTCGCGGCCGGCGCCGTGTCGTCCCCGATGGATGCGTGGCTCACCACGCGCGGCATCAAGACCCTCGCTGTGCGCATGCAGCGCCACACCGAGAACGCGCAGGCCATCGCGGAGGCCCTGGTCGGCCGCGACGGCATCGACGCCGTCTACTACCCCGGCCTGCCCAGCCACCCCGGCCACGAGCTGGCCGCGCGCCAGATGAGCGGCTTCGGCGGGATGCTCTCCGTCGCCCTCAGCGGCGGTGCAGCGGCGGCGCGCAGCTTCGCGGAGTCGACGGAGGTGTTCCAGCTCGCGGAGTCCCTCGGCGGCGTCGAGTCCCTGATCGGCTACCCGAGCGAGATGACGCACGCCTCGGTGCGCGGCACGGAACTCGAGGTGCCGGACAACGTCATCCGGCTCTCCGTCGGCATCGAGGACGTCTCCGACCTGCTCGCCGACATCGACCAGGCGCTGTCCCGCTAGGCGGTGGCGCCCGCTCGGCGGCTGCGCCCGCTCGCCGCATGTCGGCGGCGGGCGCTAGCGTCGAGCCATGGAACAGCGAGTGAGTTTGATCACGTTGGGTGTTGCCGACCTGGAGCGGGCGCGGCGCTTCTACGAGGAGGGCTTGGGCTGGACACCGACGCAGGCGCTCGACGGCGTCTGCTTCTACCAGCTGCCGGGGATCGCGCTCGGCCTGTTCGGCAGGGATGACCTCGCCGAGGACGCGAAGCATCCGATCGACGGCACGTTCAGCGGCATCACCATCGCCATCAACCAGCCGTCCGAGGAGGCCGTCGACCGGGTGTTCGCCGAGGCGGAGGCCGCGGGGGCGAGCATCCTGAAGCCGGCGGAGCGCGTGTTCTGGGGCGGATACTCCGGATACTTCGCCGACCTCGACGGTCACGTCTGGGAGGTCGCGTACAACCCGGACTGGACCGTCAACGACGACGGAACGCTCACCATCTGATGCGGTACGTGCTTCTGCCGGGGGCGGGTGGGGCCGCATTCGTCTGGCATCGCGTGGTGGAGCAGCTGACCGCCAGGGGGCTGGATGCGGTGGCCGTCGAGTTCGTGACCGGTGACGGCCACGGGCTCGCCGACTACGCGGACGCAGCCGTCGCCGCGGCTGAGGGCGCCGACGATGTCGTGCTGGTTGCACAGTCGATGGGCGGCTTCACCGCTGCCGTCGCCGCGCAGCGCCTGCCGGTGAGCGGGATCGTGTTCCTCAACGCGATGATCCCCGTGCCCGGCGAGTCGGCCGGAGGCTGGTGGGAGGCGGTCGGTCACGATGCCGCGATGCGCGAGAACGACATCGCGGCAGGGCGCGACCCCGACGCCGAGTTCGACATCGACCTCTACTTCTTCCACGACGTGCCGGAGGAGGAACGCGACGCGCTCGAACAGCAGGAGGGCGACGCGGACTCCGAGGCGATGTTCGCCGAGCCGTGCGACTTCCCCGGCTGGCCGGATGTGCCGCTCACGGTGATCGCCGGCGACGACGACCGGCTGTTCCCCGCCGCGTTCCAGGAGCGCGTCGCCCGCGAGCGCCTCTCCGTGGATGCGCACCGCGTGCCCGGCGGTCATCTCGCCGCGCTGTCGCATCCAGAGCCGATCGTCGAGCTTCTCCTGACGGCGGGCCGAACGGCGGAATGAGGCCGGCCCGCGCGCGCATGTCAGGCGGGCCTAAACGCTGGGAGAGTGCCCGGCCGGCCCCTCGCGGGGCGCGCATCCCGGGCAGGATGGAAGGCATCGAAGGGGAGTAGTTCCCACCGCCCGAACCGCCGGTTGCGATCCGTCGCACGGTGCGGGGATGGCGACGCGGTTCGTCGACATACTGGCTGGTCACGGAGACCGGCCCGGCGCACCACCCGCACAGTGCAGCCTGCGTGCGGGCGAACCTTCGGTCGGCCATTCCCGGCGACCGAGTCACCCCTGTGCATTCTTTCGGTCGCCGCCTGTGATCGAAAGGGTCTCCCCGTGTCGAATCCGCACCCTCCCACCGCGTCCGTCTGGCGCCGTCTCGTCCTCCCGCTCGGGGTCGTGGCGCTGATCGCCGCCCAGGGCGTCGCCCTGACGCTGAGCGGCGTGCACGTTCCCCCGCTCATCGGGGTGCTGTCGTTCGGCGTCGCGATCGTCGCCGCGGCCTTCGCTCTCGCCTGGGCCGGGGAGGCGGCCGAGGTCGACATCTCAGGCGGTCTCGCCGTCGGACTGCTAGCGATCATCGCGATCCTGCCCGAGTACGCGATCGACCTCTATTTCGCGTTCAGCGCGGGCTCTGACCCGTCTCAAGCTCCGTACGCCGCCGCCAATATGACCGGCTCCAACCGGTTGCTGCTCGGATTCGGCTGGCCGTTCATCCTGCTGGTGGCGTTCCTCGCGTTCCTGGCAGCGCGTCGCCGCCGGACGCCCGCCGATCCGGATGTGCAGGCGAAGCCGTTCGCGATCCGGCTGCCGCACGGCAACCGCGTCGAGCTCGGGCTGCTGCTTGTCGCGTCGGTGCTCACCCTGGTCATCCCGCTGACCGGGCAGATCCACGTCGTGCTCGGTGTCCTGCTGCTCGCGCTCTTCGCCTACTACCTGTGGCGGGTGTCGACCGGCGAGAGCGACGAGCCGGAGCTCGTCGGTGTCGCGCACAGCATCGGCACACTGCCGACCCGTGCCCGCCGGGCGACGGTCGTGACGATCTTCGTGCTCGCCGCCGTCATCATCCTGCTGCTCGCCGAGCCGTTCGCCACCAGCCTGGTGGAGGGAGGGCGGGCGCTCGGGATCGACGACTTCCTGCTCGTGCAGTGGCTCGCACCGCTCGCCTCCGAGGCTCCGGAGTTCGTGATCGCTGTGCTCTTCGCGCTGCGCGGCAAGGCGGCGATGGGCATCGGCATCCTGCTCGCCAGCAAGGTCAACCAGTGGACGGCGCTGGTCGGGACGCTGCCCATCGCCCACCTCATCGGCGGCGGAGGGATGGCCCTGCCGATGGATGCGCGGCAGGTGGAGGAGTTCACGCTGACCGCGACCCAGACCATCCTGGGCGTCGCCATGCTGCTCACGCTCCGGTTCAGCGGGCGCTGGGCCGTCGCCCTGTTCGTGCTGTTCGCCGCGACGTTCGTGTTCACGTCGACCGAGGCGCGACTGATCGTCTCCGCCGTGTACGCCGTGCTCGCCATCGCCCTGTTCGTCGTGCGGAGGCGGACGCTGCTGCCGACCATCACCGCCCCCTTCCGGTTCGCGAAGCGGGAGGAGCCCGCCGCCCTGGAACCGGAGCGCTCCGCCTAGCTCTGCGTCGTCCGGTTACGTCACAACCTGGAGGTTCCCGCTAGGGGCTGGCCACGGCAGGTGCTGGCGCGGATAGTTGGTCTATGAGGACTTTCGGGGTGGAGGAAGAACTGCTGCTCGTCGACGAGCGCACCGGCGCTCCGATGGCCGTCGCCCCGCAGGCGCTCGCCGCGGCCGAGGCCGACGACGCGCGCGCGAGGAACGGGGCGGAGGAGCCCGGTCCCCAGCTCTCGGCCGAGATCCACCAGGAGATGATCGAGACGCAGACCAGGCCGGTCACCTCCACGGACGAGCTGCTGACCGACATCGTCGCGGGCAGGGAGCGGGCAGACAGGCTGGCCCGCACACTCGGCGCGCGCGCGGTCGCGGTGGGGATGTCGCCGCTGCCGGTCCAGCCGCATCCCACGCAGAAGGACCGCTACGACGAGATGATGCGCCGCTACGGCGCCACCGCACAGACGACGCTCGTCTGCGGCTGCCACGTGCACGTCGGCATCGAGTCGCGCGAGGAGGGCGTCGCCATCCTGGACAGGATCAGGACCTGGCTGCCGCTGCTGCTCGCCCTGAGCGCAAACTCGCCGTTCGCCGGAGGCGGGGACACCGGATATGCGAGCTTCCGTTTCCTCGCCTGGCACCAGTGGCAGAGCGCAGGGCCGACGGACGTGTTCGGTTCGGTGGAGGAGTACGACAGATTCGAACGGCTGCTCGTCGACACCGAGGTGATCATGGACTACGGCATGGTCTACCTCGATGCCCGCCTGTCGCACAAGCAGCCGACGATCGAGGTGCGCATCGCCGACGTCTGCCTGGATGCGCGGGATGCCGTCGTCCTGGCCGCGATCGTCCGCGCCCTGGTCGACACCGCGGCGGCGGACTGGCACGCCGGGGAGCGGCCGTCCGATCTGCCGGCCGCCGCACTGCGCCTGGCCGGGTGGCAGGCGGCGCTGACCGGTGTGCACGGCCGGCTGCCGCATCCCCAGCACGGGGCGGGCGCAGACATCACGGACGCACTGGATGCGCTGGTCGTCCACATCCGGAGGGCGCTGGAGGCCAACGGCGACGCCGCTCTCGTGCACGACGGGCTGGCGAGAATCGTGGCGTCCGGGGGAGGGGCCGGCAGGCAGCGCGCGGCGTTCGCGGTGCGCGGCAGCCTCGAGGATGTGGTGCAGGCAGCGGTGGATGCGACGCACGAGCTGAGTCCGTCCGGCGACGATCTGCCCGTCTCCTGACGGGGTATTGTCCGAGGTATTGACTCCTCACTTGTTTTTTGCAAGTGTTAACGCGTCCACAGACGGACCGACCTGAGGAGACCACAATGACCGCGATGTTCGTCAACCTGCCGGTGACCGACCTGGAACGCGCGAAGGCGTTCTACACGGCGGTCGGGTTCACCATCAATCCGCTCTTCACCGACCACAACGCGGCCTGCGTCGTCGTCGAGGAGGACCACAGCTACTTCATGATCCTGGTGCGCGAGTACTTCCAGACCTTCACCGACCTGCCGATCGGCGACCCCGCTGTGAACCCGTCCGTGTCGACCGCGATCTTCCTCGACAGCCGCGAGGACGTGGACAAGACCATCGCGGACGGCATCGCCGCCGGCGGCTCCGAGGCACGTCCCGCCTCCGACTACGGCTTCATGTACCAGCGCCAGCTCAACGACCCGGACGGCAACCTCCTCGAATTCGGCTGGATGGACCCGGTCGCCGCCGAGCAGGGACCGGCCGCCGCCGCGAACCAGCAGGCCTGAGGGCGATGGCAGCACGCGACTACGGGCAGTACTCCGGCTTCTCGCAGGCTCTCGAGCTGGTGGGGGAGCGGTGGGCGATGCTCATCGTCCGCGACCTGCTCGTGGGGCCGCGCCGGTACGGGGAGCTCGCGGCCGGGCTTCCGCGCATCCCGAGCAACATCCTCGCCGCGCGGCTGAAGGAGCTGCAGGCGGCCGGGGTGCTGCATCGCGTTCCGCACTCGCGGGTGATCGTCTACGAGCTGACGCCGTACGGCCGGGAGCTCGAACCGGTGGTGCTCGCGCTCGGTGCGTGGGGATTCAAGACCCTGAGCGAGCCGAGGGAGGAGCAGATCATCACGCCGGACTCGATGACGATGGATCTGCGGACCGCGTTCCGCCCGCAGGTCGCCGCCGCCCTGCCGACCACGGCGTACGGTGCGCGGTTCGGGGAGGCCGAGCTGCACATCCGGGTGGACGGCACGACGCTGGATGTGACGCGCGGCGACGGACCGGTCGACCTCGCCTTCTCCACCGGCCCGGACATCCGGAGGCTGATCTCCGGCGAACTCGCCCCGGAGCGGGCGATCGAGACGGGCGTCGTGGAGGTGCTGCGGGGGCGCGGAGACCTGCTCGACCGCTTCGCGAGCACCTTCCACCTGGCCGCCTGAACGGAATCGCGTGACCCTGTGCGCCTGACCGCTACCGTGCGGGCGGGATAGCGCATACTCTTCCGAACATGACCGGGAACCAGCTCGACCACCAGCACGCGGTCTACAGCTATGGCACGACGCCGCTCACGCTCATGTACAGCCCGACGGCAACGGCCGCGTGGGAGGTCTACTACGGCGGGGAGTACCTCGGGCTGATCGAGGAGGTGCGGACCGCCGGCGAGGCGTGGCCGATGTTCGTGGCCAGGCTGCCCGGCGAGGAGGAGGACGCCGGGACCGCCGGGGCCGCGCCATCCAGGGACTGGCGGCTCGCGGTCGAGGTGCTGGCGGTGCACGCCGGGCTCTGAGCGGGCCGCGCGGGCGGGCGCGGGGTCGCGTCAGCAGCCGAGCGTCTGCTCCGGACTCGTGCCGAACCGGAAGCGGTAGTGCGCCTCGAAGGCGTCGACATCGACGAATCCCCATCGCGCCGCCACCGCAGCCACCCCGCCGTGCACGTCGGTCTTCCCCTCGCGCAGGTCGCGGTGGGCGGCGGAGAGCCGCACGCTGTGCAGGTACTGGTCTGCGGTGTACGGCAGGTGCATGTCGAACGCCCTGTCGAGTTCGGGCACGGTGGTGCCCGCCGCGGTGGCGATGTCGTCGACGGTGATGGGCAGCGACGCGTGGTCGTCGATGTAGCTGACGGCCCTCTTGAAGGCGACAGCCCGGGATGCGACGGTCGTGCGCCGCGCCTGGTGATCGCCGGTCAGTGGGAACGCCTCGATGGTCGCGATGGCCAGCTGGCGATAGATGGATGCGCGGACCAGGTCGTTCTCGAACGCCTCCGTCAGCGCGGTCTGCCTGGCCAGTCTCGCAACCGCGAGCCAGTGCTCGCCCAGCGCCCTGGTGACGGGGAGCGCCGAATCGAAGCGCATGGTCACTCCGTCGCCGAACTGCGCTGCGGCCGTCGCGGCCAGGCTCTCGACGGTGATGCTCACCGCGCTCACGTCCGCGTGGGAGACCGAGGCGTCGAGCCGCCGGCCGGGCTGGAAGATCGCGGGACTCTGACTGAGGTCCCCCTCTTCGCCACCCGTCCGCCAGAGGTAGCTGCCGACGACGGACGCGACCGTGAAGAACGGCAGCTCGGCCGCGCACTCCACGTCGCCGTCGAACAGGTGGCGGGCGACGACGAAACGATTCTCGCCGTGTACCTCCTCGGCGTAGCGGAGGCCGTTGGTGTGCGGGTCCGTGCCGAGCACGATCGAGGCGTACGTGGCCTGCAGTTTCGCCTCGGCCGTGTCGACGTCGCGCGTGACAGTGGAGTCGTGAAACGTCTCAGACACCTGTGTCTCCTTGCACGTGCGGTCCTGCGGTCGAAATGCAAGCATACGTCTCCGTGCGGCGACATTCTGCCGATGTCGGCGGCCACCGCCATGATGGAGGAATGACGGACAGCGGGCCATCGATCGCGCGCGCCCGCGGCGCGACACCGGATGCACCGCCTGGCGCCACACACGGGCATCTCGGCGTCGCAGGGGGCACCGCCCTCTACGTCGCCGCCGTGCTCGGCACGGGCATCCTGGTGCTGCCGGCGCTCGCCGCGTCGGTCGCCGGCCCTGGCTCGATCATCGCCGTCGCGGCGCTCGCCGTCATCTCCATCCCGCTGGCGGCGACGTTCGCCGCTCTCGCCAGGCGGCATCCGGATGCGGGTGGTGTCGCCACGTTCGCCCGCCGCGCGTTCGGGCCGACCGCCGCCCGCGTCATCAGCTACTGGTTCTTCTTCGGCACGCCGATCGGTGCGCCCATCGCGGCCCTGATGACGGCGAGATACGTGGTCGCCGTGATCGGCGGGGATGCGCTGACCACCGTGCTGATCGCCATCGGACTGATGGTGATCCCGGTGATCGTCACGGCGTTCGGCGTGCGATTTGCAGGCTGGTTGCAGCTCGTCCTGTCCGCTGCCCTGGTGGCCGTGCTCGTGTTCGTGCTCGCGGCCGCCGTCCCGCACTCCGATCCGGCCAACCTGCAGCCGCTGCTCCCGCACGGCTGGGAGGGCGTCGGGCTCGCGATGAGCCTCTACATCTGGGCGTTCGCCGGGTGGGAGGCCGTGGCGGGGATCGGCGGCGAGTTCCGAAACCCGCGGCGGGACATTCCGCGGGCGACAGCGCTGGCGCTGGTGATCGTGTCCGCGGCATACCTGGCCATCCAGACGGTGACGGTGCTCGTGCTCGGCGACGCGGCTTCGACGAGTGCCGTGCCTCTTCTCGACCTCGTGACGGTGTCGTCCGGCCCGGGCGGCGGGGTGGTGGTGGCCGTGATCGCCGCCATCGTGGTCACCGGGGTGTTCAACGCCTACCTCGCCGCGTTCAGCAAGCTGGGCGCCGCGATGGGCAGAGACGGCGACCTGCCGCGCTGGTTCGGCAGGGGAGCCGAGAACGGCGGGATCGCCCGGCGCGGCCTGCTCCTATCCGCGGTGATCATGGCCGCGTACTCCGCACTGGTCCTCGCGAGCGGCGACCTGCAGCCGTTCATCCTGGTGCACACCAGCATCGCGGCGGCCGTGTACGCGCTCGGCGTCGCGTCGGCGCTCGTGCTGCTGCCGCGCTGGTCGCTCGGCTGGTGGATGTCCCTCGCCTCCTGCGTCTTCGCCGCCGGTCTCCTCCTGCTCGCCGGCTGGCACCTCGTCTTCCCGCTCGTCCTCGCCGTCGCCGCCCTCCTCATCCGCCCCCGCCGCGGGAGCGGGAGCGCGCGTGGGCGGAGCGCATAATGAGGGGATGACGCACGACGACGCTGCGAGCCGGGCCGCCAGCATGCGCGATGTCGCGCGGGTGGCGGGGGTCTCGCACCAGACGGTGTCGCGCGTCCTGAACGGGCACCCGAGCATCCGGGACTCGACGCGCGAGCGGGTCGTGCGGGCGATGGACGAACTGCACTACCGGCCCAACCGCGCCGCACGGGCGCTCGTCACCGCCCGGTCGAACACGATCGGCGTGCTCGCCGCCTCCGCCGCCGCGCTCTACGGGCCGGTGTCGAGCATGGGCGCGATCCAGTCCGCCGGGCGCGAGGCCGGGTACTACGTGGCGGTCGCGCAGCTCGCCGACCTCACCGAGGAGAGCATCGCCGACGGGATCGACCATCTGCTCGCCCAGGCGGTGGAGGGGATCGTCGTGATCGCGCCGCAGGAGCGGGTGCTCGACCTCATCGCCTCCACCGGGCTGGATGTGCCGTACGTGACCATGCAGGCGGGCGACCAGTATGCGGAGAGAGAACTCTCTGTCGACCAGCTCGCCGGGGCCCGCGCTGCAACCCGCCACCTGATCGACCTCGGCCACCGCAGGATCGTGCACGTCTCCGGGCCGCTCGGCTGGATCGAGGCGCAGGCCAGGCTGCGCGGCTACCAGGACGAGCTGCGCGCATCCGGCCTCGACGTGCTTTCCCCGATCCGCGGCGACTGGACGGCGCAGTCCGGCTACGCGGCAGGGGAGGAGCTGCTCGCCGACCCGGCCATCACGGGCGTGTTCGCCTCCAACGACCAGCTGGCCCTCGGCATCATGCACGTCGCCCGCGACCAGGGCAGAGACATCCCGGGCGACCTGAGCGTGGTCGGTTTCGACGACATCCCGGAGGCCGCCCACTTCTGCCCTCCGCTCACGACGGTCAGGCAGGATTTCGCCGAGCTCGGCCGCCGCTGCGTCGCCCGGCTGGTGGCCGAGATCGAGTCGACCGCCGAGCCGCACCCCGGCAACGTGCAGCCCGCGCTGATCGTGCGCGCGTCCACGGCGCCGCCGCGCTGAACGCGTCAGTCCTCCTCCTCGGTCGCGCCGTCCAGCCACCTCCGTGGCCCAGGCCCGCTGCCGCCGAGCTCGTCCGATGGGTTCTGCAGCGCGCAGGTGCGCAGGCTGAGGCACCCGCATCCCATGCACCCGGTGAGGTCGTCGCGCAGATGCTCCAGGTCTCTGATCCGTTCGTCGAGCGCATCCCGCCACAGCCGGGAGAGCCGTGCCCAGTCCTTCTTCGTCGGCGTCCTGCCCTCCGGCAGCGAGTCGAGCGCGAGGCGGATCTCGGCGAGCGGCACGCCCACCCGCTGCGACACCCGGATGAACGCCACCCGCCGCAGCACATCGCGCCGGTATCGCCGCTGGTTGCCCGCCGTCCGCTCGCTGCTGATCAGGCCCTGCCGCTCGTAGAAGTGCAGGGCGGAGACGGCGACGCCGCTGCGGGAAGCGATGTCGCCGACGCTGAGGATCGGTTCGGAAGGAGTCATTGACCTCAACCGTAGTTGAGGTCCTAGGCTCGCACCATGACCACTGACGACCGCGAACGCACAAGCACGCCCCTGCAGCAGGGAGCCGCGGTCGCCGACCTCCCGCCACCCGGCGGCGTCCTGAGCGCCCGCTATCGCTGGGTCAGCATCGGGATGTGCGCGCTCATCATGCTCGCGGCGTTCGAGGCGCTCGCGGTCACCACGATCATGCCGACCGTGAGCCGCGAACTCGACGGCGCGAGCCTCTACGCGTTCGCCTTCGCCGGACCGCTCGCCGTGAGCGTCGTCGGCATGGTGCTCGCCGGGGCGTGGTGCGACAGGGGAAGTCCCCGCAACGCGCTGTTCGCCTCGGTCGGGATGTTCGTGGCCGGGCTGCTCGTGGTGGGCACCGCCCAGAACATGGGCGTCTTCGTCGCCGGCCGGCTCATCCATGGGTTCGGCGGCGGCGCACTGACGGTGGCGCTGTACGTGATCGTCGCGCGGGTGTACCCGCCGAACCTGCACGCCAAGATCTTCGCCGGGTTCGCGGCGGCCTGGGTGATCCCGTCGCTCGTCGGTCCGCTGATCGCTGGAGCGCTCGCTGAGTCGGTCGGCTGGCGCTGGGTGTTCCTCGGCGTCGTGGGGCTGGCCGTGCTCGCCATGCTGATGGTCGTGCCCGCCATGCGCGGCGTGCACCGGCCGGACGAGGGGGAGGAGCGCCCGCCGCTCGACCTGCGGCGCATCGGCTGGGCGGTGCTGGTCGCCGTCGCGGTGCTCGCGCTCAACCTGACCGCCGAGGCCCGCGGGCCCGTGCAGTGGATCGCACCTGTCTTCGCTGTCGCTGTCGCGATCGTCGCCATCCGGCCGCTGCTGCCGCCGCGCGCCCTGCGCGCCGCCCGGGGGCTGCCGAGCGTGATCCTCGTGCGTGCGCTCGTCGCCGCGACGTTCTTCGCTGCCGAGGTCTACGTGCCGCTGCTGCTGGTGACCGAGTTCGGCCTCACCGCGGCCCTGTCCGGCCTCGCGCTGACGGCGGCCGGGGTGAGCTGGGCGGCGGCGTCGTGGGTGCAGGGCCGGTTCCCCGCCATCGGCAACCGGCTGGCGGCCCGCCTCGGCTCGATCGGGCTGAGCGTCGCGATCGCCTCACTGCTGCTGACCGCGCTGCTGCACCTGTCTCCGGTGGTCGTGGTGGTCGGCTGGGCGTTCGCCGGTGCCGGCATGGGGATCCTCTACCCGCGCCTCGGCGTGCTGACGCTCGAGTACTCCACCACGGAGAACCAGGGCTTCAACAGTTCTGCGCTCTCCATCGCGGACGCGATCGGCTCCGCGATCTCGCTCGCCGCGACCGCGATCGTGTTCGCCGCGCTCTCCGGGCTGGGCGGCGCGTGGCCGTTCGTCGGGGCGTTCGCCTTCACGGGCATCCTGTGCCTGGCGTCGTGGGTCGCCGGGCCGCGCATCCTGGTGTCGCGCCGCTGACGCGCGCCCTCACAGACTCGTCGCGGCGGCGCCGGACGGCTCCCGAACCGCGGGGCCGAGCGACAGCCGTCCGCCGCCGCGACGATACGCGGTCGCCGTCCGTGCGACACGCCCGGTTCACCTGGCGTCCCCCTGTTGAAACGCTGAATGGATACTGTCATTTCCGTTCAGAGAGAGGACACCCATGTTCCCCATCGCCCTGGCCGCCGACGGCCTGATCGCCACCGAGACCACCGCATACAACCCGGTGCCGTCCATCATCGGCGGCCTCATCGGATACATCCTTGTCGTCATCGCCCTGTGGCCCGTCTTCACCAAGGCGGGCAAGCCGGGCTGGGGCGCGCTCATCCCGATCTACAACACCTACCTGCTGGTGAAGATCGGTGGATTCCACGGTGCGCTGGTGATCCTGTACTTCATCCCGATCGTCAACATCATCGTCGCGATCATCGTCGCGCTCGGCGTCGGCCGCGCGTTCGGCAAGGGGGCCGCCTTCAGCATCTTCCTGCTCTGGCTGTTCGCGATCATCGGCTACTTCATCGTCGGCTACGGCAGCTCGCAGTACGTCGGCCCCGGCGGACGTCGCGAGGCGGTCACCGCGTAAGCACGCGAGAACGAAACGGAGAAGGTGCGGTCGGGAGTCCCGGCCGCACCTTTCTCGTTCGTGCCGCTTCTGTTTCGGGCCGCCAGGTCAGCGCATCGCGACCGGCTCCGGCGCATCGACGGCACGGGATGCGCCATCCAGCCCCAGCCGGTCGGTCGGCACGTGCGCCGTCTCGCGCGCCGTGAGCGCCGCGACGGAGGCCAGCACGGCGATGCCCGCCGTGAAGAGCGAGATGACCACCCAGCCGTTCTCGCCGGTGCCGCCGAGTGCGGTGACGATGCTCGGGGTGAACCCGGCGGCCAGGAAGCCGAGCTGGGTGCCGATCGCGACGCCGGAGAACCGGACGCGCCGCGAGAACATCTCGTTGTAGAACGCCGGCCAGACCGCGTTCGACGCCGCGTACCCGCAGGAGAACGTCGCGACCGAGAGCGCGAAGACGATGAGCATGTTCGGCTGCGACATCGACACCAGATAGAACGGCATGAGCGCGGCGCTCGCCAGCGCACCGTAGACGAACACGGGCTTGCGGCCGATCCGGTCGGCGAGCATCCCGAACAGCGGCTGGGTCGCGATGGCGACCGCGTTGGCCGCGACGACGAGCCAGAGGGTGAGTTCCTTGTCGACGCCGACGCTGATCCCGTATGCGATGGCCAGGCTGCCGAACACGGTCGACACGGCGGCGATGGTCGCGCAGAGCACGACGCGGAGCACATCCCGCCAGTGGTCGCGCAGCAGGTCGGCCACCGGCAGCTTGGCCAGTTCGCCGTTGTTCTTCGCGCTCTCGAACTCCGGGGACTCCGGCAGCGAGCGGCGCACCACGAACGCGATCACGACCACGAGCGCCGACAGCCAGAACGGGATGCGCCAGCCGATCGAATACGTGAACTCGTCCGGCGCGGCCAGGATCGGGATGAACGCGAGCGCTGCCAGAATCTGGCCGCCCTGCGTGCCGGTGAGCGTCCAGGAGGTGAAGAACGCCCTGCGGTTCTCCGGCGCGTGCTCGAGCGTCATCGAGCTGGCGCCCGCCTGCTCGCCGGCGGCGGAGAGGCCCTGCATCAGCCGGCAGAGCACCAGGAGCACCGGGGCGAACCAGCCGATGGCCGAGAAGGTCGGCAGGCAGCCGATGATGAAGGTCGACATGCCCATCAGGACGAGGGTGAAGACGAGCACCTTCTGGCGCCCGATCCTGTCGCCGAAGTGGCCGAGGAAGATGGCGCCGATGGGGCGCGCGATGTACGCGAACCCGAACGTCGCGAACGACATCACCTGCGCGTTCGTGTCGGCGTCCGGAAAGAAGACGTGCGGGAAGATCAGCGCCGCCGCCGTTCCGAAGATGAAGAAGTCGTAGTACTCGACCGCGGAGCCGAGGAAGCTGGCCACGGCCGCACGCCGCGGCGTCTTGCTGGGGGAGGTGCTGGGGGGAGGGGCGGTTGTCGTCATTGAATCGTCCTCGCGTACGTCAGAGTGAATGCTTCACACAACTTAAATGCTGCATGAATCATACGGTACGTTAGAAAGGTGACGGGGTCGGTGTCAACTGAATCCCAACATCCAATTTCTGCAGCGAGGAGGCGCAACGAGCGTGGTAGGCGAGTCGTATCTCGTGGGACTGATCGGCGACGGCGTTCTCCCGTCGCTCACCCCACCCATGCACGAAGCGGAGGGCGACGCACACGGGATGCGCTACCTCTACCGCCCGCTGGACTTGGCCGTCCTGGGCAGGCGCGCCGACGAGGTCGGGGCGATCATCGCGGAGGGCAGGGCGCTCGGCTTCTCCGCCTTCAACGTCACCCACCCGTGCAAGCGGGAGGTGCTCTCCGCCCTGGATGAGGTCGATCCGGTGGCCGCAGGGGTGGGTGCAGCGAACACGGTGCTCATCGTCGACGGGAAGCTGGTCGGCCACAACACGGACGTCACCGGGTTCGCGTCGGCGCTCGCCGCCGGTCTGCCGGGAGCGGACCTCGGCTCTGTGGTGCTGATCGGCGCGGGAGGTGCAGGCGGGGCCGTCGCCCACGCGCTGCTCGGTGCCGGGGTCGCGCGTCTCGCGATCGTGGACGTCGTCCCCGCCTCCGCGGCCAGGCTCGCCGCGGACACCGCCGCCGCCTTCCCGGCGGCACGGGTCTCCTCAGCGGCCCCCGCCGACCTCGCGGCCCTCCTCGCCGACGCGGACGGCCTCGTCAACGCGAGCTTCGTCGGCATGCACTCGCACCCGGGCATCCCGGTGGACGCGACGCTCCTGCATCCCGGTCTCTGGGTGGCGGACATCGTCTACCGGCCCGTGGTCACCGAGCTCGTCGCCGCGGCACGCGCAGCGGGGTGCCGCGTGCTCGACGGCGGGCAGATGGCCGTCGGCCAGGCGGCGGACGCCTTCCGCCTCATCACCGGCCGCGAGCCGGACAGGGCCAGGATGCACGCCCACTTCCTCGACCTCGTGGCGCAGGGCCGCTGATGCAAACCTCCATCGCCACGGTCTGCCTCTCCGGCACCATCGTCGACAAGCTGCACGCGGCGGCCGACGCCGGTTTCGACGCGGTGGAGATCTTCGAACCGGACCTGGTGGTGGCCCAGCAGTCGCCGGAGGAGCTGCGCGCGCTGAGCGACAGGCTCGGGCTCGAGCTGTCGCTGTACCAGCCGTTCCGGGATGCGGAGGGCGTCAGCGACGACGCCTTCCGTGCCGTGCTCCACCGCGCGGAGGCCAAGTTCGAGCTGATGGAGCGGCTCGGCATCGACACGGTGCTCGTGTGCAGCAACGTGGCCACAGCGACCGTCGACGACGACGCCGTCTCCGCCTCCCAGCTGGCGCGGCTGGCGGACAGGGCGGCGGCGCGCGGGATGCGCATCGCGTACGAGGCCCTCGCCTGGGGCCGCTTCGTGGACGACTACCGCCGCTCCTGGCGGATCGTGGAACTGGCAGGACACGAGGCGCTCGGCGTCTGCCTGGACAGCTTCCACATCCTGTCGCGCGGGCACGACCCGGCCGGGATCGAGGGCATCCCCGGCGAGAAGGTGTTCTTCGTGCAGCTGGCCGACGCCCCACTGCTGTCGCTGGATGTGCTCTCCTGGAGCCGTCACCACCGTCTCTTCCCCGGCGAGGGCGGCTTCGACCTGCCCGCGTTCCTCGCGCACGTCGTGCGCGGCGGCTATCGCGGTCCCCTGTCGCTCGAAGTGTTCAACGACACCTTCCGCCAGACCGACGCGTGGCGCACGGCCCGGCACGCGCACCGGTCGCTGCGCGTGCTCGAAGACGCGACGGCGCGGCTGCTGGCGAGCGCGCCCGGCGGCGCGGCCGATTCCGCCGCGGCCGATCCCGCAGCGCAGGACCTCGCCACCGTCACCGCCGTGCCGGAGCCGCGCGGCTTCGACTTCGTGGAGATCAAGGCCGAGAACACCGACGCCGTCGCCGCCCTGCTGGACCAGCTGGGGTTCGCGTTCGCCGGGCAGCACAGGACGAAGGAGGTGCGCCTCTGGTCACAGGGCGGTGCCAGGGTGATCCTCAACGAGCAGCAGGCGCGCGGCCGTGAGCCGTCCATCGCCGCGGTGGGTCTCGACGTCGCAGACCCGGCGGCGGCAGCGTCGCGGGCGGCGGCGCTGAGCGTTCCTCGCGCGTTCCGCCGCACGAGCGCCCAGGATCAGGACCTCCCCGCCGTGGTCGCCCCGGACGGCACCGAGATCTTCTGGTCGACCCGGACGCCCGGATCGGCGGCTCCGGACTGGGTGGCCGAGTTCACCGGGGGCTTCGGTGCCGGAGACGCGGCCATCCGCGGAATCGACCACGTCAACCTCGCCCAGTCCGCCGCCGATTTCGACGAGGCCGTGCTGTTCTACGGAAGCCTGCTCGCGCTGCGGCCGTCGGCCACGACCGAGGTGGCCGGCCCTGTCGGGCTGGTCCGCAGCCAGGTGGTCCGCTCGCGCGACGGCGGCGTGCGGTTCGCGCTCAACGTCGCTCCGTCGCTGTCCGAGCGCGACGCGACCCCGGATGCGCAGCCCTTCGCCCAGCACGTCGCCATCTCCTGCTCGGACGTGCTCGGCCTGGCCAGGCGAGCGCGGGAGCGGGGCCTGCGGTTCCTGCCCGTCCCGGCCAACTACTACGAGGATCTCGCCGCACGCTTCGACCTCGGCGCGGAGAGGGTCGCCGAACTGCGCTCGCTCGACCTGCTCTACGACCGCGACGCAGACGGCGAGTTCGTGCACTTCTACACGCCGACGCTCGGCAGCGTCTTCATCGAGCTGGTCCAGCGGGTCGGCGGATACGACGGCTACGGCGCTGGCAACGCCCCGGTGCGGATGGCCGCACAGCACGCCGCGGCCTGAGCGCGGTCGCGCATTCGCCACCGCGCCCGGACCACCCGGCGCTCAGGCTCCCGCGGTCGCGCGTGCGTACTGCTCGCGGATCACCGGGCGGGTGTCGACCGCGAGCGCCGGTGCAGCATCCACCGTCCACTCCGGCCGTTCGCCCGTCAGCGCCCACGCGGCCTGCACCGCCGCGCCGTTCGCCACGTACTCGCCCGGCGCAGGCACCACGACGGGAGCGTCGAACACCTGCGCGGCGATGGCGGCGACCGCACGGTTCTGCGCGGCCCCGCCGATCAGGAGCACGCGCTTCTCGCGCACGCCCACCGTGCGCACGGCGTCGAGGCCGTCCGCGAGCCCGCAGAGCATCCCTTCGATGGCGGCGCGGGCGAACGTGGACGGGCGGGTGCTGGCGATGGTGAGCCCGTGGATGCTCGCCGTGGCGTCCGGCAGGTTCGGGGTGCGCTCTCCCTCGAAGTACGGCACGAGGACGACGCCTTCCGCGCCGGGCTCGGCGGACAGCGCAAGGTCGGCCAGTTCGTCGAAGTCGACGGAGAGCAGGCCGGAGATGGAGCTGAGCACGCGGGCCGCGTTGAGCGTCGCGATCAGCGGCAGACTGAGCCCGCTGGCGTCTGCGAAGCCTGCGACCGTTCCGCTCTCGTCGGACACGGGGGCATCGGTCACCGCGAACACCGTTCCGCTGGTTCCGATGGAGACGACCACATCGCCGTCAGCGGCACCGAGCCCGAGCGCTGCGCCCGCGTTGTCGCCGGCGCCGGGTCCCACCAGGACGCCGGACGGGGTGCGTCCGGCCGACTCCGCCGGCCCGAGCACCCGCGGGAGCACGATGCCGTCGCCGGCCGTGCCTGCCTCCCGGGCCGCGCGGCCGAAGGCGCGCGAAAACAGGTCGAGATCGTACGCCCCGGATGCGGCGCCCCAGTATGCGGTGCCGCTCGCGTCCGAGCGATCGGTCGTCAGCGCGTCGAGGTCGGGGCCCAGCTCGCTCTCGCCCTCCGGGCCGTAGCCGAGCAGACGCCAGGTGAGCCAGTCGTGGGGGAGCGCGACCGCTGCCACGCGTTCCGCGTTCGCCGGCTCCGCGTCGCGCAGCCAGCGCAGCTTGGTCGCCGTGAAGGAGGCGACGGGGACGACGCCGACGCGGGCAGCGTATTCGGCGGCTCCGACCTCGTCGATGAGGTCGCGGGCGGCCTGGGCGGAGCGGGTGTCGTTCCAGAGCAGGGCGTCGCGGACGACCCGGCCCTGCGCATCCAGTGTCACCATGCCGTGCTGCTGCCCGGCGATGGACACCGCTGCCACGTCGTCGAGTCCGCCGGCCTCCTCGATGGCCTGCTGCAGGGCGGCCCACCAGGCGGCGGGATCGACCTCGGTGCCATCGGGATGCGCGGCACGCCCGTACCGCACGACGGCTCCCGTTTCGAGGTCGCGCACGACCACCTTGCAGCTCTGCGTCGATGAGTCGACTCCGGCGACCAGCGTCATCCGCTCTGTCCTTTCCGATGAATGGGGGAGAGGGGCGCCCGGTTCGCGGGCGCCCCTCGAGGTGTTTCAGGTGTGGTTCAGTCGCTTTTCAGCGGGTTCAGCGAGCGCCGAGCAGGTGCTCGAGCGCCAGCTGCTGCAGCCGCACGAAGCCGAAGCCCTTGCCGCCGAAGTACGCGTCGGCGTCGAAGTCCTCGTACGAGGCGCGGTCGGCCAGCAGGTCGTCGTAGCTCTCGCCGTCGGCCAGCGTGGTCTGCGCGAGCTGGGTGACGCGCGACGCCTCGAGCGCCTCCTGCACCTCGGGGTCGGCGCGGAACGCCTGCGCGCGCTCCTTGAGGAGCAGGTAGGTGCGCATGTTCGCCGCTGCGGAGTCCCAGACGCCGGTGATGTCCTCGGTGCGCGACGGCTTGTAGTCGAAGTGGCGGGGGCCGTCGTACGACGGGCCGCCGTTCGGGCCGCCGTTCTCGAGCAGGTCGACGAGGGCGAACGCGTTCTGCAGGTCGCCGTGACCGAAGACCAGGTCCTGGTCGTACTTGATGCCGCGCTGACCGTTGAGGTCGATGTGGAACAGCTTGCCCTGGTAGAGCGCCTGGGCGATGCCTGCGGCGAAGTTCAGGCCGGCCATCTGCTCGTGTCCGACCTCCGGGTTCACGCCGACCAGCTCGGGGCGCTCCAGCGTCTCGATGAACGCCATCGCGTGGCCGACCGTCGGGAGGAGGATGTCGCCGCGGGGCTCGTTCGGCTTCGGCTCGATGGCGAAGCGGATGTCGTATCCCTTGTCGGTGACATACTGGCCGAGCAGGTTGACGGCCTCGCGGTAGCGCTCCAGCGCGGCGCGGATGTCCTTGGCGGAGTCGTACTCCGCACCCTCGCGGCCACCCCACATGACGAACGTCTTGGCGCCGAGCTCGGCGGCCAGGTCGAGGTTGCGGAGCACCTTGCGCAGCGCGAAGCGGCGAACGGCGCGGTCGTTGGAGGTGAAGCCGCCGTCTTTGAAGACCGGCGCGCTGAACAGGTTGGTGGTCACCATCGGGACGATCACGCCGGTGTCGGCGAGCGCGCCCTTGAGGCGGTCGATCTGCTTCTGGCGTTCGGCGTCGGTGGAGCCGAAGGCGAAGAGGTCGTCGTCGTGGAAGGTCAGACCGTATGCGCCGAGCTCGTTGAGCTTGGTGACGGCCTCGACGACGTCGAGCTGCGGGCGGGTGGGGCCGCCGAACGGGTCGGTGCCGTTGTATCCGATGGTCCAGAGTCCGAACGAGAACTTGTCCTCGCGCGTGGGTGTGGCAGTCATAGCAGTTTCCTTCAATTGTTCGATGGGATGGAGATCTGAATGCGATCGGTGGTTCGGTCGATGGTGATCGGGGTGGCCGTGTCGCCGACACGGACCAGGTAGTCGCCGCTGAAGCCGGAGACGGCGACGCGTCCGTTCTCGTCGGCGATGGTGGTGGTGGGGCTCAGCCACCACTCGTCGGCGATGAGCCTGCGCAGCGCCTCGTACGACGGCTTGGGCGTCCCGTCCGCGCGGACCAGGCCGATCGGCGCGCCGAGCCACGCACCGGCGTCGGTGAGACCCCAGTACGTGATCGCTTCGACGGAGGGATGCGCGACCAGCGACCGGTAGTGCCGCACCAGTTCGTCGGCCTGCCGCTCTTCGCCCTCCGGCGTCGACGGCCACTCGCGGATCTGGTAGTCGTTGAGGTCGACGATGTCGGCCGGCATGAGGTGCCCGGACACCAGCGAGGTCTCCGTCAGGTGCAGGGGAAGGCCGTAGCGGGCGAACCGGTCGACCGTCGCGAGCACGGCGTCCTCGCCCCAGTAGCCCTGGTGCATGTGGGTCTGCAGGCCGACGGCGTCGATCGGGATGCCGGCCTCCAGCACGCCCTCGATCAGGCACTCGTACGCGGTCGACAGGTCGAAGTCGTTGAGCAGCAGCTTCACGTTCGGGTTGGCGGCGCGGGCCTCCTCGAACGCCATCCGGATCATGGCGATGCGTCCCTTGGCGCGGGCGAGCGGGGTGATCGCGTTGTCGCCGTTGTCGAACACCGGCATGATGACGACCTCGTTGATGGCGTCCCAGGTGTCGATCAGGCCATCGAAGTCGTGCACCTCGCGGCGGATGCGCTCGCGCTGCAGTCGCTCGACCTCGTCGAGCGGCAGGCTGAGCAGCCAGTCCGGCTGGACGGTGTGCCAGACCAGCGGGTGGCCCTTGAGCGCGACGCCGCGGTCGCGGAACCAGCGGGCGGTGCGCTGCAGCCTGGCGGTGTCCGGCTCTCCGCGGCGCGGCTCGAAGCGGCCCCAGTAGAACGGGAGCGTCGCGGTGTTGAACACGCCGGTGTACAGCTCGGCGAGACGTTCGTCCGCCTCGTTCCCCTCCCCGTTCGCCAGGCCGATGAAGTCGAAGCCGATGTTGCCGAAGCCGAACGCGTGCCTGGTCTGCTCGACGGTGACCTCGGCGCCGGCCAGCGGTTCTCCTCGCGCATCCAGGACCGTGACGACGGCCTCGTGGATGCGGTGGGCCGGCGCCGTGGTCGACGGCTCGGCTGCGGAATAGATCGACACTGATTCACTCTCGGAGGGGAATTGTTGTTTCTAAGAACATATCAGCGAGAGCGGCCGATGGGAAATGCGAATTTCTCAGACGGTCGGGGCGGGACCCGTGCTCGCCCGGACGACCAGCTCGGCAGGGAGGTGCACGCCGGAGGCGACGGGCTGCCCGTCCAGGAGGGCGAGCAGCATCTGCAGCGCACGCTCTCCGAGTTCGTGCAGCGGCTGCGCGACGGTGGTCAGCGGCGGGGTGGAGTTCGCCGCATCCGGGATGTCGTCGAAGCCGACGATCGAGAGATCCTCCGGCACCCGCAGACCCAGCTCCCTGGCGACGGTGAGCACGCCGATCGCCGAGGTGTCGTTGGCGGCGAAGACCGCCGTCGGCCGGTCCGGCCTGTCCAGCAGCTCGCGCGCCACGACGGCGGACTGTGCCGCGGAGTACTCGCCGTACAGCACCAGACCCTGGTCGAACGGGATGCCCGCCTCCTGGAGCGCCTGGCGGTAGCCGTCCTCGCGGAGCTGGGCGGAGGCCAGATCCCGTCGGCCACGGATGTGCGCGATCCTGGTGTGCCCCAGCCCGATCAGGTGGCGGACGGCGACGAGCGCGCCTCCCACGTTGTCCGAGTCGATCGTCGCCGGGCCGCCCTGCCCGGTGTGCGGGTCGATCGCCACGACCGGGATGGACGAGCTCGGGATGAGCGTGGTGGGCGTCACGATGATCGCCCCGTCGATGAGCGTGCCGGCCAGGCGGGACAGCGACTTGCGCTCCCACCCGACGCTGCTCACGCCGGAGACGAGCCCGGTGTACGCGAGCAGCTCGTATCCCGTGCCGGTGGCGGCGACCGAGATGCCCTTCAGCAGCTCGACGGAGAACGGCTCGAACTCGGCGACGAGGATGCCGATGACGTTGGTGCTGCGCCTGCGCAGGCTGCTCGCGACGAGCGACGTCTCGTAGCCGAGCTCGTTCACCACCTCCATCACGCGCTGCGAGGTGGTGGCCGCGACGCCGTAGCGTTCGTTGACCACCTTGGAGACGGTGGACACCGAGACCCCTGCCGCACGGGCGACGTCGTTGATCGTCACCCTGCCGAAGGCGGCGGGGTCGAGTTCCGTGGACATAGTGGACACAGTACCGTGCGCCCAGCGGTTTTCCAGGTTTGCAGCGACATTTCGATAACGTTGTCGAAAACGTTATCGACATCGTTTGACAAATCACAGGATGGGATGCGAAGCTCTCGGCGGGCGGACGAATGTGCGTCAATGAGGACAACCAAGGAGTTTCCACAATGAAGAGGAAAATTCGAGCGGCGGGCTTGCTCGCACTCGTCGCGAGCACAGCCCTTCTCGCAACGGCGTGTAGTGGCGACGGCGGCAACTCTGCTGACGGCAAGGTCACGATGACCTTCTGGCACAACTCCACCACCGGACCGGGCAAGGCGTACTGGCAGCAGACGGTCGCGGACTTCGAGAAGGCCAACCCCAACGTCACGATCAAGATCCAGTCCATCCAGAACGAAGACATGGACGGCAAGCTGCAGACCGCGCTGAACTCCGGCGACGGCCCCGACATCTTCATGGCACGCGGTGGCGGAAAGCTCGCCGACGTCGTCGCAGCAGGTCAGGCGATGGACATCAGCGACAAGATCGACTCCGCGACCAAGTCGGCGGTCAGCGAGGGCGTCCTGAACTCGTTCGCCGTCGACGGCAAGATCTACGGCATGCCGACCGCTGTGCTCCCCGGCGGCATCTACTACAGCCAGGACCTCTACAAGGCAGCGGGCGTCACCTCGACGCCGACCACCATCCCCGAGCTCGAGGCGACGGTCGAGGCCGTCAAGAAGACCGGCGTTCAGCCGATCGCTCTCGGTGGCAAGGACGCATGGCCCGCAGCGCACTGGTACTACTTCTTCGCCCTCCGCGAGTGCTCGCAGGACACGATGAACAAGGCGGCCAAGTCGCGCAGCTTCGACGACAACTGCTGGCTCAAGGCCGGTGAGGACCTCCAGTCCTTCGCCGCGACGAAGCCGTTCAACGACGGCTTCCTGACCACCACAGCACAGCAGGGCGCAGGCAGCTCCGCCGGTCTCGTCGCCAACCACAAGGCGTCGATGGAACTGATGGGCGCCTGGGACCCGGGAGTGATCGCATCCCTCACCCCCGACCAGAAGCCGCTGGCCGACCTCAGCTGGTTCCCGTTCCCCGCGATCGACGGCGGCAAGGGCAAGGCTGACGCGATGATGGGTGGCGTCGACGGCTTCACCTGTGCAGCGAAGGCTCCGAAGGAGTGCCCGGAGTTCCTCAACTTCTTCATGCAGAAGAAGTAC
Source organism: Leifsonia araucanica (assembly GCF_051161895.1). Lineage (NCBI taxonomy): Bacteria > Bacillati > Actinomycetota > Actinomycetes > Micrococcales > Microbacteriaceae > Leifsonia > Leifsonia araucanica. Next base: position 3,587,227 of record NZ_JBMBTW010000002.1, read on the forward strand.
CAGGAAGGTTACGCGACCGCGTTCCAGACCCTCCCTGCGAGCAAGGACGCCCAGGATGTCGTCACCGACCCTGCACTGAAGTCGATCCTCGAGGCATACAACAAGGCACCGTACGTGTCCGTCTGGCTCGACACCCTCTACGGCCAGAGCGTCGGTAACGCCCTGAACGCCGGGGTCGTCGACATGCTCGCAGGCAAGGGCAGCCCGGAGGCGATCGTCAAGGCCGTCAACGACGCCGGAGCCAAGGGGTAGTTCTCGATCATGAGTGAGTCCCTCGGTGCAAAGTCGGTCATCGACGAGCAACCAGCTCCGAGCGTTCGCACAAGCGGGGGTGACGCCGTCGTGGCGTCACCCCCTGTGCGGTCGCGTCCCCCGCGACGCCGCAGAGGCGGTGGCTGGCGTCAGCGAGCCGAGATCGCCCTGCTGGCCGGTCCCGCGATCATCATGTTCCTGGCGTTCGTCATCTTCCCGGTGGTGCTCGCCGCGTACTACGGCTTCTTCAAGTGGAAGGGCTACGGAGCCCCGACGGACTTCGTGGGGCTCAACAACTACCTGATCATCTTCCAGGACAAGACGTTCCAGGACGCCTTGACGCACAACGGGATCATCCTGGTGCTGTCCCTGGTCATGCAGGGGCCGGTGGCGATCGTCCTCGCCCTGCTCCTCAACCAGAAGATCCGCGGGCGCACCATCATCCGCGTCCTGATCTTCGTGCCGTACGTGATCTCCGAGGTCATCGTCGGAACCGGCTTCAGCCTGATGCTGCAGAGCGCAGGCGCGGTCAACGACCTGCTGCAGAGCATCGGCCTCGGTGCGTTCAAGCAAGACTGGCTGTCCGACCCGAACATCGCGATCTGGTCGCTGATGTTCATCATCTCGTGGAAGTACATCGGCTTCGCCGTGATCCTCTTCCTCGCCGGAATGCAGAGCATCCCGGAGGAGCTGTTCGAGGCGGCGGCCATCGACGGGGCGAGCTACTGGCAGATCCAGCGGCGCATCACGCTTCCGCTGCTCGGCCCGACCATCCGGATCTGGGCGTTCCTGTCGATCATCGGATCCCTGCAGCTGTTCGACCTCGTCTACATCATCTGGGGTCAGTACGTCGCTGCGACGGCCGGGACGTCGACGATGGCGACATACATGGTCGTCAACGGCCGCGGCTCGGGCAACTACGGCTTCGGCAACGCCGTCGCGGTCGTGATGTTCATCATCTCGCTCGTGATCGCCCTGATCTACCAGCGTTTCGTGCTTCGTCGCGACATGGTCGGCGCCATTACGGAGGGTAAGAAGTAATGTCAGCTACGACAGCCGGAACGGTTCAGCCGGTGAGCAGGGAGCAGCGCGGCCGCAGGCAGCGGCTCTCCAAGAACGGTGAGAAGTGGGGCAGCCCCGTCACCTATTTCATCGCGCTGATCTTCATCGCCGTGTGCCTCGCCCCGATCCTCTACACGATCGTCGGCGGCTTCCGCACCAACTCGCAGATCACCACGTCGCCGGCCGGCCTTCCCAACCCCTGGGTGATGGTCAACTACGCCGACGTCCTCACCAGCTCGACCTTCTGGCTGGAGGTCGGCAACTCGGCCATCGTCGGCATCCTGACCACGGTCGGCGTCGTCGCCCTCGGGCTGATGGTCAGCTACGTGCTCGCCCGCTACCAGTTCCGCGGTCGCGGGGCGATCTACTCGCTGTTCGCGGCCGGGCTCATGTTCCCGCTGACCGTGGCGATCACCCCGCTCTACATCCTGGTGAAGGACCTCGGGCTCACCAACAGCCTGGCGGGCGTCATCCTGCCGCAGATCGCGTTCTCCCTGCCGACGACGGTGATCATCCTGGTGCCGTTCATCCGGGCGATCCCGGTCGAACTGGAGGAGGCCGCGGCGCTCGACGGCACCAGCCGTCTCGGGTTCTTCTTCCGGATGGTGATGCCGCTGTCGATCCCGGGTGTCGTGACCACGGGCATCCTTGCGTTCATCGCGAGCTGGAACAGCTATCTGCTGCCGTTGTTCATCCTGAACGACCCGTCCACCTTCACCCTGCCCCTCGGAGTCCAGGCGTTCGCGTCGCAGTACTCCGTCGACACGGCGAAGGTCCTGGCGTTCACGTCGCTCTCGATGATCCCCGCTCTGATCTTCTTCACGATCTTCCAGAAGCGGATCGTCGGCGGCCTGACCGGCGCGGTCAAGGGCTGACCGCGGCCGCCGTCCGTTTCTCGTCCCACTGCATTCAGCTCTCTTTTGTGATTGGTTCCTGTGAAGAAAAGCACTGAGTCCGCGACAGTTCCTCCCGCGGCCATGCCAGACGTGTCGGAGCGTGTTCGCGCGCTCCACGCCCGGATGACCCTCGAAGAGAAGCTCGCGCAGATCGTCGGGTACTGGCTCGATCAGAACGGCCTCGTGGCCCCGATGCAGGGCGAGATGGCCGCTGCTCAGGATGCGAAAGGCAGCCTGGCCGATGTCACCCGGCACGGCATCGGGCACTACACGAGGGTGTACGGCACCCGTCCTGTCGAGCCCGCCGAGCGCGCAGCCTGGCTGTGGAACGAGCAGCGGAGGCTGAAGCGGGAGACCAGGCTGGGCATCCCGGCCCTGGTGCACGAGGAGTGCCTGACCGGGCTGGCGACGTGGAAGGCGGCGACCTTCCCGACGCCGCTCGCGTGGGGTGCGTCGTTCGACCCGGAGCTCGTGGAGGAGGTCGGCGCCGCGATCGGCGACTCGATGAAGCAGCTCGGCATCCACCAGGGCCTCGCCCCGGTGCTCGATGTGATCCGCGACCCTCGCTGGGGCCGGGTCGACGAGTGCATCGCCGAGGACCCGTACCTCGTCGGCACGGTTGGGACCGCATACGTGCGGGGTCTGCAGGAGTCGGGCGTGCACGCAACGCTCAAGCACTTCCTCGGATACTCGTCCTCGCGGGCCGGCCGCAACCACGCGCCCGTGCACGCCGGTCCGCGGGAGATCGCCGACGTGTTCCTGCCCCCGTTCGAGATGGCCATCCTGGATGGCGGCGCCCGCTCGGTGATGAACTCGTACACCGAGATCGACGGTGTCCCCGTCGCCGCGGACCCCGGCCTGCTCACCGGCACGCTGCGCGAGAAGCTGGGCTTCGACGGCGTGGTGGTCGCCGACTACTTCGCCGTGGCGTTCCTGGAGGTCATGCACGCCGTGGCCGCCGACCGCGGCGAGGCGGCAGCCTTGGCGCTCGAGGCCGGCATCGACATCGAGCTGCCGACCGGAGACGCGTACCTGCAGCCGCTGGCCGACCGCATCCGGTCGGGGGAGTTCGACGCGGCGTACGTTGACCGCGCCGTGCTCCGCGCGCTCGCCCAGAAGGAGGAGCTCGGCCTGCTCGACGCCGACGCGTTCGAGGACGAGCCGCCCGCCGAGGTCGACCTCGACTCTCCGCGGCACCGCGAGCTGGCCAGGCGCCTGGCGGAGGAGTCGGTCGTGCTGCTGTCGAACGACGGCGTGCTGCCGCTCGGATCACGCACGACGCCCGTGTCGACCGTCGCCGTGATCGGCCCGAACGCCGACCGTGCAGAGGCGCTGCAGGGCTGCTACTCGTTCGCCAACCACGTGCTGGCCGGACACCCTGGCCTCCCGCTCGGGTTCGAGATCCCGACGGTGCTCGAAGCGCTGCCCACCGCGTTCGCGGACGCAGGGCTGCCCCTTCCGGAGTTCGTGCACGCCGAAGGCTGCACCGTGGAGGGCGACGACGAGTCCGGCTTCGCTGCGGCAGTGGATGCGGCGACCGGCGCCGATCTCGCGGTGGTCGTCGTCGGCGACCAGGCCGGCCTGTTCGGCCGCGGAACGGTCGGCGAGGGCAACGACTCCGAATCGCTCGAGCTGCCCGGTGCCCAGCGGCGCCTGGTCGACGCGGTGATCGCCACGGGCACGCCGGTGGTCATGGTGCTGCTCACCGGCCGTCCGTACGCCATCGACTGGGCGCTGAACGGAGACGCAGCCCCGAGCGCCGTGCTCCAGGCCTTCTTCCCCGGCGAGGGCGGCGGCCCGGCCATCGCCGACATCCTGACCGGACGGGTGAACCCCTCGGGCCGTCTCCCCGTCTCGATGCCGCGCTCGGCCGGCGCGCAGCCATACTCCTACCTGCACCCGATCCTGGGCGGCCCGTCCGATGTGACGGCCACCGACTCCACTCCCGTGCTCCCGTTCGGCTTCGGCCTGACGTACACCTCGTTCGCGTACTCCGACTTCGAGGTCGACGCGGACGCATCCACCGACGGGGCGTTCGCCGCGACGCTGACCGTGACCAACACCGGCTCCGTGCGCGGCACGGACACGGTGCAGCTCTACGGGCACGACGTCACGGCAACGGTCACGCGCCCGGTCGCTCAGCTGCTCGGATACACCAGGGTCGACCTGGAGGCCGGCGAATCCGTGCGGGTGACCTTCGACGTCCCGGCGACCAGGCTCGCGTTCAGCGACCGCAGGATGGTCAGGGTCGTCGAGCCCGGCGACGTGGAGGTGTGGGCGGCGACGCACGCGGCGGCATCCACCGGCCTTCGCGGAGACGAGGTCACCGGCGGTGCGATCGTCAACGAGAAGCAGGCAGACGTGCGCCACATCGCCGGAACGGCGACCAGGCGGGCCATCGTGACCCTGACCGGCGACGTGCACGAGGTGACCGCCGCCGACCGGCGCACGGTCGGAGTGCTGCTGTCCGAGCGGGCAGAGGAGATGGTGGACGCGGTCTAGAACCGCTCGCGGTCTAGAACCGCTCGGCCAGCCACCTCGCCTGCTTCTGCCACTGCACGGCGGAGCCGCCTTCGTGGTCGTTGAACGGGTAGACCTCGATCGTCGTGTCCTCCGCCGCAAGGTGGTTGAACGCGGCCATCGTGGTGGACGGAGGCACGACGCGGTCCATCAGCGCCACCGAGAACAGCGACGGCACCTGGATGCGGCGGGCGAAGTTCACGCCGTCGAAGTACGAGAGGGTGCGGAAGACCGCATCCACCTGGTCGCGGTGCACGGCCAGGTAGGTGGCCAGCTCCAGGTACGGGCCGCCGATCGCGACCTCTGCTCCGCGGCGGAAGGCGCTGAGGAAGGCCACATCCGGCAGCAGGGCGCGCACGCCGTCGGCCAGCGCTGCGGCTGCGATGGCGATGCCGCCGCCCTGGCTCCCGCCCGTCACGGCGATCCTGTCCGCGTCGACGAACGGGAAGGCGCGCGTCGCATCCACCGCCCGCACGGCGTCGGTGAAGACGCGGCGGTAGTAGTACTCGCGCGGGTCGTGGATGCCGCGGGTCATGTATCCGGGGGTCGCCGGGCCTGAGCCGTGCGGGTCCGGGGTGTCGCCTCCCGTGCCCCAGTTGCTGCCCTGCCCGCGCGTGTCGACGAAGACGTGCACGTAGCCGGCGAGCGCCCAGAGCACGTTCTCTCCCGGGAGTCCCCGCCCTCCTCCGTAGCCCTGGAACTGGACGACGGCGGGCAGCGGACCCTGTGCATCCCTCGGCCGGGAGACCCACGCGCGCACCGGCTCCCCGTTGAAGCCGGGGAAGGTCAGGTCGTCGACGATCAGTTGCGTGATCGGGGTGTCCGCCGGGGTGAGCGTGACCTCTCCGCCGGCGGAACGCGCTTCGGCGAGCGTCTCCGTCCAGAATGCGTCGAAGTCGTCCGGCTCGTCCACCTCGGGGCGGAAAGCGAGCAGTTCGGCGGGGGACAAGTCGGTGAAAGCCATCGCTGAGCGGATCCTCCTGGGAAGTTTTCGCCGGATCGGGCGAAAGGGATGGGCCACATTGTGGCACAGTGTGAGCATGTCCGATCGAACCAGGCCGACCCTGGAGGCGATAGCGCAGCAGGCGTCCGTGTCGCTGTCGACCGCATCCAAGGTCCTCAACGGGCGCCCCGGCGTCTCCACGGCCACCCGGCAGCGCGTCGAAGAACTGCTGCGCGATTCCGGGTACGCCCGGCGCGGTCTCGACCCCGAGCGCGGTGGGCTGGTCGAGCTGGTCGTCGACAACCTGCAGAGCGAGTGGTCGGTGGAGATCATCCGCGGCGTCGAACGGATCACCCGCGAATCCGGGTTCGTCCTGGCGCTGTCCGCCCTCGGCGACCACCACCGCCCGCACGAGGAGTGGATCACCGGGGTGCTGCAGCGCAAGCCGGTCGCGGTGATCCTGCAGTTCTCCGACCTGACCGTCGAGCACCGCAGGCAGCTGCGCACGAGGAACATCCCGTTCGTCGTCGTCGACCCCGCCGGCGATCCGCCCGCTGACGTCCCCGCCGTCGGAGCGACCAACTGGGCGGGCGGGGTCGCGGCGACGCGCCACCTGATCGCGCTCGGCCACACGAAGATCGGGGTGATCTCCGGCCCCGCCGACCTGATGTGCTCCCGCGCCCGGGTGGCCGGGTATCAGTCTGCGCTCGCCGAGGCCGGCATCCCGATCGTGGAGGAGTTCTCGGCGGGCGGCGCCTTCGAGCAGCTGGTCGGCGAGCGGGAGGGCAGGCGGCTGCTCAGCCTGCCGGATCGTCCGACCGCGATCGTCGCAGGCAACGACCTGCAGGCCCTCGGCGTCTACGACGCCGCGGCGGCGCTCGGCCTCGACGTTCCGGGCGACCTGTCCGTCGTCGGCTTCGACGACGTGCGGCCGGCGCTGTGGGCCAGGCCGCCGCTGACCACCGTGCGGCAACCGCTGCAGGAGATGGCGGAGGAGGCCACCAGGATGGCGCTGCGCCTGCGCTCCGGGGAGATCGACAACGCCCGCCTGGAGCTCGCGACCTCGCTCGTCGTGCGGCACTCCACGGCCGCTCCCGCCGCTTGACGCGACGTTCTTGCGCGAAAGTTTTCCAATGAACTGCCGAAACTTGTGACCGTCGTCGCCCCGGCAATAGCGTCGTACGGCGGAACGACGCGAAGGAGCGAGAGATGACGGATGCTGCCAGGCAGCTACGCGTGGCGATGGTCGGCTACGGGTTCATGGGAGCCGCGCACTCACAGGGCTGGCGGGTCGCCCCTCGGTTCTTCCCTCTCGCCGCAGAACCGGTGATGAGCACCATCGTCGGCCGGGACAGTGCCCGCGTCGAGGCGGCGCGCGACCGCTTCGGCTGGCAGCGCGCCGAGACCGACTGGCGCCGCGTCATCGACGATCCGGAGATCGACATCGTCGACATCTGCTCGCCCGGAGCATCCCACGCCGAGATCGCCATCGCGGCACTGGATGCCGGCAAGCACGTGCTGTGCGAGAAGCCGCTCGCCAACACGGTCGAGGAGGCGGAGGCGATGGTCGCCGCCGCCGAACGTGCAGCGGCGCGCGGCGTGCGCTCGATGGTCGGATTCAGCTACCGGCGCGTTCCGGCCATCGGCTTCGCCAAGCGCCTCGTGGAGGAGGGCAGGCTCGGCACGATCCGTCAGGTGCGGGCGCTCTACCTGCAGGACTGGCTGACCGACGAGGACGGCCCGATGACCTGGCGTCTCGACAAGGACGCGGCGGGCTCCGGCTCGCTCGGAGACATCGGCGCACACGCCATCGACCTCGTGGAGCACATCACCGGCTCCCGCCTCGACAGCGTCTCCGGCACCCTCGCGACGTTCGTCGAGGAGCGCCCGCTGCTCGGCGAGACGGTCGGGCTCTCCGGCACCGCGTCGTCCGAGCGCGGACGGGTGACCGTCGACGACGCGGCGTGGTTCACGGCGCGGCTCGGCGGGGGAGGAGCAGCATCCGGGGCCATCGGCGCGTTCGAGGCCACGCGCTATGCGACAGGACGCAAGAACGCGCTGCGGATCGAGCTGAGCGGATCGCGCGGCGCCATCGCGTTCGACCTCGAAGCGATGAACGAAATCCAGTTCTACGACGCGACCCTCCCCGCCGGGGAGCAGGGATTCACCAGGATCATCGTGACGGAGCCCGAGCATCCGTACATGGCCAACTGGTGGCCGACCGGGCACGCCATCGGCTACGAGCACGCCTTCAGCCACCAGATCAAGGACTTCGTCGACGACATCACGGACGGCCGCGACCCGCAGCCGTCGTTCGCCGACGGTCTGCACGTGCAGCGAGTCCTCGCCGCCGTCGAGCGCAGTGCCGCGACAGGCAGCGCGTGGACGGCGACAGAACAGACGACGGCAGAATCGACAGGACAGGAAGCATGACCAGGAAAGCACTCGTCGTCCGCGGCGGCTGGGACGGGCACATGCCCGTCGAGACCACCGACCTCTTCATCCCGCACCTCGAAGCGAACGACTTCGAGGTGCGCATCGAGGACGGTCCGGCCATCTACACCGACGAGGCGTACCTGGACACGGTGGATCTGATCCTTCAGATCAACACCATGAACTCCATCACCAGCGAGGAGTTCGCCGGGCTGCAGCGCGCCGTCCTCAACGGGACGGGCATGGCGGGCTGGCACGGCGGCATCGCGGACGCATACCGAGACAACGCCGACTACCTGCACATGATCGGCGGCCAGTTCGCCCACCACGCGGGCAAAGACCCCGCCGAGCGCACCGGCGAGCAGTCGGACAACTACATCCCGTATACGGTGCACATCACCGACTACGGCCGCACGCACCCGATCACGCAGGGCATCGACGACTTCGACCTCGTCAGCGAGCAGTACTGGGTGCTGAGCGACGAGTACAACGACGTCCTGGCCACCACGACGCAGTCCGTACGGCCGTGGGATGCGTGGAACCGCCCCGTCACAGCGCCGGCCATCTGGACCCGCCAGTGGGGCAAGGGACGCATCTTCGTCTCCGCTCCCGGCCACCGGCTCGAGATCGTGGAGAGCCAGCCCGTCCGCACCATCATCGAGAGGGGACTCCTGTGGGCAGCCCGTTGAACGTCGGCGTCGTCGGGGTCGGCAACATCAGCCGCCAGTACTTCGAGCAGTTCCCGCACCTCCCGAACCTCGCGCTGACCGCTGTCGCCGACCTCGATCTCGACCGCGCATCCGTGGTCGCGGCCGAGCAGGGAGTCGACGCGCTCACCGTTGATGCGCTGATCGACGACCCGCGCATCGACGCGGTCCTCAACCTCACCATCCCCGCCGCGCACACCGAGATCGCGCTCAGGGCACTGGATGCGGGCAAGCACGTCTACGGCGAGAAGCCGCTGGCCCTCGCGACGGCCGACGCGCTTCCCGTCCTGCAGCGCGCAGCCGAGAAGGGACTGCGTGTCGGAAGCGCCCCCGACACCGTGCTCGGCACCGGCATCCAGACCGCGCGCGCTCTGCTCGACGACGGCAGGATCGGGCGCCCGGTCGGCGCCGCCGTCTCGTGGACGGCCCCTGGTCACGAGCTGTGGCACCCCGCTCCGGCGTTCTACTACCAGCCGGGCGGCGGCCCGCTGTTCGACATGGGGCCCTACTACCTGACCAGCCTCGTCCACTTCTTCGGACCCGTCGTGCGGGTCTCCGGCGCCGTCGGCCGCTCAGAGAGGGAGCGCACCGTCGCCACGGGGCCGCTCGCCGGAACCCCCATCCCGGTGGATGTCGACACGCACGTGACCGCGATCCTGGAACACGCGAACGGCGTCATCTCCACGGTGACGGTGTCGTTCGAGGTGTGGGAGTCCCGCGCTCCGCTGTTCGAGGTGTTCGGCACCGCCGGCAGCATCGCCGTGCCCGACCCGAACGCCTTCTCGGAGATCGCATCCATCGCCACCGCGGACGACCGCACCTGGCGCGAGGTGCCTGCGTCGGCCGGGTATGCGGGTGCCGGGCGCGGCGTCGGGCTCGCCGACCTCGCCCGCGCGGTCGAGACGGGGCGGCCGCACCGCGCATCCGGAGAGCTGGCGTTCCACGTGCTCGAGATCATGGAGTCGATCATCGCCGCAGGACGCGCCCACGAGGTGGTCACGCTCACGTCGACGGTGGAGCGACCGGAGCCCGTCCTGTTCGGAGCGCGACCCGAGAGCTGGTGAACCGTCCGGCCCGGCGCGAAACGGTACAGTACACAGGACCATGAACACCACCGGGACGAACCTCGACACCGTGCGCCGGAACAACCTCGCCACCGTGCTCGGGCTCGTCCACCGGGGTGGGCCGGCCGCCCGCTCCTCTCTGACGCACGCGACCGGGCTGAACCGGTCGACCGTCGGGGCGCTCGTCGCGGAGCTCGTCGAGCTCGGGCTCGTCACGGAGCGTGAGCCGGAGACGAGCAACAGGGTCGGCAGGCCGTCTCCCGTCGTCGTCGCGGACAGCCGCGTCGTCGCCGTCGCCGTCAACCCGGAGATCGACGCGGTGACGGTCGGCATCGTCGGACTCGACGGTGTCGTGCACCGCCGCGTCCGGTTCCCGCTCGACCACGTGCCGGGAGCCGAGGAGGCGGCGACCGTCGCAGCGGCGGTCATCGACGGGCTCCGCCCCGACCTGTCCGCTGCGACCAGAGTGGTCGGCATCGGGGTCGCCGTGCCTGGACTGGTGCGGGAGAGCGACGGCGTCGTCCGGCTCGCCCCCCACCTGGAATGGCGCGACGAACCCTTCGCCGCCGAGCTCGCGGAGGCGACAGGCCTCAGCGTCAGCGCGGCCAACGACGCCAACCTCGGGGCGAACGCCGAGCGGCTGTTCGGCGCAGGGCGTGGAGCGAGCGACCTGGTCTACCTGAACGGTGGAGCATCCGGAATCGGCGCAGGCGTCATCGTCGGCGGCGTCTCGCTCACCGGCGTCTCGGGATACGCGGGGGAGCTCGGCCACACGCTCGTCAACACGAACGGGATCCGCTGCCACTGCGGCGCCGTCGGCTGCCTGGAGACCGAGGTAAACCAGCGAGCACTCCTCGCCGCCCTCGGGCTGGAGACGGCGGACGGCGAAGAGCTGGACGGGGCGCTCGCCGCCGCCGTCGAGCGCGGAGACACGGCCGTGCTGGCGGAGATCGAGCGGCAGCTCGGCTTCCTCGCCATCGCCCTGCGCAACGCGACCAACGTGTTCAACCCGGAGCTGGTGGTGCTCGGCGGCTTCCTCGGCGCGCTGTTCGCCGTCGCGCCGGAGCGGCTGATCCTGCTCGTCTCGCGAGAGGCGCTCGCCGCATCGGGGGAGCACCTTCGCATCGCGCGGGCAGAGCTCGGGGCGAACATCCTGATGATCGGCGCCGCCGAACTCGCCTTCGCGCCGCTGCTGGCCGCTCCCGCCGACTGACGCCCCCCCCGAAACCGGGGGATGTGCACGGTAACATTCGCGTCCGGTATCCGATAGGATTACCAGGCAACGACGGTCGAATCGATTCGAACGAGCGAGCAGAATCCCACCCCTCCCACCAACCGCGGCCACGGTCGCGGTGTTCGTCTTCTCTCCACAAGGAACTTTCGTGACCACCGTCGTGCATCCCGGAGACTCCCTCTCCGGCCGCCAGCGCCTCGCATACATCCTCATCCTCGGTGCGCTCACGGCGCTCGGTCCGTTCACCATCGACACGTACCTGCCCGCGCTGCCGACGCTGCAGGAAGACTTCAATGTCTCGACGGCCGCCATCCAGCTGACCCTCACGGCCACCACCATCGGATTCGGCGTCGGGCAGCTCCTCGTCGGCCCGTGGAGCGACAAGATCGGCCGCCGCCTCCCGCTCATCCTGTCGACCTGCGTGCACATCCTCGCCTGCCTCGGCGCGGCCGTCGCTCCGAACGTCGAGCTGCTCGGCCTCGCCCGCGCCATGCAGGGCATCGGCGCGGCCGCCGGCGGTGTCGTCGCGATGGCGATGGTGCGCGACCTCTTCGGCGGGCGCCCGCTGGTCAGGATGCTCAGCCGCCTCGCGCTCGTCAACGGCCTGGCCCCCGTGCTCGCCCCGGTGATCGGATCCTGGCTGCTGCTCGTCATGCCCTGGCGCGGCATCTTCGTCGTGCTCGCCTGCTACGGCCTCTTCGTCGTCATCTGCGTCTCGCTCTGGATCGTCGAGACGCTGCCCAAAGCCCGCCGTCACGACGCGGGTCACTCCACGATGCGACAGCGCTACAAGGCCGTGCTGAGCGACCGGATCTTCGTCGGCATCGCCATCGTCGGCGCAGCCAACTTCACCGGCCTGTTCTCCTATCTCTCGTCGAGTTCATTCGTGTTCCAGGAGATCTACAAATTCAACGCGCAGGAGTACGGCCTGCTGTTCGCGGTGAACTCCATCGGAATCATCATCGGTGTGCAATCGGCAGCGCGCATCACCAAGTACGTCGGACCGCAGTGGATCCTCGCCGTCTCTACGGTCGTGATGTTCGTCTCCAGTGTGCTCATCGTGATCCTCGACCAGGCGCACGTCGGCCTGTGGGGCACGGCGATCCCGCTGTGGTTCTTCATCGCGGCCTGTGGGTTCGGCTTCCCCTGCGTCCAGGTGCTCGCGCTCAACGCGCACGGGCACGAGGCCGGCACCGCCGCATCCCTCCTCGGCGCGCTCAACTTCGGCACAGCGGGCATCGTCTCGCCGATCGTCGGCATCCTCGGCGTCGGAAGCGCCACCCCGATGGGCTTCGTCATGGCCATCTGCGCCCTCGTCTCCATCGCCGCGCTCTGGCTGATCGTCCGGCCCCGCACCGTGCCGGCCCTCGCCCACTGACCCGCGCCGCCCGTCCCCGTCCCCTGATCATCGAGTCCGAACTTATTCACACGACACGCCGGTGGCACCCGTGAATACCTTCGGACTCGATTGATGCGCGCCGAGGAATGAGTACGTTGGTGCAATGGGAACGGCGCACGAGCAGGTCAGGCAGGCTGCGAAGGTCAGCAGGCGCTGGCCGGTGATCTCGGCGTCGGTCGCCGTCGGGCTCGTCGTCGTGCTCGGCGCGATCATCGCCTTCCGCCCGAAGGAGCCGTTCTCGATCGACCTCGAGTGGATGGGCGAGATCGTCGAGCACCGCTCGCCGTTCTGGCTGGGGCCGGCCCTGTTCTTCAACTACGCGGGCGGCGGGATCATCGGCTCGATCGTCGTGCCCGTCGTGATCGTCCTGTTGCTGCTGGCCTTCCGGCGGCCCTGGGGTGCGACGTTCTTCGCCGTGGCGAGCATCCTGTCGGTGGCGTGCGTCCAGTTGCTCAAGCACACGGTGGGCAGAGCGCGCCCGACCGAGATCCTCGTACACTCCGACACCGGGTCATTCCCGTCCGGGCATACGGCCAACGCCGCGACGATGGTGGTGGTCCTCGCGATCATCTTCCCGCGGGTCTGGGTGTGGATCGTTGGCGTGCTCTGGGCTGTGCTGATGGCGGTCAGCCGCACCTATCTGGGGGCGCATTGGCTGAGCGACACGATCGGCGGACTGTTGCTCGGCGCGGCCATCGCGGTGATCGTGTGGGCGCCGCTCGCGCTGCGGCTGGCGAAGGAACGTCTGGAACCGCATCCGTTCTTCCTGGCGCGGCGCTGAGTCCTACATAAAATATTCTGCACTTCTCGCGTTATCGATAAGGCGTTTCGGGGTCTGCTCAATTAGGCCATCCGACGACCCACCGCACTGTGGGTCGATCCGGGTGCGTCCGCGGAAGAACGTGCCGGTGTCGCCGGCCGACTCTCCTGCAGCAACATTCGACGTCGAACCTGTCAGTGGATGTGAAAAACCCGCCCGGCTTGTCAGCCAGCGCCGCATCCACCGACGATTGGAGAAAAGCAGCGTGCGTTCTAGAAAACTGAGGTCAACTCTCGCCATTGCGGTGGTGGGTGGCGTGGGAGCAGGAGGGCTGATCGCCCTTCCAGCGGCCGCGGCTCCCGGGCAGCCATTCGACCCGACGGTCGGTGCCGTCTACATGGGCCTGGCCACGGACGCCGGAAACAACAACACGCTTCTGGTGAGAGCCGACAACCTGGATTCCGGCCTGAATTTCCAGATCGTCGGTGCCCCTCAGAGCGGGTACAACGCCCTCGGGTTCCACTCGACCTCGAACTTCATCTTCGGGTTCGCTGACAAGCCGGTGACATCCAAGGGCACCTGGATCCGAATCGACTCCGAAGGAAACCTCACCCAGTACGGCGTTCCTGCTGGCGCCTTCCCGGTGGGCTTCGACCCGGCTGCGATCACCTACTACGGTGGAACGTTCGGCAAGGGCGCATACGTCAACACGTTCGTCTTCCAGTACATGATCGGCCAGACGTCGTACATCGGTGTCGTTCCTGTTGCCGACGACGGCACGCCTCTGGCCGGCGGCACCTTCTTCCCGTCTCCGATCTCCGTCTCGGACCTGGCGTTCACGCAGGGGTACTACTGGGGATTCGGTCCGACAACGATCACTCGCATCGACCCGGTCACCTACCAGACCACGGAGTTCCCTCGACCAGCCGACCTGGCGCCGGCGGTGCTGGCGGGCACGGGCGGTGCCTGGACCTTCCCGAACGGCAACCTCGGCTTCATGTACGGCTCAACCGGCACGGTGTCCGGTCGTCCGGCGGTACAGATCCAGATCACGAACCCCAGCTCGGCCAATCCGACGTTCACCACGATCGGGCAATACGACTACCCAGGCTCGGCTGCTCAGGCGGACGCGACATTCGTCGGCCTCGACGCCGAAACCGACCTGATGCTCGTGAAGTCGGCGCCGGCGACGGTGACCCCGGGCTCGACGATCACGTACACGTTCGACGTGTCGAACCTCTCTGCGTTCACCTCCTCCGGCTCTGTCATCTCCGACACGCTGCCGGCTGCGCTGACGAACATCCAGCTGCCTGCCGGCTGTCTCCTCGATGCCGGTGTCCTCTCCTGCAACGTGCCCGTGCTCGCCGCGGGTGAGCACCACGTGGTCTCGTTCACCGCGCAGGCGCCTCTCACTCCGACGACGATCCCGAACTCCGCGGTCGTGTTCGGCAACGAGTCCGACCCCAACCTGCTGAACAACATCTCCAGCGTGTCGACCATCGTCGCCGCCGATCCAGGAAGCGCCAACGCCGCTGCGTCCGCTGCTGCCGACTCGCAGGGCAATGCCGCCGCTGTCGGTGCGGGTAACGCGGATGCGACCACCACGGCGTCCGCTGCCGCGGACATCTCTGCCGCTGCTGCCGCCCAGGCAGCGGCGAACACCACCGGGTCCACGGACGCGTCGTCCGACGCGACCACGGCGACCGCGGCGCAGGCTGCTGCCAACGCTGCGGCCTTCGGAGACAACAGCACGGACGCGAACGCGTCGTCGTCAGCCGCCGCAAACGGCGATGCGTCCGCCGCCGCGCAGGCTGCCGCCAGCGCAACGGCATCCACCGATGCAGCGGGCACGAGCTCGGCGAACGCGAACGCGTCGTCGTCCGCCGCCGCGGACTCGCAGGCCAACGCTGCCGCTATCGGTGCCGGCAACGCGGACGCGACCACGCAGGCGTCTGCTGCTGCGGACATCTCGGCTGCCGCTGCGGCGCAGGCTGCCGCGAACCCGTCGGCGTCCACGGACGCGTCGACCGACGCGACCACGGAGACGTCGGCTCAGGCCGCCGCGACCTCGGCCGCGAACGGTAACAACTCCTCGACGTCGAACGCCTCGACCTCGGCTGCCGCGAACGGCGACGTGTCGGCTGCTGCTCAGGCCGCGGCCAACGCGACGTCGTCCACCGACGCGTCCACGACGAGCACGGCGAACGCGAACGCGTCGGCCTCCGCCGCTGCCGACTCGCAGGCCAACGCTGCCGCGATCACCGCGGGCAACGCGGACTCGACCACCACGGCCTCCGCCGCGGCAGACATTACCGCTGCCGCTGCCGCGCAGGCCGCTGCGAACCCGTCCGCGTCAACGGATGCGTCCACGGACGCGACCACGCAGACGTCGGCTCAGGCGGCTGCGACCGCCGCGTCGAACGCGAACAATTCGACGGACGCGAACGCGTCGACGTCGGCTGCCGCGAACGGCGATGTATCGTCCGCTGCTCAGGCGGCGGCGAACACGACCGCGTCCACCGACGCGTCCACGAACAGCACCGCGAACACGAACGCTTCGGCGTCCGCCGCTGCTGATTCGCTGGGGAACGCTGCCGCGGTCGGCGCTGGAAACGCGGACGCGACCACCCAGGCCTCCGCCGCTGCGGACATCTCGGCTGCTGCTGCCGCCCAGGCCGCCGCGAACCCGACTGCTTCCACGGATGCGTCGACCGATGCGACCACGCAGGCGTCGGCTCAGGCCGCGGCGACCGCGGCGTCGAGCGCAACCACTACGACCGACGCGAACGCGTCGACGTCGGCTGCCGCGAACGGCGACGCGTCCGCTGCTGCTCAGGCGGCCGCGAACGCGACGTCGTCCACCGACGCGTCCACGACGAGCACGGCGAACGCGAACGCGTCGTCGTCTGCCGCTGCCGACTCGCAGGCGAACGCTGCCGCTGTCGGCGCCGGTAACGCTGACGCGACGACCACGGCGTCCGCTGCAGCGGACATCTCGGCTGCTGCTGCCGCCCAGGCCGCCGCGAACCCGACTGCTTCCACGGATGCGTCGACCGACGCGACCACGCAGACGTCGGCTCAGGCCGCCGCGACCTCGGCCGCGAACGGTAACAACTCCTCGACGTCGAACGCCTCGACCTCGGCTGCCGCGAACGGCGACGTGTCGGCTGCTGCTCAGGCCGCGGCCAACGCGACGTCGTCGACCGATGCGTCGGCCACGAGTGCTGCGAACGCGAACGCTGCTGCGTCTGCTGCTGCTGACTCGCAGGGCAACGCTGCTGCGGTTGCCGCCGGTAACGCGGATGCGTCCACGCAGGCGTCTGCTGCCGCCGACATCTCGGCCGCTGCTGCCGCCCAGGCTGCCGCGAACCCGTCCGCATCGACCGACGCGTCTACGGACGCGACGACCCAGACCGCTGCTCAGGCGTCGGCTCAGGGTGCGTCGAACGGTGACAACACGGCCGCCGCGAACGCTGCGACCTCGGCCGCGGCGAACGGCGACATGTCGGCTGCTGCTCAGGCAGCTGCGAACACGACCGCGTCGACCGATGCGTCGACCACGAGCACGGCGAATGCGAACGCGTCGGCGTCGGCCGCTGCCGACAGCCAGGCGAACGCTGCCGCCGTCGGTGCCGGTAACGCTGACGCGACGACCACGGCGTCCGCTGCTGCCGACATCTCGGCTGCTGCCGCCGCCCAGGCTGCTGCGAACCCGTCCGCGTCCACGGATGCATCCACGGACGCGACCACGCAGACGTCCGCTCAGGCTGCGGCCACCGTTGCGTCGAACGCAAACACCACCTCGACGTCGAACGCCGCGACCTCGGCCGCTGCGAACGGCGACTCGTCTGCTGCTGCGCAGGCGGCTGCGAACGCGACGTCGTCCGCCGACGCATCCACGTCGGGCGCGGCCAACACGAACGCTGCGGCCTCGGCTGCTGCGGACTCGCAGGCGAACGCTGCTGCGGTTGCTGCCGGCAACGCGGATGCGTCCACCACGGCGTCCGCTGCCGCGGACATCTCGGCTGCTGCTGCCGCGCAGGCTGCTGCGAACCCGAGCGCCTCGACCGACGCGTCCACGGACGCCACGACCCAGGCCGCCGCTCAGGCGTCGGCTCAGGGCGCGGTGAACGGTGACAACTCTGCCGCTACGAACGCTTCGGCGTCTGCCGCCGCGAACGGCGATGTCTCGGCTGCCGCTGAGGCTGCCGCGAACACGACGGCGTCGACCGACGCGTCTGCCACGTCGACGGGCAACGCGAACGCGTCGGCTTCGGCTGCCGCGGACTCGCAGGCCAACGCCGCAGCGATTGCTGCCGGCAACGCGGACGCGACCACGCAGGCGTCGGCTGCTGCCGACATCTCGGCCGCTGCCGCTGCTCAGGCTGCTGCGAACCCCACCGCGTCCACGGATGCGTCGACCGATGCGACCACGCAGACGTCCGCTCAGGCTGCGGCCACCGTTGCGTCGAACGGGAACAACACGGCAGAGGCGAACGCTGCGACCTCGGCCGCCGCGAACGGCGACGCGTCTGCTGCTGCGCAGGCGGCTGCGAACACGACCGCGTCGGCGGATGCGTCGGGAACGTCGGCCGGTAACGCGAACGCTGCAGCTTCGGCTGCTGCGGACTCGCAGGCGAACGCCGCTGCTGTCGCCGCCGGTAACGCGGATGCGACCACTACGGCGTCCGCTGCCGCGGATATCTCCGCTGCGGCCGCCGCCCAGGCTGCCGCGAACCCGTCCGCCTCGACCGACGCGTCGACAGACGCGACGACCCAGACCGCCGCTCAGGCATCGGCACAGGGCGCGGTGAACGGCGACAACTCGGCCGCTACGAACGCTTCGGCGTCTGCCGCGGCGAACGGCGACGTGTCGTCTGCCGCTGAGGCGGCTGCGAACGCTACCGCGTCGACCGATGCCTCGACCACGAGCACGGCGAATGCGAACGCTTCGGCGTCCGCTGCCGCTGACAGCCAGGCGAACGCTGCCGCAGTCGGCGCCGGAAACGCTGATGCGTCCACGCAGGCGTCCGCTGCCGCGGATGTCTCGGCTGCTGCCGCTGCGCAGGCTGCCGCGAACGCGACGGCCTCGACGGATGCGTCGACGGATGCGACCACGGAGACGTCGGCTCAGGCCGCCGCGACCTCGGCTGCGAACGGCGACAACTCTTCGACGTCGAACGCTTCGACCTCGGCTGCGGCGAACGGTGACTCGTCTGCTGCTGCGGAGGCGGCTGCGAACGCAACGTCGTCCGCCGACGCATCCACGTCGGGTGCGGCGAACGCGAACGCTTCAGCGTCGGCTGCTGCTGACAGCCAGGCGAACGCTGCTGCCGTCGGTGCCGGTAACGCGGATGCGACGACCACTGCGTCTGCTGCTGCGGATATCTCGGCTGCTGCTGCCGCTCAGGCTGCTGCGAACCCGTCCGCGTCGACCGACGCGTCCACGGATGCCACCACCCAGACCGCTGCTCAGGCGTCGGCTCAGGGTGCGGTGAACGGTGACAACACGGCCGCTGCGAACGCTGCGACCTCGGCCGCTGCGAACGGCGACGCGTCTGCTGCCGCTGAGGCTGCTGCCAACACGACCGCGTCGGCGGATGCGTCGGGAACGTCGGCCGGTAACGCGAACGCTGCTGCTTCGGCTGCTGCCGACTCGCAGGCGAACGCCGCTGCGGTTGCCGCCGGTAACGCGGATGCGTCCACGCAGGCGTCGGCGGCGGCGGACATTTCGGCCGCAGCTGCCGCTCAGGCTGCTGCGAACCCGTCGGCTTCGACCGACGCGTCGACAGACGCGACGACCCAGACCGCTGCTCAGGCATCGGCCCAGGGCGCGTCGAACGGCGACAACACGACCGCCGCGAACGCTGCCACCTCGGCTGCCGCGAGCGGCGACGCGTCGGCTGCCGCTGAGGCCGCCGCGAACACGACCGCCTCGACGGATGCGTCGGGAACATCGGCCGGGAACGCGAACGCTGCCGCGTCTGCTGCTGCTGACTCGCAGGCGAACGCCGCTGCTGTCGCTGCCGGTAACGCGGATGCAACGACCACGGCGTCTGCCGCCGCGGACATCTCGGCCGCTGCCGCTGCTCAGGCTGCCGCGAACGCGACCGCATCGACCGACGCGTCCACGGACGCGACGACCCAGACCGCTGCTCAGGCGTCGGCTCAGGGCGCGGTGAACGGTGACAACTCGGCCGCTGCGAACGCTGCGACCTCGGCCGCCGCCAACGGCGACGCGTCTGCTGCCGCTGAGGCTGCTGCGAACGCGACCGCTTCGGCGGATGCGTCCACGTCGGCTTCGGCCAACGCGAACGCTTCGGCGTCCGCTGCCGCTGACAGCCAGGCGAACGGTGCTGCCGTCGCCGCCGGTAACGCTGACGCGTCCACCGCGGCCTCCGCTGCCGCGGACGTCTCGGCTGCTGCAGCTGCTCAGGCTGCCGCGAACGCGACCGCCTCGACGGATGCGTCGACCGACGCCACCACAGAGACGTCGGCTCAGGCCGCCGCGACCTCGGCCGCGAACGGCGACAACTCCTCCACGGCGAACGCTGCGAGCTCGGCCGCCGCGAACGGTGACATGTCTGCCGCTGCTCAGGCCGCGGCCAACGCAACGGCGTCGACCGACGCATCGAACACGAGCACGGCGAACGCGAACGCTTCGGCGTCCGCTGCTGCTGACTCGCAGGCCAACGCCGCCGCCGTCGGAGCCGGTAACGGTGACGCGACCACCACGGCATCTGCCGCCGCGGACATCTCGGCTGCTGCTGCCGCTCAGGCCGCCGCGAACCCGTCCGCATCCACGGATGCATCGACGGACGCGACGACGAACGCCAACGCGGCCGCGGCCGCTTCGGCTCAGGTCGCCGCGAACGCGAACGCCACGTCCACGGCGAACGCTGCGAGCTCGGCCGCCGCGAACGCCAACATGTCTGCTGCTTCGCAGACGGCGGCGAACGCCAACGCGTCCAGCAATGCGTCGACCACATCGGAGGGCAACGCGAACGCTGCAGCTTCGGCTGCTGCGGACGTGAGCGCGAACGCTGCTTCGGTGGCTGCCGGTAACGCTGACGCGTCCACGCAGGCGTCCGCCGCTGCCGACATCTCGGCTGCTGCTGCCGCTCAGGCGGCCGCGAACGCGACCGCGTCGACGGATGCCTCAGCGAACGTCAGCACGGCCGCGAACGCTGCCTCGCAGGCTTCGGCCCGCGGAGCCGTCAACGGCGACAACACGGCTGCGGCGAACGCCGCAGCGTCTGCTGCCGCTGAAAGCGACAACAGCGCCGCCGCACAGGCCGCGTCCACCGCGAATGCGTCCGCCGACGCAGCCTCGGCGGCCTCGGCGAACGCCACCGCGAGCACGGACGCGTCGACCGTTGGCGGCACCGCCGCGAACGCGAACGCATCGCAGTCCGGCACCAGCACTAGCACCAGCGCCGCGAACGGAAAGGGTGACGGCTCACTCGCCAGCACCGGCTCCGACACCAACGGCTGGCTCGTCGGCGGAGGCATCACCGGCCTCCTGCTCGGGCTCGGGGCGTTCCTGTTCGGACGCCGTCGCAAGACGGAGGACGAGAACGGAAGCACCACCATCAGCTAGTCAGCTGAGGTGAGGTGAGCCGCTCAGCGCGGTGACCAGACACAGGAAGGGCCCGGACACACCAGTCCGGGCCCTTTCCCGTTTCTCGTTCCTGTCCCGCTCGGGAACGCTCACACCGCTGTGACGGACACCAGCCACACCTGGTCCGGATACGACATCGGCGTCTGCAGCCCCGCCGACGCGAGCGCGCGTCCGCTCAGCACCACACCATCCGGGGTCGCGCCGCGCGGCAGACTTTGGGACAGGGGCGTCACGCCGTCCGACGCGAGCCGCGCATCCACTGTCCCGAACCACGGCGGCACCTGCACGCCGTGCGACGCGTCTGGGGCGCCACGTTCGCGAGGGCGACGGCGTGCGCATCCTGGGCGGTCAGGTCGCCGAGGTCGGCGCCCCAGTGCACGATCGACGGCAGCAGGCCGCCTCGGTGATCGAGGAGCACGCTCACTCCACCGGCGCGGAGATGGGTCAGTTCGAAGGGCATGAGGCTCCTTGTCGGCTGGACGTCGGCGGGACGGCACGAACACTCTACGGGGAGGCCCTTGACCGCTGCCGTATCGGGCGCGCTAGCGTTGCGCCATGAGAATCCTGCTCGTGGGCGCCGGCGGTGTGGGCGACGCCATCGCGAAGATCGCAGCGCGTCGCTCCTTTTTCGAGACCATCGTGGTCAGCGACTACGACATCGGCCGGGCGGAGCGGACCATCGACTGGATTCGCGGACGGCACGGCGACGAGGTGGCGTCGCGGTTCGCCGCCGCCGCCATCGACGCGTCCGACCCGGATGCGGTGGCGGCGGTCGCCACCGAGCATCGGGCCACCCATGTGATGAACGCGGTCGAGCCGAAGTTCGTGCCGACCATCTTCGCCGGTGCCCTCGCCGCGGGCGCAGACTACCTGGACATGGCCATGAGCCTGTCGGAGCCGCATCCCACCGACCCGTATGCGAAGACCGGGGTGAAGCTCGGAGACGACCAGTTCGCGCAGCGCGGAGACTGGGAGTCGGCTGGCCGGCTGGCGCTTGTGGGCATGGGCGTGGAGCCCGGCCTGAGCGATGTGTTCGCCCGGTGCGCCGCCGACACGCTGTTCTCCCACATCGAGGAGCTCGGCACGCGCGACGGAGCCAACCTGGTCGTGCGCGACAGCGACGGGGCCGAGATCTTCGCGCCGTCGTTCAGCATCTGGACGACCATCGAGGAGTGCCTCAACCCTCCGGTGATCTTCGAGAAGGACGCCGGCTGGTTCACGACGCCGCCGTTCAGCGAGCCGGAGGTGTTCGATTTCCCGGAAGGGATCGGTCCCGTCGAGTGCGTCAACGTTGAGCACGAGGAAGTGCTGCTGATGCCGCGCTGGATCGACGCGGAGCGGGTGACGTTCAAGTACGGGCTGGGGGAGGAGTTCATCGGCATCCTGCGCACGCTGCACCAGCTCGGGCTGGACTCGACGACGCCCATCCGGGTGCGCAGCCAGGACGGTCCGGTGGAGGTGGCGCCGCGGGATGTGGTCGCCGCCGCCCTGCCGGACCCCGCCACGATCGGGCCGCTCATGACGGGCAAGACCTGCGCGGGCGTGTGGGTTAAAGGCACGGGCGTGGATGGGAATCCACGCGAGGTCTACCTGTACCACGTGAGCGACAACGAGTGGACGATGGCGGAGTACGAGTCGCAGTGCGTGGTGTGGCAGACGGCGATGAACCCGGTGATCGCGCTGGAGCTGCTCGCGACCGGCGCGTGGTCGGGAACCGGGGTGCTTGGGCCGGAGGCATTCGATGCCGCGCCGTTCCTCGAACTGATGGCGCGTCCCGTCGCGGAGGGCGGATACGGCCAGCCCTGGGGCCTCCGGGAGCAGTGACCCGCCCAGCCCTGCCGCCCGAAGCGATCGAGCCGGGAGTTGTGCACGCCATCGCCCGGCGTGTCGCGTGCACAACTCCCGGCTCGATTGGTGCGGGCGAGAGATGGGGACCATAGAGTGAGCGCATGAGTGACGCCGATGCACTTGCCAAAGCCCAGGCCGACGCGAAAGCCGCAGCGGAGAACGCCGCGCGACTGCAGGCGGAGGCGACGGAGGCACTGAAACGGGCCCAGGATGCGGCGGCCGCCGCGCAGGCGCAGGCCGAGGCCGCGCAGGCGGAGGCGGAGGCGGCGCAGGCGCGCGCGGCAGCGTCGCAGACGGCGGCTGCTGCGTCGGACGCCGCAACGGCGGCCAGTGCGGCGGCGACGGAGGTGGCGCCGCCGGCGCCCGCTGCATCGGCTCCTGCCGCGCCCGCGGAGGCGTTGCAGACGCCGCCCGCGCCCGCCGCATCCGCCCCGCCAACCCCCGCCCCGCCAACCCCTACCCCACTCACCGACGCCGAGGTGGACGCGGTCCGCGCCGGCTACGCGTTCACGGGCGCCGCGCTCGAGATGGGGGCGCTGGTCAACGGGGACGCGCGCGCGGATGTGCCCGTGCGCATCCCGTTGGCGATGACGAACAGGCACGGGCTGGTGGCCGGAGCGACCGGCACGGGCAAGACCAAGACGCTGCAGGTGCTCGCCGAGCAGCTGGCGGCGAACGGGGTTCCCGTGTTCGCCGCCGACATCAAGGGGGACCTGTCCGGGATCGCCGTGGCGGGCGAGCCGAACGACAAGCTGCTCGACCGCACCAAGGGAATCGGCCAGGACTGGACGCCGCGCGCCACCACCACCGAGTTCTTCTCGCTCGGCGGCACCGGCAAGGGCATACCGATCCGGGCGACCGTCGCCGGGTTCGGGCCGCTGCTGCTGTCGAAAGTGCTCGGGCTGAACGACACGCAGGAGTCCAGTCTCGGGCTCGTGTTCCACTACGCGGACAAGGCCGGGCTGCCGCTGCTCGACCTCAGCGACCTGCGCGCCGTCCTCACCTTCCTCAACAGCGCGGACGGCAAAGCGGAGCTCGCCGACCTCGGCGGGCTGTCCAGCGCGACCGTCGGCGTGATCCTTCGAGAACTGATCGCGTTCGCCGACCAGGGCGCAGACGCGTTCTTCGGCGAGCCGGAGATCGACACCGCCGAGTTCCTGAAGCTCGCCCCCGACGGCACCGGGGTTGTCAGCCTGCTGGAGGTTCCCGGCGTCCAGGACAAGCCTGCCCTGTTCTCCACGTTCCTGATGTGGCTGCTCGCCGACCTGTTCAACGACCTGCCGGAGGTGGGGGACCTCGACAAGCCGAAGCTGGTGTTCTTCTTCGACGAGGCGCACCTGCTGTTCAAGGACGCGTCGAAAGACTTCCTCGCCTCCATCACGCAGACCGTGCGGCTCATCCGGTCGAAGGGCGTCGGCATCTTCTTCGTCACGCAGACCCCGAAGGACGTCCCGTCCGACGTGCTCGCGCAGCTCGGCTCCCGCGTGCAGCACCAGTTGCGCGCCTTCACACCGGATGACGCGAAGGCGCTCAAGGCGACCGTCTCGACCTACCCGAAGTCGGGCTACGACCTCGCCGAGGTGCTGCAGCAGCTCGGCACCGGCGAGGCGATCGTCACGGTGATGGGCGAGAAGGGCGCCCCGACCCCGGTCGCGTGGACGCGGCTGCGCGCACCGCAGGGCTCCATGTCGCCCGCTCCGGAGGCGCAGCTCGACGCGACCATCGCGGCATCCCCGCTGCTCGCGAAATACGGCACGGCCATCGACCGCGACTCCGCCCGCGAAATGCTCACCCGCAAACTGGATGCTGCTGCCGCGGCCGCCGAGGAGCAGGAGCGCGTCCTCGAGCAGGCCAAGGCTGCCGTGGAGGCGCAGAAGGCCGCAGACAAGGCCGCGGCGGCGCAGGCCAAAGCGCAGAAAGCCGCAGACGCCGAGTACGACAGACTGCTGAAATCGACCGGCCCCAGCTCCCGCGGACGGCGCACGACCTCGAAACCGCAGCCCAACATCCTGGAACAGGTGCTCGGCTCGAAGGCGACGGCGTCCATCCTCACCGGGGTGGTGGAGGGGATCTTCGGCACGCGCAAACGGCGCTGAGGGCGGTCGGGGAAAGGTGGCGAGATGGCGGCGGCCGGAGTGCGCGGCCGCCGGGTCGATCAGCCGAGCCCGATCCCGGTCGCGCCCGCGTCCGGGGTGGCCTCCGGCAGCAACCCCCGCGCCAGCCGCGCCACCGACAGCGTGTGGCCGGGATCTCCGCCGCTGCGCTCCGTCCAGCAGGAGGAGAGCGCGGCCCACGCGAACGCCCAGCGCAGCATCCGGCCGGGCTCGACGCCCGCCGTCGCGCAGATCACGCCGAGCTGGCGCTCGAAGCGGCCGGGCGCGGTGGCGAGGCGCGCATCCGGGTTGCACAGGATGTTGGCGTAGTCGAAACCGGGGTCGCCGACGATATGCTTCGGGTCGATCGCGAGCCAGCCGTCCCCGCCGTCCCCCTCCCCGCCGAAGTCGAGCACGTTGCCGTGGTGCAGGTCGCCGTGCAGCACCACGTCGGCGACCGGATGCGCGATCAGCTCGCGTGCGATGGATGCGGCGTGCGCGTACAGCCCGTCGTGCGCATCCGGATGCTCGGCCGCCTCCGCGAACAGCTCGCGGAACCACGTCGTCAGCCCGACCAGCCCATCCGGTCGCGGACGGTCGTCGACGGCGTGCAGCCGCTCGGCCGTGCCGCACAGGATGAGCGTGGCCGCGTCGTCCCCGTCCGGCCCTGACGCGGCGATGGTCGCCAGGTCGCGGTCACCCGTCGCGCGTTCGATCAGGATGGCGTCGCCCTCTGCCTCGTACACCGGGGCGGCGCCGCGGCCGTCCCACCAGGCGAGCAGACGGGATCCCGCGACCTCCTCCTCGACCGTCGCCAGCTTGAGGAACGCGGGGCGGCCGCGCCACTCCACCGGTTGGAGCACGCTCGACGGGGTGGCGAACGCGTCGCCGGAGGGGGTGAGCCTCCACCGGTCGCGCCAGGGAGCAAGGATGCTGTCCGGCGTCATCGACCGCGCCCCGCGTCGGCCGCGTATGCGCCCGGGGTGGTGCCGACCACCGCTTTGAACTCGCGCCCGAAGTGCGCCTGGTCGGCGTAGCCGAGCTCGGCGGCGAGGTCCGCGAGCAGCGGAGGCGCGGGGGAGCGCAGGGCGGCGGCGGCCTCCTGGAGCCGGTAGCGCTGGATGAGCCACTTCGGGCCGAAGCCGATGTGCCCGGCGACGAGGCGTTGCAGGTGACGGACGCCGAGCCCGAACCGCTCGGCGAGCTGCTCCACCCTGGTGATGGTCCTGTCCGCCTCCACCGCCTCCACGATCGCGTCGACCAGCCGCGCCTCTGCGCCGGGAGGAGGCAGCGTGCCGAGCCAGGCCTCGATCGCATCGACGGCGCCGCGGTCGTCGCCCGTCCGCATGGCGTCCCGGATGCGCGCGGTCACCCCATCCACCCCCGGCAGCAGGAGTGCGTGGTGCTGGAATCCGGCGGGCACGCCGTCGGCGAGCGGCACGCTGGACGGCAGGGTCCGCACGCTCGTGCCGCAGAGCCCGCGCGCCACCCCGGGCCGCAGCATCGCGCCGAACGCCCAGCCGTGACCGCTGAGCGTCTTCACGCTGAGCCCGCGCCTGGCGCGGTGCAGAGCGACCTCCTCGTCCTCGATGACGAGGTTGGCCGTCGGATATTCGAGCACCTGCTGCCGCAGCAACGTGCCGTCGGCGAGCCGCCAGCGGGGGAGCCAGTAGTGGCGGACGAACGCCGCGGCGTCCTCGCCGGGCCACAGCCGTTCGATGCTCACCGGCGCCGCCCCGTTCTCGTTCAGGTGCCCGCGGCTGACCGGCGCTGCGCCGAGCCCGGTGCGGGCGTCGACGGCGGGTACGGCAGCGGCGGAGGTGCTCACGCTGACATACTTTCACGGTGAGCTCGATCCGTCCCTACCAGCCCGGCGACCGCGACGACGTGTACACGGTGTGCATCAAAACGGGGGCGAGCGGCGGAGACGCCACGGGGACGTACACGGACGACGACCTCATCCCGGATGTCTTCGCCGGACCGTACGTGACGTACCAGCCCGACCTCGCGTTCGTCGTAGACACCGGTGATCACGTGGCCGGGTACGTGATCGCCGTCGCGGACAGTGCGGCGTTCGTCGACTGGTATTCGCGCGAGTGGATGCCGGCGTTCGCGGAGAAATACCCGGTCGAGAGCGCCCGCGACGACAGGGAGCGCGAGGCGATCGGCTTCGGCCTCGACGTGCGCGGGATGCTCGTGCCCGAACTCGCCGAATACCCCGCCCACCTGCACATCGACCTCCTGCCCGAACTGCAGGGGCAGGGCTTCGGGCGCGCGCTCATCCGCACGCTGCTCGCCGCCCTCCGCGAGCGCGGGGTGCCCGGCGTCTACCTGAAGATGTCCCCGACGAATCACGGCGCCCGGGCGTTCTACGAGCGGCTCGGGTTCCACGAGCTGCCGTCGAGCAGGCCGGACGGACCGGTGTACGGCATCTCGACGTCCGCCGAGGTCTGAGGCTCAGCGCCCGAAGCGCGGCAGCCGCTCGAACCAGTACAGCAGGCCGGGCGATGCGCGGCGCAACTCCGCCAGCGTCATCGAGTCCTCGCGCCGGGTGACGGGCACGTCGAGCTCCTCCGCCACGCGCTCCATATCTTCGAGCGCCCAGAACTGCCCGCGCATCCTGATCAGCAGTTTGCCGTCCGTGCCGGTGACGAACAGCTGCGGCTGCGTGTCGAGCGTGCTGCCCTCGTACAGGTTGACCATGATGACGGAGCCGACGCTGCCGGGACGCACATCCACCGTCCTGCCGAAGAAGCCGCGCTCCCGCACGAAATCGTGGCCGACCTGGATGGTCGTGCTGAAGAAGGCGAGCACGGCGACCGTCGTCGCGCCGATCACCACGATGTGGATGCCGAGCACGAGCGGCCAGACGCCGTCCGGGATGGTCAGCCAGTAGAGGACCGCGAAAACCGGGGTGGTCAGAGCCAGGATGGCGATGATTCCGCGTGCGAAAAGGTGGGCGTGCGGACGCAGCACAACTGCCTCCTGCGTCACGCCCGTCTCCTGTCTCAGCTCACGCCGACCCTCCATCCTTCGAGGATCGCCTACCCGGAGGCGTCCCGGTAGCGGCATTTTGGGGGACACGGACGTCCGGTTTTCGGCGTGTGGCGCCCATCCGGAGCTGTCCGGGTCGCACGCGGGGGCGTTTGCTACACTGCCCGTGTGTCCACCTCGCTCATCCCCGTGCTGCCCTCCGGGCGTCAGGAGGTCGTCGGCGTTCTGAACGCCGGCGTGAGATAGCGTCGCCGTCCCCTGCCTTCCACCTCGCGCATCCAGCGAGGGATGCGGGGCTCGATCGTGCGCGCCCGTCGCGGCGCCGGTCGTCCCGTGCAGACATCGACGCGCATCCGGGCTTGCCGGCCCGTGCGACCTCAGCGGCCATCGCCGCCATTTCCGATTGGTGACACTTTCATGCTTCCCCTGACCGAGCAACAGCTCCGTTCGTCCTTCGTCAACGCCTCCCGTAAAGAGGTCAGCGACCTGACCCTGCCCGCCGACTTCCAGACCATCGACTGGAACACGCTCGACTATCTCGGCTGGCGCGACCGCAAACAGCCGAAGCGCGCATACGCGGTCGTCATCCTCGACGACGCCCCCGTCGGCCTGCTCCTCCGCCAGGCGGAGGCGTCAGCGCTCAGCCGCCCCCAGTGCTCCTGGTGCCAGGACGTCAACCTGACCAACGACGTCTCGTTCTTCAGCGCCAAGCGCGCAGGCCAGGCCGGCAAGAACGGCGACACGGTCGGAACGCTCGTCTGCACCGACTTCGGCTGCTCGGCCAACGTCCGCAAGCGCCCGCCCCTCGCCTACGTCGGCTTCGACGTGGAGGCGGCCAGGCAGGAACGGATGGCGAGCCTGCGCGAGCGCGCGGCCAGCTTCGCGGTGTCGGTGCTGCACGGGACCGGCGGCGGGGGCGGCGGGCGGTGAGGTGACGGGTGGCATCGCCGCAGTAGTGTTCAGGCGTGGAGGACGAGTCGACAGCCGAGCCTGAGGTGGTGGTGCCGCCCGGCGCGCCCGTCCGGGTGTACGAGTGGCTGGTGCCGCCCGCTGCGTTAATCGCTCTCGCTGCGTTCGAATGGTTCGCGCCGAGGCGCACCTCCTCGCACGCTGCACCCGTGTTCTCATTCCTCGCGGTGGCGCTCCTGGTCGCCGCGGGGATCGCCCTCTGGATCGCGGGATATCGTGCGTACCGTGACCTCACGGCGCGAGCCGTGGAACGTTATCGGTTGACCGGCGCGATCTCACTCGGCGTTCTCGGTGTACTGCTGTCCGTCGGGACGGCCGCAGTGGGCTGGCTTGCGCTCTTCTTCGTGGGGCGGGTGCTGGCAGAGAGTCGGCTGAGACCCATCCGGTTGCTGCGCACCGTCCTTCCGCGTCGCCGGTGGCGTCACGTTGCGGTGGTGGCGGCCCTCGTCGGAGTGGTCAGCCTTGTGCTTCAACCACTCGCCTCAGGCCTGGGGTCGCTCCCGCTCGTCGTCGTGGTGGATGTGCTTCGAATCGTGGCGCCCATGGTCGCCGGGTTCGCGCTGCGGCTTCGGCCCGGGGCGTCGGGGGTTTTCTGAAGGCACTCGTCGACGGATGGATTCCGGCATGCGATAGGGCCGCCGCTCACCCCCTCCGCAGTACCTCCGGCGGCAGCCACGTTGCATCCAGGATCGGCTCTTTCGGCCAGTATGCGCGGATGTACAGGGAGAACGGGGCTTCCGGGGCGGGAAGCCAGTTCGACTCCGGCGCGTCCGCGGGCGGCCGGTGTCCGACGTACAGGGTGAGGCTGCCGTCGTCGCCGTAGTGCAGGCCGGGGTTCTTGGTGCCGAGGGAGTACCGGCCCTGCTCGTTCTCGTAGTAGAAGTGGTGCTCGTTGTAGAGGGTGAGCGACCAGAAGCCGTCGACAGGGGGAAGCTCGCCCGCCGCGAAGGTCACCTCGTAGTTGCCGTCGCTGCCGTTCAGCTGGCGGCCGCTCGAGTCGGTGTCCGTGAAGATGTACTTGGTCTCCTGCGGGGTGTTCTCGAACATGTTCGAGCGGGCGATCGCGGCCCGGGTGACGTAGTCGGTGCCGAACGCCGAGTTGTTCTTCGCGGAGTACCATCCGTTGCCGGCTTCCGGTCCGTTGTGCTCCCAGCGCAGCAGCGGGGTGATGATCTCGCGCTCCGCCTCGGCGGCCACGTCCAGCAGCGCTCGCTTCAGGTCGGGGTCGCTGTCGGCCGCATCCAGGATCGCGGTGAACTGCTGGTAGAGCGCCTCCTCGCCCGGCAGCGGAGGAACCATGCCGAGCACATCCCGCAACTGGTCGAAGAAGTGGTCGGGCTCGACCCAGTGGATCTCGTCGGCGCTCACCTCGCCGGGCACGGGGAAGCTCGGGACGTGCTCCCAGTCGTATGGATGCGCCGTTCCGTCGAACTCGTCGAGCGGGAAGATATTGATCCGCTTGATCAGCTCGATCACGGCCGCGCGGTCTTCCGGGGTGTCCTCGATGAACACGCGCGGACAGAACGCGACCAGCGCGGTCGAGGACCGGAACACACCGGCGATCCCGTCGGGGAGGTCGCCGTCCCAGCTCGGGCCGACCAGCGCGTAGAAGCCGGCCTTCGTACCGTACTGCTTCCCCAGCTGCGCGAAGGAGTCCGTGCGCTGGTCCCACGCGGCAGACACCCAGAACCGGTCGCCGAAGTCCGGCAGCTGCACGATGACGGGCGTCACATCCAGGTCGCCGAAGCCGATCCCGTACAGCACATCCTGGTTGGTGCAGGCGATGAAGCGTTGCCCCGCCGGGATGTAGTCGGTGAGCATGCAGACCCGGTTCAGCGGAGCGTTCGGCAGCACCCCGCCACGCAGGCCGGGCTCGGGCACGGACGTGATCGCAGCGCGCCGATTGATCATCGAGACCATCGGCCAGCCCCACACATACGCCATCCGGCCGACGGCGCGCACGTACGCCTCGGTCAACCTCGTGTTCGGTGTCGGTCCGGTGACGTTCTCGGTCATGTTCCGCTCCCTGCTCGTGGTGCGGCCCATCGAACCATTGACGCCGAGGGGCTGTCTAGCCCCGTTCTCCGACGTGGATGCTCAGCGTTCGTCCGTCATCCGCCTCCCGACGGCGGGCGTCACCGCCCGGTCGAACGCAGGCTGTCCGACGGGCGCTCGCCGAACGCGGCGGCGTATGCGGCGGCGAAGCGTCCCAGGTGGACGAAGCCCCAGCGGGTGGCCACCTCCGTCACGCTGACCGTGCCGGGCGGCGCCGCCATCAGTTCCTCGCGCACCTTCTCCAGCCGGAGGCGGCGGAGGTAGGCCATCGGGGTGGTGTCGAGCGAACGGCGGAAGCCTTCGTGCATGCTGCGCACGCTGAGTGAGACGGCCGACGCGAGTTCGGACACCGTCCAGGGATGCGCGGGGCTGCTGCGCAGGAGCTCGACGGCCCGGGACACCGGCCGTGCGCCGGGGGCGGGGGCGGATCCGGTCAGCTGCTCCGAGTGGTTGTGCGGCTGGGTGAAGAGCAGGCTGTTCATCAGGAGCTGTTCGAGGCGCTGGAGCGTGAGCGGGTGGGAGAGGGGGCCTCCTGGCTGCTCGGAGACGGCGTCGATCAGGCGCAGCGCCTGCAGCATTGCCCGGCCGCCCGGGGCCATCAGGTCCAGTTCGCCGGTGAATTCGAGCGGTCGCGTCAGACGCTGGTCGAGCATGCTTTCGAGTTCGAGCTGAAGGTGTTCCCGGGGGATCATCACGGAGACCTGCGCGAAGCCGACGTCGCAGTCGAGGTCGACCGGCCGCCCCGGCATGAACACGCCGGCGGTGCGCTGCGTTCCGTAGATCGGCGATCCGAACGCCGCGCGCATCGTGGCGCGGCCCGCCGTCGGGATGTCGACGTGGAAGTTCATGGCCTCTGCCGTCTCGATGCGAACAGCATCCTGGAACTGCATGTACCCGACGGTGACCCGGCCGACGGTCAGGGCGTTCAGATCCATCGCGACGCTCGTCGACGCCCGCGCCGTGGGGAAGTCGACCGGCAGGAAGACCTCGGTGAGTGCTTCGCGCGCCTGGTCGATCCCGCGGCACGACACGATGCGTCGGCTGCGGAACATCTCGGCCGTGTTCGCTTGCATCCCGTGATTGTAAGCACGGCCGTCGGCGGCCCGGCGAGGAGCCGCACAAAACGGACACAGATCCGCGCTGGGCGGATATCGACCCGATCGAACCGCCACATACCGTGAAATTCGTCGCAGCTCCCCGGCTCGGCACCTGCACGGTGGCCTTCTCCTTCGGGTGGGGAAGGCCGCCGTGCCTCCTCCGCTGTGCTCCGCGTGCACTGCCGACGGAACACCCAGGAGACGGCAATGGAACTTCGCGAGCGATGAACGAGTCGAACGCACGGACGAGACCCCGGTGGTGCTCGCGCTGCGGGGCCCGCGCCCGGGTCATCGAGAACCCGTACTACGGGGTCGGTCTCGCCGTCCACCGCTACCTGACCGGATGCACGCGCTGCGGCTTCGTCGAGTTCCTCCCCACGGTGCGTGCCCCGCGCGCCGAGAGCCAGCCGATCGCGTCGGCCGACGACGCGTCGCGCGCGGCTCGGCTGCAGGGAGCGGTCCGCGGGTGGGCTACGAAGAGCCGGGTTTCGCTGTTCGTACTCGGTGGCCTCATCGCCGTCACAGCGGGCGTCGCGGCCTTCGCGCTCACACGTTAGCGCTCGTCCTGTGAGTGCGCTCACTCAATTTCGAATCTGATTCCACGCACCCTGCTGCTGTGGCGATATCAAGATAGTTTGCATTCTAAAACCTTAATTTATCAGCAATTTTGCTGCCAAAAGAGACAAGGTTGTCTACCGGAGAGCGACCGGTACCGAGCTGCATTCGCCCCGAAAAGAGACATTTGACACCGTCTGATAGTGCGCTAACATGACCAAACGCACCCCAAACAACGAAGGAGTTGGACGTGACTGAGCCGTACACAGTCGTAGCGCTCTCGCCGCTGCAGATCCCGATCGTCGAGCCGGAAGACGCGCTGAAGAACACCAAGCGCATCATCGGCTTCATGAAGACCGCGGTCGGCGTGGCAGCGACAGAGGGCCACCCGGTGAAGCTGGTCGTCATCCCCGAGATGGCGATCCAGGGAATGCACATGGCATTCACCGCAGGCAACCGCGAGGCGGAGAAGAAGTTCGCCCGCACGATCCCCGGTCCGGAGACCGACGAGCTGGGCAAGGCCGCTCGTGAGCTGAACACCTACATCGCCGGCGAGCTGTACCTGGTCGCCGACGACGACTTCCCCGACCGCTACTTCAACTGCGCGTTCATGATCGACCCGAACGGCGATGTGATCTACCGCCGTGCCAAGGCGACCAGCGACGGTTTCGAGGGCGGAACCCTCGGCACCACCAACCCGCACGACCTGTGGGACGAGTGGATCCAGAAGAAGGGCGACGGCAATGTGATGGACGCCATCTACCCGGTCGCCAAGACGCCGGACATCGGCAACATCGGCTACGTGATCTGCCACGAGGGCGCGTACCCCGAGATCGCCCGCGGCCTCGCGATGAACGGCGCGGAGGTCATCATCCGCGCCACGCTCATCGAGCCGCAGACCTCGCAGGGGATGTGGGAGGTGCAGAACAAGGCGCACGCGCTGTTCAACAACGCGATCGTCGTCGCACCGAACCTCGGCCCGGAGCTCGGCCCGGACGGCGTCATCAACGACCTCTTCGGCGGCCGCTCGATGATCGTCAACCAGCGAGGCAAGATCATCACCGAGACGCCAGGCGTCACGGCGGGCGACACCTTCGTGAGCACGACGATCGACATCGACGCCCTGCGTCGCGACCGTCAGGCGAACGGCGTGTTCAACGGTTTCAAGGATCTGCGCACCGAGCAGTACGCCGCGATTTACGAGAAGCCGATCTACCCGAAGAACCAGTACCTCGACGCCCCTCCCGGCGAAGGATGGCTGGCCCGCGAGCGTGAGACCCGCGCCCGCAACATCAAGCTGCTCGAAGAGCGAGGCGTCTTCACCCCTCTCGACTGAGCCAGAACGTGCGAGCGGCGGTCACTCCGACCGTCGGTCCCCTCGGGACGATGCGCCGCCGCTCGCACCCCCCCCAGCTGTACCTAGCACCGATCACCTCACAAGGAAGTGGAACCATGATCAGTCCCAGCAGCACCACGAGAAACACCCGCAGCCGTACCCGAACCATCCTCACCGTCGCCGGCCTCGTCGCGGCCACCGCTCTCGTCTTGAGCGGATGTGCACGAGGCGGAACAGACGGAGCAGCAGCCAGCGACGCGGACAAGAAGACCGGCAAGGGCCTGGTCATCGGCTGGAGCCAGCGCGGCATCAGCGGCAGCGACTGGTGGAAGACCCTCGTCGAGGGCGGCCAGGCCGAAGCCAAGAAGCTGGGGGCGACCATCCAGCTCCTCGACGCGAACGGCGACACCGTGCGCCAGAACGCCGACGTGCAGACCCTGATCACCAAGAACGTCGACGTGGTGATCATGAACCCCAACGACCCGATCGGCGTCGGAGCCTCTGTCGCAGCGCTCCAGAACGCCAAGGTGCCGCTGGTCACCGTCAACTCGAACCTCGACCCCTCGCTGGTCAAGGACATGTACTGCTACGTCGCGGAAGACCAGGGATACACCGGCTCGCTCGCCGGCGAGGTCGCCGCGAAGAAGGCCGTCGAGAAGTTCGGCACGACGGGCGAGATCAAGGTCGTCGGCATCGGCGGCTTCCCCGGCGACGTCCTGAGTGACCTGCGGTTCAACGGGTTCCTGAAGGGCTACGAGAAGGTCATGAAGGCCTACCCGGGCATCACGACCAAGAAGCTCGAGACGAAGTACGGCGAGTGGAAGCCGGACAAGGCCCTCGCGCCCATCCGGGACGTCGCGACGGCGAACCCCGACCTCAAGATCGTCTACAGCATGAGCGACGTGATGGAGGGCGGCATCGAGCAGGGTCTCCAGCAGGCCGGGATCTGGGGCGACGGCGTGATCGTCGCCGGATACGACGGCGGAATGAACGTTGTGAAGGAGATGGTCGACAACCCGACGGGGCCTCTGCAGGCCACCGCATCCAACCAGCCGTGGGACCAGGGCGTCGCCGCGGTGAAGATGGCCGTCGCCGCGTACAACAACGACAAGACGGCGTGCCCGAAGAAGGAGGTCTTCATCAAGACCACCGTCGTCACGCCCGAGAACGCCAAGGACTACTACAAGCCGCAAGACACGTACGTGCGGGCGAACGACTAAGCGCCGGCGGGTACGACCAGGAGTCGCTGCGCCCGATGTCATCGGTTCGGGCGCAGCGACCGCTGGGAAACAGACAAGTCACGAAGAAGTGCGGAGAACTTATGGACGAGCTGCAGCTCGAAGGCATCACCAAGGGCTACCTCGGTGTGCAGGCGCTCAAGGGGGTGAGCTTTTCGGTCAGGCGGGGGAGCATCCACGCCCTCGCCGGACAGAACGGTGCGGGGAAGTCGACGCTGGTCAAGATCCTCTCGGGGGCGGAGATTCCGGACGGCGGAACCATCAGGCTCGGCGGGGAGGTCGTGAAGTTCCGCGAGCCGACGGATGCGCAGGCGGCCGGGATCCACACCATCTACCAGGAGCTGAGCCTGGTGCCGTCGCTCTCGGTCGCCGAGAACATCTTCCTCGGCACGCTTCCCAATAAGGGGAGCGTCGTGAACTGGGCGCAGATGCAGGCCAAGTCCCGCGAGGCCCTGGCCCGTGTCGGCTTCGACCTCGACGTGACGCAGCCGGTCTCGAGCTTCTCCGTGGCGGAGCAGCAGGCCGTCGAGCTGGCCAAGGCGCTGCACAAGGATGCGCGCGTGCTGCTGCTCGACGAGCCGACGTCCACCCTTCCCCTGCCCGACGTCGAGCGCCTCTTCACGGTGCTGCGCAAGCTCGCGGCCGAGGGCGTCACGCTCCTCTACATCTCGCACCGCATGGATGAGCTCTACAGCCTCTGCGACGCGGTGACCGTGCTGCGCGACGGCGTGACTGCGGCCGACCTGGCCACCGCGGACACCAAACCGGCCGACGTCGTGACGGCGATGGTCGGCAAGAGCCTGGAGGGCTCCATCGCCGATGCCGCCCTCCGCGGCGAACGCAGCCCGCGCCTCGGCGCCGGCCGCACGGACAGCATCCTGATGTCCGCCCGCGGTTTGGGGGAGGACGACCGGGTGTCCGGCATCGACTTCGACCTGTACCGGGGTGAGGTCCTCGGCATCTCCGGCCTGATCGGGTCCGGCCAGTCGGAGCTCGCCAGCCTGCTCGCCGGCGCCCGCAGGAGCACGGACGGGCACCTCACGATCGACGGCAAGCAGGTCACCTTCGCCTCGCCCCGCGACGCCATCCGGCTCGGCATCGGGCTGCTCCCGCAGGACCGCAAAGCGCAGGGGTTCATCCCGGACATGGGGGTCGCCGGCAACATCACGCTGGCGAGCATGCCGATGTTCAGCAGGCTCGCCGTGATCGACGGCAAGCGTGAGAAGCGCACGGCGCAGGACATGGTGGCGAAGCTCGGGATGAAGGTCTCCAGCGTCAACCAGCCGATGAAGACCCTGAGCGG
Organism: Leifsonia araucanica; assembly: GCF_051161895.1. Taxonomy (NCBI): domain Bacteria; kingdom Bacillati; phylum Actinomycetota; class Actinomycetes; order Micrococcales; family Microbacteriaceae; genus Leifsonia; species Leifsonia araucanica. The sequence goes on from NZ_JBMBTW010000002.1 coordinate 3,623,606, forward strand.
CGGAACGCAGCAGAAGGGCATCCTGGCCCGCTGGCTGGTGCGATCCTCCCGCCTGCTCATCTGCGACGAGCCGACCAGAGGCGTGGATGTCGGCGCCAAGGAGGACATGTACGAGCTGATCCGGGACTTCGCCCGCTCGGGCGGAACCGTGATCATCGCGAGCTCGGAGATCTCCGAGGCGATGATGTGCGACCGCGTGCTCGTGATGGCCAGAGGCCGCGTTGTCGCCGAGCTCGACCACGACGAGATCGATCCCCAGGGTCAGACGATCCTCCAGCTCCTCGCCTGAGCCCTCCCGGCTCGCCCCCTGAATCAACTGACTGAACCCAACGACGGGAAAGACAATGTCGAACAAACTCCTCCACGAGCCGGCGAAGCCGGCCACGCCGGCCACCGAGACCGGCGCCGTCTCCGCGCACCCCGCCTGGAGAGGCGTCGCCAAGCGCATCCTGCCGAAGACCTACCTGCTGCTGGTCCTCGTCGTCATCATCGTGATCGGCTATTACGTCTCCGCCGACTTCCTCACGCTGAGGAACGCGGAGAACGTGATCGCGGCAGCCTCGATCGTGGCCGTGCTCGCCGTCGGCCAGTTCTTCGTCATCCTGACGGGCGGCATCGACCTGTCGGTCGGCTCGATCCTGGCGATGTCGACGGTGATCGTCGCTCTGACCCTGCAAGCCGGCATGGCGACGGGACTCTCGGTCGCGTTCACCCTGTTCTGCTGCGGGATCGCCGGGCTGATCAACGGTCTGCTCGTGGTGTGGCTCCGCATTCCGCCGTTCATCGCCACGCTGGCCATGATGAGCGCCGTCAAGGGCTTCAGCTACATCATCCAGTCGACCAGCCTCATCCAGATCACCGACCAGACGTTCGTGGACCTCTTCGCCCGCGGCACGAGCCTCGGGCTGCAGAACCCGGTGATGATCTTCCTGATCGTCATGGTCCTCGCAGCGCTCGTTGCGAAGTTCACGACGTTCGGACGCTCGCTGTACGCGATCGGCGGCAACCCGGAGGCGGCGCGGCTCTCGGGCCTGCCCGTTGCCCGCAACCTTCTCATCACGTACACGATGTCCGGGCTGCTCGCCGGGCTGGCCGGGCTCATCGCCGCAGCACAGCTCCGGCAGGGCAGTTCGCTCATCGGCGTCGGCTACGAACTGGATGCGATCGCAGCGGTCGTCGTCGGCGGTGCATCCCTGATGGGCGGCAAGGGCGACCCGATCAGCGCCGTGATCGGCGTGTTCGTGCTCGCGACGATCATCAACGTGATGAACCTGGTCGGCATCTCCTCCGAGCCGCAGCTGGTGATCAAGGGCGCGGTGATCGTGATCGCGGTCTTCCTCTCCAGCGCGGGCGGCGTGCAACGGATCTCCGGATTCTTCCGCAGCCATCTGGGTCGCCGCAGCGCACGGACAGCGGGCTAGCCACGATGTCGGCACCTTCGAGCACAGACAAGCATTCGACGACTCGCGGTGCCAGGATGATCGACGTCGCACGCCTCGCCGGGGTGTCCCAGCAGACGGTGTCCCGCGTGGTGAACGGGAGCACCAACGTCGCCCCGGAGATCCGGGAGCGGGTGGAGCTCGCCATCCGGCAGCTGCGGTACCGCAGGAACCCGGCGGCCCGCGCCCTGGCCAACGGCCAGACGATGAATCTCGGGATCGTCAGCTTCGGCCTTACCCAGTACGGTCCGTCGGTCGCACTCAGCGGCATCGCCGACGAGGCGAGAAGCGCCGGTTACGCGACCAACCTGGTCACCCTCGGCGACGTCGACCGCACGGCCATGAAGGCGGCGCTCGACCACCTGGCCGAGGACGCGGTGGACGGCATCGTCGTGCTCGCGCCGGTCGAGGCCGCCCTCGAAGCGATCACCGGGCTGGAGGCCGGCGTGCCGCTCGTCGTCTTCGAGCCGGGAGCGCCGGAGGGGACGACGAGCGTCGCGACGGACGAGGTCGGAGGTGCAGCGCTCGCCACCCGGCACCTGCTCGACCTCGGCCACGACACGGTCTGGCAGGTCGCCGGACCGAGCGGCTGGCTCGGCTCGGACGCCAGGATGCGCGGCTGGTCGGACACGCTCGCGGCGAGCGGCAGGGTGACCAACCCGGTCATCTCCGGAGACTGGTCGACGCGCTCCGGATACGCGGCCGGCTGCGACATCGTCCGCAACCCGGACATCACCGCGGTGTTCGTCGCCAACGACCAGATGGCGCTCGGGGTCGTCAAAGCCCTCTCCGAATACGGGGTGCGGGTGCCGGAGGACGTCAGCGTCGTCGGCTTCGACGACGTGCCGGAGGCGCGGTACTACCGGCCGGCACTGACCACCGTCCGCCTCGACTTCGAGGAGGTCGGGCGCCTCGCTGTCGACCGCATCCTGCACCTGATGCGCGGCGGTCATGCCGACGCGCTGCCCAGGGTGCTCCCGGAGCTGGTCGTGCGCCGGAGCACGGCGCCGCCCTCCCAGGCGCCGCGAACCAGCCAGCAACACCTGAGATAGCCATCACCACCTGAGAGAGAAAGCGAAGCGCATGACCATCAAACAACTCGGACGCACGGGACTCACCGTCTCCGACATCTGCGTCGGGACCAGTGCCCTCGGCAGCTTCCCTGCGCAGTACGGCTACGAAGTGGACACGGAGACGGCTGTTGCGACCATCCGGCGGGTGTTCGACGGGCCGTTCACATTCATCGACACCTCGAACGAGTACGGCGGCGGCGACAGCGAGAAGCGCATCGGACAGGCGATCCGCGAGAACGGGGGAGTGCCGGACGGAGTGGTCGTGGCGACCAAGGTCGACCCCATCCCCGGGACCACCGACTTCTCCGGCGACCGGGTGCGCCGGTCGGTGGAGGAGAGCCTCGAACGCCTCGGCCTCGACCGGCTTCCTCTCGTCTACCTGCACGACCCGGAGAAGATCAGCTTCGAGGAGGGTGTCGCCCCCGGCGGCCCCCTCGAAGCGCTGATCGCGCTCCGCGACGAAGGCGTCATCGACTACCTCGGCGTCGCGGGAGGCCCGATCGACCTCGAGCTGCAGTACCTCGCGACGGAGGCGTTCGACGCCGTCATCAGCCACAACCGCTTCACGCTGGTCGACCAGTCGGCCGAGCCGCTGCTCGACGACGCCCAGGCCAGAGGCGTCGCGTTCGTCAATGCGGCTCCCTTCGGCGGCGGGATGCTGGTCAAGGGTCCGGATGCCGTGCCGACGTACTGCTACGCCCCCGTCAGCGACGAGGTGCTCCAGCGGGTGCGCACGATGGAGTCCCTGTGCGAGGCGTACGGGGTGCCGCTCGCCGCGGCCGCCCTGCAGTTCTCCGTGCGCGACCCGCGCGTCACCTCCACGATCGTCGGGATGTCCGAGCCGAAGCGCGTCGAGCAGACCGCCCAGCTCGCCGCAATCGACATCCCCGCCGAGCTGTGGGACGCCCTTCTGCCCGTCGCACGCCTCGGCCGCTCCGGTGTGCTGGCGTAGCCGGCGCAGCGCCGCCATCGAACCCCCGAAAGGAAAGGACACAGAATGACCACCATCAAGAACCCGGAGCCGGTCGACGTCGTGATCGTCGGCGCCGGCGCAGGAGGGGCGACGGCAGCCAAGGTGCTGACCGAAGCCGGCCTGCGCGTGGTGGGACTCGAACGAGGCCCGTGGCTGAAGCCGGAGCACGCATCCGGCGACGAGCTGAAGTACCTGAACCGCAACTTCATCTGGCAGGACCCGAAGCTCAAGCCCCGCACATACCGTCAGAACGACAGCGAGGAAGCTGTCATCACCAACTTCTCCGCGACCCCGCAGGTCGTGGGCGGCGGCACGACGCACTGGGGCGGCATGGTTCCCCGGATGACCGTCAACGACTTCCGGCTGCGCTCTCTGCACGGCGACGTCGACGGCGCGAGCCTCGTCGACTGGCCGATCAGCTACGACGACCTCGAGCCGTACTACACGCGGGTCGAGTGGGAGTTCGGAACCTCGGGTCTCGGCGGCGCGAACCGCTGGGAGGGCCGCCGCACCCGCGACTACCCGACCAAGCCTGCGCCGCTCAGCCAGATCGGCCGCACCTTCGCGACCGCGATGAACAAGATGGGCCACAGCACGTTCCCGATGCCGCAGGGCATGGTCACCGAGCCGTACCGCGGCCGCAAGCCGTTCAGCGAGAACGGCTTCTGGCAGCAGTACCCCGACCCGGGCAGCGGCAAGTCGTCGACGCTGATCAGCTTCATCCCGGATGCGATCAACACCGGCCTCTACGACCTGCGCCCGGACTGCTACGTCAGCGAGATCCTGGTCGACAAGACCGGCAAGGCGACCGGTGTGCGCTATCAGGACGAGAACGGCAACGAGTTCGTGCAGAACGCGAAAACCGTGATCGTGTGCGGCGGCGGGATCGAGACGCCGAGGCTCCTGCTCATGTCGAAGTCGGCGCTGTTCCCGGATGGGCTGGGCAACGGCAGCGGGCAGGTCGGCAAGAACGCGACCTTCCACCAGTACTCGTTCTCGGTCGGCCTGTTCGACAAGGAGCTGCACGACCCGCTCTACGGCTGGTCAGGGCACTACATGAACCTGTGCTCGTTCGACTTCTACGAGACGGACGAGTCGCGGGGGCACATCCTGGGCTCGCTGATCTTCCCGTCGATGCTCGGCCACCCCGTCAACTGGAGCTTCCCCGGCCGCCCCACCTGGGGTCAGGCGGCGAAGGACGCCGATCGGGACCTGTTCAACTACAGCATGAAGATCGGCATCCTGCTGCACGACCTCCCCGTCGAGTCCAACAGGGTCGACCTCGACCCGACGGTGAAGGACGCGTGGGGACTCCCGGTCGCCCGCATCACCCACACGCCGCACGCCAACGACTTCGCGCAGGAGAAGTGGCAGGTCAAGAAGAACGGCGAGATCCTGGAGGCGGCGGGCGCATCCAAGATCGTGCCGGTCAACATGGAGCGCATCACGGGGAACACCTCGCACGAGCTCGGCACGGCCCGCATGGGCGACGATCCCGCCACCTCGGTGGTCGACAGGTGGTGCCGGTCGCACGAGGTGCCGAACCTCTACGTGTTCGACGCCAGCTTCTTCCCGACGGCGACCGGCATCAACCCGGCACTGACGATCATGGCGAACGCCTGGCGGTGCGCCGACCGCATCATCGCCGTGGACCGTCATGGCTGGACCGACTGACCTCAACCACGATTTCAGAGGAGACAACGATAACTATGGGACAGGCAGAATGGGTCACCGTGCCGATCTCGACGCGCGATTCGAATGGGCCGCTGTTCTTCACGGAGCACGAATGGGCGACTGTCGAGGCCGCCACTGCGCGCATCATTCCGACGGACCACCATCCAGGAGCGAGAGAAGCAGGCGTGGTCCGCTTCATCGATCGGATGCTGGCGGGGACGCAGTTCGTCTTCCCGGCAGCTGACGGCAACGGGTTCCTCCGGATGGAGGGGCTGGAGGAGAAGGCCTGGCAGGAGCGCATCGAGAGCCGCCGGACGTTCTACCGGGAGGGGATCGTCGAACTGGACGGCATCGCCACCGAGAAGTTCGGCGCCCCGTTCGTCGAGCTGGACGACGACCAGCAGGACACGGTGCTGGAGACCATCTCGCGCAAGGAGAAGCCGGCGACGTTCGCCTTCGCGGACTCGGACGGGCAGGGGAGCGGGGGAGCGCCGGCCGGCAACCAGCCGGTCAACGAGGACTTCCTCGAGTTCTTCCCGCTCCTGGTGCTGAACACCAGGCAGGGTTTCTACGGCGACCCGGTCTACGGCGGAAACGACAACCGCGTCGGCTGGCGGGTCATCGGGTTCCCCGGCCCTCCGTCGCTCGCGGCGACGATGGACGGCAGCTACACGACGCTCGACTACATGATCCCGGAGGCCGAGTGGCCGTACGAGCAGCACCCCGCCGTGCTGCGCTACGGCAACCGCTGAGTCCCTGGCAAGGGATCCGGCAGGATCGCGAGCGGTCTGGCGCGCCTTTCCGGCGCCCGGCCGCTCGCGGTCGTACTCGCGGTCATAATGGGGGAATGATTTCCTCTTCCGTGCGTTCGCCGGGCGCCGGGGGCCGCCGGTGACGGAGCAGAACGAGGCGCCGCGCGCGGCGCGGATGGTCGATGTCGCCCGTCTCGCCGGGGTCTCGCAGCAGACCGTCTCGCGGGTGGTCAACGGCCACTCGAACGTCGCGCCCGAGATCCGCGAACGGGTCGAGCGTGCCATCGCCCAGCTGCGCTACCGTCGCAACTCGGCGGCGCGCACTCTGGCAACAAGCAGGTCGATGAACCTCGGTGTGCTCAGCTACGCGCTGTCCGTGCACGGCCCGGCTCTTGCGTTGTTCGGCATCGCGGAGGAGGCGCGCAGGAGCGGGTACGCCACGAGTCTGGTGAGCCTCGCGAACGTGGACCGCGCGAGCATCGAGGAGGGTCTCGACTCCCTCGTCGACGACGGAGTGGATGCGATCGTGGTGCTCGCGCCGATGACCGCCGCCGTCGAGGTGCTGCACCGGCTCGACGCGGATGTGCCCGTTGTACGGTTCGAGCAGGGCTCGCCCGCCGGGCCGTCCACCGTGTCCGTCGACGAGACGCTCGGCGCCCAGCTGGCCACCAGGCACCTGCTCGACCTCGGTCACGAGACCGTCCACTTCGTCGGAGGGCCGGACGGCTGGATGGCGTCGGATGCGCGCCGCCGCGGCTGGCAGACCGAGCTCGCCCTCGCCGGCCGGGTGACGCCTCCCGAGTTCACGTCCCCGGACTGGTCGGCGGAGTCCGGCTACCGGGCGGGGGTCAGGATCGCTGCTGACCGCTCGATCACCGCCGTCCTCGCGATCAACGACGCGATGGCCCTCGGCCTGATCAAGGCGCTCCACGACAACGGGGTCTCGGTGCCCGGAGACGTGAGCGTCGTCGGCTTCGACGACCGCGACGAGTCCCCGTACTTCCTACCGGCGCTGACCACTGTGCGGCTCGACTTCACCGAGGTGGGCCGCCGGGCCGTCGAGAGCGTGCTCCGGTCGCTGCGGGGAGAGGCGCCGGAGACCATCCCGCTCATCCAGCCGGAACTCAAGGTGCGCGACAGCACGGCGCCGCGTCGCTGACGGTGCGTCGCTGACTCAGTGCGCGGTGTCTGACCCGGTGAGTGCCCTGGCGCTGCGGATGAAGGAGGCGGCGAGCGCGTCGGCGTCGTCCAGGTAGCCGGCGACCATCGCGCCGTCGCGGATGAGCATGAGGTCGTCGGCCGTCCCGCGAGGGTCGCTCAGGCCGAGCGGCTGCACGATCTCGCCGAACGTGGCCTTGCACCAGGCGCGGTGGGTGTCGACTTCGATGCGGACCTGGCTCGTCGCATCCGGGTACTCGGCGGCCGCGTTGATGAACGGGCAGCCGCGGAAGCCCTGCTCGCACGCCATCGAGCCCAGCTGCTCGGCGATCAGCTGGAACACCCGGTCTGCGCTGCCGTCGGCGGCGGCGATGGCGCCGGTGATTCCGTCGCGTTCCAGCTGCGCCCTGCGCTGCAGGTGGGCGACCACGAGGTCGTCCTTGCTCTTGAAGTGCCGGTAGAAGGTGACCTTGGTCGTCCCGGCGCGCTCGATGACCTTGTCGACGCTGACCGCGCGGAGACCTTCTGCGTAGAACAGTTCGGTCGCCGCCTCGATGAGTCGCTCCCGCATCGACGATTTCACGCTCCCGATCATAGGTGTTCTCCTCACGTGCTCTTGCGTGCCCGGCGTTCGGTGGCTACGGTTACTCGATGTAGAGTGACTAGTCATTCTACATGACATCCCTCTCGGAAGAACGGAACCAGAATGACCACGACAACACCGGATGCGCCGGCAGCACCCATCGCCGCCTCGCTTCGCCGCCTCTACTTCGTCCGCTTCGGCTTCGCCATCGTGTGGGCGATCATCGTGGGCCTCAGTGCGGCGAGCATCACGCCGCTGAGCGCGACGCTCCTCGTGATCTATCCGGTGTTCGACCTGGTCGCGGCCGTCGTCGACCACCGGGCGTCGCGGGCGACGCGGCCGGCGGGGCTGCTGTACGTGAACATGGCGTTGAGCGCGCTCGCCGCGGTCGGGCTCATCGTCGCCGTCATGTCCGGCCGGTCCGCCGTCCTTCTCGTCTGGGGCCTCTGGGCGGTGACGGCGGGCGCGGTCCAGCTGATCGTGGGAATCTCCCGTCGCAGCCTCGGCGGTCAGTGGCCGATGATCCTGAGCGGCGGCATCTCCGTGCTCGCCGGCGTCGCCTTCGCTGTGCAGTCCGGAAATGCGGCTGCATCGCTCGTCGGACTGGCGGGATACGCGACACTGGGAGGCATCTTCTTCCTGGTCTCCGCCATCCGACTGAACCGCACGGCAACGGGCGCCGCCCGCTGACCATCCACGCACTGCACGATCAGCGAACACCGAACAACACAAGGAGAAACGCAATGTCCACGAAGATCACCATCATCATCGACAACCCGGCCGACCCTGCCGCCTTCGAGGCGGCGTACCAGGAGCTGGAGGGATTCGCCCGCCGGCTCCCCGGGCTGCGCCGGCTCGAGGCGGCGAAGGTCTGGCCGAAGGAGGACGGCACTCCAACGCCCGCGCACCGGACGCTCGACTTGTACTTCGACAGCTACGAGGACGCGTCGGCCGCCGTCGCCACTCCGGCCGCCGGGGAGTTCTTCCAGCGCCTGGGCGGAACCGGCACGACGTTCACCGGCCTGTTCTCGGAGATCGGGGCAGCCTGAGCGGAGCGCGCGGGGTCGGCCGGGGTCAACCGGCCGATCCGGCGGCGTTGACGCGCAGGCCGTCGAGCAGCAGCCGGACCATCGCGTTCGGGCTGCCATCCGCGGACGGCGCCCGGTGGCTCAGGTCTCCGACCGCTTGCAGCAGGCCGAGCGGGTCGACGCCGGAGCGCACCTCCCCGGCCGCCTCCGCGGCGTCGAGCAGCGACCGGATGGCCGGGCCGAGCTTCGCTGCGAAGTAGTCGGGGAGCGCGTCGAACGCGGGGTCTCCCGAGCGGAGAGCGGCGGAGAGGCCCTGCTTCGTCGCGACGAACCTGGTGAACCGCGAGATCCAGAGTTCGAGCGCTTCGCCGGGCGCGTGGGTCGCCAGCAGGTCGGCGGCCGCCGCGGCGGTGCCGTCGATCTCCGCGGTGAACACGGCGGCGACGAGCTCGGACCTGGTGGGGAAGTGGCGGTACATCGTCCCGACGCCGACCTTGGCCGCCGCTGCGATCTCGCGCGCGGGCGCGTCGACGCCGGAGCGCGCGAAGACGTCGCGGGCGGCCGCGAGCAGCGCTTCCTGGTTCTTGCGTGCGTCGGCCCGTGCGGGGCGTTGAGCGTCGGCGTCGGTAGCCACGGCGAGGTCCTCTTGCGTAAACGGAACAGTGTTCCGTATAGTGGTCAGCATATGCGGAACGTCGTTCCGTATAGCGATCCTACAGGAGGACCCCATGCAGTACCGCACTCTCGGCCGCACCGGAATCCAGGTCACGCCGTACGCCCTCGGCGCCATGATGCTCGGCTCGTTCGGCAACCCCGACCGTCAGGAGGGCATCCGGATCATCCACAGGGCCCTCGACGCCGGCATCAACGTCGTCGACACCGCCGACCGCTACGGGGACTCGGAGGAGGTGGTCGGAGAGGCGCTCGCCGGCCGACGGGACGATGTCGTGCTCGCCACCAAGTTCTGGGGGCCGGTGGACGACGACATCAACCACAGGGGCGCATCCCGTCGCTGGATCATGCAGGCGGTCGAGCGCTCGCTCCGAAACCTGCGCACCGACCACATCGACCTCTACCAGCTGCACCGCCCAGACCCGGACACCGACATCGACGAGACCCTCTCCGCGCTCACCGACCTGGTGCGTCAGGGCAAAGTGCGGGCGATCGGCACGTCGTCGATGCGCGGCTCCGAGATCGTCGAGGCGCAGTGGATGTCGGAGCGCCGCGGCTTCGAGCGCTTCCGCACCGAGCAGCCGAACTACTCGATCCTCGACCGCGAGATCGAGCGAGAGATTCTCCCGGTGGCACAGCGCTACGGCATGGGGACGCTCGTCTACAGCCCGCTCGCCGGCGGAGCGCTGACCGGCAAGTACCGCGCAGGCCAGGCGAACGACAATTTCCGCGCAAGCACCGGGATGCGGCACTTCCACGACGAACGCCGCCTCGCCGCGATCGAGCAGCTGATCGCCCTGTCCGACGAGGTCGGCATCCCGCTGACCCATCTGGCGATGGCGTTCGTGATCGCGCATCCGGGTGTCACATCGGCGATCGCCGGCCCCCGCACGATGGAGCAGCTGGAGGACACGCTCGCGGGCACGGAGGTCTCCCTGTCCGACGAGATCCTCGACCGCATCGACGCGATCGTCCCGCCCGGAGAGAGCATCGGCGCGATGGACATGGTCTACCGCGGGCCGGAGGTGGCCGACGCCGGGCTGCGCCGACGCGCTGCGGAGTTCCGTTCGGCGAGCTGAGCGGGCTCGGCGGTGGATGGCTGCTTCAGGCGGGGAATAACGATTGCTGGAGCAAGCTCCAGGCGTTGGAATCTCGCGCCGAAATGCGAGAGCTCCTAAAACCGATACGGCGCACGTGAGAAGCGGACGTCGGCTTCTGCGTAACCGTTGTTGTCGAGAAGCGAACGAACAGTTGCCTCCGCGGCATCGTGTTCGTCGTGGTCGAGCGGTCCGATCACCACAGAACGAATCGGAAGTCGTGGGTTCGCTTCATCCGAGCTTGCCACCTCAGCATAGGGAACGACCCCGAAGCGACCTTCGCGAAACTTGTCGCGTAGCCCTCTGCCGGTGATGAACCGCACCTCCTGCTCATTCTCAAAAGCTGAATCCTTGAAGGTCGTGATGCAAAGGCTAATCGGAACATAAAGTTGAGCCGGTGCGGCGAAGTCATGTTCGTCGAGCACGTCCAGTACGTGTCTGACGGTCTCTAGTTGCTTGGCTCGGTCATATGTCACCGGGTACCACCATCCGGACGACAAGGTAAACGAATCGGCTAATTGATCAAGCGATCCGGAGACTTCTTCGGGTTTGATGCCATCGACCCGATCGACCTTCTGCGAGGTGTCGACCTCTATTGCGTATCCCAGGTTTCCCGCGTAGGCGACCCATTGTGAAAGCGAGTCGCCGTGGCTGCTTGCGGAGACGACGTATGAACCCCTGGTTAGCGGGGCAAAATCCTCATCGTCAAGCATTCGTTTTAGATTCGTGCTGGCAGAGCCAGTTCGAGATTCGACAGCGCTCCTCACGACCTCAATTCCGTACCTGACTTCGGATAGGTCGTTGAGGGCGAGGGTCGACGATGCCCACAGCCGGTGGCGCTCGACGATGCCAATTAGTCCCCGAGCATTCGTGTAATGAAAGGCGCGCGTGTTTCGCAGCGGCTGCGGATGGGGGATTGGCACCCATCCGCTGCTGGAGGCGATATTCATCGACATTGGCCAATGATCCAATGTTCAACTAATGGGCGCAACGCGCGAGGGCTCCCGATGCGCGTTACCGCAGTCACGCTATATAGGCGCTGACTTCTCTTGGTTGGCTAGCCACGTCTGACCTGCGCTAACCCAACCCTCCCGAAGAAACAGTAAGAGAGCGCACTCTCGTCAATCGAGCGGATTCGGTGAGCGCTGAGGGAAATACTGGCGGAGAATGGGGGATTCGAACCCCCGAGGGCTTGCACCCAACACGCTTTCCAAGCGTGCGCCATAGGCCACTAGGCGAATTCTCCTGAGGCGGTGTCACTCCCGGAGGAGCAACGGCCACGAAGTATCCTACCGGGTCCGCGGGGGTGCTCGGTGCCAACACCTCTCAGTCTGACCCGCTACACTGGTTCCCGGCTCCTCACGTGGCGCCATCCAGGCCAACTCCCCCAGGGCGGAAACGCAGCAAGGGTAACCGGGCTCTGGCGGGTGCGTGAGGGGTCTTTTTCTTTGCCGTCGGTCAGGTTGTTCCGCGTACAGTTGAGCAGAGCACAGGCGCTCTTCTACACTCTGTAGAAGAGCGGTCGAGATCCGCCGATTGAGTGAGGTGCTGGATGACCGGGCCATTGAGCGAGTTGGCGTCCGAAGCGTATGTCTTCGGTTTTCCGCTGGTCTTCAACGGGGAGCAGATCCTCCGCCTCACGACCACGGGGATCGGATCGCTTCCCCCAGCGTCGTTCAACTCGTTCAGTCACGCGCGTTCGCTGGCGGATCCGCGTGACACCTTCGTCTCCATTAACAACGACACCGTCTACTCGATCGCTCCCGTCGACCTGAGCGTCGGGCCGATCCTGCTGAGCGTTCCGGATGCGGGGGACCGCTACTACGTGCTGCAGTTCGTGGATGCGTGGACCAACAACTTCGCATATGTCGGCACCAGGGCGACCGGCAACGGCCGGGGCGATTTCCTGCTCGTGCCGCCGGAGTGGGAGGGCGGACCGGAGGGCGACGGCGTCACCGTCATCCGCTTCCCGACACGCATCGCCACGATCGTCGGCCGCTGGGCCTGCGACGGCGAGGAAGACCTGGCGGCCGTCGAGGAGTTGCAGAACTCGCTCGCGCTGACGCCCATCCGGACGTCGCTCACGCCTCCGCAGGGCATGCCGGTCGTGGCCGGTGGTCTGGGGGAGGCGCTCGATTTCTTCGAGCGGTTCCGGACCTGGGCCATCGCCTTCCCGCCCGCCGAGCGCGACAGGGCGGCTCTGGATTCGTACAGCGTGCTCGGGCTGACCAGTGCGTACACGCTGGCCGAAGCGCCGGAGGAGGTGCGCCAGGCGTTGGAGGCCGGGTACGCCGCCGGCAAGCAGGCGCTCGAGATGGCCGTGCGGACCGGCGACGGTCCCGTCGTCAACAACTGGCAGGTCAACCTGCACATCTTCGACTACAACATCGACTTCTTCGAGGTCGGGGCGCTCGACGATCCGGCCTGGAAGCACACGGATGCGAAGACCAGGTATGCGACGCGGGCCGCAGCAGCGCTCGGCGGGCTCTGGGGCAACCACGGCTACGAGGCCGCGTACTTCTTCACCTATCTCGATGCGGCAGGGGATGCGCTCACCGGTGAGCACACGTACACCCTGCGACTGCATCCGACGCCGCCGGTGCGCGCGTTCTGGTCCATCACCATGTACGACCTCCCGAACTTCTACCTCGTCGAGAACGAGGCGGCGCGGTATTCGATCGGGGACAGGACGCAAGGGATCGTGTACGACGACGACGGAGGCTTGACCATCACCATGAGCACGACCAGACCCACCGACCCGACGGCAGCCGCCAACTGGCTGCCGACGCCGCAGGGCGCGTTCCGGCCCATCATGCGCCTCTACGCCCCCGAGCAGGTCCTGCTCGACGGCGGATACGAGGTCCCGGCGATCGAGCGGGTCGACTGAGTCGTGGCGCGTTCCCTCTACATCACCTCCGCCGAAGGTCACACCGGCAAGTCCACCGTCGCCCTCGGCGTGCTCGAAGCGCTCCGCCGTGCCGTCGGCAGGGTGGGTGTCTTCCGTCCGATCGCGCGCTCGACCTCCGAGCGCGACTACGTGCTCGAACTGCTGCTGCAGCGGGAGACGGCCGACATCGACTACGAGGAGGCCATCGGCGTCACGTACGACGATGTGCATCTGGATGCCGATGCTGCCCTCTCCGAGATCGTCCGCCGGTTCCGGGCGGTCGAGTCCCGCTGCGACACGGTCGTCATCCTGGGCTCCGACTACACCGACGTCGGCAGCCCGACCGAGCTGCGCTACAACGCGCGCATCGCCGCCAATCTGGGCGCTCCCGTGCTGCTGGTGCTCGGCGGGCGCATCGGCCAGGGGCTGGGCGAGCGGCTCGGCCAGGCGGAGCCGCGCACCGCGGAAGACCTCAAGCAGCTCACCGAGCTCGCGGTCGCCGAGCTGAGGGACGAGCACGTCGCGCTCCTCGGCGTCATCGCCAACCGTGCAGACTCGGACGACCTCGACGCGGTCGTCCGTGCCGTGCAGTCGGCCGTCGGGGAGACGCCGACCGGCGACACGGCCCCGGTCTGGGCGATCCCGGAGGACCCGTTCCTCGTCGCCCCGAGCATGCGCTCGATCATGGAGGCGACCGGATCCACCCTCATCGCGGGCGACGAGTCGCTGCTCGCGCGCGAGGCGCTCGGCGTCGTCGTGGCCGGGATGTCGATGAACAATGTGCTCCCTCGCCTGATCGAGGGTGCGGTGGTGGTCGTGCCGGCCGATCGAACAGAGGTACTGCTCGCGGTGCTGATGGCGAACGCATCCGGAACGTTCCCGTCCATCGCCGGCATCGTCCTCAACGGTGGGTTCGAGCTGCCGGAGCCGATCGAGCGGCTGCTGGCCGGCCTGCGGTCCCCGCTGCCGATCGTGGAGACGAACCTCGGCACCTACGACACGGTCGTGCGGATCACGCACGCCCGCGGCAGGCTCGCCGCAGACTCGCAGCGCAAGTACGACACCGCGCAGGCGCTGTTCGAGCGCCACGTCGACGCGGACGCCCTGCTCACGCGGCTCGACGTCAGCCCACGGGATGTGGTCACCCCGCTCATGTTCGAGTACGACCTGCTGGAGCGCGCCAGGGCGGCGGACAAGCACATCGTGCTTCCGGAGGGAGAGGACGACCGCATCCTGCGCGCTGCGGCGACCCTGCTCGCCCGCGGGGTCGCACGTCTCACCATCCTCGGAGAGCCGTTCGAGGTGCGCGCGAGGGCGATCGAGCTCGGCGTCGACATCTCCGGTGCGGAGGTGCTCAGCCCGTTCGACGACGTGCTGCGCCTGCGGTTCGCGACGGAGTACGCGCGGCTCAGGGCGCACAAGGGCATCACCGTCGAACAGGCATCGGACACGGTCACCGATCCGTCGTACTTCGGCACGATGATGGTGCACCTCGGCCTCGCGGACGGGATGGTGTCCGGGGCGGCGCACACGACGGCGCACACGATCCGTCCGGCGTTCGAGATCATCAAGACCCGCCCGGAGGTGTCCGTGGTGTCGAGCGTCTTCCTGATGGCGCTCGCCGACCGGGTGCTCGTCTACGGCGACTGCGCGGTGATCCCGGATCCGACGGCCGAGCAGCTGGCGGACATCGCGATCTCGTCGGCGGAGACGGCGGAGCAGTTCGGCATCGAGCCGCGCGTCGCGATGCTGTCGTACTCGACCGGGGAGTCCGGTTCCGGCGTCGACGTGGACAAGGTGCGCGCCGCCACGACGCTCGTGCACGAGCGGGCTCCCGAGCTCGCCGTGGACGGCCCCATCCAGTACGACGCCGCCGCCGATGCGGCGGTCGGCGCCGCGAAACTGCCGGGCTCGGCCGTGGCGGGACGGGCGACCGTGTTCATCTTCCCCGACCTCAACACGGGCAACAACACATACAAGGCGGTGCAGCGGAGCGCGGGCGCCGTGGCGATCGGGCCGGTGCTGCAGGGACTCAGGAAGCCGATCAACGACCTCTCCCGCGGCGCGCTCGTCGACGACATCGTCAACACCGTCGCCATCACCGCGATCCAGGCGGGTCTCTCATGAGCGCCGTCCTCGTCGTCAACAGCGGCTCGTCGTCGTTCAAGTACCAGCTGATCGACCTCGACACCGAGCGTCCTCTCGCGAGCGGGCTGGTGGAGCGGATCGGCGAGCGGTCCGGCCACACCATCCATCGCGGCCCGAACGGGACGAGCGAGCGGAGCCTGGAGATCCCGGATCACACCGCCGGGTTCCAGGCGATGATCGACGCGTTCGAGGCCGACGGCCCGAGCCTCGCCGAGCATCCACCTGTCGCGGTCGGCCATCGCGTGGTGCACGGCGGGAAGCGGTTCTTCGAGCCGACCATCGTCACGCCGCTGGTCGAGATCAACATCGAAGACCTTGCCGACCTCGCCCCGCTGCACAACCCGGCCAACCTGCAGGGCATCCGCGCTGCGGAGAAGGCGTTCCCGGATGTGCCGCACGTTGCCGTCTTCGACACCGCCTTCCACCAGACGCTGCCGCCGGAGGCGTACACGTACGCCATCGACGCCGCGCTCGCCGAGCGGCACCGCGTGCGCCGGTACGGCTTCCACGGCACCTCCCACAAATACGTGTCGGAGGCCGCCGCGGAGTTCCTCGGGCGTCCGCTGGCCGACCTGAAGCAGATCGTCCTGCACCTCGGCAACGGGGCGTCCGCCTGCGCGATCGACGGCGGACGCTCGGTTGACACGTCGATGGGGCTCACGCCGCTGGAAGGCCTGGTGATGGGAACACGCTCCGGCGACCTCGACCCGGCCGTCCTCATCCATCTCGCCAGGAGGGCGAACCTGGACATCGACGGCCTCGACGAGCTGCTGAACCGCAAGAGCGGTCTGCTCGGGCTGTCCGGCACCGGCGACATGCGGGATGTGCGGCGCGCGGCGAACGACGGAGACGAGGCGGCGCAGCTCGCCCTCGCGACCACCGTGCACCGGCTGAAGCACTACATCGGCGCGTACACCGCGCTGCTCGGCGGGCTCGACGTCCTGACCTTCACCGCGGGCATCGGCGAGAACGACGCAGCGCTCCGGGCGGATGCGCTGGCCGGGCTCGAGGGGCTGGGCATCGTGCTCGATCCAGAGCGCAACGCCAGCCCGTCGTCGGAGGCGCGGGTCATCTCGGCGGACGGCTCTCCGGTGACCGTGCTGGTCGTGCCGACGGACGAAGAGCTGGAGATCGCCCGCCAGACCGTGCAGGCGATCGGGCAGAGCGCGACGGGGGCCTCCGCCGCCGGGTGACCGGCGACCGGCTGCGGTGGTGACATGCGCGCGCGGAACGGCACGGGGCGGCGATGGTTCGCCGCCCGCCGCTCCGCTGTGTTCGCCGCAGTGTGCTCGGTGCTGCTCGCGGCGACAGCGCTCACCGGGTGCACGTCGACGGTCGTCCAGGGAGGGCCCCGCTTCGTCACCCCTCCGCTCATCCGGTACACGTCGGTCCTCTGGCCGGTTCCGCTCGAACTCGTCGGGGCCGAGCCGGGGAGCCGCCTGCGGCTGGAGGCGAGGATGAGCACACCGCGTGGGCTCTGGAACTCGTCGGCGACATACACGGTCCCCGCCTCCGGCACGCTCGACCTCGCCGCGGCGCGGCCCCAGCTCTCCCGGTTCGCCGAGCCGGACTCCGCCGGGCTGTTCTGGTCGCTGCGCGGCCCGCAGCTGGGCGAGGAGGCGCTCGCCGAACAGTGGATGCGCGAGACCTCGCCCGTCACGGTCACCGCGTTCGACGGCAGCAGGCCGATCGCCGCCCGCACCTTCCGCCTGCAGGGGATCGGGGCGGGCATCCGCACCAGTGGCGTCTTCACCAGGGACCTGCTCGCGGCGACGGCGGCCAGGGAGGGCGGAACAGCACCGCGCATCCCGCAGCAGACGCACGAGGATGTGCAGGTGGGCACGTTTTACAGCGCGCGCTCGATCGAGCGGCCGCGCACCCCGGCCGTCGTGGTGTTCGACGACCAGGCGCCCGGCGCATCCGGGGACTTCGTCGGCCCGCTGCTGACGCTGTTCGGTGCATCGGTGTTCGTGGTCCCCGTCACACGGTCGGCCGACGGCGTGCGCCTGACCTCGATCGTCGATGCAGACACCGTCGGGGCCGTGCTCGACTGGCTCGACCAACGGCAGGACGTGGACGGGCGGCAGGTGTTCGTCTACGGGACCGGCCCGTCGGAGCAGCTGGCGCTGTGGACGGCCGCGCGGTTCTCCTGGCGGCTCGCCGGGGTGTTCGCCTCCGGGGGAGCGACGGCGCTGCTCTGCCTCCCGTCGAGCGCGGTCGGCCCGGTGTTCGAGAACGGCAGGCCGGCGGGCTGCCGCGTGGACCCCTCCGTCATCGACGCGCAGGCGGTGCCCGCTCTCTCGCTCGTCCGCGGGCCGCTGGTGCTCGGCTGCTCGGAGCGCGACGAGACCCTCCGGTCGTCCTGCGCCTGGCTCGACGCCGCGATGGCCACCAGGGGCACGCGGGCGGGCGACGTCGTGCTCCGCGAGAGCACAGCATCGCACGCGACGATGGTTCCTCCCGGGCTGCCGATCGCCATCCCGGACGGACCGAGCGGGCAGCAGACCGAGCGCGCCAGGATCGCGTTCTGGAACGCCGTGCTGAACGCGCTGCTGAGGGCGGGTCGCTCGTGAGTGGCCGCCGATGGTCGCGCGCCGCCGCGCTGGTCGCCGCCCTGCTGGTCGCCGCCGTGCTGACCGGATGCGGTGGGGCGCCGCGCTCGCTCGGCCCGCGATTCGTGGTCGACCTCCTGCATCCGGGGGTCACCGACCCCGTCCTCGTCTCGCTGGTCGGACTGCGGCCGGGAGGGGATGCGGTGCTCACGGCGACGGCGCACACCGGATCCGGCACCTGGACGTCGCGGGCGGTCTACGTCGTTCCACCGAACGGCGTGATCGCGCTCTGGCGGGCGAAGCCGATCCTCGCGCCGTACCCTGCACCGGATCCCGCCGCCCTGTTCTGGAGCATGACCGGCCCTCCCGTGAGCCAGAGCGAGCTGGAGCAGACCTGGGCGGGGAACGACATCGACATCACGCTCGCGGCCGACCAGGACGGCAGGGAGGTCGCCTCCACGATCCTGCACCGCACCGGCTTCAACACCGCGACGGCGCCGCGCGACGTGTTCGCACGAGACCTCCTGAGCCCGAGCGAACGGGACGAAGCCGGCGCGGACTTCGACAGGAGGATCGGGGCCTTCGTGACGCCGCTCCCCGACCCGACGCAGCCCCGCCCCGCCGTGATCGTCGTGGACGGCGACGACGGAGGCGGCTCAGGGAGGTTCGTCGCCGGGCAGCTCGCGGCGAACGGGTTCCCCGCCTTCATCCTCCCGTCGTTCGGCCCGACGGGGCAGATCCCCGGGTCGTCGGCGCTCAGCGTCGAGTCGTTCGACGCCGCGCGGGCCTGGCTGGCTGAGCAGCCGGAGGTCGATCCGTCCCGCATCTTCGTCTGGGGCAGCTGGCGGGCGGCCCCGCTCGCCCTCTGGTTCGCGGCGAACGAGCCGTACGCGGTCTACGGCGCCATCGCGGCGAGCGGTCCGACCGCTCTGCTCTGCACGGCCTCCGGGGGAGCGTCGCCGCTGACCAGCGGGGGAGATCCTGTGCCGTGCGAGAGCCAGGTGCGGACGATCGCGGACACTCCGGCGCTGCGGCTGGACCGCATCCCTGGCCCGGTGGTGCTCGCCTGCGGCACAGCGGACGAGATCCTGTCGAACGCGTGCGAGTGGCTGACGGCGGCGGAGCAGGCGCGAGGCGAGCGGACGGGCGACGTCCTGCTGCGTGCCGTCGGGGCAGGGCACGCGATCAGCACGCCGCCGCTCGTGCCCGTCGGGCTGTCGGAGTCGTCTCCCGCGCTTGCGCAGGCGACCGAGCAGGCGCGGGCCGCGCTCTGGCGGGATGCGCTGGCGACGCTGGAGAGGGCGGTGCGGTGATGGTCGGGCGTGTGGTTCGGAGGGACGAGTCAGGCGGGTTCGGCCGGAGGATCGCCGCTGTCGTGGCCGTGCTCGCCGCCGTCGCCGTCGTGCTCACCGGATGCGCCCAACCCGACGCCGGTGCGGGACGCGAAGGTCCGCGGTTCGTCCTGAACAGGAATCCAAGCCCGGTCTGGCAACCCATCGGCATCCGGCTGACCGCCCTCCCTCCCGGCCAGCGCGTGACCATCACGGCGACGGTCCGCGACGGCGCGCTCTGGTCCTCGCACGCCGACTATCTCGTGCCGGCGAGCGGCACCGTCGACCTCGATAGGCAGGCGCCGGTCGACGCGCCCTTCGCCGGGGCGGACGGGATGGGGCTGTTCTGGTCGCTGCGCAGCGCATCCGGGGCGCCGGCATCGTCGAGCGAGACCTGGGGGGCAACCACGCAGCGGGTGGTACTGGCGGCGGCGGTCGGCGGGCGCAGGGTCGCCCAGACCTCGGTGGAGCGGATCGGCCTCGCGTCCGGGGCGGTGTCGCACGCGGTCTTCGACGACGGCATCTCGGGAGACTACTTCGAGCCGACGGCGGGCGATTCCGCGCTGCGCCCGGCCATCATCGTCTTCGACGGGACGGACAACGGCACCCCGACGGGCGTCCTCGCGGCGTCACAGCTCGCGGCGAACGGCTACCCGGCGCTCGCACTGTCCACCTTCGGCTCCGCCGGGCAGCTCGATCCGTCGCACACGTTCCCGGCGGAGCGCTTCCTGTCCGCGCTCGCCTGGCTGCGCTCCCAGCCGGGCGTCGACCGGCAGCGGATCTTCACGTTCGGAACCTCCCGGGGCGCGCAGCTCGCGCTCTGGGCGGCGGTGGCGTATCCCGGCCTGGTCTACGGCGCCGTCGCTCCGGGAGGCACGACCGGCCTGATCTGCAACTCTCCGGTGCCCAACCCCGCGGTGACGGTCGGCGGCAGCTGGGTGCCGTGCGCATCCGGTACGCGGGACACCAGCAGCGCGAACGTGCTGAACCTGTCCCGCATCCCCGGCCCGATCGTGCTCGGCTGCGCCGGCCGCGACGAACAGCTCGACAACGGATGCGCGTGGATGAACGCGGGGATCACCGCGCGTGGCGACAGGATCGGCGACGTCTACGTGCGCGCTCCGGATGCGACGCACCTCTTCTATGCGCCGCCGTACACCCCGCTGTACCTCCCGTCCGCTCCGTACGCGCAGCCGACGGAGAACGCCAGGGTGCGGCTCTGGAACGGCATCCTGGAGGCGCTCTCCGAGCCGTCGAGCGTGCCGGGGAGGTGATCGCGCCACCGGCCTGATCCCGCTGCGATCCTCCGGTCCGAATGTCAGCGGCGGCAAGTACCATGATGGGGTGGTTACCGCACTGTATCGCCGCTATCGGCCAGACACCTTCGCCGAGATGATCGGGCAGTCGCAGGTGACCGAACCGCTGATGACGGCGCTGCGCACCAACCGGGTCAATCACGCATACCTGTTCAGCGGTCCGCGCGGCTGTGGCAAGACAACGTCGGCGCGCATCCTGGCCAGGTGCCTCAACTGCGCGGAGGGTCCGACAGACACCCCGTGCGGCAAATGCTCGAGCTGCATCGAGCTGAGCCGCGACGGCGGAGGATCGCTCGACGTGGTCGAGATCGACGCCGCGAGCCACAACGGCGTCGACGACGCGCGCGACATCCGGGAGCGCGCCATCTTCGCTCCCGCCCGCGACCGCTACAAGATCTTCATCCTCGACGAGGCGCACATGGTCACCCCGCAGGGCTTCAACGCTCTGCTGAAGATCGTCGAGGAGCCGCCGGAGCACGTGAAGTTCATCTTCGCGACCACCGAGCCGGAGAAAGTGATCGGCACCATCCGGTCGCGCACACACCACTACCCGTTCCGGCTCGTGCCGCCCGCGCAGATGCTCGACTACGTGCAGAGCCTGTGCGACAGCGAGGGCGTGCAGGTCGCGCCCGGCGTGCTCCCGCTCGTCGTGCGCGCCGGCGGCGGTTCGCCGCGCGACACCCTCTCCCTGCTCGACCAGTTGATGGCGGGCTCCGACGAGAAGTCGGTCGAGTACGAGCGTGCCGTCGCCCTGCTCGGCTACACGCACGCCGCCCTGCTCGACGAGGTGGTCGACGCCATCGCAGCACGGGATGCCGCCGGCGCGTTCGGCGCCATCGACCGCGTCGTGCAGACCGGGCAAGACCCGCGCCGCTTCGTCGAAGACCTCCTCGAACGCCTCCGCGACCTCATCGTCGTCTCCGCGACCAGCGCGGAAGGCGCGGCCGCCGTGCTGCGCGGCATCCCGCAGGACGAACTCGACCGGATGGCGGTCCAGGCGATGAAGTTCGGCGCGGCAGAGCTCTCGCGCTCGGCCGACATCGTCAACGCCGCCCTCACGGAGATGACGGGCGCGACCTCGCCGCGCCTGCACCTCGAACTGATGATCGCCCGCGTGCTCGTCCCGTCGAGCGACGAGAGCGAGCGCGGCGCGCTCGCCCGCGTCGAGCGGCTGGAGCGCAGGGTCGGTGTGAGCGACGCGACCGGTGGTGGTGGTGCGGCTGGTGCCGCTGGGGCTCCGGCGGCGTACGAGCCTGCGGCGGTGCCGCGGGTTGCGCCTGCTGCTGCACCTGTTGCGCCTGCTGCTGCACCGGTGCCTGCTGCGGCGGCCTCTGCGTCCACGGGCGAGACTCCTGCGGCGGCTGCGAAGACTGCATCGGTGGATGCGCCCGACTCGGCGCCTGTCGCTTCGGGCGGTGCCGGTGCCGGTGCTGCTTCGGTGCCCGCCGCTTCGGTCGCTGCGCCCGCCGAGAAGGTCGCCCCACCCGCTGAACCCACTGCACCCACCGCACCTGCCGCGCCCCGCGCCGCTGCTCCGGTCGGTCCCGTCACGACCCAGCAGGTCAAGGACGCGTGGCCGCAGATCCTCGACGCCGTGCAGCGCGCGAAGCGCAGCGCGTGGATGGTCGTGTTCACCGCGCAGGTCCGTTCGCTCAACGATGACGTCCTCACCCTGTCGTTCCCGAGCGACAATGACGTGGCGAGCTTCAAGCAGCAGCAGGGCACGGACACGAAGGGCGTGAGCGAGTACCTCCGCCAGGCCATCGTCGACATCCTCGGAATCCGGGTGAAGTTCATCGCCAGGGCCGACGGCGCCCAGAGCGGCGGCCCCGGCCCCTCCGGCGGAACCCGCCCGACCCCCGGCACCCCAGCGCCCGGCGGCGGAGCGCCCTCGGCCGCCGCGCCGTCCGCTCCCGTCTCCGCGCCCGCCTCCGCGCCAGCAGCCTCCGCGTCTTCCGCCGGCGCCGGATCTGCGCCGGCGTCTGGCCCGAGCGGTGCGGCGTCCGCGTCCGCCGCCAGCTCCGGGTCGACTGCCGCCCCGGCAGCCTCCACCTCCGCGGCCACCTCCACCTCCACCTCCGCAGCCGCCACCACTTCCGCTGCCACCACCCCCGCCGCCGTGACGACGGAGTGGGCGGTCGTGAGCATCCCCGGCGGTAGCGCGGTACCGGCCGACGCGTCCTCGGCCAGCACCTCGGCCCCTGCCCCCACCTCCGCCGCCCGCGCACCCTCCGCGGCCGCCGCATCCGCCGTCGCGACGCTCGAACGCGACGACTACCCGCACGACGACGTGCCCCCGCCGGAGACCGAGCCGCCGTTCGAGCCGCCCGTCCCCGACGAGCCGGAGGGCGAGTGGGCGGTCAGCGCACCAGACGACGAGCCCATCGAGCGAGCAGCACCAGCCGCACCGACGGCAGCGTCCGCGCCAGCAGCGCCCGGCGCATCCACCCCCACCCAGCAGCCCGCATCCACCGGCCGCGTGGAGGAGCGCCCCGCGCGCACCGCGCCGGCGTCCGGCGCGCGCACCCCCACATTCCAGCAGCCGCAGCGGTACGGCGAGGCGGTGGTGCGCGAGATCCTCGGCGCCACCTTCATCGAAGAGCAGGCAGCACCGCCTGCCGGGTCGAGGTAAGGCGTGTACGAAGGAATCGTCCAGGAGCTGATCGACGAACTCGGGCGGCTTCCCGGCATCGGGCCGAAGTCGGCGCAGCGCATCGCGTTCCACATCCTGCAGACCGAGACGTTCGACGTGACCAGGCTCGCGGAAGTGCTGCTCGAAGTGCGTGACAAGGTGCGCTTCTGCGAGATCTGCGGCAACGTCTCCGAGCAGGAGACCTGTTCCATCTGCCGCGACCCGCGCCGCAGCCCGGAGCTGATCTGCGTCGTCGAGGAGGCGAAAGACGTCGTCGCCATCGAGCGCACCAGAGAGTTCCGCGGCCTCTACCACGTGCTCGGCGGGGCGATCAGCCCGATCGACGGCGTCGGACCGGACGACCTGCGCATCCGGCAGCTGATGCAGCGCCTCGCCGACGGCACCGTGCAGGAGGTCATCATCGCCACCGACCCCAACCTGGAGGGCGAGGCGACGGCCACCTACCTCAGCCGCCTGCTCACCACGATGGAGATCCGCGTGACCAGGCTCGCCTCCGGCCTGCCCGTCGGAGGCGACCTCGAGTACGCGGACGAGGTCACTCTCGGCCGTGCGTTCGAGGGCAGACGCCTCATCTCCTGACCTCCGCCGACCACCCCTGACGGCGCTGTCGGACCGGCGGCGTCATATGGGATTCGGCGTATGTGATCGCCGGTAGGATGGGGGTTCCGGCTTATCCCCAGGAGTATCAGTGGCCCTCATCGTGCAGAAATTCGGCGGATCGTCCGTCGCAGACGCAGAGAGCATCAAGCGCGTCGCGAAACGCATCGTCGAGACCCGCAAGGGCGGCAACGAGGTCGTCGTCGCCGTCTCCGCGATGGGCGACACGACGGACGAGCTGCTCGACCTCGCCCACGACGTCACCCCCATCCCGGCCCCGCGCGAGCTCGACATGCTGCTCACCGCAGGAGAGCGCATCTCGATGGCGCTCCTCGCGATGGCGATCCGCAGCATGGGATACGACGCGCGCTCGTTCACGGGCAGCCAGGCCGGCATGATCACCGACGCGCAGCACGGCGCAGCGCGCATCGTCGACGTGACGCCCGGCCGCATCCGGGATGCGCTCGACGACGGTGCCATCGCGATCGTCGCCGGCTTCCAGGGCTTCAACCGCGACACCAAAGACATCACCACCCTCGGCCGCGGCGGCTCGGACACCACCGCCGTCGCCCTCGCCGCCGCTCTCGGCGCCGAGGTCTGCGAGATCTA
Source organism: Leifsonia araucanica (assembly GCF_051161895.1). Lineage (NCBI taxonomy): Bacteria > Bacillati > Actinomycetota > Actinomycetes > Micrococcales > Microbacteriaceae > Leifsonia > Leifsonia araucanica. The sequence goes on from NZ_JBMBTW010000002.1 coordinate 3,648,148, forward strand.
CACCGACGTGGACGGCGTGTTCACCTCCGACCCGCGCGTCGTGCCCAACGCGCGCAAGATCGACCGCATCACCAGTGAAGAGATGCTCGAACTGGCCGCGGCCGGTGCGAAAGTCCTTTATATTCGCGCGGTGGAATATGCGCGTCGCCACAACGTGACCCTGCACGTCCGCTCCTCGTTCAACAACAACGACGGAACTCTCGTGCTCAACGAAGCAGCGGCCGAGGCCGCGAAGAAGAAGGACGGAACCGTGGAAGAGCCGATCATCGCCGGAATCGCCACCGATCTGAGCGAAGCAAAGATCACCGTCGTCGGCGTGCCGGATGTGCCGGGCAAGGCCGCGCAGATCTTCAAAATCGTCGCGAAGACCGAGGCCAACGTCGACATGATCGTCCAGAACGTGTCGGCCGCGGCCACCGGCCTCACCGACATCTCATTCACCCTGCCCAAGTCCGAGGGCCAGCGCGTGCTGACCGCCCTCAACGCCGAGCAGCCGGATGTGGGCTTCCAGTCCCTGCAGTACGACGACCAGATCGGCAAGCTCGCCCTCGTCGGCGCCGGGATGCGCACCAACACCGGCGTCTCCGCCCAGCTGTTCGCCGCCCTGTTCGACGCCGGCATCAACATCGAGATGATCTCCACCAGCGAGATCCGCATCTCGGTCGTCACCCGCGCAGACACGGTCAACGAGGCTGCTCGCGTCGTGCACAAGGCGTTCGGCCTCGACGGAGACGACAAGGCGATCGTCTACGCGGGCACGGGGCGCTGACCGGGCGCATCCACTGCCCCCCCCATTCACACCGCGGCGGGAATGCGCGCAGCGCGACCGTCGTTCGACCTCACAACACGAGACCCGAAGGGGCCACACCATGAGCGAGACAAGAGAACTCACCGTCGCCGTCGTCGGAGCGACCGGCCAGGTCGGCAGCGTCATGCGCCGCCTGCTGGAGGAGCGCGACTTCCCGGTCGGGCGCATCCGCTTCTTCGCCTCCGCCCGTTCGGCCGGCACGACCCTGCCGTTCAAGGGTGAGGACATCGTGGTGGAAGACGCGGCCACGGCCGACGTCGCCGGCATCGACATCGCCCTCTTCTCCGCCGGTGCGACCGGCTCGAAGGCGCAGGCCCCCCGGTTCGCCGAGGCCGGCGCCATCGTCATCGACAACTCGAGCGGCTGGCGGATGGACCCGGATGTGCCCCTCGTCGTCAGCGAGGTCAACCCCGAAGCCATCGCGGATGCGCGCAAGGGCATCATCGCGAACCCGAACTGCACCACGATGGCCGCCATGCCGGTCCTCAAGGTCCTGCACGAGGAGGCCGGTCTGGAACGCCTCATCGTGAGCACGTACCAGGCCGTCTCCGGCTCCGGCCTCGCCGGCGCCGAGGAGCTGGCCGGGCAGGTCCGCGCGGCCGTCGCCGACGAGAACCTGCTGCAGCTCGTGCACGACGGCTCGTCCGTCGCCCTGCCGGAGCCCGTCAAGTACGTGCGTCCCATCGCGTTCGACGTGATCCCGCTCGCCGGCTCGATCGTCGACGACGGTGAGAACGAGACGGACGAGGAGAAGAAGCTCCGCAACGAAAGCAGGAAGATCCTCAGCCTGCCGGAACTGCTGGTCAGCGGAACCTGCGTGCGCGTCCCCGTCTTCACCGGCCACTCGCTGTCGATCAACGCGGAGTTCGCCAAGCCGATCAGCCCCGAGCGTGCCGAGGAGCTCCTGGCGAGCGCCCCCGGCGTCGTGCTGACCGACGTGCCGACCCCGCTCGAAGCAGCAGGCAAGGACCCGAGCTTCGTCGGACGCATCCGGCGCGACGAGGGCGCCCCGGCCGGTCGTGGGCTCGCGCTGTTCATCAGCAACGACAACCTCCGCAAGGGTGCCGCGCTCAACGCGGTGCAGATCGCGGAGATCGTCGCCGAGCGCCTCTCGACCCCCGTCACCGCCTGAAACGACCTCGTCGGCGGTGCGCTGAGCGGCTCCCGGACAAAGCCGGGCGCCGGGCACCGTAGGATTGTCTGGTGAGCAATTCTCCCATCGACGTCGTCCTCATCGGCGGTGGCATCATGAGTGCCACGCTCGGAGCCCTCATCCAGAGGGTGCAGCCGGACTGGACCATCCGGCTCTATGAGAACCTGGGCGAGGTGGCGCAGGAGAGTTCCAACCCGTGGAACAACGCGGGCACCGGCCACGCGGCTCTCTGCGAGCTCAACTACATGCCGGAGGCCGCCGACGGCAGCGTCGACCCGGCCAAGGCCATCGCGATCAACGAGCAGTTCCAGCTCAGCCGCCAGTTCTGGGCGAGCCTGGTGAAGTCCGGCGATCTTCCCGAGCCGTCGACGTTCATCAACTCCACCCCGCACATGACGTTCGTGCACGGCCGGGACAACGTCACCTATCTGCGCAAGCGCTACGAGGCGCTGAAAGACCAGCCGCTCTTCGCCGGTATGGAGTACACGGAAGACCCGGCTGTGCTCGCCGAGTGGACCCCTTTGCTCACCAAGAAGCGCAACCCCAAGCAGCGCGTCGCCGCCACCCGGGTTCCCGCCGGCACCGACGTCGACTTCGGCGCGCTCACCAAGGCGCTCGTGAACGACCTCGCCGACCGCGGGGCAGACATCGCCCTCAACCACAAGGTGCGCAGCATCAAGCGCACCAAGGACGGGCTGTGGAAGCTCAAGGTGCGCCACCAGGTCGGCCACACCCCGCACGAGGTCACGGCACGGTTCGTGTTCGTCGGCGCGGGCGGCGGCGCCCTGCACCTGCTGCAGAAGTCCGGCATCCCCGAGATCAACGGCTTCGGCGGTTTCCCGATCTCCGGCCAGTTCCTGCGCACCAGCGACCCGAAGATCGTCGCCCAGCACCAGGCGAAGGTCTACGGCAAGGCCGCCGTCGGCGCACCGCCCATGTCGGTGCCGCACCTCGACACGCGCGTGGTCGACGGGCAGGCGTCGCTCCTGTTCGGGCCGTACGCCGGGTTCAGCCCCAAGTTCCTCAAGACCGGCACGTGGTGGGACCTCCCCGGTTCGATCCGCGCGGGCAACCTCATCCCGATGCTCGCTGTGGCGAAGGACAACTTCGACCTCATCAAGTACCTCGTCGGCGAACTGCTCGCCAACCGGGCCAAGAAGATGAAGGCGCTGCAGGAGTTCATGCCCACCGCCAAGAGCGAGGATTGGGAGCTGATCACCGCCGGCCAGCGCGTGCAGGTGATGAAGAAGGACGCGAAGAAGGGCGGCGTGCTGCAGTTCGGCACAGAGGTCATCGCGTCGGAGGACGGCTCGATCGCCGGTCTTCTCGGGGCGTCGCCCGGCGCATCCACTGCGGTGCCGATCATGCTCGACGTGCTCAAGCGGTGCTTCCCCGACCGGTACGATTCCTGGCTGCCCACGCTCACGGAGCTCGTGCCCACCATCGGGACGACGCTGAACGACAAGCCTGCCGAGGCGGAGCGCGTGGTCGCCGAAACGGCAGAGGTGCTGCACATCTCGCGCTGAGCCTTTCGGAAAGCGCTGGACATTTCGGCGACGACGTTGGTAGAGTCGTCGGCGCTATGAAGTAGGAATCTCCTTATCGTCCCGCGCCCGAGGCTTTCGCCCACGCGATGCAGTGCATCGTGGCGCCGTCGACATAGCCAGATGACCAGGTCATCGCTTTTCAGCGCTCCGGCGCGGCTGTCGACGGGAACACCCGGCGGGAAACGGCTCCTCGGAGCGCTCGACAAGGCGGTTTCCCATGCCAGTGCATTTTCCAACAACCATTCCCGTCGCGGCGGTCGCCGACCACCTCAAGGCCGACGGCATCTCGCAGAGCTACGGCGATCGGCGCGTGCTCACCGACGTCTCGCTGACCGTCGCACCGGGCTCCCGGCTCGGCCTGATCGGCGAGAACGGGGTCGGCAAGTCGACGCTGCTGCGCATCCTGGGCGGAGCCGAGGCCCCGGACGGCGGTGCGCTCGTGCGTCCGGCTCGCACCGGCATCCTCTGGCAGGAGGTGCGCTTCACGCCCGAGGACACCCTCACCGCGCTCATGGAGAGCGCTCTGGTGGAGGTGCGGGCGATCGAGCGCGAGCTGGAGGCTTCGGCGTCCGCCCTCGCCGGCGACGATCCGGATGCGGACGCGGCTGCGGCTACGGCAGCGACCGCGCGCTATGCCGCGGCGCTCGACGCGGCGGAGCGTGCCGACATCTGGAGCGTGGATGCGCGGCGCGACGAACTCCTCGACGGTCTCGGTGTCGGGTCCATCCCGCTGCACAGACGGCTGTCCGAGGTGTCCGGTGGCCAGCGCAGCAGATTCGCCCTGGCGGCGCTCCTGCTGTCGCGGCCGGACGCACTCCTCCTCGACGAGCCCACCAACCACCTCGACGACGACGCTGCGCTCTTCCTGGAGCGCCAGCTGATCGCCTGGCGTGGTCCGGTGGTGTTCGCGAGCCACGACCGCGCCTTCCTGGATGCGGTCGCGACCAGCCTGCTCGACCTCGACCCTTCGCGCTCCGGCACGACGGTGTTCGGCGGCAACTACAGCGCATATCTGGCCGCGAAGGCGGACGAGCGGGAGCGCTGGGAGCGGCAGTTCGCCGACGAGCAGGATGAGTTGAAGGCGCTGAAGTTCGCTGTCGACGTGACGGCGCGCGGCATCGCCTGGTCCGGCAAGGTGCGCGACAACGACAAGTTCGCCAAGTCGTTCAAGGGCGGTGCGCTGGACAAGCAGATCAGCCGCCGCATCAAGAGCGCGTCCGGACGGCTCGACGACCTCTCGGAGAACCAGGTGCGCAAGCCGCCGGCGATCCTCAGCTTCGCGGGCATCCCGACCGGGTCGCAGGCGCTGAACGAGGAGGCTGGCACGCTGGTGCAGGTGTCGGATGCGCGCATCCCGGACCGCCTCGATGTCGTTTCGTTCCGAGTGGAGCCGCAGTCGCGCATCCTGATCACCGGTCACAACGGGGCGGGCAAGTCGACGCTCCTGTCGGCGCTGGCCGGACGGCAGCCGGTGGACTCCGGTGCGGTGACGAGGAGGAAGGGCCTGCGGGTCGGCCTCCTCGAACAGGACGTGCGCTTCGCCGACCCTGCCGCGAGCCCGCGGAGGATCTACGAGGAGCGGCTGGGCGAACGGCGCGCGGAGGCTGTGCCGCTGACCGGTCTCGGCCTGGTCGCGCCGCGCGACGTCGACCGCCCGGTCGGCACCCTGTCGATCGGCCAGCAGCGCAGGCTCGCCCTTGCGCTGATCCTCGCCAAACCGCCGCACGTCTTCCTGCTCGACGAACCGACCAATCACCTCTCCCTGTCGCTCGCGACGGAACTGGAGGAGGCGCTCGGGGCGTATCCGGGAGCCGTGGTGGTGGCGAGCCACGACCGCTGGCTGCGCGGAGCGTGGACGGGGGAGCGGGTCGAGATGGCCGGAGGTCGCATCCTGGCCTGAACGCGCTTGCTTAACCTTCGAACATATGTTCGAATGAATCCATGAGATGGAGCGGGCAAGAACTCACGGCGGAAGAGCCGTCGACGCTGCCGGGGCTGGCGCGGCTCAACAACCTGGTGCGGTCGGTGCGCACCCCCGACTTCGCGGGCATCACGTTTCACGAGGTGCTCGCGAAGTCGGCGCTCAACAAGATCCCCGGTGGCGGAGGGCCGATGCCGTTCGGCTGGACCATCAACCCATACCGTGGATGCTCGCACGCGTGTGTCTACTGTTTCGCCCGGCCGACGCACTCCTATCTCGAGCTCGACGGCGGCAAAGACTTCGACCAGGAGATCATCGTCAAGGTCAACGTGGCCGATGTGCTCCGCAAAGAGTTGAGCCGACCGAGCTGGGGGCATCACCCGGTGGCACTCGGCACCAACACCGACCCGTACCAGCGGGCGGAGGGCCGGTACGCGCTGATGCCGGGGATTATCGACGCACTGGCAGACACGGGCACGCCGTTCAGCATCCTCACCAAGGGGTCGCTGCTGCGGCGCGACCTCGACCAGCTGGCAGACGCCGCCCGGCGGGTGCCCGTCGACCTCGCGATGTCGATCGCGGTCTACGACGACGAGCTGCAGCAGTCGGTCGAGCCGGGGACGCCCACCACCAAGGCGCGGCTGGCGACGGTCACGGCGGTGCGGGAGCACGGACTCGACTGCGCGGTGTTCCTCATGCCGATCCTGCCCTACCTCACCGACACCAGGGCGCACCTCGACGAAGCGCTCCGGCAGGCGAAGGAGGCGGGGGCGACGTCGGTGCTCTACACGGCCCTCCATCTCAAGCCGGGCGTGAAGGAGTGGTACTACCTGTGGCTCGGGAGGGAGCACCCCGAGCTGCTGCCGCAGTACCGCCGCATGTACGGGGGAGGGGCGCACGCTCCGAAGGAGTATCGCAAGTGGCTGGCGGCCAAGATCAAGCCGCTGATCAGTGCGCACGGGCTGCAGCGCGGAGAAGAGGACCCGCTGACGGGCGGGGTGCGGTCGACGGCGCTCGGGATGCTGCGCGACGGCGAGGGGGAGCGGCAGGTGGTGTCCGCCGCAGCGGGCGCGCGCCGCATCAGGGTGATCCCGGAGGAGGTGGATGCGGAAAGCAACGGACTCACGGTGCTCGGGGTGCAGCCGACGCTGTTCTGAGAGGACAGCAGGGCGGTGATCCGAAACCCGGGCGGGGTACATTGTTTTGGATATCGGGGTACACACGGGATGGCGGAGGTGACATAATCCCCCTGAGGCTCAGGCGGAGGCTCAGGACACGAGGGGGTGGAGATGTCGCTCGGGCTACCGAGTCATCTCGCGCGGGTCGCCAACTCGCGGGCGCTCGCCACTGCTGCGCGCTGGGCGGGAATGGTGTGCCTGGCGTCCGCGTTCGTGAACGTGACTGTCGCCGGGTTCGGGGCCGCCGGAGCGTTCTCATGGGTCGGCCTGCTGGTGCTGCTGCCGATGGTGGGGCTGCTGGTGCTGCTGGCGCGGGGGAGGACGCTCGCGCTGACCGTCGCCTACCTCGTGGTCGGGGCGCTGTCCACCTACGTCTACGTGCTGATCCTCCTCACGACGACGCCGAGCTACACCGACACCAACCTGTTCGTCGTGGCGCTGCCGGTGGTCGCGATGACGCTGGTCGGCGGGGCGGGCACGGGATCGCTGACGGGGATCCTGTGGTCGACCGTGGGGTTCGCGCTCGCCGAAGTGGCGGTGATGCTGGCCGCGTCCAATGCGGGGCGGGTGTTCCGGCCGGACGCGATCTCGCTCGGCGCATACCTGCTGTTCGTCGGGGTGCTGGCGTTCGACGGGATCACCCGCGGCACGCGCAGCCGCACCCAGTCCGCGATCCACCGGTCCGTCCGGGATGCGCGGCTCATCGACCTGCGCCGCGACGTGATCGCCGAGTACGCGGCCGACCTCCACGACACGGTCCTCAGCGAACTGCTCGCCGTGGCCGCCGCCCCGCCTGGGCCGCTGGCACCGCGGCTCCGGGCGCGCATCGAAGCCGACCTGGCGTCGCTCGGCGGCGCGGTGCCGGGGGCGGCTGGAGTGGCTGGAGTGCCGGGAGTGGCTGGGGCGCCGACTGCTCGCGACGTGGGGGAGGATCCCGAGACAGCAGAGGGTCGCGCCGACACGGGTGCCGCGGGCGACCCAGGCGGCGCGGGCTCTGGAGGCGACCCCTTCGCGGGCGTGGGCGGCCCAGCGCCGCACCACGTGCATCCACGGGGTGACGGCACCGCGGATGTGTGGCTCGGCAGCGAGCTGCACCGGGCGGTCGAATCCGCCCGCGACGAGGGGCTGGCGGTGAGCATCTCCGGCGACCGGGATGTGATCGGCCGGCTGTCGGAGGAGCGCAGGCGGGCCGTCGGGCTGGCCGTGCGGCAGTGCCTCGTCAACGTGGTGCGGCACTCCGGGAGCGCGACCGCCGAGGTGACGCTGTCGTCGTCCGGGGACTCCGTCTCCGTCATGGTGGTCGACGAGGGGCGCGGGTTCGTGCCGTCCGCTGCTGCGACGGACAGGCTCGGGCTGCGACAGTCCGTGCACGACAGGATCGGACGCGTCGGCGGCGCCGTGACCATCTACTCGAGCGAGGACGTCGGCACCACCGTGCTCATCGTCGTCCCGGCCGGCGACGAGGAGGCGGCGGGATGACCGCGCTCGACGACGCCACCATCGTGCGGCTGCGCTCCGGGTCGTTCGAACGCACCCCGCAGCGGCTCGACCCGCTCGGCGTGCAATCGGCGTGGATGCTCGTCCCGCTGCTCTGCGTGGTGGCCGTCGGGTACGCCGTCTACTCCACCGTCCAGCACGCCCACCAGCTGCGCGACCCGGCGCTCGCGTACTCCGCCATCGTGCTGCTCGTCCTCGCCGGCATCGCGTTCTCCGTGCGCGCGCATCCGGCCCTCGCCCCGTTCGGGCGCGGCGCCCACCTCTCCGTGATGGCGGTGACGCTCATCGCTGCCCTCGCGTTCACAGCGGCGGCGTGGGGGCGCAACCTGCGCATCCAGGACGACTGGGGGCAGATCGCCGTCGCCCTGTTCCTGATCGCCATGCCGTTGTACCGGCCGATCTCCGAGGTGATGGGCGTCGCCATCGTCTCCGCGTTCGCCCTCGGGCTCTCCTCGGCACTGCAAGGGCCGTCACTCACCCTGGTGACGAGTCCCGTCGTGTACTTCACCGTGTCGGCGACGCCGATCGTCGCGCTCGCGTTGGGAGGGTGCGGGTACGCCTGGACGATGACCGGCGAGACCCTGGCCTGGCGGCAGGTCGCCAAGCGCGGGCAGGCCGAGCTCGACACCGAGCTGCGCGAGACCGCCAGGCGCATGGTGGGACAGGAGCAGATGTCGACGCTGAACGAGTCGACCGTGCCGTTCCTCGCCGACCTGCTCCGGCGCGGCGAGATCACCCAGGCGGACACCGCGGAAGCACGCGAGCTCGCCGTCCGGCTGCGCGACGGGACCGTCACCGCCGTCGACCGCACCTGGCTCGCCGAGCGGCTCTCCCACGCGCTCGCCCAGCGCGGGCTCGACCAGCGCACGACGCGCACGCTCCGGATGGTCGACGACCCCGAACGCCTCGACAGGGTGCTCAGCGACGAACAACGGGCGATCGTCGGCGCCATCATCGCGACCACCGCATCGCTGCCGGGGCTCGACCCGGCCTCCGTGCGCATCGTCGCGAGCAACCCGGAGCATCCGGCGTTCGAGCTGACCGCGGCGGCCGGGCAGATCCCGCGCGACCAGCGGAGGGCACTCTCCGCCCTGCTCAGCTCCCTGCGCTCGGTGGCGATGGACGCGTCCATGCGCAGCCACGGCCAGCACATCACGATCCGTTTCGCCTACCCGGAAGGGGAGAACAGGTGACCAGTGCATCCGCTCCACCACCGCCGATCCGCCTGGCGCTGCTCGACGACCACGAACTGCTGCTCGACAGCCTCTCCTCGTGGATCGAGAAGAACGCCCCCGACCTCGACCTCGTGCTGCGCGCCAGCAGCTGGCTCGAACTCGTGCACAGCGACCAATTCCCCACCGACCTGGTCATCATGGACCTGCAGTTGCGGGAGACCATCTCCATCGGCGCGCGCGTGCGCACCTGCCGGGCGGCCGGGGCGAAGGTGATCGTGCTCAGCGCCGTCGACACCGCCGAAGACCGGGATGCGGCGCTCGCCGCCGGCGCCGTCGCATACCTGAGCAAGACCCAGCCGATGTCCGAGGTGCTCGAGGCCGCCCTCAGCGCGATGGGCCGTGGCACGGACGACACGCAGAAGACCGCACAGCAGGAACCGGCGTGGCGACCGAAGCCGAGCATCCCGGAGTCCGCGCGGCCGCGGCTCAGCGACGGAGAGCGGCAGGCGCTCACGCTCTATGCCGACGGCAGGACCACCTCCGAGGTCGCCAAGGCGATGAACGTGCAATACGAGACGGCGAAGACCTACCTGCGCAGGGTGAGAGAGAAGTACGGCAAGGCGGGGAGGCCCACCAGTTCCCGCGCCGATCTGATCCGGCGCGCCGCCGAGGACGGCTACCTGACCTGACGTTCGGGCGGCACCCCCTAGGATCGGTGCGTGGCAAAACTGTATTTCCGCTACGGCGCGATGAACAGCGGTAAGAGCACGGCGATGCTCCAAGCGGCCTACAACTACGAGGAGCGCGGTCATCGCGTGCTGCTCACGAAGCCGTCGATCGACACCAAGGGCGACATGGGCATCCTGTCGCGGCTCGGGGTGACCCGCGACGTCGACTACCTGCTTGCACCGGAGTCCGACGCGTACGGCAAGTTCCAGCAGCACAGGGAGCGCACGATCAAGCGGTTCGACCGCGACGTGAGCGCCCTCCTCGTCGACGAGGCGCAGTTCCTGACGGAGGCGCAGATCGACGACCTGCTCAGGATCGCGCTGCTCGAGAACATCCCGGTGCTCGCGTACGGCATCCGCACCGACTTCCAGACCGTCGCCTTCCCCGGCAGCAGGCGGCTCCTCGAGATCGCGCACACCCTCGAAGAGCTCAAGACGATCTGCCGCTGCGGCAGGAAAGCCATCTTCAACGCGCGCAAGATCGACGGGATCTTCGTCTTCGACGGCGACCAGGTCGCGATCGACGGCGCGTCCGTCAGCTACGAGTCTCTCTGCGGAGCCTGCTACCTGCAGGAGAGCCAGGGCGTGCTCAACAACGGCCGCAGGCACTGGCCTCTCGACGCCGCCGCGTACACTGACGAGCCCGACCCCGACTTCACCTGATCGTCCGAGCACCCGCTCCCCGGAAGAAACGACTTCAGCATGAGAATCTCCGTGATCGGCTGCGGCTATCTCGGTGCGGTGCACGCCGCCTCCATGGCACACCTCGGCCATGAGGTCGTCGGCATCGACGTCGACGAACGCAAGATCGCCCTGCTGTCCTCCGGCCAGGCGCCGTTCTTCGAGCCCGGCCTGCCCGACGTGCTCGCCTCCTCGATCGCATCCGGTCGTCTGCGGTTCACCACCGACTTCGCCGCCGCGGCGGACGCCGACGTGCACTTCGTCGCGGTCGGCACCCCGCAGGTGGCCGACGGAGACGCCGCGGACATGCGCTACGTGGATGCGGCGTTCAGCACCCTGCTGAAGCACGTGAAGGCGGGGGATGTGCTCGTCGGCAAGAGCACCGTGCCCGTCGGGACGGCGGCGAGGCTCGCCGAGCAGGTCGAGTCGACCGTGCCGGGCGCGACGCTCGCGTGGAACCCGGAGTTCCTGCGAGAAGGCTTCGCCGTGAAGGACACGATCGCCCCCGACCGGCTCGTCTACGGCGTCCCGGCCGGCGAGGCGGGGGAGCGCGCAGCGCGCATCCTGGACGAGGTCTACGCGTCTGCTGTCGCCACCGGCACGCCGGTGATCGTCACCGACTACGCCACGGCCGAGCTCGTGAAGGTGTCGGCGAACGCGTTCCTGGCCACCAAGATCAGCTTCATCAACGCGATGGCGGAGATCGCGGAGGCCACAGGAGCGGACGTGACCCAGCTGGCCGACGCGATCGGCCACGACGCGCGGATCGGCCGTCGCTTCCTGAACGCCGGCGTCGGCTTCGGCGGCGGCTGTCTGCCCAAGGACATCCGGGCGTTCAGCGCCCGTGCACGGGAGCTCGGCAAGGGGGAGGCGCTGGCCTTCCTCACCGAGGTGGACAAGATCAACCTCCGACGCCGCGAGCGCGTGGTCGAGCTGGTGCGCGAGGAGGTGGGCGACCTCGCGGGAGCCCGCGTCGCGATGCTCGGGCTCGCCTTCAAGCCGCACTCGGACGACATCCGGGACTCCCCGGCGCTCGACGTGGCGATGCGGCTCGCGGAGGCGGGGGCCGTCGTGACGGCCACCGATCCGGAGGCGCTGGAGAGCGCGGCGGGCAAGGCCCCGCAGCTGACATACGCCGCGTCCGCCGAGGAGGCGGTGCGCGACGCCGACGTGGTGGTGCTGCTCACCGAGTGGCCGCAGTTCACCGGTCTCGACCCCGCTGCGATCGGCGAGCTGGTCGCGCGTCGCAGCATCATCGACGGCAGGAACTGCCTCGATCCCGCCGCCTGGCGGGACGCCGGATGGACGTACCGCGGACTCGGTCGCTGACCGCATCCGGAAATACCCCCGGTTCTGGGTGGGAAGAAACCCTCCGCAAAAAGTGAGGAATTGTTAGATTAGTCGTATGGCGACGTCTGGCAGCACCCCGTACACCCCGGCCGGGGCTCCGCCGCGCCCGCAGAAGAACCCCGCGCGGCGCAGGATGATCCTCTGGATCGTGGCCGCCGTCGTGTTCGTGCTGCTGCTCGTCGGCGCATGGGTGAGCATCCGGGGGCTGCTGGCGAAGAATGAGCTGGAGTCCGCGCTTCCCGCGGCCAAGCAGGTGCAGACCGCTGTGGTCGCCGGCGACATCGCGACGGCCAAGACCGCGGCGAAGACCCTGCGCACCCACGCGGCGGAGGCGGCCTCCCTGACCGGCGACCCCGTCTGGCGCGTCGCGGAGCTGGTGCCGCTGCTCGGCTCGAACCTCACGGCCGTGCGCGTCTCCGCCGCCTCCACCGACCAGCTCGCCTCCGAGGTGGTCGACCCGCTGGTCGGGATCGCGAACCAGGTCGATCCCCGCGCGATCAAACCGGTGGACAAGAAGATCGACCTCGCGCCGATCGCCGCAGCCAGGCCGGTGGTGGTGAAGGCGCAGCTCGCCTTCCACCACGCAAAGACCGAGGTGGACGGCATCGACACCGAGGGGACCATCCCGCAGGTGACCAGCGCGGTCGACCGGCTGCGCACCCAGCTCGGCAAGGCGGCGACCGTCGTGGATGCGGTGGGCAACAGCGCTCGCCTGCTGCCCCCGATGCTCGGCGCGGACGGACCGCGCACCTATCTCGTGCTCGTGCAGAACCCGGCTGAGTTGCGCGCGACCGGCGGTCTCGTCGGCGCACTCGCCCTCATCAAGGCCGATAACGGCGCCATCTCGCTCGAAGCGCAGTCCTCCGGCACGAGCATCGGCCCGTGGCCCGCTCCGGTGTCCGCGATCCCGGCGTCCACGCAGGGGCTATACGGCCCGCTGCTCGCCCGGTTCATCCAGGATGTGAACCTCACCCCGCACTTCCCGCTCGCGGCCACCACGGCGGCCACGATGTGGAAGGAGACCCACGGAGGGGCGGTGGACGGCGTTCTCACGATCGACCCCGTCGTGCTCACCGGGCTGCTCAAGGCGACGGGACCGGTCGCGCTGCCGACGGGCGACATGCTCACCGCGGCGGACGCCATCCCGCTGCTGCTGAGCGAGAGCTACAAGAAGTTCGCGCTGCCCGAGCAGCAGGATGCGTACTTCGCCTCGGCCGCGACCGCCGTCTTCGACAGCGTCGCCTCCGGCAAGGCGGACGGCGGTGAGCTGGTGAAGGCGCTCGCGAACGCCGGAGCGCAGCGGCGTCTGCTGGTGTGGAGCGCGCATCCGGAGGAGCAGAAGGTGCTGGCGCCGACGACGCTGTCCGGCGCGCTTCCCGCATCCAGTGCATCGACGGCGGGGCTCGGTGTGTATTTCAACGACGCCACCGGCGCCAAGATGGACTACTACCTCACCGCCAAGGTGGAGGCCGGCACGGCGATCTGCCGGGTGGACGGCAAGCCGACGAGCAGGGTCACCGTCACGCTCACCAACAAGGCCCCGGCAGACGCAGGCACGACGCTGCCCGACTACGTCACGGGCGCAGGGACGTACGGGGTGCCGCCAGGCAACATCCGCACGCGCGTCGCCGTGTACGGAGCGACGGACGGCCTGCTCGTCTCGACCACCAGCGACGGGGCTCCGTACGCCACCATCTCCGGCACGGACGAGAAGCGGCCGGTGAGCGTCTTCACCGTCGAGCTGGCTCCCGGGGAGTCGAAGACGGTCAGTGTCGACCTGCTGAATGTGAAGCAGACGGAGCCCGGAATGGATGTGGAAGTCACACCGACGCTGCCGCGGACGTCCCCCGATGTGGGGGCATCCGGAAAGGTCTCGGTCGTTGCCCTGGACTGCGGCACGACGGTAAAGTGAGGAAACGTCAAGTTTGACGTACCCGTGCACTGATAGGCCTCCCCGAAAGGCTCCCCGAATGTCCAAGAAAGTTCTGGCAGCGCTGATCATCGGCGCTGCGATCGCCCTCGCGGCACCAGCCGCCGCCAACGCCGTCCCGTACACCCACGGCGGCGACTGCAGCATCAGCCCCACCACCGTCGCAGCCGGTGGCACGAGCACGATGACCTGCGCGCCCGGCACGTTCAAGCCGTCCGAGGGCGTCCAGTACGTCGTCTCCGGCAAGGACGCGTCCCAGGCCACCCTCAGCTCGGACCCGACGGCCTCCCCCCAGGGCGGCTCGCAGGTCGAGGTCACCGTCCCGCAGGATGCGAGTGGCGCGTACACCGTCACGGCGACCGGCGCAACGAGCCAGGCCGCCTCCGCGGTGACCGTCACGGTGCTCCCCGCCGACGCTCCTGCATCCACCACGAGCTCCAGCTCGACCGGTCTCGCCTCCACGGGCTCGACCATCGGCTGGTACTTCGCCTGGATCGGCGGAGCACTGGTGGTCGTCGGCCTGATCGTGCTCTCGCTCATCGCGGCGGCACGCCGCAGGGCGAGCCAGTCCTGATCGCAGCTGAGCGGGTGCGGCTCACAACGAGGTGAGCCGCACCCCTTCTCTCGAACGGGAAACTTCCCGTCAGGGGGAATCGCAGCACGGCGGCGGCGGTTGACCTCCACGTGACCACGCCAAGCCCTGCACCAGCACCCGTCCCGCTCAACGTCCTCGACCTGGCCAACCGGCCGTACGGGGGAACGAACGCGGACGCCGTGGCGGGCAGTGTCCGGCTCGCGCAGGCCGCCGAGGAGCTGGGCTACCAGCGCTTCTGGGTCGCCGAGCACCACGGGATGCCGGCCATCGCCTCCAGCGCGCCGGCCGTGCTCATCGCGGGGATCGCGGCCGCGACCTCGCGCATCCGGGTCGGCAGCGGCGGCGTGATGCTGCCGAACCACGCGCCGCTCGTCGTCGCCGAGCAGTTCGGGACGCTCCGCGCGCTCTACGGCGACAGGATCGACCTCGGCATCGGACGCGCGCCGGGAACGGACGGGGCGACGGCGATGGCCCTCCGCCGCAGCACAGAAGGGCTCGGCGTCGACGACTTCCCGCAGCAGCTGCTCGACCTGATCGGCTTCTTCACCGGCGGCATGAGCGACGCGAACCCGCTGCACAGCATCATCGCCGTGCCCGGCCTCGGCGACGCCCCGCAGATCTGGCTGCTCGGATCGAGCGGGTTCAGCGCGCAGGTCGCCGCCGCCCTCGGGCTGCCGTTCGCGTTCGCGCACCACTTCGCCGGCGACCACACCGAGGAGGCGCTCGACCTCTACCGCTCGCGGTTCGAGCCGAGCGAATCGCTGCGGGAGCCGCACACGATGATCGCCGTCAACGTGGTCTCCGACGACGACCCGGAGGTGGTGCGCGCCCTGTCGCTCCCCGGCCAGCTGTCGTTCCTCCGGATGCGCATGGGAGCCAAGCCGCAGCCGGTCAGCATCGAGGAGGCGCTGGCCTACGAGTTCAGCCCGCTCGAAGAGGAGTTCATCGCCGCCAGGAACGCCAGGCAGGCGGTCGGCACCCCGCAGGAGGTCAAGGCGCGGCTCGAAGCGCTGCTCGCCTCCACCGGGGCCGACGAGCTCACGATCGCGTCCGGCGCTGCGACCGTGGACGGGCGCATCCGGTCCCTGGAGATCGTGCGGGACGTGCTCGGAGCCTCGGCAGGGTAGCGCTCCTCGGCGGCGCTGCGCCAGCACATGTCGACGAATGACACAGTGTTGCGCTATCCGTCGCACCGGTTGCTGCGCATCCTGAACGGCTTCTCTAGCGTGGTCGGACATCACCCGTCCGTGCACCCCCGAGGAGTCTCCCCATGCGTTCGCGCACCCTCCGCACCGCCATCGCAGCCACCGCTCTCGCGCTCTCCAGCGCCCTGGCGCTGACCGCGTGCGCCGGTTCGTCCACAGCCTCCACCGGCGAGAAGGTCACCGGCGGCACCATCGTCTACGCCCACCAGCAGGAGCCGGCGTGCGTGTTCGGCGGCTGGATCGAGCAGGCATACCTCTCGTACCAGGTGCTCGACAACCTCACCTCGCTGGATGCGGACCACAAGGTCGTCCCCTGGCTCGCCACCGCCTGGAAGCAGTCGGACGACGGCCTCACCTGGACGTTCACGCTCAAGAAGGGCGTGACGTTCACCGACGGCACCCCGGTGACGGCCGGCGCCGTCGCGTACAACTTCGACTACTGGGTCAAGGGCGGCAACAGCACGGCCAAGGTCTGGCTGAACGGCTACTACTCGTCCGCGAAGGCGGTCGACGACCAGACCCTGCAGGTGAACCTGTCGAAGCCGTACCCGCGGCTGGCGGACAACCTCAGCCAGGGCTACTTCGGCATCCAGTCGCAGCACGCGCTGGAGACCCGTACCAAGGAGCAGAACTGCGAGGCGCCGATCGGTTCCGGCGCGTTCGTGGTGAAGAAGTGGAACCGCGGGCAGGACATCGTCCTCACCCGCAACGCGAACTACACGTCCTGGCCGGCCAACGCGAAGCACACGGGCCCGGCATACGTCGACGAGGTCGACTGGAAGTTCGTGGCAGACCCGACGACGCGCGTCGCCGCTCTGCAGAGCGGGCAGGTCGACGCGATCTACGACGTGCCGGCCATCCAGTGGAAGACGCTGAAGGAGGGCGGATACCAGCTGGAGAAGTACGTCACCCCCGGCCGCCCGCAGCAGATCTCGTTCAACACCCAGAAGGGCCCGTTCACCGACGAGAAGGTGCGCCAGGCGTTCGCGTACAGCCTCGACCGCAAGCAGATCGTCGACACCATCGGCCAGGGCGTCATCCCGGTCGAGGGCAACGGCGGCGTGAGCCAGGCGACCCCCGGATACAGCGAGAAAGCCGCGGACTGGTACCACCAGGACACCGCGAAGGCGAACGCGCTGCTGGATGCGGCCGGCTGGTCGCAGAAGAACAGCAAGGGCGTCCGCGTCAAGGACGGCAAAGCGCTCAGCGTCATCCTGCCGTACGGCGCAGGCTCGATCATCAACTCCGACGGCGCTGCCATCCTGCAGGGCGTGAAGGAGCAGGCGTCGAAGGTCGGCTTCGACGTGCAGCTCATCCCCGTGCCGCAGAGCGAGTTCTTCGCCGGGAAGTACTCGACGCCGGACGACCACGACCTGAGCGTCGGCTACTGGACCGCCGTGACCGCGGGCATCCTCTACATCAACTGGCGTCCGTCCACCGCCGACGACCCCAACTACGCCAACTCCGCCTTCTACAACGACCAGACGCTCGCGCAGTACATCCTCGACGGCAACTCCGCAGCGACCGTGGATGCGCAGAACGCGTCGTACGAGAAGGCGCAGGACTACATCGCAGAGCACGCTCTCTCCATCGGCGTCTACGACAGGCTCAGCACCCTCGCCGTCTCCACGAAGCTCAAGGGCGTCTGGCAGGAGCACGCACAGGGAGGACCGACGTTCTATGACGCATACCTCACCAAGTAGCGAGACCGCCCAGGTCTCCCCGGCCGTCGCGGCCTCCTCCCCGATCGGGGAGGAGCCGCGGCGACCGCGCCGCACCAGGCGCGTGCTGTTCACGGTCGGGCGCAAGGTCGTGTCCGCCGTGGTGGTGCTCTGGGGCGCGGCCACCGTCGCGTTCTTCGCCCAGCTCGCCCTCCCCGGCGACAGGGCCACGGCCATCCTGAACATCCGGGCCGGTCAGGCGCAGCAGCGCACCCCGGCGGAGCTGGCGCAGATCAACGAGCAGTACGGCCTGCACCGCCCGGTGATCGTGCAGTACCTCGACTACCTGCGCGGCCTGCTGGCGGGTGACTTCGGCTCGTCGTACCAGCAGTACCGCCCCGTCACCGCGATCATCGGCGAACAGCTGGGCGCCACCGTGACCCTGTCGCTGACCGCGATCGTCTTCGCCTGGGTGCTGATGATCGTGTGGGTGACCGTCACCGCCGGTCGCGGCCCGCGCGTCGGTGCGCTCGGCGCCACCGTCGACGTGGTCGCGGCCGGGCTCCCCGCATACTGGCTCGGCATCATCCTGCTGCTGGTGTTCGGTCTCGGCCTGCGCTGGTTCCCGATCATCGGGGGCACCGGCGTGAACGGGCTGATCCTGCCCGCGCTGACGCTCGCCATCCCGCTCGCCGGGTTCATGGCGCAGAGCACGAGGGCCGAGTTCGAACGGGCGCTCGAACAGCCGTTCGTGCTGTCGGCCAGGATGCGCGGGATGGGCGAGTGGGGCATCCGGTTGCGGCACGTTCTGCGGCACGCGGTCATCCCCGCGATCACACTCTCCGGCTGGGCGCTCGGTGCGACGCTGTCCGGCGCCGTCATCGTCGAGTCGATCTTCTCCCGGCCGGGCATCGGCTCGGTGCTGGTCGGGGCCGTGAACAACCAGGACCTGCCCGTCGTGGTCGGTATCGTCACGCTCGTTGCGGTCGTCTACGTCGTGGCGAACCTGCTCGTGGACATCGTCTACACCATCATCGATCCCCGGATGGACTTGTCATGACAGCACTCGGCACACCTTCCGTCGGCAGCGGAGACCGCGCATCCCGTGTCGGAGCGGCGGCCTCGGCCATCGCACGACGCCCGTGGGGGCTCTACGTCGCGGTCGCCTTCGCGCTGCTCCTCGCCGTCGCCGCCTTCGCCCCGCAAGCGCTCACGGTGCACGCGCCGACCGCCATCGACTACGCATCAGCTCTCAAGCCGCCGTCGTTCGCGCACTGGTTCGGCACGGACGAGTCCGGCCGCGACCTCTACACGCGCGTGGTCTGGGGCGCCAGGGAGTCGCTGCTGATCGGCCTCGGCGCCGCGGCGGTCGGCGTCGTCACCGCACTGATCCTCGGCTCGATCGCCGCGCTCGGCCCGAAGCCGGCCGCGGTCGTGGTCGATCGGTTCGTGGAGGTCATGTTCGCCTTCCCCGCCCTGCTCCTCGCGCTCCTGCTCATCGCCATCGCCGGGCCGTCGGCCGCCACCGAGATCTTCGCGGTCGGCCTCGGCACGGCGCCGGGATACGCGCGGATGATCCGCGGGCAGATCCTCGGCGCCAGGAACTCCGGCTACGTCGAGGCGGCGACCGCCCTCGGGCACTCGCGCTGGCGGATCATCCGCGCGCACATCCTGCCGAACGCGCTGCGCCCGCTGGTCGCGGTGTTCGCTCTCTCCGTCGGCCAGTCGATCGTCTGGGCGTCCAGTCTGTCGTTCCTCGGCCTCGGCGTCGCCCCTCCGTCGTCGGAGTGGGGCGCCCTGCTCGACGCCGGCCGCGCGTACATCACCCAGGCCTGGTGGCTCGTGGTGGTCCCCGGACTGGTCATCGTCGCCGTGGCGCTCGCCGCGACCACGATCGGCCGCCACCTGCAACTCCGTCTCGAGAAGGGAGAGCGCTGATGAGCGTCACCCAGGAGAGCCCAGCGACCGCGGACAGCGTGGTCGACGAACTGGACTGGCCGGCCACCCGGCTCCGCGTCCAGAACCTCAGCACCGCGTTCCGCATCGACGGCGCCGTGCGCCAAGTGGTGTCCGGCGTCTCGTTCGACCTGCTGCCCGGCCAGTGCGTCGCGATCGTCGGCGAGTCCGGCTCCGGAAAGAGCGTCACCGCGCGGTCGATCGTCGGTCTCGCCGGCCGCAACGCGATCGTCGACGCCGACGTGCTCGAGATCCACCACGAGGACGTGCAGTCGTTCACCCCGCGCCAGTGGAGGCGCATCCGGGGCAGGGACATCGGCTTCGTGCTGCAGGATGCGCTGGTCTCGCTCGACCCGCTGCGCCCGGTCGGCCAGGAGATCGCGGAGGCGCTGCGGCTGCACGGCTGGGACGACAGGGCGGCGAGGAAGCAGCGTGTGCTCGACCTGCTCGAACGGGTCGGTGTGCCGTTCCCCGCCGTGCGGGCGCGTCAGCGGCCGGACCAGCTCTCCGGCGGGCTGCGACAGCGCGCGCTGATCGCCTCCGCCATCGCCCTCGACCCCGACATCGTGATCGCGGACGAACCGACGACGGCGCTCGACGTCACGGTGCAGTCGCAGGTGCTCGCCCAGCTCGAACGGATGAAGGCGCGCGGCGCATCGGTCATCCTGATCAGCCACGACCTGTCCGTCGTCGCCCGCCTGGCCGACCACATCCTGGTGATGCG
Source organism: Leifsonia araucanica (assembly GCF_051161895.1). Taxonomy (NCBI): domain Bacteria; kingdom Bacillati; phylum Actinomycetota; class Actinomycetes; order Micrococcales; family Microbacteriaceae; genus Leifsonia; species Leifsonia araucanica. Next base: position 3,668,257 of record NZ_JBMBTW010000002.1, read on the forward strand.
CGGGGGAGAAGTGCTCGAGCAGGGGAGCATCGCGTCCGTGCTCGGCTCGCCGCAGCACGAGTACACCAGGGCGCTGATCGCCGCCGTTCCGAGCGAGGCGACCAGGGGCACACCGCTGAGCCCGGCGTCTCCGCCGTTCCGCGAGGTGCGGGATGCGGTCGCCGGCGCGGCTCAGGACGCTCCCGTCCCCGAGGCGCCCGTGCTCCAGGCCACCGATCTGGTCAAGCGGTTCCACACGGCGGACGGCACGGTCACCCGCGCCGTCGACGGCGTCTCGTTAGCGCTCGCGGCGGGGGAGACCCTCGGCATCGTCGGGGAGTCCGGCTCCGGCAAGAGCACGACGGCCAGGCTCGCACTCGGGCTCGAAAGCCTCGACGGGGGAGACGTGCGCCTGCTCGGTCAGGCGTGGTCGAGCCTGAGCGAGCGCAAGCGCCGTACGCTCCGGCGTCGCATCTCCGTGGTCTACCAGGACCCGCTGAGCTCGTTCGATCCGCGCTGGAACGTCGAGCGCATCCTGCTGGACGCCCTCCGCGGCGAGCGGTTCGCCGATGCCGCGGCGAGGAAGGCGCGCGTGGTCGAACTGCTGCGGCAGGTCGGGCTCACCGCCGACGTGCTCGGCCGGTTCCCCCTGCGCCTCTCCGGCGGCCAGCGGCAGAGGGTCGCCATCGCCCGCGCGCTCGCGCCCCGCCCGGCCGTGATCGTGCTCGACGAGGCCGTCTCCGCACTGGATGTGACCATCCAGGCCCAGATCCTCGACCTGCTGGTCGCCCTGCAGCGCGAGTCCGGCGTCGCATACCTGTTCATCTCGCACGACCTTGGGGTGATCAGCCACCTGAGCGACCGCGTGCTGGTGATGAAGGACGGCGTGGTGGTCGAGCAGGGGAAACCTGACGACATATTCCTGCGCCCCCAGCACCCGTACACGCGAGACTTGATCGCAGCGATCCCCGAATTCGACCCGGCATCGTTCGCCGGGCGGCAGAACGACAGCGCGCGCGTCGCGCAGGAAGGCGCCTGAGACCCATGCCAGAGCGCAAACAGCTGTTCCTCAACCTGTTCGAGATGGCCTGCGTGAGCCACATCACCCACGGGCTCTGGCCGTTGCCCGGCAACAACAGGGAACGCTTCGCCGACCTCGACTACTGGACGGAGCTCGCCCAGATCCTGGAGCACGGCGGCTTCGACGGCGTCTTCCTCGCCGACGTGATCGGCGCGTACGACGTGTTCCGCGGCGGCCCGGAGACGGCGCTGCGCGAGGGCCTGCAGAGCCCCAACATCGACCCGCTGCTCGTGATCCCCGCGATGGCCGCCGTCACCAAGCGCCTCGGCTTCGGGGTGACCTTCTCGACCACCTACGAGCCGCCGTTCGCGTTCGCCAGGCGCATGTCCACCCTCGACCACCTCACCAAGGGGCGGGTCGGCTGGAACGTCGTCACCTCCTACCTGCCCAACGCCGCCCACAACTTCGGGCTCGACGGCGAGGTGCCGCACGACCTGCGCTACCAGTACGCCGACGAATACGTGGATGTGCTCTACAAGCTGTGGGAGGGATCGTGGGACGACGACGCCGTGGTCGCCGACCGCGAGCGCCGCATCTTCACCGACCCGTCGAAGGTGCGCTACATCGACCACGTCGGAGACCGGTTCACGGTCGCTGGGCCGCACATCGTGCATCCCTCTCCCCAGCGGACGCCCGTGATGTTCCAGGCGACCGGGTCGCCGGCCGGCATCGAGTTCGCCGGCCGCCACGCGGAGGTCGTCTTCACCGGCGGCCGCACCAGTGAGGAGTTCCGCCGCAACGCCGACGGGATGCGCGACGCGGCGGAGCGCCACGGCCGGGGCAGGGACGCGGTCAAGTTCATCGCGATGGCCGGGGTGATCGTCGGGCGCACGGAGGAGGAGGCCGCGGACAAGTGGAGGCTCTACCAGCAGCACTCGAGCCTCGACGGCATCCTCGCCCACAGCAGCCTGCCCGTCGACCTCACCGCGTTCCCGCGCGACATCACCGTGCGCGAGGCGCTGCTGCGGGCCGAGTTCCCGGCAGAGCGTGTTCCGTTCCTCCCGCTGGACAAGACGGTCGGCCAGGCGCTCGACTTCATCGGAGGCAACCGCGACGACCGCTTCCTGGTGGTCGGCACCGCCACGACGGTGGCGGACGAGATCGAGCGCTGGCTCGACGAGGACGGCCTCGACGGCATCAACCTCCGCCAGTACCACTCGTTCGACACCGCCCGCGACTTCGCCGAACTGGTCGTGCCGGAGCTGCGCAAGCGCGGCCGTCTGCCCGAGGAGGGGTCGCATCCCGGGACGCTGCGCGAGCGGCTGTTCGGCGCGGGGAACAGCCGCCTGCCGGACGACCACATCGGAGCCCGCTACCGCGGGGGAGCGAACCTGGACAACCCGGTCGCGCCGCTGCAGCTCGGCACAGCGAACGTCGGGTCGTTCTGATGGCGGACGAGCGCAGGATCTCGGTGGTCGGCGTCAGCGGCAGCCCGACGCATCCCTCGCGCACGACGGTGCTCGTGCGGGAGGTGACGGAGGCGTTCGCCGCCGCGGTGGGCGGCACGGCCACCACGGTCGAGCTGGCCCCGCTGCTCGGCCAGCTGAGCCTCGGCCCGTTCCGCAACAGCCTCGGCCCCGACGCGATCGCAGCGCTCGAAGCGGTCGAGGCGGCCGACATCGTGGTCGTCGGCTCCCCGGCGTACCGGGCGACGTACACCGGCCTGTTCAAACTGTTCTTCGACCACGTCGGGCAGTATGCGCTGGTCGACAAGCCGATCGTGCTCACCGCCACCGGCGGCAGTGAACGTCACGCCCTCCTGGTGGAGCACCAGATGCGGCCGTTGTTCGGCTTCTTCCAGTCGCTCACCCTGCCGCTCGGCATCTACGCGAGCGAGCGCGACTTCACCGACTACGCCGTCTCGTCCGACGACCTGCGCGCCCGGATAGACACCTCCATCGCCAGGACGCTGCCGTACATCCGCACCCACATCGACCCGCACGCGCACGAACTGACGGTCGACTTCGCCCGCCCCGACGCCTTCTAGGCGCGCCCCGCGCCGGCGAAATACCAGTAACTGCGCCCGAATGCGCCGAATCCGGCGCAGTTACTGGCATCTCGTCATCTACCGGAACGCCGCCGCGATGCGTCCTGCCGCGGCGACGAGCACGTCGGCCACGTGCTCCTCGTCCAGTGGATGCGGCAGGTACAGCACCGCGATCGCGGCCGACCTGCCATGCGGGAGGGCGAGTGGGACCGCGATCGAGTACAGCCCGGGCAGCACCTCGTCGTGGCTGCGTTCGAAGCGCTGAGGAGGGAACTCGTCCGGGTGCAGCAGCGAGCGGATGACGCGCCCCGGCGCTCCCTGCCCGATGGCGTGACGGCTGCCCGGCCGCTGCGCCACCGTGGTCTCCGCGTGCCGCGGCTCCGCGCTGGTCAGTGTGACGGCGACCTCTCCGTCGAAGCTGACCAGGAACGCGGTCATCCCGAGCTCGTCCGCCACAGCGGCCAGCTCGGGGGCGGCCGCCGTCTGCAGGCTCCTGGCGGCACCGCGCGCGAGGGACGCCAGCCGCGCGCCGAGTTCGAGCTCGCCGGACGGCGACCGCTCGACGAAGCCGTGCTGCTCGAGCGTCTTCACGAGTCGGTACGCCATCGAGCGATGGATGCCCAGGCGGTTCGCGAGCTCCGGCACGCTCAGCGATGCTCCGTCCTCACCGATCATGGCGAGGGCGCTGAGGCCGCGGGCCAGGGTCTGCGAGCCGCCCTCGGCCTGCGCCTGCGCGCCTGCGGTGTTCGACATCCGGATCCCTTCGTTGCCCGTTTTCCCGCGCGCGTCTTGCGACGCCCCGCGACGACAATTAGCATCGTATCGATAGTTGCAACAATGTCGCAAATATAGATACAGCAAGTTTTGTTCAATGAGGAGCACCGAGATGCAGATCCACCACCGCGGTTACGTCGACCACGACCCCCGCATCAAACCGGCGGAGGGGCACGGGATCGACCGGCCGACGGAGATCCCCGACCGGATGGATGTGCTCATCGTCGGGACGGGCCCCGCCGCCGTCGCCGTCACCGCACAGCTCTCCCGCTTCCCGTCCATCGACGCACGCGCCATCGAGCAGCGCCCCGGCCGCCTGGCCGTCGGGCAGGCCGACGGCATCCAGGCGCGCTCCGTCGAGACCTTCCAGGCGTTCGGGTTCGCGAACGAGGTGGTCGACGAGGCGTACCGCAACGTCGAGATGTGCTTCTGGAAGCCGGACGCCGCCGACCCGTCCCGCATCGTCCGGGTCTCCCGCGCAGCGGACGACGCGACGGGGATCAGCGAGTTCCCGCACATCTACGTGAACCAGGCCCGCATCCTCGACTACTTCCTGCGCGACGCGGAGCGCGCCCCCGGCCGCATCGTGCCCGACTACGGCGTGGAGTTCGTCGACCTGACCATCCACCAGGACGCGGAGTATCCCGTCGAGGCGCGCATCCGGTACGTGGCGGGGGAGCGTGCAGGCGAGGAGCGCACGGTGCGTGCAAAGTACCTGGTCGGCGGCGACGGGGCGAGGAGCAGAGTACGCGCCTCCCTCGGCCACCACCTGCACGGCGAGGCGGCGATGCATGCCTGGGGTGTGCTCGACGTGCTCGCGAACACCGACTTCCCCGACATCCAGGTGAAGTGCTCGATCCAGTCGCACGGGGCGGGCAGCATCCTGCTCATCCCGCGCGAGGGCGGCTACCTCGTGCGCATGTACGTCGATCTGGGCGAGGTCGACGGGACGGACGCCGGCGCCATCCGGTCCACCCCGGTGGATGCGATGATCGCCAGGATCAACACGATCATCGCCCCGTATTCGCTCGACGTGCGCGAGGTCGCCTGGTCGTCGGTGTACGAGGTCGCCCACCGGATCACGGACGGCTTCGACGACGTGCCCGCCGAGCTGCGCGGCGACCGGACGCCGCACGCGTTCATCATGGGCGACGCCTGCCACACCCACTCGGCGAAGGCCGGGCAGGGCATGAACGTGTCCATCCAGGACGGCTTCAACCTCGGCTGGAAGCTCGCAGCGGTGCTCGAAGGGCGCGCGCCGGAGTCGCTGCTGTCGACCTACGAGGACGAGCGCAAGGTCGTCGCCCAGAACCTCATCGACTTCGACAAGGAGTGGTCGGACATGCTGGCGCGCCCCGCTGACTCGTGGGACGACCCCGGCGAGCTGGAGCGCTACTACGTCTCCACGTTCGAGTTCCCCGCCGGCTTCATGACGCAGTACGCCCCGTCGATGATCACCACCGGCGACGAGCACCAGGCGCTCGCTCCCGGTTTCCCGCTCGGCAAGCGCTTCAAGTCGGCCGAGGTGATCCGTCGCGCGGACAACCGCTGGCGCCACCTCGGGCACCTGCACGAGGCGGACGGCCGCTGGCGCGTCTACGTCTTCGCCGACGCCGCAGCGCCCGCGCTCACCGGCACGCCCACCGCCGACTTCGCCGAGTGGTGGCGCACCGATCCGGCCTCCCCGTGGATGCGCTTCACGCCGTCCGGAGGCGACGACGACGCCACCTTCGACACGAAGGTCATCTACCAGCAGGACTACACGCTGGTCGAGCCGGGCGACGTGCCGGCCGTCTTCAAGCCGGTGAAGGTGCCGTACGGTCTGATCGACCTCAACCAGGTCTTCGCCGCCGGCCACGGCCGCGACATCTTCCGCGACCGCGAGCTCAGCAGGGACGGCGTGATCGTCGTGGTGCGTCCCGACCAGTACGTGGCCGGGATCTTCCCCCTGGATGCGCGGGAGGAGCTGGCGGCGTTCTTCGACGGCAACATGCTGCCGGTGCGGCGGTAGCGGTTCGGCTTTTGGCGCGTCAGCTGCTCAGGAGTGCGCGGGCGACCGGCCAGGCGCCGTCCGACCAGTTGGAGAGCACGCTGACGGTGCGCCCGGTCGCCGGGTCGTGGCTTCCGTAGTACGAGACTCCGGCGTCGTAGCCTTCGAGCGCGACCCGGCCGCCGTCGTCCAGCCAGAACCCGGTGCCGTACGCGCGGCTGCCCTCGACGCCCGTGCTGGTCGGCGTGCTGAGCAGCGCGACGGTCTCCTTCGACACGATCGCCCCCGCGAACAGCGCACGCCAGAACCTGCTCAGGTCGGCCGCCGTCGCGTACCCGCCGCCGTCGCCGGCGCCCCGCACCGGGAGGTGCAGCATGTTCGTGCGGTCGCCATCGCCCGGCGCGAACAGGTAGCCGACGGCCGCGCCGCTCGGCAACGCATCGGACCGGAAGTAGCCGCTGTTCCGCATCCCGGCCGGCTCGAACACCCGCTGGGCGACGAGGTCGGCGAACGGGATGCCGCTCACCCGTTCCGCGATGATGGACAGCACCACGAACCCGCCGTTGCAGTACGCGAACCGCTCGCCGGGCGGGAACACCTGCGGGAAGCCATCCACGACGGCGAGGAAGTCCGCCGCGTTCACCAGAGTGTGCACCGGCACGGTCATCACGTAGTCGGTGATCGCGCCGTCGTCGCCCTCGTCGAGGTAGTCTCCGATGCCGGAGCGATGCGTCAGCAGGTGCCGCACGGTGACCAACGGGTCGATGAGCGGCAGATCGTCGCCCAGCAGCTCCCTCACCGGGGTGTCGAGCGCGAACACGCCGTCCTCCACCAGCGACAGCACCGCGAGAGCCGTGAACCCCTTGCTCCCGCTCGCGAGCGCGAACGCCGTCTCCACCGTGTTCGGGATGCCCCACCGTCGGTCGGCGAGGCCACGCATCACCCGCAGCTCCTCCACGCCGTCGACGTCGACCGTGACCACCCCGCTGAAACCTTCGGAATCGGCCACGGCATCCACGTCGTCGAACATGTCCCCAGGCTATCGGCACGACCTGCCGAGACGCCGGAAACAGAAATGCCGGAGCATTGACATGCTCCGGCATTTTTCTGTCGGGGTGACAGGATTTGAACCTGCGACCTCTTCGTCCCGAACGAAGCGCGCTACCAAGCTGCGCCACACCCCGATTGGCCCGTAGGCCTCAATAAGAATACACGAGCTTGGGGGGTGCTCGTGACCACTCAGGCCGATGCGGTGAGCGTCACGAGCGTCGCCTCCGGGCGGCACGCGAAGCGCACTGGCGCGTAGATCGACGTTCCGAGGCCGGCAGACACGTTGAGGAACGCCGAGCGGAACGCGTGACGCCAGATGCTCAGGCCCTTGACCTGGCTGCGCGGGATGTCGCAGTTGGTGACCAGCGCACCGAACCCGGGGACGCAGACCTGGCCGCCGTGGGTGTGCCCGGCGAAGATCATCGAGGCGCCGTATGTGACGAACGCGTCGAGGACGCGGCGGTACGGGGAGTGGGTGACGCCCAGCGTGACCGTGGGGCGGGCGGGACGCGGCGCATCCTGCGGCCACAGCGCGTCTTCGCCGTACGGGTCGTTCTCGCGCAGCTCGTCCAGCGCGCCAGGGATGGCTTCCACCCTGTCGAAGTGGATGTGCGGGTCGTTGACTCCGAAGAACTCCAGGTGGGTGCCGCGGACATCCACTGCTCCGGCCGCGTTGTTGAGGTCGAGCCAGCTGAGGCTGCGGAAGTAGGACGTGAGGGCCGCGTTGTCGAGCCGGGGAGCGGTCGACGCTTTCTTCGTGGACGGTGCGACGAAGTACTTGAGCGGGTTCTTGCGCTGCGGTCCGAAGTAGTCGTTGGAACCGTGCGCGAAGACGCCCGGGATGCCCTGGAAGCGCTCGAAGGCGCGCTCGATGCCGGTAAGCCCGTCGGCGTGGCCGAGGTTGTCCCCGGTGTCGACGATCAGGTCGGGCTTGAGGTCGGCGAGCGACCGCACCCACTCCTGCTTGTCGTGCTGCCACGGCGCCATGTGCAGGTCGGAGAGGTGCAGCACCCTGATCGACTCGGCCCCGGCGGGCAGCACGGGGACCGTGACGCGCCGGAGGGTGAACAGGCGGCGCTCGACCAGCGAGCCCCACGCGAACGCGGCCGCACCGGCCGCGGCGAGCACACCGAGTGCTGTGCCCGCCGCGTGCAGGCCGGAACGGCCCGCCACTACTTTCCTACCCCGGGCGACGGCTCGGCGGCTGCGACCTTGAGGGTCACCGCTGATCCCGGTTTCACAGGCGTGCCGGCACCGGGATCCATCGCCTCGACGATCCCGTCCTTGTTGTTCCCGCCTGTGACCTTCACGCTGAACTGGCTGAGCGCCTTCTGCGCGTCGGACAGCTTCTGCCCGACCACGTTCGGCAGCGGCACGAGGGACCCGTTGCTGGTGTAGACCGTCACGCCGTTGCCCTTGGTGACCGAGGTGCCGGCGGCCGGGTCCGTCCCTGCGACGGTGCCGGCGGGAGCAGCGGAGTCGACAGCGGTGCCGTCGATGCCCTCAAGGCCGAGGCCGTTCAGGATCGACTTGGCATCGGCGGGCGACTTGCCGGTGAGGTCGGGGATGGTGACCTGGATGCCCTGCAACAGCTTGCTGTTGGGCTGCGCGAAATCGTCTCCGCCGTACTTGTTGACAGCTGTCGTCATCACCGCGTTCATCACGCGGGTTCGTGCGCTGGCGGGCGAGATGCCGTGCGTTGGATAGATCTTGCGCATGTCGGTGCTGCCCACGATGTTTCCGACCCAGTACGCGCCTGCGACCTTGGTGGTTGCGGCAACGAGCCAGAGCTGCTTGTTGTCGTCCGTCGTACCGGTCTTGCCGAGCATGTCGACGCCGGTGGTGTTCGTGCCCTGAGCGGTTCCGCTCTGGATCGGGCCCTTGAGTGCGTATGCCATCGCATTGGCCACGGCAGGGTCGACCGACTGCGTGCACTTCGTTGCCGGGGGAGCGATCTCTTTGCCATCTGCGCGGACGATCTTGTCGATCGCGACCGGGGTGCAGGTCAGGCCGTTGTTCGCGATCCCCGCGAAGGCGGTCGCCATCGTGAGCGGCGCGATGTTGTTGGTTCCGAGCACAGATGCCGGGTTGCTCTTGAGGGGCACCCCGGCGGCATCGTGGACTCCGAACGCCTCGGCATCCTTCTTGATCTCGCACAGGTCGAGCTGGGAAGCCATTGCCACGAACGCCGTGTTGATCGAGAGCGTCGTAGCGTTCTGCGCCGTGCGGTAACCCTCTTCGCCGTACGAGTCGTTGGTCGGACGCCACGTTCCGCCACCGACATCGGCGCAGGAGTTCTTGAACTGCGAGAGGTTGTACGTGCGCACGTTCGCGTTCACCGATTCATAGAGCGAGTGCCCCTCTTTCAGCCACTCCGCCAGCGTGAACACCTTGTAGGTGGACCCCACCTGGAAGCCGTTGGATCCGCCGTAGTCGAGGTCGGTGCTGTAGTTGACCGAGGTGTACTCGTTGCTCGAGTTGAGCACATCCGGGTCTTGGCTGTAGAGCTTGTTCTGTGCCATGTAGAGCACACGTCCCGTGCCAGGCTGAACGCCGACGAGCGACCCGCCGAGCTGCACGTCTCCGTACGACCGCGGCACATAGCTCGCCATCGTCTCTTCGGCCGACTGCTGCAGCGTGAGGTCGAGCGTGGTGTAGATCTTGTATCCGCCGCGGTTGAAGTTCGCCACGCGCGTGTCCTGATCGGGTCCGAACGACGGGTCGTTCTGGACGATGAGCTGCACGTAGTCGCAGAAGTACGCGGATCCGCCTGCCGTCTGGCAGCCGCGGACCGACGGAGTGATCACCGGCGTGACCGGCGTCTTCACCGCCTCGTCGTACTGCGACTTGGTCAGCTTCTTGTACTGGTACATCTTGTTCAGGATGTAGTCGCGGCGCTCTTTGTTCTTCGCGTACCCGTTCGCAGCGCCGTTGCTCTTGCTGTCCGGGCTGTCGATCTTGAGCGTGGTCGGCTCGTTCACGATCGCGATCAGGCTCGCGGCCTGCGCGGGCGTGAGCGCGGCGGCCGAGGTGTTGAAGTAGTACTTCGCAGCGGCCTCGATGCCATACACCGAGCCACCGAATCCGGCGATGTTGAGGTAGCCGGCGAGGATGTCGTCCTTCGAGTACTTCTTTTCGACGCCGATCGCGTACTTCATCTCCTTGACCTTGCGGTCGGGCGAGACGCCCGTGGAGTCGACGACGCAGGTCTGGTACTTGGCCTTCTGCTCCTTGGTCTTGACCGGCATGGCCTCGCACTTCTGCAGGAGCACGTTCTTCACGTACTGCTGCGTGATCGAGGATCCACCCTGCACGTCGTGGCCGACGACGGTCGACAGCACACCGCGCATGGTGCCCTGGATGTCGACGCCGCCGTGGGAGTAGAAGCGCGGGTCCTCACCGGCGATGGCTGCGTCTTTCGCGGCCTGCGAGATCTGGCTGAAGGTGACGGGCAGACGGTTCTGTGAGTAGAACGTCGCGAGCTGGACGTCCTGGTCGCCGTTCTTGGCGTAGATGGTGGTCGGCTGGGCGAGCTGGCCGATCTCGAGGTACTCGGGAAGGCCTTCGAAGACGCCGATGCTGTCGTTGGCGGCCATCCCCGTGACCGCGATCGCGGGGGTCACGGCGGCCGTGACAAGGAGGCCTGCGACGGCACTCATGCCGACGAACGCGCCGACGGCGCCGAGCACACCTCTAGCCCGTGGTTTTTTGGCAGACATAGGATCAGGGTAGGTGATAAACCTGATAAACCCCCCGAACGCAAGGAGCACAATGCCGCGCTGGGAATACCTCACGACGCCTCTGATCGTCCACAACACCGCTGCGATCCTCAACAACTGGGGCTCGGAAGGCTGGGAGCTGGTGCAGGTCGTCACCGGTCCGGAGGGCGGCCTCGTCGCCTACCTGAAGCGTCCGATCATCGATGGGGACGACGCCTGATGGCCGCCATCGAAGCCCGGCTGGCCGAGCTCGGCATCCAGCTCCCGGATGTGGTGCCGCCTGTCGCCGCCTACACCCCGGCCGTCATCGACGGCAACCACGTCTACACTTCCGGCCAGCTCCCGATGGTGTCCGGCGCCCTCCCCGCCACCGGCAAGGTCGGCGACGGCCACGGTCTCGTCCCCGCCGACGACGCCAAGGAGTACGCTCGCACCTGCGCGCTCAACGCCCTGGCCGCCGCGAAGAGCGTCATCGGCTCGCTCGACCGCGTGACCAGGATCGTGAAGGTCGTCGGCTTCGTCGCCTCCGACCCCTCGTTCACCGGCCAGCCGGGGGTCATCAACGGAGCGTCTGAGTTGCTCGGCGAGATCTTCGGCGACGCAGGCGTCCACGCCCGCTCGGCCGTCGGCGTCTCCGTCCTCCCGCTGGACTCGCCGGTCGAGGTCGAACTGATCCTGTCGTTCGAGTAGAGGACGCATCCCGTACGACGGAGGGGCCCGCATCCGGTGTGGATGCGGGCCCCTCTGCGTGAACGGGCCGCGCTAGGACAGCTTGCTCTGGATCGAGCTCATCACGGCGGTGTCGGCGAGCGTCGTGGTGTCTCCGACCTCGCGGCCCTCCGCGACATCGCGCAGCAGGCGTCGCATGATCTTGCCCGAACGCGTCTTCGGCAGCTCGGTGACGATGAAGATCTCCCTGGGGCGGGCGATCGCGCCGATCTGCTCGGTGACGTGTTTGCGCAGCTCGGCGGCCACATCCATCGCCTCGGCCTGCTCCAGCTGGTTCTGCTTGATGATGACGAACGCGACGACGGCCTGGCCGGTGGTCTCGTCCGCTGCTCCCACCACGGCAGCCTCGGCGGTGAGTGGATGCGCGACCAGCGCAGACTCGATCTCCGCCGTCGAGAGGCGGTGGCCGGAGACGTTCATGACGTCGTCGACACGGCCCATCAGCCAGATCTCGCCGTCCATGTCGTAGCGGGCGCCGTCGCCGGCGAAGTACTTGTCGCCGAACTTCTCCCAGTACGTCTCCTTGAACCGCTCGGGGTCGCCCCAGATGCCGCGCAGCATGCTCGGCCACGGTTCGGTGACGACGAGCAGGCCGCCCTGGTCCTTGCCGACGGGGACGCCGGCCTCGTCGAGGATGTCGATCGAGATGCCGGGGAGCGGCACCTGTGCAGAGCCCGGCTTCAGCGTCGTGACGCCCGGAAGCGCGGACACCATGATCGCGCCGGTCTCCGTCTGCCACCAGGTGTCGACGACCGGGGTGGTGTTCCCGCCGATGACGTCGCGATACCACATCCAGGCTTCCGGGTTGATGGGCTCACCGACCGACCCGAGCACGCGCAGACTCGACAGGTCGAACTTCTGCGGGTGCTGGCGGCCGATCTTCATGAACGAGCGGATCGCGGTCGGCGCCGTGTAGAAGATGGAGACCTTGTACTTCTCGATGATCTCCCACCAGCGGCCGGGATGCGGCGTCTCCGGGGTGCCCTCGTAGAGCACCTGGGTCGCGCCGTTGGCCAGGGGGCCGTAGACGACGTAGCTGTGGCCGGTGATCCATCCGATGTCGGCCGTGCACCAGTAGACGTCGGACTCGGGGTGCAGGTCGAACACGTTCTTGTGCGTGAAAGCGGCCTGGGTGAGGTAGCCGCCCGAGGTGTGCAGGATGCCCTTCGGCTTGCCGGTGGTGCCCGAGGTGTAGAGGATGAACAGCGGCTGCTCCGCCTCGAACGATTTGGCGACGTGGTCGGCGTCGACCTGGGCGATCTCGTCGTGCCACCACAGGTCGCGGCCGTCCGTCCACTCCACGTCGTTCTCGCCGCGCTTGACGACGAGCACGTGCTCGACGGTGGTGTCGCCGGACGCGAGGGCCGCATCCACGGCGTTCTTGAGCGGGAAGACCTTGCCCTTGCGCCATCCGCCGTCCGCCGTGATGACGAGCTTCGCCGACGCGTCGTCGATGCGCGACCGCAGGCTCTCCGCGCTGAACCCGCCGAAGACGACGGAGTGCACGGCGCCGATGCGGGCGACGGCCAGCATGGCGATGACCGCCTCCGGGATCATCGGAAGGTAGATCGCGACCCTGTCGCCGGCGGTGATGCCGAGGCTGGTCAGCAGGTTGGCGGCCTTCTTGACCTCCGCGGTCAGTTCCGCGTAGGTGATCGAACGGCTGTCGCCCGGTTCGCCCTCCCAGTGGATGGCGATGCGGTCGCCGTTGCCGGCGAGGACGTGCCTGTCGAGGCAGTTGTACGCCACGTTGAGCTCGCCGTCGTCGAACCATTTCGCGAACGGCGGGTTGGTCCAGTCGAGGGTGCGCGTGAACGGCTTGTGCCAGTGGAGGAGTTCCCGGGACTGGTCGGCCCAGAATCCGAGGCGGTCGGCGGCGGCACGCTCGTAGAGCTCGGCTGTCGCGACCGCGTTCGCCGCGAACTCTTCGCTGGGTGCGAATCGGCGTGCTTCGTGCAGCAGATTGTCGATTGTGTTGCTCATGGGGAGTCTGTTCGCTCCTTTGCGATGCTGAATGGTCAAGTCGTGGCGCGACAATCCACGACTCTACAACCTGGCGGTGACCACCTCGACGAAGACTTGCGTTTGCATTGATTGTGCGTAAACTGTTTCTCGGCCGAATATTAATTCTGGCGTGCGGCGCAAACGATTCCCCCCAATCATGCGCCGCAGTGGCCGCACCTGTTCCCCCCAATAGGTGCGGCCCCCCTCTTTTTAACCGGCCTTTCCGGTTGCAGCTCTCCACAGGTCGCGCGGTGGCGGGGTTCTCCACGGGTTTCGTGGGGTCCTTCGGCGGGTGGCGGGCGATACGTAGCGTCGGGGTATGAAGACGAGACGAAGAGAGAATGTGGCCGGCCGGGATGCGGTTGGTGCGGTGGATCCCATCGAGACGGTGGACGCTGTGGAGCGATCACGCCCGCCGAATGGGGACCGCGGCCTCTGGCGCACCTTCGGCCCGCTGGCTCCCTATCTGCTGCGCGACGACATCACCGACCTCTTCATCACGGCCGGTGGCGCGCTCTGGGCGGACGGCGGACCGCGAGGGCTCCGGCGCATCGACGGCTGGACCTCCGACAAACGCACCACCAGAGACCTCGCCGTGCGCCTCATCGCGAGCGGCGGCAGGCACATCGACGAGGCGACGCCGTTCGTCGACGTCCGCCTCCTCGACGGCATCCGCGTGCACGCCGTCCTCCCACCCGTCTCGACCGGCGGCACCCAGCTGTCCGTGCGCATCCCGCACCACCGCGTGCTGCGGTTGCCCGATCTGCTCGCCGGCCACACGATCACCCAGGCACAGGCGGAGACACTCCTGCACGCGATCACGGCCCGCACCAACCTGCTCGTCACCGGAGCGGGCGGCGCAGGCAAGACGACCTTGCTCGGCGCCCTCCTCTCCCACGCGCCCCCGAACGAGCGGATCGTCACCATCGAGGACGTCGCCGAACTCCGCATCGCACACCCGCATGTGGTCGGCCTGCAGACCAGGCAGCCCAACCTGGAGGGAGCGGGCGGCGTCGACCTCCGCCGCCTGGTCAGAGAGGCGCTCAGGATGCGTCCAGACCGTCTCGTCCTCGGCGAGTGCCGCGGCGAGGAGGTGGTCGACCTTCTCGCCGCCCTGAACACCGGCCACGACGGAGGAGCAGGAACCCTCCACGCCAACGCCCTCGCCGATGTCCCCGCCCGCCTTGAGGCACTCGGCGCCCTGGCAGGACTCGGCGAACGTGCCCTCGCACGCCAGGCGGTCAGCGGGATCGGGATGCTCGTCCACGTCGAGCGTGTGGATGGCGTGCGGCGCGTGGCCGGCTTCGGGCGCCTGACCGTGGCGGCCGACGGGCGTCTCGCCGTGATTGAGGGGGAGTGATGCGGCCCGTGGATCGGACGGTGCGTGGTCGGGCAGGAGTGATGCGTCCCGCGCGGCCGCCGCGGGCGCGCGGTCGGGAGAGCCGTACTGGTGGGAATGGCGGTGGTGGTGGTCGTAGTGCGGTCGGCCCAGGCGATGCTCCCGAGCAACTGGCAGAGCTGGTAGAGGAACTCGTCGCACTGCTGGAAGCCGGCGTGGCACCGGCGGCGGCTTGGGGGTACCTGCGGGAGTTCTCCGCGCATCCACTCGTCGTGCGGGCGGTCGTGCGAATCGAAGCGGGCGAGCGCGTCGCCGACGCACTTGTGGCTGCATCGGCAGCCTCCGTCGACTCCACCTCCGCCGTCAGAGCCGGGACGCTCGCTCCTCCCCGTCGCGCCCGCTCACGGTCGCCCGACGACGCATCCGGACGGGTGCCCGCCGCCGCGTGGCAGGTCGCCGACACCGCCGGTGCACCGCTGGCACCCACGCTCCGCACCATCGCCGACGCCTTACGGGATCGCGCGGAGACGGAGCGGGACATCGCCATCGCCCTCGCCGGACCGCGTGCGACCGCCCGGCTCGTCTCCTGGCTGCCGTTGGTGGGAATGGCGCTCGCCGTCGCGATGGGGGTCGACCTGCTCGGAACGCTCACCGGCTCGGTGATCGGCTGGGCATTCCTCGGCTCCGGCACCCTTCTCCTCCTGCTCGGCCGACGATGGATGCGCGCCCTGCTGCACCGCGCCAGCCCAGGATCCGACCTCCCCGGCCTGAGACACGACCTGCTCGCCGTCGCGCTGAGCGGAGGGCTCGGGGTGCCCAGCGCTCTGGCCCTGTGCGACGAGGTGTGCGCGACGCATCCGATGCTCGACGACGACCGGGCGTCCATCGCGCGCATCCTGAGCCTGGCGCAACGGGCGGGAGCGCCGGCGGTGGACCTTCTCAGGAGCGCGGCCGGTCAGGCGCGGAGACGACGGAGGATGCAGGGGAGGAGCGACGCGGCGGCGCTGGCCGTGCGGTCGATGGTTCCGCTCGGCGTGTGCGTGCTGCCGAGTTTCATGCTCCTCGGCGTCGCTCCCGTGGTGCTGTCGATCGTCTCCTCCACAGTCTCCGCATTCTGACCGTTCTCCACCGATCCCGGATGCATGGGGCAACCACTCGTCCCACCCCCGAGGCTGGAAGTGCGCTCGCAGCCGCGACCGCACAAACACACGAACGACCGACACAGACGAAAGGAACGAGCACCATGACGGGATTCATCTCACGGGTCATCCGGGAGGAACGAGGGTCGGCGACGGCCGAATACGCGGTGGCGACGATGGGGGCGGTCGGCTTCGCCGGGCTGCTGGTGGTGTTGCTGCGCGGCGACGAGGTCAAGGCCATCCTCACCGACCTGGTGACGCGTGCACTCACCACCGGGGTCTGACGGCGAGCGGGGAAGCGTGACCGCCGAGTTCGCGGTGGCGCTCCCCGCCGTGCTGGCCTGCCTCGCTCTGTGCCTCGGTGCCGTGCAGGCGGTGACCCAGCAGTCGCGACTGGTGGATGCGGCCGCCCAGTCCGCCCGGATGCTCGCCCGGGGCGACGACCCCGCAGACACCGCGCGCCGGATGGCCGACGCGGAACTGATCGTCGAGCGCGAGGGCGGAATGGTCTGCGCGCGAGCGACCAGCGCGAGCGCAGTCACCGGCCTCGGAGCGCTCGGGCTGGCCGTCTCGGCGAGGGCGTGCGCGCTCGATGACTAGGCGCAGAGGAAGGAGGAGGAGATGGGTGAGCTAGAGCGCCGAGACACCACTCGCCGCTCGGGCGCCGAGGCGCGGTCACGCAGACGCCGGCTGAGTGCACGTATCCGGAGCGACCGCGGAGCGGCCAGTGTGCTCGCCGTCGCGGTGATCGGGGTGGTCATCTGCTCCGGCACCGTGGCCGTCGCGCTCGGCGGGGCGTTCGCAGCGCGGCGCGTGGCGGCGGCAGCGGCGGATGCTGCGGCGCTCGCCGCGGCGGATGTGGCATCCGGGCTCAAGCCGGGCAGTCCCTGTCAGGCGGCGGAGAGCGTCGCGGCGGCCAACGCCGCGCAGCTGCTGTCGTGCGAGCTGGAGGGTGTCGTCGCCATCGTCGAGACCTCCGTCTCCTATCTCGGTTTGCCCGCGCGCGCTTCGGCCCGCGCGGGTCCGCCGGGGACACCGTGACGACGGGGCGCGGGATCGTCAGTCGAAGATGGCCTCCAGATACCGGTACTCCACGGCGCTCGGGCGGCGGTCGAGGGCGTCGTCGGAGGCGAACTCGATCGCGGAGGAGCGGATATAGAGGTAGCGCTTGCCCGCGGTCGGGGACGGGATCTCGAGTCGCGGGCGGGGCTGGCCGCTGTCCAGGTATTCGGTCGCGATGGTCTTGCCCTCGAGGGGGCCGTCGGTCAGTTTGGCGGTATACGTCGTCGTTGAAGTGGTAGCCATGACCTCATTTTCCTCCCGCCTCCCGCAACCACAAGGGCTGCGCCCTCGGCGAACGCAGAACAGCGGATTAGGCAGACAAGCGGCTCGGGTGTGTATGGTTTGCCTGTCGGGCCGTGTGGCCCACGCTCGCCGCAGGGGTGCGGCGCCGGGGGAGCGCGCTACGAACGTCTAACTGTTGCAACACAGTGCGTACATATAAGAGGAGTCAGGTGTCTGACACGAAGAAACTCGTCATCGTCGAGTCACCGAACAAGGTGAAGTCGATCGCTCAGTATCTGGGTGACGGCTACGAGGTGATGGCATCCGTCGGACACATCCGCGACCTCATCGAGCCCAAGAACCTTCCGCCCGAGCTCAAGAAGGGCTCGCTCGGCAAGTTCTCCGTCGACGTCGAGAAGGGCTTCGAGCCCTACTACGTGGTCTCCGACCAGAAGAAGAAGACGGTCGCCGACCTCAAGCGGGCACTCAAGAACGCCGACGAACTCCTCCTCGCAACGGATGAGGACCGCGAAGGAGAGGCCATCGCGTGGCACCTCATCGAGGTGCTGCAGCCGAAGGTCCCCGTGAAGCGGATGGTGTTCCACGAGATCACCAAAGAAGCCATCGAGAAGGCCAGGGACAACACCAGAGAGATCGACACCGCGCTGGTCGACGCCCAAGAGACCAGGCGCATCCTGGACCGGCTGTACGGGTACGAGGTCTCGCCCGTGCTGTGGCGCAAGGTCGGCCCTGGGCTGTCCGCCGGGCGCGTGCAGTCCGCCGCGACCAGGCTCGTCGTCGACAGGGAGCGTGAGCGTCTCGCGTTCGTTCCTGCGTCCTACTGGGGCCTGACGGCGCACTTCACGCCGGAAGAGGCGAACGGTTTCGAGGCGAGGCTCGCCCGGTTGTCCGGAGAGCGCGTCGCCACAGGGCGCGACTTCGACGACCACGGAAAGCTCACGTCCAACGCGCGCACCCTGGACGAGGAAACCGCAACCAGCCTCGCCGCCGCCATCTCGCAGCCGAGCACCGTCGTCACGGTCGGCAAGGTCGACTCCAAGCCGTACTCCCGCCGCCCGGCTGCGCCGTTCACCACGTCGACCATGCAGCAGGAGGCTGCGCGCAAGCTGCGCTTCTCCGCGAAGCAGACGATGAGCGTCGCACAGTCGCTGTACGAGAGCGGCTACATCACCTATATGCGAACCGACTCCGCTTCGCTCTCCCAGCAGGCCACCAACGCGGCCCGCACCCAGGCCGCCAAGCTCTACGGACCGGAGACGGTTCCTGACAAGCCGCGTACCTACGCCTCGAAGAGCAAGAACGCCCAGGAGGCGCACGAGGCGATCCGCCCGTCCGGTGAGGTCTTCCGCACACCCGCCGAGCTCGAGAAGGTGCTCCGCGGCAACGAGTTCCGCCTGTACGACCTGATCTGGAAGCGCACCGTCGCCTCGCAGATGGCCGACGCCAAGGGACAGACCGCATCCGTCACCGTCGAGACGAAGATCACCGAGGGCGTCCACGACGGCACGGTCGGCGAGTTCACCGCGAGCGGCACCGTCATCACATTCCGTGGATTCCTCAACGCATACGAGGAGAGCAAGGACGAAGAGCGCAACTCGTCCGACTCCGCAGACGCCAAGCTGCCGCCGCTGCAGGTCGGCCAGGAGCTGCACGTCCAGGATGTGGAGGCCGACGGCCACGAGACCACCCCGCCGCCGCGCTACACGGAGGCCAGCCTCGTCAAGGCGCTCGAAGAGCTGGGCATCGGCCGGCCGTCGACGTTCGCCAGCATCATCTCGACGATCGTCGACCGCGGGTATGTCACGCCGCGCGGGCAGGCGCTCGTCCCGAGCTGGGTGGCGTTCTCCGTCGTCCGGCTGCTGGAGGACTACTTCGGCGACCTCGTGCAGTACGACTTCACCGCCGAGATGGAAGACGACCTCGACCGCATCGCCGACGGCGAGGCCGAGCGCGTCGACTGGCTGAACAGCTTCTACTTCGGCAGCGACAAGCACACCGGCCTTCGCCGGGTCATCGACAACATGGGAGAGATCGACGCGCGCAGCATCAACTCGATCGCCATCGACGACGACGTGACGCTGCGGATCGGCAAGTACGGCCCATACCTCGAAGTCGCCGAAGAAGGCGCGGCGGAAGGGGCAACGCCCCGCCGGGTGAACATCCCGCCGGAGCTCGCGCCCGACGAGCTGACGCCCGCCAAGGCGCACGAGCTCATCGAAGCACCCGTCCTCACCGACCGGGTCCTCGGCGTGAACCCCGAGAACGGCAAGAACATCGTCGCGAAGGACGGCCGGTTCGGGCCGTACGTGACCGAGATCGATCCGGAGGAGGCCGCGGCGGAGACCGTCGACCAGGCCACGGGAGAAGTCGTCGCCGCTCCGGCCAAGAAGCCGGTGAAGAAGGCCGCGGCCGCGAAGCCGCGCACGGCGTCCCTGTTCAAGTCGATGGACCTCGCGACCCTCGACCTCGACACCGCTCTGCAGCTGCTCGACCTGCCGCGCACGGTCGGGATCGACCCGGAGAGCGGGGAAGAGATCCAGGCCCAGAACGGACGATACGGCGCATACCTCAAGAAGGGCACGGACACCCGTTCGCTGACCAGCGAGGACGACATCTTCGGCATCGACCTGGCGGGGGCGCTCGAACTGTTCGCGCAGCCCAAGTACGGCAACCGGCGGGCGTCGAGCGCGCTCAAGGAGTTCGACGCCGACCCTGTCAGCGGCAAGGCGATCAAGGTCAAGGACGGCCGGTTCGGCCCGTACGTGACCGACGGCGAGACGAACGCGACCATCCCGCGCGGCGAGACGGTCGACGAGGTCGACTTCGAGCGGGCAGTGCAGCTGCTCGCTGACAAGCGCGCCAAGGGTCCGGCGAAGAAGGCACCCGCCAAGAAGGCTCCGGCCAAGAAGGCGCCCGCGAAGAAGCCTGCGGCGAAGTCCACGGCGGCGAAGACCACGGCGGCCAAGACGACGGCGGCGAAGACGACTACAGCCAAGACCACCGCGGCGAAGACGACCGCGGCCAAGACCACCACCACACGCAAGGCGGCGGCCACGAAACCGGCAGCGGAGTGAGCACGGTCGACACGCATCCGGAACGCCGCGGGCTCTTCATCACCATCGAGGGCGGCGACGGAACGGGCAAGTCAACGCAGGCGAAGCTGATCGAGGAGTGGCTGGCCGCGCGCGGTCGCACCGTCGTGCGCACCCGCGAGCCGGGTGGCACGGAGGTCGGCGTCGAGATCCGCGAGATCGTGCTGCACCATCGCGGCGACATCGCCGCTCGTGCGGAAGCCCTCCTCTACGCCGCCGACCGGGCGCACCACATCGAGACCTTCGTGCGGCCGGCGCTCGCGCGCGGGGAGGTGGTCCTGCAGGACCGCTACCTCGACTCCTCCGTCGCGTACCAGGGCGCAGGGCGGGTGCTCGACCCGAAGGAGATCCGCGACCTGTCGCTGTGGGCGGCGCAAGGGCTCCTGCCCGACCTGACGATTCTCCTCGACCTCGACGAGGCCACCGCCAGGCAGCGGCTCGACTCCTCGCGCACCCGCTATGACAGGCTCGAGGCAGAGAAGTCCGACTTCCACGCCCGCGTGCGCGCCGCATACCTCGGTCTGGCCGAGGCGGAGCCCGAGCGGTTCCTGGTGGTGGATGCGTCGCGTCCCGTCGACGAGATCGCCGCGGACATCCGCGCCAGGCTCGAACCGTATGTGTGACCCGGCGTATGAGTGACCAGGCATATGTCTGACTGCGGCCGCGAGCCGCGCATCCGGAGACGTCGTGGGTTCGGCGGTGTCGGTGGCGACCGCTAGCCTGGGAGGCATGGCAGTGTGGGATGACCTGACGGGTCAGGACGACGCCATCGCCATCTTCAAAGCCGCAGCGGCGGGAGGGTCTGCGCCCAGCGCATCCACTGTCGCCGTCGCTGAAGGAGGCGCCGCAGGGTCCGCGACGGCTGCAGGCTCCACGTCCGGCTCGCCGACCGGACGGAGCATGACGCACTCCTGGCTGATCACCGGGCCGCCCGGCTCCGGCAGGTCCAACCTCGCGTTCGCCTTCGCGACCGCGCTGCTCAGCCCCGGCACCCCGGAGGGCGACCTCGCGACGCAACGCCAGGTGGAGGCGCGCACGCACCCCGACCTCGCCGTGCTCAGCACCGAGCGCGTCATCATCTCCATCGAGGAGGTGCGCACGCTGGTCGCCAGCTCGCAGTTCTCCCCGTCGGTCGGCCGGTACCGCGTGATGATCATCGAAGACGCCGACCGGATGAGCGAGCGCACGTCGAACGTGCTCCTCAAGGCTCTGGAGGAGCCGCCGGAGCGCACCGTCTGGATCCTCTGCGCGCCCAGCGACGCCGACCTGATCCCGACCATCCGGTCGCGGGTCCGCACCGTGCGGCTGCGCGTTCCGAGCGTGTCCGATGTCGCGTCCCTCATCGAGCGCCGTGACGGCGTCGACTCCGTGACGGCCGAACGGGCGGCCCGGCACGCGCAGAGCCACATCGGCATGGCGCACCGGCTCGCGACCAACGACGAGGCCCGACGCAGGCGCGAGGAGACCCTGGAGCGCGTGCTGCGCATCCGGTCGGTCTCCGACGCCGTGATCACGGCGGCGAGCCTGCTCGAGATCGCCGGGGCAGACGCGAAGGCGATCACGGAGGAACGGGATGCGGAGGAGCGCGAGCACGCGCTGCGCTCGCTCGGCATCGAACCGGGTGGCACCATCCCTCCCGCGCTGCGCTCGCAGCTCCGGCAGCTCGAGGAGGACCAGAAGCGGCGGGCGACGCGCAGCCTCCGCGACGGGATCGACCGCATCCTGGTCGACCTGCTCTCGCTGTATCGGGACGTGATGATGCTGCAGCTCGGCAGCGGGAGCGAGCTCGTGAACCTCGAGCTGCGCGACCGGCTGGATGCTCTCAGCACTCACACGAGTCCCGCAGCTACGCTCGCCGCGATGGATGCGATCGCCACCGCCCGGCAGAGGATCGACGGGAACGTCGCGCCGGCGCTGGCGATCGAGGCCATGCTCACCACCATCCTGCGCGGCGGTGCCGCTCGAAAGGGGAACGACCAGTGACCACCCGCCAGGGCCGCCCAGCCGCTCGCCCCGCCCGGAGCGGAGCACGCCGCAGCACCCGCACCGTGCTCGTCGCGATCGCCGCCGTCGTCGCCCTGACCCTCACCGGATGCGTCACCTGGTTCATCCCCGCCAAGACCACGCAGACCTCCACCCCCGTCGCCGAGCAGGTCGCCGCCGACCTGCAGCCGTTCTACAGCCAGGTGCTGAAGTGGCAGAGCTGCGCCTCCGGCAAGCAGTGCGCGACGGCCAAAGCGCCCCTGGACTGGAAGAAGCCGTCGGCGGGAGAGATCGAGCTGGCGCTCATCCGGCAGACCGCCAAGGGCACGAAGCAGGGATCGCTGCTGGTGAACCCCGGCGGTCCTGGTGGTTCCGGCTACGACTTCGTGAGGGACTCCGTCGACTACGCGACGGACAGCACGCTGCAGCAGCACTTCGACGTGGTCGGCTTCGATCCGCGGGGTGTCGGGCACTCGACAGCCGTGAAGTGCTACGACGCCAAGCAGATGGACGAATACCTGTACGGCATCACGCCGGGCACGCGCGGGTCGGACGAGTGGATCGCGGAGAACACGACGGTGTCGAAAGACTTCGGCTCCGCCTGCTCGACCAACACCGGGTCGCTGCTGGAGCACGTCGACACCGTCAGCGCCGCGCGCGACCTCGACCTGCTGCGCGCCGTGCTGGGCGACAAGAAGCTCAACTACCTCGGATACTCGTACGGCACATACCTCGGCGCGGTCTACGCCGACCTCTACCCCGGCAAGACCGGCCGCCTCGTCCTCGACGGAGCGCTCGACCCCGCCGCGAGCAACTTCGACGTGACCAAGGTGCAGGCCGAAGGCTTCGAGAGCGCGCTGCGCGCATACCTCAAAGACTGTCTCGCGCAGAAGGACTGCCCGTTCAGCGGCTCGGTCGACGACTCGATGAAGACCATCAGCGACCTGCTCTCCTCGGTCGAGCGCAGTCCCATCCGCAACTCGGACGGGCGGGAACTCGGCGCGAACACGCTCGTCACCGCGATCATCTACCCGCTCTACGACGCGACGGCGTGGTCGTACCTGAGCGACATGTTCACCTCGGTGATGAAGGGGAGCGCATCCACCGCCTTCTCGCTGGCGGACGCATACAACAACAGGCAGAGCGACGGGACGTACGGGGACAACTCCACCGAGGCGTTCATGGCGATCAACTGCCTCGACTACACCTACGACGCCGATCCGGCGACGATGCGCTCGCAGGCCGCCCAGCTCGCGAAGGACGCGCCGGTGATCGGCCCGTACATGTCCTACGGCGACATCGGATGCGCGAACTGGCCGTACACCTCGACCGTCGAGCGCGGTCCGATCGCCGCGAAAGGCTCCGCGCCCATCCTGGTCGTCGGCACCACGAACGACCCGGCGACCCCGTACGTGTGGGCGAAGAACCTCGCGGGCGAGCTCGAGAACGGGCACCTGCTCACCTACAAGGGCGAGGGCCACACGGCGTACAACAAGTCCAACTCGTGCGTGAACGGCGCCGTCGATGAATTCCTCGTCAAGGGCACCATCCCGGAGGACGGGAAGACCTGCTGATCCGATCCTCCGCGGAGTGGTGCAAATTTGCAGAGAATGAAATAATCGTCCCATGAGCATGGTGCAGGAGGAACTCGGACTCCGCGAGCGGAAGCGCCTGGCGACCAGGCGCGCGATCCAGCTGGCCGCCCTCGAACTCGCCAGCGAGCGCGGCTTCGACCGGGTGACCATCGACGAGATCAGCCACGCGGCCAACGTGTCGCCCCGGACGTTCTTCAACTACTTCCCGTCGAAAGAGTCCGCCATCATCGGCGAGCTTCCCGAGCTGCCGGACGAGGAGCGCATCGAACGCTTCATCGACGCCGGGCCGGACGAGCCCATCCTCGACGGCATCAGCGAACTCCTGATCGCGGCGATCGACACGATCGAACTCACCGACGGCGATCCAGGAGGAGCGGAGGCGGCGGACGCGACCAGAAGCGTCCACGAACTCCACGCGCTCCGCAGGGCCCTCCTCAAAGACAACCCGGAACTCTTCGCCCAGCGCATGGCGAGCATGCACCAGTTCGAGGACGCCCTCAGCGCCATCGTGCAGCGCCGCCTCGCCCACGACGATCCCGAGCTCGCTGACGAGCACGAAGCGCTGCACCAGCGCGCCAGGCTCGTCACATACGTCTCCTTCGCCGGGATGCGCCACGCCTGGTCGTGCTGGGCGGACCACGGAGGCGTCGAGCCGCTGGCCGACCGCCTCCGCAGTTCGTTCGCACAGCTGCAGGCGCTCGGCACCCAGGTGCGCTGAGCCGCAATCTCAGATGGTCAGTGGCACCCTCCAACATCGGGTAAGCTATCTGACTGTGCGTTACGCCCCCGGGCGAGACCCACGCCGCCCTAGCTCAGTCGGCAGAGCATCTCACTCGTAATGAGAAGGTCAAGGGTTCGATTCCCTTGGGCGGCTCCACCAGCCCCGTCCCGCAGGACGGGGCTGCTTCTTTTGCCTCGCACCAGAAATCCGTGCCAGCACGGGGTCAACCGGGCTGTCTGAGGCGTACTCTGGTCGGAAGTTGAGAAACATTCAGGTTTGGCCGGGCCGAGAGCCCGCCGAACTCGTGGCCGGGGCAGCGCTCGACGAGAGCGGCGCCGAAGCGCGAACCCGAAACTTCACATCCGCCCGCCGCTTCGCCGAGCCGCCGGGCGCATCCCGCACTGTCCGCAGCGCGAGACGACAAGCCTGCCCGAGGTTGTCATGAGCATTTTCCGCACGTCCAGGTCCCGAGGTCTCGGAATCGCCGCGTCCGTCGTCACGGCGATCGGTCTCGTCTTCGGAGGGCTGGCGATCGCCGGCCCGGCCAGCGCAGACACCATGCCTCCCGACCCGACCAATCCGGCCACGCCGCCGACCGTCGGGGCGGATGCGCTGCCGACCACGCAGATCGACGGCGTCGCCTGGGCACAGACCGTCGTCGGGAACACCGTCTACGTCGCGGGCAAGTTCACCACCGCGCGCCCCGCAGGGTCGCCGGCCGGGTCGAACACGACCCCGCGCAGCAACCTGCTCGCGTACGACATCACCACGGGTGCGCTCATCTCCTCCTTCAACGTGCCGTTGAACGCGCAGGCGCTGGCCGTCGCGGCGACGCCGGACGGGAGCCGCGTGTACGTCGGTGGCGACTTCACCACCGCCGGCGGGGGCAACTACTACCGGATCGTGGCGATCAGCACGGCGACCGGGCAGATCGTCAGCTCGTTCCGGCCGATCATGGAGAGCGAGGTGAGGGCGCTCGCTGCGACCAACACGGCGGTCTACGCCGGAGGCACGTTCTCGAGCGTGAACGGCACGAGCCGGGGATACATCGCCAAGATCGACGCATCCAACGGCTCGTTGATGACCGGCTGGACGGCCAGCGCCGACTACGTCGTGGATGCGCTGGCCGTGAGCCCGGACGGCAGCAAAGTGTATGCGGGCGGCCGCTTCAAGAACATGAACGGCAGCGCACACTACGGCCTGGCCATGCTGACGGGGACGACGGGCGCCAACCTGCCGTTCCCCGCCAACAGCGTGGTCAGGGATGCGGGAACCCAGGCCGGGATCACCACCCTGGTCGCGACAGCCGACCGCATCTACGGCGCCGGGTACGTGTTCGGTTCCGGCGGCAATCTGGAGGGCAGTTTCGCGGCCGACGCGAACTCGGGAGCCCTCATCTGGCTGGAGGATTGCCACGGCGACACGTACTCGGTCTACCCGCTCGGCGACGCGCTCTACGCCGTCGGTCACCCGCACGACTGCCGGAACGTTGGCGGATATCCGGAGACCAACCCGCGCACCTTCCACCACTCCATCGCGTTCTCGAAGGCGAGGACGGGGACGCTCACGAACGACGGCAACCGCAGCTACTTCAACTTCAGCGGCCAGCCGTCGCCGACGCTGCTGAACTGGTTCCCCGACTACGTGACCGGTTCGTACACCGGCCAGGGGCAGGCCGCGTGGAGCCTTGCGGGCAACAGCCAGTACCTCGCGGTCGGTGGTGAGTTCCCATTCGTCAACGGCGTTGCCCAGTACGGCCTCACCCGGTATGCGTTCGACAGCGTCGTACGCAGCAAGGTCGGACCGAACAACAACACCGCCGCCACACCGAACGCCACCTCGCCCGCCGCAGGGCAGGCCAGGATCACCTGGACATCGACATACGACCAGGACAACACCAACCTGAACTACAAACTCGTCCGCGACGGCAACACCGCCAGCCCGGTCTACCAGACCAACCAGCTGTCGACGTTCTGGAACCGTCCGGCGATGGGCTTCACCGACAGCGGGCTCGCCGGGGGCAGCCAGCACACCTATCGCCTCTACGTCACGGATCCGGACGGCAACCAGATCAACCGCACGGGCAACACGGTGACCATCGCGGGCGGAGGAGCGAACCAGAACCCGGTCGCGTCGTTCGTGGCGACGCCGAACGGGCTGTCCGTGTCCGTCGACGGCAGCGCATCCAGTGATCCGGACGGGTCCATCGCCTCGTACGCGTGGACGTTCGGCGACGGAGGCACGGCGACGGGCGCCACGGCAGGCCACACCTACGCGGCGGCCGGCACATACACTGTCGCGCTCACGGTGACGGACAACAGGGGCGGCCAGGCCAGCACCTCCAAACCGGTGACGGTCACGGCGGCAACCGGCAACACGGTGGCACGGGATGCGTTCGAACGGTCGGTCGCGAGCGGCTGGGGCACCGCGGACGTCGGCGGCGCCTGGACGGGCGCGGGGGTCGCCTCCGCGTACGCCGTCGCCTCCGGGACCGGGCAGATGATCGTGCCGGCCGGGAACACCAAGACGGAGACGCTGAACGCGGTGTCGTCGAACAGGACGGACACGACGGTGACCTTCACCACCGATGTCGCGTCGTCGGGTGGCGGGATCTTCGTCTCCGCCATCGGACGCCAGGTCGGTTCCGTCGGCTACGAGGGCCGCGCCTGGATCAGCTCGAGCGGGGCCGTGCAGGTGCAGCTGCTGCAGAGCGGCAACACCTTGCAGGCCGTGCCGGTCTCCGGGCTGACATACGCGGCGGGCCAACAGCTCTCGCTGCGCGTCCAGGTGTTCGGCACGTCGCCGACCACCGTGCGTGCGAAGCTCTGGCCCGCCATCCAGGCCGAGCCCACCGCCTGGCAGGCGAGCGTGACAGACGCGACCGCCGCCCTGCAGGCGAACGGCGCGGTCGGCCTGCGCGTGTACGTGTCGGCGGCGGCGACGCTCACCCCGGTGACCACCCGGTTCGACAACTACGCCGTGGCGGTCGTTCCGTGACGTCGGCTCCGGGTGAGGGGGCGCCCGAAGCCGCGCACGGAGCGGCACCGGCGGCGACGGGTCATCGGTACCGCTCCCTCGATGGCCTCCGCGGGGTCGCCGCCCTGTCTGTGGTGATCTATCACGCACTGCTCGTGGTGCCCGCGGTCTCCGTGCTCTACATCGAGAAGGCGGACGCGACGCCGCTGACTCCGGAATGGTGGCTGTTCCGCACACCGTTGCGACTGGTCATGCCCGGGCACGAGGCCGTGCTGATCTTCTTCGTGCTCTCCGGTTTCGTGCTCACCCTTCCGCTGCTGACGCACCGGCAGAGTCCGAGGAGCATCCTGGCGTACTACGGCAGGCGCATCCTGAGGCTGTACGTCCCGGTGTGGGGTGCCGTGGCGTTCGCGCTGCTGTTGGCCGTGGCCGTGCCGCGCGACCCATCGGTGGGGAGCAGCTGGCTGGCCACCCACCTCCCTCCGACCTTCTCGGCGGTGTGGCACGACCTGGTGCTGGTGCTCGGCACCTCCAACCTCGACAGCCCGCTGTGGTCGCTGACCTGGGAAGTGTGGTTCTCGCTGCTGCTCCCCGTGATGTTCGTGCTGCTGAAGGTCGCGCGCGTGCACGACTGGTGGCTGGGCGGTATCGCGTTGCTCATCGCCCTGTCCGCCGTCTCGCGCTTCCCGGCCGTGCTCGACGCGCTCCCGCTGTCGTGGCTGACCGGAGGGATCCTGCAGTATCTGCCGGTGTTCGGGATCGGGATGATCGTCGCCTCGCGGCGGGAGACGATCGCGCGGCTGGCCACGCGCATCCGGAGCTGGTGGCCGGTGATCGCGGGAGCGCTGCTGCTGATGATCTCGCCGAGCCTCGTGCCGACGGGCGCGGTGTATACGCCGGTGTCCGCGGCGCTCGCCGCTGTGAGCCTGATCGGTGTGGCCGGAGTGGTCTTCATCGCGCTCGAAGCCCCGGCAAGGCGGGTGCTGGAGACCCGGCCGGTGCAGTGGGCGGGCACGCGCTCGTTCAGCGTGTACCTCATCCACGAGCCGATCCTGGTGGCTGCCGCGCTGGTCACCGGGGCGGACGCGTGGCTGCCGTGGCTGTTCGTCGCGCTGGCGCTGCTGCCGGTGGTCCTACTGGCGGCAGAGGGGTTCTACCGGGTGATCGAGCGGCCGTCGATGCTGCTGTCGCAGCGGGTCGGGCGGGCGATCCTGGCGCCGCCGGCCGCGAGACGGCGCGTGCTCGCACCGGCGCATCCGGATTCGCTCTCCCAGTAAACGCAGGTAATATACCCGGATGCGCGAATCGGACCAGCCCGATATTGGCATGCCGGACGGCTCTGAACCGGAATCGGCCGACACCCCCGCCACCATCGTCCCTCCAGCGGACTCGGCATCGCCGAGCGATCCCGCCACCGCGTCGACCCGTGCGGCCAGGCGCTCGGAGGAGCGCGCCGGGTCGGGCGCAGGCGTCGGCGCCGGTGCGGCCGCGGCCTTCGGAGGCGTGCTCGCCGCGATCAGGAACCACCCGAAGGCGTGGATCATCGCCGGGGCATCCGCTGCGTTCGTCATCCTCGGCGCAGGGTCGGTGGCCCTCGGGGCTACCGTCGGCTCGCCCGCCGAGGCGGCCGCCGTGCCGACCCACAGCGCGACCCCGACTCCCACGCCCACCCCGACCAAGACCGCCGACCCTGTGCGTCCCGTCCCCGCCAACCAGCCGGCGGCAAGCCGTGTGCGCACCTGCTCCGTTGCCGGGCTGTCGCAGGACGGCAGGCTCGGCAACCTCGAAGCCCAGGTGGTGGATGCGCGCACCGGCGAGGTCGTCTTCGACAGGAACGGCGGAAAGCCGGGACCCACCGCGAGCGTGCTGAAGACCCTCACCTCCGCTGCCGCTCTGCAGGTGCTCGGCCCCGACTACCGGGTGGCGACCACGGTGGTCAAGGGCAGCGTGCCCGGCCAGATCGTCATCGTCGGCGGGGGAGACGTCACGCTCTCCCGGCTGCCGGACGGACAGGCGTCGTTCTACACCGGCGCCCCGAAGATCCAGGATCTCGCCAATCAGGTCAACCAGGCGATGGGCGGCCAGCCCGTCACCTCGATCGTCACGGACACGTCGCTGTTCGGCGGCCCGGTGTGGCAGCCGAGCTGGGACGAGCGCGAGGAGCGCGTCGTCGAAGGCTCGACCTCGTACATCACAGCGCTGCAGGTGGACGGCGATAGGGACGACCCCACCGCCGTCGAGTCCCCGCGCAGCACCGACCCCGTCGCCCGTGCCGTGCAGTACTTCCAGCAGTACCTCGGCACGAACGTCCCGGTCAGCGCAGGCACGGCCCCGGCGGGAGCTCCGCAGCTCGCGGCCGTGCAGTCGCAGCCGGTGACCACGCTGATCGACCAGGCGATGCGCGTCTCCGACAACACGATCATGGAGGAGCTGGCCAGGCTCGTCGCGATCAAGACGGGCGCAGGCAACACGTTCGACGCCGAGAACGCCGGGGTGCTCGCCGCGCTGAAGCCGTACGGCATCGACACCACGGGCATCCACATTGCCGACGGGTCGGGGCTCAGC
Organism: Leifsonia araucanica; assembly: GCF_051161895.1. Classification (NCBI taxonomy): domain Bacteria; kingdom Bacillati; phylum Actinomycetota; class Actinomycetes; order Micrococcales; family Microbacteriaceae; genus Leifsonia; species Leifsonia araucanica. The sequence continues at coordinate 3,698,285 of NZ_JBMBTW010000002.1, forward strand.
GCGGACAACGCCGTGCCGCCGTCGTACCTGACGCAGCTGTTCATCAAGGTGCTCAACAAGCAGAACGGGCTCGGCGTCGTCTACGACGGCCTGCCGGTCGCCGGGCAGTCCGGCACGCTCGGGCCGGGATACAGCAGGTTCACCGGAGCGAACTCGGTCGCCAGGGGAGCCGTGCTCGCGAAGACCGGGTGGATCGACAACGGGTACACGCTGTCCGGGATCATCAACGCGGCGGACGGCACCCCGCTGACGTTCGCGGTGTTCGCGCTCGGCAATGTGGGAGACAATGCCAAGCAGGCGATCGACACGCTCGTCACCGGCTTCTACAAGTGCGGCGGCAACCTCTCCAACCAGTGACGGAGGCCATCATGGGCAAGGCTCTGTTCATCATCGACGTGCAGAACGACTTCACGGAGGGCGGCGCCCTGGGCGTCGACGGCGGCGCTGCGGTGGCCGCGGGGATCACCCGCTACCTCGCCGAGCATGCCTCCGAGTATGCGGAGATCTTCGCCAGCCGCGATTGGCACGACGCCGACAACGACAACGGCGGGCACTTCGCGACGGATGCGTCCCCGGACTTCGTCGTCACCTGGCCGCAGCACTGCGTGGCGGGCACGACGGGCGCCGAATACCACCCGGCGCTCGACACCTCTGCGGTGACGTTCCACATCCGGAAGGGCCAGGGCGTCCCGGCGTACTCGATCTTCGAGGGTCACACCGAGGCGGGGTCGAGCGTGCACAACCTGCTCGACGAGCACGGCATCGACCAGATCGACGTCGTCGGCATCGCGACGGACTACTGCGTGCGGGCGTCCGCCCTGGATGCGCTGAGCCAGGGTCAGCGGGTCCGCGTGCTGACCGACCTGGTGGCGGGGGTCGCGCCCGCGTCGTCGGAGGCGGCGCTGGCGGAGCTGGCGCACGCGGGAGCGGAGCTCGTCACGGCGGGGTGATAGGCGGGACGCGGGGTAGCACCCTCACATTATGCGCGCTAAGCTGATTACTAACTTGGCTAGCTAATCCGGAGGCGCACTGATGAAGACCCGATCCGACTGGACTCCGGCACGCTGGCTGCGCATCGTGCTGCCCGCCGTCGTCATCGTCATCTGGTTCATCGCCGCCGGCGTCGGCGGTCCTACCTTCGGCAAGCTCTCCTCCGTCTCCGAGAACGGCCAGGCCGCCTTCCTCCCTGCCAGTGCGGAGTCGACGGAAGTGCAGGAGTGGCAGAAGAAGTTCACGGACTCGAATGCGATCCCGGCGATCGTGGTGGTGCAGTCGGACGCGAGCATCCCGAAGTCGGACCTGGCGGAGTACGCGAGTCTCGGCGTGAAACTCGGTCAGGTCGACGGCGTGCAGAAGCCGGAAGGCGATGCCGAGACCAGCGTCGCGGGGCCGATCCCGTCCGAGGACGGCAAAGCGGTCGAGTTCATCGTTCCGATCGCGGACTCCGACCACGTGAAGACCGTGGTCGCCGACCTGCGCACCGTGGTCGCCGACAACCTGCCGGACGGAACCCAGGGCTGGGTGACCGGACCCGCCGGGCTCACCGCCGACCTGGTCAACGCATTCGGCGGCATCGACGGCATCCTGCTGCTGGTGGCCGTCGGCGCCGTGTTCCTCATCCTGCTGCTGGTCTACCGATCGCTCGTGCTGCCGTTCCTCGTGCTGTTCACGTCGATCTTCGCCCTGTGCGCCGCGATCCTGGTGGTCTACCTGTTCGCGCTGTGGGGCTGGATCAAGCTCAGCGGGCAGAGCCAGGGCATCCTGTCGATCCTGGTGATCGGCGCCGCCACGGACTATTCGCTGCTGCTGGTCGCCCGCTACCGGGAGTCCCTGGAGCACGTCGAGTCGCGCTGGGCGGCCATCGGGCGGGCCTGGCGTGCGGCGTGGGAGCCGATCGCCGCCTCCGGTGCGACGGTGATCCTGGCCTTGCTGTGCCTGCTCTTCTCCGACCTCAACTCCAACAAGAGCCTCGGGCCGATCGCCGCCATCGGCATCGTGTTCTCGCTGCTGTCCGCCCTCACCCTGCTCCCGATGCTGCTCGTCGTGTTCGGCCGCGTCTCGTTCTGGCCGTTCCGCCCGAAGTTCGTTGGCGAGCATCCGGCGGAGCACAAGCACGCCGACGGCCGGCGCATCGCGGGGCTCGAAGGCATCACGGGACTCTGGCGCAGGGTCGGGACCCTCATCGCCCGCCGCCCCAGGGTGACCTGGGTCGTCGCCCTCGTGCTGCTCGCGGCGTGCGCCGCCGGCGTCACCCAGCTGAAGGCGAACGGGGTGCAGCAGACCGACCTCGTGCTCACCCAGTCGGACGCCGCCGACGGGCAGAAGATCCTCGCGAAGCACTTCGACGCCGGCTCGGGCAGCCCCGTGCTCATCGTCGCGAAGGAAGGCGACGCGGATGCTGTCCTCTCCGCCGTCGAGAACACGGATGGCATCGCGACGGCCACGCTCTACACCGGCAACGCCCGGCCCGCCTCGGCCGGCGGCGCATCCGGTCCGGCCGGCCCGGCGCCGGAACCGATCGTGAAGGACGGCCGCGTGCTCATCAACGCGACCCTCTCGTCGGAGGCGGACTCCGCCGCGGCGGAGCAGACGGTCCGCGATCTGAGGGAGACCCTGCCGAAGACGGACCCGACGGTGCTCGTCGGCGGCGTCACCGCCATCGCGCTCGACACCAACGACACTGCGCAGAGCGACCTGATCAAGATCATCCCGATCGTGCTCGCGGTCATCCTGGTGATCCTGATGCTGCTGCTCCGCTCGATCCTCGCCCCCGTGCTCCTCATCGCGAGCGTCGTGCTCTCGTACGCGGCAGCGCTCGGTGTCTCGGCCCTGGTGTTCAACCACCTGTTCCACTTCCCCGGAGCGGACGCCGCGGTGCCGCTGTTCGGCTTCGTGTTCCTGGTGGCGCTCGGCGTGGACTACAACATCTTCCTGATGACGCGGGTGAGGGAGGAGTCCCTGCGCATCGGGACGCGCCCCGGCATCCTGCGCGGCCTCGGCGTGACGGGCAGCGTCATCACGTCGGCCGGCGTCGTCCTGGCGGCGACGTTCGCGGCCCTCGGCGTCATCCCGATCCTGTTCCTGGCGCAGATCGCCTTCATCGTCGCCTTCGGCGTCCTGCTCGACACGGTCATCGTGCGCTCGCTGCTGGTGCCCGCCGTCTCCTACGACATCGGTCGCGCGATCTGGTGGCCGTCGAAGCTGTGGAAGGACGCGACGCACGAGGAGCGGCGTGGGGCGGAAGCGGTGACGACCGCCGAGTAGGCGGTAGCGCAATCCGCCTGCCGTGCCCGAAGCCGACTGTGCACATTGTGCAGTGTCCGCGACGCATCCATATCCGGAATAGACAGGATGAGCAGCGCACGCTGAGCGTGTTGCCCACCGCATCCGGCCCTGCGAGCATGGCGGCATGACCCTGACCACTCCCGAGAGCGCCGTCGGCGAGCGCGGCGACGATGCTGCGCTCCTCCGGCGGCTGTATCGCACGATGGTGACCGTGCGGCGGCTCGACCTCGATGGTGTCGCCATGCAGCGGCAGGGCATCGTGCCCGGCTATGCGCCGATGCGCGGGCAGGAGGCCGCCCAGGTGGGCAGCGCCGCCGCCCTCGATCTGGCGCGCGACTTCGCCTTCCCGACCTATCGGGAGCTGGGCGTCGCCGTGGCGATGGGGGTCGACCCGGTCGCCTATCTCGCCTCGCACCAGGGTGCGTGGCACGGCGGGTTGTGGGATGCGGCCGCCGCCAGGCTCGCCCCGATCAACGCCGTCGTCGGCGGAGCCGTCACGCACGCCGTCGGGTGGGCGCTCGGCGCCAAGCTGGACCGCAGCGGGGGATGCGCGATCGCGTACTTCGGCGACGGCGCCAGCTCGCAGGGCGACATCCACGAGGCCATGAACACGGCAGGCGTCTCGCAGTTGCCCGTCGTGTTCTTCTGCCAGAACAACGGCTGGGCCATCTCGGTCCCCACCAGCAGGCAGGTCGCGGGCGGCTCGGTCGCCGCGCGCGCCGCCGGGTACGGGATGCCCGGGGTGCGGATCGACGGGAACGACGTCGTCGCCGTGTACGAAGCGACCCGCGAGGCCCTCGACCGCGCCCGCGACGGGGGTGGCCCGACCGTGATCGAGGCGATGACCTACCGTCTCGGCCCGCACTCGACCTCCGACGACCCCGGGCGCTACCGCAGCCTGGACGAGGAGCAGAGCTGGCTCGCGCGCGACCCGCTGTCGCTGTGCGAGGAGCGGCTGCGGGCCACAGGCACCGTCGGCGACGACTTCTTCGCCGAGGTGTCCGACACCGCGAACGCTCTCACCGAGCGGGTGCGCGCCGACGTCGCCGCACTCGGCGGACGGCCGGGCGAGGAGATGTTCGATTTCGTGTTCGCCGACGCGCCTGCTGCGCTGCTCGGGCAGAAGCGCGCGTGGGAGGAGTCACGACATGGCTGAGATCACCAGGGAGCGTGAGCGACCCGCTGCGGCCGAGGTCACCACGATGCAGCGCGCGCTGAACCGCGCGCTCGACGACGCCCTCGCCGCCGACGACCGCATCCTCGTGTTCGGGGAGGACGTCGGCACGCTCGGCGGAGTGTTCCGCGTCACGGACGGGCTGAACGCCAAGTACGGCGACGACCGCGTGTTCGACACCACGCTCGCCGAGTCGGGGATCATGGGCATGGCGGTCGGCCTCGCGATGGCCGGATGGCGTCCGGTGCCGGAGATCCAGTTCGACGGGTTCTCCTATCCGGCCATCGACCAGATCGTGAACCAGGTCGCCAGGATGCACTACCGAAGCCGTGGGGCGTTCACCATGCCGATCACGCTGCGGCTGCCCAGCTTCGGCGGTATCCGAGCGCCCGAGCACCACGGAGAGAGCCTGGAGGCGCTGTTCGCGCACGTCCCAGGGCTCAAGGTGGTCTCGCCGTCGACCCCGGCGGAGGCGTACACGCTGCTCCGGCAGGCGATCGACGACCCGGACCCGGTGATCTTCCTCGAACCCAAGTCGCGGTACTGGCACAAGGCCGCCGTGGACGAGGCCGAGCTGTCCGAGCGGCTGCCGGTGGGCGCATCCCGGGTCGTCAGACAGGGCAAGCACGTCACGCTGGTCGCCTGGGGCGCGATGGTCGCCCGCTGCCTGCAGGCCGCCGAGCTCGGCGCGGAGGACGGCGTGGAGATCGAGGTGGTCGACCTGCGCTGGCTGAAGCCGATCGACGCCGACGGGCTCGCCGCGTCCGTCGCGAAGACCAAGCGCGCCGTCGTCGTGCACGAGGCGCCGCTCACCGCCGGACTCGGCGCCGAGGTGAGCACGCTCATCACCGAGCGCTGCTTCGGCGACCTGCGCGCACCCGTGCAGCGCGTGACAGGGTGGGATGTGCCGTACCCGTCCCCGGTGCTCGAAGACGAGTACCTGCCGAGCATCGACCGCATCCTGGAAGCCGTACAGAAGACGTTGGAGTATCGCCGTGGCTGAGATCACGTTCGCCCTGCCAGACCTCGGCGAGGGCCTGCAGGAGGCGACCGTGCTGGAATGGCTGGTCGCCGAGGGGGAGTTCGTCGAGCGGAACGCGCCGCTGGTCGAGGTGGAGACGACGAAGTCGGCCGTCGAGCTGCCGTCGCCGCAGTCCGGGACCGTCGCGCGGTTCCACGCGGAGGAGGGGCAGACGCTCGAGGTCGGGGCGTCGCTGATCACCTTCACCGTCGACGACGACACCGCAGGCATCGTCGGCACCGTGCCCGTCGACGAGGCACCAGCACGTCGCGTGCGCCTGCAGCTGCCGGAGGACTGACATGACCGACTCCGGACACGAGGGCGTCGCGACCACCGGCGACGGGATGCGCATCGCATACGTCCGTCACCCGGGCGACGACCCCGTGCTCCTCGTGCACGGCTTCGCCACCACCGGAGCGCTTACCTGGGAAGCGACCGGCTGGGTCCGCGCGCTCGCCGAGGCCGGCCGCGGCGCCATCGTGCCCGACCTGCGCGGCCACGGCGCCAGCTCGGCGCCGCACGACCCTGCCGCGTACTCCCCGGAGCTTCTCGCCGGCGACCTCGTCGCCGTGCTGGATGCGGAGGGTCTCGACCGCGTGGACGTCGTCGGGTACTCGATGGGGTCGTGGGTGACGCTGGCGCTTGTCGGGCTCGCGCCCGATCGCATCCACCGGGTGGTCGTCGGCGGCATCGGAACGGTCGAGCAGTTCGCCCACTGGGGGGTGGATGCTGTGCGCTCCGCCCTGCTCGACGGCACGGACACCGTTCCTCCGGAGTCTCCGCTCGCCCCGCTGCTGTCGTCGCTGCGGCAGGCGCCGGGCGTCGACACGGCGGCGCTCGCCGCGTGCGTGTCCGGGATGGCCGCGCATCCATTGCCGCTGCGGTCCAGCGCGCCGACGATGCTCGTGGTCGGCGAGGTGGATCCGGTGACCGACGGGCGGGAGGAAGCGGCAGCCGCGCTCGGCGCCGAACTGGTCGTACTGCCCCGTCGCAACCACGTCACATCGCTGAGCGCGCGAGCGTTCAAGCAGGCTGCTCTGCCGTTCCTGGGAGCCGTCGTCAGCGTGTAGGCGTTCGCACTTTCGAGTCGTACGATGTGCGAGGACCGAAGGAGGCCGCATGCCGATCGACAAGCTGGACGCCGAGCTGATCGCGCTGCTCACCGCTGAGCCGAGGCTCGGCGTGTTCGAGGCATCCCGCAGGCTCGGCGTCGCGCGGGGCACTGTTCAGGCGAGACTCGACCGCTTGCAGCGCTCCGGGATCGTCAAGGATTTCGCGCCGACGATCGACAGCGAACGGCTCGGCTACCCGGTGACGGCGTTCGTGACGGCGGAGATCGCGCAGGGCGACAGGGACGTGACAGTCGTCTCGCACCTGAGCGAGATCCCCGAGGTGCTCGAGGTGCACACGATCACCGGCGCCGGCGATCTGATGATCCGCGCGGTCGCGCGCTCGAACGCCGACCTGCAGCGGGTGATCGACCGTATCGTCAGCGACCCGGGCATCACCCGCACCTCGACGGTGATCGCGCTGGCGACGAAGATCGACCACCGCGCCGTGCCGTTGGTGGCCGCTGCAGTGGAGGAGCGCGCAGGCGCAGAAGACATGGGAGAAGAGAGATGAACGAGCAGGAACTGCTGGCGAAGGTCCCCGACCGGCTGTACATCGGCGGCGCGTGGGTCGACGGCACGTCGGGCCGCAGCATCGACGTCTTCGACCCGGCGACGGGGGAGTCCATCAAGACCATCGCTGACGCGTCGGAGGCGGATGGTGCTGCCGCTCTGGATGCTGCCGTCGCCGCTGCCGACGACTGGGCGGCCACGGCGCCGCGCGTGCGCGGGGAGATCCTGCGCAGGGCGTTCGACCTGCTGCAGGAGCGCCGCGACGAGTTCGCCCTGCTGATGACGCTCGAGATGGGCAAGCCCCTCGCCGAAGCCAACGGCGAGGTCACGTACGGCGGCGAGTTCCTGCGCTGGTTCGGCGAGGAGGCCGTGCGCATCGCCGGACGCTACGCCACCAGCCCGGAGGGGACGGGGCGGATGATCGTCTCGCAGCATCCCGTCGGCCCGTGCTTCCTCATCACGCCGTGGAACTTCCCGCTCGCGATGGCCACCCGCAAGATCGCGCCAGCACTGGCAGCCGGATGCACGGTGGTCGTCAAACCCGCCGCCCTCACCCCGCTCACCACCCTCTACTTCGCGAAGCTGCTGGAGGACGCCGGGCTGCCGCCCGGCGTGGTGAACGTGATCACCACCTCCACGTCCGGCAAGGTGTCCGGACCAATCATCGCCGACCCGCGCCTCCGGAAGCTGTCGTTCACCGGCTCGACGGAGGTGGGGCGCTCGCTGCTGAAGCAGTCCGCGCAGAACGTGCTGCGCACCTCGATGGAGCTCGGCGGCAACGCGCCGTTCGTCGTGTTCGAGGACGCGGACCTCGACAAGGCGGTGGAGGGTGCGATGCTCGCCAAGTTCCGCAACATCGGGGAGGCGTGCACCGCGGCCAACCGGTTCATCGTGCACGAGTCGGTCGCCGACGAGTTCGCAGCACGCGTCGCCGAACGGGTGCGCGGGATGCGCGTCGGCCGCGGCACGGAGGAGGGCGTCACCATCGGCCCCCTGATCGACCAGGATGCGGTCGACAAGGCGGCGACGCTCCTCCAGGATGCCGTCTCCCGCGGCGCGACCGTGCTGGCGGGCGGGTCGCGCATCCCGGGCACCGGCACGTTCTTCGAGCCGACCGTCGTCACCGACGTTGCGGCGGGGAGCGACATCCTCCGCGAGGAGATCTTCGGGCCTGTGCTCTCGATCGTGCGTTTCGCCGACGAGGACGAGGCCGTGCGGATCGCCAACGACACCGAGTTCGGGCTGGTCTCCTACGTGTTCACGAAAGACCTGGCGCGCGGCCAGCGGATGATCGAGCGGCTGCAGACCGGGATGATGGGCCTCAACGTCGGCGTCGTCTCCAACGCCGCTGCACCGTTCGGCGGCGTGAAGCAGTCCGGGCTGGGCCGCGAGGGCGGCCTGGAAGGCATCCACGAATACCTGTCCACGAAGTACACGCTCACCCCCGACCCGTTCGGAGCCTGAGATGGCAGCCGAAGCGGTCATCGTCGACGTGATCCGCACCCCCTCCGGGCGCGGCAAGCCGGGAGGGGCGCTCTCGGACATCCACCCGGCCGACCTGCTCGCCGGGGTGCTGGTCGAACTGCTGCACCGCAACGGGCTCGACCCTACGCTCGTCGACGACGTGATCGGCGGATGCGTCACCCAGGCGGGCGAGCAGGCCGGCAACATCACCAGGACGGCCGTGCTCAGCGCGGGCTTCCCGGAGAGCGTCCCCGCCGTGACCATCGACCGGCAGTGCGGGTCGAGCCAGCAGGCGGCGGCGTTCGCGGCGCAGGGCGTCATCGCGGGCGCGTACGACATCGTGATCGCGTGCGGGGTGGAGTCGATGAGCCGCGCGCCGATGGGATCGAACGTGGGCGGCGCATCCATCGGAGGGGCGCTACTGAAGCACCGCTACCCGGACGGGCTGGTCAACCAGGGCGTCTCCGCCGAGCTGATCGCCGAGCAGTGGGGGTTCGCCCGCACCGAGCTCGACGACTTCGCCGCCCGCTCGCACGCGCTGGCCGCGGAGGCCGCCTCGTCGGGAGCGTTCGACGGCGAGCTGGTGCCCGTGCCGACACCGGACAGCGGAAGCGTCACGGCCGACGAGACCATCCGGCCCGGCACGACACCGGATGCGCTGGCCGCGCTGAAGCCGTCGTTCCGCACCGAGGCGCTCGCCGAACGCTTCCCGCAGCTGGACTGGCGGATCACGCCGGGCAACTCCTCCCCGCTCACCGACGGGGCATCTGTGGCGCTCATCATGAGCGCTGAGGCCGCCGAGCGGCTCGGGCTGCGACCGCGGGCGCGCTTCCACAGCTTCGCGGTGGCCGGGAGCGACCCGCTGCTGATGCTCACCGGCGTGCTCCCTGCGACGCGGAAGGTGCTCGACCGCAGCGGCCTGCGGCTGGACGAGATCGACGCGTACGAGGTGAACGAGGCGTTCGCGCCCATCCCGTTGCTGTGGCAGCGCGAGTTCGACACCGATCCGGCCAAGCTGAACCCGCACGGTGGCGCCATCGCGCTCGGGCACGCGCTCGGCTCGTCCGGCACACGGCTGCTGGCCACCCTGCTGAGCGAACTCGAAGCATCCGGTGGCCGCTACGGCCTGCAGACCATGTGCGAAGGCGGGGGCACCGCCAACGCCACCATCATCGAAGTCCTCCGCTGAACGCGGCACACGCGAAAGGGAAAACCATGCAGATCGACGGATGCTCGGCCATCGTCACCGGAGGCGCCAGCGGGCTCGGCAACGCCACGGCCCGTGCCCTCACCGAGGCCGGCGCGCACGTGGTCGTGCTCGACCTGCCCGGCTCGGAAGGCGAGAAGGCGGCGACGGCCCTCGGCCCGACCGCGCGTTTCGTGGCCGCCGACGTGGCCAACGAGGATCAGGTGCGGGCGGCGGTGGAGGTCGCGTCGACGCTCGGCCCGCTGCGGGTGGTGGTCAACTGCGCGGGGATCGCGACGGCGGCGAAGGTGCTCGGCAGGGACGGCGTCCTCCCCCTCGAACAGTTCGAGAGGGTGATCAGGGTGAACCTCATCGGGACGTTCAACGTCGTGCGGCTGGCCGGGGCCGCGATGGTGCAGACCGAGGCGCTGGGGGAGGAGCGCGGCGTGATCGTGAACACCGCATCCGTCGCCGCGTTCGACGGCCAGATCGGGCAGTCGGCGTACTCGGCGTCGAAGGGCGGGGTGGCGGCCATGACGCTGCCGCTGGCCCGCGAGTTCGCCAGGGACCTCATCCGGGTGGTCACCATCGCGCCCGGCATCTTCGAGACGCCCATGATGGCCGGCCTCCCGCAGCCTGCGCAGGACTCGCTCGCGGCTCAGGTCCCGCACCCCTCCCGCCTCGGCAAGCCGACCGAATACGCCGCCCTGGCCCTCCACATCGTCCAGAACCCCATGCTCAACGGCGAGACCATCCGCCTCGACGGAGCCATCCGCATGCAGCCCCGCTGACCGGCCGCCCCCATTGCTTGGGGAAGCGGTCAGGAGGCGGAGTGGGCCTCGAGGAAGGTGTAGACGTCGGAGTCGTCGACGCCGGGGAACGAGCCGGAGGGCAACGGAGAGAGGATGTGCGCGTGGAGGCGCGCGCTCGGCCACGCGTGGCCGGCCCAGCGGCTCGCGAGCCCGGCGGGCGGCCGCTTGCAGCACGACTCGTCCGGGCAGTGCGACTCGGCCCGCGCCGTCGTCTCCCTCCCGCGGAACCACTTGGCCTGGTCGAACGGCACGCCGACGCTGATCGAGAACCCGCCGGCCGAGGTCGTGCCGGTCTGGGTGGCGCACCAGTACGTGCCGGCCGGAGTGTCGGTGTACTGGTACATCTCCGTGGTGCGGTTGGTGTGCGTGAACGCCGACCGCGCTCCCCACTTGCGGCAGACGATCTGGCCCTCGATGGATCCGGTCACATCGGTCGGCAGCGGAAGGCCGTCGTTCTCGTAGCCCTTGTAGAGCGCCCCGTCGTCGCCCACGCGCAGGAAGTGCAGCGTCATGTCTAGGTGCGTGGTCGCCAGGTTGGTGAGCCGGAGCGCGGCGGCTTCGTGGGTGACGCCGAACGCATCCCGGAAGTCCTCGACCGCGATGTCCTTGTCGTCCTTGGCCTGCTTCAGGAAGCCGACGGCCGCCTCCCTGGGCATCAGGCACGACGCCGCGAAGTAGTTGATCTCGAGCCGCTGCCGCAGGAAGTCCGCGTAGCTCTGCGGGCGTTCGTGGCCGAGCAGCCGGTGCGCCATCGCCTGCAGCGCCATCGACCGCAGGCCGTGACCGCCCGGGATGCTCGCGGGCGGCAGGTAGATGCGCCCGTTGGCGAGGTCGGTGATCGAGCGGGCGGAGTGCGGCAGGTCGTTGACGTAGATCAGGTCGAAGCCGAGCTGCTCGGCCATGATGCTGACCTCGCGGTGGGTGAGCGCGCCGTGGGTGTGCCCGGAGGCACGCACGCGCTCCTCGGCCAGCTCTTCGATCTCCGCGATGTAGTTGTTCTGCGCCCGCATCCGCTCGCGCAGCTCGGTGTTAGCCCTGCGGGCCTCCTCCGGGGTGGCGATGGCCTCCGATGCGCGCCTGCTGAGCTCCCTGTGCATCCCGACGAGCGCTTCCAGCGTCTCCGTCGGCGTTCCCTTGGTCGGCTTGACGGACGGGAGCCCGAGTGAGTTGTAGAGCGGGCCGCGCTGCGCCCTGGCGAGCTCGATCTCGAGGGCGGCCCGCGCATCCGGTGGCTCGGCGGACAGCAGATCGGCGAGCTGGACCCCGAGCGCCGTCGCCAGGGTGGCGAGCAGCGTGACGCGCGGCTCGCGCTTGCCGTTCTCGATGAGCGACAGCTGGCTCGCCGCGACCCCGGTGGCGGCGCTCAGCTCGTCGAGGGTGAGGCCGCGCTGGGTGCGGAAGTGCCTGATGCGGTGGCCGAGCGTCGCAACGTCGGCGGTGGACTGCTCCATGCCTTCACGATAGCGAAAGAATCGCGATTCTTTCCAGGCTTTCGATGCAGATTAAGCCGGAAAACTCACGGATGCTTGGTTCACAGCCAAACTTTCAACCCGAGAGGACTCCGGAATGACACTCGCCGAGCTCCCGCTCTCCGACCTCGATGACCAGCCGGACGGCCTGGACGCCCTGCGCGCCTGGGTCGCCGGGATCGCCGCCATCACGCAGCCGGACGATGTCGTCTGGTGCGACGGATCGCTCGCCGAAGCAGACAGGCTCACCAAGCAGCTCGTCGCGGAAGGCAAGCTCATCCGCCTGAACCCGGAGTGGCGGCCGAACAGCTTCCTCGCCCGCACGGACCCCGGCGACGTGGCCAGGGTCGAGGACCGCACCTTCATCTGCTCCGTCGACGAGTCGGACGCGGGCCCCACGAACAACTGGCGCGAACCGGAGGGGATGCGCGCAGAGCTGCGCGAGGTCTTCACCGGCAGCATGCGCGGTCGCACCATGTACGTCGTCCCGTTCTCGATGGGCCCGGTCGGCGGCCCGATCTCGCAGGTCGGCGTGCAGCTCACCGACTCCGCGTACGTCGCCGTCAGCCTCGGGATGATGACCCGCGTCACCGCGACGGTCCTCACCCTCATCGAGGCAGGGCAGCCGTGGGTCGCGACCGTGCACAGCGTCGGAGCGCCCCTGGTGGATGCGGACGGCACGCGCCACGACGACGTCGCCTGGCCGTGCGACGAGACCAAGTACATCGTGCAGTTCCCCGAGACCAGGGAGATCTGGTCGTACGGCTCCGGCTACGGCGGGAATGCGATCCTGGCCAAGAAGTGCTTCGCGCTGCGCATCGCCTCGGTGATGGCGCGGGACGAGGGCTGGCTGGCCGAGCACATGCTGATCGTCAAGGTGACGTCGCCGGAGGGGCGCGCGTTCCACATCGCCGCGGCGTTCCCGTCCGCGTGCGGCAAGACGAACCTCGCGATGCTCCGCCCGAGCATCCCGGGCTGGACGGTGGAGACGGTCGGAGACGACATCGCTTGGCTGCGTCAGGGGCCGGACGGCCGCCTGCGCGCGATCAACCCGGAGGCGGGCTTCTTCGGCGTCGCTCCCGGCACGGGGCCGGCCACCAACGCCACGGCGGTCGACACGCTGTGGGGCAACACGATCTTCACGAACGTCGCCCTGCGCGACGACGGCGACGTGTGGTGGGAGGGCCTCACCGAGGAGCCGCCCGCGCACCTCATCGACTGGCGCGGGGAGGACTGGACGCCGGCGAGCGGCCGTCCCGCCGCGCATCCCAACTCCCGGTTCACGGTGTCGGCCGCACAGTGCCCGGCGATCTCCGACGACTGGGACGCGTTCGACGGGGTGCCGATCGACGCGATCCTGTTCGGAGGGCGCCGGGCCACCAACGTGCCCCTCGTCGCCCAGTCCCGCGACTGGAACCACGGCGTCTTCCTCGGTGCGACCATCTCGTCCGAGCAGACGGCCGCCGCGGAGGGCACCGTCGGCGAGCTGCGCCGCGACCCGTTCGCGATGCTGCCGTTCTGCGGATACAACATGGCCGACTACTGGGGCCACTGGCTCCGAATGGGGGAGAAGCTCGGCTCGAACGCCCCGGCGATCTTCCAGGTCAACTGGTTCCGCAAGGGAGAGGGCGGCCGGTTCCTCTGGCCGGGATTCAGCGAGAACGCCCGCGTGATCGAGTGGATCGTGCGTCGCGTCGAGGGCAGCGCTGGGGCAGTGGATGCTCCGATCGGCCGTCTGCCGATCCCCGCCGAACTCGACCTCGACGGGCTCGACCTGCCGGACGCCGACGTGGATGCGCTGTTCGACGTGGACAGGGACTCCTGGCTGGCCGAGTGCGACCTCACGGAGGAGTTCTTCTCCCGGTTCGGCGACCGGGTCCCCGCCGCGCTGCGCGCCGAGCTCGCGTCGCTGCGCTACCACCTGCGCGCCTAGCCGCAGCCGCGCCGCGTCCGCGCCGCCCCGACCCCCGCGCCTGACCGCGGGTACACAATCGAGTCCGAACTTGTTCACCCCGCTCCCCGGCGTGTCGCGTGAACAAGTTCGGACTCGATCCTTTGCTAGACGAGCAGCTGGTGCTTGGCGAGGTCGCGGTAGAGGGGGGTGGAGGCGACGAGCTCAGAGTGCGTTCCGGTGTTGAGCACGCGGCCGTGGTCGAGCACGACGATCTGGTCGGAGTCGACGACCGTCGAGAGCCTGTGCGCGATGACGATGAGGGTCCGGTCCTCGGCCACGGCGTCGATCGCCTCGCGCATCAGCTGCTCGTTGCGTCCGTCGAGGCTCGACGTCGACTCGTCGAGCAGCAGCACGGGAGGGGCGGCGAGCAGCGCGCGGCCGATGGCGAGACGCTGGCGCTCGCCTCCGGACAGCATGATGCCGTCTTCGCCGACCGGAGCATCCAGGCCCTTGTCGTCGCGTTCGAGCACCTCGGTGAGGTTGACGGCGTGCAGCACCTGGATGCACTCCTCGTCCGTCGCATCCGGAGCCGCGAGCTTGAGGTTGTCGCGCAGCGAGCCGGCCAGCACGGGGGCGTCCTGCTCGACGTAGCCGATCTGGCCGCGCAGTGCTGCGCGGTCGAGGGTGCGCACGTCGAGGCCGCCGAAGCGCACCTCGCCGGCTGTCGGGTCGTAGAAGCGCTCGATCAGCGCCAGGATGGTCGACTTGCCTGCACCGGACGGCCCGACGAGCGCGGTGCGCTTGCCGCGCGGGGCGGAGAAGCTCACGCCGTGCAGCACACCGGACAGCCGGTGCTTTCCTGCCCCGTCCGTTTCGCCGTCTCCTCGCCCGGCGGCGACCTCGGCCTCGGCGACGATATCCGTGCCGCCCATCGCCTCGAACGCGAGCCGCTCCATGCTGGCGGCGCCGTCGGCCGCGGTTGCTTCCTGCGCCGTTCCGGCCGGCGTCGGCTCCGCCTTCACCGAGGAGTCCGGGTAGGAGAAGTGCACGTCCGCGAACTCGATCGCCGGCGCATCCGGTGCGAGCCCTTCGTTGGCGGCGCCGATGCTGAGGGCGAGCGGGGCGATGTCCCTGTCGTGCTGGTCCTCGGCAGGCAGGTCGATGATCTCCTGGATGCGCCCGAGCGCACCGAGCGCGGAGTTCACGGCCGTGACGGCCCCGAACGCCTGACCGAGCGGCAGGATCATCATGAACAGGAACAGGATGAACGCCACCAGGTTCGCCACCGTGATGGCGCCGCTCGCCACGCGGAAACCGCCGACGCCGAGCACGACCAGGAACGACACCTGCATCGCGATGCCGGCCACAGGGACGACGAGCGCCGAGATCTTCGCGACCTGGATGCCCATCTTCCATGCGCCGGTCGCGTCTGCGTCGATCGCCGCGATCTCGCGGTCCGTCGCGTTGGCGGCGCGGATGGTGCGCACAGAGCTGATCGCCCGCTCGACGGAGGCGGCGAGGTCACCGACCTTCGCCTGCGCCCGCTGGCTGGCCACCCGGATGCGCCCGGAGAGCAGCGTGACGACCACGATCGACACCGCGATGACGAGCACGGTCAGCCCGAGCAGCACCGGGTCGATGATGAGCATCGCGATCAGAGCGCCGATGAAGGTGAGGGCGCCGCCGATCGCCTCCACCAGCCCCTGGGTGAGCACGGCGCGTAGCAGCGTGGTGTCCGAGCCGACCCGCGACACCAGATCGCCCGTGCGGCGGGTGTCGAACTCGCTGATCGGGAGGTTGAGCATTCGGGCCACCAGCCTGCGGCGGGAGGAGAGCACGACACCCTCACCCGTGCGCTGCAGCAGGTAGTGCTGATAGCCGGAGATCAGGGCGGAGACCACCACGAGGATCACCAGCAGCCAGACCAGGCCACCGAGCGGCTGCTGCTTGCCGACGATGTCGATCACCTGGCTGACCAGCAGCGGCTGGGCGAGGCTTGCCGCAGCGCCGAGCACGCTGAGCACGATGACGACGCTCAGCACGGCCTTGTGCTCGAACAGGTATGGAAGGAGCTGGCTGAACTTCGCGCGGGGGCCTTCGTCGTCGCCCTTGCCTGGTCGGCCGAGGCGTCGCCGCGGTTGGCTGGTCTGTTCGGTGGTCATGACTGTCTCGTTCGTCTTTTCGGGATTCGTGGGGAGGTTCGCAGCGTCGTGGGGGCGCCCGGGAAGCGCTCAGCGCGGAACGCTACTTCGACCGTACTTCCTGCGAACTGCTTGTTTGCCCAGATAGCCGGATTCGGGCCGCTCGCGATGTCGGCCGATCGGGCTATCGTGATGAACTATGCCAACGCCTGTCATCACCGCGAACAACCTCGTCAAGAAGTACAAGGAGTTCGCCGCCGTCAACGGCATCAGCTTCGAGGTCGCGCCCGGGGAGTCGTTCGGGCTGCTCGGCCCGAACGGCGCGGGCAAGTCGACCACGATGCGGATGGTCGGGGCGGTCTCAACGCGCACGGGCGGTGAGCTGAGCATCCTGGGCCTCGACCCGAACAGCCACGGGCCGGAGATCCGGTCGCAGCTGGGGGTCGTCCCGCAGGCGGACAACCTCGACACCGAGCTCCGGGTGCGCGACAACCTCATCGTCTACGGCCGGTACTTCGGCCTTCCGGGCGCCCGCGTGCGCAAGCGGGCAGACGAACTGCTGGCGTTCGCGCAGCTGGAGGACAAGGCGAAGTCCAAGGTCGACGACCTCTCCGGCGGCATGAAGCGGCGCCTCACCATCGCACGCGCGCTCATCAACGACCCGCGCATCCTGTTGCTGGACGAGCCGACCACCGGCCTCGACCCGCAGGCGCGACACATCCTCTGGGACCGCCTGTTCCGGCTCAAGGAGCAGGGAACGACGCTCGTGCTCACCACGCACTACATGGATGAGGCCGAGCAGCTCTGCGACCGGCTGGTGGTCGTGGACAAGGGCAGCATCATGGCGGAGGGCTCTCCGGCGTCGCTCATCCGCGAGTACTCCTCGCGCGAGGTGCTGGAGGTGCGGTTCGGGTCCGACCGCAACAGCGAGGTGGCCGAGCGGCTCGACGGCATCGGGGAGCGCATCGAGGTGCTGCCCGACCGCATCCTGGTCTACAGCGACGACGGCGAGGCGGAGCTGGTGCGCATCACCGAGCGCGGCCTGCACCCGATCACCAGCCTGGTGCGGAGGTCCAGCCTCGAAGACGTGTTCCTCCGGCTCACCGGCAGGAGCCTGATCGAATGACGACGACAGCAGGCACAGCCCCGGATGCGCAGCTCGCCATCGCGGCCGCCGTCAAGCCGCGCAGATTCGGGGCGTGGTACGTCGCGGAGCACCGCTTCCGCGTGATGCGCTCCTACCTGCAGACGGTGCTGATGACCGCCATCGGCTACCCGCTGCTCTACCTCTTCGCGATGGGCGTCGGCCTCGGCAGCCTGGTCAGCAAGAACCTGGGGGAGCAGGGCGTCGACGGGGTCAGCTATCTCGCGTTCGTCGCGCCGGCACTCCTCTGCACGGCCGCGGTCACGATCGCGAGCGAGGAGTTCACATACCCGGTGATGCTCGGCTTCAAGTGGAACCCGACGTTCTACGGCATGAACGCCGCCCCGATCGCCGCCGGCCAGATCATCGACGGGCTGGTGATCTCGGTGGTCGCTCGCCTGTTCACCGCCAGCATCATCTACTACGTGGTGATGGTGCTGTTCGGCGCCGTCCCGTCCGCCGCCGGGTTCCTCGCCATCCCGGTCGCCGTGCTCGCGGGCGTCGCGTTCGGCGTCCCGGTGATGACGTACGTGGCAACGCTCGAACAGGACACGGGGCAGCTCGCGCTGGTGATGCGCTTCGTGCTGCTGCCGATGACCCTGTTCTCCGGCACCTTCTTCCCGCTCACCGCGATGCCCCCCTTCCTGCAGTGGATCGGCTGGCTGTCCCGCTCTGGCACGCCTCGGAGCTCGCCAGGGTGTTCACCTACGGCATGGCGGAACCGCTCTGGCTCACGATCACGCACGTGCTCTATCTGGTCGCCCTGTTCGTCGTGTTCTGGATGTGGACCCGCCGGATCGCGTCGAGGAGGCTGAACAAGTGAGCGGCCAGAGGCAGACCACCGCCGACGAGCCGCTGATCGCGACCGTGGCGCACACCAGGCCGCTGAGCGCGCTCTACGCGGGGAACGCATCCAGTGTCATGCAGCGCGGCTGGCTCGCCACCCGCAGCACCAACTGGCTCGTGATCGTCTCCGGGTTCTTCGAGCCGATCTTCTACCTGCTGTCGCTCGGCGTCGGCCTCGGGGCGATGGTCGGGCAGGTGACGACGTCGTCCGGGCAGGAGGTCGGATACGCGGCGTTCATCGCCCCGGCGCTCCTGGCGACGGCGGCGATGAACGGCGCGGTCTACGACTCCACCTGGAACGTGTTCTTCAAGATGCACTTCGCGAAGCTCTACGAGGGGATGCTCTCCACCTCGCTCGGCCCGCTCGACGTGGCTCTCGGCGAGATCCTGCTCGCGCTCGCGCGCGGGGCGCTCTACGCTCTCGGCTTCATGCTGGTGATGCAGGTGCTCGGGCTCAACCTGTCGTGGTGGGCGATCCTCGCGCTGCCCGCCGTGCTGCTGATCGCGTTCGGCTTCGCCAGCTTCGGGATGGGCATCACCAGCTACATGAAGACCTTCCAGCAGATGGACTGGATCAACTTCGTCATGCTGCCGATGTTCCTGCTCTCGGCCACGTTCTACCCGATCACGGTGTACCCGCCGGCGATCCAGGTGGTCATCCAGGCTCTCCCGCTCTGGCACGGCGTCGAACTGGTCCGCAGCCTGACCACCGGCGCCGTCGACGCCGGCCTGCTCTGGCACGTGCTCTACTTCGTGGTGATGATCGTGCTCGGGCTCATCCTGACCACGCGGCGGCTGCGCGCGCTGTTCCTGGACTAGCCGCCGCGCCGCCGCTACGACACGTTCTCGTTGAAGTCCACGTCCTTCGTCTCCTTGCTGAGGAACAGCGCGATCAGCGTCAGCACTCCGGCGAGGGACAGGTAGACGCCGACCCAGACCGTCGAGCCGTGCGCCATCGTCCACAGCCAGACGGCGATGGTCGGTGCGACGGCCGCGCCGAGCACGCTGGCCAGGTTGTACGCGATGGCAGAGCCGGTGTAGCGCACATTGGTGGGGAACAGTTCGGGCAGCTGGGCGCCCATCGGGCCGAAGGTGAGGCCCATCAGGGTGAAGCCGACGATGAGCAGGGCCATCGTGCCGACGAAGCCGCCTCCGAACAGCGGGACGAACAGCAGGCCGAAGACGATGATCCCGAGCGTCACCCAGATCAGCGTCTTGCGGCGGCCGTAGCGTTCGGCGAGCGGTCCGGCCACCAGGGTGAAGATTCCGAAGAACACGACACCGACGATGAGCATGATGAGGAACTCGTTGCGGGTGTAACCGAGGCCGGGGACGAAGGCGGCGGGATCGAACGCCTTGCCCGCCTTCTCCGCCGCCGCGCGGGCGGACGCCTCGGTGGCGGCCGTCGTGCCGTATGTGAGGGTGAACGCGGTCATCAGGTAGAACAGCACGTAGGTGGCCAGCATGATGAACGTGCCGAGGATGATCTGGTACCAGCTGGTCTTGAACACGCGGGCGAGCGGCAGCTTGGCGACCTCGCCGGTGTCGACGACCTTCTGGAACGCGGGGGTCTCGACGAGTTTGAGCCGCACGTACAGGCCGACGATCACCAGGATGGCGCTGAGCAGGAACGGCACACGCCAGCCCCACGCGCTGAACGCCTCCGGGCTCATCGAGAGGTTGAGGACCAGGAACAGCAGGTTGGCGATGATGAAGCCGATCGGGGCGCCGAGCTGCGGGAACGTGCCGTAGATCGCGCGCTTGCCCGCCGGTGCGTTCTCGGTCGCCAGCAGGGCGGCACCACTCCACTCGCCGCCGAGGCCGAGCCCCTGGCAGAAGCGCATGATCACGAGGAGGAACGGCGCCCAGAACTCCCAGCCCGGCACCTGAGCGGTGGGAAGGCAGCCGATGAGGACGGTCGCGATGCCCATCGTCAGCAGCGAGCCGACGAGGGTGCCCTTGCGGCCGATCCTGTCGCCGAAGTGCCCGAACAGGATGGAGCCGACCGGGCGCGCGATGAAGGCGACGCCGAAGACGGCGAACGACGCGAGCAACGCGGTGGTCGGGTCTTCGTTCGTGAAGAACAGGGCGGGGAACACCAGGACGGCGGCGGTCGCGTAGACGTAGAAGTCGTAGAACTCGATCGACGTGCCGATGAGGCTGGCGAGGATGACGCGGCCGCGCGTGTTCGCTGGTGCGGCTGGTGGGGTGACGGAGGCCGTCGAAGACATGGGGGTGCTACTTCCGGGGTGCGTGACGAACAGTGAACGATGCTGTGGATGCGGGCGTCGGTCGGGCGTCTCGCGAACTCGTGAGCAGAAAATCGGTGGGTACGGCGCTTGTGGCGCCCCTCCACCATACGTCGGAGCCGCGGCAGGCCAGAAACCGGGCGACAGACCGCATCGCTACGCTGGAGGCATGGATACTCTGTTCGCTGTTCTGCACGTCGTGTCTGCCGTCTTCATCGTCGGCCCGATGGCCATCCTCCCGATGACCGCCATGCGCGCCGTCCGCGCCGGAAACGCGGGACAGGTGACCACCCTGGCGAAGTCGACCAACATCTTCTCGCTGCTGTCGCTGCTCGTGGTCGTCTTCGGCTTCGGCGTGATGGGGATGTCCGACCCGAAGTACAAGACCTCGGTCACGACGCCCTGGATCCTGTGGTCGATCATCGCCTACGTCATCGCCCTCGGCCTGACGCTGTTCGTGGTCGTTCCGGCCATGAAGCGCGCGGCCGAAGCGCTCGAGGTTCGTGCGACATCCGGTGCACCAGCCGCCGTCGCGGCCGGGCAGACCCCGGCGGCCGAGGCCGCCGACCTGTCCTCCCGCGGCTACCCGGCGATCGCGGCAGGGTCCGGTGTCGCCTCGCTGCTGCTCGTGCTCGTCGTCGTGCTCATGGTCTGGAAGCCGTAGCGCGCAATCCCTTCGCCCGAGATGCCACTATCTGTCGCGCATCCCGGGCGTTTCGCCGCAGTTACTGGCATCTCGCCGCCGGAGGGGGCGAGCCTGTGGATGAGGGTCAGGCGCGCAGGGCCCGGAGGGTCAGCGCCGTGCTGAGCGCGGCGTGCGCCGCCTCCGCGCCCTTGTCCTCGCGCGAGCCGGGCAGGCCGGCCCTGTCGATGCCCTGCGCCTCGTCGTCGAGCGTCAGCACGCCGAAGCCGACCGGCTTGCCGGTGTCGATGGCGACCCGGGTGAGCCCGTCCGTCGCAGCGGACGACACGTACTCGAAGTGCGGCGTGCCACCCCGGATGATGACACCGAGGGCGACAACGGCATCCGCACCGGACTCCAGTGCGGCCTTGCTCACCACCGGCAGCTCGAAGCTGCCGGGCACGCGCACCAGCGAGAACGTCGCTCCCGACGCCTCCAGCGTGCGCTGGGCTCCCGCGATGAGGCCGTCGGTGATCTGGTCGTGCCAGGTCCCGGCGACGATGACCACGTTCAGACCGGTTCCGTCGACGGTCTCTTCGGCGTTCGGGGCTCCCGCTCCGCTCATCGTGCTGTCCTTTCGGCTGTCTGCTCTGCAGGGGTGAAAAGGTGACCCATGCGGTCACGCTTGGTTTCGAGGTATCCCTCGTTGAAGGTGCCGACGCCCACGACGAGCGGCACGCGCTCCTCGACGGCGATGCCGTGCTCTTCGAGCTGGCGCACCTTCTCCGGGTTGTTGGTGAGCAGGCGCACCGACTGGATGCCGAGCTCCTGCAGGATCGCCGTGGCTGCACCGTAGTCTCGGGCGTCGATCGGCAGGCCGAGGGCGAGGTTCGCATCCAGGGTGTCGAGACCCTCCTCCTGCAGCTTGTACGCGCGCAGCTTGTTGATGAGCCCGATGCCCCTGCCCTCGTGACCGCGCAGGTAGACGACCACGCCGCCCTCCCGCTGGATCGTGTCGAGCGCAGCGTCGAGCTGCGGACCGCACTCGCACTTGAGCGAGCCGAACGCCTCGCCGGTGAGGCACTCGGAGTGCACCCGCACCAGTGTTCCGGATGCGCTGGGCTGGCCGGACACGATGGCCACGTGGTCGGCGCCGGTCATCCTGTCGCGGTATGCGCGCATTTTGAACGAGCCGTGCGTGGTCGGCACCGTGGTCTCGACCTCGAAGATCACCCGCGAGGTCTCTGGGATCGGGGTGACCGTCTCGAGCTGCTGGTCGCAGTGGAACTCCTGCAGGTAGGCGATCAGCGCCTCGATGGTGATGACGAGCACGCCCTCGCGCTCGCCCAGCTCGATCAGCCCGGGCAGGCGCATCATCTCGCCGTCGTCCGCGACGATCTCGGCGATGGCTCCCACCGGGGTGAGGCCGGCGAGCTTCAGCAGGTCGACCGCAGCCTCGGTGTGGCCGTCGCGCTCCCGCACGCCGCCGTCGACGGCGCGCAGGGGCAGGATGTGGCCCGGCCGGTGCAGGCTGGCCGGCACGGAGTCGAGGTCGGCGAGGACGCGCAGCGTGTGGGCGCGGTCCGCGGCGCTGATGCCGGTGCTGAGCCGGTCGGCCGCATCCACGCTCACCGTGTAGTTGGTGCCGCGCGAGTCCTCGTTGGTGGCGACCATCACCGGCAGGTCGAGCCGGTCGGCGATCTCGTTGGTCATCGGTGCGCAGATGAAGCCGGACGAGTTCTTGACCGTCCAGGCGATCCACTCCTGGCTGGCCAGCTCTGCGGCGAGGATGACGTCGCCCTCGTTCTCGCGGCTCTCGTTGTCCGCGACGATGACCGGGCGGCCGGCGCGCAGTTCGCTCAAGGCCTGGGGGATGGTGGCGAGGCTCATGATGCGCTCCGTTCGGGTTCTGCTGTCAGTGGTCCGTAGCCCAGGCCGAGCATCCGCTCGACGTGCCTGGCCACGATGTCGGTCTCGATGTTGACGCGGTCGCCGACGACGCGCTCGCCGAGGGTGGTGGCCGCGAGCGTCTCCGGGATGAGGGACACCTCGAACCAGCCGTCGTCGATGGTCCCTCCGACCTCGCTCACCGTGAGCGAGACGCCGTCGATGGCGATCGAGCCCTTGCGGGCGACGAGCGGCGCGTGCTCCGGGTCGAGGCTGAGCCGCACGACGCGCCAGGCGCTGCCGTCCGTGATGGCGATGACCTCCGCCGTTCCGTCGATGTGGCCCTGCACGATGTGGCCGCCGAGGCGGTCGCCCACCTGGGCTGCGCGCTCGAGGTTGACCGTGCGGCCGGGCTGGACGCCGTCCAGGGTGCTCATCGCGAGGGTCTCCGCCATGACGTCCGCCGTGAACGTCTCCGCATCCTGGTCGATGACGGTGAGGCAGACGCCGCTGACCGAGATCGAGTCGCCGTGCTTCGCGTCGCTGACGGCGATGGGTCCGCGCACGGTGATCCGTGCCGCGTCGTCGCCGAGGTCGACGGCGACGATCTCGCCCAGCTCTTCGATGATTCCGGTGAACATGCTCAGTTGCCTTCTCTCTGTGACTGCTCTGGATGCTGCCGTTCCGGCACGGCCTGGACGAACAGGTCGGCCCCCAGCTGCTCGATCGAGTGGATGCGCAGCAGCCGCTGCTCGGAGATCGTCCCCACCCCGATGTCCCCGATGGCGACCTTGCTGCCGCCGAGCAGGGTGGGCGCGAGGTAGATGGCGTACTCGTCGACGAGTCCGGCCTCGATGAACGCGCTCGCGAGCGTCGGCCCTCCCTCGACGTACACCCGGCGGAAGCCGCGCTGGTGCAGGTCGGCGACCACGTCGTGCACGTCGTGCGTCCCCTCGAAGATCACCGGGTTGGGGTGCCGGAAGACCGCCGCGTCCTTGGGCACGGCGCGCATCCCGACCACGACGGGGGTGGGCTGGGTGCGCAGGAGTTCTCCGGCGTCTCCGCGGGCGGTGAGGCTGGGGTCGTCGGCGAGCACGGTGCCTGTGCCGACCACGATGGCGTCCGACGCCTCGCGCTGCTCGTGCACGCGCTGCCGGGCAGCAGCACCGGTGATCCAGGTGCTCGTGCCGTCGTCGGCCGCCGCGCGGCCGTCGAGGCTGCTCGCCCACTTGACCGTGATGTACGGGCGGCCGAGGCGCGCGGCCGTGAGCCAGTCGCCGAGGAACGCCTCGACCTCGTCGGCGAGCACACCGCCGATCACCTCGACGCCGGCCTCGCGCAGCCGCGCGGCTCCTCCGCTGGAGGAGTGGCCGGGGTCGGTGGCCGCGTAGACGACCCGTGCGACGCCCGCCTCGATGAGGGCCTCCGAGCACGGACCGGTGTGGCCCCAGTGGTTGCACGGTTCGAGGGTGACGACGGCCGTCGCGCCGGCGGCTTCTCCTTCGCCGAGCTTGGAGAGCGCATCCACTTCGGCGTGCGGGGTGCCGACGCCGCGGTGCCAGCCTTCGGCGATGGTCGCGCCTGCTGCGTCGAGGATCACGCAGCCGACCCGCGGGTTCACACCCGTGGCCGGCCCGTTGTGAGCGAGTTCGATGGCGGTTCTCATCGCCGCGTCCCACGTCATCCCAGATCGGTCCTGTCTCTTGTAGCGAGACGTGTGCCGGGGTCGCGTGGCCGGCGACCGCATGCGGCCGCCACCCGTGCTGCCTCCCATCCGGACTGAGTGGCCAGGCGTTGCCTGACCCCATTACCGTCGGTGCCGGAGTTTCACCGGCTCAACAGTGCTGCGCTCTCACGCAGCCCCGCTCGCGGACTATCACCGCCGGTTCGGACTTTCACCGACCCCGGAGCACGTTTGTGTTCTGAGTCTAGTCAACGCCTCGGTGTGCGGACTATTCCCGTCGCACTGTTACGCGGGCTGCTGCGCGATCCAGCCCGCCGTGAGCGTCTGCACGGCCGACCCGTCGAGGTCCGCGAGCTTCACGCCTGCGAAGCGCTTCGCCGCCTCGGAGGGCTGCACCCTGGCAGCGGGATGCTCGTCGGCGAGCAGCGCGACGATCACGTCGGCGACGCCGTCGGGAGTCTGCGCGTTCGCCGGGTCGAACGCCGCGGCCGTCCTCGCGAGGTACGCGTCGAACAGGGGACGGTACGGGGAGTCGGCGGCCGGCGCGGAGCTGCCTGCACCGACGTTCGCGACGAACTCGGTCGTGACGGCGCCAGGCTCGATGACGGTCACGCGCACGCCGAGCGCTCCGGCCACCGGGGTCAGCGACTCCATGAACCCCTCGACGGCGAACTTCGCGGCGCAGTACGCCTCGTTGAACGGCTGGCCGACCACTCCGCCGACGCTCGAAACGGTCAGCACCCGGCCTCCCGTCTCGCGCAGCATCGGCATGGCCGCCTTCGTCACGGCGACGACGCCGAAGAAGTTGACCTCCATCACGTCGCGCACCTCTTGGACGGACTCGTCCTCGATCGTGCCGACGTGGCCGGAGCCCGCGTTGTTGAGCAGCACATCCAGTCGTCCGTGCTCCGACCGGATGTGCGCGAAGCAGGCGTCGATGGATGCAGGGTCCGTCACATCCAGGGCGTGCACGTCGAGCGTCACCCCTGCTTCTGCGGCGGCGGCGTCCAGCGGTCCGCGCTTGGCGAGGTCGCGCATGGTGGCGACGACGGTGTGGCCGGCGCGGGCCGCCGCGATGGCGGAGGAGCGGCCGATGCCGGTGGAGGTGCCGGTGATGAGCAGGACGGATGCGGTCATGTGCTCAGTCTCGCAGCGAAACCAGTGCGCGGGCAGTCCCTTCGTCCACGATCAGGTCGGTGATGAGCTCGGCGGAGAGCGCACCGCGGAGGCTGTGCACCTTGGACGGCCCCGACACGACGCAGACGCGGCGCGGCACGCGCTTGATCAGGTCGATGTCCGGCCCGCTCGCCCGTTCGTTCAGCGGGATGCCGTGGTGGCTGCCGTCTTCGCGGAAGAACACGGTGGCCACGTCGCCGACCACGCCGGACTCGTCGAGGGATGCGTAGTCGGCCTGGTCGAGGTAGCCGCCGGCGTAGACGTGCGAGCGCACCTCGGAGAACGGGGAGCCGAGGCCGAAGATCGCCACATCCATCCGCTCCTGGATGTCCAGGATGCGCCGGGTGCTGCGCTCGCGCCACATCGCCGTCTTGGTCTGCGGGTCGTCGAACAGGGCGGGCACGGGGAACTCCTGGATCGTGCCGGAGAAGGTGTCGCCGAAACGGCGCAGGATCTCCGACGCATAGAGCACACCGGTCGTGTACGTGTTGCCCGCCCCGTTCAGCTGCACGAATTCCAGGTTGTGCAGGTCTTTCGGGATGAGGTGCCTGCTGAGGGCGCTCATCGTGGACCCCCAGGCGATCCCGACGGTCTGGTTGGAGTCGATGAACCTGTCGAGAATCCGTGCAGCCGAGATGGCGACCCGCTCCAGCCTGTCCACGTCGCTGATGGCGCTCGGCATCGGCACGATGTGCGCAGCGATGCCGTAGCGCTCGTGGATGTCCTGCTGGATGCGCGTCGCCCCCTCGTGCGGGGTGGCGATCTGGATGGTGACCAGCCCGGAGGCGCGGGCGTAGCTGAGCAGGCGGGAAACGCTGGACCGCGAGGTGTGCATCTCGTGGGCGATGGCTTCCATCGTCAGGTCCTGCATGTAGTAGAGGTGGCCGGCTTTGAGAGCGTCGCGGGTCTTCTCCGGCAGGTTCTCGGTGTCGTTGGTGGGCATTCGGGTGTCGTCTTCTCTCGTCGAGCTGCGGTTGCACGTATGTGCAGCCAGCTTGAACAAAGTGTCCGGGCATCGAAAACTATAGCTGGCAGAAATCCGCCCCGAGGAAAAACAGGAGTAGCCGTGGCAACGAAGTCGAACGCAACCCGCACCGAGGTCGAACGACTTCGCGAACGCCCGAACGCCAGGGTGCTCGTCATCGGCGGTGGCATCAACGGCCTCGGCACCTTCCGCGACCTGGCCCTGCAGGGCATCGACGTGATCCTCGTCGAGCGCAACGACTTCGTCTCCGGAGCGTCCGCAGCGTCGAGCCACATGATCCACGGCGGCGTCCGCTACCTGGAGAACGGCGAGTTCCGGCTGGTCAAGGAGTCGGTGACCGAGCGCAACGGCCTGCTCAAGATCGCGCCGCACTACGTCAAGCCGCTGCAGACCACCATCCCGATCTTCTCCA
Source organism: Leifsonia araucanica (assembly GCF_051161895.1). Taxonomy (NCBI): domain Bacteria; kingdom Bacillati; phylum Actinomycetota; class Actinomycetes; order Micrococcales; family Microbacteriaceae; genus Leifsonia; species Leifsonia araucanica. The sequence continues at coordinate 3,725,358 of NZ_JBMBTW010000002.1, forward strand.
CCTTCTCGGGCATCCTGGCCGCCCCGCTGCGCTTCCTCACCCACAAGCAGGGGAAGCCGAAGGAGCGCGGCGCGTTCCTCATCAAGACCGGCCTGACGATCTACGACTCGTTCTCGCGCGACGGAGGCAGCGTGCCCCGTCACCAGTTCTCCGGCAAGAAGAGGTCGCTGGAGACCCAGCCGGAGCTGAACCCCGGCATCAAGTACACCGCGACGTACTTCGACGCCAGCGTCCACGACCCGGAGCGCCTGGCCCTGGATGTGCTGGCCGACGGTCTCGCGGCCGGCCCGCAAGCCCGCGCGGCCAACTACGTCGAGGCGATCGGCACGCGCGACGGGGGAGTGCTCGTCCGCGACCGCGAGACGGGCGAGGAGTTCAGCATCGTCGCCGACGTGGTCGTGAACGCGTCCGGTCCGTGGACAGACCTCACCAACGCAGCGCTCGGCCGCAGCACGGAGTTCATGGGAGGCACGAAGGGCTCGCACATCGTCCTCGACAACCAGGAACTGCTCGAGGCGTGCAAGGGCCGCGAGATGTTCTTCGAGAACAACGACGGCCGCATCGTGCTGATCTACCCGCTCAAGGGCCGCGTCATGGTCGGCACCACCGACCTCGAAGCGGACATGTCCGAGCGCGCCGTGTGCACCGAGGACGAGATCGACTACTTCATCGAGCTGGTCTCGCACGTTTTCCCAACGATCCCGGTGACCCGTTCGCAGATCGTCTACAGCTTCTCCGGCGTCCGCCCGCTGCCGCACCACGACGACACCGCCCCCGGTTTCGTCTCGCGTGACTACCGCATCGTCCCCGGCACCATCGACGGCCTCGGCTCCACCGCGGTCCTCAGCCTGGTGGGCGGCAAGTGGACGACGTTCCGCGCGCTGAGCGAGCACCTGGCCAACGAGACCCTGGATGCGCTCGGCGCGTCCCGCAGGGTGTCCACCGCCGGTCTCGCCATTGGTGGAGGCGCCGGCTTCCCGTCGACTCCCGCGGCGGAGCGCGACTGGGTGGCCAGGTACGGCGCAGACGTGGGTGCCGAGCGCGCATCCCAGCTGCTGCACCGCTACGGCACCAAGGCGACGTACGTGATCGACGCCATCGCGGGCAGCGACGACGACGACACCCGCCTCGCCGGGGCGCCGGACTACTCGCGCGCAGAGATCGACTACCTGGTGCGCACCGAGCACGTCGCGCACCTCTCCGACGTCTTCCTGCGCCGCACCAGCATCGCGTTCGTCGGCGGAATCAGCGGCGGTCTCGTGCGCGAGGTGGGCGAAATCGTGGCGAACGCACTCGGATGGTCGCCAATTCGGCGGTCTGAGGAGGAAGATGCATTCATAGCGGAACTCGCCGACGCCCACCGGGTGCACCTCGAGTCGGAGGACGGCAGCGAAGCCGCGGCGCTCCGATGATGCACGAACGTGCATAGCACGGTTCTTGTCACGGTGGGCTGGCGCTAATAGCGTTCAATTGCCCACCCTGACGAGAACCACACCACATCGCACAACAGGGTGCGGGTCAACTGAACAACTGGAAGGTCAACGTGGACAATATCGGTGTAGATTTCCTGTCGGAGTTGGTGGGCACGGCGATGCTCGTCCTCCTCGGTACCGGCGTCGTGGCGAACGTCGCACTCATCAAGAACAAGGGCTTCAACGGCGGGTTCCTGATGGTGAACATCGGCTGGGGCCTCGCGGTCTTCGCTGGTGTGATCGTTTCCTACAACTCCGGCGCCCATCTGAACCCCGCTGTGACGCTCGGACTTGTCGCCAACGGCGCCAAGGCCTTCGGCTCCGCCGCCGCGCACACGCTGGTTCCGGTGAACTTCGGTGTCGTGGCCTTGTACATCCTGGCTCAGCTGATCGGTGCCATCATCGGCGCCGTCCTCACCTGGCTGGCGTACAAGAAGCACTTCGACGAGGAGCCTGAGCCCGCCAACAAGCTCGGCGTCTTCTCGACCGGCCCGGCGATCCGCAGCTACGCGTGGAACCTCGTGACGGAGATCATCGGCACCTTCGTGCTGGTGTTCGTGGTGATCGCGTTCGGTCACCAGCCCGGCCAGGCCGCCGGTCTCGCCGCCCTCGGTGCTCTGCCCGTCGCCCTCCTGGTGATCGGCATCGGCGCCAGCCTCGGTGGCCCGACCGGATACGCCATCAACCCTGCCCGTGACCTCGGTCCGCGCATCGCGCACGCGATCCTGCCGATCAAGGGCAAGGGCTCGAGCGACTGGTCGTACTCCTGGGTGCCCGTCGTCGGCCCGATCATCGGCGGTCTCCTCGCCGGCTGGCTCGGCATCATCCTGCTCCCCATCCTCAAGTAATACCCGCGGGCCGATCCGGAAACGGATCGGCCCGCGTCAGTCCCACCCCCCAAAACAAAGGAGTTACCTATGGCCGAGTACGTTGTCGCCATCGATCAGGGCACGACCAGTACCCGTGCGATCATCTTCGACAAGTCCGGGTCGATCGTCTCGACCGGTCAGCTGGAGCACGAGCAGATCTTCCCGAAGGCCGGCTGGGTCGAGCACAACCCCGTCGAGATCTGGAACAACACCCGCGAGGTGATCGGCCAGGCTCTGTCGAAGGCGGACCTCACCCGTCACGACATCGCTGCTGTCGGCATCACCAACCAGCGCGAGACCGCGGTGGTCTGGGACAAGAACACCGGCGAGCCCGTCTACAACGCCATCGTCTGGCAGGACACCCGCACCCAGCCGATCGTGGACCGCCTGGCGGCCGACGGCGGCGTCGAGCGCTTCAAGCCGATCGTCGGCCTTCCGCTGGCGACCTACTTCTCCGGCACCAAGATCGTCTGGATCCTGGAGAACGTCGAAGGCGCACGCGAGCGCGCGGAGGCCGGGGACCTGCTCTTCGGCACCACGGACTCGTGGGTGCTCTGGAACCTGACCGGCGGCCCGGACGGCGGTGTGCACGCCACCGACGTGACGAACGCCTCCCGCACCCTGTTCATGGACCTGGAGACGCTGAGCTGGCGCGACGACATCCTCGAGGTGTTCGGCGTCCCGAAGTCGATGCTCCCGGAGATCAAGAGCTCCTCCGAGGTCTACGGCCAGGTCGAGCCGTCCAGCCTGCTCCGCGAGGTGCCGGTCGCCGGCATCCTCGGCGACCAGCAGGCGGCCACGTTCGGCCAGGCCGCGTTCGACACCGGCGAGTCCAAGAACACCTACGGCACGGGCAACTTCCTCATCTTCAACACGGGTGAGGAGATCGTCCACTCGAAGAACGGTCTGCTGACGACGCTGGGCTACAAGCTCGGCGACGCGAAGCCGCACTACGCCCTCGAGGGTTCCATCGCCGTCACCGGTTCGCTGGTGCAGTGGCTCCGTGACAACCTGGGCATCATCTCGAGCGCCCCGGAGATCGAGGAGCTGGCGAAGACGGTCGAGGACAACGGCGGAGCGTACTTCGTTCCGGCGTTCTCCGGTCTGTTCGCGCCGTACTGGCGGTCGGATGCGCGCGGTGCGCTCGTCGGCCTCACCCGGTACGTCAACAAGGGACACATCGCCCGCGCCGCCCTGGAGGCCACGGCCTTCCAGACCCGCGAGGTGCTGGACGCCGTCAACGCGGACTCCGGCGTCGACCTCACCGAGCTGAAGGTGGACGGCGGCATGATCGCCAACAACACCCTGATGCAGTTCCAGGCCGACATCCTCGGCGTCCCCGTCATCCGCCCGGTCGTCGCGGAGACGACCGCACTGGGTGCCGCGTACGCCGCCGGTCTCGCGACGGGCTTCTGGGAGAACCTGGACGACCTGCGCAAGAACTGGCAGGAGGACAGCCGCTGGGAGCCGAAGATGGATGCGGACGAGCGCGACCGTCAGCTCCGCCTCTGGAAGAAGGCCGTCACGAAGACCTTCGACTGGGTCGACGAAGACGTGCAGAACGCCTAGTCAGCACCACCACGACGAACGCCGCCCGGCTCAGCCGGGCGGCGTTCTCGCGTTCAGGGGCGTTCAGTTCAGGGGGCGAGCAGCGCCGGCAGCTCGGCGAGCGACCGGATGCGCAGCACACCGGCCGCCGCGGCGTCCGCAGCGTCCTCCGGCGACTGTGCGTCGCCGGTGCGGTCGAGCCAGACCCCGGTGAGGCCGGCGCGGGCGGCGCCGATCGCGTCGGTGCGCAGGCGGTCGCCGACGTACGCGGCGTCGGACGGCGCGACGCCGAAGACCTCGCAGGCGTGCAGGAAGATGGCCGGATCCGGTTTCACGACGCCGAGTTCCCCGGACGCGATCACGTGCTCGACGCGCTGGTCGAGGGCCACGGTCGTCACCTTGCGCGTCTGGAACGCCAGGTCGCCGTTGGTGATGAGCCCGAACCGCACGCCGGGGACGCGCTCGGTCAGCGTGTCCAGGCACGGCAGCGCGTCGTCGTGCAGGGCCCAGCTCTCCACGTAGTGCTCGAAGTACGTCGCGAACCACACGCTCGCCGCAGCGTCGTCGAGGGCGATGCCGTGACGGGCGGCGAAGTCGCGGGCGCGCGCCTGGCGCTGCCCTTCGAAGTCGAGCTGCCCGGCGAGGTAGGAGTGGTAGTGCGTCTCCTCCAGCTGGTGCCAGTATGCGACCGTCGTGGCCGCATCCAGGGCGCCGTAGGGCTCTCCCAGGGCGGCGACGTGCCGCTGGATGCCGCGGGCGACGGCAGCCCGGTGGGCGAACAGGGTGTCGTCCAGGTCGAACAGCACGACGGACGGAGCGGTCACGAGCCGTCCGCGTGAACGTAGGTGGCGTCCGGCCAGTCGCCCGCCTGCTCGCGCGGGTCGTCCGGCAGCAGGGCGGCCTGCCAGTCGTCGAGCCTGGCGCCGCGCTGGATGCCTCCCGCACGTCGCGTGCCCTCGAACCGGAACCCGGCGCGCCGGGCGACGGATGCGCTGGCGGCGTTGCCGACGAACGCCCGCCACACCAGCCGCGCGAGCCCGAGGCCGCCGGGGGCTGCCGCGAGCGCGTGATCGACCACGAGCGAAACGGCGGCGCTCATGAGGCCGCGGCCCCTGGCCTCCGGCGCCAGCCAGAAGCCGATCTCGCCCTCACCGTGGTGGATGTCGTCCACCCCGATCATGCCCAGCAGTGGGCCGTCCGCCGTCTCGCGGATCGCCCAGGTGCACGAGCTGCCCGCTGTCCACCCCGCAGGGACGATGTCGAGCACGAACGTCTCCGCGTCGCCCCGCGTGTACGGAGACGGCACCGTCGTCCAGTGCGCGATCGCCGGGTCGGAGCACAGCTCGGCCACCCGGTCGATGTCGGAGGCGCCCGGCACGGAGAGCACGACACGCGAGCCCGTCAGGACGACGGGCTCACGCGAGTTCGTCTCTGCGCTCGTCACGGTGATCCCTCAGCGTGCTCGGCGCAGGAAGCCGACGCGGTCGTACACGGCCGCCAGGGTGGCCTCGGCGATCTCCTCCGCCCGCTGGGCGTTCCTGGCCAGGATGCGGTCGAGCTCTGCCGGGTCGGCCAGCAGATCGAGGGCGCGCTCGCGGATCGGCGAGAACGTCTCGACGACCACCTCGGCCAGCCCCTTCTTGAAGTCCCCGTAGCCCTTGCCGTCGTACTCCACCTCGATGGACTCGATGCTGCGGCCGGAGAGCGAGGAGTAGATCGTCAGCAGGTTGGAGATGCCCGGCTTGCCGTCGCGGTCGAAGGACACGACGCCGTCGGTGTCCGTCACAGCGCGCATGATCTTCTTCTGCGTGACCTTCGGCTCGTCGAGCAGCCACACCACCCCGGCGTGCGACTCCGCGGACTTCGACATCTTGGCCGTCGGGTTCTGCAGGTCGTAGATGCGGGCGCTCTCCTTGAGGATCATCGCCTGCGGCACGACGAACGTCTCCCCGAACCGGCTGTTGAAGCGCTCGGCCAGATCGCGGGTGAGCTCGACGTGCTGGCGCTGGTCGTCGCCGACCGGGACGACCTCGGCACCGTAGAGCAGGATGTCAGCCGCCATCAGCACCGGATAGGCGAACAGCCCGACCGAGGTGGCCTCCGCGCCCTGCTTGGCCGACTTGTCCTTGAACTGGGTCATCCGCGACGCCTCACCGAAGCCGGTGATCGTGTTGAGCACCCAGGCGAGCTCCGCGTGGGCGGGGACGTGCGACTGCACGTACAGGGTGGATGCGGACGGGTCGATGCCGGCCGCGATGTACTGCGCGGCGGTCCTGCGGGTCTTCTCGCGCAGTTCCGTCGGCTCCTGCGACACCGTGATGGCGTGCATGTCGACGACGGAGAAGAAGGCGTCGTGCGTGGTCTGCAGTTCTTTCCACTGCAGCAGCGCGCCGATGTAGTTGCCGAGCTGCAGGGAGTCTGCGGATGGCTGCATGCCCGAATAGAGGCGGGGGAGTGTTGTCATGGTGTGTCCTTGAAAGCTCAGTGTGGGAGGCGGGTCAGATGGCGTAGTCGACGACCACGGGAGTGTGGTCGGACCATCGCTCGTCGTACGCCTCTGCGCGGTCGACCGCGTAGTGCTTCACCGTGGCCGCCAGCGCGGGGGTGGCCAGCTGGTAGTCGATGCGCCAGCCGGTGTCGTTGTCGAACGCCTGCCCGCGCCACGACCACCAGGTGTACGGTCCGTCGACCTCTCCTGCCCACTTGCGCCCGACGTCGACCCAGCCGAGGCCGCCGCCCGCGTTGTAGTCGTCGTCGCCCTCCGCGCCGATGAAGCGGTCGAAGTACGCGCGCTCCTCGGGGAGGAAGCCGGCGCGCTTGACGTTGCCCTTCCAGTTGCGGATGTCGAGCGTGCGGTGCCCGACGTTGAGGTCGCCGAGCACGACCGCGTACTCGCTGTGCTTCTGCAGCTCGGGGAGGCGGGCCTCCATCGCATCCAGGAATTTGTACTTCTCGACCTGCTTGGGGGAGTCCGCCTCACCGGAGTGGACGTAGGTGCTCACCACCGTGATGATCGAGCCGCCGACCTCGTAGTCCGCTTCGAGCCAGCGCCCAGCGCTGTCGAAGTCCTCTGCTCCGAGCTCCACCCGGTGGATGGATGCGCGGTGCCTGCTCGCGATCGCGACCCCGGCCCGGCCCTTGGCCGTGGCAGGGTCGTGCAGGATGTCCCACTCCTCGCCGAGCAGCGCCTGGATGTCTTCCGTGGAGGCGCGCACCTCCTGGATAGCGAGGATGTCGACGTCGCGCGTGTCGAGCCACGCCCCCATGCCCTTGCGGAAGGCGGCGCGGATGCCGTTGGTGTTGATCGTGGCGATACGCACGGGCTTCGAAGGCATGGATCAAGCCTACCGGGGACGACCGACGGTCCCCTCGTCGAGCACGTCGTTGAGCTCGTTCTGGGCCCGTTCGACCGCCCGCTGCGCGCGCAGCCGGCCGAGCCATTTCGCGGAGGCGAGCTCCCGCTTCGCCTGCTCCAGCTCCGCCTTGGCGACGACGACGCGCGCGCTGTGCTCCTCCGCCGCCTTCTCCGCCGCCGCCTGCTCGGGGGTGACCATGCGCGGGGAGAGGCCCCTGTCGAACATCCCGACGGCGATCCAGGATGCGGACAGCAGCATCACGCGGGAGACGAAGTTGAACCAGATCAGCAGACCGATGAACACGGCGAAGGTCGCCAGCAGCGGGTTCTTCGTCGCGCCGTTGAAGAACACGCCGGCGAGGGTGCTCAGCCCGGCCAGGGTCAGGCTGCCGAGCAGGGTGCCGAAGAAGAGGTTGCGCCACGGCACGGCCACCCGGGCGAGCACCCGGAACATCGCCCCGAGCGTGACGATGTTGAGCAGCACGGAGACGAACAGCCCGGAGACCCGTGTCACCAGATTGGTCCAGAACGAGTCGGTGAGACCGAACAGATCGAGCACGAAGCTCAGGGCTTCGGTGCTGACGATGGTGAGCACCGCCGAGATCAGCAGCACGACGCCGAACATCAGCGCGAGGCCGAGGTCGCGGATCTTCTGCAGCACGTAGTTGGTGGTGTCCCGGGAGAGACCGAACACCGCGCGGACGGCCTGCCTGGTGTAGTACAGCCAGCCGATGGCGGTCCAGATCAGGCCGATGGCGGCGATGATGCCCGTCCAGCCGAACGAGGTCGCGCCCTCCAGCTGCGACAGCTGGATGGCGCCGGGGTGGCCGTTCACTGCGATGAGGCCGGGGATGGCGCGGTTGATCACGTCGGTCAGCGCACTCAGAACATCCGGGTTGCTCGTCAGCCAGATCCCGGCCACCGAGAACGCCACCCAGATCGCGGCGAACACCGCGAACAGCGACTGGTAGCCCATCCCGGCGGCGCGCAGGTTGCCGTCGCTGTACGAGAAGTTCATGTAGACGCGGTAAGGCCGCAGCGCCTTCACCCACTTGGCCCAGATCGTGACCCGCGCGACCGGCCGTTCGAGCCGCTCGCGGAGCGGTTCGGTCGCCTCGGTGATCCGGTCCTTCAGCGACTCGGACTCCGGCTCGATCGTGCCCTCCGCGCGCTGCAGTGCCCGGTCGGGACGCACAGGCGCGACGTCCCGCTTCGACTTCTTGGCCACGGTGTCAGCTTATCGACCGCCAGATTCCAAGAACTGCGCGATTTCCGGGTGGAAATCGCGCAGTTCCTGGTGTTTCGTTCTGCTGCTCGTTACGGCTTACCGCGCATGATCGCCTGCTTGACCTCGGCGATGGCCTGGGTCACCTGGATGCCACGCGGGCACGCGTCGGTGCAGTTGAAGGTGGTGCGGCAGCGCCACACGCCTTCCTTGTCGTTGAGGATGTCGAGACGCACCTGCGCGTTGTCGTCGCGGGAGTCGAAGATGAAGCGGTGCGCGTTGACGATCGCGGCGGGGCCGAAGTACTGGCCGTCGGTCCAGAACACCGGGCAGGACGAGGTGCACGCCGCGCACAGGATGCACTTGGTGGTGTCGTCGAAGCGCGCGCGGTCCGCGACGGACTGGATGCGCTCCTTGTCCTTCGGGGGAGTGCTGTTCGCGACCAGGAAGGGCTGCACCTCGCGGTAGGAGGCGAAGAACGGCTCCATGTCGACGATGAGGTCCTTCTCGAGCGGCAGGCCCTTGATCGCCTCGACGTAGATGGGCTTCGAGATGTCGAGGTCTTTGATCAGTGTCTTGCAGGCGAGGCGGTTGCGGCCGTTGATGCGCATGGCGTCCGACCCGCAGATGCCGTGCGCGCAGGAGCGGCGGAAGGTCAGCGACCCGTCCTGCTCCCACTTGATCTTGTGCAGCGCGTCCAGGATGCGGTCGGTCGGGAACATCTCGACGTCGAAGTCCTGCCAGCGCGGCTCCGTGTCCACATCCGGGTCGAAACGCCGGATGATCAGGGTCACGGTGAACGACTGGATCGGCGCCTCGGGTGCGGGCGGAGTCTCGAGCGCGGCGTTCGACATCAGTACTTCCTCTCCATCGGCTGGTAGTTGGTCACGACGACCGGCTTCCAGTCGAGACGAATGTGGTCGGCGGCGTCGGACGAGTGGGGGTCGCCCGACAGGTAGGCCATGGTGTGCTTCATGTAGTTCTCGTCGTCGCGCTTGGGGTAGTCGTCGCGCATGTGGCCGCCACGGCTCTCCTGGCGGTTACGGGCGGAGAAGACGACGACCTCGGCGAGGTCGAGCAGGAAGCCCAGCTCGACGGCCTCGAGCAGGTCGGTGTTGAACCGCTTGCCCTTGTCCTGCACGACGATGTTGCGGTACCGGTCGCGCAGCTCGTGGATGGTCTGGGTGACCTTCGCGAGGGACTCGTCGGTGCGGAACACCTGAGCGTTCTTGTCCATCTCGTCCTGCAGCTCCTTGCGGATGGCTGCGATGCGCTCGGTGCCGGTCCCGTTGCGGAGACCGTCGATCATGTCGCGGACGGCCTTGGCCGGGTCGGCGGGGAGCGGGACGGCGGTGGCGGTCTTGACGTACTCGACCGCGTTGTTGCCCGCGCGCTTGCCGAACACGTTGATGTCGAGGAGCGAGTTGGTGCCCAGACGGTTGGAGCCGTGCACGGACACGCAGGCGCACTCGCCGGCGGCGTAGAGGCCGGGGACGACGGTGGTGTTGTCGCGGAGGACCTCTGCCGCCGTGTTGGTCGGGATGCCGCCCATCGCGTAGTGCGCCGTCGGCATCACGGGAACCGGCTCGACGACGGGGTCGACGCCCAGGTATGTGCGTGCGAACTCGGTGATGTCCGGGAGCTTGGTCTCCAGGACCTCTGCGCCCAGGTGGGTGCAGTCGAGGAGCACGTAGTCCTTGTGCGGGCCTGCACCGCGGCCCTCCGCCACCTCCTGGACCATGCAGCGGGCGACGATGTCGCGCGGCGCGAGGTCTTTGATGGTGGGGGCGTAGCGCTCCATGAAGCGCTCACCGCTGGCGTTGCGGAGGATCGCGCCCTCACCGCGCGCACCCTCGGTGAGGAGGATGCCGAGCCCGGCGAGGCCGGTCGGGTGGAACTGGAAGAACTCCATGTCTTCCAGCGGGAGCTTCTTGCGCCAGATGATGCCGACGCCGTCACCCGTGAGGGTGTGGGCGTTGGACGTGGTCTTGTAGATCTTGCCGAATCCGCCGGTCGCGAAGATGATCGCCTTCGAGTGGAAGACGTGCAGCTCGCCGGTGGCCAGCTCGTACGCGACGACGCCGGCCGGCTGGTCGACCCCGTCCACCTCGTTCATGATCACGTCGAGGACGTAGAACTCGTTGAAGAAGTTGATGCCGAGCTTGACGCAGTTCTGGAACAGCGTCTGCAGGATCATGTGGCCGGTGCGGTCCGCCGCGTAGCAGGCGCGGCGCACAGGGGCCTTGCCGTGGTCACGGGTGTGACCGCCGAAGCGGCGCTGGTCGATCTTGCCCTCTGGCGTCCTGTTGAACGGCAGGCCCATGTTCTCGAGGTCGATGACCGCGTCGATGGCCTCCTTGGCGAGGATCTCCGCCGCGTCCTGGTCGACGAGGTAGTCGCCGCCCTTGACGGTGTCGAAGGTGTGCCACTCCCAGCTGTCCTCCTCCACGTTCGCCAGCGCAGCGGCCATGCCGCCCTGCGCTGCTCCCGTGTGGGAGCGGGTGGGGTAGAGCTTGGAGATCACCGCGGTCCTGGCGTGCGGTCCGGCTTCGATGGCGGCGCGCATCCCCGCCCCGCCTGCTCCGACGATGACGATGTCGAACTCGTGATAGTGGACGCCGTCGATGACGGTCGATTCAGAGGTTTCAGTTGTCACAGCGTTTTCCGTAGTCGTTGGCTACTAGGTGATTACTTGACCGGGCAGAACGACGGCAGAAGATCGGCCGGAGCGCCTGCAGGGCACGGTTCGAAGGTGAAGATCACGAGGGTTCCGAGGACGACCAGCACCACGACGGCCGCCAGGATGGCGCCCTTCAGGATGCGGTTGACCACACGGTTGTGCGAGTAGTCGTTGACCAGGGTGCGCATCCCGTTGCCGCCGTGGATCATCGCGAGCCAGAGCATCAGCAGGTCCCAGACCTGCCAGAACGGGGTGGCGTACTTGCCGCCGATGAAGGCGAAGTCGATCTGCTTGACGCCCTCGCCCATGACAAGGTTCACGAACAGGTGCCCGAAGATGAGGATGATCAGCACCAGGCCGGACGCCCGCATGTAGATCCAGCCCCACTTCTCCCAGTTGACGCCCTTCTTGCGGGCGGGACGGGACGGGGTGCGGGGAGCTTCGATGGTCGTCATGGTCAGTGCCCCTCTCCGAAGATGTGGATGAGCTGCACCGGGACGAAGCCGGCCATCAGCACCACCCAGAGCACGATGACGGTCCAGAACATGACCTTCTGGTACTTGACGCCCTTGCTCCAGAAGTCGATGAGGATGATCCGGATGCCGTTGAAGGCGTGGAAGACGATGGCCGCGACCAGGGCGATCTCACCGAGTCCCATGATGGGGTTCTTGTACGTCCCGATCACCGCGTTGTACGCCTCGGGGCTGACCCGGATGAGCGAGGTGTCGAGGATGTGCACGAGGAGGAAGAAGAAGATGGCGACGCCCGTGATGCGGTGCAGCACCCACGACCACATTCCCTCTCGGCCCCGGTACAGTGTCCCGCCCGGCCTGTTCTTGGTCGGCTGCAGGGTTCCTGCCGCTTGATCTGGCACGAACAACCCTCCCTGGTTGTGGTCGCTTGCTGACGCGCTGGAGCGCTGCACCAGTCTATGCCGCACGGCTGTTCCACGCTGCTTAGGCGTGCCTAAGTGTCTCGACGTCGAGACAAATCGGCGCGCATCGGCTCAGGAGGGAGCGGCGAGTCCGAGAACCGGATAGAGCACCCGGAAGCCCTCTTGCAGGCCTCCGGTGAGTGCCTTCTGCACGTGGCCGCCGTTGTGCACCTCGTGGTAGTCGACGTTCATCCCGACCTGCCTGGCCGCTGCGGCGACCCGGAGGGCGACGGGCCGGTACATCGCGTCGTCCGAGCCGACCGTGAACACGGCGGTGGTGTGCCGGAAGTCCTTGCCGCGCATGAGCCGCAGCGGCTTCTGGTCCTCGTACGCGTCCCTGTCGCCGCCGAAGACGTCGTGCAGCACGGCCGCCTCGTGGTCGGAGCCGGGGAACTCCTCGCCGGAGATGTCGATCAGGTTGCTGAACAGGTCGGGTCGCTTGACCGCGATCGAGAGCGCGCACTGCCCGCCGTTGGAATACCCGGCGATGGTCCAGAACCGGCGGTCGTGGGTGATGTTCAGGTGCTTCTGCGCCCAGTCGACGACATCCTGGGTGAGGAAGGTCTGCGCCTTGCCGAACCGCTTCGTGTCGAGGCACAGCGGATCCTTGAGGGGGTCGCCGAGCTGGTCGGCGACGATCACGATGGGCGCGAGGCCGCCGTGCTTCGCCGCGATCGGGTCGAGCACCGCCGCCGCCTGGTACGGGTCCGGGTTGCCCGGCTGGCCCATCAGCATCACGACGAGGGGGAGCGGAGGCGGGTTCTTCACGAGCGCCGCCGGCGGGAGGTAGATGCCGGCGGGACGGGAGGGGAAGCCCGATCCCGTGTTCGGGATGACCTGGCTCCCGGTCTTGCCGTGCTCGGGAAGGTCGGCAGGGGGCGTCCAGTGCTTCCAGAGCTGCGTGTCGTACCCGGATGCCGCTGTCGGCGGTGTGAGCCGGATGGGCTTGTCCGTCGAGATGGAGAGCAGGTTGCCGAGCGTGCGATTGATCCCGTATGTCGCGTTGACCGCCAGCGTCCCCGCCGCGATGAACACCGGGATGCATGCCACCGCAACGATCTTCCGCCACCGGGGCGACCGCCACAGGTTCGCCACGGCCAACGCCACCGCACAGCAGGTTGCGGTGATCCACGCGTAGTTCACCAGGCCGAGCGACGTGCCGAAGAGGTCGAGCCAGCGGACGGCGACCAGCCAGATGCCCACGGAGACCACGAGTCCGGCCGCGACGGCGGAGAGGGCGGTGACCAGCCAGCGCGCCGTCGGGCGGCGCACGAGCAGGAACGCGACGGCGACGCCCGCGAGCGCGAGCACGGCCACGATGACAGGGCCATCGACGACATCGGTCGTCAGCAGCGCGTCGAACATTGAATCCACCCCCGGCTGCCTGTCGGGATCTTCGGGTGCGCGACAGGCGCCGGACGGAACGCTAGCGCATCCGGATGGCTGCGCCCTTACAACACGTCGCTGGAACCGGTGAGCTTCAGCGCGTCCACGACGGCCTTCACCCGCTGGGCATTCTCGCTCGTGGTGACGAGCAGTGCGTCCGGGGTGTCGACGACCACGATGTCCTTCACGCCGATGAGGCTGATCACCCGGCCGGACTGGCTGACCACGATGCCGCTCGATGCGTCGGAGAGCACGCGGGCGTTCTCTCCGAGGATCGCGAGGTCGGACTTGCGGCCGCCCGAGTTGAGCTTGGCGAGAGACGCGAAGTCTCCGACGTCGTCCCAGTCGAAGTAGCCGGGGATCACCGAGAGCACGCCGCGGCTGGCTGCCGGCTCCGCTACCGCGTAGTCGATGGCGATCTTCTCGAGGCCGGGCCAGATGCGGTCGACGGCCGGCCCGCGGGTGGCAGGGTCGTCCCAGGCCTCTGCGAGCTCGAGCAACCCGGCGAGCAGTTCGGGCTTGGAGCGGCCGATCTCCTCGAGCAGACGGTCGGCGCGGGAGATGAACATGCTGGCGTTCCAGAGGTACGCGCCGCTCGCGAGGTAGCCCTCCGCCGTCTCCAGGTCGGGCTTCTCGACGAATTCGGTCACCGAGATGGCGCTCGGCGCCCCGTCGATGGCGAGCCCGTCCCCGGTGCGGATGTAGCCGAAGCCGACGGCAGGCTCCGTGGGCCGGATGCCGATGGTGGTGATGTACCCGGCGTCCGCGGAGGCGATGGCCTCGCGGACGGCGGCGCCGAACAGGGGCTGGTTCTTGATGACGTGGTCGGCCGCGAATGAGCCGATGATCACGCCGGGCTCCCGCCGCTCCAGGATGGCGGCCGCGAGGCCGATGGCCGCGGTGGAGTCGCGCGGCTCGGACTCGAGCACCACGTTGTGGTCGGCCAGGGTCGGCAGCTGCGCCTCCACGGCCGCGCGGTGCGCTCGCCCGGTGACCACCATGATCCGCTGCTCGCCGGAGAGCGGGGAGAGCCGGTCCCAGGTGTCGCGCAGCAGGGTCTGTCCCGAGCCTGTGAGGTCGTGCAGGAACTTCGGCGCGTCGGCTCGGGAGAGCGGCCAGAGCCTGGAGCCGATGCCGCCCGCCGGGATCACTGCGTAGAAGCGATCGAGCGCGCTGGAGGTATGTGCCATATCGAAAGGATACCGAGCCCTCCCGGACACGAGCCGTTCACGCCGGGGTCACCCGCCCTGCCTAGCCTGGCGGCATGCGCGTAGCGGTGGTCAGCGAGAGCTTCCTCCCCACAGTGAACGGGGTGACCACGAGCGTCCTCCGGGTGCTCGACCATCTGGCGGCCGCCGGGCACGAGGCGATCGTGGTGTGCCCGGATGCGGGAGCGCCGGCCGAGTACGCCGGGTTCCGCATCCACCAGGTGCCGTCCGTGGCGTACCGCCAGTTCCCCGTCGGGCTGCCGAGCCCGCAGGTGCAGCGCATCCTGGCCAGGTTCGAGCCGGATGTGCTGCACGCGGCATCCCCGTTCCTGCTCGGCGCGCAGGCCATCGCGGCGGCGAACAGGCTGGCCGTGCCGTCCGTCGCCGTCTACCAGACCGACGTCGCCGGGTTCGCCCGCCGCAACGGGCTCGGGATGACCTCGGCCATCGCCTGGAAGTACGTGCGCTGGGTGCACGACGGGGCGGACCTCACCCTCGTACCGTCCGCCGCGTCCGAGTACGACCTGCGCACGGCGGGCGTGCGAACGCTCGCCCGCTGGGGGCGCGGCGTCGACCTGGAGCGATACCACCCCAACAACAGGAGGACGCCGGCCGCCATCGCACTGCGCGACCAGCTGTCCCCGGACGGCGAGCTCGTCGTCGGCTATGTCGGCCGCATCGCACCGGAGAAGCAGGTGGAGCGGCTGAGGGCGCTCCGCGGCATCCCGGGCCTGCACCTCGCCATCGTCGGCGACGGCCCTGCCCGAGCGGCGGTGTCCCGCGAACTGCGCGGGATGCCCGTGACCTGGCTGGGCAGGCTCGGCAGCGCCGACCTCTCCGCGGCGTATGCGAGTTTCGACATCTTCGCGCACACCGGAACGGAGGAGACGTTCGGGCAGACCATCCAGGAGGCGCACGCCTCCGGCGTCCCGGTGGTCGCGCCGCGGGCGGGAGGGCCGATCGACCTGGTCGAGCACGGCGTCGACGGCCTGCTCGTGCAGCCGTCGGACGACAGGGCGCTGCGCGCAGCGGTCGGCATGCTCGCCGCCGACGCCCCACTGCGCTTCCGGATGGGCGAGGCAGGCAGGCGGGCCGTGCTCGGACGGAGCTGGGACGCCGTCTGCAGCGAGCTCGTCGCGCACTACGGCAGCGTCATCTCCGGGGCGCGCACGCGCGTCCAGCGTGGCGGCAGACAGCGCGCGTACAGTTAGGTGGCCCTGCGAGCAGGACCGGTCCACCCGTACGCTCCACTCCGGAGGTGACTCATGGCCTCGAACACCAATCGACGCGGCATCCCGATGCCCTTCGTCTCTCGCTCCCGCCGGGTCGACCCTCCCTCCGACGAGTCGGTGGAGCAGAATCCGCCCCGCCAGCCGCGCCCGAGCATGGTCGACAGCGCGATCTACTCCAACGGCCACCGGGTGGCCTCTCCGCAGAGCCTCGCCGAGACCTACCGCGCGCTCGACGCGACGGAGGACGGCGTGGCCTGGATCGGTCTCTACCGTCCGACCGCCGAGGAGCTGATGTCGCTCGCCGACGAGTTCGGCCTGCACCAGCTGGCCATCGAGGACGCGATCGTCGCCCACCAGCGTCCCAAGCTGGAGCGCTACGACACGGTGCTCTTCGTCGTGCTCAAGGCGGCCAACTACCTGGACGTGCCTGAGGAGGTCGACTTCGGCGAGCTGCACCTCTTCGTCGGACCGAACTTCGTCATCACGGTGCGCCACAGCGAGTCGCCCGACCTCTCGCACGTGCGCCAGCGCATGGAGAGGGAGCCGGAACTGCTCGCCCTCGGCACGCAGGCCATCCTCTACGCGATCATCGACGCGGTGGTGGATGCGTACAGCCCGGTCGTCGCCGGCCTCGCCAACGACATCGACGAGATCGAGACCCAGGTGTTCGGACGGGATGCCCTGGTCTCCCGGCGCATCTACGAGCTGTCGCGCGAGGTCATCGACTTCCAGAGGGCGACGCATCCATTGACCGCCGTGATGGATGCGCTGGAGCACGGGTCGTCGAAGTACGGCGTCACCCAGGAGCTGCAGCGCGGGCTGCGCGACGTCGCCGACCACCTCACGGTGGTCAATGAGCGGGTCGACGGCTTCCGGCAGCTGCTGCGCGACATCCTCACCGTGAACTCGACCCTCGTCTCCGAACGGCAGAACGAGGAGATGACGAGACTCGCGCACTCCACCCACCGGCAGGGCGAGGAGGTCAAGCGCATCTCGTCCTGGGCGGCGATCCTCTTCGCGCCGTCACTGGTCGCCGGCGTGTACGGGATGAACTTCACGCACATGCCGGAACTCGACTGGACGTTCGGCTACCCGCTGGCGATCCTGGCCATGCTCGGGCTGAGCGGACTCCTCTACTTCGTGTTCAAGAAGCGCGGGTGGCTGTAAACGGGGGACACGCGATGGGGGCCAGGATGCTCAAATGAGCAGGTGCCAAACAGGCGTGCGTTTGTAACGCTTGCATGAAGAAGCCGGATATTCGAACGGAGCAGTTCGTCACATTCGGTAACGTGAACAGCAAATGGCCTCCTTCACCCGCGGAGGCCTGCATCTTGGAGGACACCACCTTGACAATCACAGCCCGTAAGGCCGGAGTGCTCGGCCTGGTAGCGGTCGGCGTCATGTCGATGCTGGCCGCGTGTTCGGCTGCCCCGTCGGACACCTCGACCACCGGAGCAGCGAAGAGCGACTTCCTGCCCTGCATGGTCTCCGACGCCGGCGGATTCGACGACAAGTCGTTCAACGAGACCAGCTACAACGGCATGGTCAGCGCGACGAAGAGCCTCGGCATCAGCTACAAGAAGGCCGAGTCGAAGAACGCGAACGACTACAGCCCGAACATCCAGAGCATGGTCGACCAGAACTGCAACCTGATCATCTCGGTCGGGTTCAACCTGAAGGACGCCACTGAGAAGGCCGCCAAGGCCAACTCGGACATCGACTTCGCCACGGTCGACGACAACGAGATCACGGCGGACAACGTGCGCCCGATCATCTTCGACACCGCTCAGGCCGCCTTCCTCGGCGGATACGCGGCGGCCAGCTACTCGAAGTCCGGCATCGTCGGCACGTTCGGTGGCATGCAGTTCCCGACCGTCACGATCTTCATGGACGGCTTCGCGGACGGCGTCGCGTACTACAACCAGCAGAAGGGCAAGTCCGTCAAGGTCGTCGGCTGGGACGTCAAGGCTCAGAACGGTGCGTTCACCGGCGGCTTCGACGCCAACGACACCGCCAAGACCACGGCTCAGGGCATCATCGACCAGGGCGCTGACGTGATCATGCCCGTCGGCGGTCCGATCTACCAGTCGGCAGCGCAGGCGATCAAGGACTCCGGCAAGGACATCGCGATGGTCGGCGTCGACACCGACGTCTTCATCTCGGACCCGTCGGTCAAGGACATCCTGCTCACCTCGGTGATGAAGGGCCTCGACACCGCGACCGCGTCCGTCGTCAAGGACGCGGCGAAGGGCAACTTCACCAACACGCCGTACGTCGGAACGCTGAAGAACGACGGCGTCGGCCTGGCCCCCTTCCACAACTTCGAGTCGAAGGTGGACAAGGGCCTGCAGGGCGAGCTGGACAAGATCAAGGCCGGCATCATCGACGGCTCGATCACGGTCGAGTCGCCGTCGTCGCCCAAGGCGTAACAGCGACATCGCACTATCGGGGAGGTCAGCTCGCGCTGGCCTCCCCGTCTTTTGGCCCTTGTCACTGCTGCTCAACTGAGCACACACTGACATATGTGCAAAAGGTAGGGTGAAGACGCGCAACGAGGCCCATCCGCCGTTTCGCGCGTCATCGCTCCACCCGGGCGAGTAGAGAAGGAACCCCACCCGAATGAAGCTCGAACTTCGCGGCATCACCAAACGGTTCGGTGCCCTGGTCGCCAACGACCACATCGACCTCACGGTCGAACCAGGCGAGATCCACTGTCTGCTCGGCGAGAACGGCGCAGGCAAGTCCACCCTGATGAACGTCCTGTACGGCCTCTACCAGGCCGACGAAGGCGAGATCCTGCTGGACGACGTCGTCCAGCACTTCGCCGGACCGGGCGACGCGATGAAGGCCGGCATCGGCATGGTGCACCAGCACTTCATGCTGATCCCCGTGTTCACGGTCGCCGAGAACGTCATGCTCGGCCACGAGGAGACCGGGTTCGCCGGGCGCCTCGATCTCAACGCCGCCCGCAAGCGGGTGCGCGAGATCTCGGACCGCTTCGGCTTCGACGTCGACCCGGACGCACTGATCGAGGACCTGCCCGTCGGCGTGCAGCAGCGCGTCGAGATCATCAAGGCGCTGTCCCAGAACGCGAAGGTGCTCGTGTTCGACGAGCCGACCGCCGTGCTCACCCCGCAGGAGACCGACGAGCTGATGGCGATCATGCGCCAGCTCAAGGAGCAGGGAACGGCCATCGTCTTCATCACCCACAAGCTGCGCGAGGTGCGCGAGGTCGCGGACCGGATCACGGTCATCCGCCTCGGCAAGGTCGTCGGCGAGACCGAGCCGACCGCCACGAACACCGAGATGGCGTCGATGATGGTCGGCCGCGCCGTCGAGCTGACCGTTCACAAGGAGCCGGCGACGCCCGGCGCTCCCGCCCTCATCGTCCGCGACCTGTCGGTGATCGACCCGATCGGGCAGCTCGTCGTGAACAACGTCAGCTTCGACGTCAAGGCGGGCGAGATCCTCGCCATCGCCGGAGTGCAGGGCAACGGCCAGACCGAGCTCACCGAGGCGATCCTCGGCCTGCAGCCGCGCGTCGAGGGCACGATCGAGCTGGACGGCAAGCACATCCAGGGCCACAGCGTCCGCCGGGTGCTCGACGCCGGTGTCGGCTTCGTTCCGGAGGACCGCAACGAGGACGGCCTGGTCGGCGAGTTCACCATCGCGGAGAACCTGATGCTCGACCGCTCGAACGGCGAGCCGTTCGTCAAGGGAGGCAACCTGCAGCTCGGCTACCGCGCCGAGTTCGCCGAGGACAAGATCAAGGAGTTCGACGTGCGCGCTCAGGGCGTCGACACCAAGGTCGGCAAGCTCTCCGGCGGCAATGCGCAGAAGGTCGTCCTCGCCCGCGAGCTGAGCCGTGACCTCAGCCTGTTCGTCGCCGCTCAGCCCACTCGTGGCCTGGACGTCGGATCCATCGAGTTCGTGCACAAGCGCATCGTTGCGACACGGGATGCCGGCATCCCCGTCATCGTCGTCTCGACCGAGCTCGACGAGGTCGCGGCCCTCGCCGACCGGATCGCCGTGATGTACCGCGGGGGAATCGTAGGAATCGTGCCGGGCAACACCTCGCGTGCCGTGCTCGGCCTCATGATGGCCGGCGAGCTGCCGGCGGATGTGGAGCTCGCAGCATGAGCCAGACCGCCCAGGCCCCCGAACCCACCAAGGGTCCGGAGCCGACGAAGGCCCCGGCCGTCGAGCCGCCGTCCCGCTGGCAGGTCGCTTTGCGCGACATCGCGGGCGGAAGCGTGGTCATCTCGATCCTCGCCGTCGTCATCGCCCTGGTGATCGGCGCCATCCTGATCGCGATCACCGACCCGAACGTGCAGAAGGCGTCCGGGTACTTCTTCGCCCGTCCAGGTGACACCTTCGGGGCCATCTGGCACTCGGTGTCGAGCGCGTACGTCTCCCTGTTCCAGGGCTCGATCTACAACTTCCGCCGTCCGTCGTTCGCGGCGGGCATCCGGCCGCTGACCGAGACACTCACCTTCGCCACGCCGCTGATCGCCGGTGGCCTCGGCGTCGCCCTCGCCTTCCGCGTCGGCATGTTCAACATCGGTGGCCGCGGCCAGATGCTGATCGCCGCGGGCGCAGCAGGCTGGGTGGGCTGGTCGTTCAACCTCCCTCCCGTGCTGCACCTGGTGCTGGCCATCGCCGCCGGTATCGCCGGTGGAGCGATCTGGGGCGGCATCGCCGGTCTGCTCAAGGCGCGGACCGGTGCGCACGAGGTGATCGTCACGATCATGCTCAACTACATCGCCTTCTACCTGCTGGCGTACTTCCTCCGCACGCCCGGCCTGTTCCAGATGGCCGGATCGAGCAACCCGAAGTCGCCTCCGGTGAAGCCGAACGCCATCCTGCCCCCGCTGTTCGGCAACCAGTACAACCTCACCTGGGCGTTCGTCATCGTCATCGCGCTGACCGTCTTCGTGTGGTGGCTGCTCAACCGTTCGGCGATGGGCTTCCGGTTCAAGGCGGTCGGTGAGAACCCGAACGCCGCCCGCGTCGCCGGCATCGACGTCAAGAACGTCTACTTCGTCGCCATGCTGATCGCCGGTGGCCTCGTCGGCTTCGCCGGTGTGAACCAGGCGCTCGGCACCTTCCCGCAGGGCATCACCTCCGACCTGGATGCCGGCATCGGCTTCGACGCGATCACCGTCGCGCTGCTCGGCCGCTCCCGGCCGTGGGGCACCTTCATCGCCGGACTGCTGTTCGGCGCTCTGAAGGCGGGAAGCTTCGCGATGCAGGCGGCCAACGACATCCCGATCGACATCGTGCTCGTCGTGCAGTCGCTCATCGTGCTGTTCATCGCGGCCCCGCCGCTGGTGCGGGCGATCTTCCGCCTGCCCACCCCGGGCGTCGCGTCCAAGAAGTCCCCCCTTCCCGTCGTCAGCAAGGAGGTGGCAGCGAAGTGAGCACCGTCACCGAGACCCAGCCAGGCATCCCGTCGAGTGACCAGATCGTCCTCGAGCGCACCCAGATCAAGAGCTGGAAGGCGCCGATCGCGCTGGGCGTCTTCGCCCTGCTCGCCATCGTGCTCTTCGTGTTCCTGCCCAGGCAGGGGGAGAGCAGCTTCCGGTTCGCCGACCCTGGCGACTTCTTCGCCATCCCGCTGCTGACCGTGCCGACGCAGGCGACGAGCATCGTCTGCGCCATCCTGTGCGCGATCCTGGCCGTCGGCGCGTACTTCTACATCGCCTCCGGCCGCAAGGTGCCGATCTGGTACGCCATCGTCTTCGCGCTGGTGTTCATGTTCGGGTTCCTCACCTGGGCGGCCGCCGGCCACACCGTGCCGTTCACCGGCCTGCTGCTCGGCAGCGTGAGCCTCTCCGTGCCTCTGGTGTTCGGCGCACTGGGCGGCGTCATCTCCGAGCGCGCCGGTGTCGTGAACGTGGCGATCGAGGGCCAGTTGCTCGCCGGGGCGTTCGTCTCCGCGTTCATCGCCTCGGTGGCGCAGCACGTCTGGCACCTGCCGGTCGTCGCAGCGCTCATCATCGGGATGCTGTCGGCGATGCTCGCCGGTGTGCTGGTGTCGTTCGTGCTCGCAGCCTTCGCGATCAAGTACCTGGTGGAGCAGGTGATCGTGGGTGTCGTGCTGAACGTGCTCGTCACCGGACTCACGAGCTTCCTCTTCTCCACCGTGCTGTCCAACGACATCCCCGTGCTGAACAACCCTCCGCGGTTCGAGCGCCTCCCGATCCCGCTGCTCAGCGAGATCCCGGTGATCGGCCCCGTGCTGTTCAAGCAGACGATCATCGTCTACCTGATGTACATCGCGGTGTTCCTGGTCTGGTTCGGGCTGTTCAAGACCCGCTGGGGTCTGCGCGTCCGCGCCGTCGGCGAGCACCCGAAGGCGGCGGACACCGTCGGCATCAACGTCAATGGCACCCGGTTCTGGAACGTGTCGCTCGCCGGAGCCGTCGCCGGCCTCGGCGGGGCGTACTTCACGCTCGCGTCCGTCGGCGCGTTCGGCAAGGAGATGACGAACGGCGCGGGCTTCATCGCCCTCGCGGCGGTCATCTTCGGGCGCTGGGACCCCATCCGGGCCACCCTGGCCGCCCTGCTGTTCGGCTTCGCGTCGTACCTGCAGACCACGCTCGGGATCATCGGAGCGCCGGTGCCCAGCGAGTTCATGCTGATGCTGCCGTACGTGGTGACGATCTTCGCGGTCGCCGGCCTCGTCGGCATCTCCCGCGCCCCAGCGGCCGACGGCAAGCCGTACATCAAATCATGAGTGCGGAAGACGCCGTCGACTGGGATGCGCTCCGTGCCGCGGCCCGAGAGGCGATGACGCACGCGTACATCCCGTACTCGAAGTTCGCGGTCGGCGCCGCTGCACTGGTCGACGACGGCCGGATCGTGTCCGGCTGCAACGTCGAGAACGCCAGCTACGGCGTGACCCTGTGCGCAGAGTGCGGACTCGTCTCCGCGCTGCACATGTCCGGCGGAGGCCACCTGGTGGCGTTCACCTGCGTGGACGGCGACGGGAACGTGCTGATGCCGTGCGGGCGCTGCCGCCAGCTGCTCTACGAGCACTCGGCGGAGGGCATGGTGCTCGAGACCGTCTCCGGTTTCCGCACCATCGACGAGGTGCTGCCGGATGCGTTCGGCCCCCGCCAGCTGACCGAGTACGCCGCAGCGCACAACCACTGAGAGAGCACACATGAGCGAGACCGCAGGCACGGTCGAGGCGTTCGACGCCGTCGACCTCATCCACACCAAGCGCGACAGCGGCGAGCTGTCGACGCCGCAGATCGACTGGCTGATCGACGCGTACACCCGCGGCTACGTCGGCGACGAGCAGATGGCGGCCATGACGATGGCGATCTTCCTGAACGGGATGACCCGCCGCGAGATCAAAGACCTCACCATGGCCATGATCGCCTCCGGCGAGCGGATGAGCTTCGAGGGCCTCGGCAAGCCGACCACGGACAAGCACTCCACCGGCGGCGTGGGGGACAAGATCACCCTGCCGCTGATGCCGCTCGTCGCGACGTTCGGCGCAGCGGTGCCGCAGTTGTCCGGGCGTGGGCTCGGGCACACGGGAGGCACGCTCGACAAGCTGGAGAGCATCCCGGGCTGGCGGGCCAACCTGACCAATCAGGAGATGTTCGACCAGCTGCGGGATGTGGGCGGCGTGATCTGTGCAGCAGGCTCCGGCCTCGCGCCCGCCGACGGCAAGCTGTACGCGCTGCGCGACATCACCGGCACGGTCGAGGCCATCCCGCTGATCGCGTCGTCGATCATGAGCAAGAAGATCGCGGAGGGCACCGGCGCGCTCGTGCTGGACGTGAAGTTCGGCTCCGGTGCGTTCCTCAAGGACATCGAGAAGTCGCGCGAGCTGGCGCGCACGATGGTCGACCTCGGGCGGGACGCCGGCGTCGCGACCTCTGCGCTGCTCACCAACATGAACGTGCCCCTCGGCTTCGCCATCGGCAACGCCAACGAGGTGCGCGAATCCGTCGAGGTCCTGGCGGGTGGAGGACCGGCAGACGTCGTCGAGCTGACCATCGAGCTGGCGCGCGAGATGCTCGCTCTCGCGGGCAAGACCGACGTGGATGTCGAGGCAGCCCTCAAGGACGGCCGCGCGATGGACAAGTGGCGCGAGACCATCCGCGCGCAGGGTGGAGACCCGGACGCTCCTCTTCCGGTCGCCAAGGAGACGCACACGGTCGTCGCCGACCGCGACGGCGTGCTGGTCGAGCAGCAGGCGCTGCCGTTCGGCATCGCGGCCTGGCGCCTCGGCGCAGGACGCGCCCGCAAGCAGGACCCCGTGCAGCACGCCGCGGGCGTCGACCTGCACGCGAAGCCGGGCGACACCGTCCGCGTCGGCGACCCGCTGTTCACGCTCTCCGCCGACGAGCCGGCCCGCTTCGAGCGCGCGCTCGAAGCCCTCGACGGCGCGTACCGCATCGGCGACGCGGGCGAGCCCGTGCTCACCGGCGGCCCGCTCATCGCGGACCGCATCTCCTGAACCGGCCACCATCGCTGAGATAGATTGAAGGACATGAGTAAAGAAGCAGACGGCGGGTACAGGCTCAGCGACGGCACGAGCATCCGGGAGTTGCCGAAGGTGTCGTTGCACGACCACCTCGACGGCGGGCTGCGCCCGTCGACCGTGATCGAGCTTGGTGCAGAGATCGGCCTCGAGCTGCCGACCTCCGACGCCGGCGACCTGGCCAGCTGGTTCGGCGAGAAGTCGAACTCCGGTTCCCTCGTCGAGTACCTCAAGACCTTCGACCTCACCACCGCCGTCATGCAGACGAAGGAGGGGCTCAGCCGCGTCGCGCGCGAGTTCGTCCAGGACCTCGGTGAGGACGGCGTCGTCTACGGGGAGGTCCGCTGGGCGCCCGAGCAGCACCTCGGCCGCGGCCTCAGCCTCGACGAGACCGTCGAAGCCGTGCAGGACGGCATCGAGCAGGGCATCGACGACGTCCGCTCGACCGGCAAGCGCATCCGGGTCGGCCAGCTGGTCACTGCGATGCGTCACGCCGACCGCGGGCTGGAGATCGCCGAGCTGGCCGTCCGCCACCGCGACAACGGCGTGGTCGGCTTCGACATCGCCGGCGCGGAGGCCGGGTTCCTTCCCGCGCGCCACCGCGACGCGTTCGACTACCTCGCCGCCCAGTTCTTCCCGACCACCGTGCACGCCGGAGAGGCGGACGGGTTGGAGAGCATCAAGAGCGCCCTGATCGACGGCCGCGCCCTGCGCCTCGGACACGGCGTGCGCATCGCGGAGGACATCACCATCGAGCGCCAGGACGACGAGAACACCTACGTCACCCTCGGCTCGCTCGCCCAGTGGGTGAAGGACCGCGAGATCGCGCTGGAGACCAGCCCGACCTCGAACCTGCAGACCGGCGCCATCGCCGCGTGGGGCGACGACATCCTCGACCACCCGTTCGACCTGCTCTACCAGCTCGGCTTCCGGGTGACCGTGAACACCGACAACCGCCTGATGAGCGGCACGTCGCTGACCCGTGAGCTGAGCATCCTGGCCGACGCGTTCGCCTACGACCGCACCGACCTCGAAGTGTTCCAGCTGAACGCCGCAGGCTCCGCCTTCCTGCCCCTGGAGGAACGCGAAGAGCTCGCCGACATCATCACAGCGGGTTTCGAGGGTTCGTAACCCGCGGGAAGCTACGCTTGAGCCATGCCACTGCCACCGTTGCCCGATTCCGCCATCACCATCGGAGCTCACGCCTCCGACTGGCGTGAGGCGGTCGAACTGGCAGGGGCGGCTCTCGCCGCTTCCGGCGCGACGCAGGAGAGCTACGCGGAGCGGATGATCCAGGTCATCGACGAGTTCGGCGCATACATCGTGATCGCGCCTGGACTCGCTCTCGCGCACGCCCGTCCTGGGCCGGATGTGCTGGCGGACGGCCTCTCGGTCGTCACCCTGGCCGACCCGGTCGTCTTCGGGCACCCGCACAACGACCCGGTCTCCGTGGTCATCGGCCTCGCCGTCTCGTCGCCGGAGGCGCACGTGACGAGTGTGGCCCAGCTGGCCAACGTGTTCAACGATCCGGAGTCGATCCCCGCCCTCGCGGCGGCTCAGGATGCCGCGGACGTGCAGCGCATCATGGCCGCGAGCGAGCAGGGCGCCGCCTGATGAAGATCGTCGCCATCTGCGGGGCGGGCATCGGCACGTCCGGCATCCTCAAGGTCAACGCGGAGCGCGTGCTGAAGCGGCTCGACATCGACGCTGACGTGACCGCGTCCGACATCGCCGGGCTCGCGAGCGCCGCGTCGAACGCGCAGGTCATCCTGACCTCGCCGGAGCTGGTCGACAAGATCGGCCAGACCAACGCGGACATCGTGGTGGTCGACAACTACTTCGACCTGGACGAGCTCGAACAGAAGCTCGACGAAGCGCTCGGCTGAGCTGCGTCTCCGTCGAGGCGGTCAGGCGTCCGCGGCGACCAGCGCGTCCACCAGCCCGGGGAATCGCGCGTCGAGTTCCGCTCTGCGCAGCTGGATGGCGTGGGTGCGTCCGTCCACGATCGTCAGCGTGACGCCCGCCTCGCGCAGCGCCTTGAAGTGGTGGGACAGCGTGGACTTCTGCACGTCGAAGCCCCATTCGGTCGCGGCCTTGGCGTGCGGTTGCCCGTCGGCGAGCACGCGCACGATCTGCAACCGGATGGGGTCGGCGACGGCGCGCAGCACGTCGACGAGTTCGACATCCTCGATGGCGGGAGCCGGGTAATCCGCCGACATGAGACCGCCCTTCGAAAAATAGTTTGACAACCATCGAACAATAGTCGTATCTTGACCGTATGACGTTCGTCGAACAATCATATCGCAGATCCACTCCCGCGCTGTTGATCCTCGCGCTCGCGCTGTTCGTGGTCGCGACCAACGCCTTTGTGATCGCAGGCCTCCTGCCGCAGATCGCCGACACCCTCGGGGCTACGCCCACCCAGGTGAGCTACTCGATCACTTCCTATTCGCTCGTGGTCGCCATCGCGTCCCCCGCGGTGTCGATCCTGCTTCCGCGGGTCCCTCGCACCATTCTCATGGCCGGCGGGCTCGCGTTCTTCGCGGTCGGAGCCGCCATCGCGGCAGCAGCACCCGACCTCGCCGTCTTCATCACGGGACGGACGCTCTCCGGGCTGGGAGGGGCCGCCCTCGTGCCCACCGCCACGGCGGCCGCCACCACCTTGGTCAGCCCGCAGCATCGCGGCCGGGCGCTCGCGATCGTCGGGGCGGGCTTC
Organism: Leifsonia araucanica; assembly: GCF_051161895.1. Lineage (NCBI taxonomy): Bacteria > Bacillati > Actinomycetota > Actinomycetes > Micrococcales > Microbacteriaceae > Leifsonia > Leifsonia araucanica. The sequence goes on from NZ_JBMBTW010000002.1 coordinate 3,752,486, forward strand.
ACCCTGGCGACCGCGGTCGGCTCGCCGCTCGGCACCGCCCTCGGCGGGCTGGCCGGCTGGCGGCTGCCGCTCTGGTGCCTGGTCGGGCTGGGCGTACTGCTCTCCGTCGCGATCCCGTTCGTGGTCCGCGGGGTGCCGCTGCCCCCTCCGGTGTCTCTGCGACGCCGGATGGCGCCGCTCGGCGACCGCCGCATCCTGGCTCCGCTCGGCACGACGCTGCTGATGGTGGCCGGGTTCAACATCGTCTACATCTTCTCGGCGGCCGTCACCCACGCATCCACGGGCGGCTCCGGCGCCCTCCTGGCCGTGCTCCTGCTGGCGTACGGCGCCGCGGGCGTGCTCGGCAACGTAGTGGCCGGCCCGCTCACCGACCGCTTCGGCAGCCGGGTGGTCGCTGCAGTGGCCCTCGGCGGTCAGTCCGTCGCGCTGATCGTGCTGACCTTCGTCGAGGCCTCGTTCGCCGCATCCATCGTCGTGTTCGCGTTCTGGGGGATCGCCGCGTTCGCCATCGCGATCCCGGTGCAGCACAGGCTCGTGCACGTCGACCCGGCGTCCGCGGCGCTCACCCTGTCCTGGTACTCGACCGCGATGTACGTCGGGATCGCCATCGCACCCCTGATCGGAACGGCGGCGCTGAGCGCCGGTGGGCCGGTCGCCGTGCCCGTCGCGGGCGCCGTGGTCACCGTGCTCGCCCTCGGACTCTTCCTGGTCGGCTACGCCAGGCGGACGAACGGTGCCGGTGCAGGCGCCGCTCGTCCGGAGACGGCGTCAGAGGGCCGTGAGCTCCCGCATCCCGTCGGCGAGGGCGGCGACGCGGGCGGTCGCGGTCGCGCGGCGCTCGGCGACGGTGCCGTCGGACGATGACGCGTCGATGTAGATCTTGAGCTTCGGCTCCGTGCCGGACGGCCGCACCATCACGCGCGAGCCGTCCGCCAGCAGGATGCGCAGCACGTCGCTCGGCGGGAGGTCGCCGAAACCGTCGATCAGGTCGTCGATCTGCTGCACCGTCACGTCGCCGATGGCGGACGGAGGGGTGGCGCGCAGCGCCGCCATGATGCGGCCGATCTGCGACAGGTCGGTGACCCTGATCGAGATCTGGTCGGAGGCGAAGTAGCCGAACGTCTCGGCGAACTCGTCCAGGTGGTCCGCGATGGTCTTCCCGTCGGCGGCGAGACTGTTGGCCAGGTCGAGGAACGCGGTCGCGGCGGAGATGCCGTCTTTGTCGCGCACGGTCTCCGGGTTCACCAGGTAGCCGAGCGCCTCCTCGTAGCCGTAGATCAGGTCGGTGGCGCGGGAGACCCACTTGAAGCCCGTGAGGGTGTTGGCGAAGTCGAGGTGATACTTCTCCGCGACGGCGGCGAGTGCCGGCGACGACACGATGGAGCAGGCCAGCGTGCCGAAGGCGGCCTGGTCCGGTCCTGCTGCGGCCTCCGCCAGCCGGGCAGCGCGCCAGCCGAGGATCGCGCCGACCTCGTTGCCGCTGAGGCGGCGGTAGCCCGCGTCGCTCGATGCGTCGGGGATCGCCACGGCCAGGCGGTCGGCGTCCGGGTCGTTCGCGATCACCAGGTCGGCGCCGGATGCGCGGGCGGCCTCGAACGAGAGGTCCATCGCGCCCGGCTCCTCCGGGTTGGGGAAGGCGACGGTCGGGAACGCCGGGTCCGGGTCGATCTGCGCGGTCACCACGGTCGGCTCCGCGAACCGTGCGGCGGCGAACACGTCGCGGGCCGTGCGCCAGCCGACGCCGTGCATCGCGGTGTATGCGAAGGAGACCGCATCCCGGGCAGCAGTAGTGGATGCGACGGAGGCGGTGGCGTCGATGTACGCGCGCTCGATGTCGTCGGCTCCCACCTCGTACGCGTCGGAACGCGGCAGGTCGAGCACGCTGCCGGCGGCGACCTCCAGGATGCGCGACTCGATCTCCGCATCCACGGGGGAGACGATCTGCGAGCCGTGGTTCTCGCCGCCCAGGTAGACCTTGTATCCGTTGTCGTTCGGCGGGTTGTGGCTGGCCGTGACCATCACACCGGCGCTCACGTCGAGGTGGCGCACCGCGAACGCGAGCACGGGCGTCGGCAGCAGCCGGGGGAGCAGAACGGCGCGCACCCCTGCTCCCGCCATCAGCTCCGCGGTGTCGCGGGCGAAGACGTCGGAGTTCTTGCGCCCGTCGTAGCCGATCACGACGGAGGGGGTCTGCCCGTCCGCGTGGTCGAGCAGGTAGCGGGCGAACCCGGCGGCCGCCTGTGCGACCAGCACCCTGTTCATCCGGTTGGGGCCCGCTGCGATCTCGCCGCGCAGCCCGGCCGTGCCGAAGGCGAGCCTCGCGTCGAAGCGCGAGTGCAGGTCGGCGACGGCGTCGGCCGACCCGGCCTGCGCGGCCACGATGAGGTCGTTCAGCTCGTCGCGGGTCTCCGCATCCGGGTCTTGCGCGACCCAGGCCTGCGCCCGCTCGATCAGGTCGTCCGTCTGCACCTCGCTCACAGGGCCTCCACGATCTGGGCGAGGAGAGCGCTGATGACCGGCTCGGCCTCGCGTCCGGCCTCGATGACCTCCTGGTGGCTGAGCGGCGTCTTCTGGATGCCCGCAGCCAGGTTGGTGATGAGCGACATGCCCAGGATCTCCATCCCGGACTGTCGTGCGGCGATGGCTTCGAGCGCCGTGGACATGCCGACGATGTGGCCGCCGATGGTCTTGGCCATCTGCACCTCGGCCGGGGTCTCGTAGTGCGGGCCGCGGAACTGGGTGTACACGCCCTCGTCGAGGCTCGGGTCGATGGTCTTCGCGAGCTCGCGCAGCCGCTTCGAGTAGAGGTCGGTGAGGTCGATGAACGTCGCGCCCTCGAGCGGCGAGTCGGCCGTCAGGTTGATGTGGTCGCTGATCAGCACGGGCGTTCCCGGCTTCCAGTGCTCCTTGATGCCGCCGGCGCCGTTCGTCAGGATCATCGTCTTCACGCCGGCAGCCGCCGCGGTGCGCACGCTGTGCACGACCCGGCGGACGCCGTGGCCCTCGTAGTAGTGCGTGCGCGCACCGATGACCAGGGCGCGCTTGCCGTTCGGCAGCAGGACGGAGCGCAGCGTGCCGACGTGGCCTTCCAGCGCCGGCTTGCCGAAGCCGACGATCTCGGTGGCGGGGATGGTGGCGGTCGTCTCACCGATGAGGTCGGCCGCTTTGCCCCAGCCGCTGCCCAGTGTCAGTGCGATGTCGTGCTGTGCGACGCCGGTCTTCTCTGCAAGCTGCTCTGCCGCGAGCCTGGCGACCTCGAACGGGTCGGTGGCCGGGTCGTCGAGCGGGTTCGTGATGGATTCAGGCATGAGCCAACTCTACTGAGCGGGCCGCGAGCGCACAGGAAGAGCCCGGGTGCGCATCCGTGCGCCAGGATACGAGAGAATAGAGGTCATGGCCTATGAATTCGAGCGCAAGCAGAGGATCGCTGTACTCGGGGGTGGGCCTGGCGGGTACGAAGCAGCCCTCGCCGGTGCCCAGCTCGGTGCAGACGTGACCCTGGTGGAGCGCACAGGCGTCGGCGGATCCGCCGTCATCACCGACGTCGTCCCGTCGAAGAGCCTCATCGCGACGGCGGAGGCGGCCAACGCCATCGGAGAGGCCGCCGACCTCGGCGTCCAGTTCTTCACCCGCGGAGAGACCGGCAAGCCGGTGCGCCCGGAGGTCGCGGTGAACCTCGCCGCCGTCAACAAGCGGCTGGTGGGCCTCGCCAGGCAGCAGTCGGAGGACATGCGTGCCGAGCTTGTGCGCGCCGGTGTGCGCATCGTCTCCGGCCAGGGCAGGCTCGACGGGTCGAGCGCGATCATCGTCTCGACCGCGAGCGGCGCGGCGGGCACGGACTTCGACAGGATCGAGGCGGACACGTTCGTCGTCTCCGTCGGCGCGAGCCCGCGCATCCTGCCGTCCGCCGTGCCGGACGGGGAGCGCATCCTGACCTGGACGCAGCTGTACGACCTCGACCGCATCCCGGAGCACCTGATCGTGGTCGGTTCCGGTGTGACCGGCGCCGAGTTCGCCTCCGCGTACACGGCCCTCGGCTCGAAGGTCACCCTCATCTCCAGCCGCGACCAGGTGCTGCCCGGCGAGGACGCCGACGCCGCGAGGGTCATCGAGAACGTCTTCAAGCGCAACGGGATGCAGGTGCTCTCCAAGTCCCGTGCTGAGTCGATCGTGCGCACGGAGGACGGCGTCGTCGCGACCCTCTCCGACGGCAGGACGGTCGAGGGAAGCCACTGCCTGATGGCGGTCGGCTCCGTGCCGAACACCAGAGGGATCGGGCTCGAAGAGGCCGGCGTGCAGCTCACCGAATCCGGGCACATCCGGGTCAACAGGGTGGCGCGCACGTCCATCCCGAACATCTACGCCGCCGGAGACTGCTCCGACCTGATGCCGCTCGCATCGGTCGCGTCGATGCAGGGGAGGACCGCGGTCTTCCACGCGATGGGGGATGCGGTCAACCCGTTCGAGCTGCGCAACGTCACTTCCAACATCTTCACCCAGCCGGAGATCGCGACGGTCGGCTGGAACCAGAAGCAGATCGAGGAGGGCATCGCGCAGGGCGACATCTACAAGCTGCCGCTCAAGTCGAACCCGCGCGCCAAGATGCTCGGCATCAAAGACGGCTTCGTGAAGCTGTTCGCCCGCACCGGTTCCGGAACGGTGATCGGCGGCGTGATCGTCGCCCCGCGCGCGTCCGAGCTGATCTTCCCGCTCGCGCTCGCCGTGGAGCACCGCCTCACCGTCGACCAGGTGGCGCGGGCGTTCACGGTCTACCCGTCGCTGTCCGGCTCCATCTCGGACGCCGCCAGGGCGATGCACATCGTGCTCTGAGCCCCACCTTCGCGGTAGGGTCGCGGGGTGGAAATCCTCCTCGTGATCGTCCTGGTGCTGCTGGCCATCGCCGGCGCGACCACGCTCGGGCCGAAGCTCGGCGTGGCTGCTCCGCTCGTGCTCGTGGTGCTCGGCATCGGGGTCAGCTTCCTGCCGTTCGTGCCGCCGCTGACGATCGAGCCGGAGTGGATCATCGCGGGCGTGCTGCCCCCTCTGCTCTATTCGGCGTCGGTGTCGATGCCCGCGATGGAGTTCCGGCGCGAGTTCACCGCGATCGGCGGGCTGTCGGTCCTGCTGGTGATCGTCAGCTCGGTCATCCTCGGTCTGTTCTTCGCCTGGGTGATCCCCGGCATCGGCATCGCGTGGGGCATCGCCCTCGGTGCGATCGTGAGCCCGACGGATGCGGTGGCGACCTCGATCGTGAAACGCTCGGGGGTCTCGCCGAGGGTCGTGGCGATCCTGGAGGGGGAGAGCCTGCTGAACGACGCGAGCGCTCTGGTGCTGCTGCGGACCGCCATCGCCGCGGCGGCTGCGTCGTTCTCGCTCGGCGGGTTCATCGGATCGTTCGCGTACTCGGTGGCGGTGGCGGTGGTGCTCGGCTGGGCGGTCGGGCGGCTGAACCTGATCGTGCGGGCGAAGGTCACTGACGCGACGGTGAACACGGTGCTGTCGTTCACCGTGCCGTTCCTTGCATCCATCCCGGCTGAGGCGCTCGGCGCATCCGGTCTGGTGGCGGCCGTCGTGGCCGGGCTCATCACCGGCAGGCGTGCTCCCCGGGTGCTCTCCCCTCAGCACAGGCTCTCCGACGCCCAGAACTGGCGGACGGTCGAGCTGGTGCTGGAAGGGCTCGTGTTCCTCACGATGGGCCTGGAGCTCTTCGGCATCGTCACCGATGTGCAGAACGATCACGCCGGGTTCCTGCCCGCTGTGCTCGTCGGGCTGGGCGCGCTCCTGCTCACCGTCCTGGTGCGCGCGGCATACGTCGCCCCGCTGCTGGCGAGCCTGTCCCGCCGGGCCAGACGCGGCGAGAAGATGCGGCCGAGGATCGAGAGCATGCAGGGCAGCCTCACCGATCCAGAATCCGCGACGACGGCGCTCGCCAAACGCGGAGGCCCAGGCGCCAACCGCCAGCTGAGCGCGGCGGACGTCGGACGGTTCGCCACCAGACTGCGCCGCACGATCGCGGACATCGACTACTTCAAGGCCGCACCCCTCGGCTGGCGAGAGGGCTCGATCGTCGTCTGGGCCGGGATGCGCGGGGCGGTCACGGTCGCGGCGGCGCAGACCCTGCCGCACGACGGCACCCCGAGCCGTTCCCTGCTGGTGCTCATCGCGTTCATCGTCGCTGCCGCCTCCCTGCTCATCCAGGGCGGGTCACTCGGCTGGGTGGTGCGCCTGGTGAAACCGGCGCCGGTCGACGAGGCGCTGGAGCGCGAGGAGGAGATCCGCCTGATGACGCTGCTCCGGGATGCGGCGGAGACGGTGCCCCTGACCGCGCCGCTCGAACGCACCCCGGAGGCGTTCCTGGCCCAGAAGGAGGCGAGGCTCGACCGCATCCAGGCCCAGCGCAGGGCCCTCCTCGACGCCCGAGACGACGGCGCCTTCAGCGCCGACCTGCTCCTGAACGCCCTCAACAACCTCGACGCCGACCAGATCAGCATCGAGCTGAAAGGCGACCCGGTCGCCTGAGCGCCGCGCCGGTCCCATCCCGCCCCCGGGCACTCCGTTCGAGCGGAGATCACGGCCCAATCGGCCAGAATCTCCGCTGTTGCGGACTTTCCGGCGGCGTGTCGCTCGTCCCCTCCGGTTCAACACATTCGGCCCTTTTCCACAGATTTCCGGATGCGCCCGCGTCGCGCTCACCGCGCATCCACACTCGATGCATGCACACCTGGAATCTCACGGAACTCGGCGGGATCGCTTCGCGATCGCAGCTCGCAGCGGCGGGCGCGCGCCCGCCTGAACTGACGCGGGCCGTGCGCGACGGAACGCTCGTGCGGGTTCGGCGGGGCCTATACGCCCTCCCGAACACGCGCGGGCCCGCACTCGATGCCGCTCGCCGGGGCGGTCGCCTCAGTTGCGTCTCCGCGGCCAGGACCTACGGGTGGTGGGGAGGAATGGATGCGCGCACGCACCTCCGGGTTCCACCCACCGCGCATCTCACCGAGCCACGGTCGCCGTCCTGCGTGGTGCACTGGGCGGAGTCGCAACCCTGCCGCGACGTCTGGAGGGTGTCGAAAGCAGACTGCCTTCGGAGCGTCGTCCGCTGTGCAGACCAGGAGACGGCGATCGCTGTGCTCGACACCGCCCTGTCCGACGGAGCCGTCCGGATGCACGAGTTGGTCGAGATGTTCGCGGGCGAGCCTGCACGCTCGCGGGCGACGGCGCTCCTCGCTCAGCCAGGCTCGGGTTCCGGAGTGGAGTCGATCGCCCGGCAGCGGCTGACGGCTGCCGGCTACACCGTCGAGCAGCAGGTCGCCGTGCCTGGTGTCGGCAGAGTGGATCTGCGGGTGGACGGCTGGCTGTTCATCGAGCTCGACGGTTTCGAGTACCACCGCGATCGGGATGCGTTCGAGCGGGACCGCGCGCGGGACCTGGGACTCGCCGTGCTCGGCGCGGGCAGGTTGCGGTTCTCGGCCAAGCAGGTGCTCTCCGAGTGGGATTCGGTGCTGGACGGCATCCGGGCTGTCGTTCGGCAGGAGATGTCGCGAGACACGCCGATGGCTCGTCCGTTCGGGCGGAGAACGCAGCGCCAGGACGCTGGTCTTCCGTTCGAGCGGAGAACCGGGGACAGAGCCGCTGGTGTTCCGTTCGAGCGGAGCGCGGAGGGCAGGGGCGCTGGTCCTCCGTTCGAGCGGAAGGAGGACCAGCGCCGCGAGCCTCAGACGATGTTGAGCAGGAGGTGGCCGGAGGAGACGGTCTCGCCGACGGCGGCGTTGATACCGGCCACGGTGCCGTCTTTGTGAGCGGTGAGCGGCTGCTCCATCTTCATGGCCTCGAGCACGAGCACGAGATCGCCCTTGACGACCTCGTCGCCGTCGGAGACCGCGAGCTTGACCACGGTCGCCTGCATCGGGGCGGTCACCGAGTCGCCGGTCGCGGTGTCGACGGCGTGCGCTCCGCCGCGGCGGCGTGGGGCCGGGCTGGATGCGCCCGTATCCGCTCCTCCGGTGAGGAGCTTCGCGGGGAGGGAGACCTCGATGCGCTTGCCCTCGACCTCGACAACGACGTTGCTGCGGCGCTCCGCGGGGGCCGCGTCGGCGAGCTCGCCGGACCAGGGGGCGATGTCGCCCTGCCAGTCCGTCTCGATCCAGCGGGTGTAGATGGAGAACGGCTCGCCGTCCTGCGGTGCGAACGCGGGATCGCGGACGATGGCGCGGTGGAACGGGAGCACGGTCGGCAGGCCGGCGACCTCGAACTCGTCGAGGGCGCGGCGGGAGCGTTCGAGTGCTTCCTCGCGGCTCGCACCGGTGACGATCAGCTTGGCGAGCATCGAGTCGAACGAGCCGCTGATCACGTCGCCGGCCTGGATGCCGCTGTCGACGCGGACGCCGGGGCCGCCCGGCGCCTTGAAGACGTGCACGGGGCCGGGCGACGGGATGAAGCCACGGCCCGCGTCCTCGCCGTTGATGCGGAACTCGAACGAGTGGCCGCGGGCGATCGGGTCGTCGTAATCGAGCTCTCCGCCTTCGGCGATGCGGAACTGCTCGCGCACCAGGTCGATCCCGGTGACCTCTTCGGAGACCGGGTGCTCGACCTGCAGGCGGGTGTTCACCTCGAGGAAGGAGACCGTGCCGTCCTTGCCGATGAGGAACTCGCAGGTGCCTGCGCCCTGGTAGCCGACCTCCTTCAGGATGGCCTTGGATGCGCTGTAGAGCTGGTCGGTCTGCTCCTGCGTGAGGAACGGGGCCGGCGCCTCCTCCACGAGCTTCTGGTGCCTGCGCTGCAGGGAGCAGTCGCGCGTGGAGACGACGACCACGTTTCCGTACGCGTCCGCGAGGCACTGGGTCTCGACGTGACGCGGCTGGTCGAGGTACTTCTCGACGAAGCACTCGCCGCGGCCGAACGCCGCGATGGCCTCGCGGGTCGCGGACTCGAAGAGCTCGGCGACCTCGTCGCGGGTGCGGGCGACCTTGAGGCCGCGTCCACCGCCACCGAAGGCCGCCTTGATGGCGACAGGCAGACCGTGGATGTCGACGAAGTCGAGCACCTCGGAGGCATCGGCGACCGGGTTCAGGGTGCCGGGAGCGAGCGGGGCGCCGACCTTCTCGGCCACGTGGCGGGCGGAGACCTTGTCGCCGAGGCGCTCGATCGCATCCGGGGACGGGCCGATCCAGGTCAGGCCGGCCGCGATGACGGCGCGGGCGAACTCGGCGTTCTCCGCGAGGAAGCCGTAGCCGGGGTGCACAGCGTCTGCGCCGGACCTGCGGGCGATGGAGAGCAGCTTGTCGATGACCAGGTACGTCTCCGCGCTGGTCGTGCCGTCGAGCGCGTACGCCTCGTCGGCGAGCCGGACGTGCATGGCGTCTCTGTCCTGGTCGGCGTAGACCGCGACAGACGCGATACCGCTGTCCTTCGCTGCGCGAACGACCCGGACGGCGATCTCGCCCCGGTTGGCGATGAGGACCTTGGTGATACGTGGCACAGTTTCCTAGCCTATTGCTCAGTCGGGGGAGCCTTTTGGGCGATCCCCACAAAAATGGTCGGGTCGGACGTGAGGTTGACTACAGTTGCCGGTTCCACAGGTCGGGCCAGTTCACGCCGAGCTCGACGAACAGTTCCCGCAGGGTGGAGAGGGAGAGCCCCACCACCGTACTCGGGTCGCCGTCGACCCTGGTGATGAACGGGCCGCCGAGGCTGTCGATCGTGAACGCACCGGCGACCTCCAGCGGCTCGCCCGAAGCGATGTACGCGTCGATCTCGGCGTCGGTGACGTCGGCGAAGGTCACGGAGGCGACCGCCGTGCGGCCGACGGCCTGGTTCTCGATGCCGTTCCTGTGGTCGATCAGCCAGTGGCCGGAGTGCAGCCTGCCCGTGCGGCCGCGCTGCGCCAGCCAGCGGGTGCGTGCCGTTTCCGGCAGGTGCGGCTTGCCGTGGATCGCCCCGTCGAGCTCGAACGCGGAGTCCCCGCCGAGGATGAAGCCGTCGATGGGCTCGCCGTTCAGGTCGCCCCGCACCGCCTCCGCCTTGAGGCGGGCGAGGAGGTGCACCATCGCATCCGGGGTCAGCGGGCCGTGCTCGGCCTCGGCGGCGAGGACGGCGGCGGGCTCGTCCACGTGCGACGGGACGACGATCGGCTCGATCCCCGCTGCGCGGAGCAGTGCGAGCCTGGCTGGTGAGGTTGATGCCAAGTAGAGGCGCATGGGTTCCTGTGGGATGCTCGACGGATGCCCCAGTTCGATGAGGTCGACCTCGACATTACCAACGTCGCCCACGGCGGCGTCTTCGTCGCCCGCCACGAAGGCCGCGTCGTCTTCGTGCCGGACACCCTTCCCGGTGAGCGCATCCGGGCCAGGATCACCGATCAGAAGCACGACAGCTTCTGGCGTGCGGAGACGCTCGAGGTGATCGAGGCCGCCCCCGAACGGCAGGAGCACGTCTGGGAGGCGGCCTCCATCCACCGCGAGCCGGGCAACAGGGCAGGAGGCGCCGAGTTCGGCCACATCAGGCTCGATCACCAGCGCGAGCTCAAGCGCCAGGTGATCGCGGACGCGATGCAGCGCATGGCGAAGCTCGACACCGACGTGGTGGTGGAGCCCGTCGCTGGCGAGACGGCGGACGGCACGGGATGGCGCACCCGCGTCCGCCTGCAGGTCGACCGTTCCGGCGCCGTCGGCCCGTACGCCGCGCGCTCGCACACCCTCGTCCCGGTGACCGGCCTTCCCCTTGCCACCGCGCTCGTCGACGAGACGGCTCCGTTCGGCCAGACCTTCCCCGGTGCGGAGTCCGTGGATGTGGTCGCCACGGGGACGGGCGCAGCCCACCTCCTCGTCAACGAGGCTCCCGTGAAGCGCGGCAGGAAGCTCGTGCGTCCCCGCCAGCGCCCCGTGCCCATCCGGGAGGTCGTCGGCGACCGCGAGTTCCAGCTGGATGCGCGCGGCTTCTGGCAGGTGCACCGCGCGGCGGCCGCCACCCTCACCGAGGCCGTGCAGTCGGCCGTCGACGAGGCGCTGTTCGACCCGCGTGCCGCCAACCTCGACCTCTACGGCGGCGTCGGGCTGCTCGCGGCGGCCATCGGCGACCGTTTCGGGTCGACGCTGCGGATCACCTCGGTCGAGAGCGACGAGGCCGCGACGGACAACGCCGCGGAGAACCTGGCCGACTGGCTCGGCGCATCCGTCGTCACCGACAGGGTGGAGCGCTTCGTGCAGCGACTCGCCGGGGAGGCGTCCGCCGTCGAGCGGGCACGCCTGCGCGCGGCGACGGTCGTCCTCGACCCTCCACGCTCGGGTGCCGGCCGCCAGGTGGTCGACGCGATCGCATCGCTCGCCCCCGCGCAGATCGTCTACGTCGCCTGCGATCCCGTGGCCCTCGCCCGCGACGTGGCCCTGTTCGCCGAGCGGGGATACCCGCTGCGCACGCTGCGCGCGTTCGACCTGTTCCCGAACACGCACCACGTCGAGGCCGTCGCCACGCTGGCGCCGTGAGCGCGTCAGTGCATCATCGCCCCACTACGATGGTCAGCATGGTGCGGGTGGCAATCGTCGATGATCACGAGTCCGTGCGTCTGGGCCTCAAAGCGGCCTGTCAGGACGCGGGCTACGAGGTGCTCGTCACCGCGCCCACCGTCGACGAGTTCGTGACGCTGCTCGGCGCGCAGGAGTGCGACGTCGTCGTGCTCGACCTCTCGCTCGGCGACGGGTCGAAGGTCACCGACAACGTGAAGCGCGCCCAGGCGACAGGGGCGGCCGTGCTGGTCCACAGCATCGCCGACCGGGTCGCCAGCGTGCGCGAGGCGCTCGCCGCCGGTGCTGCCGGCGTCATCCCGAAGTCGTCGCCGACGACCACCGTGATGAACGCGATCAAGACGGTCGCGAGCGGCGACGTGCTCAACAACCTCGAGTGGGCGACCGCGATCGACGCGGACAGTGACTTCGCCAAAGCCCAGCTCGGCCGCCGCGAACGGGATGTGCTGCACCTGTATGCCTCCGGCCTTCCGCTCAAGGCGGTCGCGGCGCAGCTCGGCATCGCCAACTCGACCGCCCGCGAATACCTCGACCGCATCCGGGTGAAGTACGTGGAGGTCGGTCGTCCGGCACCCACCAAGGTCGACCTGCTCCGCCGTGCCGTCGAAGACGGAATCCTGCCCGGGCTCGACCCCGACACGGGCAATGAGCGCAAGTAGCGCGCCACCGCGGACCGCCCCTCCCGAGGCGTCCCAACCGCGCAACCCGATCAGCCGCGAGCGGTTCGAGCGCATCGCCGGACGCAGCGTGTCTGCCTTCGGCCTGGTGTTCGGGCTGCAGACCATCCCGACGGCGCTCGGGCAGCTGCCCGGGCTCCGGTCCCCGTGGGGACTGATCGAGATCGTCGTCGTCTTCGGCGGCCTCGCGGCGATCGTGCTGCTCGCCATCGTGCAGCGGTTCGTGAAGGCGGCGATGGCGACGCTGTCCGTCGTCTACTTCGCGGCGATCGTCACCTGGCCGCTGCTCGCCCTCGACTCGCACTCGTTCGCGGCAGACAAGCCGTGGGTGTGGTTCCTCTGCTCGGTGTTCACCGCGTTCGCCGCCGTGGCGTTCCCGCTCTGGCTGGCGACCGCGTACACGTTCATCACGCCGATCGCATACGGCATCGTGCGCGCGCTGCCTGCCGGCGGAGGGGTCGGCGCCGAGCTGGCCGGTCTCGACGCGCTGTACGCGATCATCCTGGGCGGTGTGATCCTGGTCATCATCGCGATGCTGCGGCAGGCCGCATCCACGGTCGATACCGCGCAGAGCCAGGCGCTCGCCAAGTACGCCAACGCCGTGCGCCAGCACGCTACCGAGGTCGAGCGCGTCCAGGTGGATGCGATCGTGCACGACAGCGTCCTGACCACCCTGCTCTCCGCAGCGAGTGCCCGCACGCCGGAGGCCAAGGAGCTCGCAGCGCGGATGGCGTCCGACGCCATCGGCCACCTTCATGCAGCGGAGGCGTCGAGCCCGGAGGACCAGTCCCTGGTCGGTCTCGACCGGCTGAGCGAGCGCATCTTCACGGCCGCCAACGCCTTCTCGTCGCCGTTCGAACTGGATGTGCGCGACGTGGAGGTGCACGTGCTGCCCGTCAACGTCGCGGAGGCCGTCTACTCCGCCACGGTGCAGGCGATGGTGAACAGCATGCAGCACGCCGGCACCAAGGATGTGCGCCGCACCCTCTCGATCCGCGGCGGCAGCCCGCAAGCGACCGTCCACATCGTGGTGGCGGACACCGGGCGCGGTTTCTCGGCCGCCGACGTCCCCGCCGAGCGGCTGGGGCTGCGGGTGAGCATCCGGGAGCGTCTGTCGAAGGTGGGCGGTCACGCTCGCATCGAATCGGCGCCGGGTGAGGGCACGACGGTGACGATCCTGTGGCCGTCGTCGGAGAGCGATGCGGAGGTGCGCGGATGATCACCCTGCCGCGGTTCCTCTTCCTCGGTCTCGGAGCCCTGTTCTCGGCGTACCACCTGTTCCTCGCGCTGTCGTCGCTGTCGACGCCCGTCAACCCGGGGCCGCCGATCGCCGCGATGATCCTGTACGGGGTGGCGACGGTGATCAGCCTGTGGCCGACCAGCCCCACCAAAATGCCGCTGTGGCTCGCGGCGTTCGACCTCGCGGTGTGCGTCGCCATCCCGATCCTGGTGACCAGCCAGCTCGACCCGGCGAAGGACAACGGCTACGCCACCTGGTACGTGGCGGCCGTCGGCACGCTGATGACGATCGCCGCGGTGCGCAGGCAGCAGTTCGCGGCGTGGGTGGGCGTCGGCTACCTGGCGGTGCAGACCATCGTCTGGGCCGGGATCCCTGCGCTGGCGGGCCTCGGTGTGATCGGCTCGGTGGTGTGGGTCGGCGTCGCGGTCGTGATCTCCGGCTCGCTCGCGAAGGCCGGCAGAGACGCCCTGCAGTTCGCCCGCGCGGAGCGGGAGGCCACCGAGTGGCAGGCCGCCCAGGAGGCGCACGTCATGGAGCGCCAGCTGCGCCTGCGGCAGACCTACCGGGTGGCAGCGCCGATGCTCGCCGAGATCGTGCGCCGTGGGGGAGACCTGACGGAGGCCGAACGGCGGGAGTGCCGCTACCTCGAGGGCGCGATCCGCGACGAGATCCGCGGCCGCAGGCTGCTCAACGACGACGTGCGCCGCCAGGTGATGGATGCGCGCCGCCGCGGAGTCGTCGTCAGCCTCCTCGACGAGGGCGGCATCGACGACCTCGACCAGCACGCTCTCGATGGCGTCCTACGTCGCCTGGCGGACGCCATCCGGGGCACCACGACGGACAAGCTGATCGTGCGCACGGTTCCGCGGTCGTCGAAGACGGCGGTGACGGTGGTGGGGCTGCGCATGTCGGACGACGGCAACGCCAACGCGCTCGGCGCGGACACCGAAGACGACGAAGTCGACCTCTGGCTGGAGATCCCGCGGCCCGTGCACGAGCTTTAACGCCGCGCTCTGGGGTTCGTTCGGGCGGAGGTTTGGCGCGCCACGCCGCGCATGTCTCCGCAACAGCGGAGATTTCGGGGAGATGGCGCGCATTCTCCGCGTGAGCGGACGCGGCGGACCGACGGAGGATGCGGGCGGCGGAGAAGGCGAGCGCGCCCAGACAAGGAGAAAGGGGCCGACACCCGAATTGTCGGCCCCTTTTCAAACCCCGAGTCAGGGCGACAACCCGAATATCGCCCTGACTCGCCCCCAAAACACTCGCCCGCTTACCCTAGTCGGCGAGTGATTGGCGGTGTGACTCACGAGGAGAGACACCTAGCACTATCTATATTGGCGATGCCGATGACCGATAAATAGTCGTCATTTTGGAGGACATGGGGGACAATCGTGTCCCCTGCGCCTCCGGACGCCGCGAATTGGTGCTTGTCCCGCACTCGGGGGACGGCGCCCCCGGGGTACATCACCTGCATTCGTCAGCCGGCGAACGAGCGCCACGCTCCCGGGCCGGGCGTCAGCGGCGTGCGCAGCGCACGCTGGCTGCGTGCCCAGGCGTCCGGTCCCGCCGGCGGGCGCGCATCCCGTGCAGCGGCCTCCGCCTCGGCGATGGCGGCCGTGAGCACGGCGGTCACCGCGGCGACCTCCTCCGGAGTCACGCCGCGCGTGACGAACCGGATGCTGTCTGGTTCGATCGTCACAGCGGGATGTTCCCGTGCTTCTTGGGCGGCATGGATGCGCGCTTGGTGCGCAGCGCTCGCAGCGCCTTGATGACGGACACGCGGGTCGCGGCGGGCTCGATCACGCCGTCCAGCTCGCCGCGCTCGGCGGCGAGGAACGGGCTGGCCACGTTGTACGTGTACTCGTTGGCGAGCTTCGTGCGGACCGCCGCGACATCCTCGCCGGCCTCCTCCGCACGCTTGATCTCGCCGCGGTACAGGATGTTGACGGCGCCCTGGCCGCCCATCACGGCGATCTCCGCCGTCGGCCAGGCCAGGTTGATGTCCGCACCGAGCTGCTTCGAGCCCATGACGATGTACGCGCCGCCGTACGCCTTGCGGGTGATGATCGTGACGAGGGGCACGGTGGCCTCCGCATACGCGTAGAGCAGCTTCGCTCCTCGGCGGATCACGCCCGTCCACTCCTGGTCGGTGCCTGGAAGGTAACCGGGCACATCCACCAGGGTGAGGATCGGGATGCTGAACGCGTCGCAGAAGCGCACGAACCGGGAAGCCTTCTCCCCGGCGTCGATGTTGAGCGTTCCGGCCATCGCGCTCGGCTGGTTGGCGACGATGCCGACGGAGTGGCCTTCGACGCGCGCGAAGCCGATGACGATGTTCGGTGCGAACAGCGGCTGGATCTCGAGGAACTCGCCGTCGTCGACGACGCCCTCGATGATGGACTTCACGTCGTACGGCTGGTTGGGCGAATCCGGGATGATCGTGTTGAGCTTGCGGTCGGCGTCCGTCAGCTCCAGCTCCGGCTCAGCGGCGAACACCGGCAGCTCGCCGAGGTTGTTCTGCGGCAGGTAGCTGAGCAGGGTGCGCGCGTAGTCGAGCGCGTCCTCCTCGTCGCTGGCGAGGTAGTGCGAGACGCCGGAGATCTTGTTGTGCGTCAGTGCGCCGCCGAGCTCCTCGAAACCGACGTCCTCGCCGGTGACCGTCTTGATGACGTCTGGTCCGGTGACGAACATGTGGCTCGACTTGTCGACCATGATGACGAAGTCGGTGAGGGCAGGGGAGTAGACGGCGCCGCCGGCGGCGGGCCCCATCACGATGGAGATCTGCGGGATGACGCCGGACGCCTGGGTGTTGCGGCGGAAGATCTCGCCGTACTTGCCGAGCGCGACGACACCCTCCTGGATGCGCGCTCCGCCGGAGTCGAGGATGCCGATCATCGGAACGCCGGTCTTGAGCGCGTGATCCATGACCTTGATGATCTTCTCGCCGGCCACCTCGCCGAGCGAGCCGCCGAAGATGGTGAAGTCCTGACTGAACACGGCCACGTTGCGACCGTGGATGGTGCCGACGCCGGTGACGACCGCGTCGCCGTACGGGCGCTTGTTCTCCATGCCGAAGGCGTGGGTGCGGTGACGGACGAACTCGTCGAACTCCACGAACGATCCGTGGTCGAGCAGCAGGTCGATGCGCTCGCGGGCGGTGAGCTTGCCCTTGGCGTGCTGCTTCTCGATGGCGGACTGACCGCTCGCCGTCACGGCCTCGTGGAAGCGCTCCTTGAGGTCGGCGAGCTTGCCTGCTGTGGTGTGGAGATCGGCAGTCTGTCCATGTTCTGTGTCGGTCACGCCGTTCACTCTACCTGCCAGCAGAAGGGCGGTGGCGTTGAGGATTCCCTACAAAAACACGTCCGCCCGCTGGCAGACTGGGGCAATGGAGTTCCGTCGCAGTCGCGCAATCGTCCCTGTCCTCGATGTGCTCGAGGAGGCCGGGTCGACGAACGACGTGCTCGTCTCGCGCGCTGCCGGGCTGCCAGACCTCGCTGTCGTGCTCACCGACAACCAGACCGGCGGACGCGGGCGGCTCGGCCGGGTGTGGGTGTCCCCTCCCGGCAAGGCCATCGCCGTCTCCGTGCTGGTCAAGCCGACGGGTCTTCCGGTCGAGTCGTTCGGCTGGTTCCCGCTGATCGCCGGGCTCGCCATGAGCAGGGCGCTCTCGCCGCTGGTGCCGGGCGCGGTCGAGGTGAAGTGGCCGAACGACGTGCTCATCGAGGGCAGCAAGGTCTGCGGCATCCTCACCGAGCTCCTGCCCGACCTGTCCGGTCTCGTCATCGGCTCCGGCGTCAACCTCACGCTCAGCGCGGACGAACTCCCCACCGAGACCTCCACCTCCCTGCTGGTCGCCGGGGCGACCGACATCGACGTGGATGCGGTGCTCGCGGCATACCTCCGGCACCTGATCACCCTCTACCGCGAGTTCGAGACCGCGGGAGGCGACCCGGTCACGAGCGCCGTCAGGGACGAGGTGGCAGAGGCGTGCCACACCATCGGCCGCAGCGTGCGGGTGCTGCTGCCCTCTGGAGACGATCTGCTCGGGACGGCGGTCGGGATCGACGAGGACGGACGGCTCCTGGTCGAGACCGATGCCGGGATCACGGCTGTCGCGGCGGGCGACGTGACCCACCTGCGGTATTAATTGGTCATGAGCAACACGCCCCCCGATTCAGGAGCGCCCGCTGCGCCTCCCGAGCGCATCGTGGCGCGGCTGCGCTCGAACGCCCGGGCGATGTTCTGGCCGAGCATCGTCCTGATCGCCGCCTGCGGAGCGCTCGGCTACTTCGCCGGCCGGTTCGACGAGGTGTGGGAGATCGTGCTGCTCTGGTCGGCCGCCGCCGCCGTCATCCTGCTGCTGTTCCTGCTCCCGCTGGCGTCGTGGCTGAGCAGGAGGTACACGATCACCACCAGGCGGATCATCCTGCGCCACGGCTTCTTCGTGCGGGTGCGCCAGGAGCTGCTGCACAGCCGCGGCTACGACGTCACGGTCAAGCGCAACTGGCTGCAGAGCGCGTTCCGGTCGGGGGATGTGCGCATCAACTCCGGCCTCGAACGCCCGGTCGTGCTGAAGGACGTCCCGAAGGCCGACGCCGTCCAGCGCGCGCTGAACGACCTGATGGACCACGCGCAGACCGTGGTGGCCGTGCGCAGGCAGCAGTCCGAGTCAGTCTCGGACGAGACCATCGTCTGGGGTTCCCGGTAGCGGGGTAGCACCCGTGAGCACCGGCTCCGTGGTGGTGGTCGCCGCGTCGCGGCCGCCGCGGTGCGGGGCGAACACCCACCAGCGGTAGAACGCGAACCGGAACACCGTGCCGAGCGCGAGTCCGACGACGTTGTTCGCGATGTTGTCGGCGAGGCGGCCATCGAAGCCGAGGACGACGCGGGACACGTAGACGCAGAGCACAGGGATGACGAGCCCGCAGATGCTCACGATCAGGAACTCGACACCCTCGCGGGCGACGTTCGACCTGCGCTCCTTGGCGAACGCCCAGTAGCGGTTGCCGACGTAGTTGGTGGCGATGGCGACGGCATTGGCGATGACCGTCGCGATCAGCGCACCCCCGTGCGACGCGGACATCGGCGTGAGCAGCAGCAGGTTGAACACGGCGAGGTTCACCACCACGCCGACAGCCCCGACCGCGCCGAACTTCGCCAGCTGCGGCAGCAGCCGCGAGCGGCGGGTTGCCGGGGGAGTGTCGATCGTCATGCGTCCAACCTGATCTGCGCGAAGATAGATGAGTGCGTGGCGAGCATACGCGCGAACGGTATCCCCAGTCTGGGAGTTGCCCCCACCCACCCTGAAGAGTATCGAGGAGACGATCAGATGGCGAAGAACACGGTCGGCGTTATCGGCGGAGGGCAGCTGGCCCGCATGATGGTCCCTCCCGCCATCGAACTCGGGATCGACATCCGCGTGCTCGAAGAGGCGGAGGGGATGAGCGCCGAGATCGCCGCGACCGGCGTCGGAGACTACCGCGACCTCGACACCGTCCTGGCGTTCGCCGAGACCGTGGATGTGATCACCTTCGACCACGAGCACGTCCCCCCGGCGATCCTCCGCGAGCTGGTCTCGCGCGGCATCGAGGTGCACCCGGGTCCGGATGCGCTGCTCTACGCCCAGGACAAGCTGCAGATGCGCGCCAAGCTCACCGAGCTCGGCCTTCCCGTCCCGGACTGGGCGGCCGTCGAGTCCGCCGACGAGCTGGGCGCGTTCCTCGCCGACCACGGCGGCCGCGCCGTCGTGAAGACCGCCCGCGGCGGCTACGACGGCAAGGGCGTCCGCGTCGTCTCGGAGGCGGCAGAGGCCGACGACTGGTTCCTCGCGCTCGCCGAGGACGGCAGGGGAGGGGCGCTCCTCGTCGAGGAGCTGGTCTCGTTCAGCAGGGAGCTCGCCCAGCTGGTGGCCCGCCGCCCGTCCGGCGAGATGAAGACCTGGCCGGTGGTCGAGACCGTTCAGCGCGACGGCGTCTGCGCAGAGGTCATCGCGCCGGCCCCCGGCTCGAGCGGCCGTGCCGCCGACCTCGCCGCGGAGATCGCGCGCACCATAGCCGACGGTCTCGGCGTCACGGGTGTGCTCGCCGTCGAGCTGTTCGAGACGACGGACGGCCGCATCCTGGTCAACGAGCTGGCGATGCGCCCGCACAACAGCGGCCACTGGTCGATCGAGGGCGCCGTCACCAGCCAGTTCGAGCAGCACCTGCGCGCCGTGCTCGACCTTCCGCTCGGGTCGACGGAGACGCGCGACGACTGGTCGGTGATGATCAACATCCTCGGCGGCCCAGCTGCCGGATCGCTGCAGGACAGGTACCCCGCTGCGCTCGCCGCACATCCGAGGGCCAAGTTCCACGGCTACGGCAAAGACCCGCGGCCCGGCCGCAAGGTCGGTCACGTCACGGTCGGCGGGGACGACCTGGACGACGTGGCGTACCAGGCGAGAGCGGCCGCGGCCTTCTTCACCGACTGACGCAGCCTTCACGGACTGACGCAGCGCGGGGCGTGCCGTCCGGGCACCGGGCCGGAGCGCATCTAGCATGGTGGTCATGCCCGCAGCCTCCACCAACCCGCTCGTCTCCGTGGTGATGGGGTCGGACTCCGATTGGTCGGTGATGCAGGACGCATCACGGCTCCTCACCGAGTTCGGCGTCGACCACGAGGTCGAGGTCGTCTCCGCCCACCGCACTCCGGAGAAGATGATCGACTTCGGAAAGCGCGCAGCCTCGCGCGGTGTGAAGGTGATCATCGCCGGAGCGGGAGGGGCGGCCCACCTGCCCGGGATGCTCGCGGCCGTCACGACGCTGCCCGTCGTCGGCGTCCCCGTGCCGCTCGCCAGGCTCGACGGCCTGGACTCCCTGCTGTCGATCGTGCAGATGCCGGCGGGGGTCCCCGTCGCCACCGTGTCCATCGGCGGCGCACGGAACGCCGGACTGCTCGCGGTCAAGATCCTCGCCACCTCCGATAACGCGCTCGCGTCTGCGCTCGAGACGTTCGCGGCCGACCTCGAGGCCAGCGTCGAAGAGAAGAACCGGGCCCTCCAAGCAAAGCTATGAGCATCGCGACTCCACTGCGGCACCCGGATGTGTCGTCCGCTCCGATCATGACGAAGCGGGCCTGGTGGCTCGTGGGCCTGAACGTGCTCCTGCCCGGATCCGCGCAGGTGGTCGCGGGCAACAGGACGCTCGGACGCGTCGGCATCGTCGCCACGCTGCTGCTCTGGCTGCTGGCGATCGTCACCCTGGTCGTCTATCTGATCTCGCCGTCGAGCGTGTACACGCTGTTCACCCAGACGGCCGGGCTGCTCGTGCTGCAGGTCATGCTCGTGGCGTACGCCGTGCTGTGGATCGTGCTCACCCTCGACACGCTCCGGCTCGTGCGGCTGGTCAAGGCCCGCCCGAACGCGCGCGGCTGGATCGCGGCGTTCGCGGTGATCGTGCTGGTGGGGCTCACCGGCACGGCCGGGTACGCATCCATTGTCGCCGGATCGGCGAGGGGCGCCCTCGGCGACATCTTCTCCGCAGGCCCGTCGCAGCCGCCCGTGAACGGCCGATACAACATCATGCTGCTCGGCGGCGACGCCGGCCCGGACCGCGACGGCCTCCGCCCGGACAGCATGTCGGTCGTCAGCATCGACGCGAGCACCGGCCAGGCGGTCACGATCGGCCTGCCGCGCGACCTCGACCCCGTTCCCTTCCCGGCGAAGTCGCCGCTGCACACGCTGTACCCGGACGGCTACGGCTACGAGGACCGCTGCGACGTCGACGTCTGCCAGCTCAACTCGATCTACACCGAGGTGGAGCTGTACAAGCCCGACCTCTACCCGAACGCGAAGAAGAACAACAGCGAGCCGGGCATCGAGGCGATGCGGGATGCGCTGGAGGGCGCGACGGGGCTCACCATCCAGTACTACGTGCTGATCGACATGCAGGGCTTCTCCGACCTGATCGACGCGCTCGGCGGCGTCGACATCACCGTCACCGACCGCGTCCCGATCGGCGGCGACGAGAATCTCAACGGTGTCGCGGAGTGGATCGAGCCTGGGGTGCATCACATGGACGGCTACCACGCCCAGTGGTACGCCAGGGCGCGCCACGGGTCGAGCGACTACGACCGCATGGCCAGGCAGCGTCAGCTCCAGGATGCGATCCTCAAGCAGGTCAACCCGGTCAACGTGGTGAGCAAGTTCCAGGACATCGCGCACGCGGGCGCCCAGGTGATGAAGACCGACATCCCGCAGTCGATGCTCGGATACTTCGTCGACCTGGGGATGAAGACCAAAGCGCTGCCGGTGAAACAGCTCGAACTCGTGCCGCCCACCATCGACCCCGAGAACCCCGACTACGGGCAGATCCACGCGCTCGTGCAGCAGGCGGTCGCCCCTACCACGCCGAAGCCCTCCGGCAAATAGGTCGGCGCGCAGCTCACAGCCGACCCCTGAACAGGTCACAGGAACCCGTGAGGCGCACGGGGTACCGTGGTCGGCCTATGTCGAGTACTGGTGTGAATGTGACGAAAAAAACGGGTGGACGGCTGGCCTCCCTCGATGGTCTTCGAGGGGCGGCGGCGCTGATCGTGGTGCTGCACCACGCGATGTACACGAACCCCAACTTCCCCGGCACACCGGGCGGGGGCACGGCTCCGAGCGGTTCTCCGATGTGGTGGATCAGCTACACGCCGCTGAAGCTGTTCACGGCCGGCTGGGAGTCGGTCATCGTCTTCTTCGTCCTCTCCGGGCTCGTCGTGACCCTGCCGGTCGTCCGCAAGCGCGGCTTCGACTGGATCGCGTACTTCCCCCGCCGTGCTGTTCGGCTGATGGTGCCGGTCATAGCGTCCGTGCTGCTCGCGGCCGGGTTCGTCGCGGCCATCCCGCAGGTGAGCACCCAGCCGAAAGGCACCTGGCTCAGCGACTCGTCGACGCCGGCGTTCAGCTGGGAGTACATCGTCAAGGCCTGGGACCTGCTCGGCGGAGACGGCCAGATCAACAACCCGCTCTGGTCGTTGCGCTGGGAGCTGATCTTCTCGCTTGCGCTTCCGGTGTTCGCCATCGCGGCCATCGCGGTGCGCCGCTGGTGGCTGGGCGGCCTCGCCGCCGCCGTGCTGCTCACCTGGCTGGGCGTCCGGACGGACGCCGGCGCACTGTCCTACCTGCCCGCGTTCTTCGTCGGGGCCGTGCTGGCCGTTCGCCTGGACTCGGTGCGGATCTTCGCCGAGCGCCTGAACGCGCGCCGCATCCGGCACCTGGTGTGGGCGGCGATGACGCTCGGCAGCGGCGCGCTGATGATCGCTCCGTGGCTGTTCGGGCCCGGTGTCGCCGACCTGCCGGAGCTCGTCGCCGTGCTCAAGGGACTGATGCCGCTCGCCGCAGCAGGACTGGTGGTCGCCGCGATCGGCTGGAAGCCGCTGCACGCCCTCTTCGAGTCGCGCCCGCTGCAGTACGCGGGAACCATCTCGTTCAGCCTGTACCTGGTGCACGTGCCGATCCTGATCTTCAGCACGTACCTGTTCGCCGGGCAGGCCTGGTACGTGCCGCTGCTGTTCGGCATCCCGCTCGCCGTTCTCGTCGCCATCGGCTTCACCTGGCTGATCGAGCAGCGCAGCCACGGCTGGTCACGCGCCGTCGGCGCCTGGGCGTCCGAGCGCTACCGCGCCTGGTTCGGCCCCGAGCAGGCGAGCGAGGCAGCAGGGACGGCCGAGCAGGCCGCCGTGGAGTCAGGCGCGCGGGTCGGACGCTAGCTCGCGCGCCGGGGTCTGCTGCGCATCCGGTGCAGCCGCTTCGGCGTTCCGGTTGGCGAAGACGCGGGCGACGGCGGCTCCGGTGATCTTCGACAGCGTGTGCGAGCGCTTCTCCACGAGCACGTAGAAACCGGCGGAGACCGCGATGGCCGTGACGACGGCGAGCACGGCGACCACGGGAAGCGACAGCGTCGGGAACAGGTAGTAGAGGGTGATGATGATCGGTACGTGCACCAGATAGAGGCTGAACGACACCAGACCGGCCCAGCGGAGCGGCCCGACCGACAGCAGCCAGGCCAACGGCGCCCACTCCAGGCAGCAGATCAGGATGAGCAGCGCGGCAACGGGCTGGAATCCGGCGAGCAGCATCAGCGGGATCGGCGTCAGTCCCGGGAACAGCCACGTGCCGATCAGCAGCAGCGAAGATCCGACGAACACCACCGCCCAGACCAGGTGCCCGAGCCGCCACGACGAGATCGTCGACCCCAGCTTCCGGATCTGCGGGAACAGCGCTGCTGCGACGGCCCCGACGAAGAAGGCGGGGAGGTAGCGGAAGCTCTTGCCCTGCGAATCGATGCCCAGGAACGTCGACAGGACGGCGAGAGCGAGCACGAGCGGCCAGAAGCGCCGCAGAGCCACCGCGAGCCCGACGAAGAGCGCCAGGGCCATCGAGAACGCCATTTCCCAGTAGATCGACCACAGCGGGTTGTTGAGCGCCACATCCGCGTTCAGCGGGTCGATGTTCACGACGAAACGCTCGATACTCAGCGGGTACACGCTGGTCGACGCCACCCACGCGCTGGTGCCGAACCGCGGGATCTGGGGCACCAGCAGGGCGAGAGCGGCGGCGAACACCAGCGAGCAGAGCACGGGCAGGCCGATGCGGACGAGACGGCGGGGGAAATACGCCATCCAGTCGAATTCCCTGGGCTTCAGAACAGGGAGGCTGAGCACGAAGCCGCTCAGCACGAAGAAGATGATCACGGCTTCCGGACCGGCCGTCAGGAGTTTGAGGGGGGAGTGGCTGAACCACCACGCCCACGATCCTTCGGACGGCAGCGTGCCGCCCACGTACGTCGCGGCCATCGGCTGGTACAGCAGGCTCACATGGTGCGCGACCACGATCAGCGCGGCGACGCCGCGGAGCCCGTCGAGGGAGGTGAGGCGGCGAGAAGAGGAAGACATGACCGGGTCAGAATAGCAACGACGGCCTGGACAGTCTCCGAGCGCGCCGTGCCGGGGTGCCTACAGGTCGGCGTGCAGCTGCCAGACGCGCTCTGCCGAGTCGCGCCAGCTGAACGCGCGGGCGCGGTCGGCGGCCAGGATGCCGAGCCTGCTGCGCAGCACATCGTCGGTCAGCACCCGGCCGATGGCCGCCGCGAGCCGCTCGGAGTACGCGGCGTCGTCCGGGGTGTCCGGTCGTTCCACCACGAGTCCTGCGCCCGCTGCGACCTCGACGAGGGCGGGGTCGTCGGAGTGGATCACGGGCAGGCCGAACTTGAACGCCTCGACGATCGGCAGCCCGAACCCCTCCGCCAGGCTGGGGAAGACGAACACCGTCGCGCGGTCGAGCGCGACGGCGAGGTCGGCGTCGTCCAGGTGGCCGAGCGCGCGCACCCTGTCTTCCGGGAGTCCGGCCGCAGCAGCGACCCCGGTGGCCGAGCCGTCGCCGTACCTGTCCGGTCCGGCGATGATGAGCGGGATGTCCTGGGCGTCCGGCAGGGCGACGGCACGGATGAGCGGTGCGATGCCCTTGCGCGGCATGATCGAGCCGAGCGTGAGCGCGTATCGCTCGGGGAGGCCGAGCCTGGCCGCGCGCTCGTCGGCGTCCGCGGGGAGGCGCAGCGTCGTGGCCGGGGCACCTCCGATGACGCGCACCCTGTCGCCGAAGTCGATGAACTCGCCGAGCTGGTCCGCGATGGCGTGCGTCGGCACCACGATGGCGTCCGCGTGCTTGCGGGCGCGCTTGGCCATCGCCTTGTGCCAGAGGGCGTTGGCGGAGCCGAGCGATTCCGGGTGCAGCCAGGGGAGCACGTCGTGGATGGTCACCGCGATCTGGTCGCCGTCGTTCACCCTGTCGTGCTTGCGCAGCGGAGCCAGCAAGCTGGGCGCGTGCACCATGCCGCTCACGCCGCCGAGCTTGAGCCCGGACTGCCAGGCCATGACGAGTTCGCGCCTGCCCATCGGCAGGGTCGTGATCGACGCGATGCCGGGCAGGAGCATCCGGAGGTCGTCGACGATGTCGTCGGAGACGTTGGGGACGATGCCCTCGACCTGGCACCCCGCCGGCGCCGTGGCGATGAGCTGCCTGGTCAGTTCCTCGGTGTACCTGCGCGCCCCGCCGGGGGCGTCGCCGATGAGCTCATCAACGACCACTCTCAGGGTTGTCATGCTGCTCCAGAACTCCGTGACGCGCTGCGTCTGCCAGTGCTTCGTCCCACGCGCGCATGGGCTCGAGGCCGGCGGCGCGCCATGCCTCGTGACCGAGCACCGAGTACGAGGGCCGAGGTGCAGGGCGGGCGAACGCGGAGCTGTCGGTCGGTGTGACCCTATCAGGGTTCAAACCGGCCTCGCTGAAGACCGCCTTGGCGAAGCCGTACCAGCTCGTCTCGCCCGCGTTGGTGCCGTGGTAGACCCCTACCGGGGCGTCCGCGTCGAGCATGGCGACGATCTGTGCCGCCAGGTCGGCCGTCCAGGTGGGCTGGCCGAGCTGGTCCTCCACGACGCTGACGGTCTCGTGGCTTCCCGCGAGCTTCACCATCGTCTTGGCGAAGTTCGCGCCGCCCGCTCCGTAGAGCCACGCGGTGCGCACCACGTACGTGCCGTCCGGATGCGCTGCGAGCGCCAGCTCCTCGCCGGCGGCCTTCGTGCGGCCGTACGCGTTGATCGGATCGCGCGGGGCGTCCTCGGCGTACGGGGCGCTGCCGTGGCCGTCGAACACGTAGTCGGTCGAGACGGTCACGAGCTTCGCGCCGTGCTGCTTCGCCGCGATGGCGAGGTTCTCCGGGCCGGTCGCGTTGATCGCGTACGCCTCGTCCTCGTGCGTCTCCGCGTCGTCGACCTTGGTGTACGCGGCCGCGTTGATGACCACGTCGTGGCCCGCGACGGCGGCGAGCACGGCATCCCGGTCGGCGACATCGAGGTCTGCGCGGCGCAGAGCGGTGACCTCACGGCCGGCGAGCGCCTGCTGCAGGTCGAGGCCGAGCTGCCCGGCGGCGCCGGTGATCAGGTAGCGCGTCATCAGTTGTCCAGCGCGGCGCGTGCCTTCAGCGGCTCCCACCAGCTGCGGTTGTCGCGGTACCACTGCACGACGTCTGCGAGGCCCTGCTGGAACGGCACGAGCGGCTCGTAGCCGAGCTCTGCGCGGATCTTGGAGATGTCGACCGAGTAACGCAGGTCGTGGCCGAGGCGGTCGGCGACGCGGTCGACGTACGACCAGTCCTTGCCGGTCGCGTCGAGCAGCAGCTGGGTGAGCTCCTTGTTGGTGAGCTCGGTGCCGCCGCCGATGTTGTAGATCTCGCCGGCGCGGCCGCCCACCAGCACCATCGCGATGCCGCGCGTGTGGTCGTCGACGTGCAGCCAGTCCCGGATGTTGTTGCCCTCGCCGTAGAGCGGGACGTGCTTGTCGTCGATCAGGTTCGTGACGAACAGCGGGATGACCTTCTCGGGGAAGTGGTACGGGCCGTAGTTGTTCGAGCAGCGCGTGATCGAGACGTTGAGGCCGTGCGTGCGGTAGTAGCTGCGCGCGAGCAGGTCGCTGCCCGCCTTCGACGCGGAGTACGGCGAGTTCGGCTCGAGCGGCCGCTCCTCGTCCCAGGAGCCCTCGGCGATGGAGCCGTAGACCTCATCGGTGGAGACGTGGACGAAGCGCTTCACGTCGTTGCGCAGCGCCGCGTCGAGCAGCTGCTGGGTGCCGAGCACGTTGGTCTCGACGAAGATGGATGCGTCGCGCACCGAGCGGTCGACGTGCGACTCCGCCGCGAAGTGCACGACGGCGTCGATCTCGGGGAACAGCTCGTCGAGCAGGCCGCCGTTGCGGATGTCGCCCTTGATGAAGGTGTAGCGGGGAGAGTCGGCCACGGGGGCCAGGTTCTCCAGGTTGCCCGAGTACGTCAGAGCGTCCAGCACGACGACCTCTGCGCCTTCGAGGCCGGGGTACGCATCCTGCAGCGTTCGCCGGACGAAGTTGGAGCCGATGAAACCGGCGCCGCCGGTGACGAGAATTTTCATGGAAAGTAGGACCTGCCTCACGGATTCTGGACTGCCGCAGAGATTCTACCCGGTCGCTCCCTGAGAGCCTTCACCGATAGGCAATGCGGATATTGCAGGGGTGCACGGTTCGTTCTAGGCTCGCGCTCGTGACTAACACGGGGGAGCGCGTCCGCACGCGCACGAAATTGTTCGGGATCATCGCGGCGGGGGCCACGGCGATCGCACTGCTCTCAGCGCCGACGGCGGCGGTGGCCGACACGTCGGACGACCAGAGGGCCGCCGCGTACTACGCCCAGGTGCAGGCGGCGGCGGCAGCGGCGGGCACGGCGACGTCGCCGGAAGCCGAGCAGCAGAACGTGATCGACGGGATGGGCGAGTTCCACGCCGCAGGGGCGTCCGACGCTGTCGCGTCGAAGTTCGTCGCGGGCAACCTGGTGAGCGACGCGGTCTTCTACAAGGGGAACGCGTGGAGCGCCGCGACCATCCAGTCGTTCCTGAACACCAAGGGCGCTGGGTGCACGACCACCGCGGCACCCGGATGCGTCAAGAATTTCAAACAGACGACGCCGTCCAAGGCGGCCGACCCGATGTGCGCGGCATACCAGGGGGCGGCGGGGGAGTCCGCGGCCACCATCATCGCGAAGGTGGGCGTCGCCTGCGGCATCAACCCGGTGGTGCTCGTCACGATGATCCAGAAGGAGCAGGGGCTCGTCTCGACCAGCGCTCCGACCCAGTGGATGTACGACCACGCCACGGGCTGGAACTGCCCGGACACGAGCCTCGGCTGTGACAGCAGCGCAGCATCCACCGGGTTCTTCAACCAGGTCTACGGCGCCGCGTGGCAGTTCAAGCGCTACGCGGACCCTGCCGGCACCACACGGTCGTTCGGCTGGATCAAGGTCGGCAAGGTGAACGCGGTGCGCTACAACCTCGACGCCTCCTGCGGCTCTGCCCAGGTCGCCATCTTCAACAAGGCGACCGCCGCGCTGTACTACTACACGCCGTACACGCCGAACGCCGCCTCGCTCGCCAGCTACCCGGGAACCGGTGACAGCTGCTCGGCATACGGCACCCGCAACTTCTGGATGCTGTTCAACGCCTGGTACGGATCGTCCACCGCTGGCTCGGTGCCCGCGCTGTCGCGCCTCTCCGGTGGGGACAGGTACGAGACGTCCGCCGCCATCTCCCGCGCCGCATACCCGAGCCCCGGCGCAGGCGTCGCCTCTGCGTACATCGCGAGCGGCTTGAACTTCCCCGACGCGCTCGCCGCCGCTCCGGCGGCCGCGAAGCTGGGCGGGCCGCTGCTGCTCGTGCAGACCACCGCTGTTCCCGCTCCGATCATGACGGAGCTGCGCAGGCTCAAGCCGGCGAAGATCTTCATCGCAGGCGGAGCGGCCTCCGTGACGGATGGGGTGGTCCAGCAGCTGCGCTCCGTCGCATCGTCGGTGACGCGGGTCTCTGACTACGACAGGTTCACCACCTCCATCGCCATCGCGAACCAGGCGTTCCCCGCCGGAGCCGACACGGCGTACATCACCTCGGGGTTGAACTTCCCCGACGCACTCTCCGCCGGCGGAGCCGCCGGAGCGCAGGGCAAGCCCGTGCTGCTGGTCAACGGCGCGCTCGGCTCGCCCGACAGCCTCACCGTCGCCGAGCTGCGCAAGCTCAAGGCCACCAAAGTGAACGTCGTCGGCGGCCCTGCCAGCGTGTCCGCCGGATTCGCCAACGGCCTGCAGAAGCTCGGCTTCACGGTCACCAGGCTCGCGGGCAGCGACCGCTTCGCCACCAGCGTGGCCGTCAACGCCGCCGCGTTCCCCGGGGCGACGTCCACCGCGCTGCTCGCCTCCGGGGCCGCATTCCCCGACGCGCTGTCCGGAGCGGCGTACGCCGCGGCGGCGAAGAGCCCGCTGCAGGTCACCCCGCAGGGCTGCGTGTACCCGCAGGCGGCGGAGCAGACGCTCCGCGCTCCGACGTACAAGCTCCTCGGCGGAACCACGGCGCTCAGCGATCTCGTGGGGAAGCTCAGCGTCTGCCAGTAGACTCCTGGGGTGCAGATTCGCGAATTGAGTATTCCTGACGCTTACGAGATCACTCCGAAGCAGCACGCGGACGACCGCGGACTGTTCCTGGAGTGGTACCGGTACGACCGTCTGGAGGAGGCCGTCGGCCACTCACTGAACCTCCGCCAGGGCAACACGTCCGTCTCCAAGCGCGGTTCGGTGCGCGGCATCCACTTCGCCGACATCCCCGTCGGGCAGGCCAAGTACGTCACCGCCACGCACGGCGCCGTGCTCGACTTCGCCATCGACATCCGGGTCGGCTCGCCGACATTCGGGCAGTGGGACACCGTGCTGCTCGACGACAAGGACCGCAGGGCGATCTACGTCTCCGAGGCGCTCGGCCACTGCTTCGTCGCCCTCACCGACGACGCGACCGTCAGCTACCTCGTCAGCGACGTGTATAACCCCACCAGGGAGCACGGGATCGACCCGCTCGACGCGGAGATCGGCCTGCGCTTCCCCGAGGAGGCCGGCGAACTGCTGCTCTCCCCGAAGGACACCGAGGCCCCCGGCCTCGCAGAGGCCGCAGCGGCCGGGCTGCTTCCCACCTGGGAGGCCGCCCGCGCGTTCTACGCCTCGCTCGACAACGGAGGTAACTGACCGACATGCGCGGAATCATCCTGGCCGGCGGCTCCGGCACGCGTCTGTGGCCGATCACCAAGGGCATCTCGAAGCAGCTGATGCCGATCTACGACAAGCCGATGATCTACTACCCCCTCTCGACGCTGATGATGGCGGGGATCAACGAGATCCTCATCATCACGACGCCGGAGTACAACCAGCAGTTCAAGGCGCTGCTCGGCGACGGGTCGGAGCTCGGCATCCGGCTCGAGTACGCCGTGCAGCCGTCCCCGGACGGCCTCGCGCAGGCGTTCATCATCGGCGAGGAGTTCATCGGGGACCAGTCGGTGGCTCTGGTGCTCGGCGACAACATCTTCCACGGCGCAGGGCTCGGCTCGTCGCTGCGCAACCACAGTGAGATCGACGGCGCACTGATCTTCGCCTACCACGTGAGCAACCCGACGGCGTACGGCGTCGTCGAGTTCGACGACAGCTTCACCGCCGTCTCCATCGAGGAGAAGCCGGTCAAGCCGAAGAGCAACTACGCGGTGCCCGGCCTCTACTTCTACGACAACTCCGTCGTCGAGATCGCCAAGACGATCGAGCCGAGCGCGCGCGGCGAGCTCGAGATCTCCACCGTCAACGAGCGCTACCTGGATGCGGGCACTCTGCAGGTGCAGGTGCTCGACCGCGGCACGGCGTGGCTCGACACCGGCACATTCGAGTCGATGATGCAGGCCTCCGAGTACGTGCGCGTGATCGAGGACCGGCAGGGCTTCAAGGTCGGCTGCATCGAGGAGATCGCCTGGCGCGCCGGGTGGATCGACGACGCGCAGCTCGCCGTCCTCGCCGCGCCGCTCGTGAAGAGCGGGTACGGTCGCTACCTCAACGGGCTGCTGGCCGTCGACGCCTGAGCGCCACGCGCATCCACGTCGGAAGGCTCCCGCTGTCGCGAACAGCGGGAGCCTTCGTCGTTTCCGCGGCGTGGCGAGCCGTCGCGCACGCGTGTGCTGTCGAATAAGGTGGCTGGTGGCGCCCGACCGCGCTGTCTACCGGCTCGCCCCGGCACACCGTCTCCGAGGAGCTCCCATGACCGACCTCCGTCTGGGTACGGCGATCGTCGCCGCCGTCTGCGCCACCATCGCCCTGGGGATCGCGGGCCCGGCCGCCGCAGCGCCGGCCGCGCCGGCGGCCTCCCTCGCGCGGCAGGCAGCCGACCCGGCCCCGACGCTGCCCGGAGGAACGCCGACAATGGGGGAGTACGCCCCCGAGACCTTCGCCGCAGCGGCGGCCCAGCTTCCCGCCGACCTCACCGACGCCGTCCAGCGTGACCTCGGTGTCACTCCCGAGGAGTACCTGAGCGACGCGGCGGCGGCGACAGACGCAGCAGCGGTCGTGTCGTCGCTGAAGAAGGACGGCGTCGACGTGGTGGCGTCGCGCATCGACGGCACGGACCTCCACGTCACCGTCGCGTCGTCGGCGGACATCGCTCCCGCGGAGGCGACGGGAGCGACCGTGACCGTCGGGTCCGCCCCTCCCGCCATGAGCGGTCTCCGGCTGAACGCGGCGGCAGCGCCCCTGCTCGGCGGGACGGCGTGGGGCTACCTCGTCGACGCGAACAGCGGGGAGCGCTGCTCGATCGGCTTCAACGGCACGGACGCGAGCAACCAGCAGCAGTTCGTGACGGCAGGGCACTGTGTGCAGGGAACGCCGTATTCCTCGATCATGCAGATCGTCCAGAGCAGGCCGAGCGACCCGGCCGCGCAGTTCGGAGCGACCATCGGCTCTCCCGTCGCCGGGACGTTCCGGTTCGGCGGCGGCTTCGACTCCGGCCGGATCGCGGTGACGAACACCGCGTTCGCCCCCCAGGCGGCCATCTCCACCTGGGGCGGTGCGCAGGGCGCGCCGACCGCGAGTTCGCTCGGCATCAAGGGCGACACGACGGCCGTCGTCGGGGCCTCGATGTGCAAGTCGGGGTCGAGCAGTGGCTGGACCTGCGGAAAGGTGCTCGCCGTCGACGCGATGGTCGACGTGGACGGCCAGGACGTCAACGAGATCATCAGCGACGCGTGCGTGCTGAAGGGCGACAGCGGCGGTTCGGCCGTCGTCGGTGCGTACGCCCTCGGCGTGACGAGCGCCAGCTCGCAGTCGGACACCTGCGGCTCAGGACAGCTCGGCGCCTTCTTCCCGCTGCGCTCCTCCGCATCGTCGAGCGTCGCATCGCAGCAGCCCGGCTGGAAGCTATCGGTGGCCGTCTCGGCGCCCGTGCCCTCCGTGCACGACGGTTCGACCGTGTTCGCTCCCGGATCGCTGACCGGAACCGTCGCGGGCGGGAACGCCCAGACGACTGTGTCCGTCTACTACGACGGCCGCACGGACGCCTCCGGCGCGAACACGACGGCCACGGTGTCGTCGGCGGGGGCGTGGAGCGTTCCCCTGCCCACGACGCCGGGGAAGCACACATACCGCCTGGTCTCGCGGTGGGGCACCACCGCGGCCGCGACCTCGACGGGGACGATCACGACCGTCGCCAAGCCCGCCGTCGCGCGGCTGTCCGGCAGCGACCGCTTCGACACCGCCGTGCAGATCTCGCGCGCCGGATTCCCCGGCACGGCGAAGGCGGTGGTCGTCGCCTCCGGAGTCGACTTCCCGGATGCGCTCTCGGCAGCACCCGCCGCGGTCGCGCTCGGCGCCCCGCTGCTGCTGACGATGCCCGGGGCGCTCCCCGCATCCATCGCCGCCGAGATCGCCCGGTTGAAGCCCACGAGGATCATCGTGGTCGGCGGGGTCAACGCCGTATCCGCCGGTGTCGCGAAGACCCTCTCGTCGTACGGCACGGTCACCCGGCTGGCCGGGGGCGACAGGTACGAGACGTCGAGGAAGGTCACGGCGTTCGCCTTCGGGAGCGCGAAGCGGGTCTACATCGCCACGGGGACCTCGTTCCCGGATGCGCTGTCGGCCGGAGCGGCGGCCGGATCGTTCGCGAATCCCGTCGTGCTCGTTCCCGGCTATGCCGCGGGAGCGGACGCGGCGACCTCGTCGCTCATCACGAAGCTCGGCGCGACCTCGATCGCCGTGGTCGGCGGCCCGGTGAGCGTATCCAACGCGCTCGCCACGTCGCTCGGCCGGATCGCCCCGGTCACGAGGCTCGGGGGCAGCGACCGCTTCGAGACCGCGCAGGTGGTCAACAAGAACGTGTTCTCCTCGGACACGGCCCTGTTCGTCGCCTCCGGGGTGACCTTCCCGGACGCCCTGGCCGGATCGGCGCTCGCGGGAGCGAAGGGCGCCCCGCTCTACGTCGTGCAGACCGGATGCGTCGCCCAGAGCACCGTGGCGGAGGTCGGCAGGCTCGGCGCGACCGCCATGACCGTCCTCGGCGGGACGGCGGCGCTCTCGTCCGGCATCTCGTCGCTCAGCGTCTGCCCGTAGCCGTTTCACCCCCGAACGGGGTGCGGCAAAACTGAGGCAAATTCAATAAACGAGCGTTCGACGCAATTTGCATGCAATTCCTTTGCGTCAGAGGGCCCGAACGCTGCGTATCCTGGCTAGGCTCGACGATGTGTTGACCCGCCACGCTCGCGCGCGCCTTCTCGCAGCGCTCATGACGACCATCGCCGTGACGCTCGGAGGCGCGATTCTCGGCGCGCCTGCGCAGGCCCAGGAGCCGGGGTCCGCATCGGCAGCGGTGTCCGCATCCCGACCGGCCGCCGGGGTTCTCGGCCCGGTGAAGACGGCTGTCGCCTCCGGGTTCGATCCGGGCAACATCATCAGCGACTACAACTTCTACAACGGCTCGGCGCTCGACGCCGGCGCCATCCAGGCGTTCCTGAACACCCAGGTCACCACCTGCCGCGCCGGATACACCTGCCTCAAGGACTACCGCCAGAGCACGTTCTCCCGGGCCGGAGACGCCATGTGCGCGGCATACACCGGAGGCGCGAACGAGACCTCGGCGACGATCATCGCCAAGGTCGGCGCCGCGTGCGGGATCAGCCAGAAGGTGCTGCTCGTGCTCCTGCAGAAGGAGCAGGGGCTGGTCAAGGACACCTGGCCGACCACGGGACAGTACAACAAGGCCACCGGGTACGCCTGCCCGGACACCGCGGCGTGCGACTCGCAGTATTTCGGTTTCTACAACCAGGTCTACATGGCGGCCTGGCAGTACAAGCGCTACGGCAACCCGCCGGGGACCAACAACTCGTTCACCTGGTTCCCGGTCGGCCAGGTCAGCGCCATCCGCTGGAGCCCCAACGCCGCGTGCGGCGCCGGCAACGTGCTGATCCAGAACAAGGCCACCGCCGCCCTCTACTACTACACGCCGTACCAGCCGAACGCCGCGGCCCTCGCCAACCTGTACGGCACGGGCGACGGCTGCTCCGCATACGGCAACCGCAACTTCTGGGTGCAGTACACGGACTGGTTCGGGCCCACCTCCGGTGGCGTCCCGCCGACCGGCAACTACGAGTCGGCCACGCTCACCGCGTCGTCGTTCTCGGTCGCGGGATGGGCGATCGACCTCACGCTCGCGACCTCGGTGGTGAGCGTGCAGATCACCTGGAACACCCCGTCCGGAGTCAGCACGCAGACGGTGGCTGCGTCGGCGTCCAGGCCGGATGTCGGCAACGCCTTCCCGGCGGCAGGCGCCAACCACGGGTTCAGCGCGAGCATCCCGCGCTCGGGCGACGGCCAGTACTCCGCCTGCATCACCGCCATCGCGGCACCGGGCAACACGGCGGGGAACGCGCCGTTCGGCTGCAGGACCGTGCTGTTCTCCTCCGGCATCAACGGCAGCCCGACGGCGGGCAGGGTGCAGGGAGCAGACCGGTTCGACACTTCGGTGGCCGTGTCCAAGGCCGCGTACCCGGCCGCGGGCGTTCCTGTGGCGTACATCGCATCCGGCGCGAACTTCGCCGACGCGATCAGCGCTGGACCGGCTGCGGCCGCCCAGAAGGGACCGCTGCTGCTCGCGAACGTCGGCTTCGTCCCCTCCTCGGTGCTGACCGAGCTGAAGCGGCTCGCGCCGAAGAAGATCGTGGTGGTCGGTGGAGCAGCAGCGATCGGGGACGACGTGCTGGCGACCCTGCGCACCGTCCAGCCCAACACCGTGCGGGTCGCGGGCTACGACCGCTTCGAGACCTCCAGGCAGCTTGCGAAGTACGCCTTCCCTGCGGCCACCGGCGCGTACTTCGCGTCCGGCGTCAACTTCCCGGATGCGCTCTCCGCCGCGGCAGCAGCTGGCGTCGCCGCGCAGCCCATGCTGCTGGTCACCGGCTCTGCTGCCCTGGATGCGCCGACGGCGTCGTACCTCGCCGCCTCGGCCGTGAAGACGGCCACGATCATCGGCGGGCCCAGCGCCGTCGGGAACGGCTACGAGACGGCGCTGAAGAACGTCGGAGTGACCGCGACGCGGATCGGCGGAAGCGACAGGTTCGAGACGAGTCACCTGATCAACGCGTCGAAGTTCCCGACCGCATCCACGGTCTACATCGCGGCGGGCACGACCTTCCCGGACGCGCTCTCCGGCTCGACGCTCGCCGGGGCGACCAGAGGCCCGCTGTTCGTCACACCCGGCTGGTGCGTCCCCCGCTCGATCGGCAACGACATCGCGAAGATGAAGGCGACGAAGGTGGTCTTCATCGGTGGCCCTGCCGTGCTGTCCGCTGACGCGGTGGCGTTCAAGCCGTGCTGACGTCGTCCAGCTGCAGGTAGCGGTAGAACTCCGCCTTGAGCTCGGCCAGGGAGTGGTGCTGATTGGTCTCGTCGAGGACGAACTCGATCGGGGTGTCGACCTTGCGCAGGCGCCAGCCGCGCTTGCGGGCGTAGCCGCACATCCACACGTCTTCGAGGAACGCGAAGTAGCGGGGGAGTTCGGTGAAGAACGACAGGTCGCTGACGATGTCGATGTCGCACGCGCAGCCGCCGGTGCCCACGTAGCTGACCCGGTCGCCAGGCTCTGCCGGCCTGCGGGCCCAGTAGTCCCCGTCCATCGTCCAGGCCCAGAACCCGGCGATGGTGTGCGGCCCAGACGCGGCGAGCAGGTCGGTGACCAGGTGGTCGCTGACGTCCTGGTCGTCGTCGAGCATCAGGAAGGCGCCGCGGTAGCCGTCGACGTAGAGTTTGCGCGCCACGAAGAAGCGGCCGAGGCCGCCCACGTTCACCCTGCTGGTGAACATGCTCACCTCGGCGAGAGCGCCGTGCGGGCGGTACGCGGCGATGCGCTCGCGGTAGTACGCGGCGTCGGCAGGGCGGTTGTTCCAGAACAGCAACCGGATGCGCGTGCCCTGCTGCGCATCCAGCTGGGTGAGGATCGCGTCGATGCGCTCACGGCGGTTCCAGAGGCAGATGATGATCGCGACCTCGCCGCCCTCCGCTGCGCCGTGCAGGCGCTGCGGGCGGAACCGGCCGGAGCGGTAGCGGGCCATCGCCCAGCGCCAGCGCGCGGCGGACACGGCGCGGCGCGCGAACGACGACGCACTCACCGGGAGACCCACCACAGGCGGCCCCACAGGCCGAAGCGGACGGCGAGACGCAGCGGGGCGAAGTACCAGCCAGCGTACTTGCGCGACAGATACCGGTATGCGCTGTCGTGGTGGGCCTTCTCCATCGTGTGCGCGTCGCGCGACGTGGAGTGCGCGCCGGTGTGCGTGACGACGGCGTCCGGGATGTACATGTTGCGCCAGCCCGCTTGCCCGAGCCTGGCGCCCAGGTCCACGTCTTCGAAGTACATGAAGTATCCGGGGTCGAAACCGCCCAGCTCGCGGTATGCCTCCGCACGCACGAGGACGCACGCGCCAGAGAGCCAGCCGGCCGCCCTGCGGGACTCCGTCTCGCGCTCTGCGCGGTAGCGCACCGTCCACGGGTTGGTGGGCCAGATGCGCCCGAACAGCGCGTGGGCGACGCCGGTGCGCAGGGAGGGGAGGCGGCGGGCCGACGGGTAGACGGTGCCGTCCGCATCCAGGATCTTGGGGCCGAGCGAGCCGGCGCCCGGCAGCTCCTGCGCCGCGGAGGCGAGCACGTCGATCGCGCCGGGCTGGAAGATCACATCCGGGTTCGCGACCAGGATCAGGTCGGGGTTCGAGGTCGCGGCGTCGACGGCGGCGCGCACGCCACCGCCGTATCCCTCGTTCTTCGGCAGCTCCACGAACGTGTACCCGGCCGCGCGCACCAGCTCGCCCGTCTCCGCAGCGCCGTCGGATGCGTTGTCGACCACGATGACCTCGACGACGCTCGAGCCTGCCGACGGCAGCGACGACAGGAACGGGCGCATGGCCTCGGTCGAGTTGTACGTCACCGTGACGACGAGAACGGAAGGAGTCATGCGTGCTTTCTTGTGCGGCCTGCTGGCGGGTGGTCAGGAGGAGAGGTCGATGACCTCCGGGACCGCGTGGATGACACCCACCGCGAGCGGGTAGTACGGCACATCGAACGAGCACGCCTGCGGCATGTCGGAGAGGTGACGGCCCGCGCTGTCCATGAGGGAGGCGTTGACGAAGTACTTGCCTGCGCCGAACTGGGCGTCCTTGAGCACGATGCCGACGGTGCGGCGCTCCTTGAGCCTGGACAGGTCGGCGCCGATGCGGGCGGTGGTGGTGCCGTAGACCGCCTGGCCCATCGTGTTGTCGATCTGGATGGCGCACATCCAGTCGTCGATGCCGGAGTCGTGCTCCAGGGTGACCTCGATGCGCACGTCGTCGCCCGGCTGGACGGGTTCGCCGGGTTCGCGGCCGACGGCGAACACGCGGGCGTCCACGACGCGGCCGTGCTCCACGGTGACGCCGGGGTGCTTGTTCGCCTGCACGGCGGCCTCCGCCTCGGCCTCGACGACGCGGCGGTCCTCCAGGATGTTCCTGAACTCCGTGACGGCGTCGCCCGGGTCGCCGTCGAAGACGACCTGGCCGCGGTTGAGCAGCACGGCCCTGTCAGCCAGCTCCGTCACCTGGTTGAGGTTGTGCGTCACGAGGATGATCGTGCGCCCCTCCTCCTGGAACGAGCGGATCTTGTCCAGGCACTTGCGCTGGAACGCCTCGTCGCCGACCGCCAGGACCTCGTCGACCAGGAGCAGGTCGGGGTCGGTGTGCACGGCGACGGCGAACGCCAGGCGCACGTACATGCCGGACGAGTAGAACTTGACCTGCGTGTCGATGAAGTCGCCGATGCCGGAGAAGCTCAGGATCTCGTCGAAGCGCTCCTCGGTCTGCTCCCGGCTGAGGCCGAGGATGGAGGCGTTGAGGTAGACGTTCTCGCGTCCGGTGAGGTCGGGGTGGAACCCGGCGCCGAGTTCGAGCAGGGCGGCGATGCGCCCGCGGCGGGAGACGCTGCCGGAGGTCGGGTCGATGATGCCGCCGATGACCTTGAGCAGGGTGGACTTGCCGGAACCGTTGTGGCCGATCAGCGCCACGGTCGTTCCCGCGCGCATGGTCAGGTTGACGTCTTTGAGCGCCCAGAACTCCTCGCGGTGCTGGCGGCCGCGGCCGAACGCCACCAGCCGCTCCTTGAGGGAGTTGTCCTTGCGGATGACGAAGCGCTTGGAGACGTCGGCGACGCGAACGACCTCGGGGGCCTCGCCCTCCGCACCGGTCGCCGTGTTGCTCTGCGTGATGTTGGTCGTCATCGTCACACCACCTGCGCGAAGTTGCCCTGCAGCCGCGAGAACACCCGCTGGAAGCCGAGGAGGAGGACGATGCCGATCACGAAGGCGATGCCCATGCGCAGCAGGAGGAAGTCGGGGTACTCCGCGACGCCCTGGCCGCCGACCCACATGGCCTTCTGGAAGCCGAGCACGGCGAGGGTCACCGGGTTGTCCGTGTAGATGTCGAGCGCGAGCGAGTGCCCGAGCGCATCCCGGACCATCGTCCAGGAGTAGACGATCGGCGACGCCCAGAGCAGGAGCAGCAGCACGACCTCGACGAGATACTGCACGTCGCGCAGGTACACGTTGATCGCGGACAGCAGCAGGCCGAACGCCGTGCCGAACACCAGCAGCAGGAGCACAGACGGGATGAGGTACCACGTCTCGGCGTGCAGCGGCGGCTTGCCGATCACGATGGTCGCAACCAGCAGGATCACGAACTGGATCAGGAAGTTGAAGATGGCGGAGCCCACGCTCGCCAGCGGGAAGATCTCGCGCGGCAGGTAGATCTTCTTGATCAGCCCGGAGTTGCCGACGATGGATGCCGTGGTGCCGCTGATGATCTCGGAGAACAGCGAGTAGACCGTCAGACCGGTGAAGACGTAGATCGCGAAGTCGGGGATGTTCTTCGCAGCCCCGAGCACCTTGCCGATGACGATCGCGTAGATGAGCAGCTGCGTCAGCGGGCGCACGAGCGTCCAGACGAAGCCGAGCACGCTGTCTTTGTAGCGCGACTTCAGGTCGCGGCGGACGAGGAGGGAGAGGAGCTCGCGGTGGCGGAAGATCTCGCGCAGCGAGTGCCACGATCCGGCTTTGCTGTCGCCTCCGACCGTCACCATCCGCTCTTGGGAGAGCGCAAGGTATCGATCCTGTGCAGTCATTCAGTCGTCAATCTGTGTCGGGGTATCGGTGTCGCGCGCTCGATGGATTATAGCTCGGCGCGTCGGCCGGGCAGTCGTCCCATCACCGCGCGCAGCGGCCGGGTGAGCCGCCAGGACGAGCTGTTCTCGAGTCCGGCGATGCGCTTGTGCAGGTCGTTGTTGATCCTGGTGCGCTCGGAGACGATGCCCCGGACGCGGTCGGGAGCCGGCGTCGGGTTCTTGCAGAACTCGATGAGCGGCGTGAGCGAGGTGGCCCAGGTCATCCCGGCGGCGAAGCGCTCGACGTTCCCGGCGATGCGGGTGCGCTCGTCGGCGTCGAAGAGGAGCTCCTCGATGGCGGTGGCCAGCGCATCCACGTCTTCCGGCGGCACGACGCGGCCCAGCTCGTTGTCGCGGATGAGCTCGGCGAAGGTGTCCCCGCCCGTGCTGACGATCGGCAGCGACGCCCACAGGTAGTCCAGGATGCGCGTGCGGAAGCTGAACGCCGTCTCGAGGTGGTCGTAGTGGGTGCTCACGCCGAGGTCGGCGTCGAGCAGGAAGTCTGCTCGCTCGGTGTACGGCACCCAGGAGTCGTTGAAGAACACGACGCTGCCGGTGAGTCCCAGGTCTTCCGCGCGCTTGCGGGCCTCCACGGCCATCCGCATGGTCGGGATGTTCGGGTTGGGGTGGCTCGCGCCGAGGAAGTAGAGGCGCAGGTCGGGGTGGGCCTTGGCCGCGATGGCGACGGCCTCGATGAGGGTCAGCGGGTCGAACCAGTTGTAGATGCCGCCGCCCCAGATGATGACCTTGTCGTCCGGCCCGATGCCGGGGACGGTGCCCTTGATGCCGTGGGCGCGCTGCACGGGGGCGTCGTTCTCGACGCCGAACGGTGCGACGTCGAGCAGGGAGCGCAGGCTCGGGTCCCTGTCGTACGTGGCCGGGTTGATCCTGGCGAGCCCGGCGAGCTGGCCGAGCCAGAAGTCGCGCTGCTTCTCGGAGGCGCAGACCATGAAGTCCGCGCGTTCCAGCTGGTCGTTCAGCACCTCGACGGTGTCGATGGCGACGGCGAGCCTGTCGGCGGGCCCCAGGTCTTTGCCCTGCTCGAGCTGCTCCAGGTGCATCGGGTCGTAGATGTCGGCCACGATGATCGTGTCGGTGTCTTTGATCCACTGGTGGGTGCGCAGGATGTGCCCCTGGAACACCAGGACCTCCGCCCAGTCCACGTGCTCGTGCAGCCCTGAATCGTCTGCGAAGTGCACGGGGAAGGCGTCGGAGCTGATCTCGGCCCTGTTCGTGGAGACGAGGCGGACGTCGGCGAACTCGGAGAGCGCCTTCGCGATCTCCCAGGCGCGGATCGCCGGCCCGGCCATCAGCTCACCGAGGGTGTCCGGGGTGACGACCAGGATGCGGCGCTTGGTCTCCGCGCCCCCTGCTGCGGTTTCGATCTGCGACGGTGTGGACGTCATGGAATAAGAGTCTCCTGCTTGCACGTGTGGGTGCGCCAGGGCATTCTGGCGTCTGCTGACGTGCTTCTCGCCCGCGTCGGGCACGCCCAGCACGAAAAGCCGTCGGCAGGCTACCACTGCAATCGGGGAGATCGGTGTGACCAGGACGCGCCCGGTCCCGGCTCCGTCGCCGCTCAGCGGCGGCCGCGGCCCAGCAGTCTGGCGGCGCCGTCCGCCATCCGCACGATGCGGCGGGAGGTGAGGCGGTCTATGAACTCTCGCAGACCCTGGTTCTCCGCCTTCAGCTCGTCGACCTCACGCTCCAGGCCTGTCGCCTGGGCGTCCGCGGCGGCGACGCGCCTGTCGAGGTCTGCGATGGCGAGGCCGATCGCGCGCGCCTCGGAGACGGACTCCTCGTCGACCGGGACGTCGGCGACGGGGGAGGGGACGGTGTCCGCGATCCTGCGGTCGAGCACGTACTCTCCGGAGGCGATCCCCTCGGCCAGCTCTGCGTCGTCCGGGTGGCGGCAGAGGTAGAGGGGGAAGAGGACGCCGTCGAGCAGGCGGCGGTAGTCGCGCATCCCGTGGTGGTTGGGGCTGGGGGTGAGGTCCGGCGCGTTCTCGTACGCGCTGCCGGCGTTGCGCACCTTCCTGCTGTACTGCTCCCAGGAGCGCCAGGGGAAGTGCAGCACCTCGACCTCGAAGCCCTCCGGCACAGGGCCGCGGTTCTCCAGGCTGACGAAGTGGTTGCCCTGCACCACCTCGACCTCCGCGTCTCCGATGTGGGCGGCGTCGTGGGTGGCGTGCGCCCTGAGGCCGACGCGGTGCAGTGCATCCACCGACCGCAGGTCACGGTAGGCGAGCCGCTGCAGGCCGGAACCGGCGATGGCCGCAGGCCCGATCATGTCGTGCACGGGCACGTCGAACGCCTGGATGCTCACCGGGATGTTCTCGAACGCCTCTTTCAGTGTGATGCCGGGGCGGGCAGGCAGCCAGAACTCGTCGGCGTCCGCGTTGATGACCCAGTCCGCGCCGTGCACGGTCTTCGCCTCGCGCGCCATCCGGGTCACGGTGACGCCCTGCTGCTTCTGGTGCACGGGATCGCTGCGCAGGTCGACGACGCCGCGCTCCGCATAGCCCTGCAGCAGCTCGTACGTGCCGTCGACGGAGCCGTTGTCGGTCACGATGATCACGTCGACGCCCTGCCGGAGGTGGTGATCGAGCATCGCACCGACGATGTCGACTTCGTCGCGCACCATCATGGTCATCGCCAACTTCACTCGCTGCCTCCTCGCCGCACAGTCTAGATGACCGGCGACAACCACTCCGCCGCTAGACTTGCCCGGATGAACCCCTGGAAGGACAGTGCCGGACGCGCGTTCCGATCGATGCTTCCGCCCGAGTCGGCCCCCCGTCGTGTTCTCCGCGCAACCCGTGGCGCGGCCCGCAGCTTCCGCGACACCTTGCACACGCAGGAGCCCGAGCAGGTCCACGAGGGGCCGGGGCTCACCGACTACGCCGAATGGCGGGCAGAGCAGCCCGCCCTCGAACCGCTGCCCAGCGACCATCAGGAGACGACGTTCGTCGTGGTGGTCGAGTCGTCCGCGCATCCGGACGATCGGGAGCGCGACGCCGTCGCCGCCACCGTCGCGAGCGTCGCAGCGCAGCGCTCGGTCACGGCCAGAACGGTCGTCGCCGTCACCGGAACCCCGCTGGCCGAGGTGCTCTCCGGGGCGGAGGAGCAGTTCGCAATGTTCCTCACCGCCGGCTCCGTCCTCGATCCGGCGGCGCTCGAGCAGGTGGCGAAGGAGCACAGGGTCGACCCCGTGCGCCGGGTGATCGCCTTCGACACCGACCAGGTCACGAGCACAGGCGAGCGCATCGCACCGCGGTTCCGTCCCGCCTGGTCGCCGGAGATCATGCTCGGCGTCAACTACCTCGGCAGGGCCTTCGCCATCCGCGCCGCGGCG
The DNA here is from genome assembly GCF_051161895.1 of Leifsonia araucanica. Lineage (NCBI taxonomy): Bacteria > Bacillati > Actinomycetota > Actinomycetes > Micrococcales > Microbacteriaceae > Leifsonia > Leifsonia araucanica. The sequence goes on from NZ_JBMBTW010000002.1 coordinate 3,795,388, forward strand.
GCCGCCGCCGACGAACGCGCCACCCTCGACTCCCACGGCATCTGGAAGCTGCTGCTCGGCACCGAGCTGTCGGATGCGGTCGTCGGCCTCATCCCGCACATCCTGTTGTCGACGCCCGCCGCCCCGATCCGGGATGCGACGGAGCAGGACGCCGCGATGGTGCAGCGCTCCCTGCGCGAGCGCGGCGAAGCGGCCACCGCCCAGGTGAGCAACGGGATCGTGCGCGTCGCGTTCGAGCTGGAGACCTGGCCGAGCGTGTCCATCGTCATCCCGACGAAGCACTCCACCGCCAATTTGGACCGGCTGCTGCCCAGCCTCGCCGGCACCGACTACCCCTCCTTCGACGTCACGGTCGTCGACAACGGGGGAGAGACGGAGGAGCACGAGGCCTGGTATGCGGCGCTCGACGCCGGTCTCCCCATCCGCCACGTCTGGTGGGACGAGGAGCCGTTCAACTACTCCCGCGTGAACACCGTCACCGCGGCGGCCACCGACGGCGACGTGCTGGTGTTCCTCAACGACGACACCGAGATCGTCGACCCGGACTGGCTGCGCGAGCTGGTCGGGATGCTGCACCGCGAGGGCGTCGGCACGGTCGGCTACCAGCACAGGAACGACGACGGCCTCGTGCAGCACGGCGGCGTGATGATCGGCCCTGGCGGGTTCGCTGCGAACCTGTTCGCCGGGATGAGCCCGGACGACGACAGCCTGCTCGGCCCTGTGCGCTGGTACAGGAACACGCTCGCCGTCACGGCGGCCTGCGTCGCGATCCGCCGCGAGCTGTTCGACGAGGTCGGCGGGTTCGACGAGCGCTTCCAGCTGACGGGCAGCGACGTGGTGCTCGGGCTGGACCAGATCATCCGGGGCAGGCGCAACGTCGTCATCCCGTTCGACGCCGTTCGGCACTTCGAGTCGCTGACGCGGGGCGCTCACGCCCCGCGCGCTGACTCGTTCGCGAGCTACTGGCGCTACCACCCGTGGCTCGCGGCGGGCGACCCGTACATCTCGCCGAACGTGTGCCGTCTCACCGAGGTTCCGCGGTTCGCCGCGGCAGACGACCCGTCGCCGCTGCAGCTGGCGATGGCCGGGCTCGGCCGCGAGTACCGCTCCGACGCGCAGAAGTCGACCATCTCGGAGGACGCGACGGCGCTGATGTCGCTCGCGACCATCTCCGCGGAGGAGGTCGCCGCCGTCGTCGAGTCGCACGCCTCCACGACCGGCCGCCGCGAGGTGCGCACGATCAACTGGCTGCTGCCCGGTTTCGACATGCCGTTCTTCGGCGGGGTCAACACCACGTTCCGCATCGCGGACAAGCTCGCGCGCGAGCACGGCGTCGTCAACCGGTTCCTGATCAACGGCCACCCGAACAACGAGTTCTACGAGTCGGCCATCGTCGCCGCCTTCCCCGGTCTGGCGGGGTCGGAGGTCGGCCACTACTACGGGGACGACGCCGGCATCGCCGAGGTCCCTCCCGCCGACGTCGCCATCGCGACGTTCTGGCTGACGGCGGTGGATGTGGCCAAGACGCCGGGCACACCCCGCAAGTTCTACCTCATCCAGGACTACGAGCCCTCGTTCTACCCGGCGAGCACGATGTTCGCGATGACCGAGCAGACGTACAAGCTCGGCCTCTACGGCATCTGCAACACCGAGAGCATGCACGACATCTACGCCGGCGGATACGGCGGTACCGCCACGTACTTCACCCCGGCGGTCGACAGGGGCATCTACCATCCCATCGGCCGCAGGGAGCGCGGTGATGACGAGCCGGTGACGATCTTCGCCTACGCCCGCGACCACTTCCGCAACTGCTGGGAGCTGGTGTTCGCGGCGCTCAGCGAGATCAAGCGCAGGCACGGCGACCATGTGCGGATCATCGCGGCCGGCGCCAAGTACCTGCCGCCGAGCGCCGACTTCATCGACCTCGGCCTGCTCGACTACCGCGCCACCGGCCGTCTGTACCGCGAGACGGACATCGGCGTCACCATGCAGATCTCCCGGCACCCGTCCTATCTGCCGCTCGAACTGATGGCGAGCGGGGTGGCGATGGTCGCGCCCGACTCCGACTGGTTCCGCTGGCTGTTCCACCCGGACGAGAACGCGCGCACCACGATGATGACCTACGACGACGTGGTCGCCGGGATCGACGAGCTGGTGCTGGATGCACAGAAGCGTCGCGCCATCCAGGCGGCGGGCGTCGCCACCATCGACGCCGCGCACTCCGACTGGGACGCCGCCCTCGACCACCTCTACGACTACCTCTGCGACCCGGAGGCCGAGGCCATCCCCTCCACGGCGCCTCGCACCATCGCCCCCTGAAAATCGAGTCCGAAGTTGTTCACGCCCCCTAACGGCGTGTCGCGTGAATAACTTCGGGCTCGATTTTCAGGAGGCGGGGGAGGGACCGGAACGTGCCGACCGTGAAGAAGGCGAGCGCGAGCACGACGGCGAGCGTGAGCGGGACGACGCCGCCCGGGGGCTGCCAGGTGGGGCTGAAGAAGGCCGCAGTCCACGAGGTGGAGCCCGCGGCGTAGCGGCGGAGCGTGAACGCGAACGCGGCGAGCTGGCCGACGGCGAGCACCACGGCGGCGGCGCGGAGCGCGGCGACCGTGTTGCGCGAGCCGACGCCGACCTCCGCCCTGTCGAGTGCCATGCCGCCCCAGATCGCCAGGACCAGCACGATCGCGAGCATGTACCGTCCCTGCCAGACGTCGCCGACCTGACGCCAGAGCGCCACCTGGATGACGACCGGGATCACGAGCAGCGCGCCGACGAAGCCGAGTGCGATCCACCGTTCGCGTCCGCGCCCGAGCACCACGGGGACCAGCACGACCAGCGAGAGCACGCCGAACCAGATCACGATCACCGCATCCGGGGCCCACACATCCACGGTGCCGAACAGCCCGATTAGCTGCTTCCAGTACGAGAACGTGTTCTCCACCATCGTCTGCGCAACGGTGAACAGGCTGCCGGGCGTCGGCTCCAGCTGCGCCTTCACCTGGTTCTCCGGCCGCGTGAACCAGAACAACTGCCCGGCTCCCACGACAGCCAGCAGCGCGAGCACGACCCAGGTGGATGCGCGGCGCAGCAGATACTCCCAGTCCGCCTTCCGCATGGCGAGCACGACGGAGACGGCGATGAGGAGGAGCCACAGCATCCCGAGGCTGCGGCCGCCGGTGACGAGTGCCGCGGAGACCACGGCGGTCACGCCGGACAGCCAAAGCCGCCACCCGGTCGGCCGATGCCTGGCAATGGTCAGCAGCGATACGAGCAGGGCGCCTGCGGACGCCGCTTCGACGGCGTTCGGGTTGATCGCGCCGCCGAGGAAGAACACCATCGGGGTGAGCGCGCCCACCGGGAGCAGCAGCGACCAGCGCGCGCCCGGCCAGGTGCGGACGAGCGCGGCGAGCACCGCGATCAGGGCTGCGGCGACGGCCCCGGAGAAGATGCGCATGGCGTGGATGGCCGCCTCGCCGGAGAACACCAGCGACGGCAGGCCGACCACGAGGTAGTAGACGGGGCTGTTGGTGTACGCCGTGCTGATCGAGCGGCGCGTCTCTCCCGGCGAGGCGTCCGAGCTGCCGACGCACGCAGGCGTGACGCTCGGCTGCCCGGCGAAGCAGCCGCCCGCGCCGGGGATGTAGAGGTAGGCGGGCGCGTCGAAGTACTTCCCGTCGCCCACGATCTGACCGCGAACGGCCGTCGTGGCACGCACGGTGTGCGACGCCTCGTCCGGCACGGCGTAGATCGGCGTCGCGAGCGACCACGCGGTGAGCAGCACGAACAGGGTGCAGAAGACGGCGGCGAACAGTCTCAGTGGAAACCGCATCCCCGGTCAGCCCTGCGGGATGAAGAGGGAGGCGATGAAGACGACGCCGCCGACGCCCGCCATGATCCAGCGCGGAACGGGACGCTTCGCCAGCAGCAGGGCGGCGCAGGCGAGGAAGAACGGGATGAGCGAGATGCCGTAGCGCGCAGGCGGCGGATCGGGGTATGTGCCGAGGGCGGCATACGTCACGATCGACAGCAGCGGGGCCGAGATGACGGCGGCGGCGAACGTGGCCCACGCGACGGCGGCACGACGGCCGCCCCAGCGTGCGACCATCAGCAGGCCGATCACGCCGGCGATGGTGACCCAGGCGACCGCGTAGTTCGAGATGAGGCCGGGCCCCTTGAGGAAGGTGGTCGTGTCGCCGACGCCGCGGGCCGAGCCGTCGATAAAGAGGCCGGACTGCAGGATCAGCGACGTGATCCCGAGCGGTCGCACCTTGCCCATGTCGGGCGCAGGGCCGACCGCGGAGACCGAGCTGTAGACGGTCCAGGCCAGCTGCAGGACCATCGACACCACCACCGAGACGATGCCCGTGATGGTCCGGCCATCGGCGAACGTGCGGCCGATCCAGCCGGCCCGGGATGTGCGGGTGCGGTACGCGTCGATGCCGGCGCGGATGATCAGGAAGAACACGGCCGCGGCGACGGCGGCGAGGTTCTGCACCTTCAGCAGCGTGACGAACGCGGCACCGGCGGCGAACCACACGTAGCCGCGTCTACTGTCGGCCAGGGTGGCGAGGTACAGCATCAGGCCGCCGGCGAACAGCGCGGTCGCATCCGTGCTGATGTACGTGTTCGACCAGTACGCGGGCAGCGAGCCGATCATCAGCAGCCCGACACCGGTCGCGGCCACCGGATGCACCTTCAGCCGTCGCAGCGCCAGATAGAGGAACAGGGCGGCGGCGGCCAGCCAGAGCGCCCCGACGAACCGTCCGGCATCCACCAGGTCGACGCCGAGGAACACCAGCGACTCGGCCAGGATGCGCGTGATGCCGAAGTACAGCGGGGTGTAGATGTACGCAGAGGTGGCGCCGTGGAACGGGAACAGCTCGGCGTTCTTCGCGTTGGAGAGGTCGCAGCGCGCATCCGGGCTCGGGGCGAGCAGCCGCAGCCCGCGGCAGCCCAGCTGCTGGCGGGCGTACGTGCCGGTCGGCTCTCCGCGGTTCACGGTGAGCTGGTGCCCCATCTTGGCGAAGTAGTCGATGTAGACGTACTCGTCGACGGGGGAGACGCCGCGGTGGCCCGGCACCTGCACGATGCCGACGAGCAGCGACGCGATGATGAGCACGGCGGGCGCGATGGCGCTCCGCGAGAACACGCGCGCGAAGAAGCCGCGTCGCCCCTCGGGGGCTGTCGACTCGGTTTCCATGCTGATGTGAGGCCTTACGCTCGTGGGCGGCGAACTGCGCCAGCTTAGCAATCGGTCGCTGGGAGGGGCGCACGACGCGGCCGCCACAGTACGCCTTGGTAAGCTGGCGGGCGCACACGCCCATGCGAAAGGACCGTATGCCTGCAACGCGTCACGGAGTCGTCTCGGTCGTCCTGGTCAACTTCCGGGGAACCGACGACACGCTCACCGCCATCGAACACCTCGGCCGCCTGGACTGGCCGGCCGACCGTCTCGAGATCGTGGTGGTCGAGAACGCCTCAGGCGACGACAGCGCCGCGCGCATCCGGTCGGCGGCGCCGCACGTGCTGCTCGTCGAGTCGAAGACGAACCTCGGGTTCGCCGGCGGCTGCAACCTGGGGGTGAAGGAGGCGAGCGGCGAGTACGTCGCCTTCCTCAACAACGACGCCAAGCCGGATGCGGCCTGGGTTCGTGCCGCCGTCGAGCGGTTCGAGTCGAGCCCGTCGGTCGGCGCTGTCGCCAGTCGCGTGCTCGACTGGGAGGGCCAGAACGTCGACTTCATCGGGTCGGCGATGACCTGGTTCGGCCAGGGATACAAGCCGCTCACCGCCCAGCCGGTGCCGAGCACGCCGGATGTGCCGCACGACGTGCTGTTCGGCACGGGATCCGCGATGTTCGTCCGCCGGTCGGTGTACGACCAGCTCGGCGGGTTCGACGAGCGGTACTTCATGTTCTTCGAAGACGTGGACTTGGGCTGGCGACTCAACCTGCTCGGCCACCGCTACGTCTACGAGCCCGCATCGCTGGCGTATCACAAGCACCACGCATCCATGTCGTCGTTCGGCGCGTTCAAGGAGACGTACCTCCTCGAACGGAACGCGCTGTTCACGCAGTACAAGAACCTCGGGGACGAGGCGCTCGCCAACGCGCTTCCCGCGACGCTCGCGCTGACCGTCCGCCGCGGTGTGGCGAAGGGCGGGCTCGACTCGACCTCGTTCGACCTGCGGAAGGGCGCATCCAACGACCCGACGATGGAGATCTCGAAGGAGACCGTCGCCGCCGTCTACGCGATCGACCAGTTCGTCGAGCACCTGCCGTCGCTGGTGGAGTCGCGCGAGCAGATCCAGCGCAGCAGGGTCGTCTCGGACAGCCGCATCTGGTCGCTGTTCGGCGAGACCGACGCCCCGTCGTACACGGCGGAGCACTACCTCGAGGGCTACGACAAGCTGGTCACGGCGTTCCCGGTCACCGAGACACCGGATGTGACCCGCGTGCTGGTCATCACCGGCGACCCGATCGGCGTCAAGATGGCGGGCCCGGCGATCCGGGCGTGGAGCATGGCGGAGGCGCTCGCGAAGGACAACCTGGTGACCCTCGTGTCGCTGTCCGGCGTCGAGCCGGTGTCCGCGCCGTTCGACATCGTGCACATCCGGCCGGGCGACGACCGTTCCATGCGCAAGCTGGAGCGCGAGAGCGACGTGATCGTCTTCCAGGGCCTCGCGATGGCGCTGTTCGACAGCCTGCGCAAGACGGACAAGATCATCGTCGCCGACGTCTACGACCCGATGCACCTCGAGCAGCTCGAACAGGGCAAGGAACTCGGCCGCGAGCAGTGGGACAAGCAGGTCGGCGACGCGACGGACGTGCTCAACGAGCAGCTCGAACGCGGGGACTTCTTCCTCTGCGCCTCCGAGCGCCAGCGGCACTTCTACCTGGGCCAGCTCGCCGCGCTCGGCCGGATCAACCCGGCCAACTACGCCGACGATCCCGACCTCGACCACCTCATCGACGTCGTTCCCTTCGGCCTGTCCGAGACGGCGCCGGTACACGAACGGGATGTGCTCAAGGGCGTCCTCCCCGGGATCGGCGCCGACGACAAGCTCCTGCTGTGGAGCGGCGGCCTCTACAACTGGTTCGACCCGAAGTCGCTCATCAGCGCCGTCGCGAAGCTGTCGGAGACGCACGACGACGTCCGCCTGTTCTTCCAGGGCACGAAGCACCCGCATCCCGGTGTGCCGGAGATGGCGATCGTCGCGGAGTCCCGTGCCCTCGCCAGCGAGCTCGGCGCGCTCGACACCTCGGTGTTCTTCAACAGCTCGTGGGTCGACTACGCCGACAGGCAGAACTACCTCACCGAGGCCGACGCGGGCGTCAGCACCCACTTCTCGCACGTCGAGACGACGTTCTCGTTCCGCACGCGCATCCTGGACTACCTGTGGGCCGGGCTGCCGATGGTCGTCACCGCCGGCGACCACTTCGCGCAGCTGGTCGAGGAGGAGAAGCTCGGCGTCGTGGTCCCGTCCGGAGACGTGGATGCGCTGACCGCCGCCCTCGAGACCGTGCTCTACGACGAGAAGTTCATCGCGGCCGCCAAGCGCAACATCCAGCGGGTGCGCAAGCGTTACTTCTGGAGCGTGGTGCTCGCGCCGCTCGTCGACTTCGTCTCCGACCCCCGGCATGCGGCCGACCTGGTCGCGAAGGGTGTCGTCGGGACGGGCGGAGCGCCGCGCAAGGCGACGACCAGGCGCAAGAAGCACGGCGTGCGTCACGATGTCGGCCTGTTCTTCCACTACATGAAGAACGGCGGTCCGGCCGTCGTCGTCAAGAAGGTGCGGAGCAGGCTGGGGAGACGCTGACCGTGACCCGACCGGTCTCCGTCGCGCTCTGCACGTTCAACGGCGCGACATACATCCGCAGGCAGCTGGCGAGCGTGCTCGCCCAGACGGTGCCCCCGACGCAACTGGTCGTCTCGGACGACGGCTCGACGGACGCGACCATCGCGATGGTCGAGGAGGAGCTGCGGGCGCACGAGGCGGCGACGGGCTGGAACCCCGAGGTAGTGCTGCTGCGCAACGAGACGCCGCTCGGGGTGACGGCGAACTTCGAGCAGGCGCTGCGCGCATCCACCGGTGAGCTGATCGCCCTGTGCGACCAGGACGACGAGTGGGAGCCGCGGAAGCTGGAGAAGCTGGTCGCGATGTTCGACGCGCGGCCCGGGCTCGGCTTCCTGCACACCGACGCGCAGCTGATCGACGATGACGGTGCACCCACCGGCGGCACCATCTTCGGAGTGCTCGAAGTGTCGGAGGAGGACAGGCAGGCCGTGCACTCCGGACGCGCGTTCTCGGTGTTCGTGCGCCGCAACATCGCCACGGGCGCGACGGCCATGGTGCACCGCGACCTGGTGGCGGCGTGCGCGCCGTTCCCCGCCGAGTGGGTGCACGACGAGTGGCTGGCCATCCAGGCCGCAGCACGCGACAGGCTCGACCTGAGCGAGGAGCCGCTGACGCGCTACCGGCGGCACGCCGCCAACCAGATCGGGGCGGGCGACCCGACAATCGGCCACAAGATCCGCCGCGTGCTCGGCGCCCGCGGCGACCGCAACCGGATGCTCGCCGCGCGGTCGCGCATCCTGGCGGACAGCCTGCGCGGTGCGGACGGCGTCGACTCGTCGAAGGTGGCGCTCGCCGAGGAGAAGGCGGCGTTCGAGGCGACGCGCGCCGAGCTTCCGGCGAACAGGGTGAAGCGGTTCGTGCCCGTGCTCCGGCTCGCGGCGGGCGGGGCGTACCCTCGCCTGGCGAGCCAGGGCTGGATGGATGTGGTCAGAGACCTGTTCCAGCCGGCGTGAGACCGGCGGTGGGCGCCGGCTCGGTCGCGTCCGCCTCCTCCACCGGTTGCACGGCATCCACCGGTTGCACGGCATCCACCGGCTGCGCGGCATCCACAGGTACAGCGGCATCCACCGCCGCAACCTCGTCCTCCTCGGAGCGCGACCACGCGGAGACGTGCAGCAGGAGCGCGGTCGCCAGCACGAGCAGCACGGCGAACAGGGCCAGCCACAGCCAGGTGCCCCCGGGAGGCGTCCACGCGGACTGCCCGAACAGGTAGGTGCGCATCGAGCCGTTGGAGCCGACCGCGTAGCGGCGGAGCGTCGACTCGAAGGCCCAGAACTGCGCCCCGGCGGCGCCGACGGCCACGATCACCGCGATGCGCCGCCAGGCGTACGGGGCGCGCACGAACGCCGTGTCGCCGAGCAGCGCGGCGAGCCCGACGATGAGGCAGAGGAACAGCGGCAGGTTGTACCTGCCCTGCCAGATCATCCCTCCGCCGTGGATGTACGCCGCCTGCACCAGCGCAGGGCAGAGCAGGAAGGCGGCGACGAGCAGCCACGCGACGAGCAGGTGGCGACGTCGCAGCACGACGACGGCGCCGACCACGATGGCCCCGATGGCGAGCCCCCAGAGGTAGAGCACCACATCCGGCGCAGGGGTGTCGAGCCAGCCGAACAGGCCGACGAGGCCCTGGCTGTATCCGACGGTCCCGATGAAGACCTTCTGGAAGCCGACGAGCGGCGACGCCCCGATGCCGGGGAAGGAGAGCGCCTGGTCCGGATGCTCGATGGCGTTGGCGAGCGAGTTGGTGCCGACGGTCCACAGCCCGGCAGCGATGGTGCCGGCGGCGACGACGGCGATGAGCACGATGACGGCGCGTCGTTTGAGGAGCGCGACCAGCGCATCCCGGTCGGCGAGCAGCAGCAGAGGCACCACGAGCGCGAGCGCCACCCACAGGGGTGAGAGCCCGCGCGCGTTGACCGCGACGACGGCCCCGGCCATGACCACGACGGCCCGGCCGGTGAGCCGGGAGGCGTCGGGGGAGAGGGTGATCGCGAGCATCCCGCAGAACACGGCGAGGGTCGCCGTCGCCTCCAGGGCGCTCGGGTTCACCGAGCCGCCGAGGAACAGCAGCATCGGCGTCACCGCCACGGCGAACGCCAGCAGCGGCAGCCTGCGGTTGCGCATCGTGGCCACGATGGCGAACGCGAGCGCGGCGAACAGCGTGGTCAGCAGGCCGCTCAGGATGCGCATGGCGTAGATCCCGGACGCATCGTGGAAGACCAGGGACGGGAGCCCGACGACGGCGTAGTAGAGCGGGTTGTACAGCCCGGCGGTGGTGGGGGCCTCGACGCTCTCCCACGGGTCGGCGCTGGGCGTGTACGCGCAGTTCGCCGTGACGGTCGGGTTGAACGCGAAACAGGTGACGGCGTGCGATTCGGCGATGTAGCGCGGCACCGTGACGATGTGGCCGGCCGGGGACGGCGTCCCGACGAGCTCGCCCCGCACGACGCTCGCGGCGCGCACGATGTGGGCCGGCTCATCCGGGGAGGCGGACGGCGGGGTGGCGAACACCCAGGCGGTGGTGAGCGCGAAGAGCACGGCCCACGCGACGAAGAACGGCTTCAGCGGGATGGAGCGGCGTCTCGGTGCCTGAGCGGCGGCGGGCGCGACCGTGCCGCTTCCCGCCTGTGGGTTTCCCATGAGGCAAAGGTATCGGACCGGACGGTCAGACCGCGGCAGGCTCCTCCGTCGGGGCGAGGCGTGCATCCACACGGGCCACCCGGTCGATGGACCGCAGCACCAGCCAGCCGGCCACCACGACCACCGCCGTGAACACCAGCAGCCACAGCAGGTTGCCGCCGGGCGGCGCCCAGGCCGGCGTGCCGAACAAGAACTGCTTGAGCGAGCCGATCGGGGTCACCGAGTATCGCCGCAGCGTGTTCTCGAAGGCGTAGACCTGCCCGAACGCCAGCACGATCACCACGAGCCAGCCGAACCGCCTCCAGACCGCGGGGGCCCGCTCCACCCGGATGCGCCGGCCGAGCACGACCGAGTGTCCCACCAGCAGACAGAGGAACAGCGGCATGTTGTACCTGCCCTGCCAGATGATGCCGCCTCCGGTGATGTACGCGGCCTGCACGATGGGCGGGAGCAGGATGAAGGCGCCGAACAGCACCCAGGCGAAGACGAGCATCCGGGAGCGGAGGAGCACGAGGGCGGCGGCGAGCAGGATGCCGACGAGGGCCGACCAGATGAAGAACACCTCGGGAGGGGCCGGCGTGTCGAGCCAGCCGAAGATGCCGATCAGGCCGTGGCTGTACTCGGTGGTGCGCACGAGGGTGATGAAGAAGCCGCTCAGCGGGTTGGTGCCGACGCCGAGGAAGCTCTGCGGCGTCTGGTCCGGGTTCTCGACGGCGTTGTAGAGCGAGTTGGTCCCGACGGTCCAGGCCAGGGCGGCGATGGTCGCGAGCACGACGCCCGCCGCCGCGGCGATCACGGGCGGTCGCCGCAGCAGCGAGACGACCTGCCGCCACGGGACGAGCGCGAACGGGATGAGGATGGCCAGCAGCACCCACAGCGGCGAAAGCCCGCGCGTGTTGACCGCCACCGCTCCACCGGCCAGCACGATCATCGCGCGCGACAGCAGCCGGGAGCGGTCAGGGTCGAGCACGGCGGCCATGATGCCGACGAACACGGCGAGGGTGGCCGTGGCCTCGATGCCGTTCGGGTTCACCGAGCCGCCGAGGAAGAGCAGCATCGGCGTCACTGCGACCGCGAAGCCGAGCACCGGGATGGCGCGGCGCCGCATCCCCCACAGGATCGAGAACGCGAGCGCGGCGAACAGCGAGGTGACGATGCCGCTGACGATCCGCATCGCGTAGATGCCGGAGGTGTCGTGCAGGAGCAGCGTCGGCCAGCCGACCAGCAGGTAGTACACCGGGTTGTAGAGCCCGGCGGTGGTGTACGAGGTGGTGAGGGCCCCAGGGTCGGTGAGTGGGGCGAGCCCGCACTCGGCCGGACGCTCCTGATGGAAGGCGAAGCAGGTGTCCAGCTGGGTGCGCGCGACGTACGCGGGGACGGTGACCCGGTGGCCGTCCTTCGATGGCGTTCCGATGAACTGGCCGCGCGCGACGCTCGCCGCCTTGACGATGTGCGCAGGCTCGTCCGGGGATGCACCGATCGGGGTGGCGATCGCCCAGCTCGCGCAGAGGGCGGAGAGCAGCACCCAGACCACCACGAAAGCGCGCCAGACCCTGGGCCGGTCGCCGGGGAGGGTGGATGGGCCGGCGGTCGGCATGCTGGCGGTGGTGCTCACCCTGCGCTACTCCTTTTCGTCGCTGAGTGCGGCGATGCGCTGCTCCAGCTCGGCGATCCGCAGCTCGTGCAGAGCGCTGCGCTCTGCGAGGGTGCGGGTCTTGCTCTCGAGGGTGGTCAGTTCGGAGCTGTGCTGGATGCAGACCAGGAACAGCACGGCGATGCTCACGAAGAACACCAGGTTCACCGGAGCCCCGACGCCGATCAGTCCGGCCGCCCAGTCCAGGATGGTCGGGAAGACGCCGATGATCAGCGCGAGCACACCGGCGATGAGCCACCAGATCGCGTGGCGTTCGCGCATCCGGCCGCGTCGCAGCATCTCGATCACCACAGCGAGGGTGAGCAGGGCTGCGAGGATTCCGAAGATGTAACTGGTGATCGACATGGTCAGGCCGTTGCCGTTTCCTTGATGGCGGTGCGGGGGCGCATGAGCGCGACGAGGAGGGCGATGAAGGCGCGGGCCAGGTAGACGGCCGCCTTGATCGGGTTGTGCGACGGCTGGCCGCCAGCGCGGGGACGCATCGAGGTCGGCACCTGGGCGACGCGCAGACCGCCGCGGGCGGCGATCACCAGCGCCTCGATGGTGTCTCCGAGGTATTCGGCGGGGAAAGAGTGCGCGAACAGGGCGATGGCGCGCGGACCGGCGGCCTTGAAGCCGCTGGTGGTGTCGTTCAGGCGCGTCCGAACGACGCGGCTGAGGACGGTCGAGAGCACGTTCATGGCCCAACGGCGCGGGCCACGAACCTCGTAGTCGCCTTCGCCGGAGAAGCGGGCGCCGATCACCAGGTCTGCGCCGTCGAGGGCAGCGATCAGGGACGGCACGTTGCCAGGGTCGTGCTGACCGTCCGCGTCGATCTGCACGGCGACGGAGAAGCCGTTGTCCCTCGCGAACTGGTAGCCGAGGCGCAGTGCTCCGCCGACCCCCATGTTGAACGGCATGGATGCGACCAGGGCCCCCGCCTCCTTGGCGATGCGCGCCGTGTCGTCGGTCGAGCCGTCGTCGACGACGAGGCAGGTGACGCCGGGAAGTTTGGCGTAGACCTCGGCGACGACGGCTGCGACGGATGCCTCCTCATTGAAGGCGGGCATCACGATCAGCGTCTGGGAGAGATCGAAGGGCATGGAAGTCAACGTACTAGATCGGTGTGGGCGTCAGAGCGGGTGCGACCGGCCGGTCGGGAGCTCGGCTGTCGGTTCGATATTCTCGCACGTCCTGCTGAGCGCCCTGATCAGGAACCAGACGGACAGCCCGGTCGCGATGGCGAACACGACGGCGACGGTCGGCCATCCGCCCGGCGGCTGCCACTGCGGCGCCCTGATCATGTCGATCCAGGTGAGGTTCGGCTGCAGCCCGGTGACGTACCGGCGGAGCATCCACAGGAACGCGGCGAGCTGGCCGATGCCGAGCAGCACGACGGACACGCGCATCACGGCGGTGAGCCGCCTGTCGGCGGCCGGCAGGGCGCGGTCGAGCCCGATCCCCGCGAGGATCGCGAGGAGCACGGCGGGTGCGATGGTGTACCTGCCCTGCCAGATGTATCCGGCGTCGTGGATGACCGCCGCCTGCGAGAACGGCGGCACGAACACGATGGCGAGGCCCAGCAGGAGCGCGCCGATCTTCACGGGGCGGGGGCCGAGAGTCGCGCCGAGCAGGATCACCAGGCCGCCGACGCTCGCCCACACGGCCACGGAGAGCGCAGGCGCCGGGATCTCCAGCCAGCCGAACTGGGCGATCCAGCCGACCATGAAGCTGAACGTGTTGTCGATGGTGTTGGAGAATCCCTGCCACCAGCTGCTGCCCGCTCCTACGGGCGCGTACCCGGGCGTCAGCGACCGTGGCCGCAGGTAGAACAGGGTCGCCGCCACGGCGACGGCGCCGATCACGACGATGCCCACCCAGGTCAGCCACGACCGGAACACCGTGCGCAGCACGTCCCGCCTGCCGAGCAGCAGCGCGATCACGAACGCGAGCGCCAGCCACAGCATCGCGATGCTCCTGGTGTTCACCAGCAGCAGGCTGACCACCACGATGCCCAGGATGCGCAGCACCAGCCACCGCCCGGCCGCCGGCGTTCCGAAGGTCAGCAGCAGGAGCGCGAACGCCGCGGCGGAGGCCGCGACCTCAATGCCGTTCGGGTTGAGCGTCCCGGAGAGGAACAGCACCATGGGGGTGACGCCGACCGCGAGCCCGCCGAGCGCCCAACGGGAGCGGGGGAGGCTCCGCAGTGCCGTGAAGGCGAGCGCGAGCAGGGCGGAGCAGAGCAGCGCGTTCACGAGCCGCATCGCGTACAGCCCCTTCGCGCCGTCGAGGAACGCGGTCGGCCAGCCGACGAGCACGTAGAAGACGGGCGTGTTCACGGTGGTCGACGTGTGGCCGGTGGTCGGCGCATCCGGGTTCTGGATGGGGGTGACGCAGGAGGCCGTGACGGCCACGTTCCTCTTGAAGCACGGCATGTGCGACTCGAGTTTCGCGAAGTAGGTGGAGACGGTCTGGTCGATGGTGCCGGGGATGGTCTTCGACTCCGGCCCCCAGAGCTCGCCGTGGGCCGCGGCGTTGGCGCGGATGGCGTGCGCAGGCTCGTCCGGGCTCGCGCCGGGAGGGGTGGCGACCGAGAAGCTCGCCATCAGGAGGAACAGCAGCCCGAAGGCGATGCCGAACACGGTCAGCGGGCGGCGAGCGGGGCGGATGTCCCCGTCGTGCTGGGTCATGCACCGTCCTGTCGTCGTCCGGATGGCCGATGGCCCGGTGGTGAGGTAGGTTCGGTTCTCGAACAACCGGGTTCCATCGGAGAGGAACACAGTGGACGATATCACCCGTCGCCCCGCGTCCCGCTGGTGGGTGGCCGGTGTGCTGCTCGTCTTCGTCGCGGCCGGGCTGGTCGTCGTCGGGGCTGGCTGGACCGTGTGGGTCCTCGCCGCTGCCGCCGCCCTCTGCCTGGCCACGGGCGTCGCCGCGTTCGCCGGCTGGAGCCTCGGTGTGGTCTCCGCCATCGCCGTCCCGCTCGCGGTCGAGGCGTACGGCATCCGGATCTTCCACAGGATCGGGCTCGGCGTCTTCACCGGCAACCTGCTCGTCCTGGTCGTGATCGCGCTGGCCGGGCTGGTGCTCGTCGCGCTGAGCGGCGACCGGATGCGCCTGCCGGGCAGAGCCGTCTGGTGGGGCGTCCTCCCCGCGGCCGTCGTGCCCGCGATGGTCGGGACGGTCTTCGCGATCCTGCCCGCCCTGCGCGACGGCAACGCGCTCTCCTGGGCGATGCGCAGCGACGCCGTCTGGAACCTGGTGTCCGCGCGCTTCCTGCTCGACGACCGCGGCCTGAACCCGTCGCTGCACCCGAACTCGTCTCCGATGACCGCCATCCTGCTCGCGGCCGGTATGGCGCCGGGCAGGGCCGGGGCGAAGACGACCGAGCTGTTCCACCACGACATCGCCGCGATGGCAGGCGTGTTCGCGCTCGCGACGGTCATCACGAGCCTGCTCGCCGGCCTGATCGTCGCGCAGCTGGTGCGGCCGGAGCATCCGGTGTTCCGTGCGATCGGGGCCGTACTCGGGTCTGCACTGATCGCATCCTGGTTCGTGGCAGGCTTCTCGTTCGAGTTCGGCTTCTACAACGTGATGCCGACGGTCGCCTGCCTGCTCGGCAGCTGGCTCGCCTGGCGGGCGGCGCCGCGGGCTCCTGTGGTGGCCGTCGCGCTGCTGCTGGCGATGACGACCGCACTGCTGGCGCTCTGGGCGTTCCTCGCCATCGTGCCGCTCGCGCTCGCCGCGGTGGCCGCCATCCGGCTCATCCTGCGCCGCCCCCGGTCGTTCGGCTGGCTGTCCTGGACGATCCTCGCCGTCGCGGGCGCCCAGCTGCTGGTGTATGCCGTGCTGGTCTCCCTGCGCGACCTGCGCCGCGACCAGGGCGAGCTGGCCCAGGGCGGTTCGATGGCGCCGGTGAGCCCCGCCCTGTTGTTCATCCTGATCGGCCTGGCGGTAGCGATCACGGCGGTCACCGCCCGCACGGCGGCACACCGCGCCGACCTCACGGGCGTCGTCACGGTGTCCGCGGCGCTGGCCGGGCTGTACGCGTACCTCGGGACGCAGGTGCAGGCCGACGCGTACTGGTGGGGCTACTACCCGGCGAAACTCGTCTGGTTCGGCGGCATCCTGCTGCTGGTGGTGGTGATCGGTCTTGCGCTCGACCGGCTGTCGCGGGTCGACCTCGCCGTATGGCCCCGGGTGGCGGCGACGGCGGGCGTGCTCATCGCCATCGTCGCGATCGCGGCCAGTGTGCTGCCCAAACCGCCGACGCTCGGCGCACTGGTGCCGTACGGCGACATCCTCGCGGGGGAGGGTGTCGCCTCCGGAGACGACGTGCTCCCGGCGATGTTCGCCCTCGACGACCCGACCGACGCCAAGAACATGTTCGTCGGCTATTACGACTGGAAAGCCGACGGCTTCGCCAACCTCTGGCTCCTCGGAGCATCGGCGACCAGCGGCACCGACCCGATCCGCCCGTATTCGTACTACCTGGACGTCCGCTCGCTGAAAGACGTCTGCTCCGCGGTGAAGGCGTGGGACGGCGGCGTGACCATCCGCACGAGGGACGAGACGCTGCGGGCGAAGCTCGCGGCGACCTGCCCCGGCCTGGACGCGACGGTGCTGGTGGGGCGTATCCCGGTCAGCGGGTGAGGTCGGCGGCCCTGCTCACCGCTGTCGCCACCCCAGAAACACGTGCCGCAGCAGCGCCCGCAGCCCGGCCCCGTCGCGCTTCGCGAGCGCCGACGGCAGCTTGGTCGCCGCGTTCAGCCGCGACGACCAGTGCGCCGACGCGACGCGCGCCGCCCTGCGCCAGCCGTGCCGCCGCAGCACGCCCGCCTTCGTGAGGAAGAAGGCGCGCTCCTCGTCGAAGCGGGTGCCGTCCTGCGCCGTCCAGGAGGAGACGCTGCCCGCGTGCCTCCGGTAACGGAACTCGTGGTCGGGCAGCAGCACCAGGCTGCCGCCGTCGAGCACGATGTCGATCTGCAGGTTGAGGTCGAGCACGACGTCGAAGTCGGGGTCGAAGCCGTGGCGTCGCACCGCCTCCGTTCGCCAGCAGATCGACGGGAAGTACGTCCAGTTGCCGCGCAGCAGGCTCACCGCGATGGCTTCCCCGCTGAGCTCGATCGGCGCGCTGTGGGTGGGCCGGTACCAGCCTTTGACCCGGTCGGCGAGGGGGAGCGTCTCGCGGCCGTCGTCGCCGATCACGGTCACCGCCGGCTGGAAGTATGCGCCCGTGGGATGCGCGGCGATGGCGGCGCGCATCCTGGCGATGTAGCCGGGCTCCAGGAGGTCGTCGCAGCCCATCAGGACGAAGTGCTCACTCGTCACCAGCTGCACCGACTTGGTGAAGTTGCCGCTCACACCGAGGTTCGTCTCGTTGCGCAGATAGTGGATGCGCGGATCGCCGAGCGCGCTCACCCACTCGCCGGGCTCCGTGTCCGGGTACACGTCGTCGATCACGACGAGACGCCAGTCGTCGTCCGTCTGGGCGATGACGCTCTGGACGGCGTCGCGGAACAGCTGGGGGTCGCCGTAGAACGGCATCATGATGTCGATGGTCACGGTGGAGGTTTTCGTCCGCTCGGAGCTTTTCGTCGTATGGTTGGCCTGCCGCGCCCGAGGCGCAGAGCATCCATCCTGTCATGCCACCCCTGGAGTCTCCCATCACCAGCTATGAGCCGCTCAACGAGCCGATTCCCGACGAGTGGGAGACGCAGCCGGCCGGGTCGGGCGGGCGTTCGTCCGTCGTCCTGATCCTCGGTGCGACGGTCGTCTCCGGACTCGCGGGATACGTGGTCACCTGGCGTGTGTTCACCTCGGTGGGCGCCGCGGGCTACGGCGTGTTCTCGGTGTTCTGGTCCGCGCTGTTCCTGGTCGTCGGCATCCTGTTCGGGCTGCAGCAGGAGTCGACGCGTGCCGTGGCGCAGACCGCCGTCCAGGCCGTGGATGCGGGCGCCGGCCGAGTGGGCGCAGGAGCGGCGGCCGCGGTCCGCCGCACCTCCATGTGGTCGTTCGCGGCGATGGTCGCGGTGGTCGTCGTGATCGCCGTGCTGGCGACCAGCCTGCTCTGGGCGACACCGAGCCTGGGCGCGCAGAACGCCGGCCTCGCCTGGTTCGTCGCGTTCGGCGCCGGCCTCAACTGCCTGGTGGCCGCCGCATCCGGCGTCATGGCCGGGGCGGGGATGTGGCGGCAGCTCGCCGCGATCGTCGCGCTCGACGGCGTGCTGCGCGTGATCGGCGTCGTCGCCGTACTGGCGTTCACCGACGACCTCGTGGCGCTCGCCATCGCCGTCATCCTGCCGTTCCCCGTCTCGCTGGCGATCGTGTTCGCCTCGGCCCCGAAGGCGCTCGTCGCCAACGCGCGGGTGAGCATCGGGCTCTCCACCCTGATCGCGAACACCGGCAGGACGATGCTGGCTGCGTCCGCGACCGCCGTGCTCATCAACGGCTTCCCTCTGGTGCTGTCGTTCTTCTCCGGACCGGACAACCATGCGGACCTCGGCTCGCTCGTCCTCGCCGTCACGCTGACGAGGGCGCCCATCCTGGTGCCGCTGATGGCGCTGTCGAGCTTCCTGGTCAGCCAGTTCTCGCACCATCCGGAGCGCGCCACCCGCACCATGCTGACGATCATCGCCGGGATCGCCGCGGTGATCGTGGTGCTCTGCCTGGCCGCCTGGCTGTGGGGCGTGCCCGTGATGCAGTTCGTCTTCGGCGCGCAGTTCGACCTCGGCGCCGACGTGCTGGTGGCCCTGATCGCGTCCTCCGGGCTGATCGGCGCGCTCTGCGTGAGCGGCTCCGCCGTGCTCGCGAAGGGGCTGCACGGGGGATACGCGACCGGGTGGGTGGTGGCGTCGCTCGTCTCGCTCGCCGTGCTGTTCATCCCGCTCGACCTGCCGATCCGCGCGGCGCTCGCCCTCGCCTCCGGACCGGCCGTCGGGCTCGTGGTGCACCTGGTGTGGCTGCGGGTCAGCTCTGGTCGTGCCGTGCCAGCCGAAGTCGCCAGCTCATCCCCTGCGAGGCCTTGACCGCGCAGATCACGAGGAGCAGCCAGCCGGCCTCCACCAGGATCGAGCTCTCGAACACGCTGGTCACGAGCAGGGCGACCAGCACGAGGGGCGCCCAGGCGTAGACCACGCTGCGCTTGTTGGACGCGAGCAGCCACGAGCGGCCGAACGCGAGCGCGACCAGCGCGACGAACAGCAGCAGCCCGATGATGCCCACCTGCAGGTAGACGTCGAGATAGGCGTTGAGGCCGTCCGAGTGGTAGACGCCCGTGGCCGCTTGGATGGCCGTGAACGGGTACAGCTCGGTCGGCCAGCTGCCCACCCAGCCCCAGCCGACGGTCTGCTCCACCGGGATGAGTTCCCAGATCTGGATCCACAGCTTGTAGCGCACCTGGAAGTCGGCCCTGGCGTTCAGCAGGTCGATGACCCTGGTGCGGTAGATGTACGCCGAGACGAGGACGGCGATGGTGAACACCGCGAGACCCCACTGGTAGTAGGGCCGCTGGTGCGCAGGCACCTTGCGCAGGCCGAACAGCGCCAGCGTCGCGAGGCCGACGACCACGGCGACCGCCGCGATGACGGGGGAGTGCGCGAACAGCAGACAGAGCACGGCCAGCGAGATGGAGACGGCGGCGAGCGGCGCCCGCACCGACCGCGTCCTCAGCTCGACGAGGAACGTCACGAACGCGATCAGCGCCACGATGCTCAGCGCGTTCCGCGACCCGAACAGTCCCTGGATCGGGCCGCCGAGCGCGATGTTGCCCTGGATGCCGAGGAACCGGATGGGCAGGTCCAGCAGGATTCCGCTCAGCACCTCCAGGGCGAGGGATGCGGTCAACAGCACCCGGAGCACGTCGCCGACGACGCGCACGATCTGGATCGCATCCCGCACCAGGGCGATGTAGACGGCCAGGAAGGCGAAGCTCAGCTGGTAGATCACCCCGGCGAGCGTGGCCCACTGGTACGTGCTCCAGAAGATCGAGATGGCGCACCAGCCGACGAACAGGAGGATCGAGATCGGCAGCAGGCCGTGCCACTCGATCAGCTTCCTCTGCGCGACGAACGACAGTGCGGCGAGCACGACCACGACGCCGAGCGCGCCGATGAGCCCCGGCCAGCCGATGAGAGCCCGGATCGCGTGGGTCGAGAACCCGACACCGACGGCCACCAGCGAGAGCGCCGAATTGAACCGTGCCGAGCCCAGGAATTCGGTCACCGCGACGGGGACCAGGGTTCGACGGGTCGCGGCCATGAACGCAATCCTACGGTGTGCTCTGCTTCGTCTTCACGGACAGCACCACGAGCAGCGCCCACCCCGCTTCGATCAGGATGCGGCTCTCCGCTGCGCTCTGCGCGATGAGCGCGGCGATCAGCAGCAGGGGCAGCAGCCCGAGCGCGGTGTACGGCTTGTCGTCGGCGATCGTGGTCCTCGGCCGGTCGACGGCGAAGAACCAGGAGCGGCCGAGCGTGGTCGCGACCAGCAGGATGAACACCACGAGTCCGACGATGCCGAGCTGCAGCCAGACGTCGAGCCAGGCGTTGTGCGCCTGCAGGTAGGTGACGCCGTTGCGTTCGGCGAGGTTCTTGAACGGGGAGACCCACGGCGCCCAGTAGCTCACCCAGCCCCAACCGAACACCGGGCGTTCCTGCGCCAGTCCGATCACCGAGTGCCAGATGTCGAGGCGCCCCGTCAGGTCCTCGCTCTTGCCGAACAGGGCGGGGATGCGCGAGGCGAACGCGATCAGCAGCCCGGCGGCCACCACGACGAGCGCGGCGGCGGTGAGGTAGACGGGACGGCGCCGGTCCGGCGCGACTCTGCGCATCCACAGGGCGAACGCGAACACGACGGCGGTGGCCAGCCCGGCCACGATCACCGTCGACGAGCGGGTGAGAGCGAGCGTCCCGACCGCGATCACCAGCCAGGTGATGCCCGCCCCGCGGCGCACGGTGCGGTCGGCGAGCTGGATGCCGAACACGATCACGGCCAGCAGCGCCACCATCGCCAGCAGGTTGCTGTTGCCCTGGATGCCCTGAATCTGCCCGCCGTGGAACAGCAGCCCCCTGCTCCAATAGAACGCCGACGGCAGCTTGCCCTCGGGGTACGACGCCCAGAACGGCAGCACAGGATGCCGCACGAACGCGGCCACGACGAACTCGAACAGCAGCGAAAGCCCCAGGATCCAGCGGAACGCGTTCGCCAGCGCGCGCAGCAGCTGCGGCCAGTCGAGGGCGAGCGCCAGGTAGAGCGCGCCGGCAGTGGTCGCGAACTGGGCGATCACGCCGAGCGCGCTCGCGCCGGGGTATGCGGACCACGCGATCGAGACGGTCGCCAGCAGGAGGAACAGCACGAGCATCCTGGGCAGCCTGCGCCAGTGGAAGGCGGGCCGCGTGCGCACCAGGACGACGATGCTCGCGGCGGCGAGCAGCCCGGCCAGCACGAAGTAGCCCGGCCAGCTGATCATGTTGCGCCAGAAATCGCCCGCGAACAGCGTGAACAGCAGCAGTGTCGCGAACGCCGCGGCGCCGGATCCGGACGCGGTGGCGGCCACGCGTGCCCGGACGGACGAAGCGGAGGGTGCGGAGGTCACCTCGGAAGACTAGCGGACGGGAATTCAAGCGTTCGGTGTCGCGACGAACACCGTCCCGTCGCCGGAGAGGGAGACGAACTCCTCGTCCGGCGTGACGAACACCGACTGCCCGCGTTCCAGCGTCAGCCCGCCGTGCGCTCCGGCGAGCTCCACCGTGCCTGCCGTGCAGATCGCGATGGCCGCACCGGGCAGCGGGATGCGCGTGGACGGCGTCCCTGCCCCGACCGCGATGTGGTCGAGCGCGAAGTCGGGCACATCCGGTCGGAACACGTCGACGCCGGGCGCCGGATGCTCCGCGGCCATCGGCGTCGCCACGATCGGACGGAAGTCCAGGATGCTCACCAGCTCCGGCACGTCGATGCGCTTCGGCGTGAGGCCGCCGCGCAGCACGTTGTCGGACGCCGCCATCAGCTCGATCCCGAGCCCCCGCAGGTACGCGTGGATGTTCCCGGCCGGCAGGTACAGCACCTCGCCCGGACGCAGCGTCGCGCGGTTGAGCAGCAGCGCGAGCACGATGCCCGGATCGCCCGGGAACGCCTCCGCGAGCATCCGGACGGTGTCTGCGGCGACAGCGAGATCGTCGCCCGCCGGGTCCGGCTCGACGGAGAGCGCTGTGGCGACGACGGCGCCGACCAGCTCGCCCACCGCAGGATCGCCGCCGAGCAGCCACTCCGTCGCGTCGCGGAGCACCGCGGTCGGCTCACCGGCGAGGGTGCCGGCGAACGACGCGATCACCGCGCGCTCGCCGTCGTCCGCCGTCTCAGCGAGCGCGGAGAACAGTGCTGCGCTGCGCTCGACGTCGCGGAAGCCGCAGAGCGCGTCGAAGGTGTCGCTGAGCGCGTAGATCAGCTCCGGCTTGTGGAACGGGTCCTTGTAGTTGCGCTCGGGGGAGTCGATGGGGATGCCCGCGGCGTTCTCCCGCGCGAACCCGGCGGCGGCCTGCTCGGACGACGGGTGCGCCTGCAGCGACAGCGGGCCGGCGGCGGCCAGCACCTTCAGGAGGTACGGCAGGTGCGCATCCTGCCGACCGAGCGAGGTCTGCGGGTCTGCTGCCGTCCACGCGGCGAGGTCCGCCGCTCCACCGGTCTGCGCCGGGTCGGCGATCACCGACGGCGATCCGGGATGCGCGCCCAGCCACAGCTCCGCCTCCGGTCGTCCGCTCGGTTCGGTGCCGAGCAGCCCGGCGATGGCAGTGGTCGAACCCCAGGCGTAGTCGCGGGGGGTATTGCCGATGCGCACAAACATCCGTCGTGGTCCCTTTCGATTCGTTAGACCAAACTACCAATCGCTTTTGCGCGGCATTGCCGGTTCCCTAGGCTGGCGCTGGTCGCCAGCCGACCCGTCATCCCGCCGTACGACGCAATGGAGCAGCTATGTCCTTCGAGTCCCTCGCCAGCGATTTCTACGGATACGAGGACCTTCTCAGCACCCAGGAGAAGGACTTCCTCGCCCACCTCCGCTCCTACCTGGAGACCGAGGTGAAGCCGATCGTGAACGAGCACTGGGAGCGGGCGGAGTTCCCGCACCAGATCATCGAGGGGCTGCACAAGACCGGCACCGTCGGGCTCGGCTTCCCGGAGACCGCTCCGTTCGAGAACTCGGCCGTGTTCCGCGGCTGGGTCGCCCTGGAGCTTGCGAGGGTGGATGCGTCCGTCAGCACTTACGTCGGCGTGCAGAACGGCCTCGCCCTCGGCGCCGTCGGCGTCTGCGGCTCCGAGGAGCAGAAGGCGGAGTGGCTGCCGAAGCTCGCCAGCGGCGAGGTGCTCGGGGCGTTCGGCCTGACCGAGCCGCTCTCCGGCTCGGACTCCGCGCAGGGCCTGCGCACGATCGCGACGCGCGACGGCGACAACTGGGTGCTCAACGGTTCGAAGCGCTGGATCGGCAACGCCACGTTCAGCGACATCACCATCATCTGGGCGAAGAGCGCGGAGGACGGCCAGGTGAAGGGCTTCATCGTTCCGACCTCGACGCCCGGGTACACCGCGACGAAGATCGAGGGCAAGCAGTCCCTCCGCATGGTGCAGAACGCCGACATCACGCTCGAGAACGTCGTCGTGCCCGAGTCGCTGCGCCTGCAGAACGCCAACACGTTCAAAGACACCGCCGCCGTGCTCCGCCTCACCCGCGCCGAGGTCGCCTGGGCGGCCGTCGGGGTCGCGATCGGCGCGTACGAGGCAGCCGTCGCGTACTCGAAGGAGCGCATCCAGTTCGGCAAGCCTCTGGGAGCGCACCAGCTCATCCAGGATCTGCTGGTCAAGTCGCTCGGCAACATCACCGCATCCATCGCCCTCTGCACGCGCGTCTCCGAGATGCTCGACACCGGCAAGCAGCGCGACGAGCACTCCGCACTCGCCAAGGCGTTCGCCACCTCCCGGATGCGCGAGACCGTCGCCTGGTGCCGCGAGATCCTGGGTGGCAACGGCATCGTGATCGACTACGACGTCGCCCGCTTCTTCGCCGACGCCGAGGCCCTCTACTCCTACGAGGGCACCCGCGAGATGAACACGCTGATCGTCGGCCGCTCGATCACCGGCCAGGCGGCCTTCGTCTAGCGGGCGATCCGTTCGGCGCCGGCGGGCCGGATAGGCTGGGCGTTCGGCAGTCGAGCGTTTGAGGAGGACCGCGTGGCGTGGTTGGTGACCGGAGGAGCTGGATACATCGGCTCGCACATCGTGCGGGCGTTCCGTTCGGAGGGCATCGACGTCGTCGTGGTCGACGACCTGTCCAGCGGGCATGAGGAGTTCGTGCCGGCGGACGTCCCCTTCTATCGGGGGACCATCCTGGACGGCGCGCTGCTCGAACGGGTCTTCGCCGAGAACAGCGTCTCCGGCGTCGTGCACGTCGCCGGTTTCAAGTACGCGGGCGTCTCCGTGCAGCGTCCTCTGCACACCTACGAGCAGAACGTGACCGCGACCGCCGTGCTGCTCGCCGCCATGCAGGAGGCGGGGGTGGATGCGATGGTCTTCTCGTCCTCCGCCGCCGTCTACGGCACGCCGGACACGGACCTCGTCACGGAGAGCACGCCGAAGAGCCCGGAGTCCCCGTATGGCGAGTCGAAGCTGATCGGGGAGTGGCTGCTGCGCGACCAGGGCATCGCCGCTGGTCTCCGCCACACCAGCCTGCGCTACTTCAACGTCGTCGGCTCCGGCGATCCTTCGCTGCGCGACACCAGCCCGCACAACCTCTTCCCTCTGGTGTTCGACGCGCTGGTGGACGGCCGCACGCCGCGCATCAACGGCGTCGACTACCCGACGCCGGACGGCACTTGCGTCCGCGACTACATCCACGTCTCCGACCTGGCCGTCTCGCACGTCGCTGCCGCGAAGCGACTGGATGCGCACGAGGCGATCGAGCCCGTCTACAACCTGGGTAGCGGCGACGGGGTCTCGGTCGGCGAGATCATGTCGACCGTCGCAGCGGTGACCGGAATCGACTTCACCCCAGAAGTGGGGCCGCGCCGCGCCGGAGATCCTGCGAGGATCGTCGCATCCGGTGAACTCGCCGCCCGGGATCTGGACTGGAGAATGCGCCACACCCTGGACGAGATGGTTCGGAGCGCCTGGGAAGCGCGCCAAGCGGCATCCTGAGCCCTCTCCTGGCCGTCCGACGGGGGTAGAACGGCCGGGCGTGTCGGGATTGTTGTGGAGCGTCGGCGCGTCGCGAACTCTCGACCAGGACTCAAGGCTTTACGATTTGCGACTTGACTCTTGCGAATGACAACGGTGTAATTATTCCAACACGTTGTCTTGCGTGCTTAGCAGTTAATGGGTGGGAGTCCGATATGACAGTTCCTGAATATCGCTCTGGAGTACCCGACGACTGGTTCATCGACCCGGTCAAACTGGGGGTTCCGGGTGTCCGGCCGAATGTCGACGACGACAATCCGCTTGCCTGGCAGTCCGACTCGCTGTGCGCTCAGACCGACCCGGAGGCGTTTTTCCCCGAGAAGGGCGGATCGACCCGCGACGCCAAGCGCATCTGCACCTCGTGCGAGGTTCGCACCCAGTGCCTCGAATACGCCCTCGCGAACGACGAGCGGTTCGGCATCTGGGGTGGGCTGTCCGAGCGCGAACGCCGCAAGCTGCGCAAGCGCGCCAGCTGAATTCGCGCCGCGCCCGATCTGCCTCCACGGATCGACGCGACGCCAACCTAGGCTGACTCCCGATGTATCCGAGAGTCACTGCCATCGTCGTCGCCCAGAGTGGCGGCCCCCACCTTCAGCGCACTCTCGACGCCATCGCGGCACAGACGAGACAACCGGATGCCGTGATCGCCGTCGACTGTGCGTCGACGGACGACGCCGCCAAGCTGCTCGCCGATTTCCGCCCCACCCAGCTGCTCTCCGTGCCGGAGAAGCTGCCGTTCGGCGCTGCCGTGGCGACCGGGGTGCGAGTGACCGCTCCTCCGTCGTCCGACCACGAGTGGCTGTGGCTGCTCGCGCAGGACACGGCACCCGAGCCCGGTGCTCTCGAAGCACTCCTCGGCGCCGTCGAGGTCTCGCCCTCCGTCGCCGTCGCAGGACCCAAGCTGGTCGACTGGGACGACGCATCCTTCATCCGTGAGTTCGGCGAGGCGATGACGCCGCTCGGCGCCGCGGTGCCGCTGGTCGAGAACGAGATGGACCAGGCGCAGCACGACGGCCTCACCGACGTGCTCGGCGTCTCGTCCGCCGGGATGATCGTCCGCCAGACCGTATGGGACAAGCTCGGCGGTTTCGACCCAGGCCTGCCGACCGCCGACGACGGACTCGATTTCTGCACCAGGGTCCGTCTCGCGGGCTTCCGCGTCTCCCTCGTCGCCCAGGCCAGGGTGGCCATCGCCGGCGACGGTGTCGCAGGACCCAACCTCTCGCGCAAGTGGACCGTGCGGCGCCGCCTCACCAAGGAACGGCGAGCGGCCCAGCTGCACCGCAGGATGGTCTACGCGCCTGCCGCTGCCGTGCCGTTCCACTGGCTCAGCCTCGTGCCGCTCGCGATCCTTCGCTCCATCGGCCGCATCCTGCGCAAGGAACCGGGCTCGGTCGGCGGCGAGCTGGCCGCGGCGTTCAGCGTCGCGTTCTCCGGGATGCGCGTGAGCAACGCCCGCCGCACGCTCGCCCAGAACAAGACCGTCGGCTGGGCGGCCGTCGCCCCGCTGCGCATCCCGTTCGACGAGGTGCGGCGTGGACGCGCGCTGAAACGCGAGGCCGCGCAGGTCGGCCAGCAGGGCGAGCGACAGGAACTCGACTTCTTCGGTACGGGCGGCGGCTGGACGGTGCTCGCTGCACTGGTCATCGGCGTCGCCCTGTTCTTCCCGCTCTTCGGAAGCGCGGCACTCACCGGGGGAGGGCTGCTCCCTCTCAACGCGTCGGTCGGCCAGCTGTGGGCGAACCTCGGCTACGGCTGGCGGGATGTCGGGCTCGGCTTCACCGGAGCCGCCGACCCGTTCGCGGCGGTGCTCGCCGTGCTCGGAACGCTGACCTTCTGGCAGCCGTCCGTCTCGATCGTCGGCCTCTACTTCCTCGCGGTCCCGCTGGCAGCGCTCGGCGCCTGGCTGGCGGCGGCGCGGCTCACCTCCAAGACGACGCTGCGCATCTTCGCCGGCCTCGCCTACGCACTCGCGCCGACACTGCTGGTGGCGCTGCAGGGCGGCCGTCCTGCTGCCGTGCTCGCGCACGTGCTGCTCCCG
Organism: Leifsonia araucanica; assembly: GCF_051161895.1. Lineage (NCBI taxonomy): Bacteria > Bacillati > Actinomycetota > Actinomycetes > Micrococcales > Microbacteriaceae > Leifsonia > Leifsonia araucanica. The sequence continues at coordinate 3,822,777 of NZ_JBMBTW010000002.1, forward strand.
TGGCTGTTCTTCGCCGGGCTCGCCGCTCGCCGGTCGTGGGCGGCCAGCGCCGTCACCGCGCTGCTCGCCGCGGCGACAGCGGCGTGCGCGCCCGTGCTCATCCCGGCCCTCGTGGTCGCCTGGATCGCGGCCATCGCGTTCGGTGGGCGCCGTGCCGCACGCATCGCGTTCATCCCGTTGCCCGCTGTTGTGCTGTTCGCTCCTCTGGTCTGGCAGCAGATCTCCCGCGGGGCGTGGCTGTCGATCTTCGCCGACCCCGGCGTCGCACTGGATGCGCGACAGACCCCGGCCTGGCAGCTCGCCCTCGGCTTCCCGGACGGCACGCTCGGCGGCTGGCACGCGCTCGGCTCCGTGCTGCCGTTCGACCTCGCCGAGGCCGCCCCGAACATCATCGTGCCCATCCTGCTCGCGCCGCTCGGCGTGCTCGCCATCCTGGCCCTGTTCCTCCGCGGGTCGAGCAGGGCGATCGTCGCGCTGCTGGTCGCCCTGGTCGGCTTCCTCACCGCGGTCGCCGCGCTGCACGTCCAGGTGACGTTCGCCGGTTCCAGCGTCGTGCCGATCTGGCCGGGAACGGCCGTGAGCCTCTACTGGCTCGGACTGATCGGGGCAGCGGTCCTCGCGCTCTCCGCCATCGGCCGCGCCGCCGTCTACCCGGCCTGGGTCGCGCTCCTCACGCTCGCCATCGCCGCCGTCCCCTCCGCCATCGCACTGCACGACGGACAGTCGAAGGTGGTCGAGAGCGACGGACGCACCATGCCGGCCGTCGTCACGGCCAAGGCCGCCACCCAGCCCCGCACGGGAACGCTGCGCATCACGCCGCAGCCGGACGGCGGCATCGCGGCGGAACTCATCCGCGGCGCCGGGCAGACGCTCGACGCGCAGAGCACCCTCAGCTCGACGGAGCGCACGCTGTCACCCGAGCAGAAGGAGCTGGCGACGCTCGCGGGCAACCTGTCGTCCCGGAGCGGCTACGACGGCTCTCCGACGATGAAGCGCCTCGGCATCGACTTCGTGCTGCTCGCACCGGCAGCGGTGGACCTGAACCAGAGCACGGGCGGGAACGCGCCGGTGAGCGAGCCTGCCAAGGTCAGCGGCGTGCGCGCATCCACCGCCCTCGACGCGAATCCGCTGCTCGCCCCCGTGGGTGCGACGGTGAGCGGGCAGCTCTGGGCGTTCGACCGCGGCACCTCGGCGGAGCCGAAGGCCGCGCTCGTCCCCGCGGACGCTGGAGGGATCTGGCGGCTGATCGTGCTGCTGGCGCAGGGCATCGTCATCGGCATCACGCTGCTCATGGCCATCCCGACCACGCGCTCGGCCGACCGCGTCGCCGAGCTGAACTCCCGCCGACCGAAGCGCCGCCACGGCGACGAGGACGACCTCGTCGTCACGCCCGACGACGAGCCGGAGCAGCCGAAGGACGGCGAAGAGGCCGTGGCTGACGAGACGCTCTCGGAGTACGAGGCGGAACCCGACGACGAGGCGGCCGTCGAGTCCTCCGAGGTGGAGGAAGCGGCGGAGCCGGAGCCAGAGCCGGAGGTTGCGCCGGAGCCTGTGGTCGAGCCAGAGCCGGTGCCTGAGCCCAGCCCGATGGCCGAGCCCGAGTCTGCCCCCGAGCCAGAGCCGGTGGTCGAGCCTGAGCCGGAGCCCGCGCCTGTCGTCGAGCCACAACCGGAGCCCGCCCCCGAGCCGCAGACCGCCGAGCCCGAGCCAGAACCAGAGCCCGCCCCCGAGCGCGACACCGCCCCGGAGCACCAGCACCCCTCATCCACCCCGGATGCGCTGGTCCCCACCCCGTCCACCCCCACGACGCTCGAGGAAGGCCTCGAGGAGACGATCATCCGCCCCCGCCGCGGAACCGAGCGAACTGAAGGAGGCGACCGTGGCTGACAAGCGTGGAATTGCCAGGGTCAGCATGCGCGTGGTCGGCGGTGTGATCGGCCTCGGCGTCGCCGGCATCGCCATCGCGGGTGCATCGTTGCTGCCGCTGCCGTCGTTCCAGGTCGCAGCCCCCGTCTCGACTGTCAAGCCCGTGCCTGCCGACCAGCAGAGGGTCTGCCCCGGCCCGCTGCTCGCCCTCGCGGCCGACGCGGGCGCCGCCACCACCGCATCCCCGTTCGGCGCCCCCACCTCTACATACGGGGCGGACGGCGGCAGCGTCGACACCCGGTCGCTGAAGGCCGACGCCGACGGTTCGTCGCGCGCCGAGGCTCCCCAGGTGCTCACCGTCGCCACCCCGCAGGGCGCGAGCACCCCGCCGCTCGTCGCGGGCGCCCAGTCGCAGAGCGCGACGACCGACGACCTCGCCGGTCTCGCCGCCTCCGCCTGCGGAGAGGCGAGCGCGGACAGCTGGCTGGTCGGCGGTTCCACCGCGCTCGGCCAGACCAGCCTCGTGATGCTGTCCAACCCGACCTCGGTGCAGGCCACCGTCAACCTCTCGATCTTCGCCGAGACCGGCCAGGTGGATGCGCCGGGAGCCGCCGGCATCGTCGTCCCCGCCGGCGCGCAGAAGGTCGTCCCGCTCGCCGGGCTCGCTCCGTCCGTCGCCGCCCCCGTCGTGCACGTTCAGAGCACGGGAGGGCAGGTGCTCGCCTCGCTGCAGCAGAGCTTCGAGCAGGGCATCGACCCGCGCGGCGTCGAACTGTCCGGCGCGACAGGCTCCCCGTCGCGCGTGCAGGTGATCTCCGGCATGACCATCGCGAACCTGGCGACCATCGAGGGCGCCCAGTCCGGCGAGGGCTACGGGGCGGACCTCCCCGCCGTCCGCGTGTTCGTGCCCGGCGACCAGGATGCGGACATCACCGTCGGCGCCGTCGGCGAGAACGGCACGGCGGCAGGCAACTCGTACGCGCAGACGGTGAAGGCGGGCGTGGTCGCCGAGATCCCGCTGGATCACCTCAAGGACGGCAACTACACCGTCACCGTCCGCTCCTCCGTGCCGGTCGTCGCCGCGGCCCGCACCTCGGTCGCCGGCGCGAAGACCCACGACTTCACCTGGTTCGCCTCGTCGCAGCCGATGGGCGAAACCTTCCTGGCCGCCATCCCGTCCGCCCCGACCCCGATGGTGCACTTCGCCAACCCAGGCGAAAAGGACCAGAAGGTCACCATCGAGGGACGCAACGGCAAGCCGGCCACCCTGACCATCCCGGCCGAAGGGGCCGCGAACGTCAAGGTGGGCGCCGGGATGTACACGGTCACCGGGGGAGACGGCCTCTACGTGAGCGTCAGCTTCTCCGCCGACGGTGCCGCAAGCTCGTTCGCCCTCAACCCGCCCGGCCCGCTGGCCGCGCCGATCGAGGTGTACCCGCGCTGACCCGGCGAGAGATCGGACCGGGGATCAGAAGTGCCGGTACCGGTCCGGCGCCAAATCCCACGGGTCCTTCCCCAGCAACTCGGCGACGGCGCGGAACACGCAGCCCTCGACGAACATCCTGCGGTGGAGGTCGTCGTTGCGGTGCAGTTTGGTGAGGCGCTGGATCGGGACGCGGTAGAGCACGATGCGGCGCTGGGCGTGGTCGACGTGCCAGCGGTCGACGCCGTCGCTGCCCGTGTTGCCGATGGGGGTGGCAGCGACCTCGAAGTGCACGTCCGCGAGCTCGTTCGGCCAGACGCCTTTGAGGTAGTCGGCCGTGGAGGCGACGGTCATGTCGAAGAAGTCGATCCTGTTGTTCAGCATCGGCAGGTGGGGTCCGGTCACCGGGCCTCTCGCACCCCTGCCGTGCCTGCTGCGCCACCGGGAGGTGGCAGGCGGCTGGCTGCTTGAGCGGCGGTTGCGGGGCATGTCGCAATCCTACGTCGCCCGCGCTCGGGTATTCTGAGCCCGATGTTGAGCCGTCCATGTTCCCGCGTGGCGTGTCCACGCGATGCCGTGGCCACGCTCACCTACGTGTACGCCGACTCGATGGCTGTTCTCGGCCCGCTGAGCCTGAGCCACGAACCGCACTCGTACGACCTGTGCGCCATCCACGCCGAGCGTCTGTCCGCGCCGCAGGGCTGGCAGGTGATGCGGCACGAGGTGTTCGGTGAAGTAGGTTATGGGGCGTGAGCAGCAACAACAACGTCCCCAGCAATTCCTCTCTCGACGCCGTCGTCAAGACCTATGACATCCGCGGTCTGGTCGGCAAAGACCTGACGGAGGAGGTCGTCACCGCCATCGCGGCCGGCTTCGTCGACGAGGTCGGGGCTGCCGGGCAGGACGTGATCGTCGGCCACGACATGCGCGACTCGTCGCCCACCTTCGCCGCGGCGTTCGCCCGCGGGGCGCAGGCCAGGGGTGCCAACGTCGTGTCGATCGGGCTGTGCTCCACGGACGAGTCGTACTACGCATCCGGAGCGCTGGCGTCCGCGGCGGCCATGTTCACCGCGAGCCACAACCCGGCGACGTACAACGGCATCAAGCTCTCCCGCGCCGGAGCGCAGGGCCTCAGCATGAACACCGGGCTCGCCGGGGTGCGCGACCGTGCTGCCGTGTACCTGCACGACGGCGTCGACCCGGTGGACGAGCAGGGCGGCTTCCGCGAAGTGGATGTGCTCGCCGACTACGCCGCATACCTGCGGTCGCTCGTCGACCTGTCCGTCATCCGTCCAATCACGGTCGTGGTCGACGCCGGCAACGGGATGGGCGGACTCACCGTCCCGGCGGTGCTCGGCGAGGCCGCCGGCCTTCCCGCTCTGCCGCTCACGATCATCCCGATGTACTTCGAGCTGGACGGCTCCTTCCCGAACCACGAGGCGAACCCGCTCGACCCGAAGAACCTGGTCGACCTGCAGCGCGCGGTGGTCGAGCACGGCGCCGACCTCGGTCTCGCCTTCGACGGAGACGCCGACCGCTGTTTCGTCGTGGACGAGAAGGGCGACGCCGTCACCCCGTCGGCGGTCGCCGCGATCGTCGCGCTGCGCGAGATCGCGCGCGCCAGGCGGGAGGACCCGGACGCCGACATCACGGTCATCCACAACCTGATCACCTCCAACGTCGTCCCGGAGACCATCGAGGCCGCAGGTGCGACGCCGCTGCGCACCCGCGTCGGCCACACCCTCATCAAGGACGCGATGCGCGAATCCGGCGCCGTCTTCGGCGGGGAGCACTCGGCGCACTACTACTTCCGTGACTTCTGGAGCGCAGACAACGGGATGCTCGCGGCCATGCACCTGCTCGCCGAGTTCGGCGGCCAGGACAGCCCGCTGTCCGAGCTGTCCGCCCGGTTCACGCCGTACCCGATGTCCGGCGAGATCAACTCGACGGTCGACGACGTTCCCGCCGCGTTCACGCGCGTGGTGGAGGCCTTCACCGGTCGTGCAGAGTTCGACGAGCTCGACGGTCTGACCGTCACCGGCTTCGTCGGGGGAGACGAGCCGTTCTGGTGGTTCTCGGTGCGCCCGTCGAACACCGAGCCGCTGCTGCGACTCAACGTCGAGGCGGCGGACCTGGCGACGATGCAGCGCATCCGGGACGAGGTGCTGGCGCTCATCCGCGCCTGACGGAGAGCCGGCGCGACACACGACTGTGAGAGTCGGGCACCGGATGCGACAATGGGGCAATGGCCACAACCACCGTCGCTGAATCCACCTCCACTCTTCCGTTCAAGGTCGCAGACCTCTCCCTCGCAGAAGCGGGACGTCACCAGATCCGTCTGGCCGAGAACGAGATGCCCGGTCTCATGTCGCTCCGCGAGGAGTTCGGCGCTTCGCAGCCTCTTGCCGGCGCGCGCATCGCAGGCTCGCTCCACATGACCGTGCAGACCGCCGTGCTGATCGAGACGCTCGTCGCGCTCGGCGCCCAGGTGCGCTGGGCGAGCTGCAACATCTTCTCCACCCAGGACGACGCGGCGGCCGCCATCGCGGTCGGCCCGAACGGCACTGTGGATGCGCCGGCCGGCGTTCCCGTGTTCGCCTGGAAGGGCGAGACCCTCGAAGAGTACTGGTGGTGCACCCAGCAGATCTTCGACTGGACGGCGGAAGCGGAAGCCGCCGGGGCGGACTGGACCGGCCCGAACCTGATCCTCGACGACGGAGGCGACGCCACCCTCCTCGTGCACAAGGGCCGCGAGTTCGAGCTCGCCGGCGCCGTCCCGCACGACGCCCAGGGCGACAGCCACGAGTACCGCGTGATCCTGGCGGCGTTGCGCGCATCCCTCGCGGAGTCCTCCGACCGCTGGACCCGCGTCGCCGCGGACATCCTCGGCGTCACGGAGGAGACCACCACCGGCGTCCACCGCCTCTACGAGCTCGCCCGCGACGGCCAGCTGCTGTTCCCGGCCATCAACGTCAACGACTCGGTCACCAAGAGCAAGTTCGACAACAAGTACGGCATCCGCCACTCGCTGCCGGATGGCCTGAACCGTGCCACCGACGTGCTGATCGGCGGCAAGGTCGCGTTCGTCGCCGGCTACGGAGACGTCGGCAAGGGCGCAGCGGAGGCGCTGCGCGGCCAGGGGGCCCGCGTGATCGTCAGCGAGGTGGATCCGATCAACGCGCTGCAGGCGGCGATGGACGGCTACCAGGTGGCCCGCATCGAGTCGGTCGTCGACCAGGTCGACATCTTCATCTCCGGCACGGGCAACCTCAACGTCATCACCCTCGACCACATCCTGGCCATGAAGCACCAGGCCATCGTGGCGAACGTCGGTCACTTCGACAACGAGATCGACATGGCGGGCCTCGAAGCGCTGGAAGGCGCGGAGAAGATCGAGATCAAGCCGCAGGTGCACGAGTGGCGCCTGCCGAGCGGACGCAGCGTCCTGGTGCTCTCCGAGGGCCGCCTGATGAACCTCGGAAACGCCACGGGCCACCCGAGCTTCGTGATGAGCAACTCGTTCACCAACCAGGTGCTCGCGCAGCTCGAACTGTACGTGTCGACGGAGAACTACCCGATCGGCGTCTACGTGCTGCCCAAGCACCTCGACGAGAAGGTCGCCCGCCTCCACCTGGATGCGCTCGGCGTCGAGCTGACGACGCTCACCCCCGAGCAGGCCGCATACATCGGCGTCAGCGTCGACGGCCCGTACAAGGTCGACCACTACCGATACTGATGACACCCACCTTCACCGACCGCGAGCTGCCGGGCGGCCTCATCCTGCGCGTGCGCAGGCCGGAGGACGCCCCGGCGCTCGCGGCAGCATACGTCGCCAACCGCGGACACCTCGCGCCGTGGGAGCCCACGCGCACCGAGGAGTTCTTCACCGAGGCCGGCCAGCTCAAGCGCACCACCGAGCTGCTCGCCCTCTACGAGGCGGGCACGGCCATCCCGCTGCTCATCATGGACGGGGACGCCGTCGCCGGCGGGTTCGACCTGAGCAGCATCGTCCGTGGCGCCTTCGAGAGCGCGATGATCGGATACTGGCTCGATCGCGCGCACACCAAGCAGGGTCTCGCCTCTACGGCGCTCGCCGCGATCATCGCGGCGGCGCGCGACGAATACGGCCTGCACCGCATCCAGGCCGCGACGCTGCTGCACAACCAGGCGTCGCAGTCCGTGCTCACCCGCTCCGGCTTCGAGCGCATCGGGGTGGCCCCGAACTACCTCAAGATCGCGGGCCGCTGGCAGGACCACGTGCTGTTCCAGCGCATCCTGCACGACTGACGCGCCCGGGTCACTGACGGCCGCGGGCCGCTAAACCTCCGCGTACGCCCGCACGGGGAACGTCCCGAACCCCTCCACGGCGGGCGGCGCGGCGGTGAAGCGTGCGCCGCGGGCCGGGACGGAGCCCAGGTTGGTCAGGTGCTCGACCACGTGGATGCCCGCGGCGAGCAGCAGGGTGTGTGCCGGCCGCTCTCCTCCGCCCTCGGTGTCGTCGATGTTGAGCGAGTCGATGCCGACGAGGGCGACCCCCGCATCCACGAGGTGCTGCGCGCCCGCCTCCGTGAGGTATGGCGCGCCCGTCGCATACTCCGGACGGCCGAAGTGCGCATCCCACCCGGTGTGCAGCAGCACCGCCGAGCCCGCGAGCTCCCTGTCGTGGAAGACCGTGGCCGGGATGCCGCGCGTCCCGAGGTCGGTGAGGTGGAACACCTCTGCGCGCAGCCCGACGAGGGTGGACAGGTCGAGGGAGGCCAGGTCTCCGCCGTCCGCGTAGCGGTGGTACGGGCTGTCGAGATATGTGCCCGTGTTGCCGATCATCGTGATGATGTCCATCGCGAACTGCGTGCCCGGTGCGTACTTCGCCACGGAGTCCTCGCGGGTGAGGTGCGGGGTGATCGTGGGGGCGGGGAGCCCCGGATACGTGACGAGCCCGGCCCGGATGCGGTGGCTGAGGTCGACAACGCGGGGACGCCCGGCCTCCGGCACCCTGGCCTGCTCCGGGCTGATCCCTCTGCTGCCCCTGTGCTGCTCCTCGACGATCGAGAGCCCGTCCAGCCGGACGTCGCCGACCAGCGCGAGCCCGAGGTGCCGCACGAACAGTTCGGCGATCTGCTCCTCCGACAGGGATGCGTCCGGCAGGTCGAGCCGGAAGCCGTTCGTCTGCAGGCTGCCTCCGTTGACGAACGTCACGGTGGCGTCGAAGTGGGCGCGGTACTCGGTCACAGGTCTCCTAGCGATCGGGGAAGGCGTGGGGGAGGCCGTCGAGCACCGGCTCCAGGCGCTGCAGGCGCTCCTGCTCCAGCTCGAGGCCGGCGGCGTCGCGCTGGCGGCGCAGCAGGGCGACGGCCACCAGGAACGTCTCTGCATCGACGGGCGGGATCGGCGACACGTACGCGGACGCCTCAGCGGCGAGCTCACCGCTCAGCCCGGCCCGCGCCGCGGGGGTGAGCTGCGGCGCCTGACGCACGAACTGGGCGATGCGGCGGGAGAGCCTGTCCGGCAGCTTCGCCACGTCGGCCGTCGCCGCCCAGCCGGTCAGGTGCGGCGCGAGATAGAGGGGGAGGGGCGTCGCCTTCGGCGCGCGCTCGTACTGGCTGTACGTGCCGGCCAGGAGGTCGCCGAGGCGCTTCGAGCGGGCATTGAGGAGTCCGGTGAGTGCGGCGACGCCGCCGAAGGTCATGAAGATCTCCAGCACGCCGACGAGGGCCCGGATGAACGCGTGCCGGAAGCCGATCGCACCGCCGTCGTCGCGGACGATGCGCGCGCCGACCGCGAGCTTGCCGAGCGACTTGCCCTTCGTCGCGAGTTCGACCGTGGTCGGCAGCACCACCATCCCGAACACCAGGATGAGGACGACGAGCGCCCTGCCGGCCGCCGCATCCAGCCCGCTCCCGGTGGCGACGAGCAGCATCAGGCAGCCGAACATCACCAGCAGGTAGGTGAGCCAGTCGATCACCGTTCCCGCTGCGCGCAGGATGTAGCTGGCCGGTTTGACGTCGAGCGCGACGGCTTCGCCGGTGACGAGTTCGCGTTCGCCCGACGTCTGCAGTGCCTGGGCAGGTGCCGTCATGGCTATCATTCAAGCAGATGGATCTCGACGCATACACGGCAGCGCGCAGCGCCGACTGGGACAGGCTCGCCCAGCTGGCGAAACGACGCCGCCTCGACGGCAAGGAAGCCGACGAGCTCATCGACCTGTACCAGTCCGGGGCGTCCGATCTGTCGGCCATCAAGACCATCGCGGGGTCGACGGCGACGGGCGACAGGCTCTCCCTCGCGCTCGCTTCCGCACGGCTGAAGTTCACCGGGGCCGGCGCGAACCTGTTCTCGATGCTGCCCAGGTTCTTCGTCTATCAGCTGCCCGCTGCGCTGTACCGCATCCGGTGGGTGGTGCTGGCCGTCGCTCTCGCCACGGTGGTGGTCGCGACGCTGTACGCGGTCTGGATCACCGGCAACCCGGAGGTGCTCCGCAACTTCGGCACGGACGCCCAGTTGCGCCGCTACGTCGAGCACGACTTCATCGACTACTACTCCAACAACCCGGCCGCGTCATTCTCCGGCCAGGTCTGGACGAACAACGCGTGGATCGCGGCGCAGTGCATCGCGTTCGGCATCACCGGCGTCTACGTGCCGTTCGTGCTCCTGCAGAACGCCATCGGTGTCGGGACGGCCGCCGGGGTCATGTTCGCCTACGGGCGGGGAGACGTCATGTTCTCCTACATCCTCCCGCACGGGATGCTCGAGCTCACCAGCGTCTTCGTCGCTGCGGCCGCGGGGCTGCGCATCTTCTGGGCCTGGATCGCGCCTGGCGCCCGCACGCGTGCGCAGGCGCTCGCCGAGGACGGGCGCGCACTGTTCACCGTGGCGGTCGGCTGCGCCATCTCCCTGTTCGTGTCCGGCCTGATCGAGGGCTTCGTCACGCCGTCCGCGCTGCCGGTCTGGGCGAAGATCGCGATCGGGGCGCTCGCGCTCGCCGCGTTCCTCGCGTACATGCTCGTTCTCGGCCGGCGCGCTGTCCGTCTCGGCGAGACGGGCGACCTGACCGAGTACGAGTCCGGTTCCCGCCGCGTCGTCGCGGGCTGACGCTGCCCGCTGACCTCAGAGGCGCCCGGCGGCTTTCAGCGACAGGTAGACGTCGCTGAGCGCGGGCGGCAGCTCCTCGGGCGAGCCCGTCACCACGTCGGCGCCGAGCCGCTGGATGGCGGCGGTCACCCTGCTCACGTCGAGCAGCGAACGCTCCGCCGCGGCAGCGCGGTAGACCTCGTCCCTGTTCCTCCGCATCCCCGTCGCCTCGATGGTCTCGGGATCGGTGACGGAGGCGACGACGACGATGTGCTTGTTCGTGAGCTGCGGAAGCACCGACAGCAGTCCCCGGGATGCGCCGGGCGCCTCCACGGAGGTCAGCAGCACGACGAGCGACCGCTGGCTGGTGACCGCGGACACCTGAGCAGGCACCGCCGACCAGTCCATCTCGATCAGTGCAGGTTCGATGCCGGCCATCGCATCCACCATCCTGGACAGCAGCTCGGGCCCACTGGCGCCCTGCACCCGGCCGCGCACAGCCCTGTCGTATGCGATCAGGTCGACGCGGTCGCCCGCGCGGGTGGCGAGCGCTGCGAGCAGCAGCGACGCCTCGAACGCCGTGTCGATGCGCGGCTCGTCGCCGATCCTGGCGGCGGACGTGCGAGCCGTGTCGATCACGATGACCACGCGCCTGTCCCGTTCCGGACGCCAGGTGCGCACCATCACGCGGGCACCGCGTCCGCTGTTGGGATCGTGGCGGCGTGCCGTCGCCCTCCAGTCGATCGAGCGAACGTCGTCGCCGCGCACGTACTCGCGCAGGGAGTCGAACTCGGTGCCTTGCCCGCGCAGCATCACGCTGGTCACGCCGTCCAGCTCGCGCAAGCGTGCCAGCCGCGACGGCAGGTGCTTGCGCGCGGTGAACGGCGGCAGCACCCGGATGCGTCCAGGCGCGCTCAGCGTCGCCTGCCGCGCCCACAGGTGCAGCGGCCCCCACGACCGGATGCTCACCTGCGTCACGTGGCGCTCTCCCCTCCGCCACGGGGTCAGCGTCGCGGTGATGCGCCTGCGCTCCCCGGCGGGGACGGCCACCCTGGTGCGCGACCTGTCGATGCCGGCGGACGGCTCCCACGCATCCCGGACGGTGCCGCGGATGGCCCGGCGGCCGGTGTTGGTCACGAGCAGTTCGCTCGTCGCCTCGGTGCCCAGCCGCACGCGCGACGGCAGCACCCGTTCGAGCACCACGCGCCGCGGAGAACCGGCGAGCATCAGGTCGAGCACGCCGAGCACGACGCAGAGCAGCAGCCAGCAGCCGAGCGCGAGGTACGACGTCGCCTCCGTCCAGCCGAGCAGCACGACGGGGATCACCCCGAGCGCGAGCAGGGCGACGAAACGTCCGGATACGGTCACGTCACTGCCTAGATCGGAACCTGGACCTGCTGCACGATCGAGCGCAGGATCGCATCCACTCCGACACCCTCCAGCTCCGCCTCCGGGCGCAGCTGGACCCTGTGCCGCCAGACCGGCAGCAGCATCGCCTGCACGTGGTCCGGGGTGATCGAGTCGTAGCCGGAGAGCCACGCCCACGCCTTCGACGCGGCGAGCAGCGCCGTGGTGCCGCGCGGGCTCACTCCGAGCTTCACGGAGGGGCTGGTGCGGGTGGCGCGGGCCAGGTCGACGATGTACGCGAGCACGTCGCCGGTCGCGCCGACGGATGCTGCGGCAGCCCTGGCCGCGTGCAGCTCTGCGGCGCTGAGCGCAGGCGTGACGCCCGCGGCGGCGAGGTCGCGGGGGTTGAACCCGGCCGCGTGACGGCGCAGCACCTCGACCTCGGTGTCGCGCGGGGGCACATCCAGGGTCAGCTTGAGCAGGAAGCGGTCGAGCTGGGCCTCGGGAAGCGCGTACGTGCCCTCGTACTCGATCGGGTTCTGCGTCGCGGCGACGATGAACGGGTCCGGCAGCTGACGGCTGACGCCGTCGACGCTGACCTGGCGCTCCTCCATCGCCTCGAGCAGGGCGGACTGCGTCTTCGGGGGCGTCCTGTTGATCTCGTCGGCGAGCAGGATGTTCGTGAAGACCGGGCCCTCGCGGAACTCGAAGCCGCCGGTGCGACCGTCGTAGACGAGCGAGCCCGTCACGTCGCCCGGCATCAGGTCCGGCGTGAACTGGATGCGCTTGGTGTCGAGGCTGAGCGCCTCGCTGAGCGAGCGCACCAGCAGCGTCTTCGCCACGCCGGGCACACCCTCCAGCAGCACGTGGCCGCGGGCCAGCAGCGCGATGATGAGGCCGGTGACGGCCCCGTCCTGACCGACGACGGCCTTGCCGACCTCCGTGCGCACGCGGGCGAGCGCGTGGCGGAGAGCGGTGGAGTCGTGGTCCTGGCTGTGGATGGGCGCTGCGCTCGATCCGGTCGTGACGTCGGTCATGCATCCATTCTTCCGGTCGGCCCCGTCTCGGCGGGGGTGACTGCTGCCGCGGTCGCTCGTTCGAGCGTCGCGAGGTCGTCTGAGAGGGCGATCAGCTCGGCGTCCGTGCGCGGCACCGTGTCGATCAGGATCGCGTGGATGGCCGCCCTGTCGCGGCCGGTCACCGCGGCGACCGCGTCCGCGATCTCGGCGGCCGTCGCGGCGCGGGGCAGCCCGGTGAGCGTAGCCAGCCGCCCGATGGCGCCGATCCGCAGCGCGTCCGCCGCCCTCAGGCGGGCCGACGATCGCTGATAGAGCCTGGCGCGGCCCTCCCGGGTCTCGCCGGCGCGCACCACCACGGGCAGGTTCTCGACCACCAGTGGGCCGAAGCGGCGTCCCCGCCAGAACGCTGCGGCGATGAACACGAGCACGAGCAGGATCACCACCGGCGTCACCCAGCCGGGTGTGAGCGCCCCGATGTCCGGAGCGCCGGTGACCGGCCGGTCGAGCATCGTCGGCAGATACCAGACGAGCGTGCGGTGGCCGCCGAGCACGCCGAGGGCGAGTGCGGCGTTACCCGCGCGGTCGACCCCGTCGTTTATCAGGACGCCGGCCGAGCCGACCAGGTAGATCGTGCGGCCGTCGGACGTGGTCTTCACGAAGGCGTACTGCCCGCTGTTCGTGCGGAAGCAGCCGACCGCATCCCCGCCGTCCACGCGGAAGGTGCCCGCGACGCCCGCGTCCGCGGTGTTGTCGGTGGAGCGAGGGTCGATGCGCTCCGCCCGGACGGCGGCCGGCACGGCGCAGCCGGCGGCGACGGGGCCTTTCGCGGAGGGTGTGCCCGCTGCCGTCACGTGCGGCGCGAACCTGTTCAGCGCGGCGAAGTCCGGCTCGACCACGACGATGGTGCTGGCGATGGCGGTCAGACGGTCGTAGCCGTCCCCGTCGAGGTTCCCGCCCTGGTCGAAGACGAGCACGGTCGTGTCGTCGGTGGCCACATCCTGCACCTGGCTCAGCGTGCTCGCCGTGCGCACGTCGACACCCTGGCCGCGCAGCACCTGCGCGACCGCCTTCCCGCCGACGGGACCGGCGTTGGCCGCGTCCAGCGGGATACCGGCCGACGACTGACCGCCGGTGAGCAGTGCGCCGAGGAACGCGACGACGATCGCGATCACCGCGAGCACGATCCACGGGATGCTCTTCCTCCCGACCTGCCGGAGCCCGGGCGAGATCGCCGCAGCGTCCTGCGCGCCTGCCGGGGCCGCATCCGGTGCTGCGCCTGGCGCTGTCTCCGGGGTGCGTTCGCGGTCGAGCGTCTGCTCCGTCACCGGACGCCACCGCCCTGCGCGACGGGCTGCTGTCCGAACAGCTGCGGGCGTGCCTCCTGCAGGCGCTGGTCGAGCGCGACGAGCTGCTGGTAGCGCGCCTCGGTGCCGGGACGCCCGAGGTAGCGGACCTCGTCGAACGCGCGTGCGGCGTCGAGCAGTCGTTCGCGTTCGGCAGGGACGGCATTCGCCGCTCTGTGCGCGAACTCGGTCGCCGTCGTGCCGGGGCTCACGGTGACGATCGTGCGTTCGTCCAGGCTCTGCGCGATGGACCGGAACTGCTCCTCGATCGCCACCACCCAGTCGCCTGCGGCTGCGGCCGACGCCGCGGAGTGCCGCAACTGCGCTGCGGTGCGGATGTCGTCGTCGCCGAACAGCGAGCGGCGGCCGTCCGCCGTCCTCCTGTTCACGCGGGGGCGGCCGAAGATGAAGAACGCTGCGACGATCAGCCCGGCGATCACCAGCACGACGGCGAGCAGGAGCACGGGGCCGGCGTCGCCGCCCGGACCCTGGAAGAGCGAGGCGATCCAGTCCTGCACGGCTTTGGAGGCGAGGTCGAACCAGGTCGGCTTCGCGGTCTGATACTCGGGTTTCGCGAGTTCGTCGCCGATCCAGCGCCGAGCATCCGGTGAGCTCGGGTCGACAGGGATGTCGGCGCGCAGCAGAGAGAGGACGGCGCCCGTCATGCGGCGGGCGGGGGAGGCGGAGGCGGCGGGTATGAGCCGCCGGGCGGGTACGAGCCGCCGGGCGGGTACGAGCCCGGCGCAGGCGGGTACTGACCGGGGGCGGGCGGATACGGCGGCTGCTGCGTGAAGACCGGTGCGGACAGGTACGGGTCGGGGGCGTCCTGCCCGGTCTGGCGCGCCTCCACGAACCGCACCAGCTGCAGGTCCAGGCCCTCCTTGCGCATCCGGAGGTCGATGTAGATGAGTGCGACGACGGAGGTCTGCACCACGGCCATGATCGCCCCGACGATCGCTCCGACCACGCTGGCCAGCAGGTTGACGCCGAGCTGCCCGGCCAGCACCTGACTGAAACTGGACGCATCCGGCGAGGACAGCGACGTCGGCGCGAAGACGCCTCCGACGATGCCGCCGAGCAGGCCGAACGGGATCGAGATGATCTGAGCGACGGCGTAGACGATCACGGCGATGAGGGCGACCGTGCCGAAGGTCTTCCAGAAGTAGCCGGTGGTCAGCCCCCACGAACGCGCCATCGCACGGCGGATCGGGAGGCGTTCGAGCACGATGGCGCTCGGCACGAGCACGAGCTTGGTGTTCAGCCAGATGGCGAGGACGATCAGGCCGAGGAACCCGAAGATGAGCACGAGCACGCCGCCGACCACCCCGGCGGGCCCGAGGGCGAACAGCACGGCGGCGATGACGGCGACCAGCGCGGCGGAGAGGAACCAGGCGAGGCCGAACAGGAAGGTCCAGGCGATCAGGGCGCCCACGCGCCCGCGCACCAGCCGCCAGACCCCGCGGAAGGTCAGCTTCTCGCCGACCGTCCCCCTGGCGACCTCGCCGACGATCACGCCCTGGAGCAGCGCGTTGGAGATGCCGTCGATCACGGCGGACAGAAGGCCGAGCACGATCGTGCCCCCGACCGCCCCCGCCATCAGGGCGCTGCGGTCGTCGGCGGTCGCGTTGATCGCCCTGTCCATCAGCAGGTAGATGCCGGAGAAGATGAGCACGCTCGCGATGATCGAGGGGATGCCCCTCAGCAGCAGCGCCGCGCCGACGGTGATCTTCGGGTTGCGCCGCAGCGTCTGGAACGGAGCGCCGATGAGCGTGCCGAAACTCAGTGGCCGAAGCGGGATGAGGCCGGGCTTCGGCGGGGGAGTCCAGCCGGGCTGCTGCGGGAAGCCTGCGCCGGGCTGGCCGTACTGGGTGAAGCCGGGCTGCTGCGGAAAGCCTGCGCCGGGCTGCTGCTGGCCATAACCGGGCTGCTGCTGGCCGTATCCGGGCTGCTGCTGGCCGTATCCCGGGGCGTACTCCCCGTACTGCGGCGCGGGAGGGACGGGGGACTCGTTGCCCGCGCTCGCCCCTGCTCCATCGCCTGCCTGCGACCCCGGTGCCTGCCAGTTCTGCTCGTCGGTCACGCGGTGCCCCTCTTTCCCGTGCGTAGTCCGCTCCCATGCTGGCACATCCGGGGCGGGAGCACTGCCCCACCCACAGGGCACGTTCGGCAGGCTTTCACGGGTGGCGCAGGAGTGTCGACTACGCTGGCACGGAGACTTCAGCAGTCATCGGGACCTCAGTGGTCTCCGGCCGCCCGAGAATGGTTGTGGGAAACTTCGGAAATGAACAGTCGCATCCTGGTGGTCGACGACGACACCGCCCTCGCCGAGATGATCGGCATCGTGCTGCGCACCGAGGGATTCGACCCCGTCTTCTGTGAGGACGGCGCGCTCGCCGTCGACACGTTCCGCTCCTCGAAGCCCGACCTGGTGCTCCTCGACCTCATGCTGCCCGGACTGGACGGCATCGAGGTGTGCAGCCGCATCCGGGCGGAGTCCGGCACGCCCGTGATCATGCTGACCGCCAAGTCGGACACTGCGGATGTGGTCAAAGGCCTCGAGTCCGGCGCGGACGACTACATGGTCAAGCCGTTCAACCCGAAAGAGCTCGTCGCGCGCATCAAGACCCGGCTGCGTCCGGCATCCACGGTGCCCGCCGCCGAGCAGTTGCGGATCGGCGACCTCCTCGTCGACGTGGCAGGCCACGAGGTCAAGCGCGGCGACACCCGCATCAACCTGACTCCGCTCGAGTTCGACCTCCTGCTCGCCCTGGCCTCCAAGCCGCAGCAGGTGTTCACCCGCGAGATGCTCCTCGAACAGGTCTGGGGATACCACTACAAAGCGGACACCCGCCTCGTGAACGTGCACGTCCAGCGCCTGCGCGCCAAGGTGGAGCAGGACCCGGACAACCCCAAGATCGTCATGACCGTGCGCGGGGTCGGCTACCGCGCCGGCGCCGTCACGTAGCACGCCGGAAGCGGCGTCCCGGATGCGGTACAGGTGGATGGACGGGCGATGGTGGAGGCAGCTTCCCTCGCAGCTCGTCGGCGTGTGGCGGCGCTCGCTGCAGGTCCGCACGGTCGCCATCACGCTGCTGCTGACCGGCATCGCCATCCTGATCACGGGCATCTACATGGCGCTCAGCATCAGCAACGACCTCTACCAGTCGCGGCTCGACCAGGCGCTCCGTGACTCCAGCAGGGCGACCACGTCCGCCCAGACGACACTGAACGCCTCGGATGTCTCCGCGTCCGACACGGGGAAGAATCTGCTCAACTCCACGCTGCAGACCGTGCAGGGCGCCACGTCGAGCAGGCTCATCGCCGCCTACCGCGTGCCAGGGCAGGATGTGTCCGTGCCAGCGCCGCCCGACCGGTCCAGCCCCGGACTGAACGGCGTGATCTCCAGCGAGCTGCGCGCCCAGGTGCAGAACGGCGGGACCAAGCAGTTCTACCAGTCCGTCGCGCTGCCGGCGGGGAACGGGACCACCGATCCCGGCATCGTCGTCGGCACCCAGCTCACCCTGCCGAGCTACGGGCACTACGAGCTCTACATCGGATACAACCTGCGCGACTCGGAGAACACCCTGCTGTTCGTGCAGGGCACCCTCCTGCTCGCCGGGTTCGCGCTCATCCTGCTCATCGGTGCGATCACCTGGGTGATCGTCCGGTTCGCCGTCCAGCCGATCCGGGTGGCGGCGGAGACCAGCGAGCGCCTGGCCGCCGGAGACCTGGCCGTGCGCATCCCGGAGCACGGCGAGGACGTGTTCGCGTCGCTGGCGCGCTCGTTCAATGGGATGGCGGACAGCCTGCAGAGCCAGAT
The DNA here is from genome assembly GCF_051161895.1 of Leifsonia araucanica. NCBI lineage: Bacteria > Bacillati > Actinomycetota > Actinomycetes > Micrococcales > Microbacteriaceae > Leifsonia > Leifsonia araucanica. The sequence goes on from NZ_JBMBTW010000002.1 coordinate 3,840,663, forward strand.
CAACCAGCTGGCGACGCTCTCGCAGCTGCAGCAGCGGTTCGTCTCGGACGTGTCGCACGAACTGCGCACGCCGCTCACGACCATCCGGTTGGCCGGCGACGTGATCTACGACCAGCGCGAGTCGTTCCCTCCAGCGACGGAGCGCACCGCCGAGCTGCTGCACACCCAGATCGAGCGGTTCGACCGGCTGCTGTCCGACCTGCTCGAGATCAGCAGGTACGACGCGGGCTCCGTCGCCCTCGACCCGGAGCCCACCAACCTGGTGCGCCTCGCCGACGACGTGGTCGACGAGCTGCGCACCCTGGCCGAGCAGAACGGCTCCGAGCTGCGACTGGATGCGCCGGGCGGCTACTTCGACGTCGGCATGGACCCGAGGCGCATCCGCCGCGTCGTGCGCAACCTGATCGGCAACGCCATCGAGCACGGCGACGGCAAGCCGGTGGTCGTGACCGTCGACAGCAACGAGAGCGCCGTCGCGCTGACCGTCCGGGACTACGGGATCGGGATGAGCCAGCAGGAGGTCAACCACGTGTTCGACCGGTTCTGGCGGGCCGACCCGTCGCGCAAGCGCACCATCGGCGGCACCGGGCTGGGACTCGCGATCTCGCTGGAGGACGCGACGCTGCACTCCGGCTGGCTGCAGGTCTGGTCCGCTCCTGGGGCAGGCTCCTGCTTCCGGCTGACCCTGCCGCGCGTGCCAGGCAAGGAGATCGCGTCGTCTCCGCTGCCGCTTCCGCCGGTCGACGCCGGAGCCACCGGGGTGGCCGGTGCGCGGGCGGGGACGCAGGAGCTGACGGACAGAGGGGCGACAGCATGAGACTCCACAGCCCGTTGCGCCGCACCGTCGCCGGTGTGGTCGCCGCCGTCGTGCTCTGCGTGCTCGCCGCGTGCGCGAGCATCCCGAGTTCGGGGCCGGTACGCCAGGGCGGTCCGGTTGCGCAGGTCAACGACCCGCTCGACCTCGACTTCAACCCGTCTCCACCGGAGAAGGGCGCGACCCAGGAGCGGATCGTCCAGGGCTTCATCGACGCAGCGTCCAGCCCGAAGAACAACTTCGACATCGCCAGGAAGTACCTCACCAGATCGATGTCGGCCAAGTGGAACCCGGACGAGTCGGTGACGGTCGACGACGGCCGCAACCGGTCGTTCGACCACGACGGCAACCAGTGGAGCGTCCAGGTGAACCCGGTCGCCAACGTCGACAGCGTCGGTGCGTACCATCCGGTGTCGAGCACGGCGCCGGTCGGCCTCCGCTACGAGCTCGAGAAGCAGGACGGCGAGTGGCGCATCGCCGTGGCCCCGAACGGCGTGATCATCGACGACCCGACGTTCCGGTCCGTCTACTCCCAGCAGCCCGTCTACTTCTTCAGCCCCGACTACGCCTATCTGGTGCCGGATGCGCGCTGGTTCCCCGCCCGCGTCGCCACCGCGGCCACGCGGGTCGCGAGCGCCATCCTGGCCGGGCCGGCCAAGTGGCTGAACGGTGCCGTGACCAGCGCCTTCCCGCAGGGGACACAGCTGGCTCTCCCGTCTGTGACGACCTCGGGAGGGGTCGCCAGGGTCGACCTGAGCTCGGAGGCCGGGCAGGCGGACACGCTCGCCCTGCAACGGATGCAGCTCGAACTCGAGCAGAGCCTCGGCAGCCTCGCGCAGAGCGTCGAGATCTCGATCGAGGGCAACCTGCAGCAGATCCCGCCGATCAGCGACGCCAACGCGCCCACCCAGGACCCGCCCGTCGACTCCCACCCCATCGTCTACCGCCAGAACACCTTCGGCCTGCTGAGCGGGTCGAGCGTCACCGAGCTGAGCGGGATCAGCGACAAGATCGTCGCCCTGCAGCCCACCGCCGTCGCCCTGAACGCGGCACGGGATGAGGCGGCCGTGCTGTCCCACGGCGCGGCCTACGTCGTGCGCAAGAGCGCTGAGCCCGCCAAAGTGGATGCGCGCGCCGGCCTGATCGCACCCGCCATCGACACGAGCGGCTGGGTCTGGTCCGTGCCGCAGGGCAGCCCGGGCGCGCTGCAGGCGTACAGTCAGGACGGGCAGGCGCATCCGGTGAAGACCGCGTGGCCGTCTGCGTCCGCGATCGAGTCGCTCGCGGTGTCCCGCGACGGAACGCGCGTGGTCGCGCTGCTCACGAACGGCGCGCAGACGCTCCTGGTCGCTGCGGGCGTCGTCCGCGGCGAGGCCGGGGTGCCGACAGCCCTCACCGAGCCGATCGAGCTGGCCGTTGGCCAGGGGACCCCGCGTTCCGTGGCCTGGACCGGCGAGCTGACCGTCGCCGTGCTCAGCGACCTGAGCGGCGACGCGACGTCGATCTCCGAGCAGACCATCGGCGGCACCTCCACCACGGCCGCGGGCCCGGGAGCAGGCATGACGATCGTCGGAGCAGGCGGCCTCGCCCGCTACCTGGTGCTCACCTCCGACGGCTCGCTGCAAGCCCCGACGGGCACAGGCTGGCAGGCGCAGACCGACAAGGTCGGCGCCGTCGCGGTACAGCTCGGCCAGCCGTGACCCTGCTGCGCTGAGAGCGGCGCAGCTGTTCTCTCCACAGGCCAGGTAGTTTGGCGCGTTCTCCACCGATTCCCACCGCCCGGTCCGCCGCGACCTCCCGCACGGGATGCTCGAACCATGACACCAACGACCCTGATCCGAGACTCCCTCCTCGACGCGGCCGCCGTGCTGCTCCCCGTGCGCTGCAGCGGCTGCGGCCGCCCAGACCGCGCCGTCTGCGCGAACTGCACGCGCACCATGCGGCCAGGACCGATCGCGCCGGACGCCTTCGACCCTCCGCTGTTCGCAGCGCTCGACTACGACGGCGTGACCAGGCGCGTGCTGCTCGCCTTCAAAGACGGAGGGCGAACCGACGCGGCGCCCGTGCTCGCCGGAGCTTTGCGGGCGGCCATCATGGCAGCCCTTCCTCAGCTGCGACCGGATGCGCCTCCCGTGCGTCTCCGCCCTGATGCGCGGCGCGCCGTCCTCCCCGTCGTCATCCCGTCGACCCGCGCCGCCTTCCGCCGCAGGGGATACCATCCGACGGCGATGCTCCTGCGCCGGTCGCGCATCCTGTCGCCCCCGTTGTGGCGCGCGCTGCGGCTCACCAGGCAGACCCACGATCAGGTCGGCCTCACCGCCCGCCAGCGTGCAGGCAACCGGGAGGGCAGCCTCGCCGCGTCCCCGCGGCTGCGGGGGAGGGACTGCCTGATCGTCGACGACATCGTCACCACGGGTTCCACCGTGCGGGAGGCGGCACGCGCCGTCGCCGCTGCCGGAGGCAGGATCGTCGCCGCCGTAGCAGTCGCGCGGACGCCGCTGCGAGGGGGCACGCCGCGGTTGTCCTGACGCACGGGGACCGCTCGGGAAACCTTCGGCAGATAGAGCACTTCTACCTGTTCACTTCCGAGGCGGACGGCACTACGGTGGTCGAAAAGGTGTGGATGACCCGCCCTTCGTGATCCGGGCGGACGGCACGCCGGAACAGGGAGGTCTCCATGGACATCAACATCATCGGACGCAACCTGGGAATCACCGATCGTTTCCGTGAATACGCGACTGAGAAGGCGGAAAAGGTCTCGCACCTCGCCGAACGCGCGATCTCTTTCGAGATCAAGGTCAGTCGTCACAACGAGAAGGTCGGCACCCAGAACGGCGATGATCGCGTCGAACTGACACTCGTCGGCCCCAAGGCCGTCGTGAGGTCGGAAGCGACCGGGACCGACAAGTACGCGGCGTTCGACATCGCCCTCGGAAAGCTCCTGGAACGGGTGCGCAGGGCGAAGGACCGTCGCAAGGTGCATCGCGGCCAGCACAGGCCGACGTCGCTCCGAGAGGCGAGCACGGACGGCTTCAGCGCCGTCGGACTCGCAGCGGCCCCGGTGGCAGTACTCGATCAGGTGAGGACGGGCAGCGTTCCCGTCGTCTCCGATGATGCGGAAGGAGCGGAGGAGGCGGACGACGACTACAGCCCCGTCGTCATCCGCAAGAAGGTGTTCGCCTCCGTCCCCATGACCGTCGACGACGCTCTGTACTACATGGAGCTCGTCGGCCACGATTTCTACCTCTTCATCGACCAGGAGAACCAGCGCCCGAGCGTCGTCTACCGCCGCAAGGGCTGGGACTACGGCGTGATCGCCCTGGACGACGAGGCGGAGGAACTGCAGGAGGTCGCGACCGCGAGCCGCAAGCTCGGAGGCTGACCGGCATCCGGTCTCAGCGACACCGGCTTTGTGACACCGGAACAGCGCCGATGGTGGCGGCCCAGGCGGCCGTCACCATCGGCGCCCCGCTTTCCGGAGCGCCCTCACAGGAACTACCCGCCGAACCCAACGGCGAAACAAGTACGATATGTCTAGCGTCGGCCACGGCCGGCGGTTCGACGTGCGCCCGACTGGGCGACAGGCGACATCAGCCTGAACAAACAAAGTGGAGTGCATACGTGGCCTCAGTATTGGAAAGGGTCCTCCGAGTCGGCGAGGGCCGTACCCTCCGTCGCCTGGAGGCGTACGCCAAAGCGGTGAACGCGCTCGAGGACGACTTCAGCGAACTCACCGACGAAGAGCTCATGCACGAGACCGTCGAACTGCGGGAGCGATACAGCAACGGCGAGTCTCTCGACGACCTGCTGCCCGAGGCCTTCGCCGCGGTGCGCGAGGCCGCGAAGCGCACCCTCGGGATGCGTCACTTCGACGTGCAGATCATGGGCGGCGCCGCCCTGCACCTCGGCAACATCGCCGAGATGAAGACCGGTGAGGGCAAGACCCTCGTCGCCACGACGGCCGCGTACCTCAACGCGATCGCCAGCCGCGGCGTGCACGTCATCACGGTCAACGACTACCTCGCCAGCTACCAGTCCGAGCTGATGGGCCGCGTGTTCCGCGCGCTCGGCATGAGCACCGGCGTGATCCTAGCCGGCCAGACGCCGGAGGAGCGCCGCGAGCAGTACGCGGCAGACATCACGTACGGCACCAACAACGAGTTCGGCTTCGACTACCTGCGCGACAACATGGCGTGGCAGGCGAGCGACATGGTCCAGCGCGGCCACTTCTTCGCGATCGTCGACGAGGTCGACTCCATCCTCATCGACGAGGCCCGCACCCCGCTGATCATCTCCGGTCCGTCCTCCGGTGAGGCGAACCGCTGGTTCAACGAGTTCGCCAACCTCGCCAAGCGTCTCGAGCCGGAGGTCGACTTCGAGATCGACGAGAAGAAGCGCACCGTCGGCGTGCTCGAACCGGGCATCGAGAAGGTCGAGGACTACCTCGGCATCGACAACCTCTACGAGTCGGCCAACACGCCCCTCATCTCCTTCCTCAACAACGCGATCAAGGCGAACGCCCTGTTCAAGCGCGACAAGGACTACGTCGTGATGAACGGCGAGGTGCTGATCGTCGACGAGCACACCGGCCGCATCCTGATGGGTCGCCGATACAACGAGGGCATCCACCAGGCCATCGAGGCGAAGGAGGGTGTCGAGGTCAAGGCCGAGAACCAGACCCTCGCCACGGTCACCCTGCAGAACTACTTCCGCCTCTACAAGAAGCTGTCCGGCATGACCGGAACGGCCGAGACGGAGGCCGCCGAGTTCATGAGCACGTACAAGCTCGGCGTCGTCCCCATCCCGACGAACAAGCCGATGCAGCGCATCGACCAGTCCGACCTCGTCTACAAGAACGAGCAGGCGAAGTTCGCCCAGGTGGTCGAAGACATCGCGGAGCGTCACGAGAAGGGCCAGCCTGTCCTCGTCGGAACGACCAGCGTCGAGAAGAGCGAATACCTCTCCCGCCTGCTCGCCAAGAAGGGCGTGCGGCACGAGGTGCTCAACGCCAAGAACCACGCCCGTGAGGCCGCGATCGTCGCGCAGGCCGGACGCCTCGGCGCCGTCACCGTCGCCACCAACATGGCCGGTCGTGGAACCGACATCATGCTCGGCGGCAACGCCGAGTTCATCGCCGTCGCCGAGATGAACGCCCGCGGCCTGTCGCCCGTCGACACCCCGGAGGAGTACGAGGCTGCGTGGGATGAGGTCTTCAACTCCGTCAAGGAGAAGGTCCAGACCGAGGCGGACAAGGTCGTCGCGGCGGGCGGGCTCTACGTGCTCGGCACGGAGCGCCACGAGTCGCGCCGCATCGACAACCAGCTGCGCGGTCGTTCCGGCCGCCAGGGCGACCCGGGCGAGAGCCGCTTCTACCTGTCGCTGACCGACGACCTGATGCGCCTGTTCAACGCGGGAGCAGCCGAGTCGCTGATGGGCAGGGGAAACGTCCCCGACGACCTCGCCATCGAGTCGAAGGTGGTCAGCAGGGCCATCCGCAGCGCCCAGTCGCAGGTGGAGGCCCGCAACGCGGAGATCCGCAAGAACGTCCTCAAGTACGACGACGTCCTCAACCGCCAGCGCGAGGCGATCTACGGCGACCGCCGTCACATCCTCGAGGGCGACGACCTGCACGAGCGCACGCAGCAGTTCCTCACCGAGGTGATCGACGACATCCTCGACCAGCACACGGGCGAAGGCAACGGCGACGACTGGGACTTCGACGCCCTGTGGGCCGAGCTGAAGACGCTCTACCCGGTGGGCGTGACGATCGACGAGGTCATCACCGAGGCGGGCAACAAGGGCAAGATCAACCGCGACTTCATGCGCCGCGAGATCCTGTCGGATGCACGGATCGCCTACAAGAAGCGCGAGGAGTCGCTCGGTTCGCCCGCGATGCGCGAACTGGAGCGCCGCGTCGTCCTCTCGGTGATCGACCGCCGCTGGCGCGACCACCTCTACGAGATGGACTACCTGAAGGACGGCATCGGCCTGCGCGCGATGGCCCAGCGCGACCCTCTGGTCGAGTACCAGCGCGAGGGCTACGCGATGTTCCAGCAGATGATGGGCTCGATCCGCGAGGAGACGGTCGGCTTCCTGTTCAACCTGGAGGTGGAGGTCAACGAGGCTCCCGGCGAGGTCGAGGCGCCGAGCGTGGCCGCCAAGGGCCTCGGCCGCGGCGACGACGGCGCCCCGCTCAGCTACTCGGCTCCGAGCGACGCCGGCGGCGTCGAGGTCCGCAACCAGCGCGGCCAGATCGAGCAGAGCGCCACCGCCCGCGCCCAGCGCGCGCAGCAGCAGGCGAACGAGGCATCCGCGCCGCCCGCCCAGGGCGGCACCCAGCGCGGAGCCTTCGGCCAGCGCGTCTCCGACAGCGACGACGCCGCTCCCGCCAACCGCGCAGAGCGCCGCGCCCAGGGCAAGAAGCGCTGACCCGCTCCTGACCGACCACGAATGGCCGCCCCGCCCGGGGCGGCCATTCGCGTCTCCGGCTGGTGATTTCACAGCACGGTCATCGCGCTCGCCCTCCAGCGCGAGCCGACCACGTCGAGGCGCATGGCGACGGCGCGCGTGCGGTTGGGCTGGTGCACGAGCACGACCGCCTCGATCACTCCGTCGCGTGGGGTCGCGATGTACGGCTCGCCGACCCAGAGGCGCGGGCGCTGGACCGGGGTGCCCGCGATCTTCCTGGTGCGCTCCGAGATGGTGGTGCGTCGCAGCAGATGCACGAAGACCGAGTCGCTCACCCAGCGGCTGAGCTGGTCGATGTTCCTCGCTCCGGCCAGGACCTCGATGACGCGTAGAGCGAGGTTGGCCGCGAGGGGCGCCGGATCGGGCAGCCCGTCCGCGCGCGGGACGGCTGGAAGCTCCGCGACGGCCCGGAACGGCGGAGCCCCACCCTCGGGCCCCTGGCCCCGTCCACGCGCCTCCTGAGCCGCTTCAGGCGCATCCACCGCATCCGCCCCCTGCCGCGCCCGGAGGCGCATCCCGGCCCGTTCGCGGAGGGCGGTCGGGCTGGCGCGGTCGTCGTGGTGGTTGAGAACGGTGGTCACAGGAGTTTTCCCCTCGTCGTGGCCGCGGCTGTGCGGCGACTTGCTTCGGTGCTGGCAGCGGGAAGCCTCTCCTCGCTCCGGCCGCCGCGTGAGTGTCACTCAAGCAGGCGCGTCTACGGGGAGTCCAGGGCTCTAACACAGGCTGTGGATAACATCCGTGATCGTGTCGGGGGACTGCCTAGACTAGGTGCGTGTCGACGCTCAGTGATCTTGTGCATGCCCATACCCGTTCCTCGGAGGAGGACGTCGATTGGCTGCACGGCCTCGTCGGGGACTGGCAGCTCCTCGCCGATCTGGCCTTCGCCGACATCGTGCTGTGGGTGCCGACCACCGATGACGATTTCGTCGCCGTCGCGCACGCGCGCCCGTCGAGCGCCGCGACCCTGTTCTACCGTGACTTCGTCGGCCAGCGGATCAAGCCGGAGTGGCGGCAGCAGGTCACGGATGCGTTCCAGACCAAGCAGATCATCGACACCAACGCGCCGGACTGGTTCGAGGAGACGCCCACCAGGGTGCTCGCCGTCCCGGTCATCCGGCGGCTGAGCGTCAACTCTCCCGAGACCGCCGAGCAGCCTGTCGCCGTCATCACGCGGCACTCCAACCTCAGCGAGGCGCGCACCCCGGGCCGTCAGGAACTCACGTTCAACGCGTGCGCCAACGACCTCTTCAACATGATCGCCACCGGCGACTTCCCCGACCTGGGGGCGCCCAGCGGCCCGCGGCGTGGAGCGCCCCGCGCCTCCGACGGCCTCATCAGGCTCGACGTGGATGGGATCACCACCTTCGCCAGCCCGAACGCCCTCAGCGCCTTCAACAGGATGGGCTTCACCGAGGAGCTGGAGGGCGAGTCCCTCGCCACCGTCACCACCCGGCTGTTGTCCGGCCGGATGACCGTCGACGAGTCCCTCCCGCTCGTCGTCACCGGGCGGGCACCGTGGCGCACCGACATCGAGGCGCGCGGCGTCACCGTGTCGCTCAGGGCCATCCCGATCCGCAACAGGGGGGAGCGCGTCGGCGCGATCGTCCTCTGCCGCGACGTGTCCGAGCTGCGGCACCAGGAGCGCGAGCTCATCACCAAGGATGCGACCATCCGGGAGATCCACCACCGGGTGAAGAACAACCTGCAGACCGTCGCGTCGCTGCTGCGCATCCAGGCCCGCCGCACGCACTCGGAGGAGGCCAGGGAGGCCCTCAACCAGGCGATGCGCCGGGTGGCGGCCATCGCCGTCGTGCACGACACACTCTCCACCGGGCTCAACCAGATCGTCGACTTCGACGACGTGTTCGCACGGGTGCTGCTGCTGGTGGCCGAGGTCGCGTCGAGCCACAACACGACCGTGCACCCGAAGTCGTCCGGCAGCTTCGGTTCGCTGCCGAGCGAGTACGCGACGCCGCTCGCGCTCGCACTCACCGAGCTCGTCACCAACGCCGTCGAGCACGGGCTCGCGGGTCGCGAGGGCGAGGTGGAGATCATCGCCGACCGCTCGGAGGACTCGCTCACGGTCAAGGTGGTCGACAACGGCTCCGGCCTGCCGGAGGGCAAGGTGGGCAGCGGGCTCGGCACGCAGATCGTGCGCACGCTCATCCAGGGCGAGCTGGGCGGCACGATCGACTGGCACACGATGATGGGACAGGGCACCGAGGTGACCATCGAGGTGCCGCTGCGCTACCTCACGAAGTCATAACGTCCGGTCGTTCGCACCCGCCGCATCCATCTGTAGCGGCGAAAACGTGGTTCGGGACGAATCGTTCCGCGCAAACGGCGTTTCGCAACACAAATGCCGCGCAACAGGCTCCGGATGCGCGCCCGCTGGACGGATCGCATCCCGGTTTGACAACCCCCAGGGCAGCGGGGGCAGAATGGTCCGCCGTGACCGCCTCCGCCAAGAACACCCGCGCATCCGCTCCCCTCGACGGCAAGTACTTCGACATGATCTCGTCGACGTCGAGTGTGGTGGCCGAGGATGCTCCGACACGTTTCCTCTACCGTGAGGACTCCGGGGTGCTGTGGGGCGAGTACGTCGGCGACACCGTCGCGGTCGGCCGCTTCGTCGGGCGCAGGGAGGACGACGTGCTGCACATCTCGTTCGTGCACCACGGCATCGACGGCAGCACGGCGCAGGGGAGCGCCACATCGACGCTCTCGACCGACGACGACGGCCGGCTGATCCTCACCGAGGAGTTCGCGACCCCGGATGGCGCGCAGCACGTCTCCGTGTGCCGCGAGGTGGCGTAGCCTCAGCTCACCGCCGTCTGCGTGGATCGGCCGTCGCCCGCTCCGCCCGCTGGTCGCTGGTTCGGACGAACCGGGTCATGCCGTAGCGCTCGCCCGAGGTCTGCAGTGCGTCGGAGGCGACCCGGGGCATCCGGAGCGACACCCTCGTCGCCTGCTCGTCCATGAGGAACACCGTGACCGTCGCCTTGATCGACGGCCACTGCGCGAGCCGGGTGGCCACGAGGTTGTGGATGGCGGAGACGCCGCTGGCGCGGACGAGCAGCATCGCGTCGTGCTCGCCGGTCATCACGGTGAAGTATTCGAGTTCCGGCAGGGTCTCCAGCCTGCTGCGGAAGTCGGCCCACTGGCTCTGCCGGAGGGTGACGAAGACCAGCGCTGAGACGCTCAGGCCGACGGCGGCCGGGTCGATGTCGGCGTGCACCCCGCGGATCACGCCGTTCTTCACGAGCGCCTCATAGCGGGCGTACGCGTTGGAGCGCGAGATGCCGAGTTCTTCAGCCAGGGCGGCGATGGAGGTGCGGCCATCCTCTCGCAGAAGTTCCAGCATCCGGATATGCGTCTCGTCGAGTTCCATGCGCCCTCACATTCGTCCTCCGAGCGGGCGAAATGGCCCGCGTGATGGAGATAATATGCCGTCGAGGGCAGAAGCGCAGCACATTCGTCCGAGATTTCCGCGCAAAGTTGACACACATTCATGGATGACAGTAATTTCACACCTAACCTTCCAACCAAGTCAAAGGGGTCATCCGTGTCCCATTCCCTGCGTCGCGCCGGCCTCGTCGGCATCGCAGTCGCCAGCGCGCTCGTCCTGAGCGCCTGCGGCGGCACTTCCAACAACGCGTCATCGTCCGGCGGGAAGTCGATCGTGGTCGACGCCTCGTTCGACCTGAAGACCGCAGACCCGAACCGCGAGTACGAGACCACCGGCGGCATGGTCGCCCACGCTCTCTACCAGACCCTCCTCACCTTCGACGGCAGCGATGTCTCGAAGCCGGTCGACGGGCTCGCCAGCTACACCATGTCGGCCGACAACAAGGTGCTCACCCTCACCATGAAGGGCGACTCCACGTTCTCGGACGGCTCCAAGGTCACCGCCGACGACGCCGTGTTCTCGCTGCAGCGCGTGCTCGGCATCAAGGGCAACCCGTCCTTCCTGCTCGACGGCATCACCGTGGCGAAGACCTCGGACACCACGCTGACGCTCACGTCGGCAGAGCCGAACCCCGCTCTCCCGTACATCCTTCCCAACCCGGCGCTCGGCGTCGTGAACAAGAAGGTCGTCGAGAAGAACGGCGGGTCGGCCACCGCAGACGACAAGGCGGAGTCCTTCCTCAACAAGACCTCGGCAGGCTCCGGCCCGTACATGCTCGAGTCGTTCGACGCCGCATCCCAGGTGGTGCTGAAGAAGAACCCGAAGTACAGCGGAAAGGCTCCGGCATACGACCGCGTCGTGCTCCGCAACGTGCAGGGACCGACCCAGAAGCTGAACGTGGAGGCGGGCGACTCCCAGATCGCACTCGACCTGAACCCCGACCAGGTCGCGGCCATCGACGCCTCCAAGGTCAACGTCATCTCGGCGGCGTCGCGATACACGATCTTCCTCCTGCTCAACCAGGACAAGGCCGTCGACCCGTTCACCAGCAACCCGGACTTCCTGGACGCCGTCAAGAAGGGGATCGACTACGACAAGATCCTCGACCTGGCCGGCAAGGGGTCCGAGCGGCCGGGCGGCGTCATCCCGTCGATCTTCATCGGCGCGCTGAAGGCGTCGGACGGCAACCAGTTCGACCTCAGCGGCGCGAAGGCGGCGCTCGCGAAGTCCGGATACAGCGGCCAGACGGTCAAGCTGAACTTCCCGAACGACATCACCGTGCAGGGCCTGTCGCTGCAGTCGGTCGCCGAGTCCATCCAGGCTCAGCTCAAGACCGTCGGAATCACCGTCCAGCTCGCCCCCGCGCCCGTCGCCACCGAGCTGGATGCGTACCGCAACGGCAAGGAGCCGATGGGACTCTGGTACTGGGGCCCGGACTTCCCGGACCCCTCGAACTACCTGGCGTTCACCCCCGGTGAACTGGTCGGCCTCCGCGCCGGCTGGACGGCGGATGCCGACCCGACCGTGAGCGACCTGGCAGCGAAGGCCAAGGCCGCGACCGGCACGGAGGAGCGCACCGCCGCCTACCAGGCGCTGCAGAAGGCGCAGAACGCCTCAGGGCCGTTCATTCCGCTGCTGCAGCCTGCGCAGAACGTGGTGACCGCGAAGTCCATCACGTCCCTGTCGCTCAACCCGCTCTGGACGATCGACTTTGCGGGCATCAAGTAAGACGCCTCCGGGCGAACGCGAGAGGAACGCGCCGGCGGGGATCCCCCCGCTGGCGCGTTACCTCGCGATCCGGCTCGGCATCACCGTCCTGCTCCTCTTCGGAGTCACGCTCGTCACGTTCACGCTGACCAACCTCGTCCCGGCAGACCCCGTGCAGGCGGCCCTCGGTGAGCAGGCAGCGGCCGACCCGGCGATCGTGCAGCAGTTCCGCGAGGCGCAGGGACTCGACAAGCCGCTGCCGGTGCAGTACCTCACCTACCTCGGTCACGTGCTCCAGGGCAACCTCGGCACGTCCACTCAGACGCACAACGCCGTCGCCTCCGACCTGTCGCGGGCGTTCCCCGCCACGATCGAGCTGGCGGTGACCGCGATCGTCATCTCGATCGTCCTGGGCATCGGCCTCGGCCTGATCGCCGCCCTCAAGCGGCGCACGTTCTGGGATCAGCTCATCCGGGTCATCAGCCTCATCGGCGTCTCGATGCCCGCGTTCTGGCTGGCGCTGGTCGTCTACTTCGTCTTCTTCTACCAGCTGCACCTGTTTCCCGGGTCGGGCCGGCTGGCACCGACGGCCATCGCGCCTCCGCAGGTCACGGGCCTCTATACCGTGGATGCGCTGCTCGCCGGCGACCTGCCGACGTTCTGGGATGCGGTCTACCACCTCATCCTTCCCGCCTCCGTGCTCGCGCTGTACACGATCGGCCTGCTGACCAGGTTCGCGCGCTCCGCCGTGCTCGAAGTCCTGGACCTCGACTACGTGCGTGCCGCCAGGGCCAAGGGCCTCCCGGCGCACACCGTGGTGTTCCGCTACGTGCTGCGCGGCTCGCTCGTGCCGATCATCACCGTGGTCGGCCTGGCGTTCGGCTCCTTGCTCTCCGGCACCGTGCTCGTCGAGAAGATCTACTCCTGGCACGGGCTCGGCGAGTACGCGTTCTCCGCGGCGACCAAGCTCGACCTCCCGGCCATCATGGGCGTCGGCCTCGTGGTCGGCTTCGTCTACATCGGGCTCAACCTGGTGGTCGACATCGCATACGGTCTGATCGACCCGAGAGTGAGGACGGCATGACCCAGGACGTTCTCTCCCGCGGGCTGCGCCGCCCGTTCCGCGCCAGGCTCAACGTGCCGCGCGCGATGCGGACGCCGCTCGCCGTCACCGGCGGCGCGATCGTGGTGGTGTGGTTGCTGGTCGCGATCCTCGCACCGTGGATCGCGCCGTACGACCCTCTCGCCCAGAGCTTCACCAAGCTGCTCGCCCCGAACCCGGTCAACTGGTTCGGCACCGACGAGGTGGGGAGGGATGTGCTCTCCCGCGTCATCGCGGGCGCCCGCGTCTCCATCCTGCTCGCGCTCCTGCTGGTGGCGTCGTCGCTGGTGATCGGCTCGATCCTCGGAGCCGTCGCCGGATACATCGGCAAGGCGGCCGATGAGATCATCATGCGCATCGCCGACCTGGTGTTCGCGTTCCCGACGATCATCCTCGCGATGGTGATCGCCGCATCCCTCGGCCCGAGCCTGACCAACGCGGTGATCGCGATGCTGATCGTGTCGTGGCCCGCATACGCCCGCGTCACCCGTTCGCTGGTGCTGGGGGCGCGCACGAGCGAGTACGTGATCGCGGGACGTCTGCTGGGCAACAGCCCGGTGGTGTCGCTGTCGAAGGACATCCTGCCCAACATCATCGCGCCGGTGTTCGTGCTGGCGACCCTGGATGTGGGCACGGCGATCCTGCTGCTGTCCGGCCTGTCGTTCCTCGGCCTCGGCGCTGTGCCGCCGACACCGGACTGGGGCGCGATGGTCTCGTCCGGCGTCCTCAACTTCTCGTCCTGGTGGATCGCCGTGTTCCCTGGGCTCGCGATCCTCTCCGTGGTGCTCGCGTTCAACTTCCTCGGGGACGCCCTGCGCGACTCCCTGGATCCGCGCACGGCTGAGAGCGTTCAGGGGAGGGCACTGTGAGCGGGTTGAGCATCCGGAACCTGACGATGTCGATCGGGTCAGGCGAGCGTGCGAAGCACATCCTGCGCGGCATCGACCTCGAGGTGCCAGCCGGCCGGATCACCGGGCTGGCCGGCGAGTCGGGGTCGGGCAAGACCATGACGGGGCTCGCGGCCCTCGGGCTGCTGCCCGCAGGATCGCAGACCGGCGGCACGATCGAGTTCGAGGGACGCAACCTGCTCGAACTGCGGGGAAGGGCGCTGAACGAGCTGCGCGGCTCGCGGGTCGCGATGGTGTTCCAGGATCCGACGGCGAGCCTGCACCCGATGCTCACGATCGAAGGGCAGCTCACCGACCACCTCAGAGCGCACCGCAAGATCTCCAAGAAGGAGGCCATTGCGCGCGCCATCGACACGCTCGAACTGGTGAAGGTGCCCGACCCGGCCGGTGCGCTGAAGAAGTACCCGCACCAGTTCTCCGGAGGCCAGCTGCAGCGCATCGCCATCGCGATGGCGATCATCTGCGGCCCGTCCGTGCTGGTCGCCGACGAGCCGACGACGGCGCTCGACGTGACCGTGCAGGCGGGCATCCTGCGGCTGCTGCGCACCCTGTGCGACGAGCTCGACCTCGCCGTGCTGCTCGTCACGCACGACCTCGGCGTGATGTCGGCGCTGGCGGACACGATCGCGGTGATGCGCAACGGAGAGATCGTCGAGCACGGCGACCGGTTCCAGATCATCACGGACCCGCAGAACGAATACACGCGCGCGCTCATCGACGCGCTGCCCAGCACCGACAGGGATGCATCATGAGCCTGCTCGACATCGAGGACCTCGTCGTCACGTACAAGCAGCCGGGGCGCGGGCGGCTGACCGCTGTCGACGGCGTCAGCCTGCGCCTCGACAAACGCCAGGTGCTCGGCCTCGTCGGCGAATCCGGATGCGGGAAGTCGACGATCGCCCGGGCCGTCTGCGGCCTCGAGCCCGTGCAGCACGGGAGCATCCACTTCGAGGGCGAGCCGGTGCGCAGGCTCGGGCTGCGGAAGCGGGACAAGGCTCAGCTGCGCATCCAGATGGTGTTCCAGAATCCGTATGCGTCGCTCAACCCGCGGAGGACCATTGCGAGCCAGCTGACCGACGGCCTGCGCATCAACCCGGACCGGTCGGCCTGGACGGTCGCGTCGCTGCTTGAAGCCGTCGAACTGGATGCGTCGGCCGCGACCAAGCACCCGCACGCGTTCTCGGGCGGCCAGCGTCAGCGGATCGCCATCGCGCGTGCCATCGCCACCGGCCCGGACCTGCTGATCGGCGACGAGCCGATCGCGTCGCTCGACGCCTCGCTGCAGGCGCGCGTGGCCGGGATGATGCGCACCCTGGCGATCGAGACGGGCGCTGCCCTGCTGTTCATCAGCCACGACCTCGCCATCGTGCGCGAGATCGCCGACGACGTCGCGGTGATGAGCGCCGGCCGCATCGTCGAGCGCGGCCCGGTCGCGGAGGTCTGGAACAACCCGCAGGCGAGCTACACGCGCCGTCTGCTCGCCGCCATCCCGAAGGTCGACGGCCTCGGCCAGCTCCCCGGCTGACCCGCGCCTCTCGGTCCCGGCCTCTCCGCTCAAGCGGACATCCGGTCGTGGGTGCGCGGCTTCTCCGCTCAAGCGGACATCTCCACGGCGCGTCGGCCCGATCTTCCGCCGTTGCGCGTCGTCCGGCCGAACTCCGTTCGAGCGGAGTTCGCGCCCGCCACGCCGTCGCGGACTCCGTTCGTGCGGAGTTTCGGGGCAGGGATGTCCGGTTCTCCGTTCGTGCGGAGTCTGGGGAGGTGGCGCCCTGTTCTCCGTTCGTGCGGAGGGTCGGGGGTGCGAGACTGCGACTGCTCGCGCGCGTTAAACACGAAAGCCGAGGCCGCTCCCTCGAGTGCTAGGTGTGCGAGGGAGCGCCTCGGCGGGGCGCCTCGTGCTGTGGCGGGTCTAGGAGGCCCGGCGTGCGCGGGCGGCGCGGCGCTTGAGCGCGCGGCGCTCGTCTTCGGAGAGGCCACCCCAGACGCCGGAGTCCTGTCCGGTCTCGAGGGCGTACTGGAGGCAGATCTCGGTCACGGTGCAGCGGGCGCACACGGACTTCGCCTTGTCGATCTGGTCGACGGCGGGCCCGGTGTTGCCGACGGGGAAGAAAAGCTCGGGGTCCGCTGTGAGGCAGGCAGCTTTGTCGCGCCAGTCCATGAAGATGTGCTCCTTGTTTGCTGATTGTTCCCCGGCCGCTACGGCCTAGGATGCATGGTAAGCAGTCGAGCTACAGGGTGAATGATCCGTGGGGGATAGACCTGCCCACGACCCTGTGAGCGCTAACTCGACCTCGAATATGCTCCCATAGCGCATAATCCGAATCAATAGTTTTGTATGAGATAACGCTGTGAACACAAGCGAGAAATGAATGAGTGCTAGAGTTCCGCCCCCCGATGGGGACCAGTCCGACCGTTCCACCGACCCCCGTCTCGACCGTCAGGGCGACCCTGTGAGCGCGGCGTCCGACGTCCACCGGCGGCCCCCTCTGCTGGTCGCGCTCGCCGTCCTGCTCTTCCTGGAGGCGCTGCTCGTCGCCGGGGCGGCGGTGTGGCTGCTCGTCGAACTGCTCACGGTCACGCCGGAGTCGTTCACGACGGCCGTCGCCATCCTGGTGCTCGTGGTCATCGCGGCCATCTGGGTGGTCGCGACCGCGATCGGAGCGCTCAGGGCGCAGAACTGGACGCGTGCGTCGGCGGTGACCATCCAGATCCTGCAGATCGCGGTCGCCGTCGGTTCCTTCCAGGGCCTCTACGCGCGTCCCGACCTCGGCTGGGCGCTGCTCGTCCCCGCGCTCGTCGGCATCGTCCTCGCCGTCTCGCCGCAGGTGGTCAAGGCCACGACGCGCAACACTGTGCAACACGAATAGGGCCGATGCGGGAACAAGTCGCAGACTCTGATGGTTATGGCAGACATCGTGACTGAAACATCCATCGCCCCGCTCGCCTCCTCATCCACCATCGACGAAGCCCGCGCCGGCCACCAGGCGTGGCGCGAGTGGCGTCTCGCCTCCGTCGTCGCGGCGACAGGCAACCTCAGCCTCATCGAGACCCGCTGGCTTGCCGAAGGCGACACGACGACCACTCAGGATGCGCTGGCCGGGCAGCCGGACACCGTCACGGCCACCGAGCTCACCCGCACCAACCTGGAGACGGGGCAGCCGGAGCGCGGCATCCGCCTCTGGGATGCGAACTCGCCGGCGATCCAGGCGTTCGAGACCATCACGGCGTTCCCGTTCAACCCGGAGTGGGTCATCGAGGCCACCTTCACGCCGGTCGACGGCGCCCGCACGGTTCCGTTCGAGCACATCCGCGACAACGGAGGCACCCGCGACCTCGTCGTCCCGGGCGACATCACCTTCAGCAAAGACGGCGTCGAATACTCGCTGAGCGCGTTCGACGACGACGGAACACTGCTGCTCGTGTTCGGCGACCCGACCAACGGCGCGGAGGGCGACGACGGCACGTACGGTTCCGGCCGCTTCCTGTTCGTGCAACACGACGGCGACAAGGCCGTCCTCGACTTCAACCGTGCGTTCGTGCCCCCGTGCGGTTTCTCGGACCAGTACAACTGTCCGCTCCCGCCGCGCAACAACCGCTTCGCCGTCCCTGTCGACGCGGGCGAGAAGGTCGTCGTGTTCCGCGACGGCTTCGCGCACTAGCGGCGGCGTACGGCGCGCGCGGTTGCGCGCGGCACGCGCAGCGCCCACCACAGCTTCACAGCACAGCAGCACAGCATCCCAACCCCCACCAGGAGAACTCCGTTGAGAAAGAAATCCCTTCTCGTCGTGCTCGCCACGGCCGTCGCCACCACTCTGGCTCTGGCCGGATGCGCGGGCGGCTCGTCGTCGTCGAGCGGCGCAGACGCATCCATCGCCATCGGCTCGCTGTATGAGCCCGTCAATCTCGACAACACGGCCGGTGGCGGCCAGGGTGTCACCGAGGCGCTGAACGGCAACGTCTACGAGGGCCTGTTCAAGCTCACCGACGACGGCAAGGTCGAGCCCCTGCTCGCCACGAAGTACACGATGAGCGACGACGGCCTCACGTACACGTTCACGCTGCGCGACGGCGTGAAATTCCACTCCGGCAAGGCGCTCACCAGCGCAGACGTCAAGAGCAGCATCGAGCGGGTGACCGCCGCCGACTCGCAGTCCGCGCGCAAGTCCCAGCTCGCCGTGATCTCCGGCATCGCGACCCCGGACGACAAGACCGTCGTCATCTCGCTGAAGTCGCGCTCGATCTCGCTGCCGTACAACCTCAGCTACATCTGGATCTACGGTCCTGGCACCAAGAACTACAAGACCGCGGAAGACGGCACCGGGCCGTACACGCTCGGCACCTGGAAGCGCGGGAGCTCGCTGAGCCTCGAGCGCTCGGCCGGCTACTGGGGCGACAAGGCGAAGAACAAGGAGGTCGTCTTCGACTACTTCACCGACGCCACCGCCCTCTCCAACGCCCTGGTGACCAACCAGGTGGACGTGGTCACCAGCATCCAGAGCCCGGATGCGCTCACCCAGTTCGACGGCAACAAGGACTACACGATCTCCAACGGCAAGTCCACGACGAAGGAGCTGCTGGCCTTCAACGACAAGGTCGCCCCCTTCGACAAGGTCGAGGTGCGCAAGGCCGTCTACTCGGCGATCGACACGAAGAAGCTGCTGAGCTCCATCTGGGGCAAGTACGGCACGCTGATCGGCTCGATGGTCCCGCCGAGCGACCCCTGGTACGAGGACCTCACGAAGGTGAACCCGTACGACGTGACGCTGGCCAAGAAGGAGCTGGCTGCCGCCGGTCTCCCGAACGGCTTCACGTTCACGCTGGACACCCCGACGTACGACCCGCACCCCGCCGTCGCCGAGTTCCTGAAGAGCGAGCTCGCCAAGGTCGGCATCACGGTGAACATCAACTCCATCTCGGCCGACGAGTGGTACACGAAGGTGTTCAAGAACCACGACTTCGCCGCCACCCTGCAGGAGCACGTCAACGACCGCGACGTGGTCTGGTACGGCAACCCGGACTTCTACTGGGGCTACGACAACCCGCAGGTGACCAAGTGGGTCGACGAGGCCGAGCAGGCGACCACCACCGCTGACCAGACCGCGAAGCTGAAGCTCGTCAACGAGCAGATCGCGAAGGACGCCGCCAGCGCCTGGCTGTACCTCTACCCGCAGATCGTGGTCGCGTCGAGCGACCTCAGCGGGTACCCGGTCAACGGGCTGAACTCCCAGTTCTACGCATACGACATCGTCAAGAAGTAGACAGGGGCGAGTTATCCACCGGATGCTCGGGGGGCCGTTCGCCGGCTCCCCGAGCATTTACTCTTGAGAACGTCATGGCCGTCTATCTTCTGCGTCGCTTCGCCTTCCTGGTGGTGTCGCTGCTGCTTGCCATGGTGGTCCTCTTCCTGCTGCTGAGGGTGCTGCCGGGCGACCCGTCCAACGCACTGCTGTCCGTGAACGCCACTCCGGAGCAGATCAAGGCCGCGCAGGAGCAGGTGGGCAGCGACCAGCCGCTGCTGCAGCAGTTCTTCTCCTGGTTCGGCCAGATGCTCACGCTCGACCTGGGGGAGTCGTTCGTCTCCTCGCTGCCGGTCGGGCCGGAGATCGCGTCCCGGCTGGCGGTGACCATCCCGCTCACGCTCATCTCGTTCGTGATCGCGCTCGCGCTCGCTCTCGTGATCGGGTTCGTCGCTGCCTGGAAGTCGGACACCTGGTATGGCGTCGCCCTGTCCGCCATCTCGCAACTCGGGATCGCCGTGCCCGTCTTCTGGGTCGGCATCCTGCTGGTGAGCGCCTTCTCGATCAATCTGCGGTGGTTCCCGTCCGGCGGCTTCCCGCGCGACGACTGGGCCGATCCCGGCGCAGCCCTCACGTCGCTCGCCCTCCCGGTGATCACGATCGCGGTGGTGATGAGCGCATCCATCGCCCGGTATGTGCGCAGCGCCACCCTGGATGTGATCGGCAGCGACTACCTCCGCAACTCGCGCGCCCTCGGGTCGAGCTTCGGCCAGGCCATGAGGAGGCACGGGCTGCGCAACGGCGCTGTGCCCGTCATCTCCATCCTGGGCATCGAGCTGGCGACGACCTTCCTCGGCGCCGTGGTGGTGGAGAGCGTGTTCACGCTGCCCGGGCTCGGAAGCATGCTGCTGCGCGCGATCCAGCAGCACGACTACCCGAACATCCAGGGCATCCTGTTCGTGAGCACCCTGGCCGTGCTGCTGATCGGCTTCGCGGCCGACCTGGTGCAGCGTCTCGTCGACCCGCGTCTGCGGCAGAGCATCTCGGGCAACCGATGAGCGCCATCGTCGACCAGGCCGCTGGACACGCGGGAGAGACCGGGCAGCAGCCGCCGGCGCGGGTGCGCAGGCGCCGGTCCGCGTCGCTCAGCATCGGCGCCGTGCTGGTGGGGATCGTCGTGGTGGTCGCCGTGGTCTCGTTCTTCTGGCTGCCGTACGCGCCGAGCGACACGGCGGGCGGCCGGCTCGAGCATCCGGATGCTGCACACTGGCTCGGCACGGACAAGCTCGGCCGCGACCTGCTCTCCCAGCTGATGGTGGGCGCGCGCATCGCGCTCGCGGTGGGTGTCGGCTCCGTCGCCATCGGGGCGCTCATCGGCATCACGCTCGGGCTGCTCGCCGCGTTCGCCACCACCTGGCTCGACGACACGATCTCGGCAGCGCTCGACATCCTGATCGCGTTCCCGACGCTGCTGCTCGCGATGCTGATCGTCGCGGCGCAGGGCGCATCGCTCGGCACGGCCATCCTCGCGATCGGCCTGGCGATGTCCGCCGTGGTCGCCCGGCTCACCCGCGTGCTCGCCAAACGTGTGCTCTCGATGCAGTACGTCACGGCGGCCCGCACGTCCGGCACGAGCTGGCTGGGCATCGTCGGCAAGCACATCCTGCCCAACATCTGGCCGACGCTCAGCGTGAACCTCGCTCTGCAGTTCGGCGTCGCCGTGCTGGCGGAGGCGAGCCTGTCGTACCTCGGGCTCGGCGCCCCGCCGCCGAACGCCTCGTGGGGCCGGCTGCTGCAGGAGGCCCAGGGAACGGTGGCGACGGCACCCGTCGGCGCGATCGCGCCCGGTGTTGCCCTCGTGGTGCTGGTGATCGGCGTCAACCTCGTCGCCGACGGGCTCCGCGACGTCGCAGACCCCACGAGGAGGCGATCCCGATGAGCGATTCCACCGAACGGGATGCGGAGACGCTGCTCGACGTGCGCCGGCTCGGCGTCACCTCGGCGTCCGGCGCACCGCTCGTGCGCGACGTGACGTTCAGCGTCGCGGCGGGGGAGCGGCTGAGCCTGATCGGCGAGTCCGGCTCCGGCAAGTCGCTCACGTCGTTCGCCGTCACCGGGCTGCTGCCGGCCGGGCTCGTCGCATCCGGGAGCGCCCTGCTCGGCGGCGTGGAGGTGGTCGGTGCGAAGGAGCGCGATCTGGTCGCGCTGCGCGGACGCGTCGCGTCCGTGGTCTTCCAGGAGCCGCTCACCGCCCTCGACCCGCTGATGCGCCTCGGCAAGCAGGTCGCGGAACCCCTGCGTCGGCACCTCGGGCTCCGCGGAGACGCGCTGCACCGCGCCGTGCTCGACGCGCTCGCCGAGGTGCGGCTGCCGGAGCCGGAGCGGATCGCCCGCGCGTACCCGCACGAGATCTCCGGCGGTCAGCGGCAGCGCGTCGCCATCGCGGCCGCCCTCGCCTGCCGCCCGCAGCTGCTCATCGCCGACGAGCCGACCACCGCGCTCGACGTGACCGTGCAGGCGGAGATCCTGTCGCTCATCGACGCCATCGTGGCCGAGCGCGGCATGGCGCTGGTGTTCGTGAGCCACGATCTCGCCGTCGTCTCCCGGATGACGGAGCGCGCGCTCGTCCTCAGGGCCGGCCGGGTGGTCGAGGAGGGCAGCATCCAGCGGCTCCTCACGGCCCCCAGCGACCCGTACACGATCGAACTCGTCGCCAGCGCACGCGAACTCGACAGAGCCCTGGAGGTGTCGTGAGCGCCATCCTGGAGCTTCGTGAGGCCGGTTTCCGCTATCGGCGCGCATCCACTGCCGCGCTGGACGCCGTCTCGCTCGCCGTCGAGCCCGGCCGCAACGTCGGCCTGGTCGGAGAGTCCGGTGCAGGCAAGACCACCGCGCTGTCCCTGCTGCTCGGGCTGACCAGCCCGACGAGCGGCGAGCTCCTGTTCGACGGAACGCCCCTCGACCGCCGCGACAGGGCCAGGATGCGCGAGTTCCGCCGCAGCGTGCAGACGGTGTTCCAAGACCCGTACTCGTCGCTCGACCCCCGGCAGAGCGTCGGCCGTATCATCGCGGAGCCGCTGACCAGCCTGAAGGTCGCCTCCGGTCAGGATGCGCGCGACAGGGTGGCCGAGGCGCTCACGGCCGTC
Organism: Leifsonia araucanica; assembly: GCF_051161895.1. Lineage (NCBI taxonomy): Bacteria > Bacillati > Actinomycetota > Actinomycetes > Micrococcales > Microbacteriaceae > Leifsonia > Leifsonia araucanica. The sequence goes on from NZ_JBMBTW010000002.1 coordinate 3,863,454, forward strand.
GGCCTGCCGGTGGATGCCGCTGCGCGCTTCCCGCACGAGTTCTCCGGCGGCCAGCGGCAGCGCATCGCCATCGCGCGCGCCGTGGTCTCCCGGCCGAGGGTGCTGCTCGCCGACGAGCCGGTGAGCGCGCTCGACGTGACGACGCGCATCCAGATCATCGACCTGCTCGGCGAACTGAGCAGGCGGGAGGGCATGACCGTCGTCATGGTCTCGCACGACCTCGGCGTCGTCGCGTCGCTGTGCGACCAGACGGTCGTGCTGCGCGGAGGCCGCGTGGTCGAGCAGGGCGCCACGACCGAGGTCCTCGGCCGTCCGCAGGACCCGTACACGCAGCGACTGCTCGCCTCGGTGCCGCGACTGCCCGCCTAGCCGAGGCAGCAGCTCAGTCGATGCCGAGCTTCTTGCGCAGCATCGCGACGTGGCCGGTGGCCTTCACATTGTAGAGCGGGAGGCGGACGGTGCCGTCCGGGTTCAGGACGAACGTCGAGCGGATGACGCCGGTGACGGTCTTGCCGTAGAGCTTCTTCTCCCCGTACGCGCCGTATGCCTGGTGCACGGCGAGGTCTTCGTCGCTCAGCAGCGGGAAGTTGAGGCCCTCCTGCTCCTGGAACTGCTTGTTCTTGGCCGGGGCGTCCTTGGAGATGCCGATGACCTGGTAGCCGGCGGACGCCAGCGAGTTGAGGTTGTCGCGGAAGTCGCAGGCCTCCGTGGTGCAGCCGGGGGTCATGGCCGCCGGGTAGAAGTACACGATCACGTTCTTGCCCGCGTAGTCGCCGAGCGAGAAGGGCGCGCCGTCCTGGTCTGTGAGCGTGAACGCCGGGGCGGCGTCTCCCGCTTCGAGTCGCACATCAGTCATGGCTTCATTCTCGCGCACCAGTAGGCCGCGCGGGCGAATCGGGCTCGGGTCGACGACAGCTCGCGCGGCGACCGCTCAGGCGAACGTCGCGAGCAGCCGCTGCAGCGAGTCCAGCCGCGCGCGCCCCGTCTCGCCGAGCGCTCCGGCTTCGACGGCCTCCACGATCGCGCAGTCCGGCGCATCCGGCAGGTGCGTGCATCCCCGCGGGCAGTCCTCGGCGAGTTCGGCGAGGTCGGTGAACGACTTCAGGATGCTGTCGGTGTTGATGTGCCCGAGCCCGAACGACCGCACGCCCGGGGTGTCGATGACCCAGCCGTGACCTTCGGCGTTCTCCACCCGCAGCGACACGGTCGACGACGACGTGTGCCTGCCGCGGCCGGTCACCACGTTCACATGGCCCGTCGCGCGCATCGCGCCCGGCACGATCTCGTTGACCAGCGTCGACTTGCCGACGCCGGAGTGCCCGACCACCACCGTGTCGTGCCCCACCAGGGCGGCCTTGATCGCCTCCACTGGGATGTGGTCCTCCCTGCTCGTGAACACGGGCAGGTCGAGCCCGGCGAAGTTCTCCAGGAACGGCACAGGGTCGGCGAGGTCGATCTTCGTGACGCAGAGCATCGGGGTGATGCCGGCGTCGTACGCGGCGACCAGATAGCGGTCGACCAGTCGGGTTCTCGGCTCAGGATTCGCGGCGGCCACGACGATGAGCATCTGGTCGGCGTTGGCGACGATCACCCGCTCGACCTCGTCCGTGTCGTCCGCGCTCCTCCGCAGCAGGGTGGTGCGCGGCTCGATGCGGACGATCCGGCCGAGCGTGCCGTCCTCGCCGGTCGTGTCCCCGACCACGGCGACGCGGTCGCCGGTCACGATGGCCTGCTTGCGCAGCTCGCTGGCGCGGGCCGCCGTCATCTGCCGTTCGTCCGGGGTGTCCTCGTCGAGGAGCACCGTGTACCTTCCGCGGTCGACGCCGAGCACCCGCGCGATCTGCGCATCCCCGTGCTCCGGCCTCGTCTTGGTGCGCGGCCGGTTGCCCTTCGGGTTGGGGCGGCTCCGGATGCTGGACTCGTCGAACTCGGAGTACGCCTCGTCGTCGTCATCGTCGTCGTCCCACCACGACCCGGTGTTCTCCGTCACGCTGCGTTCTCCGTCACGCTGGGGCGGTGCCTTCCTCGACCAGGCGAGCCCAGAGCTGCGTGAACTGGGGGAGGGTCTTCGCGGTCGTGGCGACGTTCTCGATCTCGACGCCGGGAACCACCAGGCCGATGATCGCGCCTGCCGTGGCCATCCGGTGGTCCTCGTAGCTGCGCCACACGCCGCCGGTCAGCGGACGCGGCTCGATGCGCAGGCCGTCCTCGAGCTCGGTGACCGCACCTCCGAGACCGTTGATCTCGGCGACCAGCGCCGCCAGCCTGTCCGTCTCGTGGTGCCGGATGTGCCCGATGCCGGTGATCTCGCTCGGTCCGTCCGCCAGTGCGGCGATGGCGACCAGTGCGGGAGCGAGCTCTCCGCCCGTCGTCAGGTCGAGGGCGACACCCGGGATGCGGTCTCCGCCGGTCACCGTGAGACGGTCGCCGTCGCGGGTGACCGTCGCGCCGAACAGCGGGAGGAGGTCGGCCAGGTCTGCGCCGACCTGCGTCGTGTGCTCCGGCCATCCGGTGAACGTCACGGAGCCTCCGGTGACGACCGCCGCCGCCAGGAACGGCGCCGCGTTGGAGAGGTCCGGCTCGATGTCGACGTCGCGGGCGCCGATCGTGCCAGGCGCGACGACCCAGCGGCCCACCTCGGGCGACTCGACCGTCACGCCGCGCGCCGCGAGCGTCTGGATGGTCATCTCGATGTGCGGAAGGCTCGGGAGGCGCTCGCCGGAGTGGGTGAGGTCGATGCCGTTCTCGAACCGGCTGGCGGAGAGTAGCAGCGCGCTGACGAACTGGCTGGACGACGATGCGTCGATCGTGATGGCGCCGCCGGCGACCGTGCCCGTGCCGTGCACGGTGAACGGCAGGGAGCCGCGGCCGTCGTCGTTGACGTCGACGCCGAGGTCGCGCAGCGAGGAGATGATCGACGACATCGGCCGGCCGCGGGCCGAGTCGTCCGCGTCGAACATCGTCGGCCCGAGCGCCAGGCCGGCGATCGGGGGAACGAACCGCATCACGGTGCCAGCCTGGCCGCACTCGATGGTCGTGCTGCCGAGCAGCTCGTCGGCGGGCGTCACCAGGAGGTCGTCGCCGAACTCGCTCGCGCCCTTCTTCGCCTCGATGCCGACGCCGAGGGCGCGCAGCGCCTCCACCATGTTCTCGCTGTCGCGCGAGTGCAGAGGGGCGCGCAGCAGCGACGGCCCGTCTGCGAGAGCGGAGAGCACCAGCTCCCTCGCCGTCAGCGATTTGGAGCCTGGCAGCGACACGGATGCGGTGAGCGGACCGGTCGCGACGGGCGCCGGCCACAGCGTGTTCGGCTCGTCGGCACGGTTGTCGCCGTACGGATCGAACTCTGGCGCGGAATATTTCGAGATCAGCATCGTTGTCAAGGGTATCCGCGTTTTCGACCGAAGGAAGGAAAGTCTGTGACCCTCACGAGCGCCGTCCTGGACTCTCCGCGCGTGGATACACGCGCGGAACTAGACTTGCCCGTGATGACCACCGCAACTGACGACCTCGGTCCGCTCTTCGAAGAGCAGGCGCTGCAGTACATGGACCAGCTGTACGCAGCGGCTCTCCGCATGACCAGAAACCCTGCCGACGCGCAAGATCTGGTGCAGGAGACCTTCGTCAAGGCATACGCGGCGTTCAACCAGTTCCAGCAGGGCACCAACCTGAAGGCCTGGCTGTACCGCATCCTCACGAACACCTTCATCAACACCTACCGCAAGAAGCAGCGCGAGCCGTACCAGGGCACGATCGACGAGCTCGAGGACTGGCAGCTCGGCGGCGCGGAGTCGACCACCGCATCCACCAGCCGTTCGGCTGAGGCTGAGGCGATCGACCACCTGCCAGACAGTGCCGTCAAAGACGCGCTGCAGGCCATTCCGGAAGACTTCAGGATGGCCGTGTACTTCGCTGATGTCGAAGGCTTCTCCTATCAGGAGATCGCCGACATCATGAAGACCCCGATCGGCACCGTGATGAGCCGCCTGCACCGCGGCCGCCGGATGCTGAGGGAGCTTCTCACCGACTACGCGCACGAGCGGGGACTTTCCGCCGTGCAAACACCCAGGAGCACGAAATGACCGACTGCGGCTGCGACAAGGCCAAACAGGACCTCGAGGAATACCTGCGCAACGAACTCTGCAGCGAAGATGCTGCCGACATCCGCGAGCACCTCGCCACCTGCAATGGATGCGCTGACGAAGCGCACCTGAGCGTCGTCCTCACCGAGGTGGTGCAGCGGGCGTGCAAGGAGACGGCGCCGGAGACGCTGCGCGAGGAAGTGCTGCTGCGCATCCGGGGCTTCCAGGCCACCCACTGAGCGAGCCGGCACGGACCGGGGCGACGGCAGCTCCCGCTACCGCAGCTCCCGCTACCGCACCTGGTGCAGGAGGAACAGCCCGCCCAGCGGGTCGGTGACCTGCGCGAACCGTCCGAACTCGCTGTCCCACGGGTCGCGGATGACGGTCCCGCCCAGCTCGACCACACGGGCGCACGACTCCTCGGCGTTCTGCACGCCGAAGTACACCACCCAGTGCGACGGCACGCCCTCCGGAAGCATCTTGTCCGCGTCGTAGACGCCACCCGCCGGCATCCCGTCCGGGCCGAACGTGCAGTAGCGGAAGTCGGCGGTGTCGCCGAGCACCTGCGTCTGCCAGTTGAACACCTTCGTGTAGAAGTCGACCTGCGTCGCGTAGCTGCGCGCGTACAGCTCGTGCCAGGCCGGCCCGCCGATCTCCGCGACCAGCTCGAACCCGCGGTGCGCTCCGGGCTCCCAGAGCCCGACCACAGCGCCGCCAGGGTCGGCGATGACGGCCATCCTGCCCTGGTCGCCGACGGTCATCGCGGGGGAGTAGACCTCCGCCCCGGCGTCGACGGCCGCTCGCTCGGACGCATCCACGTCCTCGACGAGCAGGTAGGTGAGCCAGGAGTTCGGCTGCGCGTCGCCCATCACGGCTCCGAGACCGGCGACGGCGTGCCCGTCGCGGCGGAACGTGACGTAGCCGCCGTACTCCCCGCCCGCCTCCTCGGCCGTCCAGCCGAACAGGGCGGTGTAGAACTCCGTGGCCCGGGGAACGTCTGAGCTCGCATAGTCGACCCAGCATGGCTCCCCGAGGCGGTGCTTCGTCACGACAGTCATGCCGTCACCATACGCGCGGCCGCCGCAAACGGCGAGGGGCGCCTCGCGCTGACGCGAGACGCCCCTGACAGGACCGGGATGCGGTTACAGTGTGAGCGCGCGCTGGATCAGCACGCTCTGCTCCTGCGCGTGACGCTTGGCCGAACCGGCGGCGGGCGACGCCGACGCCGCCCGCGAGATGACACCGAGCGGGCGCGGGCCCAGCTTGGAGGTCTCGAGGATCATGTACGGCCAGGCGCCCTGGTTCTCCGGCTCGTCCTGCACCCACACCAGTTCGGCGTTGGGGTACGAGTCGACGACGGCCTTCAGTTCGGCGGCGGGGAGCGGGTAGTACTGCTCGACGCGGACGAGGGCGATCTCCGGGTTCGGGTTCTTCTGCAGCTCGTTGGCGAGGTCGTAGTAGAGCTTGCCCGCCATCAGCAGCACGCGCTTGACGGCGCCCTTGTCGCTGATCCTGGCGTCGTCGATGACCGGCTCGAACTTGCCCTGCGTGAAGTCGCCGACCTCACTGGATGCTCCGCGCAGTCGCAGCATCGCCTTCGGGGTGAAGACGACGAGCGGGCGGCGCGGGCGGGCGTACGCCTGACGGCGCAGCAGGTGGAAGTACGACGCGGGCGTCGACGGACGCGCGACGGTCATGTTGTTCTCCGCACACAGCTGCAGGTAGCGCTCGATGCGCGCACTGGAGTGGTCCGGTCCCTGACCCTCGTAGCCGTGCGGGAGCAGCAGGACGAGCGACGAGCGCTGGCCCCACTTCTGCTCGGCGGACGACACGAACTCGTCGATGATGGTCTGGGCGCCGTTGGCGAAGTCGCCGAACTGCGCCTCCCACAGGACGAGGGCATCCGGTCGCTCGACCGAGTATCCATACTCGAAGCCCATCGCCGCGTACTCGCTCAGCAGCGAGTCGTAGATCCAGAACTTGGCCTGGTTGTCGCTGAGGTTCGCCAGCGGCAGCCACTCCTGGCCGTTCGAGCGGTCGTGGAACACGGCGTGACGCTGCACGAAGGTGCCGCGCCGGGTGTCCTGGCCCGCCATGCGGACCGGGGTGCCCTCGAGCAGGAGCGAACCGAGGGCGAGCAGCTCGCCGAAGCCCCAGTCGATGCCGCCGTTGCGGCTCATCTCTCCGCGCTTGGCGAGGAGCTGCTGCAGCTTCGGGTGCACGGTGAAGCCGGCAGGCGGGTTGTTGAACGCGTCGCCGATGAGGTGGATGACCTGCTCGCTGACGGCCGTGGTCTCCGGCTCCCCGACGTTGTCCTCCTGCTGGGCGGCAGGCAGTTCGAGGTCGGCGACCGCTCCTTCGCCGGTGACCACCGGCGTCGAGTTGGTCTGCGCGGCGTGCGTCTCCATGAAGGCGCGCTCCAGGCGCTCCTGGAAGTCGCGGTGCGCCTGCTCGTACTCTTCCTCTGTGATGTCGCCGCGGCCGACGAGGGCCTCGGTGTACAGGCGGCGCACCGAGCGCTTGGCCTCGATGAGGTTGTACATGAGCGGCTGCGTCATCGAGGGGTCGTCCCCCTCGTTGTGGCCGCGGCGGCGGTAGCAGATGAGGTCGATGACCACGTCGCGCTTGAACTCCTGGCGGTACTCGAACGCCAGCTGGGCGACGCGGACGACGGCCTCCGGGTCGTCGCCGTTCACGTGGAAGATCGGCGCCTGGATGGTCTTGGCCACGTCGGTCGAGTACACCGACGAGCGGGACTCGGTGGGCGGCGTGGTGAAGCCGACCTGGTTGTTGATGTTGACGTGGATGGTGCCGCCGGTGCGGTACGCCCGCAGCTGCGACATCTGCAGCGTCTCGACGACGATGCCCTGGCCGGCCATCGCGGCGTCACCGTGGATGAGCACGGGCAGCGTGAGGAAGGTGTTCGGCGGTCGGCGGTCCTGCTTGGCGCGGACGATGCCTTCCAGCACGCCGTCGACGGCTTCGAGGTGCGACGGGTTCGCGGCCAGGTAGACCGGGATCTCCTCGCCGTCCGCCCCGCGGAAGGTGCCCTCGGTGCCGAGGTGGTACTTGACGTCGCCGGAGCCCTGCACCGTGCGGGGGTCCTGCGTGCCCTCGAACTCGCGGAAGATCTGACCGTACGTCTTGCCGGCGATGTTGGTGAGGACGTTGAGGCGGCCGCGGTGGGCCATCGCGATCGCGACCTCGTCGAGCTTCTCGGTCGCCGCACCCTCGAGGATCGCATCCAGGAGGGCGATGGTGGACTCTCCGCCTTCGAGGCTGAACCGCTTCTGGCCGACGTACTTGGTCTGCAGGAAGGTCTCGAACGCCTCGGCCTCGTTCAGCTTGCCGAGGATGCGGAGCTGCTCGTCGTGCGACGGCTTCTCGTAGCCGCGCTCGACCTTGTCCTGGATCCACTTGCGCTGGGCGGGGTCCTGGATGTGCATGTACTCGATGCCGACCGTGCGGCAGTACGAGTCGCGCAGCACGCCGAGGATGTCGCGGAGCAGCATCTTGCGCTTGTCCCCGCCGAACTGGCCGGTGACGAACTCGCGGTCGAGGTCCCAGAAGGTGAGGCCGTGGCTCGCGATGTCGAGGTCGGGGTGCGAACGCTGGACGTACTCGAGCGGGTCGATGTCGGCCATCAGGTGGCCGCGCACGCGGAACGCGTTGATCAGCTCCTGCACGCGGGCGGTCTTGTCGACGGCGCTCGCGAGGTCGACGCTGATGTCCGGCGCCCAGCGGATCGGCTCGTACGGGATGCGCAGCGCGGCGAAGATGTCCTCGTAGAAGCTGCGCTTGCCGATCAGCATCTCGTGCACGATCTTCAGGAACTCGCCGGAGCCTGCACCCTGGATGACGCGGTGGTCGTAGGTGCTGGTGAGCGTGATGGTCTTGCCGATGGCGAGCCCGGCGAGCGTCTTCTCGCTCGACCCCTGGAACTCGGCAGGGTATTCGAGGGCGCCGGCGCCGATGATGGCGCCCTGGCCCTTCATCAGGCGGGGCACGGAGTGCACGGTGCCGATGCCGCCCGGGTTGGTGAGCGAGATGGTGGTTCCCGCGAAGTCGCCTGCGCCCAGCTTGTTGTTGCGGGCGCGGCTGACCAGGTCTTCGTATGCGGCGAGGTACTCGCCGAAGCCCATCGTGTCCGCACGCTTGATGCTCGGGACGAGGAGGGCGCGGGTGCCGTCCGGCTTGGGGAGGTCGATCGCGATGCCGAGGTTGACGTGGGCAGGCGCGACGAGCGACGGCTTGCCGTCGATCACGTCGTAGTACACGTTCTGGCTCGGGAACTCCTTGAGCGCCTGGATCAGCGCCCAGCCGATCAGGTGCGTGAACGAGACCTTGCCGCCGCGGGCGCGCTTCAGGTGGTTGTTGATGACGATGCGGTTGTCGATCATCAGCTTGGCCGGGATGGTGCGGACGCTGGTGGCGGTCGGCACGGTGAGCGACGCATCCATGTTGGTGGCGAGCGTCTTGGACATGCCGCGGAGCGGGGTGATCTTGTCCTGTGTCTCCGGCGCGCCGTCCTCACCGGAGACGACGGTCTGCGGGGCGGTGACGGGGGCGTCGGCCGGCACGGGCTGCGGCTTCGGCGCGATCGAGGTGGTGCGTGCGACGGGCTGGGCGCCGATGACCGGGATGGGCGCGGTGACGGGATGTGCGTCGCCTGCCGGCGTCGACGGCTCGGCAGGGGTGGGTGCTGTCGGCTCCGCCGGCGTGGGGGCCAGCGGCTCCGTCGGGGACGGTGCTGTCGGCTCCGCCGGGGTGGGGGCCGGGGTCTCGCTGGGGGAGGGGGTGGATGCCTGACCGTCGTCCTTCACGGTCGGCTGGTAGCTCTCGAGGATCGGCCACCAGGACTTGTCGACCGAATTCTTGTCGACGACGAACTGCTCGTACAGTTCGTCGACGAGCCATTCATTGGCTCCGAATTCGCCCGACGATCCGTCGTCGGTTCCCACTCCGGTCAGTTGGCTCGACACAGCCGCTCGCCCACTCTCTCCATTGATTCTTTGTTGCCAGGCAGCACGGTCACCACCCGTTTCCATCCAGTCATCAAGCCTAATCCCTTCCGGCGCCTGGTGCGGGCGCTCGCCCGTGAGGGATACCGTTATTCCCATGCAGTTCTATGGAACGACCCCGCGCCACGATCTCACATACTCCGACGTGTTCCTCGTGCCGTCGAGATCCAACGTGACGAGCCGCCTCGACGTGTCGCTCGCGCCCAACGACGGCACCGGTGCGACCATCCCGATCGTGTCCGCCAACATGAACTCGGTGACCGGCAAACGCCTTGCCGCGACCCTCGCCCGCCGCGGCGGTCTCGGGGTGCTGCCGCAGGACATGCACCTGCAGGACCTCGACGACGCGATCCGCTGGGTCAAGGCGCAGCCCGTCGCGTTCGACACCCCGTACTCCGCGTCTCCGGAGGAGACGGTCGCCGACGCGCTCCGCCGCGTGCCGGCCCTGGAGGGCCACGGCATCGTCATCCACGACACCGACGGGAAGTACCTCGGCTGCCTCGCCGCGACGCAGCTCGGTTCAGCCCTCCCGGATGCGCGCCTCGGCGACCTCCTGCACGGAGCCCTCACCGCCCTCGACGCCGAAGACCTGCCGGACGGCCGCGCCGCCTTCGACGTGATGAGCGCCGCCGGACTCGAGTTCGCCCCCGTGCTCGACCACGGCCGCGTCGTCGGTACCCTCAGCCAGAAGAGCGCGATGCGCTCCACGATCTATCAGCCGGCTCTCGATGTGCACGGCCGCCTCCGCGTCGCGGCCGCCGTCGGCATCAACGGCGACGTCGCGAGCAAGGCGAAGGCGCTCGCGGCCGCCGGAGTGGACGTGCTGGTCATCGACACGGCGCACGGCGACCAGGACGGGATGCGCCGCGCCATCCACACGGTCAAGGGCCTCGGGCTCGGCCTGCCGATCGTGGCGGGCAACGTGGTCACCGAGCAGGCCGTCCGCGACCTCGTCTCCGCCGGCGCCGACATCCTCAAGGTGGGCGTCGGACCCGGCGCGATGTGCACCACCCGCATGATGACCGCCGTCGGCCGCCCGCAGTTCTCCGCGGTGCTGGAGACCTCGGAGGCCGCCCGCGAGCTCGGCGCTCACGTCTGGGCGGACGGCGGAGTGCGCTACCCGCGCGACGTCGCCCTCGCGCTCGCCGCCGGTGGCGCGTCGGTGATGATCGGCTCCTGGTTCGCCGGGACCATCGAGGCGCCCGGCCTCCTCGACCGGGATGCGAACGGCCAGCTCTTCAAGGAGAGCTGGGGTATGGCGAGCACCAAGGCGGTCAAGGGCCGCTTCGAGCGACTCGACGCGTACGAGCTGGCCAGGAAGACCCTCTTCGCGGAGGGCATCTCCAGCTCGCGCATCTACCTCGACCCGCAGCGCCCGTCCGTCGAAGACCTGCTCGACATGATCACGACGGGCGTGCGCAGCTCGTTCACATACGCGGGAGCGCGCTCGGTGCCGGAGTTCCACGAGCGTGCGCTGGTGGGCATCCAGTCGGCCGCGGGCTACGAGGAGGGCAAGGCGCTGCCGGTCTCCTGGTAGGTCATCCGCCGTTCTGCGATGGGCCGCCGTTCTGTGATTGGCCGCCGTTCTGTGACGGTCCGCCGTTCTGGCCGAACCCGTTGCCGAACTGGCGCGGCTGGAACTCCTGCCGGTTCCCGATGCCCGGGCGACCGCCGTCCGTCGCGTGCGCGGTGAAGAACCCCGCGAAGAACACGACGACCAGCACGGCGACCGCTCCCACGATCACCGCGGTGTTCTGAGCCCAGCGCGGCCAGCGGTGCAGCACGTATCCACCGGATGCGGGTGTCGCCGCGACCGACGGATACGGCGGCTGCTGGGGCTGAGCCGGGGCGGCAGGCTGCCACGGCTGCCCGGTGGGTGGTGCGTACTCGGGGCTGGTGGTCATCGTCGCGTCCTTCCGCCATCGTGCTCGGCTGTCTGTGCGAGTGTGCCGCCGGACGTTCGCCGTTCGCTATGAACCGATTACGGATGCGCTGGGAGCGGCCACGAATCCGCTGCGGCACACACCCTTTTCCCGGAAACCGCGCCGGTATACTGAGCGGGAAATGGACGACCCTCCTTCTGATAGCCCATTCGCCCCGGCGAGTTCCACAATCTCGCCGCCCACCCGCGGCCTGAGGCCCGAGCGGGGTGACCGCCGTGCTCTATGAGTGGATCATGCTCGGCGTCGGTCTGCTGCTGACCGTCGGCACCGGTCTCTTCGTCGCGAGCGAGTTCGCGCTGGTCAACCTCGACCGCGGCGACCTCGAAGCGCGGCGTGAGCGCGGGGAGTCCCGGCTCACCATGACCATCGCCGCGTTGAAGATCACGTCGACGCACCTGTCGAGCGCGCAGCTCGGCATCACCCTGACGACGCTGCTCACCGGTTACACGATGGAACCGGCCATCAGCTCGCTGCTGAACGGGCCTCTGACGTCCGTGGGCATCCCGGAGGGGGCGGTCGGCCCGATCGCGACCACCGTCGCGATCGTCGTGGCGACCCTGCTGTCGATGATCCTCGGCGAGCTCGTCCCCAAGAACTTCGCCCTCGCGCTCCCGCTCGCGACGGCCAAGCTCGTCATCCCGTTCCAGACGGTGTTCACCGCGATCTTCCGGCCGTTCATCGTCGTCCTCAACGGCACGGCCAACGGCATACTCCGGATGCTCGGCATCGAGCCGAAGGAGGAGCTGTCCGGCGCGCGCACGGCGGAGGAGCTGTCGTCGCTCGTCCGCAGGTCGGCCAGCGCCGGTGTGCTCGAAGAGGACACCGCCACGCTGCTGAGCCGCACGCTGGCGTTCTCGAACCACACGGCGTCCGACGTGATGACCCCGCGGCCGCGCATCGCGACCGTGCAGCGCAGTGAGCCTGCGCAGGCCGTGCTCGACCTCGCGCGGTCGACCGGGTACTCGCGGTTCCCGGTGGTCGACGACGACATCGACGACGTGGTCGGGTTCGTGCACGTGAAGCAGGCCGTCGCCGTCCCGCGGCCGCGGCGAGCCCGCGTGCCGGTGTCTGCGCTGCAGACGGACGCGCTGCGCGTGCCGGAGACGATGAACCTCGACACGCTGCTCGGCGAGCTGCGCGGACGGGGATACCAGATGGCGGTCGTCGTGGACGAGTACGGGGGAACCTCCGGCATCGCGACGCTCGAAGACCTGGTGGAGGAGATCGTCGGCGAGGTGGCGGACGAGCACGACCGCACCAGGGCGGGCGTCGTCCGCGGCCGCGACTCCCTGACCTTCCCCGGCATCCTTCGGCCGGACGAGCTGCTCGAACGGGCAGGCGTCACCGTGCCGGAGGACGGTCCATACGAGACCGTCGCCGGATTCGTGATGAACGAGCTCGGCCGGCTGCCGAAGGTGGGCGACGAGGTGCAGATCGACGGAGGCACCCTGCGGGTCGAGCGACTCGAAGGGCGGAGGGTGGACCGCATCCGGTACACCCCGGATCCTGTGCTTCCCGGCGAGGAGGTGAACGGCCATGAGTGATTGGGCCGGAATCGCCTGGCTGGTGGTGCTGCTGGTGGTCAACGCCTTCTTCGTCGCCGCCGAGTTCGCCGTCATCTCCGCACGGCGGTCGCAGATCGAGCCGCTGGCCGAACGGGGCAAGCGGAGCGCGAAGACGGCGCTGTACGCGATGGAGCACGCGACGCTCATGCTCGCGACAACGCAGCTCGGTATCACCGTGTGCTCGCTGCTCATCCTGAACGTCTCGGAGCCGGCGATCCACCACCTGCTCGAGGTGCCGCTGCACGCGACAGGATGGTCGGACGACGTCATCGGCACCGTCGCGTTCATCGTGACGCTCGTGCTCGTGTCGTTCCTGCACGTGGTGTTCGGCGAGATGGTGCCGAAGAACATCTCGTTCTCGATGCCGGACAAGGCCGCGCTGCTGCTCGCACCGCCGCTGGTCGCCGTCGGACGCGTGGTGCGGCCGATCATCGTGGCGCTGAACGCCACGGCTAACAGCGTGCTGCGTTTGTTCGGGGTGGAGCCGAAGGACGAGGCGGCGAGCACGTTCACACTCGAAGAGGTGGCGAGCATCGTCAACCGCTCGACCAGGGAGGGCGTGCTCACCGACAGGACGGGGGCGCTCACCGCTGCGTTCGAGTTCACGGAGAAGAAGGTCAACGAGGTCGCGCTCGGCCTCGACAAGCTGGTCTCGCTCCCGGCGCAGCCGACCCCGGCCGACGTGGAGAAGGCCGTGTCGAAGAACGGCTTCTCTCGCTACGTCGTGCTCGACGAGTCCGGAGAGCCGACGGGCTACCTGCACCTCAAGGATGTGCTGGACCTGGAGGAGACCGGGTTCGAGCTCCCCGTGCCGGCCAAGCGCATCCGGAGACTGGTGACGGTGTTCGCGGAGAGCGACCTCGAGGACGCCCTGGCGACCATGCGCCGCTCCGGCAGCCACCTGGCGCGCGTGGTCGACGCGGACGGCAGGACGGTCGGCGTGCTGTTCCTGGAGGACATCATCGAGGAGCTGGTCGGCGAGGTGCAGGATGCGACCCGCCGGTCCTGACGCCTAGAACCGCTGTTCCAGTTCCTTCCCGGTGAGTCGGGCGAGTAGCGTGACGCTCGGGAGCGGAAGAGAGGAACACTCATGTTGGAGTCGTCGGTGACGTACTCCGTCCTTCCAGCTTCGAACCTGCAGCGAGCCGTGGACTGGTACCGCGACAAGCTCGAGCTCGAACCGGAACGGACGGGCGAAGGAAGTGCCGTCTACGGCACGGGGACGGATGCCAAGATCCAGGTCTACGAGACCGAGAACGCCGGAACAGCGCAGAACACCGCGATGGGCTGGATGGTCGATGACATCGACGCGGCGGTCGAGCACCTGCGCGGGCGCGGCGTGGTCTTCGAGGACTACGATTTCCCCGGATTGAAGACGGAGAACGGGATCGCGACGAACGCGGAAGAGCGGGCGGCGTGGTTCACGGACAGCGAAGGGAACATCCTCTGCATCTCGCAGCGCTCCTGAGCTACCCGGGTACGACGGCAGACCGCGCGCGTGCATTCCGCTGAGGTGCACGCGTCGGCGGAGGACGCCGTCCGGCAGCCGCACCGGGTGGATGCGGCACTCCCGCCTGCCCGGGAGGTGCTGCGCGCGTTCGGCGCGTCGGGCGTGCCCGTGCTGCTCCCCGGCGGCCGCGGCCTGACCTGGCGTGCCGGTGACGTCGTGCTGCGCCCTGCGGAGCCGGACGAGGAGACGACGTGGAAGTCGGAGGCGCTGTCGCGCCTCCCGGAGTCGTCGGCGTTCACCGTGCCCACTCCGCTCCGCGACGACGCAGGCGAGTGGATCCGCGACGGCTGGGAGGCGCTGCGGTGGGTGCCCGGCGCGGCGGATCCGACGAGGGTGGGGGACGTCGTGCGCGCCGGCCTGGCGTTCCAGGAGGCGCTGGCGGGGCATCCGGAGCCGGGTTTCATCGCGCGGGCGGAGCATGCTTGGGCGCGCGCAGACCGGCTGGCGTGGGGCGAGCCGGACCGCGACGCGGCGCTGCTGGCCGCCGACCCGCTGCTGGCGGCGCTCGCCGCCGAGTACCGCGGCGTGGATGCGCCGAGCCAGGTCATCCACGCCGACCTGCTTGGCAACGTGCTGTTCGCGCCGGGGCGCCCTCCCGCGGTGATCGACTGGGCGCCGTACTGGCGGCCGGCGGGGTTCTCCGCCGCGGTAGCCGTGGCCGACGCCGTGTGCTGGCACGCGCATCCGGTGGAGCGGCTGGCGGAGGACTTCGGCATCGGCCGGTGGCGGCAGCTGCTGCTGCGCGCGCTGGTGTTCCGGATGGCGACGCTGCACCTGCTCGGCCGATGGGACGACGCAGACGCCCGGCGCCACGCACCCGTCGTGCACGCGGTCATCGCGCTCGACGGCTAGCCACTGCTAGGGTGTGCGAGGACCGGACGACGGAGAGAGGAGGTGGTACCCGTGAACGAATCGACGTGGGTGCTCCTTCCTGGGGTCACGGTCGGGCGGTAGGTCGCCCGGGAGCGCCATCAGCTGAGCACTCCCGAAAGGCACGACCATGAACCTCCCCTTCACAACACATCACCGCACAACACACCACCGTCTTGACGACGGCACCGCGGACGAGATCCTCGAACGCGAATTCACCATCGGCGACATCCCCGGCATCCTCTGGACGCCGCCGTCCGCCGACGCATCCACACCGGCACCGCTGATCCTGCTCGGGCATCCCGGCGGGCTCGGGATGATGTACCAGCGGCTGCTCGGACGGGCCAGGAGCGCCGCCGCGAGCGGCATCGCAACGGCCACCATCGAGCTGCCGGGCAGCGGGGACCGCCCGCGCACGGCGGAGGCCGAGCAGGCCAGGGCCGACCTGCACGCGGCACTGGCGGCGGGGGAGCCTGTCGACGGGATCGTCGACAGGCTGGTCCTCCCGCTGGTGGAGGCTGCCGTCCCCGAATGGCAGATGACACTGGATGCACTGCTGGCGCTCCCGGAGATCGGCGGCCCCGTCGCGATCTCCGGCGGCGTGATCGCCATCGCCATGCGGCTGGCTCTCGTCGAACCGCGCATCGCGGCTGCCGGGCTCTTCGCCGGCAGCTACGTGCCGCTCTCGATGTTCGACGAGGCCCGTCGCATCACGATTCCACTGCACGTGCTGCTGCAGTGGGACGACGAAGGCAACGACCGGCAACTCGCCCTCGACCTGTTCGACGCCTTCGGCTCCACCGAGAAGACGCTGCAGGCCAACCTGGGCGGCCACCGGGGCGTCCCGGCCTACGCCGGCGAGGACGCCGCCCGGTTCTTCGTCCGGCACCTGAAGTGAGCTGACACGGCGGCGGCGCATACCGGGTGGGATGCGCCGCCGCCGTGCTCAGTCGCGCGCCGGAGCTACCGGCGCCAGCGAGCGCGCAGGTACTGCGGCGGCCAGAAGTCCACCTCGTAGCCCAGCTCGTGCGCGGCGCGGAGCGGGAAGTGCGGGTCGCGAAGCAGTTCGCGTGCCAGCATGACGGCGTCCGCCCTGCCGCTCTCCACGATCTCGGCCGCCTGCTCCGGTGTGGTGATGAGGCCGACGGCACTCACCTCCACCTCTGCGGACGACCGCACGTGCTCGGCGAACGGCACCTGGTAGCCGGGCTCCAGCGGGATGCGGATGCCGCTCTGGATGCCGCCGCTGGAGATGTCGAAGAAGTCGGCTCCCGCATCCTGGGCCCAGCCGGCGACCGTCGCGGTCTGCTGCTCGTCCCAGCCGCCTGGGGTCCAGTCGCTGCCGGAGAACCGGACGAACAGGGGAACGCCGTCGCCGACTTCGGCGCGCACGGCCTCGACGATGCGCAGGAGCAACCGCGCGCGGTTCTCCAGGCTTCCGCCGTATTCGTCGGTGCGCTTGTTGGCGATGGGGGAGAGGAACTGGTGCAGCAGGTAGCCGTGGGCGGCGTGCACTTCGAGCACTTCGAATCCGGCGTCGACGGCGCGGCGGGCCGCTGAGCGGAAGTCGTCGACGATCTTGTCGATGCCGGAGGGGAGGAGCTCGGCCGGGGTGTCCATGTCGCCGAACGCGACGGGGGACGGGGCGACCGTGCGCCAGCCGCCCTCGGAAGGCGGGACGCTGCCGGTGCGGTCTTCGTAGCCCCACGCGGGCCAGCTCGACGCCTTGCGGCCGGCGTGAGCGAGCTGCATGCCCGGCACGGCGCCCTGCGAGGCGATGAACGCGGCGATCGGCTTCCACGCGTCGCGCTGCTCGTCGGTCCAGATGCCGGTGTCGCGCGGCGAGATGCGTCCCTCGGCGTTCACCGCGGTGGCCTCGGTGAAGACGAGCCCGCTTCCTCCGGTGGCGAAGGAGCCGAGGTGCACGAGGTGCCAGGTCTGCGGGATGCCCGACTCGTCGAGCACAGAGTACTGACACATCGGCGAGGTCCAGATGCGGTTGCGGACCGTGACGTCGCGCAGGGTCAATGGGTCGAAAAGTGTTGCCATGCTGGTTCTAAGCCGCCAGCGCTTCGAGATATGCCCGCAGGTCGGAACCCGTCGTGAACACATGACCGGCGATGCCGAGGTCTTCCGCACCGCGCACGTTGACCTCTTTGTTGTCGATGAAGACCATCTCGGCCGGGGTGATGCCCAGTTCACGCATGACGTGCTCGAAGATCTCCGCACTCGGCTTGATGGTGCCGAGCTCACCGCTGACGAACACCTGCTCGAACAGGTCGCCGAGGGTGCCGTGCCGGAAGTACGAGCCGAAGTCCCTGCCCGCGTTCGACAGCAGCGCCATCCGCGTGCCGCCCTCGTGCAGATCGACCAGCACATCCAGGGTGTCGTGGTCGATGCTCAGCCAGCTGCGGAAATCGGCCAGCCACAGCCGGTGGATCTTCGCATCCCCCCACTGCTCGCCCAGCTCCCTCTCGATGCCGCGCCAGTATTGCTGGATGCTCAGCGTGCCCTGGTCGAGCGCGTCGCGATGCCGCCAGTACGCCGGCCAGAACACCTCGGAGTCCCCGCCGGCCAGACCGGCCAGCTGCTCCCTGTCCGCCTCGGACGGCGATGTCGAGATGACCTCGCCGTAGTCGAACACGATGACCTTGCCCGGGATGCTGATACCCATAGAACCGACCTCTTTCCTTCCTCTTGAACCTATCGTGGAGTGAGCGAACGGTCGGCGGCGAACGGAGGAACGGTGGACAACTGGCAGAACTGGGGAGCTGTGGAGAGCGAGCCCTGGATCGCGGTGCCCGGCGAGGCCAGCGACAAGTACACGCGCGGGGTGCTCGGCGTCGTCATCGGTTCCGACCTGTACCCCGGAGCAGCCGTCCTCGGCGTCGAGGCCGCAGCGCGCACCGGGCTCGGGATGATCCGCTACCTCGGCGCGAAGGGCGCTGCCGCCGAGGTGCTGCGCAGGCGGCCGGAGGCTGTCACGGCTCCCGGCAGGGTGCAGGCCTGGCTGATCGGGTCGGGGATGGATGCGTCCCAGCGCCCGGCCGACGACGCCCGCCGCCTCGAGGCGGCGCTCGCCGACGGTACTCCCGTCGTGATCGACGCCGGCGCGCTCGACCTCGTCCACCGCGCCACCGGCCCCGTCGTCATCACCCCGCACTACCGCGAACTCGCCGGGGTGCTCGCCGGCGCGGCCGACGACGACTCGGATGCCGTCACCGCGGACGACATCGCAGCCGACCCGGCCGGCTGGGCCGTGCGGGCCAGTGAGAGCCTTGGTGTCACCGTCTTGCTGAAAGGCCACACCACTTACGTCGCCGGACCGGACGGCGCGCGCTACGCGGTCACCGCCGGACCGGCGTGGCTCGCGACGGCCGGCAGCGGCGACGTGCTGGGCGGGGTGCTCGGCGCCCTCGTGGCGACGCACGCCGACGAGATCGCGCAGGCGCCCGCATCCACGGTGGCCGCCCTGGCGGCGACCGCCGCGTACCTGCACGGCAGGGCGGGCGCGTCTGCATCGCGGGGCGGCCCGATCGTCGCGCTCGACATCGCCGAGGCGCTCCCGGATGCGGTCAGGGAGCTGTTGGACGACGGAGGCGTCAGCCCTTCGTCACGGTGAGAAGGAACTCGACGGAACCGGTCTTCTCCACCGTCACGAAGCCGAGGCTCGGCGCATCCACCCCGTAGTCGGAGAACGTGACGGGGATGCTGCCTGTCAGCGTGCCGCCGTTGCCGTTCAGGGCCACCTGGAGGTCGGCCGTCACCGTCTTGGTCACGCCGTGCATGGTGAGGTCGCCCGTCGCCTTCAGCGTCTGGACGGCACCGGCTTTCGGTGCGCCGTCTGCGGTCACCGGCTGGGTGAGCGTGAAGGTGGCCGTCGGATACCTGTCGGTCTGCAGCGCCGTCGAGCGGAAGTAGCTGTCGCGGGCCGGCTCGTCGGTGGCGATGCTCGCCACATCCACGGTCACGGTCGCCGCGGTCAGCGTGAGGCCGTCGACCGTGAGGTCGCCCGTGACCTTCTCCGTGCGCCCGGTGACGGTCACGTCGACGCCGTTGAGCACCTCCTTCACGCGGTACCCGGCGAACGACCCGTCGCCCACCGTCCACGCGCCGCTCAGGTCGGAGGTGTCGATGGTGGTCTTCGCATCCGGGTCCGGCGTGAGCGAGATGGTCGGGACGGCGGCGGGAGGCGCGGAGATCAGGTCGCGGTAGACGTACGGGCCGGCGATGGCCGCTGCCACCCCGAGCACGAGCACTCCGGCTGCGACGCCGATCCAGACTTTCGACGAGGTCCGTAAAGGTGACATGTCATCGAGCGTATGGAACGGGCATGTCGACTTCCTGAGAGTGTTCGATGGAGTGCCTGGATCGTCCGCCGCGCATCCCGTCGAAGCGGCGGGAGGAGGGAGCGGGCCGCTACGATGACCGCATGGGGATCGAGGCGACACGGGTTCCTGCTGCGGCGTCCCCGAGCACGCTGCGGCGCGTCGCCGCCAGCCCGCTCAGCCTGTGGATCGCCTTCCTCTCCGTGCACCTGCTGCTCGGCGGGCTCGCACTGCACGGCAACGGGATGGGCCTCGGCGACGTCTACCTCGTCTACAAGCCGTGGGCGCAGCTGGCGGCGCAGGGCACCTCCATCGTGGGTGTGAGCTCGGACTGGGTCTATCCGTTCGCCGCCCTCGTGCCGATCATGCTGCCGCTGCTGGCTGGGGCGGACAACTACGTCGGCGGCTGGCTCACCCTGGTGCTGCTGGTGGATGCGGCTGCGTTCGCCGTGCTGATCGGCGGCAGGGAGCGCAGGCGCCTGGCCGCAGGCTGGTGGTGGCTCGCCTTCCTCCTGCTGCTCGGACCGATCGCCGTCGGACGGCTCGACGCCGTCTCCGTCGCGCTTGCCATCGTCGGGCTGCTCTGGCTGACGCTGCACGAGCGCGCCGCCGTCGTCACGCTCACCATCGCCACCTGGATCAAGGTCTGGCCCGCCGCGCTCATCGTCGCCGCCGTGATCGCACTGCGCAGCAGGTGGCGTATCGTCGTCACCGCGGCGGTGACCAGCCTGGTGATCGTGATCGTCCCGCTCATCTTCGGGGCCGGGATGCACGTGCTCAGCTTCATCACGGCGCAGACCGGCCGCGGGCTGCAGATCGAGGCGCCGGTCAGCACCATCTGGATGTGGCAGGCCGCCTTCCATGTGCCGGATGCTGTCGTGTACTACGACAGGGACATCCTCACCTTCCAGGTCACCGGCGCAGGCAGCGTCACGGCGGCATCGCTGATGAACCCGCTGCTCGCCGTCTGCTCGGTGGTCGTGGCGCTGATCGGTATCCGGGCGGTGCGGAGGGGCACGCCGGTCACGCGCATCCTGCCCGAGCTGACGCTGGCACTGGTGAGTGCCTTCATCGCGTTCAACAAGGTCGGCTCGCCGCAGTACGTCGCCTGGCTGGCGGTGCCGGTGGTGCTCGGGCTGGTGTACCAGGGGCGCGGGTTCCGCATCCCGGCCATCCTGGTGACCGTCACGGCGGCGCTCACGCAGCTCATCTACCCGTACCTCTACGACTGGCTGCTCAGCGTGCATCCCGCGATGGTCGCGGTGCTCACCGTGCGCAACCTGATGTATTTCGTGGTGCTCGGCTGGGCGATCACGGCGCTCTGGCGCGGGCCGCGCGGCACGGAGGCCGATGCGGACTCGCTGCCGCAGCACGCGTGGCCGTTCCGCGCTCCGAAGCAGGAGCCATCGGCCGACCCGGTGGCTAGGCTGTAGGCGCGGCCGGAGTGCAGCGGCTGCGCGAGGAGGAATCATGCTGGTCGCGTTCTCTGTCGCACCGAGTGGGGGAGAGGGGCCCGACGCCTCCGTGCACGATGCGGTCGCCGCAGCGGTGCGGATCGTGCGCGAGTCCGGGCTGCCGAACCACACCGACGCGATGTTCACCACCGTCGAGGGCGAGTGGGACGAGGTCTTCGACGTCGTGAAACGGGCGACGGAGGCCGTCGCCGCGTTCGGCACGCGGGTGTCGCTCGTGCTGAAGGCGGACATCCGACCGGGCTACACCGGGGAGCTCTCCGGCAAGGTCGAGCGGCTCGAAGCGGCGCTCGACCGCGAGGCGTGACGCCGTGACCGTGTCGGACTGGGTGCTTCCCATCGTCGTGGCGTTCTACCTGTATTGGCCGGTCGTCGCCGTCGTGGCGATCCTGGTGCTCGGCCCGCTGCTCGGGTTCGTGATCGTCGCCGTGGTCGGAGCGATCCGCGCGGGCGTCGCCGGCCGGGAGGAGGACGACCAGGAGGCGACCGACGAACTGTTCAGCGAGCTGGAGGGGTTGGGCGCGCATCCGGAGGAGAGTGTCACCGGTGTCACCGCTCGAAACGATTCGATATAGGATTTTCGGGTGACCCCGACGCTTTCCGGGCCGAGCGCGTGAGCGCCGCCCCGACCACCCAGACCTCCACACCCCGACTCACTCCTGCGCGCACCAGGCTCGCGCTGCTCGCGCTCGCCCTCGGCGGCTTCGGCATCGGCTCGACCGAGTTCGTCGCGATGGGGCTGCTGCCGAACATCGCCCACGACCTGCTTCCCGCCGTCTACGCGGCCTCCCCGTCCGACGCGAACGCGCAGGCGGGCTGGGCGATCTCGGCATACGCGCTCGGCGTCGTGGTCGGCGCCCCGACCATCGCGGCGTTCGCCGCCCGGCTGCCGCGCAAGCAGCTGCTGCTCTGGCTGCTCGTCGCGTTCACCCTCGGCACGGTCGCGTCCGCGCTCGCGCCGACCTTCCAGCTGGTGCTGGTGGCCCGGTTCATCAGCGCGCTGCCGCACGGTGCGTACTTCGGGATCGCCTCCCTCGTGGCCGCGTCGCTGATGGGGCCGGGCAAGCGCGGGCAGGGCGTCGCGTTCGTGCTGTCCGGGCTGACGATCGCGAACGTGATCGGCGTCCCTCTGATCACCTGGCTGGGGCAGACGCACGGCTGGCGTGCCGCATACCTCGTGGTCGCGGGGATCTTCGCTCTCACGTTCGTCGCTGTGGCCACGCTCGTGCCCTGGCAGGCGGGTAACCCGAAGGCGACGATGGCGAACGAGCTGAAGGCGTTCAGCCGTCTGCAGGTCTGGCTGGCGCTCCTCATCGGCGCCATCGGGTTCGGCGGCTTCTTCGCGGTGTACACGTATGTCGCGCCGATGGTGACGACCATCACCGGGCTGAAAGAGTCGGCGGTGCCGCTCGTGCTCATCCTGATCGGCCTCGGGATGACGGTCGGCAACCTGATCGGCGGACGCGTCGCCGACCGCGCCCTCAAACCCGGGATGCTCGCGTTCTTCGTCATCCTGCTGCTCGGCCTCGGCGCGCTCTACTTCACCGCCTCCACGGTGGTGGGGCTGCTCGTCTCGCTGTTCGTGATCTCGGCCGCCTGCTGCGCGATGTCCCCGACCATCCAGACCAGGCTGATGGATGTGGCGCACGAGAGCCAGTCGATCGCGGCAGCCCTCAACCACTCCGCCCTCAACATCGCGAACGCGGCGGGAGCGTACCTCGGCGGCCTGACGATCGCGGCGGGCTTCGGCTATCTGTCGCCGGTGGTGGTCGGCGCGATCCTCTGCGTCGCCGGGATCGCGCTCGCGGTCGTGTCGTTCTCGATCGACCGCTCGCGCGAGCGTCGCGGCGTCGACACCGGCGTGGTGCACGCGCAGCGTCCGGACCCGCTGCCGGTGGACTGAGCCGCGCAGCTCCGTTCGAGCGGAACGATCGACCGTTCCCGCCCGGATCTCCGTTCGAACGGTGATCCGAGCGGCGTGTCTACCGAACGCTCCGCAGTTGTGACCGGCGCGCGCAAGGCCGGAGAACATGCGCGAAACGCCGCGCGCGGCTCCGTTCGAACGGAGAAGCAGCGTCGCGCGGGCCGGATCTCCGTTCGAACGGAGACCCGGCCCGCGCGGACGTCAGTCGTTCTGCAGCAGGATGCCGTCTTGGATGGCGCGCTTGCGGAGGGCCACCTTCGTGCCGACGTCGTAGCCGGCTACGCGGTACTTCTCGCGGATGCGCTTGAGGTAGCTCTTGGCGGTCTCGTCGGAGATGCCGAGCTGGAAGGCGACGGCCTTCACCGGCTCTCCCGCGCCGTACAAGGCCATGACGCGGCGCTCCTGCGCGCTCAGCTTGGGCGCGCCGCCGACCTCGCCCGAGTTCAGCGCGAGGTCGAGCTCGGCCGAGATGAACGACTCGCCCTTGCGGGCGGCGCGGATCGCCTCGACGATCATCTCCGCGTCCTCGCTTTTCACCAGGTAGCCGAGCGCGCCGGCCGCGATGGCCTCGCGCACCACGGCGGGCTCGGAGTACGTGCTCATCAGGACGGTGCGGACGCCGGTGGTCTTCAGGGTCGACAGCTTCAGCGAGACGGGGATGTTGTCTTTGAGGTCGAGGTCGAGCAGGACGACATCGACGGGGAACTCGGGGTGCGTGAGGAGTTCGGGCCAGCTGGCTACGGCTGCGACCATCCGGATGTCGTCCGCGGCGTTGCGGATCCACTCGGTCAGTGCCCCGAGCAGCATCTTGTGATCGTCGACGATCGCGATTCTGATGGGAGGTGCCTCGGTCACGGGCTGCCTTTCTTGACGGTAGAGGGAGCCGACGGTGCTGCTGTCAGGCGAGATCGGCCGAGCTGTCGCTCACACTGGTGATCTCGATGCGCAGCGTCGAACCCGCGAAGGTCTCGACGTACCGGCCCACCTTACGGATAGCTTGCCATGCGGCGGGGTCCACCCCGTTTCGCGGCACACCGGTGGTCGAAATCACGATCGATATTCTGGCACCCGGATTGGGGTCGCCGTGCTCTGGCGCGCTGGGACGGCTGATGTCGAGCGTCAGACTGCGCGGCTGGGACGCTCCCTGCCGCACCGGATCGCTGATCAGCAGCCACACCGCGGTCAGCAGCCCGTCGCGCTGATCGCGGGTGAGCGCAGCGGCGAGGCCCTCACTGTCGGTCAGCGCCACCGCCGGTCCGAGCAGCGCTGACTCCGTCACGGCGTGGTACAGCCAGGTCTCCTTGCGGCCCTGGATGAGGTGCAGGCGCAGCTCGGTGGCGATGCTCGACGCCGCAGACGCCGTCTCCTCGTTCAGCGGCAGGGTGGTGCGTCCGCTCGCGACGCCGTCGAGCAGGCGCTCCGCGGCGAGGTCGAGCCTGGCCAGCTCCTCGGAGGCGAGCATCCCGACCGCGTACCCGGGGGAGGACACCGTGCTCTGCACCTGCACGAGGTCGAGCTCCAACTGGATGAGCGTGCGCAGCGACCGCACGATCTGCACGCCGAGCAGCGGGGGAGCGACGCTCAGCGCGATGGTGACGAACGCCGGCCCGAGCGCGGAGAGGTCGTGCTGGCCGCGGAGGGCGAACTCGCCGGCGAGCACGACGCCCAGGCCGATGGATGCGATGACGATGTCCGACGGAGGACGCGCGGCCACGCAGAGCAGCAGTGCGGACCCGACGGCGACGGCGGCGGTCGGCTGCGCACCCGTGTCGCCGGGGGCCCAGGTCCCCACCACGTCGAGGGCGACGACCGCCGCCCAGATCGCGATGGCCGTGTAGAACATCCCGTTGGGCAGTTCGTCCGGCAGCCGCGGCCGGACGATCACGGCGGCGACGAGGGTGACGAGCAGCCCCGCCCACGCCGCCAGGGAGAGCGGCAGGGCGGTGTAGCTGCCGAGGTTCATCAGCATCACGGCGAGCTGGAACGCGATGAGGGCGAAGGCGGCCACGTTGAAGCCGATGTCGAGCCTGGCGCGCCCGAGCGCATCCCGTTCGCTGTCGCTGCCGACGCGCCTGGACAGGCCCTCCTCCGTCGTGCGGGTCATTTCGGCACCTCGAGGACGACCGTCGTGCCGCTGCCCGGCGAGGAGAACAGGCGGGCGTTGCCGCCCACCTCCCTCAGCCGGGCGACGATCGACTCCGTGAAGCCGAGCCTGCCCTGTTCGATCGTGCTCACGTCGAAGCCTTTGCCGGAGTCGGTGACCATCGCGCGCACCGTCGTCTCGTCGTCGGTGATCGTGACGTGCGCCTCGTTGACGCCGGAGTGCCTGCGCACGTTCTCCAGGCACTCGCCGAGCGCCAGCAGGAACGCATCCAGGATGTCGCTCGGCAGCAGCACCTGACCCGTGCCGTGCCAGTTCACTTCGAGGCCCATCCTGCGGAAGCGCTGCTTGACGGACTCGAGCGTGTTGCCGAGCGTCGACTCCTCGACCGGCTTGAGCTTGTAGTCGCCGGAGCGGGTGGGGTCCGGGGTGAAGCCGAGCCGCAGCTGGCGGAGCAGTGCGGCATCCTCGCCCGCCTGTTCGCGGAGCGCCCCGGCGCTGACGCCGACGCCGGAGTGCGCGAGCAGCGTCAGGGTCGCCAGCACCGTGTCGTGCAGCAGCCGCGCGCCCTGGCGACGACGCGCCTCCGTCTCGCTCGCCTGGCGCTCGACCCGGTATGCGCGGCTCATCGTCGAGATGCGCGTCAGCGTGCGGGGAACGGTGCGCGACAGCCACACGCCCGTGGCGGTGAGGGCGACCCATCCTGCGACCGTGAAGATCAGCGGCTCGCCCCGCTGCGAGTCGGTGAGCACGAGCGTTGCGGACTCGGCCGCGAGGGTGACGACGGAGGCGCCGACGAGCAGCCCGACCCTCCCGCGCGAGGTCACGGTCGGGATGGCGACGCTCGCGACGGCCGCTCCCGCGATCATCCCGACAGCGCTGAGCGCCGCGGGGCCGAGGGGCACATCCGGCAGCAGGTTGAGCAGGACGATCGCCGCGCCAGCGACGACGATGACCACCACCCAGACCTCGGTGTGCGCCAGCGACGCCAGCTGGAACTGCGCGTACGCGAGGCAGGCGAGCAGCACGACGGCCGCCAGATACAGCGGAAGCGGGAGGGTGCCCGGGATGCTCAGACAGAGCAGGGAGGTCGCAGTCGCAGTGAGGCCGATGTTCCTCGCCGTCATCGCGAGGAGACGATCACGCTCCTTCTGGATGCGCGACATGCTCCTCCGTTCCGCTCAGGCGGCGAACAGCCTGCGCAGCTGATCGCTCACGGCATCGTCCTCGATGAGGAATCCGTCATGCCCGAAGTCCGACTCTATTACGACCGGCTCCGTTCCGTCGATGGTGGCGGGGAGGTGCGCGGCGATCTGCTGCTGCCCTTCGACGGGGAACAGCCGGTCGCTGTCGATGCCGACCACCAGGGTGCGCGCGGTGACGCGTGCCAGCGCGGCGGCGAGCCCGCCCCTGTCGCGGCCGATGTCGTGCGAGTTCATCGCCTGCACCAGGGTGATGTAGCTGTTCGCGTCGAACCGCCTGGTGAACTTGTTCCCGTGGAAGTCGAGGTACGACTCCACGGCAAAGCGCCCGTTGTCGCCGAGCGGGCTGATCTCGCTCTGCCATGCGCGCTCGAACCGCCCGTTCAGCTCGGACGAGCTGCGGTAGCTGATCAGCGCCATGCGGCGGGCGAGCGCGAGACCCTGGTGCGGTCCGTTGCCGTCTCCGGCGTCGTAGTAGAGGCCGCCGCGGAACAGCGGGTCGGTGCGCACCGCCTCGATCTGCACGGAGTTGAGTGCGATCTGGTCGGCCGTGGAGAACGGCGGAGCGGCGATCACGGCGAGCCGCTCGACGCGCTCCGGGTAGCTGACCGCCCACTCGAGCGCCTGCATCCCGCCCATCGAACCGCCGACCACGGCCGCCCAGCGGTCGATGCCGATCGCGTCGGCGAACGCGGCCTGCGCGTTCACCTGGTCTCGGATGCTCGTGAACGGGAACCGCGGACCCCACTCCGTGCCGTCCGGGGCGATGGAGGCGGGCCCCGTCGTCCCCTGGCAGCCGCCGAGCATGTTCGGCACGACCACGAAGAACCGGTCGGTGTCGATCGCCTTGCCGGGCCCGATGATGCCCTGCCACCACCCGGCGGTCGGGTGTCCAGGGCCGGCGCTGCCGACCGCGTGGCTGTCGCCGGTGAGGGCGTGCAGCACGAGCACGGCGTTGTCGCGTTCAGCGGACAGCGTGCCCCAGGTCTCGTACGCGACGCGCACATACGGGATGCGCTGCCCGCTCTCGAAGGCGAACTCGCCGATGCCGACGAACGAGCGGGAGCCCTCGGGGTCCGACTCCTTCCAGGCGCCACTCGCCGGAGGCTTGCCGAGGAGCGACCTCGCTTGGGCGTCCGTGATGAAACTCGACGGGGCCGTATCGGCGGATGTCTGCCACTCCATGTCTCCATACTGGCTCAGTGCGGGAGGGAGGGCGTGCGTGTTACGCGGGCTCGTCCGGCTGGTGCTCCGGCTCGTGCTCGTCGTGCTGCTCGTGGTCCTTCGGCGGGCGCAGGCGCTGCGACTGCTCGTTGATGTACGACACGATCGTCGCGCTCGCCGTGCCGACGATGGCGATGCCGCCGATCATCAGCACGACGGCCAGGATGCGCCCGGCGATGGTCACCGGCACGAAGTCGCCGTAGCCGACCGTCGCCATCGTGACGCACGCCCACCACACCGCGTCGCCGAAGCTCACGATCGTGGCGTGCGGCGCATACCGCTCCGCCTGATAGACCGCCAGCGCGATGACGTAGACGAACATCACCACCGTCGTCGCGGCCACGATCAGCACCCGCCTGCGCACGTGCGACGGCGACCGGCCGCGCAGCAACGGGATGCGGTGCAGTTCGCGCAGCAGCCGGAACGGCCGGGCGACGGGGAACAGCACGGAGGCCAGGTCGATGGGGTTCTTCCTGACGAACAGCCACTTCTGCCGGCTCAGCACCAGCCGCACGACGTAGTCGACGAGGAACGCAACCCACACGACGAACAGCACGCCGTTGAGCAGCGCGCCCAGCCACACCGGGCGGGACGGCTGCAGGATCGACCACGAGTACGCGACCAGGAACAGCACGCTGGCGACGAGCAGCGGCCACGCCGTCCGGTCCTCCCAGACGGTCCTCCTGCTCTCGTCGCCCGCCATCTCAGTCGCCGTCGACCCGCAGCTCGCCCTTGTGGAACCGGTACGGCGCGGCCTGTGCGACCGGTTTGATCACGATCAGGTCGAGGTCGACGTGCCGTGGCCGCTCCAGCGCATCCACGATGGTCGCCGCCACGTCGTCGGCCGACAGCGGCTCCGGCACGTCCTCGTAGACCGCATCCCGTTTCTGCTTGTCTCCGCCGAACCGGACCAGAGAGAACTCCTCGGTCGCCACCATGCCCGGCGCGACCTCGATCACCCGGATGGGCTCGCCGTTCAGTTCCAGCCGCAGCACCTCGGTGAGCGCGTGCTCGGCGAACTTCGCCGCGTTGTACCCTCCGCCTCCCACGTACGCCGTGTGCCCGGCGATCGAGGTGAGGTTCAGGATGTCGGCGTGGCCGGTCTGCCGCGCGCCCTCCCTCAGCAGGGGGAGCAGCGCGGTGATGACGCGCTTGGTCGCGATGACGTTGATCTCGTACATCCACACCCAGTCGTCCACGTCCGACTTCTCGACGGAGTCGAGGCCGCGCGCGCCTCCCGCGTTGTTGACGAGCGCGTGGACGGGGCCGGTCGCCTCGAGGTGGGAGCGCAGCGCATCCACGTCCTCCTGCCTGGTGAGGTCGGCGGCGAAGACGTCGGCGCCGGTCTCCTCGGCCAGCGCGGAGAGCCGGTCGGCCCTGCGGGCCACCCCGACCACATCCCACCCGTGCGACCGGAACAGCCGGACGGCCGCCTCCCCGATCCCGGAACTGGCACCCGTCACAACGACCCGTCTCACGCTCATGCGCCTATTCTTCACGGATTACGGCATGTTGCGCGCGCATTGCCCGCACCTGCCCGCGCGTCTAGCCTGCTGTTGAGGCGGTGGCAGACCGCTCGACACGCATCCCACCCGAAGGAGTGAGCCATGACCGACGCCGCCGACTGGCAATTCGAGACCAAGCAGATCCACACCGGTGCAGCACCCGACCCGGTGACGAACGCTCGCGCCACGCCGATCTACCAGACCACCTCGTACGTGTTCAACAACGCGGAGCACGCCAAGAACCTGTTCGCGCTCGCCGAGTTCGGCAACATCTACACGCGCATCCAGAACCCGACGCAGGCCGTCGTCGAGGAGCGCGTCGCCGCGCTCGAAGGGGGCACAGGCGCCCTCCTCGTCGCCTCCGGCCAGGCCGCGGAGACCTTCGCCGTGCTGAACATCGCGCAGGCCGGCGACCACATCGTGTCGTCCAGCTCGATCTACGGCGGGACGTACAACCTCTTCAAGTACACCCTCGCCAAGCTCGGCATCGAGACCACGTTCGTGGAGAACCAGGACGACGCGGACGAGTGGCGCCGCGCCGTCCGCCCGAACACCAAGCTGTTCTTCGCGGAGACCATCGGCAACCCGAAGATCAACATCCTCGACATCGCGCTGGTCGCGGACGTCGCCCACGAGTCCGGCGTCCCGCTGATCGTGGACAACACCATCGCGACCCCGTACCTGATCCGCCCGTTCGAGCACGGCGCGGACATCGTCGTGCACTCCGCCACCAAGTTCCTCGGCGGACACGGGACGGTCATCGGCGGCGTGATCGTCGACGGAGGAAAGTTCGCCTGGACCGAGAACGCGGAGAAGTTCCCCGGCCTCACCCAGCCGGACCCGTCGTACCACGGCGCGGTGTACACGGCAGCGGTCGGCGACGGCCTCGCATACATCATCAAGGCCCGCGTCCAGCTGCTCCGCGACCTCGGTGCGGCCATCGCCCCGGCCAGCGCGTGGCAGCTCATCCAGGGCATCGAGACCCTGTCGCTGCGCGTCGAGCGCCACGTGCAGAACGCCCAGGAGATCGCCGAATTCCTCGAGAACCACCCGGATGTGGCGAGCGTCAACTACTCGGGTCTGCCCACCAGCCCCTGGTATGCGGCGGCCAACAAGTACGCCCCCAAGGGCGTCGGCGCCGTGCTCTCGTTCGAGCTCAAGGGCGGGGTGGATGCGGGCCGCGCGCTCGTCGACAACCTCAGCCTGTTCAGCCACCTCGCCAACATCGGCGACGTGCGCAGCCTGGTCATCCACCCGGCGTCGACCACGCACTCGCAGCTGACTCCCGAGCAGCAGCTCACCGCCGGCGTCACGCCCGGCCTGGTGCGCCTCTCGGTCGGCCTCGAGAACATCGACGACCTGAAGACCGACCTGCAGGCCGGCCTGACGGCCGCCCGCTCCGTCGTGGAGGCAGCGCGAGCCTAGCCGCACCGCATCGACGAGATGCCAGTAACTGTGCCGAATCCCGGGCGATTCGCGACAGTTGCTGGCATCTCGCGTTTGCGGCGCGGTCAGCTGTGGGCGGCGGCGACGCAGGCGCGGAGCAGCGCGACGGCCTGCAGGGCATCGGCGACCACGAAACGCTGACGGTCGCCGGAGCGGTCGAGCACGGCCCTGCGGAGCAGATCGGCGTGCTCCGGCCAGCGTTCGGCCGCGAACTCGGCGGCGGCCGACTTCGAGATGATCTCGCCGGTCTGCACGGTGGCGAGCAGGCGAGCGGGACCGAGCGCCACCCAGCGCACCGTCTCCGAGCGCACGGGGGAGTCCGGCGCCCGGCCGTCCAGTTCGGCGACGAGACTCTCGCCGAGCGGCTCCCAGTACTCGACGAGGTTGGCGCGCGAGAACGCCACGGAGCCGGCCACCGCATCCGGATGTCTGTCGGCGACGGGCGACCAGATCACGTCGCCGCCGTCCGGGACGCCCTGCACGCCGTGTTCGAGCTCGCGCCAGGTCACCCAGCTCAGCTGGGCGCCGCGCTGCGCGGACACCAGCACGCCCTCGATCACCTGCGGCGCCGTCTGGAGGGCGTCCGGACCTCGCGCGATCTCGCTCTCGGTGAGGTAGATGCCGTCGATGTGGGGGCGGGATGCGGCGTGCAGCCCGGCGAGCAGCTCTAGCTCGGCGGCCGGGTCGCGCGTGACGACGAAGACGACGTCGATGTCGCTCACCCCGTCGTGCCAGTCGTCGGCCACCGCCGATCCGGTGACGACGGCGCGGCTCACCAGCCCGGGCGCCAGCCGCGCCTGTTCGAGCAGGAAGCCGGTGAGGGCGTCCGAGACGGCGTCGGGCAGGCGGGCGGCCATGTCAGATCACCGGCGACTCCGCCGCGACGGCGTCCGGCTCGGGCTCCGCGCCCGCATCCGCGTCGGCGAAGGCGAGCTTCGGGACGAAGAAGAGCAGCACGGCGGCGACGATGGCGCCGAGTCCGCAGATGGTCCACACGAGCATGTAGCCGAACAGGCTCGCCGCCGTCGCCGTGACGGTCGCGGCCCCGGTCAGGAGGACGACGCCGAAGACGGCGGAGGCGAACGAGCCGCCGATGGTCTTGGTCGTGTTGGTGAGGGCCGTGGCGATCCCGGTCTGGCCGCGCGGCGCAGCCGCGGCGGCCGCCGCCGGGAGCGCGCCGACCAGCGCCCCGGAGCCGATGCCCGCGATCGCCATGTTGGTGAACACCTGCCACGTCTCCGCGTGGAACGGCAGGAACAGCAGATAGCCGATTCCCACCAGGAACGCGGCGACGATCAGGGTCACCCGGGGACTCAGCCACGACGACACCACGGGGAACAGCACGGCGCCGACGATCATCGAGATCAGGTATGCGCCGATCAGGATGCTGCGCTGACCGGCCGACAGGCCGAGCCCGTAGCCGTTCACCGGATCGGTGCCCGCGAAGGTGCTGAGCGGCGCCTGGGCGCCCAGCAGGCTGATGCCGATGAGACCGGCCGTGAGCTGCACGGGCCACATGTTCGGGCGGCGAAGCACCCGCAGATCGATCGCCGGGTCGTCCTGCTTCAGCTCCCAGCGGCCGAACGGGATGAACGTGAGCACGCCGACCGCGATCAGCACCCACACCCACCAGGTGCCGACGCCGTTGATGCGCAGGAAGGTGAGGCCCGAGGTGATCAGCAGGAGGCCGAGCGTCAGGATGGTGAAGCCCACCGCATCCAGTCGTCTGCCCGGCACAGGCTCGGACTCCGGAACGCCGAACAGGATGGCGAAGAAGACGAGCGTGACGGCGACGGCGGGCACGATGAGCGTGAGGGTCACGTTCTTGCCCAGCGCCTCGAACAGCAGTCCGGCGCCGACGGCGCCGACGATCGCGCCGCCCTCCAGCGCGACCACCAGGAGCCCGGCCGCCTTGCGCGTCTGCGACGCCGCGGTGCCGGTGCGGCGGCCACGGTCGAAGATCAGCGCGACCTCGAGCGGCAGCCACACCACGTAGAAGCCCTGCAGGGCGAACGCGATGAGGAACGTCGTGAAGTTGCTGGAGAACGCCAGCGCCCACGTCGCCAGGGCGGTGAGCACGGTGGCGACCAGCAGGATGCGCTTGTGCCCGAACATGTCGCCGAGCTTGGCGAGCACGGGGACCACCAGGGCGGACAGCAGCAGCTGAGCGGCCTCGAACCAGTTGTAGTCGGCGTCGTGGATGCCCAGATGCTGCACGATGTCGGAGATCAGCGGGACGTAGTATCCCTGCAGAATCCCGCTCGTGACCTCGACGAAGGCGAGCCACCCGATCAGTCCGGCGGTCACGCCGAGCGCGACCCTGGACCCTGTCCTCCCTGACACCATTTCTGGATGCTAACAGCAGCGCGACCGCGACCGGTATCCGTGTCTCGCGGGGAGGTGTGCTGGCCGGTACGGTAGGAGGATGGCAGGCGAACTCGACGACTCAGGATCAGCCGTTCTCCAGGAGACCGAGCGAGAGGTCCTGGGCTGGCTCGAGTTCGGTGAGGCCGCCAGGCACCTGGCAGGCGAGGTCGTCGAATCCGGCTTCGAACCGGATCTGGTCGTCGCCATCGCACGCGGCGGTCTGCTGCTGGCCGGAGCGATGTCGTACGCGCTCGGCATCAAATCGTGCGGCGCCCTCAACGTCGAGTTCTACACGGGCGTCGACGAGCGCCTGCCCGAGCCGGTGGTGCTGCCGCCGATGCTCGACCAGAGCGCCCTCCAGTCCAAGCGCGTCCTCCTCGTCGACGACGTGTCCGACTCGGGCAGGACGCTGGCGATGGTCGTCGACCTGATCGCCGCATCCGGTGCGGACGTGCGCACGGTCTGCCTGTACTCGAAGCCGCGCACGGTGCTCGACCCTGACTTCGTCTGGCGCCGCACCGACCGCTGGATCACGTTCCCCTGGTCCGCGCTCCCTCCGGTCACCGCCGGAGCCTGAGCAGGGCATCCTGGATCGTGGTCCCGAAGTCTCTCGACGACCTGGCCGCCGACGGGTCGATGGACCCCGGCTGGGCGTCCGCGCTCGCTCCCGTCGCCGACCGCATCGCGGGGATGGGCGACTTCCTCCGCGCGGAGGTCGCGGCCGGCCGTCCGTATCTCCCGGCGGGGGAGAACGTGCTGCGCGCCTTCCGCGCTCCGCTGGCCGACGTGCGCGTGCTCATCGTCGGCCAGGACCCGTACCCGACGCCCGGGCATCCGATCGGCCTGTCTTTCGCGGTCGAGCGGCACGTGCGCCCCGTGCCGCGCAGCCTGCAGAACATCTACCGCGAACTGCGCGACGACCTCGGCGTCACCCCTCCGCCGCACGGCGACCTGAGCGCGTGGTCGCGGCACGGCGTCATGCTCCTGAACCGCGTGCTCACCGTGCGCCCCGGCGAGCCGGCCTCGCACCGGGGCAAGGGCTGGGAGCCGGTGACCGAGCACGCGATCCGCTGCCTGGTCGAGCGGGGCACGCCGTTCGTCTCCATCCTGTGGGGCAGGGACGCTGCGACGCTGAAGCCGATGCTCGGCGGCAACCCGTCGATCGAGTCACCGCATCCCAGCCCGCTGTCCGCCTCGCGCGGGTTCTTCGGGTCCCGGCCGTTCTCCCGCGCCAACGAGGCGTTGCGGCTGCGCGGCGTCGAGCCGGTCGACTGGTCGCTCGAACCGTGAGTCGTGGGCCTGCCCGACTCGTAACCTCCCCGAAACCGCCGCGCGCGTAGGCTTGTGCCGTGCTTGAAGAGGAATACCAGCCGCGCAGGGAGCTGCCGCGTCACCTG
Source organism: Leifsonia araucanica (assembly GCF_051161895.1). NCBI lineage: Bacteria > Bacillati > Actinomycetota > Actinomycetes > Micrococcales > Microbacteriaceae > Leifsonia > Leifsonia araucanica. Next base: position 3,897,408 of record NZ_JBMBTW010000002.1, read on the forward strand.
AGGAAGTCGGAACCGGCCGAGGCGCCGTTCGACTACACGATCCGGGATGCGGTCCCTGCCGACCTGCCGTGGGTCCGCGAGATCTACAACCACTACGTCGCCAACAGCACGGTCACCTTCGACGAGGACGCGATGACGCTGCGCGAGTGGAAGAGCAAGTACGCCTACCTGCACAAACTGAACATGCCGTTCATCGTCGCCGTCTCGCCGAGCGGCCAGATCCTCGGCTACGCGCTCGTCTCGCCGTGGAAGCAGAAGCGCGCATACCGGTTCACGGTGGAGAACTCGATCTACCTAGGCGCGGCATCCACCGGCAAGGGCCTCGGCCCCGTGCTGATGCAGGAACTCATCGACCGCTCCAAGGCGGCGGGCCTCAAAGAGATGATCGCCGTGATCGCCGACAAGGGCGCAGAGGCGTCGATCAAGATGCACGAGAACTTCGGCTTCACCGAGATCGGCCGGATGGGCAGGGTCGGCTACAAGTTCGACCGCTGGCTCGGCACCGTGCTGATGCAGCGCTCCCTCAAATAACGGTTCGGCATCGCGACGACCAGGATGCGGCCGGTCGCAGTACGCTGACGGCGGGCGCTGAAATGCGCACATACTCTGGGGGGAATATATGAAGCGTTCAGCCGTATCCGTTCTCGGCGCCGTCGCCGTCGCGGTGGTCCTCACACTCTCGGGATGCGCGCAGGGAGCGCCGGCCGCACCGGTCGCCACCACCGCGAAACCGACGCCCACGCCCAGCGCGACCCAGGCAGCGGCACCGACCGTCCGTGTCGCGACCACCTGCGACGCCCTCGCGACGCAGGCACTCGTCGACCAGGCGGGCGGCGCGCACCTCGTGACGTCGACACCCGAGCGCACCGCGACCCCGACCGGGTACGCGGACGAGCGGATGGGGGTGCTCACCTGCCAATGGTCGACCACCGACCCGGCCAGCCCGACGGCATCCGCCGTGTGGATCGCCGTCGTCCCCGGCGCATCCAGGGCCGGATTCGAGGCGTACCGGACGGGAGAGGCGGTCGCGTCGCAGGACACGCCGTCGCCCGTCGGACCGGACGCGTACACGTACTGCTTCGGCACCCCGGTGACCCAGTGCGGCTTCCACGCCTTGCTGCCCGGCTACGGGATCGTCGGCACGGTGTTCGGCAGCGATGCGTCGCCGGATGCGGCCACCTCGGCGGTCGCCGCACTGCTCGCGCAGAGCTACGGAGTGGTGTCGGCTCTCGATGCCCCTGCTCCGGTCTGGCAGCCCGCTGCGCCCGCGCTCAGAGGGGCGACCACCTGCGACGGCCTCGCCACGACAGCCCAGCTCACGCAGACCATCGGCTTCGGCCCGTCCCGCGAGGTGAAGTCGGACGACGGCGAGTACTCGAACTCGAAACTCGATGTCGGCCACCAGGTCGGCGCGTACTGGTGCGTCTGGGTGGAAGACGACGGCACGGCCAGCGTCTCCGTCGGCGTGCTTCCGGGAGGGGCCACGTACCTGGAGCACCTGCGCGGCAGCGACGCCGTCGAGCAGCCGGGCGTCGGCCAGGCCGCATACTGGGCGCCGAACGGCTACCTCAACATCGTGATGGACTCCGGCTGGCTGCAGGTGCACGCGGTGCCGGACGGGAAGGACATCTCGCACGAGCAGCTCGTGGCCCTCGCGAAGCAGGTCATCGCCAACCTCGGCACGACGTGACACGCGGGCGGCCGCCCAGCGCACGGGCGGCCGCTCCCGTGACTAAGGTGTCGAAGGTGACCACCGTGACTCCGGACAACGGCCGCGTCGCCTCCGCCGCTCCCGCGACGCCCGCGAACCTGCCGCTGCGCAAACGCCCCGTCGACATCTTCTTCATCGTGATGTTCTCGCTGTTCATCGTGACCTGCATCATCAGCGACGCCATCCCGACGCTCGGCATCCCGCAGACCTCGACCACCACGAACCTGTTCGCGCAGTGGAACTACACGTACTCCTCGCAGTACGACCCGCTCTACCAGAACCCGCCGATCTGGCTGCGCTTCATCACCGGCACCTCGGCGTTCATCTACCTGCCGTTCTACGTGCTGCTCGTCATCTGCCTGTCCAAGGGATACAACTGGATCCAGCTGTACGCGGTGATCTACGCGACCATGATCATCAGCCTCACGGGCATCCCGATCTTCGGCGTCGAGTTCTTCGGCGACGCGGCGCAGCGCACCCCGCAGCCGTTCATCTTCCTGCTCTACAACGGGCCGTACGTTCTCGTGCCGTTGCTGCTGCTGATCCGGATGCGGAAACCGCTGCCGTTCACGCGGAAGTTCTAGCCCCGCCCAGCTCCAGCAGGCCCACCCCGCCGATCACGAGCACGATGCCCGCGAGCTGCACCCAGGTGAGGCTCTCTTTGAAGAAGATCCACGAGATGAGCACGATGGCGACCACGCCGATCGCCGACCAGATCGCATAGGCGATGCCGAGCGGCACGCCGCGGCCGAGCGACAGGGAGAGGGCGAAGAACGACGCCACGTATCCGACCACCACGATGACGTACGCCCACCACCGGGGGTTGTCTCCCGAGGTGAACTTCAGGAAAGTGGTGGCTATGACCTCGGTCGCGATGGCGATGCCGAGGTAGAGGTAACCGAGCACAGCTGGTCGCTCCCGTCAGCCGGCGGGGCGCCGGGCAGTACACACGCTAGCGGGAGGACGACACGATGGACCAGGGCGAGAAGCGCGCGAGGGTGAGGCAGTTGAGGATCGTGGTCGAGGCGGAGGACTACGACGAGGCGCTGGCGTTCTTCCGGGATGCGCTCGGGCTCGAGGAGCAGGAGTCGTACGCGGGCGACGGGGGAGCGCTGGTGTCGATCCTGGATGCCGGGCGAGCGACCTTGGAGATCGCGAACCCGGCGCAGAAGGCCATGATCGACCAGGTGGAGGTCGGCAGGCCCGTCGCCCCGCACATCCGGCTGGCGTTCGAGGTGGAGGACAGCGAGGCCGTCACCTCCGACCTGGTGGATGCGGGGGCCGAGCTGATCGCGCCGCCCACCCGCACCCCGTGGAACTCCCTGAACGCACGGCTCGCGGCCCCCGCCGGGCTGCAGCTCACCGTGTTCCAGGAACTCGGCGAGCAACCCTGACAGGGGCCGCGCATGCGACGGGAGCCGCGAATGGATGCCCGGCTCAGCTCTTCGGCGTCGCCCTGCTGATCACGAAGTAGCCGGCGACCGCCGCCACCGCCGTGGGGAGGAGCAGCCAGGCCGCGACACCGGTCGGGCCCATCGTGGCGAACCAGTCGCCGACCGCCGGCCAGCTCGACGTGAAGGTGATCAGCGCGATCGCGCCCACGATGATCAGGGCGAGGATCGCTCCGGCCACGAGCACGCCGTTCATCCGCCAGCGCATGTAGAGGGTTCCGCTGATCGAGCCGGTGAAGAAGAAGAACGACATCAGCGCGAACACGATGAACAGGCGCGACAAGAACCCGCCGTCGCCGAAGTATATCGACGTGTACAAGTGGCCTCCGAGGCCCCAGCCCCCTGTCGCCTCCTCGATCGCGGACAGCACGGTGAAGCCGATCGAGTATCCGGCGGCGAGCAGGAGGAACGTGAGCGCCGCTCCCAGGTAGAAGTCGCGCCGCGTGACGCTGTATCCGAGCGCGAACGGGAAGGTCATCGAGATCACCTGGATGCCGATAACCAGCATGTAGACGAAGATGTACGACGCCCCGCCGCTCCACTGCGTCCCCTCGAACGCGTGCGCCCGGTCCGCCGGGGCGGTGGCCACCCAGATGATCCACCAGATCAGATAGTTGATCAGCCAGATGAACGCCATGATCATCATGGGCACCCAGATGGTCGACCACTTGTTGACCAGGTTGAGCCTCACCACCCTCCAGATGCGGTGGGCGGACGCGGGCGTTGTGCGGAGGTTCACCGACTCCGGTGTGACGGCGGTCATGCGCTCTGCTCGAATTCTGTCGCTCGGACGTTGGTCTTGCGGACGATGAGTTGCTGGAGGGAGACGGGGCTGAGTTCCAGCCCTGCGGTGGCCGCCTGGGCGCGGTCGGCCGGCGAGAGGTCGGCGACGGTGACGGACGCGAGCCCGCCGATGCCGTCGCGGTGGATCACGTCGCGCCCGGCGACGAACTGATCGACGGCGCTGCGCTGGCCGACCACAGTAGTGGCCGATCCGCGCATCTCCTCCGCATCCTGATCGATCAGGATGCGCCCCTGGTCGATCACGATGACGTGCTCGAGCAGGTTGGCGACCTCGTCGATGAGGTGCGTCGACAGGATGATCGTGCGGGGATGCTCCGCGTAGTCCTCGAGGAGGCGGTCGTAGAAGATCTGCCTGGCCACCGCATCCAGTCCGAGGTACGGCTCGTCGAAGAACGTGAGCGGGGCACGGGATGCGAGCCCGACGATCACGCCGACGGCGGAGAGCTGACCGCGGGACAGCTTCTTGATGCGGCGGTTCACCGGAAGACGGAAGTCGGCGATCAGCTGTTCGGCGAGCTCCGCATCCCAGTTCTCGAAGAACCAGGGGGCGCTGCGGAAGACGTGCTTCGGCTGGAAGTCGTCCGGATACCGCTGGCTCTCCTTGATGAAGCAGAGGTTCTGCAGCACGCGGGCGTTCTCGACAGGGCTCTCGCCGAACACCCTGACCTCGCCCGCCGAGGCGAAGACCTGGCCGGTGAGCAGCTGCATGATGGTGGTCTTGCCCGCGCCGTTGCGGCCGAGGAGCCCGTAGATCTTGTTGGGCTTGACGGTGAAGCTGACGTCGTCGATGGCGGTGAACGATCCGAACCGCTTGGTGAGGCCGTCGACGTGCACGGCCGGCGCGATCGAGGTGGGTGTCGCTGTGGCACTCATGCGCTGATTCCTTCCGTGGTGATCATCTCGGTGAGTTGCTGGGGTCCGATCCCGAGCTTCGCCGCTTCGGCGAGCAGGGGGCGGAGGTATTCGTCGCGGAACGCGTCGCGCCGCTTGGCGATGAGGCGCTCGCGGGCGCCTTCGGCAACGAACATGCCGATTCCTCTCTTCTTGTAGAGAATCCCGTCGTCCACCAGGATGTTGACGCCTTTGCCTGCTGTTGCGGGATTGATGCGGTAGAAGGCCGCGAACTCGTTGGTCGACGGCACCTGGGTCTCCGGGGGGTATACGCCGTCGATGATGTCGTTCTCGATCTGTTCGGCGATCTGAACGAAGATCGGCTTTCCCTCTTCGATCATCGGTACCTCCGGCTCTGCACCCTCATGGGTTAGTTACTGATGTAACTAACCAACCAGGCTCGGCCTGCATTGTCAAGAGATTTCTTCGTGCGGATCGGGGATAGCCTCGGAGCATGGCCGAACTCCACGAGCTCACCGCCCTCGCACTCTGGCAGGAACTGCAGACCGGCCGGGTCTCCCCCCGAGAACTCGCCGCCCACTACCTCGAGCGCATCGAGAGGCTCAACCCGCAGCTCGGCGCGTTCGTCACCGTCACCCGCGACCTCGCCCTGCAGCGCGCAGATCACGTCGCCGACGCGGTGCCGAAGACCGCCCCGCTCTGGGGTCTCCCCTCCGGAGACAAAGACCTGTGGATGCGCGCGGGCGTCCGCACCGGCTTCGGCTCCCGACTGATGGCCGACTTCGTGCCGGACGCCTCCGACGAGATCGTCGAGACCCTGGATGCGGCGGGCGCCGTCAGCCTCGGAAAGACCAACGCCCCGGAGTTCGGGCTCCCCGCATACACCGAGTCGCTCGCGGCGCCTCCCGCCCGCAACCCGTGGGACCCGTCACTCGGCTCCGGCGGGTCGAGCGGGGGAGCGGCGGTGGCCGTGGCCAGCGGGATGCTCCCCTTCGCGCCCGGCTCGGACGGGGGAGGCTCCGTGCGCATCCCCGCTGCGGCGTGCGGCCTGGTCGGGCTGAAGCCGAGCAGGGGCCTCGTGCCGGCAGGAAGCGGGATCGACTCGCTCGCCGGCCTCGTGGTGGACGGACCCCTCGCGCGCACCACGGCGGACGCCGCCCTCCTGCTCGACGGGATGATCGCACGCCGCGACGGCCGCATCGACCACCACTACACGCTCCGCGCACCGTACGACGACGACGGCCCCTTCCTCGGCACCGCCGTCCGCGGAGAGGGCCGCTTCCAGCTCGGCGTGATGACGACCTCCGCCTGGGACGACGCGTACGACATCGTGATCGCCCCGGAGGCGCTGGCGGCGCTGGACGCGGCCGTGCAGGCGTTCAGCGACATGGGGCACGGCATGGAGGAGACGGCGCTGGTCTCCGACCCGACGTACGCGCCGGCGTTCCGCACGATCTGGCAGGCGGGTGCTGCGCGCATCCCGGCGGAGGGCGACGCGGAGAACCTGCTCGAACCGCTCACCGCCTGGCTGCTGCGCCGCGGGAGGGCGCTCAGCGCCAGGGAGCTGAGCGAGGCCCTGTCGGCGCTCACGGCATACGAGCGCTCCCTCATCCGGCAGCTGTCGAGCTTCGACGCCGTGCTCACCCCCGCGATGGCGATGACCCCGCGCCCGGTCGGCTGGTACGACCAGGAGGACGGCGAACGCAACTTCGAGCAGCAGGTGCAGTACACGCCGTTCACCTCGATGCTCAACGTGTCCGGCCTCCCGGCCATCGTGCTGCCGATCGCCCAGACCGACGACGGCCTGCCGATGGGCGTGCAGCTGATCGGGAAGCCGGGAGGAGAGCGCACGCTGCTGTCCCTGGCCGCCCAGCTCGAACGGAAGGTGCGCTGGCAGCTGCGCTACCCGCCGCTCTGGTGACCGGCGTACGATAACCGGCGTGAGCGCGGACCACCCGTTCGATGCAGCGCTCGGCGAAGCGTCGCAGCTCGCCGGGCGATGGCTCGACGGCGTCCGCGAGGGCAGTATCCCGGCGACCGCGAGCATCGAGCAGGTCAAGGATGCGCTCGGCAGGAGCCTCCCCGACCGCGGCGAGCCGGCCACCGCTGTGCTGCGCCGGATGGGCGACGCCATCGAGCCCGGGCTGCTCAGGATGCACTCCCCGCGGTTCCACGGCTGGGTGATCGGGGGAGCGGAGCCGGTGGCGCTCGCCGCGGACTGGCTGGTCTCCGCGTGGGACCAGAACGCCACCCTGCGCACGGTGACGCCCGGCGTCGTCGCTGCGGAGGAGCTGGCCGGCGAGTGGATCGTCGACCTGCTCGGGCTGCCGTCGACCGCGGAGGCCGGGTTCGTCACGGGCGCGACGATGGCGAACTTCGTCGGTCTCGTCACCGGCAGGGACCAGGTGCTGCGCGACGCCGGCTGGGACGTCGCCTCCGACGGTCTGTCCGGCGGTCCCCGCGTGCGCTTCATCGCGGGCGCGGAATGCCACGGCTCCCTCGAGGAGGCCGGCCGGTTCGCCGGGCTGGGGAGGCCGCAGCTCGTCGACGCCGACGACGAGGGGCGGATGCGCGTGGACGCACTGCGCGAGACGCTCGCGAGCAGCACCGACTCCGGCCCCGCCATCGTCTGCCTGCAGGCGGGCAACGTGCACTCCGGAGCGTTCGACCCCATCGCCGACGCCATCGAGGTCGCGCACGCGGCGGGAGCCTGGGTGCACATCGACGGCGCGTTCGGGCTGTGGGCGGCTGCATCGCCGCGCCTGAGGCACTTGACCGCCGGGATGGATGCGGCCGACTCCTGGGCGACGGATGCGCACAAGACCCTCAACGTGCCGTACGACTGCGGCATCGCCATCGTGGCGAGACCGGAGGCGCTGCACGCGTCGTTCGCGCAGCAGGCCGCCTACCTGCCGGCGTCGGTGGACGGCTCCGACCCGAACGACAGGGTGCCGGAGCTCTCCAGGAGGGCGCGCGGCGTTCCCGCGTACGCGGTGCTGGCGCAACTGGGCCGCGACGGCGTCGCCGACCTCGTGGAGCGGCTGGCGGATGCGGCGGCCGAACTGCGGGAGCGGCTGTCCGCGCTGCCGGGGGTGCGCATCTTGAACGACGTGGTGTTCACCCAGGTCTGTGCGACCTTCGGCAGCGACGAGCGCACGCGGGCGGTGACCGCCGCGCTGAACGGTGCGGGGGTCGCCTTCGGCTCTCCGTCGCGCTGGCGCGGGCAGGCCGTGCTGCGCTTCTCGGTGAGCAACTTCCAGACCGACCGCGCCGAGGCGGCGCGGACGGCCGCTGCCGTCGCGGACGCGCTCGCGCGCGTGCCGGCCGACGCGAGCTAGACGCGAGCTAGTTGACGGGGCCGGTGTACTTCTCGCCCGGCCCCTTGCCCAGTTCGTCCGGGATGGGGGAGGCCTCGCGGAACGCGAGCTGCAGGGAGCGCAGGCCGTCGCGGAGGCTGCGGGCGTGCTGGTCGCCGAGGTGCGCCGCGCTCGCGGTGACCAGGCCGGCGAGGGCGTCGATGAGCTTGCGGGCCTCGTCGAGGTCGGTCTGCGCATCCGGGTCGTCTGCCAGTCCGCACTTGACCGCCGCGGCGCTCATCAGGTGCACGGCGGTGGTCGTGATGACCTCGACGGCGGGCACTTCGGAGATGTCGCGGGTGGCCGCGCTGACGTCGTCGGTGTCGTCGAAGACGTGGGGTGTGTCGCTCACTGCTTTCCTCTGTTAGAATCGTTCGGGCTCCGGGACATCTGTCTCGGTACGAAAGTGGAGATTCCTCCCACCCGCGCTTGACCGCTTTATTAGGTTACCGGGTTGTTGCACTCCGCCAACGCGCGCAAGCGCGGGGGTAGTCAGGGTGCTGTACCAGGCCTGCGAGAAATCGCGGGAATGCGTTGGTGCGTGGAAAATCCTCTTTCGCCGGTGTCGTCACCCGACGAGATCGCGGCCGCGAAGTATCGCTTGATCAGAGGAGAAAAGCATCAGCGATCCCCGTACCAATGACCGTATCCGCGTCCCCGAAGTTCGACTTGTCGGCCCCAGCGGTGAGCAGGTCGGCGTCGTCAAAATCGAGGTCGCCCTCCGACTCGCGCAGGAAGCAGACCTGGATCTGGTTGAGGTTGCTCCCAACTCCAAGCCGCCTGTCGCGAAGATCATGGACTACGGCAAGTTCAAGTACGAGGCTGCGCAGAAGGCCAAGGAGGCCCGGCGCAACCAGGCGAACACCATCCTCAAAGAGGTGCGTTTCCGCCTCAAGATCGACAAGCACGACTACGAGACGAAGCGCAAGCGCGCCGAAGGCTTCCTGAAGGCCGGCGACAAGGTGAAGGCGATGATCCTGTTCCGGGGTCGCGAGCAGTCGCGCCCCGACCAGGGTGTGCGTCTTCTCCAGCGTTTCGCAGAAGATGTGGCCGAGTTCGGCTCGGTCGAATCCAACCCGACCATCGACGGTCGAAACATGGTCATGGTCATCGGCCCTCTGAAGAACAAGTCAGAGGCCAAGGCCGAGGCCAACGCACAACGTGCCGCCACGAAAGCGCGGGCCCAGGGCCGCGACACCGAGGCGGTTGCTGACGCAGACGACTCTGCTCAGTCCGAAGAGAGTTCGCCCGCCGAGGCGACGAACGAGGAGAAATAATGCCCAAGCAGAAGACCCACTCCGGGGCCAAGAAGCGTTTCAAGATCACCGGAAGCGGCAAGGTCATGAAGCAGCAGGCCGGGATGCGCCACAACCTGGAGGTCAAGTCCAGCGACCGCAAGCGTCGCCTCAACCAGGAGCAGGTCGTTCCCGAGGTGGATGCCAAGGTCATCCGCCGCATGCTCGGCAAGTAACCCCACCCGACTTTTTAAGGAAGTAAAGAAGACATGGCAAGAGTAAAAAGGGCGGTCAACGCTCACAAGAAGCGTCGGGTCATCCTCGAGCGTGCCGAGGGCTACCGCGGACAGCGTTCGCGCCTCTACCGCAAGGCCAAGGAGCAGGTCACTCACTCGCTGGTCTACAGCTACCGTGACCGCCGTGCGCGCAAGGGCGACTTCCGCCGCCTGTGGATCCAGCGCATCAACGCCGCGAGCCGCGCGAACGGCCTCACGTACAACCGTCTGATCCAGGGCCTGGGTCTCGCGGGTGTCGAGGTCGACCGTCGCATCCTCGCCGAGCTGGCCGTCAACGAGCCCGCCACCTTCGCGGCTCTCGTGCAGACCGCCAAGAAGGCCCTCCCCGCCGACACCTCGGCGCCGAAGGCTGCTGCGTAACTCGCACCCACCACGTCAGAACCCGGTCGACCATCGTGTCGGCCGGGTTCTCTCGTTGTGCGGGCGCATCCCTCTAAGCTGGGGACATGCTTGACAACCCGCGCTCACCGCGCGTTCGGGCCGTCGCCAAACTCGCGAAGCGCGCCGCCAGGGCCGAGACCGGCCTGTTCCTCCTCGAAGGGCCGCAGGCCGTCGCCGAGGCGCTGTCGTTCCGTCCGGAGCTCGTGGTCGAGCTGTACGCGACGCCGACGGCGCTCGAACGGTACAGCGACATCGGCCAGACCGCCGTGGATGCGGGTGTCGACGTCGAGTTCGTCACCGAGCAGGTGCTGGATGCGATGGCCGACACGGTCACCCCGCAGGGCTTCGTGGCCGTGTGCCGCCAGTTCCCCACCTCGGTGAAGGACATCTTCCGGGACGAGCCGCGCCTGGTCGCGGTCCTCGAGGAAGTGCGCGACCCCGGCAACGCCGGCACGATCATCCGAGCCGCGGACTCCGCCGGCGCAGACGCCGTCGTGCTCACCGGCCGCACCGTCGACCTCTACAACCCGAAGGTGGTCCGCTCGACCACCGGCTCGCTCTTCCACGTCCCCGTCGCCGTCGGCGCCACTCTGGACGACGTGGTTCAGCGCGCCCACAGCGCCGGACTGCAGGTGCTCGCCGCCGACATCAAGGGCGAAGACCTTCTCGCCGCGCGCACGGACGGGCAGCTCGCCCGCCCCACCGCGTGGGTGTTCGGCAACGAGGCGCACGGCCTCGCCGACGAGCTGCTTCCCCTGGTCGACCGCGTCGTCACCGTGCCGATCTACGGCAAGGCGGAGTCGATGAACCTGGCGACCGCCGCGAGCGTGTGCCTCTACGAGTCCGCGTTCGCGCAGCGCTCGGCCGCTGCCACGGACTGAGCGTCGTCCCGGCCAGCGACACACGAACGCCCTGCGTGGAGATCCACGCAGGGCGTTCGTCAGTGCGTGAGTGAGTCAGAACCTCAGTGCGCGATGACCGGCTCGGTCGGCTCCGGTGCGTCCGCTGCCGCCCCCGCCGTGCCGCCCGGGTTGCCGAGCGATGCCCCGTCTCCGCGGCGGCGGTAGAGCAGCGCAGACAGGATCGCGCCGAACACGAAGAACGCTGCGCCCCACCAGTACGCGGTCGCGTAGCTGTGCACGGCGGCCTCCGCCGCCACCGAGGGGGTGGGGGGCAGGTGCGAGGCGATGTAGTCGGTCGCCGCGGTCGCCGCGAGCGTGTTGAGCAGTGCAGTGCCGATGGATCCACCGACCTGCTGGCTGGTGTTCACCATCGCGGAGGCGACCCCGGCGAAGTGCCGGTCGACGCCGAGGGTCGCGGTCTGGATCGCCGCGGGCATGATCGAGCCCATGCCGGTTCCGAGGATCATCAGCGCGGGCAGCACGTCGGTCGCGTAGTTGGCCGTGACGCCGAGGTGGGTCAGGTAGACCATGCCGATCGCGGCGATGGTCATGCCGATCGGCACCATCACCTTCGGCCCGAACCTGGGCACGAAGATGTTGGTCGACAGCTGGGCGGCGATCACCAGCATCACGATCATCGGCAGGAAGCCGAGGCCGGTCTGGATGGGGCTGAACTTCAGCGTGGTCTGCAGGTAGTAGGTGACGAAGAGGAAGATGCCGAACATCCCCGCTCCGGCGATCAGGATGGACGAGTACGAGGCTCCGCGGTTGCGGTCGAGCACGATCGACAGCGGCAGCAGCGGATGCGCCGCCCTGCGCTGCCAGAGCACGAACGCGATCAGCAGCACACCGGATGCGGCGAGCAGCCCCCAGCTCTGCGGGGAGTCCCAGCCGTCCGTCTCCGCGTTCGAGAATCCGTAGACGAGGCTGAACAGCGCGCCGGAGACGAGGATCGTGCCCGGCACGTCGAGCTTCGGCCGCGGGCCGGAGCGGGCGACGCTGTTGACGAAGATGGTCGCGCCGATGATCGCCACGATGGCGATGACGACGTTGATGTAGAGGTTCCAGCGCCAGTCGAACTGCTCGGTGAGGAAGCCGCCGAGCAGCAGGCCGACCGCGCCGCCTGCTCCGGCGATGGCTCCGAAGATGCCGAACGCGCGGGCACGCTCCTTGGGGATGGTGAACGTGGTGGTGAGCACGGCGAGGGCGGTGGGGGCGAGCAGTGCGCCGAACGCGCCCTGCAGTGCCCTGGCTCCCACGAGCATCCCGAAGCTGCCGGCGGCCCCGCCGAGGGCGGATGCCCCCGCGAAGCCGATGAGGCCGATGATGAAGGCGCGTTTGCGGCCGATGAGGTCGGAGAGCCTTCCGCCGAACAGCAGCAGGCTGCCGAAGGCGAGGGAGTATGCGGTGACGATCCACTGGCGGTCGGCGTTGCTGAAACCGAGGTCGGCCTGTGCCGACGGGAGGGCGATGTTCACGACCGTGGAGTCGAGGACGACCATGAGCTGCGCGAGGGCGACGGTGACGAGCGTCCACCAGCGGCGGGTCGAAACGGGAGGGGGATTCTGCGACATGGAGGTCACTATATACGAAACTAAGCAGTTCCGGATCTCCCAAGTTCTAAAATTAACCTTACAATGGTCTGGATGGACAGCCACAACACGAAGGAAGCCGCAATGACGCAGCTCGACACCGTTGACGAAACGCGGACGGCGCCCGCGAAGCTGGGCCGCAAACGCGACCACACGCGCGACCCCGAAATCCTCGCCGCCGCCCTCGACGTCCTGGCCGAGACCGGGTACGAACGCATGACGATGGACATGGTCGCTTCCCGCGCCAAGGCGGGGAAGGCCACGGTCTACCGCCGCTGGAGCTCGAAGGCCGAACTGGTGATCGAGGCCGTCGCGTGCATGAAGAAGATCGACGTCGACCAGGATGCCCTGCCGGACACCGGGACGCTCCGCGGCGACATGATCGCGATGATCAAGCCGCACAGCCTCGAAGACGCGGAGAGGAAGCTGCGCGTGATGGCCGGGCTCATCTCGATGCTCGCGCAGGACCCCGACCTGGCGGAGGCCGTCAACGCGGCGATCGTCGAGCCCCGCGCGTCCGTCAACCGGTTCTTCATGCGCAGGGCGATCGAGCGCGGGGAGATCTCCGCGGACTGCGACATCGAGACGCTCGCGCTCGTGACGCCGTCGATGGCCTCGTACCGCACCCTCATCCTGCACAAGCCGGTGGACAGGGAGTTCCTCATCTCGCTGATCGACGGCGTGCTGCTGCCGGCGGTCGGGCTCGGTGCGCACCAGGGGAGTGCCGGCTAGCGCTGCCCACTAAACTTGGGTCTCGTGTCTGAATCCTCCGAAATCTCCGAAGCCGCCGTCGAGGCGGCGGTCGCGTCGGCCATCGCGGCGATCGACGCCGCGGCCGACTCGGCTGCACTCAAGGTCGTGCGCGCAGAGCACACGGCCGAGGGCTCGCCGCTCGCGCGCCTGAACGCCGCCATCCGCTCCGTGCCCAACGACCAGAAGGCCTCCGCCGGCAAACTGGTCGGCCAGGCGAGGGGAACCGTCAACCAGGCGTTCGCGGCCAAGGAGGCCCAGATCGAGCGCGAGGAGAACGAGGCTCGTCTCGCAGCGGAGGCGCTCGACGTCACCGCCCTCCCTTCGCGCTGGACCCCGGGCGCCCGTCACCCGCTCTCGCTGCTGCAGGAGCGCATCGCCGACGTCTTCGTCGGCATGGGCTGGGAGGTCGCGGAAGGCCCGGAGCTGGAGAGCGAGTGGTACAACTTCGACGCCCTCAACTTCGATGAGGACCACCCGGCGCGTGCGATGCAGGACACCTTCTTCGTCGAGCCGACGAACGCGCACCTCGTGATGCGCACCCACACGTCTCCGGTGCAGCTGCGCGCCCTCCTCGGCAACGAGCTGCCGGTGTACCGCATCGCGCCCGGCCGGGTGTTCCGCACGGACGAGTTCGACGCGACCCACCTTCCGGTGTTCCACCAGACGGAGGGCATCGCGGTCGACAAGGGCCTCACGATGGCGCACCTGCGCGGCACCCTCGACCACTTCGTCAAGACGCTGTTCGGCGACGAGGCGAAGGTGCGACTGCGCCCCAACTACTTCCCGTTCACCGAGCCGAGCGCCGAGCTCGACCTCTGGCACCCCACCTTCAAGGGCGGGGCGCGCTGGATCGAGTGGGGTGGCTGCGGCATGGTCAACCCCAACGTGCTCCGCTCGGCGGGGATCGACCCGGAGGTGTACTCGGGCTTCGCGTTCGGGATGGGTGTCGAGCGGGCGCTGATGTTCCGCAACGACGTCAAAGACATGCGTGACATGGCCGAGGGCGATGTCCGGTTCTCTCAGCAGTTCGGAATGGTGGTCTGATGCGCGTCCCCCTGAGTTGGCTCGGCGAGTACGTCGACCTCGAGCCGGGTACGACCCCCGAGGAGGTCCACGCGGCCCTCGTCTCCGTCGGTCTCGAAGAGGAGGAGATCCACTCGTTCGAGATCTCCGGACCCGTCGTGGTCGGCGAGGTGCTCGACTTCGTCGAGGAGCCGCAGAGCAACGGCAAGACCATCCGATGGTGCCAGGTGCGCGTCGCGCCGGAGGGTGAGAAGGCCGCGGACGGCGGAGACGTCGTGCACGGCATCGTCTGCGGCGCCGGCAACTTCTTCCCCGGCGACAAGGTCGTGGTGACCCTGCCGGGCTCCGTCCTGCCCGGGCCGTTCCCGATCGCCGCCCGCAAGACATACGGCCATGTCTCCGACGGCATGATCGCCTCCGCCCGCGAGCTGGGCCTCGGCGACGAGCACGACGGCATCCTGCGCCTCTCCACCCTCGGGCTCGACCCCGAGGTGGGAGCGGACGCGATCGCTCTGCTCGGCCTGGACGACACCGCCGTCGAGGTCAACGTGACCCCCGACCGCGGATACGCGTTCTCGATCCGTGGCATCGCCCGCGAGTACTCGCACGCCACCGGTGCGGCGTTCCGCGACCCCGCCGACGCGGCGGGCATCCTGCCGGCCGGTGCGCACGCGCACGGCTTCAGCGTCGCGATCGACGACAGGGCCCCGATCCGCGGCCGCTCGGGAGCGACCGTGTTCGTCACCCGCGTCGTCCGCGACGTCGACGGCTCCCGCCCGACGCCCGCGTGGATGATCGCCAGGCTCAAGCTCGCCGGCATCCGCTCCATCTCGCTCGTGGTCGACATCACCAACTACGTGATGCTCGAGCTCGGCCAGCCCATCCACGGCTACGACCTGGACAAGCTGCACGGAGGCATCGTCGTGCGCAGGGCGCACCAGGGGGAGACCCTGGTGACCCTGGACGACCAGACCAGGACGCTGGATGCGGAAGACCTCGTCATCACGGACGACTCCGGTCCCATCGGCCTCGCCGGCGTGATGGGCGGCGCATCCACCGAGATCGGCGCAGAGACCTCGAACGTGCTGATCGAGGCCGCGAACTTCGACCCGGTGTCGATCGCGCGCACCGCCCGCAGGCACAAGCTGCCGAGCGAGGCATCCAAGCGCTTCGAGCGCGGCGTCGATCCGCGCGTCGCCGTCGCTGCCGCCGGACGCGTCGTTCAGCTGCTCGAACAGCTCGCCGGCGGCCACGCCAACGCGCTCGGCTCCGTGCTGGATGCCGCGGAGGCTCCGGAGGCGATCCGCCTTCCCCGCACGTACATCGCCTCCCTCATCGGGGTCGAGTTCACCGACGACGAGGTGCGCGGCGCGCTCGCCGAGATCGGCGGAGCCGTCTCCGAGTCCGATGGCGACCTCGTGGTCGTCCCTCCGACCTGGCGTCCGGACCTGCGCGACAAGTCCGACCTCGCGGAGGAGGTGGCGCGCATCGTCGGCTACGACCGCATCCCGTCGGAGCTGCCCGTCGCGCCTCCCGGCCGCGGCCTGACCCGCGAGCAGAAGCTGCGCCGCGCGGTCGCGCAGACCCTCGCGGACAACGGCGCCACCGAGATCCTGGCGTTCCCGTTCGTGAGCGAGAAGGCGAACGACCTCTTCGGTTCGCCGGAGGCGGGCGGCGTCCCTGCCGTCAAGCTGGCGAACGCCCTGGATGCGACGGCGCCGTACCTGCGGACGGCCCTGCTCCCCGGCCTGGTCGATGCGGCCAAGCGCAACCTCGCCCGCGGCCTGGTCGACCTGAGCATCTACGAGCTGGGCACCGTCTTCCGTCCGTCCGGCGACGGGCTCGGAAGTGAGACGCTCCCGCTCGGCGCCGCTCTGCCGTCCGACGATGTGCTCGCCGGGCTGAACGCCGGCATCCCGGCGCAGCCGAGGCACCTCGCCGGGCTGGTGCTCGGACATCCCGTGCAGAAGCAGCCAGGTCAGGAGGCGATCGCCGCCGGTGTCGCCGACGCGCTCACGATGGTGGCGCAGACCGCTGCGGCGCTCGGCATCGAGGTCGACCCCGTACAGAGCACGCACCAGGCGATGCACCCCGGCCGCTCGGCGCAGCTGATCGCCCGGGGAGCAGACGGCGTCGAGGTGCCCGTCGGCTACGCGGGCGAACTGCTGCCGGCGCTGGCGGAGGAGCTCGACCTACCGCGCGTCGTCGCGGTGTTCGAGCTCGACCTGGATGCGCTGATCGCGGTCGCGCCCGCCGACATCGTCGCCGGGACGATCTCCGGTTTCCCCGCCGCCACCCAGGATCTCTCGCTCGTCGTGCGTCAGGAGGTTCCGGCCGGCGACGTCAAGCGTGCGGTGCAGGAGGGCGCAGGGGCGCTGCTGGAGCACATCCGGTTGGTGGACGACTACCGCGGCCACGGCCTGCCCGCCGGGCACAAGAGCCTGACGTTCGCGCTGCGGTTCCGCGCGGACGACCGCACGCTCACCGCGGCCGAGGCCAGCGAGGCCAAGCTCGCGGGAGCGGCGCGCGCCGAGGAGCTGTTCGGAGCGCACATCCGCGACTGATCGACCGTCCACAGTGCGAGAGCGCGGCCCCGTCTGCCGGGGCCGCGCTCTCGCACGTTCGGCGCCCGATTTGGTGCGGGGGTGGGGAGTGACGATAGGGTTGGCGCATGCTTTTCGTTCGGTGCATTGAGGACACGCGCTCGGCTTCCGCCGCCCGCGCCATGCGCCGACGCCTGCGCGACCGCCGAATCTAGGCGGCGCTGGCGCGACCCTTTCCGAGGGACTCGTGGGTGCCGCCTTCGTCGAGGCCCCCTGTCGTCCACTCAATAAGGTAGAAGCATGACTTTCTCGGTAGCCGTCGCCGGAGCATCCGGTTACGCGGGCGGAGAGCTCCTGCGGATCCTCGCCGGTCATCCAGACTTCGAGGTCCGCACCGTCACGGCGCATCAGAACGCCGGGCAGCCGCTCGTCTCGCACCAGCCCCACCTCCGTTCCCTCAGCCACCTGACCCTGGTCGAGTCGACCGTGGAGAACCTCTCCGGTCACGACGTGGTCTTCCTGGCCCTTCCGCACGGCAAGTCCGGCGAGATCGCCGCGCTGCTGCCGGAGGAGACGCTCGTCGTCGACTGCGGCGCCGACCACCGGCTGGAGAGCCCGGAGTCGTGGGCCGCGTTCTACGGCGGCGAGTACTTCGGCTCCTGGGCGTACGGCGTGCCCGAGCTGCCCGTCGGCGACGGCAAGCAGCGGGATGCGCTGGCCGGAGCGAAGCGCATCGCAGCACCTGGATGCAACGCCAGCGCCGTCTCCCTCGCGCTCGCCCCCGGCATCGCCGCCGGGCTGATCGAGGAGGAGGACATCGTCGCCGTCCTCGCCGTCGGCCCGTCCGGCGCAGGCAAGAGCCTCAAGACGATGTACCTGGCCAGCGAGATCCTGGGCTCGGCCAACCCGTACGCGGTCGGCGGGACCCACCGCCACATCCCGGAGATCCAGCAGAACCTCCGCAAGGCGGGGGCCGCCAACCCCACGGTCTCGTTCACCCCGGTGCTCGTTCCGATGTCGCGGGGCATCCTGGCCACCTCCACCGCGAGGCTGAAGCCCGGCGTGACGGCCGATCAGGTGCAGAGCGCGTGGGAGTCCGCGTATGCGGGCGAGACGTTCGTGCAGGTGCTCCCGGCCGGCACGGTGCCGCGCACCGCCGACGTGCTCGGCGCGAACACCGCTCTGATCGCCGTTGCCGTCGACGAGGCCGCGGGCCGCGTCGTCACGGTCCTCGCGCTCGACAATCTCTACAAGGGGACGGCCGGCGCCGCCATCCAGTCCGCCAATATCGCCCTCGGTCTCGACGAGACCGCCGGCCTGACCGTGAACGGAGTGGCACCGTGAGCGTCACAGCAGCATCCGGATTCGCAGCGGCGGGGGTCGCAGCCGGCCTCAAGGCCAGCGGCAAACGCGACCTCGCGATCGTGCAGAACCTCGGCCCGCTCAGCGCAGCGGCCACGGTGTTCACGACCAACAGGTGTCAGGCCAACCCGGTCATCTGGAGCAGGCAGGTCATCGCGGACGGCGTGGCCTCCGCCATCGTCCTCAACTCGGGCGGAGCCAACTGCTACACCGGTGCCCAGGGCTTCCAGACCACCCATGCCACCGCTGAGGCGGTCGGCGAACGGCTCGGCGTCTCCGCCGGAGACGTGCTCGTCTGCTCGACCGGCCTGATCGGCGACCAGCTCGACCTCGGCAAGCTCACCACGGGTGTCACGGACGCCGCGGCGGCGCTCACCGCTGGAGTAGGCCTCGGCGCGGACGCCGGACTCGCCGCCGCCGAGGCGATCATGACGACGGACACCAAGCCCAAACAGGCGGAGCACCGCTCCCCGGCGGGCTGGACGGTTGGCGGCATGGCCAAGGGAGCGGGGATGCTCGCGCCCGGCCTCGCGACCATGCTCGTCGTCATCACCACCGACGCCGTCCTCGACTCCGCGCAGCTGGATGCGGCGCTCCGGGCGGCGACCAGGGTCACCTTCGACAGGCTCGACTCCGACGGCTGCATGTCCACCAACGACACCGTCGCCCTGCTCGGCTCCGGCGCGAGCGGCGTCGCAGCGGACGAGGCGGAGTTCGCCGCGGCGCTCACCGCGGTGTGCCGCGATCTGGCCGAGCAGCTGCAGGCCGACGCGGAGGGCGCATCCCACGACATCGCCATCGAGGTCGTCAACGCGGCGAGCGAGGACGACGCCGTGACCGTCGGCCGCGCCGTCTCCCGCAGCAACCTGTTCAAGGCGGCCATCTTCGGCAACGATCCCAACTGGGGCAGGGTGCTCGCAGCGGTCGGCACGACCGATGCGGTGTTCGACCCGTACGGCATCGACGTCGCGATCAACGGCATCCAGATCTGCACGGCGGGGGAGCCTGACCAGCCGCGCGAGCTGGTCGACCTCACCCCGCGCGCCGTGCACATCCTGATCGACCTGCACGCCGGAAGCGAGACGGCGACCATCCTGACCAACGATCTCACGCACGACTACGTGCACGAGAACAGCGCGTACGCGAGCTGAGATGACAGACGACAGCACGCTCGACACGAGAGCAGAGACCGACGCGGCAGAGGCGGAGGAGCGCAGGAGCGCCTCGGCCAAGGCCGAGACGCTGATCGAGTCGCTACCCTGGCTGAAGCGGTTCCACGACCAGATCATCGTGGTCAAGTTCGGTGGGAACGCGATGGTCAGCGAGGAGCTGCAGCAGGCGTTCGCCGAAGACATGGTCTACCTGCGCTACGCGGGCATCCGGCCGGTCGTGGTGCACGGAGGCGGCCCGCAGATCTCCGCGATGCTCGACAGGCTCGGCATCGAGTCCGAGTTCCGCGGCGGATACCGGGTGACCACGCCGGAGGCGATGGATGTGGTTCGCATGGTCCTCACCGGCCAGATCAACCGCGACCTCGTCAGCAACATCAACAAGCACGGTCCGCTCGCCGCCGGCATCTCCGGTGAGGACGCCGGGCTGTTCCAGGGGCGCAAGCGCGGAACCGTCGTCGACGGCGTCGAGGTGGACCTCGGGCTGGTCGGCGACGTGATCGGCGTGAACCCGGAGGCCGTGCACGCACAGCTGGACGCCGGGCGCATCCCGGTGGTGTCCTCGATCGCGCCGGACATCGACGACCCAGGGCACTCGCTCAACGTCAACGCCGACGCGGCGGCCGCGGCCCTCGCCGTCGCCCTCGGGGCGGCGAAGCTCGTCATCCTGACCGACGTCGCCGGGCTGTACAGCGACTGGCCGAACCGCGACTCGCTGCTGTCCAAGATCGACGCCGGCGAGCTGCGCGAACTGCTGCCGACGCTCGAGTCCGGAATGATCCCGAAGATGTCCGCCTGCCTCGACGCCGTCGACGGCGGCGTCGCGAAGGCCGCGATCATCGACGGGCGCATCCCGCACTCGATCCTGCTCGAAGTCTTCACCCAATCGGGGATCGGAACGGAGGTGGTGCCATCGTGAGCACCAGCACGACGACCGGCTGGACCGACCGTTTCGGCCACACCATGATGCGTACGCTCGCCACGCCCAAGCTGATGCTGGCGCGCGGGGAGGGCTGCCGCGTCTGGGACGTGGACGGCAACGAGTACCTCGACTTCCTCGCGGGGATCGCGGTCAACTCGCTCGGCCACGCGCATCCCGTGCTGGTGGATGCGGTCTCCCGCCAGATCGCGACGCTCGCGCACGTCTCCAACTACTTCGCCACCCCGCCGCAGCTGGAACTGGCCGAGCGGCTCACCAGGATCACCGGGGCCGGCGACGCCGGGCGCGTGTACTTCTGCAACTCGGGAGCTGAGGCGAACGAGGCGGCCTTCAAGCTGGCCAGGCTCAACAGGTCAGGCGGTCACCGCACCCGCGTGCTCGCGCTGAACAACGCGTTCCACGGCCGCACGATGGGGTCGCTGGCGCTCACCGGCAAGCCGCCGATGCGTGAGGCGTTCGAGCCGCTGCCCGCCGGGGTCGAGCACATCGACACCACGATCGAGGCGCTCGAAGCAGCCATCGACGACCGCGTCGCCGCGCTGTTCGTCGAGCCCATCAAGGGCGAGGCCGGCGTGCTCGACCTGCCGGACGGGTTCCTGAAGCGGGCGCGCGAGCTGACAGAGCAGCACGGGGTGCTGCTCATCATCGACGAGATCCAGACCGGCGTCGGACGCACGGGACGCTGGTTCGCCTACGAGCACGCCGGCATCCTTCCGGACGCTGTGACGGTCGCCAAAGGCATCGCGGGCGGCGTCCCGATCGGCGCGCTGGTCACCTTCGGCTGGGCGTCCGAGCTGTTCTCGCAGGGCCAGCACGGCTCGACCTTCGGCGGCAACCCGCTCGCGACCGCGGCGGGCAACGCCGTGCTCGGCGAGATCGAGCGCGCCGACCTGGTCGGCAACGCCGAGCGTCGAGGGGAGGAGCTGCGGGCGATCATCCGCGGCTACGACTCCCCGCTGATCGGCGACGTGCGCGGCCAGGGCCTCCTCGTCGGCATCGGCCTGACAGAGGGGGAGGCGCACCGGCTCTCCGATGCCGCGCTCGCCAACGGGCTCATCATCAACGCCCCCAACGAGTCGAGCATCCGGCTGGCCCCGCCGCTGATCGTCGGCGACGACGAGCTGGCGGAGTTCCGCGAGCGATTCGGCCGAGCCCTCGCCTCCATCCCCACCACCGGAAAGAAATCATGACCAGGCATTTTCTGCGCGACGACGACATCAGCCCCTCCGAGCAGGCCGAGATCCTGGATCTCGCCGTGCAGCTGAAGCAGGACCGCTTCGGCACCAAGCCGCTCGCCGGTCCGCAGACGGTCGCCGTGATCTTCGACAAGTCGTCGACCCGCACGCGCGTCTCGTTCGCCGTCGGCATCGCCGACCTCGGCGGCAGCCCGCTGATCATCTCGACGGCCAACAGCCAGCTCGGCGGCAAGGAGACGCCGTCCGACACGGCTCGCGTGCTGGAGCGCATGGTGTCCGCGATCGTCTGGCGCACATACGCGCAGTCCGGCCTGGAGGAGATGGCGAAGGGAACGACGGTTCCCGTCGTCAACGCCCTCTCCGACGATTTCCACCCGTGCCAGATCCTCGCCGACCTCCTGACGATCAGGGAGAAGCGCGGATCGCTCGCGGGGCTCACCCTCACCTTCTTCGGCGACGGCGCGAGCAACATGGGCCAGTCCTACCTGCTCGGCGGCGTCACGGCCGGGATGCACGTGCGCGTCGCATCCCCGGCCGAATACGCCCCGAGCGCAGCGGTCGTCGCCGACGCGGAGGCCATCGCGGAGCAGACCGGAGGGTCCGTCACCCTGTTCGCCGACCCGCGCGAGGCGGCCGCCGGTTCGGACGTGATGATCACGGACACCTGGGTGTCGATGGGCAAGGAGGACGAGAAAGCGGAGCGCATCGCCGTCTTCGGCGGCTACCGCGTCGACTCCGACCTGATGGCGCTCGCCCAGCCGGATGCGCTGTTCATGCACTGTCTTCCCGCCGACCGTGGCTACGAGGTCACGGCCGACGTCATCGACGGCCCCCAGTCGGTCATCTGGGACGAGGCGGAGAACCGCCTGCACGCCCAGAAGGCCCTGCTGGTCTGGCTGCTCGCGAAGAACGCCGCATAGCGGCACTCCCTAGAATCTTTACGAAACAAAACTGAAGGAGAATCATGGCGGAACGTGTTGTTCTCGCGTACTCGGGCGGTCTCGACACCTCGGTCGGCATCGGCTGGCTGAAGGACGCGACCGGTAAAGAGGTCGTGGCCCTGGCGGTCGACGTCGGACAGGGCGGAGAGGACATGGAGGCCATCCGTCAGCGCGCGCTCGACTGCGGCGCGGTCGAGTCCGTGGTCGTGGATGCGAAGGACGAGTTCGCCGACGACTACATCATGCCGGCGCTCAAGGCCAACGCCCTGTACCAGAAGCGCTACCCGCTGGTCTCCGCGCTCAGCCGCCCGGTGATCGCCAAGCACCTCGCGCAGACCGCGAAGGCACTCGGTGCGGACAGCGTGGCCCACGGATGCACGGGCAAGGGCAACGACCAGGTCCGGTTCGAGGCCGCCGTCGCAGCGCTCGCCCCCGAGCTGACCTCGCTGGCCCCCGTCCGCGACTTCGCGCTCACCCGCGACAAGGCCATCGTCTACGCGGCCGAGCACAACCTCCCGATCGAGCAGTCGAAGAAGTCGCCGTACTCCATCGACCAGAACGTGTGGGGCCGCGCCGTCGAGACCGGCTTCCTCGAAGACCCGTGGAACGCCCCGATCGAAGACCTGTACACCTACACGCAGGACCCGGCCGTGACCCGCGACCCCGTCGAGGTCGTCATCTCGTTCCGCGAGGGCATCCCCGTGGCCATCGACGGCAAGCCGGTCACCCCGCTGGAGGCCGTCCAGCTGATGAACACCGTCGCCGGTGGTCAGGGCGTCGGCCGCATCGACATCGTCGAGGACCGCCTCGTCGGCATCAAGAGCCGCGAGGTCTACGAGTCGCCGGCCGGCATCGCGCTGATCGCCGCCCACGAGGAGCTCGAGAACATGACCGTCGAGCGCGACGTCGCCCGCTACAAGCGGACCGTCGAGGCCAAGTGGTCGGAGCTCGTCTACGACGGCCTCTGGTTCTCCGGTCTGAAGCGCGCCCTGGACGTGTTCATCGACGAGACGCAGAAGTACGTCAACGGCGACATCCGCCTGAAGCTGCACGCGGGCTCCGCGGTCGTCACCGGCCGCCGCAGCGACACCAGCCTGTACGACTTCAACCTCGCCACGTACGACACCGGCGACACGTTCGACCAGTCGCTCGCCAAGGGCTTCATCGAGCTGTGGTCGCTGCCGAGCAAGATCTCGGCTCGTCGCGACCAGGCCCAGTAAGGAGCACGGTGTCTGATCAGAACGATCAGCCGGCCGCAGGCAATCGCGCAGGCGAGGCGGGCGCCCTCTGGGGCGGCCGCTTCGCCGGCGGGCCGTCTCCGGAGCTGGCAGCGCTCAGCAAGTCCACCCAGTTCGACTGGCAGCTCGCCGCGTACGACATCGCGGGATCCCGGGCGCACGCCCGCGCCCTCGCGGCAGCCGGCTACCTCGCGCCCGAGGAACTGGACGGGATGCTCGCAGCACTCGACCGCCTCGACGCCGACGTCGCCTCCGGCGCGTTCGCGGCGCTCGAGACGGACGAGGACGTGCACTCCGCGCTCGAACGCGGCCTGATCGTGCGTGCGGGAACGGAGCTCGGCGGCAAGCTGCGCGCCGGGCGCAGCCGCAACGACCAGATCGCGACGCTAGTGCGGCTCTACCTGCGCGACCACGCCGGTGTCATCGCCGAGCGGCTGATCGCCCTGATCGATGCCATCGCCGCTCAGGCGGACGCGCATCCATCGGCCATCCTGCCCGGGCGCACGCACCTGCAGCACGCGCAGCCGGTGCTGCTCGCGCACCACCTGCTCGCGCACTGCTGGCCGCTCGTCCGCGACCTGGAGCGCCTGGCCGACTGGGACAAGCGCGCCAACGTCTCGCCGTACGGCTCCGGAGCCCTCGCGGGCTCCACGCTCGGGCTCGACCCGCTGCTCGTCGCGCGCGACCTCGGTTTCGCCGCCAGCTCGGAGAACTCGATCGACGGCACCGCCGCCCGGGATGTCGTGGCGGAGTTCGCGTTCGTCTGCGCGCAGATCGGCGTGGATCTTTCGCGGTTCGCCGAGGAGATCATCCTCTGGAACACGCGCGAGTTCGGCTTCGTCACCCTCGACGACTCGTACTCGACCGGGTCGTCGATCATGCCGCAGAAGAAGAACCCGGATATCGCGGAGCTCACCCGCGGCAAGGCCGGGCGCCTGATCGGCAACCTGACGGGCCTGCTCACCACGCTCAAGGGCCTCCCGCTCGCGTACAACCGCGACCTGCAGGAGGACAAGGAGCCGGTGTTCGACTCTGTGACCACCCTGGAGGTCGTGCTCCCCGCATTCACCGGCATGGTCGCGACGCTCCGCTTCCACACCGACAGGATGGCCGAGCTTGCGCCGCAGGGCTTCTCGCTCGCGACCGACGTCGCGGAGTGGCTGGTCAAGCGGCGCGTCCCGTTCCGGGATGCGCACGAGATCACCGGCAACCTGGTGAAGTTCGCGGAGGAGCGCGGCCTGGAGCTGAGCGACGTCGACGACGCCGGTCTCGCCTCCGTGTCGCCGCTGCTGACCCCGGATGTCCGCGAGGTGCTGACCATCGACGGCTCGGTCGCCAGCCGCGACAACGTGGGAGGAACAGCACCCGTGCGCGTGGCGGAGCAGCTCGCCGCCCTCACCGAGCGGGTGCGCGTGCTGACCTCGGCATTCGTCGCCGCACGACGGGATCTCGGCTGATGAGCGGTTATCGTCCCGACAAGAAGTCTCCGCGCTACCCGTGGATCATCCCGGCGATCGTCGTGGTCGCCGTGCTGGTGATCGTCGTCGGCCTGATCGTCACGCTCGTGGCCGGCGGCCGGATCTTCTGAGCGGCGACCGGACATGACCTCGGGCGGACAGGGGGAGCTCGCGGACGGGCTCTTCCTGCCCGCCCGCGAGTTCTTCCTGGCGTCGTCGCTCGACGTCGCCCCTCGGCTCCTCGGCGGCGTGCTGCGGCACGAGACGCCGGAGGGCGCGGTCTCCCTGCGCATCACCGAGGTCGAGGCGTACATCGGCGACGGCCTCGACCCTGGATCGCACGCCTTCCGCGGCCGCACCAAACGCAACGCCGTCATGTACGGCGAGCCAGGGCACCTCTACGCGTACTTCACCTACGGGATGCACGTCTGCGCCAACGTCGTCTGCTCGCCGCCTGGAGAGGCCTCGGCTGTGCTGCTGCGCGGCGCAGAGGTGGTGGATGGCGAGGAACTGGCGACCCTGCGCCGCTCCGGCCCGACGGCGCGCGCGGTGCCGCGACGCGATCTGGGACGCGGGCCCGCGCGGCTCGTCGTCGCCGCCGGGATCACCCTCGCCGACGACGGCGCGGACCTGTACGCTCCGCCGTTCTCGCTGCTGCTGCCACGCATCCCGTTGCCGCACGAGACGGGGCCGCGCACCGGGGTGTCAGGGGCAGGCGGGGGAGCGGCGTTCCCGTGGCGGTACTGGCTGCCGGGGGAACCGTCGGTGTCCACGTACAAGCGGCACCCGAAGTCGCACGACTAGGAGTTGCGGCGGGAGAGCCTGCGGTGCATGAGCAGGGCGGAGAGTCCCGCTGCGGCGAGGGTGGTCGCGGCGATGGCGGCGGTACTGGTGGATGCCCCGGTGGCAGCGAGTTCGTCCGTCGCTGAGCCCGTGGTTGCCGGTCTGTCGTCGGCGTGCACGATCGGTGCCGTAGGCGTCGGCGATGGGTCGGGAGTCGGCGTCTCCGGGGTCAGCACGGTGAAGCGAATATCCTCGGCGGTTCCGCCGAAGACCATGTCGTCGAGGGCGCAGAGCATTCCCAGGTCGTACGGTCCCGGCGGCACATCGTCGGGGATGCGCACGTCTGCGTCGAACCTGCCATCCGAGCCAGGCGGGGGCACGCGGATCGCAATCTCGCCCAGGTCTCTGTCGAGCGGAGCAAGGAAGAACATGACCTCTGTCGCCGGGCTGCCCGCGAGGGTACATGTGCCCGTGGCGCGAACAAGCCCACCGGGAAGCGCGTGCTGCGGGGAAACGGTGAATGTGGCGACCCTTCCGTAGTCCTCCCGCGGCAAAAGTGGGGTTTCGGCTGTCTGCGTGGGAGTGGGTTCGTCCAGGGCGAGCGCGGGCGCGGTGATCGTCAGAATGCCGATGGCGGCTGTACTGAGGCCGACGTACGCAGAACAGACCACTCGTTCTAGAAGCCTTCGTGGCCTGCGCGACGTGTTATTTTCATAACCTATATGTTTTATACTGGCGTTGTGCATGTGGCAAGCTTACCCACGGTAACGGTCCCAGACACGGAGTCCCATGAAAGTCATCACCACACCCAGGGCGGCGCTTTCGGTCGCCGCGATCCTCTTCGCCGGGTTCATCACAGTCCCGGCGACCGTCGCGTCCGCCGCGCCACGGGATGACGCTGGCGAGTGGTTCGCCGCGGACGCCCGGCTTGGTCGGAATGTTGCCGAAGAGGCGCCATCGGGCACGACGCGGAGCCGGGCTGTTGCGCTGGATGCGGACACCGCTGTGCGGGCCGTGGCGTCGCCTCAGTCCCTCGCGCTCGCCCAGCCGGGGGAACGCCTGATCGTTCCCAAGAACGGAGACCTCTCGCTGACTCTCTTCGGTGGGGAGCAGCTAATGATCGACGTGTCCGAGGTTGCGGTTTCTCTGGATGCCGACGGCGTCGATCCGATGCCAACCGTCGAAGTGATCGGCAGTAGACAAGAGGGCGAGGGCTACGATGCAACCGCGGCGTTCACGTTCATTCCCGACAACTCGGGGCGCTATGCGCTCTCTGGCGGGATCGACCGCGGCGCCGAATCGCGGGTGGAGATTGACCAGCCCTCCCGCGGAATCGCTGTCCTCCATGAAATTGGGGAGGCCTTGGAAGGTACTGCCGAAGTCGACGACGCCCTCATTGCGGCGGGCGCGGTCACAGCACCCGATCCCGCTGAGATGGCTCCTCCCGGCCGGGCGGCGGCCACCCTCACGACGATTGATCTGCTCGTTGGATATTCGAGCTCGCTCGGTGCCGCCGTGACGGCAAGGATCACTCAGCGCATCACGGAAACGAATGCAGCGCTCGCTACCTCGGGTGTGAACATGCGTGTGAATCTCATGTCTATCGCGCCCGTCGCCTACGCGCAGTCGGCAGAAGGGTTGCTGGCCGATGTTCGGCGTCTGAAGCAGGGCTCCCACGGACTCGGTCAGCTACACAACCAGCGAGATGCGATTGGGGCGGACCTTGTTGCTCTCATCGTCCCGCAGGTGATGAACAACGAATGTGGGCGAGGCAGCCTCCCGTATGCCTGGGGTGACCCGGACGACGCGTTCAGCGTCACGGCGGAGACCTGTTTGAACGGCAATACCCTTGCGCACGAGCTCGGCCACAACTTCGGCAGCCACCACGACATCGCACACACCAACAAAGAAGACATACCGTTCGCGTTCAGCTATGGCCACCAGGTCGCTGGCAAGGCGCGAGACATCATGGCTTATGACTGCCCGAAGAGCGACTGTCCCCAGAAGCTGCAATATTCGAACCCGAACGTGAAGTTCATCGGCCACCCCACCATCCCGTCCGGCACCCCCACCGCAGACGCCGCGCGCAGCTTCAACCTGATGGCCCCTGTCATTGCCAAGTACCGCACCCGCACCCCGATCACCCGCCTGTCCGGTGGTGACCGGTACGAGACCGCCGCCACGATCTCCCGGCACGGATTCGCCGATCCGGCGAAGGTGTCCACCCTGGTCGTCGCGACCGGCACCGACTTCCCCGACGCGCTCGCCGCAGCGCCGCTCGCGGCGAAGCTCGGCGGCCCACTCCTGCTCGCCCACCCCAGCGGCCTGCCCGCCGCGACGACGACGGAGATCAAACGGCTGAAGCCATCGAAGATCGTCATTGTCGGCGGCGCTACGGTCATCCCGAGCGCTGTCGAGGCCGCGCTGAAGGTACTCGTGACGGCCGGTGGCACCGTGCAGCGCATCTCCGGCGCTGACCGGTTCGATACGTCTGTCGCGATCGGGAAGTACGGCTGGACGTCGTCGACTACCGCATTCGTCGCGACCGGCCTCGACTATCCCGACGCGCTCTCTGCGGGCGCAGCGGCGGGGAAGCTCGGCGCTCCGGTCGTGCTCGTCCCTGGTACCTATGGTGCTGTTCCTGCGACCACGACCGCGTTCCTCAGCGGCATCGGCGTGAAGACCGTCTACATCGCCGGAGGCGCAACGGTCGTTTCAGCGGGCATCGAGACCGGCCTGAAGGCCAAATACTCGGTCGTCCGTTACGCCGGCACCGACCGGTTCAACACATCCACGCTGATCGCTAAAGCCCACCACACCACGGGCGGCAGCATGTACCTCGCGTCCGGCATGAACTTCCCTGATGCCCTAGCGGGTGCGGTGGTCGCAGGGCGACAGAAGGCGCCACTCGTCCTCTCCGCCCAGGGCTGCGTCCTGAAGAATGTCAACGACGTGCAACGGGTCATCACACCCAGCAACCTGGTGCTCCTCGGCGGCGTCACCCTGCTCACTGAGGCGGTGCAGCAAGGTGCCATCTGCTGACGGTGGTCACCCATCCGGGCAGGTGTGCGCATCCGGCGGGAGCAACGTGCGCACGACTAGCCGGCGGCGATCCGGAACAGCGCGGCGCACACGCATGCCCAGACCAGGCTGGTCAGCGTGCCGATGATGAACCGCTCGCGCGCCTCGGCCGCGTCCAGTTCGGTGAAGCGGCCGACGCCTTTGATGGCGACGAGCACGGCGATTGCCTCCGGAAAGCCGGCCATGATCGCGCCGGTCGTCGCGAAGCGTTCGAGGAAGCCGATCGTCGTTCCGCCGCGCAGTACCTCTCGGGTGCCGTCCTGGCCGTCGATGCGGTCGGGGACGACGATGCCGCCGTGCACGCCGTCGACGGTGGACCGGGATGCGAGGGCCAGCACGACCTGCGAGGCCGGTCCGCCTCCCGCCACGCTGAGCGCGATGGCCACGATGCCGATGAGCACCTGGAAGAGCAGGGGAGCGTGCTGGCCGGGCAGGATCACGAGCACCACCGCCAGGGCGAGCAGGCCGGAGGCGACGTAGACCAGCGGACGCCGCGGCGACCGCAGCGTGGCGATCATGCAGCAGAGTGCTGCGATGGCGAGCACCAGCGCGAACGACCAGGCGGCGATCGGGCCGGCAGCGGCGAGGATCGCGGGGTATGGGATGGTCGTCACGCTCTCTCCGTTCTGCGCCCGGCGCCGCGCCCGGCTTCGTCGGCACGCGCCACCAGCCTAGTCAGAGCGGGGACGGCGGACTGCTCGACGCGGAGGTTCGCCACCCGCGCCCTGTCGTTGGCCGACTGCGGCGTGATGCCGAGGCGGGCGCCGGCCTCCGCCTGGGTGAGGCCGGTCTCCAGCAGGTCGTAGAGCTCCCAGCCGGCGTCGGAACGTTCCGCCCGGATGGTGAGCAGCAGGTTCATCAGGGCCTCGACGTCCGCTGCGTCCTGCTCGGGGTCGCCGGAGCCTCCGGATGCGACGGACGCGGCTGCGAAGCGGGTGCTGGCGCGCTTCGCCCTGGTGACGGCGTCTCTGGCGGCGACGAACGCATCCCCTGCCGCTTTGCGGGTCGCGTCGGGGAGCGGGGTGCGCACGGCTCCGATGCCCAGGCCGACGCTCCAGGCGCCCCGCCGGGTGAGGTCGAGCACGAGGTCGACGGCCGCGTCCGCCGACGCGGTGAGCGCCTGGAGCTCGTCTCCCGCGTTGCGGTCGACGGGGAGTTCGAGCCGGTCGGCGTAGCGCCCGTTGAGGTCGTCCAGGGCGGAGGCGACGATGTCCGGCCTGTTCCTGCTGTCGACCTGGTCTGCGGTGATGACGTACACGGTGCACTCCTTCCATCAGGGCTGTGAACCTGATGCTGACAATATCAGGCCCACAGGCCTGATTCAACTCCGATCAGGCCCACAGCCCTGATCGCTCGCGGCAATCCCGCGGCGGCCCCGCTGATAATCTGAGTGCGTGTCCGACTCCGAAACGCTCAACGCACAGACCAACGATCCGTCCTTCGACGACGTCTGGGATGAGCTGGTGTGGCGCGGGCTCATCCAGGTGTCCACGGATGAAGCAGCGCTCAAACAGCTCCTCGCCGGCGAGCCGGTCACCTATTACTGCGGCTTCGACCCGACAGCGGCCAGCCTGCACCTCGGCAACCTGGTGCAGCTCCTCACCATGCGCAGGCTGCAGCTGGCCGGCCACAAGCCGCTCGGCCTGGTCGGCGGCTCCACCGGCCTGATCGGCGACCCCCGCCCGAGCGCGGAGCGCACGCTGAACACCAAGGAGACGGTCTCCGAGTGGGTCGGCTACCTGCAGGGGCAGGTCTCGCGCTTCCTCAGCGCGGAGGGCGACAACGCTGTGCGGCTGGTCAACAACCTCGACTGGACAGAGCCGCTGTCCGCCATCGACTTCCTTCGCGACATCGGTAAGCACTTCCGCGTCGGCACCATGCTCAAGAAGGACGCCGTCGCCGCGCGCCTCAACTCCGACGAGGGCATCAGCTACACCGAGTTCAGCTACCAGATCCTGCAGGGCCTCGACTACCTGGAGCTGTACCGCGAATACGGCTGCGTGCTGCAGACGGGCGGGAGCGACCAGTGGGGCAACCTCACCAGCGGCACCGATCTGGTCCGCCGCGTCGAGCACGTCTCCGTCCACGCCATCGGCACCCCGCTCATCCTGAACAGCGACGGCACCAAGTTCGGCAAGAGCGAGGGCAACGCCATCTGGCTGGATGCGACGCTCACCAGCCCGTACGCCATGTACCAGTTCTGGCTGAACACGGACGACGCGGATGTTGTCGACCGCCTCAAGGTGTTCACCTTCCTCAGCCGCGCCGAGATCGAGCGCCTCGCCCAGGCCGTCGCCGACGAGCCGTTCAAGCGGGAGGCGCAGCGCACGCTCGCCTTCGAGGTGACCAGCCTGGTGCACGGCACGGAGGCGACGGAGGCTGCGATCGCCGCCGCCCAGGCGCTCTTCGGCCAGGGCGAGCTGACGGCACTGGATGCGTCGACGCTGGAAGCAGCGCTGCGCGAGCTGCCGAACACCACCACGGCACCGACGGCGACCGTCACCCAGTCCCTGGTCGACACCGGGCTCACGTCGAGCCTCGGCGAGG
Organism: Leifsonia araucanica; assembly: GCF_051161895.1. Classification (NCBI taxonomy): domain Bacteria; kingdom Bacillati; phylum Actinomycetota; class Actinomycetes; order Micrococcales; family Microbacteriaceae; genus Leifsonia; species Leifsonia araucanica. Next base: position 3,929,021 of record NZ_JBMBTW010000002.1, read on the forward strand.
CCAGGCGCGCCATCGCGCAGGGCGGCGTCTACGTGAACAACACGAAGGTGGACGACGGAGAGGTGCCGGTCGGCGACCTGGTGCTCCCCGGCAACCTCGTCGTGCTCCGCCGCGGCAAGAAGACGCTCGCCGGCCTGTTCGTCGAGTAGCCGCCCGCCCTGTCGCGTATCGTTGAACCCATGGATGCGACAGACAGGGGTGAAGACGGGCTCGTCTCCCGCCTCGCCGTGATCGAAGAGCAGGCGCTGGCAGCGCGGGCGGAGGCGTACGCGCAGGTGCACGACGAACTGCGCGACCAGCTCGAGGGCGGCGACGTGCAGCGCAATGGCTGACTCCCGTCTCGACGTCGCGCTCGCCGCGAGAGGACTCGCACGGTCGCGCTCGCATGCCGCCACCGTGATCGCCGACGGACTGGTCACGGTGGACGGCGTGCCCGTCACCCGCGCGTCGCACAAGGTGCGGGACGACCAGGTGGTCGAGGTGGCCGGCGCCGACCACTACGTCAGCCGCGGCGCCCACAAGCTGATCGGTGCACTGGATGCGTTCGGCATCGACGTCGCGGGCCGCGTCGCCCTCGACGCCGGAGCATCCACGGGCGGGTTCAGCCAGGTGCTGCTGGAGCGCGGAGCCGCCAGGGTGATCGCCGTGGACGTCGGCCACGGGCAGCTCTCCCCGCTGATCGCGGGCGACGAGCGGCTGGCGTCGTTCGAGGGCGTCAACGTGCGGACGCTCACCGCGAGGGCGCTCGCCGGGCTGGTCGGCGATGAGGTGCGTCCGGATCTCGTGGTCGGGGATCTGTCGTTCATCTCGCTGACCCAGGTGCTGCCTGCGCTCGCGGAGACGGCGGCGGACGGAGCCGACTTCGTGCTGCTGGTGAAGCCGCAGTTCGAGGTGGGCCGCACGGGCATCAAGGAGGGGATCGTGCGCGACGCTGCGCTCCGCTCCGACGCGGTGACGAGCGTGCTGTGGGCCGCGCACGACCTCGGCCTCGGCACGAAGGGCTTCATCGCGTCGCCGATCGCCGGCAGCCAGGGCAACCGCGAATACCTGGTCTGGCTGAGCGCATCCGGGGTCAACCCCACCGAGTGGCTGGCCGAGGTGCAGGCGGTCACCGCGCGCTGACGCTCAGGCACCGCGCGAACACGTTGTCCACACCCTGAGAGCTTTCCCCAACCTGCCGCGCGCTCACACAGACGTGCCGAAAACCGACAGAATGGGAAGACCGGATTCCACCACCAGAACGGAGCGTGACGCCAATGGATGCACCCACCAGGTACATCCTCGTCGTCGCGCACACCGGTCGCCAAGATTCTCTCGAAGCAGGGGTGCAGGTCTGCTCCCAGCTGATCGAGGCGGGCGTCGTGCCCGTGCTCAGCGAAGACGAGCGGCGTGACGTCCTCGCCGCCAGGCCGAGCTTCGACGACGTGGCCGTGCTCGGCGTCGACGTGCAGCCGAACGAGCTGGAGCTCGTCATCGTGCTGGGCGGAGACGGCACCATCCTGCGTGCCGCCGAGCTGATCCGTGGATGCTCGGCCCCGCTGCTCGGCATCAACCTCGGCCACGTCGGGTTCCTCGCCGAGAGCGAGAGGGACGACCTCGCGCTGGCCGTCGCGCGCGGTCTCGCCAAGGACTACGAGGTCGAAGAGCGCATGACGCTGTCTGCGCGCGTCAAGCTCGGCAAGGAGGTCGTCTACGAGAGCTGGGCTCTCAACGAGGCCACCGTCGAGAAGGCGAGCCGCGAGCGCATGCTCGAAGTGGTCATCGAGGTCGACGGACGACCGATGTCGAGCTTCGGCTGCGACGGCGTCGTCATGTCGACGCCGACCGGGTCCACCGCATACTCGTTCTCCGCCGGCGGCCCTGTGGTGTGGCCGGGCGTCGCCGCCCTGCTGCTCGTGCCGCTGAGCGCGCACGCTCTCTTCGCACGGCCGCTGGTGGTCGATGCGGACTCCTCGCTCGCCGTCGAGCTGCTCGACAGGACGGGCGGGGCCGGAATCCTCTGGTGCGACGGCCGCCGTGCATACGATCTGCCGCCCGGAGCGCGCGTCGTCGTGCGCAGGTCGCCCATCCCTGTGCGTCTCGCCCGACTGCATCCCGGTCCGTTCACCGACCGCCTGGTGCACAAGTTCAACCTTCCCGTCACGGGATGGAGGGGGCCGGCCGACCGTGACTGAGAACCGCGGAGGCATCGAGGAGATCTCGATCAAAGACCTGGGTGTCATCGCCGACGCCTCTCTTCCCCTCGGACCGGGCTTCACGGCGATCACCGGTGAGACGGGCGCAGGCAAGACGATGGTGGTCTCAGCCCTCGGGCTGCTGCTCGGAGAGCGGGCGGACACGGGCGCCGTGCGGCTCGGCAGCGCGCAGGCATGGGTCGAAGGGCGCTGGCGCATCGCGGAGTCGAGCGATGTCGTCGAGCGCGTGCGGGATGCAGGCGGAGACGTCGACCCCGTCGGTGGAGGGGGAGCGGAGCTGGTGCTCACGCGCTCCGTCTCGTCGGAGGGGCGCTCGCGCGCGATCGTCGGGGGCCGCAGCGCCCCGGTGAGCGTGCTCACCGAGCTGGGCGGCCAGCTGGTCGTCGTGCACGGCCAGTCCGACCAGATCCGGCTGCGGTCCGCCGTCGCGCAGCGCGAGGCCCTCGATCGGTTCGCCGGTCCCGACTTCGCCGCAGCCGTCGACGCGTACGCCCAGGTCTTCCACCGCTGGCGCGACAACCGCGCCGAGCTGGACGAGCTGGTGGCCGATCAGGACCGGCGCGCCCGCGAGGCAGAAGACCTGCGGATCGCGATGGCCGAGATCGAGGCCGTCGCTCCGCAACCGGGGGAGGACGACGAACTGGCCGAGCGCGCAGAGCGGCTGTCCAACCTCGAAGAACTGCGCCTGGCAGCGGCCAGCGCTCGCGAACTGCTCTCTGCGGAGGAGTCGGAGGGTGCGGATGCCCTCGGTCTCCTCGACAGCGCCAGGAGGCACCTCGAACGCGTCTCCGAGCACGACAGCGCGCTCGTCGCCGTCGCCGAGTCCGTCGCGAACGCCAACTACCTGATCTCCGATGTCGCCGCCCAGTTGTCGACCTACCTGGCGACCCTGGACACCGACGGTGCGCGCGAGCTCGAGATCGTGCAGGACAGGCGGGCGGAGCTGGCGACCCTCGTGCGCAAGTACGGCCCGACGCTCGCCGACGTGATCGGGGCGCTCGACACAGGAAGCGGCCGCCTGCTCGAACTCGACGGCGACTCCGACAGGATCGAGGAGCTGCGCGCAGAGGTCGAGGCGGACGCCGCCCTCGCCGAGCAGCTCGCGGACGCCCTCAGTGCCCAGCGGCGGTCGGCCGCTGAGCGACTGAGCACGGCCGTCTCCGACGAGCTGACGGCCCTCGCGATGGCCGACGCGCGCGTGGTGGTGGAGGTGATCCAGCGCGACGAGTTCACCGCCGCAGGCCGCGACCAGGTCTCGATCCTGCTGCAGCCGCACTCCGGCGCGGAGCCGCGGCCGCTCGGCAAGGGCGCATCCGGGGGCGAGCTCTCCCGCGTCATGCTCGCCATCGAGGTCGTCATCGCCGGCACGGACCCTGTGCCCACCTTCATCTTCGACGAGATCGACGCGGGCGTCGGCGGGGCGGCGGCCATCGAGATCGGCCGCAGGCTCGCGAAGCTGGCGGAGACCTCGCAGGTGATCGTCGTCACGCACCTCGCGCAGGTGGCCGCGTTCGCGGGCAACCACCTCACCGTGGTGAAGGGCAGCGACGGCTCGGTCACCGCATCCAGTGTCCGGCAGCTGGGCGGGGACGAGCGTATCGCCGAGATGGCCCGCCTGCTCTCCGGTCTGCCCGACTCCGAGAGCGGACTCGCCCACGCGCGCGAGCTGGTGGAGATGGCGGGAGCGTCGCGGTGATGTCGCGCGCACGGAACGTCCCGAACAGGGTGATAGGATAAAAGCCCGTGGTGGATAAATCAGACGCGGGCATTTCGAACGGCATTACCAAGCACATTTTCGTGACGGGTGGTGTCGTTTCTTCGTTGGGCAAGGGTCTTACGGCCGCTAGCCTCGGCAACCTTCTCACTGCTCGCGGCCTTCGCGTCGTGATGCAGAAACTCGATCCGTACCTCAACGTCGACCCTGGAACGATGAACCCGTTCCAGCACGGCGAGGTGTTCGTCACCGACGACGGTGCGGAGACCGACCTCGACATCGGGCACTACGAGCGGTTCCTCGACATCAACCTCGGCCAGTCGGCCAACGTGACGACGGGCCAGATCTACTCCAACGTGATCGCCAAGGAGCGCCGAGGCGAATACCTCGGCGACACGGTGCAGGTCATCCCGCACATCACCGACGAGATCAAGCGCAGGATGCGTCTCCAGGCCCAGCCTGGGCCGGACGGCGAGCCTGCTCCGGACGTCATCATCACCGAGATCGGCGGAACGGTCGGCGACATCGAGTCCCAGCCGTTCATCGAGTCGGCCAGGCAGGTGCGTCACGAGCTCGGCCGCAAGAACTGCTTCTTCGTGCACGTCTCCCTCGTGCCGTTCATGAACGCCTCTGGCGAGCAGAAGACCAAGCCGACCCAGCACTCCGTCGCCGCCCTCCGCTCCATCGGCATCCAGCCGGACGCGCTGGTCCTCCGCAGCGACCGCCCGGTCTCCGACTCGAACAAGCGCAAGATCGCGCTGATGTGCGACGTCGACGAGAGCGCAGTGGTCAACGCGGTCGACGTGCCGAGCATCTACGACATCCCGACGATGCTGCACGATCAGGGCCTCGACGCGTACATCATCGACCAGCTCGGCCTCGACAAGGCCGACGAGGTCAACTGGGACGGCTGGAGCGAGCTGCTCGACGCCGTCCACGACCCCAAGCACGAGGTCACCATCGGCCTGGTCGGCAAGTACATCGACCTCCCGGATGCGTACCTCTCGGTCACCGAGGCGTTGCGCGCCGGCGGTTTCGCGCACAACACCAAGGTGCACCTCAAGTGGATCGCCTCCGACGAGTGCCAGACCCCCGAGGGCGCGGCGGCTCAGCTGAGCGACGTGGATGCGATCTGCGTCCCCGGCGGGTTCGGCGTTCGCGGCATCGAGGGCAAGCTCGGCGCGCTGCGGTTCGCCCGCGAGAACGCCATCCCGGCCCTCGGCCTGTGCCTCGGCCTGCAGTGCATGGTCATCGAGTACGCCCGCAACGAGGCCGGTCTCGGCGGAGCGTCGTCGTCGGAATTCGACCCGGACACCGAGTTCCCCGTCATCGCGACGATGGCGGAGCAGGTGGAGATCATCGCGGGCGGCGACCTGGGCGGCACCATGCGCCTCGGCCTCTACCCGGCGCTCCTCGCCGACGGCTCCATCGTCTCCGAGCTCTACGGGGCGCCGGAGGCGTCCGAGCGTCACCGCCACCGCTACGAGGTGAACAACAACTACCGCGAGCAGATCGCGGACGCCGGCCTGTGGTTCTCCGGAACGTCGCCCGACGGCCACCTGGTCGAGTACGTCGAGCTTCCGCGCGACGTGCACCCGTTCTACGTCGGCACCCAGGCGCATCCCGAGCTGCGGTCGCGCCCGAACCGTGCGCACCCGCTGTTCCGCGGGCTCGTCGGCGCCGCCCTCGAACGGCAGAAGGCCAGCATGCTGTTCGAAGTCGCCGCGGACGCCTGATGACGGCGGAGCTGACGGACGACCCGTTCTCGCCGGAGGTCGTCTCCTCGGAGACGGTCTTCTCCGGCCGGGTGTGGGACGTGCGGCACGAGACGTTCCGCTACAACGGCGACGAGATCGGCCGCGACTTCGTCGACCACACGGGTGCCGTCGCCGTCCTCGCCCTGGACGACGACGGCCGGGTGCTGCTCATCAAGCAGTACCGGCACCCCGTGCGGCACCGCGACTGGGAGATCCCGGCCGGTCTGCTCGACGTGCGCGGCGAGCATCCACTGGATGCCGCCAAGCGCGAGCTGGCGGAGGAAGCCGACTTCCAGGCCGACCAGTGGAACGTGCTCTCCGAGTTCTACACGAGCCCGGGCGGGAGCGACGAGGCGATCAGGATCTACCTCGCCCGCGGGCTGCGGCCGACCGCTGAGGCGTTCGACCGGTTCGACGAGGAGGCGGACATCGAGGTGCGCTGGGTGCCGCTCGACGAGGCGGTGGATGCTGTACTCGCCCGCCGCATCCAGAACCCGTCGCTGACCATCGGCGTGCTGGCCGCGCACATCGGACGGCAGAACGGCTGGTCGCAGCTGGGCGCGGCCGACCTGCCGTGGCTGCGGCACCCGAAGCTCGAGGCATGACCGTCGAGGCGGCCGCCGACTCGTATCTGCGGCACGTCTCGATCGAGCGCGGGCTGTCGGCGAACACCGTCGCCGCGTACCGGCGCGACCTCGGCCTGTACACGCAGTGGCTGGCCGAGCAGCAGGTGACAGCCCCGGCGGAGATCACGACGCCGATGATCTCCGAGTTCACGCTCCACCTCGGTTCGCGCGCCGAGTCCCCGCTGACCTCGTCGTCGCTCGCCAGGGTGCTGTCCACGGTCCGCGGCTTCCACCGCTTCCTGCTCGACGAGGGCATCGTCGAGCGGGACGTGGCGCACGAGGTGAAGCCGCCGAAGCTGGCCAGCCGCCTTCCGAAGGCGATCAGCGTCGACCAGGTCTCCGCGCTGCTCGCCGCGACGGACGGCGACAGCATCGCCTCGCTCAGGGACAAGGCGCTGCTCGAACTGCTCTACGCGACGGGCGCGCGCGTCAGCGAGGCGGTGAACCTCAACGTGGACGACGTGATCGACGACGACATCGTTCGTCTCACCGGCAAGGGCAGCAAGCAGCGCATCGTGCCGCTCGGCAGCTACGCCAGGGCGGCGATCGACACCTACCTGGTGCGCGCGCGCCCCACCCTGTCGCTGAAGGGCAGGGCGACGCCCGCCCTCTTCCTCGGGATGCGCGGGGCCAGGCTGTCCCGCCAGAACGCCTGGCTGATCATCCGGGCGGCCGCAGAGCGTGCGCAGCTCGGCGTCGAGGTCTCCCCGCACACGCTGCGCCACTCGTTCGCCACCCACCTGCTCGCGGGGGGAGCGGACGTGCGCGTCGTGCAGGAGCTTCTCGGCCACTCCTCGGTGGCGACGACGCAGATCTACACGCTCGTCACCGCCGACACCCTCCGCGACGTCTACACGTCGGCCCACCCCCGCGCCCGCTGACCCGCGCCCGCTGACCCTGGCCCAGCCGCCGCGCGGCGGTGCGCCCCGCGAGATGGGGGTTGCGTCGGTAGGATGGGCAACTGACGTAAGTCAGCGACAAAGGGACGAGGAACACGCAGGTGACGCGCAACGACGAGGTCAGAACCCAGCTTCCGGGCATGGATGACGCATCGCTCGCCGTGCCGCTCGGACCCACCGGCCGCCCGTTGCGGCCGTTCCCTGTCCCTCCCGCGCTGAAGGGTCACGGACCCGCGCGCATCATCGCCCTGTGCAACCAGAAGGGCGGCGTCGGCAAGACGACGACGAGCATCAACCTGGGGGCGACCCTGGCCGAGTACGGCCGCAGGGTGCTCGCGATCGACTTCGACCCTCAGGGTGCACTGTCCGCCGGTCTCGGCGCGCAGACCCACGACGTCACCACCATCTACGACCTCCTGCTCTCACGCTCGAAGGACCCGGCGGAGGCGATCCAGAAGACCGGCGTCCCCGGGCTCGACATCATCCCGGCCAACATCGACCTGTCCGCTGCGGAGGTGCACCTCGTCAACGAGGTCGCGCGCGAGCAGATCCTCGCCAGCGTGCTGCGCAAGGTGAGCGGCGACTACGACGTCATCCTGATCGACTGCCAGCCGTCGCTCGGCATCCTCACGGTGAACGCGCTGACCGCTGCACACGGTGTGCTCATCCCGCTGGAGTGCGAGTATTTCGCGCTGCGCGGTGTCGCCCTGCTGATCGAGACGATCGACAAGGTGCGCGAGCGCCTCAACCCGGCCATCGAGCTGGACGGCATCCTGGCCACCATGTACGACTCCCGCACCCTGCACTCCCGCGAGGTCCTGGAGCGCGTGGTCGACGCGTTCGGCGACCGGGTGCTCGAGACGGTCATCTCGCGCACGGTCAAGTTCCCGGATGCGTCCGTGGCCGCCACCCCGATCACCCAGTTCGCTCCGGAGCACTCCGCGGCCGAGGCGTACCGCCAGCTCGCGAGGGAACTGATCGCGCGTGGTGCCGTCGCCTAGCCCTGCCGGCGAGGAGACCCAGCAGCCGGCGACGTTCCGTGTCGCGCTCGGCGACTTCGAGGGCCCGTTCGATCTGCTGCTCTCGCTCATCACCAAGCACGAGCTCGACATCACCGAGATCTCGCTGAGCCGCGTGACGGACGAGTTCATCGCCTACCTGCGCGCGCTCGACTCGGCGGACAGCCTCGACGAGGCGAGCGAGTTCCTGCTCGTCGCCGCGACGCTGCTCGACCTCAAGGTGGCCGGCCTCCTCCCGCAGGGCGAGCTGGTGGATGCGGAGGACGTCGCCCTGCTGGAGGCCCGCGACCTGCTGTTCGCGCGGCTGCTGCAGTACCGCGCGTTCAAGGAGGCGTCCGCGTGGTTCCAGAGCGGCATGGAGGCGGAGGCGACCAGGCACACGCGCAGCGTCCGCCTGGAGGACAAGTACCGGCAGCGCACACCCGAGCTGGTGTGGACGCTGACCGCGGTGGACTTCGCGGCCATCGCGACGCTCGCGCTCACGCCCAGGGAGATCCCGGTGGTCGGGCTCGACCACCTGCACGCCCCGCTGGTGAGCATCCGGGAGCAGGCGGCGCTCGTGGTCGGGATGCTGCGGTCCGGCGAGACCGTGACGTTCCGGCAGCTGGTGGCCGGCGCCGACCTCAAGGGGGTCGTGATCGCGCGATTCCTCGCGGTGCTGGAACTGTATCGTCACGCGGCGATCGCGTTCGAGCAGCTCGAACCACTCGGTGAGCTGACGCTCCGCTGGACGGCGGAGCACTGGTCGGAGGAGAATCTGTCGAATTTGGGAGCGGACTATGACGGTTGACGACGTGGACACGGCGACCCAGGACGAGGCACGGCCGGCTCTGCCGGAGGGCGTCGCCATCGAGCGTGCCCTCGAAGCAATCCTGATGGTGGCCGACGAGCCGATGAGCGTCGTCACCCTCGCCACCGCCGTCGGCGCACCCGTCAAGCGCGTCCGGGCAGCAGTGGATGCGTTGGTCGCCGACTTCGACGGAGCGGACGGAGGAACGCGCCGCGGCTTCGAGCTGCGCGAGGTCGGGGGAGGATGGCGCATCTACGTGCGGCCGGAGTTCGACCCCGTCGTCGCCGACTACGTGCTCGCCCAGAACCCCACCAAGCTGTCCCAGGCCGCTCTGGAGACGCTCGCCGTGATCGCGTACAAGCAGCCGATCAGCCGCGGTGCCATCGCGTCCATCCGGGCGGTTAACGTCGACTCCGTCGTGCGCACGCTGCTCGGCCGCGGGCTGATCACGGAGATGTTCACCGACAGCGAGACCGGCGCCATCAACTACGGCACCACGGAGCTCCTGCTCACCCAGCTCGGCATCAACTCGATCGACGAGCTTCCCAAGATCTCCCCGCTGCTTGCGGACGGAACGGATGGATTCGACGGCGATGTCCGCTAAAGACGCTAGAGACTACAGAGACGACAAGAAGACGCATCCGCAGCAGGCGGACGGCAGCCCCGAGGGGGAGCGGCTACAGAAGGTCATGGCCGCGGCGGGGGTCGCATCCCGCCGGGTCTCCGAAGACCTGATCGCGGCTGGCAGGGTCACCGTGAACGGCGACGTCGTCACCGAGCTCGGCCGCAGGATCGACCCGCTCACCGACCTGGTCGCCGTCGACGGCTCCGCCGTGCAGCTGGACACCTCGCGCCGCTACGTGATGCTGAACAAGCCCGTCGGCGTCGTCAGCTCCATGCGCGACGAGCAGGGACGCCCCGACCTGTCCCGGTTCACCGCCGACTATCCGGAGCGTCTGTTCAACGTGGGGCGGCTGGACGCGGAGACCTCGGGCCTGCTCATCCTCACGAACGACGGGGAGCTCGCGCACGTGCTCGCCCACCCCAGCTTCGGCGTGACCAAGACGTACATCGCGCGCGTGCGCGGCGTCGTCACCCCGCAGACCATCGCGACGCTCACCCGCGGGGTGGAGCTGGAGGACGGCCCCATCGCCGCCGACAAGGCGCGGCTGCTCGAACGCAGCTCGTCCGCGAAGGACAGCCTCGTCGAGCTGACCCTGCACTCCGGCCGCAACCGGATCGTGCGGCGCATGATGGCCGAGGTCGGTCACCCGGTGATCGAGCTGGTCAGGCGCCAGTTCGGGCCTCTGCACCTCGGCACGCTCCGGGTGGGCCAGATGCGCGACCTGACTAAGGTGGAACTCGGCCAGCTGCTGACGATCTCCCGCCAGAAAGACACCAAGTGAACGACACCGCCTCCCGGCTCACCGGACCCGTCCGTGTGGTCGGCGCCGGACTCCTCGGCGCCTCGGTCGGGCTGGGACTGCGCGCCCGCGGCGTCGACGTGCTGCTTGCAGACGCGTCGCCGGCGCACCTCCGGCTCGCCGCCGACTACGGAGCAGGGCGTCCGGACGACGGCGCGGCGGAGCCGGCGCTGATCGTCGTGGCCGTTCCGCCGGACCTGGTGGCGTCGGTGGTGCTGGCGGAGCTCGCCGCGCATCCGGATGCCGTGGTCACCGATGTGGCGAGCGTGAAGGTCGCTCCGCTGTCCGAGCTGGAGGCGTCCGGGGCCGACCTGTCCCGTTACGTCGGCTCGCATCCACTGGCCGGACGGGAGCGCGGAGGGCCGTCGTCTGCACGTGCCGACCTGTTCGTCGGCCGTCCGTGGGTGGTCTGCGCCCGCCCGGAGAACGACAGGGCCGCCGTCTCCCTCGTGGAGGCGCTGCTGCTCGACCTCGGTGCGACGCCGGTCGAGATGGGAACGACGGAGCACGACGCGGCCGTCGCGCTGGTCTCGCACACCCCGCAGATCGTCGCGAGCCTGATGGCGAAGCGCCTCTCCGGGTCGACGGACGCCGCCCTCGCCCTCGCCGGTCAGGGACTGCGCGACGTGACGCGCATCGCGGGCAGCGAGCCCGAACTCTGGGTGCAGATCCTCGGAGCGAACGCGCCGGCCATCGTGGAGATCCTGCACGCGTACCGCGACGACCTGGACAGGATGCTCGTGGCGCTCGGCGACGTCGACGCCTCCGGAGCCAGGCGCACCATCGCGGAGGAGATCGCGGGAGGCAACGTCGGCGTCTCGCGCCTGCCGGGCAAGCACGGACAGGACAAGCGGTACACCTCGATCGTCGTCATGGTCGACGACCGCCCCGGCGAGCTCGGCCGGCTGTTCACCGAGCTGGGCGAGGTCGGCGTGAACCTGGAAGACCTGCGCCTCGAGCACTCGCCCGGCGCGCAGGTGGGGCTCGCGGAGATCGCCGTGCTGCCCGAGGTGCTGCAGCGCACCATCGACGACCTGACAGCCAGAGGATGGAGGATCGCCGGATGAGCGCGACCGAACAGCAGCAGAGGCAGCAGACCCCGACGGTCGTCGCCGTCGACGGCCCTGCGGGGAGCGGCAAGTCGAGCGTCAGCAAGGCGGCAGCGCGCGAGCTCGGATACGCCTACCTCGACACCGGGGCCGCATACCGGGCGCTCAGCTGGTTCGTGGTCGCGAGGAAGCTCGATCCCACAGACTCGGCAGCCGTCGTGGATGCGCTGCCCGACTTCGACTACCGCATCGGCACCGACCCGGACACCTACCACGTGTTCGTCGGCGACCACGACGTGACGGACGCCATCCGGGAGCCGGAGGTGTCCGCCGTCGTCAGCGCCATCGCGCGCGTTCCGGAGGTGCGCACGTTCCTCACCGAGCTGTTCCGGCGCATCATGCGCGGCACGGAGAAGCCGGGCATCGTGGTCGAGGGGAGGGACATCACGACGGTGGTGGCCCCGGATGCTCCCGTGCGCATCCTGCTGACTGCCAGCGAAGCCGCTAGAATAGCCAGGCGTTCCGCGGAACTCGTCGGCCACTCCGCCGCCCATGTCGGTGAGCAGCTGCACCGCCGCGACCGGGCTGACTCCCGGGTCGTCGACTTCATGAACGCCGCCGACGGTGTGACCACCGTCGATTCAACCGATCTCGACTTCGAGCAGACCGTGGCCGCGGTCATCGACGTCGTACAGACCGAAATCCGGAAAGGCGCCTGACGCGCATGTCTGACAAAGAACTTGAGGAGCCCCAGGGAGCCGACGACCTCGTCGAGCGTCTCTCCGGGCTCGACGAGGAGCTGGCGACGCAGCGCGCCGCCGCCCTCCGCAGCGGGCTGGACGACTACGAGCTGGACGAGGGCGACCTCGACATCCTCGAGACCGCCAGCGAAGATCCCGATGCGATCACCTACCTGCCTGCTCTGCCCGTGCTCGCCATCGTCGGCCGCCCCAACGTGGGCAAGTCGGCGCTGGTCAACCGCATCCTGGGCCGTCGAGAGGCCGTCGTGGAGGATACCCCCGGTGTCACCCGCGACCGCGTCTCGTACCAGGCGGAGTGGAACGGCCGCCGGTTCACCATCGTGGACACCGGAGGCTGGGAGCCGGACGCCAAGGGCATCGACGCCTCCGTCGCCGCCCAGGCCGAGGTCGCGATCGACCTCGCCGACGCCGTGCTGTTCGTGGTCGACGCGAACGTGGGCGCCACCGCGACGGACGAGCACGTCGTCCGGATGCTGCGCAAGACCAAGAAGCCGGTTTTCCTCGCCGCCAACAAGGTCGACGACCTCCGCCAGGAGCCGCACGCCACCGAACTGTGGTCGCTCGGCCTCGGCGAGCCCCGCCCGGTCTCCGCGCTGCACGGCCGCGGCGTCGCCGACCTGCTCGACGACATCCTGAAGAAGCTGCCCGAGGTCTCCGCCGTCGCCAAGCAGGAGGTCGGCGGTCCGCGTCGTGTCGCGATCGTCGGGCGCCCGAACGTCGGAAAGTCGTCGCTGCTCAACAAGGCGGCGGGCGAAGAGCGCGTCGTCGTCAACGAGCTGGCGGGCACCACCCGCGACCCGGTGGACGAGCAGGTCGAGATCGCCGGCAAGGTGTGGCGCTTCGTCGACACCGCCGGCATCCGCCGCCGCGTGCACCTGCAGCAGGGTGCAGACTTCTACGCCTCGCTGCGCACATCCACCGCGCTGGAGAAGGCGGAGGTCGCCGTCGTCGTGCTCGACGTGTCCGAGCCGATCAGCGAGCAGGACGTGCGGATCATCGACCTCGTGCTCGAGTCCGGCCGCGCGCTGGTGCTCGCGTTCAACAAGTGGGATCTGCTCGACGACGACCGCCGCCGCTACCTGGAGCGCGAGATCGAGCAGGACCTCGCCCACGTCTCCTGGGCGCCGCGCGTCAACATCTCTGCGCGCACCGGACGCCACCTGGAGAAGCTGGTCCCCGCCTTGGAGCTCGCGCTCGAGTCGTGGGACACGCGCATCCCGACCGGCAAGTTCAACGCCTTCCTCGCCGAGCTCACGGCGGCGCACCCGCACCCCGTGCGCGGAGGGAAGCAGCCGCGCATCCTGTTCGGCACGCAGGCGTCGAGCCGTCCGCCGACATTCGTGGTGTTCACCACCGGCTTCCTCGACCCCGGCTACCGCCGATACATCATCCGCCGCCTGCGCGAGATCTACGGTTTCGAGGGCACGCCGATCACGCTCAACATGCGCGTGCGCGAGAAGCGCAAGCGCTAAAGCACGTCGCTGACGGCGAAGCGGCCGGCTGCTGCCGCTTCGCCGAGCGCCTCGAAGTCGGCGAGCGACTGGTCGGCGTATGCCATCGACCAGGCCGTCACCGCGCGCGGCAGCGCGTCGCCGCTGCCGATGTACCCGGCGACGAACGCGCTGCTCGGGCTGCGTGAGTGCGCCCGGGAGAGGATCGTCGCGCAGGTGCGGACGTAGTCGTCGAACGGCTCGTCCGGCATGGTCGGGATGTCGAACGACAGGTTCCTGTCCCGGAACTGACGCACGTAGAAGCCGAACCCCTCGAAATTGACGTACCCGAGGAACGGGTCGGAGACCGCCTGCAGGATGCGCTGGCTCGCCGTGACCCGGTAGCCGTGGTGCGCGGCGAGGGTCGCCCTGTCGATCCCGGCCACGTCGTACTCCGGCACACCGCCGAACTCGTGCAGCACCGACTGGGTCGCCTCCTTGACCTGCAGCACGAGCGGTTCGCCGCGCGGCCCGGTGAGCACCACGATGAAGCATCGCGTTCCGACGCTGCCGACGCCGACCACGCGGCGCGCGATGTCGGTGACGGTGTGCTGGTCGAGCAGCAGCGCGATGTCGGGGGAGACGGTGCGGCTGTACTGCGCGAGCACTTCGCCGACGCTGTCCTCGATCTCCGCGGGGACGTGCGTGAGTCTCGGCGGGTTCTCGACGATCCGGCGGGAACCGTCCTCCGCCAGCTCGGTGATGCGCGAGACGACGTGGGCGGAGGTGCGCTTCTCCGCGGAGGCGACGGCCTTCTTCACCAGCCGCTGCGTCTCCTTCCCGTACTGGCGCCCTCCCCGGATGACCGCCGCCTCGAAGAAGCGCTGCGTCACGTCGAGCCCGAGGGAGGTCCGCAGCCCGTCCCTGTACGCGATCGCGGAGCGCAGCGCAGACTCCTCCGCAGCGGCGTCGGTCGCCCCGCGGCCGCGCGCCGCGATGACGACGCTGGTGACCAGGCGCTTGAGGTCCCACTCCCAGGGCGCGATGGTCGCCTCGTCGAAGTCGTTGAGGTCGAACACCATCCGGCGCTCCGGGGACGCGAAGATGCCGAAGTTGGCGATGTGCGCGTCGCCGCAGGCCACCACGTTCGCTCCGGATGCAGCCCCGCCGGCCAGGTCGGCGGCCTGCAGCGCCGCGGTTCCCCGGTAGAAGGCGAACGGGTCCTGCAGCATCCTTGCGGTGCGCAGCGGGACCAGGTTCGGCAGGCGGCTCGCGTTCTGCTGCTCGAGGATCGCGAGGGGGTCGCGCCGCGCATCCGGGGTGTAGTCGGCGTGCGCCGACCGCGGGATGCGGGCTCTGGCATCCTTGCCGAGCTGGTACTGATCCCGGTCGCTGGCAACCGGTTCGTGGTCGTAACGCAGACGACCCGCGACACTGTCCATGGCGTAACAGTAGCCCCGTGCCTGAAATCTCACCACAACGGGGGGTTTGTACCCCGGCTTGTCCTCACTATTGTGGACAACGAGAGCTACCCGACCGCGCGACCCGAAAGCGCGGGCTCTCTGAGAATCAAGGACGCATACCCGATCATGAGTTCTACAAGTTCATATTCCCCTGCCCGGAAACGCCAGTGGGGCGCAGAGCGCCGCACCGAGCCGCTCCCGACCGTCCACCCGAAGCCCTCGGACCGCAAGGTCACCTGGAGCCGTGTCGCCATCGTCGCGACCGTGCTCTTCTGGGCCATCTACGTCGTCACCACCATCATCCGCCAGTTCCTCGTGCTCGGCACGCAGGACTTCCGGTTCACGATGGAGGCGATCGGCTACCTGATCGTCGTCACCTTCCTGACCTTCTCCGCTCTGATGTATCTGGTCGCCCGCCAGGGTGCGCTGCAGCGGTTCCAGAAGCACGTGCGGGTTCCCCGCGCCGAGCTGGACAGGCACTTCGCCGAGAACCAGCCGTCCATCACGGTCCTGGTGCCCTCGTACGCCGAGGAGCCGGAGGTCGTGCGCATGACGCTGCTCTCCGCCGCCCTGCAGGAGTTCCCGTCGATGCGCGTCGTGCTGCTGCTCGACGACAACCCCAACCCGAAGGATCCAGCCGTCGCGGAGCGGCTGAACGCCACCCGCGCCCTCGGCACGGACATCGCGGCGCTGCTCGCCGAGCCGCGCACCCGCTTCAGCGACGCGCTGCTGCACTACGAGCTGACCGAGACCGGCGCGTTCGCCTCCGAGTCGGACACCCTCGACCTCGCGGCGCACTACACCTGGGCCGCGCAGTGGCTGCACGACCAGGCGGACGCCCACGGTGTCGAAGACCACGTCGACCTGTTCTTCGCCGACCAGGTGCTCCGCGCCCTCGGCGACGAGCTGGTGCTCACCGCGCAGGCCGTCGAGGCCGCGGTCGAGGAGGGCGCAGCCCTGTCCTCCGAGCGCGTCGCGCAGCTCTACCGCCGCCTGGCCTGGACGTTCGACGCCGAGCTGGACGTATTCGAGCGCAAGCAGTGGGCATCCCTGTCCCACGAGGCGAACAAGGCGATGAACCTCAACGCGTACATCGGCCTGATGGGCGGAACGTACCGCGTCGAGGAGACGCCGGACGGCCCCATCCTGACCCCGGTGTCCTCGCGCCGCCCGGGTGACATCGTCATCCCGGACAGCGACTTCCTGCTCACGCTCGACGCGGACTCGATCCTGCTCCGCGAGTACTGCCTCCGTCTCACCTACCTGCTGCAGCAGCCGGACAACGCCCGCGTCGCGGTGACGCAGACGCCGTACTCCTCCTTCCGTGGGGCAGGCACGCGCATCGAGCGCCTCGCCGGTGCGACCACCGACATCCAGCACATCCTGCACCAGGGGATGAGCTTCTACGGCGCCACCTTCTGGGTGGGTGCGAACGCGGTCATCCGCAAGCGCGCCATCGAGGACATCGTGGAGACCGAGTTCGTCGGCGGCTTCGAGGTGCGCCGCTACGTCCAGGACCGCACGGTCATAGAGGACACCGAGTCGAGCATCGACCTCGGCACCCACGGCTGGACGCTCGTGAACTACCCGGAGCGCCTCAGCTACTCCGCCACCCCGCCCGACTTCGGCTCGCTCATCGTGCAGCGCCGCCGCTGGGCGAACGGCGGACTCCTCATCCTGCCGAAGCTGTGGCGTCAGCTGCGCGAACGCAAGCGCCGCGGCGAGGTCATCTCGCGCACGGAACTGCTGCTGCGCGTGAACTACATGGCGTCGATCGCCTGGGCAAGCTTCGGCCTGATCTTCCTGCTGGCGTACCCGTACGACGGCCGCCTGCTCAGCCCCGTCGTGCTGCTCGCAGCGCTGCCGTACTTCATCGCGATGGCCAGCGACCTGCGCTACGCCGGATACAAGGCCACCGACGTGCTCCGCATCTACGGGTTCAACCTGATCCTGCTGCCGGTGAACCTGGCCGGCGTTCTCAAGTCGCTCCAGCAGTCGCTGACCGGCAAGAAGATCCCGTTCGTCCGCACCCCGAAGGTCAAGAACCGCACGGCATCTCCGCTGCTCTACGTCATCACGCCGTTCCTGATCGTCGCGTTCTCGGCCTTCACCCTGTGGCGTGACGTGAACGCGCAGAACTGGGGCAACGCCGCGTTCGCCGCCTTCAACGCGACCCTCGCCATCTGGGCGATCGTCAGCTACATCGGTGTCGGCAACGCGATCGTCGACATCTGGCTCGGCCTCACCAAGCCGCTGTACGTGGAGCGGAACCGCAAGGCCGCAGCGACGTCGACCGCCCCCGCTGCCGACGTGATCGACTGGCGCTCCGTGCTGTACCACGGCCACACCGGCGGCGACCTGCCGCACGTGGAGCGCATCGCCCTCCCGGCCGCCGAGACCGAGAAGCAGGCCGCCTGATGGGGAGGAAGAACACGCCGAAGACCCAGGCTCCTGCCGAGGATGCTCCGGATGCGCAGTCCCCGTCGGCCGGACACGCCGACGGCGGCCGCCGCCTCTCGCCCCTCCGGGTAGTCGGCGCAGCGCTCGTCGCCGCCGTCGTGGTCAGCGTCGGTGTCGTCGGGTTCCAGTGGTGGAGTGCGAAGGCCGCCGTGGAGGCGCAGCCCTGGTTCGCGTCGTACGTCGACGTGACCGCCACTCCGCGGTTCGCGTTCGAGAACCTCGGCAGCACGAAGAACAAGGACGCCGTCCTCTCGTTCGTCGTGGCCGACTCCTCCTCGGCATGCACCCCGTCGTGGGGCAACGCGTACACGCTCGACCAGGCGCGCGGCTCCCTCGATCTCGATCGCCGCATCGCCAGGCTGCAGCAGCAGGGCGGGACCGTCGCCGTGTCGTTCGGCGGCCAGCTGAACGACGAGCTCGCCGTGGCCTGCACCGACGCCACCAAGCTGAAGGCCGCGTACGCCGCGGTCGTCGACCGCTACAAGATCGGCACGATCGACCTCGACCTGGAGGGGGACGGCCTGGCAGACTCCGACGCGAACGCGCGCCGCGCATCCACCATCGCCGCCCTGCAGAAGGAGCGCAGGGCGGAGGGCAAGAGCCTCGCCGTCTGGCTGACGCTGCCCGCCTCTCCGACCGGGCTCACCAGCCAGGGCACGGACGCGGTCGCCGCCATGCTCAAAGCGAAGGTCGACATCGCGGGCGTCAACGCCATGACGATGGACTTCGGCGACGCCAAGAAGGCCAAGCAGTCGATGTCCGACGCCGCTCAGGATGCGGTCACCGCCACCCAGCGCCAGCTCGGCATCCTCTACGACCGCGCCAAGCTGCACCAGTCGGACCCGAGCCTGTGGTCGAAGGTCGGCGCCACCCCGATGATCGGCCAGAACGACGTCGAGAAGGAGGTCTTCTCGCTCGCGGACGCGAAGTCGTTCAACGCGTGGGCCGTCTCCACGGGCGTCGGCCGGATGTCGATGTGGTCGGCGAACCGCGACAAGACCTGCGGATCGAACTACGTGGACACCACCGTCGTCTCCGACGCGTGCAGCGGCGTGAAGCAGGGCAAGCAGACCTTCGCCGGGCTGCTGTCCAAGGGGTTCGACGGGCACATCTCGCTCGGCGAGGCCGCCGTCACGACGCCGGAGCCGGTCTCGACCGCCGCCAAGGACGACCCCGCCACCTCGCCGTACGCGATCTGGACCGCGTCCCACTCGTACCTCAAGGGCACCAAGGTGGTCTGGCACCACAACGTCTACGTCGCCAAGTGGTGGACGAAGGGCGACATGCCGGACGACCCCGTGCTGAACGCGTGGGAGACGCCGTGGGAGCTGGTGGGCCCCGTGCTGCCGGGCGAGACGCCCATCCCGCAGCCCACCGTCCCCGCCGGCACGTACCCGGAGTGGACGGGCACCGCGCAGTTCGACAAGGGCGCCCGCGTGCTCTTCGACGGCGTGCCGTTCGAGGCCAAGTGGTGGACTCAGGGCGACAGCCCGGAGGCCGCCAGCGCCAACCCGGACGCGTCCCCGTGGGCTCCGCTCACGCAGGACGAGATCGACACGATTCTGGGCGGCGGCACCGCCGCCCAGTGAGACTCGGCGGCGGGATGCAGATTCCCCCCTGAACGCATCCCGTCGCCGACCAGACCCGGGCTCCCGCTGCGGGGCGGAGAGTTCTGGGCATCCAGTGGATGCGGCACACTGTCGGGTCGCATCCACTGGCGCGTCGTGCCGGCGAGCACCGGGCGGACTTTCGGGTAGCGAGCCCGGGAGTGTTCGCCGGCACGTTCGCATACCGCCTGTGAGTATCGTTGAGTCGACAAGGAGGGTGACGTGACGCGTGTGACGATCGCCGGGCTGGCGGCCCAGCTGAAGCTCTCCAAGGCGTCGGTCTCCTATGCGCTCAACGGCCAGCCGGGCGTCAGCGACGAGACCCGCAGGAGGGTCCTCGACCTCGCGGCGGACCTCGGTTGGCACCCGAGTGCGAGCGCCCGCGCCCTGTCGCGCTCCCGCACGGACGCGATCGGCATCGTGCTGCGCCGCGACCCGAGCCTGCTCGGCACGGAGCCGTTCTACATGAGCCTGCTCGCCGGGGTCGAGAGCGTGCTCGCCGAGACCGACCAGGCGCTCATGCTCCGGATGGTCGGCACCGGGGTCGGCCAGGACCTCGAGACCTACCGGCGCTGGAGCGCCCAGGGCAGGGTCGACGGCGTGATGCTGTTCGACATCGGGGTCAACGACCCGCGGCCGGCCCTCCTCGATCAGCTCGGCCTCGACTACGTGATGCACGGCAACCGCGACGACATCGCGCCCGGTCACGTGCTCGTCTACGACCCGCCGGCCGAGTCGGCGCTCATCGTCGGGCACCTGGCGCGGCTCGGCCACCGCACGGTGCTGCACGTCACCGGTCCGCGGGAGTTCGAGCACGAGGGCGACAGGGCGACCTCCATCGAGGTCGAGGCGTTCGCGCGCGGCATCGGAACCGTGTTCGCCGAGTCGGACTACTCGTCGGAGGCGGGGGAGCGGCTCGTCGTCGAGCACCTGACCGCGGATCCGGACATCACCGCCGTCGTCACCTCGAACGACGTGCTCGCACTCGGAGCAGCCGCCGCCTTCGGCAGGCTCGGGCGCGACGACGTCGCCCTGGTCAGCTGGGACGACTCGTTCATGTGCCGCCTGGGCTCGCGCCCGATCACCGCGCTCGCGCGGTTCCCGGAGGAGCAGGGCAGGCGCGCCACCCGGATGCTGCTGGATGCGCTGGCCGGCGTGCCCTCCGAGGTGACCGCCGCGAAGCCGAGCGAGCTCGTCGTCCGGGCCACGAGCATCCCCGCCCGATAGCGGACGGCACCCGATGCCGAATCGTTTTCTTCGCCCCCTTGACAACTGAACCGGTTCAGTTAGCGTATAACTCGTGGTGTGTGCGCCACGACCAAGAGACAAGGGAGTCACTATGAAGAAACGCGCCATCCTCGCGGGTGCCATCGCTGCCGCGGTCGCGCTCGTCGCAGCAGGTTGCAGCAGCTCGGGATCGGGTAGCTCGGCCAGCGGATCCACCATCACATACTGGGCCAGCAACCAGGGCACCAGCCTCGACAACGACAAGCAGGTCCTCACCCCGGTGCTCGACGCCTTCACCAAGAAGACCGGCATCAAGGTCAAGCTGGAAGTGATCGGCTGGAACGACCTGCAGACCCGCATCCAGACCGCCGTCACCAGCGGCCAGGGGCCCGACGTGCTGAACATCGGCAACACCTGGGCGGCATCGCTGCAGGCCACCGGCGCGTTCATGCCGTTCGACTCCGCGAACATGAAGGCCATCGGCGGCTCGGACAAGTTCGTCAAGACGGCGCTCGAGACCGGTGGTGCGCCGGGCAAGGACGTCACCAGCGTCCCGCTCTACGGCCTCGCATACGGGCTGTACTACAACAAGTCGATGTTCACCGCAGCCGGCGTCCAGCCGCCGACCAATTGGGAAGACCTCGTCGCCGACGCCAAGAAGCTGACGAACGGCACGACGTACGGCTTCTCCCTCGCGGCGGGCAGCTACACCGAGAACGCGCACTTCGCCTTCATCAACGCCGCGCAGAACGGCGCGGAGTTCTTCGACTCCAAGGGCAACCCCACCTTCACGTCGAGCGGGGCGGTCGACGGCATCAAGCGCTACCTCGACCTGATGCAGACCGACAAGGTCGTCAACACCTCGAACGCCCAGTACGACAACGGCGTGCAGGCGGTGAACGACTTCGCGACGGGCAAGGTCGCGATGATCCTCAGCCAGAACAACGCGGACTCGTCGATCAACGCCAACGGCATGAAGACCGACGCGTACGGCGTCGTCCCGTTCCCTGCACCCCAGGGCGGCAAGCCGGTCGCCAGCCACGTCGCCGGCATCAACCTGTCGATCATGAAGAACACCAAGAAGAAGGATGCGGCGCTCCAGTTCGTCAAGTACATGACGAGCGAGGAGACCCAGACCACGCTGGGCAAGCCGTACGCCACGCTCCCCGTGCTCAACGGGGCGAAGGCCAACTTCACCGACAACGCTGAAGAGGCCGCCACCTTCCAGAAGATCTACAACACCATGTCGAAGCCGCTGCCGCTCGTCCCGGCGGAGGACCAGTTCGAGAACACGGTCGGCAAGGCCATGAACGACATGTTCGCGAAGATCGCCACAGGAGGCACCGTCTCCGACAGCGACATCAAGGCCGCGCTGCAGTCGGCGCAAGACCAGGTGAAGCAGTCCATCGGCGGCTAGTACCAACGGCGCCAGGTGCGGGATGCGCGTGCAGCACAGCGCGCATCCCGTGCCTGGCAGCACCTCCAAGCACTCCATGACCACCTCCTGACCAGACAGAGGTCACCATGTCGACGACGACACTCAGCACCGCCACCGCAGCCCCAGCGCCGGCCCCTCCGCGCAAGCGCAAGAAGAGGAACAAGGGGTGGTGGATCCCTCTCGCCCTGCTCGCGCCCGCCATCATCTTCGAGATCCTGATCCACGTCATCCCGATGCTCACGGGCATCTGGATCAGCTTCGTGCAGCTCACGAAGTTCTACATCGCCAACTGGTCGGAGGCGCCGTTCGTCGGCTTCAAGAACTACGCCGTCGCCCTCGACTTCAACGGCTCGGTCGGCGCGGCGCTGCTGCAGTCGTTCCTGATCACCTGCGCGTTCACGATCCTGGTGGTCGGCATCTCCTGGTCGCTCGGGATGTCCGCCGCCGTCGCCCTGCAGCGCAAGTTCTGGGGCCGCGGCTTCTTCCGCACCCTGTTCCTGGTGCCGTACGCGCTGCCGATGTACGCGGGCATCATCGCCTGGAAGTTCATGCTGCAGAAGGACACGGGAGCGGTGAACCACTTCCTGTTCGACAACCTCGGGCTGCCGGGGGACAAGCCGTTCTGGCTGATCGGCGGCAACGCATTCTGGTCGATCGTGGTCGTGGCGATCTGGCGCCTGTGGCCGTTCGCCTTCCTGATGCTGATGGCCGGGCTGCAATCCATCCCGGAGGAGGTCTACGAGGCCTCTGCCGTCGACGGCGCGAAGCCGTTCCGGCAGTGGGGTGCGATCACCCTGCCGATGCTCCGGCCGGTCAACACGGTGCTGCTGCTGGTGATGTTCTTATGGACGTTCAACGACTTCAACACCCCGTTCGTGCTCTTCGGCAACGCCCAGCCGGCGGCCGGCGACCTGATCTCCTTCCACATCTACAACGCGTCGTTCCTCACCTGGAACTTCGGCTCTGGTGCCGCGATGAGCGTCCTGCTGCTGATCTTCCTGCTGATCGTGACGGGTGCGTACCTGCTCGTGCTGAACCGGAGGTCCCGTCGTGCGTGACACAGCATCCTCGAAAGTCTTCCGCTGGGTGGTCCTGGTCATCCTGACCGTGTTCACCGCCGTCCCCATCTACGTGATGATCACGTCGTCGATGAAGTCGCTGCCGGATGTGCAGGGCGCCTTCACCTGGTGGCCGACCGAGATCACGTTCCAGCCGTTCATCGACATGTGGTCGACCGTCCCGCTGGCGTCGTACTTCGTGAACAGCCTGATCGTGGCCGGTTCGGCGACCATCCTGAGCCTGGTGATCGCGGTGTTCGCGGCGTACGCCGTCTCCCGCTACCGGTTCAAGGGCCGCAGCGTCTTCACGACCACCGTGCTGTCCACGCAGATGTTCCCCGGCGTGCTGTTCCTGCTGCCGCTGTTCCTCATCTTCGTGAACATCAACCAGGCCGTCGGCATCCAGCTGGTCGGCACCCGGTTCGGTCTCGTGATCACGTACCTGACGTTCGCGCTCCCATTCTCGATCTGGATGCTCGCCGGTTACTTCGATGGCATCCCGCGCGACCTGGACGAGGCGGCGATGGTCGACGGCAGCGGCCCGATGGGCGCACTCTGGCACGTCGTGCTGCCCGCTGCCCGCCCCGGCCTGATCGCCGTCGCCATCTACTCGTTCATGACGAGCTGGGGCGAGGTGCTGTTCGCGTCGGTGATGACGACGGACGAGAACAGAACGCTCGCGGTCGGTTTGCAGCTGTATTCGACCCAGACGAACGTCTACTGGAACCAGATCATGGCCGCGTCGCTCGTGGTGAGCATCCCGGTGGTGGTGGCGTTCCTGCTGCTGCAGCGCTCGTTCGTGGCCGGGCTGACGGCGGGCGCCGTGAAGTAGCCGCACCACTCTCTGCTCGCCTGTCGCTCTTCGCTCTTCTCTCGTCGTTTCGGAAGGAATCATGGAACGCCATTCCCCCCTGCTCGCCGTCGACGGCGCCCCGGCCATCTGGCTCGGCGCCAACTTCTGGTCCCGGTCGGGCGGCCCGCTGATGTGGACGCGCTACGACCACGACGTCGTGCGCTCCGAGCTGGCCGTCCTGGCCGAGCACGGCCTCACCATGACGCGCTCGTTCTTCTACTGGCCGGACTTCCACCCCACCCCGGACACGCTCGACGAGCAGTGCATCGCCAACTTCCACGACTTCCTCGACGCGCACGTGGATGCGGGCATGACGACGGTGCCCACCTTCCTGGTCGGCCACATGTCCGGCGAGAACTGGGATCCGGCCTGGCGCGACGGGCGCGACCTGTACAGCGACATCTGGTTCGTCGGACGCCAGGCCTGGTACGTCCGCGAGCTGACCGCCCGCTTCGCCGAGCATCCCGCTGTCGCCGGCTGGCTGCTCACCAACGAGGTCCCGATCTACGGGGGAGAGGCGCCGCGCCCGATCGTGGATGCGTGGGCGTCGCTCCTGGTGGATGCGGTGCGCGCGGGCGGGGGCACGCAGCCGGTCTCGGTCGGCGACGGTGCATGGGGCATCGAGACCACCGGCCACGACAACGGCTTCTCCACCACCGACCTCGCCGCCTTCACGGATTTCGTCGGCCCGCACGTCTACCGGATGGAGTCCGACCAGATCAGGCAGCACCTCAAGGCTGCGTACATCGCGGAGCTCTGCCATATCGCAGGCCTCCCGGTGATCATGGAGGAGTTCGGCGTCACGAGCGACTTCGTCTCCCCATCCGGTGCTGCGTCGTACTACCGCCAGCTGCTCTACAACACGCTGCTGGCGGGCGCGACGGGCTGGATCGCCTGGAACAACACCGACTACGACGACCTGATCGCCCAGCGCCCGTACTCCCACCACCCGTTCGAGATGCACTTCGGCATCACCGATTCGACCGGAGCCCCGAAGCCGCCCCTGCTGGAGCTGGCCGGTTTCGCCGCCGACCTCGCCGCCATCGACCTCGCCTCTGTCACGCGCTCCCCGGTGGATGCGGCGATCGTCGTCCCCTCGCACCTCGCCGCCGACTACCCCTTCACCCAGGAGCCGGAGCGCGCGCTGATCGTGGCGACGGGGGAGCAGGCATACATCGCCGCCCACGAGGCCCACGTCCCGGTCGCGGTGGTGCGCGAGGCGGAGGACGGCGGCATCCCGTCGGGATACGGCCTCTACCTGCTGCCGAGCGTGAAGCAGCTCTGCGGCCCCACCTGGAAGCAGCTGATCACGCTCGCCTCCGAGGGCGCCACCGTCTACGCCTCATACTGCGCAGGCGACATCGGCGTACAGCGCGGCCCGTGGTGGGCATACACCGAAGAGCTCTTCGGCGTGCAGCGCGACTCCGCATACGGCCTGGTCTCCCCGGTCGCCGACGACACCGTGACGGTCCGCTTCCTCACGTCGTTCGGCTGCCTCGCCGAGGGCACGGTCCTCTCGTTCGCCGCAGCAGGCAACGCCCACTCCCGCTCCTTCCTCCCGGTCACGCCGACCACAGGAACGGTGATCGCAGTGGATGCGCACGACCGCCCGGTCATCGTCTCCCAGCCCCACGGCTCCGGCCGCGCGATCCTCTCCACCTACCCCCTGGAGTTCTTCGCCTCCGAACTCCCCGCCGTGAACCCGGAAGACACCTGGCGCCTCTACGACGCCCTCGCCGACGTGGCCGACGTGGAGCGTGACATCCGCCTGACGGACCCCGAGGTCTTCACCGACACCCTCGTCCACACCGACGGCCGCCGCTTCGTCTTCTTCATCTCCCAGCACCCCACCGAGGTGACGGTGACCCCCCATGCGGCAGGAACCCTCCACACCCTGACAGGCTCTGCCTCGCCAACGGTGACGCTCGCCCCATACGGCGTCGAGGTGCGCCAGCTGGTCTTCGAGTAGGTGGCACGGGCACCCGCCGGGACACGCTAGTATGGACAAGTTGCTTTGGGGCTCCACCCTCAAAGCGACTTCGGGCTGTGGCGCAGCTTGGTAGCGCACTTGACTGGGGGTCAAGGGGTCGCAGGTTCAAATCCTGTCAGCCCGACCGGCAGAAGTCCCGGAAACTCAAGGGTTTCCGGGACTTTTCTGTTGGTGGATGTGATCCGGTCATCGATAACCCATCACTGTGACGCCCCGACGGCCCGCTCGGGCCGCTGCGCTCCGGCAGGGGAGCGACCGTGCCGGTTGCTCCCGATTCGACGCTTCCGGTCAGGAAGGAGCGTGACGAGCTCCGTGCTGTACAGGTCGTACGCTCCGCTGTAGACGAGGGCAGCGGCCTTCGGCGGTATCGGCTTCGGAGCCGCACGCACTCTGTTCCGCGGAACCCCATTCCAGGGATAAGGCGCCGCTGTGACATCTCTGCGAGTCAGGCGCGAGGACCAGCGAAACTGGCTCCCCCGGTCCCCATCGGGAACCTCGGCGCCAAGACCCGGTCGCCGTACTCTCGGTGACTCACTGCGTTTCCGTCGTTCTCACGATCGGCTTCAGTCACGCCAAGACGCCGCAGATGAACCTTGCGAAGATACTCATCTGTGTCAGCGCCCGTGTGACCGCATGCTGCGACAGCGAATGCCGTCGCGAGGTCAAGAATCTGAAGGGTGACGGTCACGGCTATCTCGTTCCGGTCCATGAAAGGCGCTTCGTCGGACGTGCCGATGACGTTCGGCAGGAACCACCCTCGACCGTGGGTTGCACCCGAGCCCAGCGCCCAGTCCCAGAAACCGACCCGCAGGTAGCGTCTGTATGCGTCGGTGGCGTTGAACTTCACGTTCTCGGTCGCTCCGTCGAGGCGCAGGTTCACCGTGAACTCGGGGCGTCGCGAGTCCGGCGTGCGCTCGACGCCGTGGCTCGTGAAGAACTCATGCATCGTGGGGATCTGTTCGCGTGCGTCATTCGCGTCGCCCTCACCGTGGACGCCGAACGCCTCCGCCGTCCGGAGGTTGTCCTCGACAGATTCGATCTGGAACGCCGCCATACGCAAGAGTGTTCGCGCCGGCGGGACCTCAGGGTCGTAGATGTAGCAGAACCGCATCACGATCTCGCCTGCCGATCTGGCGAGGACCATCGCACTCATCGGCGCCGACGCGGCGGACTCGAAGATCGTGATGATCCCGTTCACGAGGTCAGCGACGGCCCGGATAGAGCGTTCCATGTCGATATTGCTCTGAAGCACGACCGAGCCCAGGAACTCCGCGTGCTCTTTAGCGTGCACGTACTCGTTCAGCACTGTGCGCGGCGCGCCCGGTCGTCTGTCGCCGGCGACCGTGAGCACATCGGTGATGCACTGCAGCGAGTCATCCATCGTCGTCCGCAACAGACGCGCGCACCACTGAGGCGACCCGACTTCGCGACGAGTACTCGACGATGCCGCTTCCGGCGAGGCATCAGCTGTCATGGCCCCTCCTGCGCTCGAACCTCAGCGGACAGAGCCTCCAGCGCCCGTGCCCCGTCCCAGAAGTGCGCGTCGAGCCACTCACGAGCGTCTGTTGAACCGCGGTGCTTGACTCGGGCTCTCGTCGTCTTCATCGACAGGAGGGTATCGTGATGGTCGCTGCGAATCCGACCTTCTTCGTGAGCGGCATCGACGAGCTCCGCGAAGCTCATGCGCTTCGCCTTGGGGATCCCGAAGGACTTCAGCATCAACTCCGCGGCAGTGTGCATCTCCTCCAGCAGCACCTCGGGCGCGACCTCGTCGAAGTGCCAAGACGCCAGCAGATCCATCGTCACGAGCAGACGATCCATCAGATGGGGGGCGTCACGAGGGAAGAGGTCATGAATGATGCCCGTGACAGGCATCGTGCGCCCGCGCAATGTAGGGACCCAGTCCTCGTCGTACCGGTCGTACATCATGCCGCGGTATCGGTTGAGGATCTCGACCAGACCGTTGGCTGTCCGGCGCCGCGCTGCGGGGGAGCGCTCGCTCGGTGTCGCCTCCGCGATCGTCGGCAGGTCGCGGCGCAACCGCTCAAGGAGGATGTCCAAGACGTACGTGTTGGCGTTGAAACAGATGTATGCGCCATCTTCGTACACCTCAGTCTTGACGCGCGCGCCAAGCTTTCGAGCGCGAAGCCGGATGGCGGCGAAGCACGCCCGAACGATCGGAATGTCGCGTTGAGATGCCCTGAAGGTCGCATCGAAGCCAGCCACTCAGCGGACCGCGATTCCCGGGCGCTGCCCAGGTCCACTCACGGAGCGTAGGGCGGCCTCGAAGAGGGTGGTGTCGAAGATGACAGCGAGCATTCTCCCATCATGGCGTGGCCGGCCTCTTGGTGACGCGAAGTCCACCGCTTGCGACCCGTCGACCTGCAAAAGGAGCCCGGCTCCGGTAGCCCGGCGCGCGACACAGCTGCCCGATCGTTGGCTGTGGGACTCCGCGAATCGGGCATGCCCGTAAGACCCGCCCGATGAAATGCCCGGTGTGCGGGCGTCAACTGCAACACCGAAACCGACGGCCGGCTGAACGTCCCTTGAAGCCCGCGCTACGCGTATAAAGCGCCTCAGACCGCCCTGCTGTCTATTGGGGCCCCGCTTCAGAATTCCCCCTAGGCACTCACCCCCCAAAGGGTGCACACTGATCCGAACCGTATGCGATGACGGAGGGGGATATCGCGTGAGGAGACCGGGGGCGGCTGCCGCAGCGCTCGTCGCCGGGCTGCTCCTCGGCCTGCTCGCTCCGGCACTCGTCGCTCCCGCCGCCACCGCCGCCATCGCTGCCGCCCCCGCCGGCAGCGCCACCGTCCCCGGCATCTGGAACGTCCACACCGTGACGTTCCGCTCGCTTGGCCACCCCCTGGCGAGCATCCAGGTGGTGGATGGCGGCCACGCACCACGACAGCCCGCCCCGCCCGCCGCCGACGGCGTCTTCGACGGCTGGGTGACCGGCGCCGGCGGCTCGGAGGTGCCGTTCGACTTCCTGACGACCGTCGTCACTTCCGACCTCGTCGTCGATGCGCGCTTCACCAACACACATACCGTGCAGTTCCTGGCCGGCCCGTCTGCCGCGGACACCCGGCATGTCATCGATGCCGACGAGGTGGCGGACGGCGCCCCGCTGGGCGACATCGCACCGGATGTGTCGCACGTTCCGGATGGGCAGGTCTTCACCGGCGACTGGTACCGGCAGGGCGACGCGTCGCGGACGCCGTACGACTTCTCGTCGCCGGTCACGGCGAACCTGCGGCTCGTCCCGGTCTTCGCGGCCGGTTTCGCCGTCTCCTTCGTGACGGACGGGACCGCGGTCGAGCC
This sequence comes from Leifsonia araucanica, assembly GCF_051161895.1. Lineage (NCBI taxonomy): Bacteria > Bacillati > Actinomycetota > Actinomycetes > Micrococcales > Microbacteriaceae > Leifsonia > Leifsonia araucanica. Next base: position 3,958,105 of record NZ_JBMBTW010000002.1, read on the forward strand.
GGAGTTCGTGCTCGAGCCGGACACCGAGTTCACGGCGGCCGACCTCGCGGCCGTCCCGCCGCCGACCCGCCCCGGCTACGCGTTCACACAGTGGTGGGCCGACGTGGGCCGCACCCAGCCGATCGCTTTCCCGATCACGGACACGGCGACCCTCTACGCCGGATGGAGCGGCCAGAGCGTCGACTACCACGTCAGCTACTGGCTGGAGAAGGCGAACGTGGTGCCCGCCGGGTATCCCGCGCCGGTGTTCACGCCGGCTGGCGGGGCGCTGCCGAGTTGGGGAGCATCCGACGGCGCCCTGACCCCCGCACAGCTGGGCGACCCGGGCACCTACGACTTCCTCGACGACATCGCCGCGACCGCGACGGCGGGGACGACCGTCAGCGGCCCGGCGGCCAAGGGCGACATCCCCGCCTCGATACAGAGTCTCGTCCGTGCGCAACTCGATCCCGCGAACGCCCAAGCGGACCCGATGACATTCGCCGACCTGGCCGTCAGCCAGCAGAACGTCGCCGTGCAGGGCGACGGCTCCACGGTCGTCAACGTGTACCTGACCAGGGCGCTGTGGCGGGCGGACTTCACGCTGATCAGCCCGGGCAGCTCGCTGAGCGTGTCGGCCCCCTGCGCTCCGTCCACCCTGTACGACATCACCATGACCGTCGGCGGCACCACCTACTACCAGTCGACGCAGCGCGGGGGCGGTCAGCTGCTCGGGACGTTCTCGGTGCGCGAGAAGATCGGCTTCGATATGAAGGCGGCGGACGTCGCTCCGGTGTCCCTGTCGCAAGTGGACGGTTCCGGGCTGATCACCGCGCTCGATTCCGGCACCCAGAACCAGAGTTGCGTGATGCGCGGCTGGGGTCCGCAGCAGGTCACGCCGGATGTGTTCAACGCGACATACACCGCGGCGTACGCGGATGCCGGGTCGGTGAACCTGGCGAACCGTACGACCTCGCTGCAGGGCAAGATGGCCGCGAGCAGGACCCAGAACCTCACCCAGCGATACGTCTACACCGAGACGGTCGACCAGTCGATCACCGCACCGGATGCGGTGATCGGCCCAGGCGGGACGCCGAACGACCCGCTGCACCTCTCCACCCTCTACAACAACGACAAGACGACGGTCAGGGTCGACATCCCCACCGGGCACCGGGTCTTCTCCCCGTTCCGGACGGCCTGGTACTGGGCCACCACGGGGGACAGGCAGGTCGCCAGTCCGATCGAGGGCTTCACTTCGTACGTCGGCTACGGCACAGGGGCAGCCACCATCGGCAACTACTTCCAGCTCGATGCGCCTACCAACCGGCTGTACCAGCTCAAGAACAGCGCCAACACCAACGACAAATACCGTTACCAGTTCTACAGTCGCAACGCATACACGCTCAGCTTCGTCAGCGGAGGCGGCACGGCGATCCCGCCTGTCCCCAACATCCCATACGAGAGCTCTCTGGGGCAGCTGGCTCCCGCCGACCCGACGCGCGGAAACGACGTGTTCCAGGGCTGGTTCACCGACTCGGAGTTCAACGTGCCGTTCCGCTTCGACGGCGCGACGATGCCGCCGAGCAACCTCGTCCTGTACGCCAAGTGGCTGAACGACCCCCACACCGTGCAGTTCTACGACCACCCGTCCACTGTCGATCCCATCGACGGCATCACCCAGATCGTGGAGGACCAGGGAACGGCGACCGAGCCTGCCCCGCTGCCGCCGCAACCGGACGGCCAGACCTTCGTCGGCTGGTTCCAGCGCACAACGGACGGCTTCTTCGTCCCATACGACTTCGACACCCCGGTCGGCGGCGACCTGCGCATCTACGCACGCTGGCAGCAGCCGGCCGCCGCGCCGTTCCCGATGCTCTACGACGGCGACGGGAACACGTGGGGAGCCGTCCCGAGCGACCCGAACCGCTACGACGCCGGGTCCAGCGCGATCGTCGCCGACGGCTCGTCGCTGCGGCGCGGCAACGAGGTCTTCATCGGGTGGCGGCCGGCCGCCGGGTTCGCCGTCGCACGCATCATCACCAGCCCGGTGCCGGGCGACGGCCTCTACCAGGCGGGACGGACCGTCCGTTTCGGCGCAGGGTCCGTGACGCTGACGGCCGCGTACGCGAACCCGGACCCTCGGTTCACCGTGACCTTCCGCGAGAACGCCGGGTCAGCGCGCTCGACAGCGTGGGATGGTCCTCCCGGAGCCTCGATCACCTATCCGGATGCGGCCGATCTGAGCTTCACCGGGCCAGGCTCGGACTTCCTCGGCTGGGCGACCTCGCCCACCGCGACGACCCCTGACCCCGCATACGACCGCCTGGTGGTCTCCACCCTCACGGCCGATCTCACGCTGTACGCCGTGTGGGCCGCCGCCCCCGGCCCGACGCCGACGCCGTCACCGCCTCCGGCCCCTCCGATCACCCCGGCTGGCGACCTGCCTGACACAGGGAGCGATCCGACGGGTGGGCTGCTGCTCGCGACCGCCCTGTTCGCGGCCGGAATCGTGGCTTCCCTGATCCGGCACCGGCGGCATCCAGACAGCTCACGCTGACAGCGACGCCTCGCCGTCAGCGGAACAACTCCATATGATCCCCCACCCACTCCCGGAAGCTCCGCGACGCCCGCCCCATAATGCGCGCATACTCCCCGGACACCGCCGGCTCCGTCCCCACGGCTTCCCGCCAGTCCTTCACGATCTGCCTCACCCACACCTCCGGCACGTACTGCGAGAGCATCGCGACCGATTCCGCTTCGGTCTGCTCGATCACCGACACCGTGCGGCCGATCACCTCGCCGATCGTGGTGACCTGTTCGCGCAGCGTCAGGCGCTCCGGCCCGGTGAGGACGGGCGTCGCGCCGCTCAACGTGTCGCCGGTCAACGCGACCAGCGCAACATCGGCGATGTCGGCTTCGTGGATCGGCACCTGCACGGCCTCCGGATACGGCAGCGGCACCGTGCTCTCGCCCTTCACGCTCCAGCTCCACCGCGCCGCGTTGCTGGCGAAGCCGCCCGGGTGAAGGAACGTGTAGTCCAGCCCGGACGCCTCGATCGCCCGTTCGACGCGCAGGAATCGGGAACCGTTGAAGTCGTCCGACGCTCCGGGGAGAGTCACCGCCGACGACGACAGCAGCACCACGTCCCGGATGCCCGAACGGACCAACTGCGCGACCAGCGCCTCCGGATCCTCGAGATCGGCGTACAGGAAGACCCGATCCGCTCCCGCCAGCGCCGGTCCGAACGAGGCCGGCTCGTTCAGATCCGCGGCGAACACCTCCACCTGCGGCGGCGCGCTCAGCTTCCGCGGATCGCGGCTCGTCGCCCGTACCGGGAGCCCTCGCTCCACCAGTCCAGACACCACCAGGCTCCCAACGGCACCGCTGGCACCCACCACCACAACCGACATTTTTCTTCCTCCACTCACGGACGACGGACACGAACAACGAGTACGAGCCACAATCACGAACAACGTTCGCGAACGATGTTCGTACAGAACATTGATCGTGTCAATTGCTACGATCGGCCCATGACCGCATCCACCGAGCCCGTCTCGCGCCGGGACCGACCAGCGAAGGTCCCACTTTCCCGGCAGCTGATCCTCGATGCAGCTCGGCAGCTGATCCGCGAACGGGGAGTGGAGGCGGTGGCGCTCCGGCACGTCGCTGCCGCGGTCCAGACGGGCCCGGCGTCGCTGTACGCCTACTTCGGCAATCGCGACGTGCTCCTCGAGCACGTCCTCGATTCCGCGTACGCCGAGGTGCAGCTGGTCGATGCCCGCGACGGCGCGTGGCGGCCGGCGCTGGCGGCGACCATCGTCAACACCATCGAGACCCTCGAGTCATACCCGGGCCTCGGCGCGGTCGCGCTGGGCGCCATCCCGACCCGTCCGGGAGCCCTCCGCCTGGCGGAGCACGAGCTCACCCTGATGGAACTCGGCGGCATCGACCAGGATGCGGCAGCGCTCGGAGTCGATCTCATCGCCCAGTTCGCCGCCGCGACGGCCATCGAGCGCACGTCGCACCCCGACCGCGGGCGAGGCGACGGAGCCCGTGAGCGGGTCAAAGCCGTCTACGGCGACGCCGACCCCGCCCTGTACCCCCACGTCGCGAAGCTCGCCGAAGCGCTCACGGGCCCGGATGCGCGCGCCCGCCGCGACTTCGCCATCGACGCCATCCTGAACGGCCTCGCCAGCACGCCGTCCCCGTCGGCCACCGCGCGTCACTGACGCAGCCCCTGTCGGCCAGCCGCGGCTTTCGTGTATACAGAAACCGTGACCACCTTCGAGGAGCTCCTCCACCGCAACCTGCTCGGCGTCTTCAACGAACGCGACGAGGCCAGGCGTCTCCCGGTGCTCGCCGAACTCTACGCACCGGATGCGCGGTTCTCCGACCACGACGGCGTCGCGGTCGGTCCCGCGGCGATCAACGAGAAGATCCGCGAGCTGCACCACCGCACTCCCGGCTTCGTGTTCGTCCCCGGGGCGTTCCACGAGGTGCAGGATCTCGCCACCGTCGAGTGGTCATACGGTCCGGCCGGCGCGGACCCGGTCGTGCGCGGCACCGACGTGGCGCTCATCCGGGACGGCCGGATCGCCGCCCTCTACGTGTACCTGCGGTAGAGAGCGGCGCGCGCGACCGCCTACTCGGTCAGATCCTCGACGCTCGCGCTTCCCGCGTTCGTCTTCACCGACTCGATCCCGTTCTTCGCCGACGCCTTCGACTTATATCCCTCGGATACCGCGATGATCTCGCCGTTCCCTGCCTTCAACCGGAAGCGGTATTCGCCGTTGCTGGACTGATAGATCTCGAACTTCCCGGCCATCGTTCGTCTCCCTGTTCGCTGCAGCTCCTGTGCTGTCAGACGAGCACACCCTAGCGGCAGCGGTCGCTCCCCGTCGAGAGGCAGATTCGTCGATGAACCCCTCGCATCCGCACCCGTAACGATATATCGTTGACTATCGTTACCGACTCGATCCGGAGGTACACCATGAACACGTCCTTCCCGGCCGGCGCCACCGGCCCCGGACTCAACGCCGACACCATGTGGCAGGCGTTCGAACAGCTGCGCTCCACCTTCGAAAAGCGCGTCACGCCGCGCATGGGCCGCGGCGATGTCCGCGCCGCCGTCCTCGTGCTGCTCGCCGAGAAGCCCATGCACGGATATCAGATCATCCGCGAGATCGAGGAGCGCAGCGGCGGCAGCTGGAAGCCGAGCGCCGGTTCCGTCTATCCCACGCTGCAGCTGCTCGCCGACGAGGGGCTGCTCACCGCCGAGGAGTCGAACGGCCGCAAGACGTACGCGCTCACCGAGGGCGGTCGCGCCGAGGCGGAGGCCGCTGGTCCTGCGCCGTGGGAGTCCAGCGCTGGCAACACCGCGGACGGCTCGGGCTTCGGCGCCCTTCCGAAGGCCGCCTTCGAGCTCGCGCAGGCCGCCGGCCAGGTGCGCCGCACCGGCACGCCCGCGCAGGTCGACCAGGCCGCCGCCGTGCTCGACGAGGCGCGGCGGAAACTGTATTCGATCCTCGCCCAGGACTGACGCGGGTGTCGTCGGTTCGTCCCGCTCGTCCTGAAGCACAGGGCGCGGGGTCGACGCGCGCCCGCTACCGCCGCATCCTGCGCTTCGCCGGCTGGAATCTGGCCGTGACCTGGTGGTACGAGCTGTTCCTCCCGCGGATCGGCCTGCAGAGGGTCGCCGATCGCACCCGGTCGAAGCGGATGCGGCGCTTCGCCCAGCGGTTCCACGGCCTCGCCGTCGAGCTCGGCGGCCTGATGATCAAGGTCGGGCAGTTCATGTCATCCAGGCTGGATGTGCTGCCTCCCGAAATCACCGCCGAGCTGGAGGGGCTCCAGGATGAGGTGCCTCCCGTCTCCTTCTCGGCCATCCGGGAGCTGGCGGAGGCCGAGCTGGGCGTCCCGCTCGGCCAGGCGTTCGCGCAGGTCGACGAGACGCCGGTCGCCGCCGCATCCCTCGGCCAGGCGCACCGTGCCCGCCTCGCGCCGGCCGACGCGGCGGACACCGGACTCGATGGCGTCGTCATCAAGGTGCAGCGCCCCGGCATCGGCGCGATCGTCGACGTCGACCTCGCCGCGCTGCGGAAGGTCGGCGGCTGGCTCAGCCGCGTGCGGCTCGTGTCCGACCGCGTCGACATGCCGGCACTGGTGGAGGAGTTCGCGACCACGAGCCTCGACGAGATCGACTACCTGCACGAGGCCGCGAACGCCGAGCGTTTCGCCGAGCAGTTCGCCGGGGACGCCAGAGTGGCGGTGCCCGAGGTGGTTTGGGAGCGCACGACCAGGCGCGTCCTCACCCTCCAGGATGTGACGGCCATCAAGATCACCGACACCGACGCGTTGGATGCGGCGGGCATCGACCCCGCCCAGGTGGCGCCGGTCTTCGCCTCCGTCATGTTCGACCAGCTGTTCACGAACGGCTTCTTCCACGCCGACCCGCACCCCGGCAACATCTTCGTCACGCCGGTCGCGCCCGTCACCGCGGCAGCCTCGCCAGCACCCGACGCACCCGACGCACCCGGCGCACCCGACACCCGGCCCTGGAAGCTGACCTTCATCGACTTCGGCATGATGGGCGAGGTCCCGTCCTCCACCCGCAGCGGCCTGCGCAAGCTGCTGATCGCCGCCGCCTCCCGCGACGGTCGCGGACTGGTGGATGCGATGCGCGACGTCGGCGTGCTCCTCCCCACCGCCGAGACCACCGAGCTCGAGAAGGCGATGACGCACCTGTTCGCCCGGTTCGGCGGCATGGGGTTCGCCGAGCTGCGCGAGGTCGACCCGCGCGAGTTCCGCGACTTCGCCGCGCAGTTCGGCGACGTCGTGCGTTCGCTGCCGTTCCAGCTGCCGGAGAACTTCCTGCTGATCATCCGCGCGATGTCGCTCACGTCCGGGGTGTGCAGCGCGCTCGACCCCGAGTTCAACCTCTGGGACTCGGTCGAGCCGTACGCCGCCCAGCTGCTCCGCGACGAGCGGGGGAACGTCGTCCAGGATCTCGCGAAGCAGGCCGTCGAGATCGCGGGCATCGCCCTGCGCCTGCCGAAGCGGGTGGATGCACTGCTCGACCGCATCGACGACGGCACCGTCGAGGTCCGCTCTCCGCGACTCGAGCAACGCGTCGCGTCCCTCGACCGGACGGCGAGACGCGTGGTCTCCGCCATCCTGTTCGGTGCGCTGCTCATCTCGGGCGCTGTGCTGCATCCGGGGGAGCCGGTGTTCGGCATCGTCCTGATGGCGCTGTCGGTCCTGCCGTTGCTGCATGCCCTGTTCGCGGGCCGGCGCAGACGCTAGCGGCGCCGGCGCTCGCTACAAACTGTCCGGGTCCAGATTCAACGACGTGGATGCGTACAGGAACTGGTTCCCGCCGTCTCCCGGCAGATCCGGGTTCAGCCACAGCAGATACTCCACCGGGATCCCGAACCGCGCAGCCACGTCGGTCGGGTTGTCGCCCGGCGCGATCGCATAGCGCTTCGGCGCGCCGCTCGCCGTGGTCGACGAGACCGTTCCCGTCGCGCCCTGCCTGGCCCCGCCATCCACCGGGTGCACGTTCGACTCCCGCACCGGCACCGACCAGTGGATGCTGTTCACCGCCAGCACCTTGTCCGGCCCGAGCTCCTGCGGCACACCGTCGGCGGAGGCCGCAGCCGAGTACGTGACGAGGGTGCCCAGGTACGACGGCTGCCCGACGTCGCCGAGCAGCGCCGACGACGATGCGCCGGCGGTGGTCGGCCCGCCGAGCGGGTGATCGCCGACCCCGTGGAACGTCAGCCCGTCTCCGACGCTCGGCGGGATCTCCAGCAGCGTCACGGACACCGGGACGGGGACCGACGACGTGAACCCGGAGTATTCGGCCGTGTACGTGTTGTTGCCATTCGACACGATCCGGTAGTGGAAGTGGATGCTCCCCTTCGGCGATGCGACGTCGCCCTGCGCGACGACCGTGCCCGCGGCAACCGGTGTCAGCGTCGCGGGCGGGACGGGAGCAGCGGACGGCGTCGCGCTCCCGACGGCGCCGGTCGCCGTGTCGGAGGTCCGCTTCGGCGTCGGCGTCGCCGAATGCGTCGTGTGCCGTGCGCCTGTCGGTGTCGGCTGAGCGCCCCCGAAGAGCGCGCATCCGGACAGAACGCCCGCGATCACCGCTCCGACGCCCAGCGCCGTCGCGAAACGGCGCGTCTTCCCCCTGTGAACCATGCTTCTCCCCGTGTGGCTCCGACGAGCCTAGCGGGGCGGCGGGCGGAAGCGACAGAGCGTCGCAGCCGCCCGCCGGAATATCACGCGCTCAGCAGAACCTTGCCGACGCGCCCTGCCTCGTTGCTCGCTGCAACGGCCGCGTCGATCTGATCCAGCGGGTACGTCCCCGCCACCGGCAGCGTCAGGGTGCCGTCCGACACCCGGGCGATCAGCTCGCCGAACAGCTTCCCGCGCACGTCCGCCGGCATCTCCTTGCTGACGACGCTGCCCCAGAATCCCTTGACCGTGGCCTGCTTGAAGATCACGTCACCGGATGCGAGTTCCAGCGTCGGCGACGCCATCGCGCCGAACACCACGAGCGTGCCGTTCACCGCGAGCGTCGAGAGCACGTCCCCGGCCGATGATCCGCCCACCGAGTCGATGCCTACCGAGATCGGGGCGCCGCCGGTGAGCGCTGCGAGTTCCTCGCGCCAGCCGTCGCCGTCCGTCGCGATGACGCGATCGATGCCCTGAGCGCGCAGCTCGTCGACACCGGCAGCGCGACGCACCAGTCCGACCACGTTGATCCCGCGCGCCGCGCCGAGCTGGGCGACCATCCGGCCGACCGCACCGTTCGCCGCGTTCTGGATCAGCCAGTCGCCCTCGTGCAGATCGAGCGAGTGCAGCAGGCTGAGCGCGCTGAACGGCATCGAGACCAGTTGCGCTGCCGACTCGTCCGGCAGCGCATCCGGAACCGGGATGAGACCGGCTGCGTCGGCGACGAAGTACTGCGCCCACACACCGAAGGTCCCGCCCGTGACGACCCGCTGGCCGACCGCGAGCGTGTCGACGCCCTCGCCGAGCGCATCCACGACGCCGACGGCCTCGGTTCCGGCCTGCGCGGGCAGCGACGGCTTGAAGCCGTACGTGCCGCGCACCGTCCAGAGGTCGTGATTGTGGATGGGGGAGAGCAGCGTCCGCACGCGCACCTGGCCTGCGCCGGGCTGGGGGAGCGGCCGCTCTTCGACGGCGAGGACCGTCTCCGGGGCGCCGAACTCGTGGTGCACGAGCGCCTTCATCGTCTCGGTCGCCATGGCTCAGTCCTCCGAGACGGTGATCGTGACGTCGATGTTGCCGCGCGTCGCGTTCGAGTACGGGCACACGAGGTGCGCGGCGTCGGCGAGCGACTGCGCCTCCGACGCCTCCAGGCCGGGGAGGACGACCTCGAGCAGCACGGACAGCTGGTATCCGCCTTCGCCGTTCGGGCCGATCTGCACGCGTCCGCCGACGGACGAGTCGGTCAGCGTCACCTTCTTGCTGCGCGCGACCGCCTGCAGGGCGGAGTGGAAGCAGGCCGCGTATCCAGCGGCGAACAGCTGCTCCGGGTTCGTGCCTGCTCCGGAGCCTCCCATCTCCTTCGGAACGGCGAGGTCCAGTGCGAACGAGTTGTCGCTTGTGGCGACGCGCCCGTCACGGCCCGCTCCTGTCGAGAGGGCTTCTGCGGTGTAGAGGACGTTCATCGGTGCCTTTCTTGTGCTTTTCAGTGCTCGACCGGCTGGTGCGCGCTCACGGCGTGCATCGTCTCGGTGAGATGGTGGAGTGTTCCGATCAGGGCCGCTGCCGACTTCTCATCGGGCAGGCCTGTTCCCGCGGCGATCCTGGCCGGGATGTGCGCGAGCTCGGAACGCAGTTCCCGCCCGCGGTCGCCGATGGCGACGGTGACGACGCGTTCGTCCGGCTGCCGCCGTTCGCGCCGCACCAGCCCGGCCTGCTCCATCCGGCGCAGCAGCGGGGACAGGGTCCCCGAGTCCAGCTGGAGGTGGTCGCCCAGCGAGGAGACGGTCTGGTCGCCCTCGATCCACAGCGTCACGAGCACGAGGTACTGCGGGTAGGTGATTCCCCACGGTTCGAGCAGCGAACGGTAGGCCTGGGTCGTCGCACGGGTGGCGGCGTACAGGGAGAAGCACACCATCTCATCGGTCACGGGCATATCTCGATGATTGCACGCAATTGAGTTGTGCACAACCTATCGGGGAGAATCGCGCTTGCTAGGCTCGCTGACCATGCCTGCCACTCCGCCGCCCGCCGTCGACACCTCGCTCCTGACCGCGGTGCGCACCCTCCGCGGCCCGCGCCTCCGGCTGGAGCCGCTCGGTCCCGAGCACCTGGATGCGGTCTGGGGCGGACTGCAGGATGAGGAGACCCTGCGTCTCACCGGCACCCGCACCCGGTTCGAACGGGATGCGGTGGCGCGCCACCTCTCCTCCATCCAGTCGGCCGACGACCGCGTCGACTGGGCCATCGTCGACGAAGCGACGGGGGAGTATCTCGGCGAAATCGTCCTCAACGAACTGGAGGAAGAGGATGCGGCGATGAACTTCCGGATCGCGCTCCTCCCTGGGAACCCGGGCAAGGGATACGGCACGGAGGCGACCACGCTGGCTCTCGATTACGCGTTCGGCGAACTCGGCCTGCACCGCGTCACGCTGGACGTCTACTCCTTCAACCCGCGCGCCCAGCGCTCGTACGAGAAGGCGGGCTTCGTCATCGAGGGGCGCCAGCGCGACACCCTCTACTGGGACGGCGAGTGGGTGGACTCCATCCTCATGTCCGTGCTCAGCACCGACACGAGGCCGTCGTACCTGGCCTGAGACGCCCGGGCGTGTCGCCCGAATTGGGGTACAAACTCGTGTCCTCCATTTGACCCACAGACGGAACATTCTGGCTAGGCTCTGGACGAAACGCAGTCACGTCAACCCGAAGGACACGCTGTGAACCCGAACACCCTTTCCTACAACCATGCCCACGACGAGGCCCGACGACAGCTCCGGCGTCACGAACGCGACCTGCAGTGGGCGAAAGATCGCCGCCGCCAGCAGGAACGCGAGCTGGCAGAGGCGCGCGCACTCCTGGCCGCCAGCCCGGCGACCCTCGTCTGGACTCCGCTGACCATTGCGGCCGTCCTGCTCGTCGCAGACGCCGTGCTGGTCTGGGGCGTGCTGAACTCCTCCCTGCTCGGAAGCACCGGCTTCATCGCGGTGTGGGCGGGCGCGGCCTTCGCGGCCATCGTGATCGCGAAGGTGACCGTCTCCCTCGTCCGGCTGCACGGCCGGCGCCGGGCGGCGCGCAAGCGGGTGCAGGTGCGGGATGCGCGCCTCGCGCACACCCAGTTCCACATCGAGGAGAGCCTCGCCTCGTTCATCGACGGCCACCAGGTCGCCCGCGCCACGCGCTGACCGGAGCCCGCCTACTCCTCGCCGACGTGGATCCCGGCTGCCACCGCCGCCTCCCGGTATGCGGTGGCCAGCTGGGGGAGCGAATAGTGCGCGTTGAGTCCGCTCGGGCTCGGCACCACCCAGACAGTGGATGCGCCGAGCATCCTGTCCTGTCGGCCGGGCACCGCGCGTGGTTCGGCGAAGGCGATGCGGTATGCGGTCACGCCGAGCAGCGCGATCACGCGCGGACGGTACGTCTCCGCCACCCGCTCGAGTCGCCCCCGCCCGGCGATCAGCTGCTCGTCGGTGAGCTCGGACGCCTTCGCCGTCGCGAAGTTCACCAGGGTGGTCAGCCCGACCTTCCGGCGCGCGAGGTGGTCGCGGTCGTCGGGGAGGAAGCCCTCGGACGAGTCGATCACCCTGTCGGTGATCCCGGCCAGCCGCAGCGCGGGGTAGAAGCGGTTGCCCCGGTTGGCGAAGCTCGCTCCGATGGCCGCACTGCGCAGTCCGGGGTTGATGCCGGCGAAGACGAGTTCGACCCCGTCGCTGAGAACGTCCGGCAGCTCGGCGCCCCGGTACGATTCGAGCTCCGCGCGCGTGAACCTCACGCCGCAGCATCCGGATGCTCGCGGAGCAGTCCGGCCAGCACGGCGGCCTCGCTCATGTCCGGGTCCTTCGTCGCGGTCAGGAGGGTGAGGGTGCCCGACGCGGCGATCCCGCGCAGTCGCTCCAGGGCATCCGTCCGCTGCGGGTCGGCGAGCTCGGCCGTGTATCGCTCCGCGAACTCGTCGAAGCGGGCGGGGACGTGCCCGTACCAAGTGCGCAGTTCGGTGGACGGGGCGATCTCCTTGTCCCACGCGTCGAGGTGGGCGCGCTCCCTGCTCACGCCGCGCGGCCAGAGGCGGTCGACGAGCACGCGTGTCCCGTCGTCTGCGCTCGGCTTCTCGTAGATTCGCCGGACCCTGACGCGTGGTGTGTCGGTCATCGTCGTGTCCTCCGCTCGCGTGTCCTCTGTCCCAGCATCCTCGCATCCGGGGCGGAGCGCGGATAGGGTCGGGGAGTGACGTCAGATCCCCGCAAACGCCGCCGTTTCGTGGCCGTGGGGCCTCGACTTCTTCGCGACGCGCCCGGGATGCAACCGTGATTTGCGAGCATTCGCGGTAATGCG